>NZ_JAQSCU010000001.1 GCF_029945535.1 Methylotenera sp.
CTAGTGCAATTTATATTGCTAGGTGGGTCAATTCTGAGTGCAATTCAACATATAGCATACAACTCAAATATTCTGCGTTCGCGAATGGCGAATATTTTAAATAAGCTATTGATATTTTTATTTATGTTGTTTATATTCTTTATTCGCGAATAGCGAATAAAGAATATATGAGAATTAGAATGGCAAAATCAATTGCTAACCCACAAATTTCTTTAAAACCACAAGATTTGGTGGTGTTGTTACGTCTATCTCTTGGTAAAGATGTGATGCCTACCTATGCGCAATTAGCGGATGAGTTGGGGATTACTGCGTCTGAGATTCATGCAAGTTTAGGGCGTGCGCAATTGGCGCAGCTGGTTTATAAAAATTCGCAAAATAAACCTTGCTTGGTGTTAGAGGCGTTTAAGCAGTTTGTGTTGCATGGCGCTCGCTATGCTTTCCCCGCTATGCGCGGTGAAATGACACGGGGTGTAGCTACTTTGTATGCAGCACCTCCACTCAAAAATATGATTGTGCAGCCCAATGACCCCCCGCCTGTTTGGCCTAGCGCCACTGGCGATGTGCGTGGTATGGCGCTGCAACCGCTTTACCCAAGTGTGCCCAATGCCGCACAACGTAACCCTGCATTGTATGAGTTGCTGGTGTTGTTTGATGCCTTGCGTGCAGGTAGCGCACGTGAGCGCGCACTTGCGCAAGATTTGCTTAATGAGCGATTGAGCGCATGAGCATGAATGCCAACGACCCCAATGTAGTGTTGTTAGAGTTGGTTGCGCACCATTTAGGCGATGCTTTGCATGCGCAAATGATGTTTGTAGGCGGCGCTGTGGTGGGTTTGCTGATTACCGACCCAGCCATGCCTGCCATTAGACCTACTGAAGATGTTGATTTGGTGGTGCAAGCCACTGTGTTACGTGAGTATCATCAGGTTGAAGTCGCATTAATAGCACGCGGCTTTGTGCATGATATGTCGGTTGATGCGCCCATTTGCCGTTGGCGTATAGGCGCAGTGGCTGTAGATGTAATGCCGATGGAAAAAACCGTACTAGGCTTTGCTAACCGTTGGTATCCGCTAGCGATGGATACTGCTAACGGTTTTACTTTACCCAGTCAAAAAGTGATTAAGCTGATCAGCGCGCCTGTATTTATTGCCACCAAATTAGAGGCCTTTGCTGACCGTGGTAAAGGTGATTTTTTGATGAGTCATGATTTAGGTGACATTATTGCGGTTGTTGATGGGCGAGAGTCTTTATTAGACGAATGCAAGGTTCAAGCACCTGAGCTGGTTGAGTATTTGCAAGCTCAATTTGCGACACTGCTTGCTAATCGTGCGTTTATGCAGGCTCTTTCTGGGCATTTGTCGCCCGATGGTGCCAGCCAAGCCCGCTTGCCTTTACTTGAGCGTAAACTGGGTGATCTAGCTAACTTGGTTTAGGTGGTTTGTAAGTATTGAGGTTTTAAGCTATGTTAATGAAAAAAACAAGAATCTAATTTAAATGAACGAAGCCGAAACTCGCGCGGAACATATAGACCCAGCCATTAAAGCCGCAGGGCGTTCGCCGAAAGTAAGATCCATCAACACTTCGCAGATAAGCAATCGGCTTTTATTGATTTTGTTTTAGGCCAATATATCAAACAAGGTGTAGATGAATTAAACCAAGAAAAACTAAAAGATTTAATCGGTCTTAAATATCAGTCCATTCACGATGCAACGACTGAACTAGGTAATACTTCAGAAATCAGGCAACTATTTGTAGGATTCCAAAAAATATCTATATCAAGCAAATTGGCAAGTAAATATTTAATTAACCTACAATTGACTTAAAATTGTACGAAGTAACTTTTGGTAACTATAAATGCTTAAAAATTACCTCCCTCGTTTTTATATAGTTAGCAAACTTTGTAACGCATTATTTTAAAAACTGGAGAACATGATGTCACATCACACTTACAAAATTATTGAGTTAGTAGGATCTTCACCCATCGGTACGGACGATGCAATTAAAAGCGCCATTGCCAAGGCATCTCTTACGGTTAAGCATTTGGAGTGGTTTGAAGTAGTTGAAACGCGTGGGCATATTGTTGATGGAGCAGTTGCTCACTTTCAAGTCACTCTTAAGGTGGGCTTTAGAATAGAAGATTAAACTTGGTTGCTTGTTTTAATGCCAATTAAAAAGCCCAATGATTTCTCACTGGGCTTATATTTTTCAATCAATTAACTGATTACTTATTCAGCTTATTTATTCATAACATACATTGTTACTTCAAAGCCAAAACGCATTTCTGTAGCTGCTGGTGTTGTCCACATGATTCAGTATCCTTTTTAGTTTGGCGACTCACAATGATTCGCTCCATGTGTTGCATTATGAGCGCATCTCCAAAACCTACCCTATGTAGTTGGCGTAATTATCCCTAATGATTTTGCTTAAATCACATTAATGTTCTGATATATATGTTGAGCATGTGCATGTACTTCGGCTTTATCAGCTTCGCTAAATCGATCTACGTTTTTAGTCATAAAGGCGGTGCGTGGGTTGCGACTAAAGGTATCGTAATGTTTAATTAAAAAATTCCAGTAAAGCGTGGTAGTCGGGCAAGCTGTTTCGCCTGTTTTAAGTTCTGGCTTGTATTTGCAATTGCTGCAATAGTTGCTCATGCGCTTAATATACGCACCACTAGCGACGTAGGGCTTACTGGTAAAGCGCCCGCCGTTGGCGTACAAGGCCATGCCAGCCACGTTGGGAAGCTCTACCCATTCAACTGCATCTACGTACACGGCAAGATACCAAGCTTCAACTTCACGTGGATTTAGTTCGGCTAAAATTCCAAACATACCCGTCACCATTAATCGTTGAATATGATGCGCATAGCCGTGCTGCATGGTGTCACTTATAGTTTGCTTCATGCAGTTCATGTGCGTATCGCCAGTCCAGTACCAGCTTGGCAGTGCACGTGTATGCTTGTAATGATTAGCTTCACCCATTTTGGGCATATCTAGCCAATATACGCCGCGTATAAATTCGCGCCATCCTAAAACTTGCCTAATAAATCCTTCTACACTGGCTAAAGGTAATTGTTGTTGATGATAAGCTACGACCGCAGCAGCAATGACTTCTCGCGGATTAAGCAATTTTAAATTAAGCGAAGCAGAAAGCAGAGAGTGCCATAAATATGGACTTTGGCTACTATTGGCTGATTGCCACATCGCATCTTGATGGTCACCAAACCCTGCCAGCTTATGTTTGATAAAATCATCTAAAAACCGAAGCGCAGCCGCGCGGGTGACTGGCCAAATAAAGTTTTTTAATGATCCTGGATGATTTGGAAAGTGCTTTTCTACAATATCAATCGCAGCCTGAGTAATGCCATCAATACACACCATTGGCGCTACAGGCACATTTTGCGGACCAGTTTTGCCAAAGGTTTTGCGATTTTCAGCATCATAATTCCACGCGCCGCCTAACGGCTCATTACCTTGCATTAGCACATCATATTTTTGACGCATTTGGCGGTAAAAAAACTCCATGCGTAATTGCTTATTGCCCTTTGCCCAATGTATGAAGTCTGCTTTGGAACACATAAAATGTGTGTCATCACGCACTACTAACTCAGTGTTCACTTCTTCACATAGCGCAATTAAATCTTGCTCTATTCGATACTCACCAGGCTCACAAACAATCACTTTTTGTGGTTTTAATACGCTGATTTTCTGTGCCCATGCGGCTTTAAGTGTTGCAAAGTTGTGTTCTCCTAACTTTAAATAACCACCTTGTAAGCCGCTTGAATATTGGCGAACGAGCTCTTCATAGAAATGACGCATGGCAGATAAAAATAAGACAATTCGCGCTTTGTGGCTCCAAACCTGAGTTGCTTCATGGTTCACCTCCGCCATGAAAATGGCATCTTGTGTAGAGTCAAAATCCTCTAATGCTGGATTATCAAGATTTAATTGGTCGCCCAAGATTAAAATAAGGTGTCGTGTCATGGATTCATTGGATTGAGTGTTGATTAGAATTACTTGGCGGCTTTGCGGCACTTGTCAGAACAATATTTGATCTCATCCCAGTTTTTGGCCCAAGATTTTCGCCACGTCATGCTTAAGCCGCATTGTGTGCAAACTTTGCTGGGCAAATTACTTTTATTGCCTTTAAATGTGTTTTTAATTTTCAACTGATAATTGCTGATTTACTCAGCAACCACTTGACCATCTTTGTAAGTGGTTGTGGACTTAATGCTGCCATCTTTCGCCCAAGCGTACTCAACACCATCTTTTTTACCGTGTATAAAATTCGCCTCCAGCCTTTTTTGTCCGTTGTCGTACCACTGCGTAAACATTCCATGCTCTTGCCCTGCTTGGTAATGCGCCTCTAGTTTAAGCTGACCATTTTCGTACCATTGGTTCCAAACACCATCTTCTTTATCGTCAACATAGCTAGTTTGAATCTGTTTACTGCCATTTGGGTAATAAAAAATCTCCAAACCTTCTTTTTTACCTTTTTTAATGTTTACTTCGTATTTTGGTTTGCCGTCTGCAAACTTCTCTACATGCTTACCAGTAAATGACTCATCAAAAAAAGTTTGTGCGCTAGCAATGCTGCTTATTGTAAATAACATGACAGCGATTAAATTGACGCTTAATTTATACATAATTTAAATATCGAATGAATTGAACACATAGGATGCCAATGAGATTGAAATGTTCCCGCAGGTGCTAAATTTAGCCATTTGTGGGTTGTAATACAGTCAGTCACTTCAAAAATGAACGTCATCACAAAGTACTAGTCTACGTTAGGTGTAATACAACACTTTTTTATAAAGGATATTGTATGAAAATTTTACAAATTTTAGCAGTAGCGGCTTTGGCATTAGGCTTAACGCAAATGGCATATGCAACCCATGATGGTAAAGATGGCATGCATTGCGACCATAAGCACACCATGCAAGATGCTGACACCAACAAAGACGGTGTAATAAGCCACGATGAGTTTACCGCGGCACATCAAAAAATGGCTGATGAGATGTTTGCTAAAATGGATACCAATAAAGATGGCAAAATCGACCAAGCCGAGCGAGATGCAATGAAAGACAAAATGGGCATGCACTCCAAAATGAAAGACCACAAAATGGAGGATATGGCTAAATAGCCTGACTCATTCAGCCTGTACAAAGCCACAACTTAGATTGTGGCTTTTGTATTTTTAGGCGGATAATTTATCAATTATTTATTAGAGGATTTAGCAATGACTTACCAAGTGTTAATTACTGGCGCCAATCGTGGTATTGGCTTGGAGTTCACTCAACAATATGCGCAAGATGGCTGGAACGTGTTGGCGTGCTGTCGCGACCCTGAACACGCTAGCGCCTTGGGGGCTTTGGCAAAAGCGCATGCCAACATTCGCGTATTGCATTTAGATGTAGCAGATTTTGCACAAATTGATGCGCTGGCTTTACAACTAAAAAATGAAAAGATTGATGTATTAATCAACAATGCAGGTGTTTACCCTGAAAGTAGTTTGGGCGATGCGGATACAAACGATTGGCTGAACGCGTTTAAAATCAACAGTATTGCACCACTAAAAATGGCTACGGCTTTTACTACACATATTGCAAATAGCGAACTTAAAAAGATAGCGACTCTTTCTAGCAAAATGGGCAGCATGAGCGACAACACTAGCGGCGGCAGTTACATTTATCGTAGTACAAAAACGGCTGTGAATATGGTGATGAAAAGCCTTTCAATAGACGTACAACCCGCAGACATTGCGGTAGTGACTTTGCACCCAGGCTGGGTAATAACCGATATGGGCGGCAGCAATGCATTGATAGATACAAAAACTAGCGTGGCAGGTTTACGTAAGGTGATTGAGAATTTGAACTTGAGTAATACTGGAAAATTTATTGCTTATGATGGTAAAGAGATTGCTTGGTAAAGCATAGTGCTATCACTTAAACATAGTCAAGAATGACTTGAATGAGCCTACTGCGCTTTAAACGGCGCACGCTCTTCTAGCTCGTTAGTATAAGCAGCAATACCTTGCGTTTCTAGTGTGACAAACGCCTTAATGGCATGTGCAAAATCAGGGTGTGAAATTTTGTGAAACGAGCAAGTTGGGCGTGGCTTAAAACCGCGAGCTAACTTGTGTTCACCTTGCGCGCCACCTTCAAAATACTGAATATTTTCTGCGATACAAAACTCTTGGGCTTGGTAATAACAAAGCTCAAAATGCAAGTTAGGCACATATTTCAGCCCCCCCCAATAGCGGCCATACAAGGTAGTTTGATGGTAAATATTCAGCGCAGCGGCTATTGGCTCACCCTCTAAATACGCCAATACCAGCAAAATATTCTGCGGCATACTACGGCCAATTTTCTGAAAAAATTCTGGAGTTAAATAAGGCGTTGAGTGATGTTCAAGGTAAGTGTTTTCATAGCATTCGTAGAAGAACTGCCATTGCTCCGGTGTAATGTCTGCACCTTTGATGCGTTTACAAACCACACCAGAAGCAGTCACTTTTTTACGCTCTTGGTGAATCTTTTTACGTTTATCGTGGCTGAGCGTACGTAAGAAATCTTCAAAATCCGTAAAACTGTCGTTTTGCCATCTAAACTGCACACCGTTGCGCTGCAGCCAACCAGCTTGCTCAAACGCTGTTGCAGAAGCGTCATCAGGGAAAAGCACATGTGCAGACGATAACTGATGTTTGTGCATAACTTCAGTAAACGCTTCTACCATCAACGCTTGTGTTTGCGGGCTATTTGCAATCAACCTCTGGCTAGTAATGGGCGTAAACGGAATCGCTGAAACTAATTTAGGATAGTAATTCAACCCATTGCGCTCGTAAGCCTCTGCCCATGCCCAATCAAATACGTATTCACCATAAGAGTGGCTTTTAATATATAGCGGCATTGCACCCACTAATTTGCCATCATCATGCACCAGCATTGGGTAAGGCTGCCAGCCTGTTCCTTTGCCAACTGAGCCTGAACTTTCTAAGGCGCTTAAAAACGCATGGCTGAGTAGTGGCATATCTCCCACCAGTGCATCCCAGCTTTGCGCATCAACTTGCTGGATGCTATCGGTGATTTCTAGAATCAAGCTCATTAATCGCTTATATTAAGCTGCAAAGAAATGGTCAGACTGACTTGGGGAAGTAACGTTGAATACAACGTAATGTTAGCTTGATAGCTAATAAGTGCGCTTTTTGGAGTTATTAGAGGCTTGCTTGCTTTTAGATTTTGTTGCTGCTGAGGCATCTGTTGCCTGTAACTTTTGCGCTTCTATCGCAGCTTCTGCAGCACCTCTACGTTCAGCTGCCCTAGATTGTGCATCTTGAAGCTCTTCTAATGAAATAACACCGTCTTGATTCGTATCCACTTGACTAAAAAGTCTTGCGATTTGCGGTAGCTTTTCTGTAGCTTCTTGCCTATCAATGGTGCCGTCATTATCATTATCTGCGTCGAGAAAGCGCTCTTTTAAGCTCTCTTGCATAGCACGACGACGCTCTTCGATTCGGTCATGATCTTGGTCGACCGATTTGGCGTAATCATCTAATGCTTTACGAATCTTTTCGCGATTCTCAGGGCTAAAATTAAGATTGAGCGTTTGTCGCATGCCATCGCCTGCGGCTTCTTCACCAGCAACTGGCCTTTCAACACTACCTGCTGCAATGAAGTTGGTTTTTCCTGCAGCGTCCACATTAAACGACATTCCAAAGCCCACACACATCGCGATGCATGTGTATTTAACTGTTAAAATAGGTTTTGAAGTGAGTTTAATCAATGCTCTAACTTTATAATAAATAAGTTGAAAAACAATCTAGCTTAACTTAACCGCATCATAATGAAGTACGATTGTTAACTGATTGTTTCATTGCACATTGAAATTGTAATTAATTGTAACGATAAAAAAGCGGTCATTTTCATCCCTAAAACTAAGTAGAGTTCGTCTGATTTAATTTAAAGCGTTATTTTAAATTGACTCAATTTAGCTTACACTTTGTAATAGTTTAGTATTCTGGTTTTTGACAAATGAATATTAAACTTAGTTTCATCACATTTGCATCAAAAGTCAATTTCAATTAACTGAATAATAAGACGCGAGCTAAATAACTATGGTTGATCAAAATAAAAAAATATTAGTCGTTGACGATGACGTGCGCTTACGTGAGTTATTGCAGCGCTACCTGACCGAGCAAGGCTTTACAGTGAAAGTGGCTTCTGATGCTAAGGAGATGGATGTCGTTTTAGCGGCAGAACCTATTGACCTGTTAGTGCTAGATTTAATGCTTCCTGGCGAAGACGGTTTATCTATTTGCAGAAGGATACGTGGCTCTGGTACTTTGTTGCCAATTGTGATGCTGACCGCGCGAGGTGATGAAGTAGATAGAATTATCGGCTTAGAAATGGGCGCAGATGATTACTTACCAAAACCATTTAATCCACGCGAATTGCTTGCCAGAATTAATGCGGTAATGCGTAGACACGAGCGTTTGCAACCAAGTGCACCTGCTGCGAATACCGATAGCGTGACCATTGGTGAATTTGTATTTAATGCTTCAACACGTTCACTGAGCAAAGATGGCGCTTCTGTCACCATTACCAGTGGGGAATTTGCCTTGCTAAAAGTATTTGTGGATCATCCACGTCAGCCGCTATCTCGTGATAGATTGATGCAACTGGCACGCGGACGTGAGCTAGATGTATTTGACCGTAGCATTGATGTGCAAGTATCCCGTTTACGCAAACTCATTGAACCTGATGCCGCACATCCACGTTATCTACAAACCATGTGGGGCTTTGGTTATGTGTTTATTCCTGATGGTGAAGTTGACTAAGGCCAAGATTGATTAGCAAAAGTAAATTAAATAGCGAGGACGATTAATTGCGTCTGAATTATTCACAAATACTTTTGTCTTTCAAAACATGACTAAACCAATTACAGAACACTCAGTTTGAAATTCACTTTTCTACCTAAAACATTGCTCGCACGAGGCATGTTGCTTATTGCCTTTTTGCTAGCCATTGGGCAAATTGCGTCATTACAAATCTTTGAGTACTTTGAACGAGAGCCGCGTGCAGAGGCCACTGCACTGCAAGCGGTTACTGTAGTGAATTACACCCGAGCATCGCTCATCGCATCGCAAGACAACCTCCGCCTAGCCCTGCTTTCTGAACTCACAGGTAAAGAAGGTGTACGTGTTTATTATGCCGACTTTATGGAGGATATTGAGCCCCTGCCCCCTGACCCGTTTATTAACATGGTTGCTGAAAAAATTAGAGAGCGCCTAGGCGTAGAAACGATTATTACCGTAAATCACTATGGCGTTCAGGGACTTTGGGTGAGCTTTAATATCGGGCAAGATGATTTTTGGGTGGTTATTCCGAAACTGCATGTTGAACGCCGCTTTCCTTGGCAGTGGTTAGGTTGGGGTGCATTGATATTGTTGCTCTCACTAGCAGGTGGTTACTTTATCGCCTTGCGCATTAATCGACCTATGCACTTATTAATGAATGCTGCGAACAGGTTGCGTAAGGGTGAGCAGCCCGAAAAACTGCCCGAAGGCAGTTTTGCTGAATTGCGTGAGGTGAATGAAACTTTTAATAAAATGGCAGATTCTTTAGCTGAGCTCGATGCAGAAAGAACCCTGATTCTGGCAGGCGTTTCACATGATATTCGTACGCCACTAGCGAGGTTGCGCTTAGCAGTGGAAATGTTACCCGACGAGGGTTGTGGCAGCCTAAAAAATGGCATGATACAAGACATTGCCGATATGGATAATATCATTCACCAGTTTTTAGATTTTGTGAAAGGTGTCGAAGGCGAACCCACACAAATGATTGACATCAACACCTTATTGCAAGCGGTGCATGATAGACAACTCCGCGCTGGGCGTGACTTAGTAGTGCAGTTAGCACCCACTTACTTTATTCCTATTAAGCCCTTAGCCATGCAACGCTTGTTGGATAATTTAGTAGGGAATGCCTATGCCTATGGCAAGGGGCAAGCACGCATAGCAGGCAAAGTCACGGCTGAACATATTGTGATAAGTGTGTTTGACAATGGTCCTGGGATTCCTGAAAGCCACTTACAAAAGCTACTACGTCCATTTGAAAGACTAGATACCGCACGCAGCAACGCAGGCGGTAGCGGCTTAGGTTTAGCGATTGCTGACCGCATTGCCAAATTACATCATGGTAAATTAGAGTTAATCAACCGACCAGAAGGTGGTTTAGAAGCTAGGTTGAGCATTCCGATTAAAAGCTAGATTTTTTAATTTTGCAACTATCTACCTTTTTTACTACTTTCAGACTCAAACCAATTAAGTTTGTCGCGCAACTGCACCACTTCTCCAATAATAGTTAAGCAAGGCGCTTTAATTTCCGCCATGGTAACTTGGTCAAACAAATCTTTCAGTGTTGCCACAACTACGCGTTGCTTTTGGGTCGTGCCTTGCTGAACCACAGCGGCAGGCATATCTGGCGATACGCCATGCGCGATGAGCTGCTCACAAATCTTTTCCATTCCAACCAAGCCCATGTAAATCACAACGGTTTGGCGTGGGCGCGACATCGCTACCCAATCTAGGTCTACAGTCCCTTCTTTTAAATGCCCTGTGATGAACAAGCAAGCTTGCGCATAATCTCGATGTGTAAGCGGGATGCCCGCATAGCTAGAAACACCATTAGCTGCAGTAATGCCAGGCACCACTTGAAACGGCACGCCGCGTTGCATCAAGGTTTCAATTTCTTCACCACCTCGTCCAAAAATAAATGGGTCGCCGCCTTTTAAGCGCAGTACGCGTTTACCTTCTAATGCTAGTCTTGCCAATAACTCGTTAATCTCTTCTTGTGGAAGCGTATGTTGGTCGCGAGACTTACCTACGTAAATGAGCTCTGCATCACGACGCACCAACTCCATCACCTCTGGGCTGACTAATTTATCGTACACACAGACATCACATTGCTGCATGAGACGCAAAGCCCTAAATGTGAGTAGATCTGGATCGCCTGGACCACCACCTACTAAATAGACTTCACCGTGATGCTTAGGGTCAGCTTTATCAGACAACAGATCATCTAACGCCCTTCTTGCCGCTTCATCTTGCCCGGACAAAATACGTTCGACAATCGGCCCTTGCAACACACCTTCCCAAAAAATACGACGTTGTTGCGTGGTAGTAAACTTTGCTTTGACTTTATCTCTAAATTCACCAGCAATTTCAGCGATGCGTCCATAACTTGCAGGCAACATAGTTTCAATTTTCGTCCGAATATAGCGCGCCAATACTGGAGCATTGCCTTCACTTGAAATGGCAATGACAATAGGCGACCTTTCAACGATGGATGCCATCGTGAAGGTACACAATGCAGGTGAGTCAACCACGTTCACAGGAATATTGAGCGCCTTTGCAGCAAGCGAAACGGCCGTATTTACAGCCTCATCATCCGTAGCAGCAATCACTAAACATGCACCTTCTAGCTGATTTGGCTCAAAGTTGGCATTGATATGAGTGATTTTCCCTGCACTCACTAAAGCACTTAACTCATGACAAAGCTCAGGCGAATAAAGCACCACAGCCGCGTTCGCTTTCAGCAGCATAGTGACTTTACGCGCAGCCACATCGCCACCGCCGATGACCACACAGCGGCGGTTAGTAATATTAATAAAAATTGGGAGTGCTTGCATGCCTAGCCTTTATTGCCTTGATTAACTGAATTCGCTACTTTAATAAATTTCGATGAATCACTTACTCTTTTAATACCATATCGATACATAACACCGCAGCCATAATCAGCACACGCGCCGTATCATTAGCGGCCACGCTGTTATCAATGGTCAGCATATAATTATCTGCGCTGGTAAATAGCTCTTTACCCAAACCAGCCCACTTTTTTGAAACGTTAGCGAGCTCTTTTTCGCCCTTCATAAACCTAAAATCCCAGCTAGTCCATTTGCCTTGCAATGTACAAATCACCGTGCCTTGTGCATCCAACACATCAAACTTGCCACCAATCGAAAAAAACTTGCGGCTGAAGGTACCCGCTAATTTACCTTGCTCATCAAACACTTCTACTCTTGAATCGAATATAGAAAAACCACGCTTCACGCTTAGAATATTTTGACCTTCTGGCGTACGCACTTCTACATCAAAGGGCGTCATACGCTTGTAATCGGTAAAGCGAAAAATCTTGGTAAAAATGCCAAGATTAGGTTCACGGCACTCTATGATTTTTTGATTGGTGCTAGGGTCATAAATATCGTAATTGTTAGCGGCTTTAAACATAGCCACTTGTTCTTTAACAAAAAATAGATTGTTACGAAGCACTGCGTGCATAGACGACCCTTGATATAATTTTAGGTGAGTTAGATAAAAACGTAATTTTAATGGATTAAGAAGTTAGCGCATACTTAAATCGTCAGCAGCACATTGATCAGGCTTTTTATAAGACCAAGGTAATTAGTACTAGGGTAGCAAAATGCGTTAAAATTATGCTTTACAAACGCACGCGGCTGTTGAAAAACAGCCTTGAAAACCAATATTGAAAACCTGCCTTGAAAACCACTGAAAATAAATTAGATTCGCTCACGCCCATTAGCAGTTCACCTAAAAAAGTGTTCATTAAAACTTTTGGCTGCCAAATGAACGAGTACGACTCATCGCGCATGGCTGATATGCTTAATGCGACCGACGGCATGGTAGAAACACTCACGCCTGAAGATGCAGATGTAATACTGCTCAATACCTGCTCAGTACGTGAAAAAGCTGAAGATAAAGTATTTAGCCATCTTGGACGATTTATCCCACTCAAAAAAGCCAATCCAAATTTAGTAATTGGCGTGGGTGGCTGTGTGGCGAGTCAAGAAGGCGATAACATCATTAAACGTGCACCTTACGTAGATGTGGTATTTGGCCCACAAACTTTGCATCGCCTGCCTGACATGATTAAAAACAGCCAATCTAGTGGTGTTTCTCAGGTAGATATTAGCTTTCCTGAAATTGAAAAGTTTGATCACTTACCGCCTCCGCGTATTGAAGGCGCCAGTGCTTTTCTCAGCATTATGGAAGGCTGCAGTAAATATTGCAGCTTCTGCGTAGTACCTTACACGCGCGGCGAGGAAGTCTCGCGTCCGTTTGAAGCTATTTTGACTGAAGCCGCACAACTAGCTGAACAAGGCGTGAAAGAAATTACCCTGCTCGGACAAAACGTAAATGCCTATCGTGCCCAATATAATGACCTAGAAGCTGATTTAGCGATGTTGATTGAATACATTGCTGAGATTCCACAAATCGAACGCATCCGCTTCACCACTAGCCACCCTAATGAAATGAATCAGCGATTGATAGATTGTTTCGCGAACATTCCAAAGTTAGCTGTGCAGTTACATTTACCAGTGCAAGCGGGTAGCGACCGCGTACTGATGGCGATGAAGCGCAACTATACTGCACTGCAATTTAAATCCACTATACGCAAACTGCGCGTGGCAAACCCTAACCTTACATTCACTTCAGATTTTATCGTAGGCTTTCCGGGCGAATCAGAAGCTGAATTTGAAGCCACGGCAAAACTCATGCAAGACGTAGGTTTTGATTACAGTTTTAGCTTTTTATACAGCCCGCGCCCGGGTACGCCAGCCTCTTACCTTGCCGACGAAACTTCGCAAGAAGTTAAATTGGCGCGATTAACAAAACTGCAAGCCATCAACGAAGAGTTAGGTAAAAACATCAGTACGCAAATGCTTGGCACCGTTCAACGCGTGTTGATTGAAAGTGCCTCGTGGAAAAACGCCAATGAGCTAGCAGGCAAAACCGATAACAATCGCATTGTCGACATTGTAGGAGATGAAAGCCTGATACACACATTTGTGAACGTGCGCATTACCGATGTGAGCAACCCTAAACGCTTACGCGGCGAAATTGTTTAATTATTGAAATTTGAGTCGTAATGGAAATCAACCTAACCCCAGAAGACAACACACGTTTAGCCAATCTATGCGGCGTACTTGATGAAAATATCAAGCAAATTGAGGATGCGCTAGAAGTACAAATCGCAAGACGTGGCGCGCACATGCGCTTTACAGGCGATGTTCACAATATGCGCTTGGCTGTGCAGTTGATTGAGAGCTTTTATATTCGCGCTAAAAATCCAATTGGTCTTGATGAGATTCAGTTGGGTTTAGTCGAAATCAATAAGCTCAAGCCTGAAGATGTAGCCACTTCAAACGCGCCAACTTTAATGACGCGCCGCACTGAACTACATGGCCGCACGCCTAGACAAATCGCCTATTTGCAGCAGATTCAAGACCATGACATCACTTTTGGCATAGGCCCTGCAGGTACAGGTAAAACCTATTTAGCCGTTGCCAGCGCAGTAGATGCGATGAGTCGTGACCGAGTAAAACGTATTGTTCTAGTGCGCCCAGCGGTAGAAGCTGGCGAAAAATTAGGCTTTTTACCTGGCGACTTAAACCAAAAAGTTGATCCCTATTTACGCCCTTTATACGACGCGCTATATGACTTAGCGGGCTACGACACCGTGAATAAAATGTTTGAACGTGGTGCAATTGAAGTAGCGCCTTTAGCTTACATGCGTGGGCGTACGCTCAACCAAAGCTTTATCATTTTAGATGAAGCGCAAAACACCACACCTGAGCAAATGAAGATGTTTTTAACGCGCATTGGCTTTGGCACTAAAGCCGTGATTACTGGCGATGTGACGCAAATTGACTTACAGCGCCATCAAAAAAGCGGGTTGGTTGAAGCACAAAAAGTGTTAAAAGACATCAAAGGCATTGCCATGACGCACTTTTTATCTGCCGATGTAGTACGCCACCCTTTGGTACAAAAAATCGTCAATGCGTATGAAGAATACGAGAAAAATAACGAGAAATAAAACCTTACAAGTAGTAAGGTATAATTGATTTTCCATTTGAAGATTTAGGTTTAAAAATGACGCCCAATAAATTTAGCAAACTGATGCAACGCGGACTTGGTTATGTCGAACAAACCGTACTAATTACCATTGCATTTGCCACTATTTTTGCGGTATTTCAGGCGATTACGCATATCTGGTTGGCTGGCGCGATCACGGTAGGTGATTTGCTATTGCTATTTTTATACCTAGAAGTCATGTCTATGCTCAACCACTACCTTGGCTCTGGTAACCTGCCTGTGCGCTATCCGCTATATATCGGCATTATTGCTTTGGCACGATTTTTGGTATTGGAAGTCGCGGAGATAGACGCTTGGCGCATGTTTGCGCTATCAGGCTCAATTTTCTTGATTGCGATTGCCATCCTCATCATCCGCTTCGGTCATGTGCGCTATCCTTATGTAGACTGCCCGACGCAGCAATCTAATAACAATTAATCACCTAATAACTTACTGCCAACTTAAATAATATGCCCAACCTTAATTTGGCAGTTCAATACGCATCAACCTTAGCTGACTTGCCCAGTAGATCACAGTTTAGACTATGGGCTAAAGCCGCTATTCGAGTTAATACCGAAGCAACGATAAGAATCGTCGATGAAGCTGAAGGCCGTGAGCTTAACAAAGCTTATCGTGGCAAAGATTATGCGACCAATGTGCTGACGTTTCCACTCACCGAAGAGCCGCACTTAATGGGCGACATTATCATTTGCGCGCCAGTAGTTGCCGCAGAGGCGCTAGCGCAAAACAAACCGCTTGTAGCTCATTACGCACATTTAACAGTGCATGGCATTTTACATTTGCATGGCTATGACCATGAAGTTGAAGCGCAAGCGGAGCTGATGGAAGGTTTAGAGACTGCAATTATCACAAAATTAGGGTATGCTGATCCCTATCTCATTACATAGGACGCCACTAATGGCTGCCGAGTCGGAAAAACCTAGCAACAAACCCACTAATCATAAGTTAAATAACAAGCCAAGCTTGTTGGAACGCCTCAGTCACTTTTTATTACGTGAACCTGAAGACCGCGAACAACTTGTAACGCTACTACACGGCGCTTACGAAAACAGCTTGATGGATGCAGACTCTCTCGCAATGATAGAAGGTGTGCTGCAAGTCAGTGAAATGCAAGTGCGCGACATCATGATTCCGCGCTCCCAGATGGATGTCATCGACATCACCGACCCTCCTGAGACCTTTATCCCACATGTGATTGAAACCGCGCACTCGCGCTTTCCTGTCATTGAAGATGACAAAAACGATGTAATCGGCATATTACTAGCCAAAGATTTATTACGTTATTACGCAGGTGAAGACTTTGAAGTACGCGATATGCTGCGCCCTGCTGTATTCATACCTGAATCTAAACGCTTGAATATTTTGCTCAAAGAGTTTCGCAGTAATCGTAACCATATTGCCATTGTCGTTGACGAGTATGGCGGCGTAGCAGGCATGGTGACCATTGAGGACGTGCTTGAGCAAATCGTCGGCGATATTGAGGATGAATACGATTACGACGAAGATGAAGACAATGTCATTCAAAATGCGGATGGTCAGTATCGCGTCAAAGCACTGACAGAAATTGCAGACTTTAACGAAATTATCGGCACTGATTTAACGGATGAAGAATTTTCGACCATTGGTGGTTTGGTCGTGCATCAATTTGGAAGATTACCAAAGCGTGACGACGAAATCACATTGAGCGGTTTGCGCTTTAGAGTATTGAAAGCTGACAGTCGCCGATTGCACACTTTGCTGGTAGAAGTGCTAACTGACACCAATGAAGGCTGACTTCATAGTTAAGTTGTAATAAAAAAGGGCTAAAAGCCCTTTTTTATTACTCTGATGATATCCAGTAATGTCGAGTACTACTTTTTCAATGCATCACGAATTTCACGTAACAACACAACATCTTCTGGCGTTGGTGCTGGCGCTGCAGGTGGTTCCGCTTTTTTCATTCTGTTCATCATTTTAACCATTTGAAAAATCACAAAAGCTAAAATCAGAAAGTTGATAGAAATCGTCAAAAAGTTACCGTAAGCAAGCACTGAACCCGCCTTTTTAGCGTCAGCTAAAGACAAACCCGCGGCTTGACCACTAAGTGCAACATACATATTTGAAAAATCTACATTGCCAATGATTTTCCCGATAATAGGCATAATAATATCACCCACCATTGAGTCAATAATCTTACCAAAAGCACCGCCAATAATTACACCGACAGCTAAATCCATTACATTGCCTTTTAAGGCAAATTCTTTAAACTCAGATGTCATGCTCATACGTTTCTCCCATAAAATTAAAGATGACCAATTAAATTAATTGTTGTAACAGCCCGTAATATAGGTTCTAAAGGTATTTCATGTCAATCGACACAATATTTTCACAGCGTTTACATTGTAAATTTTTGTTATCTGGCGCTATCAAGCTACAATTCAGCCCATGCAAATAATCACAAAAAATAGATTCATCAGGTCACTCACAGTTTTTTTACTTGGCGCTTTGTGCGTACTTGGTTTTGCACCATTCTATTTTTATCCTGCCAGCATTTTATCGCTGATTGGCTTATTCTACTTTTGGCATCAGGATTACACACCTAAGCAAGCAGCCATATCAGGTTTTATCTACGGTCTAGGATTATTTAGCACAGGTATTTATTGGATTTATATCAGCCTGCACGACTTTGGCAATATGCCCAGTGCAGCGGCTGGTTTAGCTACATTTTTGTTATGTGCATTTATGGCACTATTCACGGCCTTAGTCGGCGCATTAAGTGTAAAAATCTCAAAACCTCAATCCTCACAACTACTCATCAGCATTCCTATATTTTGGGGATTAGCTGATTGGACACGTAGCTGGATTTTCACAGGCTTTCCGTGGCTCACTATGGGTTATAGCCAAGTGCCTCATAGCCCATTGGCAGGCTACTTGCCGATTATCGGCGTATATGGAGTGTCTATGATCACGGTATTTATTGCGAGTTTGATTGGCTATTGGCTTGCTAAAAAACCGACATTAGTGATTTGGAAACGCTATTCTATTGCACTATTAGTGCTCATTTTAGTGACTGGTAGCCTATTAAAACTGGTTGAATGGACCAAGCCAACATCCAAACCAATCTCAGTGGCGTTACTACAAGGCAATATTGCGCAAGATATTAAATGGTCGCCCGAAGTCGCTGAAAAGACTTTAAGCTTATACCTTCACATGGCAGAAGCGAGTACAGCAAAACTCATCATCATGCCAGAAACTGCAATGCCAGTGCTTTCCAGCCAAATTCCGCAAGAACTAATTGTCCGTTTACAAACTCATGCAGTTAAAAATCAAGGTGCAATTCTAGTCGGCGCGGTTGAGCACGAAAATGATGAGTATTTCAACAGCGTATTGAGTATTGATGGCGGCAAACCTGAAGTTTATCGCAAGTCTCACTTGGTACCTTTTGGTGAGTTCATTCCATTAAAAGTCGCTTTCGGCTGGATTTATCGCGACTTACTCAATATGCCACTCAGTGACTTAACCAGAGGTAGTATTCACCAACAACCGATGAACATCGCTGATGAAAAAGTTGCCATCAACATTTGTTATGAAGACGTATTCGGCGAAGAAATTATCCGTCAACTACCTGCCGCCACGCTCTTAGTGAACGCTAGTAATGATGCTTGGTATGGTCAATCCAACGCGGCATTTCAACACATGCAATTCTCGCAGGCTCGCGCTTTAGAAACTGGTCGTACCGTTTTACGTGCAACTAACACTGGCGCTACTGCCATCATCGACCCTCATGGCAATGTATTAGCCCATGCACCACATTTTACTGAAACTACGTTGAATGGCATGGCGCAAGGTTACAGTGGCAGTACGCCTTATGTACGTTGGGGCAACTGGTTGTTTCTGATTATTTGCCTGATTGGCCTCACCGCTATCTGTTTGCCCAATTTTTTGGCAAGTAAGCGTAAAACAAAGTAAAATCACTACTTTCTTAAATACTACGATTTAAAGCTGTACCACTTAAATCTATTAGACTAGAACCATTTAGAATCGAACCTTAGAATCAAACCATGGCACTCACTTTTCAACAAATCATTCTCACCCTGCAAAACTACTGGAGCGATAAAGGCTGCGCATTACTGCAATCTTACGACATGGAGGTTGGCGCAGGCACTTCACACACAGCAACTTTTTTGCGCTCATTAGGCCCAGAGCCATGGAAGGCAGCTTATGTGCAACCAAGCCGCCGCCCAAAAGATGGTCGTTATGGTGAAAACCCAAACCGTTTGCAACATTACTACCAATTTCAAGTAGTGTTAAAGCCAGCACCTGCAGATATTTTAGAGCTGTATTTGGGCTCACTTGAAGCGCTTGGGTTTGATTTAAAAAAGAATGACATTCGCTTTGTTGAAGATGACTGGGAAAATCCAACGCTAGGCGCATGGGGCTTGGGTTGGGAAGTTTGGTTAAACGGTATGGAAGTCACACAATTCACCTACTTTCAACAAGTCGGCGGCATTAACTGCAAACCAATTACAGGTGAAATCACCTACGGATTAGAGCGTTTGGCGATGTATCTACAAGGCGTAGACAACGTTTACGACTTAACTTGGACAGATGGTTTGAGCTATGGTGACGTCTATCTGCAGAATGAAAAAGAGCAATCAACCTACAACTTTGAACACTCAGATGCTGATTTCCTGTTTACCGCATTCACGGCACATGAAAAACAAGCTTTGCATCTCATTGAAGAAAAACTCTCACTACCTGCTTACGAGCAAGTGCTAAAAGCTGCTCATACCTTCAACTTGCTAGATGCACGTGGCGCGATTTCTGTGACAGAACGCGCAGGCTATATTGGCCGCATCCGCAACCTTGCCCGTTCAGTCGCGGCAGGCTACTTGGAAAGCCGCGCCAGACTTGGCTTCCCAATGGCACCAAAAGATTGGGCAGATGAAGTATTAACAGAATTAGCTAAGAAAGCCGCAGCATGAGTACGCAAAATTTATTAGTAGAATTATTTGTAGAAGAACTACCTCCGAAAGCCCTGAATAAACTAGGCGAGGCATTTTCAAACGTATTGTTTGAAACACTGAAATCACAAGGCTTAGCTACTGCTGATTCAGTTGTAACTGCTTTTGCATCGCCACGTCGTCTTGCTGTGCATGCGACAAATATACTAGCGGTCGCGCCAGATAAAACCTCCACACAAAAACTCATGCCTGTAAGTGTGGGTTTAGATGCTAATGGCAACCCAACACCAGCCTTAATCAAACGTTTAAACGGTATGGGATTGGATGAAAGCGCTGTCGCAAATTTAACCAAGCAAGCCGATGGCAAAAATGAAGCTTTGTTTTTAGATGTTTTACAAAAAGGCGTTTCGCTTAAAGATGGCTTGCAAAGCGCATTGAATGAAGCAATCTCAAAATTGCCGATTCCAAAAGTGATGACTTACCAATTAGCAGATGGCTGGACGAGCGTGAACTTTGTGCGCCCTGCGCATAGCTTAGTGGCACTTCATGGCAATGAAGTGATTGCAGTTACAGCCCTTGGTTTAACTGCTGGTAATGCTACTCAAGGTCATAGATTTGAAGCTAAAGTTTCCCCAGTTGTTTTAAAAAATGCTGATAGTTACGCAGAACAATTGAAAACTGAAGGCGCAGTCATTGCCAGCTTTTCTGAACGCCGTGCAGAAATCGTACGTCAACTCAATGCTGCCTCAGCAAAACAAAACCTAAAACCCATTGAAGATGATGCCCTTTTAGATGAAGTCACCGCACTGGTGGAGCGTCCAAATGTATTACTCGGTCAGTTTGAAGAAATTTACCTAGAAGTACCGCAAGAGTGTTTGATTTTGACCATGAAGGCAAATCAAAAATACTTCCCGCTACTGGATGCCAATGACAAACTAACTAATAAGTTTTTGATTGTCTCTAATATCAGTCCAGATGATGCCAGTGCTGTCATCGGCGGTAATGAGCGTGTTGTCCGCCCTCGCCTTGCTGATGCCAAGTTCTTCTTTGACCAAGACCGTAAGAAAACTTTGGAAAGCCGCTTAGAAGGTTTGAATAAGGTGGTTTACCACAACAAACTCGGCAGCCAAGGCGAAAGAATGCAGAGAGTAAGAGTTATTACTGAAATAATAGCAATGATCACTAACCCTATGCTAGTTGCCGATGCACAAAAAGCTGCAGAGTTGGCAAAGACTGATTTGCTAACTGATATGGTAGGGGAATTCCCAGAGTTACAAGGCATTATGGGGCGCTATTATGCGCAGCATGAAGGCTTAAATAGCGATGTAGCATTTGCAATTGAGGACCACTACAAACCTCGATTTGCTGGTGATGAGTTACCTCGTAATGAAGTGGGAGTTGTAGTTGCTTTAGCAGACAAATTAGATACATTAGTTGGCCTATTCAGTATTGGCGAAAAACCAACTGGTGATAAAGACCCATTCGGCTTGCGCAGACAAGCATTAGGCATTATTCGCATGCTAATTGAATGCAAACTACCTCTAGAATTTAGCAAACTCATTGAAGGTGTTCTAAAGCAATTTAATGCTGAAGCTAGTACCCAATCTGCTACTGTTCAAGCTATTAAAGAATTTTGCTTCGATCGCCTAAGCGTAAACCTGCGTGAACAAGGCGCAAGCCCACAAGAAGTTGATGCCGTACTGTCGCTAAACCCTGAGATTTTAAGTGATATTCCACAGTGTTTAAATGCAGTACGCTCATTCTCAGCCTTGGAAGAAGCCCCTGCCCTAGCAGCTGCCAACAAACGTGTCGGTAATATTCTGAAAAAAGTTGAAGGCGAAGTAAAAGCTGAAGTAAATGCTAACTTACTGCAAGAACCAGCTGAAATCGCACTCAACGATGCATTAAGCAAAGTAAAACCTGAAGCTGATAAGTTGTTTGAAAGTGGCGATTACACAGCATCTCTTAAATCACTCTCAGCTTTAAAAGCACCTGTAGATGCTTTCTTTGACAATGTCATGGTAAATGCTGACGACCCTGCGCTTAAAGCGAACCGTCTTGGTTTATTGGCGATTTTGCACCAAACCATGAACCGTGTTGCAGATTTATCTAAACTAGCTAGTTAACCAACAAAGCGAGCCCCCCATGAAACTAGTGATTCTAGATAGAGACGGCGTGATCAATCAAGATTCTGCCAATTTCATCAAAAGTCCAAATGAGTGGATTTCTGTTGCAGGTAGCCTAGAGGCAATTGCCTTGCTGAATCAATCTGGCTTTAGAGTGGCGGTGGCGACTAATCAATCTGGCATTAGTCGTGGTTTGTTTGACATGACTACGCTCAACAGTATTCACGACAAAATGCATAGAGAGCTAGCCGTTGTAGGTGGGCGAATCGATGCGATATTTTACTGCCCTCATGCGGCGGATGAGCATTGTCATTGCCGAAAACCTGATACGGGCATGATAGAAGAAATTGGCTTACGCTTTTCAATGGAATTGGATGGTGTGCCTGCTGTTGGCGATGCGCTACGTGATTTACAAGCCTTCGCCAGTGCTGGTTGCCAGCCTATTTTAGTGCTTACAGGTAAGGGTGAAGCCACTTTAGCGGCATCCAAACAAAATCCTGAAAAAGCCTTACCGCCAAACACTTGGATTTGTGCAGATTTAGCAGAAGCTGTGCAGCGCATTGTCACCGATCTAGACTAAACCTAAACACACGGCTAAACACTCTCGAAAGTCAGTATGCTATTTTTGCGTTCTTTGTTGTTTTTTATCGGCCAAGTCATTACCGCGCCAATTTTCACGCTAGTTGCCCTGCTCGCCATGCCGCTTAACCCGATATTGCGTAACGATTTAATCTCAGGCTGGGCACGCAGTATGTTGTGGTGGCTAAAAGTTACTTGCAACATTCGCCATGAAATTACAGGCTTAGAAAACATCTCAGATTCGCCGACAATCGTCTTGTCCAAACATCAATCTGCTTGGGAAACACTGGCTTTTCAAGCTATTTTTCCAACGCAAGTTTACGTGCTAAAACGTGAATTATTATGGATTCCAATCTTTGGCTGGGGCTTAGCGATGTCATCGCCCATCGCCATTGACCGCAGCGCTGGTCGTGAAGCACTTAAAAAATTAGTGGCAAATGGTCAGGCTAGATTGAACCGTGGGTTTTGGGTAGTCATATTTCCAGAAGGCACGCGTATTACGCCAGGTGAACGCAGTAAATATCATATTGGTGGCGCATGGTTAGCAACGCACACAAAAACTCAAGTGCTACCAGTTGCACACAATGCAGGTGAATATTGGGCTAAAAACACGTTCATCAAAAAACCTGGCGTGATTAAAATGCATATCGGCAAGCCGATTCTGACTGCTGGCTTGAAAGCAGATGCATTAAATCATCAAGTAGAAAGCTGGATTGAAGCTGAGATGCTCACATTAAATTAATGAGCCACTCCCTAACTTTGCCCTCTGGCGACCAATTACATTACCAATTAGAACGCCGCCAACGCCGTACCGTAGGCTTAAAAATCACCCAAGCAGGCTTAGTCATACATGCTCCTAAACGCATTTCACAGTCGCAGCTTGAAGACATCATCGTGCAAAAGGCTGACTGGGTACTTAGAAAACTCGCCTCCGTCACCGCCAATAGAATTCCAGAAATACAGTGGCAACATGGCGAACAGTTACTATTTTTAGGTAACGCGATTACGCTAACAATTGAACACAATGCTCGTTCAAAAGCGGTGGAGTATGAGCCAGGTGTTTTGCAATTGGCGATGCCCAATCAAGATGAAATGTTAATCGCGCGTAAAGTGGTTCAGTGGTACAAAAAGCAGGCAATCACTGACTTTACAAGGCGTTTAGAGATTTTCTCAAGCAAACTTGGCGTTAAATTCACATCGCTCACTTTATCCAATGCAGCCTCACGCTGGGGAAGCTGCAACTCAAAAAAAGAGATTAGGTTGAATTGGCGCTTACTGCAAGCTCCGCCACATATCATCAACTACGTAGTTTGCCACGAGCTTGCGCACATCAAAGAAATGAATCATTCAGCCAAATTTTGGGCAACTGTTGCTAGCATATTCCCCGATTACAAAGCTGCTGAAAAAGAATTGAAAGCCTTATCACCACAACTACACAGGTTTTAAAGTTAACCATATTTAATATTATTTACATGGCTATCATGCTAATATTTTAAGCGCTACAACAACTTACGAAAATAACTGGAGGGGCAAAATGAACTTTCAAGATGCAGTAAAAACATGCTTTCAAAAATATGTAGATTTTAGTGGCCGCGCAAAACTACCGGAATTTTGGTGGTTCTTTCTATTCTGTTTCGCAGTCGCGGTGGTGTTAGAATTTGTAGGCAGCTACGTTTCATGGGCTTTTTCACTTGCAACATTCTTACCTTCATTGGCGGTAGGTGCACGTCGTTTGCACGACACAAACAAAAGTGGCTGGTTTCAACTGATTTGGATTATTCCAATTTTAGGTTGGATTGCGATGATTTACTTGTTGGTTCAACCGAGCGACCCAGCAGATAATCAATATGGCACAGCACCAAACAATTAAGCCAGGTTAGCCAATTCAATTATAAAAAAGGGGCTTAGCGCCCCTTTTTAAACTTCAAATTTTCGTATCAGAGTATTTGCTTAATATCATTGGTAATATCGGCAGGCTTTTCTCCGTAATCGACATACAGCCTTATTTTTCCTGTTTTATCAAATATATACATTCCAGCACTATGGTCTAAGGTATAACCGCCTTTACCTTGCGCTTCTACCTTCTTTGCGTATATTTTGAAAGTGGCGGCTGTAGCAGCGATAGTTGGCTCATCGCCTCTAAGACCAATAAATCGTTTATCGAATGATGGTACAAATTGCGCTAACACTTCTTGCGAATCTCTTGCTGGGTCTAGCGTGACAAACAACACTTGTACTTCATCAGCACGCGGCCCAAGCAACTTCATAGTTTGTTTCAAATCCAGCATCGTGGTGGGGCATACATCTGGGCAATGTGTATAACCAAAAAACAATGCCACCGCCTTTCCTTTAAAATCAGCCAGCGTACGAGTTTTACCTGTGTGATCAGTCAAACTGAATGATTGGCCAAAATCTGCGCCTGTAATATCAGTTGCGACCAACTGACTGGCTTCGCCCGCAGGCTTGCAAGCCGATAAAAAACTTAAGAAAACAACAAGGCATATTGATTTTAGTAAATGTTGCACAAAAAACTCCAAATAAGTTTTAAATTTATACGCTTTTGATTTTAACATGCGCTAAGAATTCCGCGCTTTAGTTTACAATAATGCTTTTACAAAATTCGTTAATAAGGCAGCAATAATGGCAATTCCAACCTCAATGGCAGACCGTGATGGCGTAATTTGGTATGACGGTAAAATGGTTAACTGGCGTGACGCGACTACACACGTTTTAACACACACTTTGCACTATGGCATGGGCGTGTTTGAGGGTGTACGTGCTTACAAAACTGATAAAGGCACTGCCATTTTCCGTTTGCAAGAACATACAGACAGATTGTTTCGCAGCGCGCACATTTTGCAAATGAAAATGCCATTTACAAAAGAAGAGATGATGGAAGCGCAGAAAGCAGCCGTGCGTGAAAATAACCTAGAGTCAGCTTATATGCGCCCAATGGCGTTTTATGGCGCTGAAGCGATGGGTATTTCTGCTAAAACATTGTCAACCCACGTGATTGTTGCCGCTTGGAAATGGGGCGCATACATGGGTCAAGAAGCGCTAGATAACGGCATTCGCGTAAAAACATCTTCATTTTCACGTCATCATGTGAACATCACCATGTGTAAAGCCAAAGCTAACGGCAACTACATGAACTCAATTTTAGCGCATCAAGAAGCTGCACAAGATGGCTACGAAGAAGCCTTGTTACTAGATGTAGACGGTTTTGTTGCTGAAGGTTCCGGCGAGAACATATTTATTGTTCGCAATGGCAAACTTTACACACCAGACCTAACTAGCGCGCTAGAAGGCATTACACGCGATACGATTGTTCAGCTTGCTGCTGAAGTCGGCTTAACTGTGATTGAAAAACGCATTACCCGCGATGAGGTATATGGCGCAGATGAAGCTTTCTTTACTGGCACCGCCGCTGAAGTGACACCGATTCGCGAATTAGATCGCCGCGCAATCGGAGCTGGTACAGCTGGTCCTATAACTAAGCAATTACAAAAAATGTATTTTGATGTAGTGACTGGCAAATCAGCTAAACATGCTGATTGGTTAACACTGGTTTAAATTTATATAGTTTAACTTTGTACAAGTTTAACTATTCACACCATTAGAATTTTTGGTCGTTATTCTCGCTTGGGCGGGAATAACGAATTGGGAGCAAATCAGTATGTCCAACATTAACGAAATTGAAGTCTCTGCAAAAGACCTACCTTTGCATTGCCCAACTGCTGAAGTTGCGCTTTGGTCATCTCATCCACGTGTATTTTTAGATGTAGCTAAAACCGGCCACGTTGCATGCCCTTACTGCGGCACAAAATACAAACTTAAAGCAGGCGAAGTAGTCGCGCACCATTAAACTTGTAGCTTTAAATTCACTTTAAAAGCAGCTACAGCACCAACACTTCTGCGTCACCGCCCCACAACTGCTCAATCACTACTTTAGCATTTGGATTTTCACTATTCGTCCAAAACTGCACGTTATTCATTGAAATATGCGCTTCCACCACTTGAGAGCGGTTTGATAACAATCCTTTTTCTTCTAACTGACGTTTCAACTGCTTTGCGACCGCCGCTCCAGTATCAATCAAGGCAACATTAGAACCAACCACTTGCTCAATCACGTGTCGCACAAAGGGGTAATGGGTACAACCTAGCACAATCGTATCAGCACCTTCCGCTAACAACGGCGCGCAATATTGCTGAATGAGCATCTTGGTATTGTCCGCATCCAGTTCGCCGCGCTCGATACACTCCACCAAGCCGACACAAGCTTGCGTCACCACTTTGACATTGCGACCATAGCTTTCTAGCAAGCCAGCAAACTGAGCACTTTTAAGCGTACCTGTAGTTGCTAGCACACCAATAATGCCATTTCTGGAAGCTTCGGCGGCTGGTTTAACTGCAGGCTCCATGCCTATGATTGGTAAAGAGTACTTTTCACGTAAGGAGTCAATGGCTGCGGCAGTCGCTGTATTACAAGCCACTACAAGCGCTTTGGCATCTTTAGCGATTAAAAATTCGGCAATTTCAAAACAGCGTGCTTGAATTTCTGCTGCTGTTTTGTTGCCATAAGGAGCGTATTTGCTATCAGCCACATAAAGCAATTGTTCATTCGGCAATAACGCTTGAATATGTTTTAAAACGGAAATTCCGCCGACGCCAGAATCGAATACGGCAATAGGTTTTTCAATGGGCTTATCAACAGGTGTTTCGTTAGACTTAATGGTTTGAGCGCTCATTACAAGGTCGTCATCAGTTACAATGCAAGTATTATAGAGGAAATATTATGGGAAACAGACTCAGTAAAATTTATACCCGCACAGGTGATAGCGGCACAACTGGCTTGGGTGATGGTAGCCGCATCAACAAAGATAGCTTGCGTGTTGAAGCAATGGGCGATGTTGATGAATTAAACTCAGTCATTGGGGTGATGATGACTGAGGCATTGCCCAACACGCTAGTAGATCCTCTTACACAGATTCAACATGATTTATTCAATGTGGGTGGTGAAATCTGCATTCCAGGCTATGTCATATTGCAGCAATCTCGCATCAGCGATTTAGAGAGCCTGATTGATGAACTCAACAGCCAATTGTCGCCACTTAAAGAGTTTATCTTACCAGGTGGTACCAAAACCGCAGCATACTGCCACCTTGCCCGCACTGTGTGTCGACGTGCCGAACGCAAGCTAGTTGAGCTTCATCGCAATGAAAAAGTCACCGATATTTCACTGCAATATTTGAATCGCTTGTCCGATTTGTTGTTTGTCATGTGTCGTGTCATTAACAAAGAGGCTGGCGTGAGTGACGTTCTTTGGAAAAACGAACATGCTTAATTTTTAGCTTAATTTTTAGAAGTTCTCTTCGTAAGTTATAATTCGACCATGATTAAAAAACTGCTTGATAGAATTTTTAAGCCCAATAGTGCCAAACCTGAGCACGCTAAAGTCGCCGCGGTTAAAACGCAGCAAGCGCATACGCATCGCCCGACACTTAGAACTAAAAAAACAGCACATAAAAATGTCGATAGCGTTAACCATGGCGCAACGGTAATTGCGCATAAAACACATAAAATTGACCGTGACTTGTTAAGCAACGCTGCGCTAAAAACCACAGAAGGTTTACATAAAGCAGGTTTCGAGGCTTATATTGTCGGTGGCGCTGTACGCGACTTACTGCTAAAACGCACACCAAAAGACTTTGATGTTGCGACTGATGCCACGCCAGAAGAAGTGAATCGCATATTTAGACGCTCACGCATTATCGGCAAAAGATTCAGATTAGTACACGTACTCTTTGGTGATGAAACCATAGAAGTTTCAACCTTTCGCGGTAGCCACCTAGAAACTGAAGGTAATCCAAAAGGTGACTCTAAAACCACGGATTCAGGTCGCATCATCCGCGACAATGTATTTGGCTCAATAGTAGATGATGCCGTTCGCCGTGACTTTACGGCAAACGCGCTGTATTACAACCCGGCAAGCCAAGAAGTACTGGATTTTCATCATGGCTATACGGACATAAAAGCTGGCATTCTACGCATGATAGGCAAGCCAGAAACACGCTATGCCGAAGACCCTGTGCGCATGTTGCGTGCGGTTCGCTTGTCTGCAAAGTTAGGGTTAAAGATAGACCAAGCCACACAAGCGCCTATCGCCAAAATGGCAGATTTACTGCAAGACGTGCCCCCTAGCCGCTTGTTTGATGAAATGCTCAAGTTGTTTTTGTCTGGTCATGCCATGGAAAGCGTCAATGCTTTACGCGAACAACACCTGCACCATGGATTACTGCCGATGTTAGACGTAGTGCTTGAACAGCCTATGGGCGAGCGCTTCGTTATGCTGGCACTTAAAAATACCGATGACCGCATCCTTTCTGGCAAATCAGCTAACCCTAGCTTTTTATTTGCTACCCTACTTTGGCATGAAATGTTAGCGGCTTGGGAAAGCTACAAAGAAGAAGGTCAGCACGCAATTCCAGCACTACATATGGCAATGAGTGAAGTAATTGCCACA
This sequence comes from Methylotenera sp., assembly GCF_029945535.1. Classification (GTDB taxonomy): domain Bacteria; phylum Pseudomonadota; class Gammaproteobacteria; order Burkholderiales; family Methylophilaceae; genus Methylotenera. Next base: position 29,120 of record NZ_JAQSCU010000001.1, read on the forward strand.
CAAGCTGAGAAAATGGCGATTCATAACCGCTACACTGCCACTATGAAAGAAATTTGGGGCATGCAACCACGTTTTGAACAGCGCGCTGGCAAACGACCTTTTGGCTTGCTTACACACCCACGCTACCGCGCTGGCTATGATTTTTTACTTTTACGTTGTGAATCTGGTGAGTTACCAATGGAATTAGGCGAGTGGTGGACTGAGTTCGCTAACGCTGATGGTGAAGGTCGTACCGCCATGTTACAAGCAGATACCGCACCTAAAAAACGTAAGAAAAGAAGCCGCAAAAAACCTGCTGGTACAAGCTCGACTGTTAGCACAACTGAGTAAATTCCTGTACTTATGAAACAAGCTTTTGTTGCGCTAGGGAGTAATTTAGCAAATCCAATTTCACAAGTAGAATCTGCCTTTGCAGCACTTGAAAACCTACCAAGCACGCGTGTAGTAAAGAAGTCATCTTTATATAAAACGGCGCCGATAGGCTATGAAGCTGATCAACTAAACCAGATTCCAGACTTTATAAATGCAGTAGCAGAGCTTGAAACAGATTTAACCCCGCTTGAGTTGCTCGATGCGCTTTTGGAAATTGAAAATCAGGCTGGGCGTGAACGCCCTTTCCCAAACGCTCCAAGAGTGTTGGATTGTGATTTATTACTTTATGAAAATGTAAGTATGGAGTCCAACAAGCTCATATTGCCACACCCAAGAATGCATCAACGCGGTTTCGTTTTATTACCATTATTTGAAATCGCAGCACAATTATCCATCCCGAATCATGGCAAAATAGCGACATTGATTCATGAGCAGCAATTTACTGGCATTACAAAACTATAGGCAGCACACTAATCGCATGAGCATTTTTAATAAATACCCTTATATCGTTGTTGAAGGCCCTATTGGCTGCGGCAAAACTACGCTAGCCAAAATGTTAGCCGATAAGTTTCCTGTAGATTATTTATCTGAAAAAGCCGAAGCGAATCCATTTTTGCCGCGCTTTTATCAAGATGCACAACGTTATGCATTGCCTACACAGCTGTTTTTTTTGTTTCAGCGCGCTAATCAGATGAAAGATTTGAGCCAGCGTGACATGTTCGCCAAACCAATTATTGCTGACTTTTTCTTAGAAAAAGACCCGATATTTGCGCGACTGAATTTGGATGATGAAGAGTACGCGCTATATCACAACATTTATCAGCATTTGCAATTAAAAGCGCCTAAACCAGACTTGGTGATTTACCTACAAACGCCTATTGACGCACTGATGGAGCGTATTGAAGAGCGCAGTGTCACTTACGAACAAGACATTCCGCGTGAATATATAGAGCGTTTAGCAAATGCGTATAGCGAGTTTTTTCATAATTATGACGCTTCACCAGTACTGATTGTGAATAATGAAAAACTTAATGTGCTAAAAAATGAAGATGCGCTGGATCTGTTGCTTAACCGTATTATGCAAATTAAAGGTCAGCGCGAATTCTTTAATCCGAACTTTGATTAGCTTTCCAAATGAACTTAGCCCAATTACATGAAATGGCGGCGGCAGGCGAGAAAATCGTCATGCTGACTAGTTACGATTCCACTTTTGCCAAGCTTTCTGAAGAAGCTGGTGTAGATATCCTACTTGTAGGCGATTCACTGGGCATGGTGCTGCAAGGCGCAGAAAATACGCTCAATGTCAGTATGCATCACATGACTTATCACACCAAAAGCGTCTCTGCAGGAGCTTTAAATACCTTTATCATGGCGGATATGTCACTTGGCAGCTATGAACACGATAATGAAGCTGCTTACAAAAATGCTGAATGGCTGATTAAATCAGGCGCACACATGGTGAAATTTGAAGGCGGCGGTAGCAAGGTGAAAACGGCTCGTTACTTAGTGGAACGAGGCATTCCAGTCTGTGCACACTTAGGCTTTACGCCACAATCAGTCAATCAGCTTGGCGGCTACAAAATTCAAGGTAAAACCGATGAAAGCGCCGCGCAAATCATGCAAGATGCTATCGCCATGAGTGAAGCTGGTGTTGGTTTTATTTTACTGGAAATGGTGCCTGCTGCCTTAGCCAAAAAAATCACCGAAACCATTAAAACACCAACTATAGGCATAGGTGCTGGGGTTGATTGCAGTGGGCAGGTATTAGTCCTTCAAGACTTACTTGGCATATACACCGGCCCTGCTCATAAAAAACCTAGTGAATTCAAATCACCACGTTTTGTAAGAAACTTCTTAAAAGACACCAACAGCATACAGGCTGCGGTTGCCGCTTACGTCAAAGCGGTTAAAGATAAAAGCTTCCCAGCGCTTGAACATAGCTATTGAGTAAATCACTCCATGCAAGTTATTAAAACCATAGACGAATTAAGAAGCGTTTTAAAAAACCAGTCAAATATCGCCTTTGTGCCAACGATGGGCAATCTGCATGCGGGTCATATTCAATTAGTTGAAGTCGCTAAACAGCAAGCCGAATGCGTGGTGGTGAGTATATTTGTAAATCCACTACAATTCGGGCCAACTGAAGATTTAGCGAGCTATCCTCGCACCTTGGAAGCGGATTGTGAGAAATTAAAAGCCGCTGGTGCGAGCATTGTTTTCACGCCTAGCGTTGAAGAAATGTATGCTGAATTTGACGGCAATAACCTCAATCAGACGATGACAATTACGCCGCCACCAATTGCCAATGAGCTATGTGGTGCAACGCGACCAGGTCACTTTGCTGGTGTTGCCACCGTAGTAATGAAGCTGTTCAATATGGTACAACCGAGTATTGCCGTGTTTGGCCAAAAAGATTTTCAGCAATTATTCATCATCAAACAAATGGTGAGACAGTTTAACTTGCCAATTAACATTATTGGCGTGGACACAGTACGTGAGCCTAGCGGATTAGCAATGAGTTCGCGAAATGGCTACTTATCCAATGAGCAACGTGCAGTTGCAAGCCAGTTAAATAGTGCATTAAAGGACATTGTTCAATCGGTAAAGAGTGGCAATAAAGATTATTCTCAACTAGAGAAAAATGCTAAATCCATACTCAATAGCCAAGGATGGCTAGCTGATTATGTTTCGATACGTTCTAGCCTAACGCTACAGCCTGCAAGTAGCACAGATAATGATTTAGTTGTTTTAGGCGCCGCTAAACTAGGTAATACCCGTCTAATCGACAATCTTACTTTCAATATTTAATACATCTTCCCAGGCAATATTTGAAAATAAAAGCCTGAGTCGCACCGCTATTATTAGTGGTGAATAGATGTTAAGTTACTATAAACCGTTGAATACACTATAATACTGTTTTTTCTATCTAAGAGTTTTCTGCATTATGCAAAGAACAATGCTTAAATCTAAATTACACCGTGTACATGTGACACACAGCGAACTTCATTACGAAGGCAGTTGTGCGATTGATGAAAACTTGCTTGAAGCCGCTAACATTAGTGAGTACGAGCAAATTCATTTGTACAACGTAACCAATGGTGAGCGCTTTAGCACATACGCGATTTTAGCTGAGCGTGGCTCAGGCATTATCTCGGTAAATGGTGCAGCCGCTCACAAAGCAGCGCCTGGCGATATTATGATTATTGCCAGCTATGCGAATTATAATGAATTAGAACTACAAAAGTTCTCTCCCCAACTTGTGTATGTGGACAATCACAACCACATACAATCTCAACGCAATGCAATACCAGCACAGGCCGCTTAAATGACAATTGATGTAAACGCAGTAAACTATTTAGAAACAATGAAACAAGCGGTGATTGATGCCATCGAAGATATTAAAGGCTTCGATATCACGCCTATGGATGTTCGCAAACTTACGAGCATGACCAGCTATATGATTGTTGCATCTGCAACATCAAGCCGCCAAGCAAAAGCGATTGCCGACAACGTGCGTGAAAAGCTTAAAGAAAAAGGCTATCACATTCGCGGTACTGAAGGCGAAAAAGAGGGCGAATGGGTACTGGTCGATTTAGATGACATCGTTGTTCACATCATGGTACCAACCACACGTGCTTATTACAACCTAGAGCAACTATGGGGCGAGGCTGAAAGCCGCCGTGGCCATATCAAAGCTGAGTAATTAGTTCATTCGCCAGCAGGGCTAGTACATGAAGCTGCGTATTATCTCTGTCGGCCACAAAATGCCAAGCTGGGTTGAAACCGCTTGCGCAGAATATACCAAGCGCATGCCGCGTGAAGCCACTGTTGAAATCATCGACATCAAGCCTGAAAAACGTGCCGCGGGCAACAGCACTGAGAACATCCAACTCATTGAAGCGAAACGTATTTTAGAAGCGGTCGGTAAAGACTTCTGCATTGCCTTAGATGAGCGCGGGCAAGAAGTCACCACACTACAACTTGCAGATAAATTCAAAGATTGGCAAGCTTCAAGCCGCGACGTTGCACTCATCATTGGCGGCGCTGACGGGTTGCATACTTCAGTCAAACAAAAAGCTGATTGGCTATGGGGGCTTTCTAAGCTCACATTGCCGCATGCGATGGTGCGCGTATTGCTGGTTGAGCAACTTTACCGCGCACACTCTGTCATTACCAATCATCCCTACCATCGCGAGTAAATATGTCTCAAGCACAGCAAAAATCAACCTATGAAAAATCTTTAGTTTGGTTTAGACGTGACTTACGAGATTACGACCATGCAGCGCTATACCACGCATTAAAATCCTCTAAAAATGTGTATTGCGTCTTTGTATTCGATACCGCTATTCTTAGTCAGTTAAATGATAAAGCGGATCGCCGAGTAGAGTTTATTTGGGAAAGTGTGCGTGAGTTAAAAACCTCGTTACAAAAACACGGTAGCGATTTAATCGTACTGCATGGCAAAGCTGGCGATGAAATTCCAAAATTAGCCAACTCACTTTTAGTGAATGCCGTATTTACCAACCATGATTACGAGCCTAGCGCCATTGCTCGCGATGCGCATGTGGCTGAGCAGCTCAGTATAAACAATATTGCTTTTCATCATTACAAGGATCATGTGATTTTTGAAAAAGATGAAGTATTAAACCTCTCTGGTAAGCCTTATGGTGTATTTACCCCTTATAAAAACATGTGGCTTAAAACAGTTAATGATTTCTTTTTCAAAGCTTATCCAGTAGACGCCTATTTAAGTAATTTGACTAAACTTAATGCCAGTCAGTTGATAAGTTTAGAAGACTTGGGGTTCAAGCGCACAAATTTAGCCAGCATGAGATTGCCTACAGGCATGAAAGGCGGACTAACACTCTTTAATGACTTTAAAGAACGTATGAGTCGTTACAAAGATGCGAGGGACTTTCCTGCAATAAAAGGCGTTTCGTATTTATCCGTACACCTACGTTTTGGCACTATCTCTATACGCCATCTAGCCCGCGAGGCGATGCAAGCTGCCAACACTGGGGCGCAGACTTGGCTAAGTGAACTTATCTGGCGTGATTTTTATGTGCAAATATTGCATCACAACCCAAGCGTTGCCGCAGGTAAAGCTTATAAAGCAGAGTTCGAATCTTTAAAATTTCCAAATGATACCGCACTTTTTCAAGCTTGGTGTGATGGCAAAACGGGCTACCCGCTTGTAGATGCCGCTATGCGACAACTTAACACCACAGGGTTTATGCATAACCGTTTGCGTATGGTGGCGGCGAGCTTTTTGGTGAAAGACTTACTGATAGATTGGCGCTGGGGCGAGCGCTATTTTGCTGAAAAATTAATCGATTTTGACTTAAGCGCCAATAATGGCGGCTGGCAATGGGCTGCCAGCACGGGCTGTGATGCCCAACCTTGGTTTCGCATCTTTAATCCAATCACGCAAAGTGAGCGTTTTGATGCACAAGGAAAATTCATTCGTAAATACGTTCCAGAATTGGCAAAATGTAACGACAAGGAAATTCATGCACCTTGGCTGATTCCGCCATTACGCTTACAAGAGCTAAATTTAAGCATAGGGAAAGACTACGCAGTTCCAGTAGTTGACCACGCCACACAAAGGTTGCAAGCACTAGCGCTCTATAAAAACATATAATATGTTTTATATAAGACATAAGTGTTATATAATTTACGCGCAATAACGAAGCACGCAGAAATACAGAACTTAAGTATACTCATACACATGTTTTAATTATTTGAAAGATCACTATGGCACTCGTTTCATTACGTCAATTGCTAGATCACGCTGCTGAGCACGATTACGGCCTAGCAGCTTTTAATGTTAACAACATGGAGCAAGTTCACGCCATTATGCAAGCGGCGGATGAAGTGAATAGCCCAGTAATTCTGCAAGGATCAGCTGGTGCCCGCAAATATGCAGGTGAAGCTTTTTTAAGGCATTTAGTGTTAGCCGCCATAGAAACCTACCCGCACATCCCCGTTGTCATGCATCAAGATCACGGCCAATCTCCCGCAGTGTGCATTCAGGCAATACGCTCGGGCTTTTCAAGCGTGATGATGGATGGCTCACTAATGGAAGATGCAAAAACGCCTTCCACTTACCAATATAACGTCGATGTGACCAGAAAAATCGTAGAAATCGCGCATGCGATTGGCGTGTCTGTTGAGGGCGAACTCGGTGTACTAGGCTCTTTAGAAACGGGCTTAGCCGGCGAAGAAGATGGCTCTGGCGCAGTTGGCGTATTAAACCACGACCAAATGCTCACCGACCCAGAGGAAGCCGCCGACTTTGTGCGTAGAACAGGTGTAGATGCATTAGCCATCGCCATCGGAACTTCACACGGCGCTTATAAATTTAGCAAGCCTCCAACAGGTAAAACCCTTGCGATTAGTCGCATAAAAGAAATTCATGCACGCATCCCCAACACGCATTTGGTAATGCATGGCTCATCTTCTGTGCCGCAAGAATGGCTACAGATTATCAATGAGTTTGGTGGCGACATGGGCGAAACATATGGCGTGCCCGTAGAAGAAATTGTCGAAGGCATTAAGCACGGTGTGCGCAAAATCAACATTGATACAGACTTACGCATGGCTTACACAGGTTCAATTCGCAAATTTTTCACTGAAAAAAGAAAAGAACTCGACCCAAGGAAATTCCTTAGCGCCTCTACTGTTGCCATGCGTGCCATTTGCAAAGAACGCTACGAAGCTTTTGGCTCCGCAGGGCAAGCTGCACTCATTAAACCTATCTCATGCGATCAAATGGCTTTACGTTATAAGGCAGGTGAATTAGATGCGATCGTTAAATCAAAGTAACTCGACTTATAAGTCAAAAATATCGCTGATCAAAAGTCTAGCGAGTTAGAAATAAGGAATAAAGAAATGCGGCGTAACCTAGTAGTAGGCAATTGGAAGATGCATGGCGATATCCATAGCAATGAAATTCTACTCAACACACTGATTACTGGATTAAGTGATTACAAAAGTGCTGATTATGTCGTTTGTGTTCCAAACCCATACTTACACCAAACAAGGTCATTACTAGAAAACACTGGTATTGCATGGGGTGGACAAAACGTTAACCAGTTCGAAGAAGGCGCATTTACTGGCGCCGTTTCCCCGCACATGCTCACAGATCTTGGCTGTACTTACGTGTTGCTAGGGCACTCGGAAAGACGCGTGTTGTTTCATGAAACCAATCTATCCGCCGCCGCTAGATTTGATGCCTCGATTAAAGCTAATCTAACTCCAATTTTATGTGTAGGGGAAACCTTAGCTGAACATGATGCAGGGCTGACAGAAGTCATTGTCGCAAGCCAAATGGATGCCGTAATGGCAACCCTTAATGATGAAAATTTTGCCAAGGCGATGGAACTGAATATGGTGTTTGCTTATGAGCCTGTGTGGGCGGTTGGTACAGGCAAAACTGCAACACCAGAACAAGCGCAAGAAGTACATCAATTTATAAGGCAACGCATCGCTAGACGTAATGCTGAAGCAGCTTCAAAAGTCCGTATTATTTACGGCGGCAGTGTGAAAGCTCAAAATGCTGCTAAATTATTCAGCATGCCAGATGTTGATGGCGGCTTGGTTGGCGGCGCATCATTGAATGCAGAAGAGTTTATCGCTATTTGCAAAGCAGCTAACGCTTAGATTAGTGCAGAGAGGTCCTACAGCTTTGTTGCACGTAAAACATCTTTTGCAGCATTAAACCAGCTTTTTATATAAGCATCTCCCAAGAGAGATTTATCACTTTCAACTTGCTCGATAAACCATCGAATCATGCCATCCCAATCGGCAAATTTACCTGCAGGCATTAAAGTCCATCCCAATTGCTCAAGTGTCCAGTGTGATTTAATGCTGTTTGTTAGCATGGAACAACATACCCAGTTTTCCACTTCATCTATACCGTTTAGCGCTACAGCCTGAATATGGTCGATGGTAGGAAATATCTCCCAATAAGCAAAATGGCCAGAATCCATCTTTCCATTTTTATGATAAGGGAATGCTTTATCTATGCGTTTTGAAATGACTCGTAGTGCAGGAGGGTAAACTAATTTAGTGCCTTTATATCTATCAATAAAACCGTCACGCAAAAACACTCTCGTCATTTCTCTCGGAGTATACGACCTTCCAGATTTAGTAGTCGGGGCAAATGGATAATCTCGGAAAATTACGGCTTCAGCCTGAACCCGCTCATTAAGCGAAAGTAACTTGCAAACCTCCTGAATCGTGGCACTTCTGTCGACCTGCATAAATATTGCTAACTAGAGCTATTTCCGCTTAGAAGTGACTTGGTGATAAGCAGCAATTCTATCTATTTCGCTTTTACAGCCCATCATCACTGGTACGCGCTGATGTATGCCACTAGGCTGCACTTCTAAAATACGCTGTGAGCCAGTCGTTGAAGCACCACCAGCTTGCTCAACGATAAAACTCATAGGATTAGCTTCATACATTAAACGCAACTTCCCAGACCGTGACTTAGTGTCAGTTGGGTACATAAACACACCACCTCGCACTAAGATGCGATGCACTTCTGCCACCATTGAAGCCACCCAGCGCATGTTAAAGTCTTTTTTACGATCGCCCTCTTCGCCTTGCAAACACTCATCAATATAGCGCTGCACAGGCTCTCGCCAAAAACGGTAGTTCGACATATTGATAGCGAACTCCTGCGTTTCTTTAGCAATCTGCATATTGGGATGCGTTAGCAAGAACTCATTAGAATCTGCATCTAACGTGAATCCATTCACGCCATTACCAGTAGTGAACACCAACATAGTAGAGGTGCCATACAAGGCATAACCAGCGCATATTTGAGCGGTACCCGGCTGCAAATAGTCAGCTAACTCTGGTTTATTACTTGCGCTTTTCAGAATAGAGAAAATAGTACCAACCGAAATATTCACATTCACGTTAGACGAGCCATCGAGCGGATCAAACATCAATAGATAATCACCATTTTTTTTGTGCTTATCATCAACGTCAATCACATCAACCAACTCTTCAGAAACCATCCCAGCAACGTAGCCACTATGCTGACAAGCTTCAACAAAGATGTCATTAGTAATCACATCCAAGGCTTTTTGCACTTCGCCCTGCACATTCTCAGAACGCAAGCTACCCATATTGCCAGCTATAGCGCCTTTATCAATGGCAACAGCAATTTTTTTACATACGTCCACCACGTCACTTAATATGGCATTAAGCGCAACACTATGTTCGCCTTGCAAATGCTGCTTTAAAAACTCTGAGATCTTGATATGCTTAGTCACACGGCTTCCTATATTTAGACGTCACATGATGAGTGACGAGTGAGTTTTATTAAGTTAAATCTACTTTGATAATTGTGCCACTTAAACGATTACTCCGCGAGCAAATCATGAAAAGCACACAAAAAGACCAGTTACATCCTCGATTCAAATAATCCATTACCCTATTAAAATTAAGGCTCACATAAGCAAATGCTGGACAATGACCATCCGCTAAGTTAAAGTAATGGTAAGTTTTTCCGTAGTTGCTCATATAGTTAGCTTAGCGGTTTATAAAATCACTTTAAACAACTTTTATGATAAAACCAGAGAAAAACCACAATTTGGGGTCTTGAATGCGTATTAAAACAATAAAAAATTATAAAACTATTATCCTTGCCACTTGTGTGCTCACACTTGCAGCGCTATCGGGCTGCGCTACACAAAGCAATAAAGATCCGCTTGAAGGATTTAATCGTGGCGTGTACAAATTTAACGATGTCGCCGACAAAGCAGTCATTAAACCGGTAGCTATTGCTTATAAAACCATCACGCCTACGCCGATTCGTACAGGATTTAATAACTTTTTTAGCAACCTAGGCTCACTCACCACCGTTTTAAATGACTTATTACAGCTTAAACTTGCTAATGCATTTACAGATGCGGGTCGTTTTGTCATCAATAGCACGTTTGGTATTGCTGGATTTATTGATGTAGCAGGTAAAGATAATATACGAAATCATAAAGAGGATTTTGGTCAAACTCTTGGTTACTGGGGTGTGGGTAACGGTGCTTACTTGGTTTTACCACTATTAGGGCCATCAAGCTTGCGTGATACGACTGGTTTGGTATTCGACACATTTACTACCGATCCGATCACCTATCCTCGTAACATTGGTCAGATTAGATTAAGCAACCAATTACGTGCTGCGCAATTTTTGGATAAACGCACTGAGTTACTGACTGCATCTGACTTGGTTGATGAGGCATCGCTAGATCCATATGCATTTACACGTGATGCTTATTTGCAAAAACGTGCGAGCTTGGTTCAAGATGGTTTAGTGCCTGAAGAATTAATCAAAGATGACTTTGAAGACGTTGATACAGAAACTGCGATAGACCCTGTGAAAGCAGATACTCCAGCTCAATAGACTGTAAAAAGTAATAAAAAAAGCTCCATTACTGGAGCTTTTTTTATTCAGCGTCACTAGTTTACTCGCTGGCTACTGTCATACGCTCTATTAAAATAGAACCCACTTGTTTTGAACCTTGTATACAAACATCATTGCCAATCGCAATGATCATTTTTAGCATTTCGGCCATATTGCTGGCAATGGTGATTTCTTCTACAGCATGAACAATCACACCATTCTCAACCCAAAAACCAGCAGCACCACGTGAATAGTCGCCAGTAACCATATTCATGCCGCTACCTAGCAGCTCCGTTACCAACAAGCCCGTTCCCATTTGCTTTAGCAGGCCCGCGAAGTCTTGCGCGCCAGATTGCACAATTAAATTGTGGTTTCCCCCTGCGTTACCAGTAGTTTGCATACCCAACTTACGTGCCGAATAACTGCCCATCACATAACCTTGCAATACACCGTCTTTTACTAATTGTCGCGAGTGTGTTGCCACGCCTTCGCTATCAAACGGGCTACTTGCCAACCCTTTTTTGAGGTGTGGTTCTTCATAGATATTAAGTAGCGGTGAGGCGACTTGCTTATCTAAGCTATCCAATAAGAATGAAGACTTGCGGTATAAATTGCCACCTGAAATTGCATTAATTAAACTAGAGATTAACCCGCTCGCTAATGGCGCTTCAAACATCACTGGCACTTGGCAAGTTTTGATTTTTTGTGAATTCAATCGCCTAATTGTTCGCTCACCAGCCCTCTTGCCAATAGCTGCGGCTGATTCTAAATCTGCGGCTGCGCGAGCGGTGCTATACCAATAATCGCGCTGCATGTTATCGTCAAACTCTGCAATGACTGAGCAACTCACGCCGTGACGCGAACTTGGATAGCCGCCGGTAAAGCCATGACTGTTACTATAGGCAAAGTATCCTGTACTTGTGGAAACACTAGCGCCTTCTGAATTAGTAATACGTGTATCTACACCCAGCGCAGTTGCTTCACATTCTTTTGCAATGACTATAGCTTCTTCTACCGAGATATTCCAAGGATGATGCAAGTCTAAATCAAGAACATCTTTCGCCATTAAATTCGCGTCAGCCAAACCACAAAACTCATCTTTTGCTGTGTATTTAGCAATATTGCAGGCTGCTGCTACCGTATCTTTAATCGCTAACGGGCTTAAATCTGAAGTGCTGGCATGGCCTTTTTGTTGACCAAAATATACCGTAACGGACATGCCTTTATCGCGATTGTATTCAATGTTTTCAACTTCGTTCAAGCGCACTGAAACGTTTTGACCTATGCTTAAGCTGAGCTCAGCTTCCGCCGAGCTTGCGCCTAAATCTTTTGCAACTTTAAGCACATCTCTCGACATTTGCTTAATTTCATCTAAAGAATAACTAAATCCAGAATCTGCCATAACTCTTCTACTATAAAAATACACACAAAATACTAAAGGAATGTCTATCAACATCTAGACTGTTATAATACCGCACTATGAAACCTCAAATATCAGCAAAACCTAAAAAGACCGCTAAAGACCGCGAATTAGACAATGAATTCAACAAGCAAGTTGAATCAGACGTTGACGAGCCTATTAGCAAAACCAAACTTAAAGCCGAAGCTGACGCGCAGCAAGCGCTTGGCGTTAGGTTATCTGAGTTGCCTAAAGATAAACTGCTTAAGTTAGATTTACCTGATGCAGTAACAACAGCTGTGCTCGATACTAAAAAAATAACGGCGAATGGCGCCATTAGACGCCATCGCCAATACTTAGGTAGATTGATGCGTGAGCTAGATAACGCGCCAATACTTGAACAATTAGCGCGCTGGGATGGTAAACATACGGCCGAAAATGCTTATTTTCATGGCTTAGAGCGCTGGCGTGATCGCATGATTGCTGACAGCAACGTACTTTCTGAGTTTATGGCGCTACACCCAAAGACAGATAGCCAGCAATTGCGTACCTTGATTCGCAATGCGCAAAAAGAACTAGAAGCCAATAAGCCGCCTAAGAGCAGTCGTGAGATTTTCAAATTGCTACGTGAAATCACGCAAGAATCTCAAGGCAATAGCGATGCTGACACTAGCTATACGCCTACCGATGAATTAGACAAAGGCAATTAAAGTACATTATTTAATGCCTTTGAAATAGCTAAAAAAGTAAATATGCTAAGCGCGCTCATCATCATTTTTATCGTTACCTATGCAGCTATCGCGCTTGAACATCCAATTAAAATAAATAAGTCAGCCTCCGCCTTGCTTGGTGCGGGTTTGCTGTGGACTATTTACGCGGTATTCAGCAACAACGACTCCCAAGTTAATCATCAACTGAGTGAATCGGTAGCCACTACAGCGCAGATCGTATTCTTCCTGATTGGTGCTATGACAATCGTTGAAGTAATAGATGCTCATAATGGATTTGAAGTCATTACATCTCGCATTAAGACTACTAAGTTATCGAGTTTAATGTGGCTTGTTGGTTTTGTGACTTTCTTCTTGAGCGCAATATTAGACAATTTAACCACCACCATCGTCATGATTTCGCTCATGAAAAAACTCCTAGATAAAAAGGAGGATCGTCTTCTATTTGCATCTATGGTTGTCATCGCAGCCAACGCTGGGGGAGCGTGGTCTCCTATCGGTGATGTCACTACAACCATGCTTTGGATAGGCGGGCAAATCACCGCCGCCTCTATTATAAAAGGTCTTTTGCTAGCATCTTTAGTCAACTTGATTGTGCCTCTATCTATCGTGAGCTATTCACTTAGAGGAAAAGCTGTAATATCGCCAGTTAAGCTAGAAAACACTATCACTTTGCAATCCAACGAATTCGAGCGCAAGGTAGTATTTTTTATGGGTTTAGGCATATTGGTATTAGTGCCCGCATTTAAAACCTTAACGCATCTACCTCCGTTTATGGGCATACTATTTGGCTTGGGCTTATTGTGGTTAGTCGGTGATTTATTACACCGAAATAAAGATGATCAAGACAAGCAACACTTATCCCTAGTCCACGCCCTCATGCGCATAGATATGAGTTCTATCGTTTTCTTTATCGGCATATTACTTGCTGTTGCGACGCTAGAACACAGTCAGATTCTCAGCTCTCTAGCTACATTCCTAGATCAAACTATTGGTCGTCAGGATGTCATAGTTACTATCATGGGCTTAATTAGTGCCATTGTGGACAACGTTCCCTTAGTGGCAGCCTCAATTGGAATGTATGACCTTACAACTTATCCGCCAGACAGTTTCTTGTGGGAGTTTGTTGCCTACTGTGCGGGCACTGGCGGTTCAATTTTAATTATAGGTTCAGCAGCGGGCGTTGCGGCGATGGGCTTAGAAAAAATACAATTTGTTTGGTATCTTAAGAAAATAAGCTGGCTAGCCTTGATTGGCTATTTAGCAGGCAATACCACTTATATTTTGCAATACAACATCACGCACTAAATATCGCTAGATTTATTTGAATCTTAAACCTAGCGATATACATTGAATTTTCTACTATTTTCGTGAGTTCAGCGCAACCGTAGCTTTAACATCCTCATCACCATGACGGAAAAGAACATCTACAGTTCGACCTTGATAGCGTTTCACCGCTCCAAATAAGTCATCGGCCTTCTCAAGCGCAACATCACCTATTTTAAGTAAAGTGTCACCGGTGGCAATCTTAGCTTTAGCGGCTGGCGAGTCTTTAATCACGGCTATAACCTTTAGGCCAGGTTGCACCACGCCCTCTTCACTTGGGTTAGGCGAAGCTTTCACCAACTTAATGACATGCACGCCAAGTAAAGGCATAGGCAGCTTTGCCCAATAACTAGCGTAATGAATGGTTCTCTCATTTTTAGCATTCTCTTCATTAACTTCTTTAATCATTTTATCGCCAGTTTCCGTGCCATCCATATTCACCATATTGGTGGTTAGCGAGGTAGGTTTATCAAAAACCAAAACGGTATCAGCTTTAATTTTCTTTCCATAAACTCTAGCTAACTCTGCAGGTACTTTTGTAGAAACAAATTCAGAAGTTCCCATCATGTCATACCCGTTTTCTAGCATACGGGTAGTATCTGCTTCTTGATTTTCACCTATTTCTAAAGTGGTGTCAGGTGAGGCATCCAGGGATTTAAGTTGGTGATCATTTTGCTCAACATATTTTTCTTCAAACAAATTTGAATTTGCTTTAACCACCTCATAAGCATGTGCTTTGGGTGCTAATAAAACAGCACCTAAACCTAGAAAACTCAGCAATATCAAACTGCCAGTCACTCGTCTCTGCAACACTAGGGTCCGCGCTTGTCTTTTCTGATTGAATTGCTGGTTATTTGGCTGCATAAAATGTCCTTTACCTTGATAATGTTATGATTAGCTTTTTTAAGCTACTTAACTCTTTTTTAACTACTTAACAACAGACAAGCGAATGACAAAAGAATTCATTAAAATTGGTTTAGTTTCAATTAGCGACCGCGCAAGCAGCGGCGTGTATGAAGATTTAGGTCTACCTACACTCAAAAACTGGCTTGATAGCGCGCTTGCTACGCCTTATCAAATGATTGCACGATTGATTGCCGATGAGCAAGATGAAATTGAATCCACCCTCATTGACTTGGTAGATAGTGAAGAGTGTAGTCTGATTTTAACTACAGGCGGCACAGGCCCAGCCTTGCGCGACGTGACACCAGAAGCAACACTCGCTGTTGCTGATAAAGAAATGCCGGGATTTGGCGAGCAGATGCGTCAAATTAGTTTAAATTTTGTGCCTACGGCGATACTGTCACGCCAAGTTGCAGTGATTCGTAAGCAGTGTTTAATCATCAATTTACCAGGTCAGCCGAAAGCCATCGCACAGACGCTAGAAGGTTTAAAGGATGAAGTGGGCAATACCAAGGTGCATGGTATATTTGCCGCCGTGCCTTACTGCTTAGACCTGATTGGCGCGCCTTATATTGAAACTAATGAGGTTTTGGTTAAAGCATTTCGACCAAAATCCGCAATAAAATAGCATCATGACAACACCTATCAATAACTTTCTACAAAAAATAAAAGGGAGCAATATGGAAAACAGTCCTTCAGTACAGTCGTCGATTAAATATATCGTCATAGGTGTCATTGTGGTGGTGTTGCTCACTTGGTTATGGCCTTTGCGCAGCGTGCCTACAGGTAGTCGTGGCGTTGTCACTGTCGGTGGCGCGATTAAGGGCATTGAAAGCGAAGGTTTCATGTTAGTTGCCCCTTGGCAAACTTTAAGCATTTTCAATATACGTGCTGAAGAAGCTGCAGTAGAAAACGCTGATGGCAGTACTAGTGACACGCAACCCGTGCGCGTGAGCCTCACGGTGCGATATAGCATCAAACCAGATAAAGTCGCTGAAGTATTTGAGAAGTATAGCCACGATGGTAATTTACAATCTTACGTGCAAACTGCCACGCAAGAAGTGTTTAAAGCGGTGACGGCAAGATATACCGCGCCAGATTTAATCGGTAAACGCTCTTTAGTTTCCAGTGACATTTTAGATGCGCTGCGCAAAAAATTAGAAGTCTATGGTGCTCAAGTGATTAATGTGGATATGCGCAACTTCTCATTCTCTCAAGACTATATGGCGGCCATTAGCGCCAAAGTGACACAAGAGCAATTACGTCTTGGCGCAGAGAATAAACTTAAAACCGTTGAGTCCGAACAAAAGCAAAAAGTCGCTATCGCCGAGGCTGAAGCTAGTGCGCTAAAAGCCCAAGCAGATGGCGAAGCGTATCAAATATTGAAATTAGCCACCGCGCAGGCTGATGCGCTGAAAGTGCAAAATGCTGCTTTAGCACAAAATAAAGACGTGCTGGAGTTACGCCGCATTGAGGTAGAGCAAACTAAAGCTGCAAAATGGAATGGCCAATTACCATCCGCAGTTTATGCAAGTGCGCCAATTCCTTTCTTTAATGCGCCATCCAGTAGCTCTAAATAGTGCCCATAGAATTTAAATTTAATGACGCCAGAGTTTAATTTAATCAAACAATACTTCACTCGAGCCACGCGTGATACGAAGTTGGGCATTGGCGACGATGCAGCATTAATTAGCCTATCAACAGGCATGGAGCTTGCCATTTCAGCAGATATGCTGGTAGCGGGTACTCACTTTTTTGCAGGTTGCGATGCTTATCAACTGGGCTGGAAATCGCTCGCCGTGAATATCTCCGACATGGCCGCGATGGGCGCGAACCCAAAGTGGGTAACATTGGCCATTGCCTTGCCTGAAATTAATGCGTCATGGTTAGCCGAATTCTCACGCGGTTTTTTTGCATGCGCCGATAACTTTAGTGTCGATTTAATCGGTGGCGACACCACGCGCGGACCACTGACCATCAGCGTGCAAATCATGGGGGAAGTACCGATTGGCAAAGCAATAAAACGCAGTGGCGCGAAGGTTGGAGATGAAATTTGGGTATCTGGTAAATTAGGAGATGCAGCTATCGCCTTGCAGCACATGCTAGGTAAAATAACATTGCCAATAGACGTCCTTACCACATGTGCAAAAGCACTACATGAACCGCAACCACGAGTGACCCTAGGTTTAGCATTGCAAGATATAGCCAATAGTGCGATTGATATTTCAGACGGCTTACTGGCAGATTTAGGTCACATCTTGGAACAATCGAATATTGGTGCAGCGCTAGAATTAAAAAGGATTCCTCATTCAACTTTTGTAGACTTTCCAATAGACCTGCGTGATGAGAGCCTGAGAAAAATGGTGTTAGCTGGCGGCGATGACTACGAGCTATGCTTTACGGCACCTGCAGAAAAACATACAGAAATCATTAAAATAAGTGAAATGACTAAACTCCAGTTAAGTTGCATAGGTCACGTTACAAGCAATACTGACTTAGTATTACATGGTTTAGATAACGAAATTTTAAACATGAAGGAAACTGGTTTTGACCACTTTAGTTAAATCGCCAAATGTTCAGTTTCTGTTACAGCACCCTGCTCATTTCTTTGGGCTAGGCTTTGGTAGCGGCCTCGCGCCAAAAGCGCCAGGTACGTTTGGCACACTGATCGGCTATCCACTATTCTGGCTGATTTCGGTCTATGCTTTATCAACGCAACTCATCATCATTTCTGCTTTATTTTTAATTGGCATTTATTTTTGCGGCGTAACCGGTAAAGCGCTTGGTGTATCAGATCATGGCGGCATTGTTTGGGACGAAATTGTCGCCATGATGTTAGTACTCGCTTTCACACCTAACCAATGGCAGTGGTGGATTGTGGCATTTTTACTATTTAGGTTGTTTGATATTTGGAAACCCTTCCCCATCAGGCAATTTGATGCCAAACTCAAAAACGGTTTTGGCGTAATGTTTGATGATTTACTCGCTGCAATCTATGCCATTATTGGCTTGCAGGGTTTGCAATGGGCGGTTGCACATGGATGATGTTGCTTTATCAAATTTAGCTTCCGAACTAGGCGCCGCACTTAAAGCGCGAGGCTATATATTAGCTTTAGCTGAATCCTGCACAGGGGGAATGGTCGCTCAAGCCGTCACCGGCATAGCTGGAAGTTCAGCATGGTTTGACCGCGGCTTTGTGACTTACAGTAACCAAGCAAAAGTTGAGGTGTTGGGTGTATCTAGTCTAACGTTAGAAAAATTTGGCGCAGTAAGCGAACAAATCGCCATTGAGATGGCTAATGGCGCATTAAAAAATAGTCAAGCTCAAATGACTGGTAGCATCACGGGCATTGCTGGCCCTGATGGTGGCACGCCTGAAAAGCCTGTCGGTACCGTTTGTTTTGCTTGGGCTGGTGCTCACAAACCCACATCAACTACAACCAAACACTTTAAAGGTAATCGTCAAGAGATCCGTCAACAAGCCACCATCGAGTTAATGACGGGGCTTATCGACAGGTTAAACGGTAAAGATTAGAGCATTAAAACTAGCGGTGACCGCCATGATGGCCTTCATCGTGACCTCCGCGATTCCAATCGCCTCGATCACCACCGCCATGACCCCAACCATGATGCTCACGACCTTCGTGACGCCAGCCTCTATCATAATCACGGTATCCTACATTGTAGTACTGGTGTGAAACAGCAGGCTGATAATACACAGGCTGTGGAGCACGGTAATAAACAGGTTGACTGTAATACACCACGGGCGGTGCAGGATAATAAGCAACTGGTGGCGCATATCCATAGCCGCCGATGTTAACACCCAAGCTAAAAGAATCTCGCGCAGATGCAGTAGATATAGAAGCCACACCAATGGCTAAAGCAATAACAGCAGAACGTAATAATTTCATTTTTTATCTCCAATCACAAAATACAGTTTGTGAGATTAAAAAACGTATTAACTTACATTTGGTTGACCTGATGACTAAATGACTATGAACAATTGCTCAAATTAAGCCAACCAAACTGCAGTGATCAGCAAACAAAATTGCACAAATAACAACCCCAACCCACGGTTAGATAGCCTATAACTGCCTCGTAATCGCTCGTCTAGCGTTCTTCCTGCCTGATACTTTGGGTTAATGTTGCTAAGCACATTGTCTAACTGGCTAATCTCAATGCTGTCCCAACGCTCAAACAAAGTAATATCTATGCGTATACGTAGCGCAAAGTAAAAAATTCCCAAACCCACTGCTAATATTAACGATGCCATCGCTTTGAGTAGCAATACGGGTGAATACATGAAAGTAACGATTGCAAGCAGATTATTCGCCAAAGCAAGCAGCTCGGCTAATTTAAATGCTTTGAGCAGAGACAGAATCACGCTTAATTTTGCATGCACTTTAGGCTTAGTGTGGCTTAACTCAGAATCACTCATCTCAATCCAACTCTTTTAGCGCTTGTTCGATATTAGCTTCATGCTCTTTGCTTAAAACTACACCTACTCTCTTAGTATCTATCATAGCAATGGCCTGTTGAACACTATCAGCATGCCCACGCCAAACTAGCCAGCAAGCTACTACACTGCTACTTCGCGACAATCCCAAAGCACAGTGCACCAACACGTCACCTTGCTGTTGTGTACGCTCTAACCAACGCACTGCACGGACTAGGGTTTTCGGCTTAGGTGGCGTTAAATCTAAAACTGGCAGATATTTTTGAATTGGGGCCTTAAGTACAGAAGCTGGAAACTCATTGGTTAAATCCATCACACCATGCCAATTTATGCCAAGATTGCTCACTGCAGTTCTTGGAAAGGCTCCCAGCCACACATTACTATGAATTTTATTGGGTAAAAATCGACGCTTGGTATACATGCGATAGCTACACCAACTTAAAAATAAATACGGTGCCAATAAAAATTTGGCTGGCCAACGCATATTGCCACGCCTGACGGATAGGCTATCCCGCTGAAATACCTGTTGCTCAAATCCCAAATATGCAAAACTTATGAGCGTTAATGCAATAGTCGTCCACATAAAAATAGCCGCGAGTAAAACTGAAACCTGATGAGCAAGCATTGATGCAACTATCGTGCATGCTGCTAATAGAGCATAGCGCATTGCTAGCTGCCTCATTTGCGCAGTTGGTTTCTGCCAACGCCATGAGAATGGCTGATCTGGAATCAGATACAAACAAGCAACGCCCACCAAAGCACCTGTCCAAACATCAATAAAATGATGCTGATAAACCAGCAGCACAGAAGCGGCAATGGCAAAAAACCAAATGTGCAAAGCCATACGCGCAAAGCCTTGCAGGCGCTTAGCGTACAACTCCCACAAGACTATCAGCAGACTGATATGTAATGAGGGTGCTTGGTTATATGGCTTATCAAAGCCCAGCAAAATTGCCTGCAATGCGCCATTAAACCCTTCGGCTTTCGGCACTTCAAAAGAGAACTGCAGTGGATACAGCAAAAAGCCGATAAGCGAAACTACCGTAGCCAGCAAGAGCCTGAGCGCATGCCTATCCAGTGTGCTGCGCTTACGAAACAAAAATAACGAGGCTGCATAAAATGCATCAATCGACATATAAGGCAGCATCAACCACGGTACAAATGGTAACTGATGCTCCCAAGCTTCAACTATCACGCCAACATCGCTACGCCCACTGGTGTAGTAATTCACCCAACCATAACTTAGAAAAAAGAATGGTCCTAGAAGCGCTAACCAAATGGCGCCGCTCTTCCATAAGATAGGTGGGTTCTTGATTTGCATAAACTTAACGACGTTTTGCTAGCGATACACTGAATATTCCCCAAGTATCGGTCAATTGGTCAATCTTCTCAAAACCTGCTTCTGCCACCAATTGATCCATCTCTCGCTGTGTGCGTCTACGCATTACCCACGCTTTATTTTGGCGATGACTGGTGAGTGTTCGCGCAATCAACTCCAGTTGAGGATGCCATGGTTGATTGGTATACACTAAGTATCCATCATCTTCTAAAGCTGCATGAACGCCTTTTAGCGATGTTTGTATTAATGAATTTTCAGGAAATAATTCATATAAGCCAGACACAATCGCTAATGTTGGTTTAGGCGTAACTGCTGCAATTGAAGCTGCATCAAACGCATCGGCTAATTCAAATTGAGCGATGTTTTCTAAATCATGCTTCTTAATCATTGCACGGCCAGCAGTCACATTCAGCTCGCTATAATCGCGCATTAATACACTGTCAGCTTTTACCGCTAGCGCTGCATCTAAAACATAACGACCATGCCCAGCTGCAATATCCATCATACGCACTGGCTTTTGAGCTTCTCGCAACAATGCTGCGGCTTTTGCCAAGATCGCTTCATTATGTACTTTACGTACACGAATACCGCGCCAGCCTATGGCATTGAGGTAAGTACGGTCAATAATTTCACCCAAAGCACCACCTACAAATGTTCTGCTTCGAGCTATATTTTCGTAAACATAATCCAGCGTGCTGCCAGAATCAAAGCCAGTATCCACACCCAGCTTCAAACCATGGGACATATTGCTGCCAAATCGAATGTTAGCTCGGGTAGCTGCAAAGTATAGATTTTTCAGACTGAAAGTAGGTAAAGGCTTTTTCAGTTGCTCGGCTTCATCAAAGGTATAGCCTGAAAGGTCTGCTTTGATTAAGTTAGGCTCAGTAAATGGAGTTAGAAACTGCTTTTCTATAAATTCACGCGCCTTTGCTAATGGTAAATGGCGATCTTTTTCACCCAGCGTATCGTGAAAAAAGCCCTCAAACTCGTGATACTCCTTAGTGCTAGCACCTAACTTTTCATATAAGTCTTTTACTGGCTGTTGATGCACCACCCAATCGCTACCTGACACTAAAAACTGCGTTGGCGTGGTAATTGCCGCCGCATCTTTAACCAAACGCTCCGCTGTGCTGTACAACTCCAGCAATATATTCACAGCAATTGGGCGGGTAATTAATGGGTCATTATCGTATGAGGCTATGCGTACTTCATCGTGAGTTAACCATTTGGCTTTGACATAAGAATTCACAAAAGCCAGTGCAGGCACTAATTTTGTAAGCCCTAACGTTTGCATTATGGCAAGAGAAGCTCTAGCAAACGGCACATACAATTTCACTTTTAGTGCAGGCGAGGCTAATACCAAACTGCGAATATTCGGCGCGTAATCGTGTACCCAAGCTGCAGCAATCACCCCGCCAACGCTTTGCGCAATGACTGAAATATCCTCCAACTTAAAGCCATATGTATTGCATATATGCTGCGCAAAAACATCAGCATCTTTGACCAGCACGCCAAAGTTTTCTGCATAACCACGCACACCGGGAGACTTACCTAAGCCACGAGCGTCCCAAGCGAAACAATCATAATCAGGCATATTTAAACCATCCACCACATCTTGCTGACGGCCAGAATGCTCATGCCCACGATGGAATAAAATGATTGCTCGTTTGTTATTACCCTGCTGCTGACTTGGCCAATGGCGATAAAAAATCTCAGCACCATCTATCGCGGTAAAGGTATGCTCTTCTGCTACTCTAATCATGACAAATTCCATTTATTAAGATTTAAACTAAAATCATTTTATAACATAACTATATAATTAGTTATTTAGTTTTATGTGTCAAGCGCTTTGTAAAATTAAGTGGTCAAAATGAGTTGATAGGCATGCCGAACGACGCAATTAAAGCTAGGCGGGAATTTGCTAACAATCAACATAAAATAAATGGTGAGTTATTTCTCAATAACGCACCATTGATTAAAATCATTCAAATTAAACTAAGATTTTTTACGACGTAAAAATATCATGCCCAACACGCCTAGTAGCAAACCAAGCGCTAAGCCGCCAATTGCATAATATTTAGTTGAGTCTTTTACTGCCGCAAAAATAGGATTGTCATAAAAGTTGGTACCTATATGCAAAGCTAATATGCGCCATTTACCATCAGCCTCTTTGACTACCGTCGCGGTCCAGCGCGTTTTCATGGCTAAATTACGGCCATCCACTAATTGGTAATTTTCCGTGCCACTACCGTAAACTAAGCCCCAACTTGGGTTTGCAGGGTCGCCATATAATTCTGTCAAAGCATCTGGCGTTAACTTAATGTCTAATTTTTTCAAATAGCCACCTGTGCCAAACCAGTCTTTAAAGTAAGCATCTATGCCCTCTGGCGTAGAAATTACATTTTGATTGATGGTAGTTATTTTTAACTTGTCATCAAAATATTGTTTTAAATCACTATATTTTTCAGTATTAATCGCAGTTTCTATGCCCTGCAATAATCCACGTAGTTCTTCATGTATCGCATGGTTAGGTTCTTCAGTGGCAGCAAAGCTCGTGCTACTCATTAACAAGCAAACGATTACTAATAATTTTTTCAACATACGATCAATCTCCCTTTTCATGATGCAAATTTTAAATTTGCAGTTTCAATAGTGCAGATAATACACAAAATGAAAAAACAATGGCGCGGTATAGGTCAGGCTGTCAACACGGTCAAGAATACCACCGTGACCTGGAATCAGATTGCCAGTATCTTTAAGACCCAAGTCGCGCTTCACCGCTGAAATACTCACATCCCCCACAAAACCAGCCAACCCAATCAACACGCCTGCTGCAAGAGGTTCCCAGCCGACTAGTGGCGTTAAATAGGGCGCTAGCAACCACGACAAAAAAGTAGTCGTTGCAATACCACCTAGTAAACCACCTAAAGTTTTATTAGGACTAACCTTAGGAATCACCTTGATGCTAGCCAGCAACTTACCCCAGACATACTGCATGATGTCATTGAATTGTGTAAGAAACACCAAAAATAAAAGTATGCCCGCGCTACCTGCCGCTGGATTAACCTGATTAGGCAATGCAAGTAAATACGCCGCATGAGAGAGTGAAAATACTGTTGTCATCAGCCCCCAGTGCAAAGTGCCAACGGCTTTCAAAAAACCTTGTGTTTCGCCACCTATCAGCATGCGAAGCGGCATCAACAAAAACATATAGACGGGAATGAAAATGATAAACATGCCATACCACCCCAGCCAAACCCATAAATACTGAAGTGGAATAGCGAGGTACACCCATAACAACATTCGTTTATCAGCAGCTCTGGTGGGAATAATACTGAGATATTCTCTTAGCGCTAAAAAGCTCACTAGCCCGAAAAATAACACGCCTAATGCACGGTTCACGGCAATGGCTAAAATAAACAAACCTGCCATCACCCACCAAGAACGCATGCGCAAACCAAGCTCATGGTCAGAGTCACTTGGGCGAAAAACGCGTTTTGACCAAATAATCAACGTACCTGCGACAAGTACAACGACGACCCCCCACAAAGCAATCTGCAAATTAATCGGCATGCAGAGCCTTTGCTGTTTCTTTTAACGCACCTTTAGCACGATTGAAAATCGTTATCACTAATAGCAACAGCATTACGACTAACAACCAGTTCACCCAACCGCCAAACGGCATGCCTATGCCAAGCGCAAGCGCGATTGCGCCTAACCAGAATGCACGATCACTTTTACCCATAGGCCCTTGATACTGGCGGGTTGCGCCAATCTGCACGGCAACCACCCCCATCATTTCGCTGATAGTTGCCAGTAGCACTAGCAACATAATCAAGCTTGCACAGACGCGAGGCAGCAAAGCTAAAGGCAAATACAAGGCAGCATCAGCAACCACATCGCCCAATTCATTCAATACTGCGCCCAATTTAGATTGTAGAGCATGCTCCCGAGCTAACATACCATCTATCGCATTCAAACCCATACGCAAAAACAGCACCAAAGGTAGAACCAACAAAGGCCAAGTGGCATAAGGCTGCCAAGCAATTAAAGCCCCGCCAATAAAAGATAAAATCACTGCTGTGATAGTCACTTGATTAGCGGTAACCCCCGCACGTGCAAGTGCATTGACAATAGGTCTTAACAAGGCTTGAAATCGTGGTTTTAAATCGTATATCGAAGGCAAAATAATTTCCTCATTCATTTAGATTTTTATTATTCGTAGGAGGCATTATGCCACCGCCTAGAGGACAAAGCACAATTCAGCTATGGTGCAGAGTTTTTAGCGTATGCGAAAACTAAATGTATGCGCATTTGTCAGTAAAACAATAATTTACAAATACTTAATTCACATTTAATCGCAATCTAAAGCCACTAGAGCCTTACTTTAGGGGCAAATTTATGGAATAATCATGCGATTAACTTAGCAACAAAATTCAAAGGCGATACATGGACGATAATAAAAGCAAAGCACTGAGCGCGGCACTTGCACAAATTGAAAAACAATTTGGTAAAGGTTCCATTATGCGCATGGGCGACGGCAATATTGGTGAAGATATTCAGGCGGTTTCAACGGGTTCATTAGGCCTTGATATTGCTTTAGGCATCGGCGGTTTACCGCGCGGTCGTGTGATTGAAATTTACGGTCCAGAATCTTCAGGTAAAACGACATTAACGCTTTCTGTGATTGCGCAAATGCAAAAATCTGGCGGTGTAGCAGCATTTATTGATGCTGAGCACGCGTTAGATCCGCAATATGCTGCAAAACTAGGCGTTAACGTGCCAGATTTATTGATTTCACAACCAGATACTGGTGAACAGGCATTAGAAATCGTTGATATGCTTGTGCGTTCAGGTTCTGTTGATATTGTAGTTATCGACTCTGTTGCTGCATTGACTCCACGTGCCGAAATTGAAGGCGAAATGGGCGATTCACACATGGGCTTACAAGCACGTCTAATGAGCCAGGCTTTGCGTAAACTTACTGGCAACATCAAACGTACTAACACGATGGTGATTTTCATTAATCAAATCCGTATGAAAATCGGCGTAATGTTTGGTAACCCAGAAACCACTACTGGTGGTAACGCGCTTAAATTCTACGCATCTGTGCGCTTAGATATTCGCCGTACTGGTGCGATTAAAAAAGGTGATGAAGTCATTGGTTCAGAAACACGTGTAAAAGTGATTAAGAACAAAGTCGCGCCGCCATTCAAACAAGCTGAATTTGATATTCTGTATGGCGAAGGCATCTCACGTGAAGGCGAAATTATTGAGCTTGGCGCAAACTTGAAGATGGTTGAAAAAGCAGGTTCTTGGTATAGCTACAACGGTGAAAAAATCGGCCAAGGTAAAGACAATGCGCGCGAATTCCTAAGATCAAACCCAGCCATCGCTAATGAAATTGACGCAAAAATCCGCGCCAATATGAAGTCGTTAAGCGAAGCAATGCCTGCAGTACGCTCTGAAGAAGATTAAACGTTCATTGAATCTGTAACGAGGTTGCGCAATCGAATTTAAACCAAAAAGCCTGCGGCAACGGGCGCTTGATTATCTGGGTAAGCGCGAGTATTCATACTTTGAGCTCACCCAGAAATTAAAACCGTTTGCAGAAGAGTCCGATGACATTTCGGCCATTCTGGATGACTTTAAAAAACGCGGCTGGCTTTCAGATGCAAGGTTCACAGAGCAGCTAGTACATGCAAGACAAAGTAAATTTGGTAGCGCACGCGTCGCCAATGAGTTGCGAGAAAAAGGCGTAGCTGACGATTTAATCGCTGACGCCGTTGAAGAAGTTAAAGTAAATGAACTGGATTTTGCACGAGAAGTTTGTCGCAAAAAGTTTAAAGCCAGCCCTAGTAGCCGGGAAGACTGGGCAAAACAAGCCAGATTTTTACAAAGTCGTGGCTTTGGTTTTGACGTAATTAAAAAAGTGCTCAATGAAAAAAGTAGTAATGA
This sequence comes from Methylotenera sp., assembly GCF_029945535.1. Lineage (GTDB taxonomy): Bacteria > Pseudomonadota > Gammaproteobacteria > Burkholderiales > Methylophilaceae > Methylotenera. The sequence goes on from NZ_JAQSCU010000001.1 coordinate 56,015, forward strand.
GTCAGCTAATGATTAAATACAATAGTAATTAAAATCAACGATAAACAAATAATGACAATCAAACTAAGTAACAACCCAAGCAGTAACGAAATTCGCAAGGCCTTCCTCGATTTCTTTGCCTCAAAAGGCCATCAAATCGTCGCGTCAAGCTCGCTTGTACCACACGGCGACCCTACCCTGCTATTCACTAACGCTGGGATGAACCAATTTAAAGATGTGTTTTTAGGTTTTGACAAACGTGCATACACTCGCGCGACAAGCAGCCAAAAATGTGTACGCGCCGGCGGCAAACATAATGACCTTGAAAATGTAGGCTACACAGCACGCCACCACACATTCTTTGAAATGTTAGGCAACTTTAGTTTCGGCGATTACTTTAAAGATGATGCGATTGCTTACGCCTGGGAACTACTCACAGAAGTTTTCAAACTACCAAAAGACAAACTCACCGTCACCGTCTATGCAGACGACGATGAAGCCTACAACATTTGGCATGACAAAATTGGCGTGCCAGCAGAACGTATTATCCGAATTGGCGACAACAAAGGCGCACGTTACGCCTCCGACAACTTCTGGATGATGGGTGACACGGGTCCTTGCGGACCTTGTACCGAAATTTTCTACGACCACGGCGATCACCACTTTGGTGGCCCTCCAGGCAGCCCAGATGAAGACGGCGACCGTTTTATCGAAATCTGGAATAACGTGTTCATGCAATTCAACCGCGACGAAGCGGGTGTAATGCATCCACTACCAAAACCATCTGTGGACACAGGCATGGGCTTGGAGCGTATTTCTGCGGTATTGCAACACGTACATGCCAACTACGAAATTGATATTTTCCAAGGTTTAATCGCCGCTGCCGCACGTGAAACCAATACAACAGATTTAAGCATTCCGTCTCTTAAAGTACTTGCTGACCATATACGGGCATGCTCATTCTTAATCGCAGATGGCGTGATTCCAGGCAATGAAGGTCGTGGCTATGTGCTACGCCGCATTATTCGTCGCGCAATCCGTCATGGTTATAAACTGGGTGCTCGCGCAGCATTCTTCTACAAACTTGTACCAGATTTGGTCAAACAAATGGGCGAAGCCTATCCTGAACTTGTCGCGAATCAATCACGCATCATGGATATGTTGAAGCTAGAAGAAGACCGCTTCTTTGAAACCATTGAAAACGGTATGGAGATTTTAGAAGCTGAACTTGCAGCAATGTCTAAAGCAAATAACACTCTTTTCAATGGTGACCTTGCTTTTAAACTGCATGATACTTTCGGCTTTCCGCTTGATTTAACGGCAGACATCTGCCGTGAACGTGAGGTAAATGTAGACAGCGCAGCATTTGATGCCGCTATGACTCGCCAAAAGGAACAGGCGCGCGCCGCTGGTAAGTTCAAAATGGCAACCAATCTTGAATACAATGGTGCGAATACAGACTTTAAAGGCTATGAAACTTTAGAAGCTAGCGCAAAGATTTTGGCCTTATACAAAGATGGCGCTTCTGTGACCCAACTTTCAGAAGGCGAACAAGGTGTTGTGGTATTAGATAACACGCCATTCTATGCTGAGTCTGGTGGTCAAGTAGGTGACAATGGCGTACTTAAAGCCGAAAATGGTATTTTTGCTGTGGAGGATACGCAAAAAATCCAAGCGGCAGTTTTTGGTCATCACGGAATTTTAAAAACCGGCAAAATTAGCGTTGGTGAAAGTCTGAAAGCGAGTGTGGACTTAGCCGCTCGCGCCAATATTATGCGCAATCACTCCGCAACACACTTGATGCACAAAGCACTTCGCCAAGTACTAGGTACGCATGTGCAACAAAAAGGTTCCTTGGTTGATGCGGATAAAACACGTTTTGACTTTTTGCATAACGCACCGATGACAGACGAAGAAATCGCCAAAGTCGAAGCAATTGTGAATGCCGAGATTCTTGCTAACGCACCAACACTAGCCCGTGAAATGGATATTGAGTCCGCACAAAAAACCGGTGCAATGATGCTGTTTGGCGAAAAATATGGCGATATTGTGCGCGTATTAGATATTGGCAGCACCACAGAGTTATGTGGTGGTACGCATGTGAGCCGTACTGGTGATATTGGTCTATTCAAAATCTATGCCGAAAGTGGTGTAGCCGCGGGTGTTCGTCGTGTTGAAGCTGCAACTGGTAATGGCGCGCTGAAGTTAATTAATGCTCAACAAGCATTGATTTCTCAACTCTCTGCTGACCTTAAAGCCCCAACTAGCGAACTTGCTACTAAGGTTGCGCAATTAAGCGACCATGCAAAATCATTAGAAAAAGAACTGGCGCGTTTGAAATCTAAGCTAGCTTCATCTCAAGGTGATGATTTAGCCAGTCAAGCGACAGACATTGCAGGTGTAAAAGTCTTAGCCGTGACGTTAGAAGGCGCTGATGCAAACGCCTTGCGCGAAACGATGGATAAACTAAAAGATAAACTAAAATCAGCTGCCATAGTCTTAGCTAGCGTTAACGATGGCAAAGTCAGCTTAGCAGCAGGCGTGACGCCTGATTTAATCGCTAAAATCAAAGCAGGCGAACTGGTTAACTTTGTTGCGCAACAAGTAGGCGGCAAAGGCGGCGGTAAGCCAGATATGGCAATGGCAGGCGGCACGGATGCCAGCCAATTACCCAAAGCACTTGCTGGCGTAAATGACTGGGTAAACAGTAAACTATAATTCAACTAATTTATATTAACTAAACTTTAATCAAGTAGCCTTTGATTAATTAACTTATAGAGCTAAAAATGGCATTAATTGTACAAAAATATGGTGGCACATCTGTAGCGAACCCTGAGAGGATACGCAATGTTGCCCGACGCGTAGCGCGTTATAAAGCAATGGGGCATCAAGTTGTAGTGGTGGTTTCAGCGATGTCAGGTGAAACCAACAAACTCATTGGCTTAGCAAAAGAACTCATGGCAGAGCCTGATCCACGCGAATTGGACATGATTATCTCCACAGGCGAGCAAGTCACCATTGGCTTAACCGCGCTGGCGTTAATCGAGCTAGGCATTAAAGCGAAAAGCTACACAGGCGCACAAGTTAAAATTTTAACAGACAATGCCTACACCAAAGCACGCATCCTCAACATCGATCAACATAATCTAAAAGTAGACTTAGATGCAGGTTATGTATGCGTAGTAGCAGGCTTTCAAGGCGAAGATGAGAATGGCAACATCACTACACTAGGACGTGGCGGTTCTGACACCACTGGCGTAGCTTTGGCGGCGGCATTAGGCGCAGACGAATGCCAAATTTACACTGATGTTGATGGCGTTTACACCACTGACCCGCGCGTAGTCCCTGAAGCTCGCCGTTTAAAATCAATCACTTTTGAAGAGATGCTTGAATTAGCAAGCCAAGGTTCAAAGGTGCTGCAAATTCGCTCTGTTGAATTCGCAGGAAAATACAAAGTTAAGCTACGTGTGCTTTCGAGCTTTGAAGAAGAAGGCGACGGCACACTGATTACATTTGAGGAAGAAGATAACATGGAACAACCCATCATTTCAGGCATTGCGTTCAACCGTGACGAAGCCAAAATCACTGTGCTAGGCGTGCCAGATAAACCAGGCATCGCCTACCAAATTTTAGGTCCAATCGCTGACGCTAATATCGATGTCGATATGATTATTCAAAACACAGGCGCAGACGGCACAACCGACTTCACATTCACTGTTCATAAAAATGAGATGAACAAAGCGCTCAATATTTTACGTGACAAAGTACAAGGCCACATCGGCGCACGTGAAATCAGTGGTGACGACAAAATCGCTAAAGTTTCAGTCGTTGGCGTGGGTATGCGTTCACACGTAGGTATCGCCAGCCAAATGTTCCGCACATTGGCAGAAGAAGGCATCAACATTCAAATGATTTCGACCTCAGAAATTAAAATTGCAGTCGTTGTTGATGAAAAATACCTAGAGCTAGCAGTGCGCGTATTGCACAAAGCTTTTGAATTAGAAGCAGCTTAAAAAATAGTAAATTTAGTCATAGATTTATGATTGATTTTTAGGCGCGAATCAAGTATTATCGCGCCTCAATTAAGAAACTTTAGTTGAACAGCGTAATAAAACGGAGAGCTGGCCGAGTGGTCGAAGGCACTTCCCTGCTAAGGAAGCATACGGGCTTAACCCTGTATCTAGGGTTCGAATCCCTAGCTCTCCGCCAAGTTGTAATTCTATTAAAATTATCACATAGTTCTTTTAGAAACACGCAGCATCAAGTATAATGCCGCGCATGCGCCCGTAGCTCAGCTGGATAGAGTACTTGGCTACGAACCAAGGGGTCAGGAGTTCGAATCTCTTCGGGCGCACCAAATATAGTGAGTAATATCAAAGAGTTAAGCTTAACGGCTTAGCTCTTTTTTATTGCCTAAATCCTTCGTGCTACCTATGTGCTACCGCGTGAAAAAATAAGCCTTTAAAGTGCATTAATCTTTACCTGCATGAAGCCTGTTAGGTGAGTATGACAATGTCATATGCTGTGACGTTGTCGGGGCTGTATGACATTGTCATAGGGGTGACGTATACCCTTTATATGACAATGTCATATCTAAAATTTTCCCCAGCCCATTTAGGCGATTTTAAAATATTTCAAAGTTTCCTTTACTTGTAATTACTCTTATCTATGATTGAGAAAATTTGATGTATGATTTACGTCCGAACGAACAATGTTTTGTTTCAGACAACTACGTCGATTAGATAATTGTTTAACTTAAAACAGGTTGGAGCACTATGAATGACCAAGTAAAATCAGAAGTTCACGAAAAGCCCTCGCCAATTCCATTCTCAGAATTTCTTGAAAGCGTTCCACCCGGCACAGTGACATTAATCTCTGACCTAACCAAAATTAGAATATATCCTAATGGAGGATATGCAGGCGATGTGCTTGTAACTCCAGAAATACAATTGCATTGTCAAACTGATTCTTGTAATGGCATACGATTTTTTCGCCTTATTGATGCAAAAGCGCCAGACATTCCTGAAAATACTTTCCATTACTTTTACATCACATATGCTTGTTCTAACTGCCGTAAGACTGAAAAAACATTTTCGCTCGCAGCCCAAAAAGATAAAAAATCTAACTCGGGAAAGTGCTACAAGTTCGGTGAGAATCCTGAATATGGGCCGCCAACTGCGGCTAGACTGATTAAACTAATCGGCCCTGATCGTGAGTTGTTTCTGAAAGGACGACGATGCGAAAATCAAGGTCTGGGAATCGGAGCTTTCGTATACTACAGACGTGTTGTAGAGGACCAGAAGAACCGAATACTTGATGAGATAATTAAGGTTTCTGAGAAAGTTGGGGCGCCAATCGAGTCGATTAAGGTTTTAGAAAATGCAAAAATAGAGACGCAATTCAGTAAAGCATTGGCGAATGTAAAAGATGCAATACCTCAGACACTACTTATTAACGGACATAACCCTCTTACATTGCTGCACTCTGCTCTCAGTGATGGTTTGCATTTGAGAAGTGATGAGCATTGCTTAGAAATTGCTAGCAGCATCCGTGTGGTTCTAGCCGAACTATCAGAACGATTGGCGCAGGCACTCAAAGATGAAGCTGAATTAAATAAAGCATTGTCTCGCCTAATGACCAAGAGGTAATTCATAGTTTACTATTATTCTAGAACCCTTGCGGTGAAAGATAAGCCAAATTAAGCGAAATCCTATGACAAACACTAAAATAGAAAAACATGAGAATACAGCTCAAGCAATAGATTCGCTCTCATCACTTATTACTAAAGCTGGCGCCTCTTTGGCTGGGATGGCTGGCATAGCTTATCTTTACGGCAGCAATTACCTAACCGCATACTATTCTAAGATTGGTGCACCATGGGTAATGCCTTTGTTCTCATCCGAGCAAATTGCTCGTCAGGGACTTAGTGGCATACTTCTCATGGTAATTGCAGCTATCTGTTCAGTAATAACCCTAATGAATGGCAATACATCATCTGAGGGATTGAGAAAATCTGGATTGAGGTTAGGTGTTATCAGCCTATTATTAATATTATTTACTCTAGCTATCCCCAAAACTTACATATCACCGCTTACCGAAAGATTTTTAGTTTTCTTGAGTTCAATGTTATTTCTATTTTCTGCTGGAGTAATTGCAGGATTGCTAATAAGTCGATTGAAAGATTCAAAGTCACAATGGAAAAGTGATCAAATTCTCCTTCTAATGCTCATATACACTATCTCAATAGCAACTACACCATCGACATTGGCAAACTCACAAGCTGAAGCAGACATCAATTTTAAAGATTCAGGTCTTCCATACGCATTGCTCGATGGGGATACTTCTACACAGTGGAGACTGCTACGTACATTTGGCGATAAAGTGCTCATTATGCACTTAACTCCTTCAGTCAAGGACAGGAAATTTAAATTGGTTGCTACAGAAAGTCTTACAATCAACTCTATCGCCACGCAATAACCCCATCCTGACCCTACAACGCCTCCCAATCACTGGGGCTTACGTCCTTCTCATTAGCCTTACGCTCTCTAAGCTTCATGTCATAGATTGACACTGTTAGCTTGCGTATAGCCTCAGCGTTGCCCTGAATGGCCTTTGCACAACGTATGTAATGCATCTTATTGCCAGTGCTGCCTAACTCAGCATTTAACGAGTTAGTCACACCCACTAGCATATCAATAGTACTCTCCAGTTTTTGGATTTCATCGTGCGCTAGTGAGGTTGTCTCTAAAGCTAGACCCGTATCACCTGACATATTTTTCACTTCGTTACTCATACTTACCTTTAATTACTTAGATGTTTTCTTATAAAAAAGGGAGACCTTGACTCTAAACCCTCCCCACTGGAGACTGTTGCTAACACTGGGTTTAAGACACTTTGGGGAGGGTAGGGAGACCTTGTCCTGTGTTAGGCTCCAATATAGAGGTTTTTTTGTGTTTAGTAACATTACTGATTAAGCCTCCCTATCCCTCCCTAATCCAGTCATAGTGCTATTCTCCAGTTGTTTAGAGGTATCCTGTTGAATTGCACTCAGAATTGACCCACCTAGCAATATAAATTGCACTAGAAA
>NZ_JAQSCU010000002.1 GCF_029945535.1 Methylotenera sp.
ACCTGTCGGAAAATGCAAAAATAACTTGACGGAGTGCCTCAGGGCGCGATGCAGACAGTCAATCCTATTGTTAATTGCACTGAGGGCATGTCGCAGTCTCTTAAATAAGCTACTCTTCTCATTAATAGTTAAATAATTTTGTTAGCATCATTAGCGCAACAAGTATTGTTAAAACAGCAAATCCATATTTTAAGATGTTAACCTCAATCTTAGTTAATAGCGCTTTACCAATCACAATTCCAGCCATTGAACCACAAGCAAATTGTATGGCCATATTCCAATCCATATCTAAATGATAAATACTACTGACCACCACACTCGTGGAAATCAGTGCAATTACTGCAAGTGAGGTCCCTATCACGGCATGAATAGATAACGTGGTGAATCTTTGTAAAGCTGGAACAATCACAAACCCTCCTCCAACACCCAAAAGTCCTGACAAAAAACCTGCAACAGCTCCTGAGACCATAATTGAGATCGAACACCGACTCGTCCATATGAATCTACCAGTTTGTGGGTTGAGTGCGCAAGGTAGTGTATCTTGTAACGACGTGTCAATTTCTGAGTTTTGGGATTTGACAGTTTTATAGGCTACAAAAATAAGAATGAGGGCAAACATCGCTAATAGGTAATGATTATCTATCTTGTGAGCTACTAAAACACCTAACGGGGATACCAACGATCCAGCAATCGCCATTAGAACGGCAGCTTTATATCGAACTGTTTGATGATGCAAACCAATGATTGCGCCTAAGGAAGCTGAACACGCAACTGCTAATAAAGCGATAGGGGTTGCATCGACAATAGATATGTTCAATAAAAACACTAAGAGTGGCAACGCAATTATTCCACCACCTGCGCCTGTTAGTCCCATCACTAAACCAACAAACAAGCCCAGTCCTAAGATCAATATCATGACTAATACCTGGCTTTCAAGGACTCTAGGACTTCGTAAATCACCATTCCACTAACCATGGCAATTACAAACAAAATAGGCTCGATCTTCCCTGTTAAGATCGAGGTAATCCCAGGGCCGGGGCAGTAGCCAGCCAATCCCCATCCTGTGCCAAATATGGCTGATCCAATAATGAGTCTTGAATCTATCATATTAGCTTTAGGTAGTAAGATTGGCAGCCCTGTGTAAGTGAGCTTTCTTTTCTTTGCGATTTTGGATGAGAAGTATGCAACCGAAATAGCGCCTAGCATCACGAACCCCAATGATGGATCCCAGAAACCTGTCACATCTAAAAAGCCAATTACTTTTGCAGGATTGGTCATTCCTGAAATGATTAATCCCAAACCAAAGACCAAGCCAGAAAATAAAGAGATAATATATATCATTTGATTCACTCAAATCAGGTGATGCGTTATAAACACAGTCACAACTCCTGCTAGCATGAAGGTCATCGTCGCAACCAACGAGCGAATGGAAAGTCTTGATATCCCACAAATGCCATGCCCACTGGTACAGCCAGAGCCATATCTAGTGCCTAATCCAACAAGCAGTCCGGCAGTTAAAACTGTCCAATGCCCAGACTCAAAATTCACTTTAGGTAAAGCGAAGAAGATTGAGTAGATGACAGGGGAAACAAGTAATCCAAGTAGAAATAATAGGCGCCAGCCAATATCCTCGGCCTTAAGTTTTATTACTCCACCCAGGATGCCACTGATTCCTGCTACCTTTCCGTTAAAGAGGATCAATATGGAGACAGCCACTCCAATCAATATTCCACCTACTAATGAATTGATAGGTGTTGCTTCAGTCCAGTTAATCAAATTTAACCCCTAATTCTTTTTGCAAAATTGCTCATATAGTAGCTGCATAATAGAGAGTGCTTCTTGACTGGAAATGCTGTAATAAATCTGTTTCCCGTCACGTCTAGTATTCACCAGGTTCTCAGATCTGAGTACGGTAAGTTGCTGTGAAAGCGTGGGCTGCTTTATCCCAGTAGCCGTTTCCAACTCACTCACACACATTTCAGTCTGACTTAATTGGCAGAGCAGTAGAAGCCGGTCAGCATTAGCTAATGTTTTGAGGAAGTTGCTGGCATGGGTTGCATTTCCGCGCATTAATTCAAAATCTAATGTGAGATTAGCTTTATCCATAAATTAAGTTCTCATTAAAAGTCTTGAAAAACAATATATATTTATATAATATGTTATTAAGTAAACTAATGCAATGCACTGGAGTATTCACCATGATTTTTAGGCAATTATTTGAGCCGCTGTCTAGTACCTACACCTACTTGATTGGGTGTGAGGTAACTGGAAAGGCGATTCTGATCGACCCAGTAGTTGCAACTCTGGACAGAGATTTATTAGAGTTGAACAAATATGGGCTAACTCTTGAATATGCCATTGATACACATATCCATGCAGATCACATCACCAGTGCTTTGGAGCTAAAGAAACGGCTAGGCAGCAAGATAGCTAACCCAATTCTTGATCGATTGCCATGTGCTGACATTTACCTTGAAGAAGATAAGCCTTTAACTATTGGTAGTATTCAACTCATATCGCTCCATACTCCAGGGCATACCCCAGGTCACTTTTCCTATCTAATAAATAATCAGGTATTCACGGGCGACTCGTTATTAGTGGATGGTTGTGGTCGAACAGATTTCCAGAACGGTAGCGCAGAGCAGCTTTATCATAGTATTCATCAGAAGTTGTTTAGCTTGCCTGATGATTATCTAGTTTACCCGGGGCATGACTATCAAAGTCGCTATATATCGACAATCGCACAAGAGAAAAGAAGGAATCCAAGATTAGGCGCCGACAAGAAGGTTGAAGAGTTTATAGCCATAATGGATAACCTGAATTTGCCGTATCCAAAATTTATTGATTATGCAGTGCCGGGTAATAAGATGTGTGGTGTGTGCCCAACTAACTTGCCTGATAACTTGGAAAGCTATTGTGGAAATATATTAGAGAGCATCCAGGGGTAATCATAAGTTGACTTGTTGCTAGTGGTTGCTTGGAGACCAAAGCTCTCGAGTCAAAAGTGACTTCTAGTGCTAGAATTATCGCTTAGTCTTAGTGCTTGGACGACCAAGCATCTGATTTTCTCATGGGACGACCCAATTCTTAAAGGCACTTAAAATGAATTGGATTACTCTCGTAATAGCAGGAATGTTAGAAGTTGTTTGGGCGGTTGGGTTGAAGTACACCAATGGGTTCTCTAGGCTTTGGCCAACTGTTGGTACAGTCTTGGCAATCATGACCAGTATTTGGTTGCTAGCAATAGCGATGAAATCTTTACCGGTTGGCACTGCATATGCAATATGGGTAGGAATAGGTGCGGTTGGTACTGCAATAGCCGGAATTGTTTTATTTGGCGAGTCCGCCAATATAGGCCGAGTATTAAGTTTAATACTCATCATCGCAGGAATCATTGGACTAAAACTATCAACTGCTATCTAGTTTTTTAACTTAAATGTCCGCTTTGAGGCAAATACCAACTCTATGTATCAACAGCTAAAACGTTGATGCTGCAATTGGCTTGATTAAATAATTACAGAGCACCGAAGCGGACATTCAAATAAGACTTACCGACCTGTTGAATTGCACTCAGAATTGACCCACCTAGCAATATAAATTGCACTAGAAA
>NZ_JAQSCU010000003.1 GCF_029945535.1 Methylotenera sp.
GGGTGGGTCAATTTTAAATGCAATTGGTGGGTCAGTTATTAATGCAATTCAACACTATTAGCAATCAATTTCTCTTAAATGTTGTGGATGCCACCTTCAATTTTCCAGAATAGTGTTCATGGAACACAATTTACTATTTCATTTTACTGAATAATTAACTGTTATTTAGTCTTTCAAAACCATACTCTAGGTAATAATTTTGTTACCTGTAGATCAGGTAAGTAAAAGCTGTGATGGCTTAGATAATGCATTTTCAGATGAAGTGGCAAGCTAATTTATAAGTGCCAAACATATAGAAAACTGATATTGGATCGTTACGTTATTAAGCATGAGTCTACGCATTTCCTAAACATATTTTTGATTGATGTGTAAGAAATGAATGACTGGCACGACTAACGATTGCTTAGTGCAATTTCCCAATTTTGGGATTTAACTTTTAAATAATCAAATCAGGAGATTTTCATGACTTTTCAACACACAAAATTAGCTTTAATTGTCGGAGCACTTCTTTCAACAGTAGTTTTTTCTAATTTTGCATCTGCGGATGCGATGGTAGGCACAGGTGGTTACAACCGTGAGATGCACACGATGGGCATGATGAAAATGATTGATGCCAATGGTGACCATATGGTTTCACAAGACGAGTTCACTGAATTCTACGGCTCTCTTTTTGACATGTTAGATGCCAATAAAGACGGTGCTCTTGACGCTAAAGAATGGGTCGGTGTTAAAGGGCATACTGCGTTAAGCATCACTACTGGGGGTTATGCAAATCAACTACGCACCATGAAAATGATGGGTAAGATGGATACTGATGGCGACCATAATGTTACCAAAGAGGAGTTCCTAAGTTTCCATGAAGCCGCCTTCAAAACCATGGACAAAAAAGGTAATGGCATCATTGATGCACAGAATTGGTTAAGTAAACATGCTGGTTAAGTTATGACCAACACCACATACAAGGTCGGCTTTTAATGGACCTGTATGTGGCTTTAAGAAAACTAAGCATTATTTTTTAATAAATAATTAAAATTAGTTGTAAGTAAATGATTCACAGCACGACCAACGATACAGAAACCTAAATTAGATTTTCTAACTTTTGAGAAGAATTAGTTTATAACTTAAGAGAGGCTAATATTTTATGCAAATATCTCTTCATCCGCGCTATGTAAGAATATGCCATTGGGTCAATGCATTAGCTATATTTTTGATGGTCACAAGTGGCTGGCGAATTTACAACGCTTCACCTATTTTTAACTTTCTATTTCCTAAATCCATAACAATCGGTGGTTGGCTTGGAGGTGGAATACTATGGCATTTTGCAGCGATGTGGATGTTAGTAATAAATGCATTGATTTATTTGATGGTAAATATTTTATCTGGTCGAATGCAATCCAAATTCCTTCCGCTTTACCCCAAACAGTTGTTCACTGATTTACGTAATGCACTTTTATTAAAACTTCAACATTCTGATATTACCCATTACAACGCTGTTCAAAAAGCAGCTTACTTATCTGTAATGCTTGGGATTTTCATAGCTATTATTTCTGGTTTAGCCGTATGGAAGTCTGTGCAATTTCCACTTTTAAGAGAGTTAATGGGTGGATATGACAATGCTCGAGTGGTGCATTTTTTTGCAATGACATTCATTGTTTCTTTTGTAATGATTCATTTACTAATGGTGGCATTAGTACCAGCAACACTTAAAACCATGTTGTTCAGCCGTAAACAGGTCATTCAACAAGGAGCGGACAAATGAGCAAACGTTCACCTAATGATTTAATAGATACAAAATATCTTATCAAGCAAGTCGAGAAAGAACTAGAGAGCTCTAGCCGAAGATTGTTTGGTAAACAAATACTCAGCCTTGGTAGTTTATCTCTCCTTAGCGGTTGTGCGCTAACTGATGGAGATTCAGCCGAGAAAATGCTTGTGTCTGTATCGCGCTGGAATGACAGAGTACAAGCTTTTCTTTTTGATCCAAATAAATTGGCCCCAACTTATCCAGAAAGCATGATTACAAAGCCATTTCCATTCAATGCTTATTACGGTGAAGATGAAATACGGGATGTTGATGGCACTAGATATAAATTGGAACTTGGTGGCTTAATTCGAGAGCGTAAGCCTTGGACCCTGAGTCAGCTTGCCATGTTGCCGCAAACGAGCCAGGTTACTCGCCATATATGTGTTGAAGGATGGAGTGCTATTGGCAAATGGGGTGGAGTTCGATTTTCCGACTTCCTTAAAATGGTGGGGGCAGATACTACTGCAAAGTATGTCGGTTTTAAGTGTGCTGATGACTACTACACAAGCATCGATATGCCAACAGCGCTCCATCAACAAACCTTACTTACGCTGACCTTTGCTGACCGGATTTTACCTCGTGAATATGGCTTTCCAATGAAATTACGAATCCCTACAAAACTAGGTTTTAAGAACCCAAAACATATTACAGAGATATACGTAACAAATGATTATCCCGGTGGTTACTGGGAAGATCAAGGATATAACTGGTTCGGCGGTGCCTGAGCTTGTTTTTTGGCAATTTTGCCTATTTTAAAAGTGGAGTAATAAATCATGTCTAAATTATTAAGTGTTTTACTAGCAGCAACTTTAACATTCTGTATTTCAAGCTCATTCGCAGACGAAATGAAAAAAGATGAAATGGCAAAAGAATCTATGTCAAAAGATAATATGGCTAAAGACGGTATGAAGAAAGATGAAATGAAAAAAGACAAAATGATGAAAAAAGATCACATGTCTAAAGATTCAATGAAAAAAGATGGTATGAAGAAAGATGAAATGGCTGGTGACGACATGAAAAAAGAGGAAATGAAACACGAGTAATTCTAAGTAACTTAAAACAGGCTCATTTATTCATTTGTGAGTCTGTTTTCTGGCTATAAGTATGACACCTAGTTCAATGCTGGGTCAGCACGAAGTCGTTCAATTGCCATATCTAGAAAAGTTCGTGCTTTTCTAGTTGCATGTCTACCTTCGTGATGCACTACATGTACAGGTAGTGCTGGCGGTTCAAATTCACTCAATACAACTTTAAGTTTCCCATCACGCAATTGATCCGATACCTGATAAGACATAAGTCGAACAAGGCCGAAACCACTTTCTACAGCCGCTACAGCTGAATCGTTAGTAGATGTTGTTAGTCGTGGTTGAAGTTTTATGATACTTGGAACTCCATTTACCATTAGTCGCCATTCCTGTGTTGGTGTCACTGCACTTGCCGATATAATCACATGTGATTGAAGTTCATCAGGAGCTTTTGGAATGCCGTGTTTTTCAAGATACTTAGGAGAGGCACAAATTATTCGACGCACATGACCTACAAGTACAGCCTGCAATGATGAGTCTGGCAACTCACCAATTCGCACAGCCACATCCATTCCCTCATCTATCATGTTAACCACTCGATCCAAGAATAAACAAGAAGCGCTCATTTCTGGGTAACGTTGTAGATAATCAGTAATAATGGGGGTAATAAATTTAGCTCCAAAAAGTACGGGGGCTGTCAGCGATAGTCGGCCGCGGGGACTGCTATTTATACCGCCAACCGACTCATCAGCTTCGGTGACTTCAGCTAAAATTCGGCGGCAATCTGTGACATAACGCAGTCCTGCATCAGTTACGCGAACGACCCTTGTAGTTCGAGTTAATAAGCGGACACCAAGGTGGGATTCCAGCTCGTTAATTGCTCGAGTTACTGCTGGGGGGGATATGCTGAGTTTGCGTGCAGCACCAGCAAATCCATTGGTATCTACCACAGCTACAAAGATGTTAATTAAATGTAGTTTATCCAAGACTTTTTTCCGGCCTTAATTTTGTGTCATTTCGCAATGACGGTTTAAATGTAGTATGCGTATACTGATCTGAATCAAGCTGATATAAACATTCCAAACTATCCATCGTATTTCACTTTAAGTCGGACAAATGCTTTTATAGCATTAAGTCGATCTTGCATAATTGTTTGAACATGTGGACGTGATTCCATAAGTTGCATGTAGCTGCTTATATCTGGTAAAACTTGTTCAAGTATATTTTCATTGTAGATTTTCTTGGTTGCTAATTGGATCATTGTAAAGTGTACAAAAGCTACACAATCGGCGGCTGTGAACGTAGCCCCCAAAATATAGGGTGAAAACTTTGATATTTTAGTTACTGCTTCAAGCCCCTTAGTGAGTCTATATTTAACGTCCAGTTTAGTTTCATTCGAAACACTACCCCCAAAAAAAGACTCTTTATACAAACGGCGAGCTACCCATTCACAATTTAATTCTAAATGTTGAATAAGCTCTCTACATTTAGCTCTCTGGAATAGATCAAGAGGAAACATAGGTAATTCTGGATAAAGGTCTTCTAAATAATCCAAAATAACTTGGGACTCAGACAAACTACCGTTTCCTGTCTCGATATACGGTATCTTTCCTAGCGGTGAGGATTGACCTAATAGCTCTTGTTGCCAGGGATAAACCAACTTCTCTTCAAACGATATGTCTTTCTCGAGCATTATCAATTTGAGTTTATTGTAGTAATTGCTAACCCCGAAACCGCACAAAGTAATCATCCGAATATCCCTGCTACTTTAGAAAAATGCTGTGTTTATCTAGTATCTGAAAGTGTCTCATACTTTATAGGATTACGATAAATTGTGACAATAATGTCCCCCATTTAGCTGTGATTAAATATTTGGATAGAACAGTCTATTTGGACTAAGACTGTTTCTGGAGATGTCTAAATCTGTTGCAGTACAAATAACTCAATCTTTTCTCATTCGAAAAATATAACTTCATTATTCCACCTCACGCAACTATGAATTACATATAACGTATATTCCGAATTTTAGTGGGTTCAATGATACTGCTGTTAGCCCGGCGCAAATTGCAATGGTCAAATCCTCAGGCTCCATGAGAAACCAACATGAACCGTATTAGTATTATTGATCATAAAAATGCCAATGCCGAACAAAGGAAAATGCTTAACAGCATTCAATCAAGTCAGGGAATCGTGCCAAACCTTCTCAAGGTATTTGTTAACTCTCCAGTTGCATTAAAAGCATTCCTTGGCCTGCAAGGAGTATCAAATGCGGGATCACTTTCTCCCCAGACTAGGGTACGTATTGCATTAGCTATAGCAGAACAGTACTCAAGTGAATACTGTTTATCTTTATATACAGTTTCAGGACGAAGAGTCGGTCTTACAGGAAATGAGATGACCTCGAATCGTAGTGGATCAAGTGAGGATGCACGGGCTTCAATAGCCATTCGATTAGCATTGAGTATCTCAAAAAATATGGGGGATATTTCAACTTTTGAGCTAATCGAGGCTCGCGAAGCTGGATATAGGGATGCTGATATTGTCGAAATTATTACTCATGTTGGCATGCATCTACTAGCAAGCATGTTGAGCAAGGCTAGCAATATCGATATTGACTCACAAGATGTGCAGCCGATCTACACAAGTCCAACTATAACAAAATCGGAACCTTCACCATGAATCTTGCTTATTCTAAGACAAGTTTAACTCCAGTTACACACTCCTTACATGCAATATTGGCTAGCAAGTTAAGCTCTAATGATTATGTGCGTGATATTCAACTACAGGATTTATCGAGTAGTCTAAATTTTAATATCATTAACGATGCAACAATTACACATATACACCAAATTGAACCAAATAAAGTCAATCATGAATTTGTCGAACTAATAGTCGCAATGCGGCCTATGCTGGAAAGAGTGGCTAGACTCAAGCTTCGCAATAGTGCATGGGCGGAAGATGCTGTTTCGGACACCATAGTTGCTGCGTTGGAAAGGCCAAGTGCATATTCAGGTCGTTCGATGATGCGTACTTGGTTAGTGGGAATCCTAAAAAACAAAATTGTTGATCAAATTCGTCGCCACACACGTGAATGCCAGAGCATTTCTTTCGAAGATGATGTGGATATTAGTGACTTTATGCCTACTAATGAAAGTATTGAGGACGACTTGCAAGCCAAATGGAGCAATCCAGAAGAAAGTTTAAGTAAACTACAATTCATTGCTAAACTGAATCTATGTCTTAAAGAAATACCCGTGCAGCAAGCAAATGCGTTCATTTTGAAATATGCACTAGATAAAGACACAGATGAAATATGCGATGAACTTAGTATTACTACAAACAACTTAAATGTAATGCTACATCGAACTAAAGTTCAGCTACGCATATCGATGCAAGTTCAGTACTTATGAGCTAAAGCTATATTAATAATTATTCCATTTAAAGGAATTATATATTGCAATAAAAGGATATTCTTCTAATTTATGTAATTGGCTATAGTAGATCCATTCGCTAGAACTAACGTGAATAAACTAAACTTTAAACATATAAATGGAGAATTATCATGGCTAGACTTGTTATACCATCTGTAGAGAAATCACCAGAAGCTTCTAAACCTTTGTTAGATGCTGTAAATAAACAATTAGGAATTGTGCCAAATCTGATGAAACTTGTCAGCAACAGCCCCGCTGCCCTTGAGGGGTATTTATCATTGAATGCTGCTTTAGGTAAAGGCGTATTGCCAGTAACTTTACGCGAAAGAATTGCACTTACAGTTGCAGAGTTTAATGAATGTGAGTACTGCTTAGCTGCGCATACATATATTGCCCAAAATATTGCTAAAATTGATGTAAATGAAATTGAAGCAGCCCGCAGCGGAACATCTAGTGATCCAAAAACTGAGGCCGCTTTGCATTTTGCATATCGTGTTGCATCACAACGCGGTAAAGTTATTGATCAAGATTTAAGAACATTACGTGATGCTGGTTTTGATGACGCAGGCATTGTTGAAATTGTGTTGAACGTAGCCCTAAATGTACTAACTAACTACATAAATAATGTGGCTCTAACGGATGTAGATTTCCCTAAAGTCCAACTTAAAAAAGTAGCTTAATTAGAAGTATACGCTTGCTAGTGCACATAGATTACCAGCAAGCGTTGAACGCAACTCATGAAAATATTGGCTATTTCAGGTAGTCTTAGATCTAAATCACATAATACTGCCTTATTGCAAACTGCGATGCGCGTTGCGCCAGTAGATATTACTATAGAGGTTTATACTGACCTCGGTCACCTGCCACTAATTAATCCTGATTTAGAAACTATACTCCCTCCAATAGTAGCTATATTACGTAGTAAATTAATGGAATCGGATGCTGTGTTAATAGCGACTCCAGAATACGCTCATGGTATTACGGGATCTTTAAAAAATCTTCTGGACTGGATGGTTAGCTGCGAGGCTTTTGTAAACAAACCAGTTGGACTGTTTAATACATCGCCTCGGGCAGTTCATGCTCAAGCATCACTAAGAGAAGTTATTTCAGTAATGTCAGCTTTAATTGTCACAGAAGCATCTGTAACTTTGCCAATACTAGGCTCAAAATTGAATGAAAAAGAGATGATTTACGACCCAACCATTACGACAATGCTAATTAAGGCACTTAGTGCATTACAGTTATTTACTATTCAGCAAAATTTAGAAATAAAAATCTAACTAAAGTCGTTTAAAACTTAATATGGCAATTATAGGCTGACTTTATGTCAGCCTATAATTCGATCCACTGAGGAAAACCGTTATTTACAAACCTAGATCACTCAACCCAGGGTGATCATCTGGACGACGCCCAAGAGGCCAGTGAAACTTACGCTCTGACTCATTGATTGGTAAGTCATTGATACTTGCAAAACGCTTTTGCATTAATCCGTTTTCATCAAACTCCCAGTTCTCATTTCCGTATGATCGGAACCAATTGCCATTTTGATCGCACCATTCATACGCGAAACGAACTGCAATTCTGTTGTTTTCGAATGCCCATAATTCCTTGATTAAGCGATACTCGACTTCATTTGCCCATTTACGAGTTAAAAATGCTTCAATTTCCTCTCTTCCGTGTGGAAATTCAGAACGGTTGCGCCAAACACTATTTAATGTGTAGGCAAGAGCAACACGTTTGGGGTCACGACTATTCCATCCATCCTCAGCCATTCTTGCTTTCTGAATAGCTGTTTCACGAGTAAAAGGGGGTAGAGGTGGGCGAGTTTCATTAATAGTATTCATAGCATTTCTCCTATTCAATAAATTATGTTGATTAACATTATTATTTCTGTTGCATGAGCTCTCGAAGCCGTTTGTTTTCATCTATTAAAGGTTTTAAAACGTGTTCTAACTCAGCTTCGGTATAACGTCTAGTGATATGCTGTGGGCAGTTCCATTCGAAGGCTTCAACTTTAATTAAAATCCCTCTTTCTACACGCGCTCGATAGCCTGGAACTTCAAGGCGAGCAATTAATTCAGGCTCATTCTCCTTATGGATAATATGTGTTTTACCCCATACCTTAAGACGCCTTCGATTGGGATAATCCATTAAAATAAGTGAAATACAGTTGTTAAAATTTAAGTTTCCAACACTAATGTACTGCCTATTCCCCGTGAAGTCAGCATAACCAATCGTGCTGGAATCTAACACTCGTAAAAATCCTAAGGGGCCGCCTCGATGCTGCACATATGGCCACCCAGACTCGGAAACAGTAGCTTGATAGAAGCTATCGCGTGACTCGATAAACGTAAGCTCACGTTCATCCAACTCACTGCTTAGTTCTTCCATTTGTTCATAGCCTCTATTACGCTCTCGACTGCCGTATCGACTCTGAGCAGCTTTAACGCTATCAGTAAAGCAAATATTGGAAAATGCATTGGACATTGTAAAACCTTATCTTTTTCCACGGAAAACTGAAGCTACCTCGGGAATTTTCATTTATTCTTTCAACTTAAATATATATCAAAGTAGAAACGTCTACGACAATTCTGACAGATAATACTAATGATAAGAATATCTATAAATTGCAATATACAATTCCAAATAATGGAATTGTATAAATGGATATTTTCGCTTTAATTATTAAATAAAATGAAATGGTATAAGGTAGTTTATATTTTATTGGTCGAGCAAATTGCTATTGAACTTCAACAGATCGGATTTGAGTGGATAATGCAGACTGACGATTTAGGAAAAAATCGTGAAGTAATTCAGAATAGTTTGAAACCACAGCGCTCTTGACTGAAGGACGATCAGCTAATCTTCGCCTCCAAGCAGATACCTTGGGAAGGTTATTAAAAAAGCCAAAATCTTTGATTACTTCAAGCGTATCAAAGTATCGAAAAACTGGACCAAAGACGGCATCTACGATAGAAAATTGGATTCCATTAAAGTAAGGCTGATCGTTAAGGACTGCCTCAATATGCTCAAACTTTGCTCTAATTTCAACGACTTTAGCTTCTAGCAACAAATTATCAGTTGCATTATAAAAGCCACCAATGGAGTTTAATATTGATGATCCAAATTCCATCCATGCACGATTTTCCGCACGTTTTAGCGCATCTTCTGGGTGCATAAAAGGATAATGCGAGTCTTCAAGATATTCACATATAACGGATGATTCAAATATTGGACTTTCATTTACAAGCAAGACTGGAGTCTTGCCAAGAGGTGAAATCTTTAAAAACCAATCAGGCTTATTTGCAAGATCAATATCTTTTCTCTCAAATGAAATGCCTTTTTCATTAAGTACAATTGCCACACGTTGAACATATGGACAAAGTTTGTGACTAATTAGTGTTAGATGTTGTGACATAACTTTCTCATAACTTTAAAAATACCTTAACCATCCAAGATATTAATTTAATATCATTTAACTTTCGTTTTTACGCAATTCTTACAAGACTACGTTACTTAGTTTTACGGGATGATCAAGATAATATTTCGGAAATAGATGCTTTAAGTTTTCTACTTTAGGTAAGTCATTTATTACAATGTAGGAATAGTTTGGATTGTTAATTAAAAAGTCCTGATGATAATCCTCAGCCGCATAAAAACCTTTAAAAGGATCAACTCGAGTAGCAATAGCATGTGGATATACTTTAGATTTGTTTAACTGTGCAATATAAGACTCAGCAATATTCTTCTGAGACTCATTACTGTAGAAAATTTCCGATCGATACTGAGTACCTGAATCTGGGCCTTGCCTGTTCAGTAAGGTTGGATCATGAGCTACTGAAAAGAAAATGTGCAGTAGCTGACCATATGTCACTTCGGCAGGATCAAAGGTAATCCGAACTGACTCGGCATGCCCAGTTGCTCCTGTACTTACTCTATTATAATCAGCACTACTCTTGTCTCCTCCAGCGTATCCTGCCACCACCTTACGTACACCTTTAACATGCTCAAAAACACCTTGAACGCCCCAAAAGCAGCCACCAGCTAAAACTGTAGTTTGAAGAGTTCCTGTGGCCTTTTGATTATCAATTGTAGGAGGAGCAATAATCGTTGGTGCCTCACCTGCCTTTAAATGCGGTTGCCATAAAGTGTAAATTGCGCCGATTACTATTATAGAAATTAGTTTTTTATTCCAACCATTTTTAGTGAATAACATTGATTACTCCTTAAATCATATAAGTGTTAAATTGACGTCAGCCGTTAAGTTCTTGGAATGAAATTCAACGCCACAGAATTCATGCAATAACGCAAGCCTGTGGGTTGCGGCCCATCGTTAAATACATGTCCAAGATGAGCGTCGCATCGGTGGCACGATATTGCATCGCGTTGCATACCAAGGCTATTATCTAAGCTCTGTATTACATTAATTGATGATATGGGCTTCCAGAAACTAGGCCAGCCTGTACCAGATTCGAATTTCGTTTTTGAGTCAAAAAGAGCAGTATTACAACAAATACAGCGGTAAACTCCATCAGCGTGATTGTTCCAATACTTACCAGTGTATGGTGCTTCTGTACCGGCACGACGAGTTACTTGATAAGTTAATAGCGGCAATTGAACACGCCAATCAGCATCACTTTTAACCACTTGCGGCAAACGAACGACACCTTCACTTTTCCCATTTGTCGAGAAATTCTCTATTGATAGCTCTTGTCCAGGTTTAAGGTTAGAACTACTATCTGCAAAAGCATTAGCTATCAATGTGTTGGCCACTGTTGAAACCAAAACATACTTGAGTAAATTTCGACGGGTAATAAATTTCTTTTCAAGCGACTGATCTATGGTTTTGCTAATTGGTTTCGACATCATTTTTCATCCTAAGGTAACAATAGGTAATTCTTGATTACCTTCCTTTGTCGGCGGATGCGGTTAAAACTTACAGATGCTTAGGAATATTTTTTATAGATAAGATTGTGAGTAGTTAATTGAATGTAATTTTCTTTTACGCAATTGCATTCAAAAAGTATCAGAAAATGTCCCTAAATAGCCATAGCACTGATTTTGAATGTCAGCTATTCTACGTTTGCCTGCTTCGGCATACGACGAAATCCACCAGCCATGCGGTTCCAAAAATTGGCCAATGATATGGATATACTTAATTCAACAATTTCTAAATCTGAAAAGAATTGTTTCATCGTACTGTATTCAGTTTCTCCCGCGTGGGTTTGCGCAATGTTCGTCAGTGATTCAGCCCATGCTAACGCTGCTTTTTCACGCTCATCAAAGAAAGGTGACTCTTTCCAGACAGGCAAACTGTCAAGGCGTTGTTGTAATTCACCAAGTTTTCTAGACTCTCTAAGATGTAAATCTACACAATAAACGCATCCGTTGACTTGCGAGACACGCGTTTCAACTAAGGCCCGTAGCTTTCCATCAATAGTGAACTGCTCAAGCCCTTGAGTAATATTGCGCATTTTTGTAATAAGTTCTGGCGAATGTAAAAAGTAATCAATACGTGACATATATGTTTAGATTTAGTAATTTTATGAAATGAGTTTAACTAAAGAATTTGCTGCTCAATTTCATCTAAGTAAATAAAGTTAGGCGCTTTGACGCCAGCTTTCTGTCTTATTTGAATTAACTCAGGTGATTCAAAAAATCGCCGAGCGTTTTCTAACGTAGACCACTTGGAAAAATGCACAATATTATTTGCATCACTTTCATAACGTAGTAATTGGTAGCTTATTTCACCAGCTTGTTTTCTCATTACTGCAGCTTGATCAAAAATGGCCTTCCAAGCAGGGTATGACTCCACCTCATGAATAATTAGTACGTGATGCACATTAGCCTCTACTGTTCATTTTTAATTTACTAGATGCCAATCTAGCTAGGACTCCTTCGGTAGCACCCTGGCCTGGCTGAACGGTGACGTTTTCATAAGTAATGGCTAACAAACTCTGCTTGTCAGTGAGTATAGGTTCTAGCAATTTGCCAGTTAGGCGATCGGCTAATTGAACATAAGCACCATTAGGCGCCAAATGCTGATTCCCCCATTTGGTTAGCGTAACCAGTACTGGAAAAAAATCACGACCCTTCTCAGTCAAGATGTATTCATATCTTTTTGGCCGCTCTATGTAGATGCGTCTTTCCAGCAAGCCATTTTCTGTTAAGTGCTTAAGTCGCCGTGTCAGACTGTTAGTTGCAATTCCCAAACTGTTCTGGAATTCATCAAACCTTGAAAGTCCGAGAAATGCATCGCGCAAAATTAAAATACTCCACCATTCTCCTACACATTCTAGGGCTTGCGCTGCCGAACAATCCATTCCTTTGAAGCTGGTATGTTTCATATTGAAAATAACTTTATCTTATTAACTTTCATTATGCAAGTTACAAATTAAATGTCTTCCTAGAAACAAGTGAAACTCATCAACAGGAATGTCTCTAATGGGCTCTGATCGAATTTTATGACCGTCTACTGTCGGGCTTTATAATCGCATTTCTTCAAAGCCGCCACTGAAAATCTTCACTGCCGACCCAAACCGGAAGTTCATTTATCAAGCTTAACCGGCAGGAGGATGGGACTAAGGTTTCAGTAATTTTGATTAAGAAAGAGAGTTTGCTAATGTGTAGAATTAAGGCTTGAAGGTCTGGGAATTTGAACTCAAGGCCGAAGATACGTGCTCGACAAACGCCCTTACCTTGGCAGAATGTTTGCGTTCGGGTGGACTTACGAGATGTATTGGAGATTGGGGTGACTCCCAGTCTGGCATAAGTCGCACAACTTCCCCACTTGCCAACTCAGCGTCGAATAACCAAGTGGGCGCAAAGCCAATGCCCATTCCTGATAACACGGCTGAGCGTTGCACCTCGCTGCTGTTGGTTTGAATGTGCCCCTCAACACGAATACTCTTGTTGGTTCCCTTCGCCACCGACGCACCTATTCCAGCTGTGAATGTCCATAAATTGCTACTAGAGGACCCTATGTAAACTATACATTCGTGCTTATATAGGTCTTCCGGATTAACGGGGAGTCGAACACCTTCGGGAAGAGATAGTAGGTAGTCGTGGTGGGCGAGTAGCATGCGATGCGAGGTGCCAATTCGCCTTGCGATGAGCCCACTGTCGGGCAAATCCCCAATTCGAACTGAAACATCAACCCCCTGTTCAACCAAGTCGATAAATCCATCATGCAGGCGCAGGTCGATTTTTACATCGGGGTGCGCCAATAGAAATGACTTCACCAAAGGCATTAACTTCAAACGGCCAAAACCGACCGAGGCAGCAATACGTATCCAGCCCCGTAGTTGCTCTTCTCCTTTAATTAGAGCAGATTCGGCCTCCGCAATTTCAGCGACCAATCTTCGGGCCTGCTCGAAATAGCGCTTACCCTCTTCGGTCAAGGCAAGAGACCTAGTCGTTCTGACAAGCAGTTTTGTCCCCAACTCTCTCTCCAATGCGGCCACCTGCTTGCTTATTGCGCTTTGTGTGGCACGCAATTCGTCTGCCACGGCGGAAAAACTACCCGACTCGACCACTCTCACAAAAGTTTGCATAGCAGAAAGTTTATCCATAACCGCCCTATATATTCTTTTTACTACTAATTGATAGTATAAAAACTAGTATATATCAACCAAATGGAATCTGTCAAAGTAGCGTCTTCGATCAACTAGGAGGTGAGATTAATTTCTTCTGGTATCGGAGGTGTAATTATATACATTTAAATTTTATTAATACCAACTATTAAAGATAGGAAATAAAAATGGCAAAGTTCGCGTTTTTTGTTGATTTGAAGGCTATACCTGGAAAGGAATCTGAAGTTGAAACGTTTCTAGAGAAGGAGGCTTCGCTGGTGAGAAAGGAGTCTGGAACGCTGAGTTGGCATGCAGCTAAAGTGGAAGGTGAGCCTGGAGTATATAGAGTCTTTGACACTTTCGATACTGAAGCTGCACGTGAGGCTCATATGAATGGTGAGGCTGGGCAGGAGTTCGTGGCGAATGCGGAGAAATACTTCGTGGAAGCAAAGATTCAAAAGCTTACGATCGTAGCTCAGAAGTAAGATATTTGGGCAGCGCTTCGAAGTGAGACAAGTGCTATTGGATCGCGAATCTCGATAGATTTTTGCCCTCAGCGATGGCCTCATGCAGGCGTTGCCCAAGTTTTTTGATAAGTACAATTAACACAGAAAATCCACGACATCACAGTGATGGTCATTCAACTTGGTTATTGGACGAATGCTTTCGCAGTCCTATCAGCGAATTGCCCATCAAAACAAAGTCACAAAGGAGATATTTTATGCAACTCGAACAAACGCTTGCCGAACTAAAAGATAAGTTCGCGAGAATCCTTCCGGAGAGCGCTTCCGCTACAATGGAGGGTCATATGGAATTCCTGCGCGAAAGCGGAGCGGTTGACAGGATCCTCAAGCCTGATGCGAAGGCACCCGAATTCATTTTGAGAAACCAACACGGCGAGGACATCTCGTCTATTAACCTAATCAAGAAGGGTCCGCTTGTAGTAAGCTTCACCCGCGGAAGCTGGTGCCCATTTTGCTCAGCAGAAGTTCGCGCGCTTAATGAAGTGTATGACCAGTTTCAGCAGGCTGGCATCGAGCTCGTCGTACTTTCTCCACAAAGCTTTGATAGAACTCAAAAGCAGGCGACGACCGAGAAGCTGAAATTCAATTTGCTCGTGGATAAGGATAATGTGATCGGCAAGGCCTTTGGATTAGTTTACACGTTCCCTGAGGACCTGAAAAATGTATACCTCAACGTATTGAAGTTGGACATTCAGGCTGCGAATGAATCGAGTGGCTGGCAACTCCCTATCCCAGCCCGCTTTGTCATCGACCACAGCGGCGTTATTCGCGATTCGAAAGCGAACCCAGATTATCGTTATCGTCCTGAGCCTTCGGAAGTGTTAGACATCGCAAAGCAAGTCATTAAATGTTCTGCATTTTCAAACTTACTTTAATTGGAACTTACTATGACCACACTTTTTGATTCAATTTCTATTGGTGATTTGACCCTTTCTAATCGGGTGTTTATGGCGCCACTTACACGTAATCGGGCAGGACCCGATGGTGTTTCTGGAAATTTAGCGGCGACGTATTACGCCCAACGCGCCACGGCTGGGTTAATTATCACTGAAGCAACTCAGATTTCTCCTATGGGTAAAGGTTATAAAGATACTCCAGGCATATATACAGAAGAGCAAGTGTTAGCTTGGTCGCGGGTGGTTGAATCGGTCCATGCTGTTGGTGGAAAGATATTTCTCCAGTTGTGGCATGTCGGTCGAATATCTCACTCAAGCCTCTTACCGGATGGTACACAACCGGTTGCGCCTTCAGCGATTCGAGCACGTAGTCAAACTATAACAAATGAAGGTTTCGTCGATGTATCTGAACCGAGGGCACTGACTCTTTTAGAGATAAAACAAACAATTGACGATTATGCCGTTGCAGCCTCAAATGCAAAGAAGGCAGGGTTTGACGGCGTAGAGATTCATGCTGCGAATGGTTATTTGATAGATCAGTTTCTTGAATCGACAACCAATCACCGCCTTGATCTCTACGGTGGCAATGCCGAGAATCGTACACGATTTCTTTGCGAAGTGGTGGAAGCTGTCCTTAGCGTTTGGGATGCATCTAGAGTGGGTGTTCGCCTCTCACCATTCGGCACATTCAATGACATGTCAGATGCGAAACCTGAAGAAACTTACCTCCGCGCAGTAGATGACCTCAATCAGCTTGGATTGGGTTATTTGCATATCGTTGAACCCGACCCTAAGTATGTCACAACGACGGACACACAGAAATTTCTTTTTCAGAAGTTACGCAAACACTGGAAATCCGTGTATGTCGTAAATGGGGGGTATGACTTGGCTCGTGCAGAGAGCGCCTTGTCCAGCGGCTACGCAGACGCGGTATCGTTTGGCCGGCTTTTCATCGCGAATCCCGATCTGCCTGTGCGCCTAAGTCTCCATGGACCCTTGAACGTCCCAGATACTGAGACCTTTTATGGCGGTGGAAATCGTGGCTATATCGACTATCCGAATTGGGTTAACGATAATCCATCTAATCTCTAATAACGCGAAGAGTATAACTTGATTATTAAGTGTTTAATTTCAATTCAAATGATTAGCTATCATTAAATAGTTCATGAAATTTGTACTTTTTAAGTAAGTTAATAGCCTGCAGTATAATGGTACCTATGATTCAGTTTGTTCACCCGAATTTAGAAGATATAAGCCTTGCTAGCGTGCTTGGCGCGCTAGCCGACCCTTTGCGCCTGCGTATTGTGGGCAATTTACTTAATAAAAATGACTGTATGTCTTGCTCTGAAGCATTGCCTTGCCCAAATATGGAAAAATCTACACTAATGCACCATTTTCGTATTATGCGTGAGACGGGTCTAATTCCCACTGAAAAAGTTGGTTTAGAAAATCGCATTGTTTTGCGCACTTTTGATATTAAGATGCGCTTTCCGGGCTTGCTGAATGAAATGATGAAGTATGCCATATCCTAGCGCTCCTTCTTTAATTGCCTTCTGTGGCAGCCTCTTAGTCAAAATGGTACAAAAATGATCTCAGACCACACTAATGCCATCGCTATCGCGGGGCTAAATAAAACATACGAAACCGGCTTTCATGCACTCGATAACATTAATTTGGAAATCAAACGCGGCGAGATTTTTGCACTGCTCGGCCCTAACGGTGCTGGGAAAACGACTCTGATCAATGCGGTATGCGGTATTGTGCGACCAACCAGTGGCACAATCACAGTGGCGGGCTACGATATCATTACACAGTATCGTCAAGCGCGCTCGACATTAGGCTTGGTACCACAGGAACTGACGACCGATGCGTTTGAATCGGTTTGGAACACGGTTACGTTTAGTCGGGGTCTATTTGGAAAGCCACGCAGTCCGGCTTACGTTGAAGATGTTTTGAAACGCATGTCACTATGGGATAAAAAAGACGAGCAGATTCGCCGGCTTTCCGGCGGCATGAAACGGCGCGTGATGATTGCCAAGGCGCTATCACACGAGCCAGAGATTTTATTTCTAGATGAGCCATCAGCCGGGGTAGATGTTGAGCTGCGTAAATCAATGTGGGCGCAGGTGCGCTCTTTAAGCGAAACAGGCGTAACCATCATTCTTACCACGCATTACATCGAGGAAGCACAGGAAATGGCGAATCGTGTCGGCGTCATTAACAAAGGCAAGTTGATACTCACCGAAGATAAAAACACGCTCTTGCGAAAAATGGGTAAACGCCATATGGTGTTCGCACTGCGCGATCCGGTTTCGGTCATTCCTATGGAATTGTCAGCCTATCCGCTAACACTTGAAGATGACGGTAGCAAACTGGTACTTGCCTATAATGATCAAGATGACAACGACATTTCGGAAGTGCTGGATCACCTGAAATCCAGCGGCATTCGACCACGAGATATCTATAGCCGTCAGAGCAGCCTCGAAGATATTTTTATTCAATTGGTGGAGGCTTAAATGAATTATCGTGGCATCCTCGCGATCTACAAATTCGAAATGGGGCGCACCCTGCGCACCGTAGGCCAAAGCATAGCTTCGCCGGTGATTTCTACCGTGCTTTATTTCATCGTGTTTGGCTCGGCGATTGGCTCACGAATGCAAGCAATAGATGGCGTGCCATATGGCGCATTCATCGTGCCGGGATTGGTAATGCTTACAGTATTGGGGCAAAGTGTATCTAACGCATCGTTTGGTATTTACTTCCCGCGTTTCACCGGCACTATTTACGAAATCCTCTCAGCGCCACTTTCCTTTATCGAAATCGTGCTGGGCTATGTGGGCGCTGCGGCCACGAAGTCAGTGATTATCGGCACCATTGTCTTGGCTACTGCAGGATTTTTCGTGCCATTGCATATCACTCATCCATTATGGATGGTGTTTTTCTTGGTGATGACTTGCATCACATTTAGTATGCTCGGTTTTATCATCGGAATTTGGGCGGATGGATTCGAGAAACTACAGCTCATCCCGCTACTGGTAATCACGCCGCTGACCTTCCTTGGTGGTAGTTTTTATTCGATCAATATGCTGCCTCCTTTCTGGCATCAGGTATCACTGGCCAACCCTGTCGTTTATTTAGTGAGTGGGTTCCGCTGGAGCTTTTTTGAGAAGGGCGATGTGAGTTTAGAAACTAGTGTCATCATGCTTCTTACATTCAACGCACTCGCGCTGGCTATCATAGGCTGGATATTTAAAACCGGCTACCGCTTAAGAAAATAACGCGTGTTTAACTGTCAAAGCCCTAACGCAAAAAATGCTGATAAGATTCTAGACGAGTCTTTATGGCTTATTTTCGACGTCAATAGTTAGCAATCATCAGCAAAGCCTTTCCTATGACGTAAACGTTGGCTAGGGGCCCAAAGGCTCTCAAATCTAAAGTCCGTTATTTGGAAGCTTGAAAGCTGACTGAACTAACTTATGAAATCGACCAATGCAATCAGTGATGTTTGAATTATTAAAAACTACTACTTTTCAGGCCTAATTTATGAAACGGTGAATTGCCTCGTTGGCGTTATCTTGAAATAAAGTATTTTTCAAATCAGTAAAAAAAGTGCTTTGGTCAACCACGTCACCTGATAACTTACCCTGTTTGCTGGCATAAAAAACGCCACTTTTATAGCGTTCATCCGAAATGGCATCTACAAAGCGTTTTGCTCCTACTTCCAGCGTATGCACCATTCCGCCCATCAAAGGAAATACAATAGGCATCATCAAATACTTCAACATAAACCGCATTGGCGGGGGAAGACTATTTGGCGCCTGAGTTCCTTTTGTATTGCCTGGGCTCACAACAATAAACTTGAGCTTAGGATATTTTCTTGCCATTGATAACGCCCACATGGTTGCTGCATATTTGACATATGCGTATGCCTGCAATGCATCGAACTTCTTACCAAAATATGATCCATCAAGAACAGAAGCAAACTCATCTACAGAAGAAGTCCTCATCGAAACTGGTTTTATTCCAAGCATCTTTACTCCTGGAACAGCTTCCGCACTAACTATTAGAACTGCTTTTCTTAACTTATCACGTTTAATTAATTCCTCCACTAAAATTACATTACCTAAAATATTCGTAGCAGCTAATTCATTCATACCGGAAGACGTAAAATTCGCAGCCGTTTTCCCAATTACTCCACCAGCATTTAAAATTATTGCATCGATAGGTTCCTTTATTTCTTCTACTGCTTTCCTTACAGAATTTGCATCAGTAACATCCCCAATAATAATTTCAAAAATCTTTTTCCCAGTTTTCTCCTCAAGGTCTTTTTTTGCTAACTCTGCTCTCGCTTGATTTCTACAAAAAAGAAATACCTTTTTTGTTTCCTTTTTCAATGCCAACTGTCGGGCAGTCTCTTTCCCAAGCCCAATATTTGCTCCAGTTATTAATATACTTTCGTTCATGTTTTCTATCCTTTTTAGGTTATTAATGAGCGGTCGTTTCCTTTAACCGAGCCAAACTGCGCCCGGTGACGATGGACTGGCAGTAGACCTTAGCGGCGAGCAGGCTGGCTGCCGCATAACCGACTACGGAGGTGGCGCCAGTGACGAGAGCGATAGAATGGTTCATAATTTGTTCCGTGGTTAGGGTTAAGCTCGAACCAAGCCCGCCTGTGAAGTCAGGGCCGCCTTGCTAATTTCGAACTATTTAGTTAGAATATATTGGTGCACCGAGCGCTGTCAAGGAGTTTCTAACTAAATGTTTCAAAATACTGTTAAACCTTGTGGGAGACCACGTAGCTTCGACGAGGGGCGTGCGCTAGAAATGGCGACTCAGGTGTTCTGGTTGAAAGGCTACGACGGAGCGACGATCGACGATCTCGTTGCTGGGATGGGTGTGGGTCGGCCAAGCCTGTATGCCATCTTTGGGAATAAACAGACATTATTCTTGCGCGTTCTTCAGGCGTATACGGAAAAAAAGGGCGCGCGCGTTACGCAAGCACTCCTCTCGCCGCAGACCCTTCGCGACTCCCTCGCCAGTTTCCTGAGATCCGCCGTCGAAAGTGCGACCGAAGAAGGCTCCGCCCAGGGATGTCTCGCATTATGCGTTGCCCCGCTCGTGAACGATGTTAAGGTCCAAGAGATCCTACAGAACGCAATGGCTGGCGTCACGGCGCTAGTAGAACATCGCTTCCGGGACGGGGTCAGCACGGGAGAAATCCCGCCTGACTTTCCTGTGGCCGTTCGCGCAAGCCAGCTCATTGATTTTGTTCGTGGCCTGACCATGCGTGCATTGCTAGGCATCCCGCGCAAGACTCTTCTCAAAGATGCCGAGGAAGCGGTCGACTTAGTGCTCCTGCCACGGGGTGGAAATGCGGCTCCTAAAGGGATGTTTAACGAAAGATGTTAAATTGCATCGATTATTGACCCACGTAACGATACTAGTCTACTCACAACCTGTGCAGGAGACAAGGAGTAATACTTTACAGAGCGTCCGCAAATGCCTAACTGCCGATGCTGATAGCGGGAAGAGAATCACAAACAAAAAAATATCGACCGCATAAATCCTTCTAAGCTATGGGTGATTGTGAACATAACGAATGAATTAAGGAATCTGTACAAAAAGAATATTCATATGCGCATTATTCCGTTTTTTGATGTGAACGGCAAGTCGAAGGTCTCTTATGGGCCCAAAGCTGACACCCAATGGTTGTCAGCTTTTATAATATTCAAATACATTTGAAATATTTAAATTGTGTTCTTTCAGCCAGGAAACATTATGAATAGTTTGAGCAGGGTAATTTCTTTAGTATCAAATATATGCTCTTGTAGTTGTTTAACGATCTTCATTAAACTAGAGCCAACTAACTCGTCCCGAACGTTATTGAAAGCACTTCAAGATCATGGTATCAATCCAACAAATCTATAAGTCTCGATGGCGGTATCGTATATAGATATATCATTGCGTCCACGGGATACTAGCTGAGCACCCTGTACCGCAGCGAATATTGCCAAGGCCTGTTGGTTTATTAGTGCTTTAGTCGTTGTAGCGTTTTTACCCAACGTCAATAACAACACCTGACGAATCCAGTCCACATTCATTTCCGTAAACCTAATAACCTCTGTCCTGACTTCTACTGGCAATTCCTGATGCTCCGCAGACATGATTCCCCCAAGGCACATCCGGTTCTCATTTAGTAAAGTATCTCGAAATACATTGGTATAGCGTTGAAGGCATTCTACCGGAGTTAAATCTTCTTCTAGGACGCCATCGAGATAATCCTTGAAGTCGGACGTGTACTGGGCAGCAAGTGCCCCTCCCAAATCCCCTTTTGTTGGGAAATAATAATGGATGCTTGAGCTTTTGACGCCCACATCCTTAGCCAACTCTTTAAAACTTAAACCACTGTAACCCTTGGCTTGCACGGTCGTGCGGCCATGTGCCATGATCTTTTGCTTCACATTTTGCTCGGTCATATTGCCCTCTTTCACCTCTCTACCTACAAATAGATAGACACATTTATAAAATCTAGTATATCATGGACTTTCTTGTCTACCTACTGGTAGGTAGACAAACTAACTAAACATGATTGGAAGAACTAAAATGACTACAGAAAACAGCAATCTAGGCAATCCGATTCACTATATGGATGCCACCACCCTGGCTCGTCTAATTAAGACTAAAGAGATTACCTCACGCGAAGTTGTACAAGCGCATCTGGATCGCATCGCTGCAGTGAATCCTAAGGTCAATGCCATTGTTACATTACTGGGCGAGCAAGCATTGGATGCTGCAGATGAAGCCCAAAAAGCAGTGATGAGCGGTGCAAAGCTTGGGCCACTTCATGGAGTACCATTCACAGCAAAGGACGCCCTAGACACCGTCGGCGTCCCGACTAAACGGGGCTCCAAGCTGTTTGAGAATTATGTACCGGAAAAAGATGCGACATCGGTAGCTAGGTTTAAGGCGGCCGGAGGCATCCTGCTAGCAAAAACCAATTTACCTGAATTCTCAGCCTGGACAGAGACAGATAATCTGGTGACAGGGCGTACCAATAATCCCTGGAACCTTGACAGGACACCCGGCGGATCATCTGGCGGTGAATCAGCTGCCATTGCTGCAGGCATGTCACCCATCGGCATTGGCAGTGATGTAGCCATCTCCGTACGCGGTCCTGCGGCATTCACAGGTATTGCTGCTCTGAAAGCAACCCATGGACGTGTTCCTTACACAGGTCATTATCCTGCTAATATTCAACGTTGGTGGCATGTTGGCGCAATGGCTAGAACAATTGGGGATGTGGCTCTTGGTTACTCCATCATCAAAGGAACCGATGGCGTCGATGGGTATGCTGTGCATGCCAGGGAAGCCAGCCCGGGATTAACGAGGATTTCAGGACAACCACTTCGCGTGGGCTGGGCAACAGAATTGGCATTTGGACCAGTCGATCCAGAAATCACCGTGGCCGTAAAGAATGCCGCCGCGCAACTGGCTAATCTAGGTTGTATTGTTGAGGAAGTTACCCTTCCTTTCCTGAATGACCCATTATCCGCTCTAGCGACAATGATTTATGCTGAGTTGGTACCCTCCATAAAGGCACTTGCCGCAGGTCGCGAATCAGAATTACATTTTATTGGCAAAGGTATCGTGGATATGGCAGACCCTTCTTTTTCGGATTACCTAGCGGCAGAAGCCAATGGTGAAGCTCTTAAATCAGCATTTGCAAAATATTTCGAAAAATATGATGTGCTACTTTGCCCAGTGAATCCAATGACTGCTACGCCTCATGGAGCACAAGAACTGATCGTAAATGGCCAAAAAGTTTCTTGGATGCATGTTATGAGTTCAACATCTGCTTTTAACTTAACTGGGTTACCGGCCCTGTCAGTTCCGTTTGCAATAAGTTCTGAAAATCTGCCAATTGGTATACAGCTGGTTTCCAAATGGCTTGATGAAGACACAATCCTCCGTATAGGTTCATTGTTAGAACGTAAAGGGGGCTTGGGCGATTTAAGGCCACCTTTGTAAGATTTGGAGACTCTTATACAGTTGTGTAAGAGTCTATTTGGACTTCACCCGTTTCAATAGATATATCATAATGTCCAAGTTCACATTTGAGCGAATAGAGCATAACAAACTGCCCTAAACTAAGAAATTGAAAAGCGAATTGCCTATATTTGACGATTGGCTTGAAGTCCCTGTCGAACTTCCCTGTGTATTTTGCTGTGAATATAGCTTAACCAATGCATTAGCTTGGGTGGTCAGTGCTTTCTCAAGACTGGTTTTTTTCGTATTAAGTGTCGTAATGTCTTGGTTTACAGTCGCTACTTTCTTGCTAAGCTCACTAACTGGACTTAACATTCCTTGAATTTGACTGACCAGATGATCAGCAATACCTGAACCACTATTGGTGAATAGCTTTGCTACACTGGCAGGATCCGAACTAATAGCCTCTTGTAACTTACTAGCATCGATTGTCAAGCTACCATTTTTCTCTGAAGTAACTCCTATCTTTGTCAGTGCCTGTGCAGTTGTGCTATTTGAGCCAAGGGCACTGGAAGCTAAAATACCTTTGAGCTGACTTTGCGTGCGCAAAGCCGATCCGTCAGCTTTCAGTTCACCTTGCTGCAAACTGCTCAGTTTTGTATTCAATGTATTGTAAGCATTGACTAGATCCGTCACGTTTTTAGCAACTTGCGTAGAACCTTGAGCAACAACCAGTTCGCTTGTCCCTTTTGAAGTGAGGTTCAAAGTTGTACCGGGTAAAGCTTTAGTTAGTGTATTGCTTGGGCTGCTTATCGCCGTGCCATTGATAGTTAATGTGGCATCTTGCGATGCTGCTGTTTGGTTTAAGTTTTTAACGCCTGCAGGATTGTATGTTAATAAATTCTGCAATGCTGAATCACCGCTGACATTGATACGCATACTACTGGAGGCGCCTGTAGGTGAATTTAATTCAAGGGCATAACCAGTGCCACTAGAGATCACTTTGGCAGACACGCCGATATTGGCTTCATTAATGGCGGAAGCGATGCCTTGCAAGGTATTACTGCCGCTTGGAATAACAACTGTTTTTGCGGGAGTTATAGCTGCATTTTTTGTAAAAGTATTGCCTGAGGTAGTGCCAAACTCGAAGACAATCTTGCTTGATACCGCAGAGCCAATTGCCAAATCTGGGCTTGCGATTTTATTGGACTGCAACACATGTCCTTGTGCGAGTTGATTCACTTGGATTGCATAAGTACCTGTAACAGAGCTATTTGAGGTGGCTGCGGATAACACATTTGCTGCAGAAGATGATGCCGATAGATTGAGGCCATTACCAGAAAGTGATTGTGCAACCCCCTGAAATGATGCCAATGCACTTTGTAGTTGCCCTAGTCCAGAAAGCACTGTTTTATCGGCGGTCAATGCTGCATTTAACTTTGGGGCTATTGTATTTTGCGATTGCATAATTTTACTAACTTTTGCATATACATCGACAGAAGCATTGCCAGTGGTGTTGGTACTAAATTTAGTAAAATATGCCGACAGATTGATAGTGCTCATATTGTGACTCCTTGTTTAGAACATGTCATCTCAAACATGTATTTAGGAGCGAATTGGAAATAAGCACGATCCATAAGACATGATTAGAACACTATTTTTTGAGGGGTCATTTTCTAATATGACGACATAAGTTCCACCAATTCCTCATATTGCTTTTTAGAGCCCGTAGATTAGCCACGCCACTGCAAGTAGGCAAAATAATGTGTGATGTGTCTTTTTATGACACATCCTTAACGTTTATTTGTTTAATCCTGCCCACTCGGCTGGAGGTATGCCAATTTCACGTGCAAAAGCTCGCGTAAAGGCCGCCTGAGAGCTGTATCCAGTCGAAGATGCAATCACCTTTAATTGAATACCCTCTAAGAGCATATCTTTTGCAACCTTGATTCTCCAAGCAGTTAAATATCCAATTGGTGATATGCCTACCGTTTTTAAGAAATAAGTTGCAAATTTAGTTCTGGACATATAGACAATATCTGCAAGTTGCTCAAGCTTCCAATTCTCCTCTGGATGTTCATGGATGGCTCGTAATGCCGCACCTAAATGAGTGTCTAGCATGGCATACAGCACACCTTTAGTGATTTGTTGTTTGCTCACTGCCATTCTAACCAATAAGACTAGAATGTATTCAAACAGGGTGTTGAGTGCTTTAAATCTGCCAATTTCATCACCATTAAACTCCTCGATTAGAGCGGAAATCGCAGGCATCCCTTTTTTAATTTCACTAAATGGGAAAATGATGGTTTCGGTAATGCCAAGTGGAAATGTCTGCCCCATATGTACACCAAAATCAAAGGATGCGCAGATGATGTTGCTACCCGATAGACTTCTTGATCTTAATTTATATTGGCAGGTCGTCGGACAGAGTAACAAACTAGGCTCATGGACCGGAATAGTAGTGCATCC
Source organism: Methylotenera sp. (assembly GCF_029945535.1). GTDB lineage: Bacteria > Pseudomonadota > Gammaproteobacteria > Burkholderiales > Methylophilaceae > Methylotenera. The sequence goes on from NZ_JAQSCU010000003.1 coordinate 25,707, forward strand.
TGGCCTGATAAGATCTATACCTCCCTGATCCAATATGTGAATAAAAGCAGTGCCAGGTGGCTTATCCAATTCGAGTGTGCCGATGACCTTCCCTCCAAAAAATAATCTTCCACTTAAATGGATTTGGTCAAAGAATTCGGATAAAACATCCATTTAGGTATCCCCAGTTAAAAATTCCGTACGTTGAGTAAAAGGTCTTTGTAACTAAAAAAATATAATCTGTTCACTCATCTAGTTAGCCATTTGCACCTGGTGAGTACATTTTAATAATTAGGAGCTTGTAAATGAGTAGTCATCAGGAAATTAAACATGTAAATCCATTATACGCAGATCCGAAAAATCCAGTCTTGCCCAAACCTGGCATGGAGTTAGATTTATCTAGAACAGCCTTAGTAGTTATAGATCCGCAAATCGACTTTCTAAGTCCAGCGGGTGTTACATGGCCCTTTTTTGGGGAAAGTATTACCGAGAATAATACAGTTGAAAATATTGGTAATCTCTTTGCAGGCGCAAAGAAAGCTGGCATCACGGTAGCTGTTTCTCCTCATTACTATTATCCAACTGACCATGATTGGGACTTTGGTGGTGCGTTGGAAAAGTTAATGCATAGTATTGGAATGTTTGATCGCAAAGGACCATTAACACTTGAAGGTTTTGAAAACTCAGGTGCTGATTTCTTACCCGAATATAAGCAGTACATATTGGATGGTAAAACTATTATTGCATCTCCCCATAAGATTTATGGCCCTGAAACTAACGATTTAGCATTACAGCTTAGAAAGAAAGGTGTATCTCAAATTATTCTTGCTGGGATGGCGGCAAATCTATGCGTGGAATCTCATTTGCGAGAACTATTAGAACAAGGATTTGAAGTTGCTGTAGTTAGAGATGCAACAGCAGGTCCACGGGCACCTGAGGGAGATGGTTATTTAGCCGCTATAATCAATTATCGTTTTATTGCAAATGCGTTATGGACAACTCAAGAGACTTTGGCTAAATTAGGTTGAGTATAGTAGTTTCAATTATAGAAAATCTTGATGGATTAATGACATAAGACTTTGCCCAACTAACGTAATCGTCTTATGTCATTATTATTTAATAGCATCTAGCTTTAGATGTTAAATAAATTTACTAATTCATTAGCTATATCGGTAATACTATCCCCTGATTTGAACACCGCAGCGACACCATGACTATGTAGCGTTTTAATATGCTCTTCTGGGATTACGCCTCCTATAACGATATGAAATTTCTTTTGATATTTTTTGAGGACTGATGTTAATACTGGCAATAACTCTAGGTGAGTTCCGACTAAACTTGAAACACCAATAACATCAACATTACGTTGAACTGCTTCGCTTACAGTTTGTTCTATAGACTGAAACATAGGTAGTTGGTGGACTTCGAACCCCACATCAGTTAACGCAGCAGCGATTACATTTGCGCCTCTATCGTGTCCATCCTGCCCCAATTTTGCAATAAGTATTGCAGGCTTTCTTTTGAGTTTGATTGCTAAATCGTTTACTCTGATACAGCAACTTTCCCAGCCTTCGTTACTCTTCATGCAATCTTTATATATGCCGGAAACATAAGACGGTGCTTTAGAATGTCTTTGCCACACCTTTTCTAATGCCTCAATACATTCGCCAATCGTTGCACGCGCTTTAATTGCATGAATAGTTGCGTCGAGCAAGTTCCCGCTTGAGGTTTTAGCAATATTAGTTAAGCTGTTTAGTGCCCTTTTAACGGCAAGTTGGTCGCGATTTGATTTTAATTGAATCAGGTTGTCAATTTGTTGACTACGTATTCTCGAGCTATCTATATTTAAATACTCGGTGGATTGATGGCTCGCAACGCTGTTATGCTGATTTAACCCAACTATTACATGCTTACCATTATCTACATTTGCTTGGGTCGTGGCAGCAGTGGTTTGAATATGTCTGTTTATCCAACCTGACTCCAAAGCTTTAACAACACCGCCTTCTTCATCGATTTCAGTAATAATAGATTTAACTTTTTCTACAACATTTGCGGTTAATGATTCCATCATGTAAGAACCAGCCCAAGGGTCGATTACATCGCATATGCCAGTTTCATGTTGAATAATTAGTTGGGTATTGCGGGCTATCCTAGACGAACCCTCTGAAGGCAATGAAATGGCTTCATCGTAAGAGTTAGTATGCAAAGACTGTGTACCACCAAAAATAGCAGCTAGAGATTGTAGCGTCGTTCTCGCAATATTGTTCATGGGCTCTTGAGCAGTCAATGACCAACCAGAAGTTTGGCAATGCATACGTAAAGCTTTGGCTTTAGCTGATGTGCCTCCAACACTCTCAACTATTTCACACCATAAAACTCTTGCAGCTCTGAGTTTTGCTACTTCTAGATAAAAATCGGAACCAACTCCAAAAAAGAAACTTAGTTTTTCACAAAACTGATCTACATTTAGTCCGCGCTGTACGGCGTGTTTTACATATTCACGGCCATTTGCAAGAGTTAGTGCAAGCTCTAGTATTGGATCTGCACCTGCCTCTTGAAAGTGATAGCCAGAAATCGACATTGCATTGAAGCGCGGCATATTTTTCGCTACATACTCCACCACATCTGCCGCGACTCTCATTGATGGCTGAGGTGCGAATATATAGGTATTTCTTACCATAAACTCTTTGAGAATATCATTTTGAATAGTGCCAGAAAGCCTTTCAGCTGAAACTCCCGACTCTTCCGCAGCCACTATAAATGCTGCTAAAATTGGTAACACAGCACCACTCATTGTCATTGAGACGGAGATTTTATCAAGTGGAATGTTAGCCAAAAGTCGCTTCATATCCTCAACACTATCAATTGCAACTCCCGACATACCAACATCTGCACCTGCTAATGTATGGTCAGAATCGTAACCCCGATGGGTTGGCAAATCAAACGCGATGGATAGCCCCTGACTGCCTTCTGCCAATGCTTGTTGAAACAAGCGGTTGGTGTCGTTTGCATCCGCAAAACCTGCATATTGTCTAATCGTCCAAGGCTTTTCTGTATACATGGATTTATAGGGACCACGTAGAAAAGGGACCTCGCCAGGCTGGCTATTTAAATGAGGTAAATCGCTAGTATCCTCAGCCGTGTATAGCGATTTAATTTCGATTTTGCTTGAAAGTGATTTAGATTGATTAATCTCAAGGTACACAGAGTGGTCGTTTGCGGATGCGACTAAGTTGTTTTGATTTTTCATTTGGTTTAAATTCTTTGTTTTCTGGTGAATACATCTGCTATTTTTAAACCATTTCCGTATATTTCGCACCAGTGTGTAATAAATTTGGCATTATTATTTATTGCACATAGTCTTATCTTTAACTTGTCGCCGACGTTTATATTTCCATAGAAAAACATATGTCGGTCTGAAATTGATGGTAAATCCTTAGCGTTAAACCACGCCCATTCGGCCCTATCAATAAATGCTTGGAAACTAGCAAAGTACAAGAAATTAGCGCCATTAAAATCATTGTTCGGGCATGGTGAGAATTCAATTTCTTTGAGTGTGCTTTTTGAGCTACGTAGAACTCCTAAATACTTATCCCATACCTCAGTACGAATTATCTTTACTTGCTGCATTAATTCGCTTGCTTCTGATTCTGGTTCGCTAATATTGGGGTTTATGAAATTAGCACGGCTTACGGTTTGATTATTGCCAGCCTCACGTCTGAAAACAAAGGTTGATAGCATTTCAATGTGGGATACATCACTGCCAGATATGAGTTGATGCGAGCTGTAATATCTGGCCTGACCTGCTTTAGATACTTGGCTAGAAATACTAAATCTTTGATTTTCTACAACCTCATGAAGCTTTGCTGATGTGATTCGAACTGCTGTAAAAGCAGCGTAAGACTTGTTGCCATTCAAATCACAGAAGTCTGGCTGGCGCTTTCCACTCAAGCTTGCCAGCCCCATCCAATGCCTGTGCCCACACTCTTTTAGCAACCAGTTCTCGGATAGGCCCTGATAAGCAAGCTGAGGCATTCCAGCGAAATAAACCCCAGTCTGACTATCAACAGACAAATTTTTTACGTTCATCAAGGTTGCGTTATACATTAGACGGCAACCATTGTTTTTGGAGTTGCGGATTGCATTTGACGTGCTTTAATGTGTTCAGCTAGATAATGCGCATCTCGGCTAATCCCTGAAAATCTCCCCGAACCCCATGTATGTAACCATGGAAGACCAATAAAATACAGTCCTGAATGCGGAGTGACTCCACGCGTATGCTCAGGATTTCCTCTACCATTGAACACTGGGGCATCCACCCAGCTAAAATCTGGCTTAAAGCCTATGCACCAAATTATAGTTGTAATACCTTCAGCAACAACATCTAGGTTTGTACGCTCTGCTGATGGCTTCCAAACGGCCTCATAGGCACTGCTTGGCGGTGCATCTATATTATTTTCCAATATAAACTTATCGATACCCGCGTTGATTCGGTTATACACATGGTCCGCCTCGTCTAACTTTTCAACTAAGTCAGGTGCGAATTTAAGTACTCCAGCCTCTAAGCCATCCAAACGGCCGTATAACTCCATACCTTCATTAGCAAACTTTCTAAGGTCTATGTCACGACCTCCATCTCGACCAGTTAAGTAATGATTTGAATTATCTCGCACACCTTCACGGAGTGGATGTTCATTCACAGGCATGTCGTAGTAATTCATATCGCACAGCCAGTCAACGACATCTTTACCACGATAGAAACGTGCGCAACGAGGTGAGTCACCAACAGCTAAAAAGACTTTTCTACCAGTCAAATGCAAGTCTTCAGCTATTTGCGCACCAGACTGGCCTGAACCAACAACCAACACATTACCTTCTGGCAATGCTTGTGGATTTTTATATTGCTCAGAATGAATTTGTTTAATTCCATTGGGTAAACGCTCAGCAAGTCTAGGAATGATAGGGGTATGGTAACCACCAGATGCAACTACGACTTGATCTGCGGTGTAAGATCCAGTTGAAGTAACCACATCGAATCCATTATTAACGCCACTATATTTTTTTGGTTTAATCGACTTAACCTCAACACCTTCAAGTACTGGCGCATTAACCATCTTTATAAAACCATCTAAATATTCAATGATTTCATCTTTAACCATGAATCCATTCGGGTCATCCCCTTGGTATGGATAACCAGGCAGGTCGCATTGCCAGTTTGGCGTTACTAAACAGAAAGTGTCCCATCGCTGGGTACGCCAAGTGTGCGTAACTGTGTTTTTTTCTACAACTAAATGGTCAATATTATTTTGCTGTAAATAATAGCTCATTGATAAACCTGCTTGCCCACCACCAACGATAATCACACTGAAGTGTTGGGGTTTTGATTGATGTGCTGCATTGATTTGGGTAATTTCTGACATATTAAATTCCTTATAATCTTAAGTATTGATGTCTATAGATATATTTCAACTAAACTTGATGACTTGAACTTTGGCATCAGTCATATCTTTAAATTTAATCGAATCGTGTTCGAGAATCTCCAACTGATCCTGAGCGGAAGAGCAGGCATAGCCATAAACGGCCCGTACACGTTCAGATGCAGCATTTAAACCATCTCTAGCTAGATTCATAAACTCCTCTAAGGGGTAGGTTTTGCCTTCCGAGAGGTACTCTTTAATAGTAGAAGATGGGGAGTAACATTTCGCTTCGGTTTGGTCTGGCCAAACAATATGAAAATTAACAACTGGCATAATTGGATCCTTAATATTCTTAATTTAAAAATGACTTCGCAACTGTTTTTGTTTTTAACTTTAACTCAGGCGGCAAAATGAATGCTGAGTCGAGAAAGTTCCAAAGCACTGCGTCATCTTCACCGTCGCTGGTAAGTGTTACGTTATTAGTGTTGTTTACATCGCCTATGCTTACGCATGTGAGGTTTCGTTCGTGAAATTTTTCACAAACTTTAGCTTCATTTTCTGGCCTGACGGAGAGTAAAAAACCGTAACTAGGAAATGCAGATAGCCAACGAAGAATAGGTACACTTGGTGGTGTAGGCAGACTGTTCATATTGATGACTGCACCTACTTTTGAGCATTCAAGCAACATGAGTGCAGTTCCTAATACACCTGCCATGCTAATGTCCTTGGCTGCATCACATAGCCCAGACTCAGCCAACTGCGGCAATATTTCCAAGTCCGCTCTCAGTCGCTCAGGCGCGGCCCTAGCAGAGGCATTCCAATACGGATAGATGCCTTCAAACTTTCCACGCATATCAACAGCCATTAGCAGTCTATCGCCAGGTTTTGCATTGAAACTGGAAAGTAATTTATTTGCTCGACCTAATATCGATACAGCTAACTGCCCTTGATTTGCACGTGTATTGGTATGCCCACCTACAATTGGAACACCATATATTTTCGAGGCAGTCGCCATGCCTTTTAATACTTGTTCGGCATTAACTGTGCCATCACTCCATAAAGCATTGACCACTGCGGTTGGTCGACCGCCCATTGCATAAATGTCGCTGATATTGACCATGACGCCGCTATAACCAGCAAACCAAGGCATTTCACGAACAAACTCACTGACTAAGCCTTCAATGGCTAGCAATAGATAACCGTCTCCATCTTTGATGGCAGCAGTATCATCCCCAACAGCGATTGCCTGCGACATATCATCCATACCACCTGGTAGCGTGTTGCCTAAGGTTGCGAGTACTCCAGCTATATCTGTTTTATGCTGAAAATAGCGGCTAGTTCTCAGGGCTCTAACTATATCTACGAGTGCCATAACTAGTGCTTAGACTGAATAACAAAACCACTTTGCGGCGTAAGGCAAGGCGGATATTTATCAAGGTTTGCCTGCATTAAATGATGAGAGCGGCCGAGTATGGTTTCCTCTTTTAAAATACTCCAATGCAAACGTCTAAAAAGCGGTACATTTTGACTTTGTACGTGCGCTAAAAACGTATGGCAACCTATTGCATTAGCGCTAGTAACCGCAAGCTTAATTAATGTTGCTCCTAGCTTTCCTTGATTCCTAAAATCTTCATGTACTGCTAATCTTGAGCCATACCAAAGACCAGGCGCATCTTCATGTATTCTCACTGTACCAACCACCTGATCTGGCATGCCTGCAATGCAGGCTAAAGCAATAATCAATTGCGCTCTATCATCTGTAGCATCCCTGTCATCTTCAGCAAAAATTCCCTGCTCTTCACAAAACACATCACGCCGCAATTGATACGCTTCAGACTCCTCCCAAGGCAAAGTGGCCCACTTAACTAAATACTCGACTGGAGTGTAAGTAGCGAAAGGAACTTCTTGCTTAAAGGTTAAATATTCGCTTAATGAAGATGCAAAACCATTATCTAAAATGGCAGTACATAAGTTTGATTCCATCAGCATTTTCATGACTCCTAAACGGTAACTTCGTAGGAAGAGAGCGTTGAACACGCTCCGCATTTGCCACAACCAGCTTTAATATCAACTGATCGCATGTCGTTTTTAATGAGCATTTCACCGAGTGGCTTAAGTATCGATGCCATAAACTCTTTGCTTGGTGCAGGGTGGTCTTCTAAAGGTGTGCCGCTAATTGGCACAAAGGGCACAACAAATGGATAAACTCCAATTTCTATGAGCTTGCTAGACATGTTAAGAATATCTTCAGCACTATCACCCAGACCAGCTAAGATATAGGTGTTTACTTGAGCACGACCAAACACTTTAACAGCGTGCTGGAATGACTCCATGTAATACTCAAGGGATACGCTGGCCTTGCCTGGCATAATCTTTTCGCGCACTGCTGGAGTCACGGCCTCCAAATGCATGCCTAATGAGTCCACTCCAACAGCTTTCATTTTTTCAAACCATTCATGAGAGTCTGGTGGCTCACACTGCACTTGGATTGGTATATCTACGGCTGCTTTAATCGCAGCAACGCTGTCGCATAAAATTTGAGCACCACGATCTTTTGTAGCAGGCGTGCCTGTTGTAAGTATCATGTGTTTGATACCATCGAGCTTAACGGCTGCAAATGCAACTTCTGCTAGCTGTTGTGGTGTTTTGTGAGCAATTGTTCTGCCTGCCGCAAGTGATTGTCCAATTGAACAGAACTGACAAGCTTTTTTGCGATTTTCATAACGTATGCAAGTTTGTAAAACAGTGGTTGCTAGTACATCATCACTATGCAACGTAGCAATATGAGAGTAAGGGATACCGTCTGTGGTTGCTAAAGCATAAAATTTAGGTGTTTTTGGGAAACTGATACTAGTAATCGGTATCGCACCGCGTTTAAGCGTGCTTTTTCCATCAGTTGTTTCAACCAAAAACGGCGAGTTCCAAGCGGTATTGGTATGTACTGGCACCATGATGGTCACGCCATCAATCGTCACGGCTTTATGATCTGACGGTCCAGCGCCTCCGCGACGGCTTTTTACGCCAACATCAGTTTGAATTAATCGTAAACCGACTGACTGTAATTCAGTACGAAGTTGCTGACTATTTGATACTGCATTATTTAGCGCTAGTTGAGCATTACTCGACATCATTCACTCCTTCTTTGGTTGAGAATGGGCTACTTGTAGCTTGAGCATTAAAGGGCGGCATTTGTGCATGCATTTCGTTGGTATAAGTTGCTGGCCTGTCGTTAATCGCTAAGCTAAGCAACTCAGGTCTAGCGTAATGACCTACGGAGTCCATCATTCTCTTACGTTTGGTAATCAGTGCCATGTCCAAGTCGGCAATGACCATGCCCTCACCTTCAGTTAATGGTGGTGCCAAATGAACCCCTTCAGGCGAAATGATTGCAGTATTACAGCCGCCACGTAATGACTTCTGTAATTTTGGGTCGGTGGTGATCGCATTAATTTGATCCTCAGTTAGCCAGCCAGTGGCGTTCACCACAAAACAACCAGACTCCAAGGCGTGGTGACGAATGCTGACATCCATCTGGTCAGCAAAAATTTGACCTACTAAAGAACCTGGAAATTGACTACAGTGGATTTCTTCATGCTGTGTCATTAATGCGTAGCGTGCTAAAGGGTTGTAATGCTCCCAACAAGCAAGTGCTCCAACACGAGCAATTTTAGTTTGAGCAACTTTAAGACCAGACGCATCACCTTGCCCCCAAATCATCCGTTCATGATAGGTCGGTGTGATTTTTCTTCGCTTGAGTATTAGCTCTCCATCAGTATCAAAAATGAGTTGAGTATTGTATAAGCTACCAAAGTCACGTTCATTCACACCCAGTACCACTACCATTTTGTGCATACGCGCGCGCTCAGAAACAGCATAAGTCACGGGGCCAGGCACAACTACAGCTTGCTCATATAGCTTTAAATGATCAGCGCCTTGCGCCATCGGTGGCTGTATGAAAGAAAAGTAAGGATAGTAAGGTACAAAGGTTTCAGGAAACACAATCAGTTGAACACCTTTGCTTGCTGCCTCATCAATTGCATCACAAACTTTTTTGAGAGTGCCATCTGCACGTTCAAAATCAGGTGAAATTTGTACAGCAGCAGCGCGAATTACTCTTTTTTCTGGCATATCAATACCCAACCCTTTAAATCAAAAATACAAATTAAAAAATTAAACAGTCCACGTGTCGATAATTACGGCATTGTCTTGAATCATCAGTAATTTCAAATCCAAAACATCTTGTGGAGCAATTGGGCGGATACCTGGGATTAATGAAGGTTCGCCATGGCCGTAAAGCGCCTGTAATGCAAATCGACATGCGTACACTTTGCCCCCTTCGCTCATGAACTTTGTTAATTGGTTGTTGAAGTTTAGGTGACCTGGGAATGCTTCATCACCAAGAGTAGGGAAACCACGCTGAAGGCCAAGCGTCACGCCTGGGCCGTACAAAAGAATTGATGTTTCAAAGCCTTTACGCAGCAGTCGGGTGGCTTGCAACATGTTGACGAAGCCGATTGAACCTTCGAATGCAACTGTATGGAATGTAACGAGTGCTTTTTGTCCTGGCTGAGCCTTAACATCCTCGAATACTTTTTCTTCGTAATCTACAAAAAAATCACCTTTTTGATGAGCTGGTTTAGTGACTGCTGGCATAGTATTTCTCCGTTTAAATTGACTGAAAATATAGAATTAGGTATTTTATGAAAGCTCAAATTCAAGCATTTCTGATGAATACAAAGTAAATACTAGCAATCAATATGCCACCATTAGATTATTAATATGCAATCAATGTGCAATCAAAATGTATTAATATGGTTTTTTAGACGCTAAATATTTTTTTAAAAGCAAAATTCACATAAATTTATAGATTTAAAAATGAACTCATTACGCACTTTAATGGCGCAAAATAAGCGTTTATGCACTTTAATAGGGATTTAATAAGTTGAATGCGAGCATATGCATCCAGGTAACTTTAAAATGCAATCACTTGTATTTTATTATGCGATAAAGTATCTTGGCATAACATTTATGCCATTAAGAATAGGCTTATGGGCGAGATGACGGAAAGATTGCTGATATGAAATATAGGCGCAAATACACTTGGAATTTGCGCCAACATCATTACTTGTTAAGCGGATGGTAATTAAAATTGCAACTGCACACCGATAGTGAATTTATCAGTACTGGTATTGCTTGCTACGGCACCATCAAACTTGTTTTTAGTGTATGTTGCGCTTAAGCGCGCATTATGTCCGTCAATAATGTAGTTCGTGCCTAGGTCGTATTGCTTGCTATCACTTGATGAAGCATTTAAAGAACTCACACCGTCACCTTGCGTTGAATCAGCATCAAACTTCATAAAGCGCGCATAAGGTTGAAACTTACCCCAACCAATTTTCTGAGGGAACAGCAAAGCAACACTCGCCAAGTAAGCTTTACCAGCTGCAATACCACCTACATTAGCCGTTGAACCCGCTCCACCAAAGCTTGAAGCAACATCCGACTTACCATCAGTATCAAATTTATAGATAGCCCCCTCCAGATCGAGTGAGCCAATACCGATGTCATGTTCAATTAGAGCATCAATGTTGTAACCTAGGTAATCTCCTTTTGCGGTATTGCTACCCACTCCATCTTTTTGATAGTTTGCAGCCACTGCTATAGATAAAATCTCCTTGCCATACAAGGTGCTTGCTGTGAAATAAGCTGGCACAGGATTAGCATCCCAAAAATCATATTGCAGGCGTGTGGCATATAGCAAATTGCTATCTTCGCTTGATGCACCACTTACGTTGTTATGTCCATCAAAGGCGCCAGCCGAGTATGTAAAATGCGCCTCGTTCAGCTTACCCCAAACCGTAACACCCGTATCGCGGCCGTTGGTCTGGCTAGGGTATCTTGCTACGAGAGCTGGGTAGAGCCATGTACTTAAATAATATGGACCGTCCATATTCCCACGATCATTAGGCACAAGCATACGACCAGCCCAAATATTAAATTCTGGCGAAAACTCAAACTGAGCAATTGCATCGAATACTTGAAACTTATCACCCACTCCTTTTCTAGCACTGCCGAAGCTACTTTCAGCGCCTGCTGTGGCATCAAGATTGAGTGTGCCTTTGATATATTTACTTAGACTTGCACTGGTAAATACACGGGCACTATAGACATCAAAATCACTCGATCTTGATTTTCCGCTAGGCGATCCATCTTCAGCATTTGTATAAGCCGCACGAAGCCCTAGCCCTAAGGTAAGCGACTTATCATCTCCGAAATTAATTGTTGGTCCTGCCTGCGCAGTAAGCGTGGATAAGCTTAATGAGGTAGCCAATGTTGAGATTACCGCAAGGGATAGTGCTTTACTTCTATATAGTGGCAAAGAGCGACCATATTTTTTTGATGGTGACATAATTTTCTCCGATGGTTAAGTTTGATGCCTAACGCAAATAAGCTAATGAGCTTTATGTCTGCGTAGCAAATGCACTTAGCAATCAATATGCCATCAAAAAAATATTAAAATGCAATCAATATACAATCATAATTTGGTAATATGCTTTTGTGAGAGAGAAAATAATTTAGGAATTTCATGCGAATTATTTTAGTGCTTAAAAAAGTAAAGTTTAATGCACTAAATGAGCGCTAAAGCGCAAGCAAAGCACTACTATGTTGCTACTGTCAGTGATGAATTTACATCTCACATTGCATCAATTTTACGAAAAAATGACTGAATCTAATATTTTAAAAAGCAAAGAGCACTGAAAATAATAATGTCTTCATTAACTAGCCACTGGCTTAAAAAGCTATCTGAAAGCAAAAAACCTGCTTACTTACTCATCGCTGATTTAATTGAGGAGGATATTAGTAATGATAGGCTACGCGCTCGCGATCGTTTACCCGCTTTACGAGATTTAGCTGATGAGCTTCAGCTAAATTACACTACAATTGCTCGCGGCTACAGTGAAGCAAAAAAGCGTGGCTTGATAGACTCCCAAGCAGGTACGGGTACATTTGTACGTGGACGTCCACCTGCCATTTTGTTGCGAGATGGTAGTAGTGCTGAAATGACAATGAACATGCCACCTGAACCGGCAGGATTGGCTGCGAAACTGCAATCTGATGCTGCACGCCTCATTGAAAATGCTGATATATACAATCTTATGAGATACCAGGATTTTGGTGGCTCAGCCGAAGACCGCGAGATTGCTGCACAATGGCTAAGCCCCTATGTACCCGACTGTAGCGCGGAAAGAGTGCTGGTCAGTTCTGGCATTCATAGCATTTTGCTGGCATTAATGTCACAGTTAGCACGTCCAGGGCAGGTTGTTTGCGTTGAAGACTTGGTTTACCCCGGAATTAAAGCAATTGCAGCTCAACTAGGTATTCGACTTCATTCAATTCCAAGTGATGCAGATGGTCCAATTGTGAGTGCGCTTGAGGATGCATGTAAGACTCAGCAGCCAAAAGCATTTTATTGTAATCCTACACTGCAAAACCCTAATACTAAAACAATGCCTCTTAGTCGACGCCAAGCTTTGGCAGACATAGCTCTTCGTTACAATGTTCCAATTATCGAGGATGATGCATATGGGATGCTTCCAGTAGAAACGCCAGTTAGCATTGCAAGACTTGCACCTGATTTAACTTGGTATATCAGCGGATTTTCGAAATGTTTAGGCGCAGGGCTAAGAATAGGATATGTATGCGCCCCCTCAGCTCGTCAAGCACAACGTTTAGCTGGTGCATTGCGAGCAACTACCGTCATGGTAAATCCCATATCGGCTTTACTCGCCACTAACTGGGTAAAGAATGGTATCGCGAATGAAATGTTGAAAGCGGTTAGATTAGAGTCTGGTGCACGTCAAGCTATTGCACAAAGAGTACTAAAGGCATGGCCTTTCTTATCTAATCCAGATGGATTTCACATTTGGTTGCCTATCCCCCTAACTGCTGGTTGGCGTGCGTCTGAGTTTGCCTTGCAATTACGTACTCAAGGAGTTGGAGCAGTTTCAAGTGTTGCTTTTAGTACAGACAACAATCCTTTAGAAGCTGTGCGAATTTGTTTAGGAGGTCCTAATTCTAGGGACGAATGTGAACTCGGCCTGAAGCTTGTTTCTGAAACACTTGAATACCCTCATCACCTTCACATTCCAATGATGTAGGCACGAGACTTCTGTTCGAAATGGCTTATTTTAAAATCATGAATTTTTCTATACGACTCATCAGGCTTAATTAAAATATCCATGAAACTATACGAACAGCTTGCCAATACAATTGCAGAGTCAATTCAGCAGGGTGTACTTTGTCGTGGTGACAAACTACCTTCTATCAGACATACCAGCCACTCTAGGAATATTAGCCCTTCTACTGTTTTCCAAGCATATTATCTGCTTGAAGCTAGAGGGCTAATAAGCGCGCATGAGCGTTCTGGATACTTTGTAACTGGAGGGGCTATCGGTATTTCTCCTTCGCCGGAACCTAAATCAGAAGTGAATGAGAAATCCACACAAGTAGATGTCAGCGAACTTGTATTTGAGGTGCTTGAATCAATACGAGCCAGAAACATTGTACCTTTAGGCTCAGCTTTCCCTAGCCCATTATTATTCCCAATGGCTAGTTTAGCCCGAACAATGGCCTCAAGCGTTCAAGTAATGGATGCTTGGCAAAGTGTAGACAATTTGAGCCCTGGCGATCCAAACCTTCGGCGTCAAATCGCTCTTCGGTACATGATAGATGGATTAAATATCCCTACAGATGAAATTGTTGTTACTAATGGTGCGTTAGAGGCTCTAAATCTTTGTCTAATGGCTGTCACTAGGCCTGGTGACGCCGTGCTTATTGAATCACCGACTTTTTATGCTGCATTGCAATCTATTGAGCGTCTGGGACTGCGAGCCGTCGAAGTACCAAGTCATCCAAGAGATGGTATTGATCTTAAGGCAATGGAATGGGCTTTAGATCATCACAAACCTAAAGCTTGCTGGTTGATGACTAACTTCCAAAATCCATTAGGTAGCTTGCTTTCAGATGAGAAAAAGCAAGCTTTGGTTGCTCAGCTGAGCAAATACCAAGTGCCTTTGATTGAAGATGATGTTTATGGTGAGTTATATTTTGGAGAAAAAAGGCCCGCTCCGGCTAAAGCTTTTGATAAAGAAGGTTTAGTCATGCACTGCTCGTCATTTTCTAAGTGCCTTGCTCCAGGTTACCGCGTTGGTTGGGTCGCGACTGGACGATACTCTAAATTGATAGAGCGTTTAAAACTAACAACAACGCTGAGTGCGTCTGTTCCAGCACAAGTAGCATTGGCTCAATACTTACAGAAAGGTGGTTACGATAAACATTTACGTAACTTACGCCACACGCTCTTAGTTAACCAAATTAAATTTATTGAATCCATAGAGCGGTATTTTCCTAAAGGAACAAGGCTAACACCACCGCAAGGAGGCTATTTCTTATGGATGAAACTACCTGATGGTGTAAATGCGCTCGAGCTTCACCGCATAGCGCTTGCCAACGGAATAAGTGTAGCGCCTGGACCTATATTTTCTGCTCAAAAGGGTTTTACTGATTATATTAGATTGAACTATGGGCATATATGGGATGCTCGCACCGAAGCGTCCTTGGCCACGCTTGGGGCAATAGTGGCGGATCTAACTCCATAACTTTTAAACCTAAATTCAAAACTGATATGGTTTTATTGTAACAATCTGATTCTGTTTTTTTATTCAGCAAAATACTATTCTTCGTCATTCTTAAAACATATTTGGCAATTCTAATTTGTCAAAAATTAAGGCGACAGAATGTACATCTATGATGAAATAGATCAGCAACTTGTTGAGCAACGTGTTGCTCAATTTAAAGATCAAACAGCACGCTTCCTAACTGGAAAGTTGAGTGAAGAAGAGTTCAGGGTTTTAAGACTACAAAACGGCCTATACATTCAGCGCCATGCACCTATGTTACGGGTTGCAATTCCTTACGGCATGCTAGTTTCAAAACAGCTCAGAATGCTCGCTTATGTAGCACGCAGATGGGATAAGGGCTATGGCCATTTCAGCACAAGACAAAATATACAGTTTAACTGGCCACGCCTTGAGGATGTTCCTGAGATATTAGCCAAGCTTGCCACAGTGCAAATGCATGCTATTCAAACAAGTGGAAATTGCATCCGCAATACAACTACCGATCATTTTGCAGGATTAGCGCCAGATGAAATTATCAACCCATTAGTATGGTGCGAAATTATTAGGCAATGGTCTATGCTGCATCCTGAATTCGCTTTCCTACCCAGAAAATTCAAAATTGCAGTCAGTGGTGCTCTCACAGATCGAGCTGCCGTCGGAGTACACGATATTGGGCTTCAGGCAGTAAAAGTTGACGGTGTCTTAGGCTTTAGAGTCTGGGTAGGTGGTGGGCTGGGAAGAACACCAATTGTTGGTAAACTCATCAAACCATTCGTGGCTTGGAGTGATTTATTAACATACTTGCAGGCTACGCTTAGGGTTTACAACCTTCACGGTCGACGTGATAACAAATACAAAGCACGAATAAAAATACTCGTTAAGGATTTAACGCCAGAAGTATTTGGACAGCAAGTTGATGAGCAGTGGCAACTCATTAAAGATGGTCCAGATAAAGTGAGCGAAGAATATGTCAATGAAGTATCAAGCAGATTTGTATGGCCAAAATACGACACAACATTGATTGAAAATGATGACTCAATCACTTTGCAAGCTGCTGGTAATCTTAAGTTTGAAAGATGGCTTCGGACAAATGTGCATGATCACAAAGTCACAGGTTATGCATCCGTAACTGTTTCATTAAAAGCTACTGGCGTACCGCCAGGTGACATTACCGCAGATCAGATGGAAGCGATTGCCGACATCTCTGAAAAATACGGTTTCGGAGAGTTACGAGTATCTCACGAACAAAATTTAATCCTAGCTGATGTAAGAAGGCAAAGTCTTTATTCATTGTGGTTGGAACTCGATATACTCAAGCTGGCCACACCTAATATTGGCTATATCACTAATATCATTGCTTGCCCTGGTGGTGATTATTGCAGCTTAGCGAATGCTGTATCTATTCCAGTAGCCGCCGCCATACAAGAACGTTTTGACGACTTGGATTTTGTCTATGAAATTGGTGAGCTTGATTTAAATTTATCGGGTTGTATTAACTCTTGCGGGCATCACCACGTTGGCCATATTGGAATTTTAGGTGTAGATAAAGCTGGTGAAGAGTGGTACCAAATTACAATTGGCGGCAGACAAAATGGTGGCGTCAACATAGATACCAACCAAACTCAAATTAGGGGTGGTGGCGCGGCTATTGGGCGCGTGATTGGCCCGTCATTTGCTAGAGAGCAAATTCCAGATGTCATCTATTGCTTAATTCAAACCTATTTAAGACTGCGTGATAGCGACGCAGAACGCTTCATCGATGTTGTTGAGAGGCTAGGTATCGGTCCGTTCAAAGAAGATGTGTATTCGGATCCTATCCTTTTAAAAGCGCCACTAAATACCGAGGTGGTCGATGTCTAATAGTCCAAGATTAATTCGACATGGTGAGCTAGAAGATGACCTCTGGCGCCTCCATGACATAACCTTAACAACACTCCCGCCAGATGAAGCGTATTGGATGGTTACCTTAGATTGTTGGAAGGTTAATCAAGACTCAATGAGTCAGCGTATTCATTCAGTTGCGATATTAGTCCCTGCGCATGCCGACTCCAAAGACTTCTTGCCTATAGGCGTAAGTAGTATTAACGCATTGGCAATTACGTTTATTGCTATTGATTTCCCAAACTACAAGGATGGTAGAGGCTTCTCCTTGGCTCAAATTCTAAGAACTCAATTAGGATGGCTTGGAGAGCTTAGGGCAGTCGGTGATGTACTCATAGACACCATTCATTACTTGGCAAGATGCGGGTTCGACAGTTTTTTAGTTAAAGAAGGACATGACCCAGAGCTAGCATTGAAGTCATTTGAAACATTCACTGTGCATTATCAGAAGTCATATCCCAAACCAGTAAAAATAAATTCATCACAAGTATCAGATTTTTGAGTATTAATTAAGGACTAAATTTATGAGTACTAACGATACAGTACAAACATTTTACGATGATTACGCCGCGAGGAACTTCACCTTGATGGCAGTAGTATGGGGCGTAGTTGGTATGCTGGTTGGATTAATTATTGCATCTCAGCTCGCATTTCCAGAACTCAACCTTGGGTTACCTTGGACGAGTTTTGGAAGGCTGCGTCCACTACATACAAATTTAGTGGTGTTTGCCTTTGCAGGTTGTACTTTATTAGGTACATCTTTTTATATTGTTCAACGCACAGGACAAACACGCTTACAGTTTCCGTTGCTGTCTCGTATTGTATTTTGGGGTTATCAAGCGTTCATTGTTGCAATCTTTATCTCCTTACCTTTGGGTTATACCTCAGGTAAAGAATATGCTGAATTTGAATGGCCGATTGATGCGTTCTTATTAATCATTTGGATACTCTATGCAATCGTTTTCTTTTCAACAGTCTCAGCTAGAACAATAAAACATATTTACGTTGCAAACTGGTTTTATGGCTCATTTATTATAGTTGTGGCCATTCTACATTTTGTAAATAGTATGGAAGTTCCAGTTGAGTGGATGAAATCATATTCAGCTTACGCAGGCGTGCAAGATGCCATGATTCAATGGTGGTACGGTCACAATATTGTAGGTTTCTACTTAACGGCTGGCTTCTTAGGAATGATGTATTACTTTGTTCCTAAGCAATCTGGCCGACCCATATATTCATATCGTTTGTCTATTGTGCATTTCTGGGGTTTGATTTTCACTTACATGTGGGCAGGCTCACATCACTTGCACTACACAGCATTGCCTGACTGGACTCAATCGGTTGGCATGGTGTTATCTCTGATTTTATTAGCACCAAGTTGGGGTGGCATGATCAACGGCATTATGACGATGTCAGGCGCATGGCACAAATTGCGTACAGACCCTATCTTACGCTTCATGATCGTATCGTTGTCCTTCTACGGCATGAGCACTTTTGAAGGTCCAATGATGGCAATTAAAACTATCAATGCGCTTTCACATTACACCGACTGGACCATAGGCCACGTACATTCAGGTGCATTGGGTTGGGTTGGCTTCATTGCTATGGGGGGGATTTACTACCTAGTACCTCGCTTGTATAACCAAACAAAAATGTTCAGCACTAAAGCTATTGAATTTCACTTCTGGCTTGCGACTATCGGAGTAGTGCTTTATATATCGGCCATGTGGATTGCAGGTGTCGCAGAGGGCTTGATGTGGCGTGCGATGACAGACGAAGGCACTTTAACCTACACATTTGTTGAGGTGGTGAAAGCTACCCACCCCTACTACGTTATCCGTGTGATTGGCGGCGGCTTATATCTAAGCGGCATGATTATTATGCTGTGGAATGTATTTAAAACAGTCGCTAATGGTCAGCAGGTACTTGTGCAAATCCCTTCAAAACTTGTTGATGCTTAAGAGAACAAAATGAGCTCAGATAAAAACAAAAAAACCTTCACGCATGAAAATATTGAAACTAACAATTTCTTGATGATTGTGTTGATATTGTGCGTCATTTCATTTGGAGGATTAGTGGAAATTGTTCCACTGTTCTTCCAAAAATCAACCACAGAACCTATTAAAGGGTTAAAGCCTTATACGCCACTACAGCTCGCAGGTCGTGACATATATACGCGTGAGGGATGTTACAACTGCCATTCGCAGATGATACGTCCATTTAAGTCAGAAACTTTGCGTTACGGCCACTATTCTGTAGCGGGTGAGTCAGTGTACGACCATCCATTTCAGTGGGGAAGTAAGCGCACAGGGCCAGATCTTGCTCGTGTGGGCAATAAATACAGCGATGAATGGCATCGTATCCACTTGAATAATCCACGTGATTTGATTCCAGAGTCAGTAATGCCGAGCTATCCATGGCTGAGTGAAAACACAGTAGATGCAGTACATCTGCCAGCACATATGCGTGGGCTAAGAACTGTAGGTGTTCCATATACTGACGCGGAAATTGCTAAATCTTTCGATGAAGTAAACGGCAAAACTGAGATGGATGCTTTGGTAGCCTATCTACAAATATTGGGCACCTCACTTAAGTAAAGGATAGGGACAGATGAATATTATAGATTTACGCATCATATCAACTGTCGCATCCTTAATTCTGTTTGTTGGAATTTGGGTGTGGGCTTGGTCTAAACAGAATAAAAAAGATTTTGATGAAGCGGCAAACTTACCGTTTGGGGACGAATAAATGAGTGATTTTACTAGTAGTTTTTGGCCATATTTAATTTCCTTCATCACCGTCGGTGGAATTATTGGTTGCTTAGCCTTATTGTTTAGTGCAAGCAAAATGGAGCAAGTGAATGAAAGTGGTGATGTAACTGGCCATGTATACGATGGAGATATTGTTGAGTTGAACAATCCCTTACCAAAATGGTGGATGTATCTTTTCGTTTTTACTTGTATTTTCGGGTTTATCTATTTAGCTGCTTACCCAGGTTTAGGTACATACAAAGGATTATTCGGTTGGACTGCACTTGGACAATATGAGCAAGAGGAAGCTGCTATCAGCAAACGTACTGCACCAATCTATGCAAGGTTTAGCTCAATGAAGACAGAAGATCTTGCTCGGGATGCTAAAGCCATGAACATTGGCGAGCGCATATTTATGAGCAACTGCGCTCAGTGTCATGGTTCAGATGCTAAAGGTAGCCGCGGCTTTCCAAATCTAACTGACAACGACTGGTTACACGGTGGTAGTCCAGCTAAGATTGAAGAAACCATCACTGGTGGCCGTATCGGTATGATGCCACCAATGGCAGCAGCTGTAGGCACACCAGAAGATGTTAAAAACGTTGCTAACTATGTACTTAGCCTATCTGGCAGTATTTATGATTCTGGTCTCGCAGGTTTGGGTAAAGAGAAGTTTGCCACTTGTGCAGCTTGTCATGGCCCTGAAGGTAAAGGTAATACTGATATTGGATCGGCCAACCTCACTGACAACATTTGGTTGCATGGCGCAGGTGAAGCCGCCATTATCAAACGTATCAATGAAGGTAAAGTCAACCAAATGCCAGCATGGAAAGAAAAGTTCACACCAGCTCAGATTCATGTTTTAGCGGCGTATGTTTGGGGACTATCTAATGCCCCTGATACTAAATAATAGCTGCAAAATCTCAAATTGATGATTAACTCTGAAAGGACTAATTGTTTGGCGACTGGCAGCAACGAGCCAAGGCTCTCAATTGAACAGTCTGCAATCAGGAAGCCTGAAATCCGTCAGAATAAACTAGTACTGGACTTCACCCGCTTTGCTAGACGACTATTAGTTCCTGTTTGCAGCGCTTTAAACGCTATCGGACTCAGTTGATAAAGATAACTGTACTAACGTTACCTATTGTAAAACACTTCGATGTATTCAAATATCTCTGATTTAGCTTCTTCTCTTGTTAAGTAGGTTTTTCGTTTGATACGTTCTTTCTTCAAATTGCTGAAGAAGGACTCAGCGATTGCAGTATCATAATAATTCCCAAGTCGACTCAATCTATCAATCGATATATTTAATCAGAGAATAAATTTTAAATATCGCCACCTTTATTGTCTAGCATCAAATATTTTTCAAGTTTTATCATTATAGTCACTGCCTATTGGTGAAGAAAAATGATAGTTCTTACAATTCATTGAGTTTGGCACTAGGTAAATATATTATTAATAATTGGTCCTCATAAATAGCTTGCTATTATATAGCACGCTATGTAATAATGGTAATTATGACAACGCAAAATAAAACTTTATTAGAAGATCAAAATTCATTGTTGGTGCTAGATGATCAGCTTTGCTTTGCACTTTATTCGACGATGTTGGGAATGAACAAGGTCTATCGTAACTTACTAAAGAAGTTGGGAATTACTTATTCACAGTTTCTTGTAATGATGACTTTGTGGGAACATGATTCGCTGTCAGTTTCGGAAATTGGGGGGCGTCTATTTTTGGATTCAGCAACGCTCACCCCTCTGTTAAAGCGGATGGAGTCTCAGGGACTGTTATTACGTATTCGAGCTATAAATGATGAACGAAACGTCATCATTAGCCTCACAGAACAGGGCCGAGATCTCAAGCAGCGGGCAATAGAAGTTCGTGACAGAGTCTTCTGTGCCACTGAATGCACACCGCAAGAGCTCACAAATATGCGCGACAGCCTGATTTTGTTAAGAAACAATTTGTTTAAAAACTCTATATAAAAGAAGAAAAGTTTCGGATGCAGAATAGTATCTTGCCATTTAAATAGCGCACTATTAAATAGCAAGCTATTTAAATGGCAATTAAAATTTAGGTGGTTAGTTTTTTTAACTTTAAATAGGAGATTTATCATGACAATAGAAAAAGTATTATATCGAGGGCATGCCCGTGCTACAGGCGGGCGCGAAGGTCAAGTAATCGTGCCAGAATGCAAGCTAACTCTAAATTTAACAACGCCCAAAGAACTTGGAGGTTTGGGAGGTGAGGGAGCGAATCCGGAACAGTTATTTGCGGCTGGCTACAGTGCCTGTTTTCTCAGCACGCTGAAATTAGTGGCCGGACAGGATAAAGTTATCATACCTAGTGACGCATCTATTGAGAGCACTGTAGGTATTGGAGTTATCCCTAATGGTTTCGGTATTGAAGTTGATTTAAAAATCTCATTGCCTGGTATGTCGCGCTATGTAGCAGAGGCATTAGTAAATAAGGCTCACATTGTTTGCCCATATTCAAATGCAACACATGGAAATATTGATGTCCGTTTGACCGTTATCTGAATTTTATAGTATCAACTTTGATCGTTTATAAAGGAATTAAATTATGCAATCAAGTAAAAGATTATTGCTAACTCAAGCATTTTCACTCAGCTTTCTAGTATCAGGCATTACAAATGTCTACGCCGCCGATGCAGTCACAGCCGAAGGCGAAAAGCCTGTAGTAGAGCAACTCGTTAACACACTGAACAAGTTAGCTGGCGGTCCACATGATGGATATCGTGCAAGTCATGCAAAGGGAATTGTCGTAGATGGAGAGTTTATTCCAGCAAATAAAGCTGCCAGCTTGAGTAAAGCAGTGCATTTGCAGGGCAAATCAACCCCAGTAATTGTTCGATTCTCAGACGCAACAGGGTTGCCAACAATTTCAGACGCTGATGTTAACGCTTTGCCTCTAGGGATTGCCATTCGTTTCAAATTAACAGGTGGTGGCTATACAGATATCGTAAGTATTTCTACTAATGGATTTCCCACCGCGAAACCAGAAGATTTTCTGGGACTATTAAATTCAATTGCTGGTAGTGGCCCTGATGTTGCAAAACCAAGCTGTTGAATTGCATTAATAACTGACCCACCAATTGCATTTAAAATTGACCCACCC
>NZ_JAQSCU010000004.1 GCF_029945535.1 Methylotenera sp.
GGGTGGGTCAATTTTAAATGCAATTGGTGGGTCAGTTATTAATGCAATTCAACAGACTAGTTCATCGTTGGCTGTGCTAAGTAATATTTCTGAATCCAATAAAGCATTATTTGCAATATCTAGCTTGGTTTGTAATTCTTTATCGGCTGGCATGTGAGCCCACTTTATATTGAACTTATGTTCAAAATCTAGGGCGGTAGCCTTAGTAGGCACTAAGGCAGCTCGGAGAGTATTTGTCTTTACGATAGCATGGTTGCGTCACTTAATGTTTTATTTGTTAGCTATAAGTCAAACTCATTAACTGACTAATGTCCACTATTGGCCCGATTCAGAAGTAGATGGGGTCAGCCGGAACGTCCGCTTTGTCCCCCGTTGCTGTCGGACGCACTTGATTGATGAACTTCTGGTTTGGGCCCTTTCTTGCCCACCGACCTACAAAACAGCTTGCCACAAAGCAGACTCTCAAAAAGTTGAATCAACATTATTTGGTAATACTCAAAACGTTACGAATGCCCATTCAATAAAAAGCCCGTACTTGATAACACTCTCAAGTACGGGCTTTGAATAGTAAAGTTTAGGTTACTAAATGGACATTAACTTACAAGCCTAACGCTTTAGCAACACCAGCACTGTAAGCAGGATCTGCTTTTGCAAAGATTGCCAACATGCGTTGCTGAATGGATTCATTTGCTTGGCTTAATCCGCCTGCAATGTTGCCGAACAATTGCGCTTTTTGGTCATCATTCATAATGCGGAATAAATCACCTGCTTGTGTGTAATAGTCTTCTTCATCTTGGCTGTGGTAGCCAATCCAAGCGCTCTCTAACACAGGCATAGGCGGCGCTGCAACACGGGGCGTAGGCACTGGTGCACCGTCAGCAGCTCTATCGTTAGGATAGAAGTTACTCGCTGCAATATGGCTAGCTGCATTTGTGTAGTTAGCTTCACCGCTAGAATGCCCAACAGGACAACCCGTTCCAGCAAAAGCGCCATCACGTTGATAATGGTTCACAGGGCATTTTGGCGCATTCACTGGAATTTGGTTGTAATTCGCGCCAATGCGGTAGCGATGTGCATCTTGATAAGCTAGCAAACGACCTTGCAACATTTTGTCTGGTGACGCTGCAATACCAGGCACGAAGTTACTTGGTGCAAAGGCTACTTGTTCAGTTTCAGCAAAGTAGTTATTCACATTTTTGTTTAACTCTAATCGACCAATCTCAATCACTGGAAAGTCTTTGTATGGCCAAATTTTGGTTAAATCAAACGGATTAATGTGGTAATTTTTGGCTTCATCTTCCGTCATGATTTGCACTTCAACTTTCCAGCTTGGAAATTCACCACGGTCAATCGCATTCACTAAATCTTGTTGCGCACCGAAAGCTGGCATTTTTGCCGCTTCATCGTTGGTTAAAGTTTTAATACCTTGGTTAGTTTTAAAGTGCCATTTACACCAAAAACGCTCACCTTTAGCATTATAAAAACTCAAGGTATGGCTACTAAAGCCATGCACATGGCGATATGACAATGGAATGCCACGATCGCTCATCAATATAGTCATTTGGTGTAATGACTGTGGATGGTTCGCCCAAAACTCAAACGCATTGGCTGGGTTTGGCAAGTTAGTGCGAGGGTCTTTTTTCTGACTGTGGATGAAGTCAGGAAACTTAATCGGGTCATTTAAAAAGAATACGGGTGTGTTATTGCCCACCATGTCCCAATTACCTTCTTTGGTGTAAAACTTCACTGAAAAGCCACGTGGATCGCGCGCATAATCGCTAGAATCTTGACCACCACCTACGGTAGAAAAGCGTAAAAACACTTCTGTTTGTTGACCAACTTCTTGCAAAAAGTCTGCAATGGTGTGATCTTTTAAGCTTTTTGTGACAGTAAATGTGCCGTAAGCAGCTGTACCACGCGCATGCACTACACGCTCAGGAATACGCTCGCGGTTAAAGTGCGCTAATTTTTCAAATAAATAATGGTTATCAAACGTCAATGGTCCGCGATTACCTACAGAAATGCTGTTGTTATCGTCTGCAACTGGTGCACCTGCTGAGGTCGTTAAAGTAGTTTTGCTCATATTTGCTCTCCTAAAATAAAATTGGTTTTCTAATTTGCTGCTGCGTAATTGGCTAGTAGTTCTATCAGTATCTGGCTGGTGGTCTCAAAATTCATATTCATCGTTTTTCTCCTTAAAAAATAATGCATGAATTGCATTTTAGGGAACATAGGCCTATTTGTATAATTGTTTGTTTTGATGAAATTGATAAATATAACTTATCAATGTATGATGGACGTAATTGATAAGCTGCGAGTTAAATGATGAGTCTAACAGAATTAAAATTTATTGTAGCTGTGGCACAAGAGCGCAATTTTAGGCGCGCTGCTGAAAAGTGTTTTGTTTCACAACCCGCACTTAGTCTGGCGATTAAGAAGCTTGAAGAAGAGCTCAATGTGATTATTTTTGAGCGTAGTAGAAGCGAAGTCAGCATGACTGAAATTGGCGAAAAAATAGTTGAGCAGGCTTCAAAAGTATTAGAAGAAGCCGCTTATATTAAACAATTAGCAGAGTTAGGTAAAAATCAGCTGAAAGGTACGTTAAAGCTTGGCATGATTCATTCAGTTGGCCCTTATTTATTGCCAGAGATTATCCCCATATTACGCTGCAGCGCACCCGATATGCCTTTGGAGGTAGAAGAGAACCTGACGGCTAATTTAGAAGTGCAATTGCGTAATGGCGTCATAGATGCGGCCATTATTGCACTACCGTTTAATGTGCCAGGCTTGCAATACCGTGCTTTATATGACGAAGAGTTTGATGTGGTTGTACCTAGTGACCATCATTGGGCAAAGCGTAAGCATATTAAGCCTGAAGAGTTGTCTGATGAAAAAGTACTGTTATTGAATAGCGGTCACTGTTTCAGCAACCAAGTAACACAGGCATGCCCAGAACTCTCCCGTAAAGGTGAAATTTTGCAAGGCAACTCATTAGAAACTATCCGTAATATGGTGGCTTCAAACCTTGGTATTACCGTATTGCCCTGTTCAGCAACAGCGGAGCGCTATAATAATCCGCTGATTAAAGTGATTCCGTTTGCCAGCCCGGCTCCAACACGGCGTATAGCGATTGCGTGGCGTAAGAGCTTTATGCGATTGGAGGCTGTAGAAAAAATAGCCGAGGCGATTAAAGCGATTGATTCAAATTACATGCTGTTGATTAAGTAGTGATATGGCGCGAATAATTAAGCAAATAAAAAAGGCGCACTAGGCGCCTTTTTCGGTACTTAAGAACAATTATTTGTTCATTACGTACATTGTTACTTCAAAACCGAAACGCATTTCAGTAGCTGCTGGTGTTGTCCACATAATAATTCTCCTATAAGTTAATTAATTAAGTCGTACACAATCTATGACTCACATAATACAGAGCGGTTACAATTACCAGCTATGTAAAGCAACTAAATTAGACTAATGATTTTCATTAGTTCAACGTTACAGTCAATATTAATAACTCACTGAAATTCGATAGCCAGCTACCGGTTCATCCTGCGCGGTCAGTGCTAGCTTGACTTTGATTTCAGCGCCAGCTGGCAAGCCGCTTGCAACATCAGTATGCTCAGGTAAATATTCTGCGGGTGTGAATATGCGTCTTAACTTGGGTTTATCTTCAATATCGGTCAGTGTCAGTTCTATATTCGGATAAGTTTGAATAAAACCAGCTTGATTAATCAAGGTGCTCGAAAAATGGATTAAGCCTTCGTGATCAGCATCTTCTTGCATGTCGGAATCATCAATGATGATAAATTCAATTTTCTTAGGTAGCTGGATGCTGCAAGAAAGTTTCTCACACACTTGAGTTAGCAAAGGTTTTAGTTTTGGATAGTAAATAGTAATATCACTGCGCCAAAAATAAATGCTTTGTCCAACTGCGGCGATTAACAAAAGAATAGCAAACAGGCTCATTAGCCATTTGTATAAGTGGCTTTTACGCTCGGCTTTTTGGTCAATTGTTTGAAAGTAGGTAGCTTGACTGTCTTTAAGTAAGGCTTTATTAACAATCTCATTTGCTTCGTCACTTATTTGCGAGTTTTCGTGATCTTCAACGTGGCTATCTTGTACTTGAGTTTCGTCATTGATGTCGGCTAAATCAGCGTCACCTATAACTTCAGCCGCATTTACATCAACTAACTCTTTTGTTGCATCAAACACATGTAAACAATGCCCACAACGTACTTTACCGTTATGTTGATTAAGTTGTTCATCAGTAACAATAAATTGCGTTTGGCAATTGGGGCAATTAGTGACGTTGGTCATTTTTTACTCTATTTTTTAGTGCCGGTGAGCAACACCCAAGAATCCATGGTTTGTGGTGCTTGCATGTTAAACCATTCTGCGTAAATAGCGCTAACGTCAGCGGCTTGCTCTTTCAAAATACCCGAAAGTGCAATCTTACCACCAGTTTTGCAGGATTTTGCCAGTGCAGGCGCCAATACACTTAGTGCGCTTGAGAGTATATTAGCCACTACTATATCAAATTCACGCGATTGGTATTTGCTTGCATGATAAAAGTCAGCCGACACGGCATTCTGTTCGGCGTTGTACACGCTAGATTGAATGGCTTGCGGGTCAATATCTGTACCGATGACTTCAGATGCACCTAGTTTCTTAGCGGCAATCGCTAAAATACCTGAGCCGCAGCCATAATCCAGAACAGAATCTTGCGCTGATACTGTTTCAGTCAGCCATTTCAAGCACAGATGTGTGGTAGGGTGACTGCCTGTGCCAAAAGCTAAGCCCGGATCTAATACGATGTTAATCGCGTCTACATTTGGCGCGCTATGCCATGTAGGCACAATCCACAAATTATCGGTAATTTTAATCGGCTCAAACTGGGATTGCGTGGCGCGCACCCAATCTTGCTCTTGTATTATTTCAGTAGAGTATTGCAGATTGCTTAATTTGGTTTCACGTTCCAAATCAGCGATTACTTTTATAACATCAATACCTTCGTCAAACAAAGCACTGACAAGGTTTTGTTGCCAAATACCGGGCGGCGGGTCTCCTGGCTCACCGAATATTGGCTGCTCGTCCAATGTGTCGGCGTTTGCATCCTCAATAATGGCAGAAAGCGCACCCTGTGCCATTAGCGTATCGCTAATTAGATCCGCCGTATTATCTTGTGCTTCAATTTTTAACGATACCCACGCCATGCAAAACCTACTAACTAATGAAATTATTTATTGTAAATACCGAGCTTTTGTTCAAGGTAATGAATGCTTGTACCACCTAGATGAAAAGCCGCATCCGCCATTAGGTCCGCGTGCAATGCCACATTGGAGCTAATTCCACCAATCATCATTTCCGACAAAGCAATACGCATACGAGCAATGGCTTGTTCACGCGTGTCACCATAAGTAATCAACTTACCTATCATAGAGTCATAATTTGGTGGCACAGTGTAGCCCGCGTAAGCATGCGTATCAATACGCACACCAGGGCCGCCTGGCATGTGGAACGTAGTAATTTTGCCTGGAGATGGTACAAAAGTGTATGGATCTTCTGCGTTTAGACGACACTCAATGGCATGGCCTTTAAGCACAACGTCTTTTTGACGGAATTTGAGTTTTTCACCAGCGGCTACAAAAATCTGTTGCTGCACCAAATCAATGCCAGTAATCATTTCAGTCACTGTATGCTCAACCTGTAAACGAGTATTCATCTCAATGAAGTAGAACTCATTGTTTTCATACAAGAATTCAAAAGTACCCGCGCCACGATATTTAATTTTACGGCAGGCTTCAGCACAGCGTTCGCCAATTTTGTCACGTAATCTTGGATTAAGTAATGGCGCAGGCGCTTCTTCAAGAATTTTTTGGTGACGGCGTTGCATAGAGCAATCACGTTCACCTAAAAATACTGCATTGCCGTGTTGGTCAGCCAATACTTGAATTTCAATGTGGCGTGGTTTTTCTAGGTATTTCTCCATATAAACCACTGGGTTACCAAAGGCTGCTTGCGCCTCGGCTTTTGTCATATTCACTGAGGCAATCAATGCAGCTTCAGTATGCACCACGCGCATACCTCGTCCGCCGCCGCCGCCAGAGGCTTTAATAATGACAGGGTAGCCGACTTTTTTAGCGATTTTAATGATTTCAGCTGGGTCATCTGGCAATGCGCCATCAGAACCTGGTACACAAGGTACGCCGGCTTTTTTCATTGCATCTTTGGCGGATACTTTATCGCCCATTAAGCGGATAGTTTCAGCGCGAGGGCCGATAAATACGAAGCCGCTTTGTTCTACACGTTCAGCAAAGTCAGCATTTTCAGATAAGAAACCGTAACCTGGATGAATTGCTTGTGCATCGGTCACTTCAGCCGCACTAATCACAGCTGGAATATTTAAGTAACTTTGACCAGAAGGTGCAGGGCCAATACATACAGATTCATCTGCTAATTTTACATATTTAGCTTCTCGGTCTGCTTCAGAATGAACAGCAACCGTTCTGATACCAAGTTCGCGACACGCACGCTGAACGCGAAGGGCGATTTCGCCTCGGTTAGCAATTAAGATTTTGTCAAACATAGCCATGTTGTTAACTACCTTTTAAATTTTTATTAGCCAATAATAAATAGTGGCTCGCCGTATTCAACAGCTAAGCCGTTTTCGACTAAGATTTTCTTAACAACGCCAGCTTTATCTGATTCAATTTCATTCAATAGTTTCATGGCTTCAATAATACAAAGCGTATCACCTACAGCTACTGTATCGCCCACTTCTACAAATGGTTTTGCATCTGGTGAAGATGAACGGTAGAACGAGCCTACCATAGGTGATTTAACGGCATGACCTTCTTCAACCACTGGAACTTCAGCCACGGCTGCTTGTGGCGCTTGACCTTGCGGTGCTACAGCATATTGTGCAGGCGCATAATTTGCGTAGTGCTGCTGTGCTGGTGCGCTAGATGTAAAATTACGGCTAATACGTACCGTTTCACCTTCCTCTGTCAGTTCAAGTTCAGCGATGCCCGATTCTTCAACAAGATCGATTAGTTTTTTAAGTTTGCGTAAGTCCATAATAACCTCTAAAAATCTAGGAAAATTTTAGTTAATAACAAGAGTAAATTTAAGAATGATTGATGCGACGAATCGCATAATCAAGCGCTAATGTATAGCCATGTGCGCCTAAGCCGCTGATGACACCAACTGCAATATCCGTAAAATACGAATGATGGCGGAATGCCTCACGTGCATATACATTGGATAAATGCACTTCAATAAATGGTACTTTAACAGCAGAAAGCGCATCGCGCATTGCTACTGATGTATGTGTAAATGCAGCAGGGTTAATAATTACAAAGTCCACTTTTGTAGTTGCAATGGATTGAATTTTAGTCACAAGATCGCCCTCAGTATTGCTTTGAAAGGCTTCTAAAGCTATTCCTGCTTGTGTTGCAATATCCGTTAACGTTTGATTAATTGAACTTAGCGTGTCGCTGCCATAATGCTCAGGTTCACGTAAGCCCAATAAATTAAGGTTTGGACCGTGCAATACTAATATAGATTTAGCTGACATCTTCAACCAATTTTTTGAACGTTTTATATTGTAAATTCGTGTAACTCATTATTGCAAGTTTGCCGAAGTTAGCTGGTTTTGTCCAGCTACTTTAGTGAATTTAAACGAAATTAGATGGCATTCACAATTTAAGTGATTGATATTACAAGCTTAAGTTTAGCTGTAAAATTGAGGTGTTATGGTGCCAATAAAGGGCGTATTGCAGCCTCTAAAAGGGTTTTGTTGATGCGTCCGAAGTAGGTGTCAACGACTACGCCTTGCTGATTAATGATGACGGTATAAGGTAATACACCTTTATCGTTGCCTAAATCATTGCCTAGCACCATGCCATCGTTCTCCGCTGCGAATAAGGGATAGCTTACAGGAGTGGCGACTGAAAACTCTTTCACTAGCGCTAATTCATCTACAGCTAGACCTAGCACCACCACATTTTTATTTTTGTATTCTGTATATAATTCAGAGAGTTCAGGCATTTCTTCGCGGCATGGTGGGCACCAGGTCGCCCAAAAATTAAGCACGATGATTTTGCCTTTGTATTGGCTTAAATCTTGATTGATGCCATCTGGATTAGGAAGTTTGCTAGAAAATAGCGCTTGTGTAGAAAGCTTGCTGTAATCTGCAGCAGAGTTTTTTAATGCGGCATTTGGGCTTAAAACATAATAGTAAATCGCGAAACCAAGCGCCAGCATGATGGCTAAGTAGCCAACAGTAGAGAGTATTTTTTTTAACATAATTTGATGGTGAGTTTGATTAACACTGCGTAGTTGTTTCTTGTTGATTTTTTGGAGCGATAATACAGCTATCGCGTCTAGCTAGCGTCGTGCTAAAACGCTCAGCATCTTGAAATCCGACGGTTTTTAGCGTGGTCATTTCTTTGCCATTACCATTAAAAAAGGCAATACCAGGCGGGCCAAATAAGCCAAAGCGTTTTAGTAGCGCTTTATCTTCATCGGAGTTGGCGGTTACATCTACTTGCAATAGCGTGGTGTTTTTAAGTTGTTGCTGCACTTTGGGGTCGCTGAAAGTCAGCTGCTCAAGTTCTTTACAAGCTACGCACCAATCGGCATAAAAATCTAACATGACAGGTTGATTAGTTGCAGCCAGTTTTTGCTCTAATTCAGCGATGCTAGTAATGCGGGTAAAGCTTAGTTGTGAAGGACTTTTTGTTTGGTTAGCGCTGCTAATCGTAAAATTGCTTAGTGGGTGCAAGGCTGATTTCGCGCCAGAAAGCGCTCCTATAAATAAGGCTACGCCAAATATCAATAGCATAACGGCAACACCTTTCCATAGTTTGGCAAAGTTAGTTGCATGTATAGGTAGGTTGTCTAGCGCACTGTGATAAACCGCTGTCACTATTAATAATATCGCCCATAGCCCCAATTGAACACTCACAGGAATAACTGGCGAAATTAGCCAAATAGCCATGCCTAACATCAACACACCAAAGAAGTTACGCACCGCGTTCATCCAGTCACCAGTTTTAGGTAATAAGCTGCCTGCTGATGCACCAATCAGCAATAAAGGCACACCCATGCCAATGGCGAGCGCAAATAAGCCAACGCCACCTAAAAATACGTTGTGCGTTTGACCAATGTAAATCAGAGCGCCTGCTAGTGGCGCCGCCACGCATGGGCTAACAATTAAGGCTGAAAGCGCACCCATGACGAATACACCAAAAAAGTGCCCACCTTTAAGTTTGTTGCTAGTGTTGAGCATTTTGTCTTCAAAACTTTGCGGGAGTTTTAGTTCATAAAACCCAAACATTGAAAAAGCCAATAAAATGAATATCAAGGCGCTTGCACCAAGCACCCAAGCATTTTGCAACGACTGGCTAAGCAGGTCGCCAGAGAGACCTGCCGCGATTCCAGCCAAGGTGTAGCTTAGTGCCATGCCCAATACATACGCCACAGATAAGCCAAAGGCATGTAATTTTGAAGGCTTCACTTGCTGACTTTGACTACCTACAATAATACTCGACAAGATTGGTATCATCGGCAGCACGCAAGGCGTAAGTGAAAGAAGCAAACCTGCGGCAAAAAAGCCTGCGATAACTAACCATAAATTGCCTGATTTAAGTATTTTTGTCGTGTTATCTGCTTCGTTATCATTCGCGAAAATGGTTTCTTCTGTGGCTTTTTCTGGAGTGTTGACAATATTTTTAGCTGTAGCCAGATCTACAGTAAATGTTTTGGTCATCGGCGCGTAACACAAGCCCTTTTCACTGCAACCTTGATACGTTGCGGCAATCTTAATAGCATTATTTTTAATATTAGCTAAATTGATTTTGGCACTAAAATCATGATGATAGACTTCCATTTTGCCAAAGTTCTTATCGTTTTTAATCTCAGCAATTGGAAACTCAACGTTAGAAATCTCGGCTGGAGTTCCAGGTGCCAATACAAACTTGATGCGCTCTTTGTAAAGATAGTAGCCGGGCGTTACAGTAAAATTGGCTTGAATGCTTTGGGCGTCTTTAGCGGATAAATCTAACTGGAAAGCGGCTTCAGGCGATAAAAAAGTCTCTTCGCTATTCGTTTCAATCAGTGAGTTTGCAAATGAACTGAATTTGTTTTCAGCAGCATAGACGTTAGGTAAAACTCCAATGAAGGCAACAAGGCAGAAAACCAAAGGTTTAAGAAATACCGAATGTTTGAGAAATAAAGGTTTCACTATTTTTTTCACTAATGTTTTTTAAAATGATGGCGCTTTAATGACGTAAGGCTAAATTTTAGCAATTACAATTAAACTATCTTGTATTTTAATTGCTCAGACTCCATTACATAGAGAGTTAATTAGCATCATACGTTCAATATTACTTGTAATCCATTAAGGATAATATACCAATGCGTTTAATACTTACACTGGCCTTGCTTGCCTTTCCGATTGCGGAAATCTGGATTTTAATCAATCTGTTTCAACAATATGGTTGGTGGGTATTATTATACTTAGTCGCCATGTTTTTGCTTGGCTTACAACTTATTCGTGATGAAAAGCTATTATTTTCAGGCCGAATGATGCAAAGCCTTAGCCAAGGTGGCAATCCCATGAAAGCGATGTTTGGCAGTGCGCGTAATATTGTTGCAGGCATACTGCTCATTATTCCGGGCGTGATGACGGATTTAATCGCCGTGGTGTTATTGTTAATACCTGTGGATAAAAGCGCAATAAAATCGACTACATTTAAGCAACAAGCTGCTAATGATGATGTCATAGAGGGTGAATTTCACCGCGAAGATTAATAGAGATCCCAAGTACTAAAGAATAAAAAGAGAGCCTAAATATGAGTCATCAAATCACCATTAAATCTACTCAACATACCTACACCGCAAAAGCATCAGAAACCGTTCTGGAGTCAGCCATAGGTGCGGGTGTGAATATTCCATACGGTTGCCGTAATGGTACTTGCGGTAGTTGTAAGGGCGATATTATTTCAGGCGAAGTGGATTATGGCGATTACGCCTCAAGCGCGCTGACTGAAGCTGAAAAAGCAGCAGGCAAAGCGCTGTTTTGCTGTGCACATCCACTGACAGATTTAACCATAGAATGCCGTGAGATTCATGCAGATGTCATTCAGCCAAGAATTTTGCCTGCACGTGTAGAGCGTAAAGAGCAACTTTCACACGATGTGATGGCATTATTTTTAAAGCTGCCAAGTACTGAACATCTCAAATTTATGGCAGGGCAATACATCGAGTTTTTGCTTAAAGATGGTAAACGCCGCGCTTTTTCACTGGCTAATGCGCCGCATATAGATAACCTATTAGAGCTGCATTTACGTTTGATTCCGGGCGGGCAATTTACCGAATACGTCTTTAACGAAATGCCAGACAAAGCTATCTTGCGCATAGAAGCTCCATTCGGCAGCTTTTTCTTAAGGGAAGAGTCAGACAAACCCATCATCATGGTTGCTGGCGGCACAGGTTTTGCGCCGATTAAAGGCATTATTGAGCATATGTTGCATAACAATATCAATCGCCCGGTGACTTTATATTGGGGGGCACATAGTTTGAAGGATCTTTACATGCCAGCGCTGCCAGAGGCTTGGGCAAAAGAATATCCCCACATTAAATTCATTCCAGTATTGTCTGACGCTACCTCAGAAGACAACTGGCAAGGCCGCACAGGCTATGTGCATCAGGCCGTGCTAGAGGATTTCGCCCGAACAGGTTTAGCTGACTATGAAGTATATTGCTGTGGCGCACCAGCCATGGTGGAAGTCGCGCATGCCAGTTTTGTTAAAGCAGGTTTGCCAGAAGATGAATTTTTCTCAGATGCCTTTAATTATGCAAAGCCAACGCCTAAGGTAGCAACTGCTTAGATTGAAGTACGTAGAGTGCGGCACTGGTGACTTACGCTACAAGACTGGTTGTTAGTTAGTATAATTTGGTCTAATGTGTAACTTATACAATGCGCGGCTATCTAACAATAGTTAGGGTGTAGTGTTTAGATATCTGATTCTAGTGAGGTGCTGATATGAGTGACTTATCTGCTCTAAAAGGTATTTTGTTTGATTTGGATGGTGTGCTTTACACAGGTTCTAGCGCGATTGAAGGTGCTGTAGAAGCAATTGAAAAGCTACGCGCCAGCCATATATGCCGCTTTGTTACCAACACTAGCACCTTATCTTTGACTAGTCTTCAGCAAAAAATCAATAAGCTAGGCTTTGCAATTCCCATCAATGAAATTATCAGCGCCCCGCAAGCGACATTATTTTATTTACAGCGCCAACAAAATCCAGTTTGTCGTTTGTTATTAGCTGATGATGTAAAACAGGACTTCAAAGAATTCCATCAATCTGAGATGGCTGCAAATTATATCGTCATTGGCGATATTGGTAGCACGTGGTCTTACACGCTTTTAAATCAAGTGTTCAATGATTTGATGCAGGGCGCGAAACTCATCGCGATTCATAAAAATAAGTTTTGGCAGACTGAACATGGTTTACAGATGGATATTGGCGGGTTTGTTGAGGCTTTAGAATACGCCAGCGGAGTCAAAGCCATGATTATTGGTAAGCCTTCTGCTGATTTCTTTCAAATTGCTTTAGATGATATGGGGCTTAAATCGTCTGAGGTTGCCATGATAGGCGATGATATTGATGTGGACGTTGGTGGAAGCCAACAAATTGGACTAACAGGCATATTGGTGAAAACAGGTAAATATCGCCAAAATTATACCGAGGCATCTCAAGTTAAACCTGATTTACTGATAGATTCGATTGTCGATTTACCTAAATTACTTGGCTTATGACACTTTGTTGAGCTAAGCGCGTTCGACAAGATTAGCCATTACTTAAATAAAAATCCCTGCTTATTTTTTTCTAAAGCTAGTGCTGCCAGTAGCTTTTCATGGTCGGCATTTTGAATTAAATCATGCGCATTTGTAATGGCAGTTTCAGCGCTTGCGAAATCACCTTCTGCAAGTGCATGCATGCCTTCCAGCAGCCAGTCGTTGCTGGCTTTTAGGCGTTGTGCTTCTTGTTTGTTGCGTCTATTGGCGGGTAAGAATCGTAAAAAATGCACAAATCTTAAAAAGTAATGGAGTAGTAAAAACCCCAATACAATCAAAATTAGTAAAAAATTGAATGAAAATTGCAGGCGGTAGGGTGGTCGCACAATCAGCACGTAACCTTGATTATTACTGGCTATTAACACCACGGCTATTAGCAGTAACGCCATGAATAACCACCAAAATATTTTGCGTTTTATCATGATTGATTGCTGATTTAATCGGTTTTTTCTAGGCTTAATTTGTAACGGTTCACTGCCGCAATGCTTTCGGTCAGTTGTGGCAACTGAATATCAATGTTGTTGCCAGATAGTTTCTTTAATAACTTAAATGCTTGTGTGGCATTTGGATGTTTGGCGTCAAAATATTGATTGATCCATGCAGTAACCGTTGCAAGATCGGCTTTATAGCTAGTTTCGTCATGTTGCAATAAGGCAATTCGGGCTGTGAGTAAGCGCAATTTTAAATTCTCGCGCAGATAAAATGCGTGATCTGTTGATAATAGTGGCGGCTCTGGTTTATCAATGCGCTCTACCGTGACTAGATTTTTAATATCGTTCCAAATGGGGTAGGCGACTTTTTGCAAAGCGTTTAGGGGTGTAGTTTTGGCCACATTTTGCTGAGCCGCTTTTGCATTGAAAGTAGGTTGGCGCTCGCTGATTAACGGTATGGTGGCACATAAATCAGCCAAAGTTTCTAGTTGGGCACTCATGCTTACAACATCTACTTGTGGTAATTTTCTTAGATTTTCAATTTCAAGTGCGAGTGTTTCTCGTAGCTGATTTGCTCGCGGTAAATTGAGTGGCTCCAAGCGTTTATCCGCCGCCTGTAACGCTAATAAAGCAGTTTTTACATTGCCTACAAGTTGTAGTTGTTGATTGGCAATTGTTAATAGCTGCTCAACTTCAGCCACAGCAGTAGCTTCGCGGTTCTCAGCGAGCTGATCATACAATGTTTGCAATACATCTTGTTGGTCGCGTGACTCTTCTAGCTTTTGTTCTAAAATCACCGTGCGGGCGTTGGCTTCAGTACTTCGTTCTTCTGCTTGTTTAGCAAGTGCCAAGCTTTGTTGGTTGTTTGCTTGGTAGTCTTCAAGTTTTTGGCTAAGCGATTTTTCCACTTCATTAAATCGCTGGCGTGTATTTATCCATTGCCATGCCAGTGTTAGTAAAGCGATTACAACCAGTATCAGCGCGGTATTTGCGAAGAGTGAGGGCTTACGTCTATCTGAGGTTGGTGTGTTTGAAGTGTCAGCCATTATAATTAATCACTTATTTAATTCACTACTTGAGCTAAAGCTAATTTTGACAAACATTTAATCATAGCATCATCGCCCGGTGCTTCAGTCACTAATACTTTAAAACCAAATTGCAGGGGCAACTCGGCGATTCTGGCATGATTAACACACAGCGTGACGTGGCGCAGCCATTCGGATTCGCCTGCCATGCTTAGCAAATTGCGCATGGCTTCACTGCTCGTCACGATGACTGCATTTAAATGACCTTGCTGCCATTCACTATTAAGAAATTGTGCGTCAGTTTGTGGGTTAATGCGGCGATAACATTCTGCAAACGTGACGTTAGCGCCGCGAGATTTAAGTGTATTTGCCAATACGTCGCGCCCGCCAACTCCACGAAAAATGACGATATTCTTATTTTCAACATCGTGCATTTCAGCCAGCGCCAATAAAGTTTCGCTGTCAAAACGGGTATGTGGTATCAGTACTTGATGGACACCATACAGACTGAGTTCTTTAGCCGTTTGATGACCAATGGCGGCAAATTTCAGATTTTCAGGCACATTGCCAAATTTTTTGAGGATTCTCGGTAATGAGTTATCAACCGCATTGGTGCTAATGAAGATTGCCCAGTCAGTTCGCTCAAGGTCAGCAATGGCATTTTCAAACTCATGATAATCGTCTAAAGGCGAAATGGCGAGCAACGGAAATAAAATCGCATCACCACCATGATATTCAATCGCCTCGCAGATACTTTCAGCTTGATTGACTGGTCTAGTGACCGCAACATGCAAACCTTTTAGTAAGTTATCTGCCATCATGAATAATGACTACTTTCGCTACTTACTTATGACCGTCAAGCGCAGAGAGAATCTCGTTAGCGCCTTTTGCCAACAATTGGTTGGCTAATGCTTTGCCTAAAGCATCGGCTTGGTTTCTGTTGCCGCTGGCAGTTTCTATTAGCATTTGCTTGCCATCTACACTCGCAACAAAGCCAGTAATGTGAATATCTTCACCTTTGCAAGTAGCATAAGCCCCAAGCGGCACTGTGCAGCTGCCTGCAAGCGCACGGCTCATGGCACGTTCTGCTTCAACACACACTTGTGTATCTGGGTGATTTAAAGGCGCTAAAACCGCTAACAAATCAGGGCGGTTTGCATTGATTTCTATGCCTAAAGCCCCTTGGCCAACTGCAGGAATACTTAATTCAGGTGAAATCACATTGCGGATTCTGGCGCTAAGGCCTAAGCGAATCAAACCTGCTGCGGCGAGGATAATCGCGGCGTATTGACCTTCATCCAGTTTGCGAAGGCGCGTTTGCAAATTACCACGTAAGGATTCGATTTTTAAATGCGGTAAACGTGCTTGTAATTGGCTCTGACGGCGTAGGCTAGAGGTGCCAACAATGCTACCTTCAGGCAGGTCTTCAAGCGAGTTAAAGTCATTTGAAACAAAGGCATCGCGCGGGTCTTCACGCTCACCAGTGGCAGCCATCATAAAACCTTCTGGCAGATTCATAGGTACATCTTTCATGCTATGAACAGCCAAGTCTGCACGGCCATCTTCTAGTGCAGTTTCTAACTCTTTTACAAACAAACCTTTGCCGCCGACTTTTGCCAATGGCATATCTAAAATTTGATCACCAGTAGTGGTCATGCCTAAAATTTCCACAATAGTGGAAGGGTAAAGCGCTTGCAAGCGGCTTTGAATATGCAAGGCTTGCCACATGGCTAATGGGCTTTCACGCGAGGCAATCACAAGTTTACTCGGGGTTTGAAAAGAAATAGGGCTAGAAGTGTTCATATGCTTAAAATGGGCAGTTTAATGGGTAGGTTTTATTTTAGCACAAGCCGCGATATCGCTTTAGTTTGCGCGGATGAGATGTTGTTGCCGACGGCTGACTGCAATCGTCTCATCGGTATTTTTTAATAAGGCGACCCAATGTTTTTCGCAGCTTTTATTGCCATCTTCATCAAACTCTTGATGGCGTTTTTCATAGCCTAAAATATAGGCTTTTGCCACCAAACAGTTGCGATGTAAGCGAATAAAAGTATTCTTAAATTCGTGCTCTAAATTATTAAGCGATTCCTCCAGAAGGTACTCTTTTTCTGCGGTGCGTACGGTGATGTACTTAAGCTCAGCACGCAAATAAATTACATCAGTAACAGGAATCAATAAAATTCGCCCACGCTCAGTAATGCTGAAGTGAGTCTTTTGCGGACTCAGTGGCACTATTGCCTCTAGTTGACTAGGCAATAAAGCACGTGCTTTTTGTATGGCGGTTTGCAGTCTCTCCGAGCGGATTGGCTTTAATAAGTAATCTACTGCGCTCATATCAAACGCTTGTATGGCGTAGCTATCAAAAGCCGTGGTAAAGATAATAGCTGGCGGTTTAATCATTTTTTGCAAATGTTGAGCCGCTTCAATACCGTCTATGCCTGGCATGCGAATATCGAGTAACACAATGTCAGGCTGATACGTGTTGGCTAAGCTGAGCGCCTCTTGTCCATTTTTAGCTTCTGCAACAACGTTAATGTGGCTCATGTCGCTTAAAAGTTCACGTAAGCGATTGCGCGCGGGCGCTTCGTCGTCTGCGATTAGTATGCTTAGCGAGTTTGTCATTTAGTCGTATGTGGCAAAATGATATGGACCTGATACTCACCATTTGACAGGCTGCTTTTCAATGACGCTTCAAGGTCAAAATGCAAAGTTAAACGCTCCTTAATGTTCTTCAGCGCCATTTGGTTGCCAATATGTTTAGTGTTTTTGATGCTGTAAGGGTTGCTGAGTACTAAATGCACTTCATTACGTTTGGTGTAGATTTGAATGGTAATTTTGCCACCGGTCGCTAACGGTTCTATGCCGTGATAGACCGCATTTTCAATCAGCGGCTGTAATAGTAACGGCGGTATAAGTGCATCCGGTGGCATATCATCCACTTTCCACTCAATAATCAGCCGCTCTTCTAGGCGTAACTTTTCTAACGCCAAATATTGTCTACATAAAGCGATTTCTTGCGCTAAAGGGACTAAATCACGATTATCTGCCATCAGTACGCGAAATAGATCCGCCATATCTTCGAGAGCGGTTTCAGCGCGCTTGGGCTGGCTGCGAATCAATGATAATACTGCGTTGATGCAATTAAATAAAAAATGTGGGCGAATGCGTGATTGCAGGGCTTGTAGTCTTGCTTCATCAATCGCTGGTGAATAAGCGCGCTCTTGAAGGTTGAAGTAATACAAGATGATCGTACATAGAATAAATGCATAAAAAAGCGAGCGTTTAACCGATAATA
Source organism: Methylotenera sp. (assembly GCF_029945535.1). Taxonomy (GTDB): domain Bacteria; phylum Pseudomonadota; class Gammaproteobacteria; order Burkholderiales; family Methylophilaceae; genus Methylotenera. The sequence goes on from NZ_JAQSCU010000004.1 coordinate 17,617, forward strand.
GATTGTCGAATATCAAGGCTTGCGTCAGCAGCCAATGTAAACTAAAACAAGTGAATAAAACGATGGTAAAAATGACGATTATGCCGTGCCAATAGCGTAGTTTTTTGAGTAGTGGGTAGCTTGTGTATAACATTAACAAGCTCAATAACAGCATGGGTTGCGCAATCGCTGAAATGTTTGTCACAAGTGTTACAAACTCAGCAGCATTAGTGCTTAAGATGATCGTAATGAGTGCTAGTAACGTATTAGTGATGACTAAAATGCGTAACGCTACGCCTAAGTTACGTAAATTAGGAAGGCGGTTACTTTTTCTCATGGCATGATTCATGCATATGAAATTGTGTTGTTTGGTCTTTTTTGATCATTAGTTAAATCGTAATCCTTGCAATATGCATTATACTAATCACATAAGTGTATTATTATTAAGCAATAATTGATATAAAAAGTCAAAGTAGTGATTAAAAGTGGTGTCATACACCGCACTAAAAATTAATCTGGAAAATTGAAACAGACATTCAAGTAGCACGATAAGAAAGAAAAAGTGAAAGTGACAAAAAAGACAAGCGCATTAAATAACAAAAATACCAGTTGGTCAGGCAGATTTAACGAGCCTGTCGCTGAGTTAGTAAAGAAATACACAGCTTCTGTAAGTTTTGATCAACGCTTGGCGGCGTTTGATATTCAAGGCTCTATTGCCCATGCGCAAATGTTGGGCGCACAAAAAATTATTAGTTTGGATGACGTTAAATCAATCGAAACAGGCTTAGCGGAGATTTTGCAAGAAATCGAGAGCGGTCAATTTGAATGGTTGTTAGATTTAGAAGACGTACATTTAAATATTGAAAAGCGTTTAACCGACAAGATTGGTGACGCAGGTAAGCGCTTACATACTGGCAGAAGCCGTAACGACCAAGTGGCAACAGATGTCAGGTTATGGTTGCGAGCCACTACAGATGATGTCATTGCCGGCTTAAAAGGTCTGCAACTTAGCTTGCTAGATTTAGCTGAAGCACATTTCGACACGGTGATGCCAGGTTTTACGCATTTACAAGTAGCGCAACCAGTAACCTTTGGTCACCATTTAATGGCTTATGTTGAGATGCTGACACGTGATATTGGACGTTTTGTCGATTGTAGAAAGCGTATCAATAAACTGCCTTTAGGCGCCGCGGCACTAGCGGGCACTAGCTACCCAATTGATAGAGAGTTAGTTGCAAAAAAATTGGGTTTCGATGGTGTTTGTGAAAACTCACTAGATGCGGTTTCTGACCGTGATTTTGCCATTGAATTTACTTTTGCTGCTTCATTGGTGATGACGCATTTATCACGATTATCCGAAGAGCTGATTTTGTGGAGTTCGCCAAGATTCGCTTTTATCGACATTGCCGATAGATTTTGCACCGGCTCATCTATCATGCCGCAAAAAAAGAACCCAGATGTACCAGAATTGGTACGTGGTAAAACAGGTAGAGTTTATGGGCATTTAACCGCGCTACTCACTTTGATGAAAGGCCAGCCACTAGCCTACAACAAAGATAACCAAGAAGACAAAGAGCCGTTATTTGATACGGCTGATACTTTGTTAGTCACTCTGCAAATTTACGCAGATATGCTGCGTTTGCCAGTGGTAGAAAACGGCGTGGTAGTTAAAAAAGGCTTTATAGTCAATAAAGACAATATGCGCCAAGCGGCTTTTGAAGGTTATGCCACAGCTACAGATTTAGCCGATTATTTAGCTAAAAAAGGCATGCCGTTTAGAGATGCGCATGAGGCCGTAGCTTTGGCTGTGCGATACGCGGTAGATAAAAAGGTAGATTTAAGCGATTTGCCACTGACAACTTTACAAGAATTTGCAATTGAAATTGGTGAAGATGTTTATGCTGTATTAACTTTAGAAGGTTCATTAAACAGCCGTAACCATATTGGTGGCACTGCACCTGTGCAAGTTAAAGCAGCCATTGCTCGCGTTAGAAAATCAATGAGTTAAAAGATTATAAAATGAAGGTGTGAATTGATTTTTAGCGAAAAAAAATTTAAAAAAACTAACCTAGCATTGGCTTTATTAGTCGCAATGCATGCTAATTTTTCGCTGGCACAAGATCTTCCACAAGAAATACCCGCACCACAAGATACCACGTTGCAACAGCCAGATGACCGCGAATCAACTACAATTACTTGGCCGCTGTTATCTGGTGAAAGTGTGCAAAGCTTATCTCGTCTGTTTTACCCAAAAAACAAAAGAATGCAGCGTTTATTTATTCAGAGAACGCTACATTTAAGCCAAGAAATTCGCCCTAATCTGAATGCTTATACCACGACCAATCAGGCTAGCTTGATTGTGATACCCAATATTAAATATTTGGCTAAGCATAGTGGCAGAATTAGGCATGCATCTACAAAAGCAGCGCATCACAACAAGCCTGCAACTCAGCCAGAATTACACATGAGCTATGGCCTGAAAGATGCTAATCAATTTGCGCTCACTTCAGAAATGCAGACTAAATATGTAGATTTGGTGAAAAGAAATGAACAGCTCAAGCAGGATTTAGAAAAGCTAAATGCAAAGTTGGCGCATTTGCAAGAGGTGATGGCGGCACTTAACATAGAAGCTAAACGTGTGCAAAGCTTGCCTGCAGCACCTCAAATACCTAAAGTATTACCAACACCAACACCAACACCAACACCAACACCAACACCAACACCAACACCAACATCAGTCGCGCCAGTTGTAGCTCAAGCCCCTGTGGTTGTTGCAGACGTGCCAGAACTAGCAAAACCAAAGCCTAAAGTCATTAAGCACGTGGTATCGCCAGCTACTCAAACGCCGGCTAGTACAACAACAGCATCAATGACAGAGCAAGAAACTCTTATTTCTCAATATGGCTTACTAATTCTTTTAGCATTATTTGTTTTTGGCTCAATATTTGCTGCCTATCGATATAGACGTAAACAAACAGAAGCTTTTAGTTATTTCACCGCAGATAAATTAGAGCCTATGGATAAAAAAGAATTCATGAGTGCGGTTGATGAAGATGACGAACCGCCCGCTACAGTAGACTTTTCACTAACGTCGAGTGAGTTCTCAGGCAGTATTTCAGATAACGATTTAGATGCCATCATGTCTTTGAAAAACAAAGAAGAGGGCGATTTGGTGCTTGAGCAAGCTAGAATTTACGTCAATATTGATCGTGAAAAAGAAGCGATTCTGATATTGAAGGCACAAATTCAATCTGCACCTAAAGCGTCTTTAGATCATTGGTTGGCATTGTTAGATATTTACAGAAAAACTAATCAAAAAGAAGCATTTTCAGAAAGCGCACACCAATTCCATCAAACCTTTAATGTGATTAAGCCCACTTGGGATAACTTACCGCTACCGATGGTCATCGCGACCAGTTTGCTAGAGTTTCCGCACATTATTGAGCCTTTAATGAAGCTTTGGAGTGAGTGTGATAAGAGCTTAGAAAAGCTGATAGAAACCAAAGTTTATCTAGATACGCTATTAACAGATAATCGTGACAGTGAACGCGGTGGCTTTGGTTTAGAAGTGCTGTTGGAAATTAAGTTATTGCGTGATATTTTGGATCTTCGCGACAAATTTTCTAATCAAGAATAACTCTGAATTTAAGCCTCAATTAAGGCAGAAACAGTTCTAAAAGCTCATTCAAAAAGCGCTGGCCTAATAAAGTCGGTCGCATATTGCCAGCTTCAATGATTAATAATTTCTTGCTTTGAGCGGATTTAATCGTGGCTTCTAGTGTGTGAATATTTAAACCTGTGCGCTGCTGAAATAAAGCCACAGGTACGCCATCAATCAGCCTTAGCGCATTCATCATAAACTCAAAACCGAGTTCATCTTGCGGTATTAGCCATTCGCGCTCGACGGCCTTGCCTTGTAACGCCTGCTCCATATAAGCTTTTGGATGCTTAGGGCGAACTTCGCGGGTGATTTTATCGTGATAACTGAGCTTGCTGTGCGCGCCTGCACCTATGCCTAAATAATCACCAAACTGCCAGTAGTTAAGATTATGTTTGGCCTGTTTGCCTTTTTTTGCAAAAGCAGAGGTCTCGTAATGTTCGTAACCATTTTCAGCCAACAGTGCTTCAATGGAAATTTGCATATCGCTGCTAGTGTCATCATCAGGCAAGCTAGGCGGTGTGCGGTAAAACGGTGTATTTGGCTCTAAAGTTAAATGGTAAAAAGACAAATGTGTCGGGCTTAAGCGCACCGCAGCTTCTGCGTCCTGCATGGCATCTTCCAAGCTTTGATTGGGCAAGCCATACATAATGTCGCAATTGACTTGCTCGAAGGTTTTCATTGCAAGCTCAACAGCTGCAAAAGCCTGTGCGCTGTCGTGAATGCGTCCTAAAGCTTTTAAATAGTCACTATTAAAACTTTGTATGCCTAGCGACAGTCGAGTTACACCTGCTTGCTTGTAACCAACAAAGTTGGCAGCATCGACAGTGCCGGGGTTGGCTTCTAGCGTAATTTCAGCATCAAACTCTAGCGGTGTAAGCATGCGCACATGGTTCAAAATTCGGTCTATCGCTTCCGCAGAAAACAGACTAGGCGTGCCGCCGCCAAAGAATACACTTTTGATTTTCCGCCCCCACACTTTAGGCGTAGCAAGCTCCAAATCTGCAATTAATGCATCCACATAAGCGCTTTCTGGAATCTCGCCATCTTTATGCCGACTTTCATGCGAGTTAAAATCGCAATAAGGACATTTTTTAACGCACCATGGAATATGGATATATAGAGACAGCGGCGGTGGGTTCATCAGGCCAGATAAAGTCGCCTCGCCTGCTAATGGCGCAATGGTATTAATCGGCTTTGGATCAAACGATGCCGCAGGTTTTATTTCAATGATTTTTTTGATAAGGATTCACCAGCATATCAACAAGACGATGCAATGCCTCACGCATCTGCTCTTCAGAAACTTCCATCAACAAGCCATCTTCAAATGCGTCTTGGGCGATTTGTTTAATTTCATCAAAGTTTTCAGTCATCACTTTGACTTTTTCGGTGCATGCAACAACGCTGTCGTCGTCGCGCACCCATTTTGGCCATACAGATTTTTCAGGCGTACTCATGTGCTTAATCGCTCTATTTTTTGCAATAATTTTGCCATTGCGTGTCCACGGTGGCTGATGCGGCTTTTAATTTCCATCGACAATTCAGCCACAGTTTTACCCGTTTTGGCATCTAAAAATATTGGGTCGTAACCAAAGCCTTCATTGCCACGATACTCGCTTAATATCTCGCCTACCCATTGGCCTTCTGCGATAATAGGCTCTGGATCATGCTCATGGCGCACTAGCACCATCACACAGTAAAAATGTGCATGGCGATTTTTTTCGTTTGTCATGACTTCAAGTAGTTTTTGGTTATTAGCTTCGTCTGACTTTGGTTCGCCTGCATATCTAGCAGAAAGCACACCAGGTGCGCCTTGTAGCGCATCAACGCACAAACCAGAGTCATCAGCTAGTGCTGGTAAGCCTGTGTGTTTACTGGCGTGACGTGCTTTGGCAAGTGCATTTTCTATAAAGGTACAAAAAGGCTCATCGCACTCAGGTACATTAAGCACGTTTTGTGGAATGATTTCAATTTTTAGCGGCGCAAGTATGTGCTCAATTTCGCGCAACTTGCCTTTATTGCCTGATGCGATGACCAGCTTGCTAAACACTTAATACCTCATTTTGTTTGATAATGAGTTGATTGATGCCGTGCGCAGCTAAATCTAGCATGGCGTTCATTGCATCGCGGCTAAATGGCTCACCTTCTGCGGTGCCTTGAATCTCAACAAAACCGCCATCTGCAGTCATCACTACATTCATGTCAGTATCGCAGTCAGAATCTTCTATGTAATCTAAATCAAGTACTGGCGTGTCTTTATAAACACCTACAGAAATTGCCGCTACGCCTTGTTTTAGTGGGCTTGTAGTAAGTTTGCCACTTTTTAATAAGGTTGAAATGGCATCATGCAAGGCTACATAAGCACCTGTGATGCTGGCGGTGCGGGTGCCACCATCGGCTTGAATCACGTCGCAATCCATATGAATACTACGTTCGCCTAGTTTTTCTAAATCAATAATAGCGCGTAGTGAGCGGCCAATTAAACGTTGAATCTCTTGCGTACGGCCAGATTGCTTGCCTTTTGCGGCTTCTCTATCCATGCGGCTACCAGTTGAACGTGGCAACATACCATATTCAGCCGTCACCCAGCCTTGCCCTTTGCCTTTTAAAAAGCCTGGTACTTTTTCTTCTACACTGGCTGTGCATAGCACGTGCGTGTCACCAAATTTTACTAATACTGAACCTTCAGCATGCTTAGTGTAATGGCGAATGATTTCGACATTGCGTAATTGATTATTAGCGCGTTGGCTAGGTCTTGAGTTGCTTGATTGCATGCTTCTAAATCCTGATTAATCTTTTGAGGTACGTATTATACGTTTAGTTCTATATTCGTTTGGTTTTAAGCAACGCACGTTGAATTTCAGCAATGGTATTTTCAATTTCATCATCGGTAAAATCGCCATCCATCGCCCCGTCTTGAGTATTTTGCGGATTTGGGTATGTGGTTGGATTCATGATGGTCGTAGTTAAGCCCATTGCCATCGAGATGGTTGAAACGGCAAGGCCATTGCTTTGTTTATCACCCCATTGCAAGCCGATAGCACTCATATTATCGCCTTGGTCTTGACTGGTATTCTCGGCGACATCTAACAGGGTAGTTACGCCGTCAGTAATAGAAGGGCTGTTGAGTATGCGTTTAATCTGTTCGTCCGTCACTGCCCCCCAAACACCGTCAGTACACAATAAAATGGTATCGCCTTCAGCTAATTCTTGTCGATCAGAAAGGTCGATTTTCGGTGGCACATCACCGCCTAGGCAGCTATAAACTTTGTGTCGATAAGGGTGCGTAGACATATCATCTTTATTGATAATGCCTTTTGAATAGAGGGATTGCACAATGGAATGGTCTTCGGTGCGATATAGCAAATGCCCATCTCTAAAATGATAAAGCCGCGAATCGCCAACATGCGCGCAATACAATACACCGCGCTGCACTACCGCAGCGACAATGGTGGTGCGCGGCGCTTCAATCAGTTCTCGTTCTTGCGTGAGCTGGTCTATCATGTCGTGAATCTGTTGCATGTGGTCAATTAAAAACTTAGCTGGGCTAGAAAGCATAGGCACTGCTAAACGCTGAAAAGCATCTGTCATTGTGGTTACGGCTAATTGTGCGGCTATTTCGCCGTGGCGATGGCCACCCATACCATCAGCCACCACTAGCAATAGCGCATCTTTACTATATGAGTAAGCCAGCCTGTCTTGGTTATATTGGCGTGGACCCTGACGGCTATTTTGAAAAATAGTAAATTTCATGATGGTTGATGAGCGTTAAATAGTTGTTGTATGCGTAATAGCCGCTTTTTGAGGGGGTGTTTTTTTCATCAAAATAGGTTTATTGAGCGCAAGCACTATTTTATTGACCAAACTAGACTTTTTCTTAGGAAGTGGTTTAGATTCAAGCAAAGCCTTTTGCAGCGAAAACACACTTTGTGGGCGTTCAAGATAATCTAAACTCAAGCAGCTATCGATAATTTCAAGCAAGCTTTGCGAGTAGTTGTCTTTACCTAATTTGACTGCTGGAATAAGCAAATCATTTTTAATGCGCTGATTGGCAGCAGGTGGCGAAGTGCGCGTTAAGCATGAATACATGGTTGCGCCTATGCTGTAAATATCGCTCCAAGGCCCAAGTAATTTTCTGTCGTAATATTGCTCAGGCGAGGCAAAGCCGGGTGTGTAACTAGGTGAGAATTTTGCTAAATTCTCACTCAAAGCTTGTCTTGCCGAGCCAAAATCCAGTAGAACAGGCGAACCATCTAGCCGAATGTAAATGTTGGCGGGTTTAATATCTAAGTGCAAAAGTTTCTGTGTGTGCACTTCTCTTAAGCCATTGGAAAGCTCACCAAAAACGCGCCTGATAAACTGCTCAGAAACCAAACTTTGCTGACCTAATATATATTCTTGTAATGATTTTCCACGCTCGTACTGCATCACCATGTAAACGGTTTCATTAGCCCGAAAAAAGTTAAGCACTCGAACGATATTTTTGTGGTCAATTTTAGCGAGTGATAAGCCTTCATCAAAAAAGCATTTTAGGCCACGCCTAAATAAGGCTACATCGTCAGCATTTGGTTGAACTGTTGCGCTCTCTGTACGCAAAGCTATTGAGGTAGGCAAATACTCTTTAATGGCTACGGTATTTTTATCTTTATCTCGCGCCAAATAGACAAAGCTAAACCCACCAGAGCTCAAGACTTTTCTAATTTCGTAATCTTGTAACTGGTAACCAGTAGGTAACGCTAAATTATCGGCAGATGACACTATATATATTTTTCTATTTACTTGTTTTATTAAGGGTAAATTAACTCAAATAATGCATTCAGGCTTGGAATATGTCCAGCAATATAACGCGTAATTGATTGTACTTAAAGTTATTTGTGAAGTTATTTAGTGGTTTATTTTGGCATCTATTGGCTGGTATTTGATAACATGCTGTTAATTTATTAGTTTTAGCTAACGCAGCTTCAGGAATTTCCATTATGACTTTCAGTATGACGGGCTTTGCAGCCCTTGAGCAATCGATCAATTCACCTATAGATAATGCAACTTTAATACTAGAGTTGCGCGCGGTAAATAGCCGTTATTTAGATCTACACTTTAAGCTGGATGAAAATTTAAGAAGCTTCGAACCCGCTATTCGTGAGCTGATTAGTGCAAAACTCAGTCGCGGTAAAATTGAATGCAAAGTTAATTTAATTCAACGCACTCAAGCAGGACAGGCAACACAGTTGGATGATGCCTTAATGCAGCAATTGGCTGCGATGCAAATTAAAGCGCAGCAATATTTTCCGCAAAGCCGACCGCTCAGTGTTGCGGATATTTTGCGTTGGCCTGGCGTAGTGTTAAGCGATGCGTTGAGCCAAGACTCATTGTTGGAAGATGTGAAAAAGCTACTCCAAAAAGGCTTGCAAGATCTGAATGCATCGCGCGCGCGTGAGGGTGAGAAATTAAAAACGCTAGTGCTAGAACGGTTAAGCCAAATTGAAGCTTTAGTGATTAAAGTCAAGCCGTTATTACCTGCGCTCACCAAAGAGTATCAAGCAAAGCTCGAAAATAAACTGCAAGAAAACTTAAAAAGCATTGACCCAGAACGCGTTGCACAGGAGCTTGTGATGTTTGCGCAACGTATTGATGTCGATGAAGAGCTCACTAGATTAACTGCACATATTTCAGAAGTGAAACGTATTTTGAGTAGTGATGCACCCGCAGGAAAACGCCTAGACTTTTTGATGCAGGAACTTAATCGTGAAGCGAATACTTTGGGCTCAAAATCTGTTTCAGTGCAAACCACCCAAGTATCCATGGAGTTGAAAGTGCTTATCGAGCAAATGCGTGAGCAAATTCAAAATATTGAATAGGCAAAACACATGATTCAGCTAAATTTAGAATAAAATACGGGTATGACGACAGGCAATCTTTTTATTATCACTGCAGCTTCCGGCGCAGGCAAAACTAGCTTGATTAAAGCGTTGCTGGCTAAAGACGAGCATTTGAAACTTTCCATCTCTCACACCACGCGCAAGCCGCGGCTTAGTGAGGCGAATGGCGTGGATTATCACTTTGTGGATGACACGACATTTTTGCGTATGCTGGGCGAGGCGCAATTTTTAGAAAGTGCAGAAGTGCATGAGGCGCGTTATGGTACTTCGCAATCAGCCATTGAGGCGCCATTAGCAGCAGGCTTTGATATTATTTTAGAAATTGACTGGCAGGGCGCCGAGCAAGTACGTCGTTTGTATCCGCATGCCGTGAGTATTTTTGTGTTGCCACCCTCTATTGAAGCACTAGAGCGCAGGTTGAATGGCCGAGGCCAAGATAGCGCAGAAGTCATTGCTAAGCGAGTAGCTGCGGCGCGAACTGAAATGCGCCACGTGAGCGAGTTCGATTATGTTACAATCAATGATGATTTTGATGTGGCATTACAAGACATTACCGCAATCATTCGAGCACAACGGCTTGTAGGTTCAGTTCAACTACAACGTTATGCAGATTTAATTCAAACACTTACATAAATTTCTAGATTGAAGTGCATTAGACTCTTTCAATATAGAAGCTTTATTTCTCATTATTAATTAGGAAACACCATCATGGCACGTATTACAGTAGATGATTGCTTAGACCAAATTCCAAATCGTTTTCAATTGACATTAGTTGCTGCGTACCGCGCACGTCAATTACACAATGGCGCAGAGCCACTCATTAATACACAAGGTTTGCGTGACAAAACAACTGTATTAGCTTTGCGTGAAATCGCCGCTGGTAAAATTGGCGTAGAAATTCTAGCGCGTATCCATCCTTAATATCTGGCGTCATTTAGAATTTTATTACCTAATTTCTTAGAAAAAGCCTAGTGAAAGTGGTATGTCAAAAACCGCAACACATCAAAACGCGGAGTTATTCAAACCTAGTTCAGCACTAGCTTCAGCCCCCTTGCTGCCTGCGGACAGCGAGGATTCGGCGCTTAGTTTACGTCTTAAAGAATATTTAAAGCCACAAGATATTGCCCAAGTTTGGGAGGCGTATCGTTACGCCTATCAAGCGCATGAGGGCGTGGTGCGCAAAACGGGTGAGCCTTATATTACGCATCCCGTTTCTGTCGCATGTATTTTGGCTGATTTACACTTAGATGTACCAACACTACTCGCGGCTTTATTGCATGATGTAGTGGAAGATACTGACGTTTCCACACACGACATTAAAGAAAAATTTGGCCTGCAAGTGGCTGAATTGGTCGATGGCGTGACCAAGCTAGATAAAATTGAGTTTCAAAGCGCCAGTGTTGCGCAGGCAGAGAACTTCAGAAAAATGCTGCTCGCCATGTCGCAAGATGTGCGGGTGATTTTGGTGAAATTGGCAGATCGTTTGCACAATATGCAAACTTTGGAGGCCATGCGACCAGAAAAGCAAAAGCTCATTGCTAAAGAAACGTTAGAGATTTATGCGCCGATTGCCAATCGGCTCGGTTTAAATGATATCTACCAATCGCTTGAAGATTTAAGTTTTCAGTATCTTTACCCAATGCGGTTTCGAGCGATTTCAAAAGCCATTTTAGCTGCACGTGGTAACCGTAAAGAAGTCGTTAGCAAGATATTAGAATCCATTAAGCAGCAACTGATTACCTTGAATATTGACGCGGAAGTGTCTGGACGTGAAAAGCATCTTTACAGCATTTACAAGAAGATGTCGGGTAAAACCACAGCGTTCTCGCAAATTTACGACATTTATGGCTTTAGGGTCGTTGTTAAAGATTTATCGAGTTGTTATGTAGCACTAGGCGCTTTGCACGCTTTATATAAACCCATCCCAAGCAAATTCAAAGACTATATCGCCATTCCAAAAGCCAATGGTTATCAGTCGTTGCACACCACTTTGTTTGGCCCATTTGGAACGCCTATTGAGGTACAGATTCGCAGCACCGAGATGCACAACATTGCCGATGCCGGCGTGGCCGCACATTGGCTATATAAAGCCAGCGATGCGCAGTTAACCGCATTGCAGCAGCAAACCCATCAGTGGTTGCAGCGTTTATTAGAAATACAAAGTGAAAGTGTGGATTCACTCGATTTTCTTGAACATCTTAAAATTGATCTGTTTCCAGATGAAGTGTATGTATTTACGCCTAAAGGTAAGATTTTTGCTTTGCCTAAGGGTGCAACCGCAGTTGATTTTGCCTATGCCGTGCATTCAGATATTGGAAATAGTTGTGTGGCAGTACGTATCAATCAAGAATTGGCGCCACTGCGTACAGAGTTACATAATGGCGATCACGTAGAAATTATCACGGGCTCACTCGCAAAACCTAACCCTGCCTGGCTGAATTATGTAGTGACAGGTCGTGCGCGAGCGCATATCCGACATTTCTTAAAATCGCAACAATCGACTGAGTCAGCGCACCTTGGTGAACGTATGCTCAATCAAGCGTTACGCGCCTTACATGTTGAACCTAGCCAAGTCACTGAAGAGCATTGGCAAAAGCTGATACGCGATTATGGATTGAAAAAGAAGTCACAAATATTGACTGAAATTGGTTTGGGCAAACGCCAAAATGTCATGGTTGCGCACCAATTATTAGCCATGCTCGAGGTGCAAGAAGTGCCAGAAGAGGGCGCCATAGGTAAGTTCTTGGGTGGCAAGTTCTTCGACAAGATTTTTGGCAAAACAGTTAAGCCATTAGATACCATTACCATACGCGGTTCAGAAGGTATGGCTGTACAGTTTGCGCAATGTTGCAGGCCGATACCTGGTGACCCAATTCTAGGCTTTATTAATAAAGATAAAGGCTTAGTGGTACATACGCACGATTGCCCAGCGATACGTAAATTCCGTTTAGACCCAGACAAATGGCTAGATGTGGAATGGGAGCCAGAAAGTCAGCGTCTGTACAAAACTAACCTTAACCTCACCGTGGCCAATCAGCCCGGTATGTTAGCAAAAATCGCTTCAGGCATTGCCGATGCAGGCTCTAACATTGATAACGTGAGTGTTGAAGAAGAAGATGGCAGCGCTTATGCTAATCTTTACTTCACGGTGCAAGTGAAAGACCGCATCCATTTGGCTGAGCTCATGCGTAGCTTACGCAAAATACCTGATGTAGTGCGGATTAACCGAACTAAAGGTAATGCTGCTGGCAATGGTGCGAAAAAATCCTCTCAATAAACTCGGGTAAAAGATTCATTTCAGATGAATATTAACCTAAACACTTTACCCGAAGGCTTACCAATCCCTTTAGATGACGGTTTGGCGGCACATTTAGAAGGTTTGCAATTACCTGAAATATCATTAGCATCCACAAATGGTAGTGATGTTAATTTAAGCGCTATCCAAGGTCGGTTGGTAATTTATATTTACCCCTTAACTGGCCGCCCAGGCGCCGCATTGCCTGATGGATGGGATGAAATACCAGGGGCGAGGGGTTGTACGCCGCAGGCTTGCGATTTCAGTAATCATTATCTTGAGCTACAGCAGCTCAACGCGACAGTTTTTGGGCTTAGCTCGCAAACCACAGATTATCAGTTAGAGCTTAAAAAGCGTTTGCATTTACCCTTTGATTTGCTGAGTGATGATGCATTTCACTTAAAAAGTCATTTGAATTTGCCAGTATTTAAAGTGGGTGATTTATTGCTGTATAAGCGCTTAACCATGATTGTCGAAAATCGCATGATTAAAAAAGTCTTTTATCCAGTTTTCCCGCCCAATCAAAATGGTTTACAAGTAGTAGACTGGCTGAAAATTAATCAGCTGGTATGACAAATCTTTCTGAAATAAAAACCTTTAGCAAACCGCTAGTGGCCAATCTGAATAAGCTTGGCGTCAATACCATTCAAGCTTTATTGCTGCACCTACCTTTACGCTACATCGATGAAACGCATATGACTAGTGTGCGCGATTTACGAGTTGGCGAGCCATCACAGGTTGAAGGCGAGATTGTCCATGCGGAGGTCACTTACAAGCCGCGTAAAGCTTTAATCGCAAGGCTGGAAGATGCAAGCGGGCAACTCACTTTACGTTTTCTGCATTTTTATCCTAGCCAAATTTCCGCACTTAAAGTTGGTAATAAGCTGCGAGTGTATGGTGAGGTGCGCAGTGGTTTTTTCGGTTATGAGATGGTGCATCCTACATGTAAAGCTGTCGGCGAGAAAACTACGGTGGCTGACACATTAACGCCTGTTTACCCAACGGTGGCAGGGTTGACGCAAGTGAATTTGCGCAAAGCGATTGCGACGGCATTAAAGCAAAATGTGCTGAATGAAACCTTGCCAGTTAGTGTCTATCAGCAGTATCAATTTCCAAGTTTTTCTGCAAGTTTAAAAGCTTTGCACAATCCCTCACCAGATGCTGATTTACAAGGTTTGGAAGAAAAAACTACACCAGAATGGCAACGCCTCGCCTTTGATGAGTTGCTTGCACAGCAGCTTTCTATGCGTAAACACTATGCGCGCCGTCGTAGTGTGGATGCGCCACAGTTTAAGCAATCCAAACAGTTGGTTTCAGCTTTGCTTAAAAGCTTGCCGTTTGCCCTAACGCAAGCGCAGCAAAAAGTCGCGGTTGAGATTCAGAGCGATTTAACGCAACCGCACCCCATGCAACGCTTATTGCAGGGCGATGTGGGTAGCGGTAAAACCATAGTCGCGTGTATGGCGGCATTGCAGAGTATAGAAAGCGGTTGGCAAGTAGCGCTGATGGCGCCAACTGAGATTTTGGCAGAGCAACATTTTCGCAAAATGATAGGCTGGCTAACGCCTTTGAATATAAAAATTGCTTGGCTCACGGGCAGCCAGTCTAAAAAAGACCGTGAAGCTTCGATGCAAATAATCGCTGATGGTAGCGCGCAATTAGTCATTGGAACGCATGCGCTGTTTCAAGAAGCGGTGCAGTTTAAAAAATTGGGTTTAGCGATTATTGATGAACAGCATCGATTTGGCGTACATCAGCGTTTGGCTTTGCGGCAAAAAGGCCAGCCTGAGCCACACCAACTGATGATGACGGCCACGCCAATTCCGCGCACTTTATCCATGAGCTATTACGCCGATTTAGATGTTTCAGTGATTGATGAATTGCCGCCAGGGCGCACGCCGATTGTGACTAAGCTGGTGTCAGACGTGCGTCGTGATGAAATTCTGCAACGTGTGCGCGAAGCCTGTGCGCAAGGTAATCAAGCCTATTGGGTATGCCCGCTGATTGAAGAGTCTGAAGCTTTGCAGCTTGCTACAGCCAATGACACCTATGCATTAATGCAGAGCGAATTTCCGGAATTAAAAATTGGGCTAGTGCATGGCCGTATGAAACCAGCAGAAAAGCAAGCCGTAATGGCAGCTTTCAGCGCAGGTGAAACGCAATTGCTGGTGGCAACCACAGTGATTGAAGTCGGTGTAGACGTGCCCAATGCCAGTTTGATGGTCATAGAGCACGCCGAACGCATGGGTTTGAGTCAGTTGCATCAATTACGCGGCCGCGTCGGTCGTGGCGCCGCAAAAAGCACCTGTATCCTGCTTTATCAAAACAAGCTTTCCGAAACTGCCCGAGCAAGGTTAAAAGTGATTTATGAAAGCAATGATGGATTTGCTATCGCCCAAGCTGATCTCAATTTACGTGGACCAGGTGAATATTTAGGCACACGTCAAAGTGGCGTGCCTATGCTGAAAATCGCAGATTTAAATCGTGATGCAGATTTGTTAAACGTCGCTAAAACTATCGCAGATCGCTTAATTAAAGAGCATCCGTCTGCAGTAGAAAAGCATTTGGAAAGATGGATGGGACGAGCAGATGAACTGGTCAAGGTTTAATATCGATAATGTCTGCCCTAAGTGGCGCATGGATATTGGCTCGTAGACCATCCCATTTATGCGATAATTCCTTTCGTGAAAATTCAAAAAAATCTTTCTAGCACCCGCCAGCGCTGGCTTAATAGGCCTATACAAGCTTATAAGCTGCAACTCTGGCTAATTGATAATGGCTCTCTTACTGCGCGCCTACAGCAGCGTTTCAACAAATTTGCAGTGGAGGCTATCGAAGTAAAATACGCCAAGATAATTCAAGATGAAACTGCTTTATTGCGCCAACCAAATTACCAATATGCTTTAATACGCGAGGTTTTACTCATGGGTAATAATCAAGCTGTCGTGTTTGCGCACAGCGTATTACCTAGAGCTAGCCTGAGAGGCGCATGGAATGGGCTTGGTAGGTTAGGTAATAAGCCACTTGGCGCGACTTTATTTGCTAATCCTAAAGTTAAACGTACGGCTTTGAGCTATAAGAAACTCACGCCAAACCATGCGCTTTATCAACATACAACGCGACATTTAGCGCAAGAGCCTGATGTGAGGAAGCTAGGTTACTTGTGGGCGCGACGTTCCATTTTTAGCTTAAGTTGCGCTAATATTATGGTCACCGAGGTGTTTTTGCCGCAATTGCTCATTGAAGATTTAGACAAAAATTAAAATACCGGTCATGCTAAAGCGGAAGTGACTAGGGAAGAGTTGGGCTATCAAATTATGAATATACAAAATATCATCAAGAAACTAGACGCCTATGAACGCCTAATGCGTTTAGATAAGCCCATCGGTATTTTATTGCTGCTATGGCCAACGCTTTGGGCGTTGCTGATTGCAGGGCACGGCAAGCCAGACTGGATAGTTGTAATGATATTTGTGACGGGTACCGTGCTAATGCGCAGTGCAGGTTGTGTGATGAATGATATTGCCGATAGTGAATATGATGGCTTGGTCGAGCGGACGCGGCATCGACCTTTAGTGAATCACGAAGTGAGCAAAAAAGAAGCTTATCTTTTGGCTGCGTGCTTAAGTTTGGTTGCGTTTGGCTTGGTGTGTACGCTCAATACATTAACGATTAAATTATCTGTGTTAGCCTTATTCTTGGCTGCGAGTTACCCTTTTACCAAGCGATTTTTTGCGATTCCACAAGCTTATTTAGGCATTGCTTTTGGTGCAGGAATCCCAATGGCATTCGCAGCTATTTTGGGCTATGTGCCGCCAGTGGCGTGGCTGTTATTGTTAGCCAACGTATTTTGGGCGATTGCTTATGACACTGAATATGCCATGGTGGATAGGGAGGACGATTTAAAAATTGGCATTAAATCTTCTGCTATTACCTTTGGTAAGTTTGACGTAGTGATAGTGATGATTTGTTATGCACTCACGTTGCTTATACTTGTGATGTGTGGCATTTGGTTAATCATGGGATACGCCTACTATATTGGCTTAATAGCCGCGGCGGCAGTGGCTATTTACCATTATTATTTGATACGAGCGCGTGAAAAAACTAACTGCTTTAAAGCTTTTCTAAATAACAGTTGGTTTGGTTTTGCGGTGTTTGCTGGGTTGGGTGTGCAGTACTTAGTCAAATAATTACTGATTAGACTTAGGATCTATTTCAGGCTCAATAGCTGGCAAATCCCACTCAATCTCGTTTGATTCAGATTGATTTTTGGCAGAGCTGGTTTTGGTTTTGTTCTTGGTTTTTGGTTTATCTTCATTTGGAAACTCTAGAGAAAAATCTAGGTGACCGTTTGTATCTGTAGTCAGATTCTCGCTGTCACCTAATACAATCTCTTCATTCAGTATATTGGCTTTTAGCCCTGTCGCATACTCAACCTTTTCTGTAGGCAAGCTAAAGTTGATTTCTTCGGCTGCAAACAATGGGTCATCATCTTTAGCAATAACGACCTTCTCAGGCATTTCAAACGCTAATGCTTCATCTTTAGTGTTGAGCGCTGGCTGTATTTCATCATGCGGTATCATATTCACTTCGTATGATGTTTCATCACCAAATGAATTAAAGTTAGCTTTAGTGCCGATCTGGCTATTGCTAAATTCGGCTTCAGACTCAGCGCTGACGTCTGTAAGCGGCTCAATATCAGTAAACAATGCATCATTAAACTTAGTATTTTCAATATTAACGGCAGTTACGCTAGGCTGATTAGCTTTAATCGGGCTTTGTTGATATGCGCTAGATTGATTCGAATCAGGCTGGTCTGAGCTGGCCTTAAATATCGTAGGGTTGGCATACTCTAGATTTTTGGCGATATTTTTCAGGAAGAAAAGGTCATTAAATGCGCGTTGATCAAGGCCTTCTCTCGGCTGTGAACGTTTGTTGAAAATTAAGTCATTTAAAAAACCAACTGCATAAGGAGAGCCCCAAACGCCCTCTAAGCGTGTGACGATGTGTGGGTAGTCTTCTATCGATGCGCCATCTGTAGCTGGGTCAACACCAAATTTGGCGGCTTTAATATTAAAGTGTTTGTTACATTCAATGACCGCTGAGTCATATTCAGTTTCTGAACCTTCTTTAGACAATAAGCTTAGCAGTTTGAGCCAGATTGCAGGCGAGTCAGCCGGTGAGTCGCTCAAGTGGTTTTGCAACAGCTGAATAGCCAGCGCAGGCCGTCCATGCTCAATAAATACGTCGGCGTCTTCAATAATGCTGCCGTGCTCCTCTTTTTCTGCGATGCCCATTGCTTGAGCGTCAGCAGCATTAAGATGATGCATTGGAGTTTCGTTAAAGTTAGGTTCGTCAAAAGACGGAGCATTTGCATTAAGTGTGCTAAATACGCTTGCAGAATTAGCACTTAATTTGTTAGGTTTGCCATCAGTGTCATCGGGATTTTCATCGTCAAACCAAGTATCTTTAACGTGAATTTCTCGGTTAGCAAATTTGCGGCGTAGCCATTCAAATAAAGCAATAGCTACAAGAATGACAAGCGCTATTTTCAAGAATTTCAACCAATCAAAACGCTCGTTTTCCTCTTTAGCCATTTGAGCTTCTGTAACTAGTTGTGCATTGCGTGATTGCAAGCTGGCAATTTGTTTTTCTAAGTGAGCTAAACGATTGGACATTACGGTCACTTCATCCATCGTGTCTGTTGAAGTTTGCGCAAGTGCCACTTCATCTGGCCTAGCTACATCGATTTCAGTCGCTAATCTCAACGATAAGCCAGGTTTATCGCTACCCTCAGCCACGTTGGTATTGCCCGTAGAAATCACCAAAAATGGTTTATCGACCGATGGCTTATGTTCATTCACATCTACACTAACTTTACTTTCTGGACTCGAGCTAGACTGAGAGGCTGGGCTAGTGTTTTGTTTGCCGGTATAAGCCTCACTCAGTTTTTCATCAACTGAACTGATCTTTTTAGGTTTCTTTTTCTTAGGGAATTTTTTTACTACAGCTTGCTCTGGAATGGCTTCGTCAACTTGTTTTGCTGCTTCGGGTGATTTCTTGCTGCTGGTTTGCTGTGATTTGCGATTTTGCTTTTTTGTATCGCTAGCGTTTGGTTCGATATTAGTGCTGTCATCACTAGCGCTGGCTTTTTCAGTAGCCGAAATTGGTGCTGGATCGAGCAGTAACACGTATTCACGATTTACATTAGGCTCGCAATGAAATGAAACACGTAAATTGACAATCGGTTCTGTAATCACGTCATTAGTACTAATCGTCAGCTGGTAGTTGCCATTGACCACTTTCAGATTAACTGACGCTCGCTTGAAAGCCGGAGCATCGCCAACATCGGTTGCACTAAAGCAACTAGATTCAGGTGCAGCCTCAATGTCTGTCACATTAACTTTAGCTAAAAATCTTTCACCTAAATTAGATTTAAGTTCAGCATCACCCAAACCCAAGGCGAAACTCAGGTTTGCATAACAAAATAATGATAAAAGCGTGAAAAATCTCAATTTGTAAGTATGCTTCCAAAAATGTGTATTACTTTAGATTAAAGCTGAGTATAAAGAACGACTTTACCTATAAACTTAAATATTATTTTAATATCCTAGCATAAGTCACGTAAAACAATATAATAATGCTGGCTAAAACACCCAAAAGGGTTATACTTTTTTGAATGAAATTCACCGAATATGTTAGTGAGATTTTCCAGTGAAAAAGTAATAGCTCATTAATTTTGGCAAACTAGACTGCCTTTACGTTACAAATTTCGTTAAATCTAAAATATTTAATAAATTTCATTCATATACTGAACATATTGTTTGACAAAGCACTAGGCTTCAGCATAAAATCCGCCTCTTAATTTTTTTAGCTCATAGTATTGGTTACATGATGAAAACCTTTTCAGCAAAATCACATGAAGTGAAGCGTGACTGGTTTGTGGTAGATGCCACAGACTTAGTGCTAGGCCGTTTGGCTAGTGGCATTGCGCATCGTTTACGTGGTAAACATAAAACTATTTATACACCTCACGTTGATACAGGTGATTATATTGTCGTGATTAATGCCGACAAATTAAAAGTAACTGGTAATAAGGCTGATGGTAAGCTTTACCACAGTCACTCTGGTTACCCAGGTGGTATCAGTACAACAACATTCTCTAAAATGCAAGACAAGTTTCCAGGTCGCGCTTTAGAAAAAGCAGTAAAAGGTATGTTACCTAAAGGTCCTTTAGGTTATGCAATGATCAAAAAAATGAAAGTTTATGCTGGCGACAAGCATGAACATGCGGCGCAACAACCGCAAACATTGAAAATCTAAGGGTATATAAAGATGATCGGTAAATATAATTATGGTACAGGCCGCCGCAAGAGTTCAGTAGCGCGCGTGTTTTTAAAAACAGGTAAAGGTAACATCGTTGTTAACGATAAACCTGTTGATGAATATTTCTCACGTGTAACTGCACGTATGATTTTACGTCAACCACTTGAATTGACTAACAACTTAACTAGCTTTGATATCATGGTTAATGTTATCGGTGGTGGTGAATCCGGCCAAGCTGGTGCAGTGCGTCATGGTATTACACGTGCTTTGATTGACTTTGATGCTAATTTGAAAAGTGCATTGTCACACGCTGGTTTCGTAACACGCGATGCTCGTGAAGTAGAACGTAAAAAAGTTGGTTTCCGCAAAGCGCGTCGTCGTAAACAATTCTCTAAACGCTAAGCTTTTAATAAGTTTTGGGCGGTTGAGGTACGAAAAGGTCGCTATTGCGACCTTTTTTGTTTTGGTTTTTGCACATAGTTTTGTTATGCTAAGTTTATTATGATGCTCTAATGAGTGATAAAAATTGACGAATAAAAAATTAAAAGTTGGTATTGTTGGCGGCACTGGTTACACGGGCGTAGAGTTGTTGCGTCTGTTGAGTATTCATCCCGGTGTTGAGATAACAGCAATCACCTCGCGTGGTGACGCTGGCTTGCCTGTTGCTGACATGTTTCCTAGTTTGCGTGGTTATATAGATTTGAAATTCACAGACCCAGCACAATCAAACCTAACTGAATGCAATGTGGTATTCTTTGCAACTCCGCATGGTGTAGCGATGAGTCAAGCGCAAGAGTTGTTAGATGGGAATGTGAAGGTGGTTGATCTGGCTGCAGATTTCCGTCTGCAAGATACAGCCATTTTTGAAAAATGGTACAAAATGCCACATAGCTGCCCTAATATCCTTAAAAAAGCAGTGTACGGAATCCCTGAACTGTATCGTGAGCAGATTAAATCAGCAGAAGTGATAGGCAACCCTGGCTGTTATCCAACCACTGTATTATTAGGTTTGGCACCGCTGCTAGAGCAAGGCTTGATTGATTTTACTGCGCCGATTATCGCTGACTCGAAATCTGGTGTTTCTGGCGCTGGTAGAAAAGCTGAAGTGGCGACTCTGTTTGCTGAATCTAGTGACAATATGAAGGCTTATGGTGTGAGTGGGCATAGACATCACCCAGAAATTCACGCGCAGTTGATGCAATTGGCGGGTGAAAACGTGCAATTTATTTTTGTGCCGCATTTGATACCGATGATACGCGGTATGCTTTCTACTATTTACGTTAAACTGTCAGAAAAAGCAAAATCACTGGACCTGCAAGCGCTGTTTGAGCAACGTTATCTGCACGAGCGTTTTGTTGATGTATTACCAGTTGGCGTACTGCCAGAAACTCGTTCAGTGCGTGGTTCGAATCAAATTCGGATCGCGCTGCACAAGCAAGATGAAGCTGGTTATTTAACGCTCATTGTGGTGCAGGATAATTTAGTCAAGGGCGCTGCTGGTCAGGCTGTTCAGAATATGAACATTATGTTTGGTATTGCTGAAAATACGGGCTTAGAGGTTGTGCCACTTTTACCATAAGTGTCAGAATATTAACTAATGAAGCCAGTCAGAAGAAGAATTCGTCGCCACTTTGGTTTAACCGCCAAACAGGTGGCGGTGCGGTCGCAACGTCCTTGGTATTTCCAGTGGGTTGTGGCTACACTATTTGTGATGATAGGTTATTTAGCTGCATATTGGCAGTTTACTGGCGGTGAAAATTTAACTGTAAAATTAAATCAGGCTATACTTGAAAATCAAGCATTTCAGACCAAGATTATACAAGTGGAGCAACAAATTAAGATTGAACAAGCTTCACAAAAGAATCTTAATGAAGAGCTGAAGCTCGTGCATGATGAAAACATCAAGCTTAAGGAAGATTTGTTGTTCTACAAAAATATGTTGGGTAAAAAGTAAGCACCTAGTAAACTTGATATGAGTGGCATTAAGCTATTGAATTAAAATAGGAAATTAAATGTTTTTTAAAAAAAGCAATCGAATTCAAAATAGCATAGATACACTAATAGGTGCGGATACACGCATAGAAGGCGACATTCATTTTTCTGGTGGTTTGCGTGTTGATGGCACGATTCGCGGTAAGGTTAGTGAACCAATTGCGAGCCCTAGTACACTAATACTTAGTGAGCATGGCAGCATTGAAGGTGCGGTGAGCGCATCTAAAATTGTCATCAATGGCAAAGTGACAGGTCCAGTAAGAGCGGGCCAGTTTATAGAGCTGCAACCGAAAGCGCATATTACTGGCGACGTTTACTATAAATCCTTAGAAATGCATACAGGCGCGGTGATTGAAGGCAGGTTAGTGTATTTAGGTGAGAGTGCGCAAGAACAAGACAGCAGCGCGAATTGAGATTGATTTTAAATATTGATTGACCTTGCTACCACACAGTAGCACAATGATTTTATTAAGAAATTTAGGAGTACGTAATGAATACAGTAACTGATGTACAAAATTTAGATTTGGGCGAAATGCCAGCACCATTGGTGTTTACTGATAATGCGGCGAAAAAAGTGAAAGAGCTGATTGAAGAAGAAGGCTCTCCTGACCTTAAACTGCGCGTATTTGTGAGTGGTGGCGGCTGTTCAGGTTTTCAATACGGGTTTACTTTTGAAGAAGAAGTGAATGACGATGATACACAAGTGCAAAAAGACACGGTGACATTACTAATCGATCCGATGAGCTTGCAATACTTGATGGGTGCTGAAATTGATTATCAAGATAGCTTACAAGGTTCACAGTTTGTGATTCGTAACCCACAAGCGACGACGACTTGCGGTTGCGGTTCATCATTCTCAGTTTAATAATGAGTTGTACTCGTTAACAAAAAAGCCAAGCTGATGCTTGGCTTTTTTGTTGCCATAATAGACCTATTTAAAATAACAGCGGTGCAATAAAAGCAAAGAATCCGCCTACTAAAAATATCAACACCGAGAATACGTAGACTCTAAACGAAGTTTTACGTGTCGCTATACAAGTTGCTGCTAGTGCTGGGTCTGCTGGACAGGGTAAGCTCCTTGCTCGCCATTGCATGATGCCAGAAACTAGTAACATCAAAGTGGCAAAGGTAAATACACCTAGCTTATGTTCAGAAAACCAAACAAGCTGCGGCACATTTGATACCAAAGTTGACATCGCCGCGCCGACGCCTATGCCGACTAATAAAGCCGGCAGGGCGCAGCATATTAGAGTGCCTCCGCTGGTAAATAGTGATAATACAGATGCAGCTTTAGTTTGTTTGAGACTAGTCATTTCATCCGCGCTATATGCTGCCATTTACTTTGCCTCCTTTTCCGTAGCTTCGTAGCCAGCTTTAATATGTGCGATAGGGTGTTCAGTGATTTCAATAGATGTCACTTCGTAGCCTGCATCTTTAATTAAGTCTTTCACGGTGTCATTCGATAAAGTTTGACCTTCTTTAAGCTCAACGGCTACTACACGTTGTTTCAAGTTGACGTATACATCTTTAGTTTGTGAAAGTGCGCGCATTTTTTTCTCGATGCCCTGTGCGCAAAATGCACACACCATGCCGTTTACATTGGCTTTAATGGTTTGTGTAGCAAACGCCACATTGCTTAATAGTGTAGATAAAATGAGTGAAGTGAATAATAATTTTTTCATGATAAAAATCCTTAAATAATGGTTTTTAATGGTTTAAAAAATATACATAAAGTTAAATCGTGGTTCGCGCGAGTTATTTACGCCGGCCTCGACAAAGAAGTTTTTGTTAATGAAACGCAACATGGGTGTGATTTCAATTTTTTCAGATAAGCCGTTCATATTACGCGCTTCCAAAATGAACCACGGCTGGGTTTTATCGTACTCAGTCTCATAAAATGAAAAGCCAGTACGTACTGCGCTGTAATCATGGTTAATGTCAGATGCACGATAGAAGCGATGCGTTGCAGCAAAGTAAACGCGCGTGGTTTCATAATCAAACTGCACCCCAGGGGTTACCATTATTTTGTCAAAACTCTGGTCGTTGCCTGCTTGCTTGTCTTCGCCTTGTAGCATGCCTAGCCCACCCATAAACCATAAATTGGCTTGAGCGTGCGGCATATTCCAGCGATTGAGCAAGCGTGTGTAGGTCACCTCTTCTAAAGTGCGCGTTTTGGATTTGTCATCAGCGCGCATATAGGTCGCGCTCACACCAAATGCATCGCGTGGTGTAATGGCGTAGTTAATAAACGTTTCACGCCAGTTATTGTTGAAATCACCCATGGTCATGGCTGATCCACTAAATCCCATAGGCCCAGCAGTGGCATATTGATTGCTTAGTAATAATCCCAAGCAAGGTATTATTACGTTTAATGGTTTGATAAACATGGTTATCCTTTCTTAACTAGTAGCTAAAAAATCACGCCTATTTGAATGCTACAGGCGTGACAAGGCTTAGTCTAAGAAAGGCGTATGGGTGGGCGTTGCAGGTTGGGAAGTGTGATTGAAGCGTAAGGTTGGTAAGCTGAACTAAACGTTTGTGCTGAAGGTTCTAAAGCTTCAGATTTCAAATGACTAGGCAATGCCGCCATTGCACACATACTGGCGCAATGAGCGCAGTTGGCTTTGCAGACATCTTTATATTTTCTGCTATGACTAGCATCACTGTCATGTTTCTGGCTGATGCTATTTGAAACCATGCTATTCATATGCTCGTGGCATGGCATTATTTGCGATTTTTCGCTAACTTTACCCATATACATCATGCTGTTACAGATAAGCATGTTTGCCGCAGCGATGCTTTGCAACGGCATTAAAACCAATAGCAGGTAAATTGCAAAATTTGAAAAACGTTTTAACATGCAATTTAGGATAGTTGAAGTAAATTAAAAGTTCAATTTATTTTAGGCATGGCGATTGCCATGCCTAAGTGTGGCTTAGCGTTTGTCCATAGGCACTAAATCTCTACGTAAATTACCTTTGTAGAGTTGACGAGGTCTGCCGATTTTGTGCTCCTCATCTGAAATCATTTCAGACCATTGTGCAATCCAGCCTGCAGTTCTGGCAAGTGCAAAAATAGCAGTAAACATCGAGTTAGGAATGCCCATCGCGCGCATAACAATGCCGCTGTAGAAGTCTACATTTGGGTAAAGTTTGCGTGAAACGAAGTATTCGTCTTCCAGTGCAATTTTCTCAAGCTCCATGGCTAATTTAAACATAGGGTCGTCGTGTAGACCCAACTCGTCCAGTACTTCATGGCAGGTGGTGCGCATGATTTTTGCGCGTGGATCCATATTACGATAAACGCGATGCCCAAAGCCCATTAAGCGGAAGGTGTCAGTTTTGTCTTTGGCACGTTTAATAAACTCGCCTATACGTGATACATCACCAATTTCTTCTAACATTTTGAGTGTGGCTTCGTTAGCTCCACCATGCGCAGGACCCCATAGTGAGGCAATACCGGCAGAAATACAGGCGAATGGGTTGGCGCCACTAGAGCCAACTAACCTTACTGTTGAGGTCGATGCGTTTTGTTCATGATCAGCATGTAAAATCAAAATACGCTCGAAAGCTTTCGCTAGTACTGGGTTTGGCACATAGGTTTCGCATGGCGTGGCAAACATCATATGCATGAAGTTTTCAGCATAGTTAAGATGATTTTGCGGATACATAAATGGCTGACCCAAGTTGTATTTATAGCTCCAAGCCGCAATAGTGGGCACTTTAGCCAACAAGCGATGCGCAGAAATCTCACGATGTTTTGCGTCACGAATATCCATCGCATCAAAATAGAATGCCGAGAGTGAGCCTACAACACCAACCATGACCGCCATTGGGTGAGCGTCACGTCTGAACCCGCGGAAGATATTACTTAACTGATCATGCAGCATAGTGCTACCACTGATTGTGTCGGTAAACTCTTTTGTTTGCGTTGCATTTGGCAACTCGCCATGCAGCAACAGGTATGAAACTTCCATGAAATTACAGTGTTCGGCTAATTGCTCAATTGGATAGCCGCGATAGTAAAGTAGACCTTCTTCACCATCAATAAACGTAATATTAGAGTTACAGGCGGCGGTAGACAAAAAGCCAGGGTCGTAAGTGAATACGCCGTGTTTGCCTAGGCTGCGAATGTCAATGACATCGTTGCCAAGGGTGCTAGTCAGAATCGGCAGTTCTATAGGGGTTGCACCGTTATCAAACGTAAGGGTGGCTTTTGTTGCTTTGGTCATGTTGGCGCGCCTTGTAGGTTAGTCTAGAGTTAAATTAATTATACTTTATAGATATGCATAATTGCTTAATCAAACGTAGCTAAATCACAAGAAGATGAGCTGAAGTTAAATCTTAGTCGCTAACGTCAGCGTTGATAGATAGCACCCAAGATCCGCGCGCCTTTCGCGCCAGTGACTTCTGGTAAGCTGGCTGTTTGTTGTTTCAGGCATAGTTCAGCCAACCATGCGAAGGCGATTGCCTCTACCCAATCCACGCCGATGCCAAGTTGGTCGGTAGTTTCAATTTTTACATCGCCCAATAGGCTTTGTAATTGCTTTATCAGCAAGGCATTATGTGCGCCGCCGCCGCATAGATAGACTTCATCAACGCCTCTACAATGTTGTAGAAGTGCGTTATGAATAGAGTGTGCGGTGAGTGAAACTAAAGTAAACGCAACATCTTCAGGCGCGTAATCGCGACCCGCCAAGTGCTCTGCCAGCCATGCATCATTAAATAAGTCACGCCCAGTACTTTTAGGTGGCATTAAGGCAAAGTAGGGTTCTGCGAGCATGGCTAATAATAATGGCGGAATGAGTTGCCCAGTGCTAGCCCATGCGCCATTGGCATCATAGTTTAAGTTTTTATGTTGTTTAATCCATGCATCAAGCAGCATATTGCCTGGACCAGAATCAAAGCCGATTAAATCGCTGCTGCTGGCAAGGTAGGTGATGTTGGCAATACCACCGATATTGATAACCGCGCGATTGAGTTGAGGGTGTGAAAATATTGCTTGATGAAAGGCTGGTACTAGAGGCGCACCTTGGCCGCCAGCCGCAATGTCTCGGCTTCTAAAGTCACTTATTACAGTAATACCTGTGAGTTCCGCTAGTAGTGCAGGATTGCCAATTTGTAAGGTAAAACCAAGCTCTGGCCTATGCCGTATGGTTTGACCATGACAGCCAATTGCGGAAATTTCATTTGGGGATAATGTTGTGATGGCTAGCAATTGATTAACCGCATCTGCGTATAGCCTAGCCAATGTATTAGCCATTAGCGCCGTAGTTTCTAGCTCGTTTTCGGTTGGGTGTTGTAGTGCTAAAATTTGTGTGCGAAGTTCAGGCGGGTACGCTAAGAAGTGTGTTTGCAGCACATTGGGCTTGTGTGTACTTTGAAATTCGACTAGTGCAGCATCTACTCCATCAAGGCTGGTGCCAGACATCAGCCCAATGAAAAGTGCGCCAGCCATGATATTTAGAGTGAGTTGCTAAAGCTTGGTTATTCTAATGCGGCAATATTGCTGTTTCCAAGCAAATCTATTTGCGCAGTTAATTCACGGCTAATTGCGTCAAATGCCACTTTGTTCTGACCAGTAATCGGGTCAGCTTTAGGTAAAGCCACTGTCATAGGGTCTCTATGTTCACCATTCACCATAAACTCATAATGTAAATGCGGACCTGTGGCTAAGCCTGTCATACCTACAAACCCAATGACATCACCTTGCGCAACTTTTTCGCCTCTATGCAAGCCATCTGCAAAGCGTGATAAATGACCGTACACCGTACTGACGCCATTTTCATGCTTGAGAACAATCACATTGCCATAGCCACCTTTTAGACCAACAAAATCAACAACGGCATCGCCAGAGGCTTTAACACGTGTGCCTGTAGGCGCAGCTAAATCAACGCCTTGATGCGCTTTAATGCGTTGCAAAATCGGGTGAAAGCGGCCAGTACTGAAGCTAGAGCTGACACGTGTAAATTCTAAAGGTGAGCGTAAAAATGATTTATGCAGGCTTTTGCCATCGGGTGTGTAGTATTGCATTTCACCTGTCGCATCGCGATAACCAATGGCTTGGTAAGTCTTGCCATTGTTCACAAATTCAGCAGCTAGCACATCACCTGTTTTTACCAGTTCACCTTCATCGTAGCTACCTTCGTAAATCACGTTGAAGTGGTCGCCACGACGTAAATCTGTATTAAAGTCAATTTGGCTTTCAAACATTTCAGCAACCTGTATGGCAACGTCATCAGGGATGTTGGCGTCATCAGTCGCGCCAAACAAAGAACTTTTGATTTTTGCTGATTTTAAAATCGGGCGAATTTCTAACTTGTGGGTGACTTTACTGGCGGTATAGCCAGAAGGTGTTTGGTTAACATTAATAAATTGGTCAGTATCTAATTGATACTCTAGTGAAATTAAATTGCCGTCACCATCCGTTTGCGCTTCCATGTTATGGCTAGGTTTTAATGCGGAAGTAATCTCGCTAGCAACGGCATCGCTACGTATAAAGTTAATCGCATCACGGTTATGAACGTTTAAGCGAGACAATACATTGTTCAACGTATCATCCCGGCGCACATGATCTTTGTACCAAAAATGTTGTTCAGCAGCATTTGTTTGAGTATTCGCCGTGCTAGGTAACGCAATCTCTTCAACCACGGCAGCCGTCGCAATAGTGCCTGTCAATGTCTGTGGTGCAATACCAAAAGCAGCGTAAATGCCAAATAAAGGTAGGCAAGAAATAGCTAAAATCCAGCGCAATTTAAGCTTGCGCTCAGCTTTATCGGCGATTTGCGCTAAAATAGCGCTTTGCTCATAAGCTGGTATTAAATTCTGTTTAGTTGAATGATCAAATTCAGCTTGATGTTGATTAGGCTCGTTAATATCCACGGGCTGACCTCTAAAAGAGTTGATACGGTTTTGGATAATAACAGAAAACTCAATTAGAACAAGTAAATGAACTGTAAATGTTAATCGCTTACAGTAAAGATTAAGGATGTAAATTAAGTGAATATTGACGACCTAAGTACCGATATCAAGCAGCAGCTTGCAGTCATTAAGCGTGGCGCGGATGAGCTTTTAATTGAAGCTGAGCTTATCGAGAAGTTAAAAAAAGGCCAGCCGCTAAGAATTAAAGCTGGTTTTGATCCTACCGCACCTGATTTGCATTTGGGGCATACCGTGCTTATCAATAAGCTACGTCAATTTCAAGAGCTTGGTCATCAAGTCTTATTCTTAATTGGTGACTTTACTGGCATGATAGGTGACCCGACTGGTAAAAGTACTACCCGCCCACCGCTAACCGCAGAACAAGTGCAAGAGAATGCCAAGTCATACACAGCGCAGGTATTTAAAATTCTTAAACCAGAGCAAACAGAAGTGGTTTTTAATTCTAAATGGCTCACTGAATTAGGCGCAGCGGGTATGTTGAAGCTTGCGGCTAGCCACACCGTGGCGCGTATGTTGGAGCGCGATGACTTTACTAAAAGATATAAAGCTAATCAGCCAATCGCGATCCATGAGTTTTTATATCCTTTACTGCAAGGCTACGACTCTGTTGCATTAAAAGCTGATGTTGAATTGGGCGGAACAGACCAAAAATTCAATCTCTTAATGGGGCGTGAGCTACAAAAGCAAGCCGGCATGTCGCAACAGTGCGTGCTCACCATGCCGTTGCTAGAAGGTTTGGATGGTGTGAATAAAATGTCCAAGTCGCTTGGTAACTATATAGGTATCGCCGAAGCGCCTGAAGTCATCTTCGCAAAAATCATGTCTATTTCAGATGACTTGATGTGGCGTTATATAGAGTTACTCTCGTTTGAGAGCTTAGAAACCATTGCAAAATGGAAAGCACAAGTTGGAGCAGGTGATAATCCACGCAATATTAAAGTAGGTTTCGCGCAAGAAATCGTTACACGCTTCCATAGTCAAGCTGATGCAGAAAAAGCCTTGGCTGACTTTCAAACGCGAGCAAAAGGCGGTATTCCTGATGATGTGCCAGAAGTTAGTATTAATATAGAAGGCGAAAATATTGGCATTGCGCAATTACTCAAGCTTGCAGGCTTGGTAGAAAGCACTTCAGAAGCCTATCGTGCCATAGAGCAAGGTGGCGTTAAATTGGATAGTGATAAAGTGACAGATAGAAACTTACAGTTGCCGAAAGGTATGAAAATAGTAGCGCAAGTCGGTAAGCGAAAATTTGCAAATGTAACAATTGTGTAACGGCGAAGGTTTGTGCTTGACCATTTGGTGAACCCCTGTAGAATGCGCACCTCGCTGACAGAACAACGCAGTGAGTAGTAGTAAGAAGTACCAAATATCGTGTGTATTAATACCGTTAATAATAAATGTGAAATGTTTCAAATTTATGATTGAC
>NZ_JAQSCU010000005.1:0-20759 GCF_029945535.1 Methylotenera sp.
GGGTGGGTCAATTTTAAATGCAATTGGTGGGTCAGTTATTAATGCAATTCAACAAGTCCTATGTTGAATCCGTCCATTTCGGGTAGTCCATACTCATCTTTAAGATACGTTGGGCGAGTAGCATCATTGAACTCGTATTTAGACATTTGCCTATAGTCGAACCCATTAACAAATGGCATTGGCTCTCTAATGGTTCGTGATTGAAGAAGTGCAGGTGCAAGTCGTTCGAAAGCGAATTCAAAAATAGTTTTTTCTGAATCTTTTTGGTCAATAAACCATCGGAAACTACTCAGAGTTCCAGGTGTTCTTTGTGCATAATAATTAATTGAGCGCGAGATTACCTCATAAATAAGCTGAACTTGGCATGTAAGTTGAACATAGAGCTGTATTGGCATAGCTTCGACATCATTAGCCAGACTACTAACCATAGCCTTGCCTTCGGGATATAGCATGTTTGGAATGTTTTTTCGAATTGATTGTACTTGCCCTGCTTTATGAAAAGTTACTTCTTGGTTAGTGTTAAGTCCTGCATCAGTTGCAGTACAAAAAAGCAGCCCATTTAATTGTGATAATCCCCTTAAGAACTCTAATAGGGCTTCTTCAGGAATCTGGTACAGCTTTACCTCCTTGAATGACTCTTCGCGGCAATGTTGCTTAAGTATGTTCAGCACCCTCTCAAGCTTTGTCCTTATTCCCTCTGGAGCCACGTACGCTGAAACTACATTCCATGAACCTAGGCTGACAGCATTAACGAAAGTACCAGACTCATCGATATAGATATTCATTGGGATTTATTAAACGTGATGGATTGAATATAACTTTATCAGAAATAGTTTACTGAAAAACTTCAATTATCTATATGTGTACTTGAAGTTACATGCGTATCCTTAGCGTTAATTTTTAATTTAACTAATTTAAAAATTAAATATGGCGCTTATTACCACTGACCAAACCCGTAAGGTAAGAGACTGACGTAAAAAAACCGCAGACCTAATGGTTATGCGGTTTATCGACTTATTCTTGGCGGAAGAGGTGAGATTCGAACTCACGGTGGGCTCGCACCCACGACAGTTTTCAAGACTGTAGCATTAAACCGCTCTGCCACTCTTCCTTCATTTCCGCATCAATTTCAGCGAAAGCAGGATTATAGCAAAGAATTTGTAATATGGAAGCCTCAATCATCAATAATATTTTGTCCGGGGAAAAACACTTCGGTGTAGCCAAAATCTTTTAGATTTTTAATGCGCATTGGATATAGCACGCCATCTAAATGGTCGCATTCGTGTTGCACTACGCGAGCATGAAAACCGCTTACTAATCTGTCGATAGGATTTCCGTATTGATCGAAGCCTGCGTAATGTAAACGCAGATAACGCGGTACTATGCCTCGCATGCCCGGCACAGATAAGCACCCTTCCCAACCATCTTCCACATCGTCACTTATTGGTGTAATAACTGGGTTGATGAGTACGGTATATGGCACAGCATCAGCATCTGGGTAACGTGGATTTTTATTTTCATCAGAAGATTTTTGGCCAAAGATAACCACACGTAAGCTTTCGCCTATCTGCGGTGCCGCAATACCCGCGCCGTTCATTGCCTGCATGGTGTCTTCTAAATTTTGAATTAAACTATGCAGCTCAGGTGTATCAAATTTTTCAACTGGGGAGGCTTTGAGCAACAGACATGGTTCACCCATGCGTAACACTGGTTTAACTGCCATCTTGTTTAATGATCCTTCTGCTTAAACCCGTTTTGTTTAACTAGCTGCGCAATGATGTTACGCACTCGCACCATTGTTTGATTTAAATTATCAACCAACTCTTCGTATTGAATACCGTGCAGGCTATCACCACGCCCTGCTGCGTGATTAGCCACAGGGCAAATAGCCGCGTAACTTATACCTAACTCACGAGCAAGTGCAGCCTCTGGCATGCCTGTCATACCCACCATAGTAGCGCCGTCGCGCTCAAGTCTGTTGATTTCAGCGGCAGTTTCTAATCGTGGGCCTTGCATCGCTGCATAAATGCCAGTGGTGATTAGGGGCTCGCCAATTACCTTAGCTGCTTGCTCCCATTTTGCACGTAAGTTTGGACAATAGGGTTCAGTAAAATCAATATGCTTTACTGGTAGATCAATACCGTCAAAATATGTATTTTTTCGGCCGTGAGTGTAATCAATCACTTGATGAGGCATTGCAATTACACCTGGTGCTAAATCCTTATGAATGCCGCCCACAGTGGCAACAGCAGCAATTTCAGTGACGCCTTGTAAATGCAGAGCTGAAATATTCGCACGATAATTGACCTCATGCGGCGGAATGGTATGCCCATTACCGTGACGCGCTAAAAACACTACTTCACGACCTTCAATTTTGCCAAATATGAGTGGCTGTGAAGGCTCGCCATAGGGTGTACGTACAATCAAACGTCTTGTGATTTCTAAGTTATCTAACTGAGTTAAACCTGTACCGCCAATAATTGCTAACATAAAATTACTTTCAAACTTTCTAAATTACGAGCTATTGCTTCATTTTAACAAAGCTTAGAGAAATTATTGAATTAATTATTCATATGAAAAACTTTATAATTTCAGCAAAATATCCAAGTCAAAATAAGCTTATTTTATGGCATACTCACACCATGACAGACAAGCATTTACCTAACACCCAGAACGATCATAGTGTGATCAATAGTAGTTTGGAATTGGCAAACAGCCATTATGAGAACTTCCCTGTCGCCTCTATGTTTCTGCCGCAATATTTACGTGAACCTATAGGTTTAATTTACAGTTTTGCTCGCCAAGCAGATGACTTTGCTGATGAAGGTGACTTAAGCATCGAGCAACGTTTAGATTTGCTGAATGGATTTCGTAATGAATTAGAGTTATTGCAGGCCTACATCAAGCCGAAATCTAGCTTCTTCGCTAGTTTGGGCGCAATGATTAAGGTGAAAAAACTGCCTTATGATCCCTTTTATGATTTGCTGGATGCTTTTAGTCAAGATGTGACTAAAACGCGCTATGCAGATTATGACGAAGTACTTGATTACTGCACACGCTCAGCTAACCCGATTGGTAGATTGTTATTGCATCTTTACGGGCAATCAAATGCGGCCAATATCAAGCTTTCTGACAACATTTGCACAGCATTACAAATTATTAATTTCTTGCAAGATATTGCGATTGATTTTAAGAAAAATGACGGCAAACAGCGTATTTATTTATGCCAAGACGAAATGGCAGCATTTAGTATCACCGAGTCACAAATTAAAGACTTTGTAGATGGCAAACAAGAGATTGATGAAAACTGGCAACAATATATTCTCTTCAACTTACACCGAGTAAACGCCCTACTTTACTCAGGTAAGCCGCTTGGGCGCATTTTAAAGGGCCGCATAGGCTTTGAAATGCGCATGATTATTGCCGGTGGCGAGCGCATTATTGCCAAGATAAATAAAGTGAATGGTGATATATTCAACTCTAGGCCAACACTCAATTATGGTGATTGGCTGATCGTATTTTTAAAAGCGCTGATGAAAGTATAAGAAAGATAATGACGCCACAGCAATATTGTGAAGAAAAAACCGCAAAAAGCGGATCAAGCTTCTATTACAGCTTTATGTTTTTGCCTAAGGATAGGCGTCAGGCGATTACTGCACTTTACGCCTTTTGTCGCGAAGTTGATGACATTGCAGATGAGTGCACCGACTTTACTATCGCCCAGACCAAACTTAACTGGTGGCGTACCGAGATTGAAAGTCTGTATGAGGGAAAACCGCAACATCCTGTTTCTAAAGCTTTATTAAATCCAATTAAAACATACCAGCTTGATGCCGAACATTTCATTGAAGTCATTGACGGCATGGAGATGGATTTAAAATTCAATCGCTATGAAGATTTCAAGCAATTGCAGCTTTACTGTTATCGCGTTGCCAGCGTCGTTGGCTTACTTACAGCGCAAATATTAGGTTTTAGTAATCGCAAAACCCTTAAATATGCGCATGATTTAGGCATGGCATTTCAATTTACGAACATCATTCGTGATGTAGGCGAAGATGCACGCCGCAACCGCATCTACTTACCCTTAGACGAGTTAGCCCAATTCAACGTAACGGAAGACGATATTCTGCATAGCCGTGAATCGGACGCCGTTAAAAACCTGTTAGATCATCAAATTGAACGTGCAGAAACATACTATGATCGTGCTCTACGTGAGTTACCTGCAGAAGACCGTAAAAACCAGCGTGTAGGATTGATGATGGCGGCAATCTACCGTACTTTATTGCGTGAAATTAAGGTTGATGGTGCGCAAAAAGTATTAAATTCACGCACATCACTCGGCGCATTGCGCAAGATTTGGCTGGTATTTAACGTTTGGATAAAAACTTAAATGAATGTATCAAATACCCATGTGGCAGTGATTGGCGGTGGCTGCGCAGGCTTAAGCGCAGCAGCAGCGTTAATTGAAAAAGGCTTCCAGGTCACGATATTTGAATCCAGCTCTCAGCTTGGCGGCCGCGCTCGCACAGTATTAGTAGAAAATAACAGCCTGATGCACCTATTAGATAATGGTCAACATATCTTGTTAGGCGCATACCGCGAGACTTTAAAGCTATTGCGTAAAGTTGGCGTAGATGAAGAAAAAGCTTTCATGCGCGTGCCGCTGCAAATCAACATGCATGCGGCGTCAGGTAAGTCTATTTTTTCATTAAAATCTGCAAACTATCTACCTAGCCCATTAAATATGCTTGTCGGCCTAATCGCATCTAGAGGATTAAGTATTTCAGAACTTATTGCAGCAATTAAATTTATGGTTCATCTAAGAAGAACCCAATTCCAAATTACAGGTGACAAGGCATTAGAACAGTATCTAATCGAGCATAAGCAACCCATAAAGCTCATAGAAATGTTATGGGAACCTCTATGTTTAGCGGCACTTAATACACCAATCGCCATTGCAAGCACACAAGTTTTCTTGAATGTATTAAAAGACAGCTTCTCTAACGACTCGTTAACAACCAGCAAAAAGAATAGTGACTTCTTGTTACCTCGCTTAGACTTATCAAAAATCATTGCAAACCCAATTGCACACTACCTACAAGAAAATGGTGCAAAAATAAAACTTAACCGTCGTATTCGCCAACTTGAGCTTGAAAATGATGGTTTTAGCTTAACAACACGCGACGGAAAAGCATTTTTTAGTCATGTCGTCATTGCTGCCCCAGCGGCTAGGCTAGATAAACTCATAGAGTCGATACCTAAGTTACAAAACGTATACAAGCAAACGCAAAGTTATAGTTACCAACCTATCTACACCATTTATTTACAATATCCGCAAGATTTTAAACTATCAAATGTGATGTACGGCTTGTCAGGTACATTGGGACAATGGGTTTTTGATAGAGGTCAACTTTGCGATCAAAAAGGTTTGCTTGCTGTGATTGTGAGCGCAACAGGGAAACATCAATCATTAAGCCAAGATGAGTTGGCATTACGTATTGCTAAAGAGCTGCACCAAGCATTTCCTGATATGCCTAAACCATTGTGGCACAAGGTTATTGCTGAAAAACGTGCAACATTTTCTTGCGCGCCAAACTTGGCTAGACCAACCAATAAAACACTACAACCACGATTATATTTAGCGGGTGATTACACTTATGCAGATTATCCAGCGACTATAGAAGGTGCTATTCGGAGTGGGATTTCTTGTGCAAATTTAATTGTGAACAGCTTGGATTAATCTAGCTTAAGTCAATGAACGCTAAAGAAATGTAACTACAGATTCTTAGCCATTTCTCAGTTGATTCAAGGCTTGCTCTAAGCGCTCCACCGCAATCACTTCTAAACCAGCAATTTTAGCTTTTGGCGCATTCGCTTTAGGTACGATTGCCTTAGTAAAACCTAATTTAGCAGCTTCTTTTAAGCGTATCTGACCACCTTGAACTGGGCGCACTTCACCAGCCAATCCAACTTCACCAAACACTATAAGTTTGTTATCTAATGGTTTGTTTTTTAAAGAAGAAACGATTGAAAGTATCACCGCCAAGTCAACTGCAGGTTCAGCAATTTTGACACCGCCCACAGCGTTAATAAACACATCTTGATCAAAACACGGAATGCCAGCATGACGATGCAAAACGGCTAACAACATAGCTAAACGATTTTGCTCTAAACCAACACATAACCTTTTGGGGCTAGGCGCATGGCTTTCATCAACCAAGGCTTGAATTTCAATCAATAATGGGCGCGTACCTTCCATCGTCACAGTAATACAGCTACCCG
Organism: Methylotenera sp.; assembly: GCF_029945535.1. Classification (GTDB taxonomy): domain Bacteria; phylum Pseudomonadota; class Gammaproteobacteria; order Burkholderiales; family Methylophilaceae; genus Methylotenera. The sequence continues at coordinate 6,283 of NZ_JAQSCU010000005.1, forward strand.
CCACTTCACCTTCATGATGCGATAAAAATAAAGCTGATGGATTGGAAACTTCACGCAGACCATTTTCCGTCATGGCAAAAACACCAAGCTCATTGACGGCGCCAAAGCGATTCTTAAACGCGCGTATCAATCTAAAAGATGAGTTTTGGTCACCTTCAAAATACAAAACGGTATCAACAATATGCTCTAGCACTCGTGGTCCTGCTAATGAGCCCTCTTTGGTGACATGCCCTACCAATATAACGGTAATGCCAAGTTGTTTAGCAATTCGAGTCAATTGCGCAGAACATTCACGCACCTGCGCCACTGAACCTGGCGCGGATTGTAAGGCCTCAGAATAGACCGTTTGAATAGAATCAATCACTGCAATATTAGGTTTATGCGTTTGAAGCGTCGCTAAAATTTTCTCTAGGTTAATTTCGGCTAAAAGCTCAACTTCGCTTGCATCCAAACCTAAACGTTTGGCGCGCATGGCAATTTGTTGCGGAGACTCCTCACCACTGACATAAATGGCTTGGCTAGACTTTCCTAAATGACACAAAACCTGAAGCAACAAAGTCGATTTACCAATACCCGGGTCACCGCCAATCAAAACCACACCACCCTCAACTAGGCCACCACCTAATACTCGGTCAAACTCGCTGATTCCTGTCGGTTTTCGCGCAATATCTGCAGCTTTAATACTGCTTATCTTTTGCAAAGTACTACTTTGCGCTAAGCCTTCAAACTTGTTGGCATAGCGGTTGGTCGACGTATTGCTTTCTTCTATACTCTCAACTAGCGTATTCCAAGCCATGCAACTTGGGCATTGACCTTGCCACTTAGGCTCGCTAGCGCCGCATTCTGTGCAGCTATAAACAGTTTTAGCTTTTGCCACGCGAACCTTTAATATTCATCTGCCATGTGGCCACTGCCAGCATAGTTTTCGAAGCGCGTATGTTGACCCATGAATGTCAGACGAACACGCCCAATCGGACCATTACGCTGCTTACCAATGATAATTTCAGCTGTGCCTTTATCAGGACTATCAGGGTTATATACCTCATCACGATAAATAAATAAAATTACGTCGGCATCTTGCTCAATCGCGCCAGATTCACGCAAGTCACTCATCACAGGGCGCTTATCAGGGCGCTGCTCTACGCTTCGGTTAAGCTGTGAAAGCGCAACTACTGGGCAATCTAATTCTTTTGCCAGCGCTTTTAGCGAGCGTGAAATTTCTGAAATTTCAGTTGCACGGTTTTCACCTTGCCTACCAGCTGGAGCTGCCATCAATTGTAGGTAATCGATCACAATTAAGCCCAATTTACCAGTTTGACGATGCAACCTACGCGCTCTTGCACGCACATCAAAACTGCTTAAACCTGCGCCTTCATCAATAAAGATGGGGGCTTCATTTAGCTTACCTAATGCTGTGGTAAGCTTTTCCCAGTCTTCATCCTCGAGGTTACCATTACGCATGCGGTGTTGATCTAAGCGTCCTACTGAACCAATCATACGCATTGCAAGTTGTGTACCGCCCATCTCCATTGAGAACACAGCCACAGGTAATTTGGTGTCAAGCGCCACATTTTCTGCAATGTTCAATGAGAATGCAGTTTTACCCATCGAAGGTCGACCAGCGACGATAATCAAATCACCACCTTGCATCCCTGATGTCATCGCATCAAGGTCGGCGAAGCCTGTAGGGACACCAGTCACATCTGAAGGGTTATCCCTAGAGTAAAGGTAGTCAATACGATCGGCCACTTGTGGCAAAAGAATTTTAATATCCACAAAGCCTTGTGTGCTCTTTTTACCACCTTCAGCAATCTGGAATATTTTAGCTTCCGCTTCATCAAGCAACTGCTCCGCATTGCGGCCATTGGGCAAATATGCGCTTTCAGCAATACCTGAACCCACCACTACTAATTGGCGCATCACAGCACGTTCATGAACGATTTCGGCATAGCGTCTGATATTAGCCGCAGTCGGCGTGCTTTGTGCCAAAGCGCCTAAATAGGCAATTCCGCCTACGCCAGAAAGCTCAGCTGTACTTTCTAACGATTCAGCAACAGTGACGATATCAGCAGGTCGGTTATGCTCAACAAGTTTAGCGATATGTTGAAATATCGCTTTGTGATCATGCCGATAGAAATCGTTGGGAGATAAGATATCTGCGACTTTATCTAAAGCTTCATTTTCAAGCAATAAAGAGCCGATAACCGATTGCTCAGCTTCTACGGAATGTGGGGGGATTTTTAATGCATCTAATTGTTGGTCAGCCATGGAGTGATTATACTCAATAACGCTGTATGCTTAGCAGACAAAAGTTAAATTTAGTCAGAGCTTGAAGTGGGTAGTAGCAAACTCAAGTATATCTACGCTGCTAGCAAGTTATAGCTATTCCACTAAACAATACCATCACCAACTGCGTCATTCCGTGCTTTACACGGAATCCAGTGACTTTAAAGCCGCTAGATACCGACTTTCGTCGGTATGACGACTGTAAAACATTGGCTTATAGTGTCGGATTTTCTGATGCAACAGCTATATAGTGGACGTTTAAGCTGAAATACAATAAAAAAGGCTACCGAAGTAGCCTTTTTCAATTCAAGCACCTGAAAATTTCAATTGTTTGTTAATTACGCCTCACCAACTACTGTCACTGTAATATCTACAACAACATCATGGTGCAATGCAACTGTAACCACGTGGTCACCGATTGTTTTCAATGGACCGTTTGGCATACGTACCAAAGCTTTAGTGACTTCAAAACCTTGAGCAACTAAACCTTCAGCGATGTCGCCGTTAGTTACTGAACCGAATAAACGACCATCAACACCAGCCTTTTGAGCTACTGTCATTGTGAATGAAGCTAATTTTTCACCACGTGCTTGCGCAGCAGCTAAGATTTCAGCTTGTTGTTTTTCTAACTCTACACGGCGAGCAGCGATTTCAGCTTTGTTAGCTTCTGTAGCGCGTTTTGCTTTACCTTGTGGAATCAAAAAGTTACGACCGTAACCATCTTTAACTTTAACGATATCACCTAAATTACCTAGGTTACCTACTTTTTCTAATAAAATAATTTGCATGGTAGCCTCCGATTATTGGTGTTTATCTGTGTATGGAAGCAAAGCCAAGAAACGAGCAAGTTTAACTGCTGTCGTTAATTGACGTTGATAACGTGCTTTAGTGCCCGTCATACGTGCTGGAATGATTTTTGCGTTTTCTGAGATGAAATCTTTTAAAAGATCTACATCTTTGTAATCAACTTCTTTGATGCCTTCTGCTGAAAAACGGCAGTAACGGCGGCGTTTGTACATTTCTCTTGCCATTTGAATACTCCTAAATACTTACTATATGGTTAATGTGCATGACCAGTTGTGTGCTTTTAAGGCTGCGCTTGGCTAAAAACCCACTCGCTTGTATGTGTGAGCCTATTTCTAAGCCTTGCGGTATATTATTTTTGGCTAAATCACCTAAAACAACCGCATTGACTTCACATTCCACCTTGCGCTTCATGCCAGCTTCAACTTGCTCTGAAACATGACGCAATACAACACTTAACAACGGTATGCCTGCTGGCGTGTAACGAAGCGGCTCAATTTGCACAACTTCTGCTTGCAACACCAGTTTATTCACTTGTTTTACTAATTAAGCTGCAGAAGCCTCTGTTGCAGCTTCAACTGGAGCGGCTACTGGAGCTGCATCACGGCTTAATACTGATCTAGATTTTTCTTCTTTCATCATTGGTGATGGTGCTGTAACAGCAGTTTTCTTAGACATTAACAAATGACGTAAAACAGCATCATTGAATTTAAAGCCATGCTCAAGCTCAGCTAAAACTTCAAGATTGCACTCAATGTTCATTAACACATAGTGTGCTTTGTGGATTTTTTGGATTGGGTATGCAAGTTGACGGCGACCCCAGTCTTCTAAGCGGTGAACTGCACCGCCGCTAGCTGTGATAAGCGTACGGTAACGCTCAATCATCGCTGGCACTTGTTCGCTTTGGTCCGGATGGACGATAAACACTAGTTCATAATGTCTCATTAGTACTCCTTATGGATTATAGCCACCTGCAAAATGCTTTTTACTTACATGAAGCATTGCAATGTTACTGATGCAGTGTGACAAGGTTAAATTGTATTTACTCGATAAGCTTACCGAGCAAGCGCGCGATTATAGACAAAAGTCCACCGACAATCAACTAAATCAGCATATTTAGCGCATTTAAGGCACGATTTTTCGCTTAGAGAGCTGAAACACATGCTTAGATAGAGAAATCTCACGTATAAAACAAGTTAAACCAGAAATTAAGCTCCCCATCGCAAAGATGAACAAAATTGATACTAACCAAGACGTATCCCAGTTGATTGCGGATCCTAAAAATAGCAAGCCAATCACTACAGCCACTAACAACAGTGTAAATGTGCATAGCGTTATAGACCAATGGACCCAGTTAGCGCGGCACGACAGGATATCAAGCTCCTGACTGTAGCGTTCTTGCCTCGGATCATCAGCCTGCACAGTAGCAAGACTTTCATTCAACACTCTGAACCTATCTACCACGCGCCCTAAACGGCTCGTTAATACACCCAATAAGGCACTAACACCCATTAATAGAAATACAGGTGCAATAGCAAGCTGTATCACCTCTGAAGCCACAGTGACGCCATGAATAGAGGTTTGCATAACGACCCTTTTATTTAAAAAAATTTCATACAATTTAAAATTGATGACTTGATATTTTGCTCACATAAGCTCTTAAGCAACTAAATCCGGCATCTCCGCCCCATAAAATTTAACTCTAAGTTTTTTCAGCTGATCTCTGAAATCTGCGGCTTTCTCAAACTCAAGGTTTTTAGCGGCATCATGCATGGCTTTTTCCAAGCGCTTCATTTCTTTAGCGATTTGTTTTTCGCTTAACGATTCATAGTTAGCTTGATCTTGCAGCACTTTACGCTCACGTTGCGCTTCATCTTTATCATAAACGCCATCAATAATGTCTTTGATGCGTTTAGATATACCTCTAGGAACGATGCCATTAGCCTCATTGAAGGCTAGCTGCACCCCTCGTCTTCTTTCGGTTTCATCCATCGCAGCTTTCATACTGCGGGTGATTTTGTTGGCATAAAAAATCACTTGCCCATTCAAGTTACGTGCTGCGCGACCTGCCGTTTGAATTAGACTGCGCTCTGAGCGTAAGAAGCCTTCCTTATCGGCATCTAGCACTGCAACTAGCGATACTTCTGGGATATCCAAGCCTTCGCGCAATAAGTTAATGCCGACCAATACGTCAAATTCACCGAGACGCAAGTCACGAATAATTTCTACGCGCTCCACTGTATCAATATCACTATGCAAATAACGCACTTTAACGCCATGCTCGCTTAAATAATCGGTTAAATCTTCTGACATGCGCTTGGTCAGTGTAGTCGCCAATACGCGTTCGCCAACCGCTACACGAAGCTTAATTTCACCTAACAAATCATCAACTTGCGTATCAGCCGGCTTAACGGTAATCTGAGGATCAACCAAACCTGTTGGGCGCGCAATCATCTCAACCACTTGTTGTTGATGATTGGCTTCGTATTCTGAGGGAGTTGCTGATACAAATACGCATTGGCGCATAATGCGCTCAAACTCTTCAAACTTAAGTGGACGATTATCCAGCGCAGATGGCAAGCGCCAACCGTAATCAACTAAATTCTCTTTACGTGAGCGGTCACCTTTATACATGGCGCCAATTTGCGGAACTGTGACGTGGCTTTCATCAATAATCATTAGCGCATTATCTGGCAAATAATCAATTAAAGTTGGTGGTGGATCACCTGGATTGCCGCCAGATAAATGGCGTGAGTAGTTTTCAATGCCTTTACAAAAACCAATCTCATTCAACATTTCGAGGTCAAAGCGTGTTCGCTGCTCAATACGTGCTGCTTCTAGCAACTTACCCGTTTTAATATAAAAATCTACACGATCTTTAAGTTCGTGTTTGATTTTTTCTATTGCACGAATCGTGGTTTCACGCGGTGTAACATAGTGGCTTGATGGATAAACCGTGTAACGCGGGATTTTATTGAAAATCTGCCCTGTGAGTGGGTCAAACAAAGTAATGGATTCAATTTCATCATCAAACATAGAGATGCGCACTGCGGTTTCGTTATTTTCCGCAGGGAATACATCAATCACATCGCCACGCACCCTAAATGTACCGCGCGAAAAATCAAACTCGTTACGGTCATACTGCATGCCAACTAAGCGTGCAATCATGTCGCGCTGTGGTATTTTTTCGCCCTGCTGTAAGTGCAGCACCATGCCGTGATAATCAGTCGGGTCACCGATACCGTAAATAGCAGAAACCGTCGCGACAATAATACTGTCTTCACGCTCTAGCAACGCTTTTGTGGCTGAAAGCCGCATCTGCTCGATATGCTCGTTAATACTGGAATCTTTTTCAATGAACAAATCACGCGAAGGCACGTAAGCTTCGGGCTGGTAATAATCGTAATAAGAAACGAAATATTCAACCGAGTTATTAGGAAAGAACTCCCTAAACTCACTGTATAACTGTGCTGCCAAGGTCTTATTTGGCGCCATCACAATGGCTGGACGACCCGTGCGTGCAATCACGTTGGCCATAGTGTAAGTTTTACCAGAGCCAGTCACCCCGAGCAATGTTTGAAACTTCAAGCCGTCATCGATACCTTGCGTCAACTTATCAATCGCTTGCGGCTGGTCGCCAGCAGGCGGAAATGGCTGGTTTAACTGATATTTACTATTTGGGAAGGTTACGAACACATTACTCTTCATTGAATTTAACGTTTTATTTTAACAGTATATTTAATGAAAATAGCGAATAATTAGTTTGTAACTCATTGAGAACTTTGCAAGATTATTGCAGTCAGTTTACAAACAGCAATATTAAACAAGCTGTGCAGCAAGCAAATAAAGTTCATCATCCAAAATTTAAACTAAAGTTATGATAGGGAATTACTATGCCTAGATTCACTCTGCGATACATTCTGCTTACAGCTTTAATAGCCTTTGCGCAAAACGCATTCGCAATCGATCAACATAAAGTATTAAGTGCATTGCAAACAGTAGTGATGGTGCGCGGCTATAACGATACGGGCGGCTTATCTTACGGCTCTGGTGTGGTAGTGGCTTCGAACAAAGTCATGACAAACTGCCATATATTTCGCAGTACCAAACAACCTTGGATTGCGCGTGGTGAAGACACATACGATATATTTTCAGTGCAAGCTGACAGATGGCATGACCTATGTTTACTCACTACAGCAAACTTGCCGTTTAAACCAGCAACCATTGTAAATGGTCATAACCTAAAACGTGGCCAAGACATCATATCGATTGGCCACTCAAATGGTGCGCCATCGCCTTTAACCTCAGCAGGCGTCATCAACTCTACTTACACCTTTGAAGGCGGACGTGTGATTAGGAGCAGCGCTGCATTCCGTATGGGTGCAAGTGGTAGCGGTATTTTTGACACTGAAGGCAATCTATTGGGCATTAACACCTTTAAGACACCAGGTAGAAATGCATACTTTTATTCCCTGCCTATCGAGTGGCTAGCCGATCTTGAAAAACTTCCAGTTGAAACCACCTTCCCTATTAAAGGCAAAGCATTTTGGGAAGAAGATGACGATAAAAAACCGTTCTTTATGCAAATTGCGCTGCCAGAAATCAATCAGGATTGGCCTAAACTTGCCAAAATTGCACAAAATTGGATTGATATCGACCCAAATAACTCTGATGCATGGTACGAACTAGGCAATGCGCAAGAGAACATGCAAAAGATTGACGAAGCAAAAGTCGCATACAAAAAATCTGTCGCGCTTGACGCTTCCAATACTAATTCATTGTTCAGACTAGGCGCTATTGCCCAAACCGCAGGCGACAAAGTAGTGATGCATGATATCAATGTCGCTATTGCAAATATTAATAAAGATTTAGCTCAGGAATATAGTCAGATGCTGGGCTGCGAAACAGAGTGTTAAGCTAAATACACCTAATAAATCCCTCAAGTTAAGAGGCGCTAAACTCAACGCCTCTTAACTTTAAAATTTTCGTTACTACAAATTCTGCAACCATAAACTTTTCGCAACTACGTGATAACTCACGATAAATCATTCCTAAACAGCATTTTTATGCGTAAAATAGTGCCCATTCAATTAATTGCAAAAATTTGTTTTAAGGAAGCATATTTTGTCATCAGCAGCTCATCAGGCATCCGTTTTATCTAAACGCGTTCAATCAATCAAAGAATCTCCTACGCTAGCAATTACTGCAAAAGCAGGTAAATACAAAGCTGAAGGCCGCCCTATTATTGGCTTAGCAGCCGGTGAGCCAGACTTTGATACGCCACAACACATTAAAGATGCTGCAAAAGCGGCGATTGACAATGGCTTCACAAAATATACGCCTGTAGCAGGTATTCCTGGGCTTAAAAAAGCCATCGTCAATAAGTTCAAAAATGAAAATGGTTTCGACTACGCTTTAAATGAAGTGATTGTTGGCGTTGGCGGCAAACAAACTATATTCAATTTATGCCTAGCAGTACTTAATAAAGGTGATGAAGTCATCGTTCCAGCACCTTACTGGGTGTCTTATGCGGACATTGCTTTAGTTGCTGAAGCTACGCCTATTGTTATTGAATGTGGCATTGAGCAAGGCTTTAAATTGCTACCAGCCCAATTAGAAGCTGCAATCACGCCAAAAACTAAAATCTTCATGATTAACTCTCCTTCTAACCCTACTGGCGCTGTATACAGCCTAGCTGAATTGCAAGCATTGGGCGAAGTGTTACTTAAACACCCACATGTATTAGTAGCGACCGACGACATGTACGAACACGTCAACTTAACTGGCGACAAGTTTTACAATATTTTAAATGCAACACCAGCACTAAAAGACCGCTGTATCGTACTTAACGGCGTTTCTAAAGCTTACTCAATGACTGGTTGGCGCATAGGCTACGCTGCAGGCCCTGCTTACATCATTAAGGCGATGGAAATTTTACAATCGCAATCTACCAGCAATGCAACCTCTATCTCTCAAGTCGCGGCACAAGCTGCGCTTGAAGGCTCACAAGATTGCATTACACCGATGGTTACAGCATTCAAAGAGCGCCACACCTACGTGGTTAACCGTTTCAACACAATGCCAGGCTTAAGCTGTTTAATGGCTGGTGGCGCTTTCTATGCATTCCCAGATGCACGTGGTGCAATTGACAACCTGTACAAAGCCGGAAAAATTAAAGCAGCTACAGATATGGCATTAGCTGAATACCTGCTTGAGGAGTTTGACGTGGCCGTTGTACCAGGGTCGGCCTTCGGTGCTGAAGGCTATTTCCGTATTTCATTCGCCACTTCTATGGAAAATCTAAGCAACGCGCTAGACAGAATTGAAAAAGCACTCAATATTTAAAAAAAAGCATTTTGACGTTGACCAAGTACCGCTAAGTCATTAATATAGCGGCTTCACAAAATCAACGGTTTGTGATGAAATAGAAGTAGCAGGAAAAACCGAATATTCCTCGATAGCTCAGTCGGTAGAGCAACGGACTGTTAATCCGTGTGTCCCTGGTTCGAGCCCAGGTCGAGGAGCCAGTTTCAGAGGTTTTGAAAAAGGCACTGTGCGATGTTTGTGCGATGAAATTTGCGCTCCTCGAATAGCCTTACTTAACTTACAATTTTGGCAAACCATTTGCATGCTTCTGTAAATGGGTCACATCTAAATGCGCGTATTTTCTGACCATACTTGAATCTTTCCAGTTTCCCAACTCCTGCAAGTCGATTAACGGCACACCATTTTGTATCATCCAGCTTGCCCATGTGTGACGTAAATCATGGAATCGAAAGTCTGTGATACCTGCACGTTTCATTGCGTTATACCACGCCCTAGTCGATGCTTGCTGAATAGGTTTGCCTCTGTAAGTAATTACGTGGGTGTCGTGGTTGCCCTTCAAAGCCTCAAGGACTTCGATAGCAGAATCATTTAACGGAACTCCAACAGGCTTCTCATTCTTAGATAAGTCACCATGAATCAAAATAATCTTACGCTTCAAATCCACTTGGCTCCACTCCAAGTTCATCACGTTAGCACGGCGTTGCCCAGTACATAAGGCAAGTGTCGCTAAAGCTTTCAGGTGCGGAGGCAGTTCATTCAAAAGCGTACGCGCTTGGTCATGTGTCAACCAGCGAATACGCCTAGCTTTCTCAGGGTAGAGCTTAATGTATGGCGCACGATCTAACCAACCCCACTCTTTCTCTGCCCTGTTTAGTATTGCTCGAAGTAACTGCAGGTGCCTATTGGCCGTAGCAGGTGATGATTCTTTCTTTTTCTTTTTGGCTATGTCCTGAATAATATCAAAGGTTATATCATTCAGGAACATACCCGACAAATGCTTTGTTAACCATTTAGCGCGAGACTTGTCATCCTCAATGGATTTCTTAGCTACCTTTTCCTCAAACCAACGAAGACATGCATGCTCCCAAGTCTTCGTTAATTTGTCTCCAAGTTTGTCATCGCGCCATGCTCGGCGCTTTAAGTCGTCATGGTATTCCTGAGCTGCTTGGCGGTTTTCCGTGTTAGCACTGAGTCTAACGACTTCGCCATTCGGCTTTGTGAAGTGAACGTGCCAGATGTTTCCACGTTTTTTGATAGGCATGGTTTTACCTCCTGATATGTTGATCGAACATGTTCCAGTAAATCGAAACGAACAAAAGCCCAGCAACCGCCCTTACCTCGAACTTTGCCACCCTTAATCCTACCTGCGGTGGCCTCCTGAGCTAACCAATCAGGGCGAACCCTGAGAAATTTGGCAGCTTCTCGGAGACCAATTGGCTCATAAAGAAAAGCTGCCTCTGTCATGCTTCAATACCTTCCTCAAACAATTTACGGTACTGTGTCCAACCTACTGAGAGGTTGCCATTCGAGCACATAAATTGCTTAGTTGCTGGAGTGGCTTGGTGCTCAAGCGGTGAAGCATGCCAAGGTTTCGCACCTACTAGACGGTCATAAAGAACCATGTCGTTCAGTACATCAGGCACCTTCTTATCGTGTGTCAAATATGAAACCCTTGCACAGCGAGCCACACTAAATTTAATTAAGTGCATCAATTTGAATAACTTGTTATTACGCTCCTCGGAAGTCACGTAAGGTAAGTGCCAATCACCGACAGATAATATGCTAGGCACACTATCCTCACGAGCCAAACGCATCTTTCTAGCCAGTGAAGCAATCTCTGGTTGGGCATCTGCATGGTCACGAAGCTCAAACCAGTTGTCATACTTGGATGAAGTTAGCACCACAGTAATGTATTGCCAAGGTTCTAATAATCGGTTGGCGACCTGTTTATGCATGCCCAGTTTCATCATCGTCCACGCTGCAACGCACATTGCGCGGCCTGACCACTTCCAAACTGACTTAGCCAACACTAAGGAAATACCAGAGAGCTCAGCGCCTGCCTGCATACCAGCCTGATTGCTGCCCCAATATTCAGGACCAGCTGGGTCACTCCAAACCTGAGCCAAAACTTTAGCAACAGGGATAGCGCGGCTTGAACTGGCGTTGCGGCTAAATACTCGGTGAGTCATTAACTCAGCGTGAACTGCTCTCCAATATTTCAATTCATAAGTAGTTAAGCGATCAGAACCTACCGTCAAACTGTCTGCGATAATACGTACGTTATTAGCCATCTTAAACAACCTCCTTATAAGCAGCTTCTAGGCCTCTATATATGTCATTGGCATAGTCAGCAGCCAAAGGATTAGCATTCATCATTACTTCAACCAATCGCTTGTTGTCTTCGACACCGTTCCACAACTTACGGTAGGTGCCTTTTTTGTAGCCGTTGTCCTGTCTGAACATATTGAGAACATTCTTGCCAATATATAGAGAGTAGAGTTCAGCCAAGTCCATGCCACTACTATCAAGCGTGTCTTTGAATGTAAGAACAACTTCACTCATGTCAGAACTGAGGGCTGCCGCGGCCAAGCTTTCTAAGTTGGCTATCAAAGCATTCGGCATAAATAACTTTGGTGAGCCTATTGAACCATCACCAATGTCGTCTGTTAATTCGTCCTCGTGGCAACCTTCAACTGCTAAACTTAGAATGAAGTGCCAGATGTCTACGATCTCCATCTTGACTTGAGACTCATCAGTAGTTGTGTGTTTCCACCATTTCCAAGGCATTTGCTCAACTGCTTCTGCAGACTCTAACCAGATTGCACGATACCAATTCCAACCCATCGAAGCCCATTCAGGACTTACTTTATTGTTCATTGAGTTTTGGAGCTTTAGCATCTCTTGCATCATTGTTTGGTTTGTTTTCATTTTGTTTCCTATAAAGTAATTAATTGATTTGCCGCACCTTCATTCACTTCCTTATGAGTAACCATAAGGGTTTGAGTGAAGCCAAAGGCAAGTAAAAATCCGACCATCTCCTGTGAACGTTTGTCATCCATCGCAGCACTTGGCTCATCGAGAATTAAGAACGGAGCACTCGGTAAGAATGTTCGGGTTAAAGCTAGTCGAATCGCTAAGCCAAGGATGTCAAGTGTTGAACCTGACAACCCTTCTACGCTTTGCCCATCGACTTTAAAGCCATCTGAAGCTTTTGACACGCACGAAGTAAAACCTCTCATCGTACTAAAATACGAAGAAACAGCACCCAACACAACGTTCCATAACCGATCAGCGATAATAGGTCGCGCGGCTCTTAAACGTTTGATTAGAGCGTTATTGAATACCAACTCCTCGACAGATTTCTTAGCAATCTCAACGTCTTCTTCAGCATCAGTTACGTTAACTAGGGCAGCGTCATAAGCAGCCTGCTCTTTAGCAATTGATTCACGAATAGACTTAGCCTGAAATCTAGCGTCAGCTTCTTTGCTAACTACTCTGGCCTGTTCTTCAAACATCTCACTGAAATCATTCACAAGTGTCTCAACTTGGTCGGCAGCACCTAAAGACAATAAGGTTGATTGAAGGTTGACAATCTTAGCGTCATCAGCCACAGCCAAGTCTTTCAGCACATCTAGCTTAGCTGCCGCTGCAGTTGATTGAGTGCGCTTCATGTTGAGGTTAGCTAAATTGTTTTGAAGTTTCATAAGCTCGTCAGCATCTACTGGCGCTGGAACTTTACCAACCCACGACAACGACACAGGCACCTGCAAGTCATGGGCCTTAATGTTGTCAGAAACCAGCTGCAGGTAGATGTGCTGTGAAGCCTTAATCATTTTTAAAGTGTCTAACGTGCCTTCATCGTCAGCAAGAGCCGCTTTGAGCGACACAACAGCCTCGTCAGAGAGTTTGATACTTTCGTCTAAATCTGCATTCTTCTTAGCGATTTCAGGGAACTTGCTCACGTCCTGGTTACAAAATCCACAAACTGAACCTGTTACTTTCTGAGATTGGAACAAACGCTTATCAGCAGCTTGAGCAGTGATAGCAGCTTTAGTGTCTAAGATAATCCCAGTAGTTTTATGAATTTCTTCATCTAAGCTTTCTTCAGAACCTTCCCAGAAATCTTCAGGGTATGTTCCCATCACTCTGGTCATTAAGTTGTACTCTTTAATTAGATCAGCGGCGTTTTTAGCATTGTCCAAAGCCTTTACAGCTTCAGCTATGTCGGAGTCATCAGGGTTGATTTTCACTACTTCTAACATGGCTTCAACTGTCTGAGCTCTATCGTTTGATAAGGCTTTAAGCGTTGCAATATTCGCTTTGATTTTGTCGGCAGCAAGTTCTGCAGCAACAGCCTCATCACGTTTAACCTTGGCTGCGGCCAGTGGCTCATCAAAAGAAGCTGCTTCAATCTGTAAATCTTCAGCAGAAGCTTCAAACTTAAGAGCAATGGTTTCCCATTCTTCGGTGTCGGGGGCAACTGCTTGAGACTTAACTAACTCTAGTCTCAGGTCGGCCTGCTGTAAGATTGCTTCAGCTGACGCTGTTGGGCCTGTCACTAGATTGTTTTGAACCAACTCAACAACTGTATCGATTAATTCAAAGTTCGCTAGGTTCTCGATCAACTCCATAGTTGCCTTAGGACCTTGTGATAACGCTCCACGAATGTCGCCCTGTGAACCATAAATCAACTTACCTGCATTGCCATTAGTCACACCAAACAAACGCTCTACGAACGCGCTACATTCAGTTTGTCCAGTAACCTTGCCACCTTCATAATTGATTTCGGCACCAGCTTTACTACGTTTGATTGTGTAATCTGTACCGTCACACGCTACAACTAACTCAACTGCTAAAGTATTCTCAGGTTTACCCCAAGTAACAACATCGGCAAGTGAGCCACGGCATGACTTCACACCGAACAGAGCGTAGGCAATTGCCTCTAACATCGTTGTTTTACCAGCCTCGTTTGCGCCACGGACAACAACCATGCCCTGCTCAAACTCAATGTGATTGGCTTCCATCTTACGGAAGTTTGTGGTCTTTAATGATTTAAGCAT
>NZ_JAQSCU010000005.1:20859-39526 GCF_029945535.1 Methylotenera sp.
CATTGTGTTTCTCCAATAATTCTTTAACAACTTTCACCTGAGGTTCTTCTAAGTTCTCAAACAAGTAAGCCATGACATCAAAGCCTTTAGCGACTTCTAAACTACTTGGCAGGTCAATCATGTCAGCAACACCTGCAACGCTCACAGCATTCGTGACTACGTATGCAGAGCTACGTTGGCGGTACTTACTAATCTCTGACAGCATTGCTGCCGCCTGCTCTGTCGGGCATTTGCCAATGACACGAACAAACTCAAAGTCACCAGCTTGGCCTAACTCATCCCAAGGGATTTGAGCGAATGATTCAGAAGCTGTCCAAGTTGTGATGCTGTTCACGGAACGTGAACTAGGGTCAAAGATGAACGCTTGTTTAGTGTCATTGCCAAGGCAATCAGCTACTGAGCTGGGGAATTGATTGCCAGCAACAATAACGTTCTTCATCGGCCTAGCTTGTTGGTGGACATGACCAAACATCAGCGTATTGTTGTTGGCCGTCAGCATTTTCGCTCGTTCTTCAGACACGTTCAAACTATGGTCAGATTGAACAGCGAAGTGGTTATCGTAGTTGGCATGCACTAGAATCAATGTATCTTTAAATTCTGCCGCCTGGTCCATCTCCATATCGAACATGTCTTGATTGGCAACGTGAGGGATAATTAAGATGTTTGATGCAGGAAACAGCAAAGCCTTATCAACCAAAGTAACGCGGTCACTATTCAACGCCCCGACAACGAATTCTAAAGAGCACATGTTCGCGCTGTTTTTAGATAGGTCGTGGTTGCCTTCAGCTAATATTAGTCGTGGGTCTGATTCCTCAACAGCTACGTGAGGCTCAGAAGCTGTAGCCTCTAACCACTCACGGCACAACAAGTAGAAGTCAAATGCATCATTCAGTGACACGTTGAATACATCGAAGATGTCACCGTTGAATATAATGTCTTTGTCGAGGTGAGCGAACATGAGCGCACGAACCTTAGCTAACAAGTAGGCCTTCAATGCGAATGCCGTTTTCGGGGTTGTACCTGCACTGCGAGTAACGCCAAGGTGCAGGTCATTTATGATTAATTGCTTTCTCATTCTTCATCTCCAATCGTAAGGCAGTTAAATGTGGCTCGGTTGTCCATGAAAGCGTCTTTATTCTTAGTGGCTACAATATGAATTTGCACCTCGTCATTACCTCCAATTGAGTAGCTTTCTTCCTCCCAATAACCGTTCAATGTTTCACTGAAGCTTTTAGTAAGTAGAGCTTCTAACTTTTCTTTATTGATTGTTATGTTCATTATTTTCTTCCTAATATGTAATTGAATATTCGTCTTAATCCGTAACCTCTAATGAAGCTGGCAACGGTAAAGGCTGCGATGATCTGTAAATCTTGCGCTGGTTGAATGTAGATTCCGTACTTAGGAAACATCCAACGCTGGAGGGTGTATGAAACAAGTACGCCAACAACTATGTTGCAAACTTGCTCTACTATGGACATCCATCTACTCTGCATCAGTAAAGCCTTTCAAAGAATTTGTCCAAAGCATCTTTTGCTTTAAGGTGTTTCGGGAACTCACGCAAATCCCAACTAGGTACGTCAAGGTTTTCTCTGAAGAATGTAAGCGGAACAAGCCTCCAGAATGTCTGATTCAAGGTGTAGAAATTAATCACAATTCCGATCTCACCTCCAGCTAACTCACGCTTGCGAAGCTTGGCTATCTGGTCATTGTCAAAGTTCTTTTTAGGTAGCCTGAACTCATGCTCAACTTCCTTTACTTCAATCAAACCGTGTAGGCCTGGAGCATAGAAAGCAAAATCACCTGGCTGTGCTGCGAACCTGCCGCCTGCACTTCGGGCATCGTAAACTCGGTGCCAATCAAAAGCTGCCACTTTAGATGACAGCTCAGTTAAATATGTTGCTACGGCTTTCTCAGCCTTCTTGCCTCTATCAGCGGCGCTCATAGCTTTGAACCCCACTCCATAACTCCATACATGAAGCAGAAAGCAGCTACAGATTTAAAGAATCCATTATTTAGGAAGGGAGGAAAAACCCACCCGAAAACAGTGTAGGCAGTAAACATTACGCAGAGAAGGCATAGGGCACCTAACGCAAAAACAAACCTGTCTCTTTTACTTTTTTTACTTAACAAAATATTCTCCAAGGTTAAGGAGGACTTTCACCTCTTGTGTAGCTTTGTGGTCGGATATACCCTCCACTACTCTCCTGCCCTACGTATGAATCCATATACAGGCATGCACCCTGTTTTATACCCACAGATTGTGCTGGGGCTTAACAGGGCTGATTATGACATTGTCATCAAACATCTGCAACTCTATTTGATGCTTTAAGAATTAGTGCTGTCTTTCCAGCAGTCCGTTAGTCTCCTCAAAGGTAAAGCATTTAAAGGTCTTGAGGTCTAACTGCTACTGTTTCCCACCTGTAGCTGGGGTATCTACCACAAACACAACCCACTCGTTGTTCTTATGCCGCTAACTTCTCCATGTAGCCAAGGCTACGAAGCGCGTTCTCAATTAACTCTCTGTCAGGAACTTCGCCTAGTTCGATTTGAATTCCGAAGTTAGGTCCTAAGGAAATTTCACTCACGATTGGCACCGTCATACCTCCGTATGGTGCAATCATTGCTGCATGCATCTCACAGATAAAGTCATACGTGTGCTCGTCTACCACGACAGAGGCAACGTTCTCATCGTGAATCGGTGCAATAAACCTTGCATCGTAACGTTGAAACAAACGTGTATCCCAGAAGCGTCCCATTGCAAGCTTCGTCATCTCAGCACTTGAACCTTGAATCTCAAAGTTCACTGCTTGACGCTCTGCTTTGCTCGATTCAAATCTATCGCTAGATAAGAACGCTGGGCCTAAATGTCGTCTAGCACCCATCAATGTGAATGAAAGGCCACAGATTTTTGCTGCAGCAATAACTTCTTTCTTCCACTTCTCGGCACGAGGGAACGCGGCAAGTTTCGCATCGATGTACTGCTGAGCTTCTTTCTCAGTAACCAATAAGGTTTCAGAAAGCTTCTTAGCTTGAGCGCCGTACTCAGTAGTAAAGTTAACTTTCTTACCGATGTCACGGAAGTCTTTAGCCTTGGCAGCAACAGCTTTATCAGGACTCTTACGTGATGCTTGGAAGTCTTCATAACTCACTTCCCAGCCTGACTTAGTTGCAATCCCTGCCGCTGTCATTGAGTGCATGTCTTTCTTATTGTCACCAATAAAGCAATCCAACATACCTTGATCTCGTGACTGATTTGCAATCACTCGCAACTCTTGACCACTAAAGTCCATTGATACAATCACAGCATTCTTTTTGTGAGGGATAATGATTTCACGGAACTGCTTGCCTTCATCTTTCTTAGGAAGCTGTTGCAGGTTCGGGCTAGAGAATGAATAGCGTCTAGTGTTTGTTTGACACTGATTAGCTTGAGCATGAACGTTACCGTCTTTCCAATGCTGAAAGAACTTGTAGGGTTTGTAATACAGTCCACGTCTAGTGTTGACAGTTTTCATGGACTGAATCGCTTCAAGATACTCGTTCACTCCCATGTCAATGTCATACTTCAAGGCGAACTGAATAGCCAAGTCGTCTGTTTGAGGGTTGCCTTCACGAATACCTTTAGCCTTCATTGCATCAGTGGCCGCATTACGTAAGCGAATTGGCAAGCCTAAGAACTCATACAGGAACGTAGCAAGTTGCTTAGGGCTTCCCATATTCAACTCTGGCTCACCTTTAAAGTAAGGTTTCAAGTAAGCGTCAACGCCTTTGTTGGCTTCAAGAATGTCAGCTAAAGTATCCTGACCAGCTTCACGAATCAAAGCAAACAGCTTAGAAGGTGTACGAACTTGAGACTCTAACTTAGTACCAGTGACCAACAAATATGCTTCTTTAATAGCAGCTGCAGATTCTTCGTATGGTTGATAAACAGTACCTTCCCAGCCTTTAGCAATCAGTAAGTCACGGATTAAAATCCATGCCTTCTCATACCTTACGTTATCTGCCGCTTCCATTTCCAACATACGTTCCATTGAAATCGGTGTACCTTGAACGAAGGCTAGAGCTGTTAAGTAAGCTGGAGATATTTCAACTTGCTGATAGATATGGTAAGTTTCCTCCATGCCCATAATCATTTTGAAGTGGTTATAAATTGCAGCCGTACAAATCGTATCGTCTGTACCGTAGCTTAGAACTTCATCCAAAGTGAGCTCACTCATCTTGCGACCTTGAGTTACTTCGGCATACGTAGTTTGTGTGTAGCCTAGAACCTTAGCTGAGAGCTTCTTCAAGCCTCTGCTGTCATTCTCATCCACATACGAAGCCATAATGGTCGTATCTTCAATGTTCGGTAAGAAGCCTTCCCAGCCATTATCTTTCTGAGCGTCAGCCCATTCCTGATAAAGCACTGACAATTCAAACGAAGCGTTATGAACTACCGTCTTAATGTTTTTAGGAATCTGTGCAACGAGTTGGCGAACCTGCTCAGATGTACAGTTGTTCGTATCTTTGTGATTAACTGAGAAGTACAAGCTGTACTGCATGTTGTCACCGTAAGTAATACCAACACCAGTTAAATCACTGCCGAATACATCAACGCCTGAACGCTCTTCTTCAACACCTGACTTCTTCTGTTTAGCGTCCATCCAATCGTCTGATTCTTCACTTGTTGAAGTCTCAATATCTAAGGAAACAATCGGGGAGACTTTAAAGTGCTGCAGTGCATGCTTGACAGAAGTATCGTAGTTGTCTGCAGTCACACCTTTAATTTGCGCGTACCAACGAGTGAAGCGATCATCAACCCATTCTGAGTTAGGTTTAACCATGCCGACCTGCCATTGAAGCGGTCTACGCATTGTATTAACTTTCTCAGGGTAGAACCTTGCCAAGTCGTATGAGACGTAGACTGCTTCTTTATCATCCATAATAAGTTGCAGATGTTTACAAGCGGCCAAGTCTTCTTCCAACTTTTCAAGTTCTTTATTGAGAATTAGACCTTCCATCAACTCTAGGCCGTCATCATCAAAGGCAACGTAAAGGTCTTCAAACTTTTTCTCACCAAACTTGTATGCACCTTTGATGTTATCTGAGGAGTCACCAACTAAGGCTTTGTAAACCGTAACGTATTTAGGTGGGAAAATTCCATACTTGTTTGTATTGAAGTTGCCACCAATCAACGTATCGCAGGTTTCAGTTTGCAGCTTAGTCATATCACCATCGTTTGAGATGACTAACTTTTTCCCTGGCAACGTCAGTGACAGATAATTTATAACATCGTCTGCCTCCATGCCATCCTGTTTAACAGCTGTAGCGCCTAGATCAAGTAAGACTGAACGCATTAGCTCACATGCTTTATTAAACTCGGTGTACTGCTCCTCTATCTTATCTCGGCCACCTTTATAGTCGGCATAGATGTTTGTGCGAAGCATCTTGGCATTCTCACCTTCAAATACCAACAGAACGTCTGACGGTACAGCGTTGTATTGTTTCAGGACGGCTTGAATCGAGTTCATCGCATTCTCGTAACCGAAGTCACCGCCGTTGACATAGACTTTAACGCCTTCTTTGTCTGGGTGCGGAACGTTATAACCGTTCTCAGTATCTTTACCTGCCAATAGACCTGTCCACATTAAGCTGGACACGTCCCAAATCAGGTAATCATATTCTTTACTCATTTCCTTCTCCTCAGTTTGGAAGCTTGCTCTAGTATCGACTCACAGTGCGTACAACGAATACGGCCAGCAGCCAAGCGTTCCTCAGGTATCTCGTCAGTGCAGTCCAGACAGAAAGGTGCTACAAAGTCGGGGTGCTTTTGTGGGGCAAGTAATGCTTGAATACCTGCAATCGAAGCGTTCGTAAACTTAGCTTCTTGAACGCTTGCTGCGTCCACCTCATCGGCTAGGCGCTCAAGCATAATAATCTTCCATAAAAATAGAAACCTCATGTTTTAGATCTAAAAGTGTCCCTGAATTGTCAATCACATAATCGCAGCCTTTGAACTCAATACCAGCTTCTGAAAGGTGAGCTTGACTAGTGGCGTTTAGCTTTGATTCACGGTTAGAGTGGATGTGGATTACTGTGCCACCTAAAGCGCGAACCATGTCAGCTTCATTATCAAATCGCGCATCAGTGATGACTAGGTCTTCATTATTTGCAATAACTTCCGCACAACTTCTTTGCATACTTTTAACCCAAATATTTTGGTCAATATTGTTGCGGCATGCTTCTGTACCTAATTTCTGTAGCATCTCGCGTGGTGATATACCCCAAAAAGGGTCAACGATTTCTTTTAAATCTGAGCTATAAAAATGCTCAACATCTAGTCCAAAAATTAGTGCTGCTGCTGTTTTTAGAGGATCAGCAAAGGCTGTTTGCTGAAAGTTAAAATGCTCTGAGAGCATATCAGCTACAGTGTTCTTACCTGCGCCAGCTTTACCTGCAAGGGCTAATAACATTTCTTTTCTCTTTCGTTTTTAATAAATTGTTTTACTTCGCCTAAAATCATATCTAGCTCAGTAAGCCGTGAAGGTGATGAATTTCTTGCTCCCCGAAAGAAGCTTTTAAATTGTGTTGCATTTAGAACCTCAGGGACTAGAACACCTCGGATGTAATCCAAAGGTTGTTGATACGTCCTGAAGTCTCCAGCCATGTTTAACATGTCATCTACGGTGTCGGGGTGTGATAGCCCTATCCACTTGCTAAAGCCCCAGAGATCTCTCGTCAAAGCTGTTTCGTTAATGATGAGAAGTGTCATTGCAAATCTCATATCTTCTAAAGCTTCAGGACTTAACCGACTCTTTAAATTTTCTAGGAGGATAGAAAACCTGTTGGATAACTCTGTATCTTCAAGGTATCTGCGCCTGTCAAAGTTTGGGTGAGCAGCTACAAAAGAACTTCTTGGGTAAGTAAAATCAGATTCATTTGTAACTGCTGCGAGCTTTCGTACACCGTATTTATATCTGCCGCAGGCCACTACAAAATTGAAGAACTCATCGATCTCAAGTTCTCCATTGAAGTTGTAGTAAGCCAAGCTTGCTAAAGCTGGGACGTAATTGAATTCATCATCAGCTTCAGCTCTAGGGAACAGTCTAGGTAGTTGGTTGAGGGGAATGCCAAAGCTAAGGCACAGTTCTTTAGTTGAAGGTTTTATACCGTTAGCCAAAGCGTAGATATAAAGCTCATACTGTTGGTGAAATTCTTCGTAAGACAAAGAAATAGAGACTTGTAATAAGTCTCTTTTATTCATTTCGTAGAGGCTCCCCTCTAGTATCAGAGGGGGAGCTTTCCATGTTACGTTCGGAGGAACTTCACCATGTATAAAGTCAATCCAGTTAATGCCAGATGCAGAGATTGCATCTTTCACTTTCTGGGTTAACTCAATAATGTTGTCGGGACTCATTTTAAAAGCAGCAAACTTTGTTTTAAGTCTGGGTCAAGGTTGTCTAGCTCAAGTAACCATTTCCGATAGGAAGAAGTTAAAGCAACTAGAGGTGTACCTTTATGCTTACCAAAAGGCATTGTTTCGACTTTGATAAACTTTTCAGTCTCGGCTACCATGTCACGCAAAGAAACACCTGAAACTTCTGAGATGTGCTTCAACAAACCAATGGTTGTGAATACATCGCTATCAGCTCTGTGTGATTCTCTACGAGGTAACTTCAACTCGTACATTAGAGATTGCAGCTTATGATTCTCTGCGTTAGGTAGGAAGCGTCTAGCCAAGCGTAAGGTACAAATCGTACCAGCATGCTCATCAATATACTTGCCTAAATAGCGGAGATCGAATTGTGCATTGTGAGCAATGAAAACAACCTTGCCCATGAATGGCGGCGTTTCGTGAACTACAAACATGTATTCATCTAACGTTGGACTATCAACTACGTCCTCGTCAGCGATACCATGTATGCCCGAAGCTGATGCTGAGATAGGCTTTTCTGGGTCAACTAAACTTGTGTGCTCACGAATGATATTAAAGTTTTCGTCAATCTCTGCATAAGCGACTTCACAAACACCTGCTGAGGGAGTAGCGTCAGTAGTTTCCGTATCGGCTACAATAAATCTAAAATCAGACATTACTCACCTCCTATTACAGCAAGGATGTCTTCTTCTTTAATCATTAAAAAATCTTCGCCTTCAAACTTTACAGACTGCCCAGCGAACTTACCAAACAACACTTTGTTACCTGCAACGACTTCAAGAACTTTACTGCCTACAGCTAAAACTTTTCCGTGATCTGGCCTATCAACTGGCGTTGATAGTATTAAGCCTGAGGGAGTTGATAGTTCTTCTTCCACACGCTTAACTAATACACGGTCATTCAATGGTTTTAAATTCATTACCTATCCTTAAAAAACAGGAGGCCGAAGCCTCCTTTATGATTACTTGTCTGAAGCTTCTAAAACAGTGAATGTGAATTTACCCATTGTTTTAACTTTGGCGCGGAATGTAATTTCTTCTGAACCGTCAGCTGGAACTTTACCCATACGAACTTTTACAGAACGTTGAATGCGGTAGCCATCAAAAGCTTTACGAGATTGTGGTGAAAGTGAAAGTTGAACCATGTCGCCAAGGTGTTTCTGACCTTCTGCAGCTGTGTTCAGGATGCCAATTACTTCTAAGTAATGTTTAACACTTGCATCCTTGTAGCCTTCGGTTACTACTAAGTAGTTGATGTACTCAGCAACTGATTGACCTGTTGCATCAATCGTAACGCCGTCTGAACTGTAACGTACTAGCTTAGTAGCTTCGTCACTGTCTTCGCCTGGAGTTAGCACAAATTGGTCGTTGAAACTAACCAAAGTGATTTGAACATTGTTGCCTAGACTGGCATTGTCGCCATCCATGATCTGACCATTACTACCTTTTAAGCGTGGGATAACGCCGAAGTCAATGATTGGTAATGCGTTTTCAAACTCAGACAACACTGTTTGAAACTTAGGAGCTACTGCACCTACTGCTGTGTTTTGAGCCTTAGCAATTGCTACTGTTGCTTCAACTTTAACTTTGTCTGCTGCTGATGGAGCTGCTTGTTCCGCAACTGTCTCAACTGTTTGCTCGCCTTCTACTTCTTCAAATTGACCTACTGTTGTTTCTGCTACTACTGCTGGTTTTTTAACTAGAGCCATGATGTTATTTCCTTTTTAATTTAATTAATATGACATTGTCATTATGTTAAGCCAAACAAAATCCCCGTAGGGAAATAGAACTATGTTCCTATATTGTTAGATTGTCAAACAATATATTGAGGGAAGTTCCAATCCCTCAAATTCTATTTAAACGCTTCCACTTTCTCAGCTGTTAATAACGCTTTGCTGAATCGGAACACCTTGGTTATAGGTGAATCTTTTAGTGGACTGTTAGGTACTGCCCTATCAACTATGGCAACAAAGCCTGATAAACCTTGTGCAAAAGCTTCTTCAGAATCGTAGTAAGTTTCAAAGTGCTTACGATGACTCCAAGCGTTACCTTTAACAAAGCAGTTGCGAACTTTGATGTCCACAAACTTATCGTCTTGCCAATAATCGAAGCCAGGAATAAGACCAAACTCCCCATCAACATCCTCAATTCTGGACATGAGTGACAGTACGTTAAGCATTTTCGCTGCCTCAGGCATCACAATCATAGCTACGTGGCGTGAAGTGTCTTTAACCGTGTCAGCCAAGTGTTTAAACTTCTCATCAAAGCGGTCTTCAAACGTGTCGCTAAGAACTAATTGAGCGAACTTCAAACCTTGCAGCACAACCGTCATGTTATAAACCACTCGGTCATTCTGACCTTGAAAGGCTGCAGCTTTAACTTCTGCGCTAATCTCCATAAACGTTTTCTTAAAGTCTTCAACCCTGATACTAAAGGTAGCATCAACAATTTCTTTACCTAGAGCAGAAATCACATGCTTATTATTGTTAACTAAGTCCATGTTCTTGCTGCGGCCAGCCAAGCCTGTCTTACTTAATTGAATACCTACCGAGCGTTCAAGTGTTGCCGTTTCTGCTTCCAAAGCTTCACCAATGATTAAGATTGGTGCGCTCCAGTTGTAGTCCTGAACATCACGCCATGAAGCATTCGCACCTGCTGCAGCTGAACCACCACCCTTACCGAAAACGTTTTGGTTAAACGCTTCACGGAACATAAGGCGCAACTCAGCGTGACGGCCAGTTTTGAATTCACGAGGCTTATACTCATCCAGTACGTATGGTATTGATGCCGAGCTGTTCATGTTGGCTTGGTCAGTAAAGTGTGTGTTGCTGTTAGCTGACGTAATCCTTGGGGTAGCAAGGTAATAAAACAAATGCAGAAACGATCTCACTGTGGTTGATTTACCACTACCAGCCTGTCCAAATATCTGGCAGATTGGAAACTGATTCCACGCCTTGTGATACAACTGACGATGGAAGCATGCAGTCATCCAGCCAAGTGTATTAGCAATTACGTATGGGTCATTCAGGTTCAGAAGCGCCTCGATTACCTTAGCGTATTCTTCGTATTGAGCTGTCTTGTTACCTTCAGCATCAAAGCAACCTGAAAAGCCTGGGCTATCTAACAAGTCTGATTTGTAAAGACCGTTTGTAGTTAGCTTAGTACCGTAGCGATACTTAACATCTACACCCTCCTGAGTTTCAACACCATCACCGCCGACCCAGACAATGTCAGTAACAACACCTTCTGGAGTTGAGCGAGGTATTAAATCCAAACCCTCTTTGTGAACGAGATAAACTACGTCACCAGTTTTAATTGCGCTGTCTCTCATACGCCCTGCCAATGCATTAACATGGTTGTCATTGCCTGTGAATACTCCAAGATTAGCGAGCACCCACGGAACAAATCTTCCCTTACCTGTAAATAAATCAAGTCCAAGATTCTTTCTACCTTTCATTTCGCCTCTAAAAAATATGTCTGCCTCATAACCATTTACGGAGTTATCAGACTTGTCTATCAGTAAGGCGATGTTTTTAAATACTAAATCGCAAATTTGCACAACACTGTCTTCGGTATTTCTAAACACGCCCTTGGTAGTCATAAACACACCACCGTAAAGGCTTTCAGATGAGTCTTCATCTGATACCGAAGTAACTTCTCCATGCTCATCGACATTCACACCATCTAAATCTGGAGCCGTCTCACCCTCTTTAAGTAGAGTTTTGATTGCCCCGACAGAGTAGGAGTAGCAGACGTTGTCATAAGTGTAGTCAAGCATTCTGCGAATCTCTGCCTCGCGTCTTGCTGGAGTGTTGTAGCGGCTTCCATCTGATTGGTGCTTTGCAATCAAGCCTTCACACAATTTGATAACATCATCAGGCGTTTTATTTAAACCGTTTGATGTGATCGCAATTTGCATTGCAATGTGATTGAAGCCTGCACCATCAGCGATGCCATCACCGTTCATTACCTTTTGCATTGTCGCTGGGAATTCGCCCTTGAACTTTGCTAAAGCTTCAACATCTTTTTGAGCTGAACCGCGCTTCTTCTGTGCTGCTTCAACCTTAATAGTTGCATTGGAGTACATCGTAGCCAAGTCAACGTTCAGTGTCGGTGTCGTGGCTTTGATCAGTTCGCGTGGCTTATCAATGATACGGATGTAACCTTCTTCATCCATGTCCTTGATTTCCTGTGCGGTGACTTGCACTTTAAACTTACCGTTCTCGCGCTCCACGTTTACCGTACGGAACATGCGACCCTTGCGGCCTGAGTAAACTCGTATGTCCATCGTGTCTACATAAAGACTGAATGCCAGTTCTTTGTAGATGTATGGTAGGCCTGTAATACCTTTTGCTGGCGGCTTGGACATGAAACATTCTTGTGGAATAGTGACATGAAAACCTTTTTTGCCAGTGGCGTAGAAACTGGCTTCACTTGTATCAAACTCAAGGTCTTCAAGCTTTTTAATAAACTTTTGAACTCTGATAATACAATCGTCAATGTCGTCACTGTCAAAATCAAAGTACATAGGACCCTTGTACTTGATTGCCATAATTTCATCTTTAGTAGTTGAATCGTCAATACCCTTATCTAAATCTAAAATAGTGGTATAGCGAGGTTGCTTATTATCAACAACGTTACTACGGTGTTCCGCAAGAGCTTGGTGCCAGGCTTCTTCACCGCCCTTTGTTTGGTAATAGAAAAACATGTCAGCCCCTTAAAAAGAAAATTCTGCAGGGGTTGATGGGAAAAGTTTCCTGAAACTTCTAGGGGACTCAACGTATGTATTACCCTCAGAGTAGAACGATGAACGGTTCCTAGTCTTAAGCAATACAGCAAATTGCACATAGTTCTGTGAACTACCTGAACCACCGAACATTAAAAACATATCAGCTGGAAGTGAGATGTAGATAGGGAAACCAAAGAGTTTCTTTGGCATGTAACCTACAATCATTTCTGTGCCTGTCGATTCATCTAGCAATCTTAGACTAGCCTTCTTGTCTCTGTCTTGCGTGATGCTCACCACTTTAATAGTTGAAAGTACCTTAGGTTCTTTTTGCTCACTCACATCTTTAGCGCCGTAACGCAACCCTCTAGGTTGGTACACAATAAAGATGCAGTCGTTATACGCTGACTCCCTACGCAGATGGCCGTAGGATTCAAACGTTTTAGCTTCTTCAGGTGGCATTTGGGCAACCAGTAGTTCTAAGGTTTGCCCCGTTGTTAACTTAGCTTCCATGTTGAAAATCTCCGTGGTTGCTGTTAACAAACTTTTGGTATGATTCTGAAGCTTCTTCAGGTGTTTTAAACAACCCTAGGAACTTTTTCTGCCCTTTAAAAGTAGCCTGAGCTAACCATTTTTTTGACTTAGTAACTAAAGAAACTCCTTTAAATCCACTTGTGTTAGTTTTGTATTTTCCAGTGTTTCTTAAGTTTTGCTCTCTTGATGCTTCCCTCAAATTTAGAAACTTATTGTCACTTCTTACGCCATTAATATGGTCTGTGTCTTCTTTAGGAAACTCTCCTGTCATATATAACCAAGCTAGTCGATGTCCCTTATATTTAATCCCGAACATCTTAATGACTACATACCCCTCCTGGGATATAAATCCTGCGTTACTTCCTACCTTTATTGACCAGTTATTACTTACTAACCATGTAAAATGGCCTGTTAAAGGGTCATAGGCTAAGAGCTTTTTTAATTCCAACTGTGTCATTGCTTCTACTCTTTCCCGAAAATTAAATCTTTTAAATTAGCGAATCCACGTTGGACCTTATTAATTAGCACATCTTTCCTTAGCACATCTTCAAGTAGGCTCATTTGGATTGTTCCTTCAGCAACCGCTATACGGCATCGAACATTGAACTTCTGGCCTGAACGTCCTAGCCGACCAACCGCCTGAATAAAATCCTTAGGTACGATTGGAAGTTCAAAGAATAGAATGTCTCGACAAACATCTTGCAGACCATCTAAACCTTGACCAGCACTTAACGGGTTCAGAACAGCAACACGGCAAGTTGGGTCATTGATGAATCTGTCGATGTTGATACCTTGTTGAGCAGCTGAAACATCGCTATAACAAGCTACAACACCGTATGGTTGAAGGTACTCAACCAACTTTCTGTTTGTCATTTTGTAGTTTGCAAAGATGATCAGCTTATGGCCGTCAACGCTTTCTACATTCAACTCCTCTAGGATTTGGTCTAAGAGGTCATATCCAGCTGGCTTCATAGGCTTGCCTAAGAAGTGGTCTGGGTTTAATACAATCTGTTGAAGGCAGTGTCGCAACCGTGTAGCCTGAGTTGCATCAATCTTGCCGCCGTCTTCCAATATCAGTAACTGCTCATCCCCAAGTTTCTTATAAAGCCTTACATGCTCTTTCTCTAACGAGTAATGCATCGGCATGTAAAAGATTTCAGGGAGGTCTTTAAGCACATCTGACTGAAGAATCCTGCAGCTGTTGATTTCCATACTTTCTTTTAGGAAGTCAAGGTTCGCCCACTTCTTGATGTTGTTGAAGAAGTCGCGCTCAGCTACATGAAGGTTTTCAAAGTGACGTTTGTTTCTGTAGATGGTTGGTGAGATTAACTTCACATAAGCATAGGCATCCATTGGTGTGGATAGCGGTGTACCTGTCAGTAACAACAGATCACGGCCTACTGCAAAGTCTCTAACCATCTTGTGATTACCGCTGCCAGTATTCTTAATCGAAGTTGCTTCATCCACTACAACTATGACATTGTCATAATTAGAGTCAAAATATTTAGTGATGTATTCTTGATCGTTTTTAAATATTGGTAGCGACATCAAAACGAAGTCAGCTTTTAAATTGATTTGCTTACGCTCGGCTGGCGTACCTTTGTAAACCACTGTAGTAAGCTTCGGCCTAATCTTATCAAGCCAGCGTTTCCACCCTGTCAAAAGAATCGGCGGCATAAATACAACCGTAACAGTTGACTGCCCTTCATGCTGAATCTTTTTATAAAGGGCTGTAATGGTTGACATCACTGTTTTGCCTGTACCAACTTCAGCGTAGAAGCCAGAACGCGGTTTAGGGGCTAAGTCATTAATGGCTTCGACTTGAAGCTCCCACAGAGGAAACGGCATCTCGTATTTGGAGAGAACTAAATCATACGGGCTCATACATTTTCTCCAAAGTTAGTGTTTCGTAAATGACATTGTCATAACATTACACGAACTAATTCCATTAGGCAAATTAAAAACACTGCCGCCGAAGTTGACTGACACCACATTGCCTGAGGATTCAATCACACCTCTTGGCCCTGCCGCCTTTAACTCCATGATATTAATCCACAATTCACCGAGAAGCTTGTATGGTTCCATTGCTCGATAATTCATTGACTTAATCGCTTCCACGCACTCTGTCGGGGATAGCGTTTCAAGTGCCTTGGCAAGTTCTTTATTAACTGAGGTCTCAAGGTGGCATGGGTAGATCATGTCTGAGAATTTGGGGTATGTGGCGTTGTCGGAACAAGTGATTGCAATATCTGCAAGGGGTTCGCTAAGGTAGAAAAGGTTCCATGCAGCTAAGCTTTCTAATACGCTATAACTGCCGAAACCCACCTGCTCCCCTGAAGGGAGCGTACGAACGTAATTTTTTATGTCGTGTGGACTGAATCTCATTATTTAATTCTTCTCCTAAGTTTTACTTCTTTAAGTAACGATGCGTAAACTTCTGGCTGCTCTTGCTGCAGCAGCTTACTTACTTCAATGGAATCCCTAGTAACGTCTTTAAGATTGATTTTCTCAATCCACGTTAGTCTAAGTATTTGAGTCAGTGAGTCAGGCATCCTGCGCTCACCGTTCTCATACCTAGAGCCGCCACTTTGCGTGATGCCGACCTTTTCCCAAAATTCATTTTGGGAAAGGTCATTGGCAATTCTTAGGTCTTTTGGATTTATCTTAAGTTTTTGCTTTTCTTCACGCTTCGCTTTTACCTCATCTAAGGGTTTAGCTTCGCCTATTGGGTTGTCTTTATCCATTTTTTAATCCTCTAAGTTACGTTCTGTTACATATTCTAACCTTGTTTTTATAAAAATGACAATGTAATACTTTATGACAATGTCAAGTGTAATTTTGAAACGAATTCTGCTGCGTTTGATGTCAGCTCTTTAACTCCTTTTGAATAGAGGTATTCGATTGCATCGTTTACCATGTTTACTGCGGAAGCTTCAGCCTCGTTGGGGTCATTACTTCGTACAAGAACACTTCTGAGCAATGGTCTTCTACACATCCGTACTGGCTGTGCAACGCGATGTCGCCATCGTCCATTAACAAAAAGTCGAAATAGATTCTTTGATTCTCATCACCTACGAAATAAGGTGACTTAAAAGGGTTAGTTGTACTTTCATCTCCATTTACTACATGTCCAGCTTCGCTTATTTGCATACCTGCCCTATATAATTTTTAAGTTGTGAAGATTATTTAACCACTCCCATGTACCAACACCTGACGTTCTTTTTGTCGTCATTACCTTAGGAAATTCTTTAGGTGGGTTGTTTATAGGGGGTTTTAACATGCATCTAGCTAACACGGCTTTCCAGGAAGAATCGCCGCGTGGACCAGGTAAAATCTCTAGGTCCTCCAATGCATTTCGTGCATCGTACTCATTTAGTTTTTCATAGCCCCAGTAGGGTACGTTGTCTAGGAACAGTACAACGGTAAAAGCATTCTCTATGGCCTCTTTTGAGGAGTGAAATAAGCCTACGCTATAACCTCTTGCACACTCTCTTTTATCTACGAGCTTTAGTTCTATGTTTTCCATTTGCGGTGTCCTTTATACGGCTAAACGGTTACGGATTTATTACAGCCTTAATACCCACAACTGTCCTGGGGACTTGCAGCTTCTTAGACAAGCGTTCAACCCTTGCTATGTTGAATGAGACTTTGGAAGCCGCATGCTCCAACGCAGTTTCAGCCACTAACAGTTGGCGTTGCGCCTCTGCCAATTCAGCCTGAATTAGGTTGTTAATCGTAGGTAAATCTACAATCGCTTTGTATAACTTTACTAATCCGTTCAAAATATTTCTCCTAGTTACTTACAAAAAGTTTCGTTATAGATGTCAGAAATAACACCGTCTAAAAGTATTGCTTGGCCTGAGCACGTTCTGCCCCAGACAGACATGTTGGCAAAGTTGCCAACAATCTCACCCTGCTCAGCGAGCTTTTCAGCAAGCCAATCGCTGACAATCCAATGCTCAAGTGCTTCGTTGTAATAAGGCTCAGTGTTGTCTTGTTCACAAGCATCCTGCCAAGAGTCGGCATCAGAGGTGTCGTCATTTTCAAACTTAAAAATTTCACCTTCGGCATTCATGTCCCACCCATTATCACGAGCAGCTGATTCCCAATCAGTTTTGGTGTACAGGTTGTAGAGGTCGTCTTCGTACTCATCAAACATCGTGGCTGCCTCTGATATTCTAGCGCCGACACTACTCATTAAAGAGCTCACACAATGATGAACATGTCTCTCAACAAACCCCTGCAAAATTTCTTGCCCTCCAGCGTTATTGTTGCTCACTTTCATTTTCTTCTCCAATTAGAATTATGTCAATGTCATTATTTACAGCCGCAGCAATCCCAGCCTTGTATGCTACCCAAACCGCCTTGGTAAAAGCAGCTTGAAAGTCATCAGTTGCTAGAAGCTTCTCAGCAAAGACCGTACGTAGGTGAGCAATATCAATCATCAGTTCGCCTGTTCGTATCAACCCAAGAGTTCACAGCCTTGTGCGCTGCTTGACTGAAATTGAAACTTTCAAACGGGCAAAGATCACCTGTTTTAATTTCAGGAAAATGTGCTGCTATCTCTGCCCAGAAAGCTTCTTCAGCTTCGTAGACAGCTGTTGTAAGGCGGCTAGGCTCAAGCATTGATTACCTCCACAACGCGATAGTCTTCGCGGTCATAATCATCAAGATCAACTTCACTGTCATATTTGATGTCATGAAAGAACTCGTCAATTGCCGCTTGAGCTTCTTCTGCGGTTTCAAACTGGCTTGGAGTTTCTTTTCCAGTTACTCTGTCGGTGTCAGTCCAAACATTTTCCCACTCATTACCAATATACATTTCAACTTGCCACATGTTAGTTTCTCCACGCTTCGTTAAGTAGGTTTACAGCGTCAGCATGTAACGTGTACCACGCTTTAGATACATCTTCTGGCACATCCGTATCAGAAATATCAAACTCGCCGTCAGGGTGCTTTGCTGTTTGAATGATAGGGCCTGTTACATCCCCATCTTGCTTTCTTAGAGACACCGTAAACTTCCAATCGTAGTCTTCAAAGCGAACGTAAGTGTCAACATCGATATAACCATTATCATTTTGAGATACAAACGGAGGCACAACCTTAACTGTGCCTGGCTCATCCTTGTCACCTTTGAACAGGTTGATCAGGTCTTCAACACCGCCTTGGAGCGTTGTGATTGCATCTTGCTTGAGTTCAGGGTTAAGGATGTTTTGAGTATGCATAATGGCTTCAGCAAAGGATATGCGAGCCACACCCATCAATGACTCTACATTTTTAAATCGGATACTATCGTCTTGCAGTTGCATTTCTTGTGTCATTCAGTTCTCTCCA
The DNA here is from genome assembly GCF_029945535.1 of Methylotenera sp. Classification (GTDB taxonomy): domain Bacteria; phylum Pseudomonadota; class Gammaproteobacteria; order Burkholderiales; family Methylophilaceae; genus Methylotenera. The sequence goes on from NZ_JAQSCU010000005.1 coordinate 38,864, forward strand.
TATATTCTCGAATAAATTCTGCGTTATACTCTGGCCGTTCAGGGTCGGCCACTTCAAACAAAGTTAATCGCATCATCAGTTTGTTAAGCTCCAAATCGTTAATAACTGAAGCTCGCTCAGCCACCTCCATAAGAAGCCCAGCAAAGATGTAAATAGGTACGGACATAATGCCCAAACCATTTTCATGTACGTTGCTGAGCTCTTTCAGTAGCTGAGGCGTATGTACTTTCCAACTTAAATTCCTTGGGAACTTCTTGCTTCTGAAGGGATTCAGTGGAAATTTTCCATTACCGTGATTTAACTTTGTCATACATCTAAGGGACTGCGAGGCCCTAAAGCGATTGGATGGCGTGGTGCCACGTCTGTCCCGATTGGGAAGAACTTGTATTTGTATCGTGTGTTTAAGTAGCTGTCACGATTCTTCCAGATGTGAGCGCGTTCTTCAGTATCAAAGCCTGAGCCAAGGTTGAACGGTACGCCATCGTCTGTCAGGCATTTCAAAGCACCTAAGGTGTCCATTGGAACTAAGCCTGCAGCATGAGTGCTACGTTGTGAACGGCCTAACTCGTTGGTGACTTTTTCGTTGTCGTTGTGCATCAGTTCTTCAAAGCCAACGATGGTGCATTCAGCATCTTCAAAGCGTTTGATTTTGTTGAGCTCTTG
>NZ_JAQSCU010000006.1 GCF_029945535.1 Methylotenera sp.
ACCTGCCAGTTGTGATTAGTATCGCTGAAAACAGGATGGAGTGACTATATTGGGTCGAGAGCACTAGTTGAGTCGAAAATGAGGACTGTCTGCTTCGTTATTGATTGGAGACATTTGAATTCTTTGTGGATAATTCTTGATAATTATATCTGGCTCTTTTGAAATAATTCTAAATGGCTCATTTCATAGGAATACTCACACCTAAAACCAAAATTCAGCTTTATGCCAATATTTAGTATCAAAATTCAGGCTTATGGCAATAATCTAATTTTTATATGTCAATAATTTGAGTGTATCTATTTGATTTTAATAGGTAGGTAATTTAGCTATATGGAATTACCTACATTTTTTGTGCGATGAGGCATAAGCTGCGATTCGGCTAGCATAAGTTGAGTGTGGGTCAAACCAAAATGCAAATGGCGGATCGAATTGAGATGCAATTCAACATTCCTTATAGCAAATAGTGATTAACCTGGTATTTCAGTATTTAGCGCAAGTTTGCCGATTACGCATAATTGGCAATAAACTGCTCAATCTCATCATTTAATTCAACGTGCGCTGTTAAACCATTCACCCAGCGCTTTGGTATAGAACTTACACCCAATGCAGCACCAAGTATTGCGCCTAACACGGCTCCTCTATGGCAGTTATCGCCGCCAACATTGGTATTAGCAATTAGTGCACCTTCAAAATTATCATGGTAGCGAGCGGCTAGATAGAGTACGGAAGGAAACGATTGGTCGATATAGCAGGCAGGGCTAAGTAAACCACCAATAACATCAATATCTGAGCTTTTGTTGCGGCGAACATTCTGAATAACTTGAGCTGCTGGGAAACCAAGTTTGCTGGCAGCTGCGCAAGCAAGCTGTTCTGTATCTGGATTCACATCATTAAAAATATGAAACAGTAACTCACTGAGCTCAAGTGCGTGGCGTTCAAGCAAGGATGAACGATGCGTAAGACGTTGTTGCGTTAAAGCAGCTGCATTTGTCGTCGCTAAATCACCATCACGTAAGGTAGACATAATGACTATCGGTAAGCTAACCAACCCACCCATTGAGGCTGTGTCATGTCCTTCTGCTCCTGCGCAGTTTTCGGGGGCGATGCCTTTTGCATAGTTTGCAAAAAAGTCACGATGGTAAGATTCTGCGTAAGTATCGTTGTGTCGGTCTGGCTCTGTCATAAAACGAATATATTCGTGCAAAAAATCTGTTGGGTCGTAATGGCCATTGGTAGTAAGGGAGCGCAACAATACGCGAGAGCACAATAAATTAAGGGTGTTATTCCCTGCTTGCATGCCTTGATGGTAATGGCGATTAGGTTGACCCCAATGATGTTTTTTTCCTTTCAGAATCACCTCACCAACAATATCTCCATCTTGCGAACCACGTCCCGCTTTTCCAGTATTCGCTAACGCCATAATAGAGTTTGGATGGTGCGCTTTAGGTGCCTGATAATCGCGTATCTGACCGAAATCTTGCCACAGTGCCGCGATGTTGTAATACCAATGCACAGGCATCGCCAATGCGTCGCCAACAAACATTCCCCACAGGGCACCTCGCATGCGGTCAGCTTTATTGAGTTGATTGGTACTCATGATGTCATCCTATTAATTTAATATTTTGTAAACCAAATCAATAGTTGAGGCCACTATTTGTCGTTGAAGTTCAAACATCAGGCAAATCGAAAAGTACAGTTGACTCTAGGCAATTTCGCTCACCTAGTTGTATAGCTTGGACACTTATTCTCCAAGCGTATTTTCCAAGAAGATTTGATCCCTTCGCTAGCTAATTTAATCGATTATTTACAGGTTTTCTTGTAAGTAGGATGCATAGCCCTTCTTAAGCGTAGCAGACTTTGGTGAAGTTGGCGTATGACTAAATAATTCAATTTGAATTCTTGAGCTGGAGCAAACTCACTTAGCATTACACCAGCTTTTTCGTAGTTTGAAGTATGTCACTTAAGGGTAGGAAGTTTGAGTGATAAATGGCCGCTTTGATACTATTTAAATTTTTATTTTGTCAATGGCCGACTACCGGCAAGCACTTTGCAAATACCAATTCATACGCTTTGGTATATGCTGTCTTATTGGCACTTGCTTTTTGTACATGCCCTATTAAAGAGTCGTTTATATGAAAAATATAATTCTGAAAACTATTATTATCTTCAGCCTGTTTACATTTTTAAATCAGGTCGGTTTTGCTGCTTCAAGTGCAAAAGTCATGGTCGTGGACTTTCCACTTAACGACCTCACAGACTTACCTAACCCACCAGAAGAGCTGGCGAGAATCGCCTATTTCAACGTCACTTTTAAACAGCAATTATCTGATGAAGGCATAGAGGTTATTCCAATGAGTGAACAGATTAAAGCGATATTGGCGGCGCAGTCTGCAACCTATCTGTTTGATCATACTGATATTGCTGCCAGCATGGCTGAAGATAGTGGTGCGGATTACATTATCGTAGGTGTGGCCATGAAGCCGACTTATCTATTTGTCTATCCGAGGCTTTTGTTGGTGGATATAAAGACGAAGCGGAAGGCCTTTAGCGCTTACGTCCAGATGGAAGGTTCTTGGTTGGAAAAAGACACCACTGCAAGTAGCGCAAAAAACCTTGCAAACAAGGCCATTGTTGAACTAAAGAAATTGGCAGGACCTGCAAACTGATATGAATCAGGTCTGTTTGCATTACAGTTGCTTCGGATTGTAGACGCTGAGGTAGATATGCCGATATGGGCGACTCCATAAGTTAGTGCCGTCTGATATCAGGCTTCCAAAAAGCAGTCTTTTGACTTGAAAACTTCGGGCCCAACAAACATTGGCAAAGATATAAACAAAATTGTTATCCACCACCAGTTCAAGCGTAATTTGTGGACACTAGACCGAAATTAAAACCAATATCTAACTTAGCTTTGTAGACCAAGACCAGTCGACTGGTCTAGTTTGAAAACATAAAAGTGCACAAAATCACTAACCAGTAACTCCAAAAAACTCGATTGGCTACATGTGTTGGATTGGTAAATATAAGGTAAAACTTGTACCCATGCTATTCGCATCCCATTTAACTTTAGCACCTATTGCTTCGGCGCGACGCATCTGATTTGATAACCCTCTACCACCGCTCTTTAGGGCTGTATCAATATTGAAACCTTGACCGTTGTCTGTTATGGTCACTACAGCATAGCCATTTTCAACGCCAGTTACAGCGCGAATTTCTGTAGCAGGAGTATGTTTTATAATATTAGTAAACGCTTCCTGTAAAATTCTTAGAATATGAAGCGCCTTATTGGGATCAAGCCAGTCTAAAGGAGGCACGTCCTTAATCTCCCAGCGTAGCTTTATGCCAGAACTCTCTAACCTTGGCCCGATGCGGTAACGCAGTGTCGCCAGCAATAGCAGTAAATCTGCCTCCAATGGTTCCATTGAGTCTATTGCCAGTTTAAGGTCATCGATACAATCTTTAAGAATCTCACTGATAATAATTTCACTAATATTACCGTACTCCACTACACGTAATGCACTAATGAGCGTTGATCCTAAACCATCGTGCATGTCTTGCATCATGCGCTGTCGCTCCTGCGCTAACATTTGGCGTTGTTCAATTTCACGTAAGCGGTGATAGCTTTTCTGTAACTCCGCACTTTGTGCTTGTAGCAAGGTTTCTAAGTCATTGTTTTGCTGCTTAATAGTATTAGTTGCGCCAATATAGCGACGAAATAAAATAATCATGAAAATGAGGAAGGCGCTGATGTTGGTGTAGGGTCCAAGGTAAATACTTTCGATGCTTATATAGTTATTCACCAATAACAAGTCATATATACCGAACATCATGCCTATCACTCCCCAGCCAGCCAGCATCAATCCATCGTTGGATTTGGATAGTCTTGAGTTTTTCCAGCCTACTAGTGAGATAGATGTTCCCATAATAAGTAATAGAATGTATGCAGGCGAAGCAATTGCATAAGCGTTTTGCAAGATAGATGTAAGTGGTAGGGTAAGAACTCCAAAACATAGCGTTATGACTGCAATAAGCCAACTTAACCAGCGTCGTGGACGACCATGCAAGTAGCTTAGGAATACATGTACTAATCCGACTAGCCAGAATAGTGAATTAATGGTCAGCCAGCTAAACCAAGCATCGGAAATGGGTAATGGTTCTGAGCCAAGAAAATAATGCATGCTCCGTAGATATGCCACCAAAGATACGCAAAAAAATAAGCCATACAACCACTCATTACGTTGTTTAATCCACACAAATAATGAAAAAATCCCGACAGCCAAAAAGGCTGCACTACTCATGAAAGGTAATTGAACTTGTAGTGCGTCACGCACATGATAACGCCAGCTTATTTCAGCAGCCTCACCCAGCCAGATGGATGAGATTCCTCCACCTGAACTGCGAGGTCGTTCAATACGAATAAATATCACCTTGGGTGTGGTGGTCCCCGCAGTTTCTTCTAATGGTATCCATAAGGGGATATTCCAGCCATTCCATCCCATATTGGCGTGAGATTGATAAAGTATGTGGCTGTCCCCATAAACGGCAATTCGCCCATCGGTTTTCCAACGTGGGATATAGATAAATTGCGGGTGATTAGTAGACGATAATTTAGGTACATGTAGGCGATACCAAGTCACAATGGTAGGCAAGTTGAGTAGGCCATCGTCTATTAACTTGGGGATTAGCGCAGGTATTAGGGCATGCGGCAGGCTGACAGATTGCCACTTTCCATCAAAATCTACGTCATTTACCGTGTAAGGCGGTGGTTTATATCCGATTCCAGGGGTAGATAACATTTCTGCCGATGTGAAATGAAGCGGCTCAGCAGCGTGTGCAGATGATAAGTAAAGAATCATGCTCAGCACTAGCCCTTGGACTGTGAGCAATAACCATCGATGGTTCTTGTTGTGACTATATTGATCAGAGTTTGGAGCTACAGCCTCAATCACTAAGTAAGCCCTGATTACGTGCTTTATAAATAGCTGCAGCTTTTGAGTTCACTTCAAGCTTAATGTAAATTCGACGAATAAAAGTTAGCACAGTGTGACGTGAGACAGATATCAACGAAGCAATTTCATCAGATGTAAATCCTTTGGTGATATATTCCAGCACTTCTTGCTCACGAGCTGATAATGCTGCATGTTGTTTGGGATTAGCGGATGCTTGTTTAGGTGGGGTGTTATCCTGCCGAAAGCGCGTTAAAATCTGTCGCGCAATTAGCGGACTTATGGGACTACCACCTTGATACAAGCTGCGAATTTCAAAAATCATTCGCGAGGGTTCGCTATCTTTGAGTAAATAGCCTGATGCGCCAGCTTCCAGTGATTGCATTACGTGTAGTTCATCGCCAAATACAGTGCTGACCATGATGTTGCATGAAGGGAATTTTTCATGCGCCTTGCTGATAATATCAATTCCAGAGCCGTCAGGTAGCCCCAGATCAACCAGTAGCACATCAATCGATGTCGTACTAAGTATGTGCAATCCTTGCGCACGAGTGCTGGCTATATTGGTTAATACCATGTCGGGGGCTAATTGCATCGCAGCTATCAGGGCATTCTGAAAATTAACATCATCTTCTACCAGCATCACGCGAATTGCAGGTTGTTGCATAAAATCCTTAGGGATATTTTTTATTGACCGTCTAGTGCAAAGAGGCAAAAGGCCGAACACATGACGAATATTGCCACAATTTTCAAATTACTTTGTCACTAGTTTGGGGGACATACAAATACTACTTCTGCGTTTATTATGGTATTAGTATGGCTATGAATGAATGTGCGGTGCTAAGCACTATAAAAGCATAAAGACTAAGCCTTATGAAATGTTAAATTAACATGCCAAACCTACTGTAAAGTAGGGACGGAAAGCCACGGGTCCTAAGGTGTTGAGGATAGCCAGGTTACGATTTGAATGTAATCTGATTTATCTAGTCCGTGCATCTGCGGACTATCATCATAGGGGTAGTTATGAAGCGTTCCGTCCAAGGTTTTCTTTCTCGTCAGTATATGTGCGTTTTGCGTCGATGTGCTTGGGAGAATGCTTTATCATACTTCATCAACGCCACGATAGCCGTTTCTGGCACCGCTGCTTTTGCGGATGGCATCACCACTGATGGCCGAACCCAGACACAACTCACCGTAAGCGGGAGTGTCACCGACATTACCACCAAGACTGTGCAAGGGGTTAATGCAATTAACTCCTTCCATCGTTTTAATATTGGCAATGGTCAAACGGTTAACTTATACCTGCCGACTGGAACGGCTAATCTACTTAATCTAGTGCATGATGAACGGAGCTATTTTGATGGCGTATTAAATGCGTATAAAGATGGCCGCATTGGCGGCAATGTTTATTTTCTAAATCCACATGGCATGGTAGTTGGCGCTGGTGGCGTGCTAAATGTCGGCAGTTTAATGATGGCGACACCTACAAGCCAATTTATGGATTCTCTTATTTCCCAATCTGGCGTGGTGAATGCTGGTGCCGTTAGTAATGCACTTTTGGGATACATCCCATTAACAGACACTGGATTAATTCAGGTTAAAGGGCGCATCAATGCCGCAAATGCAGTAACGTTGTCCGCTGGAAGTGTTGCAGTTGATGCTGGGGCTAAAGTGGTTGCTGGGCAACAAGCACAGGCTAGTTTTGGTGACCTTGTTAATATTCAGGGCCTTGCAACGGCGTCTGGGGTAGAAGTTAAAAATGGCGTGATTAAAATTACCGCTAGCAATGACGTTAATGTGGCGGGGCAAGTGGCTACAGATGGCATAGCTGGTGCTAATGCAGGTACTGTCGATATTCATGCAGGTTCAAATATTACTCTTGCATCAGGTGCTGACATTAGCGCAAATGGTCAAGGTGCAGCTTCGTCTGGCGGGAATGTAAAGATCTATGCTGAAGGCGATGCCACGTTGGGAGTTGGCGCACACGTTTCCGCTAATGCAGGCAGCAGTGGAGATGGTGGCTTTGTAGAGTTTAGCGCAAAAACTACGGTGAACATTACAGGTGGCCAGCTAAATGCTGGTGCACAAAATGGTAAGGCGGGTACTGTACTTATAGATCCTACTAATGTGAATTGGACTGGAAGCGGTTCCGATGTTTTTTCTGATGGGACTAATTACCAGATACAAGCGACCAAGAGCATTGTGCTGGACAATGTGTTTATTTCTACGCGCAACTTGGCTGCTTCTGATAATAATCGTGCTAATGCCATTTCAGCCGCTTCAGAAGGTAAGTCTGGTGACATTACGCTGAAGGCTACTAAAATTGAGCTAAAAAATGGCACTCATCTACTTGCCGAGGGTGACGCAAATTACTTAGGCGGAAAAGTAACCTTAGAAGCTCGTGACGAGTCAGTTTTACCTTCACTTGGCTGGGCAACGGCAACGGCTCAAATTGATATTAGCAATACCACTATTAAAGCCAATGAAGTGCTTATTGATGCTAAGTCTAATATTGATTCACAATTTGTCTACTCAAGCGAAGATCCTCTGGGTAGTACATTGAATGTGGCAACGGCTACAGCGCAGCAAATTGGTGGCTTCTTAGCATCCTTGGCTGGTGTAGAGTTAGTGGTGTCTGATGTCAATGCTAAAGCCTACGTCAATATCAACAGTGGCGCGAACATTGAAGCCAAGACAAGTGTTACCTTAACAGCTGAGAATGTGACCAAAGCAGGTATGGCAAAGCAATTGCCAAGTCCGGGCGTACAGTTTAATACGCCACTTGGTATAGGTGCACTTTGGGTGAGTGATCAATCTGATGCCAAAGTGACTGTTGGCTCAGGCGCAACGATTAAATCAGCAGATCTGACGGTGCGTGCTCATAACAATGCTTCATTAGAAGGCTCTATAGCTTCTGCAAACAATCAATCAGAAAACTCCAATTTCACAGCTATTGCGGTGGGTATCACAAAAGCGGACGTTAAAGCCACTGCCAACGTAGCGAGTGGCGCAAATATTCAAGTATCAGGCAATTTAACAGTGGCTGCTACTAATGTCGGGAGTTATAGTAATGAGGTGACTTCAGAGACTGGTCCTAATGGTCGTGCAGCAGCAGCAATTGCTTATTCAGATCATCAGTCTGGCGTGACAGCTTCACTGAATGCGAATGTTGGCGATGCGACCAAAGTTCAAGTGATAGCGATTAATGACGTATTAAAGGACCAAGCGGTTGCCTTGTCAAAGGTTGGTGGAGGCGCAATTGATTCTGTTGTTGCATCAGGCAAACGAAAAGTTGCCGCAATGATCGGAGCGGAGGATTTCTTTTGGGGTAAGTTAGGACTTTCTGTACTCAAGCCAGACAATAAGTCATCGCCTACACAACAGTCATTCCGCATTGGCGGTGCAATTGCCTATGATACTAGTACGCATAAAGCCTTAGCTGAGATTGGAGATGGGGCTGTTGTCCACGCAACAGACTCAGTTTCAGTATTATCACGTATTCGTGCTGAGGACATGAAGATTGCAGCCCAATCTGCTGCCATATCAACTTCTGCAAGCAAACCTTCGGCTAACGATACTGCCCGTGCGGCCTACTCTGTAGGATTGGCAATTGGCGATTACACACATGATGCAGTTTCTAGAGTTGGTGTAGATGCAGATGTCACAGCGCCAAAAATAGCAGTTTACTCAGATACGATTCTTCCTATCCGAGATAGTTTGTTATTTGGCAGTAAAGCCGCAACTGATAACTGGACACGCTGGGATGGGCTTGAGACCATTATGGGCGCGCTCAATAGCATTAGTAATATCACGGATGTGTTTAATGGTTTTTCGTCAGCTAAAAGTACATCTGATGGATCTAACGGATCAATTAATCTATCAGGCTCAGTGAGTCTTCTAAGTTATACCGACAATAGCCGTGCAATTCTAGATAAAGGGGCAAAACTTAATGTGTCTGGTAACCAATCAGGCGCTTGGGTAGGTGGTTTTGAGCTACAACCTGAAGTTAAACATTACGATAAATTAACTGGCGCAATATTAGTATCTACCGATTTGGCGGTTAAAGAAGATTTTAATTTTGCTGCACCCGTAAGCGTGCAAGCTAAGCATGATGCAACACTATTATTTCAAGCAGGCGAGATTTTGCCCGCAGAGAGCGGAGAGAAAGGCTTAGGTGTTGCTTTTGACCAAGCTTCTATTGCTAGTGTAACTGAAGCTATTGTTCGTGAAGGTGTCGTTATTAAAGGTATAGATGAAACTTCTAATGCTCAGCCATTAGGCAGTAGAACCTGGACACAAACTGCATCACACGCAACTAATGAAGTGAATGTTTCAGCTGTCAGTAATGAGCGTGTAATTTCGTTAGCCGTGAGTGGTGGCTATGGTGCGACCTTTGGTGCGAACGGCACTTATTCTCAAACGAGCCTAAATAATGCGACCCATGCTTTCGTTGATGACGAAGCCTCGGTTATTGCGAAAAAGTTTAATGTGTCGGCGACAGCGTCGCCTGTACTTTGGTCTCTTTCTGGTGGAATTAATATGTCAAAAAATGCCAGTGTTGGCATAGGCATTGCGATTAATGATGTGACTGGCAATACGCGCGCTGAGATTGCAGATAATGATACTTGGTCTTCGGATGGTGTGGCTAGGGCATCTCTGGTAACTGTGACGGGTGCAAAAATTACATCGCCTGATCTAGCCGTGGAAGCTAAAACTAGCGGTCGGCTTGAGGCCATTGCGGTTACCGGTGCTTTGGCTAATAACGCTCCTAACCCGCCAGGTCAACCTGGTTTTGTTGAGAGAATGAAGAATAAATCTGGCTATACAGCCTTGCTTACTAAAGCCGAAGAGTTAACAAGCACTAAAAAGTCAGACGTCAAAAAAGTAGATGCATCAAGTAGTGCGCAAGAAAAAGAAAAGAAACCACCAAGTTATAGCTTTGCTGGGGCTGGTAGTGGTGCAATTAATGTCACTGAGGTTTTGACAACAGCAAAGATTGATGGGATCACCATTGATCAAACATCAACTAATGCAGCTTCTCTGGTTGTAAGAGCAATAGCAGATTCTGATATTACCGCTGCTACTGGTGCTGCAGCTATTACACGTGCAAATGATCCTAATACTACAAAAACAGTGGGGGTAGCTGGCAGTGTTGCTGTTAACTCTATTGGTAATGGTACGGAAGCGTGGCTCAAAGACAGTAATGTTAGCAACGCTGGAGATGTAACCGTTCAGGCACTCTCTGGTGGAGAGCAATTAGCAGTCGCGTTGGGAATGTCAGTGGATGCGAGTAAGGGAGCCGCAGTTACTAAGTCTGATTCTTTTGTGGGATCGCTATCGCTAACACTCGCGCAAACTGATGATAACGGCGACTCTAAAAATAAGACGGTTGCAAAAATAGATAACTCCACCGTTACGGGTAACGCGGCAACTGCTGATCGCGATGTGGATGTGACAGCCTACAATCGAACCTATATTGGTACAGGTGGAGGCTCACTGTCAGTTCAGGCAGGGTCTGCAAAAAGTGGCACAAGTGTAGGTGCGGCGGTAAGTTGGGCGAATGTGCGTAATGATGTAATCAGTGGTATTTACCGGAGCTCTAGTATTACTCAAGTTGATACAGTCAACGTGCACGCATTTAACGCTACCGAAATAGGTTCAGGTGCGGCGATGGTTGGCCTTTCTAAAGCTGAAGGCGCTAATAGCTTTGCGGGCTCAATGGTCTATAACCAAATTACCAACAATACGACTGCTGCCATTGAAAAATCAACCGTTACTGCTACGGGCCTTGTTGATGTGGAGGCTAAAGATAAAGGTGCTGATAGCTCACTGGAGGCACTTATAGACCCAAGCGGGAAACGTAATAATGTTGCAAAAGGCTTAGATTATTGTGGAGAAGGTGCGGGTGGTGCATCGCCAAGCGGCAATTGTATTACTGCAGTTGCTGGTACAGTGCAGATTGGTGCTGGCAATAACTATGGTGTCTCTATTGCCTATAACCAGATCGAAAATAATTTAACAGCAAGAATTAACGACTCGCTTGTCAGTGTGACGGACACTGCTGTTAGCAATAAAATTAACGTAATTGCTGAGTCAGATACTTCTATCTTAGGTGTCGCTTTTGGTGTGGGTGTGTCGACTGGTAAGTTCTCTGGCGCTGGGTCTATTTCTATAGCCGGTATACAAAACAAGGTGGTAGCAGAAGTCGGACAATCTCTTGTGGCAGGCGTTGCAACTACACTTACTGCCCCTACAGTGACTATTTCTTCGACAGATGATTCGGATATTAATACGCTTGCAGGGCAGGTGAATGTCAGTTTTAAAGCTAGCGCACTGGGTGCGGCTTTTGCTTATAACGAAATCGATAATGAAGCGCGCGCTATCGCCGATAATGCAACCATTACGGCGAGCAATACCGTTGAAATTACGGCAACTGAGAAAGCCAGCATTTCATCGTTATCTGCTGCAATTGGCGCGGCCAAAGAGTCTGCGGTAAGTCTGTCTGCATCACTAAACTTTATCAGTAACGCCACAGAGGCTCGCTTGAGCAATAGCTTGATTGAAGATGGCAGTTCAGGTACTAACACTGTAAAAATTAAAACATCTGATACCTCTACCATCGAATCAATATCAGGTAGTGCTGCAGGTGGTAAGGATAATGGAGCGGGTGCAGCTTTTTCACTTAATCAGATTGGTAATACCAATAGTGCGGTTGCAGAAGACTCAACAATAGACGGTGCTCAAACACTTGAGTTGATGGCCTATGAGAATGCAACGATTTCAACGCTGGCAGCGGCTTTGGGCGCGGGTAGCAATGGATATTCTGGTTCTATTACTTTAAATAATATTGGCCAGTCTTTTGTCGGATCCCATCCAAATACAACGACAGCTGAATTGAAAAACTCTACGGTTAAAAATGGTAATGGCTCCACAGTAACAGTAGAAGGTAAGGATGAATCACAGATTAACTCTATTGCAGGTGCGCTCTCAATTGGCTTGTCTGGATCAGGCTTCGGTGGAGCAGTGGCTGACAATAATATACAAAGTACTGCTAAAGGCACTATTTCAAATTCATCAATACAAAACAACGCTTCACTAAGCGTGAATGGTAAGAATAACTCTAAAATTAAATCTGCATCTGTTGCGGGCGCCGTTGCCAGTGGAACAGCTTTCGCTGGCTCCGCCTCAACTAATCGCACTTCAAACAATACTGCTGCAGAAATAATAGGCTCTGAAATTACGGGCTCAGCATCCAATGTAAATGTTGATGCCACCAATACCTCAGAAATTTCAGCACTATCAGGTGGTGCGGCCGTGTCTTTTGGTAGCGCCGCTGGTGGAATTGCCGTATCCGTCAATCAAATTGATGATACGACAGCCGCACATGTATCAGGTAAAAAAGCACTAAGCAGTGGATATGCCGTTAAAAATATGAACGTTGCTGCTACTTCTTTAGCAACAATGAAGGCGCTTAGTGTTGGCGTAGGCGCTTCAGGGGGTAATGCTGGTGCGGGTAGTATTGCAGTTAATTTAATTAGCAGCGATACCAATGCCTATATTGATGCCGGTGCAGTAGTGAAAGCTGAGAACAATGTAGGTGTTGTTGCAGAAAGTGATAGCAGAATTACCGTTGCTTCAGGTAGCGCTGGTCTTGGATTTGGTGGCGCGGGCATTGGTGTTTCATTTACGGTAAATTCAATAGGAGGTGATACCAGTGCTTATATTGAAGGCGCAACAACGAGCGTAACCGCGCTTGCTAAAGATGCTAATGATACGATGAGCGTCAATACTGGAGAACTTACAGCAGGCGTAAACCTTGCTGACCAGATAGATTTAGCAAAATATAATCAATTAGACCTAAAGAGCAAGAAAGCTAAACAAGATATTACTGGGGTTGCTGTTAATGCTTCTTCTACGCAACACATAGAAAACATTAGTACAAATATTGCTGGCGGTAGTAGCTTCGCTGTAGGGGCTGCTGCGAGTGTTAATACCATCGGCGGAACTACTCAAGCTTATGTGCTCAATGCAAAAATTAATAATGATAATACGGGCGCTGGTGCAGCACAGGAAGTAGCGATTACAGCAAGTAATATTTCCTATGATAATAGCTTTATTGGCACGGTTTCTGTTGGCGGGTCAGCTGGTGGACTTGGTGCTGATACACATTTGATGAATCGAACTACGACCGCATATGCGGCTGGAGGAAGCATTGATGCTAAAAACGCTGTAGGTGTGAAAGCGCTTTCTACACAAGGCGTATCCTCATTGGCAGTGGGCGGTGCAGTAGGCGGTAACGCTGGTGCAGGTACGTTGTCAATGGCTCTGTTCACTAACCATACCGATGCTTATGTTGATAGCACTCGTGTGACAGCTTCTGACTTGGATATCAACGCTAAAAATACTAATGATATGTTCCTTATGTCTGGCGCCGTATCTATTGGTGGCAATGCCGTAGGTGGCGCATTTGCAGTAGGCTCCAGTGATTCTACAACGACTGCAACACTGAAAAATGCAAAAGGTGCTAATCGTGTTGATGTGACTGGAAGTGTGAATGTTGAAGCGACCAATAAAACCGATATTAACCATATTGTTGTCAGCGGTGCAGGCGGCGGTGCAAATGGCATAGCAGGTATGGCAGATGTGAACTTAGTTACTGACAAAACTCTAGCTACGATTGAGAGTTCAGATGTAGGTGCTTCTGCAGATAAAGTTGCTTCTGTAAAAGTTGCAGCAACGCATACTGTCACTATTGATAGTAAAGCTGGCGCATTAGGTGTAGGTATCACTGGTGGTGGGATAGGCGCAGGTGCGAGTGTAAATATAGTAAAAGCTAAAACGGTTGCAACAGTGACTGATAGCAATGTTTATTCTAGCGGTAAAGCAGAAGTTAAGGCATTGAGTGTAACGCATGTTGATGCAACAGCCTTGACAGCGGGTGTTGGTGGTACGGTTGGTATTGGAGGCGCTGCAGTAGTCACTTTAATTGGAGACGATGTCGCTGGCGAAAGTGCAAAAGAAGTAAATAAAGGCGGCTCAGGATCTCTTTCAGCAGTGAATACTTTCTCAAGTGGTGATAAGTTTGCTGATTTGCCTGATACGGGTGCTGGTGGACCACAGATATTAAGTACATCTGATAAAGCCTCAATGAATGCTGATACAAATAAAAGTACTACAGCAGTGACCGGCTCGGCAGGTGGGTACGCATTTAAAACAGCTGCAGAAGTGAATGGTACCAACACCATTACGGCTGGTAGTTTAGATGTTACTGCAACCGATAAAACAGATACCAAAACATTAGTAGGCGGCTTCGGCGCTAGCTTAGGTGGCGGTATTGGTGGTGGTGTAGCGGTAACAACAGTGAAGGCAAATGTGGCTGCTAATGTGTCGGGGACTGCACTTACAACCAATGGCAACGTTAATATAAAGGCCACAGCTGATAATGATCAAGGAAAAACAATTGAAATATTAGCCATTGCGGGTGGCGCTGGCTTAGTGGGTATTGGCGCTGCAGTAAGCTATGCAGATATTTCTAATCACGTAGACGCTAACCTTGTTAGCGGTGCGAATGCTGGCACGGGTACTGTAACCGTTACAGCTGAAGATAATACAGATATTGACTCAGATGCTAAAGGTGCCGCATTAGGCGCTCTTGCTGCTGGAATTGTGGTATCTGACATTTCTAAAAGTAGCATCATCAATGCAGTCGTCGGTGGCGTGGTGACTGCAACCGCGGTGAATATCAGCGCTGCTGATTCAGGTAAAGTCAAAGCGTTAGGTCAAAGTGCGGCAGGGGGCTTGTTAGGTGCTGGAAGTGGGGCGTTTGTGAGTGCTTCTGACGACTCAACAATTACTGCTAAAACGGCTAACAATTCAACATTTAATCTTGGCACGAGTACGCTTAGTGTCACAGCAACGGCGACGCCACAAACTGAAGCTGAGGCAGATGGAGTAGCCGTTTCAGGGGGAGTTGCTATTGGCGCTTCTATTGCGGATGCCAAAGCAACTACAACGATAGAAGCCTCACTAGGCAGTAGCAATACCATTAATGCTGGCGGATTGACAGTCACTGCTCAGCAATTACGCAGTGGTAGCAGCGAGAGTGCTAAATCAACAGCGTGGGCGGCTTCAGGCGGGTATTTGTTTGGTGGAAGTGCAACGACCAGTGATGCCGATGCAGTTATTCATGTGAGTAGCTATGTTGGCAGCAACAGCACCCTAAATTTAGGCTCGGGCACAGCAACTGTTAAAGCGAGTGTAGATTCTAAACAATACTCCAAAGCTAGTGGTATTAACGCCGGTATCGTTGCTGCTGGGTTCAATGATGCGACCGCGACTTCAGATAATTTAATCAATGCTTATTTAGGGACGGGTGTAAAAGTAACAGCAGGCACTCTAGATGTTAATTCAGGTGGTGCAGATAATAACTTAGCCGACGCTATTGCAGGCTCAGGCGGCGTGTTCTCAGGTGCAGCATCTGTTGCTAACACTTCAACTAAGAGTACAACTAAAGCCTATATTGATAGCAGTTCTGCTGCACGCAATATTGCTGTTACGAACTTTAAGCTTACAGCAGACCACACTTCAAATTTCAACAGTACTGTAGACAGCACCAACGCATCTGTGGTTGGTGCAAGTGGTGCATATGCGCATAACAAAGTGGATAAATCCGTTGTTTATGTAGGCATTGGTGATGGCGTTAATATTGCTGCAACCAGCATAGATGTAAACGCAAATAACCGTGTTCATAAGTCAGCCGTTAGTGGATTTAACGTAGTTTCAGCATCAGGTGGCTTGTTTGATGCGGCCGCTACGCATAGCGATACGGTAGTAAACCTTGATACAGATGTTGTGATTGGAAGTAATGCCAAAATTGAAGCTTCAACGGCTAGCCTTAATACACAAGGTCATATGGCAATCAATGCGCTTAATGACGTTGAACTATTTGATGCTGCGAAAATGGATTCTGGCGGTGCAATTGCGCTAGCTAAGGCTGAGTCTTTTATCTATAACGATCAAAATGATGCTGATATTACTGTAGGGAGTGGAGCCTTAATTAAGAGTGATAACACCATCACACTTGAAACAAAAACACTCGCTAAAGCCGATACCGAAGTTCAATCAAAGACCTATGGTCTAGCCGGTGCAGCTCAAGGTAGTTCTATTAGTAGAGTTGGAACTAGCAACGAAATTTCAATCAATGGCGCACGTCTAGAAAGTGATGAAAATGTTGTACTGCGTGCGGGTTTTAATAATGTAATTACCGCAGATGCTGAAACGCGTTTATGGAACAGAACGCTGCTCCCTGTAGAAACTAGCCCAGATGCACATGGGCAAATTACGCAAGACAATAAAATCACTGTAGGTGCTTACGTACCAAGCATTGGAGTCGCACCACAGGGTGCAAGTTCTGAAGATCAAATTGATCGTGCTGCCATTGCTTCAGTAAAAGACATTTACTTACAAGCCGGTGAGGGTACGCATACCACGCGTGGCTATGGTCGTGGTACAGATCTATATCGAGAGTTGATAGCAGCATTCGTTAAATTATTTGGCGCAAATATCAGCTTGGACATCACTGGCGGATCAACTTCTGATAATTCGAAATCTAGCGTTGCCATGAATGGTACGGCATTTGCAGGAACCCACTTTCATCAAATTCTTCAAGTAGAACAAGATGGCAGCATCAGTAAGCAATCTGAAGGCATGGCCGATCCAACTTATAGAAATAATGTGGATTTAGCGCGAGATATTCAAGCTAGAATTAATTCACTTCAGGCTTTGGTCAATGAGTACAAAAACGATAATCCTGATATTGCTAATGGTTTTCAGGCAGATATTGATACCTTAAATGCTAAAAAAGCTAGACTTGGTGTTGGCGCTACTGCCGATTTCATGGATATTCACCCAGCAGCTGCCTATACTGGGTATATCTTTGTCAATGGTGACTCTTTGACGGGTACAGGAGAGTTATTAGCACCAGGCGATGCAAAAATTGAAATTATCAATAAATCTAACAAATTTCTTGATATTGGAAAGTATGCTGGCGTTGAAAATAGCTTATTTATCTCGGGCGATTTGGGTGGTGTTATTACACTAAATGGCGTGCGAGTCAGTAAAAACAGTGAAATAAACGCCATTAATCAAGATGGAAAGTCGTCAAGTTTCAGTCATATTCTCGATCGTCAAACTTCAGATGATCCTGTAATTCTGGTACAGAATACTTACGAAGATCCAATCAACCTGAATGCTCTTAATCCAGAGATTCATATTGATGGAGATATTAGCAATACTAGGGGGCTAGTTAAAATAGATAGCCCAGGTAGCGTTCAGGTAAGCTCCAATATTGTCGCCAAAACTATCGTGATTAACACTAAGGGCGATTTTATTAAAACTTTCACCACAGGATTTACGCATCAAGGTGGAGACCCTACGCTGAATCTACCTCAGAATTATGCTCCCCTTACATACACTGGCACAGATGGACATGTATATCCTTACACCTTAGATTTATATTACGAAGATCTGTTAAGAGGTATTTACCCTAACAATACTGCTCATCCTACTTCAGGGGTTATTACTACGACTAGGACTGATACTGTCACTCCACCAGTTCAGCTGTCTTCCGTAATCGCGGGTAATAACGTATTTATCAGTGGCGAAAAGCTCAATATCAACGGCTTGATTCAAAGTGGTCTTCCAAGCTTCAATGTGAATATCACGCAGACAGTTGCAGACGCTGCTGTAGCAAATGCAGGAACATGGATACCTGTTGCTATGCAAGAAAACGGGGAGGCTGTTGCAGATTTATTTAGCCCTAAAGTACGTTATGTGAATGGCCAAATTGAGTTGCAAAGCCTAGCTGTGAGTGGTGGATATATTCAACTTTATGGCGATATATTTAGTACTGGCAATGGCCGTTTAAAGGTACTTGATGGTTACGGTAAAATTGTTGTCAATAACACCTCTAATAAAAACTTGGCGGTTAATAGGCTAGATACGGGTCCAGGTGTGGCCGGTATGATTAAGATCACTGATACCAGTACAAAATATAACGGTAAACCTTTAATTACAACCATTACGCTAGAAAATGATGTGATTAAGTACGCCTATGAAAATATGAACCTTGCTGATTACAGACATCCTAGTGGTGTTTCGTATGGCAGCACTCGAACAGGGGCTTACAATACTCGTGCAGATCGTAGGTTGGAATGGATGGATGCAGATGTTTATACAAACTACGAGTGGGCTACATATACTAAATCTTGTTATGCAGGATGTGGCTGGGGCCTAGGCGACCTTCTAAGCGCCGATCCTGGAAATCAGACTGGAGGCGCGAGCTCTCATACAAGCTACGTTCGCCCAAATGGTGAATGGCTAGCTGATTACAACTACACAAGTGCAGCGCGACCTGATTATAAGGTGGACTACCAAAAAACAATTTCACCAGTGGATTACAAAGCTTTTGAAAGTGCTCATTACTGGACTGATACTTGTGTGGCGAACATATGTGTTGATGATCGTGAATATTATGAAACTAAGAGAGAATGGCGTTGGACAGAGAGTAACTACTATGTGCATAGCTTAAATGCCTCTAAGCCAATTTCTATTGAGTTTTCAGGTTTTAAAACGGGTGAGCTTACTGTAAACAATGCCTCTAAAGACCTGCAGTTGCAAGGTGCTGTGCGTAACCTTACGGGTACCACAACACTAACTGCCGCAAGTATTAATGCGGCAGATACAGTGATTGTTACTGCAAAGGACCTCAATTTGACAGCAAGTGCGGGCAATATTGGTATTGCCTCTCTTACAAATGACGCATCAAGTTATATCAAAACAAATCTGCAAACTGGCGGTAAGCTTAATGCCACGGCTACAGGTGGCATTGCATTGTGGGAACAAGATGGATCAATGTCTATTCAGGGCGCTCATGCTGGCGGCATCGTAAATATTAAATCTGATGGCGATTTAATTAATGTGGCAACTGGAGTTGCAGTTTCTGGCAGCAGTGTTCGCCTGACATCTGACAATGGTGCTATTGGATCTGGCACAGCTATGTTGGTTGACACTACTTCGGCCACTGGTAATTTATCTGCGTTAGCTGCTAAGTCAATTGATATTACAGAGAGCACAGGAGACTTACGCCTAGATAGCGTGACTTCTATAGGTGGTGATGTCAATCTTACCGCCCTTAACGGCAATATTATTGATGACAATAGTGTTTATAAAGTAGATGTTGAGGCAAAAGCTGCATTACTTGCTGTAGCAGACCGTGCCGGTCTACGTGGCACAAGCGCTGCTGAAAGCGAGCAAAATACTGTTAAAGGCTATAACCTTGCTAAACAACAGGAGTATGCGCGCTATTGGCAAATGCGTAATGTGCACAAGGATAGCAATGGCGCTTATGTGGCCGATGCTTATTCAACCACTTATGCTTATCACTTAACTGCATCAGATATAACTGAACTAAAAACAAACCAAAACTGGACTGACTTGCAAGTCAGCCAATATGAGGCGCGTCAAACTACCATTTACCATAAAGCGAACCAGTCATTTGGTACGCAGGCTTTTAGCGCTTCATTTGCTTATGATGTTAAAACTCAAGATACAGCCACCTATCAGCAGTTGATTGCAGGTAGCACATGGAGCGATGAGCAGATTACCAACCGCGTAGCAGCAGGCATATTTAAAGATACGGCTGATACGGAAGTGTTGATAGAAGACGCTAACGTAGTAGGGCATAACATCACCTTAACAGCAAATAACGGTGGTATAGGCGCTGAAAAAGCATCTAAATCTATTAGCTTCGTAAATCCTAATGCATGGACAGATGATGAACGTCTTGCCTTGGCCGCGGCTGATCGTAAAGATACCGTGATTGATTACGATGCTAAAACCATCACTATTCGCCAAAAGGATGACATTGACATTACCTTGAAAAATGCAGGACAACTGATTGCGAATGCTGAGTCTGATATCTACATTGGTTCAGAAGATGATATTCGTGTTAAACAAGTTGCTGCCCCTGTTAATTTTGATGTAAGAATCAAAACGGGTGCTGCATTAATCAATGTTGCAACTTCAGGCGCAGCAGTTACCGGACGTGATATTACAATAGAGGCGGGTGGGGCTGATTTGGGTTCAAGTGCAACTCCATTCTTGATTAATGCATCAGGTACACTGACAGCACGAGCAAACGGTGATTTATACGTCAATAACACTTTAGGTAATATGCGTCTGGAGCAAGTATATGCAACCAATTTGGCCAAGTTAACATCAGTGGGTTCTATTGTTGAAGATCCGAATAATCATAATCTTCAAACAGATATTCAAGCCTCACATATCTGGTTGACAGCGGCGACCACTATTGGCGAGGCTGATGTTACTGGACTGAAGTATTTGGATATAGGAAGTGATAAGCTTGGCTGGGTTGATATGTCTGCCCCAGATGGTATCTATGTATATAGTCCATCTAAATTCCTTAACCTTCGTAATATAAATGCGGGTAATGGCGAAGTGAATATGAATTCATTTGCGAGTAGCTTTGGCATTATTGGTAACGTTACAGGAAGAAATGGCGTAACACTTAATGCAGGTGAAGCTATTCTCTTTGATATTAATGGAAGTGTTGTCAGTTCAAATGGTGATATAGCATTGAGTAGTTTAGGATATTGGCTAAATAGTTCGTCTGACCCATTATTAGCTGAAGATCTTACAAAATATGGTTTAAGGATGGTTGCTGGCTCATCAATATTAGCCGCAGGAAATGTAACGGTTAAAACTACTTATGATATGGTGCTAACATCGTTGAGCGCATCCAATAATGTGGTTCTAGATTCAACTGGTGGGTTAACAATTAAAGGATTAGTGCATAGCGATACTAGTGTAAGCGTTAAGGCAGATAATGATGTATTACTTGATGGCGGAAGTATTACAACGCTAGGTGCAGTGGCAATAATTGCTGGTGCAGATGGTACTGGTAGCGTAGTGGTCGAGCCAGAGTCGACTGGTGCATATGCCATAGATACTGCTTCAACATTAGCAATAACTGCTGCTAATGATATCGTTCTTAAAGGCCGCATCCGTGCACTGGGCAATAACACCCTTAAAGCTGGCGATGACATACAGTTAAAGGGTGGCAGTTTAGCTAGCAATGCTCAAGTGAGCCTTACAGCCGGTACTGATGGTACGGGTAATGTGGATATTGGTGCGGCATCGAATGGCGGTAATGCCATTTACACACCTGCAAGTATTGATATTACTGCGGCAGACGACATTAACATCAGTGGTGATATTCGCGGTGATGTTGGTTTGGTTCTAAATGCTGTAAATGGTGGTGTAAATATGACAGGGGGTACACTTAGCACTGGTGGACAGCTGAATATTGCCACAAGCGATACGCTAACGATAGGTGGTGACATATTTGGTGGATTAGGTGTTGGGCTTAGCACGCTAAATGATGTTGTATTTGCAGGTGGTAGTGTTAGTAGTAACAACGACGTTAGGATTGTTGCAGGCACCGATGGTACCGGTAGTATTTTTGGCAGTGCTACAAGTGGGGTAGATATTATTGCACTGGGTGCTTTGACCCTTCAGGCTCCAAATGGCATCGGTGAAGGCGCACCATTAGTCGCTCAAGTAACGAGTCATGCAACACTTTTATCATCCAATATCAACGCTGATATTTCAACAACGCCCTTAGCAAATCCGTTGTCATTAACGGTTTCTGATATTGGTGGGGGACCAGCGGCAAACGTAGTCATGCATGTTGCATCTGATAAGCAAGTGAGCTTTGAAACTTTCAACGTGGGCACAGCAGAAGTTACTGCTGAAACACCAAGTTTGCAGTTGCCCAATGGCAATATCACGAACTATGCTGTGTTTAATATGCCGCATTACGCTACTCGTATAGACACTTTGAGTCGCGCTCAGCATCTTGGATATGATGTGAATGCCTTTACACTGAATGGTAGTTTTAGCTTAAATGCATTAGAAAACTCTGTTGCGATTGATTCTTTCATACTCATTAAGAATCCTAATTTACAAGTGATGGGTAACCCTACCGATTATGTTGAGAACACTGTTGAAGAAAGTTTGCAGCTCCAACAAATAGGCAGAAATGGTAATAATCCATTGCAATTTGAAATTGGAAGTTTCGGTCTAGCTGCGCCTGATGACGATGATGTTCTAGTGAATGTAACCACAGACTGGATTGGCCCAACTAGTCAATTAGCCCCAGTAACCACTGAAAATAAAAAAGAGATTTAATCAATTGAAAAAACTACAAAAATATTATCTTTCAGTGCTGTTAGGTGCCATTAGCTTTCCTGCAAATGCGGCAGTATTGCCATCGGTTGATCCTGCAGCAATTCAAAGACTGGATCAAGATCGACTAGACTCCTACAAGCAGGAGGAGAATCTTAAAAAAGCCCTGCCTGTTGCACCAGAAGTTACCTTGCCAGATCAAGATTCTGCTATTAAAAACGCCTCAGATATTAAAAACATCCCTGTTGCCAAGTTTGATATTGATCACTCAGATTTACTTACAGACGATGAACTTAAGCAGATTTTATCGCCATATCAGGGACGTGACGTTAGCTTAAAGGAGCTTTTTGAGGCTGTATCGAAAATAAACCAACTTTACGATGCCAAAAACATTAAAACAGCGCGCGCCATACTTCCTCCTCAAGAAGTTAAAGGTGGAACAGTCAAAATTCAGCTAGTTGAGGCTAGGCTTGGCGGAATAATAATATCTGGCGTAAAGGAAGTACGTAGTGGTTTCGTTGAAGATCGTATTCACGTAAAGCCTGGCGAATTGATTTCTGTCACTAAGCTGGAAGAAGATCTTATAAGGTTTAATGCGCTGTATGAACCAAAGTTACGTGCTGATGTTAGAGCTGGCGCGGAAGTTGGCAAGACTGATATTACTATCGAAGTACAAGAGGCAGAAAAGTACCACCTCACTACTTTCGCGGATAATGCAGGTCGGGATACCGTTGGTGAAAGTAGAATTGGTGCGATTTATAAGGTCAATAATTTGTTGGGTGTTAACGATAGTATTCAAGTTGTTGCAACCGGCACAAGTGGTTCTAGAAGCTATGGGTTCAGTTATTCAATTCCAGTCTCAAAAGATGACATGCGTCTAGATGTTTCATATAACTATGGCAATATTAAAATTGTGAATGGTCCGTTCGTGCCACTGGATATTACTGGGAGCTCAAGGGATTTAACGGTTGGGCTAACGCAACCTTTTTCGGTTGGTATTAATCGTCAATGGGCGGCCTATAGCCGACTATCTTCTAGAAATTCGATTAGCAAATTCAGTGGCTTCACGCAACAAGACCTTGATTTAAATGTGATTGCGTTAGGCTTGAGCGGTGAAGCACACTACAACACTTATGCTTGGTCGCTGGATAATAGCCTTAATTTTGGCACAAAGTCATTCGGTGGCGAAGACAGTTTCACTTACTATCGCGTCAATGCCAGTCGTGTGGATAGATTAACTGATCGACTTCAATTGTTGACTAAAGCTGGACTTCAATATTCATTTACACAAGTTATCCCTTCGGGCGAACAGTTTCAAGTTGGTGGCTTATACTCGGTAAGGGGATTCTCTGAAGGTTTACTCTCTGGTAGAAATGGCTATTTTGGTAGCGTAGAGTTAAGAGCAGCACTTAATTCTCCCCCACAAAATTCACCAACGGGCTTTCCTCCGCTTGTGCAAGGCTTGGTATTTTTTGAACATGGTGCAGCACTACCATACAGGCCAGGGCAGAGTATCACCAAAGATGATTATTTAACCAGTGCTGGAGTTGGTCTTATGATGGATTTTGGAAGCCGAATTTCCACTAGACTTACATTCGCCTACCCGTTAGATAAAAACCCTAATGAAATGAACCAACGTTCACCCAGAATATCTGCAGGAGTGAATGTTGCTTGGTTTTAAAAGTAATTATCTTGGTTTTTAAAAAGTGCTCAAAACGTCGAACAACTCCTTTGGGAGTTTTGCATCCAGACCTAAGTTTGGATCTTCTGCATAGGGCGCAAGCACTAGTTCGCAATGGGCTACATTATGGAAGCACAATGCTGAAATTGTACCCGTTAGGAACTCGCAGGTTATACCTATTCGTTGTGTGCAAAAACGCAACAATTGCCTAGTTTAAATCTCAACTTATTCGATCTCTAATCGAACTAACTAATTGATTCTATTAACTGTGTAATCGTAGCAAGTGT
Source organism: Methylotenera sp. (assembly GCF_029945535.1). Classification (GTDB taxonomy): domain Bacteria; phylum Pseudomonadota; class Gammaproteobacteria; order Burkholderiales; family Methylophilaceae; genus Methylotenera. The sequence goes on from NZ_JAQSCU010000006.1 coordinate 24,180, forward strand.
AGCCCGTAATCCTTACGGGCTACGCTTGCAATATTTCTAGATGGTTTTAAACAGCTTGGCTTAGCTTTAAGCTAATTCAGCTAAACGCTCTAAATATACGGTTTTAAGCAATGGCGCGAGGTTAGGGATTTTTAGGGCTTTGTTGAGTAGTTGTTTAGGATCATCTGTGGCTAGTGCTAAATCTAGTTTTTGTAAAATAAGCGCGGTGCGAATAGTAATTGAGTCTGTTGCGCGGTCTAGCAGTGTGATTTCATCGCCAGCTTTTATAGAGCCTGCTGTGAGTACACGTTGGTAAAAGCCGCTGCGGCCGCTGTTTAAAAAAGTTTCTAGTATGTCTGGTTGGCCTATTTTGTGTCCAAACTTAAAACATGGGATTCTAGGCATCGTGACTTGTACGATTGCTTCACCAATTTTCAGGGTATCGCCAATTTGAATGGAGTCTTCATTAAAACCAGAAATGGTTAAATTTTCACCAAAAGTTCCATATGGTAAATCAGTTAAACCAAGTGTATCTTGCCAGTAAGCATAATGCTCAAAAGGATAGCTGTATATGGCTTGGTGCTCTCCGCCGTGGACGGCTTTGTCGGCTTGGCCATCGCCATTTAAACCCAGTTTTGCCAGCCAGACTGGTCGTTTCACGGGAAGTTTGTAAATACCCGTCAACACTGGCAACTCATCAATGATCACGATTTTTGGCTGTGCAATATTAAGTGAAATCAGTTTCATTGTGATTAATCATTTGAGTTTATTTGAGTATTTATATTATCAGATATATTTGATGCTTTTTTAAATACGCTAATTTACGTAGGTGGCTCACAAGGCAGTTCATCCGTATAATCAGCTCTTTTTTTAGAGTACCTTTTCCAATGTGGTTTAAAAACACCTTCATTTATCGCCTTGTTTCAGAAAACACTATTTCACCTGATGTTCTTAATGAGAAGCTGACTTTAAAACCGCTATTACCTTGTAGCGGCCTAGATAAGCAAAGTCGCGGCTGGGTTCCTTGCTATGGCGATAAACTAGTGCATAGTGCCAATAAGCAAATACTTTTTGCTTTAGGCGTAGAGCAAAAGTTACTACCTACCACTATTATCAATCGCTTTGCCAAAGAGCGCGCGGCGGAGATTGAAGCGCAGCAAGGTTATAAGGTTGGTCGTAAAGAGATGAAGGAGCTTAAGGAATCCATCACAGAGGAGCTGTTACCAAGAGCATTCTCGCTTCAGCGCACCACTTACGCATGGCTAGATACAGTGAATGGCTATCTGGTGATAGACGCAGCTTCATCAGCAAGAGTAGAAGAGCTATTAGAGTTGATGAATAAATCACTAGATAATTTACCGTTTAAACAATTGCATACTGCAATTTCACCAGTGGCTGCGATGACGGATTGGCTAGCTGGAAATAATGCACCAGCAGGCTTCACCATTGATCGTGAGCTGGAACTTCGTGCTACAGGTGAAAGCAAGGCGACTATTCGTTATGCAAATCATGAGTTAGAAGGTGAAGAGATTCTCAAGCATATTGCTTCAGGTAAACGCGTCACTCGATTAGGCTTAACTTGGAATGACAGAATTTCATTTGTCCTAACGGAGCAAATGCAAATCAAGCGAATTGAGTTCTTAGATATTATCAAAAATGAATCTAATGAAATGGCCGAAAATGCTGATGAGCTATTCGAGCTGGACTTTACGCTAATGGCAGGAGAGCTCGCTAAGATGCTTACTGATTTGACTCATGCGCTAGGTGGCGAAGCTGGAGTTTCTTAACTGATCCTTAATTTGTGTAAGTGCTGTGCGGAACTAATTGTCAGATTAGCTGTAATATAAAGAAGCTAATCTGTCATTACTTACCAATTCAAATTGCCATACAATAAAAGCCCATGAACACTTATCCACTGCCATTATTTCCTCTGAATTTGGTTATTTGTCCTGGGGGATTGTTACCTTTAAGAATATTCGAGGTCAGGTATTTGGATATGGTACGAAACTGTCTCAGAAATAAATCACCTTTTGCTGTTGTCACGGCCTTGCCAGAAGGTGAGACTGATACGCAGGGTAACTTTCCATTTGCAAATGTAGGTATGTTAGTTAATATTGTAGATGCTGATGTCACTACCGTTGGGCTGATGATGATTCGTTGTGTCGGGCAGCGCCGAGTTAATGTTGAATCGTTCAAACAACAAAAAGACGGCTTATTGATTGGTGAAGTCAGCGACATTGCCAATGATCTTGAATCGCCTATTCCTGAAGATCTGCAAATGGCCAGTATCGGACTTCAACGGCTACTGGAGTCTTTAACTGAAGAAAATATCTCTATTGAGAATTTGCCTGTTATTGAGCCCTACCAGTTTGAAGATGCTTCATGGGTTGCTAATAGATGGGTTGAGTTGTTAGATTTGCCATTACTTCAGAAGCAGCGCCTGATGCAACTTGATAGCCCCATTCTCAGGTTGGAGCTAATCCATGATATTTTGGATGCTGGCTCACGCAAACTAGCTTAGAGTCATCTGCATGGACAAGATTAACATCGAGAATAGTTTCCATCTCGAATTCATTGCTTACTTCTCTATGCATTTAGAGAATCTGTATTGCGAAATGACCAATAGTAACAATACCAAGCAACGAGATCGCTACATGCAACTCATCGCTCATATCCAAGAAGCCTCTTTTGAGTCGGCCTATGAAAAGTACAAACACATCTCTTTAGCTGATACAGACATTGAGAGCTTTACTGAATCAATGATAAAGATGGCTCAGCGACTGGCCAGAATTGATATGGGTTTGCCATTAGTCATTGAAGATTGAGAGGTCAGTGCTTAGGTTTTATTTAGCCATGGATCTGCTTCTGGAAACATAACGTTGAAATTGTGCTAATTAGGGAAATCGCAGTTTATGCCTGATCGCCTGACTCCAAAGAAAGTGTGGATTACTGTGGATTTAATACTGCATATGCACAGAAATACACTTAGCACCAAGATTTTGGGTCAACTATTCCCTCTGCTTTAAAAGCGGGTTTACAGAAAAGGTAACCTTGAAAAAGATTAATACCAAAGCTTAATAAAATGTCTCTTTCAGCGATTGTTTCTACACCTTCGGCAAGTACAATTACATTTAGCTCTTCACACATACGAGTCACCGCTTTGATAATAGTTTGGCGTGGCTTGCTTGTGTCAACATCACGAATCAGATCCATATCAATCTTGATAATGTCAGGTTGAAAGTTAGCCAATAGATTTAGACCAGCGTAACCAGCACCAAAATCATCAAGGGCAGTTTTAAATCCTAACTTCTTGTATTCTGTCACTATGTTTAGGAGATGCTTTGTGTCCTGAACTATTTCTTGCTCGGTAAATTCAAAAATAATGTTGCTGGCTAGAAAGTTGTATTTTTTTGCAGCCTCTAAAGTCGTGCTGATACATAGCTCTGGCCTGTATACCGCGTTAGGCATAAAGTTAATTGATAGCATTCCTTTAAGCTTTAATTCAGCCGCAGTTCTGACTGCTTTGACTCGACATGCTTGATCAAAACGGTATGTGTTGTCGTTGTTCACTTTGCTTAAAATAGTATGCGCGCCTTCTCCATTTGGGCCTCTAATAAGAGCCTCATGCGCGAATATTGTTTTAGTATTAATATCGACTATTGGTTGAAAAGCATATTCGAAGTCGAAATCCAATTCAATACTGTTTTTGCAGCCTACACATGGGGATGACTTCGTTTTAGGTCGATGATGAATCACCGATGTAGCAAAATTACTCATACAGGAGCCCTAAATAAAGATAACAAAACTAATCAAATGCCAAACAATTATATCTTTAAGACTAAGTTTTAAATCGGTAAAAAGAAGCAACAAATTAGCTTAATTCTAATGGCCCAAATGCCGACTTAATCGGTTTTAGCGCACTGAATTAAAAGATGCATCAACAGCCAAAGACCTTACGTTTAGCCCGTAAGTTCTTTGTAACTGCAAACAAATATTTTAATTTATTTTTAGCAGCATCGTTTTCTTGTCTGCTCCGCTGCTCGACACGTTAGCAGTGGATTTAAGGTCAAAAGTGCTGAGGTTTCAACGTTGGTGGTTTATCCGTGAAGTGAAGACTGGAGAGTTCGCACGACTTCCAATTTTATCCAATAGAACCATACGTCATTAGACACCTATAAAATTAGACACCTATAAAAAAATTAATCTTTCAATGTTGCCATATCGATCACAAAACGATATTTCACATCACCTTTTAGCATACGTTCATAAGCTTCATTAATATCTTGAATGGCAATTACTTCGATATCAGACGTAATATTATGCTCAGCACAAAAATTAAGCATTTCTTGCGTTTCTTTGATACCGCCAATTAATGAGCCAGCAATTTGCCTGCGCTTGAATATTAAGTTAAATATACTAGGTGAAGGATGCGCATGTTCTGGCACCCCATTCAAGCACATGGTGCCATCACGTTTTAATAGTTCAACGAATATATCTAGGTTATGAGCCGCAGCCACTGTATTGAGTATGAAATCAAAACTCTTTAAGTGCGCTTGCATTTCATCTGGGTTTTTAGAGATGACAACTTCATCTGCTCCTAAACGTTTAGCATCGGCAATTTTGTCTGGAGAAGTGGTAAATAACACCACATGCGCACCCATGGCATGAGCAAGCTTCACCGCCATATGGCCAAGACCACCTAGGCCTACAATGCCTACCTTACTACCAGGACCAACTTTCCAGTGTCTTAATGGTGAGTAGGTTGTTATGCCTGCGCACAATAATGGCGCTACTGCCGCTAAGTCTAATTTATCTGATATATGCAATACAAAGTGTTCATCCACCACTATTTGGTTTGAATAACCACCATATGTCATCTTACCTGTATGCTTATCAGGGCTGTTGTAAGTGAATATCTCTTGATCACAATATTGTTCTAAACCATCGGTGCAATCTTCACAAACACCACAAGAATCTACCAAGCAACCAACACCCGCTAAATCTCCAATTTTGAATGCTTTGACATCTGCACCTACACTCACCACACGACCTACAATTTCATGTCCTGGAATGACGGGGTAAACAGCGTTTTGCCATTCGTTGCGTGCTGTATGCAAATCTGAATGGCATACGCCACAAAATAAAATCTCAATTTGTATATCTTTTTTACCTACATCGCGACGCTCAAAATTGAATGGCACTAATTTCTCTTTAGCAGAATGTGCGGCATAGCTGATTGCTTTATTCATTGATTACTCCTAATTAATTACTAAAACTCTAGCTTGTTTGGCTTAATGGCATCGATCAATAATGCGTTATCCCGCCCAGTAAAATAGTATAAGTTGTAGGGTTGGATATCACGCAATTGAACCCACAACCAGTTGTCTTATGAGATGCATTTTTGAAACTATCATTACTGATATTCAAATAACAAATTGCGCAACACCATCACTAAATGACCAGTCAATGTCGTGGTTTTCAGTGATAGTAATCAACACATTAGCAGCAGGAATGCCAGGGTTTTCTGCTAGGTTTTCAGTGACTTTCTTGTAGAAAGCTTGTTTTGATTTGTTTGATCGACCAGCTCTCATGACCAAATGCATCATCACGCGATCCCCTTCACGTTTCTGTAATTGCAGACATTCTGGATCGAGTTGATGGATAATCTGATAACGGTCATCATCAGGAAAACTCATGGTTTCAATTATCGCTGAGTTGATTCCATCGGCAACCGCCTTAATGTATGCAGGTGATTTACCTTTAAGTATCGAAATGTTCACAAGAGGCATGATTCTTCTCCTATTGGTTTGCGTTCCAAACATGTGTACGAGCTAGCCAGTTGCCTTCTGTAGTCAGCTCAAACACACCTGTGGTAATGCCGCCAAATGATGGAGTTTCACCGTTGGCTTCTGCACCTTGGGCACTCCATCTGGCAACCTGATAAATCATTTTATCGGAACCGCCCACTTCGATAATCTCTAACGTGTGATTGTGGACTCCACCATCAATAAAGCTTTTAAATAGATTTTCGATTTCTGCATGGCCTACTAGCGTCACTCCATTTCCTGGAGAGAGTGTGGCATTTTCTGTATAAAGTGCGGCTAAGTCTTGAACGTTACCGCTATTAAATGCTTTGTTCCATTCAGTGTTTATCGCTTCGATAATTGATTTTTTGTTCATATCTTACTCCTTATAATTTATAAAATAATTTCATCATCACAATCAAGTTGATTAGCTGGCTAACTATATGATCAAAAAAAAGTCAGTCAAATACGTGACTTTGCTCTTTTATAAGCATTAACTGCATCAGCAGATTATCTCTTTGTTGCACAGGGATAGCGCCCATCATTTTCTTAACACGTGAGTAGTAATCAGGCATGACCTCATCCAGCTTAGCTTGGCCTGCTTCAGTCAGCTTTACCGAATAGCTTCTGCGGTCAACATCCCCCTCTTGGCGAGCTATCAGTCCATCTCTCAATAGTCCGTTAATAAGGCCACTCATAGTGGCTCTACTCACTCCAGATTTGTCGGCAAGTTCAGATGGAGTCGTTGTCAGGTCATCTTCACGCATTAACAAAATTAATACCCACCACCTGCCTTGAAGCAAACCATGTGTGGCTAGAAACCGATCTAAGGAATCGGAAAGCTCGGTGCCAATTCGAAGAATATTCAAGTAGTGAATAACTGAGTCAGAGTCCACTTCTGCATAACGCTCGGCGAATTTTCTGAGGACTTTTGCGTCTGGAAGATCTTTTAATTGAAGCATATTAGTTATTATAGTTAGCTGGCTAACTATGTCAATCACTATTAAATATTTTTCTGCCTTGCACCATTGCGTGTTTATTGCAAAACGCTCACACCGTCATTCTCGCGTAGGCGGGAATCTATTTAGCGTCAGATAATGATGTGAATAAATCCACAAGTAATTATCTGAACTTAGTTTCATAAAATTAAGGGTTAATTAACTAGTCTTCGATAGGGCTTTTATATCTAGACAACCAATGAGCATAAGGTGGCGGTAGAACCCAAGCTGGATCTTTTTTACCTAAGACTTTTGCAGCATGATATGGCCAGTTTGGATTCTCCAAGTGAGCCCGCCCTATCATCGCTAAATCCAACTGTTCATTGCGTATGGCTTGATCGGCAAGTTTTGGCGTACCAAATCCCCATGCAGAAGAAACGGGCATATTAGCCTCATTACGTACTCTCTGAGCGATAGGTGCCATGAATGCAGGTCCCCATGGGATATTTGTATCTGGTATGGTGAATCCAACACTGACACTTAGCATGTCCAGTCCAAGTTGGCGCCACTCATTAACCAATTGAATGGATTCGCTCATGGTTTCTTCATCTTTACCATCGAACTCCAGCACACCGAATCGTGCAGTTAATGGCAAGTTCTCAGGCCAGACAGCCCTAACAGCTGAAAGCGTATCACGTGTGAATCGGGCTCTATTCTGATAGCTACCACCAAACTCATCCGTGCGATGATTAGAGTGAGTCGAAGTAAAGCTCTGGGCTAAATAGCCATGAGCAAAGTGCATCTCTAACCATTCAAATCCAGCCTCTTTGGCGCGAAGTGCAGCGGCTACAAAATCACCTTGTACTCTTTTGATGTCATCAATGGTCATTTCACTCGGCACACGAGGCAAATCGCCACCAAATGCGATGGCAGATGGTGCTATTGGCTGCCATGCACGAGTATCGCCAGCGGCAATATGGTCATCGCCTTCCCACGGCACATTAGCACTTGCCTTACGTCCGGCATGGGCAATTTGGATGCCTGGTATAGCACCAGCCGCTTTGATTGCGTCTGCGATTTCACGCAGTTGTTCAGTTTGAGCATCGTTCCATATTCCCAAGCAGTTTGGGGTGATACGCCCCTCAGGTGAAACGGCGGTTGCCTCTACAATCACTAGGCCGCTTCCGCCGCGTGCCAGACTTGCATAATGTACTTTGTGCCAATCGTTCACTAGGCCATCTTCAGCCATGTATTGGCACATAGGAGGAATCGCAATTCGATTTTTTAAGGTGATATCTTTTAATTGAAATGAAGAAAATAAATCTGCCATGGTGATCCTCTTGTTTGATAGTTAGGTAATGGCTAGTAAATTAAGCCAACTTGTTATTCCAATGTTCCAATATAATCGAACATTGGAATAATATCAAGAGTTGTGGTAAATTTTGTCTATGAGACAGATTAAACACCCCGCCATAGAGCAAGTAGAGTTGATTGAAATTCTCTATGCGCTAGCAGACCCTACACGCATGGAAATTGTTGTTCGCCTCGCCAAGGCAGGCAGAAAGTTAACATGCGGGGAGCTTGACCTGAATCGACCAAAATCAAGTATGTCGCATCACTTCAAAATATTACGTAGCGCGGGTCTTGTTGAAACAGTAGTTGATGGCACTGAACACATGAACTCTTTACGGCTAGCAGAGATCGAGCAGAAATATCCAGGTGTTCTTGAGTCTGTACTCAAAGCCACACAAGATTCTGCTGCCCCTGATTCCCTTTGAAAAATACTGCCTAGACTTAAATGTGTTAGCTAACTTTCTGTGACTCTATTGGGTCGTCTATCGGCAGAAGCAATCTGAAGCGTGGTCATTTACAATGCCTACGGCCTGCATCCAAGCATAAACAATGGTTGGACCGACGAATTTAAATCCGCGACGTTTCAGCTCTTTTGATATTTCTTCAGAAAGAGGCGTCATGACAGGCACGCTTGACCCGTTGCCATTGAGTACTTTTCCTTCAGTGAAAGACCAACAAAAGTCACTAAAGCTTTCGCCGCGCGCTAACATTTCACAATAAACTTTGGCACCTGCAATAGTTGCTTGAATTTTGGCGCGTGCGCGAATGATTCCCTCGTTATTCATGAGTCGATTAATGTCATCTTCATTGAAACTGGCAACTCTCGCGGGATCAAAGTCTGCAAAAGCCTGACGGAATGCCTCACGTTTACGCAGCACAGTAATCCAAGATAGCCCGGCCTGAAACCCTTCTAGCATCAGAATTTCCCACAGCATACGAGAGTCTCTTTGCGGAACTCCCCATTCACTATCATGATACGCTTGCATAAGCTCATTACTCTCAGCCCATGCGCAACGTTTTTGGGGCTTAGTTTCAGCTGAATTTAAGTGTTGACTCATTTTTTAACCTGAAGCTTTAGAATGTATATATTAATTGTAATAGAACCAGTGAATTTAGAGGTGAATAGATGCCGATTTGTAGCACTTGCTTTGGGGCGGTTTTAAAGATTTTAAAAACCCCTAAAACCGATACAGTTTATATATGTTTTCTACAGACATTCTAAATTTAGCCATAAATCATAGAATTAGTTGCTAAAACTATTACTTATGTCGCTATGGAATTGATATAAGATTGAAGTAAAATTTACAGACACAGGCAAAAAAGCTGTTTGGCAGTAACTACGGGCTTTATTGATGAATCTACAAATAAAAGATGACACAAACATTGCCTTAGGTCTCACCTGGCGTTATGTCTTTGCTTTGACTTTGATCGCTGCGCTATCTACATCTGCATGGTTTAGCCTTGAACTGATTATATCTAAACAGAAAAGCACTGCCGCCATAGTCAATATAAGTGGACGTCAGCGTATGCTAAGTCAGCGCACGGCGCTGCTCTCGAATTTATTAGTCCACGTACAAGCAGATCAACGTCCAAAAATTCACCGTAAGTTAAGAGAGAGCATTGAGCTGATGGCTCAATCTCACTTTGCATTGATACATGGTGACAAACTGTTAGGCTTGCCCTCAACGATGTCAGAAACAGTCAATGCCATGTACTTCAAAGGCGAGAATCCACTGAACACACAAGTTGATCGTTACATTAAAAACGTTGATGAGTTGCTTGCAGCAGATGATAATAATTTGACAGCTGATAATGCAACCTTAATCCTCATCACGAATACGGCACTGACTAGACTAAGCTCGTCTCTAGACAAGATGGTGCATCAGTATCAGCTAGAAGGCGAGGCATCCATAGTCCGGTTGGAAAAAATTGAGACCATCTTATGGACATTGACTTTGTTGCTACTGGCGCTTGAGGCGGCGCTTATTTTTTATCCATTTGCAAAATTTACAAAACTAGCAGTTGAAAAATTGCATCAAATAACGCGTGAATTAAAATTTCATGAAGAGTATCTTGAAACTATTATTGAGCAGCGAACAGTGGAGCTTAGCATTGCGGCTACTGCATTCGAGTCTCATGAAGGTATATTAGTAACGGATGCCAATAATGTCATTCTTCGGGCAAACCAAGCATTTTTAAAAATCTCTGGTTATAGCGAAGAAGAAGTGATCGGGCAGTCACCACGATTGTTTAGGTCTGGAAAACATGAGGTTGGCTTCTTTGATGCCCTATGGAGCAGTATAAATAATACAGGCATGTGGGAAGGCGAAATATGGAATAAGCGCAAGAATGGTGAAGTGTATCCGGTACATTTAACTATTACAGCAGTTAAAGCTAACAATGGCAAAGTCACTAACTACGTATCGACACTGACTGACATCACTGTGAGTAAGGCCGCAAGTGATGAAATTCAGAGGCTTGCATTTTACGACCCACTCACGCAGCTACCAAACCGCCGACTATTGGTTGATCGACTTAATCAGGCGCTAGCCAACAGTGCACGTAGTGGCCAAAGAGGCGCATTACTATTTCTTGATCTTGATCATTTCAAAACATTGAATGACACGCTGGGTCATGACATAGGTGATTTATTATTACAGCAAACTGCTACGAGACTAATGGCTTGCGTGCGAGAAGGTGACACGGTGGCTCGCATAGGTGGCGATGAATTTGTTGTATTTATAGAGAATTTAAGTGATCAACCATTTGACGCTGCCGCTCAGGCGGAGATGGTAGGTGAGAAAATATTAAATGAATTGAACCTACCGTACCTACTTTCTTCACACCAATATTTCAACTCTTCAAGCATCGGAATCACGCTATTTAACGGTAGTGAATTAGAGTTGGAAGAGTTGCTCAAGCAAGCCGACATTGCGATGTACCAAGCTAAAAAAGCGGGTAGAAACACGCTACGTTTCTTCGATCCCAATATGCAAGATGTCATCAATGCGCGTGTCGAGCTAGAGCGAGATTTACGCCAAGCCATTGAGAGCAATGAATTTCAGCTCTATTATCAATTGCAGGTTGATGGAGATGGCCATTCATTGGGAGCTGAAGCATTGATTCGTTGGAATCAACCTAAACGTGGCTTGGTAACACCATTCAACTTTATACCGCTAGCAGAAGAAACTGGGTTGATTCTACCTATTGGGCAATGGGTATTAGATGCTGCTTGTGCTCAGCTCAAAGCTTGGGAACAGAATCCACTTACAGATCATCTTTCTTTATCCATTAATGTCAGTGCTCAGCAGTTCAAACAGGCAGATTTTGTGTCAAAGATACAAGCCACAGTTCAACACTATGCAGTTAACCCAAACCTGTTGAAACTCGAACTGACTGAAAGCATGTTGTTAGATAATGTTGAACACATCATTGTCACAATGGTCGCATTACAGGCCATTGGAATACGTTTTGAATTGGATGATTTTGGAACTGGTTATTCATCTCTTCAATACTTAAAGAAATTGCCATTGCAACAGTTAAAGATTGATCAATCATTCATACAAGACATTACTGAGGACAGTAGCGACCAAGCCATTGTTAGAACAATCATTGCTATGGCACGCGGGTTAAACATAGATGTCATTGCGGAAGGTGTAGAAACAGATAATCAATTAGCATACCTAAGAAATTATGGGTGTAACCATTTCCAAGGCTATTTATTTGGCAGACCTGCGCCAATTAATGAGTTTGAGACTTTACTTGAAAATAGCCGCCGATCTCCAAGAGATGTCTTTTTAAGGAATTTAGCTAGCAGTAAGTAAAATTAAACAAACTGCTTCACTGGGTCATGAGCTTAGCAGCAGTAGGCTGCGGTAGGTGCTTTTTAACCTCAAAAGAGCTGTGACTCTTAACGCGTATTCACTAATTCATTTTAATAATTGCATTCCTAAGCATGACATTTTCTAAATTTTGAGTATAATTCGCTCCCAGCAAAATGCCGGATTAGCTCAGTTGGTAGAGCAGCGCACTTGTAATGCGAAGGTCGTCAGTTCGATTCCGACATCCGGCACCAGTTTTAAATCTAGAATTTCTCAATTGTAAAAAATCAAGTCTAAGCAATAATGTCTTTATTGCGCCATAATTGCCTAAGCAAAGCGCCCTCCCCCAAACGGCTTGTATGTCACCGCAGAAACTACGGCACACCAATGACTTTTAAATACTCCTCAAGCGTAATGGCGATATTTTCAAGTGATGATTTGGCTTTAGCCAAATCATCATCACTTTTTAAATGTAGTTTTTCTAGCAGTGATTTATGCTCTTCAATCGCTTTGATGTGTTCGTTAAATTTGTGATCTTTTGAGTCCTTGGTCATGATGATTCCCCTCTTTTTCTTACCGTTAATTTCAAATTTTCACTATTTCATCATACGCTTTTGCTGATTTAGCTCAAGGAGCATCAAAGAATAGAATGGGATGCTAGTAGGGTAGGTAACTTGTTACCCATGCGGTGGAGTATGGCAAGGTCAATTACGAGTGGGTTCAATAACCCACCCTATGATTGGCTGGTGTGTTGGTGATTGCTTATTGATGACTATAACTATTGCTAAGCCATTAATACTAGTATGCTGCCTGCCATCATGACTAAGCAGGCGAGTAACTTTTTAATGGTATTTTTTTCGTTAAAGACTTTGTAGCCTGCAAACACTTGTAAAATCATGCCTAGCTGAAACAGTGCTAGTGCGTAAGCCACCATCATATTGGCGAGTAGTAGCAAAGTAAAGTACTGCATCACAAACACCATTACGCCGATGACAAAAATCGTGCGTAGGTGTTTTCTTGACGCTTGCAGATTATCTTTCATACCGCCAGTTAGAAATAGCTGGTTGCTTAATAGCACGAGTGCAAAGCCGATGAGTGACCAAAACACCATGGTGGCGAGTGCGCCGCCGAACATCACCGATTTTTTAAGAAAAATAGTGCCGATGGCGAATAAGAGGATTGAACAAAACCTTGCTTGTACGCCTTGGTCTTTTAACAGATTTAAAATGCGATTGCCTTGCAAACCGCCTGTGGCTGGTGTTAAAAAATAACTGCCAGCTATGATCACCAAAACGCCGATTAAACCTTGCAAGCTAGGTATTTCATTTAGAAAGACGATGGCTAACAGCATGGATGCAACGACTTTGTAGGCGTTAAGCGGGCCAAAGACTGAAAGCTCGGTTTTAGAGAGTGATATCACTAGAAACATCCATCCGCCTACATCAAACAGTGATGCGAGAAACGCATTGAGCCAGAACGCATTACTTAATTGACCGATTTCAATCACGCCCAATAGCGAGGCGGCGAATAAACTTAAAACAAAATAAGTGGCGGCGACAATAAAGAATGGATGCAAGCCTTGCTGCGATAACTTTTTTTGATAAATGTTAGAGCCTAATGAAAATATTAAACGGCCAAAAATGTAAACGAATTCCACTGTAATGAATGTGCCTGGCGCTGTGTACGAGGCTCAATTTTAACCGTTAATGGAGAAAAGGCTTAGTTTTGATTGCTGTTAAATACATTGATTGCAATAGTACGTTCGTTGAATGCTCGTCATAATTTTTTTAAATTAAATTCGTGAATTAAATACACGGCCTTGACGGAAACGGCCGTTCTCAGTATAGTGCCGGCCTTCGGCGTGTAGCGTAGCCTGGTAGCGCGCCTGCTTTGGGAGCAGGATGTCGGGAGTTCGAATCTCTCCACGCCGACCAGATTTAAATAGATTTATCTAATTGGTGGCAAACCCCAATTAACAAAAAAGGAGCTTCGGCTCCTTTTTTGTTGGTGCGGCTAGATGGCGTCTTTTAAGGCAAACGGCGGCGTTTTATGCCATTGAATTTTCGCCTGCTCAAAATCATAATCTGCAATGGTGCGCAATACGCCACCAATTTCAGCAGGGTTATAGCTCATTAAGCTGATTTTGTTCACTGAATAGCGAGTTATGTCGAGCTTAGTAAAACTAGCTAGCTTTAAGCTGACCTCACTACTTAGCCAGGCGTCGGCATAAAGACCAACGGTGATATGCGGAATGTATTGATCATGTTGATTTCGCGGCATGTCTAAGTTGAGGCATTCATGTAGAGCGGCAATGCTATTGTGAGCGTCTTTAACGTGGAAAAATGGTACTGAAGAGAAACTGGCTAATGCATCTATTTCAATTTCAAATGGCTTTAAGTTTAATCGGGTTAGATTTGCCAGCTGTGCTTCAAGCAAGCTTGCTCCAAAATCGTCAGTCTGCTTAACTTCATCACTTAAAAAACCGCATACACATAGCGTGATATGTGGTTTACGAGCATAGTTTTCTAAAAGTAACCCAGCGAGATGCTGCTCAGCCGCAAACACTTGCTGACGTATTTCTGGCGTATCTACATCGATTGCCCAAATGGCATAGTGAGGCCTGCCCATGTGCCATTCGTGAAAGTCTCGATTGACGTTTTTGATAGTGTGGCGGCGCTTGGTGAAGTTAGTACGCGCATAAGCATGATCATTCATATCCATTGGGTTTAGTTCAATATGGTTCTGTTTAATACAGCTCTGTTTAACATGGCTTTTTGATAGTAATATCTAGGATTCGCACTGTCTATGCCCTGTCTCTATGCCCAGGATATTAAAATAAGTGGCTGATAATACGTAATTGTAAATTGCAACTGATAGAATTATCCATAAATCGTGTTTTTCAGCGAAATTTACCAGTTTTAAATGACACGTGATTCACTGAATAAATATTTCCCTTCTAAGTAAAGCCAATTCAACAATGATGATTGCTAATATCTCCGATATTCACGCTGTTTCTGAAGCCATACGCGACGCTGTGGCGCCCGTATTTCTACTCACAGGGATAGGTTCTATTCTCGGCGTATTGATTGGCCGTTTAGGGCGTTCTATAGACCGTGCGCGGTTGTTAAATGATATGCCGCGCGAGAAGCGCGAAAAATTTAGTCATGAGTTCAAGATTGTTATAAAACGCACCAAATGGCTGAGGCGAGCAATTGGCCTAGCAACGCTGGCGGCCTTGTGTGTGTGCGTTTCTATTGCAACTTTATTTATTTCAGTTGAAACCGGTTTTAAAATGCCGCATGTAGTGTTGCTGGCGTTCATTTCGTCGATGTTTTCGGTGATTTTGGCATTGCTATGCTTTTTGCGCGAGATTGTACTGGCTTCGCGTGAAGTGATTGTGTCATTCAATCATGATTAAATGGCGGGCAAATATACCCGCCGTTTAAATTATATTCCTGCCTGAGCTTCTGCTTCTTTTTCCTCTTTAGGTTCTTCATGCAAGGCGAACGTGCTGGTGGATTTAGCGCCAGCATTTTTACCTTTGAGTTTAAAGCGCAAACGTAATTCGGTGAGTGAGTCTGCATTTCTTAAAGCATCTTCTTCAGAAATAACGCCATCTTCACAGAGCTGGAACAAGGCTTGGTCGAATGTTTGCATGCCTTGTTCGGTTGATTTAGCCATAATTTCTTTCACCATGCCTGTTTCGCCTCTTAAAATAAGGTCTGAAATCAAGGGTGAGTTAAGCAGAATCTCAACCGCGGCACTGCGCCCACCACCGACTTTTGAAACTAATCGTTGGGACACAAACGCTCGTAGATTCAACGATAAATCCATATGCAATTGCGCATGACGTTCTTCAGGGAAGAAGTTAATGATGCGATCAAGCGCTTGATTGGCGCTATTGGCATGCAAGGTTGCCATGCAAAGATGTCCGGTTTCCGCAAAGGCTAGCGCGAACTCCATGGTTTCTCTGTCACGAATCTCGCCAATCAAAATAACATCAGGCGCTTGGCGTAATGTATTTTTCAGCGCATTAAACCAGCCGTTAGTGTCACGCCCTACTTCGCGGTGAGTGACCAAACAGTTTTTGCTTTGATGTACATATTCCACAGGGTCTTCTACCGTGATGATATGACCGAAGCTGTGCTCATTGCGGTAGTCAATCAGCGCAGCCAGTGTGGTAGATTTGCCCGAGCCTGTACCGCCAACCAAAATCACCAAACCGCGCTTAGTCATCATCACTTCTTTGAGTACTTTAGGTAAGCCTAGATCTTCAAAGTTAGGTATTTTTGTGGTGATGGTTCGCAACACCATGCCTATTTTTTCTTGCTGTAAAAACACATTCACCCGAAAACGTCCAATTTCTTTGGGCCAGATTGCAAAGTTGCATTCTTTTTCTACCGCAAACTCGGCTTTTTGCTTGTCATTCATAATGGCATCAGCAAAGGCTTTGGTGAGTTCACCTGTGAGCTTTTGCTGCGTGACGGGCGTCATTTTGCCATCTATTTTCATGGCTGGTGGAAAATCTGCTGAGATGAATAAGTCTGACGCTTTTTTGTCCAACATGGCACGTAAAAGATTGTGCATGTAAGCCTGCGCTTGTTCGTTTGTCATGTTTTCAACTGCCAAAAATAGGGTTATAAGGGTTGGTTAATTGTTATTATTGCATGGAATGTGTGACATTGATGCGTAACTTCTAATGAAAACATATGCGCCACGACCCTCATAGATGTTGGCTTGCAAGCCATCTGTTTTAGGCTGTATGATGCGCTAGCAGCTTTAATTTTCAACCTGAGTAAAAACCAGCCATGTTCACTATCCCTTCCATGTGGAATATTATTATTTCTACCATCGTGTTCGTGATTGCGGCATGGTATCTCCATCGCTTGTTAGATGAGCATGGCATGCCCAAAGGCATGACGCGTGGATTATTGGTGTTTGTGTTGGCTTATGTGGTTTCTTGGGCATCTGGCGAACTGGTAGATTGGTCGCGCGAGAAAATGTTTGGCCCTGAGCCAGTGTCAGAAACACAAAAAAATCTAAATGAGGCGCTTGATGTGTTAAAGGCGAACGGCATTACTGCACCTTGAGGCTGCAAGTTAGCTTGCAAGCTAAATTCGAGCGAAATTCCGAACTAAGAATGTGAAATATTATAGAAATTGCAAAATATTCTAATATTATTCAATCATGCTTGGAAAATTTCCTAAATTTCATGTAATATGCGCACCTCGTTAGTCAGGCAGGGTGCTTAGCTCAGTTGGTAGAGCGTCGCCCTTACAAGGCGAATGTCAGCGGTTCGACCCCGTTAGCACCCACCAAATAACACAAAAATGTGACTAAGCCGTTCCTAATTTTAAATTTGAGAGTGCTGGTATTTTGAGCACTCTTTTATTTTGTTGAAAATAAGAGCGCATTAATTAAATATTGTTGATATATAAAGTTTTATGGAGTGGTAGTTCAGTTGGTTAGAATACCTGCCTGTCACGCAGGGGGTCGCGGGTTCGAGTCCCGTCCGCTCCGCCAATTAAAAAGCCCTACAAGCTAAATGCTTGTAGGGCTTTTTTCTTTTCTGCAGAGATTACTTTTTAGCCGGTAATTTAGCAGCAGTACCTGTGCTACCAGCCGCACCTGTTTTTGTAGGAGCGGCAGCGGCTTTTTCTGGATGAGCAACTTTAACACCAACATCTGAGCGCATATGTGCTGAGGTAACAACGCCAGTGTCAGTCGGGCAACCGCCCATCACAGTATTGCATTGGTAAGCAAATGCTGTTTGTGAAGAAAGTGCTAGCGCTAAGACGATGATGTTAAGCTTCATAATAAACCCCATATTCAAAAAATTTAAAGATGATAAGTAAGATACGCGGATTATTTCATATTTTTTTAACTTTGTTTGTCATTATTTGTAATTGATTATTTCATTTTGTATCTGCTTACGCAGTCTTATCTATATGTTCTTGCTCTGTTATTTGACATTGAAGGCTAGTTAATCGCGCGCTACTTTGCTGGTATGTACTTGTGTGAATCTGGCACACCGCAGCTTAGTTATTAAGCGTACTATTACTCAGACTGATATTTTTCAGCTGTGATAGTCTAAGGTAAAGATGCGCGCACGCTATAAACATAAAAAACCATTTTTGCATCGCAGCCGTGAATATTTAGATGCGCCCATTCATGCAGTAGCGCATCATAAACGTGGTATTGCTTTGCAGTTTGCGCGTTTCCGGGCGGCGGGTTTGGGTGCACTCTCGGCGTTCCTCGCAGTGCTTGGTCCAGGTTTACTCGCAGGACTTTCAGACGATGATCCAGCCGGTATTACCACTTACTCAGTACTTGGCGCTGACCACGGTTATCGATTGCTTTGGATTATTCCTGCTTCAACCATTTTACTTATCCAGTTTCATATGATGGCGGTGCGTATAGGCGCGGCGACTGGCAAGGGTTTTGTTGGTATTATTCGTGAGAGTTGGGGGCATGGCTGGGGATACTTTGCGGTGATTGGCTTGTTATTTGCAAATTTCGGTACGATATGTGCAGAGTATGCAGGTATTTCAGCGGCAGGTTCTTTAATTGGTATTCCGTCATGGATTAGCGCACCGATTGCTGGCGTACTGATTTCTCTAATTGTTGTGTTGGGTTCGTTTCATAAGGTGGAGCGTATTCTGCTGATCGTGTCTTCAACCTTAGCGCTCTACATTATTGATGGCATTCTAGCTAAACCAGATTGGTCGCAAGTTTGGCAAAACTCCATTGTGCCGCACATGCCGACCAGCTCTATCGGATGGATAGCGATTGCTGCCACATTAGGCACTACACTTGCACCGTGGGGATTGGCGTTTATTCAGTCTTATGCGGTGGATAAAAAGATTACTGTCGCTAATTTGCGTTGGGAACGGGTCGATGTGCTGATTGGTTCGGTACTGACAGGTGTGATTGGTTTAGCAATTGCCGTGGCGTGTGCCGCAACGCTTAATCGCGCTGGCGTACATATCAATGATGCAAAAGATGCCGCGCTTGCGTTAAAACCACTTGCAGGCTCTTTTGCAACGGTGTTATTTGGTGCTGGTTTGTTAGGTGCATCGTTATTAGCCGCCGCGATTGTTCCATTGGCCACTGCGTATTCGATTGCAGAAGGTATAGGCGCGCCAGCTTCGCTAGATTTAGATTCGAAACACTTTCAATTATTTTATGCGGCGTTTGTCGGCTTAACCGTGGCTGCTGTCAGTGTGGTATCGTTGCCAAAACTGCCATTGATTCCACTTATTTATACCAGCCAAGTCGTGAATGCCATCATGTTGCCGCTGCATGTTGTGGCGCTTTACTTATTGGCGAGTGACGCTAAGGTGATGGGTGACGCGCGTATTGGTGTGAAAGCGCGCATCGCCAGCTGGATTAGCATCGTCTTGATTATTGCGTGTATTGCCGCTTTAGCGGTGAGTTGGGTTAGATCTTAATGCGCGATTGAGGTGGGCAGAAGTAAGCCCACCTTGATGATGTTTTGGACTTTTAATGAGCAGAATATTTATGTTCTTGGGCCAAGAAAGTCTGGTTTACCAAGCTCTACACCGTTGTGGCGCAAAATATTGTAAGCAGTAGTCACATGAAAATACACATTTGGATTGGCCCATTTCAACAGGTAATCTTGCCCAGTAAATTTCAAATCAACCTTGCGCACCGTAATCGTCACTTCGCGAGATTCGCTACCTTCTAATTGTGCTGGTTTTACCGTATCTATAAACGCAATGGTTTTGGCAATGCGTGCGTGTAGGTCTGCAAAGCTTGTTTCGTTATCTTCGTATTTTGGCACTTCAAGCCCAGCCAATCTTGCCGCCGCACCCTTGCTCATATCGGTGGCGATTTGTACTTGGCGAATGAGCGGGTACATATCTGGAAAAAGTCGTGCGTTGAGAAAAACAGCATGCTCAATTTTTTTCGCATCTGCATGTTCTTCACCAATTTTTAAAATAGTGGCTAGATTGCTTAGTGCACGCTTCAAAGGTGGAATAGCTATTTCATACATGTTGAGCATATTGATTTCCTAAAATTAGAGATTGAATTAGGTGTAAATCATACGCTTAACGTTAGCCAAATTTTTATTATTTTTTGATTTATATCAAAGTGTCTAATTAGACATAAATCGTATTATTTAGCTTCTTATGCTGGCTGGTGAAGGAGATAACAAGGTGAGCTTTTTAGGATGGCAAGGTATAGCATCATTTGTTGGTATTGTGGTTTTGATTGGTTTGTTGCTAGTGGTATTCGCAAAAATAACTAAGTAGCTATTTGTTTGTTGCCCGACTGTTGGACTTGTTCAAAAAATAATCCACCTAATTTTACGCATCAGCCTATGATGAAGCCACGTTTAACGTTAGGAGAATTATCATGGCTAAAGGTCAAATTAAGAGTAACAAAGAAACCAAAAAACCTAAGAAAAGCAAAGATGTTGTAGTGCCTTCAGGCTCTATTATTCCAACAAAATCGAGCACGCTCAAAAAGTAGAGTCAGTTACCTTACCTGTAGATTAAGTGTAAATACGAGTTTTTAGTCTGCAGGGTGCAACACTAGCTAAAGCAATTTCAGCTGAAGCTTTTTAACCGAGGCTTTCGTGCGCTTCTTGGAAAGTCACTTCCTCAACATGATAGTAGTGATCTTCATACCAAACAGTCCAGTCTTCCGCACTGTGTAATGCTATATCGCGTTGTGAGTGCTCACTCACTAAGTTATTTTCTTCATCTACCACTTGATAAATAATCATTTTGCACCTCGCTTATAAGCTACATCTAGAGAATTCCTATTTTGATAATTTGCATCTTGTTACTATTACATCGGCAAGCTTGAGCACAAACTTTAGTGTTCATTGATGCTTGAGCTGGTAAGTGAACAATATCAAATAATTGTGGTAATCAATTCAACGAAAACGGGCTGATTATTAGCCCAATTTAAGGATGTAAAAAAGCCCGCTACGCATGGTGAGTGCGCAGCGGGCTTTTAGAGTGAGTCTAAAGCTGAGTTGCTTTTATTCTTTCACTGTTGGAGGGCCTTTAAAGCGTTTGCTTTCGCCAAACACGTACCAGAACAGACCCATTACCACTAGCATGGCAATCGTCACATACAATACTTTTTCGTTAGGTGGTTGCACGCCTACGAATACTAAGAAGCCACCACCAAGCACCGCTAAAACAGCGATTGGTTTAGATAAGCCACCTAGATTAAACGGACCTTTATGCGTCCAGGTTTTACCTTCCGCCAAGATGCCGGCTGCAGTTGGCATAATGTATGAAATGTAAAGAAACACGGCACAACCAACAGCTAATACGCTAAATGCTGCCGCGTACAAGGTTGCTAACACCGATAGAATGGCTGAAACCCAAATCGCCGCCACTGGTGTTTTTAGAGTTGGGTGTACTTTCTTTAATGCGTCTGACGCTGGTAAACCGCCATCGCGCGCAAATGCAAACATCATGCGTGAGGTTGAGGTTAAGCATGCCAAACCGCATAAAAAGTTAACTATGAAAATACCTAAACCTAAAACAGTTTTAAGCGCAGGTGGCAAGGTGCCTAACAATGAATCAAAGAATCCAAAACCTTGTTTTACACCGCCCGCAACATCTGGCATGACTAATACAAAAGTACAAATCATCACGTAGCCAAAAATGGCAGAATAAACCACAGAGCTTACAATGCCTTTAGGTACGGCTCTTGCGGCATCGCGTGTTTCTTCTGACGTGTGAGCGGAGGCATCAAAACCCGTAATGGTATAAACCGCTAACAACAAACCTAGTAAGAATGGCATCACCATACCTTCAGATTTTGGCCATACGCTGCCTTCAGCACCAGTAAAGTTGGTGAAAGTATATAAGCGTGAAAAATCTAATGGTGTTGTGTTGTATACCAATAATGAAACGGTCAGCACTGTGGCAATCAGCATGATGAGATAGCCAGATAAATCGGTGACCTTAGTGGTAAGTTTTGGAAAACGGTAGATGAGTATGGCCTGAAGAATGGTGAACGCTGCAATATATAGTGTTTGATGCATATAGCCGTAGCCTGAAACATCAATGCCTAATATCGGCGCTGCCAGTCCTTTAAAGAAAAAGTCATAAACGGCAAAGTTAACGGATGCCACTACAAAAATCAGCCCCAGTAAGTTAAACCATGCCGTACACCAACCATAGCCTTTACCGCCTAAAATTGAGCCCCAATGATATAAGCCGCCAGCTGTTGGATAACTTGATGAGATTTGTGCCATAGCTAATGCCACAATGGTTGCAAACCCAGCCCCTACCAGCCAACCTATGCCTACAGATGCGCCACCAGCACCACCTAGCGCCAATGGAAAAGCAGAAATACCGCCCGCCAGAATACAGATAATTGAAAAGGAAATCGCAAAGTTAGAAAAACCACCCATATGACGGTGCAGCTCTTGCTCATACCCCATTTTTTTTAGTTCTGCGGCATCCTGCTCTGCTGCCGAGCCTGCGTGTATTGTCTCACTCATTTTCTTACCCCCTAGATTTTAGTAAAAAAGCTTAAATTTGATGCGTTTAAGATTAAGTCTAATCGATGCTGCAAATACTAATTTTAGTCATTAATAAAACAGAACAGCTGGTGTAGATGTGTAAATGTAAAACAGTGTAGCTTTTCTAGTATAGATTTAAAATGGCGTAATGCAAGTACCAGTTTTTAATAAGTATTAAGTACCATTTTATGTCGTTAAAATTTTTTGATTAAGTACTCTTACACACTTAGCATTCACCAAAATCCAGCTTGCGGCTTTGTAAAAAATAGTCGCATAATGTATGTCATCAAATGACACATCACGCAGTAGTCAAATAGTGGCAAAGGTGAAATGCATCATGACATATAGCTATATTGCAGGCGCGCATACTTATCAGTTTGCTGATTTGAAAACGGTGATGGCGAAAGCCACTCCAGCTCGTTCGGGCGACTTTCTTGCTGGAGTAGCTGCAGAAACCTATGCAGAACGTATGGCTGCCAGAATGTGTTTGGCGCAAGTCCCGCTGAAGCGGTTTTTAGAAGAATTGATGATTCCCTATGAAACCGATGAAGTTACTCGCTTAATCATCGATACGCACGACAAACAAGCATTTACTGAGATTAGTCACTTAACCGTTGGTGATTTCCGCGATTGGTTACTCTCTGATATTGCGGATACCGCCACTTTAAAGCGCGTGGCAAAAGGGATTACGCCAGAAATGGCAGCAGCAGTGAGCAAGCTTATGCGCAACCAAGATTTGATTTTAGTCGCAAAAAAATGCACTGTCATTACCACTTTCAGAAATACCATTGGCTTGCCCGGCCATATTTCTGTGCGCTTGCAGCCCAACCATCCGACTGATGATACGCGCGGTATTGCGGCTTCAATGTTGGATGGTCTGCTGTATGGCGCAGGTGATGCGGTGATTGGTATTAATCCTGCAACGGATAGCCTGCCAGCGCTGATGGAGCTGTATTATTTGATTGATGATGTCATCAATCAGTACAATATTCCTACACAGTCATGCATTCTTACTCATGTGACCAACCAGATTCAACTCATTGAACGTGGCGCACCTGTGGACTTAGTGTTTCAGTCGATTGCAGGCAGTGAAAAAGCCAATAAAAGTTTTGGTATTGATATTGCCTTGCTGAAAGAAGCGCAATCTGCCGCGCTGTCACTCAATCGTGGCACGGTGAAAAATGAGTTGGGCGAGAGCAACGTCATGTATTTTGAAACAGGTCAAGGCTCAGCATTATCAGCCAATGCCAACTTTGGCGTAGACCAACAAACTTGCGAAGCGCGCGCTTACGCGGTTGCACGACATCTATCGCCTTTGCTTACTAATACCGTTGTGGGTTTTATCGGCCCGGAGTATTTATACGACGGTAAACAAATCATACGTGCTGGTTTAGAAGATCATTTTTGCGGAAAACTGCTGGGCGTGCCTTTGGGTTGTGATGTTTGCTACACCAACCACGCAGAGGCTGACCAAGATGATATGGATACCTTGATGACGCTGCTGGCCACGGCTGGTTTAACTTTCATCATGGGCATTCCGGGCGCTGATGACATTATGCTCAACTACCAGACCACTTCATTCCACGATGCGCTTTATCTACGTAAAGTGCTTGGTTTACGTGCCGCGCCAGAGTTTGAACGGTGGTTAAAAGCCATGAATATCATGGATGCACATGGTCAAGTACAGCCAATCTCACATGTGCATCATATGTTGCAAAACATGCCCAAACATTTACTTAATGCTGCTTAAATCATGACGGTTAAACAAGATAACATTACCAATATAGACGCTTTCAACATAGATCCATGGCAGCAGCTTAAAAGCTTCACGCGCGCGCGCATTGCAATTGGGCGAGTGGGTAGCAGTTTGCCAACTAGCGAAGTATTAGATTTTGGTTTGGCGCACGCCATGGCACGTGATGCCGTGCATTTGGCGCTGGATGTCAGTGCGCTAGAAGCCGACATCAAAACGCAGCAGTTCACGACTATTCAAGCAAAAAGTATGGCGCCAGACCGCGCCAGCTATTTGTTACGCCCTGATTGGGGTCGTAGGCTGCATGAGCAAAGCTTGATGCGCCTTCAAAACGTCAGTCAGACTAAACCGATTGATTTTTTGATCGTCATTGGCGATGGCTTATCTTCACTCGCCGTGTCGCGCCATGTCGTGCCGCTGCTTGCAGAAATGCGTAATCATTTGCCGAGCGATTGGCACACAGGCCCTGTCGTGATTGCTAGTCAGGCACGTGTGGCGATAGGTGATGAAATTGGGCAAGCGCTCAATGCCAAAATGGTCGCTATGTTGATTGGTGAGCGTCCAGGTTTGAGTTCACCTGACAGTTTGGGCATTTATCTGACTTATCAACCTAAACTAGGTTTGAGTGATGCAGATAGAAACTGTATTTCTAACGTGCGCCCAGAAGGCTTGCAATATGACGCTGCTGCTAAAAAGCTTATGTGGTTAGCTAAAGAATCCATGCGGCTAAAAGTGTCTGGCGTGGCTTTAAAAGACGAAAGCGATATGCCGGAAATTGCGCAACAAACTTCGCTAGAGTAGCCGCTTACATCACTTTACAGCAACTTTGCATACTATGTTTTGCCTGTAGCGCTTGCAATCATTGCCTTGATTGCCAATTGCCTAGCCTTATCGCTTTCATCAATTTGCTCTGGGTCTTCTGTATAAAGGGTCAGTATTTTTTCTGCAGCTTTATATTTTTTTAACTGTACAAGTTTTTCAGCAAGGTTGAGCACAATATCTTGATCATTAAACCGCTTGATTTGACCATTTAAAGTAATTGCCTGATTAGCCCAGAGATTAAAAAATTCGTTTGATACCGTAGGTTCAGTCGCGAGTGCGTTCAGCACGTCTAAAATCGCTAGTATGTGATATTCAGTGACACTTTTAAGCGGTTTAGATCGTGAAGTTTTAGCAAGCCTGCTTAATGTTTCGGCTTTTGTATCCACAACAAAAGGGATTGTGACATCAATTAACGCCTGCCCGCCCTCAACTGAGGCTTTGAGTAATTGGGCGATCAAATCATCTGCGTACTGCTCATAAAAGCTAGTGCAGGCTGGTGCATTTTCATTTTTTAGAGACTCCCATTCAATGACTTGTTTGATGAGGTCGATTTTCTGTGAAGGTGTGCTGCCCATCGTCTGGTTGAGTGTCGTTGCGACTGATTGCCAATCGCAAATCTCAGGCGTTTTTCCAGGTCTTGCCCATTGAATTTTTGTAATGACTGATAGCTGGTTGTTTAATCCAATTTCTGCGGCACTGCCTTGCTTCCCAAGCCTGCCAGTAAATACCGAGCCATCCTGAAAAAAGTGTATGTAAATTGCCCGAGTTAAACTAGCTTCGCTATTGGCCTGTATTAATCGCGTTTTTGTCGTGTAAGGAAAATTACCAGCTTGCATTTTTGGTACGGCTGAATAATGTGAAATCTTTTGAGAACTATATACAGTGGCTCCATAGCCATCTGCATCTGTCTTGCCATTGACGATAGTGGCTACATTGCCGTCTGCTCTATAGGCGATGAAAAGGTAAGGTTTATTTGCCCAAGGTTTTTGGCTTACAGGATCTAGCACCTTAATGCGCAAGCTATATTTACCAAGTCCAACCGAGCTTTCAGGCGTTACATCAGACAACTCCTCGGCGGCTAGCACAGGTAATATCAGGCATAAATTTAAAATAACGCTGTATAAAATACACCTAAAAGCAGCCATGTTTGCGATACCGTTTGTTTAATGATTATTTCTAATTTGAAACAAGTATAACGCGTGAATTTTGGATTGTCTTTTTAATGGAATGGCGGTATTCCCTATTAGTCATTAAAATTTAGTTTTCTGTTGCCTCAACAAATACATTGAGTAGCTTATTAACCATTGGCGCAATCAGTAAAATAGCAATAAAAACGATAGGCCATGCGGTAATAAACGCACCTAGCCATTGCCTAATATAGTGTTCTTTTGAAGCTGAATGTAAATAGATAATGATGCCAGACACTATGAGCGCCGTATTGCATGACATGACTAATGCAAATAGCATAGTGCGAAAGCGAAGCGGTATTTTTTGATTGAGCACGTTAAAGATCCTATTAAATTGGTCGTCAATACAGGCTAAGAGTTAGACTTAGCCTGCATCAATTAGCTTCTTACCAAGGTAAGTTTTCACCTAGGTGTGAAAAGCTACCATTTGCGCCATCACTAGCGAGGGTCGCTAAAAGCACGCTGGTTTTACCGCCATCGGCTAACTCCATAGGCGCACTGCTGCCGCCAAGTTCAGTTTTTACCCAGCCTGGATGCGCAGAGTTGACTTTGATATTGGTATCACGCAGTTCATGCGCTAGATGCACGGTATAGGCGTTTAGTGCGGTTTTTGAGGCGTTGTAAGCAAACGCTTTTGCTGGATCTATTGGTGAATTTGGCATGCTATGCAAAGTGAGAGATGCCAAGATGCTGGAGAGATTTACAATGCGTCCCGCAGGCGCTTTTTTGATAAGCGGTAACAGTTTTTGCGTAAGTTCAATGACAGCAAATAGATTGGTTTGAAAGGTTTCTTGTAATACCTGAAGGCTAACTGAGCTGCTGTTGCTGCCCATCAATGGTTCTTGCAGTATGCCTGCATTATTCACCAAAATGTCCAGTTTTCCATAGCGTTTATTCAAATGCTCAAAAGCTTCGTCTGCTGATTTAGCTTGGCTTGCATCGTAGTGAATCGCTTCAGCTTGGTAGCCAAGCGCTTGTAGTTCTTTGGCGGCTATTGCGCCTTTTGCCAAGTCACGTACGCCAAGTACTAGTTTAATACCGAGTTCGCCTAAACCTTTGGCAGTTTCAAAACCTATGCCGCGATTAGCGCCAGTGATAAATGCTACTTTGGTTGTTTCCATTTTTTAATCCTTTTAGTTGACATGATTTAATTGCTGAAATATATTTTGTACCGTTTGGTAAATAAATAATAGATCAGTAAAAATTATTTGTCAAATATATTTGTACCTGATGGTACAATATTATTTTTCATGACCGTATGAGTGATGTGATGAATACAGAAGTCCCAACAAAAAACCAAACAAAAGAGGTCAAGCAAACGACTAAACAACGTGGTCGCCCGCCCTCATTTAATCAAGATGAAGCGCTAGAGAAGGCGCTTCATGTATTTTGGTTGCATGGGTATGAAGGTACATCGATGGCTGAGCTGACAGAAGCACTTGGTATGAATAAACCTAGTATTTATGCAGCATTTGGCAACAAAGAGGAGCTATTTAGAAAGGCGCTTGCTAAGTATCTAGAAGGCCCTGCGGCCTTTGTCGCAGAGGCATTAAATCAGCCAACCGCTCACAGGGTCGTAGAAAATTTTTTGTTCGGAGCTGTTGAGTTTTTAACTAATGCCAATACTCCGCGAGGTTGCATGGTGGTGCAAGGCGCGCTGACTTGCGGAGAAGCTTCGGCACAGATACAAAAGGAACTGATGAACCATAGGCAAAGTTATGAGAATGCTTTAAAACAGCGCTTTGACTTAGCCGTCACTCAAGGCGATTTGCCACCACACACCAATAGCGCTGCATTAGCCAAATACTTAGCGACCATGCATCAAGGCTTATCCGTTCAAGCGACAAGTGGCGCTACTCAGGCAGAATTGACCGAGGTGGTGAATTTAGCCATACAAAACTGGTCTGCAAAAAACTAATTTGCTAAAGCTGGCTAATGCAATTGATGCAGTTCTAACTTTCTAAGTTGTGGTGCAGCTTTAGCGGTGACTGCAACGATGCTCAAAGTCATCATGCCGCCAAATATTACGGATGGCACTAAGCCCAATAAGCGCGCTGCTAGGCCAGACTCAAAAGCGCCTAACTCGTTAGATGAGCCAATAAAAATCCCGTTGATGGCCGACACTCGACCACGCATGGCATCTGGTGTAGCCAACTGCAAAATCGTGGTACGCATCACCACTGAAACGCCATCAAAAATACCAGAAAGCACCAGCATTGCGCCCGCCATCCAGATGTAGGTGCTTAAGCCAAAACCAATGATACATAAGCCAAACCCTGCTACCGAAGCCAATAACCAACGACCTGCGTGAAGATTGATGGGGTTACGCGATAACCAGATGCCCGTCATGATAGAGCCGATGGCAGGTGCGGCGCGCAATATGCCCAGCCCTTCAGGCCCGTAGTGATAAATGTCGTGAATGAAGGCAGGCAACATGGCCACTGCGCCACCAAAAAGCACGGCGAACATGTCTAGTGAAAGCGCCCCCCAGACAATTTGATTATTAAATACAAAGCGCAAACCTTCGCCGATGCTGGTGAATACAGACGGACTGTCTGTTGGCGCAGCTGGCTCATCAATTTTAATTGACCACATCGCAATCGCAGCCGCTACACATAAAGCAGTCGCCATTGAGTAAGCAAACGTTTTGCTAGCAAAGCCGACCAGCAAGCCACCTATTGCAGGGCCAGCTATCAAGCCTGCTTGAAAGACTGAGCTGCCAATGGCGGAGGCTCTAGCATATTCTTCACGCGGCAAAATGATGGCAAACAAAGTGCTGTAGCTAGGTGCAATAAATGCACGCTCTATACCAGTCAGCATGATAGAACCATAAATCCAGTAACTGGCTGATGCACTATCACCGATTAATCCCATGGTCAGCATGGTGAGTGTGAGTGCGTTAACACCTAAAGCAACGGCCGCTAAAGTACCAAAAAATCGACGTGAGCAATAGTGATCAACCGCATGCCCTGCAAACAAGGCGCAAGTAAAGTACGGAACTACTTCAGCTAAACCAATCAATCCAAGTGCTAGTGTGTCGTGTGTAATTTCATAAATATGCCAGCCAACCGCCACCGCCATGATTTGGTAAGCCAAAACCATGAGGATGCGGAAAGAGAGTAATTTAAGAAAAGCGTGATGGTGACGAGTGAAAATATGCATGAATAAACTTATAACATTAAAACAACTAAGATTAAAACAACTCACATTAAAACCAAAGTGAGATTAAAAAATGTGCAAAATAACTCTAAATGCTAAAATAGCCAGCAGTGCTGTGAATAAGGCAGTAAGGCTATGCAAATAGTCCGATGAGTCGTCATTGACCTAGTGTGACTCTGCCGATATAGATTAGGCGCACTATTTTAGCGAATGTAAAAAATGCTATTTTGGCACACGCCACAAATACCAGCTAGCAATCGTGCGATATGGGCTCCACGCTTTACCGATTTCTGTGATTTCTTTGCGTGTAGGTGCAGCATCTAGCTTCTTCAGTCGTTTATAACCTTGTACGATGCCAAAGTCATCGGCAGGCAGTACGTCCATACGCACCATAGTGAACATCAGTAGCATTTCAACCGTCCAGCGACCTATGCCTTTAAGTGTCACTAGGCGCTGAATCAAATCTTCATCAGCCATAGCATCAGCGACAGTTCGAGTTGGCACAAGCCCAGAAATGGCGCCTTCTGCAATGCCTAGTATCGTTTCAATTTTACGTGCAGAAAACCCGCAAGCCCTTAAACTATCAAATTCTGTCGCTAGTAATTGTGATGGTGCGGGGAAAGCGTCATCATAAATACTCAATAATCTTTTGATAATGGCATCGCCAGCTTTGGCATGCAATTGCTGATAGGCTACTGCGCGGATTAATGCCTCGTAGGGCTCACGCGTTGGTTTAGGTTCAAATTGACATTCGCCAACAGTTTGAATTAGCTGTGCCCAGTCAGCATCTAAACTCGCTAGAAAGTCGGTGGCTTGCCGAAAGTGGAGAGTATTTGTCAGCATTTATTTATTCTTGCTTTGGGTCAAGAGTATAGATGAGTAATCAAGTTAATATTACCTATGTGATAGTAATTTGATTAAGTGAATCACACAAAACTTTAGGTCGGAGTGACATAAAACATCATGATAATTCAAATAAATAAACCCAATTCAGAGAATGCAAAGAAACTCGCACTATTTAACCTTGGCTTTCGTCCATTCTTTTTAGGGGCGAGCGTTTTTGCCGTTATTTCAATGGCTGCTTGGATGCTTGTTTATTTCTCTTATGTATCCGTGAATGTTGAGAATATCTCTATCAGTCAATGGCATGCGCATGAAATGCTGTATGGCTATGGTATGGCTGTAGTTGCAGGTTTTTTACTCACCGCAGTTAAAAATTGGACAGGGTTACCAACCGTGTTTGGTAAGCCGTTAATGGCATTATTTGCGCTTTGGTGCGCGGCTAGGTTGTTATTTCTGTTTGGTGCTGCACTGTTGCCTTGGGCTGCAAGTGCAGACTTATTGTTTGGCTTGATGTTAATCGTTGCGATTGCAATGCCTATTGTTAAAGCCAAACAATGGAAGCAACTCGCAGTTGTCAGCAAGGTGATTTTATTGTGGGTTGGCAATATCATTTTTTATCTTGGCTGCTTTGGTATGCTCACAAGCGGCATGCAATATGCAATTAATGGTGCAGTATTATTGTTTATCAGCCTGATTCTAATGATAGGTCGACGCGTGATTCCGTTCTTTATAGAACGCGGCACTAAAAGCAGAGTCCAGCTAAAGCAATATAAGTGGTTAGACATCAGCATATTGGTATTTTTTGTCGCTTTATTTATTAACGCGATTTTTATACAAACACCTTATTTAACCGCCCTGTTTGCTTGGGTTTTGTTTGCATTAAACGGTTACCGTTTATTCAATTGGCATGCAGCAGGAATATGGCGCGTGCCTTTGTTATGGAGCTTGTACTTGTCAGCTTGGTTTATTAACGTAGGCTTTTTCTTTTACGGATTACAAGCGCTATACAGTAGCTTATCTATTCTGACTTTACATATTTTCACTATCGGCGGCATAGGTTTAATGGCGCTAAGTATGATGTCGCGTGTGGCTTTAGGCCATACAGGGCGAGATGTTAGAAAGCCTTCTCGTTGGATAGGAGTAGCTTTTGCTGGCTTGGTTGTCAGCGTGCTATTTCGTGCCTTTGTACCGATGCTCGCACCACAGTTTTATATGAGCTGGATGCTAGTGGCAGCAATGTTATGGATATTGAGTTTTACCATTTTTGTGGTGATTTATACGCCAATCTTGCTCAAGCCAAGAACGGATGGCGCATTCGGTTAAGCATTGATAATGCAGGTAATTTAGTGCTTTTAAGGTACTATCTGCCTTCGCTTAATCAATCAACATTATTTACTCATGCAAAAAGAAGTTAAAGAGAAACCTAATTACGCTATTGTGGCTGCAGTTCAAATCCCAAGTGTGACAGATATTGAGTTTGAAGCCTCGTTAAACGAGTTGCGCGAACTCGCAAAAACATTGGGCTTTACTGTAGTTAAAACCTTTGTGCAAAAACGCGCAGGCTTTGATGTGACGGCTTACTTAGGTGCGGGAAAACGTCAGGAAATACGTGATTATGTGAATAATGAATACGAAATAACCGAGGTTGATGAGGTTGTTGCGAACTTAGGTGACGTTGAAATCAACACGCTGTTGGTTGATCACGAAATATCACCGTCACAGGCACGTAATCTTGAGCTGGAAGTGGGTTGCGTGGTGATGGATCGCACCATGGTGATTTTGGAGATTTTTCATCGTAATGCGCGTTCTCGTGCGGCGCGTGCGCAAGTTGAAATTGCTCGCCTTGGCTACATGGCACCACGCATGCGTGAAGCGGCGAAGTTAGCTGGCTCACAAGGTCGACAACGTAGCGGTGAAGGTGGTCGTGGCGCGGGTGAATCGCAAACCGAATTAGATAGACGTAAAATCCGTGACCGCATCGCCGAACTACAACTTGAAATTGTCGCGATGGATGCTGAACGCAAAACGCAACGTGCACGACGTCAAGAACGCCAAGGTATTGCAGGCATTGCTTTAGTCGGCTATACCAATGCCGGCAAATCTACCCTGATGCGCGCGCTAACAGGTAGCGAAGTCTTGGTCGCCAATAAACTGTTTGCAACTTTGGATACCACAGTTCGTTCTCTTTACCCAGACAGCGTGCCGCGCATTCTTGTCAGTGATACCGTGGGTTTTATTAAAAACCTGCCGCATGGTCTAGTTGCTTCGTTTAAATCAACGCTTGATGAAGCCTTAGATGCCTCATTGCTGCTGCACGTAATTGATGCAAGCGACCCTGGTTTTGTGCGCCAGCTTGAAGTGACTAACGAAGTGCTGGAAGAAATTGGTGCCGATGTTGTGCCGCGACTGCGTATTTTCAACAAAATTGACTACGTTGGTGATGCGGCAGCGCAAGCTGAATGTGAAGCTGCACTGCGTGCAAAGTACCCAGATTGCATCGTGATGAGCGCCAAGCGCCCTGATGATGTTGCTAAGTTGCATCAGACTATCGTTGCATTTTTTCAGCAGGATTTGGTTGAGGCCGAACTTTTTCTACCTTGGTCAGCGCAGCAGTGGCGTGGAAAAATCTACGCAAGCTGCCAAGTGCTGGAAGAGCGATCAGATAACGACGGCGCATTTTTAATGGTTCGCGGAGAAGCAGAAGCTATCAATAGGCTGCGCGAGCAAGTTCAAGGTAGCAGCTTAGATTAACTTTTTAGATGGTTAGTTATTTAAATGATTGGCCATCTAAAAATCAATAAAACTGCACTACGCACCAAAATGGTGTCGCTAAACCGCACCGTCTGCGTGCGTAAGCGGATAACTTTTCAGTTTAAAAACTTCAACTTTAGTTAAATAGCATAATTAAATCAGCTAGATAGGCGTTATTAATTACATTGGCACGCTAATTGCTTTTATGTAATCAAGCATTAAAGGTAAGTTGCCATGTTAAAAGTAATGATTGTTGATAACGATTTGGAGCGTACCAAACCACTCAAGCAATCATTGCTAGATACGGGGTACGACGTAATCGCACATCTTAAAGATACGGTTAACCTAGATGATGCCTGTTGCGAGTTGCAGCCAGATATTGTGATTATAGATACTGACTCACCAAGCCGCGATACGTTAGAGAACATTTGCGTGATGACCATGAACGACCCGCGGCCGATTATGATGTTTACGCATGATGGTGATAAAGAACAAATTAAGTTGGCAACGCAAGCGGGTGTGTGTGCTTATGTAGTGGGTAGCATACCAAATGAACGCTTGCAGCCAGTGATAGACGCAGCAATTGCGCGTTTTGAAGAATTTAAGAATTTACGTGTGGCTTTAAATGAAGCGAACACCAAGTTAAGTGAAAGAAAATTAGTCGAACGTGCAAAAGGCTTGATTATGAAGCAGCGTAAGATTGATGAAGATGAGGCGTACAACTTACTGCGCTCCATGGCGATGCAAAAACATATGCGCATCGGTGCATTATCAAAGCAAATTATAGAGGCAGCAGAGTTGCTGCTTTAGTTGGACGGTAATGAAGTAGGTTAACAGCGATATTCAATGGCGAATATGATTGTTAACAAAAGTAACAAATTTAGAGCCAAAGCTGGCTCAAATTAAATGTAATTCAAGGCAAAGGCGTCTTGGTAAGCAATTGATTCTCTGTAGGAGAGTTGATTGCTTACCAGACGCCTTTTTTGGTGGGCAGAAATAGCGCTACAAGTTTTAAGTAACGATTTTTTAAAATGCAGATTTAGATAGTTTTAAGTTTAGATGGTTTGATTAATTCAGGAGATTAAAAAGATGAATACTAACGATACAGCACTTAATCTAGAGGTTAAGCCAACGGTAGATAATAGCCGTCGTGACTTCTTTCGCACGACGATGGCAGGCGCTTTTGGCGCTGCTGCAGTGATGGGTATTGTGCCAAAAGGTATCAGTACCAATGCTTACGCAGCTGGTTCAGATGCGCCAGAAATTACTGAAGTGAAAATTGGTTTTATTCCTCTGACTGACTGCGCACCGATTGTTGTGGCTGCAGAGATGGGCTTTGATAAAAAATACGGCATCAAAATCACGCCATCAAAAGAAGCTTCTTGGGCAGCGATTCGCGATAAAACAGTGAATGGTGAGTTACATGCAGCTCACGTGTTATATGGCTTAGTGTATGGCGTGCAACTGGGTATTGGCGGCCAACAAAAAGACATGGCAGTGTTAATGACGTTGAACCACAACGGTCAAGGCATTACTTTAGCCAATCAGCTAAAAGATAAAGGCGTTAAAGATGGCCATAGCCTAAAGCGCTTGCTCGACAACGAAAACCGCGATTACACATTTGCGCAAACTTTCCCAACGGGTACACATGCAATGTGGCTTAACTACTGGCTTGCGGCAAATGGTATCAACCCAATCAAAGACGTTAAAACTATTGTAGTTCCTCCACCGCAAATGGTTGCCAATATGCGTATCGGCAATATGGATGGTTACTGCGTAGGTGAGCCATGGAATGCTCGCGCAATTTATGACAAAGTGGGTTACACCGTTGCTACCTCTCAAGATATTTGGGTAGATCACCCTGAGAAAGTATTGGGTACTACAGCTGAGTTTGTTGCTAAAAACCCGAATACTTCACGCGCCATGATTATGGCAATTCTAGATGCTTGTCGTTATATCGAAGCAACAGAAAACCGCGCAAAAGTCGCTAAATTAATTTCAGGCAAAGCGTATGTGAATGCGCCTGAAGAAGTGATTGCTGGCCGTTTTGTGGGTGATTACGACAATGGTATCGGTAAAAAATGGAAAGATCCTAACTTCATGAAGTTCTTTGAAGATGGCAAAGTGAACTTCCCATACTTGTCAGACGGTATGTGGTTCTTAACACAGCACAAACGTTGGGGCTTGTTGAAATCTGATCCAGATTACTTAGCGGTTGCTAAGAAAATCAATCAAGTGCAGCTCTACACAGAGGCAGCAACACAATTAGGTATTAGCGTACCAAAAGATGTGATGCGCTCAAGCAAGTTGATGGATGGCGTGGTGTGGGATGGTAAAAATCCAGCGGCCTATGCCGCTTCATTCAAGATAAAAGCATAAAGCTTTTTAAAAGAAACTCAGTTTAAAGAGACACTTAGGTTTAAAGAAACTCAGGAGCCAATTATGAGCGCGACTAGTATAAGTAAAGAAAGCTTAAAAGCCATCATGCAAAGTAAAGAAACTGTTGTAAGCAAAGGAGCTGCTATGGCTGATACAGAGAAAGTAGTGATTGCCGAAGCTGCAAAAACTGAAGTGGCAAAAGTAGTGACCAAAAAGAGTAGTGCGCTATTGAGCAATAAGCCAAGTAAACGCAAAGCACAAATCTATAGTGTTTTGAATGTGATTTTGCCGCCAGTCTTTGGTGTTTTGCTGCTACTCGCAGTTTGGACATTGATCTCTCATCAATCGCCTAATTTGCCAGGCCCGCTCAAAACTTGGTATTCAGCGATTGAGTTATTTAGCGATCCGTTTTATGTCAATGGGCCAAATGACCAAGGTGTGGGTTGGAATATTCTAGCTTCGTTACAGCGTGTGGCTTTAGGTTTTAGCTTGGCAGCGCTAGTGGGCATTCCGCTTGGCTTCATTATTGGTCGCTTTGAGTTTATGTCTCGTATGACCTCGCCTATCATCAGCTTATTGCGTCCTGTTTCACCGTTAGCTTGGTTGCCAATTGGCTTGCTTGTTTTCAAAGCAGCCAATCCAGCGGCGATTTGGGTGATTTTTATCTCAGCGATTTGGCCGATGATTATCAACACCTCCGTAGGCGTTAGTAAAGTGCCGCAAGACTATATGAACGTGGCTAAGGTGCTTAATTTAAGCGAGTGGAAAATTGTGACTAAAATCCTGTTCCCCTTCGTTTTACCTTACATGATGACAGGTGTACGCCTTTCTATCGGCGTGGCATGGTTAGTGATTGTGGCAGCTGAGATGCTAACAGGTGGCGTAGGTATTGGCTTCTGGGTGTGGGATGAATGGAACAACCTGAATGTAGAACACATCATCATCGCAATTTTTGTAGTAGGTATTGTCGGCTTGCTTTTAGAGTTCGCGCTGACACAAATCGCCAAAAAATTCAGTTATGAGTAATTTGTTTGCTAACTAATTAAATTTTAGACATTACTTTAGGAATAATCATGGAAAAAATACTGAACCCAGAAAAAGCAAATGCTGATAGATATGTGCAATTAGAGAATGTTGATATGACATTCTCGACCAAAAAAGGTGACTTTAACGCACTAAAAAATATCAACCTGAGCATTAAAGAAGGTGAGTTCATCTCAATTATTGGTCACTCTGGTTGCGGAAAATCAACGGTGTTAAACCTGATTGCAGGCTTAACAAAGCCAACAGAAGGCTTGTTGTTTTGCGCAGGTCGCGAGATTGCAGGGCCAGGACCAGAGCGTGCGGTAGTTTTTCAAAACCACTCATTGTTACCTTGGCTAACCTGCTATGAGAATGTGTATTTAGCAGTAGATCGCGTATTTGGCGCTAGTGCAGATGCAAGTGAAAGCAAAGCGCAGCTTAAAGCACGCACTGATGCTGTATTAGAGTTGGTAGGTTTAACGCATGCAACAGATAAACGCCCGAATGAGATTTCAGGTGGTATGAAGCAGCGTGTAGGGATTGCCCGTGCTTTGGCGATGGAGCCAAAAGTGTTGTTATTAGATGAGCCATTTGGCGCATTAGACGCTTTAACTCGCGCAAATCTGCAAGATGAGCTCATGAAGATTATGGCTAAAACTGGCTGTACAGCGGTGATGGTGACGCATGATGTGGATGAAGCCATTTTACTGTCTGACCGTGTAGTGATGATGACCAATGGCCCATCAGCGGGCATAGGTGAGATTTTAGAAGTGAATCTACCTCGTCCAAGAGCGCGTTTAGCGCTAGCTGAAGACAAAGACTACAACCATTTACGTAGTGAAGTATTGCGCTTTTTATACGAGCGCCATGCTAAAAAAGCAGCATAACGGTATATAAGCAGTCACCTAATTCTAATAAAAATGCTTAGTAGGTCGGGTTTTAACCCGACACATCGGACTAAAGTCCGACCTACAAATAATCATGTAAATATAACAATGTAAATTAAAAGGGAATACAAAAATGAACACTAAATTTAAATCTAGCAGCACATTTAAACTTAACCTCTTAATGGCTTGCACGACTTTAGCGCTTACAAGCATGGCGCAAAATGTTTATGCGGAAGACGCGGTAGCGGAACCAGAATACACTTTCTTAGATTCAGTTAAAGAAGGCAAGCCGATGACCAGCTTCAGGCTGCGTTATGAAAATGTACAACAAGATGGTAACGGCCCTGCAGGAACTCCATTTGCAACCAAGCCGCTAGAAGACGCCAATGCTTTTACATTACGTAGCTTAATCGGCTGGCAAACATCACCATTTCACAATTTTAGTTTTGCCGCACAAATCATTAACGTGACTAAGTTAAATGATAACTATAACGATGGTACTGCATTTTCACCTGCTATTTCTGCGGGCTCTAATCAGCCTGATCACCTCGGATATGCCAAAGTTGTAGACCCTGATCAAACTAATATCAATCAAGCTTACATTGACTGGACTGGCCTTAAAAACACTAAATTCCGCTTAGGTCGTCAACAAACTAATTTAGACAATGTACGCTTTATTGGTGACATTGGTTTTAGACAAGTCATGCAAGTGTTTGATGGTGTTTCTGTGACCAATAAATCTATTCCTGATACCAATGTATATGCAGCACACTTTGAATCAGTCAACCAAATCAATACCAGATACCGCACTGCTGGCGCGTTAGATATTGTGAATGCTAAATATAGTATTTCCGGCACTGAGGGTATAACAGGCTATGGTTATTTTTCAAAATTTGATGACTTAGGTTTTGGTAATGCTTGGTTTGGTGGAACAACCAATGCAGGTAGAAATCAATCAAATAAGACATTAGGTTTACGTTTAGATGGTGTACATCCCTTCAATCCAAACTTCAGAGCGGCTTACACGGCTGAGTACGCCAAACAAACGGATTACTCTGGTGGCGATAGTCTTATCGATGCGCATTATTTGAAACTAGGCGGCGGCGTTGGTTTTGACGCATTTAATATCCGTATCGACCAAGAAACGCTCTCAAGCAATGATGGTAAGTTTGCCTTCCAAACGCCATTTGGCACGAATCACTTATTCCAAGGCTGGGTCGATAAGTTTCTAGCGACGCCAAGACAGGGTATTAAAGATACCTTTGTTACTGCAACTTATCGTTTAGATGATTTCCTATTCTTTGCTGATTACCATGTGATTAATTCTGATGTAGATTTCGCTAAAGTCGGTGGAGGTACTGGAGATAAGTACGGTAAGGAGTGGAATGTCGCTGTAACATATAACGTGAATAGTAACATTATGACTAAGCTTGAATACGGTAAGTTTACTGAGAGCGACCAATATGTAGCTACTGCTAACCGCATTCGCGACACAGATAAGCTTTGGTTAACTGCAATGTACACATTCTAAGGCGATTTAATATCAGTTTAAAAAACAATTATGTTTAGATACTTATGCACCATGATGGATTTCCATTTTGGTGCATAAGTACGTTTGTGGGCTTAATTCAAAGATAATTTATTGAATATATAAACTTAAGCAGTTGTATTTAAATAAGATTTAAATTTTCTTGTTTGTTGGTATAGATATTGCTTTTATGGGTCTGTAACTTTGAATTAATGCACCAAATAATCTAACTGAAAAGACGATTGAATTATGCAAAAAATGAAATTAGTAGTAGTTGGTAACGGCATGGCAGGCATGCGTACGGTAGAAGAGTTGCTTAAAATTGCACCTGACATCTACGATATTACTGTGTTTGGTGATGAGCCTTATCCTAACTACAACCGTATCATGCTATCGCCAGTGCTGGCGAATGAGCAGACGATTGACGACATCATTCTAAACACGCGTGAATGGTATGCCGAGCATAACATCACGCTACATACCAATGCGCGCGTCAACAAGATTGATCGTAAAAACCGCGTGGTTTATGCTGAAGATGGCACTAGCGCAGAATATGATCGGTTACTTTTGGCTACTGGTTCCAAGCCATTTATGCCGCCTATCCCGGGCAAAGATCTTGAAGGCGTTTTAGGCTATCGCGACATTAAAGATACTAATGACATGATTGCCGCTGCAAAGAAATACAAGCATGCGGTGGTAGTTGGTGGTGGTTTGCTTGGTTTAGAAGCGGCTAATGGCTTAAGCATTCAAGGTATGGATGTGACTGTCATCCATAGAAACGAATGGTTGTTAGAGAAGCAATTAGATAAAACTGCAGGCATCATGCTGCAAAAATCTTTAGAGGCTAAAGGTCTTAAATTCCATCTGTCTACCAATACGGAAACTATCATTGGTGATGAAAACGGCCGTGTTAAAGCGGTTCAGTTTAAAGAAGGCTTTGAGTTGCCTGCTGATTTATTAGTACTTGCTGTAGGGATTCGTCCGAATTTCGCACTGGCTGAATCTGCTGGTATCCACTGTGACAAAGGTGTGGTGGTGAATGACACCATGCAGACTTTCGATCCACGTGTGTATGCAGTTGGCGAATGCGTTGCGCATCGCGGTATTTCATACGGTTTAGTTGCGCCGTTGTTTGAAATGGCAAAAGTCTGCGCAACGCATTTAGCTAATTTTGGTATTGGTTTATATAAAGGTTCTGTGACGTCAACAAAACTAAAAGTCACAGGGATTGATTTATTCAGTGCTGGCGACTTCACTGGCGACGACGAAACAGAAGAGATTGTTTTGCACGATGCAGTTGGTGGGGTATACAAAAAACTCATCATCAAAAACGACAAAATCGTTGGTGGCGTGCTTTATGGGGATACCACGGACGGTTCGTGGTATTTTCAAATGCTTAGGGATGGCAAGCCTATCCATGAGATTCGTGATCACTTGTTGTTTGGCCCATCTGCGATTGGAGATACTGGCCATCAAGGTCAAAACCAAGCATCCACCATGACCAATGAAATGGAAGTATGTGGTTGTAATGGCGTGTGCAAAGGTACCATCGTTAAAGCGATTCAGGACCAAGGTTTATTCACTATTGATGATGTGAAAAAACAAACTAAAGCAGGTTCAAGCTGTGGTTCATGCGTGGGTTTGGTTGAGCAGATTTTAGCTTCTACTTTAGGCGGCGGTTATGCGCCACCTTCAACCAGCAAGGCAGTTTGTGGTTGTACCGATAGAAATCATGAAGAAGTCCGTGCGGAAATTCGTACACATAAATACTTAAACATTCCAGATGCTATGACGGGCATGGGATGGCGCACGCCGAACGGTTGCGCTACTTGCCGTCCAGCGCTTAACTATTACCTGCTTTCTACTTGGCCGCATGAAGCAAAAGATGATCCGCAATCACGCTTTATTAACGAGCGTGTGCACGCCAATATTCAAAAAGATGGTACTTATTCAGTGATTCCACGTATGTATGGTGGCGTAACTACGCCAGACCAACTGCGCAAAATCGCCGATGTTGCCGATAAATATGCCGTGCCTATGGTAAAGGTGACAGGTGGTCAGCGTATTGACTTGTTGGGCGTGAAAAAAGAAGACCTAGTCGATATGTGGGCAGATTTAGATATGCCTTCTGGATATGCTTACGGCAAAAGTATCCGTACGGTTAAAACCTGTGTGGGTAGTGAGTTCTGCCGTTTTGGTACGCAAAATTCAACCCAAATGGGTATTGATATTGAAAAAGCATTTGACCACATGTGGGCGCCACATAAAGTTAAATTTGCAGTTTCAGGTTGCCCGCGTAACTGTGCAGAATCTGGCATTAAAGACGTTGGTATTATTGCGGTAGATTCAGGCTGGGAAATCTATGTAGGCGGTAACGGCGGTATTAAAACCGAAGCCGCACAATTCTTATGTAAAGTAAAAACCTCTGATGAAGTACTAGAATATTCAGGTGCTTTCATTCAAGTGTACCGTGAAGAAGCGCGCTACTTAGACCGCACGGTGCATTGGCTAGAGCGCGTTGGTTTGGAGTATGTAAAACAACGCATACTTGAAGATGTAGAAGGCCGTAAAGCCGCTTATGAGCGCTTGATTTATACCTTGCAAGGTTCTGTAGATCCTTGGGCTGAGCGTGTGAAAAATCGTGATAAACATAAAGAATTTGAGATTATTGAGGTTTAAAAACCTGCTGACAGCAATGGAAGGTCGGACTTAAGTTCGCCCTATTTCACTCACGTGGCATCTCGACTTGAATTGTCTAGATGCTACGTGAGAATGGTTAAAGTTGTCGTGTGTTGCGTAACAAGATAATGAGTTCAAAAAGGAAATATGATGCAAAAAAGTTTTTGGCAAGTAGGACATAAACCAACGCTGTTCTCAGCGTTTCTATACTTTGATTTAAGCTTTATGGTATGGGTATTACTCGGGCCATTAGCGGTGCAAATCGCTGCTGATTTACATTTATCGCCTGCACAAAAAGGCTTGATGGTGGCAACGCCAGTATTGGCTGGTGCACTATTACGTATTGTTATGGGCGTGTTGGTCGATCAAATCAAACCAAAAATGGCTGGTTTAATTGGTCAAATTATTGTGATATTAAGTTTGCTTATGGCGTGGCTACACGGCATAGAAACTTTTCAGCATGCGCTTATGTTGGGCATAGGCTTAGGTTTTGCTGGCGCCGCGTTTGCAGTTGCTTTGCCGCTTGCAAGCCGCTGGTATCCGCCAGAGCATCAAGGTACAGCGTTAGGTATTGCTGGTGCAGGCAACTCAGGCACCGTGTTTGCTGCATTGTTTGCGCCAAGTTTAGCTGTAGCTTATGGTTGGAATAATGTATTTGGTTTGGCGTTAATTCCGTTAGGCATTGCGATGTTTGTGTACATCATTTTTGCAAAAGATAGCCCAGATGCGCCGCCAGCTAAGTCACTTAGCCAATACGTGGCTATTCTGAAAGACAAAGACGCTTGGTGGTTTATGTTTTTTTACAGCGTGACTTTTGGTGGTTTTGTTGGTTTAGCTTCATCACTCACTATTTACTTTAATGATCTTTATAGCCTAGGTGCAGTTAAGGCGGGTTACTGTACAGCAGCATGTGTTTTTGCCGGCTCACTAGTTCGCCCAATTGGCGGCTTGGTAGCTGATCGTATCGGCGGCGTTCGCACACTATTAACTATGTACAGCATTGCAGCTGTGTTACTCGTGATTATGAGTTTTGGTCAACCGACTTATCAGTTAGCACTTGCGATTATTATCCCTGTGATGGCGATTTTAGGTATGGGTAATGGCGCCGTGTTTCAATTGGTACCACAACGCTTCCGTAAAGAAATCGGTGTGATGACTGGCTTGGTGGGTATGGCTGGCGGTGTAGGTGGTTTCTACCTTGCGGCAAGTTTAGGCTACTTTAAACAAACTCACGGCAACTACCAAATTGGTTTATTGATATTCGCTGGTTTGGCTGT
Source organism: Methylotenera sp. (assembly GCF_029945535.1). GTDB lineage: Bacteria > Pseudomonadota > Gammaproteobacteria > Burkholderiales > Methylophilaceae > Methylotenera. The sequence goes on from NZ_JAQSCU010000006.1 coordinate 66,879, forward strand.
GTTAGCGATGATAGGTCTAGCTGGCGTTAAAACCAGATGGAGAACTACTTGGGGCAGTGTAACAACAGCTAAAGTTTAAGTTAGCAGAAATAGCGCTGTAAAATAGCCCCATGTCATTAAAATTTGAAATAGGCCAATCCAGCCTAACCGGTCCGCGCACACGTAATGAAGATTACGTGGGTGTGGTCACACCAGCGAGTGCGCAGTTAAGCATTAAAGGCGCACTGTTGGCGGTAGCGGATGGCGTCAGCGGCAATGCAGGTGGTGGTGAAGCCTCTGAAATGACCATGCGCACGGTGACCTCAGATTACTACGCCACACCAGATACATGGGAACCACTGACGGCACTAGATAAAGTGCTGACAGCAGCCAATCGCTGGCTAATCGCCCAAGCGAATGCAAACCGCGATATGGTTGGCATGGCGACTACGCTTTCGTTATTGGTATTGCGTGGGCAGCATTATTATTCGGCCCATGTGGGCGATACGCGTATTTACTTGCTGCGAGATGGCAAGTTAAAGCAACTCACTACTGACCACGTGTGGGATAGACCTGAAATGCGCCACGTGTTAAAGCGCGCAGTTGGTTTAGACCGACATTTAGAAGTGGATTATGCAGATGGCACGCTTCAAGTCGGCGACGTATTTGCTTTGATGAGTGATGGTGTTTGGGATGTGCTAGGCGAGCAAAATATTCATAAAACGATGGCGCTTTATGACAGCCCGCAAATGATTTGCGACGAACTCACTAAATTAGCCATTGAAAAAGGCAGCACCGACAACAGCACGGCGGTTGCCGCCAGAATTACGCAACTTGGCGAAGAAACCCTTTCTGAGTTGTTAGCTGACGGTAAACACCTAGTTGTGCCAAATAAATTGCAGGTAGGCGAAACCATAGATGACTTCGAAGTGACCGAGGTTTTATATGAATCTCGCGCAAGTTTGTTATACAAAGTACGTCACCTCAACAGTCGGCAGCTTTTTGTATTAAAAACATTGCAGCCCTTATTAGCCAATGATGTCGATAGTTGCAATGGCTTGCTTAATGAGGAGTGGCTGGCAAAGCGCGTGGTTTCTCAATATGTGCCGCAAGTATTCCCAGTGGCCGCAGAGAAACGCAGCAAACTTTATTATGTGATGAGCTGGCATGAAGGTTCGACGCTGCAACAGCGCTTAGATAGCGGGCATCATTTTACTGTAGCTGGCGTGGCTAAAGTCGGTATAGATTTGTTACGCGGTGTGGCGGCATTGCACCGACTCAATATCGTACATCGGGATATTAAGCCGGATAACATTCATCAAGCGACAGATCAGCGATTGCGTATTTTGGATTTAGGTGTAGCCTTAAGTAGCATGATTGTTGCCACAGAGATGACACAAAACCCTGGTACACCGAGCTTTATGGCACCAGAGTTATTTGATGGTACGCCAGCCACAGTACAGAGTGATATTTATGCTGCAGGTGTCACGCTTTATCATTTACTTACCCGTAAATATCCGCATGGTGAGATTGAGCCGTTTCAACGCCCAAAATTTGGTGAGCCGATTCCACCAACAAGATATAGACCAGATATACCGTATTGGTTAGAGAATATTATTCTTAAAGCCATTGCGCGCGATATAAAGGTGCGTTTTGAAACGGCAGAAGAAATGCTGTTAGCACTTGAACATGGCGAGTTAAAGCCAATTTTAGCACCAGCACGCACACCACTTATTGCGCGAGCTAGATTAGTTAAATGGCAGTGGATCGCAATTTTTTCATTTGTAATCAATCTGCTGTTAATTTATTTGCTGATTGTTTCATAAATAGTTTCGTAAATTTGTTAATAAGTTTAAATGTCCGTAAGTTTGAGTTAAGGTAAAAAATCATGAGTAACTGGGTAAAAGTAGCGCCATTTGAAGACATTCCAAAGTTAGGCGCGCGCGTTGTTCGCACAACAAACAAAGACAATATCAGCGTTGATATTGGCGTATTCCGTTTAGAAGATGACCGCATATTCGCCGTCAATAACAGCTGCCCACATAAAGGTGGGCCACTGTCAGAAGGCATCGTATATGGCGATAAAATTGCTTGTCCGCTACATAGCTGGAAAATCAGTTTAGTCGATGGCAAAGCAGAAGAGCCAGATGTCGGTGAAACTGCCTGTTTTAACACCAAGGTTGAAGACGGCGTTGTGTATTTAGAGTTAAAAGACTAGTTTAATTAAAGCTAGTCTAACTAAGACTCAAATTCCTAAAAGAACCAAATTTAAAGTTCAGCTAAAAGTGATTAAAGAAACCAAATCGACTTGTTGTTACTGCGGCGTTGGCTGCGGCGTCATCATATCTAGCCAAAATGACAAGATTATTGACATCAAAGGTGACCCTAATCACCCCGCTAACTTTGGGCGCTTATGCACCAAAGGGGCTACGCTGCATCTTACTGCCAAGCTTGATAATCGCCTGCTTTATCCTGAAATGCGTCTAACACGTGAAGCAACGCGCAAACGTGTTTCTTGGGACGACTCACTTAACTACTTAACTGAACAATTTGCGCAAACCATAGAAAAGCACGGCCCTGACTCCGTTGCTTTCTATATTTCAGGTCAATTGTTAACTGAAGATTATTATGTGTTCAACAAACTCGCCAAGGGTTTGATTGGTACCAATAACGTCGATACGAATTCACGTCTTTGCATGAGTTCTGCTGTCACGGGCTACAAAGCCACACTGGGTTCAGATGCACCACCAGCGTGTTATGAAGATATAGACTCTACCGAATGCTTATTTATCACGGGTTCAAATACTGCATTTGCACACCCGATTATTTTCCGCCGCATTGAAGATGCTAAGAAAAATAATCCAAATCTGAAAATTATTGTGGTTGACCCACGCCGCACGGATACTGCGCAAGCGGCAGATTTGCACTTGGCTATTTTGCCTGGTACAGACGTCGCTTTATATAACGGTATGTTGCACGTATTACTGTGGGAAGGCTTGCTGGATATGGCTTTCATCAAGGCTCATACCAATGGTTTTGATGCGCTAAAAGATACCGTGCGCGAATACACACCAAAAATGGTGGCAGATATTTGCGGCATTAAAGAAGCGGATATTATCACGGCGGCTAAATGGTTTGGTAAAGGCCCTAGCCTTTCTATGTATTGCATGGGTTTGAATCAAAGCATACACGGCACAGATAAAAATGCGGCCTTAATTAACTTGCATTTAGCCACTGGGCAAATTGGCAAGCCAGGTGCAGGGCCATTCTCACTGACAGGTCAACCTAACGCAATGGGCGGACGTGAAGTGGGAGGCATGGCGAATTTATTATCTGCTCACCGCGATTTAGCAAACCCAGAACACCGCGCAGAAGTTGCTAATTTTTGGGGTGTAGAAAGCGTACCAGCAACGCCTGGTAAAACGGCGATTGAAATGTTTGATGCCGTGAAAGATGGCAGCATTAAAGCCATTTGGATTGCCTGCACCAACCCCGCGCACTCTATGCCAGATGTGAATAATGTGATTACTGCCTTACAAAATGCGGAGTTGGTGGTAGTACAAGATGCCTATAACAACATCGACACCAACCAATATGCGGATGTGTTGTTACCAGCTAGCACTTGGGGCGAGAAAGAAGGCTCAGTCACAAACAGCGAGCGACGCATTACCCGCGTCAATCCTGCCGTTCCAACGCCAGCAGAAGCGCGCCATGACTGGGCGATTATGGTCGATTTTGCACAACGTTTAGAAAAACGTTTAGCAAAAAATTCCAACTTGTTTCCATATACAACGACTGAAGAAATCTTCAATGAACACCGCGAAAGTACACGTGGTCGAGATTTAGATATTACTGGCTTAAGCTATAGCTTGCTTAACGAGCAAGGCCCACAACAATGGCCGTTCAAGGCTGGCGATACCACTGGCGCAGCGCGTTTATACACGGATGGCGTGTTTCAAAAACCAGACGGCAAAGCACAGTTCGTCAATACTATCTACAAAGGCACTGCTGACAAAACTGATGCGCGTCATCCGCTACATTTACTCACAGGCCGCTTGCGTGACCAATGGCACGGTATGAGCCGCACAGGTACGGTGGCGCAACTGTTTAACCATGCCGAAGAACCTGTGATACAAATGAACGCAGATGACATGATGCGCCGCTCCATCAAAAATGGTGACATTGTTAAAGTGAGTAATAAACGCGGTAGTTTAGTGTTGGCAGCCCAATTGTCTGATGAAGTGCAAGCTTCACAAACCTTTATAGCGATGCATTGGGGCAGCCAATTTATGCACGGTTTGGGCGTGAATGCATTAATGCCGCCAACTTTTGATAAAATTTCAAAACAACCCGAGCTTAAACACACCGCAATCAAAATTGAAAAGCTAGAGTTGCCGTGGCGCATGACTGTGATGCGCACCATTCAGAACTTAGATATGCTGGAAAAAGTTCGTGGATTATTAGCCAACTTTGACTATGCGACTTGCGGTTTATTTGGTCGAAAAACTGACCATCATGTCGGTATGCTGATTTTACGCGCTGCCCACACGCAAGCGCCAACTAGTGCATTGATAGAACAGATTGACCAAATACTGGAGATGACAGATGACATGCCATTGCTCAACTATCAAGATGCAAAACGCGGCATTAGCAAACGCATTTTAGTCAGTAACCATAGTGGAAAACCAGAAGTTACTGGCGTACGCTTGGTAGGTGAAACACTCGCTACCGATTGGCTGAAAGAAGTCATGACTTCAGGCGAATTTACAGCAGAACTTCGCCGCTGGGCGCTCGCACCACTGAGCACTCCGCCAGCAGGGCAACGCAGCCGTGGCAAGATTATTTGTAATTGTTTAGATGTCGCCGAAAACGATATTATCGAAACCATACAGCTGGGCGCAGACTTGATTACTCTGCAAAATAAACTGAAATGCGGCACAGAGTGCGGTTCTTGCGTTCCGGAGCTTAAACGTTTAGTCGCGGCAAATAGCAAACATTAGGTTTTGATTCGCAATCTTGATGTTTTGCAGATGCTAATACGGTGACTTTTAAAGAATGATCGAGTCATCATAAAATCGAATTAAATTTCGACCTTCATCTTTGGCTTTATACATTGCAGCATCAGCCCATTTCATCAGGTCAATTTGGCTAGTGTGATCTTTAACAAACACAACAGCGCCAATACTTGCCGTGCACTCAAGCTCTACCACTTTATCTTTCTGCCCAGTATGAGTGACTGTGAGTAAGTATGGCTTAGATAATGCGTCTAGTATTTTTTCAGCAATTAATTTAGTTTCTGAAATTGACTCTGCTTCATCCAGGCTTAACTCACTCAGTATCACAACAAACTCATCGCCACCAAGACGAGCAACCGTATCAACTTCTCTAATGCAGCCTTTTAGGCGGTTAGCAGCTTCAATCAATAGTAAATCACCTGCTTGATGTCCATGAGCATCATTGATAGGCTTAAAGTTATCTAAGTCTAGAAACATGAGTGCGCCGTAGTATCCACTTCGCTTACTGGTTGAAATGGCTTTGGTCAGCCGGTCACCTAACAGGCGTCGGTTGGGCAGCTGGGTCAAGGTGTCATAAAAAGCAAAGTTGCGCACTTGCTCTTCCATATTCTTGCGTTCAGTAATGTCGGTATGCGTGCCACATATGCGAGTAGCTTTATGCTCGGCATCCCATGAGACTACTTGCGCTTGATCTAGCACCCATTTGTATTCACCACTTTTTGTGCGCATGCGGTACTCAAGTGCATGCATTTGAGTGCGCCCTTCAATATTGTCTCGAACTGATTGCCACGCCATTTCACGATCATCCGGGTGAACAAAATCTGCCCATTGCCTAACTGTGAACTCAATATTGCTCAATTGATAACCAAGAATCTCTGCCCAGCGCTCATTTCTAGTCACAATATTGTTTTTGATATCCCAATCCCAAAATCCAAGTTGACTGGCTTTTAATACCAGTTGCAGTCTCTGCTCACTTGCATGCAGTGCAGCTTCGGATTTTTTATATTCATCAACTTCAATGAGTGATGCTTGAGCAGCTTTTAATGCTTCATATGCATTTAAATGCTCATAGACCTCTTTATCGTACTGAGAAGGTGAGGGCAGCTTGAGGGCTTGAGGGGTGATATAGACTAATGCGATTGCGGTAACCACTGAAATCGACGCGGTTACGGCTTTCATGCTGGCATCAATCCAATAGATCGGATTCCAAAAAGTCACAATTTCTAGCAAATGCGTGGTGCCGCATGAAAGAATAAATGCGCTAAATAGCAAAAAAATCCCACGAAATTGCAGGTCTTTTCTGCGCCAGACAAAGTAAGTTAAAGTGATAGGAATTGAGTAATACGCCAGCACAATCGCGGCATCGGATAATACATACAACCATAGAAGACTTGGAGACCAGTTAATACAGTATCCATGTGGCAGCAAATTGCTTGTATTAAGTAATATCGACATGATTAAATTCCAAAAACAAAGTCATCACTAATGTTGTTTAAATCTGTAGTTTTAAATCGTAACTAATTTCAGTATTTAGTGCCTATATCTTGTATTGTTTTTAGTGCTACTAATAACATCTATTCCATTATAAATAGAAGATGGAAAGCCTAGGCAGGTAAGGGTTATAGTGATGATTTAATTTAAACAATTTGTAACAATAGTTTAAATTTTATGTATGTATAGCATTATTTCGGCAGTTTTGCGAATTAATTTAGGGTGGGTCAATCAATTCGCTTAGATAAAATCTGTCCCGTAAGCTTACTCAATGCTAAATATAGGGAAACTTGAATGGATTTGTTTGAGAATATGCAGCCAAACAAGTTGGAGATCATTAAAGATGCCTATTTGCTAAAAAGCTATGCCTTAACGAATGAAAAGGCGCTATTGAGTGATTTAGAGCAGGCTGTCAGTCAGGCACCTTTGCGGCATATGATGACAAAAATGGGTTTCGCAATGTCTGCAGCCATGACCAATTGTGGGGTGCTTGGCTGGGTAAGTGACCACCAAGGTTATCGCTATGATATGAAAGACCCCGCCACTAACAAACCTTGGCCAGTGATGCCAGCTAGTTTTCAGCAACTAGCAACTTTGGCTGCGGCTGAAGCAGGATTTAATGATTTTCAACCAGACGCTTGTTTAATCAATCAATATCAAGTGGGTGCAAGCATGGGTTTGCATCAAGATAAAAATGAGCTGGATTTTAATCAGCCTATCGTCAGCGTTTCATTGGGAATACCCGCAGTCTTTCAATTTGGCGGCTTAAACCGAATGGATAAAACCCACAAAATCCCTTTGATGCATGGAGATATTGTCGTGTGGGGCGGTCAGTCTCGTATTCATTTTCACGGAATAGCGCCGCTGAAAATGAATACGCACCCTATTTTGGGTGCGTATCGGTATAACCTGACTTTCCGAAAAGCGGGTTAAATTATAGTTTTAACGCTGCTTTAATGCGTTTAAATGTTTGGGTAACAATGTTGCCATCTAATTGATAATGTTTATGCAGCGCTTGTTTCACTTCCCAAGTGATTTTTACGCCCGCTGGAAAAGTCACTAAATCACCTTTGCCAAACTTAACAATACTACCGCAGCAAGTTGTCACAACGCATTCACCCTCTAAAATATAAGCAATTTCTTGCTCTGGGAATGACCATGGAAAAGTTGAAACTTCTTTTTGCCAAGTTGGCCATTTACTCACGTTAAGCGTGTCTAGTTTTGCTTGCGCAGGATTATGTTCTACGGTGATTTCTTTAACTGGCGTTTGTTTCATGATGGTTTCTTAATTGATAGAGATGCGCTATTTTAACGTATCACAGGCAAATGATGATTGTTAACTGACATAAGTAGTAAAATAGTCGTTTTGTATCAGCAATTATTTTATATGCGCATTAGTTTAGAAGAAGCAGCAATAAGGCTTCAAAATGGCGAAGTTGTGGCGATTCCTACCGAAACCGTTTACGGCTTAGCGGCGGACGCGACGAATGATATTGCGTTGCAGAAAATATTCACAACAAAGCAGCGCCCTGCTGATCATCCACTGATCGTGCATATTGCCGATATAAGTCAAGTTGCAGAGTGGGTCACGGACTTTCCAGAGGTGGCAGTTAAACTGGCTAAAACCTTTTGGCCAGGTGCTTTAACCTTGATATTGCCAGCAAAGAATCATGTTTCACGTGTGGTGCGTGGTGGCGAGCCAACCATCGCCTTGCGTGTGCCGAATCACCCAGTAGCACTGGAATTGCTAAAACTAAGCAAATTAAGCGTTGCCGCCCCCTCTGCCAATTTATTTACTCAACTTAGTCCAACCACGGCGACTCACGTTGAAGCTGGCTTAGGTGAGAGTATCCCAGTGCTGGATGGTGGTGCGTGCCAGGTGGGGATTGAATCGACTATTGTGAGCGTTGCGGTAGATGGTCAATGGCAACTGCTACGTCCGGGTATGATTAGCGAAGTAGAGGTTGCTAAAGTAGCTGGCAGACCACAGAAGAAAGTGGCTGAGTCTAGTAAAGTCGCCGCTGCGGTTGGAACCCCCAAAGCGCCAGGTCAGCATGCATTGCATTACTCTCCTCGCACGCCGTTATTGTTGTTTAAAGACAGAGCAGCCTTACTTGATACATCAGAGCAACTAATAAAAGCAGGCAAAGCTTGTGCGGCCTTGTTAATCGGCGATGGTGATAAGCCTCGTTGTTATGTCATGCAGTTAACTAAACAACCAGCAGAGGTAGCCGAGCAGTTATATGGTGCTTTGCATCAGCTAGATGCGTTAAAAGTAGATAGACTTTTAGTTGAATTACCACCCAATACTCCAGATTGGGCGGCGGTATTGGATAGGTTAAGCCGCGCTGGTTTTAATAAAGATACTTAAGTTAAGTTATTTCGATGGGTATAACCCTTTATTTTTTATGCATAAAGGTCTAGTGCATGTGTATGATTTGGGTTTGCAATAAGTACGGTAAATTTTAAGGATTAAAGAAGATGACAAAAAAATTAAATCAATGGATTATCGTGGCAGTTTTAATTGCGATGCAGCCATCATGTAGTTCTTTCGGTTATAACCCGTTTAGCACTGGTGTAAATGAGCAATCACGCACGCCACAAAACGCAATTGCCTATGCATGTGATGAAGGAAAGCAGTTTTATGTGCGCATGCAAAATAATGGTAACGATGCTTGGTTAATTTACCCTGACCATGAAGTGAATTTAACCAAATCTACCGACAATAGTAATCGCTTTACCAGTGGCGTGATTACGTTGTTGATTAATGGTGACGCAACGACCTTAAACGATGGTGAAAAGGTCGCTTATACAGGTTGCAAGGCACAAGTCAAAAAGTAACTTAGCAATACTATTTAAGCCTTGCTTACATATCTAAAAAGGCGTAATTTAGTCATCAATCTTTGATTCTTGTTTTAACTACAGGTATTAACTATGGAGGTCTCACCATGGATAATAAATACGGTTTGGGTAGCACTAAAGTGGCTACCGAGCACCATGAAACACATCATAAAGCGCCAGTGGAAACTGCTAAGCACTGTAAGTTCTGCGGCAGTGCAGATTTGGTATTAAGTCCCACTATGCATGACCATCGTTGCGCGCAATGCGGAGAGTTACAAAACGATGTGCCACCAGGCTATTCTTCAGGAAGAAGTAGTGATTTTTAGATGCTAAATTGGCATTGTTTGCCTAGCGTCAAAGACAAGACGAATATTTTTACCATAAACATGTAAAAAAACCAAAATAAAGCGCTAATTATGCGAATTTATAACGATTTAATTCGCTAAAAGTTTTATAATCTTGCGTACAAAAATACCCTTTCCATTAAACAACTCCAAAAGAGAAGATAAATGTCTACACAAAATGCTGATATTGGCCTAGTTGGCCTAGCTGTTATGGGCCAAAACTTGGCTCTAAATATTGCCGATCATGGCTATACCATTGCGGTTTACAACCGTGATTCTAAAAAAATGGTGAACTTCATTGAAGAATGTAAAAAGAATGAGCCATCATTTGAGCGTGTTGTAGGACATGCTGATTTAGCTTCATTTGTTTTAAGCATCAAACGCCCACGTAAGATTATTTTGTTAGTTAAAGCTGGTAGCGCAACAGACGTTACGATTAATGCTTTATTACCTTTCTTAGAGCAAGGCGACATCATTATTGATGGTGGTAACTCATTGTGGACAGATACTATCCGCCGTGAAAAAGAATTAGCGGTTAAAGGCATCGATTTCATCGGTTCTGGTGTTTCAGGTGGTGAAACTGGCGCACGTTTCGGCCCTTCATTAATGCCATCAGGTACACGTAAAGCATGGGCGAGTTTAGAGCCAATTTGGCGCGACATCGCTGCTAAAGTGGACGCTGTCACAGGCGAGCCTATGGAAGGCGGTACACCAGGTAAGCCAGTTGTTGGCGGTTTCTCATGTGCTGAGTACATTGGTCCAGACGGTGCAGGTCATTACGTAAAAATGGTGCATAACGGTATTGAATATATCGACATGCAATTGATTTGTGAAGCTTACTGGTTGATGAAAAACTTGCTTGGCATGCCGGCAAATGAAATCGGTAAAGTATTTGAAGAGTGGAATAAAGGCGAACTATCAAGCTTCTTGATTGAAATTACTGCTGATATTCTGCAACAAAAAGATCCAATGGGTCCTGGCTTCTTGGTAGACAAGATTTTAGATACTGCTGGTCAAAAAGGTACAGGTCAATGGACTGCAGCGAATGCGCTTGAATTGGGCGCACCAGCTAACGCGATTGCTGCTGCTGTTTATGCGCGTGCACTTTCAAGCTTGAAAGAAGAACGTGTTGAAGCTAGCAAAATCTTAAAAGGCCCAGCAATTAAAGTTGAAAGCGACAAAAAAGCGATTATCGACGCAATTAAAAACGCTCTATATTGCTCAAAAATCTGTGCTTACGCGCAAGGTTTCCAATTGATTGATAAAGCACAAGTGGCTTACAACTGGAAATTGAACTTCGGTGAAATTGCTCAAATCTGGCGTGGTGGTTGTATCATCCGTGCACGTTTCTTGCAAAAAATCACTGATGCTTACGCATTGAACTCACGTTTGAAAAACTTGATGTTAGATCCATACTTCACACAAGCCATGAACGATGGTCAAGAAGGTTGGCGTAAAGTGATTGCCTTGGCAGTCACAAACGGTATTCCAGCACAAGGTTTCGCTGCTGCGATGGCTTATTACGATGGTTACCGCAGTGCGGTATTGCCAGCTAACTTGCTACAAGGTCAACGTGACTACTTTGGTGCGCACACGTATGAGCGTACTGATAAACCACGTGGTGAGTTCTTCCACTTGGATTGGCCAGAAGCAGGTCGTCCACAATTAGAAATCTAAGTTAAAAGCTGAGATTTAAAACTAAAAAGCCCGCGAAAGCGGGCTTTTTTGCATCTGTAAGTAAGTAGAAAGTAAAAAAGCACTGCCCTGTACCAGTTCTTGGCATCACCATTCTCGCTAAGTGCTGAAGCACTAAGTCGAATGCGAGAGCCGCATGGATATTGGCTCGTAGGGCAGTGCTTTTTTGAAGTTTTTACTTGTGCAAAGCTTTGTAGCTTGTGCTTTTTAAGCTGAGTAATATGCTAATACCCAGTACGGCAATTACCACAGCGAGCGAAACAGCAACAGGTATCTTAAACCACTCCACAATCAACATTTTTGTACCGACAAACATCAATACCACAGCTAAGCCATATTTAAGTAAGTGAAATCGATCTGCCATATCTGCCAATAAAAAATACAGAGCGCGCAAACCGAGAATGGCAAAAATGTTGGAAGTGAATACGATGAATGGGTCGCTAGTGATAGCAAAAATAGCAGGGATACTATCCATTGCAAAAATCACGTCAGAAAATTCGACTAGAACTAGGACTAAAAACATCGGTGTGAACCAGCGTACGCCTTTTTCCACAATCCAGAATTTGTCACCATGATAGCTATCAGTAATACGCACATGGCGACGCAGCCAACTGAGTAATGGGTTTTTCGCCAAATTTGGCTCTTGGTCTGCAAAAATAAACATCTTGATGCCAGTAATCAGCAAAAATGCGCCGAACACATAGAGCACCCAATGGAATTCGGCAATCAACCAGGCGCCAAGCAATATCATCAGCGCTCTCAGCACAATCGCGCCTAGCACGCCGTAAACCAGCACGCGCTTTTGATATTCAATTGGCACGGCAAAGTAAGAGAACAGCATGACGAAAACAAAAATATTGTCCATCGCTAAGGTTTTTTCCAGCAAATAGCCTGTGATATATTCCATTGTTTTGGCATCGGCAATTGCGCGCCCTGAAGTATGGTCTAACCAAGCCCACAATGCGCCACCAAACGCTAGCGCTAGTGAGAACCAAATGAAAGACCAAACGAGCGCCTCTTTAGCACTGACTTTGTGCGCACCTTTGCGACCTAATGCGAACATGTCTATAGACAGCATAGCAACGACGAATAGGCCAAAACCTGACCACATCCACCATGTTCCAATTGTTTGCATTTCACCCATTTGATTTATCTTTCTAAGTTTTTTATGTGTATTATTTTTTAATTAACTACTGTTACTTCATCTACTGTTACTTGATCCAAATGTGCAGTCCATTCACGCCAAACTGCCCATACAACCGACAGCACAATTGGGCCTATAAATAGTCCAACCAAGCCAAAAGCAAGTAGTCCCCCTAGCACGCCAAACAACACTAATAGAAATGGTATTGGGCTGATACTACTGATGAATAAAGGTCTAAGTACATTATCGAGTTGGCTAACGATAGCTGCACCCCAAATCCATACACCAATGGCCGCACCAGTTTCACCTTGCAACAATAACAACAGTCCTGCAGCACCCCAAGCTAAAGGGGTACCAAATGGGATAAGCGCTAATATCATCGTCAATACGCCAAACATCACAGGTGAACTTAAACCTGCGACCCAGTACCCAAGCCCAGCTACCATACCTTGCACTAAAGCTGTGAGTAAAATGCCATATACTACGGCGCGAGTAGTGGTGCCTGCGGCATGCAAATAGTCGTGAACATGTGCGCCTATAAATCGCTCTAAAACGTGACGTAATTCGCGCACAATACGCGTGCCGTCACGAAAGAAGAAAAATAAAATAACGACAACGAATATCATTTTTGCCAAGCTTTTACCTAGTCCACCCGCTAGCATGCTCAGGTCTGCTGTATGTGCAGCAAGCCAAGTTTTAAATACTAATGAAGCACCATTGGGATTGGCGGTAAAGTGAGCCTGCTGTTGCATTAACCATTCACCTAGCCAAGGTAGACTGCGTAATGTTTCTGGGACCGGTGGAGGGTTCGCTAAAAACGCCTGAAGCGCAGGAAATAAATGACCGAGCTCAAGTTGAGCCAGCCAGATGAGCCAAATTAACGGTAAAAATAGCGTCAGTGCTAGCAATGCCGTAGCTAAAAAGGCCGCCAGTGTATCTTTGTTGTTACACCAGCAACGAATTCGCTCAGCCACTGGCCATGATGCATAAGCTAAAACACCTGCCCATGCGATAGGTGCAAGAAACGGTGCAACCACCATAGACGCGAGTGCTATTAAGCCGCCCAGTGCTAGCCATGGCACGATGCGGCGACTAAATGTAGTTTTAGCATTCAGCACTGTGAAACCTTATTTAGTTTTAGCGCCATGGTTACCACTAGCAATTCTATCCATTAGCGCAAACATTACACCAGAAAATACTAGTGTTAAGTGAATACCCACTAACCAGGCAAGCTGATAATTACCATTAGGCTCAGCTAATACTTCTTTTACGTTGATAAAGTATTTAAGCAATTCAATCCCAGAAATCGCCACGATAGAGCCAATAAGCTTTAGTTTTAAGTCGGAAAATCCAACATGCCCCATCCACTCTGGGCGGTCTTCATTGTCACCCGTATCAATTTTAGAGACAAAGTTTTCATAACCCGCAAAGATGATAATCAGCAGTAAATTTGCGACCAATGTAATATCTACTAGAGTCAAAATCCCTAATAATGCTGCGCCACTATCCCCACCAAATACCGTCGGTACTAGGGCGAAGAATGCCTTGCCAAACTTAACCAGTAACAAGGCAATGCCTGCAATTAAACCGAGGTAGAACGGTACTAACAGCCAACGACTTCCAAACATAAAGTGTTCTAAGAACAGCTCAACACGTTTCATTTTCATTCTTTCATCTCAATTTTATGAATTACTACGCAACGCAGAAATGCGTTCAGACAAGTCTGGATGACTTGAGAACAAGCGTTTAAAGCCGCTAGACCCACCTCCAGAAATTCCGGAAGCCGCCATTTGTTTAGGTAAAGCAGATGGTTCGTGTTCAGCTTGCAAACGTTCTAATGCAGCAATCATCTTTTTAGCACTTGATAACTTTGCCGCACCAGCATCTGCACGGAACTCACGCTGACGTGAGAACCACATGACGATAATGGAAGCTAGTACGCCCAATAGTAGTTCTGCAATGATCATCGTGACAAAGAACGCTGGACCTGTACCTTTTTCAGTTTTGAAAATAATTTTATCCACCGCGTAGCCAATGACGCGTGAGAGGAACATTACAAAAGTATTCACCACGCCTTGAATTAAGGTAAGCGTTACCATGTCGCCATTAGCAATATGCGAAACTTCGTGAGCCAGCACAGCCTCAGCTTCATCTTTACTCATTTTATTAAGTAAGCCTGTTGATACCGCTACTAATGAGCTATTTTTAGTCATGCCCGTTGCAAAAGCGTTGACCTCAGGCGAGTCAAATACAGCGACTTCTGGCATCTTGATGCCGACCATATCGGCCTGAGCACGCACTGTTTTAATCAACCAAGTTTCAGTAGGCGTACGTGCCTCTTCAATGACTACCGCACCAGACATGCGCTTGGCAGACCACTTAGACATTGCCAATGAGATAAATGCACCACCAAAGCCCATGATGGCGGCAAAGGCCAGTAGATTGCCTAAGTCCAGACCGTTGGCATTAAGGTAAGGCTCTACCCCAAGTATGCGCATGGTTAGTGAAAGCACCAACATAATGGCAAGGTTGGTGGCTAAAAAATAAATAATACGTTTCATTGCGAACTCCAAAACATCAAAATTAAGCGGTTAATATAATCTTCAGTTTGCTCAAGCTAAAGTATTGGTAAAGTAAGTTTTCTTAGTCCTCAGTAACTAACGGAGTCGGTGCGGGATCATAAGAATGCTCGCGTAGCTTTTCCAGTCTTCTGGTCAGTGTACGAGCGCAACGGTCACTCGCGCGATCAATGGCGACATACAAGTCAGCTTCGGTGTCTTCTATGACAATGTTACTGTGCCCAGCCAACACCAAATTAATCTGGCATTTTTTATCTATGCCACCACGCGGTCCATTGATATCAGCTAGGCTGATACGTGCATGCATGATATGCCCATCATTTCTATCTAGGGCGAACTGCATGCGGCGTGTGGCGTAATCACGGATTCCGTCTGTCAATGAAAAACCATTGGTTTGAATATCAAGTTGCATCTTAATCTCCTAAGTAAGCATTAACGTTTAGCTATACTAGGTGAATTAACACATCGTAAAAATAAAGATTATACTGATATATAATTCGTAAAAAACTGATGGTTAACCGATTATGTTGAACTACAAACAATTAAATTATTTTTGGCAAGTAGCGCGCGCGGGCAGTATTGCACGCGCTAGTGAACAGCTTGACCTCACACCACAAACCCTTAGTGGGCAGATTGGGTTGTTAGAAGCTTCACTTGAAGCAACCTTGTTTAAACGAGTTGGGCGCGGCTTAGAGCTTACTGAAACAGGGCGTTTAGCATTATCTTATGCAGATGAGATATTTGAAATAGGCGCAGAGATGGAGCAGGCCTTGAGTGGCGGTACGGTGAAGCAAGTGACAACTTTTAGAGTGGGTATTGCGGATGTCATGCCTAAATCCATCGTTTACAGCCTACTTGCACCTGCCATGGCGCTGAGTGAGCCAATCAAAATTATCTGCAGAGAAGATAAGTTAGATAAGTTGCTAGGCGATTTAGCCATACATCGTCTTGATTTGGTGCTGTCAGATAGACCCATGCCTGAGCAATTGGACATCAAGGGGAATAACCATAAACTGGGTGAATGTGGCATCAGCTTTTTTGCCACACCTACACTGGCAGCCAAGTATCAGCAAGGCTTCCCAGCGAGCTTGAATCAGGCGCCATTATTAGTGCCGAGTCTAGATACTGCAATGCGTCGTAGGCTGATGCGCTGGTTTGATGCGGAGCGTATTCGCCCACAAATTGTTGGGGAGTTTGATGATAGCGCATTGATGAAAGCTTTTGGTCAAGCTGGTATCGGTATTTTTATGGCACCCTCAGTCATTGCGTCGGAAATTACGCGGCAATTTGGGGTTGTTGAACTTGGCAAAACTGAAGAAGTGCAAGATTATTACTACGCCATTTCAGTTGAGCGGCGTTTTGATCATCCAGCCGTCGCGGCAATCCGCGATACGGCTAAACAAGGGCTTTTTACAAATTAAGGTGCTTTTTAAAAGTATTATTGCGATTACATTGTTCGGCTGAACAAGTTCAACGCTAATTGGTAGCAGAGCATTGCCGTTTGAGCATCGTAACGCTCATCGCCATCACGCATAAAAGCGTGTTGTGCATTAAACTCATGCCAAGTGAACGTGAGGTTAGCTTCAGTTAGCTTGTTATACACTTGAGTTCTACCAGCGGTTGGGATGTGGTTATCTTGCTTGCCCCAAATCATCAAAAGTTCGCCTGTAATATCGCTTAGGCGCTCCATACTGTGTTGACCCGGTTTATTTGGGATGGTCATGGAATGTAAATCGGTTGCATAGAAACAAGCGGTACTTTTGATTTCTGGCTGTAGTGCTGCACGGAAAGCTAGATGGCCGCCGATACAAAAGCCCATTGCGCCAATGTTACCTTCATACCAATCCTGTTGTTTAATAAACTCAATCATGGCTTGGTTGTCTGTGTCGTAATCTTGCACATCTTTGGCAGCTTTGTCCGCATTGCCTTTATCGCGACCAGCATCGTCATATGCCAATATCGTGCCAATTGGGTTTAATTCATGAAACACTTCAGGCACCAGTACTACATAACCATGGCTAGCGATGATTTTAGCGGCACTTTCAATTGGACCAGTTTGCTGAAAAATTTCAGAATAAAACAATACAGTAGGAAACTTGCCGTCAGCACTTGGCTTGCCGCCTACAGGGCGATGAATATACGTGCGCATCACACCGGTTGCGGTATTGATGTCTGCGATTTGGCTTTGAACTTTCATTGCTTACCTTTTAAATGAGCGCGGGAATGCGCGTCTAAATGAGTGTGTAGTAAAATAATTTCGATATTGTACAACGATGAAATTCATTACGGTAAGGATGATGTTGAATAACTTGGATCAAGCACTTATGATGTTAAGACAAATGCGCCGTCATACTGACGGCTGTTTAGGATTAGCTATTGGTTAAAACATCTGCAAAATAATGGTTTACATCACGGTGATTAGCTTCGTCATCGCGCACAGCAATAATCACTTCTCTAAGCCTAGCGTTCGCATCTAGCTGCCAATAATCAATAGCAATTTGCGGCGCTGGAACATTTTCATAGGTGCCATTATCAACACCTGCTAGATATTCTGTATAGCTGTAAACTGCTTCTTCTTCAAAGTAAGCCACCAAGCGATGCGCTGTTTTAGATGAAATCAAATAAAGTAGAAAGAAAAGATTATAGAAAATACCTTGAGCCAACATAATTAAGCCGCGTTCAAATCGATTGGGCTGGGCAATGTGAATAAACGTCATTAAATGCATGCGCTCATTTTCGGCTTCATCTAAAAGTTTGCGTATCCAGCCATTATCAGGTTGCATAAGACGAATGGCTTTTAAATGCTGTAAAGCCCCAGCCACCATGCCTGGCACGGCAGCTACAGTCTCCAACACAACAGCACGATGCCCATAGCGATTGGCAAAAAAAGTATCTGCAAAGAAACGCAATATTTTGGTCATGGCTAAAGCTACGCGGTCAGAAAAGTCCTCTGGCGTATGGTGAGGTCTGGCAATAAATTGCATTTCAGTGATGTGACTCATAGTGACCACCCCCCCCAAATAATTGAAGAATCATTTTATACCGGATGCGCACCAATCTATTCATGATATTTAACCCAGAAAAATAGTGTTATTCGATTTTTATCATTAACTATAATCAAGACTGGCAGGGAGTCATTTTGTTCAGTCCGTAGGCGATAAGTTTTTAGGTTCCAGTATGATTTCATCCTGAGTGATAACAACGGTACGCTAAAATAGTAGAGATAAGGTTTGCTATACGGGCTACTAATTTCGTAAAATGATGTTTTATAATGTAATTATTTTATGCTGCGCATAAATTTTTACTTCTTGCTAAAGTACACGCTATGTCAGTCACGATACAAATCATTATCAACGGTAAGCCACGCAGTTTTGATGCGGAAAATTTCACAGTAGCGCAATTGGTGGTTAATCTAAATTTAGAAGGTAAGCGCCTCGCTATTGAATGTAATGGTGAAATAGTGCCGCGCAGTCAGTTTGCAGATACACGGTTGGCAGATGGCGATAAGTTGGAAATAGTCGGTGCGGTAGGTGGCGGTTAGGGTCGAAAAAGACTTAGGTCGGACTTGAGATTAAGACGCTGCGTTAACCACTAAACTACAATGTTAAAAGGATAAAAAATTGTTAGACTTATTAAAAATTGCAGGTAAAAGCTATCAATCCCGCTTATTAGTGGGCACTGGTAAATACGCAGATTTCGCGCAAACACGTGCGGCGATTGATGCTAGCGGTGCAGAAATTATCACGGTGGCGATACGTCGTACTAACATTGGACAGAATGCTGGCGAGCCTTCTTTGTTGGATTTTTTACCACCAGAAGAATTTACTTATCTGCCGAATACTGCGGGTTGTTATTCTGCAGATGACGCCGTGCGTACCTTGCGCTTAGCACGTGAGTTGTTAGATGGTCACAAATTGGTGAAACTAGAAGTATTAGGAGATCCTAATACCTTGTATCCGAACATGATAGAAACGCTCGCGGCGGCAAAAACATTGGTAAAAGATGGTTTTGACGTGATGGTGTATTGTTCTGATGACCCTATCATTGCCAAGCAGTTAGAAGAAATTGGTTGTTGTGCTGTGATGCCATTAGCGTCTTTAATCGGCTCTGGCATGGGCATTTTAAACCCATGGAATCTGCAAATCATCATTGCTAATGCTCAAATCCCAGTGCTGGTGGATGCTGGCGTGGGCACGGCTTCTGATGCGGCGATTGCCATGGAGCTGGGTTGTCAGGGTGTGTTGATGAATACCGCTATTGCCGCAGCGCGAGATCCTGTGTTGATGGCATCCGCCATGAAAAAAGCGGTTGAAGCAGGGCGTGAAGCTTATTTAGCTGGCCGTATGCCTAAAAAACTATACTCAGCTAGCCCAAGCTCACCATCTGAAGGTTTGATTACAAAATGACCACAGATAAGCATTACGAATGCACCGTCACGGTTGAAACGGAATTTCTTGCAGATCAATCAGATATTGCACGAAATCGCTACGCGTTTGCTTACCACGTTAAAATCGCTAACACTGGTAATGTTGCGGCGCAGTTAATTAGCCGTCATTGGATAATTCAAGAGGCGAATGGTGAGCAGCAGGAGGTCAAAGGTTTAGGTGTAGTTGGTGCACAGCCTTTATTGAATCCGAATGAACATTTTGAATATACCAGCGGCACAGTATTGAGTACGCCCATGGGTGAAATGCATGGCACTTATCAAATGGTGGCAGATGACGGTACGCAGTTTGATGTTGTGATTCCACCATTTACCCTTGATATGCCTAGAGTTTTGCATTAGTGCTTAATTTCTCGTTTAATCTCTAAAGTGATGACAATCAATTGATAAAAAGAATTACAGCACTTATTTTGGTGGCGTTTATTAGCGGTGGTCTTACTGCATGTGCAAGTAAAAGTCCAAAAGCAAGCCCACCCACTAAGCCAATTGCTAAGTGCGACTGTAGCCCCAATAAAAATGCTGTAAAGGCATTGCCTGATACTAGCCCTGTACAAATTGTTGAGCCTGATAGACCGTTAATAGATGCTAAGCCCACGGATGTAAAACCCACAGATGTAAAGCCTGCTGACTCTAAAATCGCTGACTACGGTTTATTAAAACCCGCGTTATGGGAAGAGGTAGATGGCTTAGGTCAAAGTAAACAAAATTTATCTGATTTGAGCCTATCTTGGCCAGCTTGGATGCAAAGTTGCAGTACCCTTATCAATAAACCTATGTGGCAAAGAGTCTGTAATGCTGCCACGCAACTTAATAGCCAAACAGCCAATAAGCCTAATTCAGAAGCTATACTTGCCTATTTCAAACAAAATTTCTCGGTTTATAAAACGACCAATATTGATGGTACTGATAGCGGCCTAATCACAGGCTATTACGAGCCAATACTAAGAGGCAGTCGTTTTAAATCTGCCAAATATCCTAATCCCTTATACCAAGTGCCAACTGATTTGGTGACGGTCGAGCTGGATAGCTTGTTCCCAGAGCTGAAATACAAGCGTGTACGTGGTCGATTGGTGGGAAATAAATTAGTACCCTATTACAATCGTGCTGACATTGAGTCAGATGCTGCACCGTTAAAAGGCCGTGAGTTTATGTACATAGATGACATCATTGATGTTTTTTATTTACAAGTGCAAGGCTCAGGGCTAGTGCAGTTAGAAAGTGGTGAGCAAGTGCATGTGGGCTATGCAGACCAAAATGGAATGACTTATAACTCTATTGGGCGCTTACTAGTAGAACGTGGTGAGTTGACCATGGCTAATGCCTCTATGAATGGCATTAAAAATTGGGCGCGCAATAACCCAGCCAAGCTACGCGAATTACTGAATAGCAATCCCAGCTACGTATTCTTTAGAGAGCTGCCCGCGGGCTTGCCAGGCCCATTGGGAGCGCTGGGCGTGCCTATTCTAGCTGAACGCGTTGTGGCTATAGATCCAAAATATGTGCCGTTAGGCGCGCCGGTATTTTTATCTACCACGGAGCCGAACAGTTCTAAGCCGCTAAAGCGTTTGATGATGGCGCAAGATACAGGCGGTGCGATTAAAGGTGGCGTGCGCGCTGACTTCTATTGGGGTGATGGCAATGAAGCAGGTGCCAAGGCCGGTGCCATGAAGCAAGCAGGCAAGATTTGGGTATTTTTACCGAAAGAATTTGTGATTAATAAGTAAGAATTTGAATCATTCAATGCATACGGTAGATAACAAAAAAGGGTGCATAAAGCACCCTTTTGCATAAGCCTGAGCTTATTATTTAAACTATTTATTCATTACGTACATTGTAACTTCGAAACCAAAACGCATTTCTGTAGCTGCTGGTGTTGTCCACATAATAATTCTCCTTTTTAGTTTAATTTCGCATCGCATTTCTGCTTAACGTGTTGCTACTATAAGCCTGTGTTGAATTAATAGTATGACTAGAGTCATGAATGTCAGCTAATGAAATTCATTAGATTTATATTAGCTGACGACTAGTTTGCAGCGCTGCGCTTCAGCAGTTTGCGTCTTATCCAAGCCAATCCACCCATAATAAATATTAATACAGCAGCTACTGGTAATGGTAGTAATGATGGTGACGCTAACTTTAAAGCAGCACCATCTTTAAGTGCCTCAGGAAGAGGATTTGGCGTGGTTGGTATGATCTTCCATTGGCTGCGGTCAGCAGGTGCCTGATGCATGTATTGATCAAAGCTATACACAGGTGCTAAACCAAAAGCGCGGCTTGAGGGAATTTGCGGAATACGTACAAAGTAAATCGCTTCAATATCTTCGCCAATTTGGCGCGTAAAAGGTGTAGTTGGGTTATGGTCTGTGTAAAGCTTGCTTGACCATTGATTGGCGCCTAGTAATAGATCTTCACCAATTGCATCAAACGTCACCGCTGGAAAAAGACGCGTAGTTTCGGTGTTGAGATAATCATAAATCGCACGGCCTTTGCTTAGGCTCATTTCTGTGGCGCTCACGTAAAAGTAAGCTGCGGTGGCTTTAAGTAGGCTTTCTACACCACGGGTTGGGATGTTCCAACCTAGGGCGCGTAAAGCATCAATGCTGATACCCGCACAGTTATTACGTGAGTGTTCATAAACCAAATCATTGCGATAAAAATGCGTAAAGGTTTTATTGATAGCTGCTTGGAATTGTGTAGGAACTTTGTACGTTTTTAACACCGCGACCAACATATAAGATGGACGATAATAACTTTGCCCACTATTTAAGTCTGCTAGGTATTTATCCATTGGTGTCACGGCGGCAATAATGCCTTTTTCACTATTGGATGCGAGATTATAAAAGTTATTCACCAACCATCGCGAGTAATCGCCACTGTGTTCCATGCGACCAGTTACCACCGCAAAGTGGCCGCCGTGCGCTTCGTCATCATCACCTTGCGCACCGTTAAGCAAGAACCCAATGACGGCTTTGCCAGCCAGTTGCCTTGGTTCATTTTCAGTAGGAAGCGCGTTTTTGGCCCATAACAAACGACTTTCATACGCACTTTTAGCGCCACCATTTTCAAATTGCACTAAAGACTTTAAGCTCTCTTCTTTTTGTAATGGCTTAAGCTGCCCTAATAGATCTATTTTATAATCCTCAGGCCAAATAGTGTGTGCTGTAATCCATAACGGCTGAGTGTATTTAGAAGTTTTGCCTGCAAAATCTAATGCTTCATTAGACCAATTGCCGCGAATTCTTACACTACGCTGACTAAAAAATTGTAATGTGCTGTCATTCCAGTAAGATAAATTAGTGGCAATTTTAGGCGCAAGACGCAGGCTCATGTCTTGGCTACCACTGGCTTGAACTTGCTTGCCATTTTCAGTCAATACGGCATCGGTCACCACACCTTCCGCCCCAACCCAAATCAATGGTGGTAAATCCTTAACCGCCATATTTTCATCTGTGGAGTCAGCATCCCAGAACCATTTTTTGACGACAATTTTTTCTTTATTAAAATACCAAAACATTTGTCCGGGGCTATCTGCCGCACAGCTTTCTGTGCATGACTGCCCCGTAGTCAGTGCCATGCTGTTTTCAGGGTAAAGCCCTAATTTTTCATCTTCGGCATCAAAATTTAGTGCAAAAACATGTGTGCTGGCCAATAACAAACTGGATGAAAGTAACGTCTGATTGATTTTATGCATGTTATTTAGCTAATTTAATCCATGCCATAAATGTTTTGAAATATTCAGGTTGGCGAATACACAGGTAGATAGTCACCAATACATTAAGCAATGCGGTGGCTAAAAATAACTGTGGAATATTAAGACCTTTACCGAGCAAGAGAATAGAGAAGCCCGCTGAAACCACCATAAACAAGGCATTCAAAATATTATTAGCAGCAATTACGCGGGATTGATGGCTTTTTTCAGCGCGTGATTGAATTAGGGCGTATAGGGGGACGATATAAAGCCCGCCAAAGAAACCTGTTAAGGCAATATCAGCCAACAAGCGCCAGCGTGCCACGGACTCATGGTTAAAACTGTATACATCAGGGTTGTAAGCATGGCTGTAGGTGATAAATGATTTGTAATCGAACATGGCTTTAAGATTTACAGTTTCATGCAGGTAAGTGCTAGAAAAGTATAAATCAGCGCCAAATATAGTGAGTCCGATGGCGCCGAATACCACCAATCCCACTTCTAACTTCCCTTTGGATAGCTTTTCGCACATGAGTGAACCAATGCCGATGCCGATTGAGAAAATAGACAGCAGTAAAATAAAAACACTTTCATCGCCTAGCAAGATGTCTTTTGCAAAATTTGGGAATTGCGCTAATAAAGTTGCGCCGTAAAACCAGAACCAAGAAATACCAACAATCGCTAGCCATATGGTTTGGTCTGCCCAAATAAATTTAATGTTTTTTACCGTTTCGGTGATGGGGTTCCAATTGATTTTGAGGTTAGCGTCCGCGGCAGGGGAGGTGGGTATGCCTCGGCTACTAAAGTAACCTAAAAAGCCAATGGCAATAATGGCGATACTGGTAAATAGCTCGTGATGTGCAACGGTGGCAAGTGATGCGCCTAATACTTGGCCTAACAAAATTGCTACGAAACTACCCATTTCCACCATGCCATTGCCGCCTATGAGTTCCGCTTCTTTTAGATGCTGTGGCAGGTAAGAATATTTAACTGGGCCGAATATGGTTGAATGCATGCCCATCATGAATAAGGCTGCGGCTAGCAGCCAGATGTTATGCAAAAAGAATCCAGCGCTGGCGAAAGTCATAATCCCTATTTCAAATATTTTTACATACCGAATGATTTGCGACTTCTCGAATTTATCGGCGATTTGCCCCGCGGTGGCGGAGAATAGAAAGAACGGCAAAATAAATAACCCTGGCAGCAAAGTGGCGAGTGTTGCACCATCTATGCTACTCAGGCTTGAAGCATGAAAAGCCACCAGTGTAATGAGCGCGGTTTTAAATACGTTATCGTTAAATGCGCCTAAAAACTGTGTAAAAAAGAATGGTCGAAAACGCTGCTCACTCATTAATGTGAATTGATTACTCATGGATTGATTCCTATTTTCTAGTTTTTATTTGAATACTTTATTTGGACGTATCTATTCTTTAGTATCAGTTTTAAGTAATGAAAATGCCATGCCAGCCAATAGCAGCACGCCTAAAAATAAACCACCCCATAGCAGCCAGCGTTTGTAGTCAATAGGTGCAGTCCAAGTGTTTGCTTGTTCAGTTGTTGTGTTGTTAGTACTCACTTCTAATGTAAGGCCTGCATTTGCTAGAGTTTGGATTTTCTCAATTTTGTATTCCGGAATTAAGCTAGCGATTGAAACGTTGTTAACAATGCTAGGTTTTTCACCAACATGGAGTGTGAAGGGTGCTTGTCCGCGTGCGTTCCATACCACAGTGGATGGTAGCCAGCCTAAAGATAAACTTGGGTTCTCTGCGCCGATACCGCCGCTTGCCTGGTTGAATTGCAGGCGCCAATAACGAGCAGCAGTTGGCGATAAAACTACGTCAGGGCTAGTGAAAGTTTTGCCTTGTTGCATCAGGCGATACACCGATGCGCTTGTGAGGTATTCCCAAGGCTCGTTGGTATTGTTACGCACCTGTATGGTTGCATTGGTAATCGTGTTATTTTGCGGTAGTTTGACATGCAAGTAACTTGCAGGAAAATGTCCGGAAGATTCGAAATCGATATTCACTAAGCCATTTTTAGTGTCTTCGCTGCGTTCGATAAATTGAATTGTTTGCAGCACTAGTTGAGGTGCGATGCTTTGCACTTTGCTGTATTCCGCATTGGCTTTTGTGAGGTTAAAGCTGGAGCTACTTGGATCCGTGGCGCGAATTTGTAAATAGCGTGCTTCGGTTGGGCTATCTAGCGAAATGGTATTTTGTAATAGACTATTGTTGGCATTAACAGTTTTGAGTAATACGGCATTTCCTGCATGCGACCAGCTTTGTAAATCGTTACTAATCAGCACTTCTAACGTGAGCAACTTGCCGTCCACGCCTTGCCAATCAACTGAAATAGTCTCTAAAGGCGCATGTTTTTTGCCAGCATCTAGCAGATAAATGGCATTGGTTTTTTTGCTAGCCGCAGCTTCGCCGTCGCTTGAAACAATATCAAGTGAAGTATTGCCTGCACCTTTCTGTAAATGAATACGTAACTCGTTTGGGTTGCCCAGCGCACTTTCTTTAATCGGATAAATAATCAGCGGCTTGCTGTCTTGGTGCGTTGTGGTTTGTGGATGTAAATCCTCATAAGGCATTAGCGCATATGGCACTTGTTCGCCTGACGCGTTTTGTATGGTCAGGTCTTGCAGTGTGCTGCTGTGCGTGTATTGATAGACCTCTTTGCTGATATTGGTTTGGTAAAATGGCTCGTTACCATTGGCATCTAACTTAAAGTTGGCAGCCATTGCGGATGGCGTAAGCACAACGAGCAAGCCAGCAATCATGAGTTTAGTTTTTTTCATGGCTATATCCTTTTTGAGTCTGTTCTTATTTTTAGATTTCTATTTTTAAGCGGTATGAAGTTCTTTTTTAACTGGCGGTAGTGGCGCAAAATAACCCATCACCAGCAACATCAAACCTGCACCTATGAACGAAGCGATGCGTTCAACCGAGCCATGTTGTGATAAATCGAGCAAGAATAATTTAGCCACCACTAAGCCCATTAATGCTGCGCCAACAATCCAAATTTGGCGTTGACCACGTTTATGTGCAAGCAGCATGAGTGCGAAGGCTGTGATGCCCCACAAGAATGTGAACGACATTTGCACGGTAGAGTTGGTGAATATTGACGCCCATTCGAATGGCGTGCCTACCCAATGATGCAGCGTGCGCAACAATATACCATTGAGCAAGGTAAAGCCCATGAGGCTAGGTATTACAGGCATCATGCTTTGCAGCTTGCCTAAATGTTTATACACACCGCGATGCCAGATGAATAACAATAGTAGTACGGCGGCTAAGGTAATATCTAGCGGATTAATAAGCGGCACATAAGGCAATGGCGCTGCGTTGCCGCTTGAGTTAAGCGACATGAACATAAACCAACCGATTAGTGACGCAACTAGTGGCACGCAGCCAATCCAAGCCCAAGTGTGGGCGCTGCTTAGTTGCTCACTAGTAAGCGCACTCTTTTTAGCGAACTGCCAGCGTGTGATGCCCAATACAATGGCAATTGGAATGATTGCCCAGCCAATGTCTTTCCAAACGTTGGATTCTTGCACATATAGCCCAAGCTGATATTGCCATTCCATCACGCCAACAATTGCACCTATCCATAACAATGGTGCGCGTAAAAACGAGCCATTTGGAATATGGTCACGTTTAATCAGCCAGATGTATGCGGCAAAAGCTCCAATCCAGCTGTAAGCACCGAAGTAGGCAAATGGGTGTTTGTTATCAAACGCAGCTAAGAATAACTCCCAAAGTAGGGTGATTGCCATGGCTGGCATTAATAGCAGGCTAAATTTCGCAAGTTTCTCCCATCTAAAAAAGCGCGAAACAAATGGCAACAACACGCTAGTGATGGCGATAAATGCGAGGCTTGCATGCATGAATAAGTCTTTATCTAACAACTCATCAACGGCAGTTAAGCCCGATGACACCCACCATAACCAGCCCCACAAAGCTAACAGTGTGGTCAGTAATGAGAACTTTTCAGGACGTAATTTATTCCACAAAGCACCACATGCCCAGCCAGAAAGCGCGATAAATCCAACGCCTAAATACATATTTTGGTTAGTCACTCCTGTGTAACCAGTAAGTCCCCAGCCCTTAATAAAGGCTAAGGCTGCGAGTATTTGTAAGGCAAGACCTGACAAAGTCGGGAATGTGCGATTTTGACGTAAACCCACCCATAACAAGCCCACACCTTCAACAGCCCAAGCGGCAGACGTCCAGCGACCATCTAACGCTAATGGTAAAGTCAGCGTGATGAAGCCTATGCCTAGTGCTAAAAAGCATTCACCCAAGAATTTCAGCGTTTCGAGTTTATGCTTTAGCACCCACCAAGCTAAACCTGTATAGAACACACCAAGTGCTAACGCGCTGTAAGCAAGGCCGAAATGTGAATCTCTCAGCAAAGCATATTGCAGACTAAACGCGACTAATGGTGTGCCAAAGACTAAAGTAGCGTCTACATAATCACTCGCTTTTGCCGCTTGGCGATGGGCGAATAACACTGCAATGCCTGTGAACAACAGGAAGAAAATAATTAGGAATGGCTCGGTGGTGGCAAAGTTGTCTGGCACGTAGTTTTTCGCACCCCACAAAGTGCCAATGACAAACGTGAAAGCCCAACCAAGCACGTTTAGTGGGCGCCAGCTCTTATTGAATGCAACATAAGCAATCGCCAAATTTAGCACTAGGTAATAGCTAAACAACGCCACATGGCTACCATGCCCAGTTGAGGTAAGTACAGGCGCTAAAAAGCCGCCTGCAAAGCCGAGTACGGCGAGTGGCATGGCAGATTGCTTGACCGCGATGAATGCTGAAAGAAATGCGATTGCAACCAGCAATGGAAAAGCAGCGCCTGCAGGTATTAATTGATACAGCTTCAATGCGGCAAAAATCGTGAGGTATAAAATGCCGATACCACCACCTTGTAAAGCCCATGAGTACTCAGTGCGTTTGTCGCGCAAGCGCCAGCCGACTACCAGTAAAGCAATGCCGCCTAAAGCAACCGCGGCTAAACGTAACTCAATAGGAATAAAGCCATTATCAACCGCAAGTTTGAGTAAAAAGCTAATGCCGATAAACAAAATCACGATGCCAGAACGCACGAGCGTGTTGCCGCCAAATAGCCAATCTTTTGCAGCGGTAATACCATTTTCAAGAAAGTTAGGCTCGGCTAGTTTAATTGGGGGTCTTGTGATGGTTTTTGGCGCAGCAGAACTTGTGGTCGAAGCGCTGACTCGTTTGATAGAGATTTCTTGAGCGCCTGCTGCGTGAATGTTTGGTTTTACAGAAGCCAAAGCTTGCTCAGTTAAGTCGTTATCAGAGCTTGTATTGAGGGTTGTTGAGGCACTCGTTTCAATCGCAGACTCAGCCACTGGCTCAATGATCATACTAGGCACCTCTGCTTTAAGTGCAGCAATTGGCAGCGACGTGTTCTGTTGCTGGTTTTCCACAAATTTTTTTAGGGTATCCAGTCGCGTGCTTAATCGAGTGATTTCAAGGCTTAACTTTTCAGTTTCTCGCTCAACTTCTTTAATCTTGGTGTCTTTATTGTTGGACGAGAATAGTGAGAAAAAGCCCGTTATGCCGCCAATTGTGACGACTATCCCCAATAATCCCAGCATTAAAAATAATGATTCCATGACGCTCCCCCTTTGCTTTTCTTGTTATGCTTTTGTTTTAATTAATTCTGTATCAAAAACTCTTCTTGTTTCAAAAGTCTCTTTTGAAAATCCTACACCCTGCCATTGAATTAAACGTTTTAAAGCAAAATCAAACATTAGCGGATTGTAATTGCGTAATGCCTTTAAAAATAATAAATGTGACTCTTCCAGCAACCCCTCTCGGTATAGCTGCTTGGTGGAAACAAGTGGCAATATGGCGGGCAACGGATAATCAGTGCCATTGAGCAAGCGTCCGTGCCAATCTGAGCGTGATAGAAGAGGCTTAATAACCCACGCATGATTAAATAAGGTGATTGCGGAAATTTCGCCGAATACTAAATGTTGATAAGCGGTTGTATCCATCATGCGAGTAAACAAATCAAAACTTTTTACTGTTTTATTCTGATTGTCTAAGTCATCGTCATAACCATCACTTGCGAAGTGAGCGAGTACCACGCGCACGCCAGAGTCTAGCGCTGTGCGCATTTTCAACGGATTACCAAAAGCCTGGTTACCGACTTTTACTGCACTTTCGCGGCCTGTGTGACTAATGATGGGCATATCTAAATCATGCAACTTTTGGTAAAACTTAGCGCATTTAGGCGATGCTGGGTCTATATTCATACCTGTAGGCAGCCACTTAATGGCGCAAGCACCTTCGCTGTGAGCTTTTTCTAGTGCATCTATAGCATCTGGACGATATGGGTGAATCGAAGCGACACATTCAAAATACTGTGGATATTGATTAGCGATTTTTGCCGCATATTCATTAGGCACATGAAATATAGAACTTTTACTATCAGCCACACCTTGCTCATCGCGAAACCAATCAAAGGCAAACAGCATGGTTTTATAACCGTGTGGCATCTCGCTCGCCAATTGCGTCATGCGCCTTACAAAACTGGCATCTTCATTATGCTCAACGATGCAGCCACCATTCATATAAAAATTCTTTTGCACTTTTAAAATCGGGTGCATCCAGCTTTCCATATTAGGGTTAAACCATGCACCACTGCCACTATCGCCCGCTCCCATGATATGGGCATGGCAATCCCACACTTGGCTTGCGTCAATGCCTGCCCAAATTTGTGCCATCAGTGGGTGATTTTTTAACTCGTCTGGCAGACCAGATAAACATGGGTTGGTGAATCCAGATTCAGGCCAAAGTCTGATGCCCGCAACGGCGCTGGTTGATAGGCCAAGTGCCGCTGTGCTAAGTAAAAACTGTCTGCGATTCATGTGGTTTTGAAGTTAAGCTAAGAGCTTTTATAGAAAGCCAGTAAAAGACGCACGCACGCTGGGGCGATTGTCTTCGCCTGGCATCGACTTGCCTTTCACTAACTTTTCATACAAGGCTAAGCCATTCTCATCTAGTTTGCTGTCGCTGCCATTGTCAAACACCAGCTTGCCATCATGACCGAATAACACTAGTTGCAAAGGGTCGGCCTCAGTAGCGCCTGCTCGTAAAGCAATGTCGTCTGGCGTTATGGCAAAGCTGCCGAGTACATTCTTAGTGACAAAATCTACCTGCGGATAGGCGATGTAAACTAGCTCGGAACAGACGATAGTATCGGTAGTGTTGACGTCAAAATTAAAGTCATATTTCTTACCTAAGTTCCCTAACGCAAGTTCTACTGCTTCTAGTCGATCTGCCAGAGTGAGATTTTTAGGGCGCAAAATCGCCACGTCATCCACATTCATAAAGTCTTGCAGTTTATTAAGCTGCACGCCGTTTCTTAAAGCTTCAACTACGCCGCGACCTTCAGTGATTTTAGCTAGATTTTTTTGCACTATAGGTAAATCTAGTGCGTTCATTTCACGAAGCTGATCGGCTGTGCCTATGTAAATCGCTGCATGACCAAAATGACCTGGGATACTTTTGTCTGTGAGTGTGAAAGGAGTTTTCTCAAGCAAAATATCGCCAGGCTGTAATTGTGCCAGCATGTTTTTCAACATTACAGCATCATCCTTAAGCTTGCCAGCACGCCAGCGCACTATGCCCATGGTATTGCCAACTAGTTTGGAGCTGGTAAATTTGATTTTATTTAAACCGCGCCCTGACAAATCAACCGCGCCACCTGCAGCTTTCACGGGTAAAGTGAAAATTTCTTTAAACACATTGCCGCCCTTTAAGCCTTTAATCATCGGGCTTTGCGCAACTTCGCGATATAGCGATTGAATAGAAGGCGAGCTCTGGCTTATTTGCAGCTCAATTTCAGATTTATTATCTGCAAAGAAACGTACAGCATCGTTAAACGTTTTCCGATATTCAGGGTTGTTAGAGCGCACGGTTGACGAGTCATAAAAACCTTCTGGTATACCGAATTCTGGGTAACCCTCGTTGAGTTTATTGCGTTGTAAATGATTGTTATCCAAGGCTTCATGCATTTCTTTGCTATTTTCAAACAAGGTCACCGCGGCTGACATAGCAATCACGATTTCAGTCACGCGTGCTTTATCGTCAATTTCATTATCCACGCGATATAACGCACTTCTATGTGATAAAGCTTGTTTGAATAGGTTATTGCGTAACTCATGTGCCTCAGAAAGTGCTTTTGCCACGCGCAAGGCATAAGCGGAAGGTAGTGCGCCGTGATGCTTTTTTATCGCCTGATTAGACTCATCCACAAAATGTGGCAGTTGTTCACGCAGTTTTTTTGATTGATCTATTAGCGTTAAAACTTGCAGCGCGTCTTGCTCAAAATAAGAGGGATTACTTAATTTTTGGATTGGACTGTTAGGGTTTATAAGGCTGCTGTCTGGATTGGCTGCACCTTCAGTTGAGTTGGTCGCGTAAGCAGGAGTAGCCAATAGCAGCGATAGGCAAAGAACATGAAAAATCTTTTTGTTAGATGCGGTTATTTTTTTGAGCGTCGTTTTATTGTATTTCAATTGAAAGTCCCCGATTGAGTGCTTATTTAAGCGGCTTCTGCCATTTTTTTAAGTGTGACGTAATCTGTTTTACCTGTGCCAAGTAATGGCAATTCTTCTACATGAATGATTTTGCGAGCAATGGCAATTTCTGGACTGCCTAAATTTTTAGCCACTATTTGTAAGTCTTCGCGCTTTAATTCAGGGTCAGATGTAAATAGAACAATGTTCTCACCGCGCTGAACATCGGTTTGCGTACTTGCTGCGTGCTGATGCTCTGGTGCGGCAGTGCATGCGATCTTCTCAACCACTTCAAGCGAGACCATTTCCCCAGCTACTTTTGCAAAGCGTTTTACGCGTCCTTTAATATGTATAAATCCTTGAGCGTCAACATCTACAATATCGCCAGTGTTGTACCAGCCATCTTCAGGTGGAATGAGTACGCCAGGGTTATCGAATAAATAATAACCCTTCATGACATTTTCGCCTTTCACATGTAGCAAGCCGCCCGAGTCAATACCTGGTATCGACTCAAGTTTGTGTTCCATGCCTGGCACGAACTGGCCAACACTGCCGTTTAAGTTGGCCATTGGCGTATTAGCCGAAAGTACTGGTGCGCATTCTGTTGCGCCATAGCCTTCTAAAATGCGAATACCGAATTTTTCCGTGTAAGTTTTGCGGACTTCTTCATTAAGCTTTTCTGCGCCCGCCACCACGATTCTCAGTTTGTAGAAGTCATATGGGTGTGCGAATTTGGCGTAGTTACCTAAGAACGTACTAGTGGCAAAAAACACGGTACAGCCACGGTCATAAATCACTTCTGGGATGACTTTGTATTGTAACGGTGATGGGAAAAGATGAATTTTGATGCCATTAAGCACCGGTAATAATGAGCCAGTAAAACCAAAAGCATGGAATATCGGCAACACCATCATGAATTTGTCTGTTGGGCTAAAATCTAAAATGGCCATGATTTGCGACATGTTAGACAGCAGGCTTTTATGGGAATGCACCACGCCTTTTGGTTTGCCTTCAGAGCCTGATGTAAATAAGACCACAGCAGGCTCATCTGGCTTATTCACTTCCATGGCAGCGCGTGGGTAATGCAGCGCATAGCCCACCAGCCAAGCACGATCGACTACGGTAAAATCCGCACGTAAATCTTCTAAATATAGTACTTTTAGATTTTTAAGTTCAGCAATGACGCTTTCTAATTTAGCCGTTTCAATAAACTTATGTGAGGTAATGATGGTTTTTATATTGGCCGCGATACATGCGTTTTGCATGCCTGAAGTGCCTGATGTGTAATTAATCATGGCGGGTACACGGTTGAATGCGGTCATACCTAAAATGAGTGCGATCGTGTTGGTGATGTTAGGCATCAGCACGCCCACTGTTTCGTTAGCGCTGCTCACTTTAGTCACGATGCGACCTAAAGCAAGACTCTTTTTGAGTAAATCTTGATAAGTTTCTTCCGTCTCATTCAGATCTTCAATGAGCTTGTAGTTGCTGCCAAATTTATCAACGGCGTCTAAAAAAGATTCAAATAATGTGCGGCTTTTTTGCGCTTGGAATAACATTTTTTGCATGACGCTACGCATACCCTCGCCGGCGATGCGGCGGCGTTGCTTGCCTGTTGGGAAGCCGTAATGGGTGGCTTTAGGCATGGCGATACTTGTAGTCGGCATCACAGTAAGCGTGACTTTTGGTAACAATCTTCTTGGATGGTGATTTGTTAAACGTCCAAAATAAGACTCAGCCGCGCCATCAATACGCACTGGCAGAATAGATGCGCCTGTTTTTGCCGCCACAAAACCGGGGCCGTCATAAACCTTCATTAAATTGCCAGTTAAGGTGATGCGGCCTTCTGGGAAAATCACTACATTTTCGCCAGTTTCCAGCAGTTTAATCACTTTTTTCATGGCTAGTGGGCTGGTTGGGTCTACTGCCAAATGGGGTGTTAAGCGTAAAGCTTGTCTAAACGTCCATTTCTTTAGCACTGAAGTGTGTACAACGAAAGTTGCCCTTTTAGGTAAAAATAAGCCAAGTAATAAGCCGTCTAAAAAGGATTCGTGATTGGCGACGATGAGCAGTCTATTTTCGGCTGGCACATTCTCTAACCCGCGCACTTCAACACGAAACAGAATTTTGCAAATAAATCGTAATATATTGACCAACATTTCAGCTCTCCCAGCTTGAGTTGCTATCACTAATAGTGATAATTATTTTTCTTTATATTTCGGTTTCAATATAATGCAATACGCCTTTTATAGCGCTAGTGATTAGGTTTTTATTCACCCAAAAATATACTTCTTTACCAATTTTTTCACTTTGCAGCGCACCGCTTTGATGCAGAATTTTTAGGTGATGCGTCACCGCTGTTCGGCTTAATGTAGAGGCTGCTGCAATTTGCAAAATATTGAGTCGCTCTTCTTTTTCAAATGCCAATAGAATGCGCTGTCTATGCGCATCACCTAGCGCAATAAACAGATGCGCGATATTTTGCCATTCGTCAGGAATCGTTGTGATTTTCTTCATAACTATATAATTAGTTATTTAGTTTTATATGTCAAGTGGTTTTATAATTTTTTACAGAAGTAGTATAAATAAAAACGGGCACCTAGGTGCCCGTTTTTAAATTACTAGCTTACTAATTAAACATATTGCTTATGCGTGATATGCACGTTCGCCATGTTCAGTAGTATCTAAGCCTTCACGCTCAGACTCTTCAGAAACACGTAGACCGATTAACACATCCACAATTTTGAAAGCGATGAATGACACAACTGCAGAAACTACGATTGCTGTCACAACTGCGTAAATCTGTGCAGTCATTTGAGCAGCGAAGTCATAAGTGCCTACAGCGTTTGCAACGTAGTCATATACGCCCATACCACCTAGTGCTGGGTTAACAAGCACACCAGTAGCTAACGCACCGAATACACCACCAATAGCATGTACACCAAATACGTCTAATGCATCATCGTAGCCAAACATGTATTTCACTTTAGCAACCATGAAGTAGCAGATTGGTGAAACAAGCAGGCCGATAACAATTGCGCCCATAGGGCCTACAAAGCCGCAAGCAGGTGTAATTGCAACCAAACCAGCAACTGCACCAGAAGCCGCACCTAACATTGATGGTTTGCCTTTGATGAACCACTCAGAAAATGCCCATGACAATGTAGCTGCACCAGTTGCAATCATCGTGTTCACTAAAGCTAAAGCTGCATAACCGTTAGCCTCTAAGTTAGAGCCAGCGTTGAAGCCGAACCAACCTACCCACAGTAAGGCTGCACCAACCATCGTTAATGTCAAGCTGTGAGGAGCCATAGACTCTTTACCGTAACCGATACGTTTACCAACCATGATTGCACCAACTAAACCAGCAACACCAGCGTTGATGTGAACTACTGTACCACCTGCAAAGTCGATTGCACCTTTAGCCCATAACCAACCTGCGTTAGCAATAACAGTTTTAAGTGACTCAGCATCAGTAATAGCATCAGGACCGTCCCAGTACCAAACCATATGAGCCATTGGTAAGTATGAGAATGTGAACCACAACACCATAAATGCCAAGATGGCAGAGAACTTCATACGCTCAGCAAAAGCACCGATAATCAACGCAGGTGTGATGGCCGCAAACGTTAGTTGGAAAGCAACGAACACTAATTCAGGAATAACAACACCTTTGCTGAATGTAGCGCCCACTGAATCAGGTGTAATGCCAAACAAGAAGGCTTTACCTAAGCCGCCAAAGAATGGATTGCCGCCCGTGAACGCAACGCTGTAGCCGTAAATAGCCCAGAGTACGCCCATGAAAGAGAAGATCATGAAGGTTTGCATTAAGACTGACAACATATTTTTCTGGCGAACTAAGCCACCATAAAACAAACCTAAGCCAGGGATTGCCATTAGTGTTACCAGAATGGTTGCTAGTAACATCCAAGCAGTGTCGCCCTTGTTTGGCACAGGTGCGGGTGCTGCTGCAACTGCAGGAGCCGCTTCTGGTGCTGCAACCGCAGCCGTTGGTTCAGCAGCAGGTGCTGTTGCCTCTGGCATTGCCGCTACTGGTGCTGCATCAGCCGCTGGAGCAGCATCTTCAGCAAATGTGTTTGCTGTAAAACCAAATCCAAGTGCCGTGACTAAAGCAAACATCGAGAGTAATTTTTTCATCATGATCCCCTTATAGAGCCTCAACGCCGGTTTCACCGGTACGAATGCGAATTGCTTGTTCTAAATTGGTAACGAAAATTTTACCGTCACCGATTTTGCCTGTAGCAGCTGATTTTTCTATCGCCTCAATCACTTGGTCAAGTAAATCGTCATCAATCGCGACTTCCAATTTAACTTTAGGTAAAAAATCTACCACGTATTCTGCGCCACGATACAGCTCTGTGTGACCCTTTTGACGGCCGAAACCTTTTACTTCAGTAACGGTGATGCCCTGCACGCCAATGTTTGAGAGGGCTTCGCGCACCTCGTCAAGCTTAAATGGCTTGATAATTGCGGATACAAATTTCATGTGTGTCTCCTGGTTGAGTAGAATTGCGTGATGAAAAGTTTACACTTTCCAATCACGCGTTTGTAAAATTAGAATGTTTTTTGTACAAAAACAGTAAATGCGCTATCACCAATATTATGGTTAGTAGCTGCCACTAAGTAACCAGCATCTTTTGCAGTTGTATCTGAGTAGTATGCACCTAGATTTACGCCGTTGCTCCATGCTTTTGTGGCGCCGATTTTCCAGTCAGTATAGTCAAAATTACTAGTTCCTTGACCAGTAAATTCTTGGCGACCTAGGTGAACGTTTGCAGTAACTCCTGTGTCAAGAATGGGGTAGTTTGCGTTTACTTCTGCATACCAGCTACCATCTGCATTTCTGAAGCCAAAAGCACCATCAGATGCCACAACGGATAGCTTTGCTGCTAACCATTTGTAGCTCAAGCTGCCATATACTTCCGTTGTTTCTGCTTTTTTAACGCCAGGAAGTGCGTCGCCTGGATAAATATATTGTAATAATCCAACGTTATAACCAATGCCCGTATCGCCAATTGTGCTAGCAAAACCACCATAAAGATCTAATTCAAGGCTAGAGCTAGTATATTGAGCCGCATCTTCTAACCAGCTAATATTAGAGGCCCAAGCACCTGCATAGAAACCACTAGAGTGAGCATAGTCGACACCTCCTTGAACAGCTAACTCTTCGTTGGTTTGTGTCAAGCCACGGAAAATATATTGGCTGAATAAGCCAACATTGTATGTAAAGGTATGAGGTGATGTTGCTGCTGGGGCAGCATCTTCAGCAAAAGATATTGATGGAATAGATAGTGCAGCTAAAACTGCCACAGATAATAATGATTTACGCATATTGCATTCCCCTAATTAATAAACGAATAAATAATATTCTTTAATATGGTAAGCAAGTCGCGTGCCAATATAAATTTTGTTTATAATCAATATGATAGGAATAATGCTATTGGAGCAGAGTTATGTATATATGTATCAAAAGCTGATAAACTAACACTTGAAACTAAAGGAAAAAACATGTTTAACACAGATAAATTAAATGAAATATCAAGTAAAATCAAAGGGATAGTGAGCGACTCGCCCTTAGGTGATGCAGAAAAGAATATTCATGCACTATTAAAGAGCATGCTCACCAAAATGGAGCTAGTTTCACGCGAGGAGTTTGATGTGCAAGCAGAAGTGCTGCGCAATACGCGTGAAAAGCTTAATCAGTTAGAGGCGAAATTAGCTGAGTTAGAGTCGCTGCAAAAGCATCAGCAATGAGTTTAGCGGTTTTATATAGCCGTGCACTAAATGGCATGGATGCGCCAGAGGTGGTGGTTGAAGTGCATTTGGCAAACGGTTTACCGAGTTTTACAATTGTAGGTTTGCCAGAGGCTGAGGTAAAAGAGAGTAAAGACCGCGTACGAGCCGCTTTGCAGACCGCTCAGTTTGAGTTTCCAGCACGCCGCATTACCGTAAATTTAGCACCTGCGGATTTACCAAAAGAGAGTGGGCGTTATGATTTGCCGATTGCTTTAGGCATATTAGCCGCAAGTGGGCAAATACCAACCGAGCCATTATCCCGTTACGAGTTCGCTGGCGAGCTTGCATTAACTGGCGAATTAAGGCCAATTCGCGGTGCGTTAGCGATGACATCAAGCATGATGCGCGATGCAAATGTGCCTCAAAATAATAGCCATGTTCAAAATGGAGGCATGCCACAAAAGCGTGCATTTATTTTGCCTCAAAATAGTGCAGCCGAAGCTGCACTGGTTAAAGAGGCTATTATTTACCCAGCAAATTCACTATTAGAAGTCTGTGCGCATTTGAGTGGGCATACTGCGTTAACGCAATTGGAATCAGCTGACGTTGTGCATGAGGTGAGCTATCCAGATTTTAGCGATGTAAAAGCGCAAAGCATGCCTAAGCGCGCACTAGAAATTGCTGCTGCTGGAGGGCATAGTGTGATTATGAGTGGTCCGCCTGGCACAGGTAAAAGCATGTTGGCATCGCGCTTTGTTGGTATTTTGCCTGAAATGACTGAGCCAGAAGCTTTAGATTCGGCTGCCATACAATCACTTAACGGCAATTACAAGCTAGAAAACTGGAAGCGCCGACCTTATCGAGCACCACATCATACTGCTTCAGCGGTGGCGTTGGTGGGCGGTGGAGGCATTCCGCGCCCAGGTGAAATTAGCTTGGCGCATCATGGTGTATTGTTTTTAGATGAGCTACCAGAATTTGATCGCAAAGTACTTGAGGTTCTGCGCGAGCCATTAGAAAGTGGACGTATTACAATTTCGCGTGCTGCTAGGCAGGCAGATTTTCCAGCCAGCTTTCAATTAATTGCGGCGATGAACCCATGTCCATGTGGATATTTAGGGCATCACAATAATAAATGTCGCTGTACGCCTGACCAAGTTTCGCGCTACAAAGCTAAAATTTCAGGGCCACTTCTAGACAGAATTGATATCCATATTGAAGTGCCTGCACTGAGTGAAGATGAGCTGACAAAAGCAAGTGTAAGTGAAGACTCACAATCGATAAGGTTAAGGGTAGAAGGCGCTAGAGAAAAACAGCTAAGCCGGCAAGCTAAACCGAATAACTTACTCGGCACCAAAGAAATCGAGCAATATTGCATGACCGATGAAGCTGGAATGCAGTTACTTAAGCAAGCCATTAGCCGATTAAGTTTATCTGCGCGTGCTTACCATCGCATATTAAAAGTCGCCCGTACGATTGCCGATTTGGCAGGGGACGATGCGATTAAATCAGTTCATATTGCAGAAGCTGTGCAATATCGCAAATACGACAAAGCAGTTTGAATATGCAGTTTACAAATCTGCAAGCCACAATAAAGAAAATGGCAAAGTACCCTTCAGCATGGCTTTTGTTGGTGCAAGTGCTCAGCTTGATTATTCATCCGATATTGGAAGTCACAAAGTTTCATCAGGCAATATTTAGCTGTTTTAATGTAGCTGCGCTGGCCTTGGCTGTTTGGGTGGTGAATCGTAGCCCTTTGTTTAACTGGGCTGCATGGATACTTGCTTTTCCTGCGGTAGTGTTAACGATCACCTACGTTACAACAGAAAATGCGCAGTATCTGCTATGGGCACAAGTTTTTGAAAGCGCGATGTATTTTTATACGGCAGTTGGCTTGGTGATGTATATGTTTAACGACAATGTGCTTACACGAGATGAGCTGTTCGCAGCAGCCAATACGTTCACTGTTCTCGCTTGGGGATTCGCGCTCGCTTATTCAGTATGCCAACAGCTCTACCCAGGTAGTATTACTGGTACATTGAACCCAGACCAGCCACGCTCATGGGTGGAGCTTATATTTTTGAGCTTTTCGATATTATCGAGTACGGGATATGGCGATATTTCACTCGTACATCCCATTGCAAAAGTCATCGGCACATTTCAAATGTTTGTTGGCTTAATGTATATGGCATTGATTGTTTCGCGCCTAGTTACGCTTACTGCGGCAGTACGTAAAGATTGATGCCATCTCTTTGCCAGCATCGCCAGCGGCAAGGATTAGCGTGGTAAAATGTCCGCCTAAGATAACACTTACTGCTGAAAACATTAATCAACATGCCTGCTACCTCTCTTAAAGAACAAAGTCTGACAGAACAAACACTGCGAAGCTTACTTCAACAGCGCATCTTAATTTTAGATGGCGCAATGGGGACTATGATTCAGCAATACAAGCTGACAGAGGCTGATTATCGGGGCGCACAGTTTGCCGATTTTAAAGCCCCCGCAGGCGAGCGCGAGTTGTTTGTTAAAGGCAATAATGAGCTGTTGACGCTCACCCAGCCGCATATCATCCAAGAAATTCATGAAAAATATCTAGCCGCAGGCGCTGATATTATTGAAACCAATACTTTTGGCGCCACCAGCGTGGCACAAGATGATTACCACATGGCGCATCTTGTATACGAGATGAACGTACAAGCTGCAAAGCTTGCTAAAGCTTCATGTGAAAAATACAGCACGCCAGATAAACCGCGCTTTGTAGCGGGCACGCTTGGCCCTACGCCTAAAACTGCCAGTATTTCGCCCGATGTGAATGATCCCGCTGCGCGGAATGTTAATTTTGACCAGTTAGTAAACGCTTACTTAGAGCAAGCGCGCGCTTTGGTCGAAGGTGGCTCGGATATCCTAATGGTCGAAACTATTTTCGATACGCTAAATTGCAAAGCCGCTTTGTTTGCCATAGATGCGTTTTTTGAAGAGGTTGGCTACACGATGCCGATCATGATTTCAGGCACGGTGACCGATGCTTCTGGTCGAATTTTGTCGGGCCAAACCGTTACTGCTTTTTGGAATTCAGTACGCCATGCAAAACCCATCACTATTGGTTTAAATTGTGCCTTAGGTGCT
This sequence comes from Methylotenera sp., assembly GCF_029945535.1. Lineage (GTDB taxonomy): Bacteria > Pseudomonadota > Gammaproteobacteria > Burkholderiales > Methylophilaceae > Methylotenera. The sequence goes on from NZ_JAQSCU010000006.1 coordinate 107,548, forward strand.
ACTTTAATGCGGCCTTATGTAGAAGAGCTTTCAAAAATTGCCGAAACTTTTGTGTGCATTTACCCAAATGCAGGGTTGCCCAATCCAATGTCAGATACTGGCTTTGATGAAACGCCAGATGTGACCTCAAGCTTGGTGAAGGAGTTTGCAACCAGCGGCTTTTTAAACATCGCAGGCGGCTGCTGCGGCACTACGCCAGACCATATCAACGCAATCTACAATGAAATTAAAGACATCGCACCGCGCCAATTGCCCGTTATACCTGCATACACGCGCCTTGCAGGCTTGGAGCCGTTTGTCATCGACGAAGATTCTTTGTTTGTTAACGTAGGTGAGCGTACCAACGTCACGGGCAGTAAAGCTTTTGCGCGTATGATTATTAACGAGCAATACGATGAGGCGCTTTCTGTCGCGCGTCAGCAGGTAGAAAACGGCGCGCAAGTCATCGACATCAACATGGACGAAGGCATGCTGGATGCCGTTAAAGCCATGACGCACTTCCTCAATTTAATTGCCAGTGAGCCTGATATTGCGCGCGTGCCTATCATGATTGACTCAAGTAAGTGGTCAGTCATAGAAGCTGGTTTGAAGTGCGTGCAAGGCAAATCAATTGTGAATTCAATCTCGATGAAAGAAGGCGAAGCAGAGTTCTTACGCCAAGCTAACCTTTGCCGTCGTTATGGTGCAGCAGTCATAGTGATGGCGTTTGATGAAAAAGGCCAAGCTGATACTTACGCCCGTAAGATTGAAATCTGCAAACGTGCTTATGATTTATTAGTTGGCATGGATTTTCCGCCAGAAGACATTATTTTCGATCCAAATATTTTTGCGATCGCCACGGGTATTGAAGAGCATAACAACTACGCGGTTGATTTTATTGAAGCCACGCGTTGGATTAAGCAAAACCTGCCGCATGCCAAAATTTCAGGCGGCGTTTCAAATGTGAGCTTCAGTTTCCGCGGTAACGACCCAGCGCGTGAAGCGATTCATACCGTGTTTTTATACCACGCGATTAAAGCGGGCATGACCATGGGTATTGTCAACGCAGGCATGATGGGCGTCTATGATGACCTAGCGCCGGAATTGAAGGAACGAGTAGAAGATGTGGTGCTTAATCGCATTACCGACCACGATAACTTACTTGCGCCAACAGAACGTCTGATTGAAATTGCAGGCACCTTGGTTGCTGGAGGCAAAAAAGAAGCTGCGACGCTTGAATGGCGTGGCACGCAAGATGCGCCTGCGTCCGTTGAAAAACGCCTTAGCCATGCCATGGTGCATGGTATTACTGAGTTTATTGTAGAAGATACTGAAGAAGCGCGGGCTGCTGTTGAAGCGAGTGGTGGCCGACCAATTCACGTCATCGAAGGTCCGCTGATGTCGGGCATGAACGTGGTGGGCGATCTATTTGGGCAAGGTAAGATGTTTTTGCCACAAGTGGTGAAATCTGCCCGTGTAATGAAGCAAGCTGTAGCGCATCTCATCCCGTTTATTGAAGCTGAAAAAGCTGCCGATGAAAAACGCACGGGCATTGTTTCTAAGCCCAAAGGCAAAATGGTCATCGCCACCGTGAAAGGTGACGTGCATGATATTGGCAAAAACATCGTTTCTGTCGTGCTGCAATGTAATAACTTTGAAGTGGTCAACATGGGCGTGATGGTGCCAGCGGCCGAGATTTTAGCCATGGCAAAAGCCGAGAATGCCGATATTATCGGCCTGAGCGGCTTAATTACGCCAAGCTTAGAAGAAATGACGCACATCGCTAAAGAAATGCAACGTGACCCATATTTTAAAGATATGAAAATGCCGCTATTAATTGGTGGCGCTACTACTTCACGCGCACACACAGCGGTAAAAATCGCCCCACATTACGATGGCCCGATTGTGTATGTGCCAGATGCTTCACGCTCAGTTTCTGTGATGCAAAATCTGCTCACGCCAGAAACGCGCGGTGCTTACTTAGCTGAGATTCAAGCGGATTACGAAAAAGCGCGTACTCAGCATGCCAATAAAAAAGGCGTGCCATTACTCACGCTGGCAGACGCGCGTAAAAACAAAATGGCTTTAAGCTTTACTGGCGAGTTTGCACCAGTAAAGCCAAAGTTTATCGGTCGCCGCGTGTTTAAAAACATTGATTTAAGCTTAATCGCCAAATATATCGATTGGGCGCCGTTCTTCCAAACGTGGGATTTAGCAGGTGCTTACCCCGCGATTTTGAGCGATCACGTAGTCGGCGAAGCCGCCACTAAAGTGTTTGCCGAGGCGCAAGATATGCTGAAAAAAATTATCGACGGCCGTTGGTTAAGCGCCAATGGTGTCATTGCTTTGCAGCCAGCAAATACCGTGAATGACGATGATATTGAAATCTATACGGATGAAAGTCGCAACCAAGTAGCGTTTACCTATTACGGAATGCGCCAGCAAAGCGTAAAACCAGTAATTGATGGCGTACCGCGCCCTAACCAATGTTTAAGTGACTTCGTTGCGCCTAAAGGCATTGCAGATTATGTAGGTTTATTTGCCGTCACCGCAGGTTTAGGTATTGAGAAAATCGAAAAACGCTTCATTGATGCGCAAGATGACTATAGCGGCATTATGTTCAAATCCTTAGCGGATAGGCTGGCCGAAGCTTTCGCTGAGTATATGCACGAACGTATTCGCACTGATTTTTGGGGTTACGCTGCCGATGAGAAGCTAGGTGTCGATGCTTTAATTAAAGAACAGTATCAAGGCATCAGACCTGCTCCAGGTTACCCCGCTTGCCCAGACCATACGGTAAAACCTGATATGTTTGCATTATTGCAATGCGATGAAATCAGCATGACGCTGACCGAATCATTCGCCATGCAACCAGCCGCCGCCGTTTCAGGCTTTTACTTTGCGCACAAAGAAGCCAAATATTTTAGCGTAGATAAAATTGGCACAGATCAATTAGAAGATATGGCAAAACGTAGAAATCTACCTAAAGACTATTTAGAGCGCTGGTTAGCGCCGAATTTGAGTTAAGAAAATAAATAATATGCACATTCACATTTTAGGTATTTGCGGTACATTCATGGGTGGCATTGCGGTGCTGGCAAAGCAGGAGGGGCATCGCGTCACAGGTTGTGATGCTAACGTTTACCCTCCTATGAGCACGCAACTTGAGGCGCAAGGTATTGAACTGATTGAAGGTTTTTCACCTGAGCAAACCAAGCTGAACCCTGATATTTATGTGATTGGTAACGTGGTTTCACGTGGCAATCCGTTGATGGAGGAAATTTTAAACCAAGGCTTACCTTATATTTCTGGCCCACAATGGTTGGCTGAAAATGTGCTGCAAGGCAAGTGGGTGCTGGCTGTTGCAGGCACTCATGGCAAAACGACGACAAGTTCTATGTTGGCTTGGGTGCTGGAGTATGCGGGTTTAGCGCCAGGCTTTTTGATAGGTGGTGTGCCTGAGAACTTTGGCGTTTCTGCGCGTCTGCCTCAAACACCTGGTTTAGCGAAAAGCAAGCAAGATGCTAAAAGTACTTCACCATTTTTTGTCATTGAAGCTGATGAATATGACACGGCTTTTTTCGATAAACGCTCTAAATTCGTCCATTACCGACCACGCACAGCGGTGCTGAATAATCTTGAGTTTGACCACGCCGATATTTTTGACGATTTAGCTGCGATTGAAAAACAATTCCATCATTTGGTGCGTACTGTTCCGCAGCAAGGTTTGGTGGTGAGCAACAAGCAAGAGAGCTTGCAGCGCGTGATTGATAAAGGCTGCTGGAGTAACTTGGAATACTTTGGTTCAGCTGGTGGTTGGGAAGTGCAAAATGTCGATGCACAAGGTCGTTTTGATGTGGTCTTTAAAGGCGAGCGACAAGGCAACTTAAGCTGGGATATACTCGGCGAGCATAACCGTATGAATGCACTTGCCGTGATTGCTGCTGCACGCCATGTAGGTGTGGCGCCTTGTATTGCGATTGAAGCTTTAAGTGAATTTAAAAATGTAAAACGCCGTATGGAAATCAAAGGCGTGGTAAACGACATTACCGTTTATGATGATTTTGCGCATCACCCAACTGCCATTGATACTACGGTGGCAGGCTTGCGTAGTAAGGTGGGCAAAGCTCGAATATTAGCCGTCCTAGAGCCGCGCTCTAATACAATGAAATTGGGTGTGATGAAAAATGCATTACCCGCCAGTTTGAAAGAGGCTAATTTAGTATTTTGTTATGGCGCAAATCTAGGTTGGGATGCGGCAGAGGCCTTATCGACAATAAAAGATAAAGCTTCAGTATATGAAGACCTGAATACCATGGTGGCAGCCATTGCTATGGCCGCAAAACCGGGTGATTATGTGTTGGTGATGAGCAACGGCGGCTTTGGTGGCGTACATCAAAAAATATTAGATGCTATCAAGTAAGCTATTCAAGTATAGATTTTACAATTGTAGATTTTGGTAGATTAGAACTTGGCTCAATCGATTAAGAAAAAACAAGCGGGCATGGTGGATTCACTTATCGTTAAGGTACAAGCGATGAGCGTGATGGCTATGGCGCTTTGGGTTTCCTTTCTGGTACACGCCATCATATTGAGCATTCACTTCGAGCCAGAGCTTAAGAAATTCAAAGATAAGCTTCCTACATTAGAAGTCATGTTGGTTAATGCTAAAACGCTCACTAAGCCAGATAAAGCGGATGTATTGGCACAGGCCGATTTGGATCGTGGGGGAAATACTGACCAAAATCGCAAAATGAAATCTGCATTACCCGCTATTAAGCAGCAAAAATCCGAGTTCACATTGAAACCCATGGCTGAAGCGAAGGCTGGTAAAAAAGCCGCGAAAATGACGGCAGAAGAAACAAAAGAGCAAAAACATATCGCTGAGTTGGAAAAGCAAGCACAAGAGTTAATGACTCAGTTGCAGTCGACGAATAAAGTCGAGTCTGCACCAGCACAAAATGCTGCAGCTAAAGAAGCTGATATGGGTAACCAAGAAAACCCGAATAAAAAGCTGAATATGAGTGATTTAACCGCCGCAGCTTTAGAAATGGATAGATTAGAAGCGCTGATTGCGAAACAGCAAGATGACTATCAAAAGCGCCCAAAGCGTAAATTCATCGGTGCAAGAGCGCAAAAATACAGAGATGCCTTGTACGTAGAATCTTGGCGTCAAAAGGTAGAGAAAGTAGGTAATCTCAATTATCCAGAAGCGGCTAAGAACTTAAAAATGTATGGTCAATTGCAATTAACAGTGTCGATTAATGCAGATGGCTCGATTGAGTCGATTGAAATCAACCGCAGTTCAGGGCATAAAGTGTTAGACGAAGCCGCCAAACGCATTGTAGAGCTAGCTGCGCCGTATTCTAGGTTTTCCGATGAGATGCACAAAGAAGTAGATATTTTGAGCATTACGCGTACTTGGACGTTTACTAAAGAAGATAGCCTAGCCACCGAATAATTCTGCTTGAAAATTGCAATACTCGGCGTCAGATTCACCTTGCCGTACTAATCGTACTGTCTGCGGCTCTCTTTCTTGATTATTACAATTTTGAAGCAGAATTAATTAGGTAATCTTTATATTTTGAGAAAAAAGAAATTTAAAAATGACCAACTATTTTGAACACCACGTTTTTTTCTGCCTCAATCAGCGCGCTGACGGTGCAGCCTGTTGCATGGATAAAGGCGCAGAAGCCGCATTTGACCATATGAAGTCGCGCGTTAAGAAGTTGGGTTTGAGTGGTGAGGGCAAAGTGCGCATCAATCGTGCAGGTTGCTTGGATCGTTGTGGAGAAGGGCCTATATTGGTGATTTACCCGCAAGCGATTTGGTACACTTTTGTAGATAATGAAGACATCGACGAAATTATTGAAAGCCATTTGATCAATGGAAAAGTCGTTGAGCGTCTTGCTATTTAGTCTTTAAGCTGTAGCTGAATTCAAGGCGCATTCGACTAGTGAGCTTACTTTCTCGCTCAGTTTCTTAATGGTGATCTCATCAAGCGCAACCGCATTGCTATCACGTGCAGCGTCGCCCCAGTGCGAATTAGGAAAGTGCTTATCGTTTTCAAAACGCGGAATTACATGCCAATGTATATGCGGTGTTTTATTGCCCAAGCTGGCTAAATTGATTTTATCTGGATTAAGCATTTCCCTAAGCGCAGTTTCTACCGCAAACACTGTCTTCATCATGCGTGCCCGCTGCAATGGCGCTAGATCTGTCATTTCCTTGATGTGTTCGACTAATTCTACGCGACAATACGCTGGATAATCAGCGTCATTAAGTAACACTACACGGCAGAAATCGTCTTGGTAAAGTACGACATGGAGCATAGGTGTGCACAAGGCGCATGCGGTCACTTCAGTCATTAAGAAGCCGCTAACATTCTATCCAAAGTCAATTTTGCTAACTTTGCTTCATGCGCTGGTACTTTGATTTGATTGACGATATTCCCATCTACCAAGTTTTCTAGCACCCAAGCTAAGTGTTGTGGGTCTATTCGTGCCATAGTGGAACATTCACACACGACATGACTCATAAATTGCACTAACTTACCTTGCGGTTTCATTTGCTCTGCTAATCGATTAACTAAATTTAATTCAGTACCCACTAGCCATTTAGTATTGGCTGGCGCCTCAGAAACCGTTTTAAGAATATATTCGGTTGAGCCAACATAATCAGAGTTCTGACACACTTCAAATGGCGCTTCTGGGTGAGAAATCACGATGCCATCCGGATGTTCAGCACGGAATTTGGTAATATTCTGCAGGCGGAACATTTGATGCACCGCGCAATGGCCTTTCCACAGCAAGATTTTTGCTTTTTTGATTTGCTCTTCAGTCAGGCCACCCATCGGTTGGTCTGGATCCCAGATCGGCATCTCATCTAGCGGAATGCCCATTTTATAGCCGGACCATCTGCCTAGATTTTGGTCAGGGAAAAATAACACTTTTTCGCGTTGTTTGAAGCTCCACTCTAAGATTTTTGGTGCATTAGTGCTAGTGCAAACAATGCCGCCATGCTCACCACAGAAAGCTTTTAAGTCTGCGGCTGAATTAATGTAAGTGACTGGTGTAATCGTTTCATCAAAATCTAGTACTTTACTAAGCTCGCGGTAGCTGCGTTCTACTTTGGCAAGATTCGCCATGTCGGCCATTGAGCAGCCCGCTGCAAGGTCAGGCAGAATGGCAATTTGGTCTGGGCGGCTTAGAATATCAGCCACTTCTGCCATAAAGTGCACGCCTAGAAATACGATATATTCTGCATCTAAAGTTTCGCAATAGCGCGATAATTTGAGTGAGTCACCTGTGAAGTCGGCATGGCGATAAACAGTTTCATTTTGGTAATGGTGACCAAGAATTACCAAGCGCTTACCCAATTTTTCTTTAGCGGCAATAATGCGGCGCTGGCAGTCAGCGTCTTCACTCGCTTGAAAACGCTCAAATTTAATAGGGATACTTTTACTCTCGGTGCTGATAGTTTCTGTTTGCATGATTTTTTACTTAATTTAAGTCATTCACTTCAAAGTAATAGTTTACAACTTTAAGCCGTGTCGTTCACCTAATTTACTTAAGGCATCTACATTTGTCCACGAAAAAACCCGCGTGGCTGCCTCGCGCCAATCGACCCATTCATAGCGCAAATGCTCGTCTGGTGCTAGTTTGATAGGTAACGGAGTAGGAAGTTCTAAACCAAATAGATGTTCTGTGTTGTGAGTCACATCTAGCGCATAGCGATGCCGCCAATGCGGATAAATTTCATATATATTTGAGGCTTGCCAGTCTTGCAAATCATACTGTAACGCATTTAAGCCAGTCTCCTCTTGTACTTCACGAATCGCAGCTTGCACAGGCGTTTCACCTTGCTCTAAGCTGCCCGTCACAGATTGCCAATATCCTAGTTTATCAGCGCGCTCCATAATCAGCACTTGCAGGTCTTTGGTGTGAATTAACACCAAAGCAGATACGGGGGTTTTAAACATAGTGAATAAAAAAGATGATTGCGTAAGCTTGCTATTGGATTTTCTGGGCTTGCGTCAAATTTTTAGGTAGTTGAAACACAACACTTTCAATAACACCTTGTAATTCTTGCACGTTACTTGCGCCTAGTTGCTGTAACTTGGCAATCACTTCATTGACCAACACTTCTGGTGCGGACGCACCCGCTGAAACGCCAATTTTCTTTTTACCTGCAAGCCATTCTGCTTTTAAGTAGCTGGCGTTATCTATCATATAGGCTTCCACCCCTTGGTTTTCAGCCACTTCACGCAAGCGGTTGGAGTTAGAGCTATTGGGAGAACCCACAATAATCACTAAATCACAATCCTTTGCCATGATTTTTACTGCATCTTGGCGATTCTGTGTGGCATAACAAATATCATCACTTTTTGGTGCATTGATTTCTGGGAATTTAGCCTTTAGTGCGTTAATTACCATAGAGGCATCGTCAATTGATAGCGTAGTCTGTGTCACATAAGCTAACTTTGATGGATTCTTTACAGATAATGTTGCTACGTCTTCGGGCGTTTCTACTAAATAAATGCCCGCGCTTCCTTCTACTTGCCCCATTGTCCCTTCTACCTCAGGGTGACCCTTATGACCAATCATGACAATTTCCATATTCGCAGCACGCATTTTAGCGACTTCAATATGCACTTTAGTAACAAGTGGGCAGGTCGCATCAAAAGCGTTTAAGCCGCGTGATTCAGCTTCGGCACGAACGGCTTTTGAAACACCGTGCGCACTGAAAATCACTGTGCTGCCAGCTGGTATTTCATCTAACTCTTCAACAAATACTGCGCCTTTGCTGCGAAGTTCATCCACCACAAATTTGTTGTGGACAACTTCATGGCGCACATAAATAGGCGCACCAAATTTTTCGAGTGCCTGCTCCACAATAATAATCGCGCGATCAACCCCTGCGCAGAAGCCGCGAGGGTTTGCTAATACAATTTCGGTCGGATTTGGCTTGTTTGAATCGATATCTGTCATACACACTTTTTAATCATTAAATTCACTTAAGGTATAATGCACATATTAACCTAAATAAGGGTGCGCTTAAAATTCAAGCATGCTTAAAATATGAATAATATTGCTGTAAAAACCACTGCCGCTAAAAATACGGCAACACTATTAATTACTTGCCCAGATAGCAAAGGTATTGTCGCAGCTATCGCTGATTTTTTATATCAGCATAATGCCAATATTTTGCATGCTGATCAGCACCAAGATGCAGAAAATAATCTCTTTTTAATGCGCGTTGAGTGGGATTTGGCAGGCTTTAGCCTTTTGCCAGCTGACTTCGAGCAACATTTTGCCGAGATTGCAAAGCGTTTCAGCATGGAGTGGCAGTTAAAGCTCTCACAAAAACCACTACGCGTTGCCATTATGGTTTCGCAGTATGACCACTGTTTAGCTGATTTGTTGCATCGCCATAAAAACGGTGAGTTGGTGTGTGATATTCCGTTGATTATTAGTAATCATAGAGACACCGAAGCCTTAGCTAAATTTTACGGCGTTGACTTTCACTATATTGAAGTTAAAAAAGACAATAAGCCAGAAGCGGAAGCGCAGCAATTTGCTTTGTTTGCAAAGTACGATATTGATTTAATCGTGCTCGCTCGCTATATGCAAATATTGTCGCCAGATTTTGTGGCGCGTTATCCTAAGCAAATTATTAATATTCACCATTCATTCTTGCCTGCGTTTATCGGTGCGCGACCTTATCATCGTGCATTTGAGCGCGGCGTTAAGCTGATAGGCGCAACGGGTCATTATGTGACTGAAGTGTTAGACGAAGGTCCGATTATTGAGCAGGATATTGACCGTATTTCGCACCGCGACCAAGTAGAAGACTTGATTCAAAAAGGCCGTGATTTAGAGCGTATAGTATTATCCAAAGCTGTGCGCTGGCATATTGAAAATCGTATTCTGCTGTATGCAAACAAGACTGTTATTTTTGATTAATAACTCAATCGGTAATAAAAAAAGCGAAGCACATCATGCTTCGCTTTTTTTGACTTTAAAACAGCTTACTTAATTACTTACCATCGTCTGTGGCTGGCGCATCAAGAGCTGGAACTGCCGCCTCATCGACTGGTGCAATCTCAGGTAATGCTTCATCTGCATATGCAGAAATGGCGCTAAATGCAAATAGTGCTGATAAAACTAAAAGAACTTTTTTCATACTTTCCCCTATTCTAAGCAACTGTTTTTAAAATTTATATTTTAAGAGTTAAACACCCTTAAAATACAAATTTACACCCAGAGAATAGCTTGTGCAACATAAATAGTCGTTTTGGTTTATGGTAGGCACTGTTCTAGTGCAAATAAGTCAGCAATCTGTTCGCGCTTTCTAATTAAGTGACATTTATCGCCATCTACCATGACTTCAGCCGCGCGAGGTCTAGTGTTGTAATTGCTAGACATGCTCATACCGTAAGCTCCAGCTGACATAATGGCGAGTACATCGCCTTCAACTAAAGCTAGCGTTCTATCATGGCCTAGAAAATCGCCACTTTCGCACACTGGGCCTACTATTTCATAAGTTAGCGCCGCCGTATCATCTTTTCTTGGCTGCACAGCTTGAATATCATGATAAGCATCGTATAAAGCTGGGCGCATTAAGTCGTTCATGGCAGCATCAACAATCGCGAAGTTTTTTGACTCGGTATGTTTTAGATATTCAACTTTAGTCAGTAAAACACCTGCGTTACCTACTAACGCTCTACCAGGTTCAAACACTAGTTTGACTTTACGATTGCCAAGTTTTGCACGCATAGCTGCGGCAAATACAGTGAATTCAGGAGGCGTTTCGTCGCTATAGCAAATACCAATACCGCCACCAGCGTCAATGTGCTGAATGACAATACCGTTTTGTGCCAGCGCATCAACTAGCGCTAATACACGGTCAAAAGCATCTAAAAATGGCGATAACTCGGTAATTTGTGAGCCGATATGGCAATCCACGCCGTGAATAGCGATGTTGCTCATTTTGGCTGCTTGCAAATAAATGTCTAATGCATCCTCATAAGCCACACCAAATTTATTATTTTTTAAGCCAGTAGATATGTACGGATGTGTCTTTGCATCGACGTTTGGGTTTACACGTAAAGATATTGGTGCGACTTTACCCATAAAATTAGCAACATCGTTTAAACGCTGCAACTCGCTGGCAGACTCAACGTTGAAGCAAAAAATGTCAGCATTAAGGGCTGCTTGCATTTCAGTCTCAGTTTTCCCGACACCTGAAAATACGATTTTTCTAGGGTCACCACCTGCTGCCAAAACACGCGCAAGCTCACCACCAGAAACAATATCAAAGCCAGCGCCAAGCTTAGCAAATAAATTCAAAATCGCTAGGCTAGGGTTAGCTTTTACTGCAAAACACACCAAATGATCGCAGTCATTAAAGCCCACACTAAAGTTCTCAAAAGCTTGAGTCAGCGCAGATTTGGAATAAACATAGCAAGGCGTATTAAATTCATCTGAAATGCTAGTAAGTGCAACATTTTCAACGTGTAATGTATTGTTTTTAAGTGTAAAAGAGTTCACAGGATCGCTTGTCAATTTAGATTGGATTAAGGTAAGGCAAAGCAAAGTGTTTATTTGCTAGCTGGCGCCGACTGCGGATATTCTTTCTCAGGAATATATAAAGGGCCTTTAGTGCCACAGCCGTATAGCGTAAAGCATACGGATAAAAGCAATAGTATATGGATAGCATTTTTTTTCATATATTGATAGCTTTCAAATTTAAAGTGCAGTGAGTATTTCAAAGCAGCTAATAACAACAAATTTTATTGATAGAATTTTAACATAAAGGTTAGCTGCATGATATTTTGCATTTTTGCTTATTTCGACGTCACTTTATTGATTTTTCTGATTTTAAGTATCAATAAACAGCCGCTTATCCTGCTTACTTCGCCGATTGTCGGTTGTTACTAGACTTTCGAAAGGCATGTGAGCATGATGCACTTAAGTAAAAAGGGGAAGTAAAATGAACTGCAATAAAAAAATCCAATTTAGATCACTATCTAATAGTTTACAAAATGGCTTTACTTTAATTGAGCTAATGATTACCGTCGCTATCATAGGTATTTTGGCAGCGATTGCTATTCCTCAATATAGCGACTATGTCATAAGAGCCAGCTTGCCTGATGCTACAAGTACTCTTATGGCTATGCGGGCTAAAATGGAGCAGCATTTTCAGGACAATCGCAGATATGATGATTCAGGTACTTTCATATCGCCCTGCAATCAGACTATAGCATCAGCTGGAAAATTTACTTTTGCTTGCTCAAATGTAGCTCCTACAACTTATACAGTTACTGCCACAGGTAGTGGTGTGGTTGCACTTTTTACATATAGTATTGACCAAGCGAACACTCAAAGAACCGTAAGTGTTAAGCCTGGATGGGGTGCGGCGACCACTGCATGTTGGATTACTAAAAAGGGTGGTACTTGCTAATCTACAGCTGAACTATTCAAGAAATTATATGAAAAATTTTAATAAGAATTCTGGATTTTCTCTCATAGAGCTAATGGTGACAGTTGCTGTGTTCGGAATAATGGCTGCGTATGCAATTCCAAGTTTTAGTACTTGGATTCAAGACTCTAAAACAAGAACAATTGCTGAATCATTGCAAAATGGTGTTCGATTAGCACAAGCGGAAGCTGTTAATAAAGGGCGCCAAGTGGCTTTCTTTGTAACTAATGTGCAACCTTCTGCAACAGCCGCTGCTGCAACAGTTGGCAGTAATTGGGGGGTCAGAGTAGTTGTGCCAACGCAAGCTGATGCTGATGGTTATTTGCAGGGTGCTGCATTAAATGGTGAAGGTGGCTCTGTTGTTGTGACAGCAGATGTAGCTGAAATTAGATTCAATTCAATCGGTAGACTTGTTAATAGTGGGAGCGCGGTTAACTATAACATCACAAATTCTAAAGGTACTAGGCCGCTAAGAGTTGTTGTTAGTAGTGCGGGTAGCGTCAGAATGTGTGATCCAAGTAAAAGTATAGTAACTGCTGCTGATGGGTGTTGATGTGAACAATAAATATAACAATTTAAGAAAGAACAACTCTGGCTCGGTACTCTTAGAAGTGTTGATCTCTATACTGCTTTTTGCTTTTGGAGTTTTAGGGCTCGTGGGCATGCAGTCTATCTCAACACAAAATTCAATGAGCTCTCAAGATCGAGCTGTCGCATCAATTTTAGCTAACGATATGGTTTCGCAAATGTGGGCAAGAAATATTAGCAGGCAAGCAAATCTAACTGTTGATATAGCTGCTTGGCAAACAAGAGTGCAGAACTCAATACTGCCTAATGCAAATGGCAATGTGGCTGATGTAAATGGTTTGGCAACAATTACTATCACCTGGAGGTCGCCAAGTAAAGCTGCTACAGAAAATGATAATAGATACGAAACAACCGTATTTGTTAATTAACTGGTAACTCAAAAGCTTTGAAGCTGAAGTAGTAAAGTCATCGCTCAGGAATTTAATTTAATGAAAAACATCTTCAATACATATTTGGTTAAGCCGCAATCCTCGAAGCAGCGGGGCTTCTCATTAATAGAGCTTATGGTAGGTTTGATAATAGGTTTACTTATGTCGCTAGTTGTATATAACGTATTAAATGTTAACGAAGGCAGAAAAAGAACAACCACATCATTAAATGACATTAATCAGGCTGGTAGTTATGCAATATATCAATTAGATAAGCAAATCAGAAGTGCAGGGAGTGGATTTACGGGAGGTGGGGATCAAATTGGTGCTAACTTTACCTATGGATGTAGGCTTGATATGGCGCTTAGTGGGTCGCAGCTTACGCCAGCAGCATCTTTCCCAGCTCCCTTTAATGCTGTCAATGGTGTCGTTAGAGTCGCCCCTGTAATAATCTTTGACGGCGCAGCAGGTGCGGGTGGAGATGTTATTGTGACCATGGCAGGAACTGCAGGCTTAGGTGAATTGCCCAGTGCCTTCTCATCGCCAGCAACTGCTGCAACTCTTCAATTAGTAAATCAGGCTGGGATGAGAGCAAATGATGTCTTGTTGTTAGCTGATCATACCGCGACAAATATCTCCCCTTGCTTGATGCAGCAGGTGGCATCAACTTTTACTCCAGTGGCTAATGGAAGTGCGGTGCCTTTATTAGGTGCTTACAATTCCGCTTCGGTCAACGGGACATCGGCCACAAGTTTTACTGCAACGGCACAAGCAGTTAATTTAGGCCAAGCGCCAAATCTAAATATGTTTGCAGTCGCCGCAAATGGTAGTAACTTTAATTTAATGAAGTATGACCTCATGCAACCCGTAAACGCAGGAAGCGCCGCTCCTAATCCCGCTATTTATGTTGATGGTGTCTACCAGATACATGCACTTTATGGCGTAGATACAAACCCTACTACCTCAACATTAACGTGGGTTGCACCTACAGGCGCATTCTCAGCAGTCAATTTATTAAATGGTTCATTAGCAGCCAATGCAGCGTTGCAAAGAATTAGGGCGATTAAAATTGGGGTAGTCATGCGCACATCTTTATTGGAGCGTGAGGCCGTTAGCGGTGGGCCAGCACATGCTGTTAGCAATACAACACTAACACTATTCAGTGACTCAGTACCCGTCACTGTAAATTTAAACCCTACAACTTACCGTTATCGTGCTTTTGAAGCTGCTGTGCCACTACGTAACACTTTGGTGCTAAGCGGTGCTTTAGGCAATTAAATTACCTGTTAAGCAAGGCAATTTCACATAATTAAATGTAAAAATTAAATGATGACTAATTTACAAAAAAACAACTTATCTCGTGCTAAAAAGCAGTCAGGCGTGGTGCTTTTTATTACATTAGTGGCTTTGGTCATTATGCTAATAGCCAGTGTGGCATTAATTCGCTCAACAGACACCAATCTATTGATAGCAGGTAGCTTAGCTTACAAAAGAGATGTCGTAAATCAAGCGGAAAGAAGTCTCCCTGTCATTCGGGCTCGGTTTGAGGCTGGTGCGCTTTCATCAAGCGCAGCTAAAGAGACTGACAGTCTAGCTAATAATTACTATGCCACCATTCAAGCTAGTAATGCAAAGGGTATTCCAAATATTTTGTTGGATACAGATGGTTTTGATACGACCTTCCCTAATAACAATATTACTAACGCAGCGGCTGGTATAACCATTCGATATGTTATAGACCGCATGTGCTTAGCGACTGGCGCAGTCTCAACAGGTAAATGTACTGTTAGTAAAGCTGGTACAGACGACGGCTGTAATGTAGGTACTTGCGAGACTAAACTTCCTGGGCCGGATATGCCAGTATACCGAATAAGCATACGCGCTACTGGCCCCAAGAATACAGAATCATTTATACAATCTACTTTTACTATTTAATCAGTTTATATCGAGAATATTATGTTTAAACACATTAAAAGATTACTTGCAGTTTCTACCTTAACGCTACCATTACTTTCGATTGCTGCTACTGATTTAGCCGATAAGCCTTTATTAACTGGAAATTCCGTTCAGGGTAACGTGGCAATTACTATTTCCGCAGAATTTCCTACGCCGCTTGGCTCCGCATATCAAGGCGCCTATGATAATGCAGCCAATTATATTGGTTATTTTGATAATACAAAATGTTATGACTATAAAGGTGATGTAGACACGGAGCTACGTTACTTTGTTCCTAGAGCTGCGCTTGCAGCAAATCACCAGTGCCCCGCCAATACTGCTTGGAGCGGAAATTTTCTTAATTATGCGTTAACGCAGACTATAGATCCATTAAGAAAAGCCTTAACGGGTGGGCATAGAAGTGTAGATACAGCAGCTTTAACAGTTTTAGAAAAGGCTTACGCATCAGGCCAAGGTGGCGGTGTGAATAGCCCATCAATTGCAGCTAATGCTAATTTATATACACCTTTTACTTGGACATCTGTGAATGTAAGAATTAACGGGCTTGGTAAAAGGTTCAGAATTACAGGAACTGGTAACTTAAGTAATGCTGGTGTGGAAATTGGCACAACTGCAGTTGCCACAATTCCAGTGGCTCCAGCCACTACTAATATTTACGAGTTTTATGCTCGCGCAAATGTGTGTGTTGCAGGCCGATTGGAAAGTAATTGTACTCAATATCCTAATGGAAATTATAAGCCAACAGGCCAAATTCAGAAAAACTCTAAAAAGTTAAATTTTGCGGCATTTGGTTATCTAAACGATGCCGCCGCCGCAAGGGATGGCGGCGTGCTAAGAGCTAAAATGGCACCATTAGGCCCATCGGTTGCTGTTCCTGGTGGTGTGGATATCGTTAACCCAAACTCTGAATGGGATGCTGCGACGGGTATATTTAATACAAACCCAGACCCTGTCGATGCAGCTGCAAGTGGCGTCGCTAATAGTGGTGTGATTAATTATTTAAACAAATTTGGATTGACTGCAGGCAGTTATAAGACTCTTGACCCCGTAAGTGAGTTGCTCTATACAGTAAGTCGATATTATAGAAATAAGGGTAATGTATCAAGCTACACAAACAATCTAACACCAGCAATGATTGATGGTTTTCCTGTGATTACAGCATGGAACGACCCAATAAAATACTCATGCCAAGCCAATTTTATTATTGGTATTGGTGATACCAACTCTTGGAATGATGCAAATTTGCCAGGCAGTACATCGCGTGGAACTGCTGAACCTGCTATTCCAGCAGAGGTTACCGCAGATTTAGGAAACGGCGATATGTCCGCTGCAGCAACAGCTTTAGTCAACAATCTAAATGTGGCAACAGCGACAAATAAAGTAGGTGATTTGCAAGGGACACCTTCGCCTTTAAGTAACTTTAATACTGGTGCAGGCCAAGCCCGCTATTACATGGCTGGTATTGCTTATGATTTACATACGCGTGACATTCGGCCAGACTTTAGTGGCAATCAAACTGTTACCACTTACTGGCTAGATGTATTGGAAAGTGGTTTCAGAAATGATGGTGGAAATCGGTTTAATCAATTTTATTTAACAGCAAAATTCGGTGGTTTTGATGTGCCAGTTGGATTCGATCCATACAGCCCGACTGCAGTGATGCCCGCGGTTACGACATGGGACAAAAATGGGGATGGAGATCCAGATAATTACTACAGAGCTAATAATCCAGCGGCTATGTTGGCAGGCTTGGATAAAGCTTTTGCAGATATTTTAAGTAAAATAACAGGATCATCAAATACTTTTGCGGTCATTAGCCCTCTGGTAAGTGCGGGTAGCATGAGCTTTGCAACGGCATATAAAACAGATGCTTGGACAGGCAATGTGGTGGGTAACGTAGTATCAATCGCTAATGGTGCTGCGGTAGAAACCAAAGCATGGGATGCCTCGGCAAAATTAGATGCGCAAGTTGCAGGTAGTGGATGGGATACAGCAAGAAAAATAGCTACATCAACTTGTACGGTTGGCACTGATGATACACAGAATTGCGTTGGTACTCTTTTTAGACCTGCAAATTTGGTATCTTTATTGTCAAATTTCTCTGCTGTAGCTACAGATCAAGCAAATGCAGTAAATTTTTTGCGTGGGGATGCAAGCAATACAGGGTCACTAGGTACGAAAAGTTTTAGAACTCGCACTAGTGTATTAGGAGACATTGTAAACTCTAAAGTAATTGCTGTAGGTCCACCACGTGCTCAATTTACTGATGAATTTACTCCTGGCTACGCAGCATTTAAAGCTACCTACGCCAATCGATCTACTGTTGCGTATGTTGGTGCCAATGATGGAATGCTACACGCATTTAATGGTGTGCCTACGGGCGGCAACGAGCTGTTTGCCTACGTGCCTAATGCAGTTATTAAAGGCCCAACCAATACTCCTTATGATAATGGTATTGGTTTTCTCGCAAATCCTTCATATGCACATAGATATTATGTAGATGCCACTCCAGTAAAATATGATGTGGATTTTGGTACTGGTACCGCTGACTGGCACACAATTTTAATTGGAGGTTTAGGTAAAGGTGGTAAGGCATATTACGCTTTAGACATAACTAACCCTGCAGGAATTACTAGCGAGGCCAGCTTAAGTAGTAAGGTTTTGTGGGAGTTCACCCATAAAAATATGGGGTATTCATACGGCAAAGCGATAGTTGCGAAAACTGCAAAGTATGGCTGGACCGTAATAATTACCTCTGGATATAACAACGCTGATGGTAAAGGTTACTTTTTCTTAATTAATCCAAAAACAGGTGCTTTATTTGAACCCCCAATTTCAACAGGTGTAGGTGACACTACGAATGACGCAGGTTTAGCTCATCTTGGCGCTTATATGGCAGATGTTAGAAATCCAATCATAGATGCAGTTTATGCTGGAGATAACTTAGGTAATGTGTGGCGCTTAGACCTTGCTAGCAATACAACCATATCAGCACCAACCAGAATAGCAGCTTTTGGTGCCAATCAGCCAATTACGACACCGCCCTTAATTGAGGTTGATAAGAAAACTTCGAAACGTTATGTTTTTGTGGGAACTGGCCGTATTCTGGCAGATAGTGATATTAATAGTACCCAAACACAAACTTTTTATGCGCTATTAGATGGCAACAAATATCAACCATTTAGTGCTAGCACATTACCATCAGGTGGTTCATATCCTGTTTCACGTGGGCTACTGGTTGATAATACCAACACACTGGCTACTACAGGTGTGGTTGTGGATGCTACTAAGCCAATGGGCTACTATATTGATTTAGGTAGCAGTGGAAGCTCACCAAATAGACTCAATGTTGATATTATAAGCTCCGCGGGTGTAGTTTCATTTGTCGCAAACTCGTTAGCTGGTGACGCATGTAATCCTTCAGGGAACTATCAAAAGTTTGCAGTTACTTATGGTAATGGTAAATCTAGACTTAGTGTTGGTGGTTCTGTAGTCGGATTTATTGCCGGTTCAGGCATGGCTACCTCAAATGACTTTTTCTCGTTAGACGGAGGTAAGACAGCACAATCTGGAGTTAGTCGTTCAGATGGTCAGCGAGATACAACAATCGTTGATCTCGGTGGCGCCTCACCATTCACTCAATTAAATTGGCGTGAGCTTCCTACCTCAGATTAGTTTATTGTCTGATTAGATCAAGATATAGATGAGAAATAAATTATTGACAGCATTATTGGTATCTGTATTTGCACATGTAATTTTAATATTTAATTTATCAATGGCTAAAAATTCAAATTTCTCTAAAAGAGATTTGAGAGGTAAGTTACTAATATCCAGCTTGAGCGCTCCTGCACTCCAAGTTGGGTTTTTGACTAAGCCTCTACCCTCACAAAATAAGCAAGAGCTTAATAACAAAAGCAATATCGGTGATGATATGCATACGGGACTTAATAGCAGTCTCCCAATAAAACCGCAAGGTGAACATACTCACCCTCTAGTGGGCTTAGCTCATAGTGATATCAGTGGAACTGAGGAGCTTAAGCAGTATTACAAAGTTAGTGAAGTTGATATGAGTGCAATTCCCCAGCACGGCATAGAGTCTCCAATAAGTGAATATAAATTATTGGAAGTGTATCAATTAGGAGTTTTTATTAATAAAAATGGCAGCGTGGACAAAGTCGTTAACTTAATTGAAGGTAAAAAACCTCAGCTTTTTTATACAAAAATTGAAGAGCAGGTCAAAAATCTTACATTTATTCCTGCAAAAAAAAATGGTATTGAGGTAGATAGTTATATTGAGATTGCATTAGAGATGTAAGTAATTTGTTGCTTCAATTTTAATAAGCTTTTTCGCAATGAGCCCGTTGACTAACCCAAAAAATAAGGCCGCAGCAGCAAACATTGGTATTAAATAACTCACCCCAGCATTAGGAATCAACCATAAGCGCACAACGATTAGTTGCCCTGCAATATGCGCGAAGGCTGCAACTATACTTAAAGAAACAGGGCTGAACCATTTTTTTGGTAGGTGCATCGCTAGCCATAGAGCACATAAGCTTAGCAACGCGCCACTTAAGCTTAATACGAATGTAGGTGATAAAAACTGCCCTAATAGCAAGCTGCTAGCAAACACTCGCAATATACTTACCCATGCGGCGGTTGCAAAGCCGTATTGGTATAGTACATATAAGGTCACAATATTGGCGATGCCGGGTTTTACGCCTGGTAATGGTGATGGGATAACAGCTTCAACCATGTGTAATGCGATTGCAATCGCTGCAAGTTTAGCAATTCGGTGGTCGTCTTCAGTGCTTTGAATCTGCGTGATTTTCAAGGTATTTGCTCGGCGTCGAGGCTAATAATTAAGCGTATCGTAGGGTTTAGTTTCACCAAGTAGCTCCAAACTGATTTGGTTGGGTAGACAAATGGCGGCTTGC
The DNA here is from genome assembly GCF_029945535.1 of Methylotenera sp. Taxonomy (GTDB): domain Bacteria; phylum Pseudomonadota; class Gammaproteobacteria; order Burkholderiales; family Methylophilaceae; genus Methylotenera. The sequence continues at coordinate 127,856 of NZ_JAQSCU010000006.1, forward strand.
CCTGCGTGCGTTAACCAGCCTTGATGCACGCAGTATTGCGTATGACAGGGTGATTTTGAAAACCTTGCCTTGCCTTGCGCGATGCTGATAGTAGCATCACCTAGTTTCCCATGTACATGAATCTCACGTTGTTGGTTTAGGCTGTAAGTAGCGTAAATCTTATCGCCCAGTCTGATTTGCACTTTAGCTGCGTGTTCATTAGTCCACAATGTTTGAAACAAATAAATGACACATAAGATGCTGGCTATTAGTACCAACCAGTCGCCAGCCAGAAATTCTTGAGTAAGGCTTTTAAGCTGGGCGCGTAAGTTATTGCAGTGTGGCGAATTTAACATTGGGACTTAGCCAATTGAGTTTTTTCACCATATTTGTCGAAACAAAGATATTGGCTTGATCATCAATGACCATGAAGTTTTCTATACCTAACTCACGAGCAGCTTTACTTCTATTTTGAGGCGATTCTATAAAAATTGGTTTTGATGCTACGTCTGACAATACACCTGCTTGTGACTGATTAGCAGGTTGTGGAGCTACTAGTACGGTGACTGATTGCGTGTGCTGAGCTGGGTAGCCTGTGCGAGGGTCGATGATATGACAGTAACGTTTACCCTTCAACATAAAGTAGCGCTGGTAATCGCCAGAAGTGCCTACCGCCCAGCCATCGGGTAAATCGACAGTGGCAATCGCTGTGGGCGCGCGCGGGTGCTGTATACCTACTCGCCAAGGCTTGTCGCCATGCTTGCCTATCGCAATAATGTTGCCGCCTATGTTAATTAATGCATTATTCACATGCTGTTTGCGTAAATAATTAGCTGCAAGGTCTAGAGCATAGCCTTTTGCATAGCCACCTAGATCAAGTTTTACCGCAGAGTTTTTACTATATGCCGTATTATTTTCAAGCACGATGTCGTTCATACTTGGGCTAGATTTGACGAGTTTTTTGATTTTTCTATCATTAACATCAACGGCACTAAATTCATCGCGCTGAAAGCCCCAAGTGCCGATTAAATGACCTATAGCAGGGTTAAATAGACCATGCGATTTAACTGATAACACTTTGGCATCAACTAAAATGGCAACTAAGTCTGGACTAATATTTGTTAGCATACGGCCACGCTCGAATGTCGAATTGAGTTGGCCTAACTCGCTCGGTTTGCCTTCAGAGATTGGTTTCCATGCATGTAAGCGGTTATGCAGACTTTGGAAGTCTTGCAGTATATGGTTGGAGAGTGAACGTGCGCGCTCATCATCTTCATCGTAAATACTAATATCGACTAAAGTGCCAAAAACATAACTTTGTGTGTGGTAAAGCGGCTCTTCGCGCGATAGCAGATAAGCGCCAAATACAAGGGCAGCAACTAGAGCAATGATGACGTATGGTTTGCGCATTTAAAATGCGGCATGCCGCTCCAGAGCATCTATCATAATGCTGGCAGGGTTGCAGGGCTGAGGTAAATGGCTGGTTTGTTTGGCGATTTCTACCATGCCTGTGGGGCTAGTGACATTGATTTCGGTTAGATGCTCACCAATCACGTCTAAGCCCACTAGAAATAAACCTTCAGCTTTAAGTACTTTACCTACGGTTGTGGCGATTTCTAAATCACGTTCACTAAGTAATTGTGCAACACCAGTGCCACCAGCGGCCAAATTTCCACGTGTTTCACCAGCTTTAGGGATGCGTGCTAATGAGTATGGTAGAGGAACACCATCAATCACAATGATACGCTTATCGCCTTGTAAAATTGCAGGTAAATAACGCTGTGCCATAATCGTGCGTTTGCCGAAGTCAGTAATGGTTTCTAGTATCACACTGATATTGGGGTCAGTCAAACTTAGCCTGAATATGCTACTGCCACCCATACCATCAAGCGGTTTAACGACTATATCTTGGTGAGTAATTAGAAACTCTCGGATTAAATCATTATTGGCGGTGACTAGAAACTCTGGTGCAAATTGTGGAAACCGGGTAACAGATAGCTTTTCATTCCAACTGCGGATTGCGCTAGGTTTGTTATAAACCTTTGCGCCTTGATTAGCTGCAATTTCAAGTAAATAGGTGCTGTATAGATACTCGTTATCAAATGGCGGATCTTTGCGCATGATAATGCCATCAAAGTCTGCTGGCGCGTATTCAATCGCTTCTTCTAATATGTAGCTTTGCTCAGTAAAAATGAATCTCTTTGCGCTAACTCTTGCTGTTGCGCCGCGTAAAAAAAGCTCATGCTGCATACTGACAAACAGCTCATGTCCACGCAGGCTCGCCTCACGCATGATGGCTAAACTGGTGTCTTTGTAACTTTTGAGGTTCTCGAGTGGATCCAAAATAAAGGCTAGTTTCATAATGACATGCTTTATTGGTTAAGCGGATCTTGTTCTTGCAACTCAATAGCTGCGGCAAGTAAAGCTAAACGCGCTACTACGCCGTAAGCATAAAAGCGATTAGGGGCTGCATCTGGCGCTCCTGCACAGTCGGGTGTAGTACATGGCTTTTCGAAAGCTAATGGCACAAATTGTGAGCCTGGCGCATTGAGGTTTTCATCTATGCCGCGACCTGTATGTACACGGTAGAAGCCACCGATTACAAAATGGTCCATCATATATACGACAGGCTCTGCAACCGCATCGTTGATACTCTCAAAGGTATAAACGCCCTCTTGAATAATCACTTCTGAGACTTGCAAACCTTCTTTTACGACAGACATTTTATTGCGTGCTTTGCGATTTAGATCGCGTACATCATCGGGTGATTTAACCGTCATAATGCCCATGCCATAAGTACCTGCATCGGCTTTTACAATGACAAATGGTTCTTGCGTTACGCCGTATTGTGCATATTTAATTTTGATCTTTGCCAGTAACTCTTCTACTTTAAGTGCAAGGCATTCTTCGCCAGTCCGCGCGTGAAAGTCAATTTCACCGCAGGTATCAAAGTATGGGTTTAACAACCATTCATCAATACCAAGTAGGGCAGAAAACTCACTTGCCACGCGGTTGTATGCAGCAAAATGTTGCGACTTACGGCGCGTACTCCAGCCTGCATGTAGCGGCGGGATTAAATTCTGTTCAAGATTTTCAAGTATTGCAGGAATGCCGGCAGACAGGTCATTGTTAAGCAAAATCGCACAGCTATCAAAGTCGCCAAGCTCTTCGTTGATGAGTTTAATGCGGTTGCCTACGCGCACAACAGGCTCTAATAAAAGCGTATGACCATCATGAGTTTCTAGCTTGGTAGGTTCAGTAATCTCGGGAGAAATAGAGCCAACTCTTACGTCAAGACCCGCTTGCTTCATGATATTCACAAGCTCAACCACATTGCGTAAGTAGTAAGTGTTACGTGTATGATTTTCAGGAATAATCAGCAGTCGATGCGCTTCTGGGCAGACCTTCTCAACCGCAATCATCGCGGCTTGAACACTTAAAGGTAAGAAATCAGGATTGAGGTTATTAAAACCGCCGGGGAATAAATTAGTATCAACAGGCGCCAATTTGAAGCCAGAGTTGCGTAAATCTACGCTGGCATAAAACGGTGATGAATATTCTAGCCATTGCGAGCGAAACCAATGTTCGATTTTCGGCATGGCATCAAGCATGCTTTTTTCTAAGCTAAGTAAAGGGCCATTGAGCGCGGTTGTTAAATGTGGAACCATAGAATCTCTTTTCGGTATCTAGTTTAGGCTACTCTGTCATCGCGACGTGTGCATTTTCTTTTATCTAGCTTATTAAATGACTTCATGCGCTTGAACGTCAGCGTGATAGCTGCTTCTTACCATGGGGCCACTAGCCGTATTATTAAAGCCCATCGCATCAGCTTTTTCTTTTAATTTTTCAAATGATGCAGGTTCTACATAGCGCATAACAGGTAAGTGATGCACGCTAGGTTGTAAATATTGACCTAAGGTTAACATACTGACGTTGTGTGCACGTAAATCTGCCATGACTTCTAGAATCTCTTCGTCAGTTTCTCCTAAGCCTAGCATTAAGCCTGACTTTGTTGGTACATCAGGATACATCTCGCCAAAGGTTTTTAATAGCTGTAATGAGTTTTGATAGTCCGAGCCTGGCCTTGCTTGCTTATACAGGCGAGGAATTGTCTCAAGATTGTGATTCATGACATCAGGCGGTGCATTGCGCAGAATTTGCATGGCAACATCTAAACGACCACGAAAATCCGGTACAAGGATTTCAATTTTAATATTGGGTGATTGCGCACGCACGGCCCGTATACAATCTACAAAGTGTTGCGCGCCACCATCTTTTAAATCATCGCGGTCTACGCTGGTAATCACAACGTACTTGAGCTTCATTTGGGCAATCGTGCGTGCTAAGTTCTCAGGTTCGTTCACATCTGGTGGCAGTGGTTTGCCGTGCGCAACATCGCAAAATGGACAACGACGCGTGCAAATATCACCCAAAATCATAAAAGTAGCAGTGCCGCCACTAAAGCATTCGCCGATGTTTGGGCAACTAGCTTCTTCACATACAGTATGAAGATTATTCTCCCGCAGAATTTTCTTAATCTCTTGATAGCGCGCAGAATCAGGCGCTTTCATGCGTATCCACTCAGGCTTGCGCAGCATGGGCATCGGAATGATTTTGATAGGAATGCGCGAAGTTTTCGCGCTATCAATTTCTTTTACACCAGCGATTTTTGATGTTCTTACATCAGTCATTTGTATTTCCATTTGCTAAGTTTTTTGTAAGCCAAGATTCTTCATTAGGATGTTGAGTAACAACTCCCTTATTATTTCAAAATTGGCGTTAATGCCTAAATCTTTAGTTTGTGTGACTTTTAAGCCCACGTAGCCACATGGGTCGATGGCTTTGAACGGTGATAAGTCCATGTTTATATTTAAACTTAAGCCATGATAACAGCAATTATTTTTGATGCGTAATCCCAGCGAGGCAATTTTAGCTTCTTCAACATATACGCCGGGAGCATCGGCTTTTGCAACAGCCTTTTTACCGAAAGTATCCAGTAGCTCTACGACGGTATTTTCTAGCAGGCTCACCAGTTTTCTAATATTGAGGTTATTCCGTTTTAGGTCAAATAGAACGTAAATAATTACCTGACCAGGTCCGTGATAAGTGATCTTCCCACCTCGGTCAGTAGGCACTAATGGAATATCATCTCGAATGGGTAAGCGCACATTTTTGCGATTCAGCCCCAGTGTATATACAGCCGAGTGTTCAGTTAACCATAGCTCATCAGGCGTATTTTCAGTGCGCTCTGCCGTAAACTTTTGCATCGCATGCCATGTAGTTTCAAAATCAGTAAGACCTAGCTGCCTGATTAAGAAAGGTTGCTGCACAGTCATTGGTTTTAGTCTGGTGAAATTACTTTAAAAAATTAAGTGTTAGTTTTAAAGTGCAAATTTAACCAGTGGGTGCGCACTGATTAGGCGATAAATGTCGTCTAATTGCGCTTGTGATTCGACACGCACGGTGCAGGTGAGACTGGTATATTTGCCAGAAGAACTTATTCTGGATTCAATGTTTTCAGGGTTGAACGTCGGCACGGTTGTTTGAATAAGCAAAATCACAGTATCGGGAAATTGGCTTTCAGTCTTCCCCATGACTTTAATAGGGAAGTCCGTTGGAAAGTCAATGAGTGGGGGGGCGGTGTGTGGTTCTATGTCAGCCATGATGTTGAGCTCAGTAAATTTGCAATGATATTTATTGCATTAACAGTTTAATTGAATCCCAAGCGCGCCCTAAAATACCCGCGCCATCGATAGACTTCGCGGCCACTAAGCTGCGCTCTTCTATTACTTTGCCATTGAGTGTGAATTTCACACTGCCGATTACTTGACCTTTTTTAATAGGGGCAATCAGTGGTTGAGTACTAGACATCACCGCCTTAACGTTGGCGTAGTCACCTTTTGGAATGGTGACAAATAAATCATTAGCTACAGTTGAAGCTAATTGATTTTCAGTACCTTTCCATACTTTAAGCTGATTTATGCTTTGACCTTGTTTGTAGACTAATTTTGAATCAAAGTATTGAAAACCATAATTAAGTAGCTTTTGACTTTCGCTTGCACGTGCTGAGTCTGTTGGCGCGCCTAGCACCACAGAAATACGACGATTACCATCACGTTTTGCTGATGCAATTAAACAATAGCCTGCAGTTTCGGTATGACCAGTTTTCATGCCATCTACGTTTGGATCTGACCATAGCAAGCGATTGCGATTTGGCTGGGTGATTTTGTTGTAGGTATATTCTTTGACTGAGTATAAACGCTGATATTGGTCAGGGAAGTCACGTATCAATGCTGTAGCTAGCGTTGCTAAATCGTCGGCAGTAGTGAAGTGCTGAGCATCTGGCAAGCCAGTCGCATTCATATAGTGTGTATTTTTCATGCCTAATCGTGCGGCTTCCTTGTTCATCATATCTGCGAACTGTGGCTCAGTACCTGCAATACCTTCAGCCAGTGCGATAGAAGAATCGTTGCCAGATTGAATAATCGTACCGTGTAAAAGCTCATCCACTGTTACAGGCTTATTAGGCTCAATAAACATTTTTGAGCCTTCAACTTTCCACGCCAATTCGCTGACTGGTAGCGTTTGTGTTAGTGAGAGGTGACCATTTTTGAGTGCTTTAAAGGCCAAGTATGCAGTCATGATTTTAGTCAGTGAGGCAGGTTCAATGCGCATGCTGCTATTTTGTGATGCGATTACATAATTGCTATTAAAATCTTTAAGTAAATAGGCTTTAACCGCTAGGTTTGGCGGCGGTGCAATTTGTGCACTTTCAGCCTGCGCTGTAGACGAAATAGCCATCGCCGTTGCACTGAGCACAAAAGCGCATAAAAGATTTTTGAATGGAGTACTAGTTAGTTTTTGCATGTAATTATGTTTTGATGATGTTGATTAATTGGTGACGTGTGCGGCAATGTTTAATTGTCTGCGGATATTTGCAGCTGAAACATCGGCTTCAGATCTACTTGCATATGGCCCAAGCTTTACGCGATACAGGCCACTATTATACACGTTAGCTACTCCTACATTTTCGCCCAAATCCAAACTTTGGATTTTTTTCTGTAATAAATCGCCATTCGCTTCACTCTTAAAAGCACCCGCTTGAACATAGAATTGTGAGTTTAGTGTGCTGGTAGCAGCAGTCGTGATTGCAGGTGTTACCGTTGGTGTTGCTTCCATCGCAGTAGTCTTTGCAGCAGGCATGGTATTGCTTGGCGGTATGTTTTCAGGCAATATATTTTGAGATGTGGCAGCCGTTTGAATTGATGAGTCAGCTGGAGCCTTTCGCAAAGCTTCTAGGCTGGTGTCTATCGTTTCTACTTCTACCAAGCCACTGCCTTGTTTAATCAAGCGCAATTGATAAGCGGCGGCATAAGATAAATCAATCAGTCGATCACGTTTAAACGGCCCTCTGTCATTAATGCGTACTATGACAGAGCGCCCATTCGCAGGGTTCGTGACTTTTGCATAGCTAGGAATCGGCAAAATGGTATGTGCGGCAGTCATGGCGTACATGTCATACACTTCACCTGTTGAGGTTTTTTTGCCATGAAAACGCTTGCCATACCATGAGGCAACGCCTTGTTTTTTATACGGAACGTAACTAGTCATAGGCGTGTATTGCTGACCTAGTGCTGAATATGGCTTATTTGCACGCTTGTAAGGCTGTTCCGTTTTTAATGTAGCACTGGGAATGCTGTCTATATTCGCTGGTGCATTTTCACCTGGACCATCATCTAAGTAATAACCACCTGAGCCTGGTTTAGGCTCAGTTTTTGTCGTGGATTCGTTGTTAGGTGCAGTTGGGGATTGTTTTGCTGGAGCAGAAGCTGTCGGCACTTTAGGGGTAGATTTGAGTGGAGGATTTTCTCCGCAAGCCGCTAACAGTGCAGTCATTACCAGTATGAATAAGCGAGCGCGCAGCAATTGATGGTTAGTAATATTGAAATTCATTAAGTGGCTACCAATTTTTTGTGTGTATGTATGCTCATTAGAATACCTAGACTAAGGCAAAGCGTCACCATGGAAGTTCCGCCATAGCTAATTAATGGTAATGGTACACCCACCACAGGTAAAATGCCGCTTACCATGCCCATATTCACAAATGCATAGGTGAAAAAAGTCAGCGTAATACTGCCTGCTAAGAGTCTCGCAAAAGTGCTCTGCGCCTGTGAGGCGATGACTAAGCCGCGTAAAATAATCAAAGTAAATAATAGTAGCAGCAATAAATTACCCAATAATCCGAACTCTTCACCGAAGACGGCAAAAATAAAGTCGGTCGTCCGCTCGGGTAAAAAATCTAACTGAGCTTGCGTACCATTTAACCAACCTTTACCCGCTGTGCCGCCAGAGCCAATTGCAATAATCGCTTGTATGGTATGGTAACCAGCGCCTAGAGGGTCTTGTGTAGGGTCTAGTAAAATTTCGATACGCTTACGTTGATAGTCATGCAGCATCGACCAAAGAATAGGCGTTGATGCGGCAAATAATACTCCGCTACCTAGCAGTAACTTCCAGCTTAAGCCGGCTAAAAATAATACGTAAAAGCCTGATGCAGTAATAAGCAATGACGTGCCTAAGTCTGGCTGCTTCATAATCAGCGCGACGGGTACCAATAATAGTAAGCTCCCTATCGCAAAATCAGCCATCTTAGGTTTGCCTTCTTGCTTGGAAAAATACCAAGCAAGCATCATCGGCATGGCAATACGCATGATTTCAGACGGTTGAATTTTAGTAAAACCTAGGTTAAGCCAGCGCTGCGCGCCATGACTAATCGAGCCAAATAATGCCACTGCGATTAATAATAGTACGCCAAAAATATAAAGTGGCAGAGCCGCCCGCTCAAGTTGATTGGGGGCAATATTGGCGGCCACCCACATAAAGCTTAAGGCAACTACTATGTTAATCCCTTGCCCGTATATGCGCGCAACGCTTTGCCCAGATGCGCTATAGAGCACAAACAAACCGACCATTAGGGTGAAAAATAAACACACCATCAGGAACGGATCGATGTGTTTAAAAAATTGCTTTAACAGTTGATTAATCATGCAATTCTTCTTCTGGCACTGGTTGAGTTGCCGCTGTACCTAATGCATTATTAGGTGATTTTGACGGTACTTTTTTATCGTCCTTAGCTATTTCAGGCACAGGTACTTTGCCTAATAGATAATAATCCATCACTTTTCTAGCGATTGGCCCAGCAGTGGTGCCGCCGTGATTACCATTTTCTACGATGACTGCTATCGCAATTGTTGGATCCTCCGCTGGGGCGTAGGCAATAAATAAGGCGTGGTCACGATGACGCTCATCAATGCTGCTAGCATTATATTTTGCATTTTGTTTGATGCCAATCACTTGAGCCGTACCTGTTTTTGCAGCAATAGAATACGGCGCATTTGCACCTACAGCAGCGGCGGTACCACCTGGTTGCGTGACCGCAATCATGCCGCGTTTAACAATATCAATATTCTCAGGTTTTAGTGGAATGGTATCTTGCACAATCAGTGGTACCGTTTGCGTTTCATTGGTAATGGTTTTTTGAATCTTAGCGACTAAATGCGGCTTCATTGCCACGCCATTGTTCGCTAATGTCGCTGTGGCTTGAGCTAGCTGCAGAGGCGTCACTAAAGTATAGCCTTGGCCAATGCCAACAATGACGGTTTCACCTTGATACCAAGGTTGCTTAAAGCGTCGCATTTTCCATTCTGGCGTGGGTAGTAGGCCCTCATTTTCACCTTGAATGTCTATGCCAGTTTTCCTGCCAAAATTAAAATGACGGACAAAACTCGTCAGCTTGTCGATACCTAATTCCAGCGCCAATCCATAGAAAAACGTATCACAAGAGATGGTGATGGCGCGCTGCATATCTACCATGCCATGACCAGATGGTTTCCAGTCTCTATACTTATGCACGCTATTGGCTAAAGTAAAATAACCAGGGTCGCTGATGCTAAAAGGTGGAACACGTTTATCATTTTCTAGCCCAGCCATTGCCACAAATGGCTTGAATGTTGAACCTGGTGGATAAATGCCGCGTATAGGTCGATTGATCAGTGGCTTATCCAGGGAATCATTGAGTAGTCGCCAATTTTCAACATCGATACCATCTACAAACATATTGGGGTCAAAAGTTGGCTGACTAACATAGCTGAGCACTTCGCCCGTTTTGGGGTTAATTGCCACTAATGCGCCACGATGTTCGCCAAAAGCGGTTTCAGCAATCTCCTGAATTTTGCTGTCAATCGTTAAAACTAGATTGCTGCCAGGTATAGGCGCTGTGCTTGATAATACGCGTACGGCTCGGCCATCGGCATCAATCTCAACTTGCTGAAAGCCGGTGGTGCCATGCAGTTGACGCTCATAAAACTGCTCTATACCGCTCTTGCCTACATGGTCAGAACCTTTGTAATTGGACAGGTCACCATTCTTTTCAAGATTTTCTAAATCTTTATCATTGATACGTCCGATGTATCCCACCATATGCGCGCCTAGTTTGCCTAGTGGATAGTGTCTAAATAATCGCGACTTGATTTCCACCCCTGGGAACCGGTAGTGGTTAACTGCAAAACTTGCAGCTTCTACTTCATTTAAGTGTGTGCGAATCGGCACACTTTCAAAGTTGCGGCTTTCTTCGCGAAGTTTGTTAAAGCGTTTGCGGTCTAATGAGCTGACCTCTACTAACTTGCTGACTTCGGAAATGGTTTTTTCAAGGTCATCGACCTTGGATGGCGTAATCTCTAAGGTGTAAACGAAGAAGTTATGAGCAAGTACCACTCCATTTTTATCAAGGATCAAACCACGGTTAGGCACAATCGGCACGAGTGAAATGCGGTTGTTTTCCGCCAGCGTTTGATAGTGTTTGTACTGCTTGATTTGCAAGTATGAGAAGCGCAGCGCCAGCACACTGAATAGCGTTATCACAACAAAAGCCGTGAAGCCCAATCTCAGCTTAAAGTAATATTGCTCATGCTGAAAGTTCTTAAGTTCAGCGCGCATAATTAAATGGCAGCCATCGAAATATTAAGTCCCACGCGAGCGGCCGCCAGTATTTAAGCCAAAAATGACAGCGACTCTCCATAATATAACGCCGATAATACTTGGTAAGAAATAACTCCAACCTAAAGCATCTGCACCAGAGAAGGTTTTAATGATGAGTAAAACGATTTGCGAAATCATCAGTAGCAAGAACACGTAAAATAATTGCTGAGTGTGGTTAAACAATACTAAGCGGCGCTGATAGGTCACCGCAAAAAATGCTGTAATGGTGTAAGCCAAGGCAAACTGACCAAATATTCCACCTGTGGCTAAATCTACAAAAAGCCCTAGAAACCAAGCTGTGCCTACGTTGCATAAATTTGGTGCACGTATTAGCCAAAAAATAATGACCAGCAAGATAAAATCTGGGCGTATTTTTAGTGCAAACCCAGACCACGGCAGCAGTAAAAATACAAATGCCAAAATCAGCGACAGATAAAGGGATTTGAGCTTACTCGGCGGCATGTGGCTTGCTCGTATTGTTGGGAGGCGTGATTACTGTAGGCTTGGCCTCTGGTATTAATTTCGGCTTCCCAGTCACCGTGTTATCTGCAGCAGGTTTTGTCATTTCAGGTTGGGCTGCTACCGGTTTGGCAGCTGTGGGTTTAATTTCAGATTTTTTGATTTTTGCATCGGGTTTAATTGCGCTAATTATTTCCGTTTCAACCGGCTCGGCTATACGCGGAATGCTGACTAAAAGCACTTGTTTATGGTTTTCTACACCGCCAGTCGGTACGCAAATAATACGTGCAAAGGGCGAATCGGGTGTAATTTCAATTTGTGAAACTGTCGCAACAGCTAGTCCTGCAGGGTAGACGCCATCTATGCCTGATGTCACCAATTTGTCGCCACGTTGAATATCTACATTGGTCGGCAAGTACGGTAAATCCAAGGTGTTGTCGCGACCATGTCCAAATGCAATGGCACGCAGACCGTTACGTTCGACCTGTATTGGAATGGCTAATGATTTATCAGTAATAAGTGTGACTTCGCTGCTCAGCGGATAGATACGCGTGACTTGACCAATCACACCAGTCGAATCAACCACAGCTTCGCCGGCCACGATGTTATGTGTTGCGCCACGATTCACGATGATTTTCTTGGTAAATAAATCGCGGCCCACATGCATAATTTCAGCCGCCACACTAGTTTCAACAATCGATTGATTAGTTCGTAATAATTGGCGAAGGTTATTGTTTTCCAGCTCAAGTGAATTGAGTTTTTGTAACTCAACAGCTTGTTTCAGCGCATTCTTTTTTAAGCTTCTATTTTCATTAAGTAAGTACTCATGCGTTGAAAAGTACTCAGTGGTATCACGATAAAGCCGTGATGGTGCATTAGCCAGTAATTGCAAAGGGTGCAACAGCGCTTGTAGATTTTGGCGCACAGTCGTGAGATATTCTAGGCGTGAATCCGCCGCCATTAATGCCAGTGAAAGAGCAGAGAAAAAAGCCAAACGCGCAAGCGGACTTGGGCCGCGCACAAAAAATGCTGGGGCGGATTGTTGCTCGAGTTTGTGATTAAAGCGGCGTGACATTGGTTAAGCGATATTCAATTTCTCTTTATAAGGTAGAAGTTTAACTTCTTATGTGATTTAGGCCGTATAGCACGGCCTAAATTTTACTTCATCACGAAGGCTATTGAGCCTTTATTACTCGTAGGCGAAGATGCTGCCTAGTTTATCCATTTCTTCTAAAGCTTGACCGCAGCCGCGTGCTACGCAAGTCAGAGGATCTTCTGCAACGATGACAGGCAAGCCAGTTTCTTCCACCAATAGCCTATCTAAATCACGCAGTAAAGCGCCGCCGCCAGTTAATACCATGCCCTTTTCGGCAATATCAGCACCTAGCTCTGGTGGGGTTTGTTCTAGTGCGGATTTCACAGCGCCAACAATTGAATTTAATGGCTCAGTCAGCGCTTCTAAAATTTCATTGCTTGAAATCGTAAATTTGCGTGGCAAACCTTCTGCAAGATTGCGACCGGTAACTTCCATTTCTAACACGGCTGAACCTGGGAATGCAGAACCAATGGTTTTCTTGATGTTTTCAGCCGTTGGCTCAGAAATTTGCATACCGTAATTGCGGCGAATGTAATCAATAATCGCTTGGTCGAATTTATCACCGCCAACACGTTCAGATTTCGCGTAAACAATACCGCCAAGTGAGATTACACCCACTTCAGTTGTGCCGCCACCAATATCCACCACCATAGAACCAGTTGCTTCTGAAACTGGCATACCAGCGCCAATCGCTGCTGCCATTGGCTCTTCTATCAAAAACACTTGTTTAGCACCAGCGCGCTCAGCAGACTCTTTAATCGCACGGCGCTCAACTTGAGTCGAACCAACCGGTACGCAAATAATAATACGTGGGCTAGGTGAAAACCAACGTGCATCATGTACGCGGCGGATAAAGTATTTGAGCATTTGCTCAGTAATGGTGAAGTCTGCAATCACGCCGTCTTTCATTGGGCGAATCGCTTGAATATTTGCTGGCGCACGGCCAAGCATGCCTTTGGCTTCAGCGCCAACCGCGAGTAGAATTTTTTTGCCACCTGGGCCGCCTTCTAAACGAATGGCAACCACGGATGGTTCATCTAGAACGATGCCTTTGCCGCGAGAGTAAATCAGCGTGTTCGCTGTACCCAAGTCAATAGCAAGATCGTTTGAAAAATAGCTAGTTATAAAACCGAACATTGTGTTTTTCCTGTGATTTGATGCAAGATGACGATTTGGGGCGCTAAGTAAATATTTAAGCGCAATTAAGACGTCAGTAAATTGCAGGTATAATACCGCATATTGAGTTGAAAATTAAGATGTGATTGCAACTTAATTGTAAAGAGAAGTCATATCAAGTGACTCATTTTGAACATCAAAATGTACTAATTAAATTTCGGATTAATGAAACATGGCATTGAGCATTGAAGACATCAAAAAAGTAGCACATTTAGCACGTATTGAAGTGAGCGAAAGTGATGCTGCGGCAACACTCACTAAGTTGACAGGAATTCTTGGTTTGATTGAGCAAATGCAGGCTGTAGATACCACTGGCATTGAGCCGATGTCGCATTCTCAAGATTTAAGCCAGCGCCTGCGTGATGATATCGTCACTAAAACCAATCTGCGCGACGAGTTTCAGAAAAACGCGCCTGCACTAGGTAATGGATCAACTGAACCAGCGGTTGCAGGTGGTTTGTACCTTGTACCTAAAGTAATTGAGTAAGCACTTAAATATAAGACCTGAATATGATGAACAGTAGCCCTATAAATTTAAGCTTAAGCCAGCTGGGCGAGATGCTCCAAGCGAAGAAGATTTCCAGTGTTGAATTAACACAAACTTTTCTAGATAGAATTCAGCAATACAATCCTAGTATTAATGCCTATATTGCTCTAGATGAAGGTAAAACATTGGCGCAGGCCAAAGCAGCGGATGCGCGCATCGCGGCTGGTAATACCGCGCCTTTAACAGGTATTCCAATCGCGCAAAAAGACATTTTTTGTGCCAAAGGCTGGCAGACCACTTGCGGTTCTAAGATGCTCGCCAATTTTATTGCACCTTATGATGCACATATCATTACTCAGTTTGATGCGGCAGGTGCAGTGAATTTGGGTAAAACCAATATGGATGAATTCGCGATGGGTTCATCTAACGAAACTTCATATTTCGGTGGCGTTAAAAACCCTTGGAGTTTTGACCGTGTGCCGGGCGGAAGTAGTGGCGGTAGTGCAGCGGCGGTAGCGGCAAGGCTTTGTGCGGCAGCAACGGGTACTGATACTGGCGGTTCAATTCGCCAACCAGCTTCGTTGTGCGGTTTTACAGGGTTAAAACCAACTTATGGTGCTGTGTCACGTTTCGGCATGATTGCCTTTGCATCTTCGTTAGACCAAGCAGGACCGATGGCAAAAAGCGCTGAAGACTGTGCGCTGATGATGAACGTGATGGCAGGTTTTGACGAACGTGATTCAACCAGCTTGAATCGTGAAAAAGAAGATTACACGCGTGATTTAAACTTACCACTGCAAGGCTTAAAAGTTGGTCTGCCAAAAGAGTATTTCGCAGAAGGTTTAGATGCCAGCGTAGGTAAAGTGATTGAAGCCGCCATTGCAGAATATAAAAAGTTAGGCGCTGAAATTGTAGATATTTCATTACCAAATACGGGCTTATCGATTCCTGTTTACTATGTGTTGGCGCCAGCTGAGGCTTCAAGTAACTTGTCGCGCTACGATGGTGTGCGTTACGGACACCGTGCTGCTGAATATACAGACTTGATGGATATGTACAACAAGAGCCGCGCTGAAGGTTTTGGCGCGGAAGTAAAGCGTCGTATCTTGATTGGTACTTATGTATTGAGCGCGGGTTATTACGATGCTTATTATCTAAAAGCCCAGCAGATTCGCCGTTTGATTGCGCAAGACTTTGTCGAAGCTTTCAAAAAATGTGATGTGATTATGGGGCCAGCAGCGCCTTCAACTGCATTTAAAGCGGGTGAAAAGGTGGATGATCCAGTTGCCATGTATCTGCAAGATATTTACACCATCTCTACCAATTTGGCTGGCTTACCGGGCATGAGTATACCTGCCGGCTTTGCACAAAGTGATGATGGCGTGTCGTTACCAGTTGGTTTGCAAATTATCGGTAATTATTTTGATGAAGCACGTATGTTGAATGTGGCGCATCAATATCAACAAGTGACAGATTGGCACGAAAGAATGCCAGAGCTGGTATTGCCAAAGGAAGTTAAATAATGGAATGGGAAGTCGTCATTGGGTTAGAAACTCACACTCAACTAAGAACAAACACTAAGATTTTTTCAGGTGCTTCTATCAAATACGGTGCTGAGCCAAATACTCAAGCCTGTGAAGTGAGCATCGCCTTGCCAGGCGTGCTGCCCGTATTGAATAAAGAGGCAGTACAGTGCGCCATTAAGTTTGGTTTGGCGATTAATGCCCATATTGCACCACGCTCTGTGTTTGCACGTAAAAACTATTTTTACCCTGACTTACCAAAAGGCTATCAAATCAGTCAGTTTGAGTTGCCAGTGGTTGGTAAAGGTGCCGTCACAATACAAGTGCCAGCGGTTGGTAAAAATTCAGCTTATGAAAAGGTTGTGAATATCACGCGCGCGCATTTGGAAGAAGATGCAGGTAAATCTGTGCATGGTGCGGTTGAAGGCATGAGCGGTATTGATTTAAACCGTGCAGGTACGCCATTATTAGAAATCGTGACTGAGCCTGATATGCGCTCAGCGGCTGAAGCTGTGGCTTATGCGAAGAAGCTTCATGAGCTAGTGCAATGGATAGGCATTTGCGATGGCAATATGCAAGAAGGTAGCTTCCGATGCGATGTTAATGTGTCTGTGCGCCCTAAAGGTACAGAAAAGTTAGGCACGCGCCGTGAGATTAAAAACCTGAACTCGTTTAAATTTATGACTCAAGCCATTGAGTATGAAACTCGCTGGCAAATCGAAACGCTAGAAGATGGCGGAACGATACAACAGGCAACGGTGTTGTTTAACCCAGATACTGGCGAAACACGCTCTATGCGTAGCAAAGAAGAAGCGAACGATTACCGCTACTTTCCAGACCCTGATTTGTTGCCATTGGTGATTTCAGAAGCAGATAAAGATGCGGTGAGAGCCACTATGCCAGAATTGCCAGAGGCGATGAAAGCGCGCTTTGAAGCAGAATATGCATTGTCTAGCTATGATTCAAACGCGCTGACCACTTCACGAGATTTAGCCAACTACTTTGTTGCAACCGTTGATGCTGGTGCGGATGCTAAGCAATCGGCGAACTGGGTAATGGGTATATTGGCTGCTAAATTAAATGCAGCTGATACTAGCATTATTGACTCACCCATCAATGCGCAACAGCTTGCGCAGTTGTTAAGGCGTATTGGCGACAATACGATTTCAAATAACGCCGCCAAGCAAGTGTTTGAGGCGCTGTGGAATGCTGAAGGAAGTGTTGACGATATCATCGCAGCCAAAGGCCTAAAACAAGAGTCAGACAGCGGTGCAATTGAAGCGATTATTGACGAAGTATTAGCCGCAAATGCTGCCATGGTTGACGAATTTAAAGCAGGTAAAGAAAAAGCGTTTAATGCGTTAGTTGGTCAAGCCATGAAAGCCTCAAAAGGTAAAGCTAACCCAGCGCAAGTGAACGATATTCTGAAGAAAAAGTTAAGCTAAGACCTCAGCTAAATTAATTTTCAGAGTCCGCAAATTAAAACGCCGCCAATGCCGAGAAAGTTTCGGACTTAGGCGGCATTTTTTATGCGTTACTTGTTACATTAATATTTTTACGTGAGCTTTATTGTGGCTTTAGCTGAATATACCTAGACCGATATTGACTGAAACGAGTTTTTGTTTGTGCAATACTATTTTGCACTGCAAGAATTTGGGATTTTGATTTTGTAATTTGCGTTTGATAATTTTGAGCATCTTCAGTAGCTTGACTAGGCATTTTTCTACCAGAAAATTTTGCATAAATGCTGGCCAACATCTTTTTGTTATCTTCTTGATTCTGGCTTAAGGTGAGCAAAGCAGCTTCGTCACTCTTTAAGTTACGTTTTTCTGCCATATCAATTTCTTCTACAGACGAATAAGACGCTAACAAGGCTTTATCTTGCCTTTGTTGCTCTGCTGAAAGCTTCTCAGTTTCTTGAGAGTTATCTTTTGGATTAAAAGATTCATTCGTTTTAATCACGGTGCCTTGATTATTCAACACAGAATTGCTGCGCCCAGATTCTTGCGCTGGCATTTTGTCGCCGTAATGGGTGACGCCATTTGCGTCTTTCCATTTAACGATTTTACTGCCATCAGCGTAGGCTAGGTGCGCATAGCAGGTGAGTATCAGTAGGCTTGAAGAAAGCAAAGCAAACAAGGCTGAACTCGAATGACCAAGCTTCGCCTTGTCAGAAAAATGTGAATTAATCTCAGCTAAAGGTTTCATTTTAAAAACTAATACTTTTTCTTCACCATTTTTATGAATATTTCTAAGGCGCTATATTCAACCTTAAAACTAATTAAATAACGCCATACATTTGGCGATACGATTTGACTTTATCCAAAAGCAAATTTTGTGCCATACCGTTTTGGTTTTCTAGATAGGCCAATAAGTCATCCAAATTTGCGATGGCGCATACTGGTATTCCATTATTTTTAATCACTTCTTGCACGGCAGATAGCTCACCCAAACCTTTCTCCTGTCTGTCTATGGCAATAGCCACGCCACAAGCAGTTGCGCCATTGTGGCGGATAAGCTCAACAGACTCTCTCACTGAGGTGCCTGCCGAAATCACATCATCAATGATGAGCACCCGACCTTTTAGTGGGCTACCCACAATGACACCGCCTTCGCCATGATCTTTAGCCTCTTTGCGATTGTAAGCGTAGGGCACATTGTGACCATTTTTGGCAAATGCGATGGCAATACTTGCCGCTAGCGTAATACCTTTGTAGGCTGGGCCAAATAACATATCAAATTCTATGCCGGAGTTTTCAATGGCAGCTGCATAAAACTCGCCGAGCTTCATCAAGCTTTCGCCATCATCAAATAAACCTGCGTTAAAAAAGTAGGGGCTTAGGCGGCCTGCTTTGGTTGTAAATTCGCCAAAGCGCAAAACCTCTTTTTTAATGGCAAATGCGATAAACTCTTGTCTGAATTGCTCAGACTGCTCAATTGTGTGTTTCGTGCTCATGTTCTAGATCATTATATTAAGGAATTAAGTTTTGAAGATTATATCGCTAAACCTGAATGGCATACGCTCTGCAACAAATAAAGGTGTGCAAACTTGGCTGCAAACGCAAAATGCAGACGTAGTGTGCATGCAGGAAATTAAAGCCCAACAAGCAGACATGACGCCAGAAATGCTCAACCCAGCTGGCTACTATGGCTATTTTCATTATGCTGAAAAGAAAGGCTATAGCGGCGTAGGTATTTATTGTAAAACCAAGCCAGATGCCGTGATTGAAGGTTTAGGTGGTTCTAACGATGACGTTAAAGATATCGATAGCGAAGGACGCTATATAGAATGCCAGTTTGGTAACTTAAGTGTAATTTCACTCTACTTGCCAAGTGGCTCTAGTGGACAAGAGCGCCAAGCTTTTAAATTCAGTGTCATGACGCGCTTTATGCTGCACATGCAAGCACTGATTAAAAGTGGTCGTGAAATCATTATTTGTGGTGATTGGAATATCGCTCACAAAGAAGCTGACCTTAAAAACTATAAAGGTAATAAGAAAAACTCAGGTTTCTTGCCAGAAGAGCGCGCATGGCTGACAACATTGTTTGATGAAGTTGGCTGGGTAGATGTATACAGAACCCTACACCCTGATACCACAGATGAAAGCTATACGTGGTGGAGCAACCGTGGGCAGGCCTGGGCGAAAAACGTAGGTTGGCGTATTGACTATCAAATTGCTACGCCCGCAACGGCGGCTAAGGCTGTTTCAACTAGTGTTTATAAGGTTGAGAGATTTAGTGATCATGCGCCGCTGATTGTGGAATATTCGGATTAGAGATTTAAATTTATTAACGAAAAACTTATTCAAAATAATTGAGCAAATTAGGCTAGACTAATAGTGTATTTAATTTACTGATTCATTTTTTGCATTAAATTATTAAACTACCCCAATAACCGATTTAATTTTTTTAGGTTTACTGTCTAACTTAAAATTCAGGAGTGAGTAAAAATGAGAATAATTATTTTAATATTGATTGCAGTGATTTCATTGGTGGCATCAAACCACATTCTGGCAAATGAGCTAACTCACCTTAAATGCTCTGGGGTATTATCGACTACACATTTAATTTTAGACAATAGTGAAAAGAGTCGTACAGAGAATCATGGTATTGAAGTCATCGGAATGACGATTGACGGCAATAAAATTAGGCTCTCTGGCGGTGATGCGGTTTTTTCTTTGCTTATGCCTAAAACAGAATTTTCTATATGTAAGGCTCATGAAGTCATTGAGTTTTATGCCATAAACGATCAAAACTGCAAATTAACAATCGAGAAAAAGAGTCTTGCAACACCCACAGACTTTTACTCAGGCGAATACAATCGAATATTAGACTCATTTGTTATTTCTAGGCAGCGTAATGACTTTATCCTATATAAAGACTCAGAAATAAAAACACAAACAATTACGACAGGTGGTGAGTTTCATTGCGAAAAAGTAAAACTTTAACATCGTACAAGGGCTACATAGAAATGTACGAACTGTCCACATCACTTAAGCGTTAGCTATACCCAATGAACATATGGCAAACAATTTTATTGGCTTTTGGTGGCAATGCTGCTTTACTTGCTGTACTTGGATATATTGGGAAATCGCTACTTGAAAAACTGATTGTTCGGGATACCAAATTATTTGAGTCCGACTTAAAAGCCAAAACTGACGCTGAGATTGAAAGGTTAAAAAATGAATTAATGCACAGAGTTGAAAGCTATAAAGTACAACTCAAAAAATCTGAGTTTCTCTTCCAAAAAGAGTTTGAAGCGGCCTCGGCCTTCGCTGCGTTACTGCAGTCAATACATCCTGGATTTAACCCTATGATGGATTGGTATGAGGCATGCGACGTTATAGCGCAAGACCTTGAAAAAATTGAGACTAGGCTCAGTGATTTTCTCGCTAAATATGGTGCAGTTCTTACTGACTATGAGAAAAATATTTTAACCAGTGCTATTTCAGATGCTGGATATGGAAAGTTTGATGTCATCGATGGAGAGGTTGACTCTGATGCTAACCAAAAGGCAGGTGAGCTTTATAACAGCCTATATGAGCTTGAGAAACAACTAATTGTGCGAGTTCGTGACCAATCTAGTCTTTAACTAATCCATTAATTGGATACAGTAAAGTGCGTTTCTAGAGTTCGCAGGGGTTACTCGCTTCCAGTACGCTGTATGTCACTTCCTTTTTCGCCTCTAGGCGAGTTACTTTCTTTTGCTTGCTCAAACAGCCGCTTGCCGACAACTCCCATCAAGCTTGCGCTGCTCGGCGCGGGTCAATGGGATATTTAAGTTCAAACGCGTTGAGGCTTCGCGGTTGGTTGATTAATCCTAAAATCTCTCAACGCCCGTCATTCTGAGTGCAATGAAGAATCCAGTTTTTAGTCACGTTCAAACTGCTGGATTCTTCATTGCACTCAGAATGACGGGGGTGTGTAGCTTATGCGGTGGACTTGCTTGTAGTAAGCCGTAATTCAAATTACCTTTTATTTTTTGTAACTCACTTTACTAAACACCAATAGCCCACCCGCCACCATAATTAGCATGCCAAACAAACCCATCAAATATGGGATTTTATTAAAAAAGACATCGCCGATTAAGCCTGAGAATAATAGCTACGTGTATGAAAACGGCGCTAAAGTGGCGAGTGGATAGGTTTTGGTCATTGAATACTCAGCATACCAACTTAGGCTAACAATTTTTTTTTAATTGTTTTGTAAGGACTGATGAGTTGTTCCGACTAAATTGAGTGTGGCGCATGATGCATCTAAATTATGCAATCTCACGTAATTAAATACGCTACGTTTCTAATTGATTTTGTTAGGCCTCAATAAAATTTAGAAGCCTATTGAAACTTTAGATGGAAGCTACTTATCATCAATTTGGAAGGAATCATCATGTCTATTGAAACATCTAAAGGTCGTCGAGGTGCACTATTGGCGATTGGCGCCGCAGCACTTATCTTAGCGGGTTGTGCAGCAACAGGCTCAGGCGCCAATATGGCTAGCAACAGCACTGTGGGTGCATGTGTAGGCGTAAACTCATGTAAGGGCACTAGTGATTGCAAAACTGCTGGCAATTCATGTAAAGGTCAAAACTCTTGTAAAACAGCAACAAATGCTTGTAAAGGCCAAGGTTCTTGCAAAAGTGCTGCAAACGCTTGTAAAGGTCAAAATGAGTGTAAAGGTCATGGTCATTTAGCTTTAACTGGTGCTGATTGTGATGCAAAAGGCGGACATTTAGTTTAATAGTTTGTTAATTTGAGCATGGGTATGGTGACATGCCCATGCTGATTTTAACGACTTATCAAACCTTCACGCCATTATTTGAGATTTACATGCGCAACAATCTACCGTCATTAGGTTTTGGTCTCGGTTTACGAACAGAGCACTACAACACTATTTTAGAAACCAAGCCAAAGGTTGACTGGTTTGAAGCATTATCTGAAAACTACATGGTACCTGGTGGTTTACCACTAAATTTCTTAGACCGTATTCGTGCAGATTACCCAGTAGTCATGCATGGAGTATCTTTATCAATTGGTTCTACAGAGCCATTCGACCAAGCGTATTTAAAAGATTTAAAAAAGCTAGCCGATAGAATTCAACCCGCTTGGATTTCTGATCACCTATGCTGGACAGGCGTGCATGGTCAAAATATACACGATTTATTGCCATTGCCTTACACCGAAGAAACTGCAAAACACATAGCCGAGCGCGTGAACACTGTGCAAGATTATCTAGGCCGTCAGATTTTGCTAGAGAACGTCTCTAGTTACGCCAGTTACGTTGATTCCACTATGACTGAGTGGGAGTTCATCTCGCTGATTTGTGAACAAACCGATTGCTTACTGCTATTAGACGTCAACAATATTTACGTCAGTAGCTATAACCACAATTTTGATGCCAAAGACTTTATTGACGGAGTGCCTCAACATCGTGTCCAGCAAATTCATTTGGCTGGGCATCAAAATAATGGTGACTACATTATTGATACACACGATGCACCAGTGATAGACCCAGTGTGGGATTTATATAGCTATGCAATTTCCAAGCTGGGCGAGGTTTCTACCATGATAGAGCGCGACGACAACATGCCCGAGTTAGACGTGCTAGTGCAAGAGTTGCAAATCGCACGTCATCTATCAGCCAATGTACTAAAGGAGGCCGCATGAGTCATCTAGCCAATCTGCAAGCAGAGTTCCAAGCTTACTTAATGGATGATGTTAAAGGGGCCGGCTTCATAAAGTCTGTCATCGATGACAAAAAAGTCGGTGCAAAGAAACGTTTAGGCATTTATTTTGACGCTTATCGACTGCGCATTATTGAAGCGCTAGCCACCGCTTACCCGCAGCTAAAAGCATTATTGGGTGATGTGCTATTTAATAAAGTGGCGCGTGAATACATAGATGCATACCCATCTACCTACCTTAATTTGCGTTGGTATGGCAGTCAGATGCGTGGACATTTGCAAGAGACGTTAGCACAACACCCAATTGCGGCTGAAATGGCCAATTTTGAATGGACGCTATCATTAGCCTTTGATGCAGAAGACGTGCCTGAGTTAAGTCTGCAAGACCTCGCGACGATTCCACCAGAAAGCTGGGTTGACCTAAGTTTTGAATTTCAACCCGCCATTAAGATTATTCAAACGAGCTGGAATACCATCGCCGTATGGCAAGCCTTAGAAGCTGAAGAAACGCCACCAAAGCCAAAGCAGGAGAGCATTTATCAATCTTGGCTAATCTGGCGAAAAAACTTCAACTCACAATTTAGGCTGATAACAGAAATGGAAGTTACCGCCTTAAATATGGCGGTGATGGGGGCAACTTTTGGAGAAATTTGCGCAAGTTTAGAAGTTGAGATGGATGAGGAGCAAGCTATGGTAACTGCGGCACAATACCTAGCTAGTTGGTTAGAAAATGGGCTGGTTTGTAAGGTCAGCTTAATTAAATTCGCGTCGTAGTTGAACGCTCAATTTGCTTTCGCCATGCTGACTTTCGTCAGCATGGCGAAAGAGTGTAACTTTATTTTCTGTAGCTAACTTTACTAAACACTAATAACCCACCCGCCACAATAATCAGCATGCCAACCAAACCAATCAAGTCTGGGATTTGATTAAAAAAGACATAGCCGATTAAGCCCGCAAATAATAGTTGTGTGTATGAAAATGGCGCTAATGTCGAAGGCTTGGCGTGTTGGTAGGCTTTGGTCATCCACAGGTGGCTAACGAGGGCCGATATGCCAAGTAGTACCATTAATAAAGCAAAATGCAGAGTAGGGGTTTTCCAAAAAAATGGCAGTAACATGCTTGTTATTAGCGCACTGATGAGTCCGCTAATGAAGTTTGTGGTGCTTGAGCTATCGGTATGGTTCAGTTTGCGAGTGATGATTTGATACAC
The DNA here is from genome assembly GCF_029945535.1 of Methylotenera sp. Classification (GTDB taxonomy): domain Bacteria; phylum Pseudomonadota; class Gammaproteobacteria; order Burkholderiales; family Methylophilaceae; genus Methylotenera. The sequence goes on from NZ_JAQSCU010000006.1 coordinate 152,003, forward strand.
GCTGAACGAGAGTGCCGCGCCTAAAGCCAGTAAGGCAACTGGGTGGAACATACTGCCGCCGGGGCGTACGATGAATAAAACTCCTATAAACCCAATGGCTACTGCAATCCACTGTAAACGCGCGATGCGTTCACCTAATAGCGGACCTGATAATGCGGTGACTATTAACGGGCTAAGATAAACAATGGCGGTACCTTCTGCTAGTGGAATGTAATGTAAGGCGCTGATGAACATTAAGTTTGTATTCACCATGCACAGGCCGCGAATAATTTGTAGCTTGGGATTTTGGGTAACGATTAAAGTTTTTAATGATGGCGGCCTTAATACCGCTAACATTAATGAAATATGCACAATATAGCGCACCCATAGCACCATGACGACAGGGTAAAAATTAGTGAGGTATTTAGATAGCGCATCGCTACTTGCAAAGAGAAACACTGCGGCACAAATAAATAAAATGCCTTTTTGAGGATGTTCGGTGTTCACGTAACGGCGCTATATTTAAGGGTAAAGCCATATTCTATCTTAAAATCCACATCAATTTTTGCTCACGTTAAATTTTGGTTGGCCTGTTTATCGTTTTAAGTTTAGCCACAAAAAGGCAAAGCTAAGCTCTGCAAAATCTCGCCATTTCTTGAATCTTGCACAAATATCACTGCGCCTGCTTGTCGGCCTTTCCACTCTGGTTTTAAAGTGATATTTTTTGCAAACTCATTCTTATTGCTGAGTTGATAAGCACCATAGAAATCACGCACCACGTAATCATGCTTTAGTTCGCGACCATTGTTTTCGCCTGCATTCACTTGGCTGACTAATTTATTTTCATAAATCGCTATAAAAATATCGGCATTGTTAATATCGGCAGGGTTAATGGCTTGTGCAGTTGCTTTAAGTATGATTTCACCATTCGCTAGTGTGATGGAGTTTAGGCTTAAATTAGCGCGTGAGGCTAACTTTTGACTAGCAGAAACTGCTTGGTTTAAGCGCGAGGTGTCTGCACCTTTAAAGTCGCGCCCGTTTAATACGAACTGGGGCGTATAGACAAAACCAGCACCTGCGAAAGCGGCAGTTTTGCGTTGTCTGTCGCTATATTCGGCTTTAGAGAATTTGTCTTTCCAGCCGATATAGTCCCAATAATCTACGTGAAAAGCGAGTGGGATAATTTTTTTAGTGTCTGGCTTTAAATCGCTTAGCCATTTATCTGCGGGTGGGCAGCTGCTGCAACCTTCTGAAGTATATAGCTCGAGTAAAGGTACTGTCGCTGCGCCGCTTTTGGCGCTACATTCTGCGGCGATTGCGGGTTGGATAGTAAGGTTAACTAAGCTTAAAGCGAATGCTATTTTAGCAATCAGGCGCATGATTGAACTCCTTTTGTGATCATAGGAGTTAGTCGTGTGGGTTGTGGAAACCTTACAAGCGTTTCAATGCGTCGTCATTCTGAGCATAGCGAAGAATCCAGAACTAAATTCCTAAAAAACTAGATTCTTTCGCGCCTAATCTTACCGCTTTAGCGATTTAGATTGGCGGAGAAGACCTTTACGGTCTCGCTACGCTCAGAATGACGGGAATGGGAGAGTGATGTTTTTATCTATGCTCACGCCAAGGCGCAACTTTTAATAAAAGCACCATGCCCGGAATGGCTAAGAACGTACAGACGTAAAAGAAATTCTCCCAGCCTAAATTTTCTACCATGCCGCCTGTAAGCGCGTTAAACACTGACCTTGGCACGGCAGATAAGCTGGTAAATAAAGCGAGTTGAGTGGCGGTGTAAATAGGGTTGGTTTCGCGCGCCATGTAGGCAACGTAGGCAGCTGTGCCAAGACCTACACCAAAGGCTTCTGCACCAATCACAATGGCTAGCATGCTGCGTTCAGCTGTACCAATGACATCAAAAGGTCCCGCATGTGCCAGCCAAGCAAAGCCTAAAATAGTGACAGCTTGGGCAATACCAAACACCCACAAGGCGCGGTTTATGCCCAATTTGAGCATCCATAAGCCGCCTACAAATGCGCCTGCAATTTGCAAGACTAAGCCGCTGCCTTTTGCAATGGCGCCAATATCACTTTTGCTAAAATGCATATCTAAATAAAAGGGCGTGGCGAGTGCGGTTGCCATGCTATCGCCAAGTTTGTAGAGCAAAATAAATACCAGTACCAATAATGCGCTTTGCCAGCCCTGTCGGCCAATAAACTCACGAAATGGCTCAACGACAGAGGCATACAGTGTTTTAGGCGCAACGGCTTTGAGTGATTCGCGTATCAATAATGTCATGATGATGCCGGGCAGCATAAAAAGGGCAACAATCCAAAACACGGATGACCACGGCAAATGGTCTGCTAGTATTAGCCCAAGCGAGCCTGGCACCAAACCTGCGATGCGGTAAGCATTCACATGTATGCTATTGCCTAAACCTAGCTCATGGTCACTTAAAATTTCGCGGCGAAACGCATCAATGACAATATCTTGGCTGGCGGAGAAAAACGCAATCAGCGTTGAAATAACCGCAATGGTGGTAATGTTGAGTTTTGGCTCATAAAAGCCGTAAGTAATCATGCTGGCAAAAAGCGCCACCTGCGTGATGAGCATCCAACTGCGTCTGCGTCCAAGCGGTGCGATGAGGTTGTATCTATCCATCAGTGGCGCCCATACAAACTTCCACGAATATGGCAACTGTATAAACGCAAAAGCGGCGATGGTTTTGAGGTTCATGCCTTCAGAACGTAACCATGCGGGTAACAGTTGCAAGAGCAAATACAATGGTAAACCTGAGGTAAACCCCAAGAAGACACAGATCAACATCTTTTTACTAAGCAGCGATTGCCAGATGCTAGGCTGAGCGGGGTTTTGAAGCACTACTAATTGGCTTTCAGACGATAAATAGCCAAATTACCTAAGAAGTTAGGCATAAAATCTATTTGATTACCATCGGTAATGACTTTGCGTTCTAACACTGAAATTTTGTGATTTTTACAAAACTCGTCAAAATCATTAATGGTGCAAAGGTGTACATTCGGCGTATCAAACCATTGATAAGGCAGTATTTTAGACACAGGCATATTGCCTGAGAGAATTTGCACGCGGTTGCGCCAATAGCCAAAGTTAGGAAAAGTGACGATCACTTCACGACCAACGCGCAGCATCTCCAGCACGATTCCTTCTGTATTGTGCATGGCTTGTAGCGTTTGAGAGAGAATCACAGTGTCAAATGACTGGTCTTCAAAGCCTGATAAACCGTCTTCTAAGTCCATTTGAATCACGTTCACGCCATTGTTCATACAGGTCAACCAATTGGCATCATCTTTTTCTACGCCGTAGCCTTTTACTTCTAAGCCACTGCGTAAGAATTGCAGCAATGCACCATCGCCGCAGCCTAAATCGAGTACTTTTGAGCCGAATTTTACCCAGCCAGAGATAATTGCAAAGTCTTGCCTGAATTCTTGTGTTGAATTTGTAATATTTACATTATTTTGCATGGTGAGTACCAACTTCAATACTATTTAAATAGGCGCGCAAAATGTTGTGGTAATGCGCATCAGGCATTAAGAATGCATCATGGCCATGCGCAGCAGTGACTTCTGCATAGCTAACGGTACGTTCATTGTCGAGCAGCGCTTTTACAATTTCGCGTGAGCGTGCAGGTGAAAAGCGCCAGTCACTGGTGAAAGAAACCACTAAAAATTTCGCGGTGACTTTGTTCAAAGCGGCGCTTAAATCGCCATCGAAATTGAGTGCGGGGTCGTAATAATCCAAAGCTCGCGTCATGCGCAGATACGTATTGGCATCAAACTCGCCCGCAAACTTATCGCCTTGATAACGCAAATAAGATTCCATTTCAAACTCAGCGTCAAAGCTATATTTAATGTCACCTTTAAGCTTACGGCCAAATTTGGCGCCCATTGCATCGTCGCTTAAATAAGTAATGTGGCCTAGCATGCGCGCAATGCGCAAGCCGCGGCGTGGCAATACTTGGTGTGCGTAATAATCGCCGCCATGAAACTCGGGATCGGTAATAATGGCTTGACGCGCTACTTCGTTAAATGCGATGTTTTGTGCGGTGAGATTAGGTGCAGATGCAATCACCAAAGCATGGCGTACGCGTTCTGGGTAAGCAATTGTCCATTGCAGTGCTTGCATGCCACCAAGGCTGCCGCCAATAACGGCAGCAAGTTGTTGGATGCCTAAATAGTCTGCCAATAAAGCCTGAGATTTAACCCAATCTTCAACCGTCACAACGGGAAACTGTGACCCCCATTGCTGATTGGTATCGGGGTTATTACTCACGGGCCCAGTGCTACCGTGACAGCCACCAAGATTGTTAAGGCCAATGACGAAGAATTTATTAGTGTCTAACGGCTTATTCGGGCCAACTAAATTGTCCCACCAGCCGGCATATTTATCATTTTCACTGTATTTACCAGCGACGTGATGTGTGCCAGATAGCGCATGGCAGATTAAAACCGCGTTGGATTTATCTGCATTTAGTGTGCCGTAAGTTTCATATACAAGGTCGAACTGCGGCAGTACAGCGCCGCTTTTTAGCGTGAGCGGTTTCGCGAAATGTGCAGTTTGTGGAGCAACTATGCCTACAGAGCCAGTGCCAACGGAGTTATTTTCAGTCATTTTGTGATTATACTATGTGTAAATTAAATACTGCTGCTAGTAATTCTGGTTAGTGTGATTTTAACTTGAAGGTAATTCACTTGTAAAAAACCAGCTTGTATAAAAGAGGCGTGATGATGCAATTAAAAAACATTCAAACATTTCAGAACAAAACGCCACAAATAGCTGGAAGTGCTTACGTTCACGAATCCGCCACTGTCATAGGTGAGGTGAGCATAGGCGAGAATAGCTCGGTGTGGCCTAGTGCAGTGATACGCGGCGATGTGAATTTTATCCGCATAGGCAAAAACACTAATATTCAAGATTTAAGTATGCTGCATGTGAATCATAAATCTAGTGATGACCCGCAAGGTTCACCCTTAATTATTGGCGATAACGTCACGATAGGTCATACGGTGATTTTGCATGGCTGCACCATTGAAGATACCTGTTTGATTGGCATGGGCAGTATCGTGATGGACAAAGCTGTGGTGCAAAAGTGCGTACTGCTCGCGGCGGGTAGCCTTGTGCCAGAAGGCAAAGTGCTGGAAAGCGGTCACTTATATGTCGGCCGCCCTGCTAAGAAAATCCGCGCATTAACGCAAGAAGAAATCGCAGGTTTAATGGATTCTGCCAATAATTATGTGCAACTGAAAAACTTATATTAAGGGGGAATAAACACGCCCTAAGTATTAAGCTTTACGTTTAAATGGATAGCAAAACTGCTGCCAATAACCATTTGGCACTGGGTGTCCACCCACGCCATAGCCGCTAGGCCATTGGTTTGGCGGCATATAGTAAGTGCCAAATAGTCGATCAATCAGCGGAAAGTGAATAGAAAAATTCACGTCTATCGCTTCTTTTTCTATGCCGTGGTGCCAGTGGTGAAAGCGCGGCGTAACGATGAAGGGTTTGAGCCACTCCACATTAAAACGTACGTTGGCGTGGATAAATGTTGCATTGAGATACACCAGAAAAATGTAAATATGCAGCGCATTTTCAGCATAACCTAACGCATACATTGGAATAATCGTCATCGAACGCAAACCAATAATTTCGACGATATGCATGCGCGAGCCTGCAAGCCAATCCATATATTTAGCCGAATGATGCACCGCATGAAAGCCCCACAAAAATGGAATCTGATGGAACGCACGGTGAAACCAATATTGCACAAAATCAGTCAAAAACATGATTTCAATGACTTGTAGCCATAATGGCTGATTCGCTACCATTTGTCTAAATTCTGCCCAGTTACCTGTGTGCTGCAAGATTGCCATGGAAGGTGCAAGAGTGAGAAATGCCAAGCTTTGTACCAGCAAACTGCCTAGCAGGAAATAGAATAAATCTTCACGCCATTCGGTTCTGAAGAGCGGTTGATTAAGGCGCCCGAACACTTTTTCTAACGGTACAAAAAGTAAACCTGTGAATAAGATATTCAGTACAAACCAATCTAACCCCAGCGAGGCCAAGTGCGTTGCGTTTGGATCTGCGCTGGATGCACCAGAACTCATTTCACCAATGATGGTGGCTAAAAACACCACGGCAATCGCGCTGAATCCTAGCACTCTGTTACGTCTCAGCATCATGTTGATGCAAGCTAAGGCATAACCAATGCCCAAAAGTACTTGTATGATTAAAGTTAAATAAGGCAGTTTGTATAAACCACCAAGCTCTTTGGTAGAGAAAAATGCCGAGTATTGCGAACTAAGCATTAAAAATAAACCTGCAATACCAATCACTAAAGCCGCAACGCCACTTAACCAGCCAGAGCCAAATGTACGCGCTTCGGCAGGTGCTTCTAAGTCGTTACGTATGGCGAGGCGAACGTGGTTAATCATAAAAACTTTCTATTTAAATAGGACTATAAAACTATAGGACTTAAAACTAAAGTATTAACAATAGCGCTATTAAAGATAAAGAGGGTTAATCCCAATGGGTACTGACAATTAGCGGATTTTTTCCTAACGTAACACGGTCATTGTTACCTAAATCTTTAATCGTTTCAATGTTTGTTAGCCCTGCATCCGCCATTAAATCAGCGACCTGTTCCGCTTGATTATAACCATGTTCCAGCATCAGCCAGCCTTGTGGTTTTAAGTAGATCAAGCAATCTCCAATAATTTGACGAATGTCATCCAAGCCATCCGCACCAGAGGCTAATGCACTTATAGGCTCAAAGCGTAAATCGCCTTGCGTAAGATGAGCGTCATCTTTTTCAATGTATGGTGGATTGCTGACGATGACATCAAACCGTTGATTGTTTAGATTTTCAAACCAGTTGCTCAAAACAAACTCAACATTGTTAATCCTTAAGTGTTCAGCATTTTGTTTGGCGATTTCTAAAGCCGCTGCTGAGGCGTCAACCGCAATAATACTGGCTTGCGGGCGATTTTTTGCAATAGCCAGTGCAATTGCACCAGTGCCTGTGCCAAGGTCTAAAACTCTTAAATCGTCATTCCGACGAAAGTCGGAATCCAGTGTCTTTTTGCCATATTGCTCAACGCCACTGGATTCCGACTTTCGTCGGAATGACGAACTCGGACTACTTTCACTTGGTGGAGTCTTAGCCAAAGCCGCTTCCACCAAAGTTTCGGTATCAGGTCGCGGAATCAATGTATCAGGCGTTACCAGCAAATTCAAACCATAGAACTCACGGCTACCTAAAATATAAGCCATAGGTTCGCCACCTAAGCGACGTTTTAGCAGTGCCTCAAACGCCGCATGGATATCGGGCTGCAGAGCATCATTTGCATGCGCAATTAACCATGCGCGATTCACATTGAGCACATGTTGCAACAGTAATTGCGACTCAAGTTTGGCTTCTTCCGTGCCGAGTAGCGAAGTTGATGTTTGTAATATGTATTTAATGGATTGAGTGTGGTTCATTTGTTTTTTTGTAGGGTGGGTAACTCGTTACCCACGCGGTGCAATGTATCAATAAAAATCTAACACGTGGGCAAACAAGTTGCCCACCCTACTTGGCTGCTTAATTGGCAAGCAGTGCTAATTCTATTGTTAACAGGAGCTGATGTGCATTATGAGCTTCATATTGTGCCACTTTCGCTTCGCCAGTATCAAAGTACGCTTTTTCATGGACAAGCTCTTTACGAGCTCTCCTAAATCGGCTCGCGGCCTCAAGAATTGACTGATCAGTGATGTCTAATAGTTTGAGTTTTTCTTCATAAGGCTTAAAGTCAAATTCCCGAAACTTGTCTTCGTTGTAATCGCGGACAATCAATAAATGTAACAATGCCTCTAACCACATCCCCGTAAAAACAATCACTATCATTGCTTGTTTGAAGCTCATTTGGCTTGGGTCGAATTGGAGTATCCAGCCTTGAGTTTCATCGTCTTTTGGTTTATGGCCAGACTTAATGAGTGTTTGCATGGATTCAAAAGCATCAATGGCAATAGCCTTATAAGCCGAGATATTGGTGAGGATGAGTTCGCTCATAGAGTTGTATAAAGTAAAATATGCATTTGATTTAATTGCATTGTCTCAAATTGCTAATTATCTTCACCCAAACTTGCCAACAAATCGGCCTGATGCTCAGCCGATAATGCGCCAATCAATTCATCCATATCACCTTCGGTAATTGCATCAATTTTATATAACGTGAGGTTGATGCGATGGTCTGTGATGCGGCCTTGCGGGTAGTTGTAGGTGCGGATGCGCTCTGAACGGTCGCCTGAGCCAATCAAACTTTTACGTTCGCTGGCGATTGCGCTATTTTGCGCATCAACTTGTTTGGCTTTAATGCGTGCGGCGAGTACGGCCATGGCTTGCGCTTTGTTGGCATGCTGGCTGCGGCCTTCTTGGCATTCGACCACAATACCTGTTGGCGCGTGGGTAATACGCACGGCAGAGTCGGTTTTGTTAATGTGTTGACCACCCGCACCACTGGCGCGGTAGGTATCAATGCGAATATCGGCTGGGTTAATCACCACATCGCTCACTTCGTCCGCCTCAGCCAACACGGCCACCGTGCAAGCTGAAGTATGAATGCGGCCTTGTGTTTCGGTATCTGGCACGCGCTGTACGCGATGCACGCCACTTTCAAATTTCATTTTGGAATATGCGCCGTAGCCTTCAATTTTGGCGATAATTTCTTTGTAGCCGCCCACTTCACTTTCATTGGCGGACATAATTTCGACTTTCCACTTTTGTTTTTCGGCGTATCTTGAGTACATTCTGAATAAATTGCCACAGAACAAGCCTGATTCATCACCGCCCGTACCTGCACGAATTTCTAAAAAGATATTTTTATCGTCATTGGGGTCTTTCGGCAACAACAATACTTGTAAGGCTTTTTCTACCGCTTCTAGTTTAGTTTTACCGTTTTCGATTTCTTCTTGCGCAAACTCTTTCATATCAGGGTCACTCAACATCGATTGCGCTTCTTTGATGTCGGCCTCAGCCTGTTCAAACATGTGATATTGCTCAACGATAGGTGTAATTTCCGCATGCTCTTGTGTGAGTTTGCGATAGTTGTCCATGTTGTTGGTCACACCCTCAGAACTCATCAGGCGGTTAATTTCTTCTAAACGCTCGCTTAAAGTGGCGAGTTTTCTAATCATGCTTGGTTTCATACGGGTTACTCTTTAGAGAATTGCTTTAATGTTAAGACTTAGCTTTTGATGTGGTAAAGCTGCTTAATCACATCTTCCAGCTTGGCATGCTCATCGCCATGCGCTTGATTCAAAGCGTGGCTTGGTGCATGCAGAAATTTATTGGTCAGTGCGTTACTAAGTGCTTCTAACACTTTTTCTGCACTTTCGCCTTTTTGAATGAGTCTGAGCGCTTTTTCTAATTCCATTTGGCGAGTGGCTTCCGCTTGGTCTCGTAGCGCTTTGATGGTGGGCACAGTGTCGCGCTTTTTCATCCACTGCATAAAGTTTTCAACACGAGCAGTCACGATTACTTCAGCATCTACGGCGGCTTCCTGACGATTAGCCATGCCATCGGTCACTACTTGCGCCAGATCATCAACCGTGTATAAAAACACGTCATCTAGCTGCGCAACTTCAGCCTCTATATCACGAGGTACAGCCAGATCGACCATAAAAATCGGACGATGACGGCGAGCCTTAATCGCGCTCTCAAGCATACCTAAGCCTACAATCGGCAATTGGCTAGCGGTACTGGTAATCACAATATCAAATTCGGCAAAGCGATCTGGCAGGTCATTTAGCAGAATGGCCTGTGCTTTAATGCCTTGCGAAGAAATTTTCTCTGCTAAAGCGGTGCCACGTTCCAGCGTACGGTTGGCTACCATGATACTTTTAGGTTTTTGTGCTGCAAAATGGTCTGCGCACAGTTCTATCATTTCACCAGCGCCTATAAACAACACTTTTTGCTGGCTGATGTCGCCAAAAATACGTTGAGCCAGCTTAACTGCAGCAGCCGACATTGAAATGGAGTTTGCGCCAATGTCTGTGTTGGTACGCACTTCTTTGGCGACTTCAAAAGTGCGTTGAAAGAGCTTGTGCAATAAAGTACCTAGCGTGCCGGCATCTTGGGCGATTTTAACGGATTGCTTGAATTGCCCTAAAATCTGCGCTTCACCTAACACCATGCTATCCAAGCCAGACGCCACCCTAAAAGCATGTTTTACCGCTTCGTCATTCGGTAAAGTGTAGATATAAGGTTGAATGCTACTAGTATCTAATTTGTGATAATGCGATAGCCATTGCAGTGGTTTCTCAGAGTTTTCGGCGCTGCAATAGAGTTCTGTGCGGTTACATGTAGATAGAATCGCCGCTTCAGTTGCATCATGTGAGGTGAGTTCGCGCAAGGCACTACCTAGATGTTCGCTGTTAAAAGCGACATTTTCTCTAATCTGAACGGGTGCGGTCGTGTGATTGACGCCGATTACATATAGCTGCATAAGTGTAATTTTGATGTATTGGCCTATGTTAAGCAAGGCTGATATCCAAAAAGTGTAAAATCGCGTTAAAATAACGACTTATTACTTAATTTTTTGGACTTTTGGATTTTCGTCATGGATAAAACTTTTAGAATTGCCCCTAGTATTCTTTCTGCAAACTTTGCTAAATTAGGCCAAGAAATCGACGATGTCATTACGTCAGGTACAGATTTAGTGCATTTTGATGTGATGGATAATCACTACGTGCCTAACTTGACGATCGGACCTTTAGTTTGTGAAGCGATTCGTGAAATTTCAAAAAATGCAGGTGCGTTGATTGACGTGCATTTGATGGTAAAACCAGTGGATCGTATTATTCCTGACTTTGCTAAAGCTGGCGCGAACATCATTACATTCCACCCAGAAGCTTCTGAACATATTGACCGTAGCCTTGCAATGGTGCGTGATTTGGGTTGTAAATCTGGCTTGGTATTTAACCCAGCCACCTCATTAAGCTATTTAGACCACGTGATGGACAAAGTAGATATGATTTTATTGATGTCTGTAAACCCTGGCTTTGGTGGTCAGAAATTCATTCCAGAAACTCTAGAAAAGTTGAAATTAGCGCGCGCAAGAATTGATGCTTACTACGAAAAAACAGGTCGTCAAATTTGGTTAGAAGTTGATGGTGGCGTGAATGCGCAAAATATCGCTGAAATTGCTCGCGCCGGCGCTGATACATTTGTAGCTGGTAGCGCGATTTTCACTAAAGGTAACGATGCTGATAAAAATCGTTACAACACCGTTGTTGGCGAAATGCGTGCTGCATTAGCCACTGTTTAAAAACTCAAATATCGATGTATTGCTGTTTGAATTTTTTGCATTTAAGTTAATTAGCCATGTTTAGAGTAAAGGCCGTCATGCTGGATCTTGACGGCACGCTAATCAACAGTGCGCCAGAAATCGCATCAGCAATCAACTTAATGCTGGCTGATTTAAATCGGCCAGTGTTGCCCGCAAAGCAAGTTGAAAGTTATATAGGTGAAGGCGCGGCGGTGCTTATTAAGCGTTGCTTGAATAGTCAGTTGGATATCAGTCGCTTGAATGATGAGCCTGATGCGATATTATTTGCGCAAGCGGAGAAGTTATTTTTCGCATATTATGCAAATAATGTAACCGATAGTAAGCCGTATGATGGCGTAGTAGAGGGCTTACAAGCCTTGCGTAACAAAGGCTTGAAGTTGGCTTGTGTGACCAATAAACCTGAAAAATTCACCTTGTCGTTGTTACAAAAAAGCGGTTTGGCAGAGTTCTTCGAGATTGTAGTTTCTGGCGATAGTTTGCCAAAAAAGAAGCCTGACCCTATGCAATTGCAGCATATTTGTGCAAAGCTAGACGTTCATACTTTTGAGGCAATGTTAGTGGGTGATTCAGAAACTGATATAGCGGCGGCGCATGCGGCTGGCTGCTTTATTGTTACCGTGCCTTACGGTTATAATCAGGGTCGGCCGATTGATGAATCTACGGTCGATGCAATGATTGAGGATTTAACTGAGTTGGTCTCGCAAGATTTAATTACAGTTTTACTTTAATAATTTACGAGCAGAATATAAGTGAATATGATGACTTTTAATAATGACTTTCTAAGCTGGCGTGGCTCTTGGCGAAGCTGAGCCGACCTTGCCAGCAACCAATAGGCGAAATGTAGCCAGTACGGCTGCATAAAGCCGCCAATATTAGAAAATTATTAGAAAGATTTTGACATCATGTTTACCACAATCAACAAAACAGAATTCGATGCTTTAGCGGCAAAAGGATTTAACCGCATCCCGCTAGTGCTGGAAACCTTTGCTGACCTAGATACACCATTGTCGCTGTATCTAAAATTAGCCAATCAACCTTTTTCATACCTGCTTGAATCCGTGCAAGGTGGTGAGCGTTTTGGTCGCTATTCGATTATCGGCTTGCCAGCCAAAACACGCATCGTGGCGCACGATAATCAAGTACAAGTATTTGAAAATAATATCGTGGTTGAAACGGTTGAAAATACCAATCCATTAGACTTTGTCAAAAGCTATCAAGCGCGTTATAAAACGCCGCCTTATGAAGGCTTGCCACGTTTTACTGGTGGTTTGGCGGGCTACTTTGGCTATGAAACTGTACGCTATATTGAAAAACGTTTAGCTGGCGTACAAAAGCCAGATGCAATCAATGTGCCTGATGTGTTGCTGATGGTGTCTGAAGAGATTGCCGTAGTTGATAACTTAAGCAGCAAACTGTATTTCATTGTTTATGCTAATACAGACCAAGCGAATGCTTATGAAACGGCGCTAAATCGCTTGAATGATTTAGCCAAAATGTTGCGTAAAAACGTAACGATTCCAGAATCAAGTCCATCAGAAACATCAGTTGCTACTTCTGAGTTCGGTGAAGATAACTTCAAAGCCGCGGTTAAAAAAGCACAGCAATACATTTTAGATGGCGACATTATGCAGGTTGTATTGTCTCAGCGCATGTCGCAAAAATTCACTGCGCCGCCATTGTCCTTGTATCGTGCTTTGCGTAGCTTGAACCCATCGCCTTATATGTTCTATTACGATATGGGGGACCATCATGTAGTGGGTGCCTCTCCTGAGATTTTAGTGCGCTTGGAAAATGGTACGGTGACTGCTCGTCCGATTGCAGGTACTCGCCCTCGCGGCAAAACGCGTGAGCAGGATCTGGCGCTGGCCGTAGAGTTGTTAGCCGACCCTAAAGAGCGGGCAGAGCATGTGCAACTGATGGATTTAGGCCGTAATGATGTAGGCCGTGTGGCGCAAACCGGTAGTGTAAAAGTCACAGATAACATGATGATAGAGCGCTATTCGCATGTCATGCATATCGTCAGCAATGTAGAAGGCAAGCTCAAAGCTGGCATGGATGCGATTGATGTCATTAAAGCCACTTTTCCAGCAGGTACGGTAAGCGGTGCGCCAAAAGTACGCGCCATGGAAATCATTGATGAATTAGAGCCAAGCAAACGCGGTATCTATGCAGGTGCAGTGGGCTACTTAGGCTTCAATGGCGATATGGATGTGGCGATTGCGATTAGAACTGGCGTTATTAAAAACAATATGCTGTATGTGCAAGCTGGCGCTGGCATTGTCGCTGATTCAGTGCCGCAAAGTGAATGGGAAGAAACACAGAATAAAGCCAAAGCCGTTCTGCGTGCGGCTGAATTAGTCCAAGCCGGGTTGGATTTGAACTTGAACTTAGATTTGAACCCAGACCTGACTTCAAATACAAATTTGGCAGCGAAAGCAGGGAATTAATATGTTACTCATGATAGATAATTACGACTCTTTCACTTATAACTTGGTGCAGTATCTAGGCGAGCTGGGGCAAGACGTTCAGGTGTATCGCAACGATGAAATTGATTTGGCAAAGGTCGCGTCACTTAAGCCAGACCATATCGTTATTTCACCTGGCCCATGTACGCCAAATGAGGCGGGGATTAGTGTGCCACTCATTAAAGAGTTCGCAGGCAAGATTCCATTGTTAGGTGTTTGCTTAGGCCATCAAAGTATTGGTCAGGCTTTTGGCGGACATATTATTAAAGCTAAAACTTTGATGCACGGTAAAACCTCATTGATACACCATAAAAATATTGGTGTGTTTAAAGACTTGCCTAACCCTTACACGGCAACGCGCTATCACTCACTGGTGATTGAAAAAGAAACGATACCAGGCTGTCTGGAAATCACTGCGTGGACTGATGATGGCGAGATTATGGGCGTGCGTCACAAAACCTTGCGTGTAGAGGGCGTTCAATTTCACCCAGAATCTATCCTTACAGAATATGGCCACGAGTTGCTGGATAATTTCTTGAAGGAAAAGTAATGGCTGAAGGACAAGTAATCCTTGAGAGAGAAACAATGAAGCTATCCTTCAAAGAAGCCTTGCAGAAACTGCTGGATCGCGAAAACTTCACCCATGCGCAAATGTTGGAAATCATGCGCATGATGATGTCTGGCGAGCTGACTTCAGTGCAAATTTCCAGCTTGTTGATGGGTTTACGCATGAAAGGCGAAACGGTCGATGAAATCGCCGCCGCTGCCAAAGTTATGCGCGACCTTTCAACTAAAGTCACCATTAACGACACAAGCCACTTGATTGATACGTGTGGCACAGGTGGCGATGGTATTCAGACATTTAATGTATCTACTGTCTGTGCTTTCGTTGCCTCAGCGGCGGGTGCAAAAGTTGCTAAACATGGTGGCCGCTCGGTGTCATCTACTTGCGGTAGTGCTGACGTGTTGGAAGCTTTAGGCGTTAACGTTAATTTGTCTCCTGAACAAGTCGCGAAATGTGTCGATAGCATCGGCATTGGTTTTATGTTTGCACCAAACCACCATAGTGCTATGAAGCATGCTGCGCCTGTACGTCGTGAGATGGGCATACGCACCCTGTTCAATTTACTCGGCCCAATGACCAACCCTGCAGGCGCTAAACGGCAAGTGATGGGCGTGTTTCATAAAGACTTAACGATTTTATTAGCGCAAGTCTTGCAGCGTTTGGGCAGCACGCACGTCATGGTTGTACATGGCGCTGATGGCATGGATGAGATTTCGTTTACGGGCGATACTTATGTTGCCGAGTTAAAAAATGGTGCAGTCACTGAATATACGCTCAACCCAAGCCAGTTTGGTATGCAAAACCATGATTTAAAAACCATACAAGTGCAAAACGCTGAAGAATCAAAAGCGATGATTTTAGATGTGCTAAGTGGTAAGAAAGGTGCGGCGCGCGACATTGTTATATTAAATGCTGGCGCGGCAATTTATGTTTCTGGTGTTGCAGATAGCCTTCAAAGTGGCATCAACCTTGCCGCGCAGGTCATAGACAATGGTACTGCCATGGCAAAACTGCAAGCACTTAAGCAAGAATCCGCAGCATGAAGAAAAACTTATATTTAATTTTACTATTAAGTGTTTTAGGGGCGTGCAGGCAACATGAAGCTGCTACTCCGTCAGTTGCTGAGTCGCAAATTTCCACACAGGTTCAGCTTAGTAATGATGCGGTTATACAAGCTTTTCATGATAAAAAGAGCAATATTTTTGTCGAAGGCAGTGGCGTTGTGAAAAAGCTATTGCCTGAAGACGACAACGGCTTGCGCCATCAAAAGTTTTTAGTAAGCATTTCCGATGAGCAAACATTGTTGTTTGCGCATAATATCGACTTAACTTCAGCTATACCGCTGGCTGTGGGCGATACCATTCAGTTTAGAGGTGAATATGTTTATAACCCTAAAGGTGGAATTGTGCATTGGACGCATCGCGACCCACAAGGAAAAATAGAGGGTGGTTGGATTAAACACAAGGGCACCACTTACAATTAGAAATTCAATTTTCTAACTACGAATGAAATATCATCAGGTAAATTAAATAATGTCAGACATCTTAAATAAAATTTTAGCCACTAAGCGTGAAGAAGTTGAAGCTAGCAAAGGCCTCGTGAGTTTAGCTGAGTTAGAAAAACAAGCTGAAGCGCAAGG
The DNA here is from genome assembly GCF_029945535.1 of Methylotenera sp. Classification (GTDB taxonomy): domain Bacteria; phylum Pseudomonadota; class Gammaproteobacteria; order Burkholderiales; family Methylophilaceae; genus Methylotenera. The sequence goes on from NZ_JAQSCU010000006.1 coordinate 168,005, forward strand.
CGATCCGCGCGATTTCGTAGGTAGCATCTTTAAAAAAGTGAGTGCCAACAAACCTGCAGTGATTGCTGAAATCAAGAAAGCCAGTCCTTCTAAAGGCATCATCCGTGAAGATTTCAACCCGGCAGAAATTGCTAAAAGCTATGAAAAAGGCGGCGCGGCGTGTTTGTCAGTACTCACTGACGTTGAGTATTTTCAAGGTAGTGCAGAATATCTAAAACAAGCCCGTAAAGCTTGCAAGCTACCAGTGTTGCGTAAAGATTTCATGATAGACCCCTACCAAGTGTTTGAAGCACGTGCGATGGGCGCGGATTGTATTTTGCTGATTGTGGCCGCGCTAGAAGTGAAGCAAATGCGCGCTTTAGAGCAACTCGCGCATGACTTAGGCATGGCGGTATTGGTAGAGGTGCATGATGCTGACGAACTAGAACTTGCTATGCAATTAGATACACCGTTAATCGGCATCAATAACCGCAATCTGCGTACTTTTGATGTGACATTGCAAACCACTTTAGATTTATTAAAAGTGCTGCCAGAAGACCGCTTTGTGATCACTGAGTCAGGTATTTTCACGCCAGAAGATGTGAAGTTAATGCGAGACAACGATGTGCATGCGTTCTTGGTTGGTGAGGCATTTATGCGTCAGCCAGACCCCGGTGCAGAGTTGGCAAGGGTTTTTGGATAAAAAATCATTCCTTCCCCGCTTTAGGGGGAAGGCTAGGATGGGGGTGAAACATGTCAAATTTCACCAACATTACCCCCACCCCAACCCTCCCCCTTAAATGGGGAGGGAGTATAACGTTATTGAGCTGAGGTAATTAAAAATGAGCTATCCCTACGCCCGCCCACGCCGTATGCGTAAAGATGATTTTTCACGCCGCATGATGCGCGAAAATGTGCTGACAACCGATGATTTAATCTACCCAGTATTTGTATTAGATGGCGAGAATCGCACCGAAGACGTGGCTTCTATGCCGGGCGTAAAGCGTCAAAGCATTGATGTGCTACTTAAAACGGCCGCTGAATGTGTAGCACTTGGTATCCCTCTTATTGCATTGTTCCCTGTAGTCGATAGCAAATTCAAAAGTCTAGACGCAGCAGAAGCCTATAACCCCGAAGGTTTAGCGCAGCGCGCTGTGATGGCATTAAAGGCCGCGTTCCCGCAACTCGGCGTGATGACTGATGTAGCATTAGACCCATTCACCACCCACGGCCAAGATGGCTTGATTGATGATGCGGGCTATGTGATGAATGATGAAACCATTGAAGTATTGGTGAAACAAGCTATCTCTCACGCCAATGCAGGTGCTGACATTGTTGCGCCTAGCGACATGATGGATGGGCGAATTGGTCAAATTCGCGAAGCGTTAGAAAGTACAAGAAATATTCACACCAAGATTTTGGCTTATTCGGCTAAATACGCTTCAGCATTTTATGGGCCATTCCGCGATGCAGTTGGTTCGGCGGGAAATCTAGGTTCAGGTAATAAATACACCTATCAAATGGATCCAGCCAATAGTGACGAGGCCATAAACGAGGTTAGGCTTGATATTGAAGAGGGTGCAGATATGGTGATGGTGAAACCGGGTATGCCGTACTTAGATATTGTGCGCCGAGTGAAAGATGAGTTTGGTGTGCCGACGTTTGCCTATCAGGTGAGTGGTGAATATGCGATGTTGAAAGCGGCAGCGCAAAATGGTTGGCTGGATGAAAAGGCGTGCGTGATGGAGAGTTTGTTGGCGTTTAAACGGGCTGGTGCGGATGGGGTTTTGACTTACTTTGCGATGGATGCGGCACGGTGGTTGAAAGTATAACTAACTAATTATAGATTTATGTCAAATTTTAAAAAAATTACGATGAGTCCCAGCAAATGAAACCACGCCGCACAAAAGAAGAGATGTGTGTAGATGTTTACAATGTGTTAATTTCAGAACTTCATTGTGCTACAAAACATGCTGTATTCGCTGATGTTATTTGGAAATGGTCCTTGTTTGATGGTAAATATAAAGGGTGTAAATATTGGTCAGAGGATGCATTTAAAGTTCGTAAGAAAAAAGTTAAGTTTATTCATGAACATGTCGTTCCTAAGAAGCTAATTATTGAACGCTTGATGAGCCATAAAAATCCCTCGCAAGAATCGGTAAAGCATATATTGGAAGACTATTTTATAGCTGTAGTAGTAACTGTGGATCAAGACAAAAAACTTAATAAGTTAGGGCTTCGATCAAAAATGCCAGAGGGTTGTAATATAAGTGATAATCCTTGGGCTCGGTATGATGAGGCAGGAATTAAAAAGATAGAGCCTGACTGGTCAGTTCATAGTTGAATATCTTAAAAGCATGGTGCTGTATGTAAGTGGTCGCTTTCGCGCGACTGACGAGTTACTTTTTCTTGCTTAGCCAAGAAAAAGTAACCAAAAAGAAGGCTACCCCCTCCCGCTTATTTCCTGCGCTGCTCAGCTTCATGGGAGGCAATCGGAAACTCACTTCGCTCAAACAGCCGCTTACCGAAATCCCCCATAAAACTGAGCAGCGAAGGCGCAGTAGCAGGGGATTGTAGGTCAAAAGCATTTATATTTCACGTATGTTGGCTTAACGCTTAACTCTTTCAAATGCTATCAATCAAGGTAGGGTGGGTAACTTGTTACCCACGCGGTGAATGTTGCAAATGTCGCTACGCGTGGGTTCAAGAACCCACCCTACTGATTCTCAATTCTTACAAGAGTCGTCATTCCGACGAAAGTCGGAATCTAGTGACTTTTTATTCTTAACTCATAAAATTGTTTTAACCCCATAGGGATAGATTGACCGTTTAACTCCCTAATGACACACTGGCTTAATGAGCATCATTTTAATTACCGATGAAGATTTAATGCGCAAATTTTGCGCTGGCGACGGCAAGGCTTTTCACAATTTGTATATGCGGCATGAGAAGCCGCTTTATCGATATTTGCGGCGAGTGTTGGGGGTTGGTTTGTTGGCGCAGGTGGATGAGGTGTTTCAGGATACTTGGATGCGATTGGTTGATGCGCGTGATAGTTGGCAGCCGCGTGATGGTGTAGCGTTTAAGACTTGGCTTTATGCCTTGGCGCATCATCGTGCGGTGGATATTTTGCGTAAAAGCGGGCGTGAATTGTCAGCGGATGAAGGTTGGCTGGATGATGACAGTGAAACAGCTTGGCAGTTATGGCCAGCATCCAGTGCAGAGCAGCCTGAGCAACAGGCGTTTTGGAGAAAAGCAGGTCAGCAGCTTTTGCATTGCTTAGAGGGTTTGCCTGCAATGCAGCGCGCAGCATTTTTGTTGCACCATGATGATGGTTTGAGTTTGCATGAAATGACGCAGGTGCTAAATGCTGAGTTTGAAACGGTTAAAAGCCGCTTACGATATGCCTTGTCTAAACTGCGTTTGTGTATGGGCGCACATTTGCAGCCTATTTTGGAAGCGGATGCGACTTCATGAGTTTGCAAGATCAACATTTACAGCAAGCACTCAAGCATGCGCCAGATAGCGAGTTAACACCAAGTGATATCAGGCGTGCGGCGGTATTGGCTTATGCGGATAACGCCTTAAAGCAAGCCGGTGAAACGTGGCTTAGTCGCCTTTCTAACGTTTGGCGTAAATGGTTTGGTGCAAGCTGGCATATCACTGGCATTGGAAGTGCTGTGGCTACGGTGTTGGTCGTGGTGATATTTTGGCATGAGCTGCCAGATGATTCGATGCGGAAAGTGGCTGCATCAAGTGACAAAATGGAAGTAAGTGAAAGCGTGGTAGATGGCGTGACTAGTTCTGTAGATAAACGTGTTGTAACAGAGGCTAATGCTGAAAAAATCTTACAAAAGAAATCAACTCAAGTTACCGCACCTCGCAAAGAAAAATCCTCATTGTCTGTGGTTCCACAGGCGCCTGCACCAATCCTAAAAGAATCCCAGGCACCAGTCGCAGCGGCGCCTGCAGAAGCGTCAACGCCAAGTTTGCAAGATAATGCTGTGGCACAAAGCGTGCCTGCAGGAATGATTAGTCTGCCTGAAACTGCACAGCCTTTGCCAAAAGTAGCGTTAGACAAGAGCGTGACTTCTTCAACAAAACTTGATGCAAGAATATCTAAGCTCATCTCACCAAAAGAGGGTGTTGCTGATTTATTGGTGGGAATCAACTCTGAGGGTGGAGTTGTAACTGCAAATAAAGATATTCAGGCATTGAGGTTGCGACTACTGGCATTAGATGAGCAAAGCGTTCAGGCTAATGGCGCTTGTCCACCGCCAAGTCAGCATCCTTTTGTGATAGATACTACTACTGGATATAACATTGAAACACTCCGTGTGTGCAATGTTTCTACGTCATTGTCAAATGAGGTGGAAGCTTATAACCAAACAATGCGGAATTGGCATGCTAAGCATGAAAATAAATAGCATGGCGATGAATAAGAATTTGGGAGTGGGCTGGCTAAATAAAAAAATCTGAAGAATGGATCGTCATGCTGGGGGTTAAGCCAATAATGCTTTCACATCTTGAATGTTAGCACGCTCTGCATTGCTTCCATCGGCGGCACGCTTGGTTGCCACTCTGATTTCATCCACTTCAAATACGCTTAATTTAATGACGCCTGTTGACATCTCAAGTGAGAAAACAGGTACTTTTTTGCGGTGCTCACCTTTTTTATCGCGTTTACCATCGTTCATCACGCGGTAAGTTTTTTCATTGGTTTCAAACGGAATGTCTTGGTTAAGCAGAAACATTTCTACTTCTTTTAAGCTATCTGCAAACAAATGAATATGCGTTTCTGAGCCTAATCCAGCCGTGCCATCCAAAACTGAACCCGTTAAATATGGGTTGAATTTCTCTAAAAGCTTCATAGTAAACAGCGCATTTTTACGCAATTCACGTAAGTTTTCTGGCTGTTCATCACTTAAAAAAAGTGCATTGTAGAGTTTTAACTCTTCTTCAATTTCTGCATTCGAAGGCAATACGTCGCCATCTAACGCACCAGCCTGCCTACCTGCCTTTTTCTTTGCATAGGCGTAGTCAGAAATACCATCTTCCGCCATCATTCTGGCTGCTGATTGTGCAATAAGCTGTCGTAATTGCTGAAGGTTTTCTTTGGCCATAGAAGTTAGACTAACTATTAATTTAATTGATCAGTGTGTATTTAATAACCTTGCGGCATTACTTTGGGCATCAGAATGTCCACTTGAAGGCGGGGGGCTGGGGCTTGTTGGTACTGGTCTAGCAGGCAATGCTATATCAGGTTGTAATACTTGCTGCGGCTGATTCGTGAGTGGTGAGTTCCCTCCAAGCTCATCAGGATTTTGGCTCCCATCTAATAACGGTGGTAAATCAGCTTCAACTAATGGCGGAGGGTTCTCATGATAAAAATACTCAGTTACGCCACTATCATCTCGTGTGCCGGTGGTCGGGTCTATATTCATAGCAACCACTCCATCAGGCATACGCATTGCCATTTCAGGTGACCCTTTTAATGCGGTTGCCATATATTTAATCCAAATTGGTAAAGCAGCAGCAGCGCCAGTTTCACCTCTACCTAGTGGTTTTGGTGTATCAAAACCTACCCATGCGATAGCGACTTGTTTTGGGCTATACCCTGCAAACCAAGCATCTATATGGTCGTTGGTTGTCCCTGTTTTACCCGCAATATCGCTACGACCTAGTTTTAGTGCTTTAGCAGCAGTGCCGTTGCGTATCACGCTTTGCATCATAGAGTTCATGATGAAGGCATTGCGACTATCAATCACACGCGGCGCGCCATTGCTAGCATGGTCAAAAACCGTTCTGGAAATCACTTTGCCATGTTGATCTACAATTTTTGAAATCAAATTTGGTTTAACGCGGTAGCCACCATTGGCAAATACGGCATACGCACTTGCCATCTGCCAAGGTGTTGCTGAGCCTGCGCCTAGTGCCATGGTGAGATAGGCTGGATGTTTTTTGGCTTCAAAACCAAAGCGCGTGATGTAGCTTTGCGCATAGTCAGGGCCTATATTCTTTAATACACGAATCGCAACCGTATTAACTGAGTGTGCTAATGCCTTTCTTAAAGTGATTGGGCCTTCAAATGAGTTCTCATAGTTTTGCGGTGACCAGTCTTTATTACCTGTTTCAGCCGCTGAAAAATTTAAAGGCGCATCTTCTACAATAGTTGCTGGGGTATAGCCTTTTTCTAATGCAGCAGAATAAATAAAAGGCTTGAAGCTTGAACCTGGCTGACGCCATGCTTGCGTGACATGGTTAAACTTACTCTGATTAAAATCAAAACCGCCAACAAGCGCGCGTATCGCCCCATTTTCAGGGTCAAGCGCGATTAAGGCAGACTCAACTTGTGGAAGCTGCACAACGCGCCAAGCATCTTCGCTTTTAATAACGCGGATGACCGCGCCTTCATTCAGCAGACGTTTAGATGGGTCTTTGTCATGCAGCATTTTATCGACAAAGCTTAAGCCCTTGTCTGTAATTACAATATCTTCGCCACTTTTTGTATGTGCCTGAATAGACTTAGGTGAAACGCTGGTAATGATTGCCGGAATAAAACCGTTAAATACTTCAAAATCATCTAAAGCGATATCTAGCGCATTCTTTTTATTTTTAGTTGAGTATTCAGGTACTGGCAATGATGCAATATCTAATACCTTCTCTGGACCGCGATAGCCATGGCGTAGATCGTAATCTAAAACGCCTTCACGCACTGCTGCGTTAGCTGCCTCTTGATTTGCTTTGAGAATGGTGGTGTAAACGTTCAGACCGCTACTATAAATCTCGTCTTGATATTGCGCATAAAGCGTGTCTCTAACGCTCTCGGCTACATAGTCAGCGGATAGGTCACGAGATTGTTTTGTTATCTTAAAACGTAAAGGTTGCTTAAGTGCGGCTTGATAATCATCCTCTTTCAAAAATCCAAAGCGAAACATGTCGTGTAAAACTTCTTGTTGACGACCCATTGAACGTTTTGGATTAGTAAATGGATTGTAGTTGGATGGTGCTTTAGGCAAGCCAGCAAGTAGAGCAGTTTCCGCAAGATTTAGTTTATCAAGGGTTTTCCCATAATACACTTGCGAGGCAGCAGCAAAGCCATAGGCACGCTGACCTAAATAAATCTGATTGATATAAAGCTCAAGTATCTTATCTTTACTTAAGCTATGTTCAATTTTAATAGCCAGTAAAGCTTCGTTGATTTTGGTAATAAGCGTGCGTTTGCCGTTGGGTACCGTAAAAAAGTTTTTGGCGACTTGCATCGTGATGGTGCTGGCACCCTCATGTGATCTGCCTGACACATTATTTTTAATCGCTCTTAATATCCCAGTGGTATCAATGCCGTTGTGCTGATAAAAGCGGCGATCTTCAATCGCCAGCACTGCATCTTTAAGGTTTTGCGGAACTTGGTCGATATTAATAAAGGCGCGACGTTCTTCACCAAACTCACCGATTAAATAGCCGTCTTCGGAGTAAACGCGTAAAGGAAGCTTAGGCTGGTAGTTAGTGAGTGCATCAAGCGAGGGGAGTGAGGGATAAATAATTGCAGCAGCAATAGCGACAAGTGCTATTACAGATAAGCCGCCAACGAATATAGCTAGTAAAACATAGTGCCACCATTTTGTAGGAGTCATGAAGTTTACGATTTCAATGGTTAGAATCGGCACCATTATAAATTGCTATGATGCACCTTGCTAATAAACAATAAAATAAAGCGTTAAAAAGTGTTAATTAAATCCACAATAAATTTGACCAATAAAAAAATTGCTTTACAGGGCTTAAAGTTGTTGATAGGATTTAATGTAAATTATTAGAAATGAACGTAACTAACGAACCCAGAAAGGGAATTTCAGTTTGAAATTCAACTTTTTTAAAGAAAAGACCCCGCCGCTGATTGGAATCGACATCAGTTCTACTTCTATTAAGATGGTGGAACTGTCTGATGATGGTCGTGGTGGCTATAAGCTTGAGGGATATTCTACTGCGCCCTTAGCCAAAGAGGCTATGGTTGATGGGAATGTTGGCGACCTTGAAAAAGTGGCTGATGCTATCAAGCAAGCTTGGAAACAATTAGGATCTCGTGAAAAACGTTCGGCGCTCGCCTTGCCTGCTTCGGCTGTTATTAGTAAAAAAGTTTTGATGAGTGCAGGTCTTCGTGAGGAAGATATGGAAGCTCAAGTGGAAGCGGAAGCTAATCAGTACATCCCATTCTCTTTAGACGAAGTGAATATTGACTTTCAGGTACTTGGCGCTGCACCAAATAATCCAGATGAAGTGGAAGTATTGATTGCTGCATCACGTAAAGAAAAAATTGAAGATCGTGTCGCCGCCGCTGAAGGTGCTGGACTTAAAGTCACGGTAATGGATGTTGAAAACTATGCAACAGAAGCTGCTTACTCATTAGTCTCGAGTCAGCTTCCTAATTCAGGTCGCGAACAAACTGTCATCATCATAGACATTGGCGCATCGATGATGCATATTAATGTGTTGCATGATAATAAGTCTGTCTATACTAGAGAACAAAGTTTTGGTGGTGGTCAACTAACGCAAGAGATTCAACGTCGTTTTGGCTTGTCACTAGAAGAGGCTGAAATTGCTAAGCGCAAAGGCGGCTTGCCTGAAAGTTATGACAGTGAAGTATTGCAGCCCTTCATGCAGTCGCTCGCGATGGAAGTCGCCAGAGCTCTGCAGTTTTTCACCAGTTCAACGCAATATAACCGTATCGATCATATTGTACTGGCAGGAGGTTGCGCAGCGATTCCTGCAATTGATGTTGTTGTGCAAGATAGAACACAAGTAAATACGATTGTCGCTAACCCATTCCACAGTATGGCAATTAATACTCGACTTAAACAGCAGCAGGCGGCTACCGATGCGCCTGCACTTCTCATTGCATGCGGTCTTGCAATGAGGGGGGTGACGGTATGATACGCGTAAATCTGTTACCACATCGCCAAGTCAAACGCGAGGCGCGTCAGCGTGAGTTTGGCTTAATGGCATTGTTTTCAGCCATTGCCGCAGCAGTGATTATCTTTTTGGGCTACACCTACATCAACGCAAAAATAGATGCGCAGAATGAGCGAAATGCCCGCTTGGATGCTGCTATTGTGAAATTAGATAAAGAGATTGCTGATATTAAGGATCTGAAAGATCAAATCAGTACGATGCTAGAACGTAAGCAAGTAGTTGAGAACTTACAAACTAACCGCAGTCAAGCGGTAGTAGTGCTTGATGAGCTGAGCAGACAGTTGCCGGAAGGTATGTACCTTAAGAGCATCAAGCAGCAGGGCAGTGTGATTTCAATAGAAGGTATCGCCGATACCAATGCGCGCGTTGCTACTTTGGTAAGAAATCTCTCCACATCAAATTGGATGGAATCTCCTAGCTTAGTTGAAATTAAGTCTGTGGTGGTCAATACACTCAAGCAGAATGCATTTGCACTGAATGTTAATATTAAAGTTCCTAAAGTCGAAACTGATGAAAAGCCAGTTAAAGGTGGAAATTAATCATGAAGTTAGATGATTTTAATAATATAGATTTTAATAATGCTGGTAGCTTGCCAGCTGCTGTTAAAGCTGTATTACTGGCATCCATATTTGTAGTTATTTTGGCCTTGGGCTACTACTTTTTATGGACAGATGCTTTTACTTCACTTGACACCGCAAAGGCAAAAGAGGATGAGTTACGGAAAGTTTTCCTCGATAAACAAGCGCAAGCAGTTAATTTGGCGGGCTATAAGCAGCAAATGGTGGATATTGAGAAAACCTTTGGTGCGTTATTAAAGCAGTTGCCAGACAAGTCTCAAATGGATGGACTACTCACTGATATTAATCAGGCAGGCCTAGGTCGCGGTTTAGAGGTTGAACTTTTTAAACCTGGTCAAGAAACGCAAGCAGAATTTTATGCGGAAATGCCAATTTCTATCAAAGTACTTGGTACTTATCATGACTTAGGGGCGTTTGCTACAGACATTTCTAAATTATCACGGATTGTGACTCTGAACGACATCTCAGTTAGCACCGGTAAAGATGTTAAGTCAAATAATGCAGATGCGATATTGGTGATGGAGGCTACAGCCAGAACTTACAGGTATTTGGATGCAGATGAGATAGCAACTAAGAAAAAAAATGATGCAAAAAATAAAGCAGGTGGAAAAAGTTGATGAATCCAGTGAGTTTGCGATTAAAACGAAAATCCGCATATAAGATGTGGTTCAAAATCTCATCGATTTGCTTGCTGAGTATTGGCTTGGCTGCATGTGGGGGTGGTGATGGTGATGATTTGGATAGTTTTATTAAAAACTCTGCAAAGGATATGCGTCCAAAGATTAAACCTCTGCCCGAGGTAAAGCCCTATCTTGCACTACAATATAATGCAGACGGTAAGCTAAGTGATCCATTTCGCTCACGTAAAGCGTCAAATAAAACTGGCATCCTGCAGCCCAATATGAGTAGGCCTAAAGAGCCTATGGAAGCTTACCCGTTAGAAAGTATTAAATACGTTGGTCAGCTTTCAAAAGTTAAACTCACTTATGCTTTGTTATTAACGCCAGATAATGGCGTCCAACAAGTAAAAGTAGGTAATTACGTAGGTCAAAATTTTGGCATGATCACAAAAATTACTGATAGCGAAGTTGAGCTAAAAGAAATTGTGCAAGATGAGCTTTCAGGGGATTGGATAGAGCGAGTTTCTAATTTGCCATTGCAAGAGTAATTAGCGATTTAATAGAGACCTCTATTTAAAGTAATTAGAAATTTAAGGTGAAACAATGAAAAATAACACATGGGTAGGCAAATTTTTACAGGTTTTTTTACTGTTGGGATTAACATTAGTTTCAGGTTTATCATTAGCTGAAGAGCAGTCCACGCTTAAAAATAAAATAGAGAGTGTAGATTTTTCATCTTTACCTGGCGGTAGAGTTGCTATTCATATCAAAACTACATCACCACTTACAAATGCACCTGCTGGGTTTACATTAAATAGCCCTGCACGAATAGCCTTAGATTTCCCAGGTCTCGCTAATGGCACATCTAAAACTAGTATTCAAGCCGACCAAGGCTCACTTAAAAGTATCACTCTTGCGCAAGCTAAAGAACGTACGCGCATGGTGCTAAATCTATCTAAAAATGTAGCTTATAGTACTACTGTGAATGGCAACAATGTCACTATTATGCTGCAAGCTAGCGAAGCAAGTGCAAGTGTTGGTGTGGAGACAAAGTTTGCTGAACCTACGCTAGGTCAACAACAGTTTGCAATTAATAATGTTGATTTTGCCCGTGGTAAAAATGGTGAGGGTCGCATAATTGTGGATTTATCATCTGCTTCAGCTGGTATTAATATCAAGCAAAAAGGTAAAACAATCGTTGTTGATTTTCTTAACACGGATGTGCCTGCCAACTTACAGCGTCGCCTAAATGTGACTAATTTTAACACCCCAGTGATCTACGTTGACACCATGAAACAAGGTAAAAATGGGCAAATGGTGATTGAGCCTAAAGGCAATTGGGAACAATCTGCGTATCAAGCCGATAAGAAATTTATTATCGACGTGCGTCAGGTCGTTGAAGATCCTAATAAATTAGTTCGAGGCACCAAACCTGGCTATGCAGGTGAGAAGCTTTCGTTAAACTTCCAAAATATTGAGGTGCGTGCAGTTTTACAGGTGATTGCAGACTTTACAGGGCTGAATATCATTACAAGTGATACGGTTACAGGAAACTTAACTCTACGCTTAAAAGATGTTCCATGGGATCAAGCTTTGGATATTATTACTCAAAGTAAAGGTCTATCAATGCGCAAAACTGGTAACGTTATTTTGGTAGCGCCTGCTGAGGAAGTTGCAGCTAAAGAAAAACAAATGCTTGAGGCCGCACAACAAATTAATGATTTGGAGCCAGTTCGTACAGAGGTGTTTACTCTAAAATACATGAAAGCAGAGTCTTTGAAAGACATACTGAGTGATCCAAAGCAGAAGATTTTATCTAAACGAGGCAGTGCTGTGCTAGATCCGCGCACTAACACTGTATTTGTGCAAGATACATCAAAATATTTAGAGCAAGTGCAAGCGATTATCAGTAAAGTTGATGTGGCTGTTAAGCAGGTAATGATTGAATCAAGGTTGGTGATTGCTGATGATAAATATAGCAAGGCGTTAGGTGCTAGGCTTGGTATTACCCAATCTGGAGGGTCGAATAACATAGCTAGAACTTTAAGTGGGTCGTTAGGTAATAGACCTACAGCATTCACTCCTGCAACTGCGACATCTCCTGCTACGTTCACTCAAGGTACACACAACGGTACGATTCAAACAACTACAACATCAAATGGCACATTAACAAGTTCAGATGGCTTACCTGACCTTATGTCAAATTTGGCTGTAGCAAATGCAACTGGTTCTATAGCATATAGTATATTTAGTAGAGCTGCTGGCTTAGTGCTTAATATGGAGTTGACTGCTATGGAGTCGGATGGACATGGTAAAATTGTTTCTAGTCCTCGCGTAACAACGGCAAATCAACACAAAGCAAAAATTGCTGCGGGTACTGAAATTCCTTATTTAGAGGCAAGTAGCAGTGGTGCAGCAACAGTATCATTTAAATCTGCAGTGTTGAGCCTAGAGGTGACACCGCAAATTACACCAGATGATAAAATCATCATGGAGCTTGATGTAAAAAAAGACAGGGTAGGACAAGTATTCAGTGGCGTTCCATCTATAGAAACGCAAAATATTAACACTCAGGTACTTGTTGGTAATGGTGAAACTGCAGTACTCGGTGGTATATTTGAACAAACAGTACGTAATGATGTGGAAAAAGTGCCATTCTTTGGAGATTTGCCTGTTTTGGGTAATCTATTCAAAAAAAGAAGTACTCAGAATGATAAGCAAGAGTTGCTTATATTCATTACTCCTAGAATTATGGACGATAGCTTAAGCTTGCAATAATTGGATAAACCTTGAATATTTCTGTTAAATAAACTAAGCTTAAACTGACAGATTTGTAAGATTACCTTAAAATGCCCATCATACTTGTGATGGGCATTTTTTATGCATGATGGGTGGCGGTGATGGTTGGTAAATTGAACAATATCTACTTTATAGGCTTGATGGGCGCGGGTAAAACCACAATTGGCCGTTTGATTGCTAAGCAATTGGGCATGGTTTTTTATGACTCTGACCATGAGATTGAACGTAAAACTGGCGTTAAAATTCCTCTAATATTTGAATTAGAGGGTGTTGATGGATTTCGCAAGCGTGAGACTGCTGCCCTTGAAGAGTTATGCCAGCTCGAAAATATAGTGATGGCTACTGGTGGAGGGGCTGTATTATTGCCTGAAAATCGCGAGCTCTTAAAAATTAACGGCAAAATTGTCTATCTACGCGCAAGTGTGCATGACTTATGGTTGCGAACGCGTAACGATAAATCTCGTCCGTTACTACAAGGTGGCAATATCAAGCAGAAGTTAGAGCAGTTATATATCGAACGAGATCCAATATATGCTGCATTAGCAGATTGTATAGTTGATACAGGTGCTCAGTCAGCCAATGAAATCACTAGTTATATTGAACAATTGATTAAAGAATCTAGCGATAAAGAAGAAGTGAAATAGACGTTAAAAACGCAAATACCCAATTTAAATTTACCTAAATATTATAAATAAATATGCAAACACTAAAAGTCGAGCTTGCTAACAGAAGTTACCCAATACATATAGCACGCAATCTGCTGTCGGATGCAAGCTTAATATTGCCACACCTTAAGCGCAAACATATAGCCATTGTGACTAACACAACCGTTGCACCATTATATTTGGATCAATTGAGTAAAAGTCTGCAAGCTGCAGGTGTAACAGTCATCCCCATTATATTACCCGATGGCGAAGCTTATAAAAATTCGGAAACGCTCAACGTAATTTATGATGCGTTGCTACAAAATCGCTGTGAGCGAAGCACTACATTAATTGCACTTGGTGGTGGAGTAATTGGTGATTTAACTGGATATGCTGCAGCTACTTATCTGCGCGGTGTGCCGTTTATTCAAGTTCCTACTACATTGCTATCTCAAGTAGATTCATCTGTCGGCGGCAAAACTGGCATTAATCATCCACTGGGCAAGAATATGATAGGTGCCTTTTATCAGCCACAGTTAGTCTTGGCCGATATTGATACCCTGCAAACACTACCACCGAGAGAGTTTTCAGCAGGTGTCGCTGAGGTCATTAAGTATGGATTAATTCGCGATGCTGATTTTTTTGATTGGTTAGAAGCCAATATGGCCAGCTTGATGCAGTTGGATGAGCAAGTGCTAAGCTATGCCATTTACCACTCATGTCAAAATAAAGCGGATGTCGTCGCCAAAGATGAGCACGAGCAAGGCGAGCGTGCTTTGCTAAATTTAGGCCATACATTTGGGCATGCCATTGAAAATGCAATGGGTTATGGTGTTTGGTTGCATGGTGAGGCTGTTGCGGCAGGTACAGTCATGGCAGCAGACCTATCAAAACGCATGGGCTGGTTAAGTGAAAGTGAAGTTGCAAGAATTAAAAATAGTTTTGAAGCCGCAAGTTTACCAATTGTTCCGCCAAGCCTAGGTGTTGAAAAATATCTAGATTTAATGTCATTAGATAAAAAGGTGGAAGATGGCAAAATACGCCTCATCTTGCAACAGGCAATTGGTAAATCAGTCATCACCAGTGACTATGATGCAGAGAAACTAAAAGAGACATTGGCAGTATGATGATATAAAAGCACTCGAGACATTAAAAGATTAGCTTCACGTGTAGGAATATCTCTCGAATATCGCGAAAATAATGTCAAAAACTGGAAAATATTAACCATAATGAACAATCTCGCACCGTACGCTGCAAATCCAGAAGAGACGATAGGGCGTCATTTTGACGAACCTGCCTCAGAAACACGGAACGCTTTTCAGCGCGACCGTGATCGCATCATTCACTCCACAGCCTTTCGTCGCCTAGAATACAAAACGCAAGTCTTTGTGAACCATGAAGGTGATTTATTTCGCACAAGGCTAACGCATAGTTTGGAAGTTGCACAAATGGCGCGCGGAATTGCTCGCACACTCAATCTGCATGAAGACTTAACTGAAGCAATCGCGTTGGCGCATGATTTAGGTCATACGCCATTTGGACACGCAGGCCAAGATGCACTCAATGCTTGCATGCGTGATTTTGGTGGCTTTGAACATAACTTACAATCATTAAGAGTGGTTGAAAAATTAGAACAGCGTTATGCAGATTTTGATGGTCTAAACCTTACGTTTGAAGTGCGAGAAGGCATACTCAAGCATTGCTCAATCAAAAATGCAAAACTACTAGGCGATGTTGGGCAGCGATTTTTAGATAAAACTAGCCCAAGCTTAGAAGCGCAGCTCACTAATTTTGCCGACGAAATAGCCTATAACAACCACGATATTGATGATGGGTTGCGGTCAGGATTAATTACCGTAGATCAACTCGCAAAAGTTGAGCTGTTTGCCAATAACTTAGCAATAGTCAAAGCAAAATACCCAAAGTTAGAGCAAAAACGTCTAATACACGAAACCGTACGCCGCATGATCAACACATTGGTGGTCGATTTGTGCACGCACAGTGCTAACAATATAGCGCAACCTCAACCTAAAAATATTAGTGACATTCGCCAGCTACCTCAATTAATTGGTTTTAGCAGTCAGATCGCAGAGCAAAATCAAAAACTCAAACAGTTTTTACGCAAAAACTTGTATCACCACTACAAAGTAAACCGTATGAGCGCAAAAGCAGCACGCATCGTGCGCGAGTTGTTCGAAGCTTTCTTTGAGAATACTGGGCTGCTACCAAATGAATTCCAAATATCCGCAGAAACAGACAAAGCGCGCGCTGTGGCAGACTATATTGCAGGTATGACCGACCGATTTGCCATACGCGAACATCGCAAATTATTTACAGTGGAAGAATATTTGTAACAATCTTTCGCGGCTTGTAGCCGCGAAAAAGTGAGTGAGTATAAAATGAATTCAATAGCAAAACCGCCGCAACTCAAACATCAAAAAGATTTGCGCAAAGGTCGCTATTCACAAACCAATCAAATTTATCACATCACAACGACCACCAAAAATCGCAGACCAATTTTTAGTGATTTTGCCTCCGCAAGAAAACTCATCGGTACTATAAGAAAGTCAGATGACTTAAACTTTACCAAAACAATTGCGTTTGTCATCATGCCAGATCATATGCATTGGCTAATGCAGCTAGAAAATCATGCGACGCAACAACGTATTATTCGTAGCATGAAATCACAGAGTGCAAAGGCAATAGGCATGCCAACTTGGCAAACTGGCAAACTGGCTATACTGGCTATTACGATCACGCAATTCGTAAAGATGAAGATATTCAAAATGTAGCGAGATATATAGTAGCCAATCCAATACGTACAGAATTAGTCACAAAGATAGGCGACTACCCGCATTGGGATGCAATTTGGCTATAGCAGTGTTTCGGGGCTGAAAGCCCCTCCTACCAATCTAGGCTTACAGCACGCAGCATTTATGTAGGAGCGTCTTGCAGCCGCGAACCAACAAAGCCACTAACACCCACATAGTGCCAATTAACCACAGTTCTCGGGGCTACAAGCCCCCCTACGAAAAACTTAATGTTGCAAATTTACAACAATTGTAAACAAATGTGACAAAAACACCAATAATTAGTTGTTTCGCACCAATGCTTTAGGCATACTCTCATTCACCTTCTTAATGACGATTTTAAACATAGTCCCATTGAGAGAGTTTGCAAACTCTCTTGCTGTTATCACAGGTCAAAAATGACTTGGTAATAGTGAGGTTATTTAGTAATAAAAATAGCATTACATAATTAGGAGATTCATATGAATAACACAATTAAATTAGCAGTTGCTTCAGCTCTATTAGCTGCAGCTTCAAACGCTTCAGCTGGTATCATGATTCCAGCTGGCGATTGGACTTTAGACATCGGTGGCGTTGTAAACGCTTACTACACATCTACACGCGTTTCAGGTAATCAAACAGTTGGCTACGGCGGTGCTTTGTTCACTGCAAATGCAGCTGGCAACAGTGCAACTTCGTCAAACATCACTACAGGTTTGTTACCAAACTACTTAACAGTTTCTGGTAAAACACGTCAAAACGATTTAGATGTTGGTTTTACAATCAGCATCAACCCAGGAGCTTCAACTACACAAGCTGGTATTCAATCGTTCAATAATGGTAACGGTGCTAGACAAGAAAACCGTCAAGCATTCTTAACATTCGGTGATGCTTCATGGGGTTCTATCAAATTAGGTAAAGATTTAGGTATCTACGCTTCAGACGCTATCTTGAACGACATGACATTGTTAGGTGTTGGTTCTGGCGCTGGTGGTTTAGCTGGTAACGACACAACTACAGGTCGTATCGGTACTGGTTATATGTACGCTGACTGGAAATCACAAATTGCTTACTCATCACCAAACTGGAATGGCTTCAGCTTTACTGCTGGTGTAACTCAAGCTTGGAATGCAATTAATGTTGGTGGTATTACAACTGCTGGCGGTACAAATACTGCCCGTGGTGGTTCAGCGCCAGCATTTGAAGGTAAAGCTTCTTACGCTTGGGCTGGCGACTTTGCTGGTAAAGTATGGGTTTCTGGTATCACACAAAAAATGGAAGGTCTTAAAGACCGTGGTGAGTCTGCAGATATTGGCGCAACAGTTAATGTTGCTGGCTTTGGTTTAACTGGTTACTACTACGGTGGTTCTGGTATCGGTCAAACAGTTCAATTCAACGGTGGTTTTGATGCAGCTGGTAATGCGCGTGATTCAGAAGGTTACTACGTTCAAGCTACATACACTATTCCAGGTGTAGGTACTAAACTAGGCGCAAGCTGGGGTGAGTCTAAGTTAGATGGTAACGGCGCTGCTGATACTGTTCTAGGTTCAAATACACTTACAGATGAAATGTGGGTAATTGGTGCTTACCATCCTTTAACAAAACACTTAAATTTAGTTGCTGAATATTCAGATGTTAAATCATCATTAGCGGCTACTGAAGGTAAAGCAAAAACTGTTTCTTTAGGCGCAATCTTATTCTTCTAGTATTACTACAGGTTAATCCTGTGTTAGTTTAGAAGCTTAATATAAGCTCAAAGTTATATATAAAAACGGCAACTTTGGTTGCCGTTTTTATTGCTCGAAACCTATCTCTCGCTTAATATGGGTACATTAATTTTTATGAGCATAAAGTATGAATTTCTATCCACATACAATCGTTGAAAACTTTTATGAAAATCCAGATGCGATTAGAAAATTTGCTTTAGCGCAGGAGTATAAATTTTGCCATGAGCAAAATGAAATATCTCATGTTTACCCTGGTTGTAGAACACGCGAGTTATGTGACTTAAATAAAGCATTATATGACAAAATTTGCTCAAAGCTGATTTCAGTCTTTCATATTCCAAATCACGATCGTATGCGATGGGAGATTAGGACTGGCTTTCAGAGTGTTTCAGCTAAGTATGGTCAAGGTGTTATCCATACAGATGGAGATACTATATTTGCAGGGGTACTCTATTTAACGCCTGATGCTCAGCTAAATTCAGGCACTTCGCTTTTTAAGAAAAATCAATCATTTAATCAAGATAACTATAAGCGTGCCCTAGATGAAAATGATGCAAAATTTAGAACAGGTGACATCAGAATGTCGACTGAATATCACAGTATGTTTGATGAAGTTGCCCGTTTTAGCAATCTGTACAATACATTAGTGATATACGAAGGCGATAATTTTCATGCCGCAAATAATTTTTTTGGTGAGTCATTAGACGACTCAAGACTAACGCAGGCATTTTTCATTAAGAAAATTGATGCTAACAAAGCAGACTCATTCCCGATTAATAGAATAAAATCGGTAAAAGTTTAATTTCTATCTTGCCTTAATGTAGGAGCGATATTTAGATCGCGAATGCAAGGTGACCAAGCTGATCTTGCTTTCGCGCAATAAATTGCGCTCCTACATTAAGTCCGCCTACTAAATTACATTACTCCTCTATCCCCAATTCTTGAATCTTGCGTGTGAGTGTATTTCGTCCCATGCCTAGTTGATTGGCTGCTTCAATACGGCGTCCGTGCGTATGTTCTAGCGCTTTTACAATGAGTATCCGCTCAAATATGTTGGTGCGGGTTTCTAGAATATTTTGTTCATCTCGGGTTAGCGCGTCCATTACTTCGGCGGCCAGTGCATCTTGCCATGAAAGTGCAGCGTTTGATTTGCTGCTGTCTTCTTTAAGTTCTGGCGGTAGGTCTGCAATATCAATATTCTGACCTGGTGCCATCACGGTAAGCCAGTGGCATACGTTTTCTAGCTGGCGCACATTGCCGCTCCAGTTGACTGCGCTTAAATATTTAAGTGCCGCAACGGAAGGTTGTTTTGTCTCTACGCCTAACTCTGTGGCGCTGTGCTGTAAGAAATGTTTGATGAGTAATGGTATATCTTCCCGACGCTCGCGTAGCGCAGGTAATCTTAAGCGGATTACATTTAAGCGGTGAAACAAGTCTTCACGAAATAAGCCATTCTTAACACGCTCTTCTAAGTCCTGATGGGTTGCGGCGATGATGCGTACATTCACTTTAATGGGTTGATGACCGCCAACACGGTAGAACTGCCCATCACTCAATACGCGTAAAAGTCGAGTTTGTAGATCTGGCGGCATGTCGCCAATTTCATCTAAAAACAGTGTCCCAGTATCGGCCTGCTCGAATCTGCCACGTCTAGCGGCTTGTGCGCCTGTAAACGCACCACGTTCGTGACCAAATAATTCAGATTCAAGCAAGTCTTTTGGAATAGCGGCAGTGTTAATAGCAATAAATGGTTTATCACCTCTTGGGCTGTGGCGATGCAAAGCGCGCGCTACAAGCTCTTTACCACTGCCAGATTCGCCATTGATAAGTACAGTCGCATGTGATCGACTTAATCGGCCTATGGCTCTAAAAACCTCTTGCATGGCAGGTGCTTGACCAATAATCTCAGGTGTAGCTTCAACTTCAGTGCTTTCAGGCGCTTGTCTTGTGCTTTCTTCCACTGCGCGTTTAATGACATCAATTGCCTGATCAACGTCAAAAGGCTTGGCTAGGTACTCGAATGCACCACCTTGAAAGGCGGCTACTGCACTTTCTAAGTCTGAATAGGCGGTCATAATGATGACAGGAATATCAGGAAATTTCTGTTTGATTTCGCTTAAAAAATCTAGGCCAGAACCATTTGGCATGCGGATATCACTCACCACAACTTGTGGCTGTTCGCGCTCTAAGGCATTGAGTGCTTCAGCGACTGAAGAAAAGGTTTTAAATTCTAAATCCGTACGTGCTAGGGCTTTTTCAAACACCCAGCGTATAGATTTGTCGTCGTCGATGATCCAGATTGGTTTCATTTTTTATCCTAGTTTCGCGGCTACAAGCCGCTCCTACAAAGAGCGTGTGTAGGAGCGGCTTGTAGCCGCGAATGTTGTTATGTTTATTGATTAACTACTTTAGGCTTAATTGCCGTTGTTTCAATTGGTAATAGAATCGTAAAGCAGGTATTGCCAGGTACGCTTTCGCATTCAATCATACCGTGGTGCTGAGTGATGAATGTTTGCGCAAGCGTTAAACCTAAGCCCGAGCCGCCTTCACTGCCTGATACCAGCGGGTAAAAAATACGGTCACGAATGTCAGCTGGAATACCCGGACCGTTATCCGTGATTTCTAATTTAATGGCAACGCGATAGCGCTTTCTTGCCAATGTTACCTGACGTTCAGCACGTGTTCTAAAGGTGATTTGGCTGCCGGCTGTGTGGTGTGATTGCATAGCTTGTACAGCATTGCGCGCAATGTTTAATACCGCTTGAATTAGTTTTTCGCGGTCGCCGATGAGTTCGGGCAGACTTAAATCATAGTCACGTTTAATCAGCACGGTTTTTGGTGTTTCGGCTAACAACAAGCTACGTACGCGTTCAAGCACTTCATGAATATTGGTTGGCTGATATTTTGGTGCACGATGCGGTATCAGCAATCTATCCATCAGCGATTGCAAGCGATCGGCTTCTTTAATAATCACTTGTGTGTATTCACGGAGGCTTGGCGATGGAAGTTCGTGCTCTAACAACTGCGCCGCGCCACGAAGACCGCCAAGTGGATTGCGAATTTCATGCGCAAGGTTGCGCAGTAACTCCGCATTGGCTTGCTGCTGAATCAACATGCGCTCTTCACGCGCGATGCGGAGTTGTGCATCCATTTGTTGAAATTCAAGTATTAAGCAAGCGTTTGGCGAATCAATTGGTGTTGCCGTGCAAGTAACGGCAAACGAGTTATGCCGATTGGTAGTAATTGTGAACTCATGTTCACGGAATGGACTTTGTTGCTGAATAGCGTTCTTAATCGCAGACATTAAAATTTCGCAATCAGGGAACACGTCGCTAATCAGCATGCCGGTTACGTGAGTGGCGCTAAACGCAAATATGATTTCTGCGCCGGGGTTGATATACACCACGCGACGATTTTCGTCTAACAGTATGATGGCCGTTGCTAGATGCTCTAAACCAGAAAAGTGATTGGGTGTGGGTTGAACCATTAAATTTGGACCATTAAATTTGAATCATAGTTATATTGAATTTAGTGTTAATCTAAACGAGTTTTCAATGATGATACTATGACTAAGCAAAAGATAGACCAACTTTGCAGGTAGGCCTATCTTTAATTTTGATGGCTAATAAATGATGCTAAAAGTGCTGATTTAATGCAGATTATCTAGCTCTTTTTGCAATAGCTTGATGTTGTTCTGATGGCTATCTACATCGTCTTGCAAGCTTTTCATTTTTTCTTGGAATTTAGGTACGTTGCGCATAGTGGCGCCATTGGCCGTTTTGTATATCTCTGGTTTAGCTTCACCTTCAGCATAGGCTTTTTTTGCTTCTTCTAAAGCGGCTTTTTCAGAATCAAGCTCATTTTGTAAAATCTCTTGGCGTTTGCCATCTCGTTGATTCTGCGTTTGTTTGTCAACCTTAGGAAAGCCTTCAGGTGTTGCTGTGCGCTTGTTGCCAGAGGAAGAGCCACCCGTGCTTTTAGGACGCTCATTTACAATCGTATTCGCGTCAGGGTCAAACTCTAGGCGCGTTGCGCCTTTTGTCTTGATATTGGAATAAGTAATGCGCCCTTCAGCATCTACACGTTTATAAATTTCAGCAATCGCGTTAGTGGAAAACGCAATAACAACGAGTGTGGCTATAGACAGAGTTTTTTTCATAGTAATAGTTTAGTAGAGTTAGCCAAGTTAGGCAATGTGCTTAGAAAACGCATGGCTGTGGCTAAAGGTTGACCTATACGCAAATGAAAAAAGGGGCGAATATCGCCCCTTTTTTTCTGCTGCTAATAATTCAGCTGCTAGTTAAAAATTAACTTAGCAGGAATTTAGCTTAGCAAGAGTAGTACAAACCAAACTCAACTGGGTGTGGTGTCATACGTACTTTATTCACTTCTTCCATTTTCAAACCAATGTAAGCGTCAATCCAGTCGTTAGTGAATACGCCACCTTTAGTTAAGAACTCGCGGTCTTTATCTAACTCAGAAAGCGCTTCTTCTAGTGATGCACATACTGTTGGGATTTGTGCATCTTCTTCTGGAGGAAGATGGTACAAGTCTTTAGTCGCTGGTTCACCTGGGTGAATCTTGTTTTGAACGCCATCTAGACCAGCCATTAGCAATGCAGAGAACGCTAAGTATGGGTTAGCAATTGGGTCTGGGAAACGCGCTTCAACACGGCGACCTTTGTCAGAATGCACAAAAGGAATGCGGATAGAAGCTGAACGGTTTTTAGCTGAGTAAGCTAATTTAACTGGCGCTTCGTAATGTGGCACTAGGCGTTTGTATGAGTTTGTACCTGGGTTTGTAATCGCATTTAATGCTTTAGCGTGTTTGATGATGCCGCCAATGTAGTAAAGCGCGAATTCGCTCAAACCAGCGTAGCCATTACCTGCGAACAAGTTTTTGCCATCTTTCCATACTGATTGGTGAACGTGCATACCTGAACCGTTATCGCCTGCGAATGGTTTTGGCATAAATGTAGCAGTTTTGCCGTAAGCATGAGCTGTGTTCAAAATCACATATTTTTGAATTTGAGTCCAGTCAGCGCGTTGCGTTAAGGTACTGAATCTAGTACCAATTTCACATTGACCAGCCGTTGCAACTTCATGGTGGTGCACTTCAACAGGCACGCCCATTGCTTCTAAAGTCATACACATTGCTGAACGGATGTCATGCAATGAATCGACTGGAGGCACTGGGAAATAACCGCCTTTAACCCCTGGACGATGGCCAGTGTTGCCGCCTTCAAATTTCTCGCCAGACGCCCAAGCGCCTTCTTCTGAGTTAATGCGCACTGAACTACCGTTCATTGCAACATCCCATTGAATGCTGTCAAAAATGAAGAATTCTGGCTCTGGACCGAAATAAGCAGTATCACCTAAACCAGTTGATTTTAAGTAGGCTTCAGCACGTTTAGCTAAGCTACGTGGATCACGTTCGTAACCTTTACCGTCAGTTGGGTCAACAACATCACAAGTTAAAATAAGTGTTGGCTCGTCCATGAATGGATCGATATTGGCTGTTGATGCATCTGGCATCAATTGCATGTCTGATGCTTGAATACCTTTCCAACCTGCGATTGAAGAACCGTCAAAAGCGTGGCCTTCTGTAAATTTTGATTCGTCAAAATGTGAAACAGGCACGGTGACGTGTTGTTCTTTACCGCGAGTATCAGTAAAACGAAAATCAACAAATTTAATGTCGTTTTCTTTTACCATTTTCATTACATTAGCCACTGACATCAGAATCTCCTATTGGTGGTGTGGGTTAGGATTAAACTTACAAAACAAAAAACAAAATAATTCAACTCAGTAGATTAGCAGGAAACGTGCCATTCTGAAAAGACCAAATAACGGCTTTTTTAAAGAAGTGTTAAAATCCAATCTAAAACAAAGCACCAAATATGTGCGGTTTGTCTAATTGATGCACTTTAACGGTGCGTATAACTTGCTGTGTTGGTGCGTGAATATTTTCACGATTTTACAGATATACTTTACGGAAATCATTGCTAAGAATTTCGAATGTAAAATTGTCGAAATTTGATATGCTCTAAAGATAAGAACTATTTAATAAGGTAACTTTCATGAGTAATCTAAACGCTGTTTTACAAACAGCACAAAAACGTAGCGCGGATAACAATTTTTCATATGCAGGTGCTTTAACGCCACATGAAGCATTTGAGCTATTACAGCAAAATGCTGAAGTCGTTTTAGTTGATGTGCGCACGCAAGCAGAATTAGAGCTTGTAGGACGCGTGCCAAATGCAATGCATATTGAGTGGGCAACTTATCCAGGCATGGTTAAAAACCAAGAGTTTGCTAAACAGTTAGCGGACAATGTTGATAAAAACCTTACCGTGATATTTATGTGCCGCACAGGTGGGCGTTCGCATAATGCTGCAGTGGTGGCTGAGCAACTTGGTTTTGATAAAGCTTACAATATGCTTGAAGGCTTTGAGGGTGAAGCAAACGAACTGAAACAACGCACTATGATTAACGGCTGGAAACATGCTGACTTGCCTTGGACCAATTAAATAATGACTGATAAGTATGCAGTGATTGGGAATCCTATATCACATAGTAAATCACCGCTAATACATGAAGCTTTTGCTAAACAAACCAATCAGGATATTAGCTATGAGCGTATTTTGGCACCGCTCGACGGTTTTGAGTTGACGGTTCGAGATTTAATCGCGAGTGGATATAAAGGGGCGAATGTCACTGTGCCGTTTAAGTTTGAGGCTTATAAAATTTGCGATAGCTTGAGCGCTCGGGTTATAAGTTCCGGTTCAGGAGCAGTGAATACCTTGATTAATATCCATGGAAAAATACATGGTGATAATACTGATGGCGTAGGGTTGCGTAATGATATTGAGAAAAACCTTAAATTCCTGATTGCCGATAAAAATATATTGATTCTAGGTGCTGGTGGCGCAGCTTATGGTGTTTTAAATTCTTTAATAGGGGCTAAAAGTATCACTATTGCGAATCGTACATCTGAGAAAGCACTTCAACTGGTGATGAGTATTTCTGATGTTAATGAAGCGCGCGCAAAGATGTTTGAGGAGCTAGATGCTCCATATGACTTAATTATTAACGCGACCTCAACAGGTTTAACTGATACCGCTTTACCTATCCCAAACATTATTTTCTCTAAAGATTGTTTAGCCTACGACATGATGTATGGTCGCGAAACGCCTTTTATGAAGCAGGCAAGGGAAAATGGCGCGTTAGTGGCGGATGGTCTTGGTATGCTGGTGGAGCAAGCGGCTGAGGCGTTTTATCTTTGGTGTGGTGTGCGGCCAGAAACGCAAAGCGTGATTCAGCAAATTAGAAATTTAGCTTAACTAATTTTAGTTTAGAAGAAATATAAAATAATGAAAAATTGGTTACTGAATAATAAACCAGATGCAGCACCATTAGGTTTTGGCGGATACTTTACCCGAGGCTTGGTGGTGTTTTTTATGCTGCTTTTTTTGTATCAACTTTGGATCTTTTTGCACATTTGTTGGTGGATAAAATTCAACCCGTCTTCTAGTGCTTTTATGGTGGATCGCTTAGAAATCATTCAAGAAGAAAAGCCAGATGCAGAGTTGAAGTATCAGTGGGTAGATTACTCCAAAATTTCAAGCAACCTAAAACGTGCGGTCGTCGCTAGCGAAGATGCAAAGTTCGTTGACCATGAAGGATTTGATTGGGAAGGTATTGAGAAAGCTTACGCAAAAAATCTCAAAAAGGGCAAAATCGTTGCGGGAGGCTCAACGATTAGCCAGCAACTGGCTAAGAATTTATTTTTATCCACCAAGCGCACCCCTTGGCGCAAAGGTGAAGAAGCGCTTATTACTGTAATGCTAGAAAATGTATTGAGTAAGCGTCGTATTTTAGAGATTTACTTGAATGTCATTGAATGGGGCAACGGCGTGTTTGGCGCAGAGGCGGCATCGCGGCATTATTACAAAACTAGTGCGGCTAAGCTTAGTAGCGCACAAGCTGCAAAATTAGCCGCTATGATTCCAAATCCGCGCTATTACGATGCACATAAATCAACCTCCTACCTCAATCGCAGAACGGCTACGATTCAAGCTAGAATGCGCTTTTCAGAGGTGCCGTAAGGTTTACTCGGTCAGGCTAGCGACGATTTTTTTAACAATAGGTGCAACAAGCAAAACAGCTGGAAATGCCACCGGCCACGCGTGAATAAATGCGCGCATCCAATGTGAAACAAACTGAGCATCA
Source organism: Methylotenera sp. (assembly GCF_029945535.1). Lineage (GTDB taxonomy): Bacteria > Pseudomonadota > Gammaproteobacteria > Burkholderiales > Methylophilaceae > Methylotenera. Next base: position 194,339 of record NZ_JAQSCU010000006.1, read on the forward strand.
ATGCCTGCAAATAAGGCGGTTAGCACGCCAGACATGATGAAAGCCATCAGTAAAGACATCAAGAAGGCAAATAGGATGCCTGTGTATTTTTTTGGTATTTTCATAAAAACTCTACAATTAAATAACAACATCAATTTTGGCTAGTAGGGTGGGCAACTTGCTTGCCCACGCGGAATTGTTGAGTTAGGTCAATCTAAAACGCTTGGGCAGAAAACCTGCCCACCCTACAAATTAAATTAAAGCATTGCCTTGAGATATTTAGCTGTATAGCTTTCAGTGCTCAAAGCGACTTGTTCTGGCGTACCTTCTGCAATAATTGTACCGCCGCCATCGCCACCTTCAGGGCCCATGTCAACTATCCAGTCCGCAGTTTTAATCACGTCTAGGTTATGCTCAATAATCACGATGGTGTTGCCCGCATCGCGTAGGCGATGAATAACATCTAGCAATAGTTGAATATCGGCAAAGTGCAAGCCGGTGGTTGGTTCATCCAGAATATATAAGGTGCGGCCTGTGTCGCGTTTGCTTAACTCAAGTGCTAATTTAACACGTTGCGCCTCGCCGCCACTTAATGTCGTCGCGCTTTGTCCAAGTGTAATGTAGCCTAAGCCTACATCGAGCAGCGTTTTCAATTTACGCGAAATTACTGGCTGCGCACTGAAGAAGCCGTGCGCTTGCTCAACGGTCATTTCTAATACTTCACGAATATTTTTGCCTTTGAATTGAATTTCCAAAGTTTCACGGTTATAGCGGTGGCCTTTGCATACGTCGCACGGCACGTAAACGTCTGGTAAAAAGTGCATTTCTACACGTATTACACCGTCGCCTTGGCAAGCTTCACAGCGCCCGCCTTTAACGTTGAATGAGTATCGACCAGGGCCATAACCACGCACGCGGCTTTCTGGTACGCCAGCAAATAAATCGCGAATGGGCGTGAATAGTCCAGTGTAAGTCGCTGGATTAGAGCGTGGCGTGCGGCCAATCGGACTTTGATCGACATCGACCACTTTGTCGAAAAATGCCAAACCGTCGATTTCGTTATACGGCGCTGGTTCTGTGCTACTGCCATATAAATGCTGTGAAACCACGCGGTATAAAGTATCGTTAATTAACGTAGATTTTCCGCTACCAGAAACGCCAGTAATGCAGCTTAGTAAGCCCACAGGTAGTTTCAAGGTGACATCTTTTAGGTTGTTGCCAGTCGCGTTACTTAGTTTTAACCAACGCGCAGGGTCTGGCGGTGTACGTTTTTTGTTATAAATAATTTGTTTTTTGCCGCTTAAGTACTGACCCGTGAGTGAGTCTGGGTTAGCTAACACCTCCGCAGGCGTGCCTTCAGCTACAATTCTGCCGCCATGCTCACCCGCACCTGGGCCAATATCAACCACGTAATCGGCAGTTAAAATCGCATCATGGTCATGTTCGACAACAATCACGCTGTTGCCAATATCACGCAGGCGCTTTAATGTTTCTAGCAAACGATCATTGTCACGTTGATGCAAGCCGATAGAAGGTTCATCCAGCACATACATCACGCCCGTTAAGCCGCTGCCGATTTGTGAGGCTAAACGAATACGTTGTGCCTCGCCTCCAGATAGCGTTTCAGCTGAACGTGAAAGCGATAAATACTCCAAACCAACGTTCGTTAAAAATTTCAGACGGTTGCTAATTTCTTTTACAATCTTATCGGCAATCGCAAGTTTAGCACCAGTCAATTCAAGTGTATCAAAGAAAGTGAGCGCTAACTTAAGAGGCACTTCGCATACTTCGTGAATGTTCTTATTGCCTACTTTTACATGGCGCGCTTCTTTGCGTAAACGTGTGCCAGAGCAATCAGGACAGCTTTGTGAGTTTAAGTATTTTGCGAGCTCTTCACGCACGGTCTGCGAGTCAGTTTCGTGATAACGGCGTTGCAAGTTATTTAAAATACCTTCAAATGCATGGGTCTTTTCAAAGAAAACGCCACGTTCATTCAGGTATTTAAATGGCATCACATCTTTGCCGCTGCCGTTTAATAATACTTTTTGTATGTACTCAGGCAACTTCTCAAATGCGGTATCAAGGTTGAAGTTGTAATGCGCGGCGATACTGGCGAGCATTTGGAAGTAAAACTGATTACGTTTATCCCAGCCTTTAATCGCACCCGCCGCGAGTGATAAGTGTGGAAATGCTACCACGCGCTTTGGATCGAAAAAGTTGATATTACCTAAGCCATCACACTTAGGGCATGCGCCCATCGGATTGTTGAAAGAGAATAGGCGCGGCTCTAATTCAGCAAGTGAGTAGTCACACACTGGGCATGAGAATTTAGCTGAAAATAGATGCTCCTTTTCAGTATCCATTTCAACTGCAATGGCTTTGCCTTCTGCTAGGCGCAAAGCGGTTTCAAATGATTCAGCAATACGCTGCTTCATGTCTTGCTTCACTTTGATGCGGTCTATGACAACTTCAACCGTATGTTTTGTGGTTTTTGTCAGTTGCGGTAAAGCATCGACCTCATAGATTTTGCCATCTACACGTAAACGCACAAAACCTTGTGCTTTAAGCTCTTCAAATAAATCGAGTTGCTCGCCTTTGCGATTGCTCACCACAGGCGCCAAAATCATCAGCTTGGTATCTTCAGGCAGCGCTAATACGCTATCCACCATTTGGCTAACAGTTTGTGCTTCTAGCTTGATGCCATGTTCAGGACATTCTGGGTCGCCAGCACGAGCGTAAAGCAAACGTAGGTAATCGTGAATTTCTGTCACAGTACCAACGGTAGAACGCGGATTGTGCGATGTGGATTTTTGCTCAATAGAAATCGCAGGCGATAAACCTTCAATCAAATCAACATCAGGTTTATCCATACGCGCCAAGAATTGGCGTGCATAAGCCGACAGCGATTCGACATAGCGGCGCTGACCTTCTGCATATAGCGTATCAAAAGCAAGTGAGGACTTGCCCGAGCCCGATAAACCCGTAATCACGACCAGCTGATTGCGTGGAATATCCAGCGAAATGTTTTTAAGATTGTGCGTTCGCGCACCACGTATTTTGATGAATTCCATAATGCTTTTACGAAAATTAGGGCAACCTGCTAATATACATACTTTTACGCATTTAGCTACATTTTTAGGCCTTAAGTTTTTTTATGTCTACACCAAAGAATCATTCGAGCAATCACACGCAAGACCTTTTTGCAGGCATTGCAGTAGATGCAGCTAAGTCAGCTGAGCTTACTTCAGAGGCTTTGCCATCAAATACTGATGCACCAATCACACTAAACTCAATCGATTTGCCAGCAGATAAAATGACGCCTTTAGAAGTGCGTGCAACAGTGAGCTTGGCGGCGATTTACGGTTTACGTATGTTTGGCATGTTTTCTATTTTGCCAATTTTTGCAATTTACGCTTCAAACAATTTTCTACCCAAGCCAAATGGCTTGCAAATCGGCTTAGCACTTGGCGCTTACGGGTTAACGCAAGCCTTATTTCAATTGCCGTTTGGCATGGCTTCAGATAAATTTGGTCGCAAGCCTATGATTTATTTAGGCCTAGCTATTTTTGCGATTGGTAGCATGGTCGCCGCATTGGCGATGAATATTGAAGGTGTGATTTTAGGCCGTGCCATTCAGGGGGCAGGTGCTGTTTCTGCCGCTGTCACAGCTTTGTTAGCGGATTTAACTCGCGATGAAAACCGCACCAAAGCTATGGCAACCATAGGTGGCACCATTGGTATGGCGTTTGCGGTTTCATTAGTGATTGGCCCATTACTTAATCAATGGATAGGCGTGCCAGGCATATTCGCGATGACAGCGTTGTTAAGTTTAGCTGCTATTGCGGTAATGAAGTTTGTTGTGCCTGAGCCTTTGCATAGCCACTATCATTCGGATGCCAGCGCAGCACCAGCCAAGCTAAAAGACGTTTTGAAAAACAAACAATTACTACGTTTAAATTATGGCATTTTCGCACTGCATGCTGCGCAAATGGCGATGTTTGTCGTGGTGCCATTCGCTCTTGTTAAATCAAGCGGCATGCATGAAAATCAACATTGGATGATTTATTTACCTGTGTTGATTGCCTCATTCGTATTTATGGTGCCGGCGATTATTTACGCTGAAAAGAAAGCCAAAATGAAACAGGTTTTTGTTGGCGCAATCGCTACTATGTTTATAGCGCAATTGATGTTCTCAGCTTCCATTCAGCTATTTTGGGGCATAGTGCTGTCGCTTACTATGTACTTTATTGCTTTTAATGTACTAGAAGCTTCTTTACCTTCAATTATAAGTAAAATTGCACCTGCTGCAGCTAAAGGAACAGCGATAGGCGTATATAATACTTCGCAGTCATTAGGTGTGTTTGTTGGTGGTGCTTTAGGTGGTTACTTGTCGCATAAAGTTGGCTTTGCCAGTGTGTTTATTTTCTGCAGCGTGATGATGCTTTTGTGGCTGGTATTGGCATATTCAATGCAGGCTCCACCTGCGGTAAAAACTAAAATGTACAGCTTAGATGAAGATGCGCCTGAGCTAACCACGGGTGTGGCTGAGCTGTTAAAAAACAAGCTACTAGCCCTAACAGGCGTGATAGAAGCCGTGGTATTGCCACAAGAACGCACCGTAATATTAAAGATAGATAAATCGCAACATGGGGATGAAACCCAATTGCAAACACAAGTACATCAATTGTTGAGGGGATAAAAATGGCATCAGTCAATAAAGTAATTTTAGTCGGCAACTTAGGCAAAGATCCTGAAGTAAGATTCATGCCGAATGGCGAAGCTGTTTGTAACTTCAGCATTGCGACTACCGATAGCTGGAAAGATAAATCTGGCGCAAAACAAGAACGCACAGAATGGCACAACATCGTGATGTACCGCAAACTTGCGGAAATCGCAGGGGAGTACCTTAAAAAAGGTCGTCCAGTGTACGTTGAAGGCCGCTTGCAAACGCGTAAATGGCAGACTAAAGAAGGCCAAGATCGTTACACAACAGAAATCATCGCAGACCAAATGCAAATGCTAGGCGGACGTGATGGTGCAGGCTCAAACGCTAGCTACGATGGCGGCATGGATCAAAGTAGTGGCAGCAGCGACTACGATCAAGCGCCATCAAGTGCTAATCAATCATCAACAAAGCAGGCGCCAGCGCAATCAACTGCCAAAGCAGCGACTAGTGGTTCAGGTTTTGATGATTTTGAAGATGATATTCCGTTCTAGAAACTACCTATACTGGTAATGTAAATAAACCCCTGTAGACCATAAATCTACAGGGGTTTTTCTTTGTTTACAGGTTATTTTTTGTTTGTTAATATCATGGACTAAAGTATACCTTGCGTGAGTGTAAATAATGAATGCAAAATATCGAGTAAAAATGATTGTCACTGCTTCAGGAGAGCGCCTTCCCATTCTGCTTGCTCCTGATGGGTTGCCAATTTTTGAACCTAATGTTTTTACTTTATCAGAGGTGCGGTCAAAAAATAGAGCTTCGAATACGATCGATAGTTATCTTAAATCAATCACGATATTTTTGTTATTTCTTGATTTGCGTAATATCAATTTAGAAGAGCGGCTCAATGTTGGTCAATTATTATCTCTAGGTGAAATTGAAGAGTTGGTTGGAATTTGCAGATTACCTATTGATAGAATTTATACTGTTTTGAATGATATTCGCATTGAATCTGCTCAGAAAACTTCAACAGTAAGATTATTGGAAAGTTTGAGATCGCGTTCAACCTTAAAAGGTCATAAGAATGTTGGTGCTCCTGTAGCTGCAACTAGACTAAGAAATATTCGTGATTATTTAAAATGGCTTTGTTCTGACCCTATATCAAATCATGGAGTCGCCCCGTCATTTCGTATGTCGTTAGCATTATCTTGTCAAAATACATCAAATGCAATTGAGGCTAGATTACCTTCGGTTATATATAAATATTCAACAGTTGATCCCCGTGAAGGTTTGGCAACAGAAGATGTTAATGTTGAATTGCACTCAGAATTGACCCACCTAGCAATATAAATTGCACTAGAAAT
>NZ_JAQSCU010000007.1 GCF_029945535.1 Methylotenera sp.
GTCAATCATAAATTTGAAACATTTCACATTTATTATTAACGGTATTAATACACACTTTAAATCTTTGGTTGCGGGAACAGGATTTGAACCTGTGACCTTCGGGTTATGAGCCCGACGAGCTGCCAGACTGCTCCATCCCGCGTCCGATTCGACATATGTTGCGTCGAGAGGTGAGACTATAGCAAACCTAGCTATTTACTGCAAGAACATTCGCAGCTTTATTTGCGTAACTGTGGATCTCTTGAAGCGAGAATGAACTTTAATGTTGACGTAAGCCAGCGCGCTAGCACATTACGCTGCGAACATAATCCAGGTCTTCTTGTGTATCTACGCCAGCTGCGGGTGCGTTTTGAGAAATTGATACTGAAATTTTATAGCCGTGATGTAGTACACGAAGCTGCTCTAAGGATTCTATCTGCTCAAGCATGCTTGGCTGAATGCTCGCATATTGTTTAAGAAATTTTGCGCGATAAGCATAAATCCCAATATGCCTATAGATAGGCATATTTTCTGGTAAATCTGAATTCACCGCAAAAACATCTCTAGGATATGGAATTGGCGCCCTGCTGAAATACAATGCATTGCTTTGCGAATCTAATACCACCTTAACGATATTAGGATTTAAGAAGTCGGCTTTACTGTGTATTGCGTGGCATGCCGTTGCCATAACTGACTCGGGATGATTGCTCAAAGTGTTAGCGACTTCAACAATCAGAGAAGCTTCTATTAAAGGTTCGTCGCCTTGCACATTGACAACAATGGCATCATCAGGCCATTGTTGTGCCAACGCCACTTCCGCGATTCTATCAGTACCACTCACATGATCGGCTCGCGTCATTATGACTTGATGACCGTATTGATTGACTACATCAACAATACGCAAGTCATCAGTTGCAACGACAATTTGTTTAGCGCCGCTATTTTTTGCACGTTCCGCCACCCACACTACCATAGGCTTGCCTGCAATATCTAGCAACGGCTTACCAGGCAGCCTAGTGCTAGCATAGCGTGCAGGAATAACTACATAAAACTCTAGCGTTTGAGAATTCAAACTAGGCAATTTCTTCATCTGTTAGCTTGCGAGCTTCTTCCTCTAGCATCACTGGAATGCCGTCTTTAATTGGGTACGCTAAACCTGCAGACTTAGAAATTAACTCATTCGTAGTTTTATTAAAGATAAGCGAGCCTTTAGTTACCGGGCAAACTAAAATTTGTAGTAGTTTTGTATCCATCATTAAATTCCCAATTTTTGCAAAATAAGCGTAATAAGAGATGTTTGACTTGGAGCACCTATTGTCGCTGCAACAGGCAAACACCATGCATCACTCGTAGTGAATATTGCACATTTTACGGCATCTTTTTCTGTCATTAGAATAGTTTTACCTGAAAACTGCATTAAGTCTTGCTTTGTAAACGCATGATGATCGGCAAATGCCTTACGCTCAAATTGTAGACCTAAACCAGATAATAGATTAAAAAACCGCTCAGGATTGCCTATGCCAGCAATCGCCACTAATTTTTTATCAGCAAAATAGCTAGCGGGCTGCTTAGTTTCTGAGCCATCCAAAGATTCAAAGTACTCGCCTTGCAGCGTCATGTTAAGTATGGGCGCTTGCAGAGTTTCTTTAAAAGCAATAGCAGAAGCTGCCTCATTACCACTATCTACAATTGCATCTACAGACCGTAACCTTGAAAGCTTCTCTCGGAGTGGCCCAGCTGGTAACAAAAGTTGATTGCCAAACCCGCTATTTGAGTTGACTAAAGTAATCTCAAAGTCGCGCTGCAAGGCATAATGCTGCAAGCCGTCGTCACTAATAATCACATCGCACTTTGGATTGGTTTGCAATAAGGTCTGCCCTGCAGCTACTCGATTAGCCCCAACAAACATGGGGCAAGCCGTACGCTTAGTAATTAAAACGGGTTCGTCCCCCACTAGCTGAGGATTACTATTCGCAAATACAGCGGTAGCTAGCTTTGAGCTCCCTCCATAGCCTCGACTTATAATTCCAGGCTTAAAACCGGCAAGCTGCAACTGTTCTGCTAGCCAAATAACTAGCGGTGTTTTACCTGTTCCACCCACAGTAATGTTACCAACGACAATCACAGGGACACCTAGGCGAGTGCTTTTTAGCCAACCTAGGCTATATAGGAACTTCCTAACAGAGGTAACGACAAAAAAAATCCAAGAAAGTGGGACCAGTAAAATATGCCACAAACTATATGAAGACCACTGTTTTTGGAACCAATTATTCATCTGCTCAAGCGGATAATTAAGTAGTTAATTGAATTGCTTTTGATACAGCTTAGCATAATGACCACCTAGCGCCATCAAGTCAGTATGCGTACCGCTTTCTACAATTTCACCTTGCTCCATCACCATAATGCGATCTGCGTTTTCAATGGTGCTTAAACGATGGGCGATAACGATGCTTGTGCGATTTTGCATTAAGGTATCTAACGCAGCTTGGACATGTTGCTCAGATTCGGTATCTAACGCGGAAGTCGCTTCATCCAGCAATAGTATAGGTGCATTTTTTAGAATTGCGCGGGCGATGGCAATACGTTGACGCTGACCACCAGACAAACGCACGCCTCTATCACCAATCTCATTTTGCAAGCCTTTAGGTAGTTGTTGAATAAAATCCCAAGCAAATGCTGCTTTTGCAGCATTAATAACATCTTCTTCACTTGCATTGCGTTTCACGCCATACGCGATATTATTAAATACCGTATCATTGAACAAAATCACATCTTGGCTAACCAAAGAAAATTGTTGGCGCAAATCAGCCAGCGACAAAGAGCGCATATCAATGCCATCTAACAATACTTGCCCTAGTTGAAGCTCATAAAATCTTGGCAGTAGGTTTACTAGGGTGGTTTTACCGCCGCCAGACCTGCCTACTAAAGCCAGCTTTTCACCAGGCTTTATATTAAAACTAACGTCCTTTAGTGAAAGGCGCTTGGCGTTACTATAACTAAGACTGACGTGCTTAAATTCTATTTCACCTTGGCTACGGCTAAATACTTTATTACCCTCATCCAGCTCTGGTTTAATATCAATCACGCCGAATACACTTTGCGCCGCGGCAAGCGCAACCTGAACATCTTCGTTCATCGCCGTTAGGTTCTTAATTGGCGCAATCAGCATCAATAATGCGCCAACAAATGCAGCAAACTCACCAGCACTAAATCGACCAACGGCGTAGTAAACTACAAGCCCTAATGAAACTGCCGCAAGCAGCTCTACCACCATGCTATTTAAGCTTGAGAGTCGCGCTAAGCGGATTTGCATGTGACGATTTTTGTTGACCACTTTTGCAAAACGCTCATTTTCATAAGCTTGGGCGCCAAAAATTTTCACAATACGCTGACCAGAAACGGCCTCTTCAGCTACTTTAGTCATCTCACCAATGGATGACTGGACTTCTTTACCAGCATTGCGCAACTGGGGTGTCATGGTTTTTAGATAAAATGCCATAATAGGGGCGATTAAGACAAAAATCATTGTCAATCGCCAGTCTAAATACACCATGTAGCCAACGATGCCAACCGTAGTTAAAGAATCGCGCACCAAAGTTAACGAAGACTTTGTCGCAGCATTCGCCATCTGCTCTACATCATAGGTGATTTTGGAAATTAAAATCCCAGCAGATTGCTCGTCAAAATAGCTAATCGGGAGTCGCATGAGTTGGTGAAAAATATCTATTCGCAAGTCGCCGACAATGCGACGCGCAACCCAGCGCATAGAAAAACCTGAGAGAAATCCAGAAATTGCACGGAATGCTAATAAGCCGAATAGCATAAAAGGCAGATATCTGACCATGTCCGGGCTTTGTTTCACGAAGCCTTCGTCAGTCACTTGTTTGATAGTTGCCAAAAAGAGAGTGTTGCTGGCTGACAAAAAGACTAAGGCGAGCACGCCAATCAAAAAAACTGTTTTATATTTCCATGCATATTTAAATAGACGTAAATATAATATTTTTGAATTGGACGCGCCGGATGTATTTAGCTTTAGCATTGCTTCTTTAACGGTAATTTTCGACATTTTTACCGTCAACGTTGAAAATCAAAAAATGAATATAAAAAATAGAAAATTATTAGCCAGCTTTTGATTGCGTCGCAAACGTAATATGCGTGTAACCTGCTGTACGTGAGGCTTCCATCACATCGATAACGAATTGGAAAGCGCCTTTAGCATCAGCATTGATGATGATGGTAGGCTCTTCTTTGCTACCATTTACTGCAGCTTGCAGTGCTGCGCTAATACCCGCGACTGAAGAATCAGCTAATCCTTTACCATTTACTATATATTTACCTGTTGCATCGACACCGACTTCAATCGTCAATGGCTTTTCTTGCGGCGCATTTGCTTCAGCCGTTGGCAAATTAATTTGCAATTCGCTGGTGCGTGAGAACGTTGCACTTACGACCAAGAAAATAATGATCACTAGCAATACGTCGATTAAAGGCACGAGATTCATCTCTAGCTCTTCATGGCGCTTTCCACGTTGAAAATTCATGTTGTATTCCTTTAACTAAATTCGTTTCAAATCATCTTAAAACAAGTCGCTTTTACAATGTTAGTGCTGTGAGTACCGCAAGTAAAAGCAGGACAGTATTAATATGATTTAACACGAATTACTTGCGTTCACCGTGAATAATTTCAACCAGCTTAATCGCCTGTTGCTCCATGCCTACTAATAAGTCGTCTACTTTAGAGCGAAAATAACGATAAGCAATCATCGCTGGCACAGCTACTACAATACCTGCTGCAGTGTTATACAAGGCAACAGAAATACCACGTGCAAATTGAGCAATATCATGGCCGGTACTAGTAAACGCACCAAACAACTCAACCATACCAATCACAGTACCTAAAAGCCCTAACAATGGCGCAACGGTAGCAATAGTGCCTAAAGTCGAGAGATACTTTTCTAAACTATGCGCAACTGCACGGCCAGTTTCTTCAATGGCTTCTTTAGTGATTTCACGTGAGTTTTTTGCATTGGATAGCGCGCTAGCAAATAGCTGACCTAACAATGAGTGCTGTTCTAAACGGCTGATTGTTTCTTTAGTCACACCACCTTTATTAAGCCAAGCTTGTACTTCTGGCAATAGGTTAGGTGGTGCGACTGTGCTCTCACGCAATGCAAAAGCGCGCTCGCCGATAATTGCCAAGGCTACCACTGACGCTATGATTAGCGGCCAAATTGGCCAACCCGCTGCTAAAATAATTTGCCACACAGTGCAACTCCTAAAAATTTTATATTAATCGTGATGAATCTTTTTGTAAAAAACTTGCTGAAACTTATCCCCGATACTTTAGCTTGTCGCCCGCATTTGGGCAAGCTTCTAGTGCATTGCTTTACAAACTTTACATGTCGCTAGTTTTAAATTACCAGCATTTAATTGTTGATTTTAATTAAGGGACTCAAAACTATCTTGCCAATAGCGTCTGTATTGGTTTCGCCAACTTACAATTTGAATATTACGTTTACTTACAAAATCCATTTCAATTGCACCATTGTAATCAGATCGATACAACAAACTTTGTGTTGCTCGATAGCGCTCAAATACCACAGGCTTAGGGTGACCAAAGCGATTTAAATAGCCATTAGTAAAAATGCTAACTCTAGGTGCCACTGCTGCAATAAAATCAGGCGTTGAAGAGGTTTTACTGCCATGATGTGGCACGACTATCACATCACTTTTTAATTTATCGGTTTCTAAATTAAGTAACTCGAGCTCATCAGGCTTTTCAATATCACCTGTCAATAACACACTACCTGCTTGACTGGTCACTTTTAATACGCAGCTTCGGTCATTATCTTTAATGTTTTCATCATCATAACTTTCAGCACGCGGATGCAGCATTTCAAACTGTACGTCATCCCAAATCCATACCTGACCTGCGAAACAATGCATTTTTCTTTGTGTATCTGGAATATCAGCATCTTCTGGCAATGAGCTATCGAGCCACGTAACAGGCATCAGCGCAAAAACAGACGCCATGCCACCACTATGGTCAATGTCATTATGACTAACAACAAAACCATCCACTTTTTTGATGCCTTCACCATGCAAAAATGGTACGACTATTCGGCTGCCTGCGTCACTTTGTTCATTATACTTAGGACCAGAGTCGTAAACCATGTTGTGTTTAGCGGTCTGCACGACCACACTTAAACCTTGCCCTACGTCTAACACCGTGACTTTCATATCGCCCAATGCAGGTCGCGTTGGCGCAAGCAGCAACATAGGCAGAAAGCCTAGCAAACCCATCCACCGCATAGGAAAGCCACGCGGTAGCAATAACCAAAGTACACCAAGCATTGCCGGAATCAAGGTCCACGCCGCAGGTTCGTGTTGTTGCCAAGTGGCCATCGGCAGCTGATTTAGCCATTTAAGTGCCAGCATACCAATTTCTAAAGCTTTATATGACAGGCTTAACGGTGTATCTATAGGCAAAAAACTTCCTAGCAACGCCAATGGCGTCACAACAAAGCTAATCAATGGAATTGCGAAGGCGTTAGCAATAGGCGAAATGATTGAAGCTTGCCCAAACATCACTAACAATAATGGCAGCATGCCGATGGTGACTGCATATTGCGTTTTTAGCGCGGCTTGAAACCAATGAGTTTGACCGACACGCCCACCCAGCGCATAAGCCAACATAGCGACAGCGCCAAACGACAACCAAAAACCGGGCGAACTTACCGCCCAAGGATCAAGCAAAACCACAATGAACAAAGCCATTGCCAAGACTTGTGAAATAACTAGTTGCCGACCTGACCACAATGCAACAGCAAAGACCAAAAGCATATAAAAAGTGCGTTGTGACGGCACAGAGAAACCGGCAATCAACGAGTATGCCAAAGCTACCACCACGCCAGCAATAGTCGCAGCTTTGCGTGTAGGCAGCTTCATTACTAAATAATGGCTTCGTCTCCAGAAAAAACTCACGAAACCAAACGCCAGCCCAGCCAACATCGTAATGTGAAGGCCGGAAATCGACATTAAATGTGAGGTACCAGTCCGTAAAAACACCTGCCAATCTTCCACACTAATTTGACTATCATCGCCCATCACCAACGCTTGAATAACACCGCTATATGGTTTGCCAGCCAGCACCTTTGTGATCCGTTTTTGTACTTGTTCACGCAGGTGCTCCACGATATAGCTAGGCCGCCAAACGAAGTCATCTATCTTTTTGATGCCAGCTTTGCTTTTTATGCTGCCTGTAGCACGTATATTTTCCGCCAGCGCCCATGATTCAAAGTCAAAGCCGTGTGGATTTACTGTACCATGCGGTCGCTTTAAGCGCACCACTAGCGACCAACGCTCACCTGCATGAAGTTGATTTAAATCAGTAGTTTCTTCTCTGTCACCCTTATAACTACTATATGGATTACTACGATAGTGATTCAAACTGATGTGTTTGGGAACAATTGCGCCCTTTGTAAATATCTTTTCCACATCAAATTTAAAGCGCTCTCCGCGCTCCGTAGCTTCGGGAACACTCGCCACCACGCCCTCAATAGCAATGTTTTTTTGCTCCCAAGCATGCGGCAACGCATCGCTCATACGCCAATAAGCAAAACCACTCGCCCAGCAAATACCTAATAAAAAGGCAGCGGCGCAAAATAAAGTTTGCTTTAAAAGCTTGAAGCTAAGGTAAATGGGGTGGAGATAATCGGAAGAAAAACGCGAATGAGTGACGAGGATGGCAACCGCTATAAAAAAAGCGCAAATCAACCAAGTCACACTTGGGAGTTGCGCCAATTGTTGTACATTCCAAGCACCAAAAACAAACATCAGTGCAGCAAAAATCACAGCGCTTATTACCTACAAAGGTTGTAGTTTGCCGTCAACCAGCTTGTATTGGCGCTGCATTTTTTTCGCCAACTCTAGGTCATGCGTCACCACCACTAAGCTTCTTTGTTGCAATTGATTTACTTCCAGCAACAAATCAAAGACCGCATGTGCGGTATGGCGATCGAGATTTCCTGTAGGCTCATCAGCCAAAATGCATTGCGGCTGCGTGACCAATGCGCGCGCCACTGCGGCACGCTGACGTTCGCCGCCTGAAAGTTCACCTGGCATATGCTCCATACGGTGCTTCAAGCCAACCTTAGTGAGCGTTTCAGCTGCTAATGTAAGCGCTTGCTCTCGTGGCATACGGCGTATAAACAAGGGCATGGCAACATTTTCAAGCGCGGTAAACTCTGGTAGTAAATGATGAAACTGATAGACAAAGCCTAGCGACTGATTGCGAATTTCGCCTTTTTTGGCTTCGCTCATGGCTGCAAGATTTTGGTCGAGAATACGCACTTCGCCACTGCTTGGCACATCCAATCCACCCAGTAAATGTAACAAGGTACTTTTGCCAGATCCAGAGGTACCGACAATCGCAATCTGCTCACCTGCACTCACGTTTAGGTCGATGCCATTTAATACCGCAACGTCTAAACCCTCATAGGTTTTTTGCAAGTCGCGGCAAAATACTATGCTACTCGCCTTGTTATTCACCATGCTACTCATAACGTAAAGCCTCAGCTGGATTGATTTTACTAGCGCGCCAGCTAGGATATAAAGTGGCAAGCAGACTTAATACAAATGAGACAATCACAATCGTCGTTACGTCAGACCAAATTAAATCTGAAGGGACTTCGCTGATTTGATACACATCTTTTGCCAAAAATTGTATGTGAAATAAGCCTTCAATAAACGGAATAATCACATCAATATTCAGCGCAACAATCACGCCAAATACTGCACCTATCAAGGTACCGATTAAGCCGATTAGCGCACCCTGTACGATAAAAATCGCCATGATACTGGCTGGACTCGCGCCGAATGTGCGCATAATCGCAATGTCGGCACGTTTATCTGTAACCGCCATCACTAGTGTGGATACGATATTAAACGCTGCCACTGCCACGATTAACGTCAAAATAATAAACATCACGCGCTTTTCCATTTGCACAGCTTTGAAAAAATTCGAATGCTGCTGCGTCCAATCGGTCACGTAATAAGCGCCAGTTGGATTGGAGGGCTGATTCAAGTCTTTAGAAATTGAGGCAGCCACATTAGGGGCAATAAATAAATCATCCAACTTTAAGCGAACGCCTGACACCTTATTATCCATACGGTACAACTTAGCCGCGTCATCCATGTGAATAAGCGCCAAGCCGGCGTCGTATTCCTGCATACCACTGCTGAACAAACCAATCACGGTAAACTGTTTTAAACGTGGCACCACACCCGCTGGTGTAAACTGCCCTTGCGGCGCCATTACAACCACTTTATCGCCCATTTGCGCGCCTAAGTTATACGCCAAGTCCGTGCCTAAAATTATGCCAAACTCACCCGCGCGTAAGTCATTTAAAGTGCCGACGCGCATGCTTTTACCTAAATCGGCAACTTTATCTTCAGCCGCAGGTATCACACCACGAATAATAGCGCCCTGCACCCCTTGACCATAACTCAACATAGCCTGCGCCGTGATGTAAGGCGCGCTTGCCAACACATGCTCGCGCTTAACCGATGACTCTGCAATATTAGGCCAATCACTCAGCGTGTTATTACTGCCTGTAATTTCCAAATGCGAAGCCACACCCAAAATTCGCGTGCGCAGATCTTTTTGAAAACCATTCATCACCGACAGCACAATAATGAGCGCCGCCACGCCCAGCGCGATGCCTATCATGCTGGTAAGTGAGATAAATGAAATGAAATGATTTTTACGTTTAGCACGCGTGTAACGCATGCCAACGAATAATTCAAATACGGAGAAGTGAGCGAAGATTGATTTTATTTTTTGTAACATAAGCCAAATTCTAACAGGGTTACCGATTAGCTTAAAACAAATTGGCTTAAAAAATTACTTAAAATATAGTTGAAAAAATTAATCAGTTTAGCTGTCACAACAAGTCTGATAAAATTACGCTATGTTTACAGGCATCATACAGACCGTAGGTCAAATCGAACGCGTAACGCCAATGGGCGACGACGTAAAACTCAACATTAGCTGCTCAGGGCTAGAGATGCAGGACGTTAAAATCGGCGACAGCATTGCTGTAAATGGCGTTTGCCTGACTGCCATTACTTTTAATGAATCCCATTTCGAAGCACATGTTTCCAAAGAGTCTTTGTCAGTCACCATCGGGCTGGATAAGCCAAATGCAGTTAATCTGGAAAAAGCATTGCGACTAAGTGACAGGCTAGGCGGCCACTTGGTGAGTGGCCATGTGGATGGCGTTGGCGAGGTAGTGTTTTTTGAACCATTAGGCGACTGCTGGAAGCTGGATATTCGCGCGCCACACGCTATTTCAAAATATATTTCAGTCAAAGGCTCCATCTGCGTGAATGGCGTGAGCCTAACCGTTAACACTATTTCCTCCGATGTGTTTAGCATGAACTTGATTCCGCATACGCTAGAAAATACCTCGCTACAATTTTTAAAAGCTGGAAGTCAGGTGAATCTAGAGGTTGACCAAATCGCACGTTATGTAGAACGCATGACACTTTGGGCAGCAGAGCCAGCAAGCAGCTAGTAAACAAGAACTTAAGGAAACATCGACTGAATGAGTAACAACCAAACAATCAGCACGGCGCAAGAAATCATTGAAGAAATCAAACACGGCCGTATGGTGGTGCTAGTCGATGATGAAAATCGCGAAAACGAAGGCGATTTAGTCTTAGCCGCAGAATTCTCTACCGCAGAACATATCAATTTTATGGCTAAACATGGTCGTGGCTTGATTTGCTTAACATTAACGGAAGACCGCTGCCGCCAGTTAAACCTAACAAAAATGGTGCAAAAAAATGGTGCGCGCATGGGTACTAATTTCACGGTATCAATTGAAGCAGCTGAAGGTGTCACTACGGGCATTTCTGCGGCTGACCGCGCACGTACGGTCCAAGCTGCCGTAGCAAAAAACGCAAAGCCGCAAGACATTGTCAGCCCAGGGCATATTTTTCCTCTCGCGGCGATGGACGGTGGCGTACTAGTACGCGCAGGGCACACTGAAGCTGGTTGCGACTTAGCTAAGCTAGCAGGCTGCGAACCCACCAGCGTGATTTGCGAAATTTTAAAAGATGACGGCAGCATGGCACGTTTGCCAGACTTAATGCTGTTTGCCGTCGAACATCAGCTTAAGATCGGCACGATTGCAGATTTAATTCAATATCGCGCCCAAACTGAACGTCTAGTTGAGCGCGCGGCAGAACGCACCATTCAAACACCTTACGGCGAAATGAAGCTGATTGCTTACCGTGACAAAATCGCTAAAGAAACACATTTAGCGCTCATTAAGGGCGAACCAAACGCAGCACAAGAAACGCTGGTGCGCGTGCATGAACCACTTTCTATTTTCGACTTACTGGATAGCAGCAGTTGCACACATAGCTGGAATACACTTGATGCGATGAAAGTGATTGCCAATGCCGAATCTGGCGTGATGGTGTTATTACATCAGCAAGAAACTGGCGAAGCCCTTATCGAACGTATTCAAGGCGCCGATGAGAAAATACGCATCAACCAAGAGTTGCGCACTTACGGTATAGGTTCACAAATCCTGCTAGATATTGGCGTAGGTAAAATGAAATTACTCGCCACACCGCGAAAAATGCCAAGCATGACAGGCTTTGGCTTAGAAGTTACGGGGTATTTAGAAGCTAGCAACAATAGCTAAAATAGCCATATTAAACAATTAGATATGATAGAATAAAACCATTGGAAAACATCAACCTCACAGGTCATTTTCTCATCGCGATGCCCGCCATGACAGACCCATTTTTCGCAAAATCCGTCACATTTATCTGCACGCATAATCAAGAAGGTGCAATGGGCGTGATGATTAACCGCCCTACCGACATTACCTACGACACGCTGTTTGAAAAAATCAAGGTTGAACTGCTGAATTTTGCAGTTGCAGACACGCCCGTATTGTATGGTGGTCCAGTACAACCCGAACGTGGCTTTGTACTGCACGAAACAGCGGCTGGCGAATGGGATAGCACCATTACTATTGCAGAAAATACCGCACTGACTACATCTAAAGATATTTTGGAATCTGTCGCGATTGGTAGTGGCCCCGAAAAAATGCTGCTAACACTAGGCTATGCCGGCTGGACACCAGGACAACTTGAGGAAGAAATCAAACAAAACTCATGGCTCTCTGTACAGGCAAAAGATGTGGAAACCTTACACAAAATTCTGTACGAATTAGATTACGATGAAAAATTAAACGCAACCATGGCGCTATTAGGGGTTGACCCTGCCATGTTGTCAGACGTAGCAGGTCACGCTTAATGGCGAACGATGTTAATGCAAAACCAGCAACTCACGGCCAATTGATAGATAACGAAAGCGTTTACGACGCCAAAATAGTATTAGCCAGTACCGTGTTATGTTTTGATTTTGGCGAACAAAGAATAGGTGTAGCGGTTGGCGAGCACTTATTAGCAACAGCCAATCCACTGGTGACGATAGATAATGAAAGCAACGAAGTTCGCTTTGAAGCGATTAGCAAACTAGTCAAAGAATGGCAGCCAAAGTTACTGATTGTGGGCTTGCCATTAAGTTTAGATGGTGCTGAAACCAGCGTCACACAACTCTGCAAAAAGTTTGCAAGGCGGCTAAATGGCCGCTTTAATTTGCCCGTCATGCTCGTTGATGAACGCTACAGCTCGGTTGAGGCAAGCGATTTATTGAATCAATCTGGCATTAAAGGTCGTGCGCAAAAAGAAATGCTGGATCAAGTCGCAGCGCAAACCATATTGCAAAGCTATTTTAACGGATTATAAAATTGACTCACTATCAATGTGAATGATGATTACAGGTAAAATACAGAAATGACGTCAAAAAACATCTCATTACCTAATGCTGAAGACCTGCTCAAAACGCTGGCTCAAAAAGTTCAGCCCTTGCTACAAGCCAATACAGCACTCGTCGGCATTCAAAGTGGCGGCGTTTGGTTAATGCAAAAGTTACTAGTTCTATTAGAAAAAGATATCGCCGCCAATGCTATTGAACATGGCACATTAGATGTGTCGTTTTATCGTGATGACTACGAAAAGCGCGGCTTAAAAGCTGAAAACCGCCCAAGTCAGATTCCATTTGATGTTGAAAATAAACACATTATCTTAATTGATGACGTTTTTTACACAGGCCGCACTACACGTGCTGCCATGAATGAGCTGTTTGATTACGGTCGACCTGCTAGCATTACTTTGGTTGCACTTGTAAACCGTGGCGGTCGTGAGTTGCCAATTGCACCGCAAATCACTGCTGCTGATCTTGCTTTAGATGCTAGTCAGAATTTGCAACTCATACAAAATCAAGATGGCACTTTAAGCCTTGAGCTTCAATCCTTGAACTTTGATCAAAGCCAGGTACACAAGCATGAATAACCCGCAACTAGATGCCGATGGTCGTTTACGACACTTGCTTTCTATTGAAGGCCTACCAAAAAGAATATTGAATCAAATACTGGATACCGCCGAATCATTTGTAGGCGTCGCCGAACGTGAAGTTAAAAAAGTACCGCTTCTACGCGGCAAAACGGTATGTAACTTGTTTTTTGAAAATAGCACCCGCACCCGCACCACCTTTGAAATCGCAGCTAAACGCCTTTCAGCCGACGTCATCAGCTTGAATGTGAACACCTCTTCGCAATCTAAAGGTGAAACCATTTTAGATACCGTAGACAACTTAATCGCCATGCACGCCGATATGTTTGTGGTGCGCCATTCGCAATCTGGCGCGGCTCATTTTATTGCTAAGCATGTACCTGACCATATTCACGTGATTAACGCTGGCGATGGCCGCCATTCACATCCAACGCAAGGTTTGCTGGATATGTTTACCATACGTAAATACAAGCCTGACTTGCACAATCTTCGTGTGGCGATAGTTGGTGATGTGCTGCATTCGCGTGTGGCACGCTCTGAGATTCACGCTTTGACAACATTAGGTGTACCAGAAGTGCGTGTCATTGCCCCAAAAACGCTGCTCCCAACGCAAGTAGAAAAGTTAGGTGTTCATGTGTTTCATGACATGAAAGCAGGATTAAAAGATGTAGACGTCGTGATGATGTTGCGCTTACAAAACGAGCGTATGAATGGTGCGATGCTACCCAGCGCACAAGAATATTTTAAAACCTATGGCCTCACTCAAGACAAATTAAACCTCGCTAAACCAGATGCTATCGTACTGCACCCGGGACCAATGAACCGTGGTGTAGAAATTGATTCTAGCGTGGCGGATGGTAGCCAATCTGTCATTTTGCCGCAAGTCACTTACGGTATCGCCGTGCGTATGGCGGTAATGGCAATGTTGGCAGGCGGGCAAAATTCTGGCAGCCAAGTGGGGAGCCAAGCATGAAAATTCAAATCAAAAATGGTCATGTCATAGACCCTAAAAACAACATTGATAGTCAGCTAGACGTATTCATTGCTGCGGGCAAAATAGTCGCGTTAGGCAAAGCACCTGAGGGCTTTATCGCTAGTCAAACCATCGATGCAAGCAATTTAATCGTGTGCCCTGGCTTGGTTGATTTATCTGCAAGATTACGTGAACCGGGTGATGAATATAAGGCTACGCTGATTAGCGAACTACAAGCCGCAGTGGCTGGCGGCGTTACTAGCCTCGCATGCCCGCCTGACACTGACCCCGTGCTAGATGAACCAGGTTTAGTAGAAATGCTCAAGCATCGCGCTAAACAGCTTAATCTTGCGCATGTTTATCCGCTAGGCGCGCTTACACGCCAGCTGCAAGGCAAAGTGCTTTCAGAAATGGGCGAACTGCGTGAAGCGGGTTGTGTTGGCTTCTCACAAGCCAATATTGCAATTACCGATACGCAAGTGCTTTGGCGCGCAATGGAATATGCAGCGACTTTTGGATTTACTTTATTTCTGCACGCTGAAGAGCCATTCTTAGCCAAAGACGGCGTCGCGCATGATGGCGAAGTCGCTAGTCGATTAGGTTTAAAAGGCATTCCAAGCGCCGCAGAAGCGCTAGCACTTGCCAGCATATTACGTATTGCTAAAGAAACAGGTGCACGCATTCATATCAGTCGCTTATCGACAGCTGAAGGCGTGGACATGATACGTGAGGCTAAAAAGCATGGCGTGAATATCACCTGCGACGTCAGCGCTAACCATTTACATCTGACCGAACATGATATTGGCTTTTTTGATGCTAATTGCCACCTAAAACCACCACTTAGAACGCAACGTGATAAAGACGCTCTAAGCGCAGGTCTAAAAGACGGCACGATAGATGCTATTTGCTCAGACCACACCCCTGTAGATGACGATGCTAAATTAGCGCCCTTTGCAGAAGCTGAGGTTGGCGCAACGGGCTTAGAGCTATTGCTAGCACTTACCCTCAAGTGGGCTAATCAGGAAAAAACAAGTTTGGCTAAAGCAATAGCGCTTATCAGCCAGTCTTCAGCAAAAATACTAGGTATTGCCGCAGGTGACTTAAGCGTGAATGCTAACGCGGACATTTGCATCTTTGATGCGAATGAATACTGGAAAATTGTACCGAGCGCACTCAAAAGCCAAGGTAAAAATACGCCATTTAACGGCCTAGAAATCGCAGGGAAAGTTAAAACTACCTTGATTAACGGACAAGTCGTGTATCAATCAGAGTAAATTATTGTTAGGTTTGCAGCTAAGCCATTGACGGAAGAGGATTACAAGCGTTCAATGTCATGATTCCTTAATCAAGTGAGTGTATTTTTACAACTGTTAATAGCAACTTAGGAGCGTAATTATGTTTTCATGCTGTTTTTGGTGGTTTTTGCTAGGTGCACTCGTTGGCTGGTTACTCAATTGGTTGTTATGTCGTTTCCTAGCTTGCCGCGGCAGTAAGTGTTGCAATAAACTATCAAGTTGCGGCGACAACACGCCAAATACGTTATTAGACACGAAGCCTGCTGAAACGTCACCAGCAGCACCTGCTCCTAAGGCAGAAACCCCAAAAACTAAAGCACCACAAGCTGTCGCTACTCAAGCACCTAAAGCTTTTGTAGTCGATGCCGCCGCAGCGAAAGCTGCCGGATTCAAGCTAAAAGGCCCTAATGACCTCACCGTAGTAGAAGGCATCGGTCCAAAAATCAACGAGCTATTCAACAATGCAGGTGTAAATACGTTTGCGGAATTAGCACAACAAACCGTGCCGCAGATGCAAAAAGTATTGGATGACGCAGGTGCTCGCTATAAATTAGCCAAACCTGGCACATGGGCACAACAAGCCGCATTAGCTGCCGAAAATAAATGGGCTGAACTTAAAGCGCTACAAGAAAAATTGACTGGCGGCGTTTAAACAAACTTTAAACTACAGGTGTTTTTAGCCTGCCGTTCTTGATAGTTTTATCGCATAAGGAGCGTTAGCCCATGATGAATTCAACACCTCATGTCCACAAAAGCAGTTGTTGCGCTAGCCATACCTTCTGGACTTGGTTATTAGCCGCATTATTGGCAATCTACTTATACTGGCATTGGCAACACGGCCATGGTCCTGCACATGCAGCAGAGTGCTGTACTGCCACGAGCAGTAACGCTACTCCCATAGTAGAAAGTGCCGCCTTCAACTTTACAGCGAGCAACGCACACGGCTATAACGCCTCCGGCGATGCTAGCAACGTAGCATGGGCAGCAAAATCCGATGCATTAAGCACCTGGTTTAAAGGTGGTGCCGATTGGGTGATTACTGGTGACGCAGCCAAAGTCACATTAACGGGTAACGTTGATAGTGAAGACATCAAAAAAGCCAAAGGTGCTGAAGCACAGGCTTTTTTCGGTACTGATGTCACTGTTGATAACCAGTTAACGGTAAAGGTGCCTGAAACCTTACATACAGCCACAGAAACACCAACAGCCAAGCTTTACTTTGATACAGGAAAAACCACATTACCTAATGATGCCAGTCAAACGCTTGCCGCCACAATAAAATGGCTAAAAGCTAATAGCAGTATGAAGGCGGTGATTTCTGGCTATAGTGATCCACGAGGCGATTTAGCTAAAAATGAAGAACTCTCGAAGAGTCGTGCAAAAGCCGTACGTGAGATGCTAGAAGATGCAGGTATCGATGAAGATAGAATTGAAATGCGCAAACCTGAAATAGTAGAAAGCGGCGGAGATCTAGCTGAGGCAAGGCGTGTTGAGGTTTCTATAGAATAGCCTAGAACTTACATAGGCGTTAACTCAAGTAAAAAAGCCGATGAATTCATCGGCTTTTTTACTTTTTACATACAACTTCTAGAAAGTCTTGGAAAGCTAAACTATTCCAAGACTATCAAGCCCCTGCGATAAATCTTTTCCGTGCGAAGCTTTGCCATCCAACTTAATTTTCAGTCGAATATCATTCACCGAATCAGCGTTGCGTAAGGTATCTTCATATGTAATCACATCTGCCTCATGCAAATCAAACAATGCTTGGTCAAAGGTTTGCATACCCAACTCGCGTGATTTGGCAATAATGGATTTAATTTCATGCACATCACCTTTAAAAATTAAATCTGAAATTAACGGTGAGTTCAACATCACCTCCATCGCAGCAGCACGGCCTTTGCCCTCTTTTTTAGGGATTAATCGTTGTGAAATAAAAGCACGCGTATTTAATGATAAATCCATCAGCAACTGATGACGACGCTCTTCAGGGAAGAAGTTGATAATACGATCCAAAGCCTGATTGGTACTATTCGCATGCAGTGTTGCCATGCACAAGTGACCCGTTTCAGCAAAGGCAATCGCATAATCCATTGTTTCACGGTCACGAATCTCACCAATCAAAATCACATCTGGCGCTTGGCGTAAGGTATTCTTGAGTGCGATGTGCCAGTTATCGGTATCCACACCAATTTCGCGCTGAGTGACTATACAGTTGATATGTTCATGCACAAATTCCACAGGATCTTCAATGGTGATGATATGACCGTAGCTATTTTTATTACGATACCCAACCATTGCCGCTAAAGAAGTCGACTTACCCGAACCAGTACCGCCAACAAAAATCACCAAACCACGTTTGGTCATGGCAATATCTTTCAATACCTCAGGTAGACCTAAATCTTCAAACTCAGGAATTTTTGTAGTAATCGTTCTAAATACCAAGCCCACAGAACCGCGCTGTACGAAAGCATTCACACGAAAACGCGCTACACTTGGAATACCAATAGCAAAATTACACTCATTAGTCGCATCAAACTCAGAGGTTTGTTTGTCATTCATAATAGAGCGTGAAATTTCACGTGCTTGCTGTGCTGATAGCACTTGGCTACTCACTGGTGTTAGTTTGCCATCTATTTTCATAGCTGGCGGAAACCCAGCTGTGATAAATAAATCTGATGCATTCTTTGCAAGCATCAACCGCAATAAATCAAATACAAACTTCTCTGCCTGACCTTTTTCCATTATTGACCTTTACTGACTTCTAAGACTTAACTTATGCCCAAGTGGTTAATTCTAAATAAATTAATTGCATATAAATTAACTGCAATCAACCCATGATGGAATCTTTATTCGCGGCTTTTGAGCGTGCTTCATTGGCAGACACCACATTACGTTTTACTAAATCTTGTAGGTTCTGATCCAATGTTTGCATACCCACATTTTGACCGGTCTGAATAGCTGAGTACATTTGTGGGATCTTAGCCTCGCGAATCAAGTTACGAATCGCAGGTGTACCAATCATGATTTCATGCGCAGCAACGCGCCCTTGCTCATCTTTAGTTTTTAATAAAGTCTGCGAAATAACGGCACGTAAAGACTCTGACAACATTGAACGCACCATTTCTTTTTCAGCGGCAGGGAAAACGTCAATAATACGGTCAATGGTTTTAGCGGCTGAACTTGTATGCAACGTACCGAACACCATATGGCCTGTTTCCGCCGCAGTCAGTGCCAAACGTATCGTCTCTAGGTCGCGCATTTCACCGACTAGAATCACATCAGGATCCTCACGCAAGGCTGAGCGTAAAGCATTGTTAAATGACAAAGTATGTGGTCCAACTTCACGCTGGTTGATTAAACACTTCTTAGAGGTATGCACAAACTCAATCGGGTCTTCTACCGTCAAAATATGACCGAATTCTTTGTCATTAATGTAATCAATCATCGCGGCCAACGTGGTGGATTTACCCGAGCCTGTTGGCCCAGTCACCAAGCAAAGTCCGCGTGGCGTGTCAGCAATATCTTTAAAAATGGCAGGACAATTAAGCTCTTCCAATGTCAATATTTTAGATGGAATGGTACGAAATACTGCACCAGAACCGCGCTGATGGTTAAAAGCATTAACCCGAAAACGTGCCAAATTGGGAATTTCAAACGAAAAGTCACATTCCAAAGTCTCTTCATACACTTTACGCTGACCATCGCTCATGATGTCGTACACCATGTCATGCACTGCGGTATGATCTAAAGCCGGCACATTAATCTTACGAATATCGCCATGCACACGAATCATCGGCGGCAATCCTGCTGAAAGATGCAAATCTGATGCTTTATTTTTAACTGAGAATGCGAGTAAATCTGAAATATCCACAACGTGCTCCTGTTATAATTTTATTGTAGCTGTAATTTTTTAGCGCAATTTTCGACACTTAAAACACGTAGAAAACCCGCATTTTAAAAATCGGCCTTTAACAACAGGCTCATTATTTTGTGTAAATTTAGGCTTAGTGAATTATGACCACAATTGGCAATCGCTTGCAAGATATTCTAGCAATAATTCACTCAACCATATCCGCCAGTCAATATAGGTCTACGAGTCAATCAGTGCAACTATTGGCAGTAAGTAAGGCTCAAACATCGCAGGCAATACGTGAAGCGTACTTGGCGGGTCAAACCATGTTTGGCGAGAACTATCTACAAGAAGCGCTAGACAAACAGGTTCAACTCAACGATTTAGCCATTGAGTGGCACTTTATAGGGCCTATTCAAAGCAATAAAACACAACTGATTGCCCAAAACTTTGCTTGGGTTCATAGTGTAGATAGACTTAAAATCGCCCAACGGTTGAATGATGCAAGGCCAGCTAACCTTGCGCCATTGCAAGTATGCATACAAGTGAATACGAGCAATGAAGTGAGTAAGAGTGGTGTGTCTACAATTGAATTAGAGGCGCTTGCTGCGGCGATTATGAAAATGCCACGTTTAAAGTTGCGAGGCTTGATGTCCATCCCAGAACCAAGCAAGGATTATAATCAACAGCGTAGTCAATTCAAACAAGTACGAGAATGCTATGATGCATTGTTGGCTCAAGGCTTTGCTGTAGATACATTGTCTATCGGCATGTCTGATGACTACCAAGCGGCAATTGAAGAAGGCTCAACCATTGTTAGAATTGGCTCAGCTTTATTTGGTGCTAGAGCATATGGCAATAAACCACCTGCACCTGAAGTTACGTAATTGAACAATAAAATTAAAACAATACATTTAGGATTAATAAAAGAATGAAAATTGGCTTTGTTGGTGGCGGGAATATGGCTAAAGCCATTATTGGTGGCTTGAAAAATAATGATTTTGATACGACTGCAATCACAGTATTAGAGCTTGATGCGCAAAAACGCACAGAGCTAAGCACTGCGTTTAATGTACGAACAAGTGACAACTATGACGAGATTCGCAACAGTGACATCATTGTTTTGGCAGTTAAACCGCAGCAATTACGCGAGGTATGCCTTCAAGTCACGCCAATATTAGGTACTCAACTTATTATTTCAATCGCCGCTGGTATTAGAAGTGCTGACATTTCACGCTGGCTGAATCATTATCAGGCCATCGTACGCGTCATGCCAAATACGCCAGCACAAATACAGGCTGGTGTTTCTGCTTTATACGCACTTGCAGGCGTCAAACAGCAGCAACGTGAGCAAGCCACAACAATACTCGATGCCGTGGGTAAAACACTTTGGCTAGATGATGAATCAAAGATGGACGCAGTCACGGCAATCTCTGGCAGTGGTCCAGCTTATGTGTTTTATCTTATCGAAGCCCTGCAGGAAGCGGGAATTGGCCTAGGACTACAACCTGAGGAGGCGCAGATGTTGGCTTTACAAACCTTTGCGGGCGCGGGTTTACTTGCCGCACAAAGTACGACAGACATCAAAACTTTACGCGCTCAAGTGACGTCCAAAGGTGGCACGACGGAACAAGGCATACTCGCATTAGAAAATGCTAACATTAAGAATATTATGCTACTTGCCGCAAAAGCCGCTGCTGATAAATCACGTACTTTAGGGGATGACCTTGCTAAGTAACGCACTTTTATTCCTAATTAAAACGGTGTTGGATTTGCTGACACTGGTATTTTTACTGCGCTTTTACTTTCAATTACTCAAAGTACCCTTTCAAAACCAAGCCGCACAAATGGTGGTTTCACTGACCAACTTTGCAGTAAAGCCCGTACGCAAGATCATCCCAAGCTTGGGTAAGCTAGATGTATCCACACTGCTGCTTGGTTATTTCTGCCAACTACTCCTCACTGTAGGCACGCTATGGCTCAGTGATTACCCGTTACTCATTGTTGGCAGTGGCATTTGGTTAAAAATTTTCGCCATTGCATTTCTTGGCACCATAAGCATCAGCATCGCGATTTTCTTATATGCAGTGTTAATACAAGCGGTATTAAGCTGGGTGAATCCTTACACGCCGATTGCACCGGTTTTAAATAAATTAACCAACCCAATCTTGAGTTTTTTCAGAAAATTCATCCCAGCGGCTGGTAATATAGACTTAACGCCGCTAGTTTTCATTATCACGGCACAGTTATTGCTATTGACTATATTGGTTCCTTTGGAAAACAACTTGTTTAAATCAATAATAAGTTAATATTAGACGACATTATGAACATGCAACCTACCGAAAAATTATCCGATCAGCCAGGTCTTGTGACCTCTAGCTTAAGTACAAAAATCACTGAATATAGTGAATGGCGTACCAGCCTGATTGCCACTATCGACGAGTATATCGACTGGTTAGGACATACAGAATCATTAGATGCAATACAGGAACTAAGGCTTTACGACATCAAAGAAATCTTGAAAAAAGACCAATTGGTGATGGCGTTCTTAGCGGAATTTTCGCGCGGTAAAACTGAAACAATTAATGCGCTGTTCTTTTCAGACTTTAATCAACGCTTACTCCCAAGCGCACCTGGCAGAACAACCATGTGTCCGACTGAGATATTTTGGGATGCTCGTGAAGAGCCTTGCATTAAATTGCTACCAATTGAGACCAGACAAACTGACGACTCACTGACTTATCTAAAAACCACATCAGATATTTGGCATAAGATTCGTCTAGATGTCACTTCACCAGACTCGATGAAAGAGGCACTAAAAGCTTTAATCCAGAAAAGAGAAGTTAATTTAGAAACCGCTAAGTCACTTGGTTTTTGGAATGAAGATGACCCAAGCATGCGTCGATTGCTTGCTGAAAAAGGTACCGTAGAAATTCCAGTATGGCGTCACGCTCTGATTAACTACCCTCACCCATTGCTTAGAAATGGCTTAGCGGTGATTGACACCCCAGGTCTTAACACCATGGGTGCAGAACCAGAGTTAACGCTGAGCATTATCCCAAATGCGCACGCGGTGTTATTCTTAACGGCGACAGACACAGGCATTACTAAGTCTGACATGCAAATTTGGACAGAGTATGTTCAAAAACGCGCTGCGCACAAATTGGTTGTATTGAATAAAATCGACATCCTTTGGGATGGCCTTGAATCTGAAGCGGAAGTTGATGCACTCATACAAAAGCAAATACAAAATACTGCTCGTGAATTAGGTTTAGATTCACGCAATATTTTTGCGATGTCTGCGCAAAAAGCTTTGGTCGCCAAAATTAGAAAAGATGCAGCATTACTAAAACGCAGCGGTATTGGTACTTTGGAAGATGCACTTGCCAATCAACTTATTGAGTCTAAGCATGAAATTTTAGGTCGTGCAGTGGTGACTGAATGTTCAAATATGATACGTTCATCCCGCAAAGTCGCTCAAATGCGCGTAACAACCATGAAAAGCCAGCTTGCTGACTTGAAAGAAATTCAAAGCCAAAATCGTGATTCGTCCAAAGAAATTCTGGCAAATGTAGTGGCTGAGCGCAAACGTTATGAAGCCTCAGTGCTGACGTTCAATCAAGGTAGCGAAAAAATTAAACGTCTAAGTGACAAGCTTTTACGCCACCTTAGCCTTGGTTATCTAGATACTACACTGGAGCAAACCAAGCAAGATATGGGTGATAGCTGGACGACTGTTGGTTTAAATAAAGGCATACGAAGCCTAACCAAGCTAGCAATTAACTTAGCTGAAGAAATTAAATATGAAGGCAACACTATTAAAAAGCATGCGGATGATTTGTATCACTTATTTTGGAGCAAGCATGGCTTTGAAAAAACTGAGGCAATAGAACTCGATATGAGTAGCTTTATCAGCAATATGCAATCTCTAGAAAAAATTACCAATGATTTTTGTACCGATCCCGTCAATGTATTAACGGAAAAACACTTTTTGATTCGTAAATTTTATTTAGGGCTAGGTGCGCAAATTCAAGCGAATTTTGAACAAGCACATTTAGAGTGTAGTCGTTGGCTAAATGTGGTGATTGGCGAACTTAAAACACAAATTAGCTCACACAAGAAATCACTGGATAAACGCGCTGAATCTTTAATGGAGTCTCACAACAGTGCAGATAAGCTCATTAAGAATTTAGAATTGACCGAAAAAGAATTTTCTAAGCTTCTGCAGCAATCCAATCAGCTAGATGCGATTTTGTTGAAGCTAATGAGATGCGCTAAGTTTGATGCGTCTAAGCCGAGTCCAGCTAGCCTCAACTCTCCTAACTTGGAGACAAATGGCTTTACCAAGCCGCCTCTTCTTGCTGACGCACCACATATAGGCCGCAGCTTAAACTAAGTAATACTTTAGGTAATTCACTCGCTACGCGTGTGAATTACCGTCTTGAAATACTACATCAAAATAATATCGAATGACTCTTGGTTACAACTAGGCTCTACCAACAACGAGATTGGTTTGCCGATAAAGTCAGATAAATTCGCTAAACTTTGTGACTCTTCATCGAGCAACATATCAATCACTTTTGGCGCAGCTAATACACGCAATTCACGTGCGTTAAATTGACGCGCTTCGCGTAATAATTCACGTAATATTTCATAACAGACTGTTTGAGCAGTTTTCAACTCACCGCGCCCCTGACAGGCTGAGCAAGGCTCGCACAAGATGTGCGCCAAACTCTCACGCGTGCGTTTACGCGTCATTTCAACTAAGCCCAGCGGCGTAAAGCCGTTCACACCAGTACGCGAACGATCTAGCGCAACTGCTTTTTGTAACTCGCCTAACACAGCAGCGCGTTGCGTATCTTCATCCATGTCGATAAAATCGATAATGATAATGCCGCCCAAGTTTCTAAGGCGTAATTGGCGAGCAATACATTGCGCCGCTTCTAGGTTGGTTTTAAATATCGTGTCTGATAGATTTTTGCCACTGACAAAGCTGCCAGTATTCACATCTACCGTGGTTAAAGCTTCAGTTTGGTCAAAAATCAAATAGCCGCCAGACTTGAGCTCCACCTTACGCGACATGGCATGTTCGATTTCTTTTTCTATGCTGTACAAGTCAAATAATGGACGCTCGCCAGAATAATGCACGAGTTTATCTAGTGCAGTAATCGCGTATAAATTGGCAAATTCAACCAGCTTTTGATACGTTTCACTGGAGTCAATACGCACGGCTTGTGTGTCAGCACAAATCACGTCGCGCAACACGCGCATAGGTAAATTCAAATCCTGAAAAACCAATGAGCGGTCTGACGCTGTTTTATGTTTGGCGGAAATATGCGCCCAAGTTTTAGTCAGGTAATCCACATCAGCCAACAACTCAGCATCAGTCGCCGTTTCAGACATGGTTCTAATAATATAGCCGCCCACCCTGTCTTCAGGTAGCAGGCCAACTAAACGCGCTCTTAGTTGCTCACGCTCCGCTTCATTCTCAATACGCTGCGACACGCCTATATGATCTTGCTGGGGCAGATACACTAAAAAGCGTCCAGCAATACTAATTTGAGTGGTCAGTCGTGCGCCTTTGGTGCCAATCGGCTCTTTAATCACCTGCACCATAATAGATTGACCTTCATGCAGTACAGCCTGAATTGGCAACTGCGAATCAGATTGCCCGCATTCAAATATATCGCCAGCATGTAAAAAAGCCGCTCGCTGTAAGCCTATTTCCACAAAAGCTGACTGCATACCAGGTAAAACGCGACAAACCACGCCACGATAAACATTGCCGACCAGCCCCAATGAAGTGCTACGCTCAATTTGCAGCTCTTGCACCACCCCATTCTCCATCATGGCAATACGCGTTTCTTGGGGTGTTACGTTAATTAGTATCTCTTCACTCAATTTTTATTCTCTTTTAACTTTTATCTAAATCTAATTTTCTTGTATTTAACTTTGAGTATTCAGCTATTTATTCACAAAACAGCTAAGTTAGCTTTTCTCAGCAACTCTGCCGTTTCAAAAACAGGCAAGCCCATCACACCCGAATAACTACCTTCAATGCGCTTAATCCATGCGCCAGCCTTACCTTGGATGCCATAACTACCGGCTTTATCTCTCGGCTCACCTGACGTAATATACAGCTCAATTTGTTCCTCGGTCAGCGTCATCATTTCAACCACTGTAGTAGACAAGACAACTTCAATTTGGTTGTTGAAGGCCAGAGCAACAGCAGTATGCACCTCATGCAGACTACCTGATAAAGCAATCAACATATTGCGTGCATCAATATCATCATCGGGTTTACCGAGCACGACGCCATCTAGTACCACCGTGGTATCTGCCGCCAAAACAGGATGAATTTTTTGCTCTACCGTTAAATGCTGCAAACAAGCTTGTGCCTTTTCTCGCGCCAATCTCGTGACATATTTTTCAGGCGTCTCGCCAACGAGTTGTGTTTCATCAATATCTGCAGGTAAGGACTCGCATATCACACCAAGCTGGTTGAGCAGTTCCACACGACGTGGGCTGCGTGAAGCAAGATAAACAAATGGCAATGACTCAGGATTTTGCATACTCAACTTCTCTTATTCAATACATTTATATCTAGATCTGCTTTTTTAACATAAGCACTCTAGATTCACTACATAAAATTGACTACACAGATATTAACAAAGCTTTGGCTGAAAATGCTTTATTTATTCACAGTTAGTCAGTTCAGGTTAAAATAGTGAAAATTTATTGAAAAGCTCAACCATGCAATGGAAGCCACACGCCACCGTCGCGGCGATCGTAGAAGATAACGGACGATTCTTACTTGTTGAAGAGGAAACCGATCGCGGCAACCGCTTTAATCAGCCCGCTGGTCACTTGGAAGATAACGAAAGCTTAATTGAAGCCGTTATTCGCGAAATGCTAGAAGAAACTGCTTATGCCTTTAAGCCTGAGGCTTTATTGGGCATTTATCATTGGAAGCATGAACATAACGACACCACTTATTTGCGCTTTGCCTACATCGGCTCGGTAAGTAATCATCAGCCAGAGCTAGCACTAGACGAAGGCATTATTCGCGCCGTGTGGATGACGGCAGATGAGATTCGCAGCAATGCTAATTTAATGCGCAGTGCGCAAGTCATTACGTGTATTGAAGATTACTTAAGTGGACAAAAATTTCCGCTTTCAGTTGTAACGCACTTATAAAACCCTAGCTTATTAAAACCCAAGTCTATGAACCTAAATAAATCAAGCAAGAAACATGTTGTGGTCGGCCTTTCTGGCGGCGTTGACTCGTCTGTGACGGCCTTGCTGCTAAAACAACAAGGCTATGAAGTTACTGGCCTTTTCATGAAAAACTGGGAAGATGATGACACGGATGAATACTGCTCAAGCAAGCAAGATTTGATTGATGCCGTTTCTGTTGCCGATAAAATCGGTATCGATATTGAAGCCGTGAACTTCAGCAAAGAATATAAAGACCGCGTGTTTGATAATTTTTTAAGCGAATACAAAGCTGGGCGAACGCCTAACCCGGATATTTTGTGTAATGCAGAAATTAAATTCAAAGCATTTTTAGACCATGCCATAGGCTTGGGCGCAGATGTCATCGCTACAGGCCATTATGCCCAAGTACGTGAAAATCCGCTTAAACCCGGCTTATTTCAATTAATGAAAGCTGATGATGGCAGCAAAGATCAAAGCTATTTTTTACACCGCTTAAATCAAGCACAGTTGAGTAAAACCCTATTTCCACTTGGGCAAATGCTCAAACGTGAAGTACGTGAAATCGCACGTGGTGCTGGGTTAATCAATGCGGAGAAAAAAGACTCTACAGGCATTTGCTTTATTGGCGAGCGGCCTTTTCAAGAATTTTTAAGCAAATATTTACCGCGTGAGCCGGGTGAAATTAAAACCCCAGAAGGCAAAAGCGTGGGCAAACATGAAGGTTTGATGTATTACACTTTAGGTCAGCGCCAAGGTTTAAAAATCGGCGGAAGCCGCGAAAGCAACGGCGAGCCATGGTTTGTTGCAGCCAAAGACATGGATAAAAACGAGTTAACAGTCGTGCAAGGCCATCAACACCCATTGCTGCTTAACGATGGCTTAAAAGCAAGCCAACTCACTTGGATAGATGATGAAGAACCCATCACCAACTGGGTTTATGCAGCAAAAACACGTTATCGCCAACCTGATGCGCCATGTGAAATTGACCGCTTAACTAAAGACGAGGTCGAGATTAAATTTGGTCAAAAACAATGGGCAATTACGCCAGGTCAATCTGCCGTGGTTTATGAGAGCAATGTTTGCCTAGGCGGTGGCATTATCACCACCGCAATTTAAGTAGAAAATGACCCAGAAAAATGGCTGAACTTTTCACTTTATTAGAAACTCGCGTACTAGGTGCTTTAATTGAGAAATCAATTACTGTGCCCGATTCTTACCCACTTACACTCAACTCGCTATTAGCCGCGTGCGTCCAAAAAACCAGCCGTGAGCCTGTGATTGAAACCAATATTGTTGATATTCAAGCCACTCTTGATACGCTAAGAAAACGCTCGCTCATTTTAGAAACACATAGCGGACGCACTGCTCATTATGCCCACAATGCAGGACGCGTATTTAGAGTAGATGACGCTGGTGTAGCGTTGCTAGCCGTGCTCATGTTACGCGGCCCACAAACCATAGGTGAGTTACGCATCAATACCGAGCGTCTGCATAAGTTTTCTAGCACCTCTGAAGTGGAAACCAAATTAATCGAACTCAGTGAGCGGGACGAAGCGGCTGGACGTATTGAAAGACTCACACATTTACTACCCAATATAGTCACTCCATCCTGTTTTCAGCGATACTAATCACAACTGGCAGGT
>NZ_JAQSCU010000008.1:0-159527 GCF_029945535.1 Methylotenera sp.
GTGGGTCAATTTTAAATGCAATTGGTGGGTCAGTTATTAATGCAATTCAACATCTCTTACTTTAAGTTTAACTAAATCACAAACACGGAGCTTACAATCAATGGCAGTTAATCAATAAATCTTATTTTCTATCAATGCAGGATGTTCGTTAAATTTGTGAGGCAATGACAGGTAATGCAAAGACAAGTTTTCTAACTTCTTAAACACATAACAATCTGAATATCTGGTAGCAGTTTCTGGAATTTAATTTCGTTAATTGAACCTAACTCTCTTTCCTATACTTCTAAGTACTTATCTCGAATTTTGAGAATTTCTGGTAAACATTTTTTAAAGTGCTCTACCACTTCCGGATCAAAATGAACTCCGGCATTTTCTTTAATATAATTCACCGACGCATCAATTGACCATGCCTTCTTATACGGGCGAGGTGAAGTCAGTGCATCAAAAACGTCAGCAACAGCAACGATGCGTCCAGATTGAGGTATTGATGCCCCTGCTAATCCATTAGGATATCCAGAACCGTCCCATTTTTCATGATGACTTAAAGCAATCTCGCTTGCCAAAATCAACAAATCTGAATTCCCATCCTTAAGTATTTCTGCACCTATGTTGACGTGTGTTTTCATAATTTCCCACTCGTTTGGTTCAAATTTGCCAGGTTTAAGTAAAATCGCATCCGGTATTCCAATTTTGCCTATATCGTGCATCGGGCTTGCATGTAAGATTAACTCACAGTCTCCATCGCTCCATCCTAAGCTTTTAGCTAATAATGTCGACATTTTACTCATTCTAATAATATGAAAACCAGTTTCATTGTCGCGATACTCCGCTGCACGACCAAGTCGGCGAACTACTTGGAGTCTCGTTTCGCTAAGTTCTTCAGTACGCTTTCTAACCATCTCTTCTAGCACTAATTTCTGATTCACTAGCATCCTTCGACCTAATTGAACATCAAGCAGGTTACGCACCCGCATCAACAACTCAGTAAGATCAAATGGCTTTCTGACCAGATCTCGTGCTCCCATTGCTAGCGCCCTTAATAAGTATTCATGGTCACTTTGAGCAGTCAAAATTAAAATAGGTGGTAACAGCGGATCGTTGAGTGAGTTTAATTGCTCCATTACTTGATAGCCGTCTAAATGTGGCATATTAATATCAAGCAGAATTAAATCTGCTTTTTCTAAGATATATTCATCAAGCACATTCCGAGAATCAATGATTGGTACAAGATTTTGATAACCTTGACTTTTTAGAACACTATCTAAAAGCTTTATATTAGTTGGCTCATCATCAACAATAAATATTCTTGCATTCTTTGATATTTCTTCGCTCATCACATACTCGGATAATTAATTAATAGGAAACGATCTACAGTTTTAAGAAACTCGGTAACATCGATAGGTTTGGTAATATAGTCTGAAAATCCTGCAGATATTCCCTTACTTTGATCCTCTTTCATTGCATTAGCTGTCACTGCTACGACTGGAATATGCGCTGTTTCAGGCATAGCTTTAAGTGCGCGCAGAGCTGCGAAGCCATCCATGCCTTGCAAATTGATATCCATTAAAATCAATTTAGGTTTCTCATGTAATGCCATTTGAATGCCAATTTCTGCAGTGCTAGCATGCAGAAATTTAACGTTCTGACGTAAACGAAAAATCTGCTCGACAAGACGCATATTCGTAAGATTATCTTCAATATAAAGTACCATTTTCTCTCCTTTGTGAAGTTAGATTAAGTGGTATTTCATCACTTTCATTTAGAGAAAGATCTTCATTCAAATTAAGCGGCAAGTCTATCCAAAATGAACTGCCTACTCCTTCAGCACTTTCATAACCAACACTCCCATGCATTGCCTCAATTAGTTGCTTCGTAATCACCAACCCAATCCCTGTGCCTTCCACCGTGCCAGACCCGTGACCAAGTCGATCAAATGCCGTGAATAACTGTGATTGTTTATATTTTGGGATACCTATTCCTTTGTCTTTCACGAAGAGGCGCACTTTATCTGCTAGCAGTTGATAATAAATTTCCACAGTACCATCTACTTTGTTGTACTTAATGGCGTTAGATACTAGGTTTACAATTATCTGCTTTAACCGATTTCGATTTGTAATAACAGTAGGATCAAAATCTGGCATGTTAGATGAATCTAAATTTACCTTATACTTATGAGCTAAAGGTTTCATCATAGACAAACAATCTTCAATGACAGGCTTTAGAGCTATGCGCTCTAAAGTGACATCTATATTCCCAGACTCAATACGTGAAAGATCCATTACGTCGTTGACTAAAGATAGAAGATGCCTTCCTGCATTCTCAATCTCTAGCGCATGGTCCTTTGCTTGCTCAGATATATCAGGATTCATGCGAAAAAGTTGCGAAAACCCAAGAATGGCGTTAAGTGGAGTTCTAAGTTCATGACTCATACTAGATAAAAATTCGGATTTTGCTAAATTCGCACGAC
This sequence comes from Methylotenera sp., assembly GCF_029945535.1. Classification (GTDB taxonomy): domain Bacteria; phylum Pseudomonadota; class Gammaproteobacteria; order Burkholderiales; family Methylophilaceae; genus Methylotenera. The sequence goes on from NZ_JAQSCU010000008.1 coordinate 2,468, forward strand.
TCGCTTCTTCTCGTGCTAGATTTGCAGCGGTCAAAGCATCACTCAACTTCTTATTGGCTTCGATGATTGATTTGCGAGATTCAATTAATCCTATGCGAGCCCCTTCAAGCCCACCCGCAGCTTGTCCAATTTCATCTTGAAGCTTGTTGAACTGTATTGCCATATCTCCAACTTCGTCATTTGAATAAACTTTTATTGGTGTAAACTCTAATCGTGCTTTAGCAGATTCAAGATTACCCTCAGCCAGCGCATGCATTGCTTTAGTAAAATCAGTAAGTGTTCCTTTTAACAGTTGCTCTGCAGCATTAGAGACTTGGACTGCTGAATGAGCTATCATGCCTGGCAAAATTAAACCCACAGCAATCGTTAGCAATGCGACTGCAACAAAAATATCTTCAAGCATGGCAATCATTGCTGGATCTTTAATAGAAACTTGGTCTACTGCTATCAAGTAACCTGCCGCATCAAGAACGAGTACTAGCAACATTGCTCCTGTCAGTTTTAAGTGTAGCGTTCTTGCCACTCCAGGTAATCCAGCTTTTTTTCGATCTGAATATTTCCTCCATGCATACAAGATCGATCCCGAATATGCAAAGCCGATTCCTATCAATACTGTTGGCAAACCAAACTGTTGAAATCCTAGAATAATCGTTAACAACCAAATTCCTGCAGCAATTAATCCAAGCATAATAGTGCCACGTGGTGCTCGATAAGGTCTTGGTAAGTTTGGTTCGTTATTTCGCAAGATCCAAACGGCTACGCTTGGCATAGCAATACCAATCAGATAAGTAAGGTTAGCTGCAGCTATGAGCCAAATTGGATCACCAATATAAAGAAATAAAATAGACATTGCTGCTGTTAAGAGTGTTGCTACCCATGGAGCATCAGAGCTAAGTCTTTTGCTAAAGGACTCTGGTAGCAAGCCGTCTTCTGACAATTGTGCTAAAGTCCGTGCCGCACCAGCTAAAGGCGCTATAGTGCCATGCAGCATATTAAAAATCATAAACCAAATAGCAACTGCCTTAGCTCCGCCGCCTATAAGGGGAGCAAAAGTCGGACCAAGCTCAAGTGCCAACTCCTTAGCTAAAGGTTCTGGTCCAAGTGTCCCAAGCCATATAATTGGAAGCACAATAAAATACAATGATGCCAACGCAGCACTTGCAAACATGGCTCTCGGCACATTTCTATTTGGATCAATTGTTTCACCAACATGGCAAGCTGCCTGTTCAAATGCTGGAGCTGCAAATCCAATTAAATACAACCCAGCCATAACACTTGTCACATGTCCAAACCAGCCATCGAATGGCACTATTAGATGAAAGGTAAATGCTTGTTGCCAATCTACATTGCCACTAAAGACTGGTATAGTCGCTGACGCAAAAGCTAGTAAGGCGGAAAAAGAGGCTATTGGCATCGCCAAGCGCATGACCCACTTTACGCCGCACAAATTTAAAAAAGTAAAAAATAAAACGATCAGGGTTGCCAAAACGGGCACGGAAATTTCTGGCAAATACCACTGATGAATTGCTGAAGATGCAAGTAGTGCAGTCAGCCCACAAGTTGGTACCCAACCCCACCAATAACATACCCCCGTTAAATTAGCTAAAACTGGACTATACGGACGAAAAGCCTCTGCACAAGTAGCTGCGATACCTCCTACCTTGTTGGGATACATCAATACGAGTTCAGTCCAGCCAGGAGTAGCCATCCAACTTAAGATAAGACCAATACCAAGGAGAATTATAGCTGCGCTTCCTTGACCTGGAATATCGCCTTGCCCTATAAGTAATGCTCCGAGTAAAAACAAGCTTTGATTGATACCTCCCATTGCTACAGACGTAGTACCAAACCAACCTACTGTTCGAGGGTGCAATAAGGAATTATTACTACCTGTCTGGTTGCTATAGTGTATGTTGCCTACGTCCATTGGAGCATAATCCTTTGATTACATTATTTGCAATGTAGTCTTTTCTCTCACCTGTCAAAATTTTGATAAATTAAGACATGATTCAGGTATTGAGTACAAAGTAATATAGTTTTAATTTAACTAATGGTTTCGCTTATGAGATAGCAAACATTTTAAGAAATTTTAATGGATAGTTGTAATTATTGATTCTGAGGAAAGAAGTGCTTTTGTAAGTTAATTAACATTAAGTACCCACTACCTTACTAATAAGGCTGGAAGTTTTGTGTCACCACCTCACGATGGGTTTGCCCTAAACAAATTTTTAAACTAACTATTAGGATTATATTTCCTAGTAATAAATTATATAAGTAGGGTTAGTCCATTATTTATGACGGTTTTTGTCTTACAAAATAATTATCAGGTCTGGCAAGAAGCTTTTATTTTCAGTCTTGCCAGTTAAAATCTTAATTGGCAAGACTGGAACATGAAGTCCATGTTTATTAGTTATGTTCGCTTAGAATAAACCATCGACTTTTAAATATAAGGTAGCTGTTTGCATCGGTGCATGTCCAATCCATCGTTGGACATGCACCAAATTTACTTGAATGGCTGGTATGGGCCCAAAGTCCCATTTATATCAGTCTGCTTTACGGCAATTCATTTTAATCAGGTGTCAATGACTGCTTTGTAACAATTCAATTAAATGGTTATGGGGCAAGTTTCGACCAAAATCTGAAATTCGAGTTTGGGTAGTTATGCCTATAGATAGGGAAGCTGAAAAACTTCTATTTAAAAAAAGATATTACCTCATTATCTATTTGGTCGAAGTTCTAGACTTTCGAGCAGCTCTAGAATAGTTACAATTGACTCAACATGACCACCATCAAAATCGTCCCGATCAGCTTCTTCGTGAGTACCTTTATTAAGATAGAGCCAGACAAGATTCTGCTGGGGTATACCCAATATCGTAGTAAAAGCCTCTATAACTGGATCTTTGCTTGGATGATTAAAAGCTGGTAGATCCATCAATTTTCTTCGAAGTGCTTCACAAAGATTTCTGAGAGCAGGTTCTGCACCAGCCCCAGCCAATGGTAAAGTAATCATGCCGTGATCGTAACTACCCAGCCATCTCCATATTTTCTCAGAAAACATTTCAAGTGCCTTACGTGAAGCATCTAAAGCACCCCGATCATTAAGCTCCTCTCTGGCATCGCGTGCCTGCTGAACATAATTCCTGCTTCGTATATTTCCAGATACTCTTGGCCTATAGTCCCCAGAATGATTTCTGAATATATAGACTAGACTGTCTCGACGTGAGGCTTCATTAAGGTTTTGTTGAATATCCTTGATGAATTCATTGCTATGGCACGTCACAATAATTTGCATATCAATGAAATATTCACTTTCAAAAATTGTCTCTCGAATCCCACGACGATGGTCATGATCAATTGCGTTAATAGCATCATCGAATACGATCAACGGCGTATTTATACTTAGGCTCTTGGCAAGCAAGATTGCTAATCCTAGACATCTGATGTGCCCCTCACTTAGAATCTTCAGTGCATCTACCCTGCGATCAGGATTTCCAAGGAAAGCAATTTCAATTTTTTGGTCTGCTGTAACTGGAAGATAAAGGGCTGCTAATTTATCCTGGTCAAGATCGTTCCGATTGAATGCATTATAGAGATCCATTGCCGATTGATTTAGTCCGGCAATTAATCGGCCAGGTAAAGAGCTACGGTAGCGCCTGAGCAATTGATTAAACTGATCATATGCTACTTTAATCGGGGCATCACGCTGTATAGAGTCAGCCTCAACCCCGACAGCCTGAATTAGCTCAGCATTCAACTGCTCGAAATCAGCGACACTTTGGTTAGCAGCCTGCAGTCTATCAAGATAGGCTTGTCTTTTTCCATCTTGTTGCTGTACTGATAGCTGAAAAGTTAGAAGTTGGTTGCGTTCATTGATATTCCGTTGCCTATTTTCAAGCAGCGCTCGTGTTTCAATATCTCGAGACTCACAACGTCTTGCGATAATTTGAATATCTTCAAGGTTTGGAAGTACTGAACTTTCCAGATCGTATATGTCCACCCACCAACGATCTACGCTAGATTCTGGCAATCCATTAAGATAGGAACCTGCAGCACTATTTTGTTCCCCTATTGCAACTAAAAACTCCCGAAGCTTCAATAAAGTTGAATGTAAATGACGAGAAGTAAGATCCAATCTCTCTAATAGTTCACCGTGTCGAATTTGCATTTCTGCTAATGCTCGTAAAGACTCTAGGCCTTGGGCTGCTTTTTGATAGGGGTCATGTAAAACATGATTTTCCCCATTAAGTGGTGTATCACATGCGGGGCAATGATCGCCCTCAGTAGGCTGTAATGCGATGACTGCTTTATATAAGTCATGAAATGAAATCAAACTAGCATTTTGAGCTAATTCAGTTCTTAGAGCTTGTAATTCAGCATGTGCCTGATCTGCATTTGCATAGGCCTGTTGCAGGAACTCAACGGTCACATCAAATATTGCCGGGGGTAATACATCCAAGAGGTTGGTCAACTCTTGTAATCTGGCTGGAGTATCTGTTGTTCCAATTAGTGCCTTCAATTGTTGGTAAGTCATACCATTGCTATATGAATTGGCAAGCTGAGACTCTTCATCATTTAAAGCCGATAAACTCTCCGCTTGATTGTCGACTAAAATTTGATCCTGAGTGAGCGCTCTGCGACGAGCCTCAAGGATTCTGCTCTGCACATTGTCCCGTATAAGTTGATCATCCATTGACTCATTGAAGTTGTTAACAAAGTCATTGAATTTATCCATCCCAAATAAGGTAGCTATTAATTCTGCTTTTTGGGCTGGAGTCCTAGCAGCTATTCGAGAAAATGCATCAATTCGATTTTTTTCAATAAAACAAAATCTGTAAATATCTAAATTAGAAATAACTGCGATTTCTTGATTTTGGTCATCAGATGCACTTAATGTAGGAGTTGAATATCTGCCTTCATGAGAGTTGGACAAATATGATTCTTGGTCAATGCGTTTCGCTCCAGCCTCTTCTACAGAACCAAGCAAAGCATACTCTAGACCTTCACAAAAACTCGATTTCCCACTGCCATTTGGACCATAAAATAAACTGATTCTTTTACTTATGTCGAAAGTCTCGGGAGATCGAAAACCTCTGAAGGGACCTATGGTAAATTGATTTAATCTTACCCAAGGCCAGAGTGAATTTTGCATCACTTGAGGAGCATCTGGCATTTCATCCGAGGCTGTTGCTAGATGCTCTCTACAAAGACTTGCAAGATAAACAGATCGTTGGCTTCGCTGTCTGGAGGTGGCAAGTACACTATCAAAGTTTAGCAAAATGAGATTTGCTAAACGTTTTACGTTTGGAGAAGCGTTATTTGCAGGCGTATGGAGCCAGTCAACAAAAGTCCTAAAATCATTTATTGCAGATGCCATACTTGCCCCTTATAGTTTACGTCTCTATTGTTAATTGCTTTTTTTAAAATCTATCAAATTAACAATCAAACTTGAATGTTAGGTTTGGGCATTAATTGTCGATTGTGAGTGTCTGATATGTAAACCACGATTTATATTTATCTAGTGAAAATTATAGCCTCATTTTCTAGTATTTTGATTAAGCCAGCTTTGTGCGTTTTGATCAAGCCCGCCAGTTCGTCATCAATCCAGCGCGCTTGATTTACCTCTAACATATCGCCATCTAAGTTAAGGGTAAAACCACAACCACGCATAGCATCTAATAATTCATTTGCTGTTTGAGTTGTGGTTATCATTAAAACCTCATCGCCTCATTTTCATTATGTGTGCTACTGATATCACCTAAAATTGGTGTTTTATCCGTAACACTGTCACAACTTAGCATTGGCGAGGGTTCTAGCGTTACTGTTTGAAAGCGTGTTACCGTAACATATTTTCTATCCGTAACACTACAAAGCTCGTCTTTATTGGTTTCTAGCGAATTGTTACTTTGTGATGGCAAATTTAGGGTGTCTGAGAGATACCGTGCAAACGCATCATTGAACTGATCACACTCAAAGCCTTTAGCAGTTTCATAGGCATTAATGCGAATAGTCTTTGATGTAATGCCATAATCTTTAAGCTTGTTAGAAAGCTGCTTTGGACTTAACTGATTGCCACGGTTATATGTTGCCCATGATTTTTCAGTGTCTTCACATAAAGCATTGATTAGCTCTGTCGTGGTTAACTTAATTACTCGCTTTGCTTCAAACACTTCTTGAATATCTGCGAGTAACTCATTAGCACTACTGATAGGTGTTTGCGTTGCACCTGATAGCCTTAATGCTGCGTTTAATGCAGTATCAGGCCAATGATCACCCGCAACACTAGCAATCTGTAATAAAGGTTCAAAGTTATCTTGTTCACGGTCTCCTAGTGCATCAGGTAATACAGGGCGCGCTTGTTGCACTTCACTTACATGGTCTTCAGCAAACCTAGCTAACTTACTGGCTAATGTTTCAAACAATCCAGCCTCAGCATGGCGCAATCTTTCTACTTTTTCGCTAGCGGTTTTTCTGCGAAGTTCAAACACAATAGAACGACTGGTTACCGTTTCTGCGAGTTTAATTGCATTAATCCCTGCAATAGCTTTCATACCCCATACAGTAAAGCGTTTAGGCTCAAAATCATCGCCCTTAGCAACACTTCGCCATACATAGGCACTATCACGGGTATGACCTGCATTGATTAACCCACGTAACTCCTCATTTTCTTTAAGTACAGTTTCAACTTCATCAATAAATAAAGTAGGCTGGTAAGCTTCGATCATGCGAAATAATACACTTGGGCTAATACCACTAGCCTGAGCGGTTCTAGGTGCAAGTCTCGCTAATACAGTAAGCAATTGAGTTTTACCGCAAGCTCTTTCAGGTGCATTGATCAAAGCAATTGGGGCGCAATCAATGACATCAATAAACCAGCATGCACAAATCCATAACGAAGCGACTTGGGCTTGGTGTTTATCTAAAACGATAAATCGTTGAATCGTGCTAGTGATGTCATCAAGTAATTGCGCTGGATTTATTGGCTCATTCCAAGACTCAATATCTGAAAATGGGGAATCATCTCGATTCAAACTTTCACGCTCGGCTTTCACTATATTATCAAGCGTTTTTATTTGAATTTTTAATACTTTGGCTTGGTCTTTTCTAGCACGGTCATATTCAATCGTACTAAGCGTTGCCAGCCATGCAATCACCTCATCATCAGATTGAGGAAATACCTTTGCACCATTAGACTGAAAACAATCACTTATTATATTGATTTGAGCGCCTGATCTAAGCGGTAAAGTATCAATATCCATTTTCATAGCATTGCGCCCGTGTTTACCCTCAAACTGTTGCATCCAGTCAACACAATCACCTTTTACAGGAAGATTAAGCAGATCAATATCAACCTGCTTAACTGTTGCATTTACGCTTGTGAGTTTAACAAATGCATCACTTGCATATTGCAATCCAGCTTGATCATTGTCAGGCCATATAATAATTTCACGCCCTGCAAGTATTTGCCAGCTTGCATCTTTAGCACTACTTGCACCGCCGCTGGTTGTAGCAATCAATCCAAGTTTAATAAGTGCATCGGCGCATTTTTCACCTTCAACTAGATAAATCGCATTATTAGGATTATTGGCGATCGAGTGCAAGTTATATAGCGGCTTTCCATCGGAAAAAATAGGCTCTTTTAATTCAGTCCAATCGCCAACGATATTGCGAGAAAGTGGCCTAATCCACTTATCTCCATTAATATTAACCATGCGTAAACGCACATAAAGAATGTTGCCATCTACATCCGTATAATTATGCAAGGCTTCTGAAATATAACCATTCTTACGTTGATTTTCTGTAATTGCTTTTGCAGCCTGTTTGATTACGATGAGTTCATTCATTATGCCATCCCAACCCAAGCACCTAATTGCTTGCAGGCTTCTACAAAGTGGAGTCCATGTTTATGCATGTGAAAAGCAAGAACATCACCACCATGCGCACCACAAACCATACAGCGATATGCGCCTTTTTCTACATTGATTCGTAAGCTGGGTTTTGTGTCAGCATGAAAGCAACATATAGCATCACGCCATGAGCCACTTCCCTTGAGTTTTATATTTTGTGATTCATAATATGTGATTGCTTCAGGCAAAGCTTTACGTGAAAAATTGCCCGCGTATTTGGGTTTCGCGTTGATCATGTGATTAAACCCCTATGCTTCGTTAGTTGCAGATATACGGGAATCAATCCATGCCTGAATGTCGCTTTCCAGCCAACCAACCGAGCGTTCGCCAAGTGATATGCTTTTGGGAAATTTGCCAGCCGCCATAAGTGCATAGATAGTGCTACGACTTAAACCAACCGTACCTATAACGCTTTTTAGGCGTTTGAAACTTTTACTCATGTTTATTACTCCTACTTGATTGAAAAGTCACCAAGTAAGGTGATAAATGTTTGTTTTAAGTATCCAAAACTGTGTCAGGAACTATCAATAAAGTGATAATTTAGTCAACACAGCCTCAAACAATTGGTTTAATATTCACATATTCGGCAAAATAAATACATTAGCCAAACGAACCACCAAACAAATACCCCCTTGATAGAGTGTTTTAATCAAGATCAGGTAAACAGTGCAATCCCGTCTAGTCTGAAATATGACTTGGCACTAAGCCCTTTTACGACGGTAATCGTATTAGGGCTTTTCCTTTTGCGGTGTACAAAAGAAACTATCTTAAAAAACCACAATATCTGCGGCAAAAAACTCAGTTAATACAGTCCATCTAGTAGCTTCCTAAGAAAGCTAAGAAATTATAGTAACTGCTTTTATCAGAAAGTAAACAATAAAACTTTTGGATTTATAAAATAACTAATAAAGTTAAACTGAAATAATTTTTTTGAAAATGTTTGTTTAGTAACCTAATAACGTGGAATTTAATTTGGTGAAGTATTAAACGTCAACACTTCCTACTATGCTTAGAGTTAATTTAACCAATCAGCCCATTTTTGCATCATGCAACCTTTAAACTCACAACATTATCAGCCTTAAGTATAGCCTCTAATCGATTACCAAGTTTTTGCCATGCTTCGCGTTTTTCGTCGGCATACTCATCAAGTAAATAAACACGGTCTACCTTTGAGCCTATAACATGGTTTTGGCAAAGGTTAATTACATCTCGAGGCACTTTTAGTTGCTGCATCAAAGTTGCACCAGTTCTACGTAAATCATGTGGTGTCCACTCTTCATCATCATTCAGAACTAGAGTGTTATTTTCAACGCGACCTGCTAGCTTTTTGCTGCGCTGCTTAAATTGAACCTGTCTATCACCTATCTGCTTACTCGCTGATTTAACGCAAACATGCCCATCTTTAAAAATTGCAGGAAATGCCCATGGGGTATCGCCTGTTAATACCTGCAACTGCTTAAATTGATCTAATGCGAAATCAGACAGGTAAACTAGTTGATCAGTTTTAGCCCCCTGCTCACCTTTAGTATTGGCGGCGGGAATAAACCAAGTACATTCTTTAAAATCTACATGCTTCCATTCAGTCATCAATAACTCGCCAATACGGCAGATAGTGCTTAAACATAACCACATGGCAATTTGCACTTCTTTTTTAAGTGGGCGCTCAGTTCCGTATTTACTAGGTGCACCTAAATAGGATTGCGTGGTGCTGTCAAAAATACACTTTAACTTTTTGATTTCATCAATACTCAACATTCGCTTGCGTTCTTTTGTATAGCCTTTTGGCACTAGCTTCTTTATTTCAACTAATTCCGATGGATTGCCGTCAATCAATAGTGCTCGCCAAGGTTTACGTTTCTCAGCCCACCGCAGCATTTGCCCAATGTCTTTTGATAACTCCACGGCCGTAGCAACCGTTCCACCTAGAATAATCTTGCGGAACAAATCACGTAAATCATGCTCAGTTAAATCTCTAATGTAAACTTTACCTAGTGAAGGCAAAGCATGCTTATTAAAAGACTGCGCAATGTATTTGTTGCCGTCTGATCGGCTAACGCCATCTTTAAACCAAGCGTCATATAAATCTTGAAAGCTAAGGTTCTTAGCGCGTTCAATTTCAGTATCAATTAGTTTCTGCTTTTCTTTGGCAATAGTTGCATCAATTTCATTCTGTGCAATTATCTTGTCGGCTAACTTTTTAGCGCGAGGGTCAATACCCGCCTTAATTGACACGCGTGCTTCATCTCTAATCTTACGAATTCTTGCCATGCTGTCATGTGGATATATGCCGCAGTAATGCCAGCAAACCTTACCGTTTAACTTAAACGCAAATCTAAATGGCACTGTGACTGAATTGCTACTAGTAACCCTAACCTCTCCAGTCAACCCACCGCCATCACTAATGCTGTCACCCTTCCACCCAGTAGTAATCGATTTAAGCTCTAACGCAGTCCAATTATTGCCTTTTCCTGCTGATGGGTATCTGTTCATAAAAACCTCACATATTTACAAGATAAAATCCTATGGGTAAACTCATGGGTAAACCGTATATTGGCTTTTATTGTAACGTAATAATACATATAGGACACTAACTAATGTGCAATACAGTAATTATGCCAATGAATTTAAAAGATTATTTAAATAATTGAGGTGCTAGAAAGTCCAGCAAGATGTTTTAATGTTTTTAGTAAAAGAAAGTAATAACTAGCTACGAACCAAGGGGTAAGGAGTTCGAATCTCTTCGGGCGCACCATATAAAACAAGGGCTTACAGTTTAATCGCTGTGAGCCTTTTGTCATTCAAGCCCTCCACGTCCTAAAAAGATTTAATCAAACCAGAAAAATGCGGCGCTTTTATCGATAAAAATACTATCAGTATTACGGCTGCATTTTTAAATAATTAAAGTGAGTTCTTTGCTGACACGGACAACCGTTTTTTATTACTAAAATCAAAGTATGGACTTCACCCGCTTCAGTACATGCAAGCTCATTTCCTTACTGACACGCGGCAGCGTACTAATGAGGAAATGCGTGTATCCCATCCATGATTTTAAAGTGCCAAAGGGATGTTCATCGGTTTGGCGTCGGATACGCATCATTTCAGGCTGAAGCTCCAGACGTGTTTGCATGGCTTCAAGAACCTCTTCATGTTCACAGCGAGTGACTCGCCTTTCTTTACTAGGTGTGCATTGCGGTTTAATTGAATAGTTTTGGCATTTTGAACTCTAAAAGCGATGTAGATTTAGACCATGCTCCGTCGTTGCCATGCGAAATGTGAGACGCTGCCCTGCGGGGCAAAGGTATTCATTGTGTGGACTTAATTAAAAAGAAAAAGTTAGTTGGCATTGGCTATTATTTGGTACTTCCAATGGCCAATAATAGTAGCTAGCGTTAAATTCGTAGTTACTCTAATTTGGAGCGTAGTGGGACGATATAAAGTGTAGCCTTATATCTCAGGGCCTCTAATCTTGTGGAGTCCACTTTTCGCTTTTAATAACAATATGTTCTTGAGTCTGATAAAAGACACGTAATGTCGTAAAAATTTCAGCCTGAATAAGCCAGAGACCATTTGTTTGTTTTTGCCATTTTGCAGCATATACGCCTGCAACTAAAGCGACCTTTTTTTGCTCTGCGGTGTATTTTCCTGTCCAAATACCGATCTCTTCAGCAACCTTCAATGAATTTCTGGTGTGTATTTTTTTAGTTTTCCTACGGTATAGCATTATAGGGTCCTGCGCAAAAGCCGCTTGCCAACGCTTGCGTTGCTCTTCAATGCCTTGAGATTTCACTCCTTTACCTGTCACCACATAGTAATCTGTGGTTAGAAATGAACAGATAGCATTTACATCACGATCCAGTATCGCTTCATTGTGTAGCCTACGAGCAAATTTAATATCATTTGTTTGGCTAAAATTTTGCATTTTATTGCACCCACATACTACTTACGCCTATGCGCCCATACTGCGGCTTCGAGGCGACTTGTTAGCTTTAGCTTACTTAACAAGTGTTTTATATGCACTTTTACAGTAGTGTCACTAATACCTAATGACCGTGCAATTGTTTTATTATTGAGTCCATTTGAAAGGCATTCGAGTATCTCCCTCTCGCGATCTGTAAGTGATACATCCCCTTCCGCCTTATTGAGGGTTGGATGCAAAAGCGCATTTTTAAGTATTTCGGTCAGACTTTGATGCAAAACTGTAGCACCCGTCATAGCCTTTTTAAGATTATCACAAAGGTCTTCTGGCTCCATATCTTTTAGCAGATACCCGTCAGCACCTGCGCGCAAAGCCTCTAGCAAGTCATCTTCCGCATCGGATACAGTTAAGACAATACACTTCGACTCTAACTTTGCTTCTTTAATACGAGAGAGCGTTTCGATACCATTCATGCCCTTCATATTTAAATCAATCAGCGCTAAATCTGGCTTCAACTGCTCTGCTAATAACAAGCCCTCTGCACCAGAAGCAGCCTCACCAATGACAACGAACGCTGGATCTGCCGAGATCATTTGACTGACGCCGCGACGGAACAAAGCGTGATCATCGATAATGATGACAGAGGTAGGTTTGGTCATATTGCTCTCCACTTTTCTAAATTAATTTTTATTTAAGCCTTAATTGATAATAATCTTCATTATTTATGATTATTTATTTATAGCTATTTTGGATGAAATAACAGTCTGACACGTGTTCCACCAAGTCGTCTGGGGAGAATGTCAATTTTCCCACCTAAGCAATGTGCACGCTCAGTCATAATAGCCAAACCGTAGTGGTGCAGCTTAGTCTTGTCGAACGCTACGCCGTTACCATCATCATCAATTGTCACTATTACGTCTCCAGATGACTGTAAAACGAGTGCAATGGTTACTTTCTCAGCGCCTGAATGGCGCACGATGTTTGACAAGGCTTCTCGTACCACATGCAATAAATGAAACTCCTCATTGACGCTCAGCCGACATTCTTGCAAACGATTATCCAGTGTAATGTTTAAGCTAGATCTTTGTGAGAACTCTTCAATGGCCTCTTCAAGCACATGATCAAGTCCGCGAACATCCATCTGCACTCTAAATGTAGTAAGTAACTCTCGCAATTCTCGATAAGCGTTATCTAAACCTTCACGCATGTCATTGACGATACTGTCTGCGCCAGACTCAATCAATTGCATACCAAAGTTAGTCTGCAAACGTGCAATTTGAAACTTCATATACGACAATGATTGTGCAAGTGAATCATGCAACTCTCTAGCAATAACTGCGCGCTCTTCTAGTAATGCCACACGACGACTTTCTTGCTCTTTGGCTTGAAAACCCATGGACAAAGCTAACATCTGAGCTGTCACTTCAAATAATTGTAATTCAGTGTCTTCAAAATAATGATTCGCTTCTGTCTCTAATAATAATATACCCAACCAACCATTGGGGCTTGGTAGTGGAATTGTGACGCATTGCACACATTCACCCTTAATTAACCTAGTTTCATGATTAACCAAAATTTGGTTATTATTTTCATCAAACATGCTCTCATCAAAAGTCAGTGGCCAGTAGCTAGAAAAGAGCGCTCGTTGCGCTGAGATTCTCGACCCTTTCTCGCTAAAAACCAATGCTGCATTACTCACGCCTAACGTACGCTCAAGTGAGTAAAGCGTCTTTTTGATTGTAAGCTCACTCAGCCCCGAGGTTCCAATCAACTTAGTCAGTTTTAATAAAAAATCTTGTGAAAGAATCATTTTCCGCATTTTTTCAGTGCTGGTTTTATTGATCCACTTAGTTTCTACCTGAATACCTTCAAGGCGAGCAGCCATTTCAGCTGATAACCTTTCTAGCAGCTCAAACTCATCATCAAATTGCTTATTACCTTCACTCAAAATTAAATCGTTTGGAACAGAGGCTATTATTTTGCCAAGTCGATTAACCAGAATATTCCACGACATCAACATGATGCATGCCCCAATGCAAAATACGAGTACCAAGCAAACCAATTGAAGTAAGGAAACTAAAGACTGCTTAATAACGATATCTTTTTCCGCAGCCATAACAAAGTCATCGTATGCTTTAATAACGCCCTGCCCTTTATCTATCAATATTTCCTTTGCATCTCCATGCACTCTTGCATCTGCAAAATCTTTTCGCGCAGTCAGTAGTTTTTTATACGAAACATCTAATTTTGTATCTTTTTGATTTTTAGCCCATGAATATAAAACATCCTCAAATTCATTTTGGCTCTCATTCAATCGATTAAAAATTTCTTCCTTGCGATTAAAGTTGCTTTCCAGCTGGCTTACCCCTAGCTTCCAAGCTGATTGATCCTGATAGGCACGGTGAATGACGGAAAGATGATCGGGAATATAATCAAACAAAAATAGTGAACCTGCTTGCATCAATAGAACCGTCAATACCATAGAAACAACTAATGCATGTAAATTTGCATAAAGCTTATGTTTCATAACAAATTTGCGTATTAATTTAAGAATATTCAAAATATTTTGCATATTTACTCTGGTTCTTTTTATACTCTAATACTGTCATATTACAGCTTCAAAATTGGGCATAACGTAATGAGTATATTTATTTTTTCCACGCTGATCATTGCTATTATTTTCTTTGTGATACTTGGTTCATGGTACAACATTCAAGGGCCTTTTTTACTACATGTTGTCATGTTAATTTCAACAGCTGTTGCCATATTTTCTGCGGCACTTGTGATTGTTATTCAGCCTTTATTCACCTCAAAGAAATCACGTATCAATCAGAACTTAAATCAAGAAGCGGCATGGGGCAGAGAGGTTTCCAGTACACTCTCTTCACCAGCTGCCATGCTGGATGGGTATGTCGTTAAATTTATCAATACACCATTTCTCCAAATGCTAGGTATGGCCGATATGGCAGATCAGATTATCGGCATGCCCTTTACTAATTTGATACATCCCACAGATCACCAAAGTTTTGCGAATCTCAACGCAGAGGCTACAACTGGTAAAACTAAAAGTGACCCAACAAAAATTCGACTAATTTGCGCTGATGGTACTACGTTGCCTTCGAACGCCAGCCTCACACGTATGCGCGAAGATGGTCAAAACAGCCTTACACTTTTTCAATTCACACCAATTTCTGCAACTAGTCCACTCACTAACGATTTTGAGTCTCAGTTTAATTACCACCTCATTATCGATAGGCTGGAGGAAATCGTTTTTCAACTGAGCGCTGAGGGGAGAATAATTTTCCTTAATCCGGCATGGGAAAGTTTACTTGAGCTCAAAGTTCAAGATTGCCTAAACAAATCACTTTTGGACTTTTTTCATCCCGAAGACAGACCTATGCTAGAAGCCAGACTTAACTCCTTAACGCAGGGTAAAAGACCTAACTGCACTCTAGAAGCTCGGCTTCTTTCTGTTCACGGCTTCCCTAACTGGGTTGTTATGCGTGCTAAAACCACCTCGGCATCTGCTGGTGAAAGAACTAGCGTCATCGGCACCATGACCAACATCCAAAACAATAAAGAGGCTGAGGCAAGCGTATTAGCGAGTCGTCGTGCATCTAATTCTTTATTAAGCCATATCCCTGCACTAGTCTATCGAGGTAGAAACGACCGTTTTTGGACATTTGAATATGTGAGTGACGGTTGTATCGACCTCACTGGTTATGATCCTCAAGACTTTATTAATAGTAATAACCTTAATTTCAATTTAATCATTCACCCGGATGACCGTGCTGATGTATGGGAATCAGTGAATCAGCAACTTGGACTAAGTGAAAAATTCAAACTCATTTACCGCATTGTTACTCGTAAAGGTGAGACTAAACTCGTACAAGAATACGGACGAGGTATATTCTCTAGCACAGGTGAGCTGTTAGCTCTGGAAGGGTTTATTACCGAAATTCCAGAGCAACAATATCGAGTGAAATCGCTACTTCATTAAGAATGAAGTAGCAATAAAAATTACTCAGGTTGTGTTCCTACAGCCATAGCTGAACCATCATCAAACTGAGAAAGCCATTCAACCATCATTGGATGAAACTTTGTCATACCCTTATATTCAATCAAATCTGGGTGCATAGTCTTTTGAACACGATGCAAACGCTTTGCCCATCTTGGATAGCTAGAAAGTTCTCTTAAACTCATCAAATAACAGCGAATACTGAAAACAATTCCATTGCTACGTGGCAATCTAAATAAAGACTGTAACTCCACACGAAGATGCACTTTGTCTGCAACATTCTCAGGATTTACCGTATTTCTGTCAGTACCCCATAATGGATAATTTTCAGGTGAAGTGTCCAAACGTGGATTCACTGTCATCGTCCAGTTAAGTCTACGTACTGGGCTACCCAATTGTAGATTAAGCAAATATTTAAGCGCTCTATCCATCACACCTAGTTCAGTCGCCCGTGGCACTGGCGCATGCCACTCTCTCCATGACATTCCCACATCAAACGCTAAAGACCAATCGGCCTGACTGGTCACAAAACCAGCATCTGCATATAAGGTTTCATCACGTTGGTCGAGTAACACGAAGTCACCCTGCACTTGTTTGCTCATAAATTCAAATGGATCCATAGGCATCGTCGAAGCATCGCCAAATACGAAGCTTTGCTTAATGTTTAAGGGTTTGTTTTCCCATGTCCAATTTAAGCCCTCTTTTTTTAAAGAAAAATGTTCAGGGTAATCATTGGAAAGCGCTTCCATGGTCAGTTCAACAAAGTCCCATTGCGCATCCATCATGTGCGGTAAAGCTGCATATCTACCACGATCTAGATCTAGCGTTAGCTGCTTGTCTAAGCATTCCCCAACATAGTGCTCATCTACATCAAAAGCGAATTCAGAAACGCTACCCGTCTTACCTTTAACGTGCGGCTCTATATTGACCGAGTACATATACTGATCTTCTGCAAACGGAAACGGAAAGCGTTTAATTGCATTAGGAGAGTTACTGTATTTATAGTCATTGCGAAATGTTTCTTGTTTAAATGCTAACGCCATTTTGTTCACCTTAATTTTCAATTTTCAATATCAACTGGTCTTAAAACATCAAACTATTCTCGTGATCTAAAGATCCAAAACCAATCGGTCACACCTAGCGCGAGAGACGCAAGGCATGATTTTTTTACCAGCAGCTTTTTCTGCATCGGTTAAAAAATGATCGTGGTGCAACAGCGCGCCATCTGATTCAAGTACATTGACCTCACAACGCCCACAAACGCCACCTCGACACAAGTAATCCGCCTCGACACCGGCAGCTTCTATAGCTTCCAGCATGCTCATTTCTGCAGGGACATGCACTTCAATGTTAGATTTCGCCAGTTGGATTTTGAATGGCTCACCGATACCTGGTGACAGGAACTGTTCGCTATGAATATGATTTTCAGGCCAGCCCAGATTTCTTGCAGTTTCAATGACTGCAACAACCATAGGATTTGGTCCGCAAACGTACACATGTGTGCCTAATGGTTGCTTGCTTAACAAGGCAAGTAGATCAAGACGCTCACCTTTACTATCCGCATAACAATGAAGTTTGCTACTGCAAATAGCCTTTAATTGATCTGCAAATGCCCCATGTTCAGGTGATCTAAATGCATAATGCAGCTCAAAGTTTGCATTCAATCTATTCAAATCAATCAATTGCGACATAAATGGCGTAATGCCAATTCCGCCTGCAATTAATATATGTTTATGGGCTTTTTTAGCCAGTGAAAAAAGATTTACTGGATAAGTGATTTGCAGTGAGGTACCAACCTCAACGTTCTCGTGCATAAACACTGAGCCTCCTCTAGACTGCTCCTGCTTGCGAACTGAGATATGGTAAGCGCCAGTGTCTGCTGGCGAACCCATGAGCGAGTATGGGTTGCGGTGCACCCTTCCGCCGACATTCATAGATACAACTACATGGCTTCCACCTGAAAATGCAGGAAATGGTGATCCATCCCTTTTAACAAAAGTGAAATGCTTAACTAGTGGCGTTACTTGCTCGACGGCAGCAACTTTGATGTCAATCATACTCATGGATATATTTCCTCAATTTCTGGTAATTCACCTGGCGACTCAGCGTCGATCATCAAGCCCATGTAGGCGCCTAGCTTGCGTGAAAAGTGATCGCGAACGAAAAGCATGCGACCACAGCCGCTACATTCCCCTATATTGGTTGTGACACCATGCGTTGTCGCTTTGCAATGTACGCAATAAATGGGTCTTGCCAATGTGCCAGTCAGCTCTTTCATCATGCCGGCATCTTCAATGCCGAATTTATTCGCTACTTTCGCTACTGACCACATAAAGTCTTCAGAACCAGCAATATAAAGACGCATACCCATACACATACCCTGCAAGACAATCTCTAACTTAGCTAAAACCTCTTGTTCAGTCTCTAATATATGCAAGCCCTCGGGCACTACTTTGACAAGCGTTTTAGAATAATCTGCTTCAGCATAAGGCGTGTATAACACTGTGATTGCTTGCTTAGGATGCATCAACTGAAACAACTTCAACACGGCCATTCCGCCCTGACCTTGTGCTACTACTAAATGCGAAGTAGCTTTTTCATGCCACAGTAATGAAGTGTAGACGGGCTTACTTCTAATCCAATATCCACGTTCCATGACTAACCTTTCACTCTTTCAGGATAGGTGCGTAAGCGCATAGGGTCATAAAATGGCGTTTGAGCCACTCTTGCCTTGCAGCTGGATTTTTTACCGACTATTTCTACCTCAGTACCAATTGCTGAGTATTCAGGTTTGATATGTATCATCGCGATGGATTGCATTAAATATTGACTGTAACTGCCGCTAGTCACTACACCAACTTCAACACCATCTTTCATGATCTTTGCTCCAGATTCAACTGCGCTTGCACTTTGGCAAATAATTCCGCCTTGCTTAACGCGTTCTTGCCCTTTTGACTTTAATACCGCCTCTTTGCCTGTATATTCAACTGCTTTATCAAGATCAATAGCCCAGCCTAAACCTGCTTCCCAAGGCGTTGTGTCACCTTCAGGCATTTCAAATGGGAAGAACTGCAGCGCAGCTTCTACACGCGTTAACTCTAAGCAATTCCATGATGCTGGCATGATGCCAAATGGCTTTCCAAGCTCAAGAACTTTGTCCCAAATGGTCACAATGTCTTTTGCAGTACTATAAATCTCGTAACCACGTTCAGCCGCATATCCGCCACGGCCAATAATCACGTCAATGCCAAATATCGTTGTTTTTACAAAACCAAAATAGGGCAATTCAGACAATATGATGCCTACATGTGGAGTAAGTATTTCAAGAGATTTTGGGCCTTGTAATGACAGCACATGCGTATCATTATCTTTTTGAACTGTAATATTTTTGCCAGCAGACAACTTACGTAGATTGTCTGGTGTTTTACCGCTTCCATGAGAGACTTTAAACTCATTAGCGCCTAGACGAATAATCATAATGTCATCGCATAAAATACCTGCTTCATTGACCTCAACAGCGATAATCCCAGTATTGACTTTAAGCTTGCTGATATCTTTGGCAACCATCGCATTTAATACCGCCTCGGCATCAGCGCCAGTGACATCCACAAGATTAAGTGCTGAAACATCAAATAAGCCTACACGACTTCGCACCGCAACCGTTTCTTCATTTGGGTCAGTGTGATAGCTCCAAGGAATAGCCATATCATTCCATGTGTCGCCATCTAAATTTGATCCAAGCGCCGCGTGTCTACCGTTGAGAATAGAATTTCGCATTATTTTCCTTACTTAATAAGATGTAATTGTTAAGAGATTGATTACACATTATCGGAATAGAAATTCAGAGAAAATTCTCTTGAAGGTGTACTACTAAGGAGGTAGTAAATACATTAGGATGGATTTAGACGAAATTAAGGAAAATGGCGTACAGACTTGATCTTAGCAGCACGCCATTTAAGGAGTTTAATACTTGTAATTCATTTGTTACTAAGCTGCCAATTGACTGTTGAGCTCTTCTTCAAAATCAAAAATATCTGCAACGATACCGTACTTAGCAATAGTGAAAATTGAAGCACTCGGGTCAGTATTCACAGCGACAATAGTCGGTACATGTTTCATACCCGCCATATGCTGAATCGAACCAGAAATACCTAAAGCCACATAAAGTTTACATGAGCCAACCACCTTACCTGACTGTCCGACTTGCCTTGATTTTGGTAACCAGCCTGCATCGGCGATAGGACGTGAGCAACATAAAGTAGCACCAGCTGTTTCCGCTAACTCTCTAAATTGCTCAACGTTGGTTTCTTCGCCAATTCCACGACCGATAGACATAATAAAATCAACGGTTGTAATATCAATATCATTCCCACCACCCTGCTCTACAAAGTCTTTATTTTGGCTGCGTGACTGAACAGTTGGTAAGTCAAAGCTGCTCACAGCTGGGCTGCTTGAACCTTCTAAAGGTTTAAACACGCTGGCACGAATGGTCATTACCACAATACTCTTACCTGGAAAATCCACTTCAACGTTCACTTTTTGATTATATCCGCCACGTGTTGCAACTAAATCACTGCCTTGATATTCGACGATGAACACGTCTGTAGCGAATCCATAACCGGCTTTACTAGCTAATGTAGCAGCATAACCAAGTGAGTCGACTGAGTGTGGCAACAAGACGACGCTAGGCTGTTTAGCCTCAATCAGCGCTGATACAGCGGCTTCATAAACATCAGGATCGAATTCTGAAACTGGGGCTGGAATTTTCAATATTTCATCTACACCACTCACAGATAGCGCTGCTGTAAATGTCTCAGCCTGACTACCGACAACCGCAACCAAGACTTTGTCATCTGCTGATTTTTTCAAACCTTGTGCCGCAGAGATGAGCTCAAAGGTGACAGGGCGCAACTCATTACGACGGTGCTCTGCAATTACCAAAATTGTACTCATGCTTAAACTCCTTTAAATTCGTTCATAATTTGAATCAACTTAGCCGCTTGCTCAGCTATCGTACCTTCAATCATCTCTGCACGGCCTTTAGCTGGAATATACATGCGACGAACGTGTGACATTGAGTTACCTACCCCGACATCTGAACCTGATAAGCCTATATCAGCTAGAGTAACTTCTTCGATAGGTTTGGCAGCCGCTTGTTTGATACCACGCAATGAGGCATATCTAGGCTTGTTAATACCTAGTTGTATGGTTAATACTGCTGGGCAATTAATCTCTACTTCCTGCAACAAGCCACCTTCTAATTCGCGACGAACCACAGCACTTTTGTTACCCGGTTGATATTGCAAATCAGCCACCACTGCTGCATGTGGCCAATTGAGATAAGCTGCTGTTGAAATGCCTGTTGAGGCATAAGCTTGGTCAGATGACTGCACGCCAGCAAATATCATGTCCGGCGCTTCTTTCTTAGCTATAGCAGCAAGAATACGTCCAATGGCAATCGCATCAGAACCTTCAATACTGTCATCCCAAACTCTGATGGCACGGTCAGCGCCTTTAGCTAAACATTTACGCAGGCTCTCATCAACGCGATCTGGTCCTACGGAAACTACCACCACTTCGACTTCTGTCGTGCCAGCTTCTTTGATTTTCATGGCTTCTTCAAGTGAAAAGTCATCCCACTCGTTTAAGTCATACAAAAGAAAATCCTCATCGACATCTTTTTCATCCGCGCGGATTTCAAAGTCTTCATCTAATGCCGCTACCTGTTTTACCGCAACTAAAATTTTCATACTTATCTTCTCCTTGAAACTTTTATCAACTACCGCTTTTTATAAAACTATTCGCAAAATATCTAAATGCCGCAAATCTGACCTGAAAATCTGGATCGAAACACAAATGCCATTTATCTTTATCTTTCAACTTAGTGTTAGCAACTAGCATTAACCGATGTAAATAATAGGCATCCTCTAATAATGGCAACAAAGTCAACCGCGTAGCACTCTGGTTTAAAATCACGCCACGCCTTACATCCGCTTCTTTTGAAACCGTTAACTTTTTCAACAGTTTCTGTGGCGTATTGGGGTTATTCGCCACACCACTCAACACATCTACCGCTGTATCTTCCACAAGATCAACTAACAACTGCTTGGGAGTTCTGCGCTGATAAGCCACTGCAGAACGTACCCAATAATCCTCATCTTTAGCTAATACTCGTAACAACTTGACTGAGCATTTAGCGTTTCTTGCCACGCCTCTTCGCACATCTGCTTGCAGGTCTTGAGACAACTTAGCCAATACCCTGTATGGAACAATCGAATTACGTGCTAACTTCTGCCTGACCCATACATCCGGGTCATTCATTAAGCTGTTAATACTATGTGCTGTTAAATCACTTCTTGATGCAACAACACGTCTGACCACATCACTATCATCAGTTGCTAAGGACTTAATCACATCCTTCGGAGCGGTCAAATTTGAAGCTACCGCACATCGCACCGATTTATCCTGATGTAAGCTCAAGCGACTGATCACATCATTACTTAAGCGCCTATCTGCCGCTAATTGCCGTTGAATTAAGACACTTTCTTCTTGCACTGCTTGATCTATCAGTCGCTGCGAACAATTGGCATGCCCAATCACCGCAGCTTTTACATACACATCACCTTTGTCATACAACTGCTCGAGCAACTGAGGAGAGGTAGATGGATGCTCACTTATATTTTTTTGCAATGCCTCTAGTATCGAATTCGACTCAAAGCGACTTAGCAACATACTTAGCACTTCACTGTTTGACGCCAAGTTTTTACTCACGGCTAACAAACTTGCTTCATCATTCTCAAACTGTGCAATATTTCTCAAAACAGCAAGTGATGCATGCCGATGTTGTGCAACTAAAACAGTCAAACTTAAACTATTTTTACTACTTAGACTCTCTGTAACATAAAGCCTAGATATCGCTTGAGCCGGCGTATTCTGGTTCTTGTCTAATCGAACAACTATCGCCTCGTCTGAAGCGCCACAAAGCGCTTCTAACACTGATGCTGGTGTGTGCTCCCATCTAGCTAGCGCCAAGGCATCTCGTCGCTTACTAAACATGAGCTCTTCCAACTTACGCCTAGCTTTGCCTGCTGCAATCACATGAACGGCAGCAGCACTATATGGGTCTCCAGCTTTCAATGCTAAATCCACTAATGCTGCCGCACATTCAGGAAGCTTCATATCAAGCTGTCACAGCGCTATCTTCCCAAACTTCGTACTCAATACACTCGTCAATTAGCTCAATCAGTTCACGCACCACAAATTGCCCTTCAAAGCCTGATGTTTTAAGCGCATCTTCAAACATCGTGAGATCTTTCGGGCATGACACCACAAACACCTGCAAACCTTCGATTTGTCCAGCTTCTTTCATACGGTTAGCTGAAGGTTTTTCAATACCGACTGGATCAGGAATCCAGATGCGACCACCACCAGCACCGCAGCAGAATGAGTTGTCACGGTTACGTCCCATTTCAACTAATTCACAACCCAATAATTTAATCACTTCACGTGGCGCATCAAAGCCTTTGTTATAGCGGCCTAAGTGGCATGGGTCATGAAAAGTGACGCGGTAATCAAGCTTTTTCTTGAGCTTGACTTGACCAGTTTCAATGAGGCGCTTCACCAAAGTTGTATAGTGTTCAATTTCAAACTTCCCACCAAAATCTGGATACTCGTTGCGTATCGTATTGAACGAGTGTGGATCCGTTGTCACGATAGAGGCAAAGTCACAAGCTTGCAGCGTTCCGATATTGGATGAAGCTAGCAGTTCGTATAAACCTTCCTCACCAACACGTCGTACATCGTTACCGGCATTAAGTTCAGATTCAAACAGCAAGCCAAAATTAACCCCTGCGTGATGCATTAATTTGGCGAACGACTGCGTGACCTTTTGGTTGCGAGGGTCAAATGACGCGTAGTCTCCAACAAACCACAACACGTCGACTGGTTCTGCACGTGCGTCTTTAATTTCAAATGGAAGCTCTTTCGTCCAATTCGCTCTCTTACGTTTAGATTCACCAAATGAGTTGCCGGTTTTATGGATGGTTTGCAGTGTTTTTTCTAACAAAGGCTCCATCTCACCTGCTTCAACAAGATTGCGTCGCATCTGCACGATAATAGGCACATGTTCCACAGCTACTGGGCAAATCTCCACACAAGCCAAGCAAGTACGGCAAGACCAGAGTGTTTCCATAAACACTTGCCCGACATCTTTACCGTGAATATCCAGCTCTGCTTCTTTAGGCAACTCTTTAGCACTCAATGCATGATTGGCAAACTCACGTAAAGAGAGAATCACATCTCTTGGCGACAATGGCGCGCCAACTGCGTTGGCTGGACAGGCTTCTTGGCATCTGCCACATTTAGTGCATGCATCAAGATGCAATAAGTTTTTCCAAGTCAGGTCAGTAATCGTCTTATAACCTGCCGTTTTCTGGTCATCTGGTACTTTTGGCAATCTTCTACCCGCTAACGGGTCTTTGAACATCAAAGAGGCTGCAGCTGTAAAAATATGTTTGATTTTTGTGTACGGAATACAGGCAATAAATGTCAGTGAAAGTAAACCATGAAACCACCATAAATATGGGCGGAATGCGCCAGCGCTTTCAGATGTCATGCCTAATGCCTGCATGATGTGCGCAAGCAAAGCGCCCACTGGCGACCACATACGATAATCCCAAACCGCTGGACGATCATTGAGCCAAACTAAACGTGTGGCTTCTAAAATAAAGCCCGTGATGCCTATTAAGATGAATGACCATAGAAATGCCCAGTCTTCGCGGCGATATTGGCTGCGATCAAAGTCGGGATCACCTTCTTGTCTATCCACTCTTTTGTAATCAAGCTTAGGTAAGTGGAGCCATTTACGTCTATACATCATATAGATAAGGCCAACAATTAAACCTAGACCAGCCAAATCCAGCACTAGTGAGAATAATAAGTAAAAGTTACCGTACCAAAACTTAATGCCAAACAACGGCTCCAGAATGTCATATTCCAGAGTAATGGTAGCTGTACCTATAAACAACAACACGAAGCCTAAGAATATCAAACCATGCGCGCGCCCTGCGCTTTTGTCACGTCGCACCAAGGTACGATGCGTCGCCATCGTTTTAACCATCTCAACAAAACGTTTAAACAGCTCAGTCCATGAACCATCTGGTTTGCCGCGGCGATATTTACGAATCTGAACATAGACACCGTAAATGAAAACTGCAATCGCCAAGTAACCTATGGCATAGAATAAATGTATCGCCTGTGGCTGAAAGTTCTCAAACAGCACTCGGGTGATTTCTTTAGAATTATCCATTTAGCTCCGCCTATTGATGGGTATTAAGAGTTGTTATTTTTTGAATTTATATTTTGTAGATGACTATATTTAAAAGGGCTTCATCAAGCTCGTCGTAAGGCTTTACGACGAGCTTAATTAATCCAATCTAAACTTTGTACTCGATCTTGAAGGTGCCACCCGGCATATGCGGTGCGCCCCATACAGCTACTTCACGTTTGTATGGCACTGCAATCTGCGGGTTAGCTTCTTCAATCTCACGTGCTACGCGGTGACCAGTAAAGGTTGCATCAGCAATCAAGCGTGGCGCTTCAGCATCACCAATCAAGTAAATGCCTTTGATGTCGTTGGCAGCCCACTCTGATTCGCGTGCTTTAAGCTCATTCCATAATGCATTTTCTGAATGACGACCTGTGACTAAGATCAATGAATCAAACTCTAACCAACGGTGAGTTGTGTTTGCATCGCGTGGCGAAACGCCAGGGCCACGATAGGTACGTTTAGAGCCATCACCCCAGATGTTGTAGATTTCCAGACGACCGCTTTCAATTTTCGAGCAGAAATGATCACCAATTTCTTCAACATGTAATTCATGTAAACGACGCATCATGTTTGGATATTCAAGCGTAAAGTGCATGTAGTTAGCCATGTGCACGCCAGAAACCACAGTTACTTCGTGACCTGCTGTCGCCAACTTTTCAGCTAAACTGGGTGCCATGAAATAAGTATCTGCATTTAAGATCACGACGCGTTTACCAATTTTCTTTTTACCTTCTAGCACTTGCTCAGGTGTCAATTGGTCTGGTAATGAGGCATCTGCGCCTGGAATAGCGTCGTGTGTTAAGCAGTTATTACCATCTGTGTTCCAAGAAGAACCTGTCGCGATGATGACTTTGTCCGCACCATACTGCAACACTTCGTCGGCTGTGATTGGTTTTTGACCAAGTGCAACCTGACTTTCTTTGTTCTTTTTCACCAATTTAGTGATTTGTGTTTCACGATAGTCGCGGTGATAACTCCACTCACCCAAACCTGGCAATGTTGTCACTGAATTTAAGTGACCGCCAATTTTTTCAGCTTTGTCATACAAATGAACCGTGAAACCTTGCTCTAACAACACACGTGCTGCTTCTGAACCTGATGGACCTGCACCCACTACGAGTACTGAATCTTTTGATTTGGTTTTAGGGAATTTCTCTGGGTGCCAACCACGACGGTACTCTTCACCAGCAGTCGCATTTTGCGTACAGATCATTGGAGGACCACCGATTTCCCAGCGAGAAATACAAACGTTACAGCCGATACATACACGAATATCGTCATAACGACCTTGCTCAATTTTTTGTGGCAAGAATGGGTCAGCAATTGAAGGTCGTGCACATCCGATAATGTCAGCATAACCTTTGGTCACAATCTCAGTCATTTTCTCTGGATCTACAAAGCGACCTACGCCCAATACTGGCTTCTTGGAAACTTGTTTTACGAATTTAGTCCAAGGCACTTGGTGACCTTGTTGGTAGAAACGTGATGGACCTGCATCTTCGCCCCACTCAGCAATGTCGCCGACATCCACATCCCACAAATCCACTAATGGATCAGCCAACTCTACGAATTTCATGCCATCAACTTCAACTTCTATTTGACCTGGGCCGTAAACAGTATCAACCGCAAAGCGTGTTGCAATGGCACATTCACTGCCAACCGCATGTTTAACTTTTTCTAAAGTTTCTAACCAGAAACGTGCGCGATTCTCTAATGAACCACCGTATTTATCGGTACGTTTGTTGTAGTACGGATTTAAGAACTGAAGTGGTAAGTATGAGTGAGCGCCATAAACATAAACGATATCAAAACCTGCATCGCGTGAGCGCTTAGCCGCGTCTACATAATATTGCTGAACTTGAGCAATGTCGCTAAAGTCCATTTCTTTACAGTAGGATAAGGTTTCAAACTCTGAAGCGAACTGGCTTGGTCCACGAGCTGTTGCACGTGATTCCATGTTTGGTGCGTGCGCACCGCCGTACCATAGCTCTACACCCGCAAGCGCACCATATTTATGTACTTCATCCGTCATTGCACGTAAATTGCGCACATCACCTTCATCCCAAATACGCGCTGACAAACGATGTGTATCATCTGACTCAGGGTTGATAGAGCAATACTCAGTATTCATTGCTGCCCAGCCGCCTTCGGCTTTCATTGAGCGATGTGCTGCTTGGAAACCTGGTTTATCCGAGCCAGCACCAATACAGTGTGGAACTTGATAAAAACGATTGCGTAAAGTTTTTGGGCCTATTTGAATGGGTTCAAACAGAATGTCATGTTTTGGATCACGTGCCATATTACTCTCCGATGTGTTTAGGAATTTACTGTATGGCTATTCTCAATCTGATGCGCTATGTAAACAATTACCCTCATGGCTTACTACTTAGGTGTTACTCAAAAAATCCTGCAATTGCAATAAAAAAAGCGAGCGGACAATATGCCCGCTCGCTTTCTAGATAACCTAAGAAATTAACTAAAACTTAGTGCTAATTAAAGGCTATGTAAGTACCAAACCAACCCAATACCTGCAGCTAATGCAATGTATGGCAGTACACCAGCTCTATTTGCTACACCATCTTCATGTTCATCTAAATGCATATCCTCCAACATCTGTTTAGGGAATACGCCTTTATCTTGAATATAGTGACGGTAAACGAATACAGGAAGAATCAAGGCAGCAAATAACAAGCCGACCTTCAATGTACCAGCACCCCATACATCGGCACCTAAACCCATGATGCTCAGGTTAACAAAGCCAAGAATGCCACCTAATACCAAGAGTATTGTTGGCGCTTTATATGGCCTATCCCATTTTGGTCTGTCAATGCGATGGATCCAGCCAGAGTTAAGGTTAAGGAAGTTGAAAATGATATAGCCTACGTTTGATGCTGCAAGAATAAACACATAATCTGACATCATCAAAAGCAGTAGATTGAAGCACAGGTCTGTCCACATCGCTCTTGTAGGTGCGCCATGATCATTGACATGAGACAAGTACTTAGGCAACCATCCATCAACAGAGGCTTGGTATAAGGTGCGTGAAGAACCCGCCATGGAAGTCATGATAGACAGCATTAAAGCTAACACCATCATAATTACCATGACATTCGCAACAAATGCACCACCGCCTACAATGTCAGAAAATGCTGCTGCCACGCCCATACCACTATAGATTGAAGCTTCTAACATACCATCATAGACTGCTGGAGTAATCACAACACCAGCTGCATCAACGATAGCAGGTGTTACCATATGACCCAAACCTAAATGACTTTGGAAAGCGATTGGCACTAACGTAAATACAGCCACGCAAAGCAGACCTGAATAGAAAATAGCCTTAAAGGTATCTGTTTTTGGATTTTTAAATTCACGTGTATAGCAAACTGCGGTTTCAAAACCATAAGTAGACCAAGCCGCAATAAAGAGCCCGCCAGCCATTAGTTTCCAACCTTCTATGCCCCATACACCATCAGTCACATTGCCTGCTGCGTCATGCGCAAGTGGTGCTAATGGTAAGAAGTTAGCTTGAGAGATGTCTCCTGTCAGCAATGGTACTAAACCAATTAACATCAATGGAATCAATGCAATCACGCCAAGGATCATGGTTGTTTTAGCTGAACGTAATATACCGCCATGCTGCACAGCAAATACAGACAGCAGAACAGCTGCACCTACAATAAACGTTGCGTTTATTCTCAGTGCTAATCCGTCTTTCACCATGCCTAAGTCTAGCAGGGTAATCTGCCAAGTGTTAATCACAGCATCTGGCGCGAATAAGGCACTCAACATATAGCCTGCTGCAAGCCCAGAACCAATGGCTAGCACCGGCGACCAAGCAAACCAATTACACCAAACAGAGACTGGTGCAATAAACTTACTGTACTTTACCCATGCAACCGCACCATAGATTGAAGCTCCACCAGACTTATGTGGAAACAAACCTGCAATTTCCGCATAAGTAAACGCTTGAATAAAACCAAAAGCGATGGAAATCGCCCAAATCATCCATGCTGGCTTGCCTACTGTTGCAGCAATCGCACCAATTGAAAACAGAACAAGTGCCGGAACGCCACTCGCCACCCAGAATGCGCCTTGCCAGCCGATCTTTCTATGTAACGTTGCGTTTTGTGCTGCAACGTTTTCCGAAAGATCAGCTGATATCGCATCAACCGCAGAATTTACACTCAATTTAAGTCCCCTTTTATAAAATTCCCAATACAACCCTAAATACCGCTAAAGCTAAATGCGCTTTGTAGAGTTGCCCACCTGGGTGAAGCAATAAAATCAGCCCGTGTCACCTATTAAATAAAACACTTGTCAATAAAACATCTATAAATAAAATATCTACGGAGTCTAAAAAAACTTTCCGCATTGGTTTACATTTGATGACAATCATAAGTTGAGTACAATTCTCATAACGGATTACTCTTAAAGTAGTAGTTTGCCAAACACTAGCCCCTATTCATTGTGCGCTATATTTTTCCCAGCCAAATACTTCTTAAGTATTACACCTTCAAGATAGTGTTTATTCGCAATTCCTCTGTTTACTATTACGTCGTGCATATAAGCTAAATAACAGCCTCAAGAAAGCGACGAAAGATGAATATTCAGCCTGTAATCAGTGATACTGCAAATAGCTCTTTATATGATCTAGTTGGGGGAGAGACTGGCGTTTTAAACTTAGTAAAGGTTTTTTATGACATTGTTGAAACTGAAAATTTTGCTCATAAGTTGCTTTTATTGCATCTACGCGGCAACGGCTTAGCGCACTCACGTCTAGAACAATTCAACTTTCTTTCAGGGTTCTTAGGTGGTCCTAAGCTATATGTTGAGAAACATGGCCACTCCAATGTGAGAACCATGCACGAGCATGTAGAGATTAATGCTGAATCAAAAGATATTTGGCTAGCGTGTATGGACAAGGCAATCAATCAAATCGGACTTGAAGCGTCAACAAAAAACAAGCTAATGCGAAATTTCACAGCTGCGGCAGAGCGCCTTGTGAACAGGTCTGATTAGCGATCCAATCTATCTGAAAGAGTTTTATTGTGAACAATGCCGCTCTGAAACAAGCTTTACATAAACATTATGCTAGAAATCAACGCTGGGGCTTTATGTGGGCACTCTGGACAGCCATTCTTTGGGGTGCTTGGTATGTGCCTGGCACGGCACTTTGGTCTGAACATCCATACGTCGATATTTCAGCGAATCAACAATCGTTAAGATTAGCGGCAACCGCTGTGATGACGTGGATACATGCCATTACCGTATTTTTCTTTTTACTACTTTGGAACTTGGTACTAGGTAAGGTTAAAGATTACGGCCGAACGATGGTACGTTTTAGCAAAATTTCTAAATGGTATGCCCTCGCCTCACTTTGTGGCGGTCCTTTAGCCATTTTTGGCTCTTACATGGCAATGGGCTTTGTTGGACCTGTCTTTGCTGCAATCTCATCTTTATTTTATCCAGTCATAGGCGCAATTATCGCTAGGCTTTGGTACAAAGAAAAAATCTCTAAACGCGCTGCGATTGGCATGTGCATCATTATTTTTGGTGGCATGGTGATTTATGGCCCTAGCCTGTTTGGTGAAATGGATGCAAGCAATCCCAACGCATGGTTAGGCTATGTAGGTGGCATTATGTCAGCGATTGGCTGGGGCACAGAGGGTGCGGTCGCAGGACGTGCAATGGATGTGTCTGACCCCGATGTTGGTATCCATTGTCGCTTCTCGTTTGAAATATTATTTTGGGGATTACTCATATTACCTTTCCTCGCCACATTTACTGACTTACCCATCAAAGCATTGATTGTTGATACGTTTACGCATAGCAAAGCCATGTTATGGATAGTACTTGCGGCAGCTTGCCATGCTTATTGTTATACGGCTTTTTATAAGAGTTTTAGTTTAATTGGTGTAGGTCGAGGTGAAGCGATCGGCAATCTGTATGCGGTTTTTGCACTTATTTTCATTGCAGCTTTTACGCTGCAACTACCGCAATGGTATTTCATCGTAGGTTTGTTTTTAACGGTATTAGGTAGCTTTGTGATGTTCAGCGAATCTGCTGAATCCGTTGCAGAGTTACGTGACAATAGCGATGCCAAAGTGTATTCCTAAGTATATTCGTCAGGCACATCCATGAAGCTTCATCACAAAGGATTTCTATTAGTCACCATCTCTAAATCTGGTGGGATTTGGGATCAACAACTCATTGAGAAAGTATTTACTGAGTATGATGAATCTGGTGACTTCAGGGAAAAAACCATACGCATTGCTTTAGATGAATTAGCGGCGGCGGGATTGATAAAGCGTATTGAAAATAAACTTGAAACAATTAATGGTAAAGCCAAGCTGTTGTTTAAATACCAGGTTTCAGATTTTGGAATAACCAGAATGGTAGATACTGGACTACTTCTACCTTAACAAAAGGAATAACGATGAGTGAGTTTTGGGGTTATGCGGGGGCTGATATTTTAGCGATAGTAGTGATTGGCGCAGTAAGTTTTATCTGCTTGATTTGTGCCAGAGTATTTGTTTCCAACTACGGAAAATAGCGGCACTCTAGGTACCATTACTAAGTGCCACTTTCTAAGCACCGCGACTCAAGATACAACTTAAACCTCGTAACTTATAAACTCAGTCACTTCCAAGCCGAATCCAGCCATGCTTGGGATCTTACGAGGCTCAGCCATCAGGCGCATTTTTACCACTCCCAAATCTCGTAGTATCTGCGCACCAATCCCATAATCTTTAAGCGTATATTGATTGCTAACTGGTTGACCTGCTGATTTGATTGCATGAACCATATCCTCACTTTCTTCTTGTCGTCTAAGCATAACAATGACGCCAGATTCTGCTTTGCTAATGTGTTCCATCGCATGCGGCAAACTCCAGCTGTGGCTCTTACTACTTGCATCTAACAAATCAATTAAAGTTAAAGGCTCATGCACTCTGACAAGCACACTTTGACTAGCGCTTACCTTACCTTTTACAAGCGCCAAATGTGTTTCGTTGGCGGTGGCATCATTAAACGCTATTAGTTTAAACTCACCATAAGCTGTTTCGATGTTACGTTCAGCTACTCTAGTCACCAAACGCTCAGTCTGGCTTCTATAACTAATTAAGTCGGCAATCGTACCCACTTTCAAATCATGCTTTGCTGCAAACTCAAGTAAGTCTGGCAGCCTTGCCATTTCGCCGTTATCTTTCAATATTTCGCAGATCACAGCGGCAGGCTCAAGATCAGCAAGTTTAGCAATGTCACAGCCTGCTTCTGTATGCCCTGCTCGTACCAGCACGCCACCTTTTTGTGCAATTAAAGGAAATACATGGCCAGGGCTGACAATATCGACTGGTCGAGCATTTACATCGACTGCGGTTTGGATAGTATGTGCCCTATCTGCCGCTGAAATGCCGGTAGTAACACCTTCAGCAGCTTCAATGGAAACAGTGAAGTTGGTACCCATCTTGGTACCATTTTTAGTTACCATAGGCTCAAGATTAAGCTGCTTGCCACGCTCTTCAGTCAACGTTAAGCAAATTAAGCCGCGTCCGTGTTTAGCCATAAAGTTGATATCAGATGGTGTCACAAACTGTGCCGCCATGACTAAGTCGCCTTCATTCTCTCGATCTTCATCATCCAAAAGCACCACCATACGGCCTTGGCGCATTTCTTCAATAATTTCAATCATTGGGCTAATAGTTACGCTAGGCTTATCCAACAGCTCAAACGAAGGTATCGTGAGTGCGTGCTCTAAATATTTTAGGTTAACAATGTTGTTCATCACTTACTCTCAATAACCACTTTCGCTAGAAACACATGGGCTTACAGCGTTAGCTTCATATCGTTTAACAGGTTTATCTTCAATATTTACTGTGGGTTCACTTGAGATACATGCATATGCTGAATGGTTGTGTATAGACTCAAAATTCTCACATTCAATTACATAGCTTTTAACGCGAGGATCATTTTTAAATACTGTCGCAATGTCTCTCACCATATCTTCTACAAATTTAGGATTATCGTAAGCCCGTTCAGTCACATATTTTTCATCGGGTCGTTTAAGCAGGCCGTAAAGTTCAGAAGATGCTTGCGCTTCGACCATCTTGATCATATCTTCAAGCCACATAAACTCGTGTAGGGCGATAGTAATAGTGACGTGGGAGCGCTGGTTGTGTGCGCCGTAAGCTGAAATTTTCTTAGAACAAGGGCAAAGACTGGTGACTGGAATTAACACCTTCACTTTTACATCATGTTTGCCATTTTTGATCTCGCCAATTAAAGTAACTTCATAATCAAGTAAACTTTTCACACCAGAAACCGGCGCAGATTTATTGATGAAATACGGGAAAGTCATTTCGATATGACCAGATTTCGCTTCCAGCCTTATCGCCATTTCTTGCAAGATACTCTTGAAACTCTCTACCGATATTTCACGCTCATTTTCATTGAGTATCTCGACAAAACGAGACATATGCGTGCCTTTAAAATGCTTAGGCAAGTGCACGTACATATTAAACATTGCAACAGTGTGCTGAGCACTGCCAGCCTTATCTTTTACAATAACTGGATGTCGTATTCCACGAATACCTACTTTATCAATCGCCAGCTGGCGAGTGTCTGCTAAGTTTTGTACATCTTGTAATGAAAAATCTATAGGCAAATTCATATGTATCTACTTTCTAAAATTACTTTATTCATACCAATCACTTGAATAATGTACTGAGATGCAATTTAAAAACACTTAAAAAGAAGGAGGCAAGTGCAAACCCAATATGTAAACTGCTTGCCTCCTTTAAGGTTGCTACTCAACGTAAGGTTAGGAGATGACTTATCGTCAAACTTACGTAATACATTCTCATTCTTGGCTGCTTTCTTAACAATTCTCTTTAAGTACTACTACGTTTGGGTAGGTATGCCAAACAAACATAAATGTCTAATTAATGCTCGCTTGAAAATATTTCCATGCGATATTTCGCCCAATAATAGGCATCTAAGATAGAAATCGCATAGATGAAAATTCCACCTGATAACTTACCAACCATTGAAATATGTGGTTGCGCTAAGTTGAAGGTAATAAGCCCGAGAATAATCATAAAACACGCCATAAAGAAGCCTCTCTTAGGTGCATTATTGATTACCTGCCCCATACCTGGCAGGAAAATAGCGACAAGTAATACCAGTTTTGCGTCTAAAGGTTTTTGTAAAGGTTGGTTATCATTAGTTGTCATAGATTACCTTTTTATGCCGCTTGAATTAATGCATCGGCTTCTGAATTCTCAATATTTAGACGTATAGCGATAGCCTGTTTTAATAAGGCCTCAACTACAGAGCTGGAAATAGGTGTATTTTCGTAAATAGCATTTCGCATGATGAGGTACTCGCCCCGCTCAGCCTGCTTCACCATATAGGTCAATCTAGTGAAATTAGGCATGATCAATAACTCCTTCATATTCGCATCGACAAACAGTTGTGGAATGAAAGTATTAATTAAAGCCAAATCAGCTGCTTGATGTTGATATTTAAGAATGGCATGTTGTGGCCAATTTGCTGGAATAGCTAAATTCCCATTCCACTGCCATGAAGGGCTATAGAACTCGTTATTAGAAGGCCTAACGATGAAGTCTAAAGTGCCAGTACTATGCACATTAGCTTCCACCTTAACTAACAGCCAGAGCGGAGGCACTTTTCGCCAGCCCAGTGTATCTTCTACAATACTCAGCGACACCTTATAACCGTCGTAATCACCTTCAAGTACTGGTAAATTTGCTTTGTCTAAACGTTGCTGCGCATTTGTCACTAATGGTGAACACTCGTCAAAGATCCGACCTCTAGCATCGGTCTTGTAATGTACAGCATGACTGTATTTGCGATACAGCATCACAGTCATCACAATGAGTAATAGTAAAACGACTATATTCATATTAAGCCTTATGTGGCAGCGGGGTTTAAGCCGCTGCCAATGGTTTACATCACTTGATAAGGCTAATAACCTTTTGGACGAGGCCAAGGCATCGTGAACTGGTCTGCGCGTTTTACAAACTTATAACGACGCAACACAAACCAGATGGATGCCAAGATATAGAACGCCATGATAGATAGCAGTGAAGCACCATAACCCAAGAATGTTGCAAAATAAGTTGCACAACACAAGGTTAACAAGGTAATCGCCGGTATCGGATGGAACGGATGAATATAACCACGGTGTATCGAACCCAATGGCCACATTTTTCTGAATTTAATCATGTTAAATGTCATAAACGTATAGCCAAGCAAGCCTGATAAGATAGAGAACGTAATCACTTGATCCAACAACCCTGTAAACGCAAACGAAATCGCGATTGGCACTAAAAATAGTACTGAGCGATAAGGCGTGCGATATTTAGGATGGATGGCGCCAAAGAACACTGGCATATAACGGTCACGACCTAACGAGAACCAAGCGCGTGACGCATCATTTATACAACCGTTTGCTGAAGCAATTGCTGCAAAAGCTGTCGCCACAAATAACATCAATTGCAGTTGACTGCTACCTAACAAGGTTGCCGCATCGTACATAGGTGTCACTGCTTGTCCTAAGTATTGCCAAGGCATCAAACCTGTTGCCACAAACCATGTAATTGTGGCAGCGACTAACAATGTCATCATGCCGCCCATCGTACCAAGCGGGATAGAACGGCCTGCAGAACGAACCTCTTCTGCTGCCTGACATGTGCCTTCAATACCCAAGTAATACCACATACCGAATTGAAGCGCAGCAACCACCCCTATCCAGCCATAAGGCAAATCTGTGAGTAATGCCTGATGCTGCAGCACGACACCTTGATGAAGAGGATCAACAGCCAGAAACAGCACGATTAAAGAAGTAAAGGCAAGAAAAGTAATGACCAAATTAAGCGTCAATGTTGCAAATACGCCACGATAGTTAAGCCATGCCAAAAAGGCCACAGTCAACACCACGAACGGCTTGGTATCAAGGTTGGCATAACCCATCACCTCTGCACCTGATTTCATCAGATCCCCCACCACCAGCGCGTCAGCAGCACATAACATAGTGTATGCCATCACCAGGTACAATCCGACGTTAAACGCCATCAGTGGGCCAATAATGTGCTTAGCCTGCGTATACTGCCCACCTGCTGCAGCCACTGTTGAAGTCACTTCAGAATCGATCATCGCTACACAGGTGTATAACAACCCGATCACCCAACAAGCAATCAGCGAAGCGTAAGCGCCGCCCTTACCTACTGTAAAGTTCCAGCCCATAAACTCACCCACCAACACAATACCAACACCCAAAGCCCATATGTGAAATGGGTTGAGTACTTTAAGCATAGCGATAGGCTTACTATTGCTAGTCGTAATTTTCTCTTTAGCCATTATGTGCGCTCCTCTTCCATATGAACGCCATGAACGACATCGTCTTCACCGCCTTCACGTGAGCTCATCAAATATTCTTCGTCGTATTGCGAAGAAATCATAAATGCATCTACTACCATCCAAACCAACATGACCGCTGATATGCTCCATGCTGCATACACCAGAATATCCCAAAATTTCATGATATTTCTCCCTTTAAAGTGAGCAACTATTTATTATCGAATTTTTCTCTAATGACTTCGCGGTATTGTTTATCTGACACCTTCAACATAAAAATGAAGTAACCAGCAACCACAAGTATGGTAATAATCAACATCATTGGATCGATGCTGTAATCGAACCTGCTGTTAATTAACGTTGCAGCTTTTTCAGGGTCATAACCAAGTTTTACCCATTGCTGTTGCTGTATCTCATTCTGGCCTAAAGATTCCCAGCTGACTTTTACAACGGCTGCTGCATTTGCTGCGGCAGCTTCAGCTTTCGCTTCTGCCTTGAATAGCAATGGCACCATTAAACTGGCGTAAACCAAGACTAAAACTAAAATTGTGTCAAAGATTTGACCGAACATGCCCTGTTTTGGAGGGGTATAATTTTTACTCATACGGTTCTCCTAATGGTTGATTTTAGCGGCACGGTTGGCGTCTAGATGTTTGATATCTAAACCATAGATGAAGTCTTTATCTTCTTTGAAGTGCTTGGTCATGGCAAAAACTGACGCTGTATTGAAAAGCATCAACATAAAGCTAGCCACGTAAAGTACGGTGCGAATGTTGTCGTCTTTCACTATGCCTAATATCGCAATTAGCACAAAAATTACAGCTGCCCATAACAATGCAACATCGAACCAAGCCATCAGGCAGTCTCGTGTATACATGTCATTCATTCTTTTTTTATTATCATCTCTCATAACACTCTCCTCATAATTTTTTATATATTGGAATACTTGTGAAATAGAACGTGTGACATAAAACCTGTTGAAAGAACGATTACTGTAGTCACCAAAATGGTAGGTTAATTAAGTATCGACATGGGTTTTGTAATAAAGCTATTCCTCTAGGCGAAAAAAATGCGGCTATGGTTAAGCCGCACAAATAAAAAGTGAGAGTATGCGCATTTAATATGAACGTTTTTTCTACCTTAATTTGGTAGTTGGAGGATAAGCCCGCCTTAAAGTAGAAAAAACTATTCATTACGCATACCCTCATAAAGCCCAATAAAATTGGGAGGGAAACTTTTAGAAAAGAATCAGAATTTAGAAACTCCTGGAATCCAGCTAGTACCAGCTAAAGGCACTTGTGCCATTGCTGAAGCTTCGATTGTTAATGCCACCAAGTCTTCTGGCTCTAGATTATGCAAATGTGATTTGCCGCAAGCACGTGCAACTACTTGTGCTTCCATTGTCATCACTGCAATATAGTTAGCCAAACGATGACCCGCTTTGATTGGGTCAACACGTTTCATTAGTTCAGGATCTTGCGTAGTAATACCTGCAGGATCTTTACCTTCGTGCCAGTCATCATAAGCACCAGCAGTTGTACCTAACTTTTGGTACTCTTCTTCAAGATGCGGATCATTATCGCCAAGTGCGATCAAAGCCGCTGTACCAATCGCCACTGCATCAGCACCCAAAGCAATTGCTTTAGCGACATCAGCACCGTTACGAATGCCACCAGAAACAATCAATTGCACACTATCTTTACCATTGCGATAAACACCTAAATCTTGCAATGCTTTCACTGCTGGACGAATTGCAGCCAAGATTGGTATACCAACATGCTCAATAAATACTTCTTGAGTCGCCGCAGTACCACCTTGCATACCATCCAACACAATGACATCTGCACCGGCTTTAACAGCAAGCGCCACATCGAAGTAAGGACGTGTTGCCCCTATTTTTACGTAGATTGGTTTTTCCCAGTCTGTAATTTCACGCAGTTCAGCAATTTTAATTTCCAAGTCATCTGGACCAGTCCAGTCAGGATGACGACATGAGGAACGTTGGTCGATACCTTCTGGCAAGCAACGCATTTTTGCAACACGTGCTGTAATTTTTTGACCTAGCAACATACCGCCGCCACCTGGTTTAGCGCCTTGACCAATCACCAACTCAATCGCGTCTGCTTTGCGTAAATCGTCTGGGTTCATACCGTAACGTGAAGGCAGGTATTGATAAACGAGTGTTGTAGAGTGGCCACGTTCTTCTTGTGTCATGCCACCATCACCAGTCGTTGTACTTGTGCCAGCAGCTGTTGCACCACGACCTAATGATTCTTTAGCTGGGCCTGATAATGAACCGAAACTCATACCAGCAATTGTCACTGGTGTTTTTAAATGAATTGGTTTCTTAGCAAAACGTGTACCCAAAACTACATCAGTACCACATTTTTCACGGTAGCCTTCTAACGGATAGCGGCTGACTGATGCACCTAGGAATAGCAAGTCATCAAAGTGCGGCAATTTGCGTTTTGAACCTGCGCCACGAATATCGTAGATACCTGTTGCGGCAGCACGTCTGATTTCCGAGTTAGTATATTCATCAAACGTTGCAGAATAACGCGGTGTCGTTTGAGGGATTTTATGTACTTCTTTTGATTTATCGTCACTCATTTTAGTATGCTCCTGCATTATCAACATGGAAGTGGTACAAGGTACGGGCAGAGCCATATTGCTTAAAGCTATCTGGGCTGACATCTGCATGACCTGATTTTTTCAACAAATCAGCTAGAATTTGTTTATCTTCCGCATTCATTGTTTTTTCTTCGCAGTCCGCGCCCAGGCTTTTCACCTTACCGCGCACAAACAACTTAGCTTCATAAATTGAGTCGCCAAGACCTTCACCTGCATCACCCAAGATGACAAAGTTACCTGCTTGCGCCATGAAAGCTGAGAAGCTACCCACTGAACCACCAACTACAATGTCAACGCCTTTCATCGCAATACCTGTACGTAAGCCAGCATCACCATCAATGATCAGCAAGCCACCGTTGGCAGTTGCGCCAGCCGCATTTGAAGCGAAACCTTTCACATGCACAACACCTGACATCATGTTTTCAGCCACACCACTACCTGCGCTGCCTTCAATGGTCACTTTAGCGATTTGATTCATACCAGCTGCGTAATAGCCAGCATGGCCTTTAATCGTCACGTCCACTTCGGCTTTCAAACCTACTGCTACGTTATGCGCGCCATTTGGATTCTCAATGACAACCTTTTTTCCATTCAGACTACTCGCATCACCATGAAGGAATTGATTCACTTCACGTAATGGTTTGGTGTCTAAGTCAAATTTTAGAGTTTCCATACATACATCTCCTTAGGTGAAGGTTCGAACACCTTCGCGTTTTTAATATCTGGCAAATGGGCTAATGAGCGGAACTCAGAAGCAATTGCAACATAGTCATCATGTTCAGCAATAATCGCTGGTTTGCAGCCATATGGATCGCGCACTAAAGCAAGCTCAGTACTTGTACCCATTAACAATGTGTAAAAACCATCCAGCTCTTCAAAACCATGATTCAATGCAGTTTTAAGATCATCACCTTCACGCATACGCCATTGCAAAAAGCGGCAAGCAGCTTCAGTATCGTTATCTGTTTCAAACTCGATACCTTCTTTTTGCAATTTACGGCGTAGACTATTCGCGTTTGATAAAGAACCGTTATGTACTAAGCACCAGTCTTCACCAGCGGTAAATGGGTGTGCATGTGCAGGCGTCACAGCAGATTCAGTTGCCATACGCGTATGACCAACCAAGTGCGTGCCTTTGAAGTTTTTAAAGTCATAACGGTCAGCCACTTGTTGTGGTGTGCCTACGTCTTTATAGATGTCCATTAACTGACCAACAGACAACAAATGTAATTGTGGGTAATGTTCTTTCAACCACATTTTTACTGTTGCTGGCTCAAGCGTTGTCGTTAACACAGCATGATTTTCTTTTGGTTCAATCTTAGCCTTGATGCTTAAGTGTTTCTCAAAATCATGGCCTAATTTAGTCCAGTTGAAATCTGTAGCACCAGAATACAGGCTGAATTTTCTCGCATCAGCGGCTACTGGCGCCGTAAACATCGCCATACCAGCTGAGTCAGGCCCACGCTCAGTCATGCCGATTAGCATAGGCATCATGAGCTCACCAATTGAGTCACGCAATTTGGGATTTCTTACTAATAATCCGACAATTCCACACATACTTTTCTCCTTACAAATATAGTTAAATTTTTGCTCTTACAATAAAACCAGTCACTAAAATCTAGAAAAACTCTACGTAGCGATTGATTTCCCAATCTGAAACATGGCGCTGATACTCCATCGATTCCGCACGCTTAATTTTGATAAATTCTTCAGATAGCGAATCACCCAATGCATCACGAATGACTTTGTCCCCCTCAAATTCGTCTATAGCTTCACTCAAACTTTGTGGCAATATTCCGATGCCCTGCTCGCGCATTTGTGCAGGAGACAAGTCATATAAATTATTGGCATGACCAGCACCTGGATGCAGTTCACGTTTAACACCATCAAGACCCGCAGCAATCACTGCAGCCGTCGCTAGATATGGGTTGCAGCTACCATCTGGTAAGCGCAGCTCTAAACGACCATATGGAATACGTACCATCGTTGAACGGTTGTTATTGCCATAAGAAATATACGCTGGCGCCCATGTAGAGCCGGTGAGAGACTGGCTCACCACTAGACGTTTATATGAGTTAACCGTTGGGCAAGCTAAGGCCGTGATTGCAGGCGCGTGCGCAAGAATACCGCCCATAAAGTGATATGCTAATTTTGATAAACCATGGCCAGTTGTATCGCTATCGTCATGGAACAAGCTTTTCTTGCCGTCGCCAATCGACATATGCATATGCATACCATTGCCTGGGCGATTGCCAAAAGGTTTCGGCATGAACGAGCAAATCATGCCTAACTCATTGGCAATATGGCTGGCCGCCATTTTGAACATCAAGTAATCATCTGCACTTTTTAAACAGTCTGCGTAGGTATAGTTGATTTCAAATTGACCATTTGCATCTTCATGGTCGATTTGGTAAATATCTAAGCCAGCTGCAATTAACGTTTCTGTTAATCGCTCCAAAAACGCTGATTGTTTTGACATGCTCTTATAGTCATAACAAGGTTTTTGCAATGTATCAGTTGAGTCATACGGGTGAATACCGCCTTTTTCATCTTTACGCAGCAAAGAGAATTCTGGTTCTAGTCCTGTGTAAAGAATCCAGCCATTTTTGGCAAGACGGTCAGTTTGCGCTTTGAGGACTACACGTGAGTCATGTCCATAAGGCTTTTCATTAACGTGGCCATCACAAACAATGCGCGCGTAGCCTGGTTGCCAAGGTACTAATGTGAGGGTTGATAAATCACCGACCGCCATATAATCTGGACCATTAGGTGCAATGCCCATACCCCAAATTGCTCCACCAGCAAAGCCAGCGCCACCTTTAAGAATACTACCGAGATGTTCGGCTGGCACTGACTTAACCTTAGCAACACCATGTATATCCACAAACTGAGCTAATATGTACTTAACATCATTATCTTTTAGAAACTTTTTTGCTTCATCAAACGTTTTCATTCATTTCTCCCTGAAAATCCGATGTTTCTACATTAATAAAATGTATCCGCATCAACCTTAAATTAAGTCATCTCCAACGATTTCTCAGCACTAGCTTTATTTTTTATCGCAAGCTCTTGTTCTGACACTAAACTCCAGTTTTGATACTAAGAGTTCTGATACTGAGCAAGCCCTACTGCACCGCCACCTAGTTCTGTCGCAATTTCTATTAACACTTCCCACATATAAGGTCCGTAAGTACCATCACACCAAACACGGTAGACTGGTTCTCCGTTTAAGGTTTGGCGTATAACGGTGGCCGAAATCCCTGCTACTTGAGTCATGATGAGGTCTTTTGTAGCAAGTGATTTCTCACGTAAATCGAGTGAGCAAAGTTCAGAAAACAAGTTAAGTGCTTCGCTACCACTGACAATAAATGCAGCATCTGCACGTGGCACTTTGTAAACACTTGCTACACGCGTTGCATCACTGGCTAATCGAGTACAGGCTGAACCGCCCAGCTGGTCTTCAATCAAGAATTCGCTTGAACCCAGGC
Source organism: Methylotenera sp. (assembly GCF_029945535.1). Classification (GTDB taxonomy): domain Bacteria; phylum Pseudomonadota; class Gammaproteobacteria; order Burkholderiales; family Methylophilaceae; genus Methylotenera. The sequence continues at coordinate 45,132 of NZ_JAQSCU010000008.1, forward strand.
GTAAAACCAATGTTTTTTGTTCACATATCGTCCATGAGTTCGGTGTAGTTGGAATCGCTATTCCGCGCTCAAGCAACCATTGCGTTGCGTTAGGCCCTTTCACGCCATAGCGCGATAAACAACTTACATCAGCAACACCTAGCACTTTTTTTCTGGCATCTTCAATCGCGGTACTTGCAAACTCCACTGCTGTATCCATGCCGTTAATCACTTCCCATTTAGCAGAGTCTCTTGGTTGAGCATGCGCTACAGGTGATGTTTGGATGATACTTTTGACGTCAAACTGTTGCATATCATGCTCCCTTTAAAGTCTTAATAAATGGGGTTCTAATCACGGTCGCGGCGACTAATGCGCCACTATCCACACGAATTTGGAATACTGAACCTGCTTCTTTTTTAGAAGGTGTCACATAGGCAAAACCTATGCAACGATCAAGGTATTTGCTGTAACTGATACTCGTCACACGACCTAAAATATCGCGTCCATCTACAACCAAGTTGCAATCCATAGGCATTTCACCTGTGTAGTTTTCAGCCAATACAAAAGGCACTAATTGTTTTCTTAATGGACGTTTAGCTAAAATTGTTAAGCTTCGTTGCCCAATAAAGTAAGGCTTGCTCATTTTTATTGCCCACTCAGCACCAATTTCAAATGGATTAGTTAAGCCGTCAGTATCAACCCCTGGCATCGCATGACCCATTTCAAGACGTAACAAGCGTTGTGTATCACTACCAAATGGACGTAACGCGTGCTTCTTACCAGCGGCTATCAAGGCATTCCAAAGATATGGTATTTGCCCCATCGGTGCGTGTAATTCATATCCGTTATCTGCTACGAATGCCACTCTAATCATGCGTGTTTCTACAGCAGCTACTTGGCTTTCACGCACACTACTCATCGGGAATGACTCGTAGGACAGGTCTAAGTCGGTCAGTGTTGAGAGAATCTCACGCGCAGCTGGGCCGGCAATATTGATAGCACCAAAAGCCCCAGTCACATTCACTAAACCAAGATTAAGTTGCCACATCTGTTGCGAACGTTGCATTTCGCGGTAAACAGCGGCTGCATTGGATGTGCCGATAGAAAGATAGAACAAATCATCTGCAAGGCGGCTTGCAATACCGTCGTCAACCACTACGCCTGACTCATCAAGCAACATCACATAACGGCATGAGCCTACTTTTTGGTCTGTATAAACACCAGTGAAAAAACGCTCTAAGAACAAAGCTGCATCTGGACCATGAATTTCAATCTTGCCGAATGAGCTACCATCAATGATGCCAGCGGTTTTACGCACTGCAAGTGCTTCAGTTTGAATTGCATCTTCTTTAGACTGACCAGCTGCGGGGTAATAAGCCGCACGTTTCCATGCGCCAATATCTGTAAACACTGCGCCATTTGCCTGATGCCAATCATGCAAGGAAGTCAAACGGTGTGAATGGAAACCACGTCCGCCTAAGTGTCCGATTGGTGTTGGATGAAAAAATGGTCTTGAAGTCGTTGTGCCAATTTTCTCCACTGGCAAGTCACGAATCTTAGCTAAGATTCGAATCGCATTCATATTGGAATGCTTACCTTGGCTAGGACCCATACCCACTGTAGTAAAGCGCTTCATTAGCTCGATATTGTCAAAGCCCTCTTTAGCCGCGTTCACAAAATCTTTGATTTGAATATCTTCGTCAAAGTCTACAAAGTTTTTACCTTTAGGATGTGGCACCATAGGGTAAGGATGGCTAGGAGAAATGCCTACATGCTTCTCAGCCTCATTTTGTGGGGCTTGCAGACCTAAATGACGGATTGCATCATTCGCTGCACGAACACCATCACGCACGCGCTGCTCAAGCTCAAAGACACCATTCACTTTACCAGCGGCAAACATACCATTTGGTAAGCGACTTGGGACAAATTGCTCTACGTCATAATCAAACTGCATGCCTGTACCAGCTTGATACAGTAAAGCACCTGCTGGTGCCCAGCCTGCGCTCATCGCAACACCATCACACTCAAGTGTAAATTTGTTATCAGTTAAGGCAATATTTTGCTTTTCGTCATACGCGCAAATCACTGCACCGCGAACACCAGATTTGTCTGAAGATGCAATCGCTTCATAAACACAATGACCGATATAAACTTTAACACCACGCTTTGCAAGTACAGCACTATATGCAGCACTGCCTGTTTGGCGCATATCGACCAAAGCTGCAATTTTGGTACCAGCTTGCAACAAATCTAAGGCAACACGATAGCCGTAATCATTGGCTGTTACGACGATGCCATTATTAAACGGTTTCACTGCGTAACGGTAGATTAAACGCTGCACAGCAGAGCCTAACATCACACCTGGTAAATCGTTGTATCTGAATACTGGTGGTTGTTCAAAAGCACCACTGGCAACAATCACAGCCTTAGCACGGACTTTATTGATGCCAGAATCGCTTACTACAGGAATAAGATGATCTGGGTAGTAACCAGCGGCATAAGCACCTGCCATTACCTTAATATTTGGCATATTGGCAGCCTTAGCCAATAAAATATCAAGCTGTGAAACCACGCTTGAGTCACCAGCACGGTTATAGCCTAAGCTGCCGCCAAGCTGACGGTTCTCATCCACAATCGTCACTTCAAGGCCAGCTTCTGCTGCAGCACAAGCTGCTGTTAAACCTGTTGGACCTGCACCGATCACCAGCACATCACAATGGGAGTGTGTTTTACGTTTTAAGATGCGAGGGTAATCAAAATTGACGATACCCAAACCAGCAGCCTTACGAATGACGCTTTCCCAAAATGGAAATAATCGACGTGGCGTATGGAAAGCTTTATAGTAAAAACCAACCGGCAATAATGGTGAAATAGAATCAATGTAGCTATTCTTATCTTTTTTAACGCCTCCACTGGTATTCACTGCGGTCAAGACCATGCCCTCTTTCACTTCAACCACATCGGCACGAATGTTAGTATCTATGCCGTCAGTCACAAGAACGTTCACATCATGGTTTGCTAAGCTCAATACCCCACGTGCACGGTGATATTTAAAGCTACGACCTAATACTTTTTGACCAGCAGCCCACAATGCGCTGCTAATGGTATCGCCTTCAAATGCTGAAAACGCTTCACCTTCAAAAGTGAAGTTGATTTTTTTTGTTCGGTTAACCCATTCCCCGGCTTGCTTGGGTGTACGAAAAATCATTTGCCTTCCTCCTGAGTTGTATTGTTTTGGCCAAGAAGATAGGTACGTGTGACTTTATCTGTCAGCGTATTGCGCTCTGCAATAAACCATGTGCCGCTTGGTGAGTGATACCACCATTCTTTTTTGTCGCCAGGCGCACCGCTGCGGTTATGCACATAAGCAGCCCACTCAGCATCAGTACAAGTATCCTGATCTGGCGCTTGTCTATATTCGCCACCGAAGACAAACTCGCTTAGCGGTCTTGTTCCATTCATGGGACAGGTGAGTAATTTCATTTCATATTCCTCTGATTATTTAACTCGCGTGAATAAGCCGCTAATGGCCCACTGACGCCGCACCCTTTTCCCCAGTCAGTTCGTAATCTTCAAAACGTGACAAGCGGAATGAGTGAATTAAATCTGGTGCACTATCATTTGCAATGGTTTGTGCCATGGTTTTGCCGCTAATAGGTGTAGCTTTGAAGCCCCAAGTACCCCAACCTGCATCTAGATAAAAACCTTCGATAGGTGTTTTACCCATAATCGGTGCGAAATCTGGCGTCATATCAGCCATACCTGCCCATTGGCGCACAACTTTTACATTGGATAAGAAAGGGAACATATCCAACATATGAGAAGTAAGTCCCTCTACGAAATCTAATGTAGAACGCGTTGAATGCACTTCATAAGGGTCAAGCGATGACCCCATCACTAACTCTCCGCGAGAAGATTGACTCACATACACATGTAAGCTGCCTGAAACCAAAATAGTGTCTAACCAAGGTTTCATAGGCTCAGTCACGCAGGCTTGTAATGGATGAATAACAATCGGTGTTTCAAGGTCTACCATCTCTGTGATACGTGGCGTAAAGCCAGCCACTGCTGATAGCACTTGTTTAGTTTCTATGTAACCTTTATTGGTTTTAACACCGCAGACCTTGCCATTCTTAACATCAATACCAAGCACTTCAGTATTTTGGTAAATTTCGGCACCTAAACGGTCTGCACCGCGTGCATAACCCCAAGCTACGCCATCATGACGAGCCACTGAACCAGGCGCATGAAACAAAGCACCTAAGATTGGCGCTTGACCACTACAGCTTAAATCTAACTGAGGACAAGCTTTAGCGATTTCATCAGGACCAACTACACGACTCTCAACGCCTACATGTTTATTTACTTCAGCACGCCACCTCATAGTACGCATCGCTGATTCAGTATGTGCAAGGGTGAAGTGACCACGTGTTGAATAGAAAAGATTTAAATCTAGCTCTTCAGAAAGACCTTCGTAGATCTTGACGCTGGCATCATAGAAATTAACGCCTTCTGGTGTGAGGTAGTTTGAACGAACGATGGTCGTGTTGCGTCCTGTATTACCGCCGCCTATGTAACCTTTTTCAAGCACACACACATTAGTAATACCATGGTCTTTAGCCAAGTAATAAGCTGCTGCTAAACCATGTCCACCGCCGCCGATAATCACTACGTCGTATGATTTCTTTGGGGTCTCGTGCGACTTAAAAAAGCGTGGTGCTGGATGCTCTTTTGACAGTGCGAATTTAAGTAATCTTAAGGGCATTTCTTAACTCCATGAAACCTAATTATTAATCTTTAAAGTAATTAACGACTGCTTTGCCATTCATTAAGCTTCATAAACTTTTTTAATCTGTATGAAACTTTGTTGACGTATTAAGCCATATCACAATATCGTATGTCAATACATAAATGAAACTTTTTTAATTACAATGAAACTTATGATAAAGTCATAGTATGTTTACTATATATATGAATAAGTTAGGTAAATTAGGAATTTGGTAGTACTACTAAAGTAGTAGTTAGAGAATATGTAAAGGAAAAGGTAGCAATGGATAAAACTTATCATTTTCACAGCGGAAACTCGCCCTTGCTGATCTCTATGCCACATGCTGGCACTGGCATACCTAAAGATATTAAACGCAGGCTAACGCCTGATGCGGCACTATTACCAGACGTTGATTATCATTTGCCTATCCTGTATGACATGGCTAAAGAGTTAGATATTTCTGTTATATCAGCTGAATACGCACGCTATGTGATAGACCTAAATCGATCACCTGAGAATACTTCACTCTACCCAGGGCAGGATGTGACGGGTTTATGCCCAATTGATACCTTTGCCAAAAGCGCAATATATCTGGATGAAGAACAACCAGATGAAAAGGAGATAGAAAGTCGTATTGAACAATTTTGGCAGCCTTATCACCAAAAACTAACCACTGAGCTTCAAAGAATACAAGCTATTCATGGTGTGGCGGTATTGTGGGATGCGCATTCTATTGCATCGCAGGTGCCAAGATTCTTTAGTGGGAAATTACCTGATTTGAATTTTGGTACTGCAGATTCAAGCTCATGCGACACTTCATTGCAAGATGCCCTAGCAGCAACCATGCGTGAATCGATTCATGCTAAAGCTTATAGCCATGTATTCAATGGACGCTTTAAAGGTGGTTACATCACAAGGCATTATGGAGTGCGTAGTATGAATATACATGCAGTACAGCTGGAAATGAGCCAATGCATTTATATGGAGGAAAATCCTCCATATAAATATGATGCCGAACTGGCGTTGAAAGTTAAGCCCTTGCTAGCCGATCTACTCAAGACTTGCCTCAACTGGGCTGAGGCTCAAAAGTAGCTTAAAGCTTACCGTCTAAACCCATTTGGTAATATTTGTGAGTAATTTTGTCTTGATTCTCAAGCAACCAATCAATATCAGGTTTATTGTTCATGGCTTTGTGAATAGCCATTGCAGTAGCCTTGCGGTGAATATCAAACAAAATCTTATGGTCTAATTTATCGTCTTTTGTCACCATTGGATTCAACCAAACTGAAACAATAATACCCAAATCATTAGCGCGCTCTTTAGGGATATCACCTGCGCGAACTGCATCAAGCACACCATTCGCGATTGCAGCCTGCACGGTACCCATTAAAATATTGGTATATTTAGTTTCTTTAACAGTCACTTTACTTACCATTAATGTCACTGGTCTTACTTGAATATCTGTATTCAATAAAGCAAAAACACGCGTGTGCCCTGCAACCTGATCACCTGTCAAAGTTGCAATTGCCGTTCCTACTGGCCCGTCTAACTCACCAATGATCACTTCTGGCTCAGCCGCTGTACCTGGAGGCCCGCCTGCTACCAAAGCCTCACCCGTTCTCATTACAATACGTTCACTCACAATACTCTCCTAATAATTAAGTAATTTTTTAGTAAGCATAAAATGCATACATTAAAGAAACATCAATAAAACATATCATTTTTTAATTTTACATTAACTATTATTACCTGAGTGAAACTTTTATGAATGTTTGTTATAATTTCTGCAACTTTAGTGAATAAAAAGAATTTATTTACAAGTTAGGTGAAGTCTCTTGTAATATTAGGATTGTTAATAGCTTCGGACAATTATATGGCTGCAAAAAAAGAAACTGAAGATGTAAAAGTAGATGAGCGCAATAAATCGCTCGGTCGACATTTAGGCACAACCATACGCCAACTGAGGCTAGAACATAATCTCACCATAGCAGACGTATCTGAACGTGCTGGCATTAGTCGTGGGATGCTGAGTAAGATTGAAAATAGCCTAGCAGCTACTAGCTTAGAAACCTTAGAGCAGCTTGCCAATGCCTTAGGTGTAACTTTATCTAAACTCTTTCAAAACTATAATCTACCGCGTGGTGCCGCCCAGCTTGTTAAAAAAGGTGAAGGCATGGAAGTGGTTAGAAGAGGCACGCGAGTTGGTCACACCTACCAATTGCTGGCCTATGACCAAGGCCCTCACAAGACTTTCGAACCCTTCTTAATTTCACTTGAAGATTCATGTGAAGAGTTCCCAGCCTTTGAGCACCCTGGCACTGAGTTTATTCATATGCTTGAAGGCACACTCGAATATAGAGTTGGTAAAGACACGTTTGTATTAAACAAAGGTGATTCTCTTACCTTTCAGGGAGAAATTCCGCATCGCCCTGAAAACTTGATTGAAACCCCGATTAAATTTCTAGCCATTATTCATTACGATGCACCTGATAAAGAAAATTTTGAAGAGTAGGCAAAATTCAACTCATGGAAAATATTAACTATCAAGTAGCAAATGAATCTGACATTGATGACTTAGTTAGCTTGTTATCAGACTTATTTACCATTGAAAAAGACTTTAGCCCAGATTTATCTAAACAAAAAAAAGGGCTAGAGTTAATCATTAAAAATCGCAACACTGCGACTGTACAAGTAGCTAAGAATACCGCCGGCAAAGTGATTGGCATGGTCACTGCTCAACTAGTGATTTCTACTGCACAAGGTGCAGCCTCGGCTTGGATTGAGGACATGGTGGTCCATTCATCCTATCGCAGCCATGGAATAGGCAAACAACTGCTTCAGCGAACTTTAGATTGGGCAAAAGAAAATGGCGCAACACGCGCGCAACTTTTGGTAGATATTGAGAATAAAGAAGCTCTAGGTTATTACGAGCACTTAAAGTGGGAAACTACACAATTACAGGCGCGTAGAGTATTTATATAAACTGATTAAATTATATATGCCAGTGATATTACCTCTGCAAATGAATTACAGAGGTAATAATCAACTACTTACAGTGGTACGCGTTGGCCGCAGAAAAAGCCAATTGCATGGTCTGGCGTTTCAAACTTAATATTACTTCCAGATGGGAAGTAAAGTACATCACCAACGGTTGCAGTCACTTTTTGGCCTGTATCGTCAGAAATAATAAATGTACCTTCTACAACAATTTTCATCTCTTCATAATCATAGCTATAGTTCAGAGGATTACCTTTCTCTAAACGAAAGAAACCTGCACAAATTCTTTTATCCGCATCCGCAGATATAAATGTGTCGCCAAGCCAAGCAGGAACGCCAGCCACATTCATTGATGGCTGAGAGTCTTTGATCGCTTGTTTTTTAAACTTAAATGGTTTACTGCTCATTTTGCTTCTCCTGATGGTTGTTTAAGTGTCGACTATTTAATCGCGACTTCCCCAAACTAACAATCACCACTTAGACGTACTATTTAAGTAGCATATCTATTCATTTGAATTCACCCATTTATATCATCTACATCACTAATTTGTGTCTTTTATCCGACTTAGGCTGACATCGTAATACTACCCCAGCATACGCAGTTTTAACATTTCATAAGGAGTTTTTCCTGCATGTGCTGAAGGGGGCCTCAGGTAGTTGTAACAATCTTCCCATTGCCCAAGTTTCTTTCTTAAGTCCACGTCGCCGTCGTAATCCAACATTTGATAAAACTCGCGCTGGTCGGTGGGGTGAGACCTCTCAACCTTGCTGTTCTGCTTTGGCATGGCAGGTTTAATATAAACATGCATCATGCCTAGATCTGAAACATGCCAATGAAACTTGATTTGGAACTCATGACCGTTGTCGGTACGTATGGTTTTAATTCTAAATGGGAATTTATCAACCACTTAGTTAATAAAGTAGATGGAACTTCACTGATTGTGTTGCTCGTAGACTTTTAAAGCCCTGACACGCGTGCAATCGTCAACAACATCTACCCAGTGCCCACTTTCATCATCTCGGGCGCACCAAATATAGTAGGTAATATCAAAGGGTTAAGCTTAACGGCTTAGCTCTTTTTTATTGCCTAAGCCTTTTATTCGACTAATATTCCACAATTTTAAAAAGTAAGCTTTTAAAAGACTGCTAATGCCTTACTTCCTAAGGGACTGTTTAAGCAGAGGTGCCAATACGATATGCTCTGGCGCTGCCGAGGTTAGCATTGCCATAAGCATGTCGTCGATCTTGGCTACTTTAGGCCGCTTACTTATGCTTAAATTAAGATAAGTTAAGCATTTATATAAAGACGAGAAAGCCGTCTGCAAAATAGACTAGTCCGACCAATCCTGCTGCAACTCCTCCATACCAAATGGTTTTTTTCTTTAAAAGCCCAGCGATAGAGGAAAGTAAAATAGCAATCTGTAAATAAATCACGGCTATTCCAAACGCTTTAGAGTGAACTTGCGCTTCATCTCTTACCGCTTCTAGCGCTTTGGCTTTCTCTTGGGACTGGGTTTTTTCTTTTTCGTACTTTTCAATCTTCTTTTTGTAATCTGCTATTTTATCCGTATAAATAGTAGACAGCTTTGCTGCATCTGGCTTAAGACCCATTAAATCTAGCTCCAACTTTTCTGACTGTAATTGACAGATATAAGATTTAATGCCTTTTGACTGATAGTAAGCCCATTCATCAGATGCCTGTGCCTGAGTAATCACGGACTTGGTGGAGAACCCGCCACCTTTGAAGGTGGAGAGCGTTGCACATACTGCAAATATGATGGTGGTTAATGCTAAGTAATTCAGCCAAGCATCTTTCTTTTCTTCTAACATTTAAGTAGTCCTGACTATGATGGTGTAGAAATTACACCATCATAGTTTTACCAACTAATGCTTACATTAGCCTGACAACTCACTACGAGCATGCATGATGACACTCCAAGCGGAATGCAAGGCGAGGCTTGCCATGATTATTGCTACTAACAAATCTGGCCAAGCAGCACCTGTGCCAAACACACCTATTGCCGCAAGAATAACGGCGACATTACCAAGTGCATCATTTCGAGTACAAAGCCAAACACTGCGCATATTACTGTCACCGTCTCTATAGGCATAAAGCAAAGCGGCTACACCAAGGTTGGCGGCTAGCGCGACCACACCAATGATTCCCATTGTTTCTGCGCTGGGGATTACACCCGAGACAAAATGCCATACTGCGCTACCTAATACCCAAACCCCAAAAGCAGCCATTGATAAAGCTTTAATTAATGAAGCTTTAGCTCGCACTGTAAGCGCCATTCCAAGTACCCATAGGCTAATACCATAATTTGCTGCATCACCAAGAAAGTCTAAGGAGTCAGCTAACAAAGAGACTGAGTTAGCTTTTACCCCTGACACAATTTCAACCACAAACATGGTGATATTGACTATCAAAGCAATCCATAATATTTTGCGATAACGTCCATCAAGACTTTTGCCTTGTTCTGGTTCAGGAGGTTGACAACAATGTGCGCTCATAAATACCCTTTCCAATTTAGAACGAGTATCATAAAGTCTGTAGCTACTACAGGGTCAAGCCATGTTAGAAAAATATACGATTGGGGCTTTAAGCAAAGAGTCTGGGGTTAATCTTGAAACCATACGCTATTACGAAAAGATTAACTTACTCAATAAACCGTCACGGTCAGTGAATGGCTACCGTCACTATGATGAGTCAGCTATCAAGCGGCTGCGATTCGTTCGACGAGGCAGAGAGCTGGGATTTGGGATTGCAGAAATCAAAACGCTGCTAGAACTTGCAGATCATCCAGAGCACCCATGCAAAGAGGCCGACCAACTTGCACAGGCTCATCTGACAGAAGTGGAGACCAAAATTAAAGACTTACAGGCCATGCAGGAAGTACTAACAAAAATAGTCGCTTGCCAGAGCCATACTGCAGAACATTGCAGGTTGATTGAAACGCTAGATCAGCGGTCTTGTTGCAATTAAAGATTATTTACTGTGAAATCTATTTATTTGCCATAGAACGTATTTCGTTCATCGCTTGAGTTGTTCGTTCTGCCAGTTTGCGCACTTCACTAGCCACAACAGCAAAACCTTTACCCGCGTCACCTGCACGAGCAGCTTCAATCGCAGCATTAATAGCTAGAATATTAATTTGCATGGCGATTTGATTAATAGTATCAGCCACATTCAATATTTGTCGCATGTTCTCTTCATTGCGAACAACATTAAGCTGGTGTAGCTCTTTGGCTGCTCTCTCATCACTAATATCTCGAATTGCTCCAGCAGATCGAAGCGCTAAACCTGACTCATTGCGAGCCGTGATGGCGCGCTCACGAAACCAGACATATCCACGACCTGCAGTCTTTAGCCTATACTCAACGCTATAGGGAGTATGTCCACTGCCATCATTCAAATGCGCACTAAAGGCATCCAATGCCTGTTGTTTATCATCAGCATGTATCGCATTTAGCCAGCTATCCCAGCCGTTAGGAAAGTCGCTTACCCTTTCATGCCCTAATAGCTTTCTAAACTGCTTAGACCATTCGATTCTGCTATCTTTGTGGTCAGGATCACCATTCACCATATGCAGAACCCAAATGCCTTCTGTAATAGCTGAGCCTGCAAGCTCCAAATCTTCAAGTTTCTTCTTAATAGCTATTAATTCAGCATATATCTTGTCTTGCTTTGCTTCGTTACTACCAATCTCTTTTTGTAACATTCAATGCTCACAATCTTTAAAGTATAGAAGAGATTGTCCTACAGAACGCCTCCATTACTTATACTTCTTAATGAGTATTAAACTAGAAATCACTTGGCTTTAGCTAAAAAGTGAAATTTGATTTGAATCTCATTGGCTACCGTACCAAAGTCTGACCAAGATCCCTCACCAATAGCGTAATCAGCGCGCTTTAGCACAAATACACCATCCACCAAACCTTGGGGGTTAAATGTAAAGGGCGCGCTAACCGTCTGTGTGCGCCCTTTAATCGTCATCTTGCCAGTCACTTCATATCGATTTACCCCTAATGATTTGAAGCTCGATGATTCAAATTTGGCATGTGGGAACGCTTTAGTATTGAACCACTCTTTTCCAGCGACTTCATCATTAGCATCGTCGGATCCTGCATCAATACTAGTAAGGTCTATATCTAAAACTGCTTTAGCGGCAGCAAGTTTGGTTGGATCAAAGTTGAGTTGCACAGCAAACTTCTTAAAGTTACCATCAATCGGCACACCCATCTGTTTATACACAAAAGCAAGGCTACTCTTGTCTGCTTGAATGCTGTTGTATTCGGCCGCATTAGCAAAAGAAGTCATTGCCAAACCGCTTATTAAGATAGCCATTATTTGTTTTTTCATCATATTTTCTTTCATCAATTAATGTTTGCGTTTAGGTAACATACGCGTCAGTACGTCATCTTTATCAAAAAAGTGATGCTTAAATGCTGCGCCGGCATGCCCAACTACTATTGCAATCATCACAAAATTCAAAGTTTCATGCACTTCTCTTAACACGTTACCAAGCTCTTTATTTTTAGTCAGTAAATCAGGGATTGGAATAATGCCAAAATAGACAGTTTGAAACCCTTTTGCCGAACTCATCAGCCAACCAGTAAGAGGGATGGCAATCATCAGCAAGTAAAGCAACCCATGCCCAATATGTGCCGCCACTTCAGCGGATTTAGACATGTTAATGGGTAGCGGAGGTGGACTATGCGTAAACCTCCACACTAGCCTAATCATGACAAGTAGAAATGCCGTCACCCCTGCCCATTTATGCCAAGAATAGATTTGCAGCTTCCAAGGAGATAAAGGCAGCTCATGCATATACAGGCCAACTGCAAATAGCGAAATAATCAGCAGTGCCATCAACCAATGTAAGCCTATAGCTACGGAGGTATAGCGATTACTAAAGTTCAACTTTTGTAGGGGTTTCATCGTTTGCATTCTAATACATTAGGGTAATTAGTATTTAACCACTACAAAATTGGATGTAAAAGTATAAATATTAGCGCTAACTGATCTAATATTTAGATACTTTATTTGCTGATATAGCTAAAGCATAATAATTTTACTAACTAACTCACAACCATGTTCAAAATTATTGATTAGATTTGGCATGACTGTTAATGTGCTTAGTAACAGTATTTATAACCACTCCCGTGTTACATGAACGGGATTTACCATAGCGAGAAGAAAATGAGCACAAACAACAACAAAATTATTTTAGAAGGCTGCATTTCTCAATATCAGCATGAAAATCAATTGGAATCAGTTGCAAGTGAAATTTTTGAACTCTTCACTATTTCTCAGATTACTAAACATATGAATATCACATATGAAAACATCTACAACTCAATAGTTGATGGTGGTAATGATGGAGGAATAGATTCAATTTTAATAATTGTTAATGATGAAGTAGTTGAGTCGATAGATGAGCTGGAAGAGTTAAATTTATCCAACTCAAGTAAAACAAGGTTTTATATTACTCAATGCAAGAAAGAAAACTCTTTTAAAGAGTTAACTATAGATAAATTAATATCATCATGTTCAATGATTTTTGATCTTGAGAAAGATGAAACTTATTTAGAAGCTAGATTTAACTCTGATCTCTTAGAAAAAATACTAATCTTACGTGCTGCTTGGCTTAAGACTTCAATTAAGGGGGGAGACTTATTAATAGAGCTTAACTATTGTTGCATAGCTCCCAAAATAGAAATAAGTAGTTCATTTACATCTAAGAGAACTCAGTTAGAAAAATTGATAAGTGACAAATGCTCAACTCCTGAAGTGAAATTCATTTGCTACAGCAGTGAAGAGCTCTTAAAGTTTTATCAAGCTAGAAAACCTTCTAGATTTTCCCTTACATTTAAAGACAACCCTCTGTCAACATCGTTTGGTGAAGCAGGTATTGGTTATGTAGGTACAGTTAAATTAGGTGATTATAAAAAATTCTTAACAGATGATGATGGCTCGATAAAGGATTATATGTTTGAAAGTAATATTCGTCACTTCCAAGGTTCGGCAGTTGATGTAAATAAAAAAATTGCAAAAACAATTACAGAAAATAGCCAAAATGATTTTTGGTGGCTTAATAACGGCATTACAATCATTGCAGAAAACGCAAATCAAGCAAGTAAACTTTTATCTATAGATAATGTTCAGATTGTTAACGGACTACAATCATCCTATACAATATTCAATGCGCATGACGGATCAATGGATGATGAAAGATCTGTTCTCGTTAAGGTAATAATAAATAAAGATAAAGAAACAATCGACAAGATTATTGAATCAACAAATAGTCAAAATGCAGTGTCATCTACTGCTTTAAGAGCCACTGAAAATACACAAAGAAAAATTGAGATATTTTTTCTGAATGAGGGATATTTTTATGACAGACGTAAAAATTACTACAAAAATCAAGGTAAACCTGCATCAAAAATATTTAGCATTCAGTTTACCGCTCAAGCCATAGAAACCATAGGTTTTGATGGTCCTCACACAGCCAGATCAAAACCAACCTCGCTAATAAAAGACGATAAAGCATACAACAGGATTTTTGACTCTAGCAAGCAATTCAAATCATATTTAAATTGTTGCTTGATACTTAAAAAAACAAATGAACATTGGAGCTTGATTGAAGAGGCTCACTTGAAAAAAGCTACTACAAACTTAAAACTACATCTAGCAAGAATAGCCACTTCTATTGTACTCAATAAAACAGAGTACGACTTTGAAGACATAGCGATTATCGACCTAAACAATTACACTAAAGAAAACTTCAAAAAGTCTTTGGACTTACTAATTTCTAGCATTAATTCATATGTAACTGCCAACCCAAATGTCAACTTAATAAACATGGCAAAAAGTAAACCATTTACAGAACATTTAAAAGCTAACTTTGAGGTTTACATCAGCTTATGAACTGATTACATTCTGTAACCTACAATATTAAAAATGTAATAGTCTAGTCTGATTTTTATATGAATGGGTGAGCAAATTAGGATACTAAAACAATCTCTTCCCAGTGATCAAACTCTTCATCTAGTGCGCACCAAATAAAATAAGGGCTTAGATAAATCTAAGCCCTTATTTTTACTCTCATAGCAATTTAATTTCTAAAGTTAGTTTTAGCTAAACTCAGTCAGAACCGCTTTTCAATTTACTTTCAGCCTTAGGTTGCTCTAATTCAAAAAGCGTTTTGAGGTCTTGGCGACCTTTTTCAGCTAAGCTAAAAATCGCACTTCTGTCGTGCCTAATACTTCTTGTCGCTTCTAGTTGCTCTAAATCATGAATCTCAAAATGCTTGATGATTTTAGCGGCTGAGGCTGGTGACTCACCAATGGCTAGTAACGCGTGTCTTGCAGCTTCTAATGAGGAGTAAAAGGTTTCACGTATTGGATGCAACTCTAAATCGCGCAGGTCGAAGGCGTCGGTTCTGCTTCTGGCTCTAACAACAATTGCAACATGTGGCCAACGCTCTTTAACAAGTTTAGCCACGCTCAGTGTGGCCTCTGGGTCATTAACTGCAATAATAAAAAGTTTTGCTTTAGCGATGCCAGCTTCTTCTAAGATATCTAGTCTTGATGCATCGCCGTAATAACAGCGCCAACCAAATTCACGCATTAAATCAACTTGATTGGGGTCGTTATCAATCAAGGTGGCGGTAATGCCTTTTGCGAGTAGCACTCTGCCAACAATTTGCCCAAAGCGACCAAACCCAGCAATGATGACTGCGTTATTTTCTTCGATGACGTCTTTGGGACGCTCTCCACAGTCTAAGACTAAAAATCGGTCGTATAGCAACAACAAAATTGGCGTGATGAGCATTGATACAGCCACCACGGCATTGAGAATATTGTACGTTTCACGTGGAATAGTCTCTTGCGTTAAAGCTGCGCCAAATATTACAAAGGCAAACTCACCAATTTGAGAAAGGGTTACGCCAAATAATAATGCATCACGAATAGAGTATTTAAATGAAAGTCCGAGGCCAATTAAAATAGACATTTTTGTGATGACTATTAACAAGGCTAATCCAAAAATCAATAGCGGCGAATTTGCTAATAGCGATAAATCGACCGACATACCTACCGCAATAAAAAACAGCCCTAAGAGCAAGCCTTTAACAGGTTCAATATCTAGTCTAAGCTCGTATCTATATTCCGAGTCCGCCAGTAGCACACCAGCGAGAAATGTACCTAGCGCCATAGATAAGCCAACTGACTGCATAGCCAATGAAACGCCAATGACTAATAGTAATGAGAATGCGACGAAAATCTCGCGAATGCCCGTTTTTGCGACGATGCGCATAATGGGGCGTAACAAAGTGCGACTAGCAAAGACAATCGCCAAGATGACAGCTATGGCTTTAGCCACCGCCCATATATCAAAGCCAGACTTAGCATTGTTAGGTGCAATCAGTGCCAGCAACATAAATATTGGAATGACGGACAAATCCTGAAAGAGCAGAGTTGCAAATGAGGCTTGACCGCCAGGCGTGCTTAGTTGTTTTTTCTCGGTTAACGAGGTCAAGCCAATCGCCGTTGAAGACATCGCAACGCCCATTCCAATCACAATAGCGATTGACCATGTAAAACCCATCATATGAGCAGCAAAAGTCACCAGCGCAATTGTGCTAACAACTTGCAGACCACCTAACCCAAACAAAATCTTACGTAACTCCCAAACCTTTTGAGACTCCAACTCCAAGCCTACGAGAAAAAGCATAAGCACTACACCAAACTCTGAAAAGTGAAGTACTTGCTCAGGGTCTGGAATAAGTTTTAAAGCGTATGGGCCGATTAATATGCCGGCAAGCAAGTAGCCGAGGACTGAGCCTAACCCTAGACGCTTAAACAAAGGTACCAGAATAATCGCCGAGGAAAGATATATCGTGGCTTGAACAAGAAAGTTAGGTGAGTTCATTAATGCTTTTTTAAATTTAACGAAGTATTGGCATTATGCAATATTTTTCTCTAATTTTTACATGCAAACTTTCTACTCAGACGATTACGATTGCGGGGCTTAAAGAAGAAAATAATAAACATTTCACTTAATTAACACTGTGCAGAAAATTTGCAAGCTGGTGAATAGCCAATCTCATGATATCGAGTATGATTCAACCTTATAAATGAATAGTAGTGATCTATGAGCTATATCGCAGAACTAATTCAGCAGTTTGGGTTAATCATCGTATTTGTTAATGTTTTCTTGGAGCAATTAGGGGTACCCATCCCTGCTTACCCTACATTAGTGATTGCGGGAGCTTTAATCAGCCCTGAACAGTTTTCTTTACCAGTGCTTTTATTGACTGCCGTAGTGGGGGCAGTCATCGCGGATACATTCTGGTATTTTGCTGGGCGAAAATATGGAAACAGGGTATTAAGCAAGCTTTGTAAAATATCTCTTTCACCAGATGCATGCGTGGCTCAATCTCAGTCACTGTTTCTGAAATTCGGCTCGCCAGCTTTATTAATATGTAAATTTATTCCTGGATTCGCCTCCATCTCTAGCGCCTTGGCAGGCTCTACAGGTACTAAATTAATCGTTTTCCTTATTATGGATGCCCTAGGTGCAGCGTTGTGGGCTGGCTCTGCATTATGGTTAGGCTCGTTATTCAGCAATGCTATTGATGAACTGATGAATGTGTTAATTGAGATGGGTAAATGGGGCATGTTGCTGGTTTTATTCGCACTATTTGCTTTCATCGCATCTAAATGGTGGGAGAGGCAAAGATTTCTGAAAGACTTGCGAATGGCGCGCATTAGTGTGGAAGAACTCAATACGCTATTAACAAATGGTGAAACGCCCATTATTTTAGATACAAGAGCACCTCATCTTGTTAAGGATGGCTGGATTCCTGGCGCGCAATTCATCACGATGGAAACCTTAGATCGGTTAACACTTAAAACGGATGATAATGAAGCCGTCATACTTTACTGCTCTTGCCCAAATGAGGTAACGGCAGCAAAAATTGCTAAAGCACTGATGACTCGAGGCCATTACAATGTAAGGCCACTAGCTGGTGGAATTGATGCTTGGCGTGCTGCTGGGCATAGCATAGAGAATCTCAAGTAAGATTCACCATCATGAGCTTTTGGCTTTTTTAAAACCCAGCTCGGGCTAGGTTTTAAAAAAGTGATTGAAATGTAAATTAATGTTTTTTCGTAGCTTCCGAGCTATCGGTAGGGGCATCAGTAATCGTTGTGCCTGGTTTAAAAGAGGTTTTAACGTATTTATCTCCTTGCTTAACAATACGTGTAGTCCAGCCAGTCTTCCAGCTAATCACAACTGCACCATCCACTTCTTTCCAAGTACCATGCTTCATCGAGTCGCCATGCGTTCCTGAAGCGCTACCATCTGGACTAAGAGTCGCCTCAAAACCACCTCCATGCGTGTCATATAACATCCATGACCCTTCATACTCTCCAGCAAATACGTGACTAGAAGCGCCTAAGAACAGCATAAGTGAAAGCAATGCCGCGAATCTATTAAAAGCTATAACCATTGTTTATCCCTCCGTTTAAGTTTTTTTTACGTTGTTTTAAGTTAATAACATCTATTTTTTACATGCAAAACTCAGACAACCAATATCGACTTATGTTCCAAACTAATGAACACATCAAGGTTACTAAGGCTCACATAGATGTATGGCTAATGTCTTTACGGTTAAATGAATGTTGTACTACTTGTAATTAGCGTTTATTAAAGCGATAATTAATCGAACGAACGTTCGTTCGATAACGTGAATTATTTTAGCGTAAAGAAGGTTTCTACCCATGAGTGATTTTAATGAAGTACAAGAATCGGATATCCAGAAATTAGGTCAGTTGCGCGATTACTTTGCAAGTTATCGGTCATTACCAAGCTATCGATATATGCAAGATCAGTTGAATATGAAATCTAAAGATACGATTAGCAGATTTGTATCGAGGCTCAAACTAATGGGTTTCTTAGACATGGCGCCTGATAATAAATTAATTCCTGGTAAACGATTCTTCGAGCGAGCATTATCTAACACGACAGTACAGGCGGGGTCTTTTACCGCTGCGTACAGTGAAGGTGGCGATTACATTACGATTGATGAACACCTCGTTAAAAAGCCTTCAATCACTGAGCTAATACCTGTCGCTGGAGACTCAATGAGAGACTTAGGGATTCTTGATGGCGATACTGTGATTGTGGAAAAAAGACCATTTGCGAATATTGGCGATATTGTAGTGGCTATCATTGATGACAAGTTTACGATCAAGACACTCGGAAAAGAGAAGGATCTATTTGTGCTGATTCCGGCAAATCCTGATTTTGATATTATTCGACCCAGAGAAGCATTTGGAATTTATGGCGTTGTCACTGGACAATTTCGCAGCTACTAGTTAAGGAACTAAAAAATGGATTGGGCTTATCTATTTAAGATCGGAATAGCACTATTTGCAATAGTGAACCCCATTGGAAGTGTGCCAATATTTATTAGTGCGACAGATGGCTGGAATAGAAAAGAAAAGTTAAGAACAGCCAACGTTGTGACTGTGACCGTTTTTCTGGTGCTGCTAACTTCAGCTTTGTTTGGCGATGGGATTCTTGAGTTTTTTAGTATCACGATTCCATCGTTCCAGGTTGGCGGAGGAATTTTAATACTGTTAATTGCAATCAATATGCTGCATGCCAAACAAAGCCACTCTAAGCAAACCCCTGAAGAAGCTAGAACACTAGAAGAACGAGATGTTATTGCGATAGTACCTCTGAGTATTCCGTTACTAGCTGGCCCTGGCGCTATAGGCAGTATGATTATTGCAGCACAGCAAAGTAAAACCTTTTTTGGACATATCTCACTAGCGATTCCAATCTTTGTGGTTGCTATTCTTATCTGGCTGACTTTGCAGCTTTCTAGTTATATAGCGGATAAATTAGGGACTATAGGAATTAATATTGTGACGCGATTAATGGGGCTGATTCTTGCTGCGATGGCAGTTGAGTTTATAGCGCACGGTCTCATAGGGCTGTTTCCTGCGCTCGGAAAATAGAAGATATTTATTAGCACTTATTAAAGTCCATAGTTCACGTGGAGTGAAGGTTTCAGTATTCAACAGTTACACTAGTCATGATGAATGACAACTTTGGACAAGTAGCTCTGCTAGTTTAGAACTCAACTAGCAGAGCTACCCAAAGTGCTTATATAGTCTTACTCTAAGCCACTTCTTTCAAATAATGCCGCCATCCGCCTAGATGTGAAATATCAACAGCGTTTAACGTTGCATAGTGCTCACACATAAATCCATTTACCGTGCGGCCATCCGCTAATGTTAATGTACCGAAACCTAGCGGGGCAGGCACACCAGATACAAAGGTGCCATAATTTTCAATTGGCAATTGCCATACTTCTAGCGCTATTGCAGCGCCGCCGTCGACAACGCGTATCAGACCTGGGCGTGCGGGTGTGAATCCATTTAATTGATATAACTTGTAGGCTGGTGCAGTGGTCGTTTCTTCGAGGAAGGTACCGCCCAAGCTTGTTAGTTGCCCATTGAGCGGTAAGCCTGTCATATGCGCGCCACAGACTGCCACTTGGATAAATTTTACATTGTTGGTCATAGGTGCTCGTTTCTATTCTAGTGATTAATTGGTATTACTTAACAAACGGCAAGCCAGTTGCACCCAAAGTTTTTGCTGAGTGTTTCTGTACTTTGGCGGCTAAAGCCAACAACTGCATATCTTTAAACGCGGGGGCACAGATAGTCACGCCAAAAGGCATGCCATCACTTTGAAAACCTGTAGGCACAGCCGTTGCCGACAAATCTAGCAGGTTCATAAAATTGGTGTAGTAACCCAAATTAGAGTTACATCTTATTGGGTCAGCGTTCACTTCATCAATGGTATATATCGTGCCGGCAGTTGGTGTCACCATGACATCAATATCGCTCCAAACCGCTTCCGCTTTGCGTTGCAAGGCTTTAAGTCTGTATTGTGAAAGGTAAGTATCTGCTGCACTAAACTTAGTGGCACCTCCTATGATTTGTTTGGTGACTGGAAATATAGCATCGGGTTTCGCTTCAAAAAATTCACGAATAGCAGCATAACGCTCAGCCACCCAAGGGCCTTCATAAAGCAAGCGTGCCGTCTCTAAGAATGGCTCAAAATCGATCTCGACAGCTTTTCCGCCAAGTGCTTTAAGTTGCTCAATCGCTTGCTTAAAGAGCTCAGGTGTTTCAGTGTTATCAAAAAATGCGAGCTGATCTTGCTTTGGCACACCAAAAGTAAATCCTTTTTCTGCAATCGTAAGCACTTCAGCAACAGCTTTACGCGAATAAGCATCTTCTTCATCAAAGTCCTGAGCGCTTTCAAGCACTTGAGCGGCATCTTCAGCGGTAAGTGCAAAGATTGATACGCAATCAAGTGTTCGACAGGCTGGAACAACTCCGCTGGTGCTCAACAAACCACAACTAGGTTTATGCCCAACCAAATTATTAAACGAGGCTGGTACACGGCCAGAACCCGCCGTATCTGTACCTAAACTAAAACTTGCCATGCCAAGTGCTACTGAAACCGCAGACCCAGCGCTTGAGCCACCTGAAATATAGTCCGGATTAAAGCTATTTTGACAGGCGCCATAAGGTGAGCGTGTGCCGACTAAGCCCGTGGCAAACTGATCTAAGTTAGTTTTGCCGATTGGAATCGCACCCGCATCAATCAGCTTTTGTACAACAGTGGCGCTCACCATTGGAATATAGGCGTACTCTGGACAAGCTGCAGTAGTGGGAATGCCAGCCAAATCGATATTGTCTTTAATTGCAAATGGCACGCCGTACAAAGGTAATTCAGCAATGCTTTTTCCTTCCAAACGTTTAGCGTAACTCAGCATTTCATCAAGCGTTAAGCGCCTGATCCAAATATTACGACTATCTTCATTACCAATTTCTGTATCGAGTTGTTTTACTAAATCTGTTGGTGTTAGCGTATCTGAAAGATACAAGTTTCGTAAATGTGAGATTTGTAAGTTCATTCTATTTTCATTCCTCTTCAATCACGATTAGATTTTGACCGGCAGAAACTGACATACCTTCAGTGCATAAAACTTTAGCAACCTTGCCTGCAACAGTTGCCGTGACAGCGATTTCCATCTTCATAGACTCCACAATCGCTACTTCATCGCCCTCTTGTACCAAATCACCTTCTTTCAGTTTAATCTGCCACAAGTTGCCTGCTACATGCGAGGCTATAGCGCGACTACCTGCCGGAATTTCCAATACATCTAATGCGCTTGCAGACTCCGTTTCATTGCTGTAATTGGCCTGCCCACTAGCAATCCATCGCTCACGCTCTGCATCAAAAGCGTTTTGCTGCTTGGCTTTAAATGCATTAATAGTTTCAGCTTCATTACTTAAAAACTGGTTATAGTCTTTGAGACGGAACGTTTGCTCTTCAACTTTCAGTTTGAATTTGCCATGTAGAAAATCCTCGCGCATTTGCAAAAGCTCATCGGCTTGTACTGGATAAAAACGAATTTGATCAAAGAAACGTAATAGCCACGGTTTACCATCTACAAAGTCTTTGGTCTGGTTCCATCTGTTCCACATTTGTATGGTTCGACCCACAAACTGGTAACCACCTGGGCCCTCCATGCCGTATACACACATATAAGCACCACCAATACCCACCGCATTTTCAGGCGTCCAAGTACGTGCTGGGTTATATTTTGTGGTCACCAAACGGTGACGTGGATCCACTGGTGTTGCAACTGGCGCACCGAGATAAACATCACCTAGACCTAACGTTAAGTAGCTGGCATTAAAGACAATGTCTTTCACTTGTTGAATAGAATCTAAGCCATTAATGCGGCGAATAAACTCAATATTGCTAGCATGTCCGTCGACCATTTCGCACCAAGGGGCGTCTTTGCGCACCGATTGCATATACTTCTCAATCGCTAATTGCGTGGCGACATCATCCCAAGAGAGAGGTAAATGCACGATGCGTGTGGGCACTTCCATCTCATCAACACTAGGCAATTCAGATTCGCCTTTTTGCAGAATCTGAATAAGCTGCTTGACGGGTAATACTAAACTTTCAAAATGTACTTGCAGCGAGCGAATACCCGGAGTGAGATCGATAATGCCTTTGATTTTCTGTGCTTCCAGCCATTGCATGAGTGCATGCACGCGGAATCTTAAATTTAAATCCAGCACTAGCTCGCCGTATTCAATCAACAGATATTTATCGCCTGATTGCCTATACACGACTTTAATTTGATCGGTTGTTTCGGCAATTTCAGCCAGAATCGGGCTATGTTGGGTTGTTGGGTTGGCGACCAACTTTGCGGGCTCTCCAGCAAGGTTCGTAATTCCTGTATTTGAAATGACAGCATTTTGCGCTAACTCATAGCATGCTGCATCCTCTTGTGTCACTTTGATAAAGCGTACTTTATCGCCAGCTTTAAGCTGCCCCATTTTCCATAGCTCAGCTTGGATGATGGTTGCAGGACAAACAAAGCCACCCAAACTCGGGCCATCTGGTCCTAAAATCACGGGCATATCGCCAGTGAAATCCACCGCACCAATAGCATAAGCATTGTCGTGGATATTAGATGGATGCAAACCAGCTTCGCCACCATCTTTACGTGCCCATTGTGGCTTGGGACCGATTAGGCGGATACCTGTTGTATTGGAGTTGTAATGCACTTCCCAATCGGTCGAGAAGAACATGCTGATGTCATCATCAGTGAAGAAATCAGGGGCACCGTGCGGACCATACAGCACACCGATTTCCCAATAATTACTGTAACTTGGTTGCAATGTTTGGGGTAAAACTTTCGCAATATATTCAGTTGCCAACGGCGGTATGTGCAGCACATCCCCAACACGCAAGGTTCTGCCGCCATGCCCTCCGAATTGACCTAACGTAAAGGTAGATTTACTACCCAAATAATCAGGCACATCAAAGCCACCTTGAACAGCCAAATAGGTGCGGCAACCTGCATCAAGCACTTTACCTAACTTTAAAGTGCTCCCTGCTTTAATGAGGTGCGATTGCCACATCAAAATGGTTTCACCATCCAAAGTCGCATCAATGGGCGCACCAGTAATGGCAATCACAGCATCGGTATTAAATTTAAGTTTTGGGCCAATCAATGTCACTTCTAACGCAGCAACTCCTTCGGCGTTGCTTACTAACTTATTCGCAAACCTAAAAGCTAGATGATCCATAGGCCCAGAAGGCGGCACACCAACTGCCCAGTAGCCAGTTCGGCCTGGGTAATCCTGAATGGTCGTCATCACACCACCATCTTGCACGTCTATGGTATGTGGCTTGTATGTAAAGCTATTCAAATAACGGGTGATTTGTTTGCCTGCGGGGAAAACACTATCCATCAAAACTTGGCGCAAATACTCCAAATTAGTTTCGATGCCGTATATAGAGGTTTCAGCTAAAGCAGTACGCATTTTTTCCACAGCACTATCACGGTCTGAAGCGTGGACTAAGACTTTGGCGATCAGCGGGTCATAGAATGGTGAGACATCACTACCAGTTTCCACCCAAGTATCATTACGTGCTGCCGATGAAAACTTAACTTCCGTCAACACACCACTTGAAGGCTCAAAGTTTTTATTGGGGTCTTCAGCATATAAACGCACTTGAATAGCGTGCCAAGAGGGGTTGTGCGAATAAGTATCTAGTGCGTTAGTTTCACCTGCAGCGATACGTATCATCCACTCAACTAAATCTACGCCAGTGACCAACTCAGTGACACCATGCTCTACTTGCAGACGTGTGTTCACTTCTAAAAAGTAGAACTGCCCTGAGTCGTTATCGTAAACAAATTCAACAGTGCCTGCTGAACGATAGCTTAAAGCGCTCCCTAATTTAACAGCTGTGGCAGATAATGCTTGTCTAACATCCTCTGAAATGTTTGGCGCGGGTGTTTCTTCAATCACTTTTTGATTACGGCGCTGTACCGAGCAATCACGCTCACCAAGCGCAATCACCTTGCCTAGGCCATTACCAAAAATCTGCACTTCGATATGGCGTGCTGCCTGCACATACTTTTCTAAATAAATGCCAGTACTTTTAAAGTTTGCACGTGATAATCGTTGGACGGATTCAAAAGCCGCATTAAGCTCATCTTTACTCCAAATAAGCTGCATGCCAATACCGCCACCGCCAGCAGTACTTTTAAGCATAACTGGGTAACCGATTTTTTCAGCGTTAATATGTGCGTCTTCTACACTAGCTAATAAACCTGTGCCCGGTAATAAAGGTACGCCATTCTTTTCGGCTAATTCACGTGCAGTATGCTTCAAGCCAAAGTCGCGCATTTGCTTAGGCGTTGGGCCAATAAAGACGATGCCTTTCGCTTCGCATTTCTCAGCAAAGTCAGCATTTTCAGAAAGAAATCCATAACCGGGGTGGATTGCTTCCGCGCCAGTTTCTATGGCAACTTGGAGAATTTTGTCAGCATTCAGGTAGCTTTCAGCGGCTGGTGCTGGGCCAATACAAATGGCTTCATCGGCATCCAACACATGGCGAGCACCTGAGTCTGGTTGCGAATACACCGCGACTGATTGAACGCCCATTTTCTTGAGTGTGCGAATCACACGGCAAGCAATCTCTCCGCGATTGGCAATTAGGACTTTTTTAAACATATTGTTATTCTCACTGCGTTGCGAGCCGTCTCGCTTTTTTCAATCCGCATCAGGTCGTCCAGCTACGGTTGTCTATTTGGTTAACCTAATTCCAAACCAACAATTGAATGGGTGTTGGGTTGTAGGCATTGCATGGGTTATTCAATTGTGGGCAATTTGAGATAAGTACTAACACGTCCATCTCAGCACGCATTTCTACATATTTACCCGGCGCTGAAATGCCATCGGCAAAACTTAAACCACCATCAGACGTGACAGGCACATTCATGAAAAAGTTGATGTTAGCTGTTATGTCGCGTTTAGTGATGTTGCGCTCAATCACACAAGCCGAATGGGTAATAGCATGCATAAAACTATCGCGACAACTGTGCATAGGGCGTTTTGATAGTGCATAGCGCGTTGTATTGCTTTCCGCCGAGCAAGCGCCGCCTATGGTGTCGTGTCGACCACATGTATCTGCTGTAATCGTCAGCATTGGGTTGCCTTCGCTGGAATACAACACCGAGCCTGTGGTAAGGTAAATCTGGCCTTGGCGTTGAATGGTATCTACCGCGCTGTAACGCTCGGTCGCATCATCTGCATTGTAAAACAACGTATCAACCGCTTGATTACCTTCCAAATCTAGAATGCGGAAGGTTTGACCTTTTTTGACGAGACCAGTCCATGGGTCACCAGCGTTGCACTTCTCATTCAATACTGCATCTTGAGTGCGTAATTTGCTTTCAGTTAACATATCTAAATCCTAATTAGCGTAAAAGCGTTCAGTGTTGATAAAGCCGCGCTGATTCTGCTCGCAAGCGTTACGGCAAACGTCATCCTCTGCTGCAGTGCCAGCATGCCAAGCGCTTAATAACACATCCGATGGTTTGTAAGCGATTGCAGTATCTAAAGGATGTGGCGCAGTTGATAGCACCACTAATACGTTCATATCAAAGCGCAAATCGACTACATCACCCACTTTGCTATTGCCTGCATTAAAAACTAAACCACCAGTATCGTTCGCACGTACTTTGCTGAATAAATTCACATTGGCAACCAAATCACGTTGACCTAAACCATGCTTGGCAAGCTCGATTAACAAGCCATCTTTTGCACTACGGTACATGTTATTGCGATGTGTTTGATAATTGGCAACGCCATATTTCTGTTCGATGAGTTTTGCATCAGAGATGCCGCACATGGTGTCATGCCAGCCTACCGTGTCATGAATAAATGAGCACATCACTCGCCCCATGTCGGAATAACACACATTCCCCGTAGTTAAAAAAGCCGTATGTTGTGCTTTCAAACTATCGGGCATGTTGTAGCGTTCTAGTTTTTCTTCGAAGTTATATAGCAAGAGAGAGACATTCGCCCCACCTTGCAAGTCAGTAAAACGCAATGCGGAACCTCTGCGCATAAGCCCAGACCAGTGATTACCTCCTGGTACAGTTTCTTCCCACAGTATTTCTTTTGGATTAAATGTGCTCATTTTTTCAACTTAGTCTTATTTATAAATAACAAAATACTGCTTAGAACATATAGCTGTAGCGCTCGATTTCCCATTGGCTGACAGTCAAATGGTAGGTTTCCCACTCTTCAGTTTTATATTTTATGAATTCATCACGCAGCTCTTTACCTAATGTTTTTTCAACTAATGGGTCTGCTGCAAACGCTGCGACTGCCTCTATTAGCGTTTGTGGTAAAAAGCCAATTCCACGCGCTTGGCGTTGCTCTTCGTTCATGTCATAGAGGTTATCTTCATTCGGTTTACCTGGATCTAATCCTTCACGAATGCCCTCTAAACCAGCGGCCAAAGCTAATGTTGCAGCAAGATATGGGTTTACCGCGCCATCAGCATTGCGCGATTCACAACGCCCGCCGCCCATAGGTACGCGTACAGAGTT
Organism: Methylotenera sp.; assembly: GCF_029945535.1. Taxonomy (GTDB): domain Bacteria; phylum Pseudomonadota; class Gammaproteobacteria; order Burkholderiales; family Methylophilaceae; genus Methylotenera. Next base: position 72,409 of record NZ_JAQSCU010000008.1, read on the forward strand.
AGTGCGGTTATTGGAGCCGTATGAGTTAAATACTGGTGCCCAGCTAAAGTAGCTCATTGCACCACGGCGAACCAATCGTTTATAACTGTTAACCGTAGGTGCAAATGCAGCACATAGGGCGGGGCCGTGCTTCAAAATACCAGCGATGAACTGATAACCTAAAGTCGTTAAACCCAGTCCGCGCGGGTCATCTTTAGGGTCGCAAGCAAATAGGTTTTTACCTGTTGTTAAATCGTACAGTGACATATTAAAATGTGCGCCCGTGCCCGTTTTATCGGCAAATGGCTTAGGCATCATGGTGGCAACAAGCCCATCTTCTTTGGCATAGTGCTTTGCCATATAACGGAAGAAAATCAGGCGGTCACACTGAGTGAGTGCATCGCTATAGTTAAAATCAAACTCGAATTGGCTGTTGGCATCTTCATGGTCAAATGAATATAAATCCCAACCCAAACCATTGATTGCCGTGGCCATTTTATCTAGCCAGGCAAAGTTATCCATAAAGCCGCGTACGTCATAGCAAGCCTTCTCTAGCTTATCGTCTGGATTAGGCACGCTTAAGCTACCATCAGCATTTTGTTTCAACAAATAAATTTCGCACTCAATACCAAGGTTCATGCCGAAACCCATTTCAGCAGCTTGTGCTAAAACATTTTTAAGCGCTACGCGAGTATTCAATGCATAAGGCTTACCTTGAAAGTGATTATCCGCTGGCATCCATGCAACTTTAGGCTCCCAAGGCAGTTGAATGATATGGTCTAGATCTGGTACGGAATTCAATTCATCATCACTCGGCGCCTGACCCAAGCCATCCAGCGCGTAGCCTGTATATCGCTCTGACCCAGCCGCCATTTGTGGCAAATGATCTATAGGCACTACTTTAGCTTTAGGAATACCGTGAATATCGACATAAGCACCGATGCAGTATTTAACACCTTGGTCTTGTAGTTTTTGCTGTATTGCTGAAACTTCTTTTGCTGATTTCATAAATAATTCTTTCTAATGCGTATGATTGGAAAAATAAGAATTTGCTAAAGGGGGTGTTTCTTTTAAACCTTGTTGAATTAATCTACTCAGGTCTTCTACCATCCATTGAAACCATTCCTGACCTTTTTCAGCAGTCGAAATACTGGGCATGCCAGTGACACCATTAGTACTAGTGCGGTTGACGGGGTGAGAGAAAACTAAGCCTTCTGTACGATCCGGGTCATCAGCAAGATTTAATAACTCAGTACGTACCATATGAGGCGCTGTGGCAAGCATCAGCGAAGTTTCTGCATCATTCGCATGCCAATCGTCACCATCTGCATGATGAAACTGTCTCACGCGCTCGCTAATATGGGCGGAATTAATCACTGTCACCATCATGTCGTCGTGTTCTGCACGTAACATTTCTAAAGCACAGCGTAACGGTGCGGCATTGGTAACATGGGTGTTCACAATAAATAAGCGACGAATTCCACTGTGATAAGCCCAGTCTCCAATATCTTTCATCATGTTTATCAAGGTGATTGGCTGAATTGCCAAAGTACCCGGCCAGCGTTGGCTATGCCCGATTGAGCAACCATAGGGCATGGTTGGCAACATTGGCACATTGGTCAATGTTGATACGGCACTACATAAAACATCCGCTAAAACATAATCCATGCCACAGCCCATGTGCGGCCCATGTTGCTCGGTTGCGCCTATCGGCAAAATGGCGGCTTGATTCGCTTCTGCAATTTTTTCGGGCAATTCTGCCCATGTGAGTTCAGACCAAAACATGCTATCGATTACTCCACATTATCTTCAATGTTTACAAAACGAATCATGCGCTGAGTAATGGCTTCATCTTCAGCGTCCTTTTCAGCCAGCGTTTTGGGTGGATGGATAAGTGCTTCCAGCCGCGCCTTGGTAGCTAAAAATTCTGGACTTGTAAAATCTCTAACACTTCGTGGTCTTGGCACAGGTACTTCAATCAACTCTTGCACTTCGCCTGGGTGTGCTTTTAGAACCAGAATTCTATCCGCCAGAAAAATAGCTTCATCCAAATCATGTGTAATAAACAAAATAGTCACATCGACATTGCGCCAAATTTCAAGTAAATGTGTTTGCATCTTGGCGCGAGATTGCGCATCCAATGCACCAAAAGGCTCATCCATTAACAAAATACGTGGTTGATTGACTAGGGCACGCGCGATGGCAACGCGCTGCTTCATACCGCCCGAAAGTTCATGCGGATAGGCATTTGCGAACTTCTCTAGGCCAACTAATTCCAGCCACAAATCCGCTTCTTTTCCAGCTTCATCGGCGCTGGCATTGTTCATTTCCAAGCCGAACATGACGTTTTTTCTAACACTTAACCATGGAAATAAAGTGTAGCCTTGGAATACCATTCCCCGGTCACGTCCTGGCCCTGTCACTGGTTTTCCATCAAGTAAAACATCACCAGAAGTGTGTGGTTCCAAACCGGCCAAAATGCGAATTAACGTTGATTTACCACAACCTGATGGGCCAATCACGCAAACAAATTCACGTCTATGCGTTTTAAAATTAATGTTTTTAAGTGCGGTGACCTCACCTTTTGCAGTCTTGTACACTTTACCTAACTGCTTCACCTCTAAAATCACTTCGCGCTGTTTGAGTCTATCAAAGCGATTTTTAACGGCTTCAGATTGATCTAAATAACTTGGAAGATTAGTGTTCATGTCTATATACGCCCTTACTCTTTATTCGCAGGCCTGTCCCAAGGGAACAAGTGCTTACCTAGCCAAGCTAGAATTAAATCTCCACCTAAGCCAATCACGCCGATAATGATGATGGCAGCATAAACGTTATCAAAATGCTGATACCGTGCCTGCTGTGTGATAAACCATGTGATGCCTGATGATGTACCTATCAACTCTGCCACTATCAGATATGTCCAGGCCCAGCCTAATAGGATGCGTTGATCACGATATAGCTCTGGCAAAATACCAGGGATAATCACGTGCATCATGAGTTTAAATTTACTAGTGCCTAGCGTTAGCGCGGCTTCTAGCAGTGAGTAATCCAGCTTACGTGTGGTATTTGCGATAATCAGAATTTGCTGAAACAAAGTACCAATCACGATAATGGCTATTTTCGGACCGTCATATATCCCCAAAATAGCGACCGCTAACGCACCGAATGCAGGTGCAGGCAAATACCTGAAAAACTCTATGAATGGCTCATTTAGCCTAGAAACTGCACTGTATGTTCCACATAAAATTCCGATGGGAACACCAATCAATGATGAGATAAAGAACCCCCAAAATATAATCTGAATGCTATGCCAAAGACTTTCATGTAGCCATTTACCATCACGCTGCTCAGGCGCTGTTGTAAAGCCTGTATACAATGCTTTTGCAACTTCATGTGGTGCAGGTAAGTAGATGGGGTTGGCAGGCTTGCCTTCAGGAATCACCTTGCCAGCAGCCTTCATGTTGGCGGACTCTTCCTTAAATGATGCCTTATCCACCAGCATGTCTACCTGAAAGTAATCGACATCTCCTGGCTTACTCACTAACACCATCGGATGCCATACAAACGGCACATAACTCACTACACACCAAATTAGCAAAGGCAACAGAAATGAGCCTAAACCCAATAACTTTTGCCTACGCGGCGACAGCTCCCTACGCACAGCAAACCAAGACTCTAGACTCATTCTGCAACCAATCTATTTAGTTTAATTAGTGTCGATATTCAAAAAACTAAACAGTCAGACTATTTAGTTAGCAATGATGGGTCTATCGCTTTTTGTATATCCATAGGCTTTTTGTATACGCCGTATTTCACATTGAAGTCATCTGAGATTTTTGAAGAGCCGTATAGAGATTTAAAGCCAGGTGCTTTAACAAATACTTTTCTACCTTCTTCTAGGCTGAGCAACTTAGTGCCTTTCAATAATGGTAAATAAGCTTCTGGTTTAATACCAACGCGAGCTGCCATTATTTTTACTGCATCTGGTTGAGTTTTAGGGTCATTGATGTACATCACCACTTTGTCCCAAACTTTAATCACTTTTTTCCAGTCAGCTTTGCGGCTAGACAAGCTCGTTGGGCTTACTGTTAATACGTCATAGATAAGGCCGGGTTCATCAGCAGAAGTGTAGATTGGTTTAGCGCCAGGAACGCGACTCATAGCTTCACCAGAATTTGGTTGCCATGCGCCAATAGCAGACAAATCACCTGAAGCTAATGCTTGTGGGGTTTCGTTGGTTTTGGTGTTGATGATTGTGACATCAGACTCTTTCATGCCAATTTTTTCTAAACCATTCAGCAGTAAAAGATGTTCAACAAAGCCTGTTTCAAGACCGATTTTTTTGCCTTTTAAATCCTTTAGACTTTTAATGCCCTGCTTAGCCACAATCATATCGTTGCCGTTAGAGTAATCAGTCAAAAGTATCATGACATTTTTAGCGCCACCTGAACCAGTAACAAGCGCATCGCCATTGGTGACAGTAACACCATCAATTTTCCCTGCGGCAAATGCATCCATAGAAGCAACGTAATCAAACCACTCAAATTGGACATCTACACCAGCCTCTTTAAACCAGCCCTTATCAATGGCAACTTGCCATGCGACCCAACCTGGCCAATCGCTGTAACCGACCTTTAAAGGCGCAGCAGCGTTAGATAGACTTGTGAATAGTAAAGATGCGGTAAATGCAGTGGCAGTTAATACAGTACGTGCAGAAAAACGTTTGATAAAACTTGAGTTTTGCATGGCTGGCTCCTAGGTTGGTAAAAAGTCGAGAAGGCGGCATTTATATAAACGCTTCCTCCCGGGCTTTTATCCCTCCGTGTAGCCACATGTTGATTGGCCGACAACTCTCGGACCAGACACTCTTATAAAATAAAAGCCGGAACCCTAGTCATCTTTTTGAAACTTCAGCGGTTAGTAAACACTCACCGCTTTCTCGCTGATTACTTATAAGCAATCAGCATGCCAGCTATTGATAAAAATTACTTTCCTTCTAAATCATATAGTTAATAACTCATCACGAAATTGACGATCTTGTAATTCATAGCTATCCGCACCAACTTAGTGCTGCGTAATGAGAATTGCACTGTTTAAATAGCGCCGAAATGTTATGAAGAAATAATTTCCATTAATTATATATAGGCTCCTATACAATTTGCATAGGAGCCTATATAATATATCCACCATTAAGCAGGATAGTCAATAAATGTCAGAGTCATCAGAAAATTGGCAGCCAAAAACGATGCCCTCAATACTCATCTCTCATGCGGCAAGAGCGCTTGCGCGTAGAGCCGATACAAAGTTACGAGATATTGGCATCAGCACTAGTCAATTCCCTGTGCTTGTAGCTTTAAAGGATGGTGCACGGCTTACACAAAAAGAGTTGGCACTATTAGCCAACGTCGAACAGCCCAGCATGGCCCAGCTTCTAACTCGCATGGAGCGCGACGGTCTTATCCGCAGGGAAGCTGATCCGAACGATGGAAGAAGCAGTCTTATTTCACTGACTAATACCGCCACTAGCCTGTTCTCACCTGTTCGAGCCATCCTTACTCAAGGTAATCAAGAAGCCTTGGCAGGTTTTAACGACAGCGAGATCGAACAGTTGGTCGCTTTGCTTCACCGTGTGATTGCTAATGTGGGCGATGGCAAATGTCTATTAGCGACTGTATCCCCCAAATAATCTACGTTTAACCAACAATATTTGACGAATTGACGATCAATCCTATGACTCACGCTGACGTACAAAAAAAACCCGAATTTACTCGCTATCAAATCTTTGTCATGGGGCTGTTAGCGTTTTTACAGTTCTCGGTCATTCTTGATTTTATGATTATGTCGCCGCTCGGTGCACTGATTATGCCTGCGATGGAAATTAGCCCGCGCCAGTTTGGCCTGATTGTTTCTGCATATGCATTTAGTGCGGGCATCAGCGGGCTATTAATGGCTGGGTTTGCCGACCGCTACGACCGTAAGAAAATATTGCTCGTCTTTTATACTGGCTTTGTTGCCGCCACCGTATGGTGTGGTTTAGCTCAAACATTCCCAATGTTACTACTGGCGCGCATCGTCACCGGAATCTTCGGCGGCGTGATTGGCTCAGTCGTTCTTGCGATTGCTACCGATCTTTTCGCACCGCAATTGCGTGGGCGCGTGATGGGCGTCATTCAAACGGCGTTTGCAGCAAGCCAGGTATTAGGATTGCCCGTAGGACTTTACTTATCGAATCGTTGGACTTGGCACGCGCCTTTTTTAGCCATGGCAGCATTCGGTGCCATTGGAGGCATCATCATTGTGTGGCGCATGCAACCCGTTGTTGAGCATCTCAAAGCGCCGCAGGAACACAGTGCATTTACACACTTACTCAATACGCTATCTGACCCGCGCCATCTAACAGCCTTTGCTACGACCGCACTATTAACGACTGGTGGATTTATGCTCATGCCTTTCAGCAGTGTATTCACAGTCAATAACTTGGGAGTGAGTATTGAACACTTGCCGACAATCTATTTGATCACTGGCTTATGCACAATATTTGTGGGGCCGTTAGTTGGCAGAGCCGCTGATAAATTTGGCAAAATTCCAGTGTTTATGGTTGGCAGTATTGTCACCATGATAATGGTGATGATCTACACCCATTTAGGTACAGTTCCATTCGCCACAGTCATCATCGTCAACGTCTTAATGTTTATTGGCATATTCTCTCGGATGATTCCGTTTCAGGCATTAGTAACGTCTGTTCCGGAAACAACTAAGCGCGGCTCATTCAACGCGGTCAGTGCCTCTATTCAGCAGTTTGCGGGCGGTTTTGCCTCAATTCTAGCTGGTCACATTGTCGCGATCGGGGCAGATGGAAAGTTGCAGCATTTCGCCTGGGTCGGTTATATCGTCGTCGGGACGACAATTGTGACCGCCGTCCTGACATGGTTTATTCAGCAGGGAATCCAGAAGCGCGCGCAGCCTATACCTGAAGCAGCAACCACTTAAGTTTGTCTAGATGCTTCGCTGCTTCGCCACAACTATTGATAAAAGATTTTACTGAAGAGTCATAATTTAATATTACTCATAACTTGAGCTTAAAACTTAAACCTTGCTCCCAATGTCGACCTAGCTAAAATATTCGGTACAAATGTTGAAAGTATCAAAACTATCGCCAGCAGTAGGTACACCCATCGCATAGAATAAGAGGTCACAAAACTAGCTGCTGGTTTTTGTTTTTGCACAAAATCATAAAAGGCTGAGTTGTCTTGGCCTTTGATATATTTAGCCTTAATTTCTCCTGCGAGCGAGATTAAATAGTCGCCTTCAAGCTGAGATAAAAAGCGGTCATATTCAGCCGATGCCACAGAAGGATCAGGCTCATCTTGACTAGGGTCAGAATAAGTGACCCCTACAGCCCCTGCATTATTGTTGTCACTAATCGGCCAGTAACCAACACGTTTATTCGCAGAGTTGAATCTTGGCACGCCAACTTTAGTATTGCCGCCAACGCCTACAAATACAAAGTTTTTACCAATTTGAATACCACTCAAATCTTGCTTGATGGTCACATTGACTCTTGGCGCTTCATCGCCATCCGTAAAAAATAGCATCTGCGCAGGCACGTTTAATGAGTCAAAAGTATTGGCCGCAGCACGTACGCCAAAACTTAAACGGCTATTACCTTTCCAAGCCATGCGCCATTCCAAGTGATCAATAGAATCTGTAATCACATCTAGATTTGCGCATACTTCTAGCGGAGTTATCAGCAAAGCAACATTATCTGAGGCGAAAATACCCACGCTAAAATAGGTGCCACAAGGCGAGGTTTGCACTACTTTTTTCATGAGTTGGCGCGTGTAGGCTAACCTGCTGACTGGCTGATTATTCAGCTTTTCATCTTCTGCATTCATGCTTTGTGACACATCAGCCACTAGCAAGTAATTGTGTACTTCTTGCTTTAGTTGAATGTCTGGCTTAAAAAGTGCTAATAACAATAAGCCAAAAGCAGCCACATAGAGCGATGTTTCATGATTGTCTTTTAAAAATGGTAGTATTTTTTTCATGGCAAACCTATCGGCAAATTGCTAAGTTCCACGGTAGATTGGTCTTTAGGCGCTGGCTTCATGTTGTTCGCCATCACCGAATGCAATAGGCTTAGATTAAACTTCGCTGCACGGTCTTGTGGGTCAATTCTCAACGACTGCTCATAAGCCATTTTTGCTTGCGTGTAGGCGTAGCGCGCTTCATCTTGCAGGGTGCCATCATCATTAATTCTACGAATCAAGCCAAATACAAACAGATTATTGCCGATATTGTATTGAATCTTCGCCTGATCATGTAGCGATGGTTGCGTCTCTAAAAGTTGCCCGTAGGTCTGCACGGCGTGTTTATAGTCTTTTTTATTGCCTTGGTCATAAGCGGCGGTGAATTTTTGCAAATACGGGTAAGCATCATCAGTCACTAATTGCCCAGCAGCAACTGTCTGATTCACCTTGGTGATGTGATGGATTTGATAAGCTTCATAACCCGCACCTATTAAGCCAATAGCTAGAAATGCCCCAAATATCATATTGCTATTTTTGATATGTTTTACCATGAGTGTACCTTTAGGTTTTTAATGACTAATATCAGCAGGCTTAAAACCAACGCAAGCACGATGAGGTTATTCGAGTAATCATGCCCAGGAATGCTCACCGTATACTGAATCATATTTTTTTCTTTAGAGTCGATGTATTGCAGGGCGGACTGCAGAGCCGTTGGGTTATCCGCCTCAAACGCCTTATATTTGATTTTGAGTGATTTAAAGTATTGATCCAGTACAATCGAATCAGGTACTTTGTCCTCTGAGTAGGTTTCTTTAGTAAAAATGCTGATGTCATCTGGCTCTCGTAACACAATCCAGTAGAGATTCAGTTTCTTGCCAATAAAGTATTGTGAAATTTTTAGCTTCACGCGCGGACTTAACTTACCCGCCCCATCTGAAAGCAATATCACTGCGCGTGAGCCAGAGCTTTGGATGTTATCGAACAAATTAACCGCTTCAGTAATCCCCGCACCAATATTGGTTTGATTCAGCGCGGAGCCTGTCGCGGCATTAATTGCCGCATGAATGGCATCGCGGTTCGTGGTGATTTTCATACCGTATAAGGCAGAGTTAGTAAAACCCACCACGCCCATCATGTCATCTGGGCGCGAGTCGATAAAATCAGTAATCAACCTTCGTGCAGCGGCAGATTTAATTTCTGCCGCACGACCGCTAGTCGTTTGCCCAGCGAATGGATGATCCATACTCACGCTGCGGTCAATCACTAAAACTGTTTGTGCACCTTTACCTACTTTTTGCTCTTTTCTACTCGCCCCTTGAGGCGAAGCCAAAGCCAAGATAATGCTCAATAAGATTAATGAGGTAATGGCTTTTACAACAAGGTTTGCGATTTCGGAAACCCTGTCTTTCGGCATAATTTCAAGCCAAGAGTACAGTTGACCTTGATGGCTTTTAAATACAAACGGCGCGGCTACAAGCGGCAACAGCAAGAGTGCCCATGGTTGCAATAGAATCATTAAACGCCCCGCTCGCAATCTCTTAAACGCTTACTGAGTGTTTTAAGCTGTTGTAGTTGATTAGCACTTGCTACTTGATTGGCAAATAAGGCGGCATTCGACTGCTCAAAAAATTGAGTGATTTCTTGCTTCACTTTCAAGAATTTTGGATTAGCCGCTAAAAAATGCTCTAGCTCATTGGCAAAGAGATTTGCACCGTAAATCTTATTAAATGCTTGATGCATATGCATCAAGGCATTCTTATTTGCAGTTTGCTCATGACCAAGCTTTTTAATATTGCGATGCGCTTGGGCAAATGCGCCATTCATAAACGGTAACCAACGTTTATCTGCATTCACATAAACAAGGCCAAGCAAGCCAGTTACCAGCAAGGCTAATGCCGCCCAAAACCGAGCATAATGCATATTCAAATCAATCAGCGCAGGCTTAGACTGTGGCAGCATATTATCTTTTGCGTTAGTAATGCCTTCTGCAACTAATGGTGCATACCAGAATTTCCATGCAGGAATATCAATCGATAATGCTTTTGCACCGCCTATAAGCGCCAGATGCTCATCTGGCAGTTGCATCACTAAAGGCTTTGCTGCGCTGATAAACACTTGATAACTTAGCGTGATTTTATAGATATTTGTGCTGCTACCTTTAGATGTCCGCACACTTACATCGCGCAGCTCAATGCCATTCCTACTTTCACCTTTCATCGGCAATGAAGTTTTTGGTAGTTGGTAGGCGGCGTCCACTTCAACTTCAATGCTGCGACTTAACACATCGCCCATCTGTATGTTATTACTAGTTTGTGGATTGATTGTGCTTAGAATCTTGACATCTGTTGTCTGCGCAAACGCCAGTGACGCGAACAGCGACAAGCTGACAATCATCATTGATTTCATTATTGAGTTTTTCATCATTCTCTTCATTTAAGCCATCATCTGTTCAAAATAATGTGACATCACATCTGGGTCGTACTTGCCACTGATATAAATCGCCTGACTGTCAAAACGTGTGAATAAAGCTTCCAGCGCTTGTTTTCTTTCTGCAAAAGCTTCCTCAAATTGCGCTCTGACTGCCTCACGAAAGAAAATAGTGCGATTCAAGCCAGTCTCAGGATCGATCATGTTGCCAAAACCAAACTTGGGCAGCTTTTTGTATTCGTGATCGTCCCAAAGTACGATAGGAATCACTTGATGCGCAGACATCGCATTTAAAGCCTGTTCAATCATAGGCATTGGCATATGAAAGTCTGAAATCCAAAACACCAAACCTCGGTTCTGACTCAAATACTCCGGCACTTCGAGTATGCCTTCAGAACCAACGCGCATCTTTTTGTATTCGCCAAGCTGCTCAATTACCTCAAATGACTGATGCACGTGATGACTTAAACTGAGCGTAAGGTCTTCAATCACATGATTGTTGTAAGCAATAAAGCTAAAAACATCACTTTTATCAAAGGCTGAATAGGCAATTGATGCCGCGATGTCCTTTGCCAAGTCTAATTTTCGGCCTTGCCCCTTATACTGCATGGAGCTAGATAAATCACAAACGGCAAAAATTGGCGTGGTATTGTCTTGATTAAACAACTTCACCTGCACCTGTTCATAGGGATCGCGCAACGTTTGGCGCAAGTCCACACGCCTAGCATCAGGATAATCAATCAAAGGTACATTACCTTTGAATTCAAAACCCAAACCACGCTGCGTGCCACGGTGTTCACCAAAATGGATGCTGCTAGACTTCCAAGGAATTTGGTAATAAAACGGTTTAGCGTAAGCTGGAATCATGCTGCTTTTGCTTGAACTGATTTAGTTTGTGAAGGCACCGCTACCGTACTCAGAATCTGCGTGGTCAGTTCGCGCGCCAATTGCGTTCTGCGATTTTCATACATAGTGTTGAATACCAATCGGTGCGCTATTAACTCGTGGAATACCGCATGAATATCTTCAGGATATAAACTGTCACGGTTCATTAACCAAGCATTGACGCGTGCGGCTTTGAGCAACATCCCCATACCGCGCGGACTCGCGCCAGTGTGTATTAAACGATTCACATCAACGCTATCCAGCTTAATGCCAAATTTTTCTGGATTTTGAGTTGATTCCCATAAATCTAAGGCATATTCCTCCAGCACATCACTAGATTTGATATGGCTTTGCAGCACATCTGAAAATGCATTCAACTGGTCAAATTGCAATACATTTGACTCAACTTGTTTAGTCAGACTTTCCGCATGTTGAAACTTCACATCAAACATCAAAGCCTTGCGCAGTTCTCTATCGGCTGGAATATCAATCGGAATTTCCATCATAAAGCGATCGCGCGCTGCGGATGGAATCTCAAAGGTTTCATTTTTTTCGACTTGGTTACGGTCAGCAAATACCACCATGTGTGGCAAACGATATTCTTTTTTGAATGCACTGATATGGCGCTCAGCCATCACACGCAGCATCAAAGCATGCACTTGCGGACGTGCACGATTGATTTCATTGAAGAAAAATACAGATAGATTTTCACCTGCACGTAACAACGGACCTTCATCAATTTTTGGTCGACCATCCTCACCCAAATAGGTGTGATAAATCAGGTCATTTGGCATCAGGTCTACTGTGCCTTCAATTCGCTCATAAGCGCCACCGATACATCTGGCGATAGATTGAAGTAATGTCGTTTTACCAACCCCAACGCCACCTTCCAGCAACACATGACCACGTGCAAAGATGGCAATATTCATCAATCGTATGGCTTTATCCTGCCCTACAATCACTTTCTGCACTTCCTTTTCCAGCTTTAAAGCATGGCTGCGCCAGTCGGCCAGCTGAATATCGTGAGTTGCTATATGCATATATAATCCTATGTAAAATAAATTTTTAAAGGGTACGTTTGGTTTGTTATTGCGTTACTTTTACGGTCTCTTTTTGCGGTTGCTTTTTATTCATTGTTAATGTAATATTCAGACAGGTCTGTTCACTTATTTACAGTCTACTTGAAGAGTTCTGAAATATACAAGTAAATTTTTAGGGGTAATTTACATTGAACCAAACTCATAGTTTTCAAACTGAGAGTCTGAGACTTCTAAACTTAGGTTATCTAGGTTCATTAGGCTTTTTAAAGAGCTTAGCCACTTACAAAAGAACCTCTAACGCTTACCTATTGAAGCTTTCCAGCCAATTGAGCCGTTGGAATTTAGAAAGAATTTCTAATAAAAACATCAATGAACAAGCGCTAGACTTAACGCTTGATGACGTGAATGCGCTCAAAGAATTGATTCAAGTGGCTATCAACAAAGCGTCGGTCAAATACCCTGAAACTATTTATGATCAACTACTTTTTTTGACGATTGGCGCAATTCAGGTGCAATCACAGACCGGCTCTGATAAAGCATGGGCATTGGTCAATCAATCGATACAAAGCTTTTTAAGTGCTCAAAAAAGCAAACGCTTATTTTCATTCGGCCTTCTCACTGCAGCCATCCTGATTTGCCTGAGTTTAACCACAGTGCCAATGCCTAAAATGCATCAGATGGAAGATACATCACAGATATTAGCAACAGAAGCTGTTGCGACTAAAGTTGTAGCAAGCGGCACTGACCCAGTCACAATGAGTACGCTGTTACTTGCTTACAACAAAATGAAAAGTGGTACTTGTCAGCTACCGCAAGCGGCAATGTTACCGCCCGAACAAAGACAAGCCTTTTTAATGTTTGTGAATAATGGGATTGTTGAAGTACAACATGTAGAAAATCTAAGACTTGCTTTAGGTTACGTTAATTGCCTATATCCACAGGAGCTCATGCATCCAGTAGTTTCCACGGGAAATAGGTTATAAGGAACGAGTATGAAAATGCGCGATAAAATACTAGCGACGGCTACCAGTTTATTTGAATCCCGAGGCATTCAGGCTTCTGGAGTAGATACCATCATTGCTGAGGCAGGCATTGCTAAAGCCACGCTTTACAAGCACTTTCCCAGTAAGAATCTATTGATTACTTCTTATCTTAGAGAGAAATCAGATAGATTCTATGAATGGCTAAACTCAAGCCTTGTCTCTAAAAAGGCGACTTCGCTTGAGATATTGATTTCGCTATGTGAGCTTGTTGAACAATGGATTATGACGCCTGAGTTCCATGGTCTGCCATTTCACATTGCGGCTGTAGAGTTCCCAGAACCCGATCATCCAATCAATCAATATTCAGCGGTTTTAGCAGTTGAGCTACAAGGCTATTTATCCAAGATTGCAGCAACGGCTGGTGCAAAAGACCCTGAAGCATTAGGGCAACAGCTCACCATCTTGTTTGAAGGTGCTGCTTTGGTTGAAAGATTAAGCCCTGGATCAGGCGCCGCTAGCCGCGCAAAAAATGCAGCCATCACGCTGATACGCGCGTCTATTTAGACTCACCACTCAACTAAACTATAGTATTTGAATATTAATATAAAATAATTATTTTATATTAAACTTGCATTTAAGTACGGAACCATATTATCATTATCCGTACTATGTTATTACTCAAAGAATTACCTACCTCTAAAAGCTTAGAAAAGTTTGTGAAGCGTTATCCAGACGCTGACATCGCAGCTATTTCTGATTTTGTAAACTTGCTTCGTGCAAGCTCCGACATTTCTACCGCACTTGATAAACTGCTAGCTAAACATGAGCTTCTACAAGGGCGCTGGTGGGTGCTTGTATTGCTAATGCGTCAGGATGATCTGACTTCGACGCCGACAGATTTAGCTGAAAAAGCTGGTGTAACGAAAGCCACAATGACGGGGTTTATTGATGGCCTGGTGAGAGAAGGCTTAGTCACCAGAATTACAGACGATGTAGATCGCAGAAAACTTCTCATTAAACTGACTGATGCTGGTCAACAAAAATTAGATATGGTTTTGCCTGATTACTATAAAAAAGTCAGCGCACTTATGTCGCTCCTTAATACTGACCAGAGGGCAAGCTTGCTGGTTAATGTTAACGTTTTAGCGTCTGGTCTTGATGTAATGAAATAGGTCGTTATTTTTTTACCCATATTGTTTGGAACCGTACTAAATAAATATCAATGTTTAAATTTCACAAATTTAATGTAAGTAATGTCATTCACACCGCACGCAATATCACTGCAGCGGCTGTGATGATTTCATTGGTGGGCTGTGTCAGCATGTCTGGTATCAATCCAAAAGCGAAAAGTACTCAAGCAGTCACATTAAAGTCTGGTCAGGCAATAGCGTCCGCCTCACATATTGAGTGGCCCACGGTAGATTGGTGGAAGGCATATCACGATAAGCAGCTAGATGCTTTAATTGATAAAGCTGTGAGCGATAGTCCAACATTACGCATGGCACAAAGTCGCGTAAATCTAGTACAAGCCTATGCAGATAGCATGCATGCCGAAACACTACCTAATATAGGCGGTGATGCTTCTGCAGTTCGTCAACGTTTTACCGAGTTACAGTTCATTCCTACACCATCGGCTGGCAATTGGGATTGGGACAATAAAATGACAGCTTCAATCGCCTATGACCTTGATTTATGGGGTAGGCAGGAAAGCATTTGGAATGCCTCGGTTAATGAAACTAATGCAAGCAAGTTAGAAGTTCAGCAGGTTAAACTTGAACTCGTAAATGCTGTGACTAGAAGCTATGTTCAATTAGCTATGGAATACCAATTACGTGACCTTGCTGAAGAGTACTTAGCTGAAGTTAATCAGCGCGTAGCTATTAAGCAACGTAGTATGAAAGCTGGGCTGGGTAACGAAATGGAGGTAATTGAAGCTGAAACTCCGCTGCCACTAGCAAGGGCAAAAATTGAAGTGATTGACGAGCGTATTAAGCTGTTACGCAATCAATTAGCGGCGTTATCAGGTCAAGGACCTGGCGCTGGTGACAGCATCACACGTCCATCCATGACACTGGAAGCCAGTGCTGGGCTGCCAGACACTTTGCAAGCTAATCTAGTTGGACGCAGACCTGATGTACTAGCGCATCGTTTGCATGTGGAAGCGGCGCAAGAAAATATTGAAGGAGCAAAGAAAGCTTTTTATCCGAATATTAACTTGATTGGGTTTATTGGTTTTCAGGCACTCGGCTTTGGTCAACTGCTTAGCACCGCTGCGGGTATTGCTGGCGCCGGCCCTGCAATTTCATTGCCTATATTTGATGGCGGAAGACGACGTGGAAACTTATCAGCTAAAACTGCTAGCTATGATATTGCGGTAGAAAATTACAATACAGTCCTCGTTAAAGCGCTGCAAGATGTTTCAGATCAGTTAGTGATTATGCAGTCTAATCGCAAGCAAATCCAAGAGGTTGATATGGCATTGGCTTCTGCAAAAAAAGCGCATCATTTAGCCGAAGTAAGTTATAGCGGCGGCTTAAGCAATTATCAGCATGTGCTTGATACCAATAACATAGTCATTCATCAACAAGAAATACGCACGCAATTACAAGCCGTTCGATTAGATGCTTATGCTGGCTTGATGCGAGCGCTTGGTGGCGGCACAGTTGATGAAACTATAGCTAAAGCTATGCCTTTGCCATGAGTGTATTGCAATTAATGAAAGGCAGAAGAAATAGACTGCTTGTTACTATTAGAGCCGAACTGAGTGATTGGTTAAATGAAGATGCGCCCGTTTTTGGCTATCTGTTAAAAGTACTGTTAGCCAGTTTGCTCGCGATGTGGTTATCACTTAGGTTCGAGCTAGATCAGCCACGCACAGCCATGCTGACAGTGGCGATTGTCATGCAATCACGTTCTGGTATGGTGTTCGCAAAAAGCTATTACCGCTTATTGGGTACATTGGTTGGAATTGTCGTATCCCTCATCCTCGTGGCTTTGTTTGCTCAAGAGCGCGTATTGTTTCTACTAAGCATGGCACTGTGGATAGGTTTGTGCACTGCAGGCTCTATGGTTTACCGCAATCATCAGTCTTACGGATTCGTATTGGCGGGTTACACGCTTTGTATCGTTGGCTTACCTGCAGCTATCAGCCCAGAGCTTACCTTTAATATTGCAGTCACTCGAATTTCAGAAATATTGATTGGGCTAATATGCGCCACCATGGTCAGCGACTTAGTTTTCCCGCAGCGTCTCTGGGATGCCATACAAACTAAGGTAAGGCAACGTTTCAGTGATTTTTCTGATTTGTTACGCACGACTGCAGAAAGCTCAGTCTCTACTAAAAGCTCAAAGCAAGTGCTATTAAGATTTATAGGCGATATTTATAGTCTGGAGTCTTTTCGTGCCTCCGCTATCATGGAAAATGACGGCGCTAAACATAATCGTTTACGTATCAGTGAAATGAATAACGAGTTCATGGCGGTGGCGACTACTTTCCATGCGCTAGAAGAACTGCTACGTCGTCAACGAAACAACGGTCACCCTGAAGTTGGCGCGGCATTAGTCAGCATGTATCGACAGTTAAGTGAGGCGATTACGTTTGATGGAAAAAGCGCATGCAATGAGCAAGAGGCGGCGCTTGTCACAAAACAGCTCACCGCTTTTCGGAGCACTTTTACACAAAATCTGACTGTTTATAGAATGCAGTTACCTCAGGAGATGAGTGATCACAAATTTCTGGACTTTGAAACTGGTGCTGAATTATTACAACGCCTGGCGGATGAGCTGCATGCGTATGCTGTTACTTACTCCTCTATAAACTATAGTGAACAGAAGTCAGCTACAGAGGAAACGGTAGCGCCACCCAAGCTAGAAATGCATTTTGACCCAGTAGAAGTTGCCTTAGCTGGTGTGCGAGGTACATTGACGCTTGGCATTATGACGGCTTTATGGCTATTGACTGACTGGCGCTCGGGGATTGAAGCCATCACTATCGGGGTGATTACCAGTACGCTTTTTGCGACGTCTCCTTCACCTAATCAAACCATCAAGCAGTTTATGATAGGCGCGATTATCGGGACTATTCTGGCCTATATTTGCAATTTCCATTTACTCACTCAAGCACAGGGCTTTTTGATGCTGGCATTGGCAGTGACACCAACCATACTCTTTGCTAGCTGGTTAACAACCAAGCCTTCAATTGCGGTTGTTGGCTCCGGTATTTTTATCGTGTTTTTAATGCACATTGGCTTTAATAGTGCATACAACGCCAACCCCGTGACTTTTATTAACGATGCGATTGCAGATTTATTGGCGGTACTTGTTTCTGGGGTGATGTATGGCCTCATTGATATTAGTAGCAGTACATGGTCTAGGCGTCGCATTGCTGCAACTTTGCGTGGATTAATTGTCACAGCATGTCGCAGCCCATTAATGATGAAGCGCAGCCAGCTTGAAAATGCCGCTTTCGATTTGGTGCAGCGTGCTGGCAGCGCACAGCGTGTCGCACAAGAACAAGATAGATTGGTCATTGACTGGCTGTTATCCACGCTTGAAATTGGTCACGCCGTGATTGCACTACGAGAACTTAAACCTGAAATTAATCATCCATATTTTTCCGAGCTTTTGTCGATGTGTCTTGATTCAATTGCGGCATTACATGAAACACCTACTGAAGCGCTACGCATAAAAACTTTGAAATCCATAGACAATGCCATTCAAAATCTCTCGACAGATATCTCTACAGATATTGCCATGTCTGAAGCGGCACACCAACTGAGAGGCCAAGCGCTTTCTATGCTGCACTTTATTCATAGCGCATTACTGGATGAGGAATCTGTTCTAGTGACTAAGGAGAAAAACTAACCATGCCACGTGAAATCGCACTCCTAGATGCGCTAGTCCCCACCTTATTATTTGGCTTTTTAGCCGCAAGCTGTGGCTCACTCATCATAGATTGGTTACTTACACGCTATCATCTATACCGCTTTATTTGGTATCCAGCACTGTTTAGATTAGCGGCTTTTGGCTGTATGTTCGCCTTGAGTGGGCTTTGGATTTACTAATAGGAATAAAAAAATGAACGGTCTTAGCAAAAAACTGATTCGACTATCAATTACGCTTACATTGGTGATTGTCGCCATTATTCTTGGTCGCATGCTCTGGGTGCGCTACATGGACTCGCCATGGACACGTGACGGCAGAGTGAGGGCTGATATCGTGAATATCGCACCTGATGTGAACGGCTTAGTCACCTCGGTAGCCGTACGAGACAATCAATTCGTGCATCGTGGCGATGTACTGTTTACTGTGGATACTGAGCATTACAAAACAGCCGTTGCTCAAACAAAAGCCTTAGTTGAGCAGCGCAAAGTTGAGCTGACTATGAAACGTGGTCAGGCAAAGCGACGCGCTGAAATTGATGATCAAGTCATCTCGCAGGAAAATCGTGAAGATAGCTCGCTAATTGCCACTAGCGCCAGAGCAGAATATGAAGCCGCATTAGCGCAATTAGATCTAGCTAAATTGAATTTATCACGTACGGTTGTGCGCTCACCTGTTGATGGCTGGGTATCGAATTTATTAGTACGACCCGGCGATTTTGCCCAGATAGGCACACCTAAACTGGCGGTGATAGACCAACATTCATTCTGGGTTTATGGCTACTTTGAAGAACACAAACTCGCGTTGATGCAAATAGGTGACCCAGCGGAAATCAGGTTAATCAGCTCTAATCAAATTTTAAAAGGCCACGTAGAAAGCTTTGCACACGGCATTACTGACCGAGACAATCCCACTGATGTGAGATTATTGGCAAACGTGAACCCGAGTTTTAACTGGGTAAGGTTATCGCAGCGGGTGCCTGTCAGAATTACGCTGGATGAAATACCTAAAAATATGACTTTAGTGGCGGGGATGACGTGTACCGTGATTGTACATCCCAGAAATTAACTCTTTGAGTTTAATATAAATTCAAGTTATTCAGCGTTTTCACTAAATGATCAAACACCAGCCTTACACGCTCAGCCACAGGGCCGCGTTGTGGGCGATAGATATAAATACCCCATGGCGTGGGTGATTGGTCTGGCAATACAGTGACCAACTTACCATTATTAATATACTCCGCACATAAAAAATCCCCGAGTTGACCATAACCAATACCAGCAAGTACCGCAGCTAATTCAGCCTCCGGATCGTCAGTAACAAATGCAGGTGCAGTCGAAAAGCTATTAGACGTATTTGCAAAAGACCAAGGCCACGTTCTGCCTGTATTTAGATCAATTAAATTGGTATAGGGCATTTTAAATAGCTCATCCACTGTATTAGGTAAACCGGTTTTTGCGATAAGTTCTGGCGTTCCAACGATATGAAGTTTCATTTCATTCACTCGCCTGGCAACGTTTCTGTTATTGTTAAAGAAGCCTATGCGCACCCCAATATCCATTTGGTCAGCCACTACATTATCAATTAAGTCAGAAAATCTTAAATCCAGCTTAATGCCTGGGTGATCTTTTAAAAAATCTGTGAGTGCTGGTAACAAATACCGCCGACCTAATAGGCTCGTCATAGTGATTTTAACTAAGCCTTCAACACGCAGCGGATTAGGGCTTGTAGTTCGTTGAAGCAGTGCATCGATCTGGTCAATCACACTTTCACTTTTTAGCGCCATCTGTTTGCCAAATTCGGTAATAGTCGTGTTGCGTGTACTTCTGTAAAACAGTGGCTCGCCTAATATATCTTCCAGTTCTTTGATCGCACGCGTCACAGACTGCGGGGAAACCCCTAATCTGACAGAGGCTTCTTTAAAGTTTGCAGACTCTGCAACCACCTTAAAAATACGCAGCATTTCTAGTTTATTTTGCATGTTTATTTCACCCATAATATGGAATTATGAAATCCTAATTATTCCATATTCTGATAACCAAGACTATGGGATAGTGCTGCTTTGAAAGTAATTGTTCTCAATTAACATCCAAAGGATAGGAAATCATGAGTAAAGTTTGGTTAGTTACTGGTGCTGGAAGTGGTTTAGGTGCGGGAACTGCAAAGGCAGCATTAAAAGCGGGTGATTGCGTAGTCGCCACAGGTAGAAACATCGACAAAGTGCGTGCTGCTCTACATGATGTTAGTAGCGAAAATCTTGTGATTCTTCAGCTAGACGTTAGCAATGCGGCACAAGCAGAATCAGTCGCAGATGAAGCAGTAAAAAGGTTTGGCCGCATAGACGTTTTGGTCAATAACGCTGGTTACAGCTTGCTTGGTAATTTCGAAGAGCTATCTATGCAAGACATCGAACAGCAGCTTTCTACCAACTTTTTTGGTGTGATGCATGTGATGCGAGCTGTACTACCGCTTATGCGAAAACAGCAGTCGGGCCACATTATCAATATAAGCTCTGCTGCAGGTGTAATTGGCTTCAAACACTGCAGTGCATATAGCGCCAGCAAGTTCGCGTTGGAAGGGCTCTCGCTGTCAGTAGCGCAGGAAGTCGAGCAATTTCACATCAAGATCACAGTAGTCGAACCGGGCTTCTTCCGTACGGATTTATTAGATGATCAAAATGCCAAATACCCCACAAACAGCATAGCTGACTATGCCCATGAAGGTAGCTCCAGAAACATGTGGTCGGGCTACCACGGTACACAGCTTGGTGATTCTACAAAATTCGGTGAGGCCTTAGTGACGTTAACATGTATGGCAGTGCCGCCACAAATTTTTGTCGCCGGAAGTGATGCCTTGGCAATGATTTCGCCTGCTATCGAGGCTAGACTTCAGGCGGTACATGCCCATGAAGAGTTATCAAGATCAACTGACGGTGCATAGTGAGCATGACGCAACATTCAATCAAACAAAGTTAAGATATGACGACTTCGACAGCTCAATTAGGCATTTCCGATGGACAGACATGGAGCGCCGTCTGCTCCATGTCAATGTGCGTAGCAATGCTAATCGCCTCAGAATTCATGCCAGTTAGCTTATTAACGCCAATTGCGGCTGACCTTGGCGCAACGCAGGGAATGGCGGGGCAAGCAATCTCTATTTCAGGTTTATTCGCAGTAGTCACAAGTTTGCTCATACCGTCCATTGCTAGCCGCTACGACAGACGCCACGTATTAATAGCCCTCACAGGAGTGATGCTGACATCATTACTCCTAATTGCCGAGGCTAAAAGTTTTAGCACACTGATGATGGCGCGTGCTTTTTTAGGAATAACCATTGGTGGATTTTGGGCGCTCGCTACGGCCACGATTATGCGGTTAGTATCAGAGGAATCCGTTCCCAAAGCACTGGGGGTGATGTTTATGGGGAATGCCATTGCTACCGCTTTTGCCGCACCAATTGGAAGCTATTTAGGTTCTATTATCGGTTGGCGTGGCGCATTTTGGATGCTCGCTCCACTGGTCATTATAAATTTGATTTGGTTGTGGCTTAGCCTACCATCTATGCCGCCAGAAAAAAATAAACCTGTTAGCAATCTATTCAAATTGCTAAAGCGCCGAAATGTCGCCTTTGCCATGCTCGGTGTGATGTTAACCTTCTCAGGTGCGTTTGCGATATTTACATATTTGAGACCTTTTCTTGAAACCTATACACACGTCACTGTGCCTCAACTTTCATTGTTGCTACTCGGGTTGGGACTAGCTGGATTTGCTGGCACTTATTTAGCCACTTCACTGCTTAATAAGCATCTTTATGCATTATTAAGGTGGCTTCCGTTAACGCTAGGCGGAGTTACCCTTATTATGCTGGTTACAGGACATATCATGTGGGCTGTGGGGATTACCATGATTGCATGGGGGACTCTAAACGCGGCAATTCCAGTAGCTTGGTCAACTTGGCTAAGTAAAGGAATCAGTGATGAGCCTGAGAGTGGCGGCGGTCTTTTTGTGGCAGCTATTCAACTATCCATTATGATGGGAGCTTCATTTGGTGGACTACTCTTAGATCATACTTCAATCGCCGCAACACTGATGGGCGGCATCGTGCTTTTAGTTTTGTCATCATTTGTGGTTGGAAATGGCAGTCGCATTAAACCTTAGAAGCAGCTAGTAAAAATTATTTAACTATTACCTGAATAGAATTTCAAACTAGAGTAAAGTAGTTGCAACAAGTATTTTAAAGCGAGTGAATTGGCACAGAAGAACGATATTGACTAGATTAATTACATGCCCACAATTACTCCACTATTTGGAATTATCAATTCCAAATTATTCCATACTGTGCCAACTAACACTATGCGATAGTATCGATTATCAATAAAAGTGATGTTAAATTTTTAAACCTGTTTAACAATCGAAATATATTAAGACTAAGCTACGTTTTAAGATAAAGCCATAATCAAAATCGAACCAACAGAGTCAAACCAATAGAACCAAACAAGGGACAATCCAACATGATTACTTTGAACATTAACGGTAAAGATGTACAACTCGATGCACCAGAAGATATGCCAATATTATGGGCATTACGAGATGTTGTGCATTTGACGGGTACTAAATTCGGCTGCGGCATGGCGCAATGTGGCGCTTGTACAGTGCATCTTGACGGTCAAGCGATTCGGTCTTGCGTGACGCCAGTCACCGCAGCTGTCGGTAAAAAAATCACCACTATCGAGCATATGCAAAATGACAAAGTCGGTCAGGTCGTACAAGCTGCATGGAGTGCCGTTGACGTAGTGCAGTGTGGTTACTGCCAATCTGGTCAGATCATGGCGGCAACCGCCCTACTCACTAGCAATAAGAAACCTACAGATGACGATATTGATGCGGCAATGAGCGGCAACATTTGCCGTTGCGGCACTTATCCAAGAATTCGTGCGGCTATCCACGAAGCAGCCAACAAGTTAGCTTAAGGATCCGACCATGAACTCACCGTTAAATATTTCAAGACGCACTTTTATTAAAGCCACTGCATTAGCTGTTGGCGGGCTGGTGATTGCATTCTCCATCCCAAACGCTAAGCGCTTTTTGCTACCAGGTATTCCAGAGGCTAATGCAGCTGAAGAAGGTAATAAACTGCCAACCCCAAACGCATTTTTGCGCATAGATACGGACAACACGATTACAGTCATGTTGGCACACAGTGAAATGGGTCAAAGTATTTGGACCACACTACCAATGTTGATTGCCGAAGAATTGGATGTAGACTTAAGCAAAGTTAAAGTGATGCATGCACCTGCTGCGCCAGAATATATTCACACCGCTTATGGTATTCAAATCACTGGAGGCTCTTCAACCACGTGGTCTGAGTTTGACCGCTATCGCCAAGCTGGTGCATTGACACGTGCGTTGCTGGTCAATGCAGCAGCGAAAAAATTAGGTGTTACCGCCGAAAGCATCAAAACAGAAAACGGTTTCGCCATCAGTGGCGATAAAAAAATTAGCTATGGTGATTTAGCTGAAGCTGCAGCCAAGCTGGAAACACCGAAAGCGGTCACGCTGAAACAACCAAAAGACTGGAAGATCATCGGCAAAGCCACTAAACGCCTTGATGGCCCTGAAAAAATTAACGGCACAGCCATCTTCGGTCAGGATATTCACTTTGAGGGTTTAATGACCGCTATGGTCGCACGCTCTCCAGTATTTGGCGGATCTGTGAAGTCTTTTGATGCTAGCGCCGCAAAGAAAATTAAAGGGGTGCAACAAGTAGTGCAAGTGCCGTCTGGAGTGGCGGTGATTGCCGATAACTACTGGGCAGCAAAGCAAGGTCGTGAGGCACTTAAAGTGGAGTGGAATTTAGGACCAAACGCAGGTCTTGATTCAAAAGCCTTAGTCAGTGAATACCGCAAAATGGCTGCTACCCAAGGATTAACGGCCGCTAAAGCTGGTGACATTAAAACTGCATCCGCTAAAGTCACAAAAACTGTTGAAGCAGAATATGTTTTACCGTATTTAGCTCACTCGCCGATGGAGCCGCTAAATTGCTCAGTGAAAATCAGTAAAGACGCCTGTGAAATTTGGACTGGCACACAAATGCAGGGTACCGACCAACAAGCTGCTGCAAAAATACTTGGATTAAAACCTGAACAGGTAACAATACACACCTTATTCCTTGGCGGCGGATTTGGCAGACGTGCCAATCCAGCGGCTGACTTTGTCTCTGAAGCCGTTCAAGTTGCAAAGGCTGCTGGCGTTCCTGTGAAAACCGTATGGAGCCGTGAGGATGATGTGAAAGGTGGTTACTACCGCCCTATGTATCTACATAAAGCTAAAATTGGCTTAGATGCTAACGGTATGCCAGCGACTTGGGAGCATACGATTGTTGGCCAATCCATCCTATTGGGAACTCCATTCGAAGCATTTATGATTAAAGAAGGCGTGGATGCAACTTCTGTGGAAGGTGTTGCGGACTCTCCATACTTGAAAAGCGTCCCTAATTATCAAGTCAGTCTGCACACAGCAAAAACTGCCATTCCGGTGCTTTGGTGGCGCTCAGTGGGCCACAGCCATAGTGCACTTGTGATGGAAAGTTTGATTGATGAACTCGCACACACAGCGAAAAAAGACCCGCTGGAATATCGTCGCGCCTTATTGAAAGATCACCCGCGACACTTAGCTGCACTGAACTTAGCGGCAGAGAAAGCTGGCTGGGGCAAGCCCTTACCTAAAGACGTATTTCGAGGAATTGCGGTACATGAATCTTTTGGTAGCTTTGTAACACAGGTTGCAGAGGTTTCCGTAGATAAAGGTGTCGTTAAAGTACATCGCATGGTATGTGCGATTGATTGCGGCTTATCGGTCAATCCAGATTCTCTGAAAGCACAAATGGAGTCGTCTATTTCTTTCGGTCTTGGTGCTGCAATGCAAAGTGAAATCACCTTTAAAGATGGCATGGTAGAGCAATCAAACTTTCATGACTATAAGGTGATGCGCATGGCCGACATGCCTAAAGTTGAGGTTTACATTGTTCAAAGTACTGAAAAAATGGGTGGTGCAGGCGAGCCTGGTTTACCGCCTGTAGCACCTGCAGTCACTAATGCCATTTTTGCTGCGACAGGTAAACGCATACGCAGCTTGCCAATTGGCAATCAACTGGCTTAAGAAAATGAAATCGCTCGATTGGGAAGTGCTGAGCCGAGCTGTTGAATGGCTAGATAGTGGCTATAAAGCGCATTTATTTACCGTGATGCACACTTGGGGGTCGGCACCACGTCTACCAGGTGCATTACTGGTTGTGCGCGAAGATGGGCATCTTATTGGCTCGGTGTCTGGGGGTTGTATTGAAGATGACCTTGCCGACAAAGCGCGCCATCAGGAATTACCACTATCAGCCACGGTACTGGAATACGGCGTCAGCAATGATGATGCGCATCGATTCGGTATTCCATGTGGCGGTCGTCTACAGATATTTGTCGAACCTTTAAATGATTCAGCACACTTATCATTGCTATTGCAAAGTATTGAGCAGCGTAAGTTAATCAAGCGTTCCGTTAGCCTGAGTACAGAACAAGTAAAGATTAATCAGGTGCTACCTGAAGGACCGCCAAGAATTGACGGCGATTGGTTCCACAGCTACTTTGGGCCGCAATGGCGCTTACTGATTATTGGCGCCAATCAACTTGGTTCTGTTTTAGCAAGCATGGCACAGGTACTGGATTTTGACGTACTTATTTGTGACCCTCGTGCAGATATTCGTGCCGAGTGGCACGTAGAAGGCGTGGAGTGGATTTATGAAATGCCAGACGATGCCGTGGTGGAAATAAACCCCGATGCCTACACAGCCATTGTAGCCGTCACACATGACCCTAAACTAGATGATATGGCATTACTTGAAGCACTCAAATCCAATGCATTCTACGTTGGGGCGCTGGGCTCAATCAAAAATCAAGTAAAGCGTCGTGAGCGCATGCGTATGTTCGACCTGACTGAATCAGAGATTGCTACATTGCATGGCCCTGTTGGCCTATCTATCGGCAGTCGCACGCCAGCTGAAATCGCGATTGCGATACTTGCTGAGCTTATTCAAGTGCGGGCGCAACAATTAAAGGCTAATGCTGAAAATCCAATCTATGAGTATTGCGCCGCCTAATACTTAAAGTATCAGGTCTGCTGGGGTATCAATATCGGTCAGAATTCCTGAGTCATCACATTCTAAAAAGATAATCTCTTCCGGGTAACGTTTAAGTATCGACCGCGCGCCCTCATCGCCATGCAAGCTTTCAAGCTCAGTGCGAAATTTGGCAGAAAACCCAACAGGATGCCCTCGCTTGCCTTGATAAGTAGGTACAACGATAGATGCACCTTCACTTAATTTAGAAGCGATTGCAGCTGTAGTCTTTGAGTCAACATACGGCATATCCGCCAACGCAATCACAAAACCATCACTCGAGTCTCTAAAGGCAGCAGAAAATTTAATTGCTGCAGATAAGCTATCTGCCATCTCTGTCTCTTGCTCGGTGCAAAAAAATACCTTAAGTCCTGCATCTTGCAACAACTGCGCTAACACCTTATTTTCAGGTCTAACAATTGCAATAGAAAGTGGAATGGCCTCAATTAGTCTTTTAGCTGACGCCTGCGCTATGGGGCTACCATCTGGCAAAACTTGTAATAATTTGTTGGAGGCGCCAAATCGTCTAGAGAAGCCCGCCGCCAATAAAATACCTATCATTGATACAATCCTAAGTTTTAATTGCGTAGAAAGTGATGCCCATCATACAACGGCTAAGCGATTTTAACGCTCTAGAATTTTAAAGCTGGCATGACAGGCAATACAGTTTTTCATGAGGGCATCTAGCTGTTGGCGGCTATGCATTGGATTTTTTAGTTGTAGAGCATCTGAGGCGATTTGGTCGAACTTTTGGTGCGTGTCATAGCCTAGCGTTTTCATTGCGAGCGGGATCTTTGGCAGTAGCGAGCTTGGAGCATCCTTTTCAGTTTGCATTCCCGCCTGCGTGGCAAGCTTAGCCGCAAGTTCCAAATCTTTGTTAGTAATGGCTTCACTTACACCCTGCGTTGTAATAAGGAAGTTCCGCATTTCAGTTAATACAAAATTGCGCTCATTTTTACTTAGATTCACCGCTATACTATTGTCGTCAGATGGGGTGACATTCCCTTGCACCAGCTTATAAGCAATGGTAGTGAGTGCTAACATTAGTAATGCAATCACACCCCATAATATTTTGTAATTTCTCATGCACACCATTAAAACATATACATCACCGTTGCTAGCAATTTATCGATGTCGCGTTTACGACTTGCAGCGGCAACCGAGCCATACAATTCATTTTCTTTGAAGCTAAAGTACTCTAATTTACCGCTCCAGTTTTTATTGTAGTTATACCCAGCTACTAAATCTAACTCTTTGCCGTATTGACTACTATTTGGTGCACTGCCAGCTGCAGTAAAATTTTTATCAGAGTTAAGCCAATGGTACTCAGCCGATAATTGCACATCATAAACCTTGCCATTGAGCGTGATGAACGTATCTTCTATGCCATCTTTTGGCGTGGTTAAGAATGAGTCACCTAAACCTTGGAATAAATGCCCTGTTGCTAATGGCGTTTGAAATCCATATAAGCTGTTGTTACTAGAAAGTACTTCGCGATCTAATCGGGCTGACCAATTGCCAAACCCTGCACCAGCGCCAAGTCGCCAATAGTGCGCATCAATGCGACTGTCACCACCACGGTAATCATCCTGCTTTGCGCATTCAGCGGTATAAAGCACTTTCCAGTCGGCATCTACCTTGTGACTGCCATCTGCACGTAATCCAAGGGTACGACTTGAGTTGTTGATGAAAGCTGCGCCTGTTGTTGGGTAAGTAAAGCCATTAAGCGGCATGGCTTGGAAGTAGCCATAGCCTATCAAACTTTCAGTGAGAGAATACTTCCAACTGGCATGCGCAATATCGACGTTGCCATCGCTTAAGTATTCGCTAGTGATGCGTCTAAGCCCTTCAAAGTGAGCTGCATAGATTTCTACATTTGGAACGCTTTTGTTCTCAATGGCAATACCATCAAACACCTGCATGATTTGGCGGAATTCAACATTTCCCACAAAACGCACATTATCGAGCTTGACTGATTGGCGCCCTACTCTTACTTTGGTCTCTGGTATGCCTGTCCATTCAATAAAAAATTGGTTAACACCTGTGTAATCGGGATCAACAACTAATGGGAAATTCTTTTTATCTGCCGGAGTAGCGCCTCCAAAAGTTGTATTGGTGCCATCATAAAAATCATGATTGAACTGTGCTACGTTTATTAGTTGTGCGGCAATACTGAAATTATTAAGTGGTTTGGTTTGCCAGCCAATTAGACTCCGCATAGTCCAAGCGTTAGATTGCTCTGCCTTACCATCTTGATCGACATTCTCATAACGTAGACGAAAGCTGGTCATAGGCTTACCCATAGTGATTGCTTCCATCAGCGTTGTTGGCGTCTCTGTTTTGGCGACATCTTCAGCCAAGGTCGGCAAGGCGTAAAATGCCGCAATAACTGCCAGTAAAATGCTTGATGCGCGTTTCATATCAATACCCTATCGTGTTTAAAATATTCATAATCAATCAGCGTGTTGCATCAGTCGGACTAGCCGAGTATTCCTTCGCAACTAAGTCCAGAATCGGTTTAATTCCTGTTAGCGTTCCGCTGGTCTGCATTTGAATTTGACCTTGGCTGTCTAGTAGCGTGACTGTGTTGGAGTGGGCAACATCACCATCTTTAATGACTTTGTACCTTCCATTAAGCGCATTAGAAAGTGTGCGAACTAATTCGTTATTGCCGCGAAGTAGCTTCCAGTTTGAATTCAACCCCTTTTTTTCGGCAAAAGCTTTGAGCGTTTTTGGGTAGTCGGTATCTGGCGTAAGTGAAACCAGCACGAAGCCCATCTTACTGCGCATATTTGCTGGAACTTGTTTTTCTACACGCTTCATACTTTCCACAATAATCGGACAAGCGTTAGAACAGCCCGTGTAAATCAATGCAATAAGCTGCGGCTTACCTGCTAAAGACTCTAGTTGAATAGACTCATTATTTTCTGTTAGCCATGTACCGCCGACTTGATAAACAGAGTCGCTCGGCAAATCAGATGCAGCAAAGACTGAACTACTGAAACTAAATAACAAAGCTATTATTAACATTCGCATGGTGTGAATCATTTGGTGTAATCCTTAATCATTGCCATCTGCCGCGCACCTGAAACCCAAGCTACTCAGTGTAAACTTGGCATTGAGACTAGAACGAAATCCATAGCGCATAAACGCTGCGTAATCGCTGGGATTCACTGCTCCAGCGCTACCTGACGCACAGTAAAGGTCTTTATTCACACTGCTGTCATCACGCGATTCACCACTAATAAGATTTGAATTAAAGTCTTCAGTCCATTCCCAAATCAAGCCATGCATATTATGTACGCCCCAATAGTTAGCCTCATCTTTACCGACTTCTGCAGGTTGCTGTTTAGCAGCCTTCGCGTACCAATCCAATATCTTTTGGTTATAGTCCTTTTCCTGGCTTCCATCTTTCTGAGTAAATGAGGCCTGCGCCACATACTCCCATTCAGCAACGGTTGGCAGACGCTTCTGCTGTGCCTGACAATAAGCTTGTGCTGCATACCAAGAGACATAAATCACAGGCTTTTCTAAATCAGTAAAGCTGGGCTGGTATTGATTAGCTGATTTTTCCCAATGATTTAAATATGCATTTTCAGCAAACAAACTGGGGACAGCATCACGCTGCCACTTTGGATTTTTCACCACGAACTGTTGAAACTCGCGATTGGTGACAGGCTGCTTATCCAACTTAAATGGCGCCATACTCACTAATGGGCTGTCAGAACTAAGATACAGCGGGCGATACTCACCCGCCGTAATATTAGCCATGCCATGGTTTGCCATACTATCTTGCCCCCAAGTGCTAGGGGGAATGAACACCATAAGAGCAAGACAGTATCGCAACATAGTCAACCTTAGCTGCTAGCCTTAGTGACTAGCCATGGTTGTCAGAATTTGCAGGAGCGACCTTACGCTGTTTATCAACTTGGGCGGGTGTGACCTGACCACCATTATTGCCAAAACTGTTCAACACATAAGTTAAGACATTCGCAATTTGCTCATTATTAAGAGCAATAGCAGGCATCACACTGTCAAAGTTTTTGCCATTCACCGTAATCGGGCCTGAGCGACCGTGTAGCAAGATGCCAATCGCACGGTCATGGTCTGCATTTAAGAAATCAGATTTAGCCAACGGTGGGAATGCGTTCGGAATGCCTTCGCCATTAGATTGGTGACATGCTAAGCAGTTATTCTCGAATACGTTTTGACCTTGGGCGATTTGCTCGTCTTTAGTTAAGGTTTTAACCACTGCAGCGGTCGGGTTAGCGATTGATTGTGTGGCTGAGCCCTCTGGCAAGTAAACTTTATCAGCCTGTTTACCTGAGTAAATGATTTTGTCTTCTGGGCCGGTGACTTTCAACATACCAAGAGCACCCTTGTTAAAGGCGCGGAAAATGGAATGGTCAACCATAATAAACGTGCCCGGAACATCTACCTTAAATTCAGTAATGGCGGCACCACCAGCTGGTACTAGAGTTGTTTGGACATTGTGATTTTCTAACTTGCCGCCTTCTACGTAAACTTTGTCAAAAATCTCACCAATGACGTGGAACGAAGACACCATATTCGGGCCACCATTACCCACAAACAAACGCACTGTTTCACCTACTTTGGCGGTAATCGCCTTCTCACCATTGAGTGCGCCCACTGAGCCGTTAAATACCACGTAATCTGGTTGCTCTTTAATAGCTTTTTCCATATCAAACGGTTGTAAGCCAGCTTCGCCATATTTACCTTTGGTGTAGAAATCACCTTGCAACACATAATATTCACGGTCAACTTTTGATAAGCCAGCTTTAGGTTCTACCAAAATCAAACCATACATACCGTTACCAATGTGCATGCCCACTGGCGCTGTGGCGCAGTGATAGACGTATAAACCAGGATTGAGTGTTTTAAAGCTGAATGTAGAGGTATGACCAGGGGCTGTGAAAGATGATGCAGCCCCGCCGCCTGCGCCAGTCACTGCATGTAAATCAATGTTGTGTGGCATCTTGGAGTCTGGGCTATTGGATAAGTTAAACTCAACCTCATCACCCTCACGAACGCGCATAAACTGCCCCGGCACTTGTCCGCCAAACGTCCAGAACATATAGTCCACGCCATCAGCCATGCGCATCACTTTTTCTTGCGTTTCTACATTGATGACTACTTTTGCAGCGTAATTACGGGTAATTGGTGGCGGCACATTCGGGGCATGCGTTAAAACTGCTTGTATAACAGGCAGTTGCCCAATAGCGCTGGTGTCTTTTTTTGCACTACTTGACGTTGACTGTGATGCCGATTGTTCAGCGACTTGAGCGCATGAAACCAGTGCTAATGCCGCACTCACCATAGTCACGAGTACTTTAGTCTTGAAATTTAAGGTCTTGGAATTAAAGGTCTTGATATTAAATTGGCTCTTGAAACTGAACATGATTACCTCCCTTTGACGATAGGTATGACATTTTTTTCAAATGTTTGCGACCATGTGTCGCACCTTGAAGACAGAATAGCGGCTAACTATTTAGATTAACTTGACCAGTATCAAGAACCCCGTAATTAATTATTAAAGGTTCTTCTAGCGCGTCATCTGCGCATACAACAACGGAAGTTCTTTAGGTAAATCTTCTGGTTTCCGTATCACGGCAAACCCGCCTACGCCAAACAAATGCGGTAGATACTCGTTAGCTTCATTATCAATCGTCACACAGAATGGTCGTAAACCAAGCTGGCGTGCTTGGTGTAGCGCCATGCGCGTATCTTCAATACCATAGCGCCCTTCATAGCGATCTAAGTCATTAGGTTTACCATCGGTCAGCAATAGCAACAGGCGCTGACGTTGTGGCTGCGCCGCAAGTAAAGCACTGGCTTGGCGGATTGCTGCGCCCATGCGCGTGTAGTAGCCTGGTTTAATGGCTTGAATACGACCTCGCGCAAGGCCATCATAACGATCATCAAAACTTTTTAAGCGATTAAAGCGCACGTTGCCGCGTTTGAGCGATGAAAAGCCGTACATAGCGAAACGATCACCCGTTGCGGAAAGCGCTTCAGAAAATAAAAATAAACTATCACGTATCACGTCAATCACGCGTGCATGGTCAGAAGCATAAGCATCGGTAGATAGCGATAAGTCCGCCAATAGCAAGCATGCCAAATCACGTTGCTGATTCACTTGCGCTCGATACATGCCGCGGCTATCTGCATGTGCGCCGCTAAGCAAATCAGCTTCTTGCCGCACCCACGCATCCAGATCTATCTCTTCGCCATCTTGCTGGCCTTTTAACCAAGTTCTGGTTGGTGCCAGTGCCTGAAATTGACTACGCAAGCGCCTCGCGGTGCGACGTAAGTGTGGTGGCAATTCGCATGGCTGAGCTTGTGGGGATATACACTCTTGCAGACGGCAATAATCTGGCTGCATCACTTGTTTTTTATAATCCCATTCAGGCAATGAAATGCCTTCTCCCAGCGGCGCGTCATCCTCACCTGCGGCTGGTAGGTCTAGGTCGAAACGCAGTTTCGCCACAGTTGTTTCACCGTCGCGAGCCACGGTCATACTATCCATATCTTCTGCGGCAAGAGCGGCGCTTTCAATATCATCCTCTTCATCTTGCGGACGATTCACATTGATATATTCAGTCCATGAAAATAAGCTCTCGGCGCGAAACATCATGAGAAACCCGTCTTTACCATCAGGCATGTCGGTGCGTTCAGCGGCATGCTTACGACGACTTTTCGCAACATTTTTATCGTCAGATTGCTCTCGTTCAGGCGCACCATCACTGGTGCTAACTTTATTGCTCACACTGACTGGCGGGCTTGGGTGCGTCCACAGCGGTACTGGTTGAAATGGTTTCTTCGATAGTGGCAAAGTATGAATGCTGCCTGGTTGTTGAAGTGCCTGGCGAATGGCTAGCTCTTGTGCAGCTTCATCGCTAGGCAGTTTAGATGGCAAGGTGCGCAAAGGTAGAAGCGCGTCCACGAGACGATTGTATCGAGAACCCAAACCTGGGAAACGTGCAAGTGTTGCCAACGTCGCCGTCTGATTGCGAACAATCCAAGGTAAGCTATCGTTAACATCAGCCGCAGACAGCGCCACTAGCCATAGATATAAATCGCGATTAAGGCTACGCTCTGTGAATAGGTCTATTTTTTCAGGTAAACGTAAAGTTTCGCCATCGCGCCAAGATAACTCAACCCGCTCACCACTGCTGGCAAGTCTATCTCGCCAGCCACGACGCGCGCCATGTCGAGTAGAAGGCGCTGCAGAGAGGTTTAAGCCTGCATCACCACCCAAAGCGCGAAAAAAAATAGCGGCAGTTTTGCTGATTTCATCTAAGCTAACGGCAGCCCCCACATGCTGCTTATCGGCAACACGTGTGACCAATTTATGCCATAACTCACCGACGTATTCTTCCATGTTAGCTTCTATTCAGATAAGGTGACTTCATCGCGCTCAGGCTAAAGTCCAAAAGTCGCATCAATCACTTCTCGCAGAGCCACCGCTGTTTCAGGGTCATCGGTCAACGTCTCAACTAAGGCAGCTTGACAAGCCAGTGTTGGCTCACAACCATCTTTAATCAGAGTGGCGGCATACACTAATAAGCGCGTACTGGCGACCTCTTCCAAATCATGGTCGCGCAATGCACGGAATGCATTGGCGATAGAAACTAGGCGTTTTGCCAACATTTCATCGACACCTGTTTCGCCAATCAGAATAGCTTCTTCTCGCGCGGCGGAGGGGAAATCAAAAGCAAGTGAAATGAAACGCTGCCGTGTAGATGGCTTCATGCCTTTTAGAAAATTTTGATAGCCGGGGTTATAAGAAACCACCAACATGAAAGATGGTGGTGCGGCCAATATTTCACCAGTGCGGTCTATCGGCAATATACGCCTATCATCAGCCAGCGGATGCAAGACAACCGTTGTGTCCTTACGCGCTTCTACTACTTCATCCAAATAGCAAATACCACCCTCACGCACTGCCCGCGTTAAAGGGCCATCGCTCCATACGGTTTGACCATCAACAATCAGATGGCGACCTACCAAGTCAGCCGCGGTGAGATCATCGTGACAGGCTACGGTATAGAGCGGCAAATTAAGCTTTGCTGCCATGTGTGCAACAAAGCGTGTTTTACCACAGCCAGTTGGCCCCTTAATGAGCAAAGGCAGATTGTTACGCCATGCCCGCTCAAAAAGCTCTATTTCGCTGCCTTGCGATTGATAAAATGGTAAGTTTTCCATAATGTTTCCCGTATTACTTTTAAATTTAGTCGCTTAAATGCGTTTAATTTTATTTAAGGCCCATTAAATAAGCCATGGCGATCAAGCCGCCAACGATAATGAAATATCCAAACATAATGGCGCGCCACAAGAACTTAGTTTTGCGCAAAGCCATAAAATAATTAGCGACCAACTGACTTTTAATCATAGTGATGGCTAATAGCGTAAGCATGACGCCTTTGCCCGACAATCCCGCCTCACCTAAGCTAAAGGTCGCAATGGTCAACGCCACCAGCACTAGCCAAATGGTTGTGGGAAATAGCTTAGATTGTGCTCTATCGTTGCTCATAGTTTTCCTAACGTATGATGTAAACCAGTGGGAATAAAATAATCCATAGAAAATCCACCATGTGCCAAAACGAGGCGCCAGTTTCAACGCCAACATAGTCTTGGGCACTGTAAGCACTACGACGCGCTTTAACGATAATGCATGCAAGAATAATCATGCCCATCAGTACATGCATAAAGTGAAAAAACGTGAGAGATAGGTAAAACATATAAAAATTGTTGGTACTCATGGTGATGTCAGCAGCGAACTTAGCGTGGAATTCCACTATTTTGATGCCGACAAATACGCCGCCAAGTAAAAAAGCTCCTGTCAGCCAATGCGCACATTGTTTATTTAAACCACGTTTAATGGCAGCAACGCCTTGAACTACAAAGTAACTGCTGGTAATCAGCACCAGCGTGTTGATTGCGCCAGAGGTACGACTTAATGTCAGCTGCGATGCATTGAATAGCTCAACATTGTTAGCGCGGGTAAAGGCATAAGCCACAAATAGCACACCAAATGCTAGCATTTCCGCAAAAATGAAAATCCAGATAGCAAAATCACCTGGAAGATCTTCTTTATGATGAGTGCTATTGCTGTTCACTAGATGAATGTTCACTAAATTAGGGTTCACTAAATTCCAATATATGAATTGATTAGTCTTGAGTGCATGATGCACTGCTAAATCAAATTACTCTATGATGTAAATCAAGTTACAAAAACCAATTGAAAGTAATGTAAAAGAGGAGCCAAAACTCCTCTTTTACCTTCACTACCCTTCTTACTTAATTACTCAAATGCGTGGCTATCACCTTTAACAAAGAAACTGCCAATGTAGAGCAACAGTCCTATCAAGAACACCACCCCAGCTGCTTCACGCGCCCAGTAGAAGATCGATATTTGATCTTGCACCGCCATAAAGCTCATTGGCGTTGGTGAGAGGCGTTGCAACCAGACTTGCACAACGCCAGCACCTGTTAGGAACAGAGCAATAAAGAACATTGAGATTGTCATTAACCAAAATGACCACATTTCCATAATTTGCGCTCTTTCAGGATTAGCAGCACGACCACGTAACACTGGCATTGCGTAAGAGATCATGGTTAACACCACTAATGCATAGGCGCCAAAGAACGCTAAATGCCCATGTGCCGCAGTCAATTGTGTACCATGTGTGTAATAGTTAATTGGGGCTAGCGTATGCAAGAAACCCCATAAACCGGCGCCCAGGAATGCCATTACACTCGTGCCAAGTGCCCATAAAACTGCTGCTTTATTTGGGTGCTCCCGACGGCGTTTATTCACCATATTGAATGCAAATATAGTCATCATTAAAAATGGTATAGGTTCTAATGCTGAGAATACTGAACCCCACCATTGCCAGTATGCAGGAGCGCCAATCCAGAAATAATGGTGACCTGTACCGATGATGCCCGTCACCAAAGTCATAGTGATAATCACGTACAACCATTTTTCAACCACTTCACGGTCTACACCTGTGACTTTGATTAACACGAAAGCTAACATCGCACCCAAAATCAATTCCCATACACCTTCAACCCAAAGATGCACTACCCACCACCAGTAAAATTTATCTTTTACAAGGTTGACCGGGTTATAGAACGAGAACAGAAAAAATACCGCTAAACCGAGCATACCTAATGACAACACTAAACTGATAGCAGTCTTGCGGCCTTTGAGCACGGTCATGACGATATTAAATAACCAAGATAAGGCGACTAATACGATACCCACTTTGGTTGGTAATGGCTGCTCTAGAAATTCGCGCCCCATGGTATTGAGTAGATCGTTCCCTGTCCATTTAGCTAATGATGCGTAAGGTACTAGCAAATAGCCCAGTACTGTAATAGCGCCAGCGGCTAAGAATACCCAAAAGGTAATAATGGCGAGTTTAGGACTAAACAACTCAGTTTCTGATTCTTCGGGAATCAAATAATATGATGCTCCCATAAAACCAAACAACAGCCAAACAATCAGCAGGTTGGTATGCACCATCCGAGCCACGTTAAAAGGAATAGCCGGGAATAGAAAATCCCCAACCACATACTGTAGTCCCATAATCAGACCAAACAGAATCTGACCAAGAAAAAGGCCTATAGCAGCGATAAAATAAAGCTTCGCCACTGCCTGAGATTTATATTTCATTTTGTGATCTCCTTAGAAAATGACGAATTAGCCTTCAATGTTTGGCGGCCATTTGTTAGTGTTGATTTCTGAAGCGTATTTGAGGAACGCAACAACATCATCAATATCTGCATCGCTTAGATTAAATTGTGGCATTTGACGACGTCCCGGCACGCCAGTAGGCTGACCTTTGATCCAAGCTTTAATAAAATCAGGTCCGCGACGGGTGTAAACATTGCCCAGTTCAGGCGCAAAATATGCACCCTCGCCTAATAATGTATGGCAACCAATGCAGTTGTTGGTCTCCCACAGTTTTTTGCCGTGTGCTACGGCAGGCGTAATGTTTTGGCTATTGTCTCGCTTAGGTAAGACTTTCATGGTGTCGAAAGTCAGTGCGAGAAACAAAAGGAAGAAGAACACTCCCCCACCGTAAAAAACATTTCGCGCCATGGACTTAGTGAAAGTTGCGCTCATAACATTGCTCCTTTTAATGACAGAGTTAATAAAAATACAAGACGAACAATAACAGGTGACCATTCTTTAGTTCTTGACGCTAATCAAGTTTTGAAACTTGAGTAATTTAGTACACAATACTTTTATAAAAAATATCAGGGAAATAACAATGGATAAAGCGCATATTGCTCTAAGACTGTCTCAGTTCTACATGTTCTCAGAGCTTCAGCCTGCTCAAATTGAGCCGCTAGCCAATGGCACTAGAATGATAGATGCGCCAAGAGGAGGCATCTTGTTTAACCGTGGAGACAGAGCACATGGCTTTTATTTACTACTTGAAGGTCAGATTAAACTTGGCGTGATTTCTCCACAAGGTGATGAAAAAGTCATTGGCTTGATTCAGCCGGGTGAAAGCTTCGGTGAGGCAGTCTTGTTTTTAGAGCGCACGTTTCCAATATATGCGCAGGCAACTTTAGATTCCAAAGTATTACTAATTACCAGAGATGCAATTTTTGATATTCTGGATAACGACGTGACCGTGGTGAGGCGTATGTTGGCTGGTATATCTGCTCGTAACCGCCAACTAGTGAACGATATAGAATCTATTTCATTGCAAAATAGTACACAACGGCTTATTGGCTATTTATTACAGATTAGCGCTGACTCGCCTAATCCAGAACGAGTGCAATTACCTGCGAATAAACTGACAATTGCATCCATGCTCAACATCACGCCTGAAACACTCTCGCGCGTGATGCTTAGGTTACAAACCGCTAAACTCATTGAAGTTAACGGTAAGGAAATCGTCATTACCAACGTCGCTGGCTTACGTAATTTCGAATAACACTAATTCCGTTAAACAAATAAAAATGCCCGCATCACTGCGGGCATTTTTAAACTTAAAACCAATTCAGGTTTTAGCTAGTTTTCTTTTTATCATTCACGATAGACTCTAACAAAGCGCGCAAGTCCTTAGAAACCTCAGGATGTTTTAGCCCTAAGCGAATCGTTGCTTCTAAATAACCAAATTTAGAACCGCAATCATAACGAACACCATCAAATCGATACGCTAAGATTTGCTCTTCGGTTAATAATGCTGAAATACCATCCGTTAATTGTATTTCACCACCAGCGCCCGCTTTAACATTGTCTAAATGATGGAAAATTCTAGGGGTAAGAATATAACGTCCAACCACCGCCAATGTAGATGGCGCATCTTTTGGATCTGGCTTTTCTACAATCGCTGAAACCTGCTCAATATTTTTGTTGAGTGGCGTAGTTGCCACAATACCATAGCTCTTGGTTTGATCCGCTGGGACATTTTCAACGCCTAAAAGTGAGCAACGGTAGTAATCATAAGCCTCAACCATCTGCTTCATGATTGGCATTTTACCGTCGAGCAAATCATCTGCCAAAATGACAGCAAAAGCATCGTCATTCACCACAGGCTTAGCTAAACGCACCGCATGGCCTAAACCCAACGCTTGCGTTTGGCGAATATAAATACAGTTAACGTTTTTAGGAACAATATTTTGTACAATTTTAAGCAACTCGGTTTTACCGTTACGCTCAAGCTCATTCTCTAACTCATACGCCATATCAAAATGGTCAGATATAGAACGCTTATTTCTACCCGTAATAAAAATTAAATCAGTAATTCCCGCCGCAACCGCTTCTTCAACCGCATATTGAATCAATGGCTTATCTACAATGGGTAGCATTTCTTTTGGATTTGCTTTGGTAGCTGGCAAAAAACGTGTGCCTAAACCGGCAACTGGGAAAACTGCTTTAGTAACTTTTTTCATTATGACCAATCATCAAGTAAGTTAACAACATTTCAATTATATTCACATACAACAGTACTGACTACACCAAATTTGTAATTGATTTGTATTGTACAAAGTTAATCATTGAAACCTCATTTTTGTTAAAAACACCTGATTTAACTTACCTAAATCTATAGTTATAACGACTCAATATCTTTGCATTTTTAAGTTGCGAACAGCGTATACTTTCATAGCTATGATGAAAATTATCTACAATTAGTCTAAACTTACTAAAAAGTTCGCAAATACTATCTACTTGAATTTGGCATAATGCTTGCTTCATTAAAAGTGAATTTTTTAAATCCTAAAGTATGCCTAAGCATTTAACCCAATTAAAAATTATTAACTAATGAATAACGACAATTCAACAATAAGAGCTAGAGCCCCCCTAAGATTAGGTTTAGCAGGCGGCGGTACAGATGTATCCCCTTACTCAGACGAATTTGGCGGTTTAGTCCTTAACGTGACTATAGATAAATATGCTTACGCAACCATCATACGTCGCAACGATGACCATGTAGAGCTGATTGCTGCGGATAATAACAATCGCTGGTTTGGCAAAATGTCATCTAAGCTGGAACGTGTTTCTGGTGTAGATTTACATGTAGGTGTGTATAACCGCATCATCAAAGACTTCAACAACAACAAGCCGCTATCGCTTAGCATTATCACACACTCTGAAGCGCCTCCAGGCTCAGGCTTAGGCTCGTCGTCGACTATGGTTGTTGCCTTAGTACAGGCGTTCTGCGAGCTGCTCTCCTTACCTTTAGGTGAGTATGAAATTGCGCAACTTGCTTATCAAATCGAGCGTAATGACTTAGGCTTAACAGGTGGTAAGCAAGACCAATACGCTGCCACTTTTGGCGGGCTAAACTTTATGGAGTTTTATAAAGATCGCGTGATTGTTAATCCACTCCGCATTAAGGCTCACATTAAAGCCGAGTTGGAATCATCATTAGTGCTGTTTTACACGGGCGTTTCTAGAGAGTCTGCTAAGCTGGTTGACGAGCAAACGACTAATGTAAAAACAGGCGATGCTAAATATCTAGAGCCTTTACATGCAATTAAAGCGGAAGCCGTCAGTATGAAAGAAGCTATATTAAAAGCTGATTTCGATGCTTTTGCGGCCTCTATGCAGCATGGTTGGGAGTCTAAAAAGAAAATGGCTAAGAGTATTTCCAACCCAATGATAGAAGAGATTTATAATGCGGCTATTGCTGCTGGCGCAAAAGCGGGCAAGGTTTCAGGCGCAGGCGGCGGTGGATTCATTATGTTTTTTGTTGACCCAGCACAGCGCCCCTACGTAATGCGCGCACTTTCTAAATTTAACGGCCAAGTATCAACATGTAACTTTACTGATACGGGCACTCAATCATGGAGAAAAGCTTGAGATCATTCATCAATCAAGAGATTGAAAAGTCAATCAATACGTTTTCTAGCATTCTGGGCAACGAGAAATTACTTTCGCAAGTTGAAGTTTGCGTGACTGAAATTTGCTCAGCCCTTGGCAACAAAAATAAAGTTTTGCTGGCTGGTAATGGTGGTAGCGCGGCGGATGCGCAACATATTGCAGGTGAGTTTGTCAGCCGCTTTAATTATGACAGACCTGGTTTAGCTGCATTTGCACTCACAGTGGATACCTCAATATTAACGGCTATTGGCAATGATTATGGCTACGACAAGTTATTTTCTAGGCAAATTCAAGCAGTCAGTGTACCAGGCGATATTTTCTGGGCATATTCAACCTCGGGTAAGTCAGCGAATATTATCGCTGCAATGGAAACAGCAAAACAACTAGGTTTGAAAGTCATTGGCTTTACAGGTCAAAATGGCTGGAGCCGTCCAGACCTAGTCGATTTCTCTATAGAGATTCCGTCTCCTGAAACGCCAAAAGTACAAGAAGGCCATTTGCTCTTAGGCCATATTATTTGTGGCTTAGTAGAGCTTAAAATATTCCCACGCGAACAATACGCACCAACATGATGCATCCAGTTCTAATTCTAGCAGGCGGCTTTGGTACGCGCCTTAAAAGTGTTGTGCCAGACCTACCTAAACCCTTGGCAGATGTGAATGGCAAACCATTTTTATGGTGGCTATTACAGCAGCTTGAAAACCAAGGCGCCAAAGAGGTGTATCTATCAGTTGGCTATATGCATGAGCATATACAAAGTTATTTTGGTGCAAAATTCAATCAAATGAATCTTCACTATATTGTAGAAACTGAGCCGCTAGGCACTGGTGGAGCAATTATGAATGCTTGCCAACAAATTCCAGAACAAGAAGTTTTAGTGTTAAATGGCGACACGTTGGCCATGACAGACTTAAATGACTTTATAAATTTCGCAAATAGCTTTGCTTCAAAACTGTTTTTAGCCGTAGCCAAAGTTACAGATGCGGGCCGATATGGCACAGTCATTGTTGATGGCAACCAAATTACGGGCTTTGCTGAAAAAGGCAAAACTGGTGCAGGTTTAATAAATGCAGGTATTTACTTGCTGAATAAGTCATTATTTAATGATTTTAATCTGCCACAAAAGTTTTCATTCGAAGCAGATATTCTAATGAAACACATCAACAGCTTAAATTTGATTGCCTATAGCGAAGTCACAGATTTTATTGATATTGGCATCCCAGAAGACTACGCGCTAGCTCAAGAAAAAGTACCAAATATGGTATTAAAAAAATAACATTCAATAAGTAAGCCTACCATTCATGACACTCACCCCCGCGCTGTTTCTAGATAGAGATGGCGTCATCAATATAGATAAAGGCTACGTACATCAGGCCGCAGAATGCGAGTTCGTAGAAGGCATTTTCGACTTAGTAAAACGGGCAAATTCGTTAGACTATAAAGTAATCGTTGTCACCAACCAAGCTGGAATTGCCCGTGGTTATTATACTGAAGCTCAATTTCTAGATTTCAGCGCTTGGATGAAGAATGAATTCAGCCGCAATCAAGCACATATTGATGAAATATACTTTTGCCCACACCACCCAGTACACGGTTTAGGTGAATACCATACTGAGTGCGATTGCCGAAAGCCAGCACCGGGCATGTTTTTAAAAGCGCAAGCCGCATTTAATATTGATATGCAAGCCTCTGTGATGGTTGGCGACAATATATCTGATTTAGAGGCTGCTATTGCTGCCGGGGTGGGGCATTTGAATCTATTTATTAGTAATCGCATAGACCGAACTATCACGGGAATAGAGCAAGTTCAGGCGAAGGAACTTCAGATTAAAGCTGTAACGTCACTTAGTGAAGTGACGTTACCTTCAATTTAATTGGTATACGATTTCTGTGATTGATTTTATATTTTGCTACAGGGGTAATATAACGAGTTAAATTATTGAATTTTCTTTTGGGAGTTAATTAGCCAGTTAAGACCAAATGCACATTTTTCCTTACTACATGGTTAGAAATTCTTGGCTCCAAGAACCGAGTCACAACAGTAACTTGGATGTATGTTATTAAAGTTGCACCCAGTAAGGCTATTGGGAACTTAACAAACCATATAAGATGCACGGCCTGTATCAGTGGAATATGCCACATATAAATCCATATACTGTTTTTAGCAATAAATAAGATGAATTTACTCAACCGAATCTTAACAGAATAGGCATACAGTCGATCTGAAAATACCCAGAGGATAAATCCAGCAAAAAGAGCATAGGAAAAATAGTAGCCGGTTGGCGGGTATTTAAAAGCTTGCGTATATTTTAAATGACCTGTTGTGAAAATATAATAGAGCAAATACGAAGTAAAGGTTATAAAGAAAAATCCTGCAAGAAGTAATATTGCCCTTGTTTTTAATAATGGCATACGCAACCCTAAAGCAAAGACGCAACCATAGCCCACTAGTAAAAATATGCTTTGTAAAGTAAATGACTCTGGGGCTTTTTCAAGCAACTCGCTGTTGGTAAAAACAAAAAATTCATAAATTAAATATATGCTAAGCAGCGCCACCAAATAGACTGAAGTCGAAGTCTGTTTTTTATTCAACCAATATAAAACTGGGGCGATAAGAGCCACCAATAAGAAAACTCGTATCACCCATACATAGCCAATTCCGCTGAGTAGCGCATAAGTATTAAATATAACATCGTACGAGACTGAGTTGAGCTGGTAGCCAGTGATATAAATGGCTGAGAAATATACCGTGAGGAAAACCCAGACCGGCAAGACCAATCGCTTAAAGCGCTTCCAAACATAAGCGAAATAGTTCTCGCCTTTGTACGATAGTCCAAATACTGCCCCAGACAGTAGTACCATTAAGGGAACATCAAAATTTCTAAGTTGGAATATAACTGACCCAGGCGATGAGTGAGCCAAGATAATCATTGAAAGGCCAACAAATCGTAATAAGTCTAGCTTTTCAAATCTCATCGTTGCAATTTCCTCCAACACCTAATTTCAATTAACGACGACTCGTCCACTCTTTCCAAACTAACCCTGGAAACACCAAGGCATCACCTGCGTAGCGCTTTGCCAAACGCCTAGGCTCCGTCATCATGCGGTAAAACCACTCAATGCCGATATTAGTCATCCATTTAGGTGCACGTGGTTTATTACCTGCTAAAAAGTCTATCGTTGCGCCGGCACATATTGCCACTTTCACGGGTAATTGACGAGCATACTGATTTACCCATGTTGCTTGTTTAGGCGCGCCAAGTCCTATTAGCAAAAAGTCTGCACCAGAATCACTAATCAGTTGGCAAATTCGCTCACATTCAACGGCATCTTTTTCAAAACCAAACGGTGGGCTATACAAGCCGGTGACTTTAACGTGTTGGTATGTGCGTTCTATATTTCCAGCAGCAATTTCAGCTACACCAGGCATAGCGCCAAGCAAAAAGACTTTTAACTCAGCATCGGCATTATCATGAAAGTGTTGAAAAATGGCTGGCACGAGGTCACTACCAGTGACCGTACCGGGGATGCTTTCACCCATTAATCTTGCAGTCCAGACCACAGGTTTACCATCTGCCACAACCATTGAGGCACTCTCAAAAGCATCTCGATAAGCTTGATTTTTACTTAGCTGCACCACACAGTTTACATTTGGTGTCACT
Source organism: Methylotenera sp. (assembly GCF_029945535.1). GTDB lineage: Bacteria > Pseudomonadota > Gammaproteobacteria > Burkholderiales > Methylophilaceae > Methylotenera. Next base: position 116,833 of record NZ_JAQSCU010000008.1, read on the forward strand.
ATAAATTTGCAGTTACTTTCTGCAAACCTTATCCATGTACTCACATAATCAACGGCTTCATTCATCGTGAGCGGATTAATCGTAATACCGAATATATTAATTTTCTTTGCAATAATATTTGCCATATTTTTTAAATTTCTCAAATGCTTAATTAATTATCGCGCTTAGAGCGCACCCATTCAGATTGGCGTTTAAACACAAATTTGATATACAAAGGGATTTTTGCAAGGATATAAAACGGAACCATTAGTAGCTCTGAAAACTTGACGATATTACGACCAAATTTAGACCATGCCAATATCACCGCCATAGCAGCCAATAGAAAATCTAAAAATATCCAAGACCATGGCATCAGTTGCTGAGTCAGTATCACCATCAGCACGCCAACCGTACTTAATGTGGAGATAATTAACACTAGCAAGGCAAGTGGCGGCACACACATATCAAGCGCGATAGCCAACATATTTAAGTTAACTTTTTGAATACTTTGCATAATTAAAGGCAAACCCTCTTTAACGATCATGCCAATATGTCCGTGCTCCCAGCGCGTACGCTGGGTTTTAATACCTTCGGCACTACTTGGGAACTCGCTCGTAACGAGCGCAGCAGGGCAAAATCTTGGCGCAAGCTTTAACTTAGCCAAATCCACACCCAGTTTCATGTCTTCCACAATATGCCCACTCGCTAAATTGACTTGGCTAATCACCTGCCAAGGGAACGCCATTCCTGAACCCATCAACTGACAGGGCAAGCCCAATCGGTGAAAACCCAATGGCCTAGCCCAGTTTTTCACTGCCCAAGCAAACGCTGCAATTTTTATTTTCAGTGGTGAATCTGCCTTAGCATGCATTAAATATAAGCCCTGTATAGGACGCTTATATTGCACGGCCTCACTCACTAAGATTGAAATTGCATTCGTTCCTAGTACGCAATCTGCGTCTAAAATTAACACAATATCTGGCGGATTTTTAGCCAAATGTTGGATACCAAAATCAAGTGCAAAACCTTTACCACGCTTGGTCTCATGAAACCGCTCAATCACCTCAACATCATGGCTTCTAGCCACAGTGGCCGTATCATCGTTACAATTGTCAGCCACCACTAGTACCTTAACATTAGCTGTTAATTGCGCCTTAATAGACCGTAAAGTTTGAGTGATCCCTGTAGATTCATTATGTGCAGGAATCAATATTGTCGTTAATGAGGTCGATTTTTCACTTCTACTTTTATTGCTTATAGGCAACAGCGACATTAAAATTTGCACGAAGAAAGTAGCCACTGGAATGCTGATTACAGCAATAGCCACACAAAAAAGCACTTCTAGCACTATCATGCACTAGCCTTGCTATTAGCAATTGTTTCGTTAAATAATTGCGCCAATTTGGCGGCTTCTATACTCACCGAATGTCGTTCTAACACACGTTTATATGCCAAATTACCCATTTGCGTTAACTGTTCATTGGGTAAGGCTAAAAATTTCTCTAGTGTATCTGCCAAAGCATCCACATCTCCCGCAGGGAAGAGAAAACCATTTTCACCAGTAATCACTAACTCAGGAATGGCCGCAATATAAGTGCTAATCACAGGACGCCTGAGTGCCATAGCCTCCATAATCACCACTGGCAAACCTTCAGCAAAACTAGGCAATACCAATGCTTTTGCATTTAAAATTTCATTGCGCACTTGGTCGCTACTAATCCAGCCTGTAATGCGCACTTTGTCGCCTAAGCCGTAGCGTTTAATTTGCGCCTCAACCTCTGAGCGCATTTCGCCATCCCCGCCTAATACCAATTCAAAATCAATGCCTTTTTTGGCTAAAATATTAGCCGCATCTACTAATAACAGCTGGCCTTTTTGTTCACAAATTCTACCCACACATACCAACTTTGGCTTTGCCGTGATAGGTACAGGGCTAATATTATGGAAGGCATCTTCAATACCACAATGCACCTCTTTAACCTTTGACCATTGCGAGTAAGGAATCCAGCGAAAAATTTGGCTGCGGCAATATGATGAAATTGCGACGACAAAAGCACAACCATTAATTTTTTCTGCTAACTTGATAAACTCAGGCTTATCAAACTCTTCTGGGCCATGAATAGTAAAACTATAGCTAGGGCCACCCAGCGTGCGCACCAGCAATGCCACTTCGGTAGCATTTGCGCCAAAATGTACATGCATATGTTGTGCATCACTTTGTTTAAGCCATAATAATACTTGGCACGCCTCTAGCACGTAAATCAAATGATACGGCCAAGACCTATCGGCTCTTAAACCTAGCTTCACAGCCAAACCAAGTGCTTTCAAAAAGCTGACCGGGCTACTCAAGAATACCTTTAAAGTAGCTGACAACAAGCCAGCAACGCCATTTCTCAGTACATATTGTGTTTTAGCTCGTTCTTGTATATCAATAGGGTCAACTAGCTCATCCCCCCAACCGCGCACAGATATACGGCTAACCTCTACGTTGTTAGTTTCAAGGGCAAGAATTTCTCGCCTAATAAAACTATGACTCACTTTAGGATATTGGCTGGTTAGGTATGCTACTTTGATGTTGTTCAAATGTTGTTCCTGCAAATTGAATTATTATTTAAATTAAACTGACTACCGAACCTTAGTTTCCCAAGCCCATGCATGCTTAATAATGGTCGCTAGATCAGTATAGACTGGCGCCCAGCCAAGTGTGCGTTTCGCTAAGGTTGCATCTGCCACCAGCCTAGCTGGATCGCCATCGCGCCTAGGCGCATCAATTACTTTGACTTTTTTGCCAGTCACTTGCTCAGCGACTGAAATAACCTCTTGCACTGAAAACCCAGCTCCATTACCAAGGTTAAAACGCTTGCTCACGCCATCTACAGTTAATTGCTTAAGCGCCAATAAATGTGCGGAGCATAGATCAACAATATGAATATAATCACGAATACACGTGCCATCTGGCGTATCGTAATCGCGGCCAAACACACTTATATGCGGCCGCTTACCTGATATTGCCTGTAATACCAATGGAATTAAGTGTGTTTCAGGCTCATGACGCTCACCCAGCAAAGCAGATGGATCTGCTCCAGCCGCATTAAAATAACGCAAACAGACAGATTTTAAACCATAGGCGCGCTCATAATCTGCAAGCACCTGCTCTACCATCCATTTTGAACGGCCATAAGGATTTAACGGCGCTTTAGGATGCGCTTCATCAATTGGCACATATTCTGGCTCGCCAAATACAGCAGCAGTAGATGAGAAAATGAAGCTCTTAACATCATGCTTTACCATCACGTTTAAAAGATTAAGCGTATTTGTAAAGTTGTTTAAATAATATTTATCGGGGTGCTGTACGGACTCACCCACCTGTATGTATGAGGCAAAATGCATCACAGCATCTGGCTGATATTGCTGAAACACTTTATCAATAGTGGGTATATCAGCTAAATCACCCTGTACAAACTCTCCACCCAATACTGCATCTCTAAATCCAGAGGATAAGTTATCAAACGTAATAACCTGATTTCCTAAATCATGCAGCATTTTCACCATGTGAGAGCCTATATAACCGGCCCCACCAACGACTAATATTTTCATCTACACTCCAACAAGCAGCAACACCGCTATGCGCTTCTCAACAAACATCATGACTTAATACTCGGCTTTCTATATTTAATACAGCTAACTAAAAACTTTAACGCGTCTAGCGTATAGCGTTTATAAAGCCGCTTTGGCTCTAAGCATAATCGGTAAAACCACTCCATACGAATATTTTGCATCCATTTTGGTGCACGAGGTTTATCACCGCTCCAAAAGTCAAATAACCCCCCAACACCTGCAAAGAACTTTGCATTGATTTGCTCAGAATTAGCCAATATCCACTCTTCTTGTTGCGCATTACCCAGCGCAACCAGCACGACATCGGCACGACTATCATTAATAGTATCAACTAAACTTGAACCATTATTTAAGCCGTCGTACCCATCGCAAGTACCGGCCACCTCATGCCCCAATGTATGGGTTAAATAATACGCAGCACCATTCAAAGTAGCAGGTTGACCACCCAACAAAAATACACGCAACTTTTGCTTAGACTGCATAAAGAAATACGGCATAAAATCCGTACCATTTAAATTAGACCTAAATTTGCGCCCATGCAACAACATACAAGCAATGTCCATGCCCAAACCATCGTTAACAATTACAATATTTTCATTTGAAAAACGCTCTACCAGTAACCTGCATTTAACAATAAAGTTAGTATTGGCAAAAAACAAAATACTCTTTTTAGAAGCCCCAATGCAGCTGGATATATGCGCAGCTAACTCGTCTGGCGATGTCACTCGCACAGGAAATCTCGCAATCATCACTACATTGTTACTTATCATGAATGATTGTTTCAAATCAATACTGGTCAATAATCATAAATATCACTTTGGCTTACCGTAATCCATGGGTAAAAACTGTAATTTATCCCAAGGGAAATTCTCCAAAATTTTATATCCAGGAGAGCCTGCATATAAAGCTTCATAAGGATTAGGTTTACTTAAAGCAGTATATGAGTAAGGATTTTGTGCGCGTAACGTAATAGCGCCAGCTTTATCCCAAACAACAAAACCATATTTCTGTGCGGCTTTAGCAATAATTTTACCAACGGGATGCATATTGAGTGCATCTACATTCACTTTTGGATCTAATCTAAAACGTAAACCTTCGGGAATACGGTTTGGCACATTATTAGGGTTAAATCCATCGGAACGATGCGCTGGCCATGAAAAAACTTTAGAACTTTCAGTTTCTACTAGCGAAATACCGATTGCATGTTTAATTTCACCGCGCTGTAGCTCCTCTGCAGTAATTTGTCCACCAAGAAAAGGTAAACTAGTCGCAGTAGTACCGTAGTAAGTATTAAAAACACCATCACTCAAAGACGCATGCTGTATACGACCACCCCAACATGCTTGCCATTGCCCATTCACCTGCCTAGTCTTCCAAAACTCCCATAAGGTATCTGTTGAAGCTTGGTAAATCGTCATCTCAGCATCTGTACCATCAGCAGGTTTAGCATAACTAGGAATCGGCACCTCAGCCCACTGTTCCGCCAAACTAGTATCTAACGACCCTTTATTTTGGCAATCCCACTGAGTGACTTTGACTTTACGTAAGCTTAAGTCTGCGTTGTAAACAGGGCTAGCATATTTAAAAGTATTAATACTAACAGTGCCGTAATAAGTATTTTTCTGCCTAATAAAATCAGACAAAAACCCAGATGAATTTGGATGTAGCGGTACAATATTCGGAATTGGTGTATACCAAAAACTACTCGGCGCAAAAACTTGATCTGTCACTAAACTCGCCGCGACTAATTTCATTGGCATGAATATTAAAGCTGAGCTTATTAAAAGCCTTTTCACTAATGTTAGATTATTTATACTCATATATGCCCTTCAATACTCAAACTTTAATTAACTGACTTTAAAATAATACGAGCAGGATTCCCAACAGCAGTTGCTCCATCAGGCACATCGCATAGAACTACAGACATAGCACCGATTTTACAGTGATTACCTACTCTAATATCCCCCAAAATCTGAGCATACGCACCAATATCAACATCATCGCCTATTACAGGTACAGGGCCATTCTCTTTTCTATTACCAATAGTTACCCCCTGCCTTAGAGTGCAGTTTTTACCAATAATAGCATCTGGATTAACAAAAACTCCTCCGAAATGCCATATACGCAACCCTCCACCAATAGTAGCTGACTTTGGCAAGCTAACACCTGTAATTGTCTCTACCACTCTAAACAGAAGCCAGTAGATAATCGTGCATACCCTACGAGACAGACCTGCTGGCTTTATATCGACGCTTCGGCCGAAACGATAAACCCAAACAGCCCAAATTGATTGCTCTTTAAAAAAAGGCCTTACTTGCGGATACCGCGCTAAATCTTCCAACCAGTCATTACCAACCAACATAGTAAACCTAACATCTATGATTTTAAAAATTAAAACACTTACGTCTTTGCCTCGGCCGGCGATTCTATTGGCTTTAATGTGTTCACGGCATAAACAGCGCCTAATACAAACCACATATACCAAATATAAGATAAGTATGACAACATATTGTCTGCATATGCTTCAAAAGCAAACTCTAATAAGAGCATAATCATTGTAAATATCATGAGTTTATTCTTTTTATAAAATGGCGCCAATAACGTTGCCGTTTTAATATGTAGCCAAATATAGGTGACTAAGCCAAAAATGCCTGTTTCAAAAAACAATTGTACATAAACACTATGTGCATCCATTTTTTTACCACCCGACATGGTGAAAAAATCTACCGAACGCTCTTTAAATGCCTCTAATCCATAACCAAAAAAGTAGTGGCTCCGGCTCATAAAACTTAAACCATCATGCCAAATTAACTTGCGCCAAGCATACGAATTTAACTTACTATAGTTGATAACCTGGTTGCCTTGACCAAGATCTAAAAGCCGATCCCTAACTTCAGGAATCATGAAGGCCAATATTGGTGCTAATAAAATGTAAAGCAAATACTTACGCTCATAAATCAAAGCATACATAGTAAAGAACGCAGCACATGATACCCATGCAGTTCGTGTTTTAGTGAGCACTAATAGAGCCAGCAGAATAAATATATAGATGGGTAAAGTGCGACGTATGAATACTGAAATATATGCAGCTTTAGTTTTATAACAATAAAAACTTAAAGAAATCATCAGTACTAAATAAAACGCAAACACATTGGGGTGTGAGAAGGTGCTACTTATTCTCAAACCTTCTGACTCTTGCCCATTATAGCCACCATTAGCAAGATCAATAAATCCATAAATAACAGGGATAACTGAAGATAAAAGTACAGCTTTAATCCAACGACCGTAATCTTCCTCACTTTTTATCAGCACTATAGCCAATACAAAAGTTGATGCAAAAGATAAAAGCACTAAGAAGTACTTTAATGCTGTAAGTTTTTCTGGCGCAAAGAATATACTCATAAGCGCAATCAATAAGAACGACAACCATGTTTGACAAAAAACTTTTCGCGCTGGAATAGGGTGTTGAATAATAGCAATTATTGCCATAAATATGACTAATGCATTTAATACAGCGCCAAGCCCGAAACTACCAAAACGAGTATTATCTAAAAGTACGTCTAGTGACGCTCTAGAAAGCATAATTAAAAGTAGCAGTGAATATCGATCAAACAGAAATAGGAAGCCAATAACCATCGCCATTGGTAACGCAACAAGAAGTCCCAGACTATCACCGACAGCGGAACCAAAGTACGCTACAAAAATACCAAAAAAAATGGCTATGAACATCCCCAATAACATAAGAACCACTATTGGTTTAGACATTGATGATGCAGATTTAGCCAAGAAATCATCCTTAAAGTAACTTGTAGCAGAGGTGTGTAAAATCACTTCAATAAAATATATTTGAGAACATTGCACGCACTTACTTTCAATCTAAAATCTTACAACATTATCATCGTAGCGAAGGTAGGGATCCATTTAACAGTTTGATTAAAATGGATTCCCGCTTCCGCTAGAAGGACGAGTTGCAGTTACTCTTCAGATTTTTAGCCGTATTCTGTTCCGCACAAAGTGCTCTATTTATTATAAATAGTGATGATTATTGTTTAAAAATTTAGCAATCGCAAAAAGGCTGCCTAAGAAATATTAATCCTTAGCAAACAAATCGCGCGTATAAATTTTATCTAGCACATCACTTAAATCTTCAGTAATGCGGTTTGCTATAATAACGTCAGCGCGTTTTTTAAACTCTTCAAGATTATTCACGACTGGTGATCTAAAAAACTCAGCCTCGGTGATGACGGGTTCATAAACAATCACATCAATACCTTTAGCTTTTATGCGCTTCATAATACCCTGAATGCTAGATGCTCTAAAGTTATCGGAGCCGGCTTTCATAATTAGCCTATAAATTCCCACCACTTGAGGATTTCGTTTTAGTACATCCTGTGCAATAAAGTCTTTTCTAGTGGTGTTGGCATCAACAATTGCACGGATCAAGGTTTGCGGTACGTTTTGATAGTTTGCTAGCAGCTGTTTAGTATCTTTAGGTAAGCAATAGCCACCATAGCCAAATGAAGGGTTATTGTAGTGCTGACCAATGCGTGGGTCTAAGCATACGCCATCGATAATTTGGCGAGTATCAAGATTGTGGGTAGCCGCATAAGTATCAAGCTCATTAAAATAAGCTACACGCATTGCCAAGTAGGTATTCGAGAATAATTTAATCGCCTCAGCTTCAGTACTATCAGTATAGAGCGTAGCTATATTTTCTTTTATAGCGCCTTGCTGCAATAAGCCTGCAAAAATCTCAGCGCGCGCTGACCGTTCGCCCATCACGATGCGCGATGGGTAAAGGTTGTCGTATAGCGCTTTACCTTCTCGTAAGAATTCTGGTGAGAAAATGATATTTTCAGTCTGATATTTTTGTTTGACGCTCGCCACAAACCCAACTGGTATGGTTGATTTAATCACCATCACCGCATTAGGATTAATCGCAATCACATCTTGAATCACCTGCTCAACAGAGCTGGTATTAAAAGAGTTAGTTTCAGCTTCATAATCTGTAGGGGTAGCAATCACTACATAATCAGCACCTTCATAAGCCTCTTGCTTATTCAGCGTAGCTTTAAAGTTTAATACCTTATTTTTAAGATAATCTTCAATTTCATGATCAGCGATTGTTGACTGCTTATTATTAAGCATGGCTACTTTTTCAGGCACAATATCTAGAGCAACAACCTCATGATTTTGTGCTAATAAAACAGAAATTGAGAGACCAACATAACCTGTTCCAGCAATACATATTTTGTAAGACTTCATATTTAATCAACCAATCATCAACAATTAAAAACTAAATTCAATTAACTAACACTTTTATGGTCTAAATGTGGCAAGTGCCAATTTAAGAAGCCCTTTTGGCCAAAAACCTAGCTTAGTAAAACTCAACCAATCGGTTAGTCCAGGTCGAACGCCATAATGCTTAGAAAACATTTGTAGCATCAGGGCCTGCGAATTTCTTGGCTGATTTACAGCATGTATAGTAGAGAACTGCTTATATGCATTACGAACTTTACTTTCAGCCTTAACTGATATTCGATCTTTCTTGGGAGAGTCATCATAAAGTTGGGTTGCACAATCAAGCAAATGTGCCGTACCAAACATCTTTACAATTCTTATAAACATTTCCATATCTTGCCATGCTGGCAAGGTTTGATTAAACAACCCCGCCTCAATATAATGGGTTTTAGGGGCAAAAACCTGATTACCTATGTGATTGAACTCGAATAAATCATCAGCCTTTACCATGCCTTTTTTCTGAGTAGTAAATAAAACCTCTCCATGGCGTGTAAAAATATCCTGCGCATAAATACACGAAGGCTTAAATCCCAATCGAGCTAGCAGCTCCCAATACTCAACAAACGCTTGAATTCGCTCAGGCGTGAATTCATCGTCATCATCCAACCCTGTTACAAAATCACCCGTAGCATTTGTAATTGCAAGATTCCTTGCTATTGGCGCACCTTCTGAAACTGTTTTATTGAAAAATTTAAGACGGTTATCAAGCTTTGCCCTGCCTTCTAAATACTCAGCAGTACCATCAGTAGAGCCATCGTTGACTACTATCATTTCAACATTTTGATAAGTTTGATTCAACACAGAATCTATAGCTTTGGCTAGCGCCTCTAGTCTATTTTTTGTTGGTGTATATACGGAAACTTTCACAATAGGCCTCAAAAGTAGATTTTTGTTAAAAATTAATCTATGAATCTCACAAAAGCAAAGTAGGCTATCTGCAATTTATTACACAATGCTAATTGGTGGAAAAGATTTCACCAAATCATCAATCGCCTTAATTTGCCTTAAAAATGCTTCTAACTGATTAAGAGGCAAAGCACTTGGACCATCGCATTTAGCTTCTATAGGATTTGGGTGTGACTCTAAGAACAAGCCAGCCAAACCGACCGCCATACCAGCACGTGCTAAGTCTACTACTTGCTCACGCCTACCGCCTGATGCTGCGCCTAAGGCCTCTCGTTGTTGCAGTGCGTGTGTCACATCAAATATGATTGGCGTGCCTGGGCATACTTTTTTCATCACCCCAAAGCCAAGCATATCGACCACTAAATTATCGTAACCAAAAGCACTGCCACGCTCACACAGAATCACTTTATCATTGCCCGCCTCTTTGAATTTTTCAACAATATTGAGCATTTGATGTGGGCTTAAGAACTGTGGTTTCTTTACGTTAACTGGCTTGCCCGTTTTTGCCAATGCTACAACTAAGTCTGTTTGACGTGCTAAGAATGCTGGCAACTGTAAAATATCAATGACTTCAGCTACTGGCGCAGCCTGCCATGGCTCATGCACATCGGTAATTAATGGCACACCAAATTCAGCTTTTACTGCTTGAAATATCTTTAAGCCCTCTTCCATACCAGGGCCACGGTGTGAGTTGATAGAGGAACGATTAGCTTTATCAAATGAAGCTTTAAACACTAGTGGTATATTTAACTTTTGCGTAACAGTTACATAGTGCTCACAAGCTTTTAGCGTGCTATCTACATCCTCTAGTACATTGATACCGCCAAAAAGTACAAAACTTTTTTGATTGTCTAGAATAATGTCTTTGGTTAATTGCATGTTTTCCTCAAAACTATTTAAAAAGTAAAGTCTGTGATTTTTATATTAAGTTATATTCTATTGATTACAAATTACTTACGCTTTAAAACATTAACAAAATATGGTTTTAAGCAAAAATATAATATAGATAGATATACACTCGTACCTACTAAAAATTGTATAAGTAAGTTAACTGTTAGATACTTTGTTTGCATCACACTTTGCTGAAGTAGTAATACGATAATTGCAGCAAATATAGCCGTAAGTGCTGATGGCAGAATAGCTTTTGCTGTATCAAAAAGATGTAATCTCAGTGCTTTTTGAACGACGTACAAGGTAGGTATTATTACAGAAATAGAAGCGATTAGATAACTCCAAACCACTCCTTGAATTCCCCATCTACAACCGATAATAAAGGCAAAGATGTGTACTATTGCGCTATATATACCTAATTTTAGCATCAGGGATGTTTTACCCTGTGCCATAAATACAGGACCGGCTGAGGCATTGATTGATTGCAAATAACCAATAGGCGCCATAACAGCTAATAATGTAGCCACCATGCTCCATTGTGGACCTAAGGCAAGCTGCACAAAGTCATGCCGCACTGCAAATATTCCAGCCATAATTGGGGCCGCTAAAAATGAAATTGTTCGCGCAGTGCTTAAATATAACGCTGCCATGGCTGGTATGTCGTTTTGTTGCCTGCTCATCACAGGGAATATGGCTCTAGATGACACCCAAGTAATATTTTGTACTGGCATTAGCATTACTTTATAGGCAATAGAGTAGATACCTAATGCACTTTGACCAAGTAAGCGCCCAACTACGATGCTATCCGCATTGCGGAAAAAATAGTTGACCAACTGAAAGCCTGCCATGTTGCTACTAAAGGCAAATAGTTCTTTTAGGCGTGACATTTGAACGTCTTTACTAGGTCGCCAAGTTGAGTTTAGCCACAGAAATAGCGTTGTTAACCCTGCGGTAAGTATCGACTGTATAACCAAACTATAAACACCTAATCCGTACATTGCTGCAGCTACAGCGCCAGCCATCGCGAGAATGGCACACGTGACATCAATGAGTGCTAAACGTTTAAATTGCGAGTGCCTCTCTAGCAATGCTTGGTGTACTGCAGATGAGCTAGATAACGGAAAGGCTATGGCTAAACTACATAAGACTCCAACTAATGTTGGTGTTTTAAATACATTGGCTATTAAAGGCGAGGTGGCGACGAGTACTATTGCTATGGTTACGCCCATTGCTACATTTAACCAAAATACTGCGTTGACAATATGGTGGTCTAATTCATTTTTTTGTACTACCGCGGCCGCTGTGCCCATATCTCTTAGCAATAAGGCCAGATTAGTTGCAACACCAGCCATTGCCATTAGACCGTAGTCTGATGGAGGTAGAATTCTCGCCAATATAAAAATATTAGCTAACTGAGATAGTATTCTTGCTGACTGCCCAACTGCTGCCCATTTAGAGTTTGATGCAGCAGTCATTTAATGTAAGTTAATAAATTAAGATTGGTCAAATAAGTCTTTCGAAATAGGTATTTTATTTTGATACGTTAGCTACTTAGCTGCTAGCACATTAGGGATCTTTGCTTTAGTTAAATTAACTAGCTCAACCAAAAACGCCTCTTGCTTTTTGTAGGCTGCTTCTGCAGCTGCTGGATCGCTAATTGCAGTTGAGGCTCGAACTAACACTCCATCCAAAACCTTACCTTTTAATCCATCACGTAATATTTTTAACCTAGCGGACATTCCGTTTGCAGGATAATCATCACCGATTCTTACCCAATAACTGACGGCTTCATAACGGTTTTGGTTACTAACTAGCAAGCGCAGCGCTTTTATAGAGTTGGCTGCTGACACATTAATAGTGTTATTGTTTTTGCTTAACAATTGAAACCCTTGGGCGACGTAGCAAACCTCAGGGCGGTGAATTTTAATATCTTGCTTTTGCTCGCGAGCATAAGCGATGGCTAGCATGACTCTATCACCATTTTTATTAGCATAGGTGCGCATCACCACTTTGTCATAAAGTTGGCTTGCTAGGTCGTTACCGCCAGTAGTTAGGCCAACTTGTGTAAATGGATCTGCAATCTGTTTCCACTCTCCAAACTCTACTGGGATGATTGTATCTAGATCTGGCGTAGTTTCGACCGCGTGGGAAGTAGGCGTTAATTTAACGGCAAGCAATGCGGCTACAATCAGAAGTGCTGCGACTAGCAGACTTTTTCTTTGTGTTATTTGTGGAAAAACTAACATGCTTATTTTCATCATGTTGACTAATCCTTAAGCGCTACAACTGAGCGTTTTTCTAGCTTGCTTGTAATGTATCTTAATAAGCTATCAACGCCAATAATCAACATTAAAGCCGTCATAAATAGAAACATGCCAGAAAACTGATGCACAAAGCCTTGCCCTGCCTCATCACCCCAATAAAAAGTAATGAGCGCGAGTACGATGACTCTAGTGACGTTAGAAGCGAAAGATATTGGCACAATCAATGTAGCTAGCAGTGCATTACGCATGGGCGACTCATGCCTCATTACGTTCATATAGAGTAAGCCTAGTGCTTCTAAAGTGAATAGTGAGTTTAGACCTGCGCACGCATCAGCAACTAGCAGCTGATATTGCCCAATATAGATGATGACGCCATTTCTAGCGACTGGATAATCCATTTGATATAGCAAGTGTTCAGATGCAAAAGAAACCGCCATTTTCATTGGTTGCGTAATAATATCAATAATAGATGGCGGTAACGGCACCATAAAGCACATAAAAAAGAATGCAAACCAAAAGTGTTTAGCAATGCCAACGCCAAAAAACATAAGTGTTAAAGCGAGTAGTACAACTACTAATGAACCCACTTCAAATATATAGAGTGATTGAGATCGACCAATGGCATAAAGTATGCAGCCAATCACTAAAACAGGCCAACCTAACTTGGGGGCAGGAATAACGGGGATTTTAGTACCTACTAATAGCTTAGCTTTGTAATAAAAAAACCACAACGCTACCGCGAATACAATCGGACCATGCGCTTGTTGGTCTGTTTTCCAAATACCATGAAGTAAATCATAAAATGTAGGCACATAAACAACTACCAAACCAAGCAATATTGTTAGCAATGGCAATAGTGGCATTAGGTTTCTTTTGCTTAAATTTGAAACTGAGTAGTTAATGGCTATTTTCCAAATGTATTACGATTGTATTGCAGTCTAATTTCTTACACTTATTGAGGCTCTTAAAAGTCGTTAACCACTGCTCCAACAATTTGAACACCAGCAAGCGTTAGCTGATCGCGAATGTTGGTTAAATCCGATAGTCGCGTTTGGTTGAGCCTTGATGTCAGCAATGCACCTTCACAGCGGCTCGCTACAGTTTGCGCATCAGATGTTTCAACCGCAGGTGCTGTATCAACAATCACTACGTCGTAATGGGCTGTTGCTTGCTTCATAAACTCTACAAAATTTGAACGGCTTAATAGCTCTTGAGGGTTTGGCGGCACGGTACCTGCACCTAACACTGTTAAATCTACAAATGAATCTACTTTCTGCACAACTTCAAGACCTGCACGACCCACTAAAATATCAGAAAGTCCTCTTGTTTCATTTAAGTTAAAAATCTTATGTTGAACAGGTTCTCTTAAGTTTGCATCAACTAATAAGGTTTGCTCACCCAATTGAGAAAACACTACCGCTAAGTTTGCCGCTAAGTTACTGCAACCATCGCCTGATGTTGCAGATACAATCGCTAACGACTTATACCCCTCATTAAACCAACGAAGTATTAGCTGGCTTCTTAACGCTCTGAGCGCTTCTACTTGCTTAGAAAAGGGCTTATAAGCAGCCACAAGTTCTTTACTAAACTGGCCTTGATTAGGTTGAAGATAAGGATAATCAAATTGTAATGACAGCACTTGCTTAATATCTGCCTCAGTGATTAAACCAAGCTTTTGAGCAGCATCACCAAAACGAATATTTTCTGCTTTTTGCAATCTAAGAATGCGCTCAGCATCCTCTGGCTTTATTTTGCCTAAATCAAGCAGTAACTTACCTATACTTGAATCGGCCTTGCGACCATCATTTGGCACTAACTGCTTTTTATCCACGTTAATATCACCCATATGTTTCTAATTAGAAGTAAGCAATTTTCGTGCTTGCCCTAGCAATAAGTTTTCACTTGTCTTTGTAGTATTGCCTTCAATCACAGCAAATACTGGCACGCCCAGAATAATGGAAATATCATCTCTACCGCGAACTCGCCTATCTAACAACTCTGCCAATAGGCCAAAACCTACACCTAGCACCATCCCCACAAAAGCGGCCAAGACTATATTTAAAAGGACTCTAGGACTACTAGGGACAGTTGGTGCAATGGCAGGATTCAAAATAGCAATATCACTTTGATTTGATTGACCCTCTATGCTAGTTTGGCTAAATCGTTGTGTGACAGCATCTATAGCTTTTTTTGCAACCTCTACATCTTTCTGGAGAATGCCCATTTCATCTCTCAAACGATTTAAGGTCAGTACCTTTTTCTTTTGTATCTCAACTTGAGCACGAAGTTGCGACTCTCGTTGCTGGTTAATGCTTGCTGAATTACTAATACTATTTGATAAACGCTGCGCCTCTTCATGCAACTGACTTCTAATTTTATTCGCTTCACCTTCTGCAGATTTATAAGCAGGATGATTCTTGCCTAAGCGCTGGGCTAATTCAGCTAATTTAGCATCTGCACGAGCTGAATCAGACTTTAGACCTTGTATTGTTGGGCTAGATGCAATATCTGGGGCATCTAATGCGCTTCTCTGAGAGTTTGCACTACGTGATTGCGAATCTATCGAAGCCGCTTGCACCATGCTCAATTGTGTAGATAGCTCATTCAATCTGATACTTTCTACATCTAATGTTTGCTCAGGGTTGGTAATACCTTTTTCTTGCTGATATGCAGACAGTCTTGACTGTGCCTGCTCCAAGTCGTCTCTTAAAACTTTGACTTGCTGCCCAAAGTATCCTGCAGCCTGTTGTGCTGGCGCCACTTTTAATTGAGTACTGGTTTGTTGATAGTTTTCTGCAAATGAGTTCACCACAACAGTTGCAAAATTGGGGTCTTCGCTATTAAAAGAAATTTCTATGACACTACTTTCTTTAGATGGCTTTACCGTTAGATTTTTCAGTAACAAATCGGACAACCAGTTTTTAATATCTCCTACACCTTTAGCTGATGTCCTGAACAACTCTTGTGCTTGCTCAGATTTATCCAGTCCAAGCTGACTAACTACTTTAAGTGCAATATTTCGGCTTTGTATAATATCGTTCTGCGTTGCCATATAACCTGGCATTAACTGTGCAGGCAGCACCATGCCTGTCACTGGATCCATGCCTTTATAGTTGAGTAATAATGAGGTTGTTGCAGTATAGCTCTTGGGTAAAAATAACGTCACTACGGTTGCAGTGAATACTGTAATTAAAAAAGTAATAAGAATAACTTTATAACGCGCCTTTAATATCAGTAAAAATTGAAGCAAATTCATAAATATCCCTAAAATAGACTTTCTTCAACATACAACACATCATTTGCTTTAATTAAGTCAGTCAACTTAGGCACTACTTTTTCTACAACACCAGCATCATTGCGACGCATCAGTTTAATATTGCGTTGCGTACCACGTACAGTTGGCCCTCCACCTTGAGCTAGCGCCTGCACTACCGTCATATCTCGTTCTACCCTATAACTGCTTGGACGTTGTACTTCACCATAAATGTAGTACACAGGTGCGCGGTGTACATAGATTTGGTCATTGGCAAAGACGTACATGTCTTCAGTAGTTTCACTTGAGAGGAAAAGACCTGCAACATCAAATTCTTTTTTGAATGGCTGCCCGTCGTGCATCCCGGTAACAACAACAGAATCTGACGCAGTAGGAATCATACCTCCAGCGAGTGCTAGCGCATCTACAAGTCGCATTTTCACACCGTCTAAAGAGAACCTACCTGGGCGCAATACTTGCCCTATAATTGAAACTTGGTTTCCAGGAGTGATATAAATTACATCCCCGTTGCTCACTAAAATATCTTGAGCCTTTTTATCTCCGAGAAAGAGGGTAGCAAGATCAACTTCATACTTATAAGGCTGACCATCACGAGTACCTAATAAAAGAGCCATTCCATTACCTGCGTTGATTGATACACCACCCGCAGTAGCTACAACGTGACTCAGTGGAATATCTGAAGTTTCTAGTGGATAACGCCCTGGTCTATTTACCATCCCCAATACTGCAACCTGATTACCTCTAACTAGTAACAATACAATGTTGACTTGCGGCTCTTTTACATAACCACCTTTAATCAAGGCCTGAGCGATTAATTGTTCTGCAGCTTGAATACTCTTTCCACCAACCTTCACCTCACCAATTAGAGGATACGTCACTAACCCAGTACCTGAAACACGAGTTTCCGTCATTAGCTCAGGGTTCTGGAAAACGCTAATACGAATAGAATCTCCAACACCAAGCAAATAGTCCGGCTTACCATCCGCTCGAGCTAAATTACTAAACGACATGATTGTCAAAAATAAGCCTATTAAAGTGATGAATCTTAAAAAACGTAGTTTCACGATATGTCCTTGAGTAAAAAGTTATCAGGTCTGTTCATACTTATTTTAAACCTGCTACACCAGCTTCAATAGTTGAGTCTTTCTTTGACTTCTTTTGCTCTTCTGTAAGGTTCGAGGCAGCTTCAGCTTTGTCAGCTGCGGGGAGCTTAACTTGACTAGCACCTGATTGACTCGCAAAAGCACCTAAATACTCAATTTTGGCTTCTTGGCGGAATTTTTTGATTTTATCTTCAACGATTTGCTTGCCTCGCGTATTAATAAAGTAATTTTTAATCATTGGAGTTGCTTCAAGCAATCCGACTGGCGACTCTTCAATACTTGTTAATTTGATGGCATGAGCAATATCACCAGACTGCCAAACAAACATATCACCATCTTTTAGCAATTGCATTTTGGGTAAAATATCTAATGGTAACTGTTCTGCTGGACGTGTAAACGAACCACTTGAGAATTTAATTCCTTTAGCTTTTAGACTCTCCGCAATATCCATCATCGACTTCTGCGCGGTCACATCCCCTTTCAAAAGCTCAAGTGTTTGCGCATTGCTTTGTGTACTAATGTCTTGCAGGTTGTATACACGACGTTTAGAAAATAACTCGGTATGCTCGTCGTAGTATTTCTTGAATTCACTATCATTTATTTCTGAAGAGCTAGCCAACATTTTCTTTAAATAGGCTCTTGCTAATATTTCTTTTTTAGCGGCTTCTATCTCTAAAATTACATCTGGAGTTCTATCTAAACTTTCTTTGCTTGCTTTATCAAGCACAAGTTGCTGATCAATTAGCTTATCTAAGGCTTTTTTTCTGAATTCCGCAACATTTTCTGCGGTTACGTTTTGCGCACCAGCCATCACCGAATCTATTTGGTGCGTTGTAATTTCCACACCGTTCACTTTGGCTGCTATTTGCGAACTAGCGACCTTTTCGCCGCCCTTACCACACGCAGCTAAGTTGCAAAAAATAACAACCAGAGTAAGTTTTAGAATTTTATTCATCAGCATAAAAACCTTGTAAGTAGATTAAAAAGTAAGTTGTCCATTGATACCAACCGTATTTGATGAAAAATCTCTATCTGCAAAATTTGAGTCTCTTTTATCATGCTGCAAATTAACACCAAACCTCATAGTACTCCTTGGCACCCAAGTAGCCTCAATACCATATGTAACTCCATCATCAATCCGAGTAGGCGTTGTTGCACTTACTATAGGACCATCACCAAGAAATTTTCTTTTGCTTGCTGACAGAGAGCCCCCAAGCGTTACTTTTGAAGTTAAAGCCCAAGTTGGCCTTATGCTTAGCACATCGTTCACAGTGTAACTACTAGTGAAATCCTGATAAGACGCAAGTTTTCTAGTCAAATCAACACCTACATTTAGTTTAGCACTAGCATCCCAAGAGTAATTGACTCCCCCAAAATACCCAGAAAAGTCCCGCAAACCATACGTATCATCCGTATGTCCATTATGACCTAAATTTGCAGTTAACTTAGATTTACCCGAGAGCCTCCATAATGCGCTTAACTCTGCTTCATTTTCAGAAAAATCTTTACCAACTTGATTTGGAACATTAATTTCTTGGTTCTCTCCATCTCTTTTACGCAGCTTCAATGCAATAAAATTATCGGATGGAAATGAATACTTAACTCCAACCTCCGCTGCGTTAAATTTGAAACTAGTTTCTTGCAGAAATGTTTGGCTGTTGACACTCTCAAGCTTAGTATAGCCGCCTAGTAAGTGCCAAACATTATGTGGTGACCAGTCAAAATCGAACATTTGCATTTCGAGAGTGCGTATATTTTGAGTGTTTGAATTTCTATTATCGAGAAATGGTATCAAATCAACTTTGCGCTCTGATGATAAATTACCCTTTAAACTAGGTGTAAGCGACCAAAGCCATGCCGCCTTATAATTATTGGAGTTAAAGTTTAGAAAACTAGCGTTGTCGTATTTGCTATCCAAATGAGAGTAATCAAATCTGAACGCTTGCAAGCCATATTTTTTATTCACTTTAATGCCAAAATTCGTTCTCAGCACATTATCAGATCGCTCAGCCGCCCCAGTTGGGTTTTGGCCATCTGGCAGCAGAAATAAATTATCATAATGACTATAGTCCGTTCCAATCAAAAAGTTAATTGTATCGTCGCTATCTGCATAAGCCGAAGTGGCGGCGCACTGAAATAAGAAGCAAGAAATTACTAAAGCAAATGTCTTGAACGCATTTTTATTGTGTTTATTCCCCACAAAGGATTCGTTAAAGCGATGCAACATACAATCCATTAGAGAGGTCTGACTTTGATTCAACAATGGCTTCACGAAGCCTAATACTCATGGTTTGCAATAAAGTTAGTAAGAGCTTATTTCCCAACCGGGGCATTTGCAAAAGAACATCATTTAGTGTTTCACGTGTTAACACTGCAAAATCTGTTGGCAAAACCGTGACACAACTGGCAAATCTTGGACACCCATCTATCATGGACATCTCGCCAAGAGTGGCACCTACACCAACCTGCGATATTAGTTTAACTTCTCCTGTAGAAATAGTTTTAGTAACCTCCACATTACCAGTTAATATTAAAATCAAGAAGTCTCCAGCATCACCCTCTTTTAGCAAAGTCATATCTTTGGGCGCTGCATAACAATGCATCAATTGACACAGCGTTCTCACTTCATCAAGACTAAAAGTCTCAAAAAGCTTAATATCTTCGATTATTTCAAAAATCTCTTCTTCATACTGATCTGCCCCACCTAAATATACCAAGTCTGGATGCAACTCCATAATTTCTCTTTTCATAATTTCACTTAGCACCCGTATTTACTTCGTTCTTACGACAAGCATTACCAAATCTCAGCACACAAGACTTCTCATTTGTTACGTTAAATAAAAAGCTGGCACATTTCGTGCATACTCTATTGCAGTGCGCATTATCTTTACAAAATACCACTATTTGATAATATAACCTTTAAACACCACTTTCAATAGTCCGAATGCATCTATAGCAAATAAAAATGCTGACTAGCGAAAGGAGTTTTAT
Source organism: Methylotenera sp. (assembly GCF_029945535.1). Classification (GTDB taxonomy): domain Bacteria; phylum Pseudomonadota; class Gammaproteobacteria; order Burkholderiales; family Methylophilaceae; genus Methylotenera. The sequence goes on from NZ_JAQSCU010000008.1 coordinate 137,160, forward strand.
TAACTCGAAAAGAAACCCTGCATGATAATTGAAGAGCATTTAATGAATAGGCGTGAATCAGGGTTGAAGAAACTCATTCAAGAATCTTTGCATATTCGCTCACATGTTGAATTGCTATTTTGGCTGCAGGGAGATTTTCAACGTTACATTCCGCATGAAGTCATGATTGCCGCTTGGGGTGATTTCTCACTTGGAATCGTATATGTTGATATTGTTTCAGCACTACCAGGGGTTAGAACTGGGAAAATTTCCAGCAAAAGCTTAACCGCCTTACTGCAAAATCTTTTTAAATATTGGCTTGAAAACGCCAAGTCTCCTTTTACCCTAAATGTAGATAAAGGTATATTTCACGAGCACGAATTAGGCTGTATTGAAGCTAATATTAACCTTCAAAAAATGAAATGTGCTATCGTTCACGGCATCAAAGATTTTAGGGGTGGGCATGATTGTTTATATGTTTTCATTAACGCTTCAGCTAGAATACTCAATCGCACAAGTAAAATGACGCCTGTATTTTTACCTTTTATCGACTCAGCCTTAAGACAGCTAGAACATCTTCCTGAGCAACTTCCTGTTGTGCCGCCGATACTTAATGAACCAGAAAGTGAATTTGTTGATATACTTTCAGACAGAGAGTCAGAAATTATGCTTTGGGTTAAAATGGGGAAAACTAATCACGAAATAGGAATGATACTTAACATTAGTGCTTTTACTGTTAAGAATCACTTACAGCGTATTTTTAAAAAATTAGATGTTCTAAATCGCGCACAAGCTGCCACAAAATATAATCGAATATATCAATCTTAATGAGCAATAAAAACTATCTTCCTCTCGTACGTAAAGCATCTGGCATTAGATTAGCGCGCGACAACATTCTATCAATTACAGAGTCATTAGCCGATCCATTGGTCGCTGTTATTGGCTTATGGGCTGTCGCTTTTATTCAAGAAGGCCATCTAGGCCCAATCTATCTATTTCTTTCGCTGATTATCTTTTTTCTCTCATACCCTGGTGAGTCTAAAGTAAACCTCCCCATCAATAAAGGCGTCATGAATATAATCGTCACGTGGATAATCTTGTCTTCGTTACTGATACTGTTTGCGTACACAACTCGTTATATGTATTTGTTTTCCACTCAAACCATTGTCTTATGGGTGGTCTTAACGCCTATTATGCAAATCCTTGCCTTACTTCTCCTTAGAAGCATGGCGCCACTCATCATGTCACTTCAAGGCCCAGTTAAACAGGCCGTTATTGCTGGCATTAATGAACAGAGTATCGAACTTGCGCTGAGACTGAATGATACAAAACTTCAATCTACGAACATCATCGGCTTTTTTGAAGATCGGACTTTAAAGCGTGTTGCAGAAAATACGGATATCGATGTACTACTTAATGGCAATATTGGCGTTTCAATATTAGGAAAAATCGATGAATTAGCTGATTACATCAAATCTCATCAAGTTAACATCATCTACTTATCTTTACCAATGTCTGGTCACCCGCGCATACTTAAACTGCTTGATGACCTTAAAGACACTACGGCTTCAATTTATTTTATTCCCGACATTTTCATGACAGACCTTATTCAAGGACGCATGGGACAAGTCGATGACATTCCAGTTGTTGCAGTATGTGAAACTCCATTCACAGGTTTTAATGGCGTTATTAAGCGTTCAGCCGACGTTGTGTTTTCGCTGGCAATACTTTTATTAATATTACCAATACTTATTATTATTGCAATTGGCGTTAAATCAAGCTCACCAGGCCCTATCATCTTCAAACAACGCAGATACGGTCTAGACGGGAAAGAGATCCTCGTCTACAAGTTCAGATCTATGTCAGTTTGTGAAGATGGCGGCGCAGTCACACAAGCAACAAAAAATGATCAACGTGTTACAAAACTTGGCGCCTTTCTGCGCAAATCGTCTTTAGATGAGCTGCCTCAATTCATTAATGTCCTTCAAGGCCGCATGAGCGTGGTGGGGCCACGTCCTCACGCTGTTTCTCATAATGAAATGTATCGTAAGCTCATCAAGGGCTATATGATTCGCCATAAAGTGAAGCCAGGCATTACAGGCTGGGCTCAAGTGAATGGATTACGTGGAGAAACAGAAACGCTTGACAAAATGAAAGCGCGCATTGATTTCGACTTAGAATACCTACGCAACTGGAGCCCAAAACTAGATATATACATCGTGTTTAGAACGATAAGTGTTGTATTCAAAGGCGAAAAAAATGCTTATTGAGCACCCCAGCTGTTTTACTTTATAGCTGTTTGCATAAGTTCATTTTCATGATGGCTGTCCTGGCAGGGATTCATCACAGGTCTATTTAAAATACTGAATCCAGCAGCGCCTTCTTGCAAAATCAGGCCTTATATTTTTATTGACAATAAACTCAGATATAACAGGCCTTCCTACGATCAACGCATTTGATAAGACTTGCTTGGGTTTAGCTCTTTGCAGCTACGTTTGCTCTTCAACAACCGACTTCCATTAAGAGCTAGAGCACCCTGTTACAACAAGTGATTAGACCACATTGACTGTAACGTTTGAAGGTTTCAATATATATTAAAACGTGCGGCTCTAAAACCTATGAGATTTCAAGAAACCAACCGTTCGCGGACATCATGTAGTGAGATAACCCTACCTGTAATCAACAGCCATAGGTGATTCGTAACGGAATTATTTACAATAATATCAGCGGTACAAAGAACACAAACTCAATACAAAAAGCCCATTCATTGAATGGGCTTTTTTTTAATCACCGTAGGCAGATTAATACATTAATCTGCCTAAGTAACTTATACAGATTTACGACGACGTGCTACAAAGCCCATTAAACCTAAACCAGCTAACATCATGCCATAAGTTTCTGGCTCTGGAACTGCTGAAGCTGCTTTAACCGTAATACCGCCAAGGTAAGTACCACCATTTGAGCTACTAGCATTTAGCGCTAGTGAATACTTACCACTAGATGAGCCATGCACATTCGCAAATGAAAATACTCCATAGTCTGTGTTTGTACCTGTAGAAACTACAGCATGACTTACAGCATCTACCAATGAAAACGATGTAATGTCAACAGAGCCGAAACCGAGATAACTAAAAAATACATCAGCAGTGTAACTTGTAGAAGGCGCTAGTGTAAATGTACCAATGTAATCAGTAAAGCTACCTGGAAGAGCTATACCTGAAAACGTATAGCCAACTGGACTTGCCTGAAATGTTGTTACTGTTGCGCTAGCGCTTGTTGATAAAGAAGCTGCAACTAGACCAGCAGCTAAAACTAAAGCTTTTAACTTTAAAGATTTCATGATGTTACCCCTATAAATATTAAAAAATTAAACTAAAAATACCGTTGAATCTAACATTTTTAAAACCAAACAAAATTGCTATAAAACGTATTTCTCTGACAAGCATTAGACCTTATTAGCTGCTAGCGAACAATAGTCCATACGTACTAAGCTATTAAGCTTGTTTATTTCTACGTGACATAAAGCCCACACCCAAAAGACCAAGCAACATCATTGCGTAAGTTTCTGGTTCTGGTACTGCAGATACACTAATCAAAGTGAAATCAGATTGGTTTGAACATGATCCACCTGCGGTTCCACATACACCTTTTAGCGCAGTGAATGAAAGCCCCTTAACTCGGACATCACCAAATGGGTTACTAAGACTCCAAACGCCGCCATAACCTTCTACAGCCTTACTTAAGTTCGCGTAACTTCCTTCACCTGTCCAAATACCGGTAGTTTTTCCCGTGGCTGTAAATGTAAAGCTGCGCACTGAGTTGTCTAAATAAGTTGCTGTAATTTGCGCTTTTTCATTCACATCACCGTATTCAGGACCATCAAACAATAGACCCAATTTAAAGTTGGTAATGAATATGCCTTTAGAAAAACTAGCATTAATTGATTCTCCGATATCAATTTCACCTGGCGTTCTTTCTGAGCCATGCTTTGGTGAAACACCCACACCTTGATAACCACCTTGTGCAGTTTTAAAGCTGAACTTACCGTCATCTGCGCCCACTTTCGCAGAGAAAGTAGTGTTGATATCACCTAGGAAAGTTGTTGAGTAGCTGCTATTTGTACCGAAATTTGTACCGTAGATAGTGTTAAATGTGTTGGCTGTAGCGTTGGCTGCTAGCGATGTGCTTGTTAAAGCGGCTAATAAACCCAATTGTATAAGTTGACGTGTTTTCATGATTCATCCAATATTAAGCAAATTTGTGAAAGCATCTAATTAGTCTTAGCCTGCTTTGAGTACAACCACATATTACTAAATTAGATTTTTTCGACAATAGCCCGTTAGTACTAACGACATGAGTTCGTTAGTTAGTCCATTAGTACTAACGCTATGCATTGGGATTAAGAGAGACCTTGATTGCAAGCCATTTTGCAGTAATGTACTCAAGCTAGGAAGCAATTGCACTGTAGCTTGAGTATTTAAAATTCATTTCCTTCTGAGCTATTCTGACTAAATCACCCAATAGTGATCAATTAACAGTGCTGCAAATAGCAGTGTTAAGTAAATAATTGAATACTTGAATGTCCTTTTAGCTAAGTCATCAGAATAATGACGATAAAGACCAATCACATAGGCCATAAAAATCACGTTCAGAATAATTGCTGAGATTAAGTAAAGTAAGCCGCTCATACCAAGCCCATAAGGCATGAGTGAGACCGCAACTAAAATTATGGTATACAACAAAATATGTAACAAGGTGAACGCTTCACCATGCGTCACTGGCAGCATAGGCATGCCGACTTTTGCATACTCTTCACGTCGATATAATGCTAGCGCCCAAAAGTGCGGTGGGGTCCAAGCAAATATAATCAAAAACATAATCAATGATTCTGGCGATACGGTATTGTTAACAGCAGCCCAACCTAGTATTGGCGGCATAGCACCAGATGCGCCGCCGATGACAATATTCATTGGTGTAGCTGGCTTTAGAAATACCGTATAAATAACCGCATATCCTACAAATGTTGCGAAGGTTAGCCACATGGTGAGTGGATTAACGTAAAAGTACAAAATGGTCAAGCCTGTGCTACCGAGTATGGTTGCAAATACTGTGGTTTGCGCTGAAGACACTTGTCCTGTAGGTAGTGCACGCGCACGTGTACGTGCCATAATCGCGTCAATTTTGTGTTCAATCAAACAATTAAAGGCAGCTGCGGCACCAGAAGCGAAAGCAATACCTATTGTTGTTGCTATAAGTAATGGCCAGTACATAGGCAGCTCTGCTGGTTTTGCAAGATACATACCGATAATCGCCGTAAATACAATAAGTGAGGTGACTCTAGGTTTACATAACGAGAAGAAACTTTTAAAGCTTAATCCTATATTTCGCATGGCGCTTACACTGTTACTCATTTTACTTTCTCGCTTGTTTTCATGTAATTCAACTATCATTGTGTGAGCTCTACTTTTTATATCCAGTTATTTTGGAGTTCATTGTTACTAAAATAATGACTAATAACCCTGCAGTAAAATTGTGTGCAACGGCTAGCACTAAGGGTAAATGTAATAACAGGTTGGCAATACCTAACGAGATTTGAGCGCAAAGCACAATCAACAAAATAACGCCTATACGTTTCATCTGCCAGTACTTGAAGGTATTGAGCGCTAATAAACCTAAGTATATAAAAGTGATTAAAGCACCCAATCTATGTGTCCATTGTATTGCGGTGATGGACGCGAGTGTTAATCCACCGCCATTAGCGCCTTTGCCAAGTTCCCGTACCATGTGGAACGCATCTTTAAAGTCCATTTCAGGCAGAAATACACCGTGACATGTAGGAAAGTCTGTGCAGGCTAAAGCGGCATAATTAGTACTAGTCCAGCCACCTAAAAAAATCTGCATAAACAATATCAACAATCCGATGCGCATCGTGACTCTTAATCGAGTTGAAGTAACGATAGTGGCAGAAGAATGCCCCCAATGCCTATGCGCTATCCAAGTGAGTATGGCTAACGTAGACATTCCCCCAAGCAAATGCGAACTGACAATGGCAGGTTTTAATAACATTGTCACGGTCCACATGCCTAGCATAGCTTGAAATGCAATTAATATAAGTAAGAAGCTTGGCGTCCATGGTGAGCATTTAATTTCTCGTTTAGCCTTCCAGCCAAGGATAAAAATCGCCAGTACGATTAAACCTAAAGTACCTGCAAAGTAGCGATGAATCATTTCTCGCCATGCCTTACCAACTACAATCATATTACTTGGATAAGCACTTTGTGCGCTGGCGATCGCGGCTTCGCTTTGCGGAACTGTCAGCGTGCCATAGCATCCTGGCCAGTCTGGGCAACCTAAGCCCGCATCGGTAAGTCTAACGTATGCGCCTAGTGCAACAACTCCTAAAGAGAGCATGGTGCCAATTAAGACTAACGCTCTGAACCATTTAAAACTTTTTGAATTACCGTACATACTTATCCTGCCCAAGAGTATCTTAATAAGCGAGTAATGTCTTTACGTACATCCGCCAAAGGAAAACTAGCTGGATAACTCATCATAAAATAACCGAGCGAATCCACTAAATAGATTCGATTAGTGCTCATTGGATTTTCTGCTTTAACTTGAAACTCCTGAGCAAGACTCGACACCTTAGCTTCCGGTTTATTGATGATAATTAAGTCAGGGTAATCATGTTTAATTTTCGCAACATCCTGTGTGTTGGTAATTAATACGCGTTGCGCACGCTCAATGTCTTTGTAAAGTGACACGTGTAGTTGACGTAAATCATGTAGATTATCCAGGCAAGCTTGTTTACATTCTGCTGCCACATAAACAATACTCCATTTGGTTTTCCAAAACTGATCTGACAATAATAAGCCTTGTTCATCAGTAAGCTCTTTTGGGTTGTTTAATAGGCGCGGCGGATTAACTAACTCACCCAAGCTATTGCCATTTGGTTTCCAGTTAAATTGATACATCAATATCACCACGATGACAGGCACTACAAAAAATACCACCATCAACATAAAAACCTTGCGGCCTTTACTCTGCATTTCTAATTCAGTTAATTGCTTTTCGTTTTGCATGTATCGCTCTACTAATAAAAATTGATGATGAAGGCATTGACTCAATATCTAGGGGTTAAATTAATTACAATTTATCAGAACTATTTTCTGGTCTAATTTTAGTCGTACTCGTATAAATAAATATTAACAACGCTGTAAATGCGAAGCCGAACCATTGATAGGCATAGCCTAGATTGCTAGTAATTCGCTCTGCTGGAATCTGCCAATTTCGTACAAAACCACCAGCATGACTGTCTTGATCTAACTTTATTGCCAATTCTGAAACAACAAATGGCACGCTGCGCTTATACTTTTCCATACTCATATTCTGCCAAACTTGCTGCCAAGGTTGATTGCCAGATTGAGCGCTGGCTATGGATTGGTTATCAGAACTCTCTAAAGTAAAAATCTTTTTACTAGGCACCCATACCTGACCTGTTAGCGTTTGCTTGCCTGTAGGTGTATTAAATATTGGTAGCTCCGTATGAGTATCTTTACCTAATATCCAACCACGATTGACCAACAAATACTCATTAGTATTATCAATTTTTAGTGGCGTTATCACATGATAACCCACCCTGTCACCCTCAACTTGATTGTCTAACAAAAACTGATATTTTGTTTCATACACACCTTGTACAATTACTTTCTTGTACTTCCAATCATCAATATTGATGGCTTTACTATCCGTTAGCTCTAATGGAAACTTTAGAGCTTTATCTACTTTTGCTTGATCATACGCCTCGTGAATAGCCTGCTTTTGTTGCGCTTTGTTGTATTGCCATAAACCAAGCTTAATAAACAATGGAATGCATATCAAAGTAACAACTATGCCAACTAAAGTTGGCTGAAAAACATAGCGATGCATTCTAAATTGCAATTGTTTCATTAGAGTCTCATAATGACTATTTAAAGCTTAATTGGACAAAGTTATGTTAATAAAGATCATTGTTGTATTAACTTTAATTGTTATTGTTGGCAGTTTATTTTCTGCACTATTCTTTTTATCTAAGGACAAAACCGGTGGTGATAGAACCGTTAAAGCGTTGACTGTTCGGATTGGACTGTCTATTCTATTATTTATTCTTTTATTAATTGCAGGCAAATTTGGCTTGATTGGCCATCCACTTTAAATCAACATTATTTGTAATTAATAAAACAAAATAAAAAGGGCGATGCTGCTGCATCGCCCTTTTTATTTAGATGATTTATAGCCAGTATACGAAAATAAACAAGCCTAACCATACTACATCTACAAAGTGCCAATACCAAGCAACACCTTCAAAACCAAAGTGATGCTCTGGTGTGAAGTGACCCTTCATGCAGCGAATCAAAATAACAATCAACATGATAGTACCAAGCATCACATGGAAGCCATGAAATCCAGTTAGCATAAAGAAACTCGCGCCGTAAGCGCCTGAACCAAGTGTTAATCCCATCTCTGTATAAGCTTCGTGATACTCCATTGCTTGGCAGCACAAGAAAGCAATACCAAGAGCTACAGTAAGTGCCATACCGATAATTAACTGCTTACGATTGTTCTTAATTAAACCCCAATGCGCCCAAGTAATTGTTGCACCCGATGTTAGCAAAAGTGCAGTATTAATAGCGGGTAAGCCCCAAGCTGCCATCGGCTTAAAGTTTGCAGGTGGTTTATACTCTGCACCTAGAACACTACCACCGGGACCAATTGAAGGCCAAGAAGCTAAGAAGTCCTTATATGGGGTGATATCAAGGTCGTAACCAGCTAAATCTGGAATTGAAATAACGCGCATATAAAACAATGCGCCAAAGAACGCGGCAAAGAATGCAACTTCAGAGCAAATAAATACTATCATACCAATACGAAATGACTTATCTTCCCAGCCCTTAAACTTACCAGTTACATTTTCAGTAATAACCGAACCCATCCACTTAAACACCATAGCCAGAATAAGTAGTGCACCTAATATCATCATCCATTTACCAGGTGCTTGCAAATATGCTAACTCTTTACTTCTATCGGTTGCTACGCTAAAAATAAAGCCTGATGCTAACGATAGTAAGCCTACAGATATGATAGACGGGTAAACGCTACCGTGAGGTACATAATATTGATTGTTAGAATGTGTCGCCATGCAATAACTCCTGTGCATTTTTATAAATATTTTAAATTCACAATGGCTTATAGCCGCCATTTCCTCGCCTGAAACTACTTACATTTAATTACTAAATCTATTTACTCTGACTCACTGCTGGAAAGAATGAATATGACAATGTCATATCAGATACATCTTTTGGCAATTCAGGGCTTACAAAAAACCTTAAAGGCATTTCTTTTTCTTCGCCCGGTTTGAGCGATTGCCTCACAAAACAAAAGCACTCAATTTTTTTAAGATTAGCTGCTGCAATACCTGGCGTAATACTTGGCACTGCTTGACCAACCACTACTTCATTCGTGATATTTTTTGCTACAAATAACACGGTTTCTATCTGTCCGGGATGCAGCCTAATGCTAGTCTGCTTAGGATAGAAATTCCAACCTAAACCTGGCATCACACTTGAAGTAAACTGAACAGTTACCCATCTAGAATTATCAACTTTAGCCTTAGCAGCTAATGCAGCAGAGTTTTGTGTTTTGCCATTTAAGCCTGTAAGACTGCATAAAACGTCATACAAAGGCACTAAAGCAAATGCAAATAATAAAGACCCAACAACCAACCACAATAACTTACGCACTAATTTTTTGTTTTTTAAATCCAGCTGCTCTTTAGCCGTTAAGTTTTCAGGCGCTTTTACTTTTGGTTCTTCGTTTAATGCCATATTGAAAACATAGACACCACATACCAAATCAAAGCAATGCCCCCTAAAACTAATGCGATCTTTTTATTGCTACGTTTAGTTTTTGCTTCTTGGTCGTTCATATTTACCCGAATCATATTCCTGTTACTAAACAGCTAGGTTCAATTTCAATGAACCTAGCTGCTATATTTATTTAATTACTGGTTGCTCAGTAAAGCTGTGATATGGAGGAGGTGAAGGTAACGTCCACTCCAAACCTTGCGCGCCTTCCCAAACTTTATCAGTCGCTTTTTTACCGCCTCTTGCACAACTTACAATATTGTAAACAAATAGCAACTGTGACAGACCTAGTGTAAATGCGGCAATTGATGAAATCATATTGAATTCAGCAAACTGCAATGCATAGTCTGGAATTCGGCGAGGCATACCTGCTAAACCTAAGAAGAACTGAGGAATAAAGGTCATGTTGAATGAAATTGCAGTGAGCCAGAAATGTAGTTTACCTAATTTCTCACTGTACATATGACCAGTCATTTTTGGTAACCAGTAATAAGTACCAGCCATAATCCCCATAATGCCACCAGCAAAAAGCGTGTAATGGAAGTGAGCTACCACGAAATAACTATTATGATATTGCGCATCAGCTGCTACATCGGCCAACACCAAACCAGTTAACCCACCAATACCAAATAAAATAATCCAACCCACTGCAAATAACATTGGTGTCTCAAAGCTCATTGAGCCTCTCCACATTGTTTTTATCCAGCAGAAGAACAATACAGCTAATGGAAGTGAAATTGCCATCGTGCTATACATAAAGTAAAGTAAAGCAGGTACAGGCATACCAGCAGTAAAGAAGTGATGCGCCCAAACAACCACAGCTAAAGCACCGATACCCCATAGTGAATATACTTGAGCCTTGTAGCCGTACATAGGTTTACGTGAGAATGTTTCTAGAATTTGTGGAATGAAACCCCATACTGGTAATAACAAAATATACACTTCAGGGTGACCAAAGAACCAGAATAAATGTTGGAACATGATTGGATCACCACCACCAGCGGCATCAAAGAAATGCGTACCAAAGTGACGATCAGTCAGTAGCATAGTCACAGCACCAGCTAAAACAGGAATAGTCGCAATCAACAAGAAAGCAGTAATCAACCAACCCCATACAAACATTGGCATTTTCATTAATGTCATGCCAGGAGCGCGCATATTAAATACAGTCACAATCACATTGATTGAGCCAAGTACTGAAGAAATACCTAACAAGTGAACTGCAAAAATCGCGAAGTCAACGCCAATGCCACCCTGCACAGATAGCGGTGGATAGAATGTCCAACCCGTTGCTAAAGCACCATCACCGATACCAAATAATGCAAGTGTGAATGGTAAGGTTAAAAGAATTGCTGAAGGAGGAAGCAACCAGAAGCCCCAGTTATTCAAACGCGGCAAAGCCATATCAGGCGCGCCGATTTGTAGTGGAATCATCCAGTTAGCAAAGCCCGTCGCTGCTGGCATTAATGCCGCAAAAATCATAATCAATGCATGTACACCAATTAACTGATTAAAAAACTCTGGATTCATCAATTGCAAACCCGGCTTGAATAGCTCTGCGCGAATACCTAAAATCATCGCACCGCCAACAAAGAACATGATCAGTGAAAACGTTAAGTACATCGTCCCGATGTCCTTATGATTCGTGGTGGTTAGCCAGCGCATAATCCCTGTCGGATGTTCAGCATGATCATCATGATGTGCTACCGTTGTTGTACTCATTGCTTTCTCCTAATACTCAAACTAAATAACTAATAGTTAATGCTTAAAATTTAATTGCCAATTTACTACTGGCGAGCCGTTTTTACTTGTGAAGGCTGCAATACATCGCCGACACTGTTACCCAATGCATTACGTTCGTATGTGATGACTGCGGCGATTTCGGTATCGTTCAACAATGCCTTCCATGATGGCATCACATTTTTACCATTTAAAACACGGTCCAAATGGCTATCTTTTAAATATTTTCCATCAGCACCAAAAATTGGACCATTAGCTACTTTACTACCTGTTAAAGCCGGAAATGCTGGAGGAAGACCAGCACCACTCACTTGGTGACAAACAGCACAGTTTTTCTCATAAACACCTTTACCAGTTGCAACCAAGTCTTCTTTTGTCCACTCTTTATCAGCACCTGCAGAAGCTTTAGCCAATTCATCTTTTTTAGATGCAACCCAAGCTTTGTACTCTTCTGCCGGCATCGCATCCACTACGATAGGCATGTAACCATGACCTTTACCGCAGAGTTCTTTACATTGACCGCGATAAGTACCTTCTTTTTCAACTTGAACCCAAGTTTCACGAAGAAAACCAGGTACAGCAACGCGTGAAGAGCCAAATTGCGGAACCCACCAGTTGTGCAATACATCTGTAGATGTCATCAAAATACGTACTTTTTTACCTACGGGCAAAACTAAACGATTATCCACTTCGAGTAAGTAATGCTCATCTTTCTTGCCATCAAAGCCTTTATCTGTCTGCTCTTTTGGTGTCGACAAATTACTTACAAACTTAACCCCTTTAGCATCACCATCCAAATACTCATACTGCCAGCGCCATTGTGAACCAGTTATCTTGATGACCATATCTGCTTTTTCACGAGTATTCTCCATCATAATCACACTGTGATAAGCAGGAATACCCATAATAACAAAGTCAATCACTAGCAGAATTACAAATGGAATCAGCGTCCAAAAAATCTCGACTGCTGTAGAGGGCGCTTTATCAGCAACGGCTTTAAAGCCCTTACTTTTGCGATGCGCAAAAATAGAATAGATCATTATAGCTAATACAGAAACAAAAATAGCCATAGAAATCAGCATGAACTTGTTATGCACATGCAAAGTATCTAATGCCATAGGGGTAGCTGGTGTAGGGAAATTCCATGCATAATCAGCAAAAGCACTGAATGAAACCAGCATTGCTGAAACACCTAAACCAATTTTTCTAAATACCTGCATAAAACATGCTCCAAAACTAATTAATCAATATTTTTTAATTTTTGTTTGAGCTCACGCGCAAGTAAAGCACGTTGCTCATCATTCATATAGTGTTTACCAAACTCAATTTCTTTTCCGTGCGAACGAATAAAAAGTCCGTTCCTACCAATTACGCCACCAACACTTGCTACTTCACGCAAACTAACTTGCGCCCAATGTCTCTGAAAAACTGTTGTAGTAACTTCTTTATAATCTCTTTTTTCTACAACAACACTGTCATTTCCTATGGTAATGCTTTCAAAATCACTTGAATGCAAATAGATGTAATGAAAAGCATAAGCAAATGCTAATATTTCCAAGCCAGCAAAAGGCAATACCAACCAAGCACCTATGCGAGCAAAACTGATCCCTACCACTAATACTATTCCTGCCAATGCCAAAAGAAGCCTGACTCCAGCTTTAGGCGTAAGTGAGTTATTGTGTCTAGCAATGATTTTGTAACCTAAATCAGTTATCACCACAGACCGCCCTTCACTCAGAAAACTTATTTAGTTAAATTTTCTTACACTTCTTTGACATGCGACAATTTGACGCATGTTAAAAGTATCACAAAAAGCAGTTAGGCTCAAGCGAAAAGTTACACTTATGTAACAATTTGGCAATACTAATACAACATAAATGTGGTGATTAAGCTGCCTGAATTCGGGACACCAAGGGCAGCATCCGAGCATTACTCTAGGTTTTAAATTTAAAAATTCAGGAGGTTGGCTTAAATTTTCATAAAAGTAGGCAAAAAAATGACCTGCAAAAATGCAAGTCATTGTTTTTTGGTGCCCGGGGCCGGAATCGAACCGGCACGCTGTTGCCAGCGCGGGATTTTGAGTCCCGTGCGTCTACCAATTCCGCCACCCGGGCATTTGGGAATATACATTACTGTATAATTGCAACGGTCGCCATTATAGCAAGCTATAGCATTTATGAGAACAGAAGATTTCAATTTTTATTTACCTGACGCATTAATTGCGCAGCACCCCACCGCTGAGAGAACGGCCAGCCGTATGTTGCACCTGAATAGCAGCAAAGGTGAGGTAACCGATAAGATGTTTATCAACCTACCAGAACACCTGCAAGCCGGTGATTTATTAGTGTTTAATGACACGCGCGTCATCAAAGCTCGCTTATTTGGCGTGAAACATACAGGCGGCAATGTCGAAGTAATGATAGAGCGTGTTATTAATCAACATACCGCATATGCACAAATTAGGGCATCTCGTGCGCCTAAAGTTGGCTCTCGCTTAACTTTATCAAACGCTTTTGATGTTGAAGTGACTGCACGACACGACGATTTATTTGAACTTCGTTTTTTAAGTGAAAGCTCTGTATTAGATTTACTGGAACAACATGGTGCATTGCCTTTGCCTCCTTATATAACGCACACCGCGACTAGTGACGATGAAGAACGTTATCAAACGGTATTCAGTAAACATCTAGGTGCGGTGGCTGCGCCTACCGCTGGCTTGCATTTTAACGACGCCATGTTAGACACTCTGAAACAAAAAGGTATCAACATTGCCTACGTGACATTGCACGTTGGTGCAGGTACTTTTCAGCCAGTACGAGTAGATAATATTAATGAGCATAAAATGCATAGTGAGCTTTACAGCATTTCACAAACGACTGTTGACATGATTCATGCCACCAAAAACAATGGCGCAAAAGTAACAGCAATCGGCACCACTGCGCTACGTGCTTTAGAGAGTGCCGCGAGAGTTACTGAGTCTAATAATAAAGGTTATTTGCAAGCGGGTAATGGTGATACCGATATATTCATTACACCAGGTTATCAATTTAAAGTAGTGGATCGACTATTTACCAACTTTCATTTACCTAAAAGTACCCTGCTCATGTTAGTGTCTGCGTTTGCTGGGATGGATAATATTAAAAAAGCTTATGAGCACGCCATCAATGAGCATTACCGCTTTTTTAGTTATGGTGATGCCATGCTGATTGAGAAGCACCCCGCAGCATAAATTGAATTGAACGATTGAGAACAACAGACTGACTAAACTCAGTCTCGGCTTAAACCTAACGTTATAAATTAAGTTTTGAAAGAAAGAATAATAATGCGTATTTCTACAGTGATAGTTTCAATGGCATTCGCTACCGCGCTGCAAACCTCTCAAGCAGCGATTTTTCCTGAAGCGCAAGTTGGCATTAAAATCCCATTGACACAAAAACCAAGTACACGCCCAATGACGGTAGCTTATATCCCTAACTTGAAACGTTACTATATTGCTGATGGTGGATTAGCGCCTATGGGTAGCGAAACAGAAGCGCCTATTTCTAAATCTCAAATTCATGCCTATGATGATGCAGGTAAATATATCAATTCTGCAAAACCCGGCTATGACAACCGCTCAATTTATTACAACTCAAACTCCAATAAGCTGGAAACCATTACTTACAATATTTCAAGCTTTGGTGGCTTCTCGCCGAACACAGGCATATTTTCAATTGACCTGACTGAAACAGGCGAAGTAAAAGACACCTCTTCCGATGTATTTGGCTTTAACCCCGCTTTTGGTGACGCGAATACCATGCCTAGTTATAACGCAGAAAAGAACCTGTATTATGCAAAGCAAGGACGTAGCAATAAGGTTCTGATAGTAGACCTAAAAGCCAGAGAGCAAATCGGTGAAATTAATTTAGATTTAGTTAAAGCGGGCGTAGCATTTGATGATGTCAGCGATTTCTTTGTAGCTTACACCGGCATAAAAGGTGAAGAGTTAGAGTTACTCGACATCGACCACAAAGCCGTTCTGGTATTTGATTTAACTGGCAAGTTCATAGGTAAAAGCGAGTTACCTAAAGACTTAAAACTACGCTCACATAATCATCTAAATGGCGCTGGGTATGCTAATGACATGTTATTTGTTTACCATGAGTCTGAAGGTGAGTTTGGTACCTACTATGGTTTCAAAGTGCAAAAAGCCAACTAACCATAAAGATTGACCTAACTCTTAAAAACAAAAAACCGCCACTTAAGGCGGTTTTTTTAATCTCACTTAACAGCTTAGATTAAGCTACTATTATCTTAATTTACAACTGAAGTAAGACTTATTTAGTTCTGATTACTTACCAAGCATGCCAGCTAATTTACCTGAAAGCATACCAAATATTGCACCAATAATTGTAGAAACAATGACTAGCAGCACTGGATTAGTCAAGTTCATTGCCGTTGCGTTACCTGCCGTACCTGCAGTTAAAGCCAAGCCAGCGGTTGCTGCATAGCCATACACGTTTGCAGGAACAACTGACAGTAAGGTATTACCTGCCACAATCACCAGTACGAACACAGTCACTGCAATAATAACAGGTGCAGCTAATGTGCCCAAGGCAGCCAACATTCCAGAACTCACTAGATATAAAGCAACACCTGCAATTACTGCACCAAAAGACATACCAGCGATTGTTTTTTGTAATGCTGCGCTATCGCCACCCGTATGAAAATAACAACCCCATGCAATAAAGCCAACCCATACTAAAGCAATTGGCGCAGCTCCACCCAACGGACCCAATGCTAAAAATGCCCATACCCCACCTAAAACAGCAATACTTAGTGCTAATGCAGTTAATTTCGACATACTTTTCTCCTAATTTTTATATTGAGTAGCAAGTTTTTCGAACAGCAACGTCATACGCTGGGCTTATTGGAATAGTGCAAATTTTGCCTTAGTCGTATAAACGCTAGGGGCATACTGAATGATTTTTACAGAAATGTAAACTTTTTTGAAGGGGTTTTTAGCACTAATCTAGTGCCAAAACCATGCTAATTGAGAAAACGCCTAATAATTTAGGTGTTTTTTGGTGCGTAATTCCAGTTTTTGGTCGAATAGTCCCAGTTCTTACGCCAAGCACCAAGCACCAAGTTAGGGTACTGCGGCTTGCCTAAACTACCGTTATATCGACCTAAAGCACGATATAAATCACCATGCTCGATATCAATATAATGCCTTAGAATTGTGCAGCCATAACGTAAGTTAGTACGTAAAAGGAATAAGTTATGGTCTGTTGCACCAATGCTACGCGCCCAAAATGGCATCACCTGCATAAATCCTCGCGCACCAACTGAAGATAATGCGTATTTCTTAAAGCCACTTTCCACCTGAATCAAACCTAATACCATTTGAGGATCCAGCCCTGCACGAGTCGCTTCATAGTGAACAGTACGAAGTAAATCTTCACGATAATTAGTATCAGGAATGCGTTTTTGCAAGCGTCTTGACATCTCATTCAGCCAAGCTTCACCTTCTTCTGGGCTGGCAAAAGTGAGCGTTGGAACGGCTTTATCACTAATGCTGCGCTGCATCATCGCTTTTACGCTATTTGATAACGGCTCTTCAATCTGCGCACCAGCATAGCTATTGATTGAGGCCAAAGCTCCAATCAATGTCAGCAAGCAGATTTGAATATTTTTAAGCATGTTTGATTATAGTGCCACTTTTTGCATAAATTCAACTACATTATTCAATGAAACCATCTGCGCTTCCGCATCAGTTCTACCTTTATATTCCACTGTGCTATCTGCCAAGCCGCGCTCACCAATGACTAAACGGTGTGGAATACCCATCAAATCCGCCTCGGCAAACATCACACCTGGGCGCTCGCCTCTATCATCTAGCATCGCCTCGATGCCTACAGCATTCAAATCAGCGTATATCTTATTCGCCGCTGCTGAAACCGCCTCTGACTTATCATAACCAATCGGGCAAATTGTCACGGTAAACGGTGCCATGCTTTTTGGAAAGATGATTCCGCGCGCATCGTTGCCTTGCTCAATTGCCGCACCGACAATACGTGAAACGCCGATACCGTAACAACCCATTTCCATTACTTGTGTTTGACCACTTTCGTCAAGATAAGTGGCATTCATTGCCTCAGAATATTTAGTTCGCAACTGGAATATATGCCCAACTTCAATACCTCGGCAAAGTGACAATGTGCCTTTACCATCTGGGCTTGCATCGCCTTCCACCACATTTCTAATGTCCGCGACTAAACTTGGCTCTGGTAAATCGCGACCAAAATTAACACCGCTTAAATGGTATTTTGGTTTATTCGCACCACACACAAAATCACTCATCGCCGCGACTGTTCTATCTGCAATCACCCGCACATGTGCGCCAACGCCTACTGGGCCGATAAAACCTGGTGGGCATTTTAAGTTCTCACGGACTTCTTCTTCTGTAGCGAATCGGAAGTCATGTAAACCTTCCAATTTATTCACTTTAATTTCATTCATGCGGTGATCGCCACGAATAAGTAATAAATTAAACTGTGTGCTGCCATCCTCAAGCGTTGCGATTAATGCCATGGCTTTAATCGTACGATCTAAGCCTATGTTGAGTAATGCTGCCACCTCTTCACAAGAGGTTTGTTTTGGCGTTTCAACATCTTGCATCACTTCTGTTGCGGCGCCGCGCACACTAGGCGCAACTGCTTCGGCCAACTCTACGTTGGCTGCGTAATCAGACGTATCACAATACGCTAAGCCATCTTCACCTGAATCAGCAAGCACATGAAACTCATGAGAACCATCACCGCCTATAGCACCTGTATCGGCTTTTACTGCACGAAACTTTAGACCTAAGCGATTGAAAACATTGCTATACGCTTGATACATATTCGCATACGTAGTTTCTAGAGAGGCAAAATCGGTATGGAAAGAATAAGCATCTTTCATCATAAATTCACGCGCGCGCATCACACCAAAGCGTGGGCGAATTTCATCGCGAAATTTAGTTTGTATTTGGTAGAAATTAAGTGGTAATTGCTTATAACTGCGCACCTCTGAACGTGCGATGTCAGTAATCACTTCTTCATGCGTTGGACCAAAGCAAAACTCACGTGAATGGCGATCGGTAATTTTGAGCATTTGTGGACCAAATACTGCCCAGCGACCGGTTTCATCCCATAACTCACGGGGTTGTACTGCGGGCATTAACAACTCTAAAGCGCCAGCCTTATTCATTTCGTCGCGCACGATGGTTTCAACTTTACGCAGCACACGCAAACCTAGCGGCATCCAGCTATATAAACCAGAACCCAAACGCTTAATCAGTCCTGCGCGTACCATTAGGATATGGCTTGGCAACTCTGCATCGTTTGGAGCTTCTTTTTGTGTGTTGAAGAAAAATTGTGAGGCGCGCATGGTGGTATCAAATCTGAGCAAAAATCAAAGACCGAATTTTACATTTAATCAGTCATTTAGTCAGCAATAGTTATAACGCATTATTGAGCCGCGCTACAGCCATAGAAATCTAGTGACGACGAACTGGGCTGTCCGCAGGAATATAGCCTGACTTCCAAAGCTCAAACGGCACTATCGTTGCTGGTACGCCATTATCATAAAACCAGCTATCCACCGCGAAGCGTTCGCCTGTGGCTTTTTCATGCATCACCGCGGTGGTATGCGGCCAGCCATTAAAAAAGAAGCTTCTTGTGCGCATATCTTCGGCTTCATGCAATTTAATCAAGCCGTAATATTGCATCAAATGCATATAAGTCGTGGTGTTAATTGCCTCATCATTGCAATCTAACTGATCTGGAAATTTTGAATTACTGAAAGTGCCTGCGCGGTCACCTGATGTGCCTATCTTAGCGCCGACAATTATTTCTAACATGCCTACAGCATCGGCAATCTGCTGACGTTCAAGTGTTGCATCATCTGTCTTGAATGCAAAAACAGAGACCACTTGAGTCCATTCTTGCGTGTTAATGGAGACATGCCTAATTTCAGCGCAACCTCCGCCAAAACAAACATCTAAACCACCTAAAGTTGGCACTTCGCGATAAATTTTTGATATGTCAGAGAGTGCGGCTGTTGCATCAAACGAAATCAATGATAAACAAACAACACTAAATAACAATAGGCGCATTACTTAACTCATTGGTGTTTTCTGAGCCTGAAGGAAAATGTCGATCTAAATGTTCGGCTATTTTTGCAATGCCTTGTAAAACGCCAAGCTCAAAATCACCGTGCTTGAAGTGCTTTTCCATCTCGCGACTGATTTGCTCCCATCCCTCAGTGCCCACATAATGATGAATGCCTCGGTCAGCGACAATTTCAAAGTCATGATCAGCCAACAACAAATAAATTAACACGCCGTTATTTTGCGCGGTATCCCACACATGAAGTTTTGAGAAAATCTCGATGGCACGCTTTTTAGCCGATACCTGTCTAACAATATCAAACGCATGCAAATTCGATTCAACCACAAAACAAATTTCACCAAAATGTGTTTTTTCACTGGCTGCAATCGCGTTTTCTATGCGCTGCATTGATTCTTTTGGAAAGTATTTTTTAACAATACCGGGCAAAATAAATAAGTGTTTAGCTAACCGTTTCAAGCGTTTAAATGACATCACCAATCTCCTGACGCGCCACCGCCACTAAACCCACCGCCGCCACCGCTAAAGCTGTCATTTCCGCTACTGCTACCAAATCCACCGCCACCAAAACCGCCACTGGAATATGTTCCGCCACCGCGCGTGCCATCAAAAATATAGGGCATGATTAAGGTAAAAACAAATGCCATGATGCCAACAAAAATTGACATGCCTAAGGTACCTAAAATGAACCAAGACACGCCGCCAATGATGCCTGCCGTAGCACCCGCGCCAAAAAATCGACCTAAGACTGAGCTGAGAAAGGCACCAACTACCACGCAACCGATGACAAATAGCGCTAAGCTATTATCAAAGCTCATATTGGCATGATTGGCTTGAGGTGGAGGCGGTGCAAGCTTTTCACCATTAACCAAGCCCATCAATGTATCTGTAGCTTTATTAATTCCACCGTAGAAATCGCCCTGCTTGAAACTTGGTGACATTACCTCATTGATGACCCGCTTCGCAATTAAATCTGGAATCGCGCCTTCTAAGCCTTGCCCAACTTCAATCCGCATTTTATGATCATTTTTAGCCACTAAAACAAGAATGCCATCATCTTGTTTTTCGCGACCTAGTTTCCAAGCATCGACCACCCGAATACTATATTGCTCAATTTCTTCTGGCTGGGTGCTAGGCACAATTAACACCGCGATTTGACTACCTTTTTCCAACTCAAAAGCCTTAAGCTTTGCTTCCAATTGGCTTTGCTGATCTGAAGTAAGAGTTTGCGTTAAATCTGTGACGCGTGTTTGAAGTGCAGGGATAGCAACGAGTTCAGCATGCAGATTACACGTTGCAAATAACAGCATTGTGCAAACTGCAAACAGAGTCGCTTTAATGTGAGTAATCACTTACTGCTCATTTAAAATGATTAGTAAAATTACAGAGGCTATTTCTTGTCACCAAAATCAACGGTTGGTGCGACTGAAATCGCTTTTTCATTTTCAACAGTGAATGATGGTTTAGTTTTATAGCCAAACATCATTGCCGTTAGATTTTGCGGGAATGAGCGTATTGCAATGTTGTAAACTTTAATCGTTTCGATGTAACGATTGCGCGCAACAGTAATGCGATTTTCAGTGCCTTCAAGCTGTGCTTGCAAGTCTCTAAAACCTTGGTCTGCTTTTAAGTTTGGATAGTTCTCAGAAACCACCATTAATCGTGATAAAGCACTTGTTAACTGACCCTGTGCCGCTTGAAATCTGGCAAAAGCCTCTGGGTCATTCAGCAGTTCTGGCGTGACTTGCATACTACCTACTTTTGAACGTGCCTCAGTCACTTGTGTCAGCACCTCTTTTTCATGTTCTGCATAACCTTTCACTACATTCACCAAGTTAGGCACTAGGTCGGCACGACGCTGATACTGATTAAGCACTTCTGACCAACTGGCTTTTGATTCTTCATCTAGCGACTGAAAGTTGTTGTAGCCACAGCCACTTAGATTCAACAAAAGTAAAACTGTGAATAGCTTTAAGTAAATTTTTTGCATGTTCATTCCTTATGAATAAATCAAATTTAAAGACTCGTTGTAATGATATACATAACACCGAGATATATTCTGTACTAATTAGATTGCGCCTTATGCACTACATTTCAAGACCTTACAATTCTAGCTGATTTAACTATTTGCAACTTTTAAGTCTTGTAAAATTTGCAGCCCCATACATAAATCACGCCAGACTTTTGCTTTACCTGCAGGATTTTTTAATAGGTGCGGCAAATCATAAGTAGCGATTAAAGTAACGCCATGCAGTTGATGCAACTTGCCACTTAAGTGCGCGATTGGCTCAGCGGATTGCAATATCGCTTGTGCGGTTGCCTCGCCCATCGCAATCAACAACTTTGCTTGCATATCTTTGATAGACGCTAAAATATCAGATGAAGTTTCAGCAGGCTTGGTTTTAATTCGTAGTGCTTTGCAAATATTTTGAAATAACTGTAACTCTTCTGCGTTCATTGCGGAGTTTGGCAGCACAAATAAGTAATCGCCGTTTTCACTGGCAATTTGGGTGAATATTGGCGACTCAATAGGCACAGTCGTTAACGTTTCTAGGGGTTGCTCTACATTTGCCAATGTCTCTTGTACAGTATCTGCC
>NZ_JAQSCU010000008.1:159537-173786 GCF_029945535.1 Methylotenera sp.
CCCCGCGGGTGGGTGGGGTTCAAACCCCACCTACATCTTTTAAGATCGCCACTTCAGGTGCTGGCGCGCGCGACTGCCATACTGGTAACAGTTCTAACTCTCGCATCATATCTTCGCGCGTCATCATCACTATACTTTCCAGATATTGTTCAAAGAGACAGTCAAAGCGCCAAACCCATTAAAACTGCATCTTCACGACCGTTTGCAGCAGGGTAATACTTACGGCGTATTGCCATTTCATTAAACCCCATATTCTCATACAAAGCGATGGCAGAAATATTACTTGGGCGTACTTCTAAAAACATATTTGCCATTTGATTACTTTTAGCAATACTCACCATATACTCTAAAACAGTACGTCCTAAGCCTTGCTTTTGGTAGGGCTTTGCCACACTCAAATTAAGCAAATGCGCTTCATCCAACACCAACATCATCAGTGAGTAACCAATAATCTGCTCGTTCAATACCATTACCCAAGCGCTGTAACCAGAATTCAAGGAGTCACTAAAATTGCCACGCGTCCATGGATAAGGATAAATCTGCGGCTCAATCGCCATAATGGACTCTAAGTCGTCCATTTGCATAGGACGAAATTGATATTGTGTTTTTAGCACGGCGCTCATAAACGTAAGCCTTGTTCGCGTTCTGTAGTTTTAAGCGCAACCCGATTACGAATATAAACTGGCATAGCTTCGCTTGCAGGTTTTGCTTCACCTTTCGCAAATATCGGTAAAGCGAGTTTAAGTATCGCGGCTGATGAGGGCAATAGTTGCGGTTGCGTTGATTGCAGTTGCTCTACATAGACAGCGCTTAATTGCTCGGCATAGGTTTGCCAGCCACTACCAGCACCTACCCAACCTGCACCCTCAATAGCAGGTACGGCATCTGGTTTATATAAGCCTGGCTCAATAATGCGTTGCCATGTATCGTCCATTTTTTCATACGCTGCGTGATACACCTCACCCATGCGTGCATCCAAGCAAGCAATCACTTTGTCTGCCATGCTTGCTTCTGCTAGCGCTAATAGTGTGCACACACTAACCACTGGCAGATTAGCACCAAACCCCAAGCCCTGCGCCACGCCAGCTGCAATGCGCACGCCTGTAAATGATCCTGGGCCTGCACCAAAGGCAATGCCTTGCAGATCACTTAACTGTAAGTTTGCCGAATCCAACAAAGCTTGTATTTGTGGCAATATAATTTGCGAATGCGTTTGCCCAGCATTGCAATCATAGTTAAACGTTTCGCCGCCTTTTAATAAGGCAAGCGAGAGGTATTCAGTTGATGTATCGAAAGCTAATATATTCACTTTAAGTTAATGCTCATTTTTGTCAGACGCTATTTTGCCACGCATCCGCTTAATTTGCCCACGTTGTGTTTTACTTTCTAATCGTCGCTGTTTTGAACCGTAACTTGGACGCGTTGCGTAGCGCGTAGGTTTTACTTGGTTTGCGGCGCTAACAATTTCATGTAAACGCGCAATGGCGTCTTTTTTATTGGCTTCTTGCGTGCGATATTGCTGCGCTTTTAGTACCAAAACACCTTCAGCAGTAATGCGATTATCTTTCAAATGCATCAAGCGTTCTTTAAGCCAATCACTCAGCGTTGAAGCTTGAATATCAAAACGCAAATGAATTGCGCTGGAAACTTTATTCACATTCTGTCCACCCGCACCCTGCGCGCGTATTGCGCTTAGCTCGTATTCAGTTTCGGGGATTAAAATCATAGGTTAGTTTCAAGCTATTTAGAGTGGTTATAAAGACGGCGATATGACGATTAGAGGTTATGAATTAGCGCCACATTGTACACAAGCCAAACCACATAATCCCTAGAACCCATTATAATCATTACCACATGAATCAACACGATATGAATTAGCTCGCTATGAAAGACCATTTCAATCGTTTTCCGATGATCGATGCTTTTAAAGCCATTGCCTCCCAGTTTATTGTTTTACATCATCTTGCCGCTTATGGCCCAATTTCAGATGCCGTGCAACAAATAGCGCCATCACTCATCACTTGCTTATATGACAATGCGAGGATGGCGGTACAGATATTTTTTGTCATTGGCGGCTATCTAGCAGCGCGTTCTGTGCTCAATAGTGGCAAGAGCATCCGCCATCTACAAGTGAATTTAACGAATCGATATTTAAGATTAGTGATTCCATTCTTTTTCGCACTTATGCTCGCCATCATTTGCGCTGTCATCGCGCGCAACCTTGTTGATCGTGAGTTTATTCCAGACTTTCCTACACTCTCTCAATTTCTGTCTCACGTATTATTGCTGCAAGGTATTTTGGATGTCGATTCACTTTTAGCAGGCGCATGGTTTATTGCAGTGGATTTTCAGCTTTTCTTTGTGATGCTTTGCATTAGCTGGCTTGGCGGTAAGGCAGCTAACTCTAAAAAAGCAATTCTCATTATCATCACGCTAACAGCGGCCACATCGCTATTCTGGTTTAACCGTCACGAACGTTACGACGACTGGGCAATCTATTTTTTTGGTGCGTATGGCATGGGCGCAATCGCTTACTACGCAGGACAACGTGAGCATTCAAACGCATGGCTTTGGTTAAACATATCAATTGCCATGACTGCTATTTTGATTGATTTCAGGTTGCGTATTTTAATTGCAGCACTGACCGCGCTTGCGTTATTTTTTACTCGAAACATACAAATCAAAGACCATGTAAGACAACAAAAATTTATTCATTATGTAGGTTCGATTTCCTACGCTCTGTTTCTAGTACATTTTTCGGTTTTAATGTTAGCTAACGCAATTTTTAGCTGGCTAAACCTCACCAATTCATGGCTAGCTTGCCTTTTCATGCTGCTCACATGGGCTGCCAGCTTAGTGCTTGCAGATTTATTTCATCGCAAAGTTGAAAAGCCAACTGCATGGTATTTAAAACATAAAGCACATAAAAATAAAACCTAGTCATTGCTGGCTAGGTTTTATTTGTCAAAACAAACTTATTAATCACGACATCATACAAGCTGCCCATTTTGATAATCTGCAATTGCCTGATCAATTTCTTCGCGCGTATTCATCACAAATGGGCCATATTGAACAATAGGCTCTAATAATGGCTTCGCAGCCAATAGTAGGAATGACACAGGCGCTTCTGCTGCAGTCACTTCAACAAACCCGCCCGCTGATAACACGCCAACAGATTGCGGCTCAAGTATGCGCTTCTCAGTTTTAGCACCAATCAATACTTTACCTTCATATGAATACACAAAAGCATTATGCCCTTCCGCAATTGATTGGCTAAAGCTTTCACCAGCAGGCAAATGTACATCTATAAATAATGGCGCAGTAGTTAAGCCTTGAATCGGCCCAGCCACGTCTTTACCATCCAGCACTACAATACCAGCAATCACTTTAACCGTGCCTGCACTTGCTAAATGGACTAGCGGAATCTCATCAGGCTGAATATCTAAGTAGCCTGCAGGTTTCATTTTTTCATTCGCAGGTAGATTTATCCAGAGCTGAAAGCCACGCATACGGCCACTTTCTTGCTGTGGAATTTCTGAGTGAATAATGCCACGACCTGCCGTCATCCACTGCGCGCCGCCACTTTTTAGATTACCTTGATTACCTAAATGATCTTGATGCAACATGTGACCATCTAGCATATAAGTCACCGTTTCAAAGCCACGATGCGGATGATCTGGAAATCCAGCAATGTAATCATCAGGATTTTCAGAAGCAAATTCATCTAGCATTAGAAACGGATCTAATCGCGTGAAGCCAGATTGTCCTAGGCTGCGACGCAACTTCACGCCGCCGCCATCGGAGGTTGGAATGGACTGAATCACTCTTAGCAATTGCCTTGCTATTACTTCCTGATTTTGCATACTAAACTCCATATTCTGCGGCTGAAAAAACTTGCCAGCTATTCACTCTAAATCTTTTTACTTCTTATTGCTTAACAGCCTCAATTATTGCTTAACAGCCTCAACTGGCAGGGTAATCGTCACCTCATCACTCACGTAAGGCACATGTTTACTCATATTAAAATCACTACGTTTCACCACTACAGTCGCATTCGCACCACAAGCGTCTTTTTTCAACATTGGGTGAGGCATGCACATAAATGAAGTTACTGTCAGTGTTTCTGCTTTGCTAACACCTTTAATTGTCAGCGTGCCGTCAATTGAAACAGGTTTATCACCTTCAAAATTCATTTTTTTAGAGACGAAAGTAGCCGTTGGAAATTTTGCTGTATTAAATAAATCTTCAGCTTGAATATGCTCGTTAAATAGAGCAAAGCCTGTGTTTACCGAAGTCATGTCGATTGTCACATCGACAGAACCAGTTTTCGCGGCACGATCAATCACGACCTTTCCTGTCGCTTTATCAAAACGGCTTAATTGCGTTGAATAACCAAAATGGCTATATGAAAAACGCGGCATGCTGTGGTTGCTATCAATCACATAAGTTTCAGGCGCAGCAACAGCTGCGGTAGAAATGGTGGCTGCGATGGCTAATAAAATAAAACGTTTCATAAGATTTACTCCAAAATGAATAATGTTAAAAATAAATGGTATTGAATAAATAAATTTCTAGGAAGCCATTAAATACTTTAACAATAAGATATAAAAGTATAATAATCTGCTATAAATTATCAGTTGATTAGATAGGTTAACTTAAATGACGCCCAATATCACGTTAGAACAATGGCGCACTTTGATTAGCATCGTAGATGCTGGCGGTTATGCGCAAGCAGCGGAAATGATGTATAAAAGCCAATCGGCCGTCACCTATGCTGTGCAAAAAATTGAATCCATGCTTGGCGTTAAAGTGTTTGAGATTCAGGGTCGCAAAGCCATACTCACACCAACAGGTCAAATGCTTTATCGCCGTGCATTAGCGTTGGTCAATGAAGCCAACGAACTTGAACAAGCTGCACATGCCTTATCTGCAGGCTGGGAAGCCAATATTAATATTGCAGCAGAGATACTCTTACCCCCACAACTGCTATTAAGCTGCATGCATAAATTTGGCTTAGAAAGCCCGCACACTCGCGTGGAGCTTATTGAATCGGTGATAGGCGGCACATCTGACGCCTTACTCAAAGGGGAGGCTGATATCGCCATTTCTCCGCAACTACCTCCAGGCTTTTTAGGGAACCTGCTGACCCGCATTAAAATAATGGCAGTTGCCCACGCCGAGCATCCTCTTCATCATTTAGGTCACACGCTCACGTATAAAGACCTTAGAGCCTACCGCCACTTAGTCGTAAGGGACTCAGGTAAAAATCGCGGGCAACGCCCTGCAATTGTTGATGTCGATCAGCGCTGGACCGTCAGCCAAATCGCCACCTCTATCCAAGCCGTGTCGATGGGCTATGGCTTTGCATGGCTACCCGAAGAGCATATCAGACAAGAGCTTGAATCAGGCTTGCTTAAACCGCTGCCACTACTTGAAGGCGGCACTAGAGAAGTCCCACTATATCTAGTGATAGCCAACCCAGATTTCGCAGGGCCAGGTATCAGACGTTTGGCGGAGATTATCAAGAACTCGGTTGAAGAAGTATAGAAAAGTGATGCGTAAATCAACGACTATCATGTACCGATCTAACTATGTTTTCTATGTTTTATTTCAACTTCAAAATGAACTCAGCCCCGCATAATATACCAACCAAGTAAAACGTTTTCAATCAACTCTCCCGCAATATAGCCGCATAAAAATTTGCCCGCATCTTAATGGCGATATGCACTCAGCTCTTGATGGAATTTAGATAAACATAGAAGATTAAACTTACGTTGAGTATAAAAAGTGGCACTAAGTTACAAACTAAAACAGATTTATCGTTGGTCTGACCTACCATTACTGCTTGGCATTTCATTAGCCTATGCGTTACTCGCTAAAATTGCATTGGGGTACTTCTCGACCAATGGCGTTGTTTCTATGGTTTGGCCGTCTAGCGGCTTGGCGTTGGCTGCACTTATACTCGGCAAAAAAAAATACTGGCCTAGCGTTTTCATAGGCGCGCTCACAGGCAATATCATGCAGGGCAGCGCTATTGGCATTTCCATGGTGTTTGCTTTTGGCAATTCATTGGAGGCACTTAGCTGCTTTTGGATATTGTCACATATACAGCGATTCAAATCGACGCTTCAGCAACCGCATGATTTTTTATGGCTTTCTGCAGCAGGTGCTCTGGGCTCCGTAGTGAGTGCCTCAATTGGCGTAAGCACACTAGTGCTTAATGGCATGATTACAGAGTCTGTAGCTTGGCATAATTTTATAAATTGGTGGCAAGGCGATATATTAGGCATATTACTTGTAACACCGCTGATTTTGGTGTGGCGTCACAGACCATTCGACTGGATAAAACGTGAGCGTATCACAGAGGCCATTACTTGCTTTGGACTCTCATTCTTTGCTGGTCAAGTGATTTTTCTAGGCTGGTTTCAGGGTGTTTTCGGCATTACCGCTAGAGGATACTGGGTATTCCTATTTGTGACATGGGCTGCGGTGCGCTTCGGCCGTCACGGCGCATTACTTGTACTGGTGATGACGGCCATACAGATGTTGTTAGGTATGGTGCTTGCTGTGGGCGGCGCGACAAATAATCAAGTACCTGTTGGCTTGCTTAACTTTTGGTTGTACATGTTGGCGTTAACGATTGTTGGTATATTAATTGCCCTAGTCATTGATAAAGTCAAATCAACAGAATCATTGTTATTACAAAAAAATACACTTTTCAACAAAATATCCCAACGCGTACCAGGGGTTATTTATCAATTCAAATTGTACCAAGATGGCAGATGCTGCTTTCCCTATGCCAGTGAAGCCATGCAAGACATGTTCGGAATTTCACAACAACAAGCTAAAGAGGATGCTAGGGCCGCATTCTCAACTATTCACCACGACGATTATGACAACGTCATGGGCTCTATTCAAGAATCAGCCCGCACCTTATTGTTGTGGCAATATGAGTTTCGAGTGGTGTTGCCAGAACTGGGTGTGCAATGGAGGCGAGGCGAATCGCAACCTGAAAAAATGCAAGATGGCAGCATCCTTTGGCATGGTTTTATTACCGACATTACTGAGCGCAAACAGGCTGACGACAGAATTAAACGCCTATCCATGTTGTATAAGGCAATCAGTGAGATTAATCTGGCCATTGTGCGCATGGAGCAGCAATCTGAGCTGTTTCCACTAGTGTGCCGATGTGCTGTTGAGTTTGGCGGCATGAAAATCGCTTGGGTGGGCCAGCTAGACAGTACTGGTGACGTGATTTTACCCGTTGCGAGCTATGGTGATGTGACAAGACACCTAGACAATATAAAAGTATCTTCAAGAGCAGATGTTCTTGAGGGCAGAAGCACGACGGGCACAGCACTACGAGAAAACAGGCCCATCATTATCAACGACTTCATGAACAATCCAATGACTGCGCCATGGGTGCATAATGCCATCGCGATTGGCTGGGGCTCAGCTGCTGCATTCCCAATACAGCGTAACGGCAAAAAATTTGCCGTACTGACTGTTTGCCATGAATATGTGAATGCGTTTGATTTGGAAGCCATAGCCCTACTAGAAGACATGTCTAAAGATATTTCTTTCGCACTTGATAACTTCGATAGAGAAATGCAGCGCAGGGCTGGTGAGGAATCTCTCAGAATCGCGGCTTCAGTTTACGACACGAGCAGCGAAGGCATACTGATTACCGATGCCAATAACGCGATCATTGCCATCAATCCGGCTTTCACAAAAATTACCGGTTACAGCCTTGATGAAGTGATTGGTAGAAATCCAAGAATGTTAAGCTCTGGTCGTCATGATGCAACATTTTTCAAAATAATGTGGCATGAAATAGACACAACTGGCCAATGGCAAGGTGATATATGGGATAGACGAAAAAATAACGAAATCTATCCTAAGAGAATGATGATTAATACCGTGTATAACGAAGATGGCGTTGTGCAACGTCGCATAGCTATGTTTACCGATATTACGCAGAAGACTGAGGCCGAGCAGCTCATTTGGAAACAGGCTAATTTTGATTTTTTAACTGGATTACCTAACCGTCAGATGTTTCATGACCGTCTTAATCAGGAAATCAAAAAAACCTATCGACACAATCTACAGCTAGCACTGCTATTTATCGACTTAGACCGATTCAAAGAGATTAATGACAACTTTGGCCATGATATGGGCGACGCGATGCTCAAAGAAACGGCCAAACGATTAAATCAGTGTGTACGTGAAACCGACACATTATCGCGTCTTGGTGGAGACGAGTTCACAGTCATTCTAGGCCAGTTAGATGACCTCAGCATTGTGGAACGCGTGGTTCAAGATATTCTAGATAAAATGGCCAAAGCCTTTCATCTTGGTAATGAAATCGCCTATATTTCAGCTAGCGTCGGTATCGCACTTTACCCTGACGATGCCGCCACCAATGAGACGCTGCTAACAAGCGCCGACCAAGCCATGTACGCAGCTAAACAAATGGGGCGTAATCGTTACCATTACTTTACTCAAGCTATGCAGAAGTCCACTCAAAAGCGTATGCGGCTCACTAATGAATTACGTGGTGCGCAAGAGGCAGACCAGCTTAGGCTTTATTACCAACCAATTATAGAACTTGCCAACAACTCCATTCATAAAGCAGAAGCATTAATTCGTTGGCAACACCCAACACGAGGCCAGATTAGCCCAGCTGAATTCATTCCTATTGCAGAAGAAACTGGCCTAATCAATAGCATCGGTGAATGGGTATTTCATGAAGCCGTAAAGCAAGCAAATCACTGGCGCACAACGTACCATCGTGAGTTTCAAATCAGCATCAATAAGTCACCTGTGCAATTCCGCGATGACACTTTAAAATATGCCACATGGCCAGATCAGCTTAAACAACTAGGCTTATCAGGCCAAAGTATCGTTGTGGAAATTACAGAAGGTATGCTGATGGATGCCAGCGACTTGATTACCAGCAAACTACTTGCATTTCGTGATGCTGGCGTTCAAGTTGCACTAGATGACTTTGGCACGGGTTACTCATCGCTATCCTATCTCAAGAAATTTGACATTGACTATCTTAAAATAGACCAATCATTTACACGTAACCTATCGCCCACGTCAGCAGACATGGCGCTTTGTGAGGCCATCATCGTCATGGCACACAAACTAGGCATTAAAGTCATCGCAGAAGGCGTTGAAACGATAGAGCAAAGAGATCTGCTTATTGCAGCCAATTGTGATTACGCACAAGGCTACCTATTCTCCAGACCCGTTCCCCCAGATGAATTTGAAAGACTTTTAACCAACAGTTAAAACGCTTCTTTTAAGACAAAAAGTCAGCGATATCATTACAACGAAACTAACATTTACAACCAAACCACCGCCAATCTAAACCATGAACCTCAGACGCTAATCATGTGTAGCTAGCAGCACAAACCCTACAGGCAATAAAAAACCAGCTCTAAACTGGTTTTTATGTTTTTGATAATGACTGGTAGGGCGTGCGAGGATCGAACTCGCGACAAACGGATTAAGAGTTCTACAAAATAGGTATTATTGCATTTTACTCTGTTTGAAAATGTTTTATAACTTACTGTTTTATTTCAATATTTATATTAACAACATTTAATGCGCTTGACGTTGTTTTAAATATCTGGCCTACTATGTGGCTACTAAATTATGATTAGTAGGCTAAAGATGGCAAACAAAATAACCAAGTCCTTCGTAGATAATATCCCATACCCAGATACTGGACAAAATTTCTATCGTGATACCGAACTCAAGGGGTTTGGCTTGCGGGTGGGTACTGGCAGCAAGGTTTATTTTGCTGAGGGCAAAGTCGACAATAAAACAGTGCGGGTAACAATAGGTCATCATGGCGTATTTGCACCCGAGCAAGCACGCACAGAGGCAAAAGGCATTTTGGGCATGATTGCCCGCGGCATTAATCCCAATGATGCAGATAAGGCCAAAAAAGCTAAAAGTGTAACTTTAGCCGAAGTCTATACCGCTTATCTTAAAGCACGTAATAGTCTTAAACCTCGCACGATCCAAGATTATGACCGCTGCATGAAAGCCTATTTTGAAGAATGGCAGACTAAGCCATTAGCAGAAATCAATAAAGATCTAATCGAACGCAAGCATCGTGAAATCGGCGAGCGTAGCGAAGCACAAGCAAACTTAGCTATGCGATTTATGCGAGCCATATTTAACTTTGCATTAGGTCAATACGAGGATTCAGCAGGTAATCCTATTATTGCAGACAATCCCATCAAAAGACTATCCCAAACTCGTTCATGGTATCGCGTGGAGCGCCGCCAGACCGTTATTAAAGCTCACGATCTGCCAGCATGGTTTAAGGCCGTTAATAGCCTTCCAGACATCGCCATAGGACGCAACAAGCATCTTGCGAAAGACTTTCTATTGCTACTTATTTTTACAGGGCTTAGGCGCGAGGAAGGACTTGCGCTGCAATGGAAGTTAGTCGACTTTAAAGCCAAAACATTGACTATTCCAGATCCTAAAAACAGACAAACTCATACTTTGCCATTAAGTGACTTTTTATTTAATTTACTCGAAGCACGAAAAGCACAAAATAAGATTGATGCTGCAGAAAAAGATGAAGATGAAAGCCCTTTTGTCTTTCCGGGTACGGGCGAAAAAGGCTATATGGATGATCCGCAAAAATTGATGAAAAAAGTCATTGAAATGTCAGGCGTGCAATTTACCCCCCATGACTTACGAAGGACATTTATCACCGTTGCTGAAAGTCTGGACATATCAGCTTATGCATTAAAAAGTCTTTTAAATCATAAAATGGCCCATGACGTTACTGCGGGTTATATTATCGGAGATGCGGAAAGATTAAGAATGCCGATGCAGCGTATTACCGATTACTTAAAACAACATATGTAGTTTAGGCTACTCAAGTGCAATCTTAATTAGGAGTTTTCTTAATCTGCGCTAATAAATCTCTTACATTAAGCTTATTAATACCTTACTTAGATCTCATTGCGAGCTTAGCTTGAGCTAACTCTTACATGCATTAGTATATGAAATTGGTACTTTTAACCTAAAATTACTCAACTAGCGTATTACAGTAAAAGGGCCGCTGGAAACTAATAAACATAAACTCACCAAATGTCTCAATTGGGCCCTAAGCGGAAGTTCGTAATTCTTAAAAGTTTTCAGTCACTGCTTTAGATTATTAATGATGGTGGTTTTGAATGATTTTTAATGGCTTATGTCATTAGAATACTTTTTTAGCAAATATCTAAAAATCAAATAGATATCCGCAAAACTTCGGCGAGTTGTTTGTGATGGCGTGCTGTTAAAAGTCTATGGAATATTGAGTAACATTTTTCTTAACCAAAAAATTTTAGATTTAAACCAAAAACTGATTGATTCCAGTACTGTAATTTTATGAGGAAAAGGTATCGGCCTTAATGCTTTCATTTTTGTTGTAGAGGGTCGCCACATAACAGCTACTGATAAATGCTGTTTAATTTCTTCAGCAACTTCCGGTGCAAATGGTTCTTGACCAAAGGTAATCAGAAAGTAGTCAATGGAATTCATGATTTCCTGTCCTGGGGCAAAACTTATTCCTATGACTTCAGTGACTTTTTCAAACTTCAGTTTGCATCCATGAGCATGCAACATTAAGTCTCCTCGACGCCACTCAAGGTATTCTTCTTGGCTCATTTCTTTTGGTCTTGGAACAGTCATGAAAATATAAGCTCTACCTTCACGCGATGCACTTAAAAGTGTGCGGGTAAAGCGTTTGTTAGGCTGGTTTATGCTATTAACACGATGAATACTTTCGCCAAGGGCTCTTCTAAATAATCTGGTTTCCTCTGCCATCATACGCATGATACGTTCGTTCATCGCTGCTGTGGATTCACCCCAAATGCCAGAAGCGCTTCCGCTAAGAATATGGTCTATTTGAAACTCTATTAAGGTATCCCATAAATAACTAATTTTATTTTCTTCCCAGCGAGCACGGTATTCCTTACTTTTTTGTAGCTGTTTCCAGTCCCCTTCTTTCAAAACAACAAGCCCTGCTTCTGGCGGTTTCGGCAAATAGTGTTCTTCAGATTTGAAGTCAAAATGTCTTAAATATAGTGCAATCAACTCCTCCTCTCCTGGAATCAAAAAGTCCATATTTGGAGTAGTAAATTGGTCCTCTTTCTTAGTTAAATATGACACAAAATCTGAAATTGTATCCAGTTCATTCAACACAACATTTAAAGTCAATTCATCAAAAATATGAACTAATCGCTTATTAGGAAGAGGCCAACCAATTTGAAAGGGTGAGTCATAGTGTTCCTTCCCGACCAAAGCTGTTTTAATAAATAGGCTGCCTGAGCTTCCGCCCCCCCAATGACGCTCTGCTGGTTCATAAGAACCTTTAGTCACCGCGACTAAATGGATTCTTCTTTCGGGTATTTCAGGTAATTTGATAGGAAATTGGACTTGGCATTTTTTATCTAAGAATATTTTTTCAGGAAAACGTTTTATCCAAGACTCAGCTCCACTTAACTGTTTTGCTGATTTTTCGATGGCATGTCGATACCATCTTCCCCAAGCAACATTTATATCTTTATGTGAGGTAAATTTACAAACTTTATCAGAAAAGAGAATGATGTCATTGCCAAAGACTACTAGAAGATCACATAACTCTTTTCCATCTCCATTTTCTTTTCTGCCTTCATCCGTATAAACATTCGGATAGCTCCACAAGGTCAAAAAAGCTTTTTTTGCTAAAATTGTTAAATAGCGCTCAGATTCAGTACTTCCGGAGGATGAGGGCAAGTTTTCAAATGAATTAGTCGGCACTAGATACCTCCACACTTTCTAATGCCCATTTGTTTCTTGCGGCTTTGAATGTACTTGACCTAGATAAAGGAAGAATTTGTTCTTTAAGCTGTTCAGAGTTATGAGACATCAAATTTTTCTCAACAAATTTTAAGTAGGGGTTGTGTATTGTTGAAAAATTCATTCCAACACTGCTGTATAAATTAATATTAATCAAATACTATGGTTGTTAGTTGTATTTAGGGTGAATATATATCAAGGTTTTATTTATCGATAGGAATACTTATGGTTATGCGTACATCATATAGATACTTCACATGTCCAAATGGACATGAAGGTAGTGAAATAACTAAAGAAAATGACCAGCCTTACTCGGCAATGTGGGAGTCTACGTCACTCAATGGAATGAAAGAAAACGCTAAAGATAGCAGAGGCTATCCCACTTATACATGCGAGATATGTAGAGAACCAATGGAAGTTGAAGTTCGTTGGCGAAACAATAAAAAACCAAAATATTTACAAAATTCTGCATCAGGCAACTGATTGTACTAACAGTCGTGATGGTACAAGGGTGGTGGTTTATACTCCAGTCGATAAGCGTAGTGAAGTTTTTGTCCGTGATGAAGCTGAGTTCTTAGTGAAGTTTACGCAGGTGAGTTAATTTAGCTTTAGCCAAACAAGTAATATGTTATGCATTAAATTACAGATTCTGGATATTTTTAATGAATGAAAAAGATTTTTTGCAATTTATTGAACGAACCTCAGCCTTCCAAGCTGAGATTGCTAAAATTATTTCTCGACTAAATCCAGCGTCTGAAGGTAGATTATTTGTAGCTTTTCAGTCTGGACTTCTTGCTTTTGAACATGCCACAGCAGCGCTACAGTTAATTAGTAGCCGACTACTCCCTTCTGGATACTCACTTTTTCGTCCGCAGTTTGAAAGTCTAGTAAGGGGTATATGGTTACTTCATGCAGCATCAGATAAGTGGATTGATACGCTTAGTCAGCCTTTAACTCTTGAAGCTGCAAACAAATCAAATCAGGGCCCAACGCTTGCTGAAATGCTTGTGCAATTAGGCAAGAGTGAGGCTCCAGCACATATAGTGGAGCAACTTCAAGAATTCAAAGACATTACTTGGAAAGCTCTTAATAGCTATACGCATGGAGGACTTCATCCTATTTCAAGAACAATGACTGGATATCCTTTTCAGCTAACTTACCATGCTATGCGGAATTCAAATGCGGTCACTGCACTAACAGTACAACTGTTAGCTATTCTAGCTGGGAAACCAGAAAATATGGCTGCAATAAGAAGGCTTCACAATGAATTTGTTGATTGTCTTCCAATAATAAATATTTAATGATTACGTTTAAAGCTATAAATGCAAAGCAATTATCTGTTGAATTGCACTCAGAATTGACCCACCTAGCAATATAAATTGCACTAGAAA
>NZ_JAQSCU010000009.1 GCF_029945535.1 Methylotenera sp.
GTCAGCTTTATATGGCTGCCTTTGTCTAGGAATACCCGCACATTTCTTGGGTAGACATATACGTGCTCGCCCTGAACGAGGTTGAGCTCTCGGAAGCGCTCTTGTGTTAGCTCTGCCTCCACTAACTCTGATTGGTCTGTTGGTTGTAGTTCTAACCTTACCAGCGGTCCAATCGCATGAATATAGCTAATGGTAGCTTCAAAGGCAGGTGCACTGCCATTAAGTTCTTTATGTACTTCAATGTCATGCGGGCGCACATAAGCGGTTGCAGTGCTATTCTGCGTGCCTTCATGTGCGTCAACTTTTACTTGAATGTCACCAATTTTCGCTTCACCTAAATGCACATGGCTATTGAACTGGTTCACATTACCTAAGAATTGATAGACAAATGGGGTTGCCGGGTGGTTATAAACATCTTGTGGCGACCCTATCTGTTCAATATTACCTTTGTTAATCACAACAACACGGTCAGAAACTTCTAAGGCTTCGTCTTGGTCATGCGTTACAAAGATACTAGTGATATGAAGCTCGTCATGCAAACGACGTAACCAGCGACGAAGTTCTTTACGCACTTTTGCATCTAATGCGCCGAACGGCTCATCAAGCAGCAATACTTTCGGCTCAACAGCTAAGGCACGTGCTAAAGCGATACGTTGTCGCTGTCCACCAGATAATTGTGGAGGGTAACGATCTGACAGCCAGTCCAGCTGCACGAGTTCAAGTAATTCATGCACGCGCCTTTTAATTTCAGCATCAGATGGACGTGTTTCTTTAGGGCGTACGCGCAATCCGAAAGCCACATTCTCAAACACAGTCATGTGGCGGAACAAGGCGTAATGCTGAAATACAAAGCCTACCTGACGTTCGCGCACTTGCCTTGCGGTTGCATCTTCACCATAAAAGTGAATGCTACCTGAGTCTGGCGTTTCGAGTCCCGCAATGATTCTTAACAGTGTGGTTTTACCGCAACCTGAAGGCCCGAGTAGTGCGACTAGCTCACCGCTAGGCACGTCCAAGCTAATATCATTTAGGGCGCTAAAACTTCCAAAGTTCTTTTTAATATTACGTATTTCGATACTCATAGATTCATTCCAATTGATTCAATGTTTGGTATTTAGGTGGTAACTATTTAGATGCTTTCATTGCTGATAGCGTTTTGTGCTACTCGCCATTCGACAAAGGTTTTGAGTATCAGTGTGACAATCGCTAGCAAAGCCAATAGTGAAGCCACTGCAAAAGCCGCAGCTAATTGATGGTCAGCATAAAGAATTTCAACATGTAGAGGCATAGTATTGGTCATGCCAATAATGTGCCCAGATACGGCAGAAACTGCACCAAACTCGCCCATAGCACGTGCATTGGTTAAAATCACGCCGTATAGCAAGCCCCATTTGATGTTCGGAAATGTGATGCGCCATAGAATTTGCCAACCTGATGCCCCTAAAACAAGCCCAGCTTCTTCTTCATCTTTGCCTTGCGCTTGCATTAAAGGTATTAACTCACGTGCAACAAATGGAAATGTAACAAAAATGGTAGCCAATACTATGCCTGGTATTGCAAAGATGACTTTGATGTCATGGTCAAACAAATATGAGCCAAACCAGCCTTGCATGCCAAAAATTAAGATGTAGATTAAACCAGCAATCACAGGCGACACAGCAAACGGCAAGTCAATCAGTGTAATCAGTATGCTCTTGCCCTTAAATTCAAACTTAGCAATTGCCCACGCCGCAGAAACACCAAATACCACATTAAGCGGCACAGCAATCAGCGCTGCGATTAAGGTTAGCTTCATTGCCGACAGCGCGTTAGGATCTGATATCGCTGCAAAGTAAGTAGCAAAACCGTGACGTAGGGCTTCTGTAAATACTGCCAGCAAAGGCAAGATTAGAAAGATACCAAGAAATAGCACAACGATAGAAATAAACAGCCTGCGAACCAAAGCTGGCTCAGAAGTTGCCCGGCTTATAGCCACTTTGTTGTTGTAATTACTATATTGCGATTGAGTCAAAGTGTTTGTAGCTGTGTTAATGGACATATAGTTCTCTGATAGACAAAACGTTCTCGAATATTTATTAATACTTTAGTGTGAGGTGGTATGGCGACGGTTAAGCCACCATTGCAAACCGTTAATTGCAAACAAAAGTAAAAAGGAAATTACTAACATCACTACAGCCACAGCTGTGGCTTGCGCGTATTCGTGCTCATCTAACTTAATATAAATAATGAGTGGGGTAATCTCGGATACAAAAGGAATATTACCTGCAATGAATATGACTGAACCGTATTCACCGATTGCTCTGGCAAAAGCTAATGAGAAGCCTGTTAGTAGTGCTGGCCATATCGCTGGGAATACAATCTTAGAGAAGGTCTGCCAGCGATTAGCACCCAAGCTAGCAGCGGCCTCTTCTGTTTCAGCTTCTAAATCCTCTAATACAGGTTGCACGGTACGCACAACAAATGGCAAGCCAATAAACGTCAGCGCAACAATTACGCCAAGTGGCGTAGAAGCCACTTTGATGCCATGTGGTTCCAGCCAAGCACCTATCCAGCCGTGTGCTGAATACAAAGTAGCTAAAGTAATACCTGCTACTGCGGTGGGGAGTGCAAAAGGTAAATCGACCAAGGCATCGAGAATTTTTTTACCAGGAAATTTATAGCGCACTAATACCCAAGCCGTCAGTAAACCAAATACTGCATTAATCAATGCACCAATTAAAGATGCACCGAAGGTTAGTTTGTAAGACGCTACTACCCTCGGTGCTGTGACTACCTCCCAAAACTCATTCAAACTTAATTCTGTTGTTTTAATGAATGCGGCTGATAAGGGAATCAATACTATCAAGCTAAGGTACAGTATCGTGTAGCCTAGAGATAAGTTAAAACCAGGGAGGATATTCTTTTTAGTGGACATTTTATTCAATCAATTATTCATGCAAAAATTCATATAAGTAGTCGCTAATTTAACAGGGATCTTAATAAGTTAAAAATACTGTTTACCTATAACTTTATATCCAAAAGGCATTAAGCGGCCTCGCGAACATTAACAATTGAAGCTGAGCGTTTAAATAGCGAAGATGGTTGCAACTCTTTAGCGGTAACAGGCTTAGCTAAGAAGTAACCTTGAAACAAGGTGCCACCAGATTCAATGGCAATGTCTAATTGATTTTGTGTTTCTATGCCTGTAATCACAGGCTTCGCACCAATGTCTCGGATAATCTGAATCAGACCAGGTAAAGCATTGCGCACACGCTGATTGGTTTCAGCTTCTTGGATTAAATTTAAATCCAATTTAACGAAATCTGGCGTGAATTTCCATAGTCGATCGATATGTGACTGGTTGCTTCCAAACCGATCTATCGCGATACGGTAACCGCGGTCACGATAGTTGTTGATTGCATCCGCCAATTGTTGATCATGCTCAATTAAGGCTTCCTGAATTTCAATTACAATGCGCTCAGTTGGAACCGAGTTGGCGTGTAAAATTCGTTCAAAAACTTTACCATGCTCATTGACCGAAACTAATAGCTTTGGATGCACATTTAGAAATAGCAGGCCATTTTCTGCATAGATTTGCCTAAAGTTCAGTACATGCAAGGTTCTGCTAACACGGTCAAATTCAACCAACTTGCCAGCTTGCTCTGCGTAGGTAAATGCAAACTCTGGCGCACTGGCTAATTCACTGCCTAAAGTTGGTCTTAATAAGGCTTCATGGCCATATAAATCGCCAGCTTCGCTATCGTAAATTGGCTGAAAAGCCGTATTCAAACGCACCCCTACAAACGTGCTATTAAACTCACCTGTAAACTGTTCGGCTAAGCCGTATTCATCGAAATCCAGCAATAATGATTCTTTTAGCTGTAATCGTAACTGTTCCACATGTGAGGCAATTGGCTGTGCAGCTATTGGTTGTTGGGCCATGTCTATTCCTTTTACTTTTTCTTTATTTATTATAGATTTGGTCAAAATTGCCGCCATCGGCAAAGTGGACTCTTTGTGCTTTTTCCCAGCTACCAAATACTTCGTCGACCGTAAATAAGGTGATCGGTTTAAACCTAGCGCTGTATTTCTCTGCGACTGAAGCTAGGCGCGGTCTTAAATCATGCTGTGCTGCAATTTCTTGTCCAGCTTCAGAGAAATGGAACTCAGCGTAAGCTTGAGCAAGCGCACGGGTTTTATGTTTATCCACATACTTGTCGACCACTGCAATTGGATTTTCTGCCAAGATGCTGACGGATGGATAGACAACGTCAAACTGCTGCGTTGAGTCTTTCTTGATTAAATTCACTTCATTCTCAAAAGTCAGCAATACATCGCCAATGTCACGTTGTGCAAAGGTCGTCGTGGCGCCACGTCCGCCAGTATCTAAAACAGGTACATTTTTAAATAGCTTGGTTACAAATTCTTTGGCTTTCGCTTCATCGCCGCCTTTTTTAATGACATAACCCCAAGCGGCCAAGTAGCTGTATTTACCATTGCCTGAAGTTTTTGGATTTGGTATCACCACAGAAATGCCAGGCTTAACTAAATCATCCCAATCTTTAATTTGCTTAGGGTTGCCTTTACGAACCAAAAACACGGTGGTTGAGCTTGTAGGTGAGCTTGCGTAAGGCAAACGCTTTTGCCAATCTTTAGGAATCAGTTTTCCACGTGTGTATAGAATATCAATGTCTGGCGACTGATTCATGGTCACAATGTCAGCTTCTAGGCCATCGTTGACTGATCTCGCCTGCTTGCTTGAGCCACCGTGAGATTGGTTGATGGTGATTGTCGCGCCAGTTTTGTCTTTCCAATATTTTATAAATGCCGCGTTAAAGTCTTTGTAAAACTCTCTAGTGACATCGTAAGAAACATTGAGAAAATTATTGTCGGCAGCTAAGCTTAATGATGAAAATGCCGCTGAGGAAATCAATAAACTGGTAATAAGTAATTTTTTTAACATCTGAATGACCTTGTGCTATTGGATTGAATAGAAGCACTTTAATCAACAGTTAAAATAATGTAAAAGAATTATAAATGATATGTATATGCAAAATGGTGATATAAAAAATAGTTGAACGTGCCTTTTTAAAGTTGTTAGAGTGGTGTATATTGAAAACATTAAAGCAAGCAGAAAGCCATTTTAGGCAGGGATTAAATAGATAAACACTTAAAATCTTGTAAAAGAATATCGTAGTTAGCTAGCGCTGACCGGACAGCCGGAAGCCAGTGAGTCGAAAGACCGCTGGCTTTTTGCGTTTTTAACGCCTGTGAATCTGGTGGAAATTGACTCTGCTAGTAATTAAATAGCCGCCAGCGTGATTTTAAAAATAGAAGTTGAGAATTATGAAACATAATCAGCACTCAAAAATAGTTGAGCCGTTAGCATCAAACGATTTAGGCATTGCCCAAATCGTGACGCAGTTACGTGACTTGCGGCTGACGTCATTAGAAAATAGGCAGCGACGTGATAAACCGCCTAAGTTGCCATCGCGCAAGGTATTGCAAGAAATTATAGAAGGCTTGGCTGCGGCATTATTTCCTAACCGCCTAGGCTTGCCTGATCTTAAAGAAGAGGGCATCGACTATTTCGTCGGACACACTCTTGACGTGGCGTTGCGAGAGCTTGTTTCGCAAGTGAAGCTGGAGTTGAGCTTTACGGCTGATACGCAGAGCCAGCTAGATGCTAGTCAAACGTCAAATTTTCCTACCAAAGCTCCTGTTGAAATTGTCAGAGAGTTTGCCAAGACCTTACCTGAAGTGAGATTGTTGCTCGACACCGATATTAAATCGGCCTACGAAGGTGACCCCGCAGCAAGAAGTGTAGATGAGGTGTTGGTGTGTTATCCGGGTACGCAGGCGATTATTCACTACCGCATTGCACACGTATTACATGAGTTAGGGTTGCCGCTTATCGCACGCATGATTACCGAGTTGGCGCATTCTGCGACTGGTATTGATATTCATCCAGGTGCCGTCATTGGCGAGAGCTTCTTCATCGATCATGGTACAGGTGTCGTGATTGGCGAGACGGCCATTATTGGCAAGCATGTGCGTATTTACCAAGCAGTGACGCTTGGCGCAAAACGCTTCCCTACCGATGAGCATGGCAATCCCTTAAAAGGCAATGCACGCCATCCAATTGTTGAGGATGATGTGGTCATCTATGCTGGTGCAACGATTTTAGGTCGCATTACCATCGGTCGCGGTTCTGCTATAGGCGGCAATGTTTGGCTCACTCGTAGTGTGCCAGCAGGCAGCAATATCACTCAGGCGCAGATGCTGGCAACACCTTTGGATGTACCTGCACATCAGGCAAATTCAAACCATACAAATTCAGCAAACCAAACAAAACAATTAAGTAAAGAAGTACCAATAGCCCATTAGCTAATAACTCATTAGCCAATAACCCATTAGTAAGCAAATTAATCAGTCAGATTTAAATAGGAGAATTACATGACAGACAATACCCAACAAACCGCTTTAGGTGACGTAGCCGCACGGACGCTTTCCAATGCAACTAAAACGGTGCCGATGCTTAGCACTATTACACCGCGTTGGTTGGTGCATTTAATGCAATGGGTACCCGTTGAAGCGGGTATTTATCGCGTGAATAAAGCAAAAGATCCAAGCGCGA
This sequence comes from Methylotenera sp., assembly GCF_029945535.1. Lineage (GTDB taxonomy): Bacteria > Pseudomonadota > Gammaproteobacteria > Burkholderiales > Methylophilaceae > Methylotenera. The sequence goes on from NZ_JAQSCU010000009.1 coordinate 6,617, forward strand.
TTGAAGTGGATTGCTCGGCTAAAGATGAACGAGATCTGCCAAATACCTTTGTGGATTACGAAGAGTGGGGCCGTGAGTATGTATTGAACGCGGTGAATACTGTGGTTGATGTGCATACTCGTGTATCAGATTTATACAGCAGCCCGCATAACCAAATTAAAGAGCAATTACGCCTATCAATTGAAACTGTTAAAGAGCGCCAAGAAAGCGAACTCATTAACAATAAAGAATACGGTTTACTCAATAATGTTGCCGCTACACAAAAAGTAAAATCACGTACCGGCGCACCAACACCAGATGACTTTGATGAATTATTAACTAAAGTTTGGAAAGAGCCAGCATTCTTCTTAGCACATCCCCAAGCCATTGCAGCATTTGGTCGTGAATGCACACGTCGCGGCGTACCTCCACCAACAGTGGCTTTATTCGGATCACAATTCATCACATGGCGCGGCGTGCCGATTATCCCTTGTGATAAATTAAAAGTGACAAAAGGTAAAACCAATATCTTGTTGTTACGTACAGGTGAAAGCCGTCAAGGTGTAGTTGGTTTGTATCAGCCAAACCTGCCTGGTCAACAAAGCATGGGCTTGTCTGTACGCTTCATGGGCATTAACCATAAAGCCATTGCTTCATATTTAGTGTCGCTATATTGCTCATTAGCGGTGTTAACTGATGATGCTATTGCCGTGCTAGAAAATGTTGATGTAGGCAACTATTATGAGTATAAATAATACTAATCTTGCTGGCCTAGGTGGCTTAAATGACTTATCGTCATTTGAGCCAGAGGCGTTATTGGGACAGTTACCTGGAGAGCATCCGCGCATGGAGGCGGCATTAGCGCTAGGTAGACAAGCTAGTGAAACTGGTCATTTTGACGTTGCGGAGCTTAGCCGCATCGTCAATGAACTTTACTCTGAAGGATTTCCTGCGGGGTCTCCTGCCAGTTCTTCGTGGTCGAAACAGCCAGATTTTGCTTCGAACGATTCGTTATCACATATCGCTTCAGATGCCGTATTACCAAACGCGACATCACCCAAAGGCGTGACGGAGGCGCCTACGCCATCCATATGGTCAGCAGCGCCAAGTTTTTCTTCAACTAAACCCGACTTTGCCAGTGCGGAAGCATTGCAACTGCAATATGGGTCAAGTGGTGCTAACCCGTTTTCAAGTAATGATATTGCGCTTGATCAATTAATCGTTGGATTGAATAATCCATACGAAAATGAATTGAAACAGATATTGAGCGGTGCCTGCAGCAAGCCATCTGGCATTACTAGCGCTGGTTCTGGAGCGGGTAATCCAAGTAATTCTAGTCACAATTCATATTACTTTTTACAAGATTCACCGCTCCATGAGTCTCAACTCAATCAATCTGGGAAGTTTCCCGCCGCAGCGCATCCGCCATTTGATGCCAATTTAGTGCGTAAAGATTTTCCAATCTTAAGTGAGCTTGTGAATGGCAGGCCGCTGATTTGGTTTGACAATGCGGCTACCACGCAAAAGCCACAGGCTGTGATTGATAGAATTTCATATTTTTACCAGCATGAAAACTCTAACATTCACCGTGCTGCGCATGAGTTAGCGGCTCGTGCGACAGATGCCTATGAAGAAGCACGTGAAACGGTTAGACGATTCATTAATGCATCGTCGATAGATAACATTATCTTTGTTAGAGGAACGACTGAAGCAATTAATTTGGTCGCTAAAACTTGGGGTAAAAAGCACTTGAGCGAGGGTGATGAAATAGTAATTTCTCATCTTGAACATCACGCCAATATTGTGCCTTGGCAGCAGTTATGCCAAGAAACAGGCGCTAAACTCAAAGTGGTGCCAGTGGATGATAGTGGCCAGATATTATTGGCTGAATATCAAAAGTTACTCACTTCACGTGTGAAATTGGTTTCTTTTACACAGGTGTCTAACGCGCTAGGAACCGTCACACCAGCGGCTGAAATGATACAAATGGCGCATCGTGCAGGTGCAAAAGTACTATTGGATGGCGCGCAGTCTGTGTCGCACATGCGTACCGATGTGCAAGCTTTAGATGCTGACTTTTTTGTATTCTCAGGTCATAAAGTGTTTGGGCCAACAGGTATTGGTGCGCTTTACGGCAAGCCAGAACTCCTCGCTGATATGCCAGCGTGGCAAGGTGGCGGCAATATGATTCAAGATGTGACATTTGATAAAACTGTCTATCACGATGCACCTTCTAAATTTGAAGCTGGTACTGGCAATATCGCTGATGCGGTAGGACTAGGCGCAGCGCTTGAGTATGTTGAACGTATTGGGATTGATAACATTGCGCGCTATGAGCATGAACTTTTGGTCTATGCTACAGCGGCACTGTGCAAAGTGCCTGGCTTGTGTCTCATCGGTACTGCAAAGGAAAAGGCCAGTGTTTTATCTTTCACGCTTGAAGGCTATAAGAGTGAAGAGGTTGGTGCGGCGCTTAATCAAGAAGGTATAGCCGTTCGTTCAGGGCATCATTGCGCGCAACCTATATTGCGTCGCTTTGGGCTGGAAACAACGGTAAGACCATCGTTAGCCTTCTACAATACCTATGCAGAAGTAGATGTGTTAGTAAATGCCTTGCTACGTTTAAGCTCAACTAAAGCGCCGACTAATTTTAGCTAAACTTTAGTCGCCTTAGGTAAGATTAGAAGTAAGTATGAAAAAAAGTCTGGCAGCCCGTGTGGGTTAGCCAGACAACTTTAAGTTTGGTTAAACTTTAATCAAGTTTAACTAGGGAGAAAGCAATGCTACCGCTTGATTTTAAGTGTTAGCGGCCACCACCTTAAAGCAATTAAACGGCTAAACCCTGTGCATCAAATAGTCCGTCAAACAAAATCGAACTTAAATAACGCTCGCCTGAGTCTGGCAGTATCACCACAATCGTTTTGCCTACATTTTCTGGGCGTTTTGCATAGCGCACCGCCACTGCAACTGCCGCCCCACAGGAAATACCTGACAATATACCTTCTTCACGCGCTAGACGCTGCGCATAGAGAATAGCTTCTTCATTAGTCACTTGTGCGATGTCATCCACCACAGATAAATCAAGGTTCGCCGGTACAAAGCCTGCGCCTATGCCTTGAATTTTATGCGGCGCTGGCTTGATTGCGTCGCCAGCACGATGTTGGCTCAGAACGGGACTTGATGACGGCTCAACGGCCACAGTCACAATTTTCTTGTTTTGTGTATTTTTGATATAGCGCGAAACACCTGTTATCGTGCCACCTGTGCCTACACCTGCAACGAATATGTCAATATTGCCATCAGTTGCGTTCCAAATTTCTGGCCCAGTCGTTTTTTCATGAATCGCAGGGTTAGCCGGGTTTGTAAATTGCTGAAGCAATACGTAGCGGTTAGGATCTGATGCCGCGATTTCTTCCGCTTTTGCAATCGCGCCACTCATGCCTTTTGCACCTTCCGTGAGTACCAATTTTGCTCCATAAGCGACCAACAGTTTACGGCGCTCTATGCTCATTGTTTCTGGCATGGTAAGCGTGAGTGGAATGCCTCGAGCGGCTGCAACAAAGGCTAAAGCAATTCCAGTATTGCCGCTAGTAGGCTCTACAATCTCTTTGCCAGCACCTAATAAACCGCGTTGCTCAGCATCCCAAATCATGGCGGCACCGATACGGCATTTAACCGAATATGCTGGGTTGCGACCTTCAATTTTTGCTAATACAGTAGCGCTTGCGCCATCGGTAATACGATTCAGCTTAACTAAAGGCGTATTGCCGATAGATTGCGCATTATCCTCAAACCAACTAGACATAAGAACTCCTTAATGATTAATAACTCTTGTATCAATGATAGATACAAGAGTTTAAAGACATCAATATACAATTATTTTCGCAAGACCTCAAAGGTCTCGCCATTTAAAGTCTCGCGATTAATAATTGAATGATTTATTTTTGATAAATCTGATCGAACGTACCGCCATCAGAGAAGTGCTTTTTCTGAGCAACTTGCCAACCACCAAAGTCATCATCAATTTTCACTAAATTAACTTTTGGAAATTGTGCTTCATATTTCTTAGCCACAGAAGCCAGTGTTGGACGGTAGAAGTTTCTTGCAGCAATTTCTTGACCCTCTTCAGTATATAAATAGTCAAGATATGCTTTGGCAATAGCCTCAGTACCGTGTTTTTTAGCGTACTTATCAACTACAGTGACTGGCGGTTCAGCCAAGATAGAAAGTGAAGGAATAACGATTTCGTATTTACCAGGAAATTCTTTTTGAGCTAAAAAGGCTTCGTTTTCCCAAGCAATCAGCACATCACCAATGCCGCGCTCAGCAAAGGTTGTTGTAGATCCACGAGCACCTGTATCTAGCACAGGAACGTTCTTGAATAACTTGCTGATAAACGCTTTAGTTTTAGTTTCATCGCCACCATCTTGCTTCTGAGCATATGCCCAAGCCGCTAAATAGTTCCAGCGTGCGCCACCTGATGTTTTAGGATTAGGCGTAATCACAGAAATACCTGACTTGGTTAAATCGTCCCAATCTTTGATTTTTTTAGGATTGCCCTTTCTAACTAGCAGCACAATGGTTGATGTGTAAGGTGAGCTATTCAGCGCAAGACGCTTTTGCCAGTCTTTAGGAATCAACTTACCTTTTTCATACAACTGATCTACATCGTAACCTAAGCCAAGCGTTGCAACATCGGCATCAAGGCCATCAATAATAGAGCGTGCTTGTTTACCTGAACCACCATGAGAAGCTTTAACCGTGACTTTGTCGCCTGTTTTTGCTAGCCAATATTTGCTAAATGCAGCATTGAAATCTTGGTAAAGTTCACGCGTTGGGTCATAAGAAACGTTGAGTAAAGTATAATCTTTAGCTGATGCCACTGTTGGCGCCGCAGCGCTGAATACTGTAGCTAGCAATGCGATACTGAGTAAAGTTTTTTTCATTTTAAATCCTTAATTATTTGAGTATTTTTAGAGTTTTTTAATGTTTGATTAGCAATAACATTCCATTTTTGCGCTCCTTAAATCTTGTTTTTTTAGAAAGCCACTTGGAAGCGCGCTAACAATGCTTGCTCATCATCACGGTCACGTACATTACTTCCTGTAGCATTTACGTTCGTGGCAATTGGCGAGCCTTCAGTAATTGCACCGCCATCAAACGTTGTGTATTCGTAGTTCAAAGCAATTTTTGCGTTAGCGTTTAAATACCAGTTCACACCAGCAGTCCATGTTTTAGCTGACTTAGCGCTCTTAGTAAGATCTGCGTAAGCAAAAGTGCTAGCATTAGCCGCAGTTAAAGAGGCTCCTGCATCGGTGCCATATTGACCATCCGCACGTTTGAAAGAATCCTTATCTAAGTTAATTTCACTATAACGCGCAACAAGTTCCCAAGCTCCCCAGCCGCCTTTATCAAGATCAAAATCATTTTTAGGTTTAACCCCTTTGAATGAAGCTTCTTCGCCAGTAATTAAATAGCTTGCAGCAATTTGCCAAGCATCATGCTTTAACTTTTTATTCGTTCCTGCAACGATAGACTCAATAACCGCGGTACCACCTGCAGCAGGTGATCCATCAGCAGATTTACTCACGTCTTGACTTACTCTTGCATATTCAGTGATTAAGCCAAATGGGCCGTTGTAATAGTATGCTTGCGGGGCAATGCGAACTCTTTTGCCATCAGCAATCACTGCAGAGCCATATCTAAAGAACGTCTGTTGACCATTTGTAACATAACTTGGCAAACCATTGCGTGTTCCATCAGCTGCTGATGTATCGGTAAAGTTAAGATTTTTTTCAGCAGTTGCATCAGCGTAAGTCGCGGCTATACCGAAACCTAGGCCGCTGAGTGGGCTTATGTCATCTTTGAACGGTGTGGCAAATAATCTAGCCGTTACTTCTTTTTTATCATCAAATTCTGAGCCAGTACTTGCGTTACCACCATCTACAACGCCATTGTTGTAACCTAATGCATAGCTAAGCTTGCTATCTAGCACATCACCATAAACTGAAATGCCTTGATCTCTGTTGGGTAGGATATTGTTCGATACATAGCTGCGTTCGATGAATTTAATATCACCACCAGCTTGTAAGCGCTCAAGACCAACGAATGGCTTATATTTACCCACGCGTACTTTAAATGCAGGGTCAAATCGAGCATCAATGTAAGCATCAACTACTGAAGCACTACCGCCCGCAAACTCTTCTTGAAAGCGATAATCATATTTGCCAAATAAAGTACCTTGAATATTTGGACGTAAGCGACGCGCTAACCATGTATCGTTAGCCACATGAAAACCATCTGCGTCAAGTTTTCCAGCTCTTGCATCAGTTCGGTTACGTACGTCATTTGCGCCTTGACTAAACTCACGGTAATCGTATTGCACCAAGCCACCTAGCTTAATTGAATTCTTGCCATCAGCCGACTCTAAACCAAAGCCGCTTGAGCTTGCTTTAACTACTGGTGTTGTTTTCTTTGCGGCGCTTGCATCTTCTTCAGCTACTTCACCTTTACGCGCCAGCACTTTTACTTGTTGGCTAAGTTCTTGTACTAAATTACGAAGCTCTTCAAGCTCAGTGCTATCGTTAGCACTTGCTGTGATCGGCAAAGAAATGACACCGCTGGCAATGAGTATGGCGGCAAATTTTGTATATTTGAATTGCATTTTAATCTCCTGACATAAAGCTTCCAGCCTGCTGGTCAGCCCCTTTGTTTTAAGTTTTTTTATTTTGCCGCTACTGGTATAGAAGGCGTGATTCTTTTGCTCTCTAGATTCTCGTTATTAGAAAATCTAAACTTCTCGCGTTTTTCAATTTGAGTTACACGTCCTTCATGCAGTACTATTTCTATAGAACCAAAACCAGATCCGCGCTTGAGCGAATCAACAGCTTGTAAGATTTCTTGCACTACATCTCTGCTAATGTTGGTTGAATTGTGAATATGTGACATGTGGTTAACCTCAAATCAAATTAAGTAAAAAGCGAATATCAGCACTATAAGAAGTATTTTAAATAATTAAAAAGAATTGATTTTTATAAGTTTATAATCAAAAAGAATATAAATCGGTGTAATTGAGAATAAAGTTACTTTTGGGCTTGGTATTTGCGAGTTCTAATTCCAATTCATTGAATTGATAGGTATAATATGGAAGAATTTTTTTGATGGGCTTTGTGCCCATTTTTTGTTTCTGCAACTTACGCATGAATTTGTTAAGTTGCGGTAGGGAATAGGGGTTTAATAAACATGCAAGATCTGCATACGTTGATAGAGAAATCGGTAAGCCAATTAGGCTACGAACTTGTTGATTTAGAGATTTCTAATCGCGGTCAATTGTTGCGTGTTTTTATTGATAAATTAAACCCTACGGATATTAAAGATAGCGTCAATATTGATGATTGCAGCTTGGTGAGTAACCAGCTGGGTAACTTGTTGGCAGTAGAAAACGATATTGACTACGATCGCTTGGAGGTTTCATCGCCGGGCATGGATCGCGTGCTGAAAAAAGAAGCCGATTTCGTGAGATTTACTGGCGAGCGTGCGCAGATTAAGTTGCGTGTTGGCATTAAAGATGAAAGTGCAACCGCGACAGAAACAACCTTGCCGCGTAAAACTTTTTTAGGTTTTATTAAAGGCGTGCAAGATGGCCTGGTGTTAATTGAGTTTGATGGCGTTGTATACAAGATGGCGCTGAGTAATGTTGATAAAGCTCGTTTGAACCCAGTGTTTTAGAGCAAGTTAGAATAAACGTTTGATAAGAATTTAATGAAATAAAGCAGTTGATCTGCAATTTATAGTCGGAGATAGATGATGAGTCGTGAAATTTTATTATTGGTAGATGCACTAGCACACGAAAAAAATGTGAGTAAAGAGGTCATTTTTACTGCGCTTGAGCTTGCCTTGGCTTCAGCCACCAAGAAAAAACATCATGATGATGCCGATGTGCGCGTGTCTATCGACCGTGAAAGTGGCGAGTATGAAACATTCAGACGCTGGCAATATGTTGAGTATGACTTGTTGGAAAACTCAGCATACCAAATCGATGAAGAAAGCGAACACGCTAATGGTTTGAACGTTGGCGAGTATTATGAAGAGCCGTTAGAAAGCATTGAGTTTGGTCGTATTGGCGCGCAAGCAGCGAAACAAGTGATTTTGCAAAAAGTCCGTGAAGCTGAGCGTGAGCAAATTCTAGAAGACTTTTTGGCGCGTGATGAGAAATTAGTCACAGGCGTGATTAAGCGTATGGAAAAAGGCAATGCGATTATTGAAGTGGGTCGTATTGAGTCATTGTTGCCGCGCGAACAAATGATTCCTAAAGAGAACCTACGGGTCGGTGACCGTGTACGCGCATTCCTTTCACGTATCGAACGTGGTGGCCGTGGTCCTCAGTTAATTCTTTCAAGAATTACGCCAGATTTCTTAGTGCGTTTATTTGAATTAGAAGTGCCTGAAATTGAAGAAGGTTTACTAGAGATTCGTGCAGCGGCGCGTGATCCTGGTTTGCGTTCAAAAATCGCAGTTAAATCAAACGATCAGCGTATTGACCCAGTAGGTACTTGCGTAGGTATGCGTGGTTCACGCGTGCAAGCAGTCACTGGCGAGTTGGCTGGTGAGCGTGTGGATATTGTGTTGTGGTCAATGGAGCCAGCACAGTTCGTGATTAATGCAATGTCACCTGCTGAAGTTTCTAGCATCGTTGTAGATGAAGATGCGCACAGCATGGATGTTGTTGTGGATGAAGAGCAGTTAGCCCTGGCGATTGGTCGTAACGGTCAAAACGTACGATTGGCTTCAGAGTTAACGGGTTGGACATTGAATATTCTGACCGTTGATCAAGCTGCACAGAAAAACCAAGACGAATTTGCTGGTGTTAGCCAGTTGTTCATGGACAAGTTAGATGTAGATGCTGAAGTGGCAGAAATTTTAGTGCAAGAAGGCTTTAGCACTTTAGAAGAAATCGCGTATGTGCCATTGGCAGAAATGAACGAAATCGAAGCGTTTGATGAAGACACGATTGAAGAACTACGTAAACGCGCTCGTGCAGCCTTGTTAACAGAAGCGATTGCTAAAGAAGAGAAAGTTGAAGAAGCTTCTGAAGATTTGTTGACGATGGAAGGCATGGATGCTGAAACGGCGCATCTATTGGCATCTAAAGGTGTGGCAACAATGGATGATTTAGCTGAGTTAGCAGTTGATGAGTTGGAAGAGCTCACGGGCATGGATGCAGAGCGTGCAAAAACGTTAATCATGACAGCACGCGCACCTTGGTTTAAGTAAAGGCATAGGTTTAAGAGGCCGTTTGCGGCTACTTAAGCTAAGCAATCAATAAAAGTAATAGTAGTAACACTAGGCAATAAGGCTTAGGCAAGAATACTGGAGTAACAAGATGGCACAAACAACCGTAGAACAATTTGCTGGCGAATTAAAGCTGCCAACAGCGTTGTTATTAGAACAGCTCAATAGCGCAGGCGTAAAGAAATCAGCTGCTGAAGATTATCTAAGTGAAGATGATAAAACAGCGCTGCTGGATCACCTGCGTAAAGAGCACGGTACGCTTGCGCCGAAAAATAAAATTACGTTAATGCGTAAATCTAGTACAGAGATTAAGAAAACTGATAACACAGGTAAAGCGCGTACGATTCAAGTTGAAGTGCGTAAAAAACGCGTGATCGAACAGCACGATGAATCTGAGTTAGTTGCGCATACAGAAGAAGTTGTCGCCCAAGAGCAAGCGCCTGAAATGGTCGTTGAAGAAATCGCGCCTGTTGAAGTTATTGAAGTGCCGGTGGTTGAGGAAGTAGCGCCAGTTGTAGAAGCTATTGTGGAAGAAGTCATTGTTGCTGAAGTTACTCCAGAGCCTGCACCTGTGATCGAAAAGCCGGTGGTAGTAGAGCCTGTGATTAAGACTATCAGCCGTAAAGACTTGTTAGGCGCAGATGAAATTGCCTTGCGTGAGAATGAGGCGAGACGCCATTCAGCATTGGCTGCCATTCAGGCAGAAGATAAACGTAAAAAAGCAGAAATGGCACAACGTCGCTTGGATGAAGAAGCCAGAAAACTAGCTGAAGCCGAAGCGGCTAAAGTAAAAGCAGCAAAATTATCTGAAGGCACATTGCATAAGCCTGTTGCTAAAGAGGGCGTAGCTAAGCCAGCAGTAGCGAAAGAGGCGAAAAAAGGTAAGGGAAATAATAAAGAGTGGACAGATGCTGAGAATAAGAAACGCGGATTGAAAACACGCGGTGACACTACTGCTGGTAAACCAGGCTGGCGTGCACCTAAAGGCAAAAATAGACATCAGGATGATGATACGCAACATGGTTTTACAGCGCCAACTGAAGCGATTATCTATGAGGTGCTAGTGCCAGAAACCATTACCGTCGCGGAATTGGCGCACAAAATGGCCGTTAAATCAGGCGAAGTGATTAAAACGCTGATGGGCATGGGCATGATGGTGACGATTAACCAAGTGTTAGACCAAGAAACGGCAATTATTATTGTAGAAGAAATGGGCCATAAAGCCGCTGCCGCAGCGCCAAATGATCCAGATACGTTTGTGGAAGAGGCAGAACATGCTGCCGCAGTGATGGAAACACGTCCACCAGTAGTGACTGTGATGGGTCACGTTGACCATGGTAAAACTTCATTGCTCGATTACATTCGTCGTAGCCGTGTGGCTTCAGGCGAGGCGGGTGGTATTACGCAACATATTGGCGCTTATCACGTTGAAACGCCACGCGGTATGGTGACTTTCCTAGATACACCCGGCCATGAGGCATTTACGGCCATGCGTGCTCGCGGTGCAAAAGCGACCGATGTGGTGATTTTAGTCGTTTCTGCTGATGATGGCGTGATGCCACAAACCATAGAGGCGATTCACCATGCTAAAGCAGCGGGTGTGCCATTAGTCGTTGCGATCAACAAAATTGATAAGCCAGGCGCAGAGCCAGAGCGCGTGAAAATGGAATTAGTCGCGCAAGAAGTGGTGCCAGAAGATTTTGGTGGCGAAGTGATGTTTAGAGAAGTTTCAGCCAAAACAGGTAAAGGTATTGATGAGCTATTAGAGGCTGTGCTTCTACAAGCAGAAGTTTTAGAGCTGCAAGCACCTAAAAACACCCCAGCTAAAGGCTTGGTGATTGAGGGTCGTTTAGATAAAGGTCGTGGTTCAGTCGCGACTATCTTGGTGACGTCTGGTACGCTTAGACGCGGCGATATGGTGTTAGCTGGTACTACGTTTGGTAAAGTACGTGCGATGTTAGATGAGTCAGGTAATGAGATTCAAGAAGCTGGCCCATCAATGCCAGTGGAAATTCAAGGTTTGTCAGACGTACCAAGTGCCGGTGAAGAAATGATCGTACTTAACGATGAGCGTAAAGCGCGTGAAATCGCAAACTTCCGTCAAGGTAAATTCCGCGATGTGAAATTAGCTAAACAACAAGCCGCTAAACTTGAGAACATGTTCGACCAAATGGGCGAGGGTGCTTCACAACAAACTTTAGGACTCATTATTAAATCTGATGTTCAAGGTTCCTACGAAGCTTTGGCCACAAGTTTGCAAAAGCTATCTACCTCAGAAGTAAAAGTGAATATTATTCATACAGGCGTGGGTGCAATTAGTGAGTCAGATGTTAACTTGGCTGCAGCATCAAAAGCCGTGTTGATCGGCTTTAACGTTCGTGCAGATTCAGGCGCTCGTAAATTGATAGAAACGCTAGGCGTAGATGTGCGTTACTACAATATTATTTATGAAGCTGTTGACGAGATTAAAGCCGCTCTAGGTGGTATGTTAGCGCCAGAGCAAAGAGAAAGCATGATTGGTACCGTAGAGATCCGTGAAGTGTTCCGTATCTCTAAAATCGGCGCTATTGCTGGTTGTTACGTGCAAGATGGGTTGATTAAACGCTCTTCAAGAGTGCGCGTATTACGTAATAACGTGATTATTCATACTGGTGAATTGGACTCTCTCAAACGCTTTAAAGATGACGTTAAAGAAGTTAAAAATAACTTTGAGTGCGGTCTGTCATTGAAGAACTTTAATGATATTGAGGTTGGCGATATTTTAGAAGTGTATGAAATCGTTGAAGTGGCGCGTACCCTATAATGGCTAAGGATTTCTCAAGAAGCCATCGAGTTGCAGAGCAAATGCAGCGTGAACTCGCTGATTTGCTGCAATTTGAAGTAAAAGATCCCCGTGTGAAAATGGTCACGATCACTGCGGTTGAGGTGACTGGTGATATGGCGCATGCGAAGATCTTTTACAGCGCTAGTAAAGCCAGTGATAGTTTGCAGCAAGGTCTAGAAAAGTCAGCGGGCTTCCTAAGAACGCAAGTGGCTAAACGCATGTTGCTTCGCACGGTTCCGCAACTGCATTTTGTCTATGACGCTTCAATTGATAATGGCATGATGATGTCAAAATTGATTGATGAAGCACTTGCGACCAATCCAGATAACGTCCCCGAAATAAATAAAAAATAATTCTAAACACGCTAGCCAGCAGAGACCAGATTCTTGCAGTTTAAAAGAACCAAACGAAATGTAAGTGGCGTGTTGTTGCTGGATAAACCCATCGGTTTTTCTAGCAACCAAGCCTTACAAAAAGCCAAATGGCTATATCAAGCCGCAAAAGCTGGGCATACAGGCACGCTAGATCCATTGGCGACAGGCTTGCTGCCGCTTTGCTTTGGTGAAGCCACAAAATTTGCGCATTACCTCACTGATGCAGATAAAACCTACGTTGCGACTTTAAGGCTAGGTGTTACTACCAATACTGGTGATGCAGAGGGCGAGGTGCTGACAACGCAATCTGTGAATGTTAGTCGAACGCAGTTTGAGCAAGCCTGCCAGCAGTTTCTCGGAGAAATCAGCCAAGTTCCCCCTATGTTTTCTGCCTTAAAGCACGAAGGCAAAGCCATGTATGAATATGCACGGGCTGGCATAGAAATAGAGCGTAAAGCTCGCCTGATTACTATTCATCATATTACTGTCGACGATTTCAAACAAGATGAAGCCGTTATTACCGTGACTTGCACGAAAGGCACTTATATTCGTACCTTGGCTGAAGACATTGCTAAGCAACTGGGTTGTGGCGCACATTTAATTGGTTTGCGCAGAACAGCTACCGCTAACTACAAAATAGCGCAAACCATCACGTTAGAACAATTAGAAGCTATGACGCTAGAGCAAAGAGAAGCCGCTTTGCTGCCAGAAGACAGTGCCGTGCAGCATTTGCCAGCGATTACTCTAGATGACGATAGCGTGTTCTATCTGCAACAAGGTCAGGGCGTGTGGAGGAGCGGTGCAGTGCCTAAAGGTTTGCTACGACTGTATAGTGAGCAGCAAGACTTTTTAGGGCTGGGTGAATTGTCGAGCGATGGAAAAATCGCACCAAAGCGTTTAATTCGACACATGGGAAATTAAGTGACACAGAGTAGCTTAAATATACAAAGCTACTTGATAAATCATAGATTTATCTTTAGAATGCTTAGTTCATTTTGTAAATGAATGCTTTAGTGGGTTTTCTACTTTTGCATTGACGCTAATTATTAGGAAAAAAAATGGCAACTACAGCTTTAGATACTGCAAAAATCGTTAAAGAATATCAACGTGCTCCAAATGATACCGCTAGCCCAGAAGTGCAAGTTGCGCTTTTAACTAGCCGCATTACATACTTAACAGAGCATTTTAAATCTAACAAAAAAGACAACCATTCACGTCGCGGTTTGTTGGCTTTAGTTAGTCAACGTCGTAGCTTGTTAGATTATTTAAAACGTAAAGATTCAAGCCGTTATCAAACATTGATTGAGCGTTTGAGCTTACGTAAGTAATTTTTATAAAAGTGACTTGCTTGTTATATTCTGGCTCACTTTTATAATTGTGAGAAAAGCCGATTGCATGGTGATATGCGTCGGCTTTTTCGTTTTTAATAGTTATTAATATCTGCTAAAAATGGTAGTAAAAAAGTAATCACCAAATTTTAAAAATTGAGTTAGAAAAAAGTCGGCTGTTATTGGGTAGTGAATAGCAGCTTATTGATATGACAAAGGAAAAATAATGTTTAATAAAGTAACTAAAAGTATTCAATATGGTGCGCATACGCTCACTCTTGAAACAGGTGAAATCTCACGCCAAGCCGATGCGGCTGTGTTGGTGAGCTACGGCGATACAGTGGTGTTGGTAGCCGTTACGAGTAAATCAGAAGTGAAAGCAGGCCAAGATTTTTTCCCATTAACAGTGGATTACATGGAAAAAACTTATGCTGCAGGTAAAATCCCAGGTGGCTTTTTCAAACGTGAAGGCCGTCCTTCAGAAAAAGAAACACTGACAAGTCGTTTAATCGACCGTCCACTACGTCCATTATTCCCAGAAGCGTTTTATAACGAAGTTCAGGTCGTGGCAACTGTATTGTCATCAGATCCAGAAATTGATGCTGATATTCCAGCGATTATCGGTGCTTCTGCAGCAATGTCATTATCAGGTATTCCATTCTTCGGTCCACTAGGTGCGGCTCGTGTTGGTTATATCAATGAAGAATATGTATTAAACCCAACTAAAGCGCAATTGGTAGAAACTGAGTTGGACTTGGTTGTTGCTGCTACTGAAACAGCCGTAATGATGGTGGAATCAGAAGCGAAAGAGCTTTCAGAAGAAGTGATGCTTGGCGCTGTAGTGTTCGGTCATGAGCAAATGCAAGCAGTCATTAAAATGATTGCTGAATTAGCTGCTGAAGCTGGTAAAGATGCATGGGACTGGGTTGCTCCAGAACCAGATACAGCATTAATCGCAAAAGTGGCTGAATTAGCGGCTGCGGATATTAATGCGGCATTCCAAATCAAAGCAAAAGGCGCGCGTTCAGCTAAGTTATCAGAAATTACTAGCCGCGTATTGGGCGAGTTAATTACTGAAGAAACTTCAACAGCTGAAGCCAATAAAATCAAAGGTGAGTTGTTTAATCTAGAAGCTAAAACAGTACGTAGCCAAATTTTAAATGGCGAGCCACGTATTGATGGCCGCGATACGCGCACAGTACGTCCAATCAGCATCCGTACAGGCGTGTTGCCACGTACGCATGGTTCTGCATTGTTCACGCGCGGTGAAACACAAGCTTTGGTGGTTGCAACGCTTGGTACAGGCCGTGATGAACAAGTGATTGATGCACTACAGGGCGAGTTTAAAGATCGCTTCATGTTGCATTACAACATGCCTCCGTATGCGACTGGTGAAACTGGTCGTGTAGGTACACCAAAACGACGTGAAATCGGCCATGGCCGCTTAGCGAAACGTTCACTAATCGCTGCATTGCCAGATCAAGCAGATTTTGACTACACCATGCGTGTGGTTTCTGAAATTACTGAATCTAACGGTTCAAGCTCAATGGCTTCAGTGTGTGGCGGCTGTCTAGCGTTGATGGATGCTGGCGTGCCAATGAAATCACTCGTAGCGGGTATTGCGATGGGCTTGATTAAAGAAGGCAACCGCGTTGCAGTGTTGACGGATATTTTAGGTGACGAAGATCATCTAGGTGATATGGACTTTAAAGTAGCAGGTACAGAAGATGGTATTACTGCGCTGCAAATGGACATCAAAATCACAGGGATCACTTCACAAATTATGCAAGTGGCTTTAGCGCAAGCTAAAGAAGGCCGTGCGCATATTTTAGGTATTATGAAAGCGGCAATGAGTAGTGCCAATACTGAAATGTCAGCATTTGCACCACGCATTATCGTGATGAAAATCAACCCTGAAAAAATCCGTGATGTGATTGGTAAAGGCGGCGCAGTGATTCGCGCGCTTACTGAAGAAACAGGTACTAGCATTGATATTACTGAAGATGGTACAGTGAAAATCGCTTGTACAAGCTCAGAGCAAGGTGCTGAAGCACAACGTCGTATTGCTGAAATTACTGCTGAAGTTGAAATCGGTAATGTGTACGAAGGTACTGTGCTTAAATTACTTGATTTTGGTGCGATCGTGTCGCTAATTCCTGGTAAAGATGGCTTATTGCACATTTCACAAATTGCACATCAACGTGTAAATGCGGTAAGTGACTTCTTAAAAGAAGGCGATATTGTTAAAGTGAAAGTGGTTGAAGCCGATGAAAAAGGTCGCGTCCGTTTAAGCATGAAGGCTTTAATTGAAGCGCCAGCTACAGAAGCTAAATCAGAGGCAGAAGCTGACGAATAAGTTGGTAAGTGTGTAAGTAAAAAGCCCGCGAAAGCGGGCTTTTTGCTGCATAAAAATAACAATGTACCTTTAAAAAATAAAAGCCCGACTAATCAGGCTTTTATTTTACACAAGATTTAGTTGCCTAATTATTTAGCCACTTGTTTCTCACGCATTTCATCTAGTGTTTTGCAATCAATGCAAAGTGTCGCGGTTGGGCGGGCTTCTAGGCGTTTTAGACCAATCTCAATGCCGCAACCTTCACAATAGCCGTATTCGTCGCTATCAATGTTACGTAAAGTCTCGTCAATTTTCTTGATAAGTTTACGCTCACGGTCGCGGTTGCGAAGTTCTAAAGTCATATCTGACTCTTGGCTTGCGCGGTCATTCGGGTCCGCAAACATCGTGACTTCATCCTGCATCGTATGTACGGTGCGATCAAGTTCTTGGCTTAAGTCTGCTTTCCAATCATTCAAAATCTTACGAAAGTGATTGAGCTGTGGTTTGCTCATATACTGTTCGTCAGCCTTTGGCTGGTAAGGGGTGAACTGTTTAGTAATAACTTCTGCCATGGTGTGCCTCAAAAAACTTAAAAAGAGTTACTTAAGAAAACTACCTAAGAATTATGCTTTTATAAAATTAAGCGCGTGAGTGTACACTGAAACTAGCTTTGATGCAAAATTAGCCTAATTCATTGAATTATTTGCTAAATAATTATCTACAAGCTATTAAAACTTTGCTTCGCTCAACTCTAGTGCTAATAATGTGTTTTCCATCAAAGTGGCAACCGTCATTGGGCCTACGCCGCCCGGTACTGGTGAGATGTAGCCTGCACGCTCTTTCGCAGCTTTGAAATCAACATCGCCAGAAATGCTGCCATCAGCCAGTCGGTTAATACCAATATCAATGACAATGGCGCCGGGCTTAATCCAAGCACCTTGTATCAGCCCAGGTTTTCCTGCGGCAGCGACAATCAAATCGGCTTGCTGAACCATCTTAGCCAAATCTTTAGTATGTCGATGGCAACTGGTTACCGTACAGCCTGCGAGTAACAGCTCTAATGCCATCGGACGGCCCACATGGTTTGACACACCTACGACTAGCGCGTCCAAGCCCATTAGTTCTATATTGCTTGCTTGTAGCATTTTAATGACGCCAAAAGGCGTGCAAGAGCGCAAGGTGGGCTGGCGAACAGCAAGTCTGCCAATGTTGTAAGGGTGAAAGCCATCAACATCTTTATTTGGGCTAATGCGCTCAATAATATGTTCATCTTTAATTTGAGGCGGTAGCGGCGCCTGTACGAGAATGCCATCAATGGTATCGTCCTGATTCAATTGTTCGATCAGCGTAAGCAGTTCGGCCTCAGAAGTTGAATCTGGTAAATCATAAGCGATGGAGCGAATGCCGACTTTTTCGCAGGCTAAACGTTTATTGCGAACATAGATGCTAGACGCAGGGTCTGCACCCAGAACGATCACGGCCAAACCGGGCGCACGTTTGTTTGCTTGTAGGCGATTATTGATACGTTCTTTAATCGAGTTTAAAAGATTTTCAGCAATGGCTTTGCCATCAATTATTTGAGCAGTCATTAGATATTATTTTGCTTACTTTTTAAGCTACATTAAAAATAAAGTAACATTTTATCATAATAGATTTGACCTTCAGCCCGGTTTGCAGTATATTTCTGCCCTTCGGCGTGTAGCGTAGCCTGGTAGCGCGCCTGCTTTGGGAGCAGGATGTCGGGAGTTCGAATCTCTCCACGCCGACCAAATTTTAACTTGTTGAATTTCGTAATAAAGTTCAATAAGTCAAGATGAAAGTCAGCCCGAAACTTTATATGCAAATATAAAGTCTTGTAACCACAATCTGCCCGTAGCTCAACCGGATAGAGCACCAGCCTTCTAAGCTGGGGGTTACAGGTTCGATTCCTGTCGGGCAGACCAGTACTTAAAGTCTCTATGGTGGCTGTAGCTCAGTTGGTAGAGTCCAGGATTGTGATTCCTGTTGTCGTGGG
>NZ_JAQSCU010000010.1:0-133189 GCF_029945535.1 Methylotenera sp.
GTCAGCTTTATATGGCTGCCTTTGTCTAGGAATACCCGCACATTTCTTGGGTAGATAAATACGTTCTCGCCTTGGGTAAGGTTGAGTTCTCGGAAGTGCTATTAAGAGTTTGCTAACTTTTCTAAAGTGCTGCGATCGATGATTTCTACCTGCCCTCGACCTAATGATACAGCTCCTTTTTGTTCGAGTCGCTTTAATTGTCGGCTAACTACCTCGCGTGCCGTACCAAGCTCATCTGCAATTTGTTGATGAGTGCGTGTTATTTGTGATGATTTGGCATCAAGTAACACTTTTGCTAATCTTGCATCTAAGCTGTGGAATGCCACCTCATCTAATAATACGATGAGGTCAGTTATCAATGCGCCATAATTTGTCATAACAAATTTTCTGAAAACTGCGGAGTCGATCATTAACTGATGGAATGCTGCGGCAGGAATGAGTGCATCACGAATCGATTCTTCCACTATGGTCGAGGCTGGATAGTCACTATTGCCTAACAGGCAGGTCGTAGTGATAACGCATGTTTCTCCCGCACCTACCCTGTAAAGTAGAATTTCACGTCCGCCTGTCGACATTTTGTATACACGAGATTTACCCTCTAAGCGCATCACATAAGCCCCGCATGGTGTCCCCTCACGATAGCCAATAGTGCCAATCGGTGCTTCGACAATACGCACATACTTTGCAAGTAAATCTTTGGCAAGTAGATCTAAACCACTAAGCTCTGGAAATAAAGCTAACCAAGATAGGTTGTCATAAGTACTTTGCATTATGTAATCTTTCTAGAAACATCATGTTAATAGGGTAGCTCAACAGTTCAAAAATCTATCGTATTATCAGCTTAATTAGAGCTGATTAAGATTTTAATGAGAGCTAAGCCAAAACCAACGCCAAAACCAGTTGTGTCGCTGCTTACTGCGCCTAGTCCGCCTTCATTGCTTGCGGAGGACAAGTCAGTATGCAGCCAAGCCAAGTCATTCTCTATAAATCTTCCTAAAAAGCGTGCTGCATGAATATGATCCGCATCGCCATCGATTGTGCATTGCAAGATGTCTGCAATATCGCTATCCAAGTCAGTTTCATAATCGTCATCATACGGGAAAGCGACAATGCGCTCACCAGAATCCTTGCCAGCCTGAACAGCTTCGTTAGCTAGATCAGCGCGATTGGCAATAATGCCACTCATGCGGGTGCCAAGTGCCGATATCATAGTACCTGTCAGTGTGGCGAAATCAATAATAGCATCTGGAAGCTGACCATTCTCATTAACGCGACTCGCTAACGTCAACGTGTCAGCCAACACCATACGGCCTTCAGCATCAGTATGAACGATTTCTATAGTCATACCGTTAAGCGCAGTCACTACATCATTTTGCTTGTAAGACAGCGGGCCAATATGGTTTTGTGAGATAGCTAGCCAGCAGTCAAGCCTCACTGGCAGTTGCAGCTGTGTTGCGGCAAGTAAGATACCTAACGCTACTGCACTGCCATTCATGTCTTCATGCATGCCTTGCATATATTTTGCTGGTTTTAAATTGTGCCCACCTGTGTCAAAACAGATACCTTTACCCACTAGAGCAATACTCTTTTTAGCATCTTTTGGTAGATAGGTTAAATGCACAATAGCTGCATCTTGAGGGCTACTGCCCTGACCAACGGAGTAGAATGCGCCAGCACCCATTTCTTTAAGCTTTGGCATATTAAACTCTTCATGCATCCAATCAAGCTCTTTCGCTAATGCAGCTACTTTTTCGCGGTATATTGTAGGAGTGAGTTCATTTGGAGGCGTAATCGTGAGTTGACGGCATAGCGTGTTACCAGCTACACGAGCATTCACGTAAGCGTAATCATGTTGGGCTGCATAACCGTGTATGCTGATTTTTTCTAAAGCTTTAAACTTGTCATCTTTTTTTCGATTGGGTAGTTTAGCGGCATTGACCGTTGCTACATAGTAAGCAGCGCAAGCATTTGATGCACGTATAGCCTCATTGCCAAAAACGAAAATGGCAAGTTCTGAAGGTTGTTCATCTAATAATGGCGCTATTGCTTTGCGAAGCAAGGTATGGCGTTGAAACGTATTCAATTTTTCTTCTAAAACTACAAAACTTGCTATACCACCAGTTGGCAAGTCTGTCGTTAATGGCGTTTTGTATAAATCTTTGTACTCGCTGTGGGTGCGCTTAAGTTTTGTATGCAATATTTCGCTATAAGGAATATTTTCAGTTTCATTTTCAGTTAGGATGAAAAGCATGTGTTTATACGAAGTTAGTGTATTTTCACTACCAATTTCCTGAAATTGAGTTAACTTTAGTGACATTTATTTTTCTCTAACTCTCATATGATATGTAAGACAATTGTAGCGAATGTCAATATTTCACGGGCTATTCAGCACGGTTTAACTTGACCAGAAAGCCTAAAAAAGCCACACTATAGCTTCAAAATTAATTTTTTTAAGGTAAGTTCGTCGTTTAGAACAATCTAATCACGTTTAGTTGCTGTAGCGTTTTGTATTTTTGTTTTCTACAAATTATACGCGCAGCAACCACAACACGGAGAAATCTCACGCATGGCAACGAATCAAAACGCTACTATTCAAGACAAGGGCTTAACTGAAACTGACCCGCTAGAAACACAGGAATGGCTAGAAGCACTCACTGCCGTCATTGAAAACGAAGGTACAGAGCGCGCTCACTTTTTGCTTGAAGCAATGATTGATAAAGCGCGTCGCTCAGGCAGCAATTTACCCTATAAAGCAACAACCGCTTACGTTAATACCATCCCTACCCATTTGCAATCTAAATTGCCAGGCGACCCGGAAATGGAACGCCGCGTACGTGCGCTAGTTCGTTGGAATGCGATTATGACCGTATTACGCGCGAACGAAAAGTCACCAGGTGTAGGCGGACATATTGCTAGCTTCCAGTCTGCGGCAACTTTATATGACACTGGTTTTAACTATTTCTTCCGTGCGCCAACTGAAAACTTTGGTGGAGACTGCGTCTACTTTCAAGGACACTCTTCACCAGGTGTGTACGCGCGAGCTTTCTTAGAGGGCCGCTTTACTGAAGAGCAAATGGATAACTTCCGCCAAGAGACAGCTGGCAATGGTTTATCCAGCTACCCGCATCCTTGGTTGATGCCGGACTTCTGGCAGTTTCCAACGGTTTCAATGGGTTTAGGCCCTTTGGCAGGTATTTATCAAGCGCGCTTTTTAAAATACATGCATAACCGCGGTATTGCAGATACTAGCGATCGTAAAGTTTGGGTGTTCTGTGGCGATGGTGAAATGGATGAGCCTGAATCACAAGGTGCAATTTCACTCGCAGCGCGTGAAGGTTTAGATAATCTGATTTTTGTGATTAACTGTAACTTACAGCGTCTTGATGGCCCTGTGCGCGGCAATGGCAAAATCATTCAGGAGCTTGAGTCTAATTTCCGCGGTGCTGGCTGGAACGCACTGAAAGTGGTATGGGGTTCTTATTGGGATCCATTGCTAGCTATGGATAAAGATGGTTTGCTGAAAAAACGCATGGAAGAGTGCGTGGATGGTGAATACCAGAACTTTAAGCAAAAAGGTGGCGCGTATACACGTGAGCATTTCTTTGGCAAATATCCTGAGCTTAAAGAAATGGTTGCGGCCATGTCAGATACGGATATTTGGCGCTTAAATCGCGGTGGTCATGATCCGCACAAAGTGTATGCGGCTTATCATTCAGCGGTAAACCATAAAGGTCAACCTACTGTAATTCTAGCCAAAACTGTTAAAGGTTATGGCATGGGCGATGCGGGCGAAGGTCAAAATACGACTCACCAACAAAAAAGCATGGATATTGAGTCACTCAAAAAATTCCGTGACCGCTTCGATTTGCAATTAACGGATGAGCAAGTTGAAAACCTATCATTCTATAAACCAGCGGATGATAGCCCGGAAATGCAATACCTTGCTGAGCGTCGTAATGCGATGGGCGGTTTTGTACCACAACGTCGTCGCAAAGGTAACGAGCTTAAAGTACCTGAACTTTCTGCCTTTGAGAACATGCTAGCTGCGACAGGTGAACGTGAAATTTCAACGACTATGGCGTTCGTGCGTATTCTTTCAACCTTGGTGCGAGATAAAGAAATCGGCAAGTATGTCGTGCCTATCGTGCCAGATGAAGCACGTACTTTCGGTATGGAAGGTATGTTCCGTCAATTAGGTATTTACTCTTCTGTTGGTCAGTTGTACGAACCACAAGATTCTGACCAAGTGATGTACTACAAAGAATCAAAAACTGGTCAGATTTTAGAAGAAGGTATTAACGAAGCGGGCTCATTCGCAAGCTGGTTAGCAGCAGCAACGTCATACAGTGTCACTGGCACGCAAATGATTCCGTTCTATATTTACTACTCAATGTTTGGCTTCCAACGTATTGGCGACTTTGCATGGGCGGCTGGTGATAGCCGCGCGCGTGGTTTCTTGTTAGGGGCTACTGCAGGACGTACAACATTGAATGGCGAAGGTTTGCAGCACGAAGATGGTCATAGCCACTTGATGTCAGCAACGATTCCAAACTGTATATCTTACGACCCAACATTTGCGTATGAGTTAGCTGTGATTATTCAAGAAGGTTTGCGTCGCATGGTGCAAAATCAAGAAGATGTGTATTACTACATCACCTTGATGAATGAAAACTACACGCATCCTGAAATGCCAAAAGACTCTGCTGAAGGTATCTTAAAAGGTATGTACAGCTTTAGTAAGTCAAAAGCTAAGGGTCCTAAGGTGCAATTGATGGGTTCTGGCGTGATTCTGCGCGAAGTCATTGCAGCGGGTGAGTTGCTAGAAAAAGACTGGGGCGTTTCATCTGATGTTTGGAGCGTGACTAGCTTTACCGAGTTGCGTCGTGAAGGCATTGATGCAGAACGCCAAAACATGTTGAATCCAGAAGCCAAGCCAAGACTTAGCTATGTAGCTCAGTGTTTACAAAAGGCTGAAGGACCAGTGATTGCTTCAACTGACTATATGCGCTCATTTGCAGATCAAATTCAAAACTTTGTACCGCAACGATTTGTGGCATTAGGTACCGATGGCTATGGCCGTTCAGATAGTCGCGAAGCATTACGTAGCTTCTTTGAAGTTGATAGATATTACGTAGTGTTAGCTGCGCTTAAAGCGCTGGCAGATGATGGTAAATTGCCTGCAAGCAAAGCGGCTGAAGCGATTAAAAAATACAAGTTAGATGCTACTAAGCCTAACCCAACAACAATTTAAGGATACGAAGACATGGCAATTCAAGACATACTTGTCCCCGATATCGGCAATTTTGATAGTGTTGATGTTATTGAAGTATTAGTTAAAGCTGGCGACACTGTTGCTAAAGAAGACTCACTCATGACGGTTGAGTCTGATAAGGCTTCTATGGATATTCCTTCACCATACTCTGGTGTTGTCAAAGAAGTAAAGGTAAAGGTTGGCGACAAAGCCTCACAAGGCAGTTTGATTTTAACAATGGACGTGAGCAACTCAGCAGCGCCAGTTGTAGAAGTGAAAGCTACAGCACCGCAACCAACTGCTGAAAAGCCAGTTGCTGCTGCAGTGGCAATTCCAGAGCCTAGCCGTCCAGCGCCAGAGCCACCAAAAACCATTGCACCATCTCAACAGCCTGTACCAGTTGGTGCTAGCGCAGTCGTAGATGCAGGCAAGCTATCGCATGCTAGCCCATCAGTACGTAAGTTTGCACGTGAGTTAGGTGTTAATTTAGCTTTTGTAAAAGGTAGTGCGCCTAAAAACCGTATTGTACAAGCCGATGTTCAGTCTTATGTAAAGGGCGAATTGGCTAAACCGCGTACAGAGAACATGGGCGCAGGCGTCAGCGGCTTTGCTGCTTTACCTATGCCAGTGATTGATTTCAGCCAATTTGGTGCTATTGAGAACAAACCACTTTCACGCATTAAAAAACTATCAGGTGCAAATTTACATCGTAACTGGGTAACGGCTCCGCATGTAACGCAATTTGATGAAGCTGATATTACTGACTTGGAAGACTTTAGAAAGTCTATGCAAGCCGATGCTGAGAAACGTGGCGTTAAACTCACTATGTTGGCATTTTTGATTAAAGCTTCTGTGAATGCGCTTAAAGCTTACCCAAACTTTAACTCATCACTTTCACCTGATGGCGATAGCTTGATATTAAAAAACTATTTCAACATTGGCTTCGCCTGCGACACGCCAGATGGTTTGGTGGTGCCAGTAGTCAAAGATGTACAGCAAAAAGACGTACTGGATATTGCCCGTGATTTAGGCGAACTTTCAACCAAAGCGCGTGAACGCAAGCTTAAGGTAGAAGAAATGCAAGGTGGCTGCTTCACTATTTCAAGCTTAGGTGGTATTGGCGGTACGATGTTTACGCCTATCATTAACTGCCCTGAAGTGGCGATTTTAGGTGTATCACGCTCAAGTATGCAGCCTGTATACGACCCTAAAACCAAAGCTTTTGAGCCACGTTTAATGTTGCCTATGTCGCTATCTTATGACCACCGTGTGGTAGATGGTGCTGATGGTGCTCGCTTTACTAGCCATATGCGCATGATGTTAAGCGATGTGCGTAGGTTGTTGCTTTAATAGATTTAAACATGTAAAAAGGGCGCAATTTGCGCCCTTTTTAATTTATAGCATAATGTTAATTAGTATATGAAGCTTAAATTAAAATAGTTATAGATTTAGCGTAAGCCACCTGTCACATGGAGTGTTTCACCTGTCACATAAGCTGCATCATTAGAGACTAAAAACGCCACTACTGATGCAATTTCATCTACCGTTCCAATGCGCTGCATAGGTGTTACTGACTCAATCCAATGACGCATATCACCTTCATGGAAGCCAGCAGTTACTACACCTTCAGTTGCAATCATGCCGGGGTTTACGGCATTAACGCGAATATTACGCCCCGCTAACTCTTTTGATAGCACCATCGTTATAGCGTCCACTGCTCCTTTGGTAGCTGTATATACGGCGCTGTTTGGTGGGGTAATGGTTGATACTCCCGAACTGATATTCACAATACTGCCGCCTTTTTCGCTAAATGCACGCACCGCTTCTTGTGAAACAAGTAGTAAGCCTAATACGTTAAGGTTAAATTGCTTGTGGAAGTGTTCTGGTGTGATGGCATCAAGCGGACTAAACTCATACACGCCTGCGTTATTAACCAGAATATCAATCGCACCCAGTGATACTTTGGTTTCATCGACGACACTTTTAATTTCTTCTGGATTTGAAAGATTGCCATACACGGCAATCGCTTTGCCGCCTTTGCTAACGATTTCTGTTACTACGCGGTCAGCACCTTCTTTGCTGCTGTTATAGTTGACGGCAACTAATGCACCTTCATCAGCCAACCGCAGGGCTATGGCGGCGCCAATCCCTTTAGATGCGCCAGTCACCAGTGCGACTTTACCTGCTAGTTTTTTAGACATAATAATCTCCATTTCATTTGTATTTAAGTTTGAGTATCTAATTGCTATATTGTTGAATCTATTTTTGTGAATAAAATGTTTATTCAATAGTTCATTATTATCGAACTATTGTACTATGTCAACACTTACTGTATAATTCTTTTATGGTTCAATTTGTTCATCCATTTACAGAAGACATTACTTTAGCAGGGCTGCTTGGTGCGCTTGCTGATCCAATGCGTCTACGCATTGTCAGTAGCATGCTTCAAAAAGATGGCTGCATGTCTTGCTCTGAGGCTGCACCTTGTCCCAATATGGCAAAATCCACGCTATCTCATCATTTCCGTATCTTGCGTGAAGCGGGCATTATTCATACAGGTAAAGTAGGTGTGGAAAATCGTAATGTTTTACGTATTAACGATATCAATAGTCGTTTTCCTGGCTTGTTAGAACAAATTCTGAAATTTGGCGGAAATTAGTCACTGTTGCACTCTTGTTGTGCAAAAAGATAGTCTGTGCGCTGGCTTAAGTTTTATTTAATTGTTTCAAATATGTTATTTGAAGCATGTTTCTACAAAAAACTTTAAGTATGGCCAAACTTAATGAGCTAAAAATTTTGAGTAAACTTTATTTAATCTAACTAGCTCTTATCACTACACAACCAATCCCATGGCTCCAAGCATGGCACTAAGTAAGCTCAACGCAGCTTTATAAAACAATAAAACCTCACGTAAAAATGCGCTTAATTCAACGATTAAATGCGCAATCCATATATAGAATTACACTTTATTACATATTTTAATCAGTGACTTGGTATACAAATTGCTAAATAAAATCATGTAATACAAGTTAAGAAGTACTGTTAATTTAATTTTTAAAAGGTTTTTACTTAAATATGTAACATTCAACTTGATATTGGAGTCCATCATGACAAGACTAATGATTGCTTTACTTTATATGTGTACCACGACTTACAGTTGGGCAATGCCAACGGATGAGTTGGTACAAGACATTAGTCAGCATGTTGTGAAAATACAAGTAGGATTAACCAATGGTGGTTACGGCCTAGGTTCAGGCGTAGTGATAGCCAAAGACCAAGTCGTGACTAATTGTCATGTAGTTGCAAATGCGGTTTCTGTGACTATTAATGCTAAGGGCGAAAATTACGCCGCGAGCGCACTCAAGCCAGATTGGCATCATGATTTATGCATTCTAAAGGTTGAAGGTCTTAATCTACCTATAGCCAATATAGGCTCAAGTCAAAATCTTAAATACGAGCAACCAGTTTATTCTGTTGGTTTCGCTGGTTTTTCTCCTCGCCCTAATGCTACATCAGGTTTTGTTAAAGGCTTATACCCTATGGATGACAGTGTGGTAGTGAGAGCCAGTAACACCTTTCGGCTAGGCGATAGCGGCGGTGGAGTATTTGATGAGTCTGGTAATTTAGTGGCTATCATCACCGTGAAAAGCCCAGGTCATAATGCCTTTTATTACAATATGTCTGTTGAATGGGTGAAGCATTTGCTTAACCAGCCTGAACAAAGCATTGTAAGTACCAGTGAGTTACCTTTCTGGGCAGAAACTGAAGAGAAATGGCCGTTCTTTATGCGTATTGTTCAGCCCTTAAAAACTGAGAACTGGGAGATGCTGAATAAGATAGCTGTAGCGTGGTATGACAAAGAACCTAACACTACGGAAGCCTTGTTTTACCGAGCGATTGCTGAATATAGCTTAAAAAATGAAGCCAAAGCAGAGCAATACTTTAATCAAGTCATTGCAAAGAATGGCAATAACAGCAACGCAATGTATTATTTGGGACTGATTGCTGAGAATACTGGTAAGCACATGGAGGCGTTGAACTTGGTTGCAGCGTTGGATAATTTAGATCAAATAACTGCTGGCGAGTTAAAAGTGGCAATGGGGATAGCCGAAAATTGAACAGTTAAGTCATTATTTTCGTCAACTATATCTTGTGCTTTGGTAGTTTGTGCCTTGGGCTAAAAGTTAGCCTAAGGCACAAACTCTACCACTACCTCACGGCTATCGGATTGCCCTGTATTATCAACCGCACGTAACAAATAATGTCCAGCTTTTTGAGGTGACCATGCGATGCCTGCACCAGCCTCACTTTTAGCAATAAACCCATTATCAGCAAACCAGTAAATAGCCCCCTGACCGCCACGACTGGCTTTAAGGGCAATGGTTTCTGGCTTACTTAAACGTATGGTGTAGGTGACGCCTCTGAGTGGCGAGGTGATTTGTGGCTTGTCGTCGATCACTTGGTTACGATTGTTGCTACATTCAGCAGGCAGTGTCGGCGGTACGCGCCGCGGCATGCCCGCTTCACGGAATAATCGCAGCATATCAGAGCTCCAAAACTCGATGATTTCTTCTCGCGTATTTACTCCTGCACCGCAGACAACCTGGTTTGTTTCATTGTCGAAATATACGGGTCTATGTAGGGTGCTGATTTTAATGGGGGATTTTCCTGGGATAAACCAAGTTTCACTGAGATTTTTACAGTATTGGTTGGGCAAGTCCCCACTTGCAGTACATACTTTTACCTTGGTTAAGGAGTGAGGCGGCATCGCTTCGACTTCCGTTTTTGAGTTTAGTAAACGTTGATGGCGTAGGCTATCTAAAATCTGAAAGAATAAAGGCGCGGCAGTTTTGATGCCGATAAATGCAGGGTTAGGTTTGCCGTCGAAATTACCCACCCACACCGCTAATACATTGTTGCCGCTTACGCCTATCGTCCATGCATCGTGGAAGCCCCAAGAGGTGCCTGTTTTCCAAGCGGTTTTGTATAAGTCAGGTTCGCCTGTGTCTGGGCGAGGATTTTGTCGAAGCATATCCAAAGTAATATAAGCAGACTCTTCACTTAATAATGGAAAAGTTGCCGCATTGCCTTTTGTAAGAGCGTAAGGCACAAAGCGACCGTGGTTGGCTAGCATGGCGTACAAACTGACGAGCTCTTCCATCGTTAGCTCTCCACCGCCTAATGCGAGCGCTAGCCCATAATGAGATTCACTTTTTAAATCACTCACGCCTGCATTTTTTAGAAAATCGTACAAACTAGGTTGTGTGAGCTTGGACGCTAAACTTACCGCCGGTACATTGCGCGAGCGTATCAAGGCATCTGTCGCAGTGATTGGCCCGATGAAACGACCATCAAAATTTTCTGGGCTGTAAGGGCCGAAGCTAGTAGGTGCATCTTTTAAAATACTGGCAGGATGGATCAAACTTTGATCCAACGCTAATCCGTAAATGAACGGTTTTAAGGTAGAGCCTGGAGAGCGCTTAGCCGCTGTGCCATTTACTTGACCATCAATGGCTGCATTGAAGTAATCAGCAGAGCCGACTAACGCTTTGACCTGCATGGTTTTTGCATCATACAAAATAGCGCTGACATTGTTAATACCTAAGTTTTTATTATTCTCAATGTAGCTGGAAATCATGCGCTCTAGCGTGGCTTGCGCCTGAATGTTTAAGCCCGTGTGTATGGTAGCTTGATTGCGATGCTCGGCAAGTAATGCATCGGTAAAATGCGGTGCCAAAAAAGGTAAGTTTTGGCTACTTAAACGTTTTGCTTCTTTTAATGATTGTGCTGGCAAGCGCATATCAGCTGAATATTTAACATCTTCTGGATGCTTGGCTAGCCAGTCTTGCCATAAGCGGCTTCTAGCTTCGTTTAACTGGGCGTTTTTGTTATTAATGCTAAGGCGTTTATTAGGGTTTTGTGGAATCACAGCCAGCGTTATTGTTTCAGGTAAGTTCAATCGGTTGGCAGGCTTGTTAAAGTAAAACAAACTGGCAGTAGCGATGCCTTTAATATTGCCACCGTAGGGCGCAATATTCAAATAAGCTTCTAGAATATCGTGTTTTGAATAGCGCGACTCTAACCAGACTGCAGCCAGTATCTGCTTTACTTTCCCACTTATCGTGCGTGAATCTATACCGTACAACCCACGAGCCAATTGCATGCTAATGGTGGATGCGCCTTGGCGAGAGCCACTCGAGTAAGTACGCGCCATGCCACGCAACAACGCAATAGGGTTAACGCCAAAATGCCAGTCAAAATAGCGATCTTCATACAATTTAACCGCTTCAGCTGCGTTAGGATGAATGTCTTTTAGCGGCACCCACAACTGGTATTGGGCATCTGAGGCTAGGGTGAGTCGTAACAAGGTGCCATCGACTGCATAAATGGCGGTGGAGTGGGGGATTAAGCTTGAAAGCGCTGGTTTAGGCGTTAGGCGTAATGCAATTAGAGTTAAAGCGATCAGCGCAATGAGCGCTAGCCAGTAACTTAAAAAACGTTGTCTTGTTTTGATATGCAGTAATATGGTTTTTAACAAGTGCGATCTTTTCATAAACAGTCAATTAAAACTAAACGCATCGTCATTCCCGCGTAGGCGGGAATCCAGTTAGGATGGCAATCATGAAAGCTGCCTAGATTCCCGCCTGCGCGGGAATGACAAAGTAATATAGATTTATTTACCAGCACGTCCCACAACAAGGTTAGCAGGCAATGAGCGCGCTTGTAATAAGCGGTTATACATTGACTCTGCGTAAGCCGGCGGCACTACAAACTGACCGCTATTCGTTGCTTTAATCTTGTATGTAAACTCCGTAATCGTATTGGTGACTGCACCGTAAAACACTACGCGATCTTCACGAATGTCAGCGTAGCTAGGTTGCCAGCCGCCACCAATGCCTAGCGGGCTAGTCCAACTTGAAGTTTCTGCTGCTTGGCCTTCGCTGTCTCCCTCTTCACCCCCTTGGCCTTCTTGCGTAATGGTGTTATCCGTTTCGTTTACCGCAGCTTGTAGCACAGGCTCAAAGCCACCTGGCAATAAATCTACAATAGCTACATCATCTATATTGCCATCAATAGCGCGAAACTTGATATGCACAGTGATTTCGTCGCCCATAGTGATAGATTTTAAGGCTGCGCCTTTATCATCCGTATATTCGCGGATGATTTCCATGCCTTGTTTTAAGGCTATGGTTGGCGGTTTTACGTCAAAACCAGACTCTGTGACTGCATAGAATAACGGTAAGCCGCTTGGCCCTTGTAGCTTCAAGCGCGCGGTGTTTGGCGAGAAGGTTACAGATGGCGCAATACTATTCGCTGGCAACTTAAGCGCAGTGATTTTACCTTGCTTGTCTATAGCACTAATGCCCATTTGTCCCGCGACCTTTGTACCCGCAACGTTAGCGTAAGCATCAAAACCAAGTAGTGCATAAGACGATGACAGCGTATTGAAGCGACCTTCAGAAATAGGCTGCATGATGTTATTTAACGCACCGCTGGACACATCTTTAACCTTCTCTGGAAAGTGACGTGACACCAAATAAAGCGTTTGCGCATTTCGCACTACGTCATCGTAATAATGCCCATAGAGTGGTTTTTGACTGCTGGCATTCAACAATTTAATAGGTTTAGCCATTAAATCACTGGCTACGGCATGTTGTTGCAATAGTTGATAACTCGCTGCAAGGTAAGCCGCAGTTAAGTCTGAGCGCCATTCTTTGAAACTACTATCAGTTAAAGCTTTAGCATCTAAAGTGCTACGCAAGCTTGCTAGTAATGGTGTGGTGACTGTGCCTTCGCGAGTTAGCAGGTACGTTGCGTAAGCGCGTACACGCACCGCGTCTAAGTTTTCTGCTGGGCTAGCCGCTAATGTTTGCAGGTATTCCAAGCCTTTTTTCAGCATGTCGGCTGGTACTTCTTCGCCGACGTTTGCATGGTCACGCGCCTCCAGCATCATATGCACCGCATAAACGCTGGCGAATTCGTCT
Source organism: Methylotenera sp. (assembly GCF_029945535.1). GTDB lineage: Bacteria > Pseudomonadota > Gammaproteobacteria > Burkholderiales > Methylophilaceae > Methylotenera. The sequence goes on from NZ_JAQSCU010000010.1 coordinate 13,237, forward strand.
GCACCTACGCTGGCATCCCACAAACCAAAGCCACCTTCGGCATTTTGGCGTGTACGTAATACGCTCAAGGCATTTTCGAAATTACCCTTCTTGGTACCTATGCTTGCCAATAGTTCTGGACGTTTTTTAAGTACGATAATAGGCATGACTTGGCTGACCAATTGCTCGGTGCAGCTATGTTCATAGTTGGCTAAGTATTCAAGCAAGCCGCCAGCAGCCACCAATGGCAATGGTGAAATGCTAGCCTGTTGTTTGCGATATTCTGCAAACATAGTGCGCTTCACGTTGACTTGCGTATCGCCTTTAAAGCTACCAGTTTGCATAATGGTCATGTGCGGCGTGGATGGACGTACACTAATTTCAGTGCCCAATTTCGCAAACTTATCGCCGATATTAGCCGTGAATTCAATTCTAGCGGAGCCTAATTTTGCAGCTGCGCCTTCTTTGACTTTCAGCTTATAAAGACCAGTGCTTTCATGCATTTCACTGATTTTTAGCACTTGTTTAGCGGTGCCAACTAACTCAAAAGCAGGTGAGGGCACGAGATTCAAAGTGACCGCGGCATCTTTGCCTGAACCTTTAACATTATTTGCCACGCCAACACTCACATCAAATATATCGCCTGGTGTGACTGTAAGTGGTGCGTTGGGAGATAGTACAAAATCGCCGCGCACTAAGGCATCGCTGGTGGTAATGCCAATGCTGGCATCGTTCACCATCACTGCGATGATGCGCATTTTACCGTTGAATGTTTCTGGCACTGTGTAGCTAAACTCCTTGCTACCAGTCACATCTACAATGCCAGACCAATAGACTGCTGGTTTGTCAGTTTTACGTTTAAACGGATTCAAGTGTTTACCTAAAGCACCATCAGCATCGCCGCCCGGTGCAGTGGCTGCCATGATTTTTTTGAATTCAGGTAAGATTAAATCTAAAATTTGCGACGTTGAAACTTCTAATTGTCGTTTTTGGAAGAAGAAGCCAAGCGCGTCAGGGTTGTGATACCTTGCCACTTGCAATATACCTTCATCCACCGCAAACACCACAGCACGACCAGGTTTAGCCGCGTCCAGTTTCATTTTTAGTACTTGACCCGGTTTGATAAGTGGTTGGCTGCTGAGTTTGAGCGTATTGGTGCGCTGCGCCAAACTCGTCACAAATGGAACAACACCATAAGACAGCGGGCTGGTGAAGATTTCATCTGAACTTGGATCGCGCACAAACTGCACACTCACATAGCCGTTGCCTTCAAAATCTGCAGGTAGCTTGATTTTTTGCACTGAAGCCTGTGAGTCAGCTTTAAACCATTGCTGCGCATATACTTTATCGCGCTCAATGGTAATTAAACCAGCGCCAACATAAGGCGCACGAATGCTTACGCTAATCTCTTGACCTGGCGCATACTCTTTTTTATCCAGCACCAGTTGCAGTTCTGCATTGCGCTCTAGCGAGCGACTAACATTGCCTAAACCAGCCACGCTATACTCCACGCGGTTAAGCTCTAAGCCGTCTTTGTTTTTAAGCACGTAAGCAAAGTCCCCCGGTGTTTCTGTAGCAAGTGCCAGGCTGTTTCCCGCAGCTTTGATGCTGTAAGGTGATGCTTTGATGAGCACTTCTTTTTTGCGTGATTCATATTTGAATGTGCCGCTGCCTTGCTTGGTCAACACTGAAACATATTTACGCTCAATCAGATTTAAGCTCAAACCTTCGGCGGCTACTTTTTGCAAGGTAGAGTTGACTGCAATCAGATTAACGCTACGTTTGCTACTTTTGCTGACGTAATTCAAATCACCATCGGCTTTAAAGCCTATTAAATAAGGTTGTTCTGAAATCAGCGTTGCGACTTCGGCAGAAACGCTGCGTCCACCACCAGCTTCATACGCTTGTGCGACGATGTTAAGTCTGTAAGTCGCTTTAGTATATTTCTCTAAACCTAAGGCAAATTCAGCCACACCTTGCGCATTACTTGTTGCGTCGCTTAGCTTCTCGCTATAGCCTTCTTTAGCGCGCAGTGGGTCATAGAAGGCAAAGTCTGCATATTGGCTAAATGCTGGGTAAGCCGGGCTGAGTGTCATTGTCGCAGTCACGCGTCTATTTTCAGCTGGCGTGCCAAACAAGTTTTGCACATTGATGTTGGCTTTTAAATCTTTAGGATTCAGCCAGCCCTCAGTGTTTTCAGGGTAAAGCGTGGCATCTTTCGCAAACAAGGCTTTAACTTTCATGCGGTCAGGCTGAAACTCCTGTACTTTCACACTGACCGAGCCTAATTGCTGATATGCATTGCCATCTTTCACCGAATAAAGATTAATATTGTAAGTGCCAGTAGGCGAGGTTTCTAAGGTTTTATATTCCAGCTCGTTAAAGCCGCCTGCGCCGAGTTTAACCATTTGAGTTTTCACCACTAAACCACGTGCATCTAGCACTTCTGCCTGAAGCGGCAAGCCATCTAATGCTTTAGCCCAAGTTGCAGTTTTTACTATCATGCCGATATGCATGGTATCGCCAGGACGGTAAATGCCGCGATCTGAAAACAAATAGGCATTTAAGCTATCTGAACTGGCCGCATTGGCAATGCCGCCTACATCAAAACGTGAGTAGTCTAGGTTTCTGTCGTAGTGGTTAATCGGTAAAAAGCTTAAATCCCCCGCTTTTTTTACTATGTATAAAATAGGTGAGCGTTCACGTTGTAAGCCATCCAGCTTAGTAAAGTTGACGCGACCATTCGCATCGGTAGTTTGGCTGAAGATGGCTTGGCCATTTTTTGCAATCACTTCAACCGTCGCACCAGCCACAGGTAAACCTGTGTGAATAGACTGAACGTAAACCACTTGGCTGCCATCAAGCTCTTTTTTGGCGATTAAACCTAAATCAGTCACAAGAATCAGGCGTTTATCAACAAATTCCTCTGGGTTTTGGCTTTCCGATGGGTTGTAATCAGTGCTTTCGTCAGCTTGCTCGCTGCCATCAGTGTTAGCTTCTTTTTTAGGTTTGTAACCGCGAACTGTGAGCAAGAATACGCCACGCTTCTCTTCACCCTTGCTCAAGTATTCACTTAAATCCAGCGCTTCGTAATGCGCTTTGCCTGCTTCTAAGTTGAGTGGGATGCTTTTCTCAAAACGTTCACTCAAGTTATCGCCATCAATATAGTAATTAAAAGACGGATTACTAAAGTTGCCGCTACTTTGCGTAATGAGATGTTGTAATTGACCCGGCAGAATGCGACCAATCTCCATTTTTAAGCCAGGTAAATCGCGTGCTAACACCGCCACTTTGCGCTCACCACTTAATGCTAATAACGAGCCTTGGCTAAGAATTTTAACTTCTGCTGGGAAAACTGGCACTTGCAAGATGTGTTGCTGAGTCGCACCTAACTGGTAGCCGCCAAATGATTTTAAGCCTTTGTCGATTTGCACATAAATATAGCTACCAACATCTGCTTTGTACTTAAATGAATGTGCTTCGATATTTTCACGCTCAGCCGGAATCGCTTCTAGTGGCAGAGGCTTGCCTGCGGCAAGTACAGCTTCAGTAATATCTTTGGTGTTAGACCATGCATGAGGGTATTTCAACTCTTCTGGCGTGCTGACCAATTTGTTGCGCGGTAACACCCATGCTTTAATGTGGCTAGCCATGTCTTTTTCATTCACAGCAGCTGAGGCATTGAGTAATAAAATTTGCTCAGGCTCGTTCTGGTCATTTGAAACTACAATTGGGCTAACTTCATTAATCATTAAGCTGTACAAACCGGGCACATTCACGCTTTGTGTTAAAGCTGTTTCAAATGCTTTACCGCCCGTTGCTGCTTTTAAGCCTTCATCTATGGTTACTTCTAGCACGCTATCATCTTTAGGAATAGCTAGTGGTGCAGAGTGTATATAAGCGTTAAGTTTTAATTTATCGTAACTGACGACGAATGGAATCTTGTCAGAACCAAAGCTTAATAAGCTATTTTTGTTACTACGCATTTTTAGCGTGATGCTCTTTTCTAATTTTGCTGCATCTACTGGATGTGTAAAATTAAGGTTCACCACCACTTTTTTCATGGCGGCATTGATTGGGTCTTGGTAAAACTCGCTATTGGTAATGCTTGCAATAAATAATGGTGAAGTGAATTCTAAGTCCCATTTGTCTAGTAAAGTCTTAGCTGTAAACGCTTTGGCATTCAAGCTGACTTTGTATTCTGTGCCTACTGGCCAGTCAGCTTTTGGCTGAAATGACAGCTCATTTTCAGTATTCCATTTCCATACGCCCTCGATTTTTGGCATGATGTTCACGCCTGCAGAAATCACTTTTCCAACTTGTTCAATCGGCGCGACTGAGCTGTCAAAGCTTATTTTGAGGGGATTTGGTGGTAAGTTGTCTTCGATTTGCGTTCTGGTCGGTACTGCTACCGTCACTTTCACCGTAACAGGTTGTGGTCTTGATTTATACCAAATCCAACCTTGCCAACCGCCTGCAACAAGTGCTGCAATTAAAGCAAGTATGCCTAAGCCTTTGAGCGGTTTTTGAATCATGGCTAGACGTAGCTCGTTCAGCTTGCCACCACACCATTTCATCCATGAGGGTGCTTGATAATTGACAGAGCCGAATAAATGGTTGAGTAAGGCACCGAATAGCGACCATAATTTAGCGAAAATCATTTGAATAAATTGCAAGCCAGCACGAATGAATGACATGAAAAACCCTTTATTATGAAAAGCCCTTTTTGTAAAACCTTGTCAGAAGCAGGCTTAAATTTTTAGTGTGTAAATCATACTACTGATTCATATATTTTGAAGGTCTTTAAGGTCTTTTTGATGATAAAATTACGATAAATAACTGAAGATTTAACAAAGGGTTGGCATGAGCAATTTATTAGAAGTTTTGGTTCCAGATATTGGTAACTTTGATAGTGTGGATGTGATTGAAGTACTCGTAAAAGTAGGCGATGTTATTGCTAAAGAAGACTCACTGATGACCGTTGAGTCTGATAAAGCGTCTATGGATATCCCGTCTGCAGTTGCTGGTATGGTCAAAGAGCTAAAAGTAAAAGTCGGCGATAAAGTGGCTAAGGGTAGCTTGATTTTGTTAGTTGAGGCTGCAGCAAGTGCTGAAGCGCCAGCTAAAAAAGAAGTTGCTGTGGAAACTGCAGCCGTCGAAGTTAAGCCTGTCTCAACGCCAGTTGTAGCAGCTGTTAATTTAGGCACTGCAGATTTACATGCTGAAGTCGTTGTTTTGGGTTCAGGCCCAGGCGGTTACACTGCGGCTTTCCGCGCTGCTGATTTAGGGAAAAAAGTGGTACTGGTTGAGCGTTACTCAACACTTGGTGGTGTTTGTCTAAACGTTGGCTGTATTCCTTCTAAAGCTTTACTGCATACGGCTAAAGTCATTACAGAGGCTGAAGAAACTGCGCATCACGGCGTGACTTTTGGCGCGCCACAAGTAGATTTAGAACAGTTGCGTAATTGGAAGGCTAACGATGTCGTTGGCAAACTCACTGGTGGTTTAGCTGCGATGGCTAAGCAACGCAATGTCACCACGGTACAAGGCGTGGGTAAGTTTACCAGCCCTAATCAAATGGCCGTAACCGCTGAAGATGGCAAAGTGACCACCATTTCATTTGATAATGCAATTATTGCCGCCGGTTCACAAGCCACTAAATTTCCTGGCGTTGTAGCTGATGAGCGAATCATGGATTCTACGGGTGCTTTAGCTTTGGCTGATGTGCCTAAACGCATGCTGGTAATTGGCGGCGGTATTATTGGCTTAGAAATGGGCACGGTGTATGACGCGCTAGGCTCTAAAGTCAGCGTAGTTGAATTTACTGACGGCTTAATTCAAGGTTGCGACCGTGACTTGGTGCGCCCGCTACAAAAACGTATGGAAAAACGCTTTGAAAGCATTATGCTAAATACCAAAGTGGCGAGTATGGAACCTAAAAAAGACGGTATTCATGTGGTATTTGAAGGTGTGAATGGCAATGCCGATGCACCTAAAGGCGTTGAAGTGTATGACCGCGTGTTGGTGTCTATCGGTCGCCGTCCAAACGGTAAAAATATCGGCGCTGAAAACGCTGGCGTGGCGGTGGATGATTATGGATTCATCGCGGTAGATAAGCAAATGCGCACCAATGTGCCGCACATTTTTGCGATTGGTGATATTGTCGGTCAACCGATGTTGGCGCATAAAGCCACGCACGAAGCTAAAGTAGCCGCAGAAGTGATTGCTGGCGAAAAAGTAGAGTTCGTTGCATCAGTTATTCCATCAGTTGCTTACACCGACCCAGAAGTGGCTTGGGTTGGCGTGACCGAAATAGAAGCTAAAGCCAAAGGCCTTGAAATTGAAAAAGCCTCATTCCCTTGGGCTGCTAGTGGTCGCGCATTGTCAATTGCGCGTACAGAAGGTACTACTAAGTTGATATTTGATAAAAATACGCATCGTGTCATTGGTGCTGGTATTGTGGGTGTGAATGCGGGAGAGTTATTGGCCGAAGCGGTGCTAGCCATTGAAATGGGCGCAGATGCCCATGATTTAGGTCTAACGATTCATGCACACCCAACCTTATCTGAAACTATTTGCTTCGCGGCAGAGATGAAAGAGGGCACGATCACTGACCTCTACATAAAAAAACGCTAGATTTATTTGGGTTTCAACTAATTTTTATAACTGGGTTTTATAAAAGAGCGCCTACATGTCATCTACTGATTTTTTATCTAAGCTAGCGCAGCTTATGTCTGCTGCACAGGTCTATACCGACCCAGTAGATTGCTACGCCTATGCTTATGATAATTCGCGTATCTTTCATGCACCCATTGCGGTGGTTTTTCCTCTTAATACCGAAGAAGTACAAGCGGTGATTAAGCTTTGCAATACTCACAAAGTGCCAGTGGTGCCGCGTGGGCGTGGAACAGGCACTGCGGGCGGTAGCGTGCCCGAAGCGGGCGGTGTAGCGTTGTCCTTAGAACGCATGAATAAAATCATCAGTGTAGACCCTGACAATCGTATGGCGATTATTGAGCCTGGTGTGCTTAATCAAGAGCTGCAAGATGCGATTAAAGGTGTCGGTTTCTTTTGGCCGCCAGATCCATCGAGTGCGGCTTATTGCAGCATCGGCGGCAATCTCGCGACTTGTGCCGCTGGTCCGCATGCAGTGAAATACGGCGTTGCACGTGACCATGTGCTCGGCTTAAAGGCGGTGACAGGTAATGGCGATATCATTAAAACAGGTTGTTACACCAGTAAGGGTGTGGTCGGTTACGATTTAACTCGATTGCTAGTTGGTTCTGAAGGTACGCTGGCAGTGATAGTTGAAGCGACACTTAAGCTCACACCTTTGCCAAAACACACTGGCGGCATAACTGCTGAGTTTGCTGATACTGCCAGTTGCGCGCGCGCGATTGCCGCTATTATGGCGCAGCCATACACACCAAGTGCATTGGAGTTCTTAGATAACGGCGCCTTGAATCTGATTCGTGGCCGCCACAAAAACCTGTTGCCAGAAAATGCCCGCGCTTATTTGATGATAGAAGTCGATGGTGCGCAGCAAGAGATTATTGAAGCCACACAGGCGATTTTGCAAGCTTGCCAAGTGGATGGCTTGATTGAGGCAAAACCTGCGGAAGATACCAAGGCGTTATGGGCTGCACGCAAGGCTTTATCGCCATTGCTTAAAGATATTGCGCCTAAGAAAATCAATGAAGATATTGCCGTGCCAGTGTCACATTTACCTGAATTGTTAACCGGTTTAGAGAAATTAGCCGCGCAATACAAGATTTCAAACGTGAATTTTGGTCATGCAGGCAACGGAAATATTCATGTGAATTTATTGGTCAATCCTGATAATGCCGATGAAATGAAGCGGGCTTATGAGTGCTTGGATGAAGTGTTCAGCTTGGTGCTTTCGTTGCAAGGCACGCTATCTGGCGAACATGGCGTAGGTATGGCGAAGCGTCCATTTATTTCACGTGAGATTGATGAAACAACCATTAATTTAATGAAAGCCGTTAAATTAACTTTTGACCCGAATAATATTTTGAATCCGGGTAAGTTGTTTCCCTAGGCTTTAATCAAAATTCTTCATTGATGTTTTATCATCAAATCAGTAGGTAGCTCGCTGTAGGTCGGACTTTAGTCCGAAAAGTCGGGTTAAAACCCTACCTACAGCCTAATGATGAGTCTTGGTTCAACACATTTATTTTGCGCGGGTGAACTTTGCAAAATAAATAGCGCATGCAAAAAACACGACAGTCAATAAAACTTCAGCCAGCGCTAATTTGGCAGACAGCCCAACGTCTGACCAAGCGCGCACCACGCCCTCAGTAAAATACAACAATATAAACATACTTGCCCATTTGTAGGTGTATCGCTTGCCGTGCAGAATGCCAAACAAAGGCAATAGCAATGGCAGCGTTTTGAGCATAAGTAATGAGCCTCCTGGCTTAAAAGGCGCGAGAACCGTTTCCCATGCTAAACAAAGCAGGATGAGTGCGATTAAGCTAATGCTGGCGCCCAACTGAAGTTGTTGTATGTTCGGTTTTTGCATCATACTTTTGCTGCTTTCGACATATTTACCAGTGCCATTCTGGCAGATTGCGCATCTTGAATGGGCTGCTCAAAGTTGAAACGCAAAACTTGCGTTTTTCCCTCTTCAGTATTTACTTTTGCATCAAAACCATCGGCATCTATGCCTAACATTTCAGCGTGCGTGGCGCTCACATTGTGGAAGTGCTTGCTGTAGGCAATCAGGCTATGCACATGGTCTGCATTCATGTGTTCGATGATGGAGGTTTCTTGTGCGGCAAGAGGTGAATTTTCTGTAACTTCAGCAGGCTGCATCGCATCTCCTGAAATCCAGCCCATCTTGCCAAAGCCAGCAATATAGCGTGCTTGAGCAATTTCGATCCGATAAAAACTGAAATCGTGCATATCAAAATAACCAGCGGCTTGAGGCATATAACGCAAATAGCGTGCGCGTAAATCAGCATCTTCTTTATCTAATTTTTTTGCTTCGCCCATGAGTGTGAGGCGCCCGTTCGCTTGTAAATCGTCATCGCCTGCAAACACGAGTAATGACACTTTTGGGTTAGCGATAATGTTCTGAGTGTGTTCTGCAATGGTGCTGATTAGAATAATCGGTTGACCAGTGTGATCCAACACAAAAGGTGCGACTGAGCCGAATGGATAGCCTGCAAATTTAACAGAAAGCGTTGAAAGAACGCCACTGCGGGTAGAACGTAAGAACTGTAAGGCTTCTTTTGCCAAGGTCATTATTTATTCTCTATGTACGTTGTTATACAAAAATATTTGTATAAAATTATATTTGTCATTCTGACTGAGTGAAACGAAGAATCTAGTCTTTACGAGCTAGTGCAAACTGGATTCTTCGTTACACTCAGAATGACGAGTTAGGCGTTGGTTCGGTAATAAGCTTGAGCAGAGATTCTAAACTGAAAGTTTTAATGCAGTTTCCGCCAACCGTTTGCCTAATGCCAAACATAGTATTCTTTCATCTGCGCTGATCGCTTTATCGTCCATCGTGCCGCCAATATGGCTTGCGCCATAAGGTGTGCCACCAGTTTGCGTGCTAGATAACTCGGGTTCTGAATAGGGCAAACCCACCATTAACATGCCGTGGTGCATCAATGGCAACATCATGGTCACTAAGGTTGTTTCGTTCCCGCCGTGCATAGAGCCAGAGCTAGTAAATACTGATGCAGGCTTGCCGATAAGCGTGCCCTTTAACCACAAGCCAGCAGTACCGTCTAAAAAATATTTCATAGGTGCGGCCATATTGCCAAAGCGAGTAGGGCTGCCAAGTGCTAAGCCTATGCATTCTTCTAAATCGCTTAGCTCCACGTAAGGGTCGCCGCTACTCGGAATGTCTGGCTCAGTCGCTTCGCAATTCGCTGAAATTTTAGGTACCGTGCGAATACGTGCTTTGATGCCCGATACACTTTCAACACCACGTGCAATCAATTGCGCCATTTCACGAACGGCGCCACCTTGTGAGTAATATAAGACTAGAATTTCGTTCATCTGGTTAAATTATGTTGATTAGTTATTTGAAGCTAAAAGTATACAGCACATCTACGGCGCTTTCTGTGCCGGCTTCTCCGCGTAGTGACCAGCGTGAGGTCATGTTATAGGTAAGTCTGGCGACATCTAAAAGTCCGCTGATGCTTTTTTGGTAACTGAGATATAGCCTTGATGAAAGACGTTTGCCAAATACCACGGCTGCACTGTCTGCATCACCACCAGAGAAGCTAAATTCATCTAAGCCAGCAGCTCGGGCTAACTGTGTTTGTAGTGGCACTGATTGCCCTTGCGAGAGCAATACGCCCGCAGCTAATGATAATAAGCCATAGTCATTTTTGCTGGTTTGATCCATGCCGTGACCTAGCACCAGCCAAGATAACTTTTCACTATCGGCTACAGTTGGGTCGGAAACTAATTTGGTGATGGGGATGAAAGCTGTACCTGTCACTTCGATACCTGCATTGACTGGCGTGGTATTGCGCATGGCTCTGATATTCAGGCCAGGATTATCTACGGTACCGTTAAAATTGATAATGCCGCGCTCTATAATTAACTTTTGCCCATACGCTGAATAAGAGCCTTCTTTCACCTGAATGATGCCTTCGGTATGTGGGCGATACTGTGTTAAACCGGTTAAGGTCATCGCACCGGTCAGCTGCGCATCCAGCCCACGGCCACGTAAGGTGAATTCTTCACCTAAATCGATGCGTAATCCGTTAAGTAATATTTTGAGTGCAGGTTCGGGGACTGTATCAGTTTGCCCTAGAATCACAACGTCATCACCAAGGACTGGTGTGTCTTCGTCAGACAGTTCGACTAGTCCTTTCGCTACCTTGAAGTTGCCTGAAATCATGAGTAGGTCATTAGTTAGCGTAGTTTTTCCCGTGCCATTTAAGATAAGTAAGCGGTCAGCGCGTGAGATTGCTGTGAAGTTTTGGGCTGACCAGTCGAGGTCAATTTGTGGCTTTGCTTTATCTAAATTAGCACTGTCTAAACGAGCGGTATCGAGCAGCAAAAATCCTGTCGCTTGTAAATGACCGTCGCCGCCTTGCCACGTGGCTTTGGTAATGAGTAGTTTGTCATGTTCAAAACTTGCTTGTAGCTCGCCATTGGTAAAGCTTACGCCTTCTGTCGGTAACGAAAATTGCAGGTTTTTACCATCCACACTACCGTTTAAGTTAGGTGCCTCTAGCGTGCCGTTAGCGGCGACGGCTATATTCAAATGACCATCAAAGCTGGCATCCATCAATGACGTTGGCATTGGCAGCCATGCCAGAGTTTGTAGTTGAGCTTTACCATTTAATGTCAGCGGTGCGCTGGCGAGTAGGGCAAACCCAGCGTTTACTTTGGTGAATGTGGTGCTTAAACTAGCCTCTAAAAAGCCAATATTTTGCCCTTTAAGGCTAGTGCTAATCTCGGCTTGATTATTCACAAACTTGGCATGAAATTTCGCCTCTTGCAAACCAAGTGGCTTCTTGCTGCCATCGGCTGTGGTCATGGTGAAGTCGCCAGTGTCGTGCCATAAGTTAATATTGCCATTTAAACTATCCGTCGCTTTTATATCCCATTTGGCTGAAAACGTAGGGCTGCCTTCTAGTGTCGATGGCAATATGAATAACTCTGCGGGTATATCGTCTAGCGCCAATTCATCTGCGTGGCCTGTGCTTGCAAAGCCATTGGAGTCAAATTTTATAAGGTCAATGAACAGATTGCCTTTATTTAATTTTACCTGAGCTTGCTCTAAGGTTGCGCCTTTCGTTTCGAATGACAGTGGTGCTGGTGCGGTTAGTTTGATGGGGGTCGCGCCATCTAGAGTGAGGCTTTGCAATAATCCCTGCCAACGATTTGTTGCCGCAATTAAGCCGCCTTGTAATGTGCTTGCAAATTTAAACTCTTTGCCTTGCGCTGTTAGATTTAGCTGATGTTTCGCTCGTGTCCCTTGTAAGGTCAGCTTGCCATCCATCACTGGATGCTTGCCGTATTGCAGGTTGTTGGCTGTAAATTCACCGTTCACCTGACCATTTTCATCAGCCATCATCAATGCCTGACCTTCTAGTTTGTCTGCCTTAAACCCGCCTGGCAGGCTGATATTTTTTGCCAGTAGTTTGAATTGCAGCGCTAAATTCTGAAACGTGCCCGTCACCGTGCCACTCATATTTGCTTGGCCAGAATAATCTGTACCAAATTTTCTCAAGTCTGCTAAATCAGCCTGCCAATCAAGCTTACTGTCGGCTTGACCAAGGCTGCCATTGGCTTTAATGGTATTGTTGGCGATACTCGCCTGCAGGTCGATATTGCGGATTTGCTTGCCTTCAATGATGATAGTGCCGCTGCTAAGCAAGGCTTGGTCCTGCCATTGACTATCACGTGCAGCGAATTGAATAGTGGTCGTCAAAGCAGGTAAAAGTTTGCCTTGCACGACAATATCAAAATTGAGCTTTGCCGTTGGATAACTGCCCAAGTTTTCAGGTTTGAGTTCATTAATCGTGATGTTGGCAGAGAGCGGGTAATCATCCGCCAAGCCAAGTTGACCTTCGATGTTCACCAGCGCTGCGGCGTGCGTATTTGCTTGCTGAGTTTGGAATATTGCTAATTGATTGTTGAGTTTAGCGACGATTATGTTGCTATTAAAATGCAAGGTTTGCAGATCGCCAGATAGATCTACCTTCACATCGTAGGGCGTGCTAGCGTCAGCTTTTTTGAGATTAGCCACTCCGTTAAGTGGAAACGGTTTTGCAGTACTCATTTGCAATGTGGTTGAAGCTTCACCCCAAGGCGTGCTGGCATTTAAGGTGTTGATTTTGATGGTTTTAGCGTCAGCTTCAAGGTTAAGTTTTAGATTGCTGAACGTTTGTGTTTCGCCATTCTTAATCACTAATACTTCGGCAATTTCAGCTTGCCTAATTTGAATGGGAAATGGCGGTTTTATGCGTTCAGGAAGTCCAGAGTCTTTAGTTTTAGCCGTGCCATCGCCGATGGTAATAATAAGCCGCTTTGCGCGCATCTTATCTACCAACAGCTTGCCATCGCCAAATGGTGAGAACTGCCAGTTGGCATCTAATTTTTCAAGCTTCAGGTGAATGTTATCGAGGTCATAATGGAAAGTATCGAGGCTGGCATTGGCGTTAATCGACATTTCACCCTGCGCTGAAGTGACAAGCAAGGTCAGACCAATCATGAATAGCGTTAAGTAGCGGCGTAACATCAGAAAGCTACCCCTATATTAAAGTGGAACCGATACTCACCAGTCGCTTCACCATAAGCAATATCAGCACCAATCGGGCCTAAAGGGCTTTTCCAGCGTGCGCCTACACCATAACCATACACTGGCGACAAATCTTGCAGTGAGTTGGCCGCATTACCTGCATCTACAAATACTGCCGCACCCCATTGGCTAGTGAGCCATTGCACAACTTCAATACTGCCTGTTGCAATATAGCGTCCGCCTACGGTTGCATCGCCTTCTGTCACGCCTAGGCTTTGGTAAGCATAACCGCGCACAGACTGGTCGCCCCCTGCACGAAATAAATATAATTCAGGGGCGCTGTTTTTGCCATTCACCAAGCCAATTTCGGCACGTGCAATAAGCTGTGTGCTAGAGGTGATCGGGTAGTAGGCTTGCGTTTTAGCATGACTTTGCAAGAAGCTACCATTAGCCGTAGAGGTTGTTGGCGCACCAGTAAACTGCACGTTCAATAAATAACCACGCGTTGGGTTGAGGTCGTTATCGGTGTGTCTAATTATGATGCCATAGCCTAGCGTGGCTGCATAAGTGCTGTCAGCCCCCGCGCCATCAACCTTGGTACTTTCGGTGAGTAAATTTGCATTCACATATTGTTCACGTTTTCTATCACCCCATGCCCGCTTAACGCCAACTTGTGTGACGGTTGAATCTAAGCCCTCTACTAGTGTATGAGATACATTTCCGTTCAGGCTGTCTCGGTAACCTGCTTTAGTGGTTGGTAGATGAATTTCACTGGTAAGCACCTGAGCGTCCTGTTCTAATTTAAGGTTGCTACTCAATCTCCAACCCATATTAAACAAGTTTAAATCATCTACCGATAGCTGTAAGCGCGGTCCTGTATTTGTGCTGTAGCCAGCGCCTATGCCCATTTTAATGCTGCGATTTTCGATGACTGTGACTTTAATCGGCGCGATATTAGGTTCAGCACTATTAGTTGAGTTGAGTGTGTCCGCAGTCACTTCTACACTCTGAAAATAACCGCTTTCTTGCAAGCGCGTTTGAAAAGTCAGCAAGTCAGACTGGTTATAAATACGTCCTGCTTTAATGGGGTTAAGGTTCTCAACCACTCTAGGTTTGTAGCGCTTTAAGCCTACTATTGTTGTATCGCCAAATCTAATCGCGGAGCCGCTATTTATCTCAATACTAAGGGCAACGGTCTGCGTTTCAAGATTCACCTCTGCTTTGCTGCTGCTAATGCTGGCATTGGGGTAACGCTCGACTAAAAACTCAGTCAATAACTTACGTTTGGCTTGGTTCCAATCCTCTTGGCGGAATGGTTCACCTTTTTTTAGTAGCCATACTTCGTGCAATTTTTCTACACTAGGCTTGGCATCTGCTGCTTGAGTGGCAATGTCGCCAGTGAGTTTCAACATTACATCGCTGACTAAAATAGGCGCGCCAGCTTCAATTACAAACTTGGCGGTGTACACGCCATCTTGATTTTCAAGCATCGGGCTGATTTTGGCTGCGAAATAGCCTTCGGTTGCGATTAAATCTTTGATGTTCTGTGGAGCTAGTGAGAATAGACGCTTCCACTCTCCAGGACTCATGCGCGGGTTATCGCGCCATTTCACCATATCCAGATGTTTCTGCAGTAAGTCTTTTAGGGGAGCCTGTGCGGTAATTTCAACCTGATAATGTGCAGACTCCGCCTGCACAGGCAGAGTCCAAAATAACCACAAAAAACAGATTAAAAGGATTTTTCTCAAGTGTAGGCTACCTTATTTAATTGCCTGACTTGTGGATGTTTATAGAATGAGCATCGCAGCTAAACTAAACAGTACGTGCAAGCTCCGTCGCCTTGCCAACATAGCTGGCGGGTGTCATTTCTAGCAGCGCTTGTTTTGCATCCGCTGGAATATTTAAACCGCTAATGAACGTGTGCAGAGAAGCTTTATTTATGCCCCCTTTGCCGCGTGTGAGTTCTTTAAGTTGCTCGTACGGGTTTTCAATTCCATAACGGCGCATCAAGGTTTGAATCGGCTCGGCCAGTACTTCCCAGCTGTTATCCAAATCTAAGGCCAGTTTTTCTGGGTTGATTTCTAGTTTGTTTAAGCCACGTAAGCAAGAGTCGTAACCTAAAAGCGTATAACCAAAGGCCACGCCCATGTTGCGTAACACGGTTGAATCAGTCAGGTCACGCTGCCAGCGTGAGATCGGTAATTTTTCAGCTAAATGTCGTAATACAGCATTAGCCAAACCCAAGTTACCTTCGGAGTTTTCAAAGTCAATTGGGTTCACTTTATGCGGCATGGTAGAAGAGCCGATTTCACCCGCTTTTACTTTTTGCTTAAAGTAGCCAACTGAAATGTACCCCCAAATATCGCGGTTAATATCAATCAAAATCGTGTTAATGCGGCTTAAGCAATCGTACAATTCAGCCATATAGTCATGCGGCTCAATTTGAATGGTCATTGGGTTGTAAGTTAAACCTAAACTTTCAACAAAGCTCTTCGCAAAACTCTCCCAATCAAAATTTGGATAAGCAGAAAGATGCGCATTAAAGTTACCAACAGCGCCGTTAATTTTGCCTAAAATTTCGTTGGCTTCAAGCTGTTTTTGCTGACGTTGCAAGCGATAAACCACGTTAGCCAGCTCTTTACCCATAGTCGTTGGTGATGCTGTTTGACCGTGCGTACGTGACAGCATAGGTTGTGCAGCAAGCTCATGCGATAAATCAGTTAAGCGTGAAATCAAGTTAGCCAAGAATGGCAACATCACAGCATCGCGCGCGCTTTTTAGCATTAAGCCATGTGATAAATTATTGATATCTTCTGAAGTACAAGCAAAATGAATAAACTCACTGGCTTTTTTAATTTCAAGGTTGCTATCAAACTTTTCTTTAAGCCAATACTCAAGCGCTTTCACATCATGGTTCGTGCGCGCCTCAATCGCTTTAACCTGTGACGCATCTGCTTCGCTAAAACTAGCAATCGCATCGTCCAACTCTTTGATAGTCTCTGCACTAAATGGAGCAATCTCCTGTAAATCTTTAGCCGCAGATAACGCTTTAAGCCACTCAACCTCCACCCAAGCGCGATGTTTAATCAGCGCATACTCGCTAAAATAAGGGCGTAAAGCATCTAATTTAGTTTGATAACGGCCATCAAGTGGAGAGAGTGCATTGAGCGTAGTAAGTGACATCGTTAGTGCTTTCAAAACAACGGTTTTAGTAAGCCGACATTTTACCTTAAAATTAGCACAAGCATTAACTAGCGATAGATTCATATTGACCTTGCTTGACAATGATACTAAACTCCCAGATTGGGAGAAATTAAAATGCGTGTGATTGCAAAAAGTACATTAGTGAAATTTTGGAATCAACCAGCATGTAATGATGCAAAAGGTGCTTTGCAAAGCTGGTATGACGAAGCTGTGAAAGCCGACTGGAATACACCTCAAGAAATAAAGGCGCATTATAGGAGCGCGAGTATTTGTGGCAATAATAGGGTTGTATTTAATATTGCAGGCAACAAATATCGCCTAATAGTAGAAATGCAATATCAAGCGGGCATTGCATGGGTGAAGTTTATTGGTACTCATGCGCAGTATGACAAAATTAACGTGGAGAACGTCAATGAATATTAAACCGATTAGAAATGATGAAGATTTGCGAGATGCATTTAAGCGTTTAGAGCCTCTGTATCAAGCTCAAGAAGGTAGCGCGGAGGCCGACGAGATGGAAATTCTTGTCACACTAATCGAAGCTTATGAAAATAAGCACTACCCGATTAATTCGGCAAACCCAATTGAAGCTATTAAATTTAGAATGGAACAGCAAGGCCTTAGTCAAAAAGATTTAGAGCCGTTTATAGGGTCTAGCGGACGCGTTTCTGAAGTGTTGAACCATAAGCGAGGCTTAAGTTTACCAATGATAAAGCGGCTGCATGATGGATTGCATATTCCGTATGAAAGTCTATTGTCGGCAGCGTAAAATTTCTTTTAGAGGTATTCCAAAGATTTACATGCGGCGGGTTACAACCGCCCTACGCGAGCTAGAATGGATGAGAATTTTAAATAGTGATCTTAGCTCTATGGAGTATATAGTTCGCTACACAATAAATATTATGTTAACGATTTAATTGCACATTGGAAAATTAATGAAAAGTTATGACTCACGTACTTATAGCATTAATGATTTTGTTGAGTGGGACGCGGCTAAACAACTGGAGTTGAACCCAAAATTTCAAAGGCGAGCTGTTTGGACTGATAAAGCAAAGTCCTTTCTTATGGATACAATTCTTCGAGGGAAGCCAATTCCCAAAGTTTTCATACGCCAAAAAATAAATGTTACTACAAAGACTTCAATACGCGAAGTAGTTGACGGTCAGCAAAGACTGAGAACAATACTTTCGTATATCAAAGATGGCTTTACGGTTAACAAGAGGCAAAATCCAGAATTTGGCGGACTACAATTCAGCCAACTACCTGAAAATATACAATCTCAAATACTCTCTTATGAAGTATCCGTAGATTTACTTATAAATCTTACAGACTCCGAAGTTTTAGATATTTTTAGCCGGCTAAACTCTTATGCAGTACTTTTGAACGAGCAAGAAAAAATAAATGCAGATCATTTCGGTCCTTTTAAAGTATTGGCAGACAAAATAGGTCACAAGTATTACGACTATTGGAGTTCGCAGGGGGTTTTGACAAATAAACAAATTGTTCGAATGCAAGAAGTTAACTTAGTGGCAGATATTCTAATTGCTAGATTAGAGGGTATAAAATCAAAAAAGCAAATCAAAAAATATTATGACTTGTATGAAAGTGCTTTTGAATATGACACAGAGGAACTAGAGGTTGATTTTGATCGTACAATCACGGCTATTGAGAAAATTTATCCTGAAGGTCTTTCTGATACTGAGTTTCGGCGCCCTCATTTGTTTTATTCTTTGTTTATCACAATCTCGCAATGGCTCATTAAAAATTCTAAGCCAAATAGACCTCCCCCAGAGGTTATTAGAAATAAATTAGAAAGAGTCGAAGAAATTTTTGCTGAAGAAGATATAAAAAATCTAAGTAAAGATGAACAGCAGTTTTTGAATGACTGCCGTCGTGCAACAACTGATGAGAAAGTTAGATTAAGACGCTCTGAATTTTTGCTTAACACTATTTCATAGATTTCCTATGTCATTAAGTATAAGTCTAAGTGAAATTAAGTCGCGAGTGATGCAGTGTGATAATCTTATTGCCAACACTCATTTGACGAATAGAAATGGTGCGTATTTATTTTCTGCTATTGATAGACAACAAATCACAGTGGCAGCTTTTTTAAATTTATTCATCGCATGGGAAAGTTTTCTTGAAGATACAATTACTAAGCTAATGTCAGGTAGTCAAACTATATCAGGCAGGCTTCCCAACCGTTATGTCGTTCCACCGAATCAAGATGCTGCAAAAGCGTTAGTATTAGGATGCCATAGATACTTTGATTATGCTAATTTTGACAATGTTAAGCGAATAGTTTTGATTTACTTTGAGATGGGTTATCCATTTGAACCTCACCTTAGTTCAATCACAAACGATCTTGCTGACTTACGCACAATGAGAAACGCATCTGCACATATAACCACAACTACACAAAAAGCTTTAGAAGCTTTGGCTCAGAGAGTTTTTTCTACACCACAACCTAATATTGACTTATATACTTTATTAACTACATCTCGCCCTACTTCATTAAATGGCAATACTTTATTTGCTGAATCTCGAGATAAATTACTTGTAACCGCAGAACTAATTGCCAATGGTTAAAAGCAAGTATAGGGCGGATGAGCTTAGCGTTATCCGCCCTACATAATTTTAAATTAAGCTACCAACATATCCACAAAGGTATTCACGGCAGTCGCTTCTAGCTTAGCCTGATCTAAGCATAAAGCCAAAATATCTGCCTGCTTTTTAGCATCAAAACGGCGCGCTAAATTCACTTGGAATTTTTTCACTAACTCTGGGATGCCTTGGCCGCGACGACGGCGGTGTCCGATTGGGTATTCCACAGCGATGTTGTCTGAGCTCGTGTGGTCTTTAAAGAACACTTGAATGGCGTTGGCGATTGAGCGTTTTTCTGGGTTTAGGTAATCAGCCGTGTAATCAGCTTTTTCTACACACACCATTTTTGCGCGAATTGCATCAATGCGTGGGTCTGCCGCGGCTGCGTCTTCGTAATCTTGCGCTGTTAAATTGCCTTTTAGCAAGCCAATGGCTGACATGTATTGAATACAATGGTCACGATCGGCTGGGTTATCAAGTGGCCCCGTTTTGTCGATAATGCGAATGGCTGATTCGTGCGTAGTAATCACGATTTTATCAATCTGCGCGATTTGATCTAAGGTTTGAATTTCTTTGCCAACTTGTGCATGTAGTTGAATTGCAGATTCCACCGCAGTTTGCGCATGGAATTCAGCTGGGAATGAGATTTTGAACAATACTTGCTCCATCACGTAAGAGCCGTAACCCCGTTGGAATTTGAAGGCGTTTCCTTTAAATAACACATCGTAGAATCCCCATGTTGTAGCGGTTAATGCTGATGGGTAGCCCATTTCACCTTGCATAGTCATCCACGCTAATCGAACTGCACGGCTGGTTGCATCGCCTGCTGCCCATGATTTACGTGAGCCTGTGTTTGGAGAGTGGCGGTAAGTACGTAAGCTTTGACCATCTACAAAAGCATTTGAAACGGCATTGATGATATCTTCTTTATTGCCACCTAATAATTTAGTCACTACAGCAGTCGAGGCGATTTTGACTAAAATCACATGATCCAAACCTACGCGATTAAAGCTGTTTTCTAACGCTAATACGCCTTGAATTTCATGGGCTTTAATCATGGCCGTTAGCACGTCTTTAATGGTCAGTGCCTCTTTGCCTTCAGCTACATTTTTACGTGAAATGTAATCAGCAGTCGCTAAAATGCCGCCTAAGTTATCTGATGGGTGACCCCATTCAGCGGCTAACCATGTATCGTTAAAATCTAACCAGCGTATCATCGCGCCAATATTGAAAGCCGCTAAGATTGGGTCTAGTTGATAGTTTGTACCAGGCACTTTAGCGCCGTTTGGCACGACAGTGCCAGCAATGACTGGGCCTAGCAATTTGGTGCAAGCTGGGTAATCAAGCGCTTCAAAACCGCAACCTAGTGTATCCATTAAGCAGTTGCGTGCGGTGTCGAATGCTTCATCTGATTTGATTTCGTAATCCGCCACATAGTTGGCGATATCGACAATGACTTGGTCTGGAGCGGGACGTACGTTTGAGATGTGAGCTGACATTGTTTAAGACCTTTTAAAATATATAAATTCTGAATCGTTAAATGATGTTGTTTCTTTTCATCATTCCGTAACGACGGGAACCCAGTTAGGTTAATAAGCTGCCTAGATTCCCGCCTTCGCGGGAGTGACGTATGAAGGGTAGTTTTAGCGTTTATCTAAATGCACATAAGGACGATTATTTGGGCCAACGTACTCCGCATTCGGGCGAATGATTTTGTTATCAATACGTTGCTCAATCACATGTGCAACCCAGCCAGTCGTGCGTGAAATCACAAAAATAGGCGTGAACATGCCAGTTGGAATGCCCATCATATGATAGCTTGATGCGCTGTACCAGTCTAAATTCGGGAACATTTTTTTCTCGCGCCACATCACTTCTTCAATACGTGCTGAAATCTCAAAAAGCGTCATATTGCCGGCATCTTCGCATAACTTGCGGCTAACGGCTTTGATTGACTCATTTCGTGGGTCTGCGATTGTGTAAACGGGATGACCAAAGCCGATAATGATTTCTTTTCGCGCCATGCGCTCTAAGATATCTGTCTCTGCTTCATCGGCATTTTTATATCGTTCGATGATTTCCATCGCTGCTTCATTTGCACCGCCATGTTTCGCACCGCGTAAAGCGCCAATTGCACCGGTGATGCATGAATACATGTCAGACAATGTGCCTGCAATCACACGTGCGGTGAATGTTGAGGCATTGAATTCATGCTCTGCGTATAGCACTAGCGAGGTATTCATCGCGTCTATGTGTAATTGGCTTGGTGCTTTGCTATGCAGCACATGTAAAAAGTGTGCGGCAATGCTATTGTCGTCAGTTTCCAAATTCACACGCTTGCCGTTATGGCTAAAGTGATACCAATACAGCAAAATTGAACCAAAACATGAGATTAGTTTGTCGCCTAAATCTTGTGCGGCTTTGGTATTGCGGTCAGCCGCTTCAGGCTCTAATGTGCCCAGCATGGCGCAACCAGTGCGCATCACATCCATAGGATGCGTGTTTTTTGGAATTTGCTCCAGCACGGTCTTGAGCGCAGCAGGAATGTCGCGTAGCTTTTTAAGTTTAGCGTGATAAGCCGCGAGTTCAGTTTTATTCGGCAACTCACCATGAATCAATAGGTAAGCGACCTCTTCAAAAGTAGCGCTTTTAGCTAGTTCAATAATATCGTAACCGCGATAATGTAAATCGTTACCAGTATGCCCAACCGTACAAATCGCAGTGGTACCAGCAGAAACACCTGCTAGTGCTACGCCTTTTTTCTTTTTAGGAGCATCGCTGCTCGCTGGTTGAATAGTGGTTTGAGTAGTTGCGTTCATGCTACTTTTCTCCTTCAAGCTTTGTTTTGATTAAATAGAGCATCTAACTTTTGCTCAAAAGCGTGGTAGCCCAAGTGGTCGTAAAGATCCATGCGGGTTTGCATGGTGCCGACTACATTTTTTTGCGTACCGTCATTTTTCACCGCTTGGTAAACATTAAGCGCCGCTTGGTTCATCGCGCGGAAAGCTGAAAGTGGATATAGCACCATACTTACATCCGCCTCGCGTAGCTCATCAACCGTGAATAAAGGTGTGCTGCCGAATTCTGTAATATTGGCTAATACTGGCACTTTGACTGCCGCAGCAAATTGTTTGTACATGCTGAGTTCAGTAATTGCTTCTGGAAAAATCATGTCTGCGCCAGCTTCAGCGCAAGCGCAAGCGCGGTCTATGGCGGATTGCAAACCTTCTACGGCCAAAGCATCGGTGCGCGCCATGATGACAAAATCATCATAAGGTTTTGCATCTACCGCAGCTTTTACGCGATCTACCATTTCTTCTAAGCTGACAATGGCTTTGTTTGGGCGGTGACCACAGCGCTTTGCTGAAACTTGGTCTTCAATATGCACCGCAGCCGCTCCCGCTTTGGCTATGCTTTTTACACTGCGAGCGATGTTAAAAGCGCCACCCCAACCGGTATCAATATCCACTAGTAATGGTGTATCCACGGCATCGGTAATGCGGCGCACATCAATCAACACATCTTCTAAAGTTGAGATGCCTAGATCGGGCAAGCCAAGTGAACCCGCTGCAACACCGCCACCAGATAAATAAATAGCTTTAAAGCCGCTTTGGGTGGCGAGCATGGCGTGGTAGGCGTTGATTGCGCCTATGATTTGTAGCGGTTTTTCGGCGCTTAGGGCGGCACGAAATCGTGCCCCTGCTGTGGCTGCTTGTGTCATATGAATTACCTTGGACTGTATTTAAAGTCTATAAATTTAAAAATTAACTGAAGAAGGCCTGAGTTGCCTCAGCTGGAATCGCTACTTTGGTGAGTTTGGCTTTTTGTAAAATTTCCCAGAAATAACGATAAGTCGCTCTATCGTGAAGTTCGCCATCGTATTGAATCGGGCCCCAGTCTGCTTTTTGCGCAGCGAGTAGAATATTCGCGCCATCCTGTACTTCGTCGAAGTTAGGCTTCATGGCATCGACAATCGCTTCAATCTGCGTTGGGTAAATGCTCCACATACGTAAGAAGCCAAATTCGTTGCGTGCGCGTGAAGCGTCTGAATGCGTAGTTTCTACATTTTTCAGGTCTAAAGTCACGTTATGTGCTGGCACTACGCCGTTTGCCAGTGCTGCTGCCACTAACTCTGCTTTCGCTCGTGCCAATAATCGGTGATCAAACTGACCTGGACTGCGCATTGCGGAGGCTGGAATCGCGCCATGGTGGCCGCTAACAAAGTCCATTAAACCGAAGTCCAGTACTTGTACCCAAGGCAATGTCGCGATTTCATGCACGGCTTTTAATGCGCCGTGCGTTTCAATCAGGATATGCACTGGAATCAGACGCTCAATGCCATTGAAAGTGGCTATTTTTTGAATGTATGCAATCATCTCGCTGGCTTGTGCGTAGCTTGTACATTTTGGAATGGTGATATAGCTTAAAACTTTGCCTGCACCCGCTACCAAAATATCCACATCTTGTTTCCAGTAGCTATTGGTATAGTCGTGAATACGCGAGCCAGCCATTTGATGTTTATTGGCGTCGCTTGTTAAAACGCGCACTATCATTTCTGCATGTTCGCGCTCTTGGCCAGCTTGTGCACCATCTTCGCAATCGCAAGTGATGTCGAATACTGGACCGACGGTATCTTGCATAGACAAGGCTTTGAGGATTAACTTTTCACTCCCAGCAAAATGCTCGCATGATGGAATGATAGGAAATGATTTTTCCCCGCCGAATAGAGCGTCTTTAGGGTGAACTAATTGTTGTGTGGTTGCCATCGTATCTTCCTAAGTTTTCTATGCTAAGTCTTTTATCTAAGGTTTTTTAATTTGGTTTCCGTGGCATTAGCACGGTGTAATCTAAATCTAACACTACGTTCGGGTGGTAAGTCTGTTTGCCGTCAGTGGTAATCTGTGCGCTTTCTAGTGCGTCAGCAGGCATGTTTTTTACACCTACCATGCGCAATCTCAAGGCGCCAACATCGGTACGATTCGGAATATCCCACTTGTCTAATACTTCAGTCCAAGTGTAAATAGTGTCGTCACCAAATGATGGGTTGCAATGCGTGCCACCATTAATCGCGACGATGCAAAGTGCATTCTCTAAGCCGTCATTTGACAGCGCTCTGCACAATGAAATGATGTGTCCGCCGTACATTAAGCGTCTGCCAAATGCAGTTTTCTTCATCATCAAGTCATCAAAATGTAAGCGCGCATTGTTCTGATATAGCTTAGTAGCAAGTGTGTGGTCGGTATCGCTAATTGTCATACCTGCTGGATGATTGATGCGCTCGCCAATCGCGTAGTCGTTCCATAAATACTGACCACCTGTGACTGCAGTATTGAATTTTCTGGCATCCAAAAAGTTAGGTACGCTTAGCTCTTCAGCTGGCACATAACTAGGCAAGTTTGGCACTACAGTTTCAGGGGCTGGTGCATCTAAGTTGTTTTTGTGCACCATCACCCAGCGCACCCATGAAAGCACAGGTTGTTGTAATTGGTTGATGGACACTGAGCGCACATAAACGACGCCAGACTTGGCATTAGAATTTTGTTTCAAGCCAATCACCGTTGAAGTGGTGCTGAGCGTATCGCCAATATGTACCGGTTGTAAAAAGCGCACGTCTGCATAACCTAGGTTGGCAACGGCATTCACAGAAATATCAGGTACGGTTTTACCGAATGCAATATGAAAGGCTAATAAATCATCTACAGGTCTAGCGTTGTAGCCTAATGATTGAGCAACCGTATCAGCTGAATGCAGTACTTGGCGTGCGCCTGTGAGTGCGATGTATAGCGCCATTTCACCTTCAGCAATCGTGCGTGGCGTAGCATGATGAATCACTTGGTTGAGGTGAAAATCCTCAAAAAAGTTGCCCGCATTGATTTTACTTGTAGTCATTTTATTAGTGGTATTAGACATGGCTTTCTTCCAAAGTCTTAATCATTTCGTTGAGTTTTAATAGTCGCTCAGCGGCTCTCACGTGGTGGCGTTCAACGAGTTTATCGTTTACTACAACTGTACCTTTGCCTTGTTCATTAGCTTCTTTTAACGCGGCGATGATTTCGCGCGCGTGCGTTACTTCTGAGGTTTGGGGTGTGTAGGCATCGTTGCTGTAGGCAAGTTGTGCAGGGTGTACTAATGATTTTCCGTCAAAACCCATATCGCGACCTAAGCGGCATGCATATTCAAAAGAATGCATATTTTTGAAGTCGCTGGTGATGCCGTCCACCACTGCGTGGCCATAAGCGCGAGCAGCTAAAATCACTAATGAAAGTGAAGTTAAAATCGCTGAGCGTTCGTGAGTAACACGCGCATGTAGCTGTGAAATTAAGTCAGATGTCGCCATCACAATGCACACAATGCGGTCAGATGCGGCAGCAATTTCTTTTGCGTTTAACACCGCAATCGGACTTTCTATCATTACCATAATAGGTAAGTGGCTACCGCCAGCAGCATCAAGTAATGAAAGCGCGGTTAATACATCTTCGCGAGATTCGATATTTGGAAATAAAACAGCATCCACTTTGGTTTTTGCAATGGCTTTAATATCGTCTGGGCCCCATTCTGAAATAAGATCATTCACACGCACGACTACTTCACGTGAGCCATAACCGCCTTCATTGACAAAGCGAACCACGTTGTCGCGTGACTCTTCTTTGCGCTCAACTAATATCGGGTCACCCAAATCCAGTATGACTGAATCGGCATGTAACGTCCGCGCACGCTCAAGGTAGTGCGTATTGCAGCCTGGTACGTAAAGCATAGAGCGCCTAGGGCGAAAATATTGAGCCATTTTGTTACCTTTAGTTTTCATTGTTTTAAAGCTATGCCGATTATATAGAGAGAAAATAAAAAATGTCAATATATATCTTATGTCTTATATAAGATATAAAATGCTAGACTATTGTAAATACTCGTGATATAAATATCGCTAATAGAATTCAACGTTAAATTGAGGCTTTAAAATCAGCTTAACCTCTTGTTCAACTTAAGTGAGATGCAAAGACCATGATAGATAAACACTACAATTCGCCAAGCTATAAACCTTTATATGATCAGATTAAAGTGTTGCTTACGCAAAGCTTAATCGGTGGTGAATGGCGCCCAGGTGACATGATTCCTAGCGAAATTGAATTGGCGGGCCGCTATAAGGTGAGTCAAGGCACAGTAAGAAAAGCCATTGATGCATTGGCTACTGAAAATATCCTTATTCGTCGCCAAGGCAAGGGTACTTTTGTAGCAACGCACAGCGCAGAAGGTATGAAGTTGCGCTTTTTAAGGCTGACTTCGCAAGATGGGCAAAAAGAGTTGCTGCAAAACGAGTTTATTTCTTGTACCAAAGGCAAAGCTGACGTGCGCATGGGGCAAATTCTTGACTTGAAAGCAGGCGCGTCGACTATAGAGATAAAACGCTTACTTACATTTTCAGGCAGACCGTTGATTTTTGATCACATTATCGTGCCCGCAGCGCCATTTAAAGGCTTGAATGGTACGCGTGTTGAAGAAAATAATGGTTCGATGTATAGCATGTATGAGTCAGAGTTTGGCGTACGCATGATACGTGCTGAAGAGCGCCTGAAAGCGGTAGGGGCTAAAGGTGAGGTGGCAAAAGCTTTAGGTTTAAAAGAAGGCGAACCAATCCTTAGTATAGAGCGTGTTTCATTTACTTACGGCGATAAGCCTATGGAATGGCGTTTGGGGCTATGCGTAACAGATAATCATCACTACATGAACGAGCTTGAGTAGTGCATTTTGTGCTTTTGAGAATGGATTTTGAAAAGCACGTAGCAAACAGAGATATTAAAAAACATAAACCCTGAAAAGGTATTGAGAATAATGGACGATCTGAAAAAACGCGCACTTGATTATCACGAGTTTCCAAAGCCAGGAAAGCTCTCTGTAGAGTCATCCAAGCCATGTGCTACTCAAGATGATTTATCTTTGGCTTATACGCCAGGTGTGGCTGTGCCAGTGCGTGAAATTAACCGTGATCCTGCATTAGCTTATAAATATACTAATAAAGGTAATTTAGTCGCGGTGATTACTGATGGTACTGCGGTGTTGGGTTTAGGTAATATGGGCCCATTAGCAAGTAAGCCAGTGATGGAGGGCAAAGCGGTCTTGTTTAAGCATTTTGCTGGTATCGACGTGTTCGATATTGAAGTTAACGCGCCAACTATCGAGGCTTTTATAGAAACAGTGGTGAATATTGCGCCTACTTTTGGCGGTATTAACCTTGAAGATATTGCTGCACCGCACTGCTTTAGAATTGAAAAAGAGCTGCGTGCCCGTTTAGATATACCAGTTTTTCATGATGATCAGCACGGAACTGCGGTGATTGTAGCCGCAGCCTTATCGAATGCACTGGAGCTACAAGGTAAAACATTACCAACTGCAAAAATCGTATTTCTAGGCGCGGGTGCAGCAGGCTGTTCTTGTGCGCGCCTACTTAAATTAATGGGCGCAACTAATATTACGATGGTGGATAAGTCGGGTGTTTTGGATACATCACGTGTTGATTTGCATGACAATAATCGCCATTTAGCAGTTGCACCAAGTGCAGCAAAAACGTTGGCAGATGTGATGCCGAATGCTGATGTGTTTATTGGCGTTTCCGCAGCCAATGCCCTATCGCCAGAATTGCTTAAATTAATGGCGCCAAAACCAGTGGTATTTGCATTGGCAAACCCAGACCCGGAAATTCTACCTAGCTTAGCACACTCGGTTCGTGATGATATTTTAATGGCGACTGGTCGTTCAGACTTTCCGAATCAAGTGAACAATGCGCTGTGCTTCCCATATTTGTTCCGTGGTGCTTTGGATGCAAAAGCCAAGCAAATTACCGATGAAATGCAAATTGCCGCCGCACGCGCTTTGGCTGCGTTAGCTAGAGAGCCTGTGCCAGAAGATGTGTTAGCGGCTTACAACTTAACAAGCTTAAGTTTCGGCAAGGATTACATTATTCCAAAACCATTCGATAAACGCTTGTTATCAAGCGTATCTGGTGCCGTTGCAGATGCTGCGCGCCTACAACAAGCTAAATAAGCACAACAAGCTCAATTAAGAATCTTGAATATGCAAAATAATCAGCAAAAAAATAGCCAAAAAGAAAAGCTAAGACCCGGTCAAATGAGCAGGCCTAAAAACCTTAACCTGTTCACGATTCGCCTGCCTATCAATGCTTTAGTTTCTATTTTGCACAGAGCCACCGGGTGTGTATTGTTTTTAATCTTGCCAGTCATTTTGCTGTTATTGCAGCTCTCACTCAATTCGGCTGAGCACTATCAAACAGTGATTGCGATTTTGCACTCGCCTTTTATCAAGGTCATGCTTCTTGGCCTAGCGTGGGCTTTTTTTCATCACTTCTTTGCAGGTATTCGCCACCTTGCAATGGACGTGCATTGGATGACCACGCTGATGAAAGCGCGTTACACCAGCAAGGTTGTACTTGTACTAGGTGCGCTAGCAACTCTAGTATTAGCAGTAAAAATATGGATTTAACACTTTATGCTAATTGAACTTTTAACTAAACGATATCCAGGCATGCGTGCTTGGTTGACACAAAGACTTAGCGCGCTAGTGATGGCGGTTTACAGCGTTTTTGCAGTTACAAGATTTTTAATCGTACAGCCGAGTAATTATGTAGCTTGGATTGATTTCTTTCAGCCGCTTTGGTGGCGTATCGCTACTTTATTGTTTTGGATTAGTTTGTGTATTCATGCATGGTTAGGCATTCGTGATGTATTTAAAGATTACGTACCAAACCCAAGTGTGCGCGACGTGTTAGATAAACTTTTAGTGGTGTCGTTGTGGATTTATTTGATTTGGGCAACCTGGTTACTGCTAGCTTAGTAACAACTAGCTTAGTCTAAGCGTTATTAATTTAAAGAATTGCATATTTAAAATTTACTGAAGGTTAATTGGTTATGGCGTTACAAACTCAAACATTTGATGCGTTAGTAGTAGGTGGTGGTGGTGCAGGTTTGCGCGCTTCGCTGCAATTAGCGCAATCAGGCTTAAAAGTGGCTGTGCTATCTAAAGTGTTTCCAACCCGTTCGCATACTGTAGCGGCGCAGGGTGGCATTGCTGCCGCGCTGGGTAACGTGGCGGATGACAAATGGTTATGGCATATGTACGACACCATCAAAGGGTCAGACTATTTGGGCGACCAAGATGCGATTGAGTTCATGTGTAAAAACGCGGCTGCGGCGATTTACGAGCTTGAGCATTTTGGTATGCCGTTTGACCGCTTAGAAAATGGCAAAATATTCCAGCGTCCGTTTGGTGGCATGACGCAAAACTTTGGTGAAAGCGCGATCTCGCGTACTTGCGCAGTAGCAGATAGAACTGGTCACGCCATGTTGCACACGCTATATCAGCGCAATATTCAATCCAATACGCAGTTTTTTGTGGAATGGTTAGCATTGGATCTATTAAAAGATGCTGATGGCGACGTTTTAGGTGTATTGGCTTTAGAAATTGAAACTGGCGAAGTACATTGCATACGCGCCAAAGCCACTATGCTGGCAACTGGCGGCGCAGGTCGTATATTTAAAGCCAGTACTAACGCGTTCATTAATACTGGTGACGGCTTAGGTATGGCAGCACGCGCCAATATTCCGCTTCAAGATATGGAGTTCTGGCAATTCCACCCAACAGGCGTTCTGAACGCAGGTGTACTGATTACAGAAGGTGTTCGTGGCGAAGGTGGCTACCTAGTAAATAGTGAAGGCGAGCGTTTTATGGAACGTTATGCGCCACATGCAAAAGACTTAGCAAGCCGCGACGTGGTTTCGCGCGCAACAGCGACTGAAATTAAAGAAGGCCGTGGTGTAGGTAAAAATAAAGACGCGGTATTCCTAAAGCTAGACCATTTAGGCGAAGCGTTAATCAATGACAAATTGCCAGGCATCCGTGAAATCGCCAAAACCTTTGCCAATGTTGACCCTGTTTACGACCCAATTCCTATCGTGCCAACGGCGCACTATATGATGGGAGGTATCCCAACCAATCTACAAGGTCAGGTTGTCGTGCCAGATGGTAATGGCGGTCAATCTGTAGTGAATGGCTTATATGCCGTGGGCGAATGCGCTTGCGTTTCAGTGCATGGCGCAAACCGCTTAGGTTCGAACTCATTGCTAGATTTGGTTGTGTTTGGCCGCGCGGCAGGTGACAAAATGGTTGAAGAGGTGAGAAAAGATAATACTCATAAACCATTACCGGCTGATGCATTCGATAAGACTTTAGCCAGATTAAACCGCTTAGACGTGTCTAATTCTGGGCAAACACAAGCTGAAAGCGTAAAAGATGTAGGTACTGCATTGCGTGAAACCATGCAAACGCATTGTGGCGTATTCCGCTTCCCTGATTTGTTGCAAGAAGGTGTGGGAAAAATCGACCAAATAGCCGAACGCGCTAAAAACACTGTGATTAAAGACAAAAGCCAAGTATTTAACACCGCAAGAGTTGAGGCCCTGGAACTAGATAACTTGGTAGAAGTTGCTTTAGCGACCATGCATGCTGCAGAAGCCAGAACAGAAAGCCGTGGCGCCCATGCGCGAGAAGACTTTAGTGAGCGTGATGACAAAAACTGGCTCACACATTCACTCTACTACCGCGAAGGCAATCGTTTGGCATACAAGCCTGTGCGCCTAAAACCGCAAACCGTAGAAAGCTTTGTACCTAAAGCGCGTGTTTATTAAACTCATCACAGAATTCATTAGAAATTAGAGACGACAACATGAAATTCTCAATTTATAGATTTAACCCAGACGTAGACAAAAAGCCTTACATGCAAGATTACGATGTAGTGCTGGAAGATAGCGACCAAATGCTGCTGGATGCTTTGTTGCGCATCAAAGATTTGGACGATAGTTTGAGCTTGCGCAAATCATGCCGTGAAGGTGTGTGTGGTTCCGACAGCATGAATATCAATGGTAAGAATGGCTTGGCTTGTATTACTAAGTTGTCAGATTTAGAAGAGCCCGTGGTATTGCGCCCAATGCCGGGTTTGCCTGTGATTCGTGACTTAGTCGTCGATATGACGCAGTTCTTTGAGAACTACAATTCAGTTAAACCCTATTTGGTGAATAACGATCCGCCACCTGAAACTGAGCGTTTACAGTCGCCAGAAGACCGCGCCAAGCTTGATGGTTTATATGAGTGTATTTTATGCGGTGCATGTACGACTTCTTGTCCGTCTTTTTGGTGGAACCCAGATAAATTCGTTGGTCCTGCAGGTTTGATGCAAGCCTATCGCTTTATGGTGGATAGCCGTGATCAGGCATTGGATGAGCGTTTAGAAAACCTAGAGCAGCCAGAGCGTTTGTACCGTTGCCATAACATTATGAACTGCGTGGAAGTTTGCCCTAAGAAACTGAACCCCAATGCGGCGATCGCAAAAATCAAAGACCTTAAATTTGAGCAGGCGCGTGAGCATAAAGCCGCAGGTAAAAAGAAAATCGACATTAAGGCGATTTAGGCTAAATGACTGACGCTAACGGTATGACAGATGAAGAGGTACGTCGCCTTAGTTGGCGTTGTCGCCGAGGCTTGCTAGAGCTAGATATTGTATTGCAGCGTTTTTCTGAGAAGCACCTTGCAACACTCACGAAACCAGAGTTGTTAGCGTTTGATAGCTTATTAGATTTGCCAGATAACGAGTTTTTAGATGTAGTGACCTCAAGAATAAAGTTTGCAGAAGTGAAAGTATTAAACGACAAGCAGTTAGATGCAGACGCACTGAAAACAGTGCTGACCAAATTAAGCGGTCATTAAGAAAATTAGCGAAGAATAATTAAAATTATTGGAAGACTTAGCATGAATAGTCCTGGAAAAATAAAGTGTTATACAAATAGCAATATGCTTGGCGAGAATTGGCCTGGAATACAACTTTACTATCCGCCTGTGAAGTATTCGCCAGCGCAGGGCATTTACGAAGATGTCACGCAAGCTGCGGCGCGTATGAAAAAACATGCACATCATACCAATGCGCATACTTTGATTTTTGACTTGGAAGATGGCTGTCGTCAAAAAGAGATGAGTCGTGATCTATTGCGTCAAGAGCTGCCTGAGCTTCGTAAAGTCAACCCGAGCGTCACTATTGCCATTCGATCAAACTCATTCCGTACCGATGAATACGAGCTGGATATGCAGCTTGTTAGCGATATGTCTGATTGCATCGACGTTGTGATGCTTGCCAAGGCTGGGGAGGCTTATGGCGCGGCTGAAGTGCGTGATTTATCTAGCTTGTTACTCGAGCTGAATCCAAATATTACGATACAGCCGATTATCGAGCATCCGAAGTCATTGAAAATTGCTCCGGAACTGATGCAGTACAGCACGGTAAAGCACGTCGTGTTTGGTATTCATGACTTTTCAAAAGCGATGGGCATACACATCACGCCAGAACACTGGATTGAAGAGTTGCAGTTCTATATGAACCAACTGATGTTTGAAGCACGTATTGCGGGTAAAGGCGTGATTGGCGGCGTTGAAACCTTGATCGGTTCTAATATCATGCCTGAAAAATTTGTCGAGCCGCATGATGTTCGCCGCTGGTTGGATTTGCATGGCGATTATGAGTCACGCGTTGTCTATAAACATGCTTGCCAAGAGGCTGCGATGGGCTTAACGGGTAAACAAGTGATACACCCAGGCCATATTCATTTATGTAAAACCGCTTATACACCATCACCCACTGAAGTGAACCAAAAGGTACGTATCTTGAAAGCGGCAATTGAAGCAGATGCCTTGCACGGCGGCGCGATTAAGTTTGAAGGTGAAATGTTAGATCCACCTATGTTTGGTAAAGCACTACAAACTTTATTGAGAGCACACGCTTTACGCGCGCTAAACCAAGACGATATGGATTTCGCCTTACAAGTGCTGGAGTTGTTGCCAGCACAGGTGATACGCCAAAACTGGCCGTATGGCGTTCTACTATAAACATGAGCTTTATTGCGCTAGATTAATCATAAGTATCGAATTTTAAGAGAGTCGAAATAATGCAAAAACTAGAACAGTTTCCTGAGTGGAAATGGAGTGTTCCAAAACACTTTAATATTGGTGCGGCATGTACTGATAAGCATTTGAATACAGCAACGGCTTCTATGATTGCGATGATTGTAGAAGATGATGCACAAGGCACTTCACAAATCACTTTTGAGCAATTAGCTAAGCGTACCGATCAGTTTGCGCAGTTGCTTAGAAACTTGCATGTTGATGCAGGTGAGCGTGTGTTGATTCGCTTGCCGAACAGCTTGGACTACCCAACAGCCTTTTTAGGTGCAATGAAACGTGGTGCGATTTCAGTACCAACTTCAACGCTGCTCACCGCTGAAGAAGTCGCTTATTTGGCAAAAGATTCCGGCGCGGCAGTATTGGTGACAGACAAAGCTGCATGGCCTTCACTGCAAGGCCATCTCTCAGGTTTGCCTAATTTAAAGCATGTATTTTTGTCAGGCGTTGGTGAGGTTGCAGACCACCCAGCACTCAATGTGGTTGATTTAGATACGCAGCTTGCTGCGATTAAAGCGTGCGAACCAGCACGTTTAACCGCAGCGGATGACCCTGCTTATTTGGTGTACACATCAGGTACAACAGGTTACCCAAAAGGCGTGCTGCATGCGCATCGTGCCTTGATAGGTCGTGAACCAGCTTCTAAATACTGGTTCAATTTTGATGCAAACTCGCAAGACCGCATCATGCATTCAGGCAAGTTTAATTGGACTTATGTTTTAGGTTCCGGCTTGATGGATCCGCTCTATTTGGGCAAAACCGTCATCGTGCATGAAGGTAAAAATGACGCTGATTTATGGACGCGCTTGATTGCTAAACATTCCGCCACGATTTTTGTTGGTGTGCCAACCATTTATCGCCAAATTATTCAGAAATCTACAGCTAAGCAAGCCGATGTACCAAGCTTGCGCCACTGCATGAGTGCGGGTGAGCATTTGTCGGATGAAGTGCTGCAACAATGGCGTGAGCGTTTTGGTGCGGATATTTATGAAGCGGTTGGCATGAGTGAGTTTTCATATTACTTAAGTCAAAGTATATTCCGTCCGATACGAGCGGGCTCAGCGGGCTTTCCACAACCTGGCCATGCGATTAAACTGCTGAACCCTGAAAATTTAGAAGAAGTTGCACAAGGCGAAGAGGGCATGATTAGCGTGCCTGAAACAGACCCAGGTTTGTTCTTACGCTATTGGAATCTAGATGAAGAAACTGCAAAATACAAGCACGATGGCTGGTTCTTTTCAGGTGACTATGCTCGATATGATGAAGATGGTTATATCTGGTTCTTAGGCCGTAAAGATGACATCATTAAAAGCTTTGGTTATCGCGTATCACCTTATGAAATCGAGCGTGTATATAAATCTCATCCAGCCGTGGCAGATTGCGCAGCGGTGGGTGAAGAGCTTGAAAAAGACAAGTTACTAGTGGTGACTTATGTGATTCTGCAACCAAACTCAGCAGTCACTGCGGATGAGCTAATGGCTTTTGGTAAGCAGCATTTAGCCGCTTATAAAGCACCAAAAACGGTTTACTTAACCAAAGATTTTCCGCGTACAAAAAATGGTAAGATTTTGCGCAAAGACATTAACAACAAAATTGCATATGCAAAATCAGCCAGATAGAGATAGTAGATCAACATGACAACGATACGCCAAGAGGATTTTATTCAAAGCATTGCCGATGCGCTGCAATATATATCTTACTACCACCCATTAGATTATATTCAGGCATTGGGTCGCGCTTATGAGGCGGAGCAATCTCCCGCCGCTAAAGATGCGATTGCGCAGATTTTAACCAACTCGCGTATGTGTGCAGAAGGCAAGCGACCAATATGCCAAGATACTGGCATTGTTGTTGCTTTCGTTAAAGTAGGCATGAATGTGCAGTGGGATGCGGAGTTGGATATTGAGCAAATGGTGAATGAAGGCGTGCATCGCGCTTACTTGCTACGAGAGAATAAATTACGTGCTTCTATAGTGAGCGACCCCGCTGGAAAGCGCGCCAATACTAAAGATAACACGCCAGCTGTGGTGCATGTTTCATTGGTGGCGGGTGATAAGGTAGATGTGCAAATTGCTGCAAAAGGTGGTGGTTCTGAGAATAAAGCCAAGCTCGCCATGCTGAACCCGAATGACAGCATAGTCGATTGGATTTTAGAGGTCGTGCCCCAAATGGGTGCGGGCTGGTGCCCACCGGGTATGCTGGGCATTGGAATAGGCGGTAGTGCAGAAAAAGCGATGCTGTTGGCGAAAGAGTCTTTGATGGCGCCGATTGATATGCACGAATTGAAGGCCAAAGGCGAGAATAAAGAAAAGCTCAATAGGATAGAAGAGTTACGTTTAGAAATTTTTGAAAAGGTGAATAATTTAGGAATAGGCGCACAAGGTCTAGGTGGCTTGGCAACGGTGTTGGATGTGAAGATTTTAGACTACCCAACTCACGCCGCTTCGTTACCCGTGGCAATTATCCCTAACTGTGCCGCCACACGTCATGTACATTTTGAGTTAAATGGTAGTGGCGTAGCTGAATTAGAAGCGCCTAACTTGAGTGATTGGCCTGACGTACACTGGGTACCAAGTGAAGCTTCGCTAAGAGTGAATTTAGATACTATTACTCAAACAGATATTCAAACTTGGAAACCAGGACAGACATTATTGTTGAATGGGAAATTGCTTACAGGCCGAGATGCAGCGCATAAGCGGATTGCAACGATGTTGGCTAAAGGTGAAAAACTGCCTGTAGATTTTAAAAATCGTTTCATTTATTACGTAGGCCCTGTTGATGCTGTACGTGATGAAGCGGTAGGACCCGCTGGACCAACTACTGCAACGCGTATGGATAGTTTTACTGAAATGATGTTAAGCGACGTTGGCCTACTAGGCATGGTCGGCAAAGCTGAACGTGGCGATGAAACTATCGCTTCTATCGCAAAGCATAAGTCTGTGTACTTAACTGCGGTAGGCGGTGCGGCTTATTTGGTGAGTAAAGCCATTAAAAAGGCTGAAGTGCTGGCGTTTGCAGATTTAGATATGGAAGCGATTTATGAGTTCACAGTGCAGGATATGCCTGTGACGGTAGCGGTAGATAGCAAAGGTAATTCAGTACACACTACTGGCCCAGCCGAGTGGAAAGAAAAAATTGCGCAGCATAAGACGATAGAAATTCACTCTGTGCCGTAGCTTCTGTGCTTGAAACGTATGTGCCTTGGGTCACAGTTAAGCTGCACTATTTGCGTTAATATCTGTCAGAATTGATGATAGATATTTGAGAGAGCAGATAAAATGCTAAAACTTTTGTTACGAAGTGCTTTTTTGCTTGGTTTGGCTATGAATATATCCATCGCAAGCGCAGATGATGTACTGATTTATTTAGTCGACAGCGATGACGGCTATTCTGGCCCAACTGTAGAAGATAATATTGCAGCCATGGATACTGATAAAAACGGTTTTGCTGACGTCACTGAGGTCCGTGCATTTTTAGCACTGAAAAATGGATCTGAATATGAAAAAGAGATTCTAGATAGGTGGCAATTGCGTAGCCAAGGTAAAAGTTGCACGCTGCCCCCAGATGACAAATTATTTAATCAAACGAACGCTATTAACTAAACTAACTGGCTTAATTTTGAAGTTTTACAAATGTGAAATTTTTGATGATTTAGGCTGGTTTATAATTTAACCCTATTGATATAACTATCGTTTTAAAACAGCATTTTTAAACAGTCACTATTTATTAAAAGAGCCACTATGTTAAAAGCCTATCAAGCCCATGTTGCAGAGCGCAGCGCTATTCAACTTCCGCCATTACCATTGTCAGCTGAGCAAGTTGCGCAAGTTGTTGAGCTACTTAAAGCCCCACCTGCAGGTGAAGCTGAGACATTACTTGATTTAATTGCCAATCGCACACCCGCGGGCGTGGATCAAGCTGCTTATGTGAAAGCCGCTTTTCTTGCAGATATTGCCAAAGGCATCGCTAAATCACCAATAATTTCACCAGAAAAAGCGGTGGAGTTATTAGGCACTATGCTTGGCGGCTACAACGTACAGGCTTTAGTTGCTTTACTCGAGACGCCGATGGCTGCGCATGCAGTAAAAGCTTTAAGTAGCACGATTTTGATGTTCGATGCATTCCATGATGTAGATGTATTAATGAAAGCTGGTAATGCTCACGCTAAAAAGCTGATAGAAAGCTGGGCGAATGCCGAGTGGTTTACTAACGCGCCAGTATTGGCTAAAGAAATCAAAATGGTCGTATTCAAAGTGGATGGTGAAACTAATACCGACGATTTAAGCCCTGCGCAAGATGCATGGAGCCGCCCAGATATTCCATTGCATGCTAAAGCCATGCTGATTAATAAAATGCCTGATGGTTTGAAACTGATTGATACCTTGAAACAAAAAGGTTTGCCGTTGGCTTATGTGGGCGATGTAGTGGGTACCGGCTCTTCACGTAAATCTGCGATTAACTCAGTGCAGTGGTTTATGGGTAATGATATTCCTAACATCCCAAACAAACGCACGGGTGGCGTGATTCTAGGTGCTAAAATTGCACCTATTTTCTTTAACACAGCGGAAGACTCCGGCGCATTGCCGATTCAATGTGATGTGTCCAAGTTGAATATGGGCGATGTGATTGTGATCAAGCCATATGAAGGCAAAGTGCTTAATGAAGCGGGCGATGTGCTTTCTACTTTTGAATTAAACCCAGTGACCATGCCAGATGAAGTGCGCGCTGGTGGCCGTATTCCATTGATTATCGGTCGTGGTTTAACTTCAAATGCGCGCAAAGCGTTAGGTTTGCCAGAAACTACCGTATTCATTAAAGCTGCGCCAGCTGTCAGCTCAACAAAAGGTTATACGCTTGCACAAAAAATGGTAGGTCGTGCATGCGGTTTGCCAGAAGGCGTTGGCGTACGTCCCAATACTTATTGCGAGCCAAAAGCCACAACGGTCGGTTCACAAGATACTACGGGGGGTATGACGCGCGATGAGTTGAAAGAATTGGCTTGTTTAGGTTTTAGCTCTGACTTGGTCATGCAAAGCTTCTGCCACACAGCAGCCTACCCAAAACCAGTGGATATTAAATTGCAACATAGCTTGCCAGAATTTATGTCTAGCCGTGGCGGTGTTTCATTGCGCCCAGGTGATGGTGTGATTCACTCATGGTTAAACCGCTTAATCTTGCCAGATACCGTAGGCACAGGCGGTGACTCACATACACGCTTCCCGATTGGTATTTCATTCCCAGCAGGTTCTGGTTTGGTGGCGTTTGCTGCCGCGACAGGTGCGATGCCTTTAGATATGCCAGAGTCAGTATTAGTGCGCTTTAAGGGCACAATGCAGCCTGGTATTACTTTGCGTGACTTGGTGAATGCGATTCCATATGCCGCCATTCAAGAAGGTAATTTAACCGTTGGTAAAACAGGTAAAAAGAACGTATTTAACGGACGTATTTTAGAAATTGAAGGTTTGCCAGATTTAAAAGTAGAGCAAGCTTTTGAGTTTGCCGATGCTTCAGCTGAGCGTTCAGCAAATGGCTGTACGGTCTTATTGAACAAAGAGCCAGTGATTGAGTTCTTAAATTCAAATATCGTATTGATGCAAAACATGATTGAAAATGGTTACGAAGATGCACGCACTTTGCAACGCCGTATTGAAAATATGCAAGCATGGTTAGCTAAACCTGAGTTGCTAACACCAGATGCAGATGCCGAGTACGCACACGTGATTGAAATCGATTTAAACGAAATCAAAGAGCCGCTAGTGGCTTGCCCGAACGATCCAGATGACATTAAACCGTTATCAGCAGTGGTTGGCGATAAGATTGATGAAGTGTTTATCGGTAGTTGTATGACTAATATTGGTCATTACCGCGCTGCGGCTAAAGTGTTAGAAGGCTCAGGCAGCATTCCAACACGTTTATGGATTGCTCCACCAACACGCATGGATGAAGCGCAGTTGCGCGATGAAGGTGTGTATTCAACCTTCGGCGTAGCGGGTGCGCGTACGGAGATTCCAGGTTGTTCATTATGTATGGGTAATCAGGCACGCGTGGCGGATAAAGCGACGGTGTTCTCAACCAGCACACGTAACTTTGATAACCGCATGGGTAAAGATGCGCGTGTTTATTTGGGCTCAGCTGAGTTGGCGGCAGTGTGCGCTAAGCTCGGTCGTATGCCATCACATGCTGAATATTTGGAAACTGTGGGTAATAAATTGGCCAACACTGCGGAAATTTACAAATATCTAAATTTCGACCAAATGACTGAGTATAAAGCGGCTTTGGATACCTTAAGTTCAGGTAAAAAAGTGATTCCAATCGCAGAAGTGGTTTAGTTAGCCAGCTGCAAGTAGAGCGCAACTCTCTATTTAACCTCATTGCCGCCGAAGCGGGAATGAGGTTTTTTTATGATTTTGATATACAGGTATGCCTCGATCTATCTCGTGCAGGCATTTAATATTCAGTTTTCCTGATATCATCACTCTATGAATTCAGAGCAAAAACCCGATAACCATCACATATTTGATCCAGAAGAAATTACACTGCCAGCAAAGCGTGGCGCATGGAAGTGGATGCTGCCGTTGTCGATTGTGCTTGCTATTGTCGTGTTTGCAGCATGGCATTTCAGCTGGCACGCGAAAGCAGTCACTACTGGTGTGGTGATATTTGCGACTATTTCTCATGTGTTCGCGTGGGTCGTCGCCATGATAGCCCTTATTCCTATTATTGGCCCTCTCATAGTCAAAGTGTTGTCGATTGGTGTAATTTGGCTATTGAATGCCGTAGGCTATCTGGTTTCATATGTCGCCATTAAACGCGGTTATTCTAAAGACGTTTTGACTTATCGTGCAGTGACCATTGCACTTATTACTGGCATCGTCATTGGCTACATACTCTGTAGTCTTATTTCTTAGTACCTAAATCCAAATCTTTAACCCTAGTTTTTTAAAACGCTTACAAGATGATCATTGCTAAAATCAAACAAACACGCCTGTATCACCATGTTTTAAAGCTAGGTGATTTCTTCCCGGTCATTTTCTTTTTTGGTGGGTTTTTGTGGGATGCGCTCACCATAGGTCGTAATGTTGCTTATTCAGATTTAATTACTTTTTTTGTTTACTTGGGTATTGCAGCCGTCATTTTATTTATCATCGGTAGTCCGAGATTCATCTTAGCCGACGCCTCAAAACTATCTCCATGGGCTGCAAAAATTCATAAGCGTTTGTACTGGGAGAACTTACCTTATTTTTTATTACAATTTTTGTTCGGCAACCTATTAAGTTCTTTATTCATTCTGTACTTCAAAAGCTCAAATCATTGGTTGGCTTGGGCAATGTCTATTACTTTAGGCATTTTGCTGGTAGCCAATGAATATCTAGAAGATAAATATAAACAACTCACGCTTAGCTGGGCACTGTTTGGCTTTTGCGCCATGTTGCTGTTCAATTTTGCTTTGCCTTATTTAATGGGTAGCATTCAT
Organism: Methylotenera sp.; assembly: GCF_029945535.1. Classification (GTDB taxonomy): domain Bacteria; phylum Pseudomonadota; class Gammaproteobacteria; order Burkholderiales; family Methylophilaceae; genus Methylotenera. Next base: position 53,748 of record NZ_JAQSCU010000010.1, read on the forward strand.
GCCGTATGGTTTTATTTGAGTACATTGCTTGGCGCGGGTGCCGCTTACTTGCTTTACAAGAAAACACCTAATCATGACGGTAGCATCTGGCCAGTTGGGGTGATAGCGGCTTTGTTAATGCTCGCTTATGCTTTTGATGTGATTCCGCCAGTGCCGCTAGTGAAACGCGATATTGCGGTAGGGTATGCGATTAATAAAGTCGATGGCAATTACCAATTAAGCCAGCAACCATCCAGCTGGTGGGTGTTTTGGCGTAAAGCTAGTAGTGATATGCATGTCGAACGAGGGCAACGTCTTTATTGCTTTTCATCGGTATTCGCCCCAAGTGGCTTAAAGACGCACTTGTTCCATGTATGGCAATTTCATGATAAGAAAAAAGGCTGGCAGATTGTATCGCGCGCTGGCTTTACTTTATCAGGCGGGCGATACAATGGCTTTCGTGGATACACCTACAAAACAGATTTGCAGGCAGGTGACTGGAAAGTGAGCGTAGAAACTGAAAACAATAAAACAGTAGCCGTGCAAAACTTCAGCGTTAAAAATGAGCCATCAACTTTAACGCCGTACATACAAGTTTATTAAACAGAATTCATTAATGTTTACTTTCTACACGCATTAACTTATCAATGTAGGCAATGGCAATAGCTGAGAACACAAACGTCATATGAATCACAGTTTGTGCAATTAATACTTTATCACTCAGATTTTCTGCATTGATAAATGTTTTTAATAGATGAATCGATGAAATACCAATGATGGCCGTGGCTAGTTTAACTTTTAGTAAATTAGCATTTACGTGAGATAACCAATCTGGTTCATCAGGATGACCTTCTAAATTCAAGCGTGAAACAAATGTCTCGTAGCCGCCCACAATCACCATAATCAGCAGGTTGGAAATCATCACAACATCAATTAAACCTAATACAATCAACATGATGTCAGCTTCTACAAGGTGAGAAGCTTTACCCACTAAATGGATTAACTCAAGGCCAAAAAAATAGACATATACGGCTTGTGCAACAATTAAGCCTAAATAAAGTGGTAGTTGCAGCCAGCGGCTACCAAATAAAATGTTAGTCATCACACTTTTTTGCTTATATTCGATAGATGAAGGGGTGTTGTGTTCTTGCATGTGTTAAAGCCTTTAATTTTGAGTTCGGATTGCTGTCTTATTGTAACAGGTTGAAGCGACAGTTTTATTTAGACTATTTGGCTATCTATAGCGTAACTCGCGGTTCCATCTAAAGCCAGTAGCTGTGTTAAAACTGGCATCGTTTCATCTAATATTTTTGGTAATGTCCAAGGTGGATTCACAATAAACAAGCCACTGCCATGCATGCCAAAGCCTTCCGCTGCGGGCTCATGTATGGTCATTTCTACGTTTAGCCAGTTTGGTAAATCTAAATTGATTAAATCATCAATCATCTCCGCAGGCTCAGGTCGCTGCAAAATGGGGTACCACACCATGTAAGTGCCAGTCGAAAACCGCGTCAGACTATCTTTAATTATGTTGACTACATGTTGATAATCTTGCTTGTCTTCATAAGGCGGGTCAATCAGCACCGCAGCGCGACGTGAAGGAGGAGGCAAGCAAGCTTTGATGCCAGAAAAGCCATTTTGCATCTCAATCTTGACCTGCTTACCTTGGCCTCTAAAGTTCTCTATGAGTAACTTGCAGTCGCTAGGATGCAGCTCAAATAGCCGCATTTTGTCATCAGCGCGTAAAAAGTCCTGCGCGACCATAGGTGAGCCTGGGTAGAAGTCAAGTGCGTTAGTATTAAAGCGTTTAATCTGCGCCACAAAATCAGTAAGCGGCTTAGGTAAGTTGCCCGCAGACATCAGCTTAGCAATACCTTGCTCAAACTCTGCATTTTGCGTGGCGTAGCCCTCGGTTAAGCTGTACATGCCGGCGCCAGCATGGGTGTCGATATACCAATAAGGTTTATCCTTTTGATTCATATAGTCTAACACTAAGCCAAGTACATAGTGTTTAAGCACATCGGCATGGTTGCCTGCGTGAAAGGCGTGGCGGTAACTTAACATTTGGTCATAAGGGCAATTAACATGGCGAAATTATAGGCGACAAACGCCTGTTTTCTGTATGATTCAATAAATTATTTAACATGCAATTTCTAGAAAATCTTATGAGCAATCACCCTCAGCACGAAGACCATCATCACTCAGATGAACATGATAATACTCATCAAGCTGCACATCACAATCATGCTGATGATCATCAGCATGGCAATGCATTTGCAGTCCCCTTCTTCTTAATTCTAATATTTGCCATTATTGAGCTTTTTGGTGGGATTTTTACACAATCGCTCGCATTACTTGGCGACGCTGGGCATATGATCTCTGATGTGTTGGCGCTTGGAATGGCTTGGTATGCGTCTCATCATGCCAGCAAGTCTACTAGCACTAAGCACGTCAGCGGATTAACGCATAATGAGCTTTACGCTAGTATTGTGAATTGTGTGCTGATGTTAGTTGTTATAGTTTATTTAGTGTTTGAGGCGATCGATCGGTTAAAAAATCCACATAACGTGACGGGTGGCTACGTGATGCTGATTGCATTTGTTGGCTTATTGGTGAATTTATTAGTAGCTAAAATGTTGCATCATCATGGTGAAGAGCATGGTAGCAAAGACAATCTTAACCATCGCGCTGCCTTTCTGCATGTGCTGGGAGATGTGCTCGGCTCGGTTGCAGCCTTGGTAGCGGGTGCCGTCATATACTTTACTGGTTGGCTTGCGGCAGACCCTATTTTAACGCTGTTTATTTCGGCATTGATTTTGGTCGTCACCTTAAAGTTAGCCAAAGATATTTGGTTCACATTTAAAAGCCGCTAATTTGTAGCATCTTTTAATATATTTTTTATGCCAAGCAGTTCGTGTCATTTTTAATTACTTAAACTATAGGAGGTTCAAAATGCCATACGTGAATATCAAACTAGCAGGCTCTGTCACTAAAGAACAAAAAGCACAAATCGCCAAAGAATTTACCGAAACGTTAGAGCGAGTTGCGCATAAACCAAAATCCTATACCTACATTACGTTTGAAGAAGTTGCTTATGAAGATTGGGCGATAGGCGGGAAGTTGCTGGATGAGTAAGCGTGTTTATTGGGCCTTAAGCTTTAATTCTCCGTTACTCTGAAATTTCCCGTCGTTCTGAGCACGGGAGCGGGTGCTCGTGCTGTGTTTGCTCTGGACGTAACCAATCCTGATGGGCTACGCTCAGAACGACAGCATGGTGTTAAAATGTTTTTATGAAAACTCCCCAAAGACTAGAGCCGCTTTTAGAAGATGGCTTGATTGATGATGTTGTCCGCCAACTCATGAGCGGTAAAGAAGCGACTGTATATGTAGTGCGTTGTGGCGATGATGTCCGTTGCGCTAAGGTATATAAAGAGGCAAATAAACGTAGCTTTCGCCAGAGCGTAGATTACACCGAAGGCCGTAAAGTTAAAAATAGTCGCCAAAGTCGCGCCATGGCTAAAGGTTCAAAATTCGGACGTGAGTCACAAGAGGCCGCTTGGCAAAGCGCCGAGGTGGATGCTTTGTATCGCCTTGCCAATGCAGGCGTACGTGTACCAGAACCGTATAATTTCTATGAAGGCGTGCTGTTAATGGAGTTGGTGACGGATGCCAATGGTAATGCCGCGCCACGTTTAAACGATGTCACTTTTAGTGCAGAAGACGCACGTATTCACCACGCTACTTTAATTAAAGAAGTGGTGCGTATGCTTTGTGCCGGCATCGTGCATGGTGACTTGTCCGAATTTAATATTTTAATGAGTGCCGATGGCCCTGTGATTATTGATTTGCCGCAGGCGGTAGATGCAGCAGGTAACAATAACGCAAGTGAAATGCTAGAGCGCGACGTTAGAAATTTAAGTGATTACTTTGGCCGATTTGCGCCAGAGTTACTCACTACGCAATATGGCAAAGAGATTTGGGCACTGTATGCGCATGGCGATTTAACGCTGGAAACTCCACTCACCGGCCGTTTCAGACAAAGCACCAAAGCTGTTGATTTAAAAAGCGTCATGCGCGAGATTGAAGATACCAAGAAAGCCGAAGAGGCGCGTTTGTTGCGTATCGCTGAAGCTAAAGCGGAAGATGCAGTCAGAGCTCAATAAGCCCATGTTCGACCCTAAACCCATATTAAAAAATCTGCCTAATCTACCAGGTGTTTATCGCATGATAAACACCACGGATGAAGTGATTTACGTGGGCAAAGCCAAAGACCTGAAAAAGCGCGTTTCCTCGTATTTCAATAAAAATTTGCCTAGCCCGCGCACGCGCATGATGGTGAGTCATATTGTTAAAATAGAAACGACGGTCACTCACAATGAAGCTGAGGCTTTGTTGCTGGAAAATAATCTGATTAAAGGCTTAATGCCGCGTTACAACGTGCTATTTCGCGATGATAAGTCTTATCCTTACATTGTCATTACGGGGGATGATTCCCCGCGCTTAGCATTTCATCGGGGCGCGCAGCGTAAAGGTAACCAATACTTCGGGCCTTTCCCCAACTCCGTTGCGGTGCGCGAGAGCATTCAATTATTGCAAAAAGTATTTAAGCTACGCACCTGTGAAAACACAGTGTTTGCTAACCGTAGTCGACCTTGTTTGCAGCATCAAATTGAGCGTTGTACAGCGCCATGCGTGGGTTTGATTTCGGATGAAAATTACGATAATGACGTGCATCAAGCTGCGATGTTTTTGCAGGGCAAGACTAATGAAGTGATTGATGCGCTCGGCGCGCGGATGAACACTGCCGCAGCCAACCAGGAATATGAGATGGCGGTCGTATTTCGTGATCGCATGCAAGCGCTACGACAGGTTCAAGCCAAACAGTTTGTGAGTGATTTCAATGTTTCAGACGCAGATGTAATTGCTTGTGCTGAGCTGCAAGGTCAACATTGTATTAACTTGGTCATGATTCGTGGCGGGCGGCATTTGGGCGATAGAAGTTTCATGCCTAAGAATTCAGAAGGTGAAACACTGGAAATCAGTATGGAGGCGTTCCTTGCACAGCATTATGTCGCGCAAAATACACCGCCGCTGATTGTGGTCGGCGTTAAAATTGAAACCACTGTACTTGAAGAAGTGCTGAGTGAACAAGCTGGGCGTAAGGTGAAAATCAACACCAATCCGATTGGCGATAAACGCGTTTGGCTGAAAATGGCGCAAACTAATGCTGAACTGGCTCTAGGGCAGCGTGCCGCAACTTCAGCCAATCAAGCCGCTAAGCTGTTGGCTTTGCGCGAAGCTCTACATTTGCCAGATAATACCGAGCGTATCGAATGTTTTGATATTAGCCACACTATGGGTGAAGCGACTGTAGGTAGCTGCGTAGTGTTTGATCGCGGAGATATGCAAAATAGCGAGTATCGACGATACAACGTCACAGGCATAACGCCAGGCGATGATTATGCCGCCATGCGGGATGTGCTGACTCGTCGTTATAAAAAAGTAGCGGCAGGCGAGGGCGTGCGTCCCGACTTAATCTTTATTGACGGTGGTAAGGGACAATTAGGCGTTGCGGTTGAAGTGATGGCAGAGGTTGGTTTAGAAGATATTTTACTTGTCGGCATTGCTAAAGGTGAAGAGCGCAGACCGGGGCTGGAAACCATGATCTTTTCTGATACAGGTGAAATGCTAAACTTGGAAAAAGACAATAAAGGCTTACATTTGCTGCAACAGATACGTGACGAGGCTCATAGATTCGCCATTACAGGGCACCGAGCTAAACGTGCCAAGGCTCGACTTCATTCTAGTTTGGAAGATATTGAAGGCATAGGCGCAAAACGCCGCAAGGCGCTACTCACGCGCTTTGGTGGATTAGATGGTGTAAAGGGTGCTAGTATTGATGAAATCGCCCAAGTTGAAGGCATCAGCCAAAGCTTGGCAGAAAAAATTTACGGAGAGTTGCACTAATGAACTGTATTTTAGTAGAACAGCGGCAAAGACGTGACGGGGCGGGACGTTAAATGAAAATTAACATTCCAACCATGCTCACATGGTTACGCATTTTGCTGATTCCTGTCTTTGTAGGTGCTTTCTATTGGCCGGAGAATCTCCACAAGTTAAGTGCGATGCCTTCACATTCGGTCAATATATTCATTACTGTGATATTTGCGATTGCGTCATTTACTGATTGGCTAGATGGTTACTTGGCGCGGCGTTGGAATCAAACCTCATCGTTTGGTGCTTTTTTAGATCCTGTTGCAGATAAACTCATGGTGGCGGCTGCATTAATTGTGCTGGTAGAGTTTGGTCGCGTAGGTGCGATTGTTTCTTTAATTATTATTGGACGCGAAATCGCCATTAGTGCGCTTCGTGAATGGATGGCGGGCGAAGGGCAACGCAGTAGTGTAGGTGTCGCAATGATAGGTAAAGTCAAAACTGCCGCACAAATGCTCGCGATTTTGTTCTTGTTATATTGGGATGAGATTGATTTAGGTAGCTTAGGCGTTTTTCCAACTCAGCTGTTTGGACACGTTTTAATCGTGTTGGCGGCATTTTTAACATTGCTATCAATGGCTTATTATTTAAAGGCAGCATGGCCAAAATTAAAAGGAAAATAAAACTGAAATAAATATGCAATTTGAATGTCGATTGGTATTGACGACATTCTGAAAGTCGCTATAATGGCGCCTGTCTTAACGACGCGGGAATAGCTCAGCTGGTAGAGCGATACCTTGCCAAGGTATAGGTCGCGAGTTCGAGTCTCGTTTCCCGCTCCACGAATTTGGTAGTAGTATATAAAACGGCGAATGCTAATAAGCTTTCGCCGTTTTAGTTTCAGCTTTTAATGTAGAATTATTGTTCATAATAACTCTACACATAAGGCGCGATAGCAAAGCGGTTATGCCGCGGCCTGCAAAGCCGTTTAGACCAGTTCGACTCTGGTTCGCGCCTCCAAAAATTTCTAGTCAATCATATCATCAGTAATTTACGTGCCTATTTCACTTGGTTTCTACCTAAGTTTGTTTCTTGGAAGAAATTACTGCGTGCTTGCGGAGAATATAAGCTATGCGTTTCTTGGTGTCTGAAATAGCGTAAACGGGTAGTTTATTTCTAATTTTTAGCAGACTAAACTTACAAAATTAATTTAACTCTACTCAAGTTGATTAACTCTCCGTCGTAATTAGCTAGCCTGCAACGAAACTTGAGACTTCAAAAGTTTATTCCCTACTTCCATCATAAGTTTTACCTAAATATTTTTTGAATTTATTTGTATCTAGTCGACATCGACTCAATTAATCCAACCGACTCCAATTAAGAAAAACAGATGATACAAATGTTACAGTATCATTTCATAACACCACCCATTTGGTCTACTGTAGTCTTAGTAGACTATGATTTTTACCCTAAATAAATTTAGATTGTCATATTCCGAGGCTAATCTGAACATCCAACTTTGGAAATACTATTTAGGAATGAATTATGAAGCTATCAAACTTTGTCTTGGCAATTACCTTTGCTGTTGCACCTGCAGTTGCAGCTGCGAATAATCACGACAGTTCTAAGCACGACCGTGCAAAAAACATTTTTGTTGCTAATGAAGATGAACGTTTTTTCAAGGACTTCTCAAAACCGATGGCTGATTTAGATAGTCATTATCTTGTAGGGGCGTCAAATAAATTCTCATCCTATTCAAAACCAGACGATCGTAAACAATTTTCAGTCGATAGTTTCCAATCAAAATTTGAGTCTGAGAGTAAGTATTCTGAAGTGATTAGCTGGTTTGGTGGTTATAAGTTTTTAACTGAGAATAACTCTAACTATTTTTTACAGGCTGTTAATAATCATTCTGCATTTCTAGTGTTTGTGGTATTTGGCGAGAAGCTTAAAGGTTTAGATTGGGATCAACATGGATGGGGAGGTCATAATGGCTCAAATAACCATCACAACTGGGATAATACCCATTGCGACCCAGTTCCGGAGCCAACTGCCTACGCATTAATGTTAGCTGGCTTACTAATGCTTGGTTTCATCAAACGTAGAAAAAATTAATATATGCAGTTATTGACTATGCGGCTTATTTTAAGCCGCATTTTTTTAATACATTTAGTGTTTTATTAAGTCGGTCATTAATCGTTAATAATTAGACTCTATAGTTCGATCCTATATATCAACTCCTTGATATTAGCTCTGATATTCCAAGAAAGTTTAAGTAATGAAAGCCATGATTTTAGCCGCGGGTAAAGGTACGCGAGTACGTCCTTTGACCTATGAGCTTCCTAAGCCGATGATTCCGCTATTAGGTAAGCCTGTAATGGCATACCTTATAGAGCACTTAGCAAAACATAATGTTAATGAAGTCATGGTTAACGTTAGTTACCTGCATGAAAAAATACAACAATACTTTGGTGATGGTCATCGATTTGGTATTGAAATTGGTTACTCTTTTGAGGGCGATATCAGTAACGGAAAGATTGTTCCTAGCCCCGTTGGTTCAGCTGGCGGTATGCGCAAGATTCAAGATTTCGGTGGTTTTTTTAATGAAACTACCATTGTGATATGTGGCGATGCAATTATTGATTTAGATATCACAGCTGCAGTTGCTGAGCACCGCAGGAAGGGTGCTTTAGTGAGTTTAGTGGCAAAAGAAGTACCTATGGATAAGGTGTCAGATTACGGTATTGTGTTGACTGATGAAAATGGAAAGATTGTTTCTTTTCAAGAGAAGCCAAGTCAGACTATAGCCAAATCCAATCTCGCTAGTACAGGTATTTATATATTCGAACCTGAGGCGATTAATCTTATTCCATCAGGCAGTACCTTTGATATAGGTTCAGATTTATTTCCATTACTGGTAGACAAAGGTTTACCTTTCTATGCGATTAACCAAAATTTTAATTGGATTGATATTGGGCTAGTCACTGATTACTGGGAAGTCATGCAACAATTGATGCAGGGTGAAGTACCCTCAATGAACATGCCAGGTAAGCAAATTAGACCAGGCGTATGGGTAGGCTTGAATGTTCGTATTGATTGGGAAAATACAAAGATTGAAGGCCCTGTGTATATAGGTTCGGGCGCTCGTGTAGATAAAGGTGCTGAGATTGTTGGTCCTACTTGGATTAGCGATGGTTGCCACGTGCAGCGGGGCGGCAAAGTCGTGCGTAGCGTCTTATTTGAATACACCCGTGTTGGACAAGATTTCAGCTTTGAAGAAATGATCGTCTGCGGTGAGTACTGTGTTGATAAGTACGGCAGAATGGTGCATGTAGATGACGATAGCTGTGACTTGATTTGGTCGGATGCGCGCGAGAAAGTCATTTATCCAATGGATTATGCGCAAGCAAGGATTTAACTCTAGGTTGTAAATGCTCGAGTGAAAGCATGCCATTGCTTTGTGACAAAAATGTCACAAATATGAAATCTTACTGAAAACAAGAATGACTAAAATTGCCACGTGAAATTCACTATGTGCAAATATATGTCAAATTTAAATGTTTTTAAGCTTCGCCAGCAATCTAAAGCTCAAGGTTTTACACTGCTTGAATTGTTAGTCGTGATGGTCATCATTGGCTTGCTTGCTGGTTACGTTGGCCCAAAGTATTTTGAACAAATTGGTAAGTCTGAAACTAAAACCGCACGTGCGCAAATCGACTCACTCGGTAAGGCTTTAGATCAATATCGTATTGATGTTGGGCAGTATCCTAGTTCTGAGCAGGGCTTAGCTGCGTTAAATAAAAACGTTGCAAATGACGCAAAATGGTCTGGTCCGTATCTTAAGAAGGATGTCCCGAATGACCCGTGGAATAAGCCTTACCTCTATAAGGCACCAGGTGAGCATGGAGATTTTGACTTATATTCTTTAGGTAAAGATGCGCAGCAGGGCGGAACTAAAGAATCAGAAGACGTCGTTAGCTGGTAACTTAGTTCAACTCGATGGAATTTCAAGTTAAAGCCGTTCGTGGAAAAGAAATGGTGCTGTTAAGCATTTCGGCTGCCCATGCCCAAGACGCACTTGCACAAGTGCAGTCGCGAGGATTCACACCAATTACTGCAAAGTCTACAAGTTCCGCACTAAGTAATCGTCAAAACAAAAAATTCCCCTTAGCTTTATTTAGCCAAGAGCTGCTTGCCTTATTAGAGGCCGGGTTAAATCTTGTCGAAGCCATTGAAACGCTTGCTGAAAAAGAGCAAGGCAATCAAATAAAACATACGCTAGATGCCTTGTTGCAGGCTTTATATCAAGGGCAGACATTTTCATCAGCATTAGAACAGCAACCATTGATTTTTCCAGTTTTATACATTGCTACAGTTCGCGCCAGCGAGAAAACTGGTGATTTGCCAGAGGCTTTAAGTCGCTATGTGAGCTATGAGCAGCAGCTGGGTTTGGTAAAGAAGAAAATAGTATCTTCTTCAATCTATCCAATTTTGTTAATGGCAGTTGGTGGCTTGGTGATTCTGTTTCTACTCGGCTTTGTTGTGCCTAAATTTAGTCGAATTTATGAAGGTACTGGCGGAAATCTACCATTTTTGTCACAGGTATTATTAGCCTGGGGGCTTTTTTTGGAAAGCCACGGTAAAGAGTTGCTCATATTTGTAGTGTTGTTTATTGCAGGTTTGGTCTTTGGTTTATCACAAGCTTCAGTGCGTAAATCAATCATACAACTTATCTGGAAAGTACCAGCGCTGGGCAAGCGATTACGTATTTTTCAATTAGCACGATTTTATCGAACTTTAGGCATGCTGCTTAAGGGTGGCACATCGATTATCGTCGCTTTGGATTCTGTTGCAGGTTTATTGGATGTGGTGCTTCAGGCGAAAATGAAGCAAGCATCTGCTGCAATACAAGAAGGGCAGACTATTTCAGTGGCGATGGAGCAAGCTGGCTTAACAACGCCGATTGCACTACGTATGCTACGTGTAGGCGAACGTGGCGGAAGAATAGGCGACATGATGGAGCGTATTGCCTCATTTTATGATGAAGAGCTAGCACGCTGGATTGATTGGTTTACCAAGCTATTTGAACCCATATTGATGTTGCTAATAGGGCTGGTAATCGGCGTTGTTGTTTTACTTCTTTACATGCCAATTTTTGAGCTAGCAGGAAACATTCAATGAATGCGATTTTACAAAAATCCGTCAATACGATTGATATTGATGAGATGACCGAGCTTAAAAATCCTATCGTCATTCATGTGGAGCAGATTAGGCAGGCTAAATCACAAGCGAGCATCCAGCAACGCCGAATCGTTGAGATATTAGAAGACCTTACTCAATACAATCAAGAAGACTTTTTGCAAGCGCTAAGTCAAACGCTGCATTTTGACGCGATTAGCATGAAAGAGCTTCATAGCTTGACCGCAGCTTTTGAAATCATCCCATTTTCGAAGGCGCAGCAGAAAGAGTGTCTAGCTTTTATATCAGATGAAAACACGCCAAATTATAAGCTGATATTAGTGTTTGCGGATCCGTTTAATGAAAGCTTACAAGAGTGGGCGTTAGAAAATATTAAACAAGCCTTTACGTGGCGTTTAGCGCATCGCAACGATATTGCAGCATTTTTAGCGCGTCATGAGGAAACCATGCGCGCGATGGATGGTATACATGGCGAAGAGAATCACCCTATAGCGGAAGCAGACGAGGCCGTTGCCAATTTATCATTAAAGTCGATTAATGAAGATTCCAACCCAATAATTAAGCTGATTAACTCGACGCTTTACGATGCGTTAAAAATCGGCGCTAGTGATATTCATCTAGAGTGTTCTAGTTCAGGTTTATCTATTAAATACCGCATTGATGGCGTAATGAACGGCGTCGGTGGTATGCAAGGTATGGATAATGCAGACCAGGCAATTTCACGCGTTAAGGTGATGGCACAGCTTGATATTGCTGAACGACGCACGCCACAAGATGGGCGTTTTAAAGTGATCGTTCAAGGCCGTGATGTCGATTTTCGAGTTTCTATCATGCCTAGTGTGTTTGGCGAAGATGCGGTTTTACGTGTACTTGATAGAAAAGCGCTTTCAGAAGAAGCACAAGGGCTAAGCTTACATGTCTTAGGCTTTGATGAAAAAATAATCACACAATTCCGTCGCTTAGCGCTTGAGCCTTATGGCATGGTATTAGTCACAGGGCCTACTGGTAGCGGAAAGACCACTTCACTCTATGCGGCAATCTCAGAGGTGAATACTGGGCACGATAAAATCATTACGATTGAAGACCCCGTAGAGTATCAATTGCCTGGTGTGTTGCAAATTCCGGTCAATGAGAAAAAAGGCCTCACTTTTGCAAAAGGCTTACGCTCAATTTTACGGCATGACCCTGACAAAATTATGGTCGGTGAGATTCGAGACTCTGAAACCGCACAAATTGCCGTTCAAGCTGCACTCACAGGGCATTTGGTGTTCACCACGGTTCACGCTAATAACGTATTAGACGTGATTGGCCGCTTCATGCACATGGGCGTCGACCCCTATAACTTTGTTTCTGCGATGAACGGCATTATGGCACAACGCCTCATACGCTCTATTTGCCCCCACTGCGCTGAAGACTACCAACCGGATAACCAATTGTTAGCTGATTCAGGCATTAGCCAAGAAATGGCAATTGGTATGAAGTTTAAAGAAGCTAAAGGCTGCGGGCATTGCAGAGGCACAGGCTATCGCGGTCGAAAAGCCGTTGCAGAGTTACTAATACTTAATGATGAGTTACGAGAAATGATTGTTGCACGAGAACCAATACGCAAGTTAAAAGAAGCCGCAAAAAGAAGTGGAATGCGCACAATAAGAGAAGCTGCTCTTGAAGCGGTAGGCAATGGATTAACCACTTTACAGGAGATCAATCGTGTCACTTTTGTTGGTTAACCAGGTGTTGGCCGTGCTAGGAACAGACAGCGTTGCTGTTGTGAGGCGAACGCTAGGGTTACGTCGACGCATTGTTGATCAAAAACAAGTGCATTTCCCAAAGCAAATAGATAATTCAAATGCTGAAGTAGTGATTTGGCAGCCCGCGATTAATCAACTTGATATTTTGATTAATACTATGAAAGTAAAGCCAAAGTCTAAGCTCGACATTACGCTGGCAAGTGAGTTTGTGCGATATTTGGCGCTTCCTCCACAGCCGTTATACATGAATACAGCTGAGAAAATAGCCTATGCGACTGCAGCCTATCGAGAAATTTACGGTTCAGTGGTGGATGAGTGGGAGGTAAGGCTACAAGACACAGCTATGCATGACACAACAATTGTCGCAGCCATCGATAAGCGACTACTAGAAACACTCAATCAAGTTGCACTTAAATACCAGCTTAAACTCATCACTGTAAAACCTTATCTGATGAGTGCATTTAACAAGTTAACCAAACAAATCGGCCGTAGTAGTGGATACCTAGTCATTGTTGAATTTAAGCGATTGTTGTTGATTAACTTACAGCAAGGCAAATGTGTGAATGTCCGTATGTTTAACTTGGGCAGTGATTGGCAAGCTGAGTTGAAAAGTTTGATGGTTCGTGAGTCCGTACTCAGTGAAAGCAACACAAGTGACAACAAAAGTAGAGAGATTCTAGTTTATGCACCAGTTCAGAAAAACATTGTAATTAATAGCATCGACGGTTGGCAGCTAAAGCGTATCAACACCTTGAATAAATTAAGTAATTATCACTTTGCAATGCTTGAGGCTGCACTGTGAGATTGCAGTTAGACTTTATTAATCAATCGACTTTCTCAATATCAAGCTGGAGCTTGGCCGGGCTAGCTGTTTTATTGACTAGTGTAGTGATGGCTATTCTTACTTGGCAACTTTATGAAGGTAGAGTGCTTGAGCAGAGTGCAGTTGCATTTAAAGTAAGCCAAATGAGTCGCCAGATTGCTCATGAGAAACCACAGATCCAAATGGTTAAGTCAGAAATATCCTCAGAGCAGATGCAACAGATTCAGGTGACGATTGGGGCGCTGATTATTCCGTGGGGTGAGCTTTTACAGGGCATTGAGAAGTCTGATATGCAGGATATTGCCTTGCTTAGTTTAGAACCAAACAGCAAAAAACAACTAGTTAGCATTGTAGGGGAGGCTAAGAATTTGCAAGTGGCATTGGACTATATCCAGAAGTTAGAAGCGCAACCCATGCTAGATAAGGTCTACCTGCAAAAATACAATATTGATGAGGCTCATCCATTTAAACCAGTGAAGTTCACATTATCGGCACAGTGGCTGTTGTCAGAGTAATAAATGATGAGAAAACTGGATATATATTATTTTTACTGGTTGTTGGGCAGAGCTGTTAGAGCACTTGGCTTATGGGGCTTGGTCGGGGCTGGAGTATTGCTTGGCTGCATCATATTTTATATAGTGAAAATAGATACGCTAGAGCAGCAAATTAAATCAACTCAATATGAATTGAGTCATACAAAGAAAAATGTAACGAATATAGCTCGCCCGCAAGCATTGCCTTTGCAGACAACTACGCAAGATATAAACGAGTTTTACAAGAGGTTTCCTGTAGGAGCTAGCTTACCTAAGTGGTTGAACTTGATTGATGAGATCGCAATTAAACAGCATTTAATTTTAAATCGAGGCGATTATAAATTTTCGCAGACCAAACAGGGACAGTTGTTACGCTACGAAATAGTCATACCAGTTATGGGGAAATATACGCAAGTCCATCAATTTATTGCGGATGTCTTACACGCATTACCTGCATTAGCATTAAGTGATCTACAAATTAAACGAGAAAACTCTTTATCACCGACAGTTGAAGCGCGGTTAGTGTTCGTACTGTTTTTAAAAGGTGATGCATGGTAAATATTACTAAAGCTGAGAATAGCAAAGCAAAAACATCTAATAAATGGCTTTATATCGTGTTGTTTATTACCTTAGTTTTCACGGCGTGGACTGCGTTTAAGGGCGAAGACGCTGACAAAGAGGCCAATAATCAACTTGAAGTAAATAAGACATCAACTGATGATAATCAGACTTCAAAGCGTAAATATGGACAAACTAAACAAGATCAATCATCAGCTTCAAAGAAGATAGAAAACTCCTTAGTTAACAGCCCAATTCCTTGGCATAAATTAGAGCGTGAGCATCTAGATAATAAATCCAGCGATGTATTTAAAGTGCATTCATGGATTGTTGTGCCACCAGTGAAGAAGCTGCCACCAGTCGCACCACCAAAGCCGGAAGCTCCTCCTGTACCTTTTACTTATGTGGGTAAATTAGAAAACTCGCCAAAAGGTACGCAGATTTTCTTAATGGAAAATAACAAACTATTGTCAGTGGTGATGGGTGAGAAAATTAACGCGCAATGGAAGCTGGACAGTGAAGATGTCAGCTCAATTCGACTCACTTTTATACCACTTGATTTAAAGCAAGTCCTATCAAAATCCGCAAGGCAGGTTGTGCCAACAGCAATAGAAGTAAATCAGTAAAAGGACTTATGCATGCAGTTAAATAAAAGTAAATATTACTCAAATCAATTTGATCGACACTATTTATTATTGGCGTTGCTTATATCACAGCTGAATGGCTGCGCTTTTGCACCTTGGGATAAACACAGCGATAAAAATATAACACCAGAAGCCCAAGTTGCTGAGGCAAAACAAAAAGTAGCTAAAGATCCAGATGGAACTGTTAGCCGTAAGAATTTAATTGTGACGAATGAATTAGCTGTGACTAAGCTATTTGCAGAGGCTGAACAGGCTAGGTCAAAGGGCATGTATGAAAATGCCAATAGTATTTATGATCGTGTGCTAGAAATTCTTCCAGATAATCCTAGTGCAATTAACGAAAAAAATAAGGTTAATCGTGAGTTAGCGCAATCAAAAAAACTGGCTAAAGCGGCTGAACTTATTGAGAGTAATAAGTTAGAAGAAGCCAAAGATGTTATTCATGAGGTGCTTATAGAAAACCCTCTTCATGAGCAGGCGCTGAAGCTTCAGCAACAGATTAACGATAAATCAGCCCCGTTGAATTCAAAGCCACCTCAGCTTAAGGTTGAGTTTGATAAGCCTGTGACTTTAGAGCTGCGTGATGTCAATATTAAAATTGCCTTTGAGGCACTGTCACGCGCAACAGGAGTAAATTTCATATTAGATAAAGATATTAAACCCGACGCAAAAGCTACAATTTTTGTTAAAAAAGCGCGTATTGAGGATGCGATTGAAATGGTGTTGTCTAGCAATGGCTTACAGAAAAAAGTGTTGTCAGAAAATACGGTTCTAGTCTTTCCTAGTAGTCCTCAAAAGTTAAAAGACTATCAGGATTTGATGATTCGTAGTTTTTATCTAAGTAACACAACCGCCAAGCAGGTTGCGGCGCTCGTTAAGTCTATGCTTAAAACTAAAGACATATTTGTGGATGATCGTTTGAATATGATGACCATGCGCGATACGCCAGAGGTGATTCGTATCGCAGAAAAATTAGTTGCAGCGAATGATTTAGCCGACCCTGAAGTGATGCTGGATATCGAGGTTTTTGAAGTGAATAGAAGTCGTTTGCAAGAGTTGGGCATTGAGTATCCAAGTCGAATCGGCATAAATAGCCTGATTCCAATCACTACCGTTACATCAGCCACTGGCGTTGTTGCAAGCTCCACGGTCAATACGTCTAGTCAGTTAACTTTAGAAGGTTTGCTGAATCTTAGTAAAAGTCGATTTGATGTATCACCTAACCCAGCCGTCAATTTTAGAAAAACAACAGGTGATGTAAATGTGCTTTCAAATCCAAGAATTAGAGTGCGTAATAATGAAAAAGCCAAAATTTTAGTTGGGGATAAAGTCCCTGTCATCACCACAACCTCAACTGCCAATGTTGGTATTTCTGAAAGTGTGCAATATGTTGATGTTGGTTTAACGCTTAATGTTGAGCCAAGAATTACGCCTGATAACTATGTGAATATTAAAATCGCGCTTGAAGTGAGCTCTCTTGGTGAAAAAACGGTGACAAGAAATGGTGCAACCGTCTACACCATAGGAACACGTAACGCTAATACCATATTGCGTCTAAAAAATGGTGAAACTCAGGTGCTTGCTGGTTTGATATCGGACGATGAGCGTAAGAATACGAGCAAATTGCCAGGTCTTGGTGATATTCCTTTAATCGGACGTTTATTTTCAAACCAGCAGGATCAGAAAAGTAAGACTGAAATCGTTTTGGCAATTACACCTAGAATCGTTTCGAATATAACAAGACCAAGTGCAGAAATTTCTGAATATTGGTCTGGTACAGATACGGTAATTTCAGATAAACCAATCCTTAATATGCCTGCATCTACTGAAGCTATGACTCCAGAAGAGAGAGCCAAAGAAAGACTTCGCTTAAGGCGCGAAGGTAATAATCCTGTTGAACAGCCTGCTCCGACCCTAGAGGCACCAGCTCCAGAAACTACAGAGCAATCGCAGCCAGAGACTCCACCTAGCGTCAATCCAGAAGGCACAGAAGTTGTTCCACACTAGTGATAGCTTATTTCTATGAAAAATAGCGGATTTACATTGATAGAGTTGGTGGTGACGGTTGCAATCGTAGCAATTTTAGCGACGGTAGCTCTACCAATGTTGCAGTTGAGCGTACAGCGCGTTAAAGAGAATGAGTTGCGCGCTAATTTACGGCAAATTCGTGAGGCGATAGATGCATACAAAAAGGTGGCCGATATTGAGAATGGCCCAATTAAAAAGACGATAAGCCAATCTGGGTATCCGCCTAGCTTAGATGTGTTAGTCAATGGGGTGGTGGATGAAAAAGACCCCAATAAACATAAAATAAGATTTCTACGTAGCATTCCGCTCGACCCTATGCAGTCGGTCGATCAGGCCAGTAGTCAATCTGGCAATGACTTATTAAATAACTGGGGCTTGCGTAGTTATAAAAGTGAGGCTAACAGCCCCGCTGAAGGTGATGATGTTTATGATGTGTACTCTCGGAGTAAACAAATTGGTATTAACGGCGTTCCTTATAATCAATGGTAAAGCCGTATGAAGCAGATTAATCACCAATACATAAACGGCTTTTATAATAAGAGTAATGGCTTTACTTTAGTTGAGCTTTTAGTTGTATTGTCAATATTAGCGCTATTGCTGACACTTGCTGTACCAAAATATTTTACTAGCATAGAGAAGGCAAAGGATGCCACGTTAAAGCAAGACCTTAATACTTTGCGTGAAAGTCTAGATAAGTATTATGCTGATAATGGTCAGTATCCTAGAACCTTAGATGATTTAGTCGAGCGTAAATACATTCGTAAGCTGCCTGTTGATCCAATCACCGAAAAAAATAATACTTGGATATTTACGCCGCCAGAGCCGCCTTTAGAAGGAGATATTTACGATATCCATAGTGGTTCAAAAGGTGTGGCAAAAGATGGTACTCGCTATGAGGACTGGTAACAATAACCTTAATTTGCATAGCCAATGCTTAGGCTTTACTTATATAGGTTTAATGATCATGGTCGCAATATCTGGTATCGCTTTGGCAGGTGTTGGCATTGTCTGGCATCAAGATATGCAGCGCGAAAGAGAGAAAGAGTTACTTTTTATTGGTAATGCCTATCGTCAAGCGATTGGTAGCTATTACGAGAGCAGTCCATCAGATACAAAACAATACCCTAGAAAATTAAGCGATTTAATTCTTGATAGCCGATTCCCAAATATCAAACACCATCTACGTAAGCTATATAGTGACCCTGTCACGAGAGAGGGTGAATGGGGTTTAGTTTTAGTTCAAGATAAAATTGTTGGTATTTATAGTCAATCAAGCTTAAAGCCGATTAAAAGAAAAGAGTTTCCATCGCAATACGGAGATTTTAGTGGCGCCAAAGAATATAGTGACTGGAAGTTTATTTATACGCCGGGCTCGTCGTAAATCTATTTAGACAATAGAACTTGTTAGTCACTTTGTTGCTATGAATACTGCTTATAGTACTTTAATACTTTAGGCACATAGTTCACTGTTTCTTTATACGGTGGAATTTTCCCGCCAAATTTCTGGACTGCGGCTGGACCAGCGTTGTAAGCGGCCAAAGATAATTTTAAATCCCCATTAAATATCTTAAGCAACTCTCGCAAATATTTTGCGCCAGCTAAAATATTTTGTTTGGGATTGTTTTTATCTAGCACATTAAACCGACGTGAGGTTTCTGGCATTAACTGCATTAACCCATAAGCCCCCTTTATTGACTGCGCACGAGGGTTATGTTTAGACTCAACCGCAATTACCGCGTGAATCAACGCAGGTTCAATTCCAGTTATATTCGCTGCGATGATTACTTCATTATTGAACGGAAGTTTTTTATTATCTTCAGAGCCGACTTTATTCAATGTTGCTACATTTGTAGCAGTATTAGGTGAACTTGGTTCTTCAATCTTAAACGTATAGTTCTGCTCGTTTGAAATATTTGCTATGTTAATTTCATCTGTTTGCGATAAGTCGACATAAACATCTGCTTTAGCAACAAATGACGAAGTTACAGATAAAGCTATCAAGACTTTTAGAGATAGCATGAGATGAATTTTTTTCATTGTGGAAGTTTGCATGTGCAATGTTACAAACTGATGAGAGCTGTCAAATTTAGTCAGAAATTGTGTGGGTACATGGATAAATGAAAACTTTCTTTTAGGTGAGATCTCTAGGTAGTGAGTATTAGTCTTCTGTTATAAAACTGTAAGAAAAGTAACATCTAGTCTTAATCTTAGTGTCACTAAACTAATGAAAAATGATACCCATTATAAAAACTAGAAGAATTATCATCTCTACTCAGTTAAATTCTGGTGTGTCATTGAACAATAGCGATGCTCTAAGTTTAGAGCAGCGCGTTGATTTTATGGATGTAATTTCAGAGTCATTGCGCATTTCACAGCGCACTCATTTATTCAATTGGCTGCAGGGTGGTTTTCAAGGGTTAGTTGGGCATGAGATTATGATTTTCGGGATTAAATCTTCTGAAAATGATTCTTATCATTTTGAATACTTTACTAGCTCACGCTACTTTGGTGATGTCCAATTTTCTGCGGTGATAGAGCGAGACGTAGGTCTAGTGAGTCAGGTACTAAACTTATGGCAAGAAACAAGTTTGCCCTTGTTCGTTAATAACCAAGATAAGCCCATGCAGCATGGCAGCTACAGAGTTGTTAATTTTGATCAAGAGGCTTTGGTGACTTCAGAATTGAAAGACTTTGTCATGTATGGCTTTGGACATAATCAAAGCGAACTATCAAGTATTGTTATTTTTGCCAGGCTGCATAAACAGGCCAATACAGCCTATGCGCAGATGCTGGAGCTGATTATGCCGCATTTACACTGCGTACTTATCAGGGTAACTAGTAATAGAGTCAATACCCTGACTTCTTCTGATAACTTGGGTAGGTTAATTACAAAAAGAGAGTCAGAAGTTTTGCAATGGCTACATATGGGCAAAACCAACTGGGAGATTTCTACCATCTTAGGTATTAGCCCGCTCACAGTAAAAAATCATGTACAGAACGTCATTCGTAAACTCAGCGTTTTAAATAGAAGTCAGGCGGCAGTTAAGGCAGCTAAGCTGGGCTTAATTAGAATGCTCAAGTAGAAATAGAGTAAAATTTTTTATTGTTTTTCGTTTTAAATCCCTCCGTAACGAATCTCCCCGCATCTTAGTTTTTTCTAGTCCGAACGGACTAGTTTTAAAAGCTTAAATTTTACACATTACCTTCAATATCCTACTTATTAATAGTTGCAATTTTTGGTTAGCAAGTCAGAAAAAGCAACTAGTCCACACAGACTATTTATTTTGTTTGGTATGTCATAGGTGGAATGTAAATTGTCACCATCGTTTAAAGGAAATGTTTTAAACGAATTTCAAGTAACGAATATTTTTTTAGTTACTCGCGTTTTTTTTGCTAGTCAATTTTTATGTGTTTTTTTTGATTGTGTTTTTATTTTTAGGGAGATTTACAATGAATTTCAAATTGAAAGCTTTAGTTGCTGCTGCTGTTGTTGCAACAACGATGTCAGGTGCTGCAAACGCTTTGACAAATAACGAAATGTTCTTAGTTGCTTATGATGCAGCTGCTTCAAAAACATTTATCGCTGCTTTAGGTCAAGCTGGATCAGTTTCAGCATTTACTGGCAATACTGATCTATCTATAAGCTATGCAGCTGATGCT
The DNA here is from genome assembly GCF_029945535.1 of Methylotenera sp. Taxonomy (GTDB): domain Bacteria; phylum Pseudomonadota; class Gammaproteobacteria; order Burkholderiales; family Methylophilaceae; genus Methylotenera. The sequence goes on from NZ_JAQSCU010000010.1 coordinate 74,854, forward strand.
AACTGGACAAACTTCATTACTGGCGCTACTGCTGGTGGCGTTACATACCAAGTATTAGGTTTTTACCAATCTAACGCAGCTGCTCCAACGTCATATAACGCTGGTGATAGATTGTTAGCAACATCAAATACTACTCCAAATAGTTTTAGTAACAGTGGTATGAATGGATTAATGTCTGACGTAGCAATTGCTTCAGGCGGAATTGCGCAATTTGAATCTTTGAATGCAGCTATTACTGGAACTTCAACCGGCTTGATAACAGGTGGCGGTTTTGACTCTGGTGCTAAAGTAAGTACTAACGTTTTTGGTAAATACAATGCTTTTAATGCGACAGCTGCTTTAGGTGATAGCTTGAATTTCTATAGCATTACAAGACCAGTAGCTACTTCAAACGTAACTCAAACAGTTAAGACTCAGTTCTTAACAAACGGTGTTGGTTCAACAGGTGATACATGGAACTTAAATGCAGCAGGTCAATTAACATACATTGCAGCAGTTCCAGAAGCTGATTCATGGGCAATGGCAATGTTGGGCTTAGGTTTAATGGGCTTTGTTGCACGTCGCCGTACTCGCGCTTAATTCATCTGCCATAACGCTAGCTCTAGGTATTAGAGCTAGCGATGCAAATTACACGTAATGAAATTAAACAGGCTTGCGCATTCAATGCGCTAGTTCAGGTAGGGTTTATCTAAATTTTGGAGAATATTATGCAAGTTAAAAAACTAGTTTTGGCTTTAGCAGTTGCTATCGCAGCACCATCTGCATTCGCAGCTGACCTTTCAACAGGCGTTACTGCAGATAACATTATGTACGTTGTTGGTGCTACTGCTCAAACAAAAGGTATTGCAATTTCTGTAGGTAGATTGTGTGGTACTAATCCACTAATTACTCTTACTGATGGCAAAGCTGTACCAGTTGGTAAAGGTTGGAAATGTAATGCTGCTGCAGGTACAACATACCCTAACTTACCAGGCGTAACAGGCCCATTTGTTGTGCTTAAAAATGAAGGTGGTTCTTTAAACGCAATCACACCATTACGTAACGGTTCTACACAAGGTCAACTTGACCTAACTAACTGTACGGTAACTGGTACAACAGGTACATGTGCTAACACTTTAGTTGCTAAACCAGCTCACATTGGTTTCTCTGATGTTTCACAAAAAGTATTTGCAGCAAAGGGTCAATTAGTAGCACAAACAGCTGGTAATACTTATGTTGCTGATATTACAGTGGGTTCAGCTCAAGGTTTTGGTGTTGTTGTTTCACCAGCACTTCACGCATTGTTAGTAGCTGACCAAGGTGGTACTGCAACTCCTTCAATCAGCAAATCACAATATGCTTCTTTGATGACAGCTACATCTGGTTTCTGGAACATTTTATTACCAAATGGCACTGCACACTTAGCTTTACCTTTAACTTTAGATCGTCGTAGCGTAACTTCTGGTACTCAAGCTTCTGCAGAGCTGTTCTTCTTGGAAAATCCATGTGCTACAGGCCCAAATGCTGGCTCAGTTGGTGCAACACCTGGTACAGCGGCTGGTCAATCTTTTGTTGACGGTTCTGATACATTAATCGTTAAACAAGCTGCTAGTTCAGATGCAGTATTGGCTGATGCAGCTTCAACAACAGCGTATGTGATTGGTGTTGTTTCATTAGAAAATGCACAACCTGCTAGCTCATGGAAGTTTGTAGCTATTGATGGCGTTCACCCAGGTACTGCAAATGCACCTGAGTTCCAAAAAACAAATTTACTTAACGGTAAATATGCTTTTGCTTATGAAACAGTTTTGACTAAATCAACAAAATCAACTTTAGGTGCTCCAGTACTTAATAACATTAATGATTTTTCAAACGCTTTTGTTGCTGATTTAGGTGTTGGTGCTAACTTGGCTACAAGTAACGGTTTGGTTGGTGATCCATTAGCACCAGCTGCTGACTTCTTGGCTGATACAAGCCACTACTCACGTAGCGGTAACGAATGTGCAACTCCACTTGCACAATGGTAATAGGTTAAGTTTTAGTTAATCAAGTAATGGTATTGAATGGATAGCGATCCTATTTGTTCAATCTAGGATGACCATCTCTCTGTAAACAGAGAGATGGTTTTTCTGTTTTATTTTGGATGAGTTTTTTAAAAGCGTTTCAAAAATAGAACAGTTTAATTCAGAGTTAATCAAGTACAAATTTACAGTGCCGCAAATTTTATGGTTTTTGTAATCTGTGGTAGCTAAATTGAAATAATCATCAGCTAGAGTTAGTTAAAGTTTTTTTGAGGAAGTCAGCATGAATTTCGGTCGTTTTCGTTTAGTTTATAGCCAGTATTTGAACATGTTTGTTCCTGTGTCAGAAGCAACAAAATCACATGGGCAAAAAAGCTCTGGTAAGCGCATACGTTCGCGCCATGCCTTAGCTGCTGCAATATTTACTATTGCCTATAGTTACGATGCTTTATCAGCTGACCCCTTACCATCTAATGCCTTGCCAACCTTAGGCGTCATTACCTCTGGTGCAGGTGCGATTAATACCAATGCTGCGGCAATGACGATAAACCAATCTACTAAGAATATGGTGATCAATTGGGGCACATTTAATATCGGTTCAGCCGCTAACGTAAATTTTGATCAGCAATTGGGCGCTACAAGTTCTGTCTTAAATCGAGTGAGTGCATCAGGTGGTCTAAGTCAGATAATGGGTAAGCTAACTGCTAATGGTCAAGTTTATTTGATTAACCCCAATGGTATTTTGTTTGGTAAAGGTGCCTCGGTTAACGTCAATAGTTTAATCGCTTCAACGCTCAACATTTCAGACGATTTATTCAATAAAGGCTTCTTGTCACTTACAGATGGGTCAGCTGCATTTTCTGGCGATGCTAGCGGGTTTATTCAGGTGGATTTAGGCGCAACGCTAACAGCTGCCAGCGGCGGAAAAATCATGATGTTTGCGCCTAATATCGAAAACAATGGTTTGATTAGCACCCCAGATGGACAAACCTTACTTGCTGCAGGTCAAAAAGTATATTTAGCGGCAAGTGATAACCCTAATTTACGCGGTCTGTTGGTAGAGGTGGATAACGGCGGTACAACGACTAATACTAATCTTGGTAACATTATTGCGGAACGTGGCAATATTACCCTTGCTGGTATAGCTGTGAATCAAAATGGCCGCGTAAAGGCTACAACATCGGTTACCGCCAATGGCTCTATTAAAATCCAGGCACAGGACACTACAACTACATTATTAGATCCTGTTAAAAATGTAACAACGCGATTTGCTACTAAAGGTGGAACGGCAGTACTAGGTGAAAATAGTATTACTGAGGTGTTACTTGATGCTACAGATAAGGCAACCGTTTTAGATAGTGCAACGGTGAATAAATCTAAAGTGGATATTAGCGGCCAAAGCATACATTTGATGAAAAATGCCATGATTATTGCACCTAGTGGCAATGTGGGTTTGTTTGCGGGATTAAACCCAAATGCTCCAACTATTCTTGATTCAAATTCTAGTGCAGTGGCTAATGCTAGTCGCGTTTATTTTGATAGCGGCAGTGTCATTGATGTGAGTGGTGTAGGTAGCGGCAGCACTGTAGCTGATAGAGCTGGAGAAACTGCGGCGCAAGTTTCAGTGGCAAGCAATGTGGTGCAGGCTGAATTACGTTCAACGCAATTACGCGACTCACCCTTACAGCGTGATGGAATCCTCAATAAAGCTAAAGTTTATGTAGACGCTAGAGCGACGGGTGTAAATGGTAACGTTGGCACTTCTGTGGCTGATGTGAGCGGGTATACCTCAGCAATTCAGCACGGTGTTAAGGAGCGTTTAGCCACAGGGGGCGCTGTAAAAGTACAGTCTGAAGGCGATATCGTATTTGCACCCACTGCAACGATTAATGTTTCTGGTGGTAAGGTGGATTACACAGGTGGCACTGTCACCAAAACAAGGTTGTTAGCTTCTAATGGTCAATCTTATGATATAGCTAATGCCTCAAAAGACTTGAAGTATGTTGATATTCAAAATGTCAGTTATCAAGAGCAGGGCTACACATCAGGAAAAGATGCAGGTAGCATATCGTTTAGCGCGCCAGCCATGGTGCTTGAGGGTAAGCTAAAAGGCGATACTATTTCTGGCATACACCAGCGCACTAACTTGACTAAGCCTAAAGGCGCCACTTTACAGATAGGTCAAAACAAGGCAAATGCAGCAGATACCGAGCTACTGAAACAGACTTACGTATTGCATTCGGACTTAATATTAGATGCTTCACACGTTGCTAGTGCATTACCTGCTTTCGGCGATGATTTAAGTAAAGAGCAACAACAAACCTTACTGCTGGGTTCAAATTTCACTGCGCCAACCGGATTTAACAGTCTTTTATACTATGCTGATGGTCAAATTACCGTAAAGAGTGGTACGAACCTTAGCGTAACCCCAAGTGGTAATGTCACCTTGAATGGTGGCGGGGTTGATGTGCAAGGCAATATAACAGCACACAGTGGCACGGTAGATTTATCTGCGAAAAATAGAGAAGGCTACATTGGTAAACAAGCTACATTTACAAACAACGCTGGTAGCAATGTTAAGGTTGGCAGTGCTAGTACTTTAGATGTAAGTGGCTTATGGACAAATGATAGAGTAAACCCAACAGCGACAGACACGATAGCTGTAGATGGCGGAAAAATTAATATCTCAGCCTCTAGTGAAACTGGTGCTGGAGATATCACATTGGCAAAAGGTAGCGTTGTTAATGCCTCTGGCGGCGCATGGTTAAACGCGAGTGGAAAGCTGAGTAGTGGTAAGGGTGGTGACATTAAGCTGTTAGCGAGTGATGGCATTACAGATGACAAAACTACTTCACATACTGGCAAGTTAAGATTAGATGGCACTTTACGCGCCGATTCATTAGCAACAGGTGGTAGCTTAAGTCTTTCTTCTGGTACCGTCACAATAGGAACCACTGCATTAGGGACGGCTGGCGAAACGTTGATTGACCCTACTTTATTCCAAAATGGTGGGTTCACCTCGTATGATATCAATGGTTTTGAAGGCTTAACCTTAGCAGACAATACCAGTATAGCTCCCGCAGCACTTACCCGCGTGTTAGATAGCGGTTTTGCTATTCAGCAAAGTGGTGCTGATATTACAAAGTTTTCACATTTATCAATGTTGCCAGCCTCAAACGCAGCATTAACCCGTAAAGTGACTAATTTAAGCTTATCTGCCAGTAATCAAAATACAGGTAAATTAACCTTAGGCCTAGGTTCTATTATTACTACAGACCCTGGCGCAAGCGTCAATTTGTTGGCTAAACGTCAGTTAACCATCTTGGGTAGCATCCTAGCTCCGGCAGGTAATATATCAGCCACATTGGGCACAATTGGCAGTTCTATAGGTATCGTCAAAGACGATAGTGTGGATGCTTTGAAGTATAAAGCCGATCAAACACTATGGTTGGGCGCAAACAGCGTACTAGATGTAAGTGGCGTTACCAATAGCTATGTCAATAACAATGGCTTTAATGTTGGCAACGTTAAAGATGCCGGTAATATTACCTTAAAAGCGACAAAAGGCGAGGTGGTGGCAGAGACGGGTAGTCAGTTAAAACTTAATGGTACACATGCGGTACTAGATGTTAAATCTGGCAATAGTTATGTTGCAAAAGATGTCGCTTCTAAAGGTGGTAATTTAAGTATCTCAGCACGCGAAGGCATTATGCTGGATGCCACTATGAGTGCACATGGCGGCAATGAAAGTGTCGCAGCTGGTAACTTATCTATCGCGCTGCCATTGATTGCTGATTTACAGGGATTAATTAGTAGTAATGGCGGCCTTTCTCCTGAAGAGCAGTATCCAACAGTTTCACGCGAAATAGTGCTGAAGGCGACAGGATCAGCAGTACCTGTAGGTCTTCATACTGGCGATTCTATAGATGCCTCCAATAACGGCATTGCCTACGTGTTTGCAGACAAATTACAAAGCGCTGGTTTTGATACCATTCAGCTTGCTAAAAGCGATAAGATCCTCATCGCAGATAGCCTCACTTTAAAAACACGTGGCGCCATCACTTTAGACACACCTAACTTAGTAGTAAATGACGGTGTGGATGCTGTTATTAATGCTTCATATGTTGGCATTGGTAATGGTCAGGTCCTTACGCAGAATGTACTCAACCAACATTTAACACCTGCTGTTGCTGGAACTGGTACGTTAACCGTTAATGCAGATTATATTGATTTGTTTGGACAACAAAATCTGTCTGGAATTGGTAATAAAGACACTTCTACTGGAAAAGGCGGCGCTAATTTTAATAGTACTGGCGATATTCAACTAAGGGGCGTGCTTAAAGATATCGCTGATGATGATGCAACAGTTCCAGTGACTACGCCACTAGGTAAGTTACAAACTGCTGGAGACTTAACCTTAAAAGCTGCTCGTATTTACCCATCAACACTTAGCAACTACACGCTTAGTAGTACTGGTGCAGGCTCGACTATTGCTTTTAAATCGAGCGGTGCGGATACTGGCGTGCCATATTCAGTATTAGGCAAGCTCAATGTAGAAGCGACTAACATCACGCAAGATGGTGTGCTACGCGCCCCGTTTGGCGTGATTAATCTTAAAGCGAGTGACACACTTACGCTTGGTAGCAACAGCCTCACCTCGGTTTCAGCAGAAGGCAAAACCTTGCCAATCGGTTATACCGTAAATGGTAAAGATTGGACTTTTGATGAAGGTAATGGTCGTGTTGCAACGATTAGTAGTTTGCCCGATAAAAATGTGAATTTAGATAGTAAATTCATTGAAACCAAAGCCGGTTCTAAAATAGACATCTCAGGCGGCGGCGACTTATCGGCTTGGGAATTTACAACAGGTACAGGCGGCAGCGATGACGTGTTAGCAGCAAGCGGAGTTTTTGCTGTGATGCCCGATCTTAAAGCTGGCTATATGGCGGGTAATAGTGAGTCATATAGTAATGGCACTTTTAAAGCGGGAGATTCTATTTATCTTTCTGGCGGTAATGGCTTGCCAGCAGGTAATTATGTATTATTGCCAGCGCATTATGCTTTGTTGCCAGGTGCTTATTCTGTTAAAGCGGTTGCAGGCACGCAAGACTTCACTGCACAGCAAAACACACGCAATAAAGATGGCTCAATGATAGTGTCTGGCTATCGTACACAATTTGGCGGTATTACTGCAGATTCACGTGCTTCTGGTTTTATTGTGGCGTCTGGGGCAATCGCCAGAACGCAATCTGAGTTTAGCAATACCTTAGCAAGCAATTATTTTAATCCTGCAAATAGCACAGGTCAGGCTAGCGGTTTACGTTTACCTGCCGATGCAGGTCGCGTGGCAATTAGTGCAGTCAATAATTTGATATTAGATGGCAGCGTTATAGGTAAACATTCAGCAGATTCACGTGGTTCTGAGGTGGACATTAGTTCAGATAAAATCGCGATTTCAGGCGATGGCAGTCAAGAGACTGGCTACTTGACACTCTCTAGCACTAAACTAAATGCCATGGGCGCAGAAAGTCTGGTTATTGGCGGCAAACGCACTAGCGTTGCAGCTGGCACGCAGCTTGATGTCACTGCCAGCAATGTAAAATTGATAGGTGGCGCAAGTTTAACTGGGCAAGAAATTACACTAGCGGCCACTGATACGGTTTCAATGGTAAGTGGTACTTCTGTTAATGCTGCTGGCGCAGCGGTAAAAAATGGTAGCGCGCTGATTATAGGCGATGTGGCTACTGGTGTTAGTGGTGATGGCGCGTTGTTACGTGTTAGCACGGGGGAGCAACGCGATTTAGTACGTAAAAATGTTAGCCAACTGACAGGTAATCTTGATATTCAATCAGGCGCAAAAGTTTCGGCAGATGGTTCTATTATTGCGGATGCAACTAATGCTAACCATGTGAATGGAGATATTGCGGTAGGGGTGGTTGGAAAAGATGGAAAGAGAACTGATGGTGCCGTCCGTCTGGGCGCACCAAACATTAGCTTCGGTACACCAACGACAGCAGTAGGCGGCTTGTTACTTGATAATGATAAATTAGCTGCATTAGGAAACCCAAGCAATATCCAATTAAAATCGTACAGCACCATAGATTTTTATGGCACTACAAAAGTGGGTAATGATAAGCTGAAAAGCTTAACACTAGAAACGGCTGGTTTTAAAGGCTATAACAGTGCAAGCGATACGGTAACACTGACGGCCGATACCGTTAAATTTGCTAATCCAGATGCTGCTACGTATGACCGAAGTGGTACGTTAGGTAGCGGTACATTACAAGTGAATGCTGGTAAAGAAATAGGCTTAGGTAATGGCACTTTCTCCACCGCAGGCTTTAGCAAAGTTAATTTAAAAGCTGACCAAGTGGTAGGTCAAGCCAAAGGTACGTTGGATGTGACCGGTGATCTTAATATTAATGCAGCTCGTATTACAGCAGCAGGTTTGTCAGATCAAACAATTAAAGCCAGTGGTAATTTAGTGACTTCGAAATTCGTGCCTACGAAAGATGGTGTAGTCACTGTTTTAGATAAAGCACCACTCGGTGGCAAGCTAACGTTAGCAGCAGATACCATCACCCACGGCGGCATTATTGATATGCCTTCTGGCACCGTCACACTTAAAGCCGAGGGTTCAGCTGGTGGTGATAGTTTAGTTTTACTATCTGGTTCGCAAATTAATGCTACAGGTAGTGCGAAAATGCTAGGCACGGTGGCAGGTTTAGCCGATGCTGGAACTATTAACCTTCAAACAACCAAAGGCAATATTCGCATGGAGGCTGGTGCGGTGCTTGATGTTTCAGCAACGGGCGGTGCGGGCGCAGGTACAGTCGCAATTAACACCGCAGGTATTGCAGCTTTGGCTGGTACGCTTAATGGTATCGCTGCTGTGGGCAATGGCGTGGGCTTACCTAAGCAAGGTAGTTTTGAGCTAAATGCTAAAACTGTGACTGATTTTAAAGCGTTAAATGTCGAGCTGGAACGCGGTAAATTTAACGAAAGCCGCAATATTCATGTAGCAAAAGGCGATTTAAACGTTGCTGTAACAGACACGGTGACTGCCCATAATGTAACGCTCACTACCGATGATGGTAACTTGACTGTTGCTGGAAAAATAGACGCGACTGGCAACAAAGGCGGTATTGTTAAGCTCAATGCTGGTCAGCAGTTGGATGATGGTAAAGGTAATATCATCCTTGAATCTACTGCACTAATAGACGCTTCAGCCAATATTGCAGCCACCGAAACGGCCGGCTCTAAAGGTGACGGCGGTAAAGTCACTCTAAATACTGCCACTGATAGCGATACTTCACCCTCGATTGGTAGTCGTATTTTAGCTGCTATAGGCAGTGTGATTGACGTTAGAGGTAAAGGCCTAGGCAGCGACGGCAAAGTAGTATTGCGTGCACCACGTTTAGGTATGACAGATAACACTCAAGCTGGCAATGACATTGCCATTACTCAATTTGGCTCCACTGTCAAAGGCGAAAAAGCCAGCATTGTGGCAGAAGGCGTGAAAGTCTATAAAAATGCAGCTGGTGAAGCAAATGTCGTCGTAGACAGTACATTCATAGCAAGTATGCTTGAAGATAATGCTAACTTTTTAACAAATGCTAGCGGAATTAAATCCACGCTAGGTTTAGCGTCTGATGCGCGATTTAAAGTTTCCTCAGGTGACGAGGTACGCAGTACTGGCGATATTACAGTGGCGGATGATCTTGATTTGCACGATGGCGGCCCAGGTGCATTGACCTTGCGTGCTAGAGGCGATGTTAAGGTGAATGGCAGTATTAGTGCAGCTTTTACTACGGCTACCACCGCTGGAGCATTAACTACTGGCGGTACATGGGATTACCGCATCGCAGCCGGTGCAGATTTAAATAGTGCTGATGTGCTTGCAACCAATAACCAAGGCACGGGTGACTTTACTCTGGAGGCTAATAAGCTAATACGTACTGGTACTGGTGATATTGAAATTGCAACTGGTGGTAATTTTAAATTAGATTCCGCAACTTCTGTAATTTATACCGCTGGTGAGCTAGATAATACAGATGATTACATAGCAAGTTTAGGTGCATTTATCAAACCTACAGTAGTTGCAGCTGCCTATAACACTAATGGTGGTGACATTACTCTGGTTAGTAAAGGTAATATTATTGGTGCTGATACTATACAGCTTCCCGCAGATTGGTTGTTTCGCCAAGGTTTAGTCAGCAATGGAAAATATACTTCTAATACCAGTTGGTGGACATACTTTAATAACTTTCAAGAAAACATAGGCGCCTTGGGTGGCGGCGATATTAATATTAAAGCTGGCGGTACGATTAATGATTTGTCTGCTGCGATTGCAACCAATGGGCGTGTTTTTGGTTCAGGCCCCACAGATGGAAAATTAGTCGTTAATGGAGGTGGAGACCTTAATGTTCAAGCCGGTGGAGATATTTCCGGTGGCGTTTTTATGGACGACAAAGGCACCGCAACCATTCGTGCAGGTGGTGGGTTATTAGCTGATACTCATAGTATAAAGACAGTTCTTGCACTGGGTGATGCCGTATTTGATGTCGCCAGCGTGGGTCAATTGAATCTCATGACTGCATTGAATCCGACTATGATAGGTATGGCATCTAAGAACTTAAAGAAAGGTGCAATTACTGGGCAGAATGAATTCTCGACATATGGTCCAGATAGCGCAATAAAGCTGACCTCTGTTGCTAGTGGTATAGAGATTAGTAATGATGTACCACCAAACGACTTCTCTTCAACAAACTCACCATTTAATCTAGAGTATCATTTATTCCCTGGCACCCTTGAAGTGATAGCGTTGGCTGGTGATGTTGCGGTGAATGGTCGGTCGCCGATGGTTTTAATGCCAGCATTACGAGGTAATTTACAATTAGTCACTAGTGATTCTTTACAATTAAATGCTGCAATTATTGTTTCTGATCGAGATCCTTTACTTCTGCCTACCGTGTTAAATCCTGTTTCTAAGGCAGAGTTCAAAGAGATTTTAAATAAAATTTCTACAACAGATTCAGGATCTGTAGATTCTCTTAAGCACGCTGCTACTCCGCTGCATCAAGCAGATAGTGAGCCGATTGTGGTTTATGCAGGTAAAGATATAGAGGGTCTTAGTACGGGTACCTTTAGTCTATTGTTGCCGAAAAAAGCAAACATATATGCTGGAAATGATATTAATAACTTTGCCATATTTGGACAAAACTTAAACGCATCAGATGTCACTACAATTTCCGCTGGCCATGACTATAGTGTTGGTTTAAACGGTGTTTTATGGGGTGGCCCTGGGTATCTCGATATTTCAGCAGGTAGAAATATTGATTTAAACACCAGTTTTGGCATTGTCACACGCGGTAATTTGGATAATCCATTTTTACCTGAAGCTGGTGCTGGTTTGAGTGTATTAGTGGGCGCTGCGGCGGCAGATGATAAAGCATTTATTGCCAAGTATTTAGATCCTGCCAAAAGCAAATCATATAGTAGCAACTTAACCAACTTTGTTAGAAAGGTAAATGGTATAGATGAGGCTAAGAATTTGAGCGATGCTGATGCTTGGGCTCAATTCCAAATCATGGACACGCAACTACAACATCAGTTTGTTCAAACTACCTTTTTTAGTGAATTAAAACAAGCTGGTGTTGACCACAATAACGGCTCTGGCACCTATAAGCGTGGATTTGATGCAATTGCGACATATTTCCCGAATGCTAAATATGATGGAAAATTAGACCTAGCATTTAGCCAACTTAAAACTGAACGTGGTGGTGATTTAAATGTAATGGCACCAGGTGGCAGCATTGTGATTGGTTTGCCTAAAACCCCTGAAGCATTACTTGTGGAAAAAGCTAAAAGGGCAACAAACCCAGAATCTATATTGGGTATGTTCACAGTGAAAGGCGGCAATATCAATCTGTTCAGTAAGGGCAATATTGATGTGGCGCAATCTCGTGAGTTTACGATTGCAGGTGGTGATATTTTAAACTGGTCAAGCGAAGGCGATATTGATGCGGGTAAAGGTTCTAAAACCGCTACCTCTGCACCTCCACCATTAATTAGAACAGATGAAAAAGGCAATACAGTTGTTGATTTATCTGGCGTGGTCTCAGGTAGTGGTATTGGTACTTTGCAGACGCTAGCATCCGCTCCTCTTGGAAATGTGTACTTAATTGCGCCCGCGGGCACTGTAAACGCAGGTGATGCGGGTGTGCGTGCGTCTGGGGACATATTCGTTGCGGCCAATGCTGTCAGTAATGGAGATAACTTTAACGCGGGAGGTAAATCAAGCGGTGTGCCAGTAGCAAGCACAGGTAGCATTAGCTTTAATGCTCCAGCTTCTGCAGATTCAACGGCTACTACTAAACAAGGTGATCAACTCGGCGCTGCAGATAAGCTTGGTCAAAATAGCAAGCTTGCGGCATTACCTTCTGTTATCAGTGTGGAAGTGATTTCATTAGGAGATGAGTCTACCCCAGCAGTAAAGACTGAAATATCAACTAAGTCTGAGACATCTACCAAAAAAGATAAAGATGGGAAAAATAAAAAAGACTAAGCATATTGTTTCTTAGTCGCCTCGTAACCTTGCTGTAACAAAAAGTTATTAGTATAGAACGCTCATTGGGAGGGTAAGTTTTACTTAACCTCCCAGCCTCTATAAACAGGACTTTACTTCGTTATGCGCAAGCAGAATAACTATAAAACATGCACAGTTATTTTTACATTTCTGATGTTTGCACAGGCGACTCCCTTGTATGCGGCGGAGAGTCTGGGCGCTGCCTCTGAAAAAATTGCTTTGCCGCCCCCGTCGCAAGTATTAGATGGTGAGCCTGCTGTAGCGAATACCCCTGAAGTTGATGTTAAGGCACTTGAAAATCCAACTCCTGTATCTGAAAAAGCTAAAGATAAAGATGTTAATTATTTCGATATTTTAGAGTTTCAGGTAGAAGGAAATACAAAGCTCCCGCAAACTAAAATTGAAACGTCTGTTTACCCACATATGGGTGAGAAGAAGACTATTGATGATGTTGAGAAAGCAAGAGAAGACTTAGAAAAAACTTATCATGATGCTGGCTATTTAACTGTGCTGGTGGACATTCCAGAGCAAGAGGTGAATAAGAAAATAGTCAAATTAAACGTTACTGAAGGTAAAGTTTCCAAGCTGCGAGTTAAAGATTCGCATTACTACTCATTAGGCAGAATTAAAGACTTAGCGCAATCAGTTAAAGAGGGTGAAGTTCCATACTTTCCAGCGCTTCAGCAAGATGTTACTCGTTTAAATAGAACTGCAGATAGGCGTATTACACCCGTCTTAAAAGCGGGCAAAGAGTTTGGTACAGTTGAAGTTGAGCTTAAAGTTGAAGACAAGCTGCCGCTTCATGCCAGCTTGGAGTTGAATGATCGCTATAGCCAAGATACAACCAGATGGCGTTTAGGCGGCTCTATTCATTACGATAACTTATGGCAACGTGACCACAGCCTCGCATTAAGTTTTCAGTTGTCCCCACAAAATATCGATGAAGTTCAGGTTCTTTCAGCGAATTATCTAATGCGTTTTGATGCAAGTGATTTATTACTTGCCTTATACGGCGTGCATTCTAAAAGTAATGTTGCAACGGTAGGCGGCATCAATATTCTGGGTAACGGTACCATTTTGGGTGCGCGTTTGATTAAGCCGTTGCCGTCAGTTGATAGCTATTATCACTCAATCTCGCTTGGTTTAGATTATAAAGACTACGGTCAAACACTCACAAATTTTGATCTGAGCACGCCAATTACTTACATGCCCTTATCTACCTCCTATTCAGGTGGTTGGCAAGGTTCAGGCAGTAGCACGCAGTTTACAACGGGTGTTACTTTTGGTCTTCGTGGGCTAGTAGCAGATGATAAAGAGTTCTTAGAGAAAAGACCTGGTGTCGGCAGCGCCGCTGGCGCTAAACCTAATTTCTTTATCGCCAAAGCTGAGATTGAGCGTACAGAGGCTTTACCGCGTGGCTTTGAAGCTTATGCAAAATTAGATGGATTTTTCTCAGGCTCGCCGTTGATTTCAAACGAGCAATACCTTGCTGGCGGTGCTGATACTGTTCGTGGTTATTTAGAGGCAGAAGCTTCTGGCGATCAAGCTATTCATTCAACTTTAGAAATTAGAACCCCGCAATTATTGAAAAATCTTGCTTGGGTGCAAGATTTTAAATTAGCTGCTTTTTACGATATTGCAAGTTTAAAAACCATAGATGCTGAATCAACGCAGCTTGCTGGTGCTGGTGTGGGCTTGCGATTAAAAGCGTTTAAAGGGGTTAATTTTGATCTGGATTTAGCTGTGCCGCTTAAAGATAGCCTAGCAACAAAAAAAGGCGATTTGGCAAGCCATATGCGGCTTTGGTACGAATTTTAAATATTAAAGTAATTAGTAAATTAACTTAGAAAGTTGGCGTATGAAAAGACTATTGTTGTCATTGATTATTGTGTGTGGGCTATTGCCGCTAACCAGTTTTGCGGAGTGGAACAAAGAGTGGGCGAAGCATACAAAAGTCAGTATTAATCCACAAAGCATTACAGAAGTTACAAGCCAAGTGCCAGTTGTCGTGCGCTTACATTCAGGTAATTTTGATTTTGCAAGTGTGAATGTAGATGGCTCAGATTTACGTTTTGTAGCCGCAGATGACAAAACTGAACTTAAATACTATATCGAAAAGTTTGATGCCGTGAATGAACTGGCGATTGTTTGGGTCATGCTACCAAGCATCAAGCCGGGCGATAAAGATGCACATTTTAATGTGTATTACGGCAATGAAAAAGCGGCTGCTACGACAAGTGATGCTAAAGCAATTAACGCTGCTGGCACGGTTGCTAGTTTTCACTTTGCAGAAGCAAGTTTACTGCAAGATAGCTCAGCGACTGGTTTACAAGCTTCAGGTGCTATTACAGTTCAGAAGGCAGGTTTAATTGGTGAGAGTGCGGTATTTAGTGGTCAGCCACTTGTGATTACTGCTAATCCTGCAATTAATGCAAGTACTGGCTATACATGGTCGGCTTGGGTTAAGCCAACAACTCTCCCGCAAACTGCAAGCCTTTACAATCAAGGCGGCGCAATAAGCTTAACCATTGATGCACAAAAGCTCACTTTAAAAATCGGAGGTGCAACGTTAACTGGTGGGGAGCTTAAACCTGCGATTTGGCAGCACGTTGCCTTCACAATCAATGCTGGAAATGCAAATCTGTATTTAGATGGCGCGCAAGTGGCGACAGGTGCTGTTGCTGACGCAGACATGAGTAAAGAAATTAAAATTGGTGAGGCTTTTACTGGTGAGATAGACGAAATGCAAGTTGCTAGCAATGCTAAAAGTGCTGCTGCAATGAAGTTAGCCGCGAGTAGTCAAGGTGTTGAAAGCGCTTTGTTAACAGTTTCAGAAAGCGCGAGTGGCGAGGGTGATGAAGAAGGCGATGGTGAGCCTAATTACCTTTCAATTTTAATTAACAGTTTGACCATTGACGCCAAAGTGGTGATTGGAATTTTGGCCGTTATGTTTGCGATTAGTGTTTGGGTGATGTGGACAAAAGCGGTATTGGTATCAAAAACCGACAAAGATAATAAAAGGTTCTTGGCGCGCTTTCAAAAAGCGGACACGAACGATTTATTGAGCTTAGATAAAGGGGCTAACTATCCAAACTCTACCTTGTACCGACTTTACTCTGCTGGTTTGAGAGAGATTAAGAAGCGTCAGCACGAAGGCGCAAAGCTATCGTTAAGTGGCGCCGCAATGGATGCAATTAAAGCCGCCATTGATGCTGACTTAGTGCGTGAAACTCAAAAGCAAAATGCAGGTATGGTCTTGCTCACCATTGCAATTTCTGGCGGCCCGTTCTTAGGTCTGTTAGGTACAGTAGTTGGTGTAATGATTACCTTTGCGGCAATTGCAGCTGCGGGCGACGTGAACGTGAATGCAATTGCACCAGGTATTGCAGCCGCTTTGCTTGCTACGGTTGCAGGTTTGGGCGTAGCGATTCCAGCGCTATTCGGCTATAACTATTTGGCTAGTCGCGTTAAAAACATCACGATTGCGATGCAGATTTTTGTAGATGAATTTGTGACACGTTCAGCCGAACTTTACGGTAAAGAGTAACGCTGACATGTCTGAGGGCGTCAAAGAAGAGAATCAGCTATATGACGAGATTAACATCACGCCGATGCTGGATTTGGCTTACGTGCTGTTGGTGATTTTTATCATCATGACAACTGCATCTGTGCAAGGTGTGAAAGTGCAAACCCCAAACACCGTAAATTCTGCGCCATTAGCGAAGCCGCAAATGCGGGCAATTACCATTACCAGTGACGGTGCAGTGTATTTGGATGCTTACCCTGTAGATATGGCGACTTTAGAGTCACGTTTAGCGGAATACAAAAGTGGCAACCCAGATTTGCCAGTGGTGCTAAAGGGCGATGCAGCAGCACATTTTGATAAAGTTTCCGAAGTATTGGGCATCTGTAAAAAACTGGATATTACTGAAGTTGGTTTGGTGACTAAGCGAGTAGCGGAGTAAATATGCAAGTACAAAATGATGCACAACCTTATGACACCATCAACATTACCCCAATGCTGGATTTGGCTTACGTACTTTTGGTGATATTTATTTTAATGACAACAGCCGGTGTGCAGGGTTTAAAGATGAATCTGCCCAAACCATCAAATAAGCCTAGCACTGAAAAACACGACGTAAAGATTATAAAAGTACAGCCTGCCGGCACCGTCACCATTAATGGCGCTGGTGTGAGTATGGCGCAACTTGAAACTGAGTTAAACGCAGCCAAAGCTAAAGACCCAAAGTTTAACGTGATGATTGCTGGCGAGGCTAACGCTCCCTATGGAGGAATTGTAAGCGTCATTGATTTAGTGAATAAGCTGGAAATAGAAAATGTTGGTTTAGCCACTGGGAAAATTGGGACTTAAGGGTAATTTTAAAGGTAACCACAGTGCAACAAACTTATGACCCATTTTTAGATGAAGAACCGCCAAGCCAGACTAGTGTTTGGCTTAAGCGTATTGCACTTGTTCTATTGGCTTTCGTGATTCTTGGCGGTATTGGCTATGGCATTAAAAAGCTTATGTCAGGTGGCGAAGCTCACCCAAAAAAGAAGATGACGACTATCGCGTTAAAAGATTTACCGCCACCCCCACCTCCGCCGCCACCCAAAGAGCAGCCTAAAGAACAACCAAAGGAACAGCCAAAAGAGGTGAAGGTTGAACCGCAGCCTAAACCTGCGGAAACGCCACCGGCTGAAGTTCTAAAAATGGAAGGGGCTGCCGGCGATGGACCTAGCCCATTTGCGGCTGGTGCTGTGAGCGGTGAGTACAAAGGTGGCGAGACTGGCACCATAGGCGGTGGCCCGAACAAGCACCAATTTGATTGGTACACAGGGCAACTCAAAGACAAAATTGAAGATGCTATTTCCAAAGATAAAGCGCTTGCAACTGGCTCATATAAAGTGATTGTAAAAGTGTGGGTCGCTGCTAATGGACGTATTCAGAAGTATGAACTGGTAAGTTCTACTGGGGATGCTGACAAAGACGCATTAGTTAGAAAAGCTTTAGATAGCATGCCTGCATTGTCTGAGCCGCCACCAGGCGATATGCCACAACCAGTGAAGTTAAAGGTTAGCGCGCGTTCTATAGGATAAAAGCTGCCATAGGTTGAAGCATTGGAAAAATAGCAAAGCATTGAATGAATTTTATTGAATATGAAATTGGAGTAGATATGAAAAAACTGCCATTACTTAAAGAAGTCGCTCAAGAAGACGTTGCTCAAGGCTTTCGGAGTAGTCATTTGTCTGGTTCAAACACCAGATCAATTATCGCAACTATTGCCCTGTTAATGCTTGGAACTGCAAACTCTGCGCTAGCAGGTGAGCGCGAATCATTGGAGCAACTGCGCTCCACTACGACCAATCTTGTAAATCTGTTGGTGCAAGAAGGCGTACTCAGCAAAGATAAAGCTGGTGCTTTATTAAAACAAGCGGAGCAAGATGCACAAATTGCTAAAGAGAAAGATGTTGCAGCAACACCAGCAAACACTTCTGAATCTGTGGATGCAGCAATTGATCAAAAAATGGTACGTGTTCAATACGTCCCCGAAATTGTAAAAAAACAAATGAAAGAAGAAATTAAAGATGAGGTAATGACTACCCTCAACTATAAAGCAGGCGAACGTTTAGGCATGCCGGAATGGATAGATCGCCTTAAGTGGGAAGGATCGCTGCGTTTAAGAGCTGAATCAGATAAATACCCTGACGGCAACCCTACGCCATTTAACTTTAACGTGGCTAACGGAGCTAAATTAAATAATACGACAGAAGATAGAAATCGTTTAAGAGTACGTGCTCAGCTAGGTGTTAAGGCCGAAATTAACGATTGGATGACGGCTGGTATAAGAATGACAACGGGTAGCTTGGATGACCCAATTTCTCCAAACCAAACACAGGAAGCGGCAAGTGGTAAATATACAATAGGGCTAGATAGAGCCTATATGAATGCCAAAATTAAACCTTGGTTGAGTGTCGTGGGTGGGCGTTTTACCAATCCTTGGTTTTCAACTGATTTGATGTGGGATCCTGACTTGGCCTTTGATGGCGTTGCTGCAAGCTTTACGCCAAATATAAATGACCAATTATCAGGCTTTGTAACAATAGGCGCATTCCCGATTGATGAAATAGAAAAATCTGATCGTAATCTGATTAAAAGCAAATGGATGTATGGCTCTCAGGCAGGTATTAATTGGAAGCTCAACAGTAAATTAAATGCAAAATTCGCGATAGCTTTGTACGATTTTCAAAATGTTGAAGGCATATCGAATGGGGCTGATTTTGGAACTAATGGACCATATAGCGCTTCGGTTCCAGTATCTAGAACAAAAGGTAATTCAACTTTTGATATTAATAGCTCCGCACCACCTGGTTCCAACATTGAGCAATATGGCCTATCTTCAAAATTTAGAGACATAAATATTACTGGGCAAGTTGATTTGGCTCAATTCGATCCAGTACACATTATCCTGACGGGCGACTATATTAGAAACATTGGCTTCGATAAAGAAGACATTGCTAGAAGAACTGGTCAGGCAGCACCGTCTGAACAAGTCAATGCATATCAGTTGAAAGTAGCGGTAGGTATGCCGGAAACTTATCAGAAAGGCCAGTGGAATGTATTTGCTGCTTATAAGCGATTAGAGGCAGACTCCGTTTTAGATAGCTTTACAGACTCGGATTTTTATCTTGGCGGTACTAATGCTAAAGGTTGGTTGATAGGTGGCAGCTATGGCATTGATAAAAATACTTGGCTTACAGCGAGATGGTTTAGTGCCGATGAGATATCTCCACGTAGGACAGCTATTAATGATCCTCTACTATCTCCACTGTCTGTAGATGTGTTAATGCTTGATCTCAATACTAAGTTTTAATTAAGACTGATCATGAAACTAAAACCAACTTTTAAGAACATATGCTTAATCATTGCTTCTTTAGCCATCACTATCGCTTGTTCAAGCAACACTTATGCAGCAGAAAAAGACAAGTCTGCAAGACGCGCTGCCCTGATGATGCAAAAAATGAAGCAGGATATGGAAGCTGAAAAAGCTACCATGCAGACGCAATTTGATACGCAAAAAAAAGAGCTTGAAGATAAGTTGAAAAGTAGTGATGAGGAATTGGAAAAAGCTAGTAAGTCACTAGCAACTGCTGAGCGTAAGAATAAAGCTTTGGAAGGCGAAATTAAAAAAGTAACGCTGGCAAAAGAAGCTGTTGATACCAAACAACTGCAAACGCAAGCTCAACTTGAAACCACACAAAAGAGTCTTGATGACCTAAAAACGCAGTACCAACAAGCGCAAGCCGATCTTAAGTTTAACGATAATCAACGCAAAACATTATCTACAAATTTAGCGCAAACTACAAAGTCACTAGATGTTTGTGAAGCTAAAAATGCCAAATTACATCAGTTTGGTACTGAGCTTATTCAGATATACGATAAACCTGATAGTTATAATGCAGTCATGCGTAAAGAGCAGTTTTTTCAGTTAAAACGTGTAGAACTGGAAAATATATTACAAAATCGTCAGGATCAACTCAATGAAGAGCTTATGGTTAAAAAGAAGGCGGCTTATTAAATAAAGTTTTGTGGGCTGCGCTCAGTTAGCTGAATTGCCAAGCTAGTTTTGACTAACTCATCGCAGCCTGCAACTTAACGTCATTCACAATTGACTTAAATAAAATTGTATTAAAAATGTAATGTTAGAAATATTATCGTAATAATCCGCACGTAATATCCATGTCTCACCAGTCAGTGTGAATATATGGTAAATCAAAATAATATCCTTCCAAGAGTTCTGCCTTTTGCTATTTATATCCTTTTCTTGGCTTTAAGTGATTATTTGCCACAACTTTTGAATGGCTTAAGTATTGGTATCTTAAGTTTTGACTCTAAGTGGTTATATCTAGTAAGAGTGATGTCGGTTCTTGCAGCATTGCTTTATTTTTGGCGCGGTTACATAGAGCTTACAACTAAACCTGCCTTGATAGACTTTGTGCATGCAGTACTTGCAGGCTTACTAGTATTTTTGGTTTGGATCTTGCCGTATCCTGCATGGGCAGGTGTTAACAATCATCCTCAAGCCGTGGACATAGAGCAAGATGTCTTATGGTTATCATCTCGCCTAATTGGCGCAGCACTTATCGTACCAGTAATGGAGGAGATCTTTTGGCGTTCATTCTTGATGCGCTGGATTGATAACAAAAACTTTCTGAATATTTCACCAAAAAATGTCTCGTTGTTTGCGCTAGTGGTAAGTGCCAGCGTGTTTGCTTCAGCACATCATTTGTGGCTTGCTGGCTTATTGGCTGGCCTTGTTTATGGGGCGTTGTACATAAAATATAAAAATCTGTGGATTCCTATCGTTGCACACGCTGTGACTAATGGCGTACTAGGTATTTGGGTTATGTTGACAGGTCATTGGCAGTATTGGTAATGCGCAATCACGCTTGTAAAACACTTTCTATTGGAGGGCTACTGTTTTTCTCTTTAGCATCTTCAGCCGAAGGGATTATCGATATCAAACCCTATGTTAGTACAAATATTAGTTACGATGATAACGTGTTTAGATTTTCGTCTCCAGAGCAGGCTAAAGCCGTGTTGGGCAACTCTGACGCTTCAGATACTGTGAAGCAAGTTGATTTAGGGTTGGCTGTTAATTTAAGGTTAAGTCGCCAGTTAGTGACTGTTTCAACAAGTATTAATGAAAGCACCTATAATCGATTTGAAAATTTAAATAACACTGGTAAATCTAATAGTCTTCGTTGGAGTTGGCGTATCGGCAATGATGTTTACGGTGAACTCAGCACAAATAAAAGTGAAGCCATCGCAGGGTTTAATGAAACTAGAACGCCATTAAAAAACTTAAGAACATCGACTCGGCAGCTTGTCAGTATTAACTGGAACTTGCAACCAGACTGGACATTAAGTGCAAGTCGTGAACATATTAAATTAGACAATGCCCTCACTAGCTCAAGTATTTATGACAGAGAAGATGATATTTATGAGAGTGGTATTCGTTATCAAAATCCATCAGGTACGGTATTAGGTCTGTCTTATCGTATTGCTGATTCAATGTACCCGAATAGAACTGGCTTTACGCAATCAATTTTTGGGAGTGAGAGTACTCAGAAAGACATTATAGTCAATGCGGCATGGGTGCCAACGGGTAAAACGAGAATTTCGACAAGAGTTTCACGGGTAAGTTTGGATCGCAAAGATTCGTCTCAGCGTGACTTTAACGGTTTTAGTCAGCGTTGGAATTTAGATGAGAGTCTGACAGGTAAAACCAGTGTTAACTTAGCTGCTTACCAAGAGGTTTCACCGGTAGATGACGTGTTGTCGACCTATGTGAAGATTAAAGGCTGGAGCATAAACCCAACATGGGACGCCACAAGCAAAATTAGAGTGCGTACAGGTTTTAGCTATGAGGAAAGAACCTATCTAGGAAGTGCTGGAATATCTTTTAACGATACAGACCGTTACGATGAATCTAAGCTTTACAATTTCTCAGTTATTTATGCGCCCACATTCAGGTCTTTAGTTCAGCTTCAATATCAAGGTGAAAAGCGGACATCCAATTCAGGAAATGAAGGCTATCAATTTAATAATGTAAACCTTTCTTTACGCTACGATTATTAACCACTCAAACCTTCTTAAGTTACTGTGATATAGCGATAAATATCTTTGCCACAGCACATTATCTACGGTCATAAATTTGACTTATTTTAGACATATTAAATACACATTTTACTCTTATAGTAGGTGGACTTTAGAATTGGATAAAATAGATATGCGTTATACAAATGGTGGTTTAGTGCTGTTACTAGTTTGTTCTGCAGTGGTACTTGCTTCTTGTGGAAAAAAAGATCAAAGCAGCTCAAAAAAACCTGATTCGCAAGTTGTTGCTATTGTTAATGGTGATGAAATCACGATACATCAAGTTAATAATCAGATGGCTCAAATGGGTCAGTTGGATAAGTCTCAAGCCAAGCTTGCTTCTAAGCAGGTATTGGCTGCCCTAGTTGAGCAGCAGTTGCTAAAGCAGCAAGCTCTTAACGCCAAATTGGATATCGACCCTAGAGTGCAGCAGGCAATAGAGTCATCAAAAGATCAATTTTTAGCTCAAGCTTACTTGGAGCAATTGATGCAAAAGGCACCAAAACCTTCGTCATCAGAAATTGATGCCTTTTATAAAGAGCATCCTGAATTGTTCGAAAACCGTCGTATTTACCGTTTACAAGAGTTAGTAGTCGATGTCAGTAAAGATAAGTCTGCTGAGGCTGAAACAAATCTAAAAGAGCTTAAAGACATCAATCAAATCGTTAAGTGGATAAAAGACAATAATTACGTATTTACTGTTAACAGTAATGTGAAGGCCGCAGAGCAATTGCCAACGACTTTGCTGAAAAAATTACAAGTGCTTAAAGATGGTGAAGTACTTCAGGTTCCAACAGGTAATACGCTTAATGTTATACAAATTGCAGCCTCTCAAACTTCACCGATTACTCGTACAAAAGCGACACCAATTATTGAGCAGTACTTTTTAAATCTGAATAAAAAAAGTTTAGCTAAAAAAGAAATGCTAGCCCTTAATGAAAAGGCAAAGATTGAATTTTCTGGTGCATTTGCAGATATGAAAAAGTCAGATTTAGAGAAGCCTGACAGTACCAAAGAAGCTGTTGGTAGCCAGCCGGTCGCTGAGGTGAAGGCTGAAGCGAAACCAAGTCAAAAAAATGCTAAGCCTGATACTGGCTCTTCGGCAATAGATAAAGGGCTGTCTGGACTTTAACTAAATCTACCTTTGTTTTAGGTTACTCAAGCAAGATGACCATTAATTTTTATAGAGAGACTTAGTGAATGTTAGGTAAAAGTTTTAGACATTTTTTTGTCTGTATTGTGACGTTAGTATTTGCTGCTTGGATGCATTCGGTTTCTGCCGAAGAAGCCAACTATGTTTTGGGCCCAGGGGATGTGCTTAAAATCACGGTTTATAACAGTCCTGATTTGACACTTGAAACTAGGGTCACTGAGAATGGAACAATTAGTTTTCCGTTGTTAGGTGAAGTTCAGTTGGGTGGAATGACGGCACCGTTAGCAGAAAAGAAATTAGCGGAATTGCTTGTCAGTGGCAGATTTCTCAAACAGCCGCAAATCAATATTTTGGTGGTGCAATTCCAAAGTAAGATGATCTCAGTATTAGGTAGTGTATACAAACCAGGCCGCTATCCATTGGATCGGGCAACTAATCTTACCGATTTACTGGCACTCGTAGGTGGCGCAACGCCTGACGGATCCGACTTAATTACTATTATTGGTAAATCTGGTAAGAGTGAATATGATTTGCGTAGCATTATGGATAAGACGGATGGATCGCAGAATATTCCACTTGCTGGCGGTGAAATTGTTTATGTGCATGCGCGCGATATTTCGGTGATGGGGCAAGTTAATCGTCCTGGAAAGTATTCTGTAGTGGGTGGCGTTAGAACTGTTTCAGATTTTTTGGGTGTTGCAGGGGGCATTAATCCTTCTGGAGCCGATGTGGTGACGGTGACCACATTTCGTGATGGAAAACTCAATCGTTTTGAAGTGGATGTAGATAGCCTATTTAGAACTGGCAACAATTCAGAAAATATAGAGCTGGCGAGTGGTGACGGCATATATGTGCCTCGTGCGCCAATGTTTTATATTTATGGTGAAGTGCAGCGTCCTGGATCATTTCGTATTGAACGTAACATGACTGTGATACAAGCACTTGCTCAGGGCGGTGGGTTAACCTCGCGCGGCACTCAACGAAATATCAAGTTACATCGTCGAAACGAAAAAGGTGCAATAGAAAAGCTTTCTCCTGAGCTCACAGATCCTGTTCTGCCAGATGATGTTCTATATGTACAAGAAAGCCTGTTCTAGGAACC
This sequence comes from Methylotenera sp., assembly GCF_029945535.1. Taxonomy (GTDB): domain Bacteria; phylum Pseudomonadota; class Gammaproteobacteria; order Burkholderiales; family Methylophilaceae; genus Methylotenera. The sequence goes on from NZ_JAQSCU010000010.1 coordinate 99,358, forward strand.
CTCATGAATTTCTCCCAGTTTCTTATTATCCTTAAGGCAAGGATAAAGATTATATTAATTACATTTGGCTTGATTGTGTTGACAACACTGGTCGTCAATTTGCTCACGGCTAAAGTTTACAAGGCAACCACTTCGATAGTGCTTAATTACAAAGGAGTAGACCCAGTCACTGGTCTTACTTTGCCTGCCCAGCTCATGCCCGGCTATATGGCTACTCAGATTGACATTATTACTAGCCCTACTGTTGCTATTAAAGTGGTTGATCAGCTGAAGTTTGCAGAAAACGAACAGGCTCAAGCGCAGTTTAATAAAGCGACTAAAGGTAAGGGTGATATTCGTGAATGGTTTGGTAACTTGCTTCTGAATAACTTAGAGGCCAAGCCATCCCGTGAAAGTAGTGTGATTGAGATATCCTTTACGGGTACAGATCCTGATTTTGCAGCTGGCGTGGCAAATGCTTTCGCTGATGCATACCAAAAAACTAATATACAACTTAAGGTAGAGCCAGCACAGAAAGCGGCTGAATTTCTTGGTGAGCAAACCAAAACGTTGCGGACAAATTTAGAGGCTGCACAGTCTAAGCTCTCAAAGTATCAGCAGGAAAAAGGTTTGACGAGTGTCATGGGAAATCTAGATGTAGAAAGTGCTCGCCTCAACGACCTTTCTTCACAGTTAGTGTCTGCTCAGTCACAGTCTTTTGATTCTACGTCGCGTCAGCAACGCACGACTGGAAATGGTGATGAATCTCCTGATGTGGCTGCTAACCCAGTGGTTCAGAATCTTAAAATAGAGATTACTCGGGCAGAGTCCAAGTTTTCTGAGTTATCGCAGAGACTTAGTGATGGTCATCCTCAGTATCAGGCGGCTAAGGCTGAGCTTGATAAACTTAAAAGTCAATTGTTAGAAGAGACTCGTAGAGCTACGACTACTATCGGTGGTACTGCGCATATTCATCAACAACGAGAGTCTGACATTAGAGCCGCACTTGCAGCCCAAAAAGCGCGCGTACTAGAGCTAAATCTCACTAGAGATGAATTGTCTGTGCTTCAGCGCGATGTGGAAAATGCTCAACGAGCTATGGACACAGCAAGCCAACGCTTTACTCAGACCACCTTGGAAGGCAGTGCAAATCAGGCTGATATTGCTGTGCTAACGCCTGCATCTGCGCCACGAAAAGCTGCGGGTCCTAGAGTTTTATTTAATCTTATTTTATCCATCTTTCTTGGTGCAATTTTAGGGGTCGGCGTGGGCTTGCTCACTGAAATGATGGATAGGCGCGTTAGAAGTCGAGAGGATCTTAGTGAAGATCTTCAACTACCCGTCTTTGCCGTTATTAGGAGCAATTCAAGTAAAGGAAATGTAAGTAAGTATGGCTTTAAAGCGCTATCTCGTCGATTGTTCAGGCCGCGCAAGGGATTGTATGCAAGATAATATGACTCATTTATTAGGTACCAATATAGACACTGTGAGTGAGCGAAGTATTGGTCGTCTGTTGCTCCAACTCGGCAAAATATCAGCACAAGATGCTGAGGCTGTTCTTCGCGCGCAACAAGACTTAGGCTTGCGCTTTGGTGATGCGGCACTCAAGCTTAAACTGATTACTGAAGCTGATATTAGTCAAGTGCTTTCTATGCAGTTTAATTACCCCTACCTGCATGCAGGGCAAGGTAATTATAGTGATGAGTTAGTTGCTGCGTATCAGCCGTTTAGCCAGCAAGTAGAAGAGCTCCGCGTGTTGCGCAGCCAAGTGATGATGCGATGGATTAATGAGGGCTATAAATCTTTAGCCATAGTTAGCGTCAATGAAGGCGAGGGGGCAAGTTTTTTAGCAGCCAATCTAGCCATTGTATTTTCGCAACTAGGACAACGCACGCTGTTAATCGATGCAAATTTGCGTGATCCACGTCAACATAAGATTTTCAATCTCAAAGAAAAGCTTGGCTTGTCTGATATTTTGGCTGACCGAGCGACGATGAGCGTTGTGACTAAAGTTGACTCTTTCGTCGATTTATCCGTACTTGGTGCAGGTACTTTACCGCCGAACCCTCAAGAGCTGTTAAATCGAGATGTCTTTGCTAGCTTTATGAATGCGGCTACAAGTGAATATGATGTCATTCTGATTGATTCCACTCCAGCTAGTTTTATCGCCGATGCGCAAGCAACTGTGGCTAGGTGCGGTGGAGCATTGATTGTTTCTAGGTTAAATCACACGCGACTTTCTGATGTTTCGGAAGTGCGCAGTCAAATTTCCATGACAGGTGCCCGCGTCGTTGGTTCTGTTATCAATGATTTCTAAGTGTTGATCTCAACTTTAGGCATTATTAAAACTGAGTTGTCATGCCGTTGTAAAGAAGATAAGCCACTATGTTTCAACGCTAGATTTGATATGAAAATTGATTACTAGTATTGACTGCGTCATTTTATAAACCTTGTTTGAAATGTTAATCCATGAATAAAGTTGCACTTATCACCGGTATCACAGGCCAAGATGGCGCATATCTTGCAGAGTTCTTGCTAAAAAAAGGTTATGTTGTTCACGGCTTAAAACGTCGAGCATCCTTGTTTAACACAGATCGGATTGATCATCTTTATCAAGACCCGCATGTTTCAAACCGTAATCTTGTGTTGCATTTCGGCGACTTGACTGATTCGACTAACCTTATTCGCATCGTTCAGCAAGTGCAGCCAGATGAGATTTATAACCTCGCTGCGATGAGCCATGTGGCAGTGAGTTTTGATACACCTGAATATACTGCAAATGCCGACGGTATAGGTACTTTGCGCATTCTTGAGGCCATACGTATTCTCGGTCTTGAAAAGAAAACGCGTTTCTACCAAGCCTCAACCTCTGAGCTTTACGGACTCGTGCAGGAAATACCTCAGAAAGAGACTACTCCATTCTACCCACGTAGTCCGTATGCAGTGGCTAAGCTCTATGCGTATTGGATTACCGTTAACTATCGTGAGGCGTATGGTATGTATGCATGTAATGGCATACTTTTTAACCATGAAAGTCCCATCCGTGGTGAAACGTTCGTTACTCGCAAAATCACCCGCGCGCTAGCACGGATTAAACTCAATTTACAAGATTGCCTGTATCTTGGCAATATGGACTCATTGCGAGATTGGGGCCATGCTAAAGACTATGTTGAAATGCAATGGCTGATGCTACAACAGGAACAACCAGACGATTTTGTGATTGCTACTGGTGTGCAATACAGTGTGCGTGATTTTGTAAATGCCGCAGCCAAAGAGCTGGATATTAAAATTAACTGGCAAGGCGAAGGCGTCAATGAAACCGGCGCAGATGAGAATGGCAGAGTGATTATAAAAATTGACCCACGCTACTTCCGCCCAACAGAAGTTGAAACTTTGTTAGGCGATCCTACTAAAGCAAAAGAAAAGTTAGGTTGGACTCCAAGAACTAGCTTTCAAGAGTTGGTTTCAGAAATGGTTAGAGAAGACTTGAAAAGCGCAGAACGTGATGAGTTAGTGAAAGAAAATGGTTACTCGGCCTATGATTATCATGAGTAACTTCAAGCAAATGCTCGAATTTTATTTGATGAAAATACTATCAAAATGAATCTGCCTGAAAGAGTTGTTTCTTTGCAAGAGCTAATCACTAATAGCAATGTGCGCTTTGGTACCAGTGGCGCACGTGGTTTAGTTGTCGACATGACAGAAGATGTCTGTTTTGCTTATACATTAGCTTTTTTAGAAACAATACATATTGAGCCTCTAAGCAGCGTGGCATTGGCGATTGATTTGCGCCCAAGTAGTCCTCGCATAGCCTCAGTTTGTGCAGCTGCAATTGAATATGCTGGATTTACAGTCGATTTTTGTGGTGATATTCCTACACCTGCATTGGCTTTTTATGCACAGCAACAAGGTACTCCTGCCATGATGATTACCGGTAGTCATATTCCTTTTGACAGAAATGGCATTAAATTTTACGGCCTTTCAGGTGAAATCACTAAAGACGACGAGGTGAACATTAGTCAGGCCGTCATTCGTTTACCTCAAGTTATTCATACTATTGTTTTGGCTGATGTGCATATGGCCGCTCGTCAAATGTATATTAACCGCTATCTTGATTATTTTGAGCCGCGATGCTTGGCGGGAATGCAACTTGGATTTTATGAGCATTCCAGCGTCGCACGTGATTTGTTGCGAGAGATTCTCGAAGCGCTTGGCGCTGAAGTTACATCGCTAAATAGAACGAATGAATTTATGCCTATTGATACCGAAGCAGTAGCAGAGGTCGATATAAAACGAGCGCATAAATGGGCGAGCGAACATACATTTGACGCCATCATTTCTACTGACGGTGATGCAGACCGGCCTCTTATTGCCGATGAACAAGGGCGATGGATGCGTGGTGACATTGTTGGACTGTTAAGTGCACATTTTCTTGGTGCTAAAGTAGTCGCCACCCCAATAAGTTGTAATACTGCCATTGAGACATGTGGTTTTTTCTCAAAAGTCATTAGAACTCGGATTGGCTCTCCTTATGTGATAGCAGGGATGGAGCAATTGCGTGAGTCTGGTTCAACTAGCATTGTAGGTTTTGAGGCCAATGGCGGCTTTTTACTTGGATCTAGTATGGTTAAAGATGGGCGAGTAATGGCACCGTTGAATACTCGAGATGCTTTATTGCCAATACTTTCTGTTCTTTCTATGGCAAAAGACAAGGGGTACAAGCTTTCAGAGCTATCGCAGGAGCTGCCCAATAGATTCACCGCGAGCGATAGATTGCAGTTATTCCCTTCTGATGTTTCACGTCAGTTGTTGTTAGAGCTTGCGGCTTCGACCACTGCTATTAATCGTTTACTTAAGACATTTGGTGGGAACGTCACTGAGTTAGATGAGACTGATGGGCTTCGTATTACGTTTGATAATGGCGAAATCGTACATTTTAGACCCTCTGGCAATGCGCCTGAGCTGCGTTGTTATGCTGAAGCAGAAAATGCGATACGTGCTCAGTATCTTGCGCGCACAGCACTCAAGCTCATACGAAAAAAAGCTGTCATTTAGGCTGGTAATTAACAGATTTTTTGAGATATTAATATGCAATTAGACGCTAAAATTTATATCGCAGGCCATCGTGGCATGGTGGGTTCTGCTATTTTAAGAAACCTAGAAGCTAAGGGATACAGCAATATTCTCACGCGCACTAGTCAAGAACTGGATTTGTTAGATCAAAACTTAGTATTTTCTTTTTTGCAAGAAGAGCAGCCAGACTATATTTTTCTAGCAGCCGCAAAGGTTGGCGGCATATACGCGAACAATACTTACCGTGCTGATTTCATCTACCAAAATTTAGCCATCGAATCGAATTTGATTCATGGCGCGCATTTGGCAGGCGTAAAGCGCTTGTGCTTCTTAGGCTCTAGTTGCATCTATCCGCGTGACTGCCCTCAGCCAATTAAAGAAGAGTACTTATTAACAGGCCCTTTAGAGCAAACCAACGAGCCTTATGCAATTGCTAAGATAGCTGGCATCAAACTTTGTGAAAGCTACAACCAGCAATACGGGCATCAGTTTGTTGCAGTGATGCCTACCAATCTTTATGGGCCAAACGATAATTATGATTTAGCGAATAGCCACGTTCTTCCAGCTTTGCTAAGAAAAGCGCATGAAGCCAAAGAGCGCGGCGATGCAGATTTGGTGATTTGGGGCACAGGCACGCCTAAACGTGAGTTTCTGTATGTGGATGATATGGCCGCAGCTTGTGTTTTCTTAATGGAAAATGACATTAATGAAGGTTTGTTCAATGTTGGGACTGGAACAGACGTTACGATTCGTGAGTTGGCCGAAACCGTGATGGAGGTTGTGGGGTTTAAGGGTGGCGTTGTATTTGATGCAACTAAGCCTGATGGAACGCCACGCAAGCTACTTGATGTGAGTCGACTGAAAGACATTGGATGGCAGTCTAAGGTTAGCTTAAAAGAAGGGATTGCGCTGACTTATACAGAAGCTCCCTTTAGAAATCAGGGTGTGTAATGTTAACTACCAATCATTGTAAGCATGCTTGGGGAGTTTCTTAATGAATACTCTATCCAAATCAAACTCTTTTCTCTCAAAAGCCCGCGAGATACACGCACATTTTTCTGCAAATAACAGTCTATGGTTGATGTTTGCAGGGTTGGCACTCATGTTTATACCCACACTTTGGAGCCTTATTGCGGGTAATGGTCTTTGGACTGATGATGAGCATTCTCACGGCCCGATTATTTTAAGTATCTCACTTTGGTTACTTTGGACTCGGTGGAACGAAACTCCAGATTTAGAGCGTTATAAACCTGCACCAGCATTGGCATGGGCCTGTTTTTTGATTGCGGGAGCCTTATACATTCCTGGTAGGGCGCTAGATATCATCTATTTTGAAACAGGCGCGTTTGTTTGGGTGTTGACGGGTATCGTACTGATGTCTGGCGGGGTAGGGCTACTCAATAAGTTAAGGTTTCCACTGTTCTTTATGATTTTTATGATTCCGCTTCCAAACTCGCTGGTAGGCCCTATTACTAGTGCAATGAAGCTCGCTGTTTCAGCGGTGACTGTCAACGCACTTTCATGGGCCGGGTTACCTGTCGCCCGCAGTGGTGTTGTCATCTACTTGGGGCATTATCAGTTACTGGTTGCCGATGCCTGTGCTGGTATGCGCACTCTTTTTATGCTTGAAGCGCTAGGAATTTTATACCTTAATCTGGTGCACCATCACTCAATATTACGCAATATTGCGCTACCAATTCTAATTATCCCGATCTCTTTTACAGCTAACGTGATTCGTGTGATTGTTTTATCGCTCATTACCTATTACTGGGGCAATGCAGCTGGTCAAGGTTTCTTACACGGTTTTGCTGGAATGGTGTTGTTTGCCGCTGGCTTGTTGATGATGCTAGGTACGGATTCCCTATTGCGCCTTATTAGTAGGAGGTTCCATGGCAGTTGAGATGAGTATTAACGCAAGTCATAAGCCAAATATTCAGCATTGGCTAGCGGTACTTTTTATGGCGACTTGTGTTACTTTTGCATTTTGGTTAACGCCTCATGCGACTTGGTTTGAGCACATCGGTAGCCCGCAGTTTGAGAATGTTGTGCCTAGACAGTTTGGTGATTGGGTTGAAGTTACCGATGTAGTGGGCAGTGCAATTGTCGACCCAGAACAGCAAGATGCGCTGAATAATCTCTATACGCAAATAGTTGGCCGTACTTATTTGCATAAGCCAAGCGGGAGGCAAGTGATGCTCTCAGTTGCTTATGGGGATAATCAAACTTTCTCTAAGCAATTACATCGCCCGGAGTCTTGTTACTCATCTCAAGGTTTTACGATTGATAACTTGCACGAAGAAGAGTTAAAGACATCAAGTTTCCCCATTAGCGTAAGGCGTATGACAGCGTCACGGAGTTCTACATTAGAGCAAGTGACTTATTTCATTCGTATAGGTGACAAAGTCATCAGCGGCCCACCAAGTGCGCTCAATTATGCCCGTATGGGAATGGGGCTTAAAGGCTATATTGCAGATGGTTTGTTGTTTCGAGTTTCTGAAGTGTCGGATGATGCCAAACTATCAAATCAGCTTAATGATCAGTTTATCAATGACTTACTCAAAGAAATTTCTCCTGTGCAACAAGCCATTCTTATCGGGCCAAGCCTTTGAGCATTTAGCGAAATGATTTTTAGAGAATATTATTGTGTGTTTTAAATCTAGTATTGTTATCGCGGCTGACTCATGGTTTGGTTCTACAACTTTTGGGGTTGCTCAAGGATTTCGCCGTTTAGGTTACGAAGTTGTACAGGTTAGTCAATCAATCTCTTTTGTTCAGGGCAGTTCTTTGACAGCTAGGTTACTTAATCGGCTTATTCAACCAATCAATGTTGCTTTATACAATAAAAAAATATTGAAAACAGTGGAGCAGTCAGACACTAGAGTTTTACTAACTGTTAAAGGTAACCACATTAAAGCAAAAACGCTATCGACCCTTGCCTCGCGTGGCGTTAAAACGATTAATTATTATCCAGACTTTAGATTTAGTTACGATAGCATTGATCAATCTACTTTTCCATTTTATTCATTATTTGTAACGACTAAGTCTTTTCAAGTAAAAGTATTAGAGAATATGTTGGGTAAAGATAAAGTTAGTTTTTTACATCATGGATATTGTCCTGATGTTCATTTGCCACCTGTACAAAATCCCTTAAGTCCAGAGCAAGTACCAGATGTGCTTTATATAGGCACTTATACGGCTCACAAAGAAAAGTTATTTTCCGCACTAATAGAAAAGTGCCCAGAAATAAGTCTCAGAATTTATGGTGTTAATTGGGATAAATCTCGTTCAAATGACTTATTGAGAGACTGCATTGTAGATCGTCCTGTGTATGGACTGAATTATGCGCAATTAGTGAATGCGGTAAAAATTAACTTAGCTGTTCATATGGGTGTTGCAGATGAAACAGGTTGGCAAGACTTGGTTTCAACACGTAGCTTTGAGTTACCAGCTTGCAGAGGATTTATGTTGCATGCTGATAACGCTGAAATCAGGCAGCTTTATGATGTAGGGCAAGAGATAGATGTATTCACTACGGTAGAAGATTTGGCAGAAAAAATACGTTTCTATTTGGCGCATGAAGAAAAAAGAGCTCAGATGGTCGAAAAAGCATATCTGCGTTGTGTGCCTGCTTATAGTTACGATCAGCGTGCCATTGAAATTGCGGCGTTAATTGAGCGTAAATAGCTGAATTACGTAAACCTACATATGAATAATCCAGCAAAAAAAATTCGTGTAGCTATAGTTATATCTCATCCTATACAACATTTTGTGCATCTATATAAAGCGCTGGCTAAACAAGAAAGCATTCAGCTAAAGGTATTTTTTGCCTCTAAAATTGGCCTTAATTCATATTTTGATAAAGATATGGCAGTAGACATTAAATGGGCTACTGATTTGCTTGGTGGCTATGAGTATGAATTTTTATCTGAGGCAGACACGATAAAAGAGTCTGGTTTCTTGAACATTAATAACCCTAGCGTAATCTCTGCATTAAAGAATTTTGCACCTGATGTTGTTCAATTGCATGGCTACGCGCAGTTAACGCTTTTGCGCGCTTTGCTTTGGTGTAATTTCAATAGAATACCAGTGTTACTGTGGTCTGATAGCTCCTTGCTGTTTCGTCGTCCAGCTTTAAAGCAATTTCTAAAAGATATGACGTTGCCTGTATTGCTTAATCGATTTAGCGGAGTGCTGACAACAGGTGAAAACAATGCCGCTTACTACCTTAAATATGGCATGAAACCAAACGATATATTTCGATGCCCTTTTACCGTTGATGAGCCACGGTTAAATGAGGCTAAAGTAAGTAAACTGGCATTGCGTGAGCAGCATCGTGCCAACTATAAAATTGCCAATGATGAAATAGTTCTATTATTTGTTGGAAAGCTAGCGCCTTGGAAACGACCACAAGACTTGCTAGAAGCTGTGAAAATTGCACAAGAAAGATTAGGCACAACTGCAAAGTTGCTAGCATTTTTTGCAGGCAACGGTGTTATGAAAGCGGAGCTAGAGGCGACTGCCAACACTAAAAGTATTCGTGCGGTTTTTGGAGGTTTTATCAACGTAGACGTTCTGCCATCCATTTATGCAATGGCTGATGTGTTGATTTTTCCTTCTGAAAAAGAGCCTTATGGATTGTCTGCACGAGAAGCCATTTGTGTTGGCTTACCTCTGATTGTCAGTGATCAAATCGGTTGTATAGGTGCTACCGATGCTGCGCGGCCAGACTTTAATGCACTAGTTTATCCAAGTTTAGATACTGATTCGCTTGCAAATAAAATAACCGCGCTGGCAGGTAAACCTGAACTATTTGCAAAAATGTCTCAGGCGTCATTGGAAGTTGCTTTTGATATGGCTGAATGCAAAAGCGTGGATGGATTCTTAAGTGCAGTGAGCTCTGTTGTTAGGCACTAAACATGATGAGCGCATATAAAAACCTTACGTTAAATCAAAAGCAGCCTCTTAAGCTAGGTTGTCTATGAGACGTAGAATCATCGCAGGCATGGGAGCTAACTCATTTGGTTTAGCCATTACAATTGGCATACAGCTCTTATCATTACCTATTTTTCTGCATTATTGGGATACTTCAACCTATGGTATTTGGATAATGTTGTCAGCGATTCCAGCTTACTTATCTATGGCTGATGCAGGCATGGTTGCGGCAGCTGGTAATCAGATGACCATGTCAATTGCACAGGGCAATGTAGTTGAGGCCAATAAAGTTTTTCAAAGTGCGCAGTTATTTATGACTATTGCATGCTCTGCTATTGCTATTGTTTTGTTTGCATTTGTGATGTTAGTGCCGTTACCTGGTTTAACAAACTTTGATCGTAAGATCGCTTTGATTGCACTATCTTTAGGTGTTTTATTGTCATTGTTTGCAGGTTTAACAGAGACTGTGTATACGTCCACTAGTCGATATGCCACAGGTGCAATTTTAGGTAATCTAGTTCGTTTGGCAGAATGGTTTGGGTCTATGCTAGGTTTGGTATTGTTAGGCAGTTTTGCTGGAGTTGCATTATCCAGCCTCACCGCTCGCCTGATATGTACAGTTTTCTTTATCTGGTATTCCACGCGTGGCAAGCATGGTCTTAAACTGGGATTTAGTTCAGCACAAAAGGCTGAAGTCATTGCTTTAGTTAAACCAGCAATATCATTTATGACTTTCCCTTTAGCTAATGCTTTTAGTTTTCAAGGGGTTACCTTGTTGGTTGGCGCTATGTTTGGCCCAGCGTTGGTGGCAATTTTTAATACATACAGAACAATTGCGCGTATCTCAGTGCAAATTACTGCCATATTTAGCGCAGCTGTGCGACCAGAGTTCTCTCGCCTTTTCGGATTGGGTGGAGCAGTCGCGGTAGAAGCCGTATTTCGCAGGTCAACGATGATTGGCGTACTCCAGGCGACAGGGATGAGCTTTGTACTATATTTTATATCGCCATGGTTGTTACAGTTATGGACTCACGACCATATTAAATTCGTACCAGATTTGATGCTTTTTATGCTTATTTATGCTGCAATCGGTGGTATTTGGCACGTGCCACGCAGCCTCTTAATGGCCATTAACCAGCCAATGAAAATCGCTCAGTGGTCTTTGGTTGTTGGCGTGCTTGTGATTGCTCTAGCCTGGTGGTTTGGACGGTATTGGATGCTGAATGGTGTAGCAATCGCTATGATTATTTCAGAGTTACTGATCGCTTTGGTTGCAACTAGACTTGCATATGCTGCAATTTCTTACCAAACTCAAAGAAACGTGACAGCATGAAAGTCGCTATCTCAACATTAGGAAAATATCATGCCTTTGATTTGGCGCGGGAGCTACATGCTAGAGGGGCATTAGAGTCAATTTTTACAGGGTATCCAAGTTTCAAGCTACGCAATGAGCAGTTGCCACAGCCTTCTATACATAGCTTTCCTTGGGTGCATGGTGCATACATGGCGCTCCCATGGAAAAATAGACTACCTGACTCAATGGTTCGCCAGTGGAAATATGCTGCTGATATTACTTTTGGCAATTATGTAAGTCATCACTTACCAGATTGTGATTTATATGTAGGAATGTCTGGAACAGCACTTCTGGCTGGTAAAAAAGCACACCAAAAAGGCATGCGTTTTGTTTGTGATAGAGGTTCGGCGCATATCCGTGTACAAGACCAATTGCTGCGTGAAGAGCATGATTGCTGGGGATTAGCTTTTTCTGGCATAGATGAACGGACGATTGACCGTGAGGAGGCTGAGTATGCTGAGGCAGATATTGTCACCGTGCCATCTACCTTTGCTTTTAGATCATTTATAGAGCAAGGTGTACCTGCTAAAAAGTTAGCATTGCTACCTTATGGTGTGAATGTTGCACGCTTTCAGCCAGTAGCAGAGCCTGATGAAGGTCGATTCGATATTCTTTTTGTCGGAGCGATGAGTTTACAAAAAGGCGTTCAATACCTAGTTGAAGCTTATCTAAAAGTAATGCATCCAGCTAAATCTATTACTTTTGTAGGGGCGCCTTCGCCAGCTTTGATTTCACTTTTGAAAAGCCGAGGATTGTGGCCGTCTGATGCAAAAGTATTGGGACATGTGCCGCAATCTGAGCTTAAAAACATCATGAGTCGCAGTCACGTGTTGGTTCTACCAAGTATTCAAGATGGCTTTGGCATGGTGTTAGCACAAGCTATGGCATGCGCTTGCCCAATCATTGCGAGTAAACATACTGGTGCAGAAGAGCTAATGAGTGATGGTTGTGAAGGTTATATTGTGCCAATCCGTGATGCGCATGCGCTGGCTGAACGAATACAAAAATTAGCAGATTACCCAGAATTACGTGCATCCATGGCTGCGCAAGCCTTAAATAAAATTCATAAAATTGGTGGCTGGAGCACCTATGGTGAAAAGGCGATGGCTATTTATGGTGAGGTGTTGCAGTCATGACCATATCTAAGTTTATAAATAATGTGTTGATTTTTTTAACCACAATTGCATTTGTTGCACAGTTTTTTATCGATTTCTCCACTGTGAATATTGCGACTAGCTGCATTATTTTGGCCTCATCAATATCTACCTTGCTTTATTTTAGGTGGACTAAAGCGTTAGACAGTCACCCACTGTCAAGTTTTGCCATTATTGGATTTTGTCTGACTTCAATTCTTGGGGCTATGCTGGCTCAATCGGCAGCATGGACAGCTGTTAGCAAAGATTTATACCAGCCATTGTTTACTTTCTCTATGTTGGCGATGTATCAGGCTATTGCTTTAGTAGCGCATGCTGTTTACAGAATGATATCCGCTACCTCTGCTAAGCAAGGCTTGTTGCGCAATGCTTTTCAGTCGCTTGGTGTTTATGCAACGCCTGCGGCATTAAATCTATGGATTATTGGCGTGATGGGTTTATTTTTTGTTTTACTTTCCAATATTAGCCCCGTAGCGAGAGGTCTGAGTTTTCTTGCATGGTCACCATTCTTGATCCCTATTTATTTGCAACAGATGGGTCCAAGTTACTGCAATGCTAAGAAAAACTATATTTTATTGTTCATGTTTACCATTTTGGTTGGCTTAGTTGCCATGGCATTTAATGCTCGTGCAATGATGTTAAGCGGTATTGCAACAGTTGCACTGCTGTTTTTCTTGATTGGCCTTAGAAGCGATAAGTTAGTCTCAAATAAAATGCTCTTGAGATTAGGTGTTTTAGTCATATTTGGCATCGCATTATCTTGGCCAGTTTCTAACATGGTGACTGCTATGGCAATCGCTAGGGCAGATCGTGGCAAGGTGTCTGGGGCGGAAATGGTGGCTAAAACACTTGAGAACTTTCAAAAGCAAGACAAAATCGATAGTTTTCGTAAAGAAGTTTTGACTAGAGAGCTTCGGTCCTCATACGATGAGGGCTACATTAAAAGTCCATTCGTAGCACGTTTTGTGATTACTCAGTTTCACGATAATGCGATGTATTTTGCCGGTAAGGTTTCTGATAAAGGTGCAGAGCAGGTCATGTCCGTTAGCGGTGATTTCTTTTGGGCAACATTGCCACAGCCTTTTCTTGATGCGCTAAAAATAGATGTTAATAAAGAAAAAATGTATTTCTCTATGGGTGATGTGCTTGTTAATCTGGCTGTAGGTATACCATTAGGTGGACAGAAAACAGGCTCTGTTTTTGGTCAGGGCTGGGTGATGTTCGGTGTGTTTTTTAGTTTTATTTACTTCTTTATGTGTTTGATTTTGTTTCTTGCACTAGATTTATTTGCGATTCGAGCTACGGCTGGCAAAGTTGAACTGGCTGTGATTGGTATGCTGAATGTGTGGCCAAACTTTCTTTTTGGAATTACTGCAGATTCTCTACACTATCTTTTTATTGGTGTAGTTCGTGGTGTTATTCAGTCTGTTTTATTGTATGCAATTGTTTTTGCAATTTCAAAAGCAATCTCGGGTTTAATTTCAAAGCTGATGCATGAAAAGCCTATAGTCAATTCATCTTACGCCGTGAAATAACATACATAAAATGACAAAACAACATGTACGGATTAATGAAGTGGATGGCATTCGTGGTTGGGCTGCATTTTTGGTCTTGCTATTTCATGCTTTTGGCGAAATGCTTAAATTTGCCGTTCCCGCTGTTCATTTTGCATGGTTTGCGCCTTTCCTTGCAGGCGATATCGCAGTTGCCATTTTTTTTATACTCTCAGGTGATGCACTAAGTAGTGGTTTTTTTGCTGGTGGCGGAGAACGTGCTATAGACCGTTTGTTAGTAAGGCGTTATCTGCGCCTTACCATACCTATTTTTATGTCCTGTCTGCTGACATATTTAATTATGGCTACAGGGCTAGATTTTCACATGAAGGCTGCAGAAATATTACAGCGGCAAGATTGGTTAGGGCAGTTTTTACAGTTTAATCAGTCTTTGCTTGGTTTTTTAAGGTATTCAATTATTGGTGTGTATATTTCGCATACTCGAGAGCTTTCGTACAACCCTTTTCTTTGGACGATGTCGGTCGAAATGATAGGTTCAATGTTAGTGTTTCTTTTATGTTATTTATGGCATAGATTAAAAAAACCTCACTTATTATGTTTTTTGTTATTGGTATGGCTGGCCGCTATTGGTTCTTTCTTTTCACTTTTTTTTGCTGGTATGTTGATGGGTCATTATCGGCAGCAGGGTCTTTTTGAGAAGTTACTTAAGCAGCGTAATTATCAACTATTGGCATTTGCTATTGTTGTAATCATTATTGGCACTTCTATAGCCACAGCTGGCATACATAGGCCAGCAGCGCTTTTACCTTTAATGCTATGTGTGGCAATGGTCTTGGTATTTTGTTTCTATACGCAACGTCATCTAAAAGCATTTTTTTCTAATAAGTTTTCTCTCTTTCTTGGAGAAATTTCGTTCCCACTTTATCTGGTGCACTTTCAGGTGCTGATCTCGTTGATGTCTTGGTTGGTGATTCAAGACTACACCGCAAAAGGTTCAATCGACCAAATGGCGTTTCTTGGTTTTGCTTGCCTGACTGTTGTTGTAAGTATGCTTGTTGCGTGGTGTTTCCGTCTGATTGAGCAGCAAATATTAAAGCGCGCAGATGCTTTGGTTCTACCTATACTGATTTAATAGCGAATATTTATGAATATAGTTTTATTTTCTCATCCTGCTTTTATGAACTCGCAAAGCATGCCGCGTTTTGCTCGTATGCTCGAGGAGGCTTATCGCGCACGTGGTCATCAGGTGGAGGTTTGGTCACCGCAGGCAAAGATGTATGCTTTACTGCCTAAAGGTAGGTTGTCTAAATGGGCTGGCTATATTGATCAGTACATTATTTTTCCATTGTGGGTGCGCAAGCAACTGAAAATGCAGCCTGCCAATACGCTGTATGTTTTTTGTGATCAAGCGCTTGGGCCATGGGTGCCTTTGGTTAAAAATAAGCCACATGTTGTACATGTGCATGACTTGTTGGCTTTACGTTCGGCTTTAGGCGATATTCCAGAAAACCCTACGCAATGGTCAGGCCGAGTTTATCAACGCTATATACGGCAAGGGTTTCAGCAGGCAAAACATTTTATCTCTATTTCTAAGAAAACGCGTGACGACCTACACCACTTCGGAGAGGTTACTCCTGTGACTTCTGAAGTGGTATATAACGGCTTGAATTATCCTTATGTTCCAATGCTACAAAGTGATGCGATAGCGGTTCTCAAGCAAGCTGGCTTGCCTGTTAAGCCAGAAGGCATGTTGCTGCATTTAGGGGGTAGTCAGTGGTATAAGAATCTTGCTGGCGTCGTTAGGCTTTACATTGAATATGCTAAAGGTGAGACTAAGCCATTACCACTTTGGTGTATAAGCCCAAGTCCAAACACTAAAGTACAAGCGTTACTCAAAGAGCTGCCAGCTCAAGGACAGGTACTTTTCTTTCAAGGCATTGATAACCAAGCGCTTCAAGCGGCGTATTCAACAGCACATGCATTTATTTTCCCTAGTCTTGCTGAAGGATTCGGCTGGCCAATTATCGAAGCACAAGCTTCTGGCTGCTTGGTGCTTACGACTGATGCTGCGCCTATGAATGAGATTGGCGGCTCATCAGCAAGTTACATTCCACTTTTGAGGTTGACTGATGATCCAGATGCTTGGGCGTTAAAAGGTTCGAATGCCTTGAAGTTAATACTTAACATGCCTGAAATGCAAAGAATTACGTTGGTTGAGCAAGGTCTAGCTCATGCTGCCAAGTTTAACGCAGACGATGCAATTGAAGGGTACCTGAAAACTTATCAGCAGGTTCTTAGTTATACCCATACAGCACAAATCCTGAATAACGACACCTTAATTCCTCGGAAAGCTCGCTAATGAGAGCGCTACATATACTACCTTCAATAGATCCTAAAGGTGGTGGGCCAATGGAGGGCGTGCGCCAATATGGCTTGCAATTGAAAACAATCGGCCATGTGGTCGAGGTGGTCACGCTAGATGACCCAGCCGCAGCGTACATTGCAGATTTTCCGCTTAAGGTACATGCGATGGGACCGTCTTTGACCAACTACCGCTACAGTTCAAAATTCATTCCCTGGTTAAAAGAGAATGTCCGTCATTATGATTACGTGGTAGTAAATGGTTTATGGCAGTATCACAGTTTTGCCGCATGGCGAGTGATGAGTGATCTGCATGTGCCGTATTTTGTTTTTACGCATGGCATGCTAGACCCGTGGTTCAAACATAATTATCCGCTTAAGCATTTAAAAAAATGGCTTTACTGGCCATGGGCAGATTATCGATTGCTGCGCGATGCAACCGCAGTACTTTTTACTTGTGAAGAAGAAAAGTTACTCGCACGTAAGTCTTTCTGGCTTTATAAAGCCACAGAAGACGTCATTAATTACGGTACAAAAACACCGCCAAGTGATGCCGAGGCATTAAGAGCTGTTTTTTATTCAGCTTACCCTGAGCTGCGTGAAAAGCGAGTGCTTCTATTTTTAAGTCGCATTCACGAGAAAAAAGGTTGTGACTTACTGATTGAGGCTTTTGCTAGGGTGGCAAATCTAGATTCATCGCTGCATCTGATGGTAGCAGGGCCAGATCAAACTGGCTTAGTTGCGAAGCTACAAGCACAAGCGGAGCGACTAGGCATCGCTGACCGGATTTCATGGCCAGGGATGTTGCAAGGTGATATGAAGTGGGGCGCTTTTTACGCCAGCGAAGCGTTTGTTCTATCTTCACATCAGGAAAATTTTGGTATAGCAGTGGCTGAAGCCATGGGTTGTAGCTTACCAGTGCTGATTTCTAACAAAGTGAATATTTGGCGTGAAATTGAAGCTGATGGTGCGGGCATAGTCAATACTGACACAGTAGAAGGTACGGAAAAAACCTTGCGCCTATGGTTGTCATTCGACAATGAAGGACGTAAACAAATGTCAGCGCAAGCCAAAGCAAGTTTTGATAAACGGTTCACTGTAGAAGCGATGGCAAGCAGCCTGCTTGAAACAATTAAAAGATATATGCCATGATTATTCAGGGAAACAATCCCTACGTACAGCCATCATTTTCGATGGCA
This sequence comes from Methylotenera sp., assembly GCF_029945535.1. Taxonomy (GTDB): domain Bacteria; phylum Pseudomonadota; class Gammaproteobacteria; order Burkholderiales; family Methylophilaceae; genus Methylotenera. The sequence goes on from NZ_JAQSCU010000010.1 coordinate 116,924, forward strand.
AATCGATTGATGCGCGGTTTATGGGGCGTCGTTTGGCTTATCTTATTTCGCCCTAGTCCAAGGCCTTTTCATGCATGGCGTAGATTAATTTTACGCTTATTTGGTGCACAACTGGGTCGGCATGTGCATGTGTATCCTAATGTAAAAATATGGGCTCCTTGGGCGCTCACCATTGGCAACTTTGTTGGAATCGCAGACGGGGTGACTATTTACAATATGGCGCCCATTTCGATTGACGATCATTGCGTTGTTTCGCAAGGTGCGCACCTTTGTGGAGGGTCACACGATATTGATTCTGCAAACTTTCAGCTGATTGCTAAACCAATCAACTTAGAAAAAAATGTATGGGTGTGCGCTGAAGCTTTTATTGGACCTGGCGTAACGATTGCTGAAGGGTGTGTGCTTGGGGCACGCGCTGTGGCAGTGAAAAGTATTATTGAACCTTGGTCAGTTTGGGCGGGCAATCCCGCTGTAATGAAAAGAGTGCGTAAAAGGGGTGGTGGTAAATGAGCGCAATATCAGTCTTAATTTTAACTAAGAATGAAGAGCAAGATCTCCCCGATTGCCTGAAATCTGTGGCTTGGAGTGATGATGTACATGTCCTCGACTCAATGAGCTCTGATAAAACAGCAGAAATAGCCGAGAATTTCGGTGCAAAAGTAACATTGAGGGTCTTTGATGGGTATGCGTCGCAACGTAACTATGGATTAAAGCTTCCTTTTAAGCACCAGTGGTTAGTTATATTGGATGCTGATGAGCGAATTACGCCGTCACTGGCTTCTGAATTAAAAGAGTTTGCTAAGTCGGCTCTAGATCATGTAGCTGGTGCACGTATGCGTCGTCGTGATATTTGGTGGGGACGTTGGTTAAAACACGCCCAAATCTCACCATTTTATGTGCGCATGGTACGCGTTAGTCGAGCACATTATGAACGCGAGATTAATGAGGTATTGGTCGTTGATGGAGACATTGCCGAACTTACGCAGCCTTTTGTGCATTACCCTTTTTCTAAAGGGCTCGATCATTGGATTAGCAAACATAACACTTACTCACGCATGGAAGCAGAAGTGGTTGCTAAAGGTCTCTTTATCAAACCAGATTGGCGAACTGCGCTTTTTGGCGGCGACTTCAGTGAGCGGCGTGTTCACCAAAAAGCAATCTTTTATGGATTACCAGCTCGCCCATTGATTAAATTGATTTACATGTTGATTGTGCGCCGTGCCTTTTTAGACGGCTGGCCAGGCGTACGATACGCCATTCTTCAAGCTATTTATGAGTACTTTATAGTACTTAAAACTAAAGAAATGCAGGCAGCGAAGGGCATATAGGCTGCAGTGTTTACAAAAGCTTAGTTATTCAACTCAATTAGATTTCACCTAAAGTTACCTAATTTATATTTAGCGTCATCGCTACTTATTAAGATGTTTTAAGCGCTTATAACAAACGTCGGGAAAGCAACTCCTTTCAATTCTACTTACAGCTTAATTCATTTGTAAGTAATCCAATTTTTATGAGCAGATAGGACTATTTCCGTTCATAAAAAGGTCATGAGTAACAAATACTATATCCATCTCGTCACTATCAATAACGCACTTTTGTTATTGGTAGATGGATATGTTGTTCTTCATTCTGAAAAGATTTTTACCTTGAAAATACTATTGTACACGGCAAATTTTGCGCCTGAGCCGACAGGCATTGGTAAATACTCTGGTGAAATGGCGGCTTGGCTGGTTGCTGAAGGACATCAAGTAAGAGTGGTTTCAGCTCCGCCATACTACCCATCTTGGAAGTTAGAAAAAGGCTATGCATGGCCGCCTTATCGTCGTGAGCAATGGCATGGGGTTGATGTGTGGCGTGCGCCACTATGGGTACCCAATAAACCCAATGGAGTTACTCGCCTTCTTCATTTGTTCACATTTGTATTGTCATCTTTCCCCGTCATGCTTTGGCAGATTATCTGGCGTCCAAGCGTGGTGATCACCGTTGCGCCTGCTCTAATGTGTGCTCCTACAGGCTGGTTAGTTGCTAGGCTGAGTGGCGGCAAGGCATGGTTACACATTCAAGACTTTGAAGTGGACGTAGCTTTTCAGATGGGGCTTCTTAAAGGCAAGTTGCTTAAAAAAGCGGTACTTAGCTCTGAGCGCTGGTTATTAAGCAGATTCGATAGCGTATCTTCAATTTCTGGCCAAATGTTGGAAAAGCTCCGTCAGAAGGGGATATTAGAGCGAAAAATAAGGTTTTTTCCTAACTGGGTGGATATTGCACATATTTTCCCTTTGGATAAACCAAGTGATTATCGCGAAGAGTTAGAGATTAATGCCGATACGAAAGTTGTGCTTTTTTCAGGTTCGTTAGGTGGTAAACAAGGTTTGATGGTTATTCCGGATGCGGCTAGAAAGTTAGCGCACCGTAAAGACTTAATGTTTGTTATATGCGGTGATGGTGTTATGAAGCCGCAATTAGTTGCAGCTTGCGCAGATCTTACTAATGTTCGGTTTTTACCATTGCAGCCATTCGGCAGGCTTGGTCAATTATTGGGTTTGGCTGATATGCACTTATTGCCGCAAAGTCCGGATGCAGCAGACTTGGTTTTACCCTCAAAACTTTCTGGTATGTTAGCGAGTGGACGACCTGTTATTGCTATGTGTCAGCAAAGTACCGAGATTGCTAGATTAGTGACTGAGTGTGGTTTAGTCATTGCGCCAGAGGATGGATCAGCGTTAGCGGATGCAATTGAGACGTTAGCCGATGATAATGAGCTAAGAGCAACGTTAGGTGTTAAAGCGCGTCATTCTGCTAAAGAGAAGTTTGAAAAAAATGGTGTTCTCAATCGATTGGTTTATCAATTACGATTTGTAACGGGTACAGTTCAAAAAGTAGTCTATGACTTTTCGTCACACTAATCACTTTGTATTCTTAGCTTTCTTTTTTCTGTATGTGATTAGTCATTCTATATTTGCCAATGCTGATGGCGTATCTAGCCAAGATGCTGAAAAAACCACTTCATCAAGGTTCGATTCAGCAGAAAATTTTCTCAATCGAAAAGCGTCAGTCAAGCGCATGGGTGATCCCAAATACATTGATAACTCGGGGCCAAAAGCTAAAAGTTATGACGTATTAGCGGCAACCGCACAACAAGGTTGTGGCTCAGCTGAATGGCCAGCCTATATGGCGAGCTTATCTAGCTTAGCTGTGTCTTATCCACCGGATGGGCCTATTGAGATGTTCAGCATGCCGCCCTTGGTACGTTATCTGTATCAGTTCGGGGATTGCATGACTCCGGCACAAAAGCAGCAGTTACTCACAGGGCTAACCTCGCAGCGGCAGTGGTTACTCGGTCACGGTACTCTTAATCATGCCATTATGCGTGCGACTTCATGGTATTTGTTGGCGCAATACTTTCCCAAAGCGAAGTGGACACATTGGGACGGTACCGTGTATACATCTGCACAACTAATGGCAGCACTGAAACCATTGCTTTTCGGCAGAAAATCAAGGGTCTATAAGTCTGGGCACTATGAATGGCTTTCGCCAACCTATGCGATGGTGAATTTTTTCCCGCTATTAAATTTAATTGATTTCGCTGCAGACCCAGCAGTTAAGAAAACAGCTGAAGAGGAGGCAACCCTTGAGCTTGCGGTGCTGAAGGTTCATTCTTTTCATGGCGAGATTGTCCCTCCGTTAACACGCAAAAACTTTGATCAACTCAATGCTACTGATAGCCCGCAAGATTATGTGCCAGCAATTACGCAGCAGTTACTTTGGTATTATTTTGGTGAGCCGGCTGGTCTGGGGTTGTATGACTTTCAAAGTAGAAAAGAGCCTTATTACACTTCAACTCTAGGCCTATCTAATTGGCAGCCACCAGCAGACGTGTTGGCTATGGGAGCTGTTAACACAAATGATTATGTTATAAAAAGCATTACCCCTAGCTTTGGTATATGGGATGCAGAAACATCACCTGAGATTTTTGGTGACTCTTACATTACTGACGACTTTGCCGTGGGAACTGGAAACCAGTTATTTGAGCCAGGTGGTTATTCTGGACACATTCAGACGTTTTCAATATTACTTAAATCTAAAAACCCACAAAATCAAATTGAATGCTATCAGCCCTATTGGAAAAGTAATGCTGGTGAAGATGCATGGGGGACGGATCGTTCATCTCCTTTTCAACAAATGTATCGTTATGATAAGTCTAGTGTTGTCATGCTGTTCGATACGCCTAAAAAAGATCCCTGGGTACTAGGTAGCGATGCTCGATCTTTACCAGATCGTAGCATTCATAAAGATGCATTATTGCAATTAGCTGAGTGTCGAATACCTAAAGACTTTGATGAGGTCATCAAAGAGAAAAACTGGGTTTTTGTAAGGCAGGGTGGGGTATTTGTCGCCGTGGCTACCTTGCTTGGTAACAATGAATACGACCAAGCGCCCTCTAAATTAACGTCGAAATATTTGGTAGTAAAAGTACGCGAGCCTAAAACGGCATTATTTTTTCGAGTTGAGCGTGAAGCTGCGGATCTGAATTTTACTCAATTTCGAGCGCAAGTGCGTTTGCAACGTCCTCAATATGACGTGACTAATTCATCTGTAGCGCTGCTAGAGAAGTCCGGTATGCAAACGCAAGTGAAGTTTAAACTGCAAGCACATCCCGATGGCAAGCGCTGGTCTGCGATTCCAGAAATTTTGCAAAATGGCAAGCCTTTGCAGAGTTCCAACTCTTATGTTATTGATTCACCTGTACTTAAACTTAGAAATGGAATTCTGAGTATCAAATAGTATCGGCTGGAAGTAAATTAGAAAAGCGTTCCAAATTAAGAGCATCGTTTCTTAGAAGTCTTTAATTAAGTTACTTGATAAAAAATGAGCCAACCATATAAATTAAAAACCATTAATGCCTTAACAGGAGTACGTTTTCTAGCAGCCATGCTGGTTTTCTTATTTCATTTTGGCGCTGCTTTTTCGGAGCGAATTGGAATGCCAACTTTTGTTTCAACCTTTCTGCATAACGGAAAGGTTGGAGTGAGTATGTTTTTTGTACTCTCAGGCTTTATATTGACATATACCTATACGCAAAAATTAGCGCATAAGTTTAAATTTGCAGATTTTTTTATAGCGAGATTTTCTCGAATTTACCCCGTATATTTACTTGCATTATTGCTTATGCTGCCTGTGTTGCCAAAAGCTTTGGATACATGGTCGGCTCTATGTGTATTGGCAATGGTGCAGTCTTGGACCTTACCTTTTTCTGGCTTCGGTGGAACATGGGTTATGCAGGCCTGGACTTTATCTGTAGAGCTATTTTTTTACATTTGTTTCCCCTTACTTTTGCTTGTGATGAGAAACATCAAATTAAATACAATTGCTGTTGGCTTGCTTCTTACATCATTGCTTATTGTTGCATTTGGCACGCCATGGGTAGATCCTGGCGTTAAGTTCGTACCATTTCTACCAATATCACTAACCCCAATTTTGCCCATACTGAGGCTTCCCGAATTTATTTTTGGAATGCTAATTTGCAAACTTATGTTTAGTGCACCTCAAATAGGTGAAAAAATATCTAGTTTTGAATTGTCATTAGCTTCCCTGCTAATCATTATGGTTTTGTTAGCGTTTTTTGATGTAGTGCAAGCTAAGTCTCTTGCCACTGTTGTGTTTGGAATTCTAATTATTCAGCTTAGCTATGGTAGAAACTGGATGGTTTCAGCACTTTCTAGCAAGATTATGCTGTTGTTAGGTGGAGCCAGTTATGCACTTTATATCTTGCAAGGTCCTATTCGGCAATGGTTACTCTGGGCAGTTGACCATGCAATACTAACGGAACAAGTTGCCTCACTTTTAAATCCTGTGTTTGCAATCTCAATCTCCATTGTTACTTTTATCTATTTTGAGCAGCCAGCAAGACTCGCAATAAAACGTTTTTTTGACTGGATTTCAACTAGCTATTTAAATTATGTTAGATGTAAAGGATATTGATAAGCCTTTATTACATTTCAGTTTTTATCCTCAATGATTTTGGTTCGACATTCATTAAGCCTGTCCTTAAATTGTCATGTTAGTTCAGTACTATTTCTCCTGCGAATTTGACCTTTAGCCTATGTGTAACACAACGCGATTACTTATTCTCAAGCCCAAGTAAAAGATTTGGGATATAGAATATTTTTTGAGAAATAACCCAATGCACAACACAGTAATTGATACGATAGTTCAGCCAGTTATACTCTCTGGTGGTTCTGGCACGCGCTTATGGCCGCTTTCTCGTGAGAAGTACCCTAAGCAATTATTGCCGTTATTTGGAGATGATTCCTTACTGCAAGGAACGGTTCGAAGGGTTGATGGTATTGATGGTGTGAGTTTGGCTACACCAATGATTGTTTGCAACGAGGAGTATAGATTTGTCATCGCTGAGCAACTACGGTTGATGAATAAGGAGGGGGTGATTGTACTTGAGCCAGTCGGGCGAAACACAGCACCTGCACTAACTCTTGCGGCGCTTGAAGCTGCTAGAGCTGGTGATGACCCAATATTGCTGGTCATGCCAGCAGACCACGTCGTTATTGATGGCTTGGCGTTTCATAATGCCGTTCGTGAAGGAGCGGCTCTTGCCGCTAAAGGTATGGTTGTGACGTTTGGTATTACGCCAGATTGCCCAGAAACAGGTTACGGATATATTCAGGCTGGAGCTAAATTAAAAGAGTCTTCTGCTGATGCTTTTAGCATTCGACGTTTTGTTGAAAAACCTGATTATGAGACCGCTCAGCAATATGTTGATAGCGGCGATTATCTATGGAATAGCGGTTTATTTATGATGCGCTCCTCAGTATGGATTTCAGCAATAGAGCAGTGTCGCCCTGATATTTTTTCAGCATGTGATAGTGCTTGGAAAGCTGAGCAGCTAGATGGTAATTTTGTGCGAGTAGGTAAACTTGAGTTTGAGCAGTGCCCTAGCGACTCTATTGATTATGCTGTGATGGAAAAAATTGCAGCAGGTCAGATGAATCTTCCTGCAGGCGTGGTAATACCGCTTTCTGCTGGCTGGTCAGATGTAGGCGCCTGGGGATCATTGTGGCAAGTGTTACCAAAGGATCTGAATGGTAATGCCACTCAAGGCGATGTGATGCTCACTGACTGTGCCGACACCTTGGCCTTTTCAGGAGGAAGACTAGTTGCTTGTGTAGGTGTCACTGATTTAGTGGTGGTAGAAACCTCAGATGCAATATTGGTCGCTCATAAAAGCAAAACGCAAGATGTTAAAAAAATTGTTGATTCTTTAAAACAGCAGCATAGAGCTGAAGGCCTACTGCACCGTAAAGTTTATCGCCCTTGGGGTTGGTATGACAGTGTTGATATCGGGGAGCGATTTCAAGTGAAGCGAATGATGGTGAAGCCTGGCGCTAAGCTATCTTTACAATTACACCATCATCGGGCTGAACATTGGGTCGTGGTCAAAGGCACGGCTAGGGTTACAAGGGGTGAAGACAGTTATCTTGTGACTGAAAATGAATCGACTTATATTCCCCTAGGAACTAAGCATCGTTTGGAAAATGTAGGGAAAATGCCGCTAGAAATTATTGAAGTGCAATCGGGTGGTTATTTGGCTGAAGACGACATCGAACGTTTTGATGACCATTACGGCCGATCATAATTGATATAGATGCCTGCAATATTCGTGTAGGCATTAAGTTGCTAGAAACTTTGTCTAGTGAGTTTTATCTCGTCTACGGCGTATAGATTGAGTTGTTCAGCTAGGGTACATACAAAGTTAGTTAAGCCGCGTTGTACCCATGCCTCATTATAAACTTCCTAATTAGCTCACAAAGACCGCTTAAACCAAAGATTTAAAGTTAGGTTTTTCAGGTTATATTCTGTTACGTTAGCCCTTTATTTATATAGCCAAGTAGTGCTTGAGGGCTGCTTGTAATATGTAAAGCTATGTAAATTTTTACTAATAAAGCCGCCATTACCATTCATATATATACAGCTTAAGCTTGTTTGGCATTAAACTTGCTGTTGATTTTACGATATACGATTTTTTAGAAAAAGTCTGACTGATAGAACAAGTAGTACAATCGGCTTTTGGGTGTGATGATTAACAGGGAAAAACATGAGTGCTGAGAATTTAACTCAAATTGAAAATGCTAAGAGTGAAAATATAGGTGTTGTTGATACCTTGTTAGATAGCCTTGTACTTATTTGCCGTATTCAAAATGTTGCTACTTCCAAAGATGCTTTAATTTCAGGGCTGCCGTTACGTGACGGTAAAATGACGCCTGCGCTGGTTAAGCGTTCAGCTGAGCGTGTTAATCTGGCTGTGACTATATTAAAGAAGCCTCTTGATAAAATTCGTTCAGAGTTTTTACCTGCGATTTTATTGTTGAAAGATGAAGAAGCTTGTGTTCTGACCAAGCTGGATTTCAATGAAAATAAAGCAAATGTGATTTTTCCTGAACTAGGTGATGCGGAAATATCGATTGCTATTAATGAGTTAGAAGAGCGTTGCTCGGGCTATTACATTGTAGCAAAAGCTAAATATGCGTTTGATCAGCGTGCGCCTATTGTTGGTAAAGTAAGGCTGCGCCATTGGTTTTGGGGTACGTTGGCAGAAAATAGCCGAATTTACCGTGACATTATGGTGGCTGCTTTTGTGGTGAATATGTTCGCTTTGGCGATGCCATTATTTACGATGAATGTGTATGACCGTGTTGTGCCGAATCGCGCTGTTGAGACTTTGTGGGTAATGGCGATTGGTATTTCGCTGATGATTATTGGTGATTTAATTCTCAGAACCTTGCGTGGTTATTTCCTTGATTGGGCCAGTACCCGTGTCGATGTGAAGCTCACAGCACGCATCATGGAGCAAGTGTTAGGCATTCGACTTGAGCAAAGGCCCACTTCTGTAGGCTCTTTTGCCTCCAATTTACGCTCGTTTGAGACTGTTCGTGATTTCATCACATCTGCCACAATTACAACGCTGATTGATATTCCGTTTGGCCTGATTTTTATTGTGGTGATGGCTTGGATTTCTCCTTACATGATTATTCCCGTGATTTTGGGTGCGGTTTTGATTTTAGTGTATTCATTTAGCGTGCAAACTAAAATGCATGAGCTTTCTGAAACCATGTATCGCGCGAGTGCCATTAGAAACGCGACGCTGATTGAAAGTTTGGTGAGCCTCGAAACGGTCAAAGCTTTAGGTATTGAAGGTCAAATGCAGCGCAAATGGGAGCGTAGCGCGCACTTTCTCACTGAGGTATCAAGCAAGTTAAGATTGTTATCTTCATCTATTAATAACGGCGCAAGTACGATTCAGCAGTTAATTAACATTTCACTTGTAGTGCTTGGTGTTTATTTAGTGGTGAATGGTGATTTAACGATGGGTGGCTTGATTGCTTGCACCATGCTGGCTTCTCGTGCGTTAGTGCCAATTGCACAAACTGCAGGTTTGTTAACGCAATATCATAATGCGGCAACTGCGCTGACTTCATTAGATGAAATTATGAAGCGCCCAGTAGAGCGCCCAGTAGATGCTAAGTTTTTATCGCGCCCTGCCTTTACTGGCAATATTGAATTCAGGGAAGTGAGTTTTAGCTATCCAGGCAGTGAGCAAGATGCGCTGACTAAAGTCTCATTCAAAATTAAAGCGGGTGAACATGTGGCTTTGTTAGGCCGCATGGGCTCAGGTAAATCAACCATACATAAATTGATGCTCGGTTTATATCAACCCACGGGAGGCGCAATTTTGGTGGACGGCATTGATGCGCGCCAAATTGACCCTGCTGAATTGAGGCGCTGTGTGGGTTATGTGCAACAAGATACGCATTTGTTTTATGGCACGATGCGCGATAACTTAACTATTTCAGCGCAACATGTTGATGATGCTGCAGTGCTTGCAGCGGCACATGTCGGCGGTATTGATGAGTTCATTAATGCGCATCCTAAAGGTTTTGATATGTCGATTGGTGAGCGCGGTGAAACCTTATCTGGCGGACAACGCCAAGGTGTTGGTATCGCTAGGGCGTTGATTGGTAATCCTGCAATATTGTTGCTAGATGAACCAACTAGCGCCATGGATCATTCGGGAGAAGATGCGATTAAGCGCCGCCTTGTAGAGGCTACAAAGAATAAAACATTGGTGCTAATTTCTCACCGTTCAGCTTTATATGATTTGGTCGATCGCATTATTGTGATCGACTCTGGCCGAATTGTGGCAGATGGCCCTAAAGAACAAGTGACGGAAGCGTTACGCAGCGGCAAAGTAGGTAAAGCGCTATGAGTGAAAATCTGTTTAAAAGAATCGGTAAGTTAAACGAAGCCTTCAAAAAACAAGCATGGCTCACCAAGCCTATCTATTACTTATTAGATAAAATGGCACCCACTGAAACCAGAGAAGATTTGCATTGGGATGATGAGGCCGATTTGGCGATTTTAGAGCAAACACCACTAAGAGCAAAAGTACTGTTGTATAGCATTGCAGCAGCTTTAGCTGTGTTAATCATTTGGGCATTTTTTGCAAAAATAGATGAAGTCACGCGCGGCGAAGGTCGGGTGATTCCTTCTAAGCAGGTGCAAGTGATTCAATCCTTGGATGGTGGTATCGTTTCTGAAATATTAGTGGCTGAGGGCCAGACCGTGAAGGTGGGTACGCCACTGATTCGTATTGATGAAACGCGGGCAGTTTCATCATTAAGAGAAAATCAAACACAGTATTTAGCGTTGTTAGCAAAGCAGTCTAGGCTCACTGCTTTGGCTGAAGGCTCAGCATTCAATCCACCAAAACAGGTGCAACAGAATGCGCCGCAAACTTATGATCAAGAATATGCTTTGTATATTTCTAGTAAAGAAGAGTTGCAATCTTCCATTAGTATTGCGCGCGATCAAATGGATCAAAGAGAAAAAGAGTTAATCGAAGTGCAATATCGTAAAGAAGTTGCGGAAAAGAATTATGAATCTGCGACAAAAGAATTGGCTGCAAATAGACCTTTATTAGCAAGCGGTGCGGTTTCTGAAATCGACATACTTAAATTAGAAAGAGAATCGACCAAAGCCAAAGGCGATATTGACCAAGCACGTGCGCAAATTAGCCGTATTCAGTCTTCAATCGGCGAGGCAAGGCGTAAGGTGACAGAGGTTGAACAAACCTTTAAAAGCAAGGTGCGTACTGAGCTAAATGACATTACAGCGCGCCTGAATAGCATTACTGAAACAAGCGTAGGGCTGACCGATAAAGTCAATCAAGCAACCTTAAAATCACCTGTTAACGGTAAAGTCAGTCGCTTATTCTTCAATACTGTTGGAGGCGTGATACAGCCAGGTAAAGAGGTGCTAGAAGTGGTGCCTACCGATGAGGCGCTGGTATTAGAAACTAAAATTCAAATCAAAGATATTGCGTTTATTCGATTAGAGCAACCTGCCGTAGTTAAGCTAACCGCTTATGATTACAGCATTTACGGTGCGCTAGATGCAAAGGTCGAGAGTGTTTCAGCCAACTCGATTGTCGATGAAAAAGGCAATGCCTATTATGTGGTGAGAGTGCGCACTTTAAAGTCTAGCTTAGGTAAAGGCTTGCCGATTATTCCCGGTATGGTGGCTCAAGTAGATATTATGACAGGTAAGAAAACGGTGCTTTCATACTTGCTTAAGCCGGTATTGAAAGCAAAATCATACGCATTTAGTGAGAGATAAATGCAGGATATTTTCATTACTAAACTGCCTGCCGCTATAGACAGTTGGACTAAAGCATTTCCCAAATCTACATTAGCTGCCATCGTGCCAGAGGCTCTTGAGCGCGGAAGTGCCAAGAATAAAGCCTCAGAAGCTTATATCTTTTGGTTGCACATGAATGAAGATCGCCAGCAGTGGATGGAAAATACGATTGCGGCTATTATGAAAAGCCATCAAGGGGCGAAGGTCGTAGTGCTGGCCAATGCGCCAAATCATGCTGAGTCTATCCATGCTTTAAAACTAGGTGCAATGGGCTATTGTCATGCGCACATAGCGCCTGCGGTACTTAAAGAGATTAGAGCAGTCATCAGTCATGGCGGCTTGTGGGTAGGGCAAGATGTTCTTCAAGCCTTAATCGAGACTTCTACAAAATTAGTGACTAATCGCCCTGAACAAGTCGATGTTTTGTTAGAAAAGCTGACAAAACGTGAAAAAGAAGTGGCTTTAGAAGCTTCAAAAGGATCTAGCAATAAAGAGATTGCTAGAGTTTTGAGCATCACTGAACGCACGGTGAAAGCACATTTAGCTTCTACATTTGAACGTTTAGGCGCTAAAGACAGGCTGCAATTAGCACTGATGCTTAACGGTAATTACAAACATTAAGCTTGATTGATAGAGTTAATCCACACAGCTCTGTGTGGATTAATTTGGTTCAATGTTGCATGGCTTAATGCATTAAGCGATATGAATCCCTGGCCCTGTCATGCCATCGATACCAATTTGTTTTAATGTCGCCTGTTCATCAAGGGTTTGCACGCCCTCGGCAATTGCCATCACACCAATAGAGTGAGCAATCATACATAAGCCTCGTAGCAACGTTTTGTTGTCTTCATTGCTATCAATATCTTTGATAATTGATACATCAATTTTAATGTAATCTAAGCCTACGTCATGTAGTTCACCTAGGCGAGCAATATGTGTGCCTACATGCTCTATGCCAACTTTACAGCCTAATGGCTTTACCTGATTGCAAAAATGGCGGAACTCAGCCGAGAATTCAAAAGCGCTTTTTTCAGGCACCTCAAAATATAGGCGGCTGGCTACACTGATGTTCAATTTGATCAACTTGCAGGTTTTTTCAATAAACTCAGGATTGCAAATGGCACTGGCTGAAAGATTTAGACCAATAGATTCTGTACCCGTAGCGAGCTTACCTAGGGCAGTTTCTAAGACTAATTCATCTACGCGACTCATTAAATTAAGCTGTGTTGCCCAAGTAATAAATTCGCCCGCAGAATACCATTTGCCGTTAGGCTCTAACTGAAGTCTGACTGGGCTTTCGTTATGTATTAACTGACCGTTTTGATTGATGACAGGATAAGGCTCAAGCTTGACTCTTCGGTTATCTAGGGCAGATGTGAGCAATTTTTCCCAATTTTCTTGGTCATTTTTCCGATATTGTACGAGATCGTTATGATTAATCACGTGTAGCGTATTTCTGTGTTGAATATTTACTTTATCGACAACACTATCAATAAACGAGATGAATTTTTCTGCTGCTTCTAAAATGGAAACAAGATTCTCTGCGGTGTCTGATTTTGTGACATTAATCGCAACGGTCAAGAAGTTAGCACTCAAAGCCTCTTGCTTGGTTTCGCTTACATTGATTAATAGTTCTTTTATTTGCAAGCCCAGCGTATCCGTATCCAGTGGACGAGTGCAGAATATGCCGAAATCTGTACCTGTTAAGCGCGCGGCATAAAGGTGTGGGTGATTCTTGCACTCATTATTTAAAGCTTCACCTATTCTTTTTAACAATGTATTGGTTTCCTGATGACCGAGTATTTGATCAATCAACGCTAAATTAGCGAGTCTTGTGACAACCAAAACGCCTGAGCTAAAAGTTTCTTCATGGCTAATACTTGCATTGACTCTGCGAATAAAGTAATCAAAATTCATTAACCCAGTAGTTGGCTCAAAATTAGCTTGGTAGCGTAATTCTTCTAGTCGAGATGATTCTTCTGTCACCGTGTTTTTAATGCGGCTTGATAGGCTATTCATCGCGTTGACTACCGCTTTGAATTCAGTGGTTTTTGGTTCGGCGATGCTGATGAAGCGATTCTCACCAATTGCCTTGGCTTGATTAACGACATCATCTAGTGGACTTAGGATTTTCTCTAAAATTTTGCCGCCACCGTAGCAGGCCAGTAAGCCGATGAGCGATGCCCAAAGCGCGATTTCTATGGTGGTATCCCAAAGTTTATCGTAGGCAAAGTTAGAGTCGCTTTCTAAAGTGATTGAGCCGAATTGCTTCCAGCCATCTTGCACCTCAGCAACGCCAGCTTGTGCTTTAATTGGAACCAGTTTAGTAAACCAAGCTGGTGCTTTGGTTTTACTATTGGCATTAACGCGTTCGCTGATCATTTTTCCATCAGGGTCAAACAAGCCGATATAGCGATAGTGACCAGAGTCAAATTGTGCGGAAATGAGTAAGTCTATCGTCGTTGGGTCTTTTTGCATTTGCGATAAAGAGAGTGCCAGCGACGTGGAGTTGTCGAGGTTCTTAAGTTGCAGTTGCTCTTCTAAATAGTTTTTACTCGATAGCGTGCTTAAGACAAAGCTGCCGCCACTGGCGAGTATGAGTATAAATATGATGGCTAACCAAAGTTGTTTTATCAGTGACATTTTAATATCCTAGCTTTTAATTATTCTATTCCATCCGCTTGCATGCGTGTTAACACATCTAACCATTTGGAGAGGTGAGAAGTTGCTTCGCCCTTGGGTTTGCTACTTGAACCTACCCAAATACCTTTGTCATTAAAGCTAAAAATTGGCGTTAAATCAGTTCTGCTGGATGCAGGTAAAATTTCTGGTTTTAAGCTATCTAAAATGAGCGGGGTAGATTGCGGCGTGGGGTAGTAACTCAATACCATGTGCGCTCTCACCGTTCTGATGCCATCAAAGTTTAACTCAGCACGCACGTAGGTGAGTCTTAGCTTATCATTTGGCACATTTAATACTTTTAAAAATACATACTTGGCAATGCTGTAATCTTCGCAATCGCCAGCTTGACGACCGATTGCCTCTAAAGGTGTCGCCCAATAATCTGACTTTCCCCACAAATCTATATCTTCGGCGTAATTGATTTTTCGGTTAAAGAAATCGTTTATCTGCTTGAGCTTCTCCGCCTCGGTCGCGGTTTTTAATTGATTGATTAATTGTTGAAGCTCTACAACATCTTGATAAGCCTCGTCGCCATACCTTTGTTTAGCTAGGTTACTTAATTTATTGAAATCGCAACTGGCAGCATAAATGCCGGTGACGCAAAAAAATACCAATACAATCAATGCAATAAAGTTGATCGGTCGATTAAGTAAAGCTGAATTGTTGATAAAACCCGAGATAACTCGCACTCCATGGGTATATATACGAGGTGGTCAATATATAAATATTTGATTATTAGTATCAAGATGTGCTCAATTATGCCGTTATTAATAATGGCAACATCTTTTAATAAAGATGGTATTTGTACGGCTTTTCTATATTAAAGGCCTTAACAAAGCGCACTTTCTCTGCATTGTTATTGGCCATTAGTACAATATATTTGTAGAGAAAAAGCGTGTTTAATGCGATTGTAGAAAAAGTATGTAAGAAAAATAAATCAACTTAATTTTAAGCATTCAACTTTAAGTATTTAACAATCAATTAAGAGTTAATTTAGGACGTAATCATGGCAATCATCGGCAAAATCGTAGCAATGACAGGCACAGCAGTAGCACTTTCAGATAATGGTGCAAAGCGTGATCTACATTTAGGTGATCAAATACAGTCTAGCGACACCATACAAACTGGGAAGGGCGTGTTTGTTGATTTGGAGCTATCTAATGGCCGTGTAATACATATTGCTGCCGACCAATTGGTTGCCTTTACGCCTGAATTAACTAACCTGATTGCGCCTGATGCCTTAGATAGCGCAGTGAATGTAGCAACCATTGATACTGTCATTAAAGCGATTGAAAGTGGTCAAGATATTAATGATGTGTTGGAAGAAACTGCCGCCGGTAATGGTACCTTTACCATTCACGGTTTTGATTTTGTTAACTTACTAAGAATTAACGATGATTTAAATAGATTCAAATTTGCTTATGAATACGATACAGATGGCAGGTTGACGGCTGACCCAGCTGCGGCTCAAGATGATGATAGATATGGTCTCAATAACTCAGGTACACCAAATGCAGCGCCGGTAGGCGTCGTAACTCCAGCGGCAGGTGCTGAAGATGGTGGCGATATTGCTGTTAATTTGTCGGGTACAGACCCAGATGGTACTGTTGCCTCAATATCTGTCGCAACTTTACCGTCAGTCAGTCAAGGTGTTTTGACTAAAGCTGATGGTACTCCTGTGGTTGCGGGTGCGCCGCTCACTCCAGCTGAGGCTGCTAGCTTGGTATTCCACCCAACACCTAATTTCAATGGCACTGTTAATATTCCATTTACTGTCACGGATAATCAAGGTGCGGTTTCACCTGTGGCTACAACGCCGATTACAGTGACGCCGGTGAACGACGCGCCAGTAGACGGCGATGAAACCAACACCGTCAC
>NZ_JAQSCU010000010.1:133289-833955 GCF_029945535.1 Methylotenera sp.
CGAGCCCAGCGACCGTCACGATCAACCCAGTGACGCCGGTGAACGACGCGCCAGTGGCTACGGCCTATGCCGTTACAGCAGGCGAAGATACGCCAACTATCGCTGTTAATTTAACAGGCACAGACGTTGACGGTACGATTGCTACGGTTAAAGTGAGCACATTGCCAACCGCATTGCAGGGCGTGTTGTATTTAGCTGATGGTGTAACACCTGTGACAACTGCTATGAATTTAACTCCAGCTCAAGCGGCGGGTTTGAAATTTGTACCAACACTTAATTTTAATGGTACCGTGACAATTCCATTCACAGTGACTGATAACTTAGGTTTGGTTTCAGTTGCACCCGCAAATGCGGTGATTACAATCACAGCGGTTGATGATGCACCAGTAAATACATTGCCGGCGACCTTTACGACAAATGAAGATACTTCAGTGAAACTTGTTGGTTTATCAATCGCCGATGTAGACGCTGGTGGAAATAATGTCACTGTAACGTTATCAGTTCCAACTGGTATATTAACTGCTGCGACTGCAGGCGGTGTGACTATCACTGGTTCAGGCACAGGTAGCCTACAATTAACAGGTACAGTCGCTAATATCAATGCTTACTTGGCGACGGTTGCTAACCAGCCAACTTACGTGCCTGTTGCTGATGCTAACGGTAATGTCACATTAACGATGACGACTAACGACAACGGCAACACAGGAACAGGTGGCCCATTATCTGATGTTGATACAAGCACGATTACAATTACAGCGGTGAACGATGCGCCTGCAGGAGTAGATAAAGCAGTTACCATTAATGAAGATAATACATATACCTTTGCAGCGGCAGATTTTGGATTTACAGATACAAATGACACACCAGCCAATGCGTTGCAATCTGTCATTATTACTACGCTGCCAACTAACGGTACTTTAACTCTAGGCGGAAGCCCAGTATTGGTAGGTGCGATTATTCCAGCAGGTAGCTTAGGCACTTTAATTTTTACACCGGCAGCCAACGCTAACGGTGCTGCTTATGCTAATTTCACCTTCCAAGTAGTTGACAATGGCGGCACTGCTAACGGTGGTCAAAACACCGACCAAAGCGCGAACACCGTCACCATTAACGTGACGGCCGTGAACGATACGCCAACAATCACTTCAGCAGCAAGCATTGCTGTAACGGAAGATGTTGCGACTAAGTTAACTGGTTTGAGCTTCGGTGATGTGGATGCAGGAGGAGGTAGCATTACCGTTACGCTTACTGTTCCAGCAGGCAGCCTCACGGCTATTTCAGGTAGTGGTGTTGTCGTGGGAGGTACATCTACGGCACTCACATTAACAGGTACATTGGCGTCGATTAACACCTTTGTAAGCACAGGTTCGGGTGTTAGCTACACAACAGCGCTTAATGCTAACGGCACTGTTACTTTAGCAGTTAACATTAACGATAACGGTAACACTGGTATAGACCCAGGCTTAACTGGCACTGCAACTAATGAGCAAGCGAATCTTAACGTTACTCTAAATATTACTGCAGTGAACGACGCTCCAACAGCAAACGTTGATTCAGCGAGCGTCACCGAATCAGGTAATAACGTTGGTGTGTTACAAAACAATGCGCTCGATGCATTTGCTGGTACGCCAACAGGGACAGGCAACGTACTCACTAACGATACCGACCCAGACTCTGGTGATACTAAAACGGTTACATTGGTGAATGGTGTTGTTATCAACGTGACTGATACGGTAGTTGTTGGCACTTATGGTAGTTTGACGATTAAGGCTGATGGTACTTACACTTATACCTTGAATAATGCTGACGTTGATACGCAAACCCTGACTCAGGGTCAAGTAGCGCATGACATCTTTACTTACACACTGAAAGATACGGCAGGCTTAACTGGTAGTGCAAACTTAGATGTCACTGTTACAGGTACTAACGATAGACCGATCTTAGATTTGAATCCGAGTGCGCCATTAGATGAAGGCGATTACGTGGTTAGTTTCACTGAAAATGGAACGCCGATTGCAATTGCTGCAGCTGGTATGACCATTACAGACGTGGATGATACCTTTATGGAGTCAGCGACCATCAATCTAACAAATGCCTTTGCTGGCGATGCGTTGGCAGTTGGAAGTCTACCATCCGGTATTACGGCTTCTGTCGTTGGTAATATCATCACATTAACGGGCCATGCGACTCTTAGCGCATACCAAACTGCGATTAAAGCAATTACTTTTGTGAACACTTCTGAAAATCCAGTAGGTGGTGCAGGTAATGAGCGTTATATCGCCGTAACGGTGAATGATGGTCAAGCGGAAGCTATATCACATGCAACAATCATTACTGTGAATCCAGTGAATGATGTTCCAGTGGCGGTTGGGAGTACTAACACGGCTCCAGAAGATAGCGCATCAATCACTGTTCAGCTGCAAGGGACGGATGTTGATGGCACCGTTGCAAGCTTTGTATTAACGACCTTGCCTGTGAATGGGGCACTTTACACTGACGCTGCATTAA
Organism: Methylotenera sp.; assembly: GCF_029945535.1. Classification (GTDB taxonomy): domain Bacteria; phylum Pseudomonadota; class Gammaproteobacteria; order Burkholderiales; family Methylophilaceae; genus Methylotenera. Next base: position 135,798 of record NZ_JAQSCU010000010.1, read on the forward strand.
CAATATTAGCTGTTATAGGTACTAATTATCCAGCAACAGGTAATGCTTTGAACTTCTACTTTAAACCAGCTGCAGATTGGAATGGCACGACTAGCTTGAATTTTAACGCGGTTGATAACAACGGTGGAGTATCTGCTGCAACAGCAACGGAAACGATCGTTGTTACACCTGTTGATGATGGCCCTCCAGTTGCGGTAAATGACTCGTTCCAAGCTTTAGTCGGTCAGACGATTACATTCACGCGCGCGCAATTGCTGGCGAATGATAGTTTGCTTGATAATGCAACATTGACTGCTACAGGCGGATTGCCAACGGGATTAACGTATAACGCTGCTACGCAAACTTACACATACTCACCGGCTGCGACAGGTACAGGTTCATTTACTTATACTTTGACAGATCAAGATGGTCAAACAAGTGTGGCTACAGTTAACTTGCAGGCTTTTAATAGCCACGACGATCTGGCTACAGTGAATGAGTCTGCTTTAGCTGATGGTACAGGCGGCGGCGTTAAAGTGACATCAGGGACTTTGTTTACAAATGACTCAGCTGCCCCAGGCCCATTATCTGGTGCAATTACTGCTGTAGCGGCAGGAGCTAACACCACAATTATTAGCAATACGGCTGTTGGCACTGTGCATACTATCGTGACTAACTATGGTACTTTGGTAGTTGATTATGCGACAGGTAACAATGGTACTTACTCTTACACGCTTAACAACAAGGTTGATAACGACACTCAAACTGGTGCAACAAACACTGAGTTTGTGGAGACATTTACCTATACACGTACAGGTGGCACGGCTAACTTAGTCGTTTCAATCAAAGATGACGTACCAACTGCAGTAAACGGTACGATTGAAGTCCCACAATCGACTAACGTGACTAACTATAATTTAGTCTTGATGCTTGATGTTTCTGGCAGTATGTCTGCTACGAATTCTGGTGGTGGAGTGCGCGTTGTCGATGCCAACGGTAATGTGGCAATTTCTACTCGATTAGCCGTCGCTAAGCAGGCTATGGTTGATTTGGTGAGTCGATACTTTGACGAGTCAGCATCTGTATCTGTTAAGTTTGGTGTATTTTCTTCAACAGCACAGACAGATAACATTGTTTACACCACTAAAGCTGCGGCAATTGCGGCGATTAATGGATTGGCAAACCTAGCCAGTGGTACCGATTATCAAGATGGTTTGACCACTATGGTGAGTATGTTTGGTACTGTTGATACTGCTAAGTCAAATATTGGATACTTTATCTCGGATGGTGTACCTACCGAACAAGATACAGTTAACCCAGCAAATACATCAGGTTATACAGCGTTCTTAGCCGCTAACCCATCAGTTAAATCATATGCGATTGGTATTGGTGGTGGCATTAATAATACTGTACCACTCGATGGTATTCATAACGTAGATGCTGATGGTAATAATGTTAAAGACTCAGCTATTTTGGTGAACGACTTAAATGGCTTGTCAGCAGCGTTAACTGCAACTATTCCAGTCTCGTTTGGTGGTAGTATCGGTTCAAAAACAGCTACTTCATTTGCTGATTTTGGGGCGGATGGCGGACATATTGAATACATCGATATGTTGCTTGATAGCAATGATGCCGGCACAGTGCCAGATACAGTCGTGCGCTTTACCTATAATGCCACGACAAATCAGATCACTTATGACAATTTCTATCTAACTGGTACACATACCACAGTAACGGTAGCTGGTGATTCAATCACGTTAAATGCGGCATTGGGCTTTGTGAAAGGTACTCTTAAATTCACCTTTAGTTCTGGCGAATATGTGTATTACACTCAAGGTGCTGCTGCGAGTGGAGACCAGTTTGATATTATTTACAAGGTGATTGATAACGATGGAGATACAGCTACAGCTGTTGAGACTATTAAGATTATTGATGGTAAACCACGTGCTTATGATGACCATGATACTTTGTTGCCAAAAAATACATTCTTTGATGGCAATGTTGTTAGTGGCGTAAGTACTGATGGTATTAACCAATCTGTAACAGTATTTAGTGCAGGGGCTGGCGCAGATAATGCTGTTGATAATGCCGCAGTGACGTCGATTACCTTTAAAGGCGTAACGTTTAATTTAACAACGCCAAGTTCAGGCACTTTAGCTGGTGGTACGTATACGATTAATGCCGCTAAAGAATTGAGCTGGACTAGCTCAACTGATGCAACGAACACTCTGGTTTTTCAAGGTGACGGCTATTATAAATATACCCCGCCATCAACACAGACTACTGCACCAGCTCAACTTGCTTTAGTCACTACAAGTTTTAATACAGCTGCTTTAGTTGCTGCAGGAGGTTTGACTATATTAGGTGCAGCAAGAGGCAGCAATTTAAACATTGCGAGTGCTGCAAATATTGACTACACAGATACAGGTGTAGGTATTACGGGTGGTAATGCCAATAACCGAGTAGATAACTTAGAAACACTTATTATTAACTTCAACCGAGCTAACTATGCACAAGGTGTTCAAAATGTAACGCTTAACATTAATGCGGCTGGCAGTAATTTGGCGGCAGGTTCAGCAGTTGCTGTGAGTGTGTATGATATTTTAGGTAATTTATTGGGTCAAGTAGCCATTGGAACAGAGGGTTTAGTTGCGTTGCCAGCTAACTGGAGCAATATTGGTAGCATACGTATTGAGCCAAATAGTAATGCATCGGTGCTCATTGATGGTATTACCTTTAATCCTGTTGTTTTAAATACTACAGCTACCAATATAGCTGATGAAATTATCAGCTATACCATTACCGATACTCAGGGCAGCACGTCATCAGCCACTTTAGATTTGCATGTGGTGACCAATGAGATTCAGGGTACAGCGGGTGCAGAAACAATCACAGGCACTAATGCTAATGATGCGATTGCTGGTTTTGCTGGAAATGACATCATCAACGCCGGCGCAGGTAGTGATATTGTTAAAGGCGGCGATGGTGATGACACCATAGATGGCGGAGCAGGCGACGATCAGCTTTATGGTGATGCAGGTAATGACACTATTACAGGTGGCTTAGGCAATGACCAAATATATGGTGGCGACGGTAATGACAACCTACAAGGTAACGCAGGTGATGATGTTATTTACGGCGGAGCAGGCGCTGACACTATTATTGGAGGTGCAGGAAAAGATATTATTATCGGTGGCGCAGGTAATGACATCCTCACTGGTGGTATTGGTGGGGCTGATTCTGAATCTGATACTTTCAAATGGGAGCTTGCCGATAAAGGAGTCAAAGGTGCGCCAGCTAGCGATACTGTGACTGACTTTAATGTAGCGGCGGTTTCGTCTGGTGGCGATGCGCTAGACTTACGTGATCTACTCACCAGTGAAAATCATGCTGTTGGTGTAGGTAATTTGGCAAGTTACTTACATTTTGAAAAGTTGGGAAGTGACACTATTGTTCATGTAAGTTCAAATGGTGAGTATGTGGCAGGCTTTAGTGCAGCAAAAGATGTTCAAACTATCACCCTAACTAATGTAGATTTAGTGACAGGTTTTGCGAACGATCAAGCAATTATTGCTGATTTACTTGCCAAACAAAAACTAATTACTGATTAGTTTTACTTAGTGTTTTAAGTCTTAAAAAGGCCATGCTTTTGCATGGCCTTTTTAATTGTAAACAATTGATAAATGACTCCTTGGTTTGATCATTAATTATTGATTTTAATAGTGTTTTTTAATTTAGCCACCCATTTGGGTAGGTGTGAGAGCGGTGCTTTGTCGGTATTATTCGACCATAAATAAACCTTAATTTTTATGGCGAGAGCGAAATATCATGAGCATTTTTTATAGTTATTATTACGGTTGTGGCTATAACCCTTGTGTTGGTTATAAGTATAATTGTTATGAACCTAATGTTGCTCCCGTTGCAAAAAATGATTGTTTTTCTGGCTGTGAAGATAAGCCGGTAGTTATTTCAGTTGCTAACTTATTAAGTAACGATAGTGATAAAGATCACGATAAATTAACCCTTACGAGTGTGCAAGGTGCTTTGAATGGCACGGTATCGTTGGTTAATGGCACTGTGACATTTACGCCAATCGCTAACTATAATGGTCCCGCGTCATTTACCTATACCGTTTCAGATGGAAATGGTGGTACTAGCACAGCTACAGTCAACCTATCGATTAGCCCTGTGAATGATCGCCCAGATGCTGTGAATGACAACATCGCTGTGACGGCTCTAGGCAAGGTGACTATTGATCCAGCAACACTTTTGGCTAACGACCAAGATGTAGATGGCGACAAGTTGACAATTACCTCAGTACAATGTGCCACTCACGGTACAGTTGCCTTAGTTAACGGCAAAGTAGTATTTACGCCAGATGCAGGCTACAGTGGTCCAGCTACATTTACTTATACCATCAGCGATGGCAAAGGTGGTTGCGGAAATGCAAGTAGCGATACTGCTACAGTTTGTTTGACTATTCCAAAAGACAACACGGCACCAAATGCGGTAAATGATAGCGTGACAGGCCAAGAAGACCGTGCGTTTGTCATCACTATGGCTACATTATTGGCGAATGATACAGATGCAAACGGTGACAAGCTCACTGTTACTAGTGTGCAAGCAGGCGTGCACGGCACGGTTGCTATTGTGAGTGGTCAAGTGGTTTTCACACCAGACGCTAATTACAACGGCCCAGCTTCATTTACTTACACCATTTCAGATGGTAAAGGCGGCACTGACACGGCGACAGTCAGCCTGAATATCAACCCAGAAAATGATGCGCCAGATGCTATTAATGATGGCGTTATTACAGGTAAGGAAGATACATCTCTTGCCATTAACTTTGCAACTTTACTTGCAAATGATATCGATATTGATGGCGACAAACTCAGCATCACCAGCGTGCAAGCGGGCGTGCATGGCACGGTTGCGATTGTCAGCGGTCAGGTAGTGTTCACACCAGACGCTAATTACAACGGCCCAGCTTCATTTACTTATACTATTTCAGATGGCAACGGCGGTGTTGATACCGCTACCGTTAACTTGAATATTTCTCCTGTAGATGATGCGCCTGTGGTTGGAAACTCCTCGGTTACTGTGTCAGAAGAAGGTCTTGTTAACGGTATTGTTGATGCTGTGGGTAATCCAACTGACACGACAAATGTCACGGTAGTGACAGGCTCTGTTGCTGTGTCAGATGCAGACTCAGCAACTTTAGCTGTGACGCTTGTTGCACCTACGGAGCAATATAGCTCGCATGGTACTTTGGTTTCATGGAGCGGGGCAGGGACGAACACTTTGGTGGGAACGGCAGGCGCTGTCACTGTTGCTACGTTGACTATCAATGACAGTGGTCACTATAACTTTACACTAACAGGTACGCTAGACCATCCTGATATGACATCAGAGGATGTGTTAAACCTGCAGTTTGGTGTAAAAGCTTCTGATGGCACATCATCAACTTTAGGCACTATTACGGTAACAGTTGAAGATGATGCGCCTAGCGCCTTGGCTCAACAGGTCGATTTAGTTGAATCTACTAACGTCAATGTCATGATTGTGCTGGATACATCAGGCAGTATGGCAACAACCGACGGTATTAATGGGCAAACGCGTTTACTTACAGCCACTCAGTCTATCGTTAAGCTGTTAGATCAATACGATACTACAAGCAACGTGATGGTGAGATTGGTGACATTCTCTACCAATGCTTCTGCGCTTGCTAACGAGTGGGTAACCGTAGCTGCGGCTAAATTGTTACTCAATGACATCATAGCGACAGGTGGAACAAATTATGATGAAGCTTTGGGCGATGCAGCAACTGCTTTTGCAGACCCAGGCAAGCTCACTAATGCGCAAAATGTGAGTTATTTCTTTTCAGATGGCGCCCCTACATATGGCTCAGGCACTACGGATGAATTGACGCCAGCAGGTCAAAGCCCAGGAACTCCAGCGGTCAATGGTACAGGCTATGATCAGTCTGGTGCTGATACAGGTATTCAAGTCAGTGAAGAGCAAGCTTGGAAAGACTTTTTAAGTGCTAACCATGTGAAGTCCTATGCATTAGGCATCGGCTCAGGCATTGCTAACCCAGCTTATCTAGATCCCGTGGCATACAATGGCCAAGCGCAAACTGACATGAGTGGCCTATTAGTGAACGACTTTAATCAACTAGATGGTGTTTTAGTTAGCTCGATTAAAGAGGTCAATGGCCAGCTAATCACTGGCGCATATGGCTTTGGCGCGGATGGTGGTTATGTTGAATCAATCAAAGTAGGTAATGAAACCTATTCATTTAACGCAAATACTGGTGCTATTACACAAGTAGGTGGTGCATCGACATATACCTATAACGCAACAACGCACGTATTAACTGTTACCACAAGTGTTGGCGGTAAATTCACGGTGGACATGGATAATGGCATTTACAGTTACACCCCTGCAAATGGCTCAGCAAACCAGCCAAATGATGTGATTACATTTAAATTGGTGGATGGCGATGGCGACTATGCAGCCTCTACCATTACTTTTGTTAAACCATTTGTAAACAACCTGCCAGAAGCAACCAATGATAGTGGCATTACTGGCAATGAAGATACTCCATTAGCCATTAATTTTGCGACATTACTGGCTAACGACAAAGATGTTGATGGTGATACGCTCACTATTAGCAGCGTGCAAGCGGGTGAGCATGGCACGGTTGCCATTGTGAATGGTCAAGTGGTTTTCACGCCTACCGCTCATTACAACGGCCCTGCTTCATTCACTTACACTGTGGCTGATGGAAATGGTGGATTTAATACAGCAACGGTCAGTTTAAATATCGCTGCTGCTATTCATAATGTTGAAGTCGCTTCGGTATCAGTCAACGTGTCTGAAGAAGGCTTAGCAGGTGGCTTGCAAGATACTACAGGCAACCCAGATACTACCAATGCCAGTTCGATTGAAGGTAATTTGCAAATTAGCAATGCCGCTGGTAACTTAACGATTACGTTGTCACAACCTAGTGAGGTGTTGACTTCTGGCGGTGTGGCGGTGACTTGGTTAGGAAGTGGTACGCAACAATTAACAGCCATGGCTGGTACACATGCAGTCGCAACAGTGAGTGTCGATAATTCAGGACATTATGCCTTTAAATTATTGGCTCCAGTGGATCATAGTGGTGTAAATGTTGAAGATGTGAAAACCATTAACTTTGGCGTGACTGTTGCGGATGGCGTAACCTCAGCAACTAGCACACTCACAGTGGGTATCGAAGATGATTCACCAGTCGCAATCAATAAATCAGATTCTTTTGCGATGATAGACACCAATCTACTCATTACTTTAGACACTTCAAACTCTATGAATGATGTCAGTGGTATTAATGCCGAAACTCGCTTGCAAAGCGCAGTGAATTCTATCGAACGTTTGATGGATATTTATGATGGTTTTGGCGAAGTACGCGTACGCTTGGTCACTTTCTCAAGCAATGCAGAAACTCAAGGCACTGAGTGGGTCACGTTAAGTGCAGCAAAAACTATACTCGATGGTATTTTAACGACCGGCGGCACTACTAACTACGATGGCGCAATTGCCAATGCAATGACTGCCTTTACTGATCCAGGAAAAATTAGTGGCGCACAAAATATTAGCTATTTCTTTTCTGATGGTAATCCAAACAGAGCAGATGGCAGCAATACAACATTATCTAACGTAGGTTCAAGCGTAGGCCCTGATAACGGCATTCAAGTAGCAGAAGAAGCTATTTGGAAAGACTTTCTTAAAGTGAATCAGATTAAATCATACGCAATTGGTATGGGCGCTGGTCTTACAGACGTCTCGTATTTGAATCCAATTGCATACGACGGACAAGCTCGACAAGATGTAAATGGCGTAGTAGTAACGGAGATGGGGCAGCTAGATGGCGTACTTGCCAGCACCGTTAACGCTTTCCCAGGTCAATTGTTATCAGGTGGTTTGTTAGCAGCGCATAGCGGCGTAGGGGCTGATGGCGGTTATGTAAAATCAATTACGGTCGAAAGCGTAACCTATGCTTTTGACCCAGTAACCGATACTGTTAGCAATGCGACCAATGGCTTAATGCATTTTGACACAGTTACTAGACAGCTCACCGTGACATTAAGCTCAGGTGGTCACTTTATGGTCGATATGGATGAAGGTACCTATCAATATCAAGCGCCAGCGGTATTATCAAATGCAATAGCCGAGCATTTTGACTACGTGATTGTTGATAAAGACGGCGATCAAGCGGCAGCCACAGTGACTTTTGATGTAGATAGAGCCAATGTCACTATCGGCACGACAGGTGCAGACACCCTGATAGGGGTAGCTGGTCCAGACGTGATACTAGGTCGTGAGGGTGATGACATATTAATTGGCGGTGGCGGCAAAGACGATTTATTAGGTGGCGATGGCGATGACACCTTAATCGGTGGCGCAGGATTTGACACAATGTCCGGTGGGTTAGGTGCAGATACCTTTGTATGGGCATTAGCTGATGCAGGCGTTAAAGGCAATCCGGCAATCGACATCGTGACAGATTTTGATGTAGCAAGTAAGGCTTCAGGCGGCGATGTACTGGATTTACGTGATTTGCTGGTAGGTGAAAACCATGCTTCAGGCATCGGTAATCTTGCCAGCTACTTGCACTTTGAAAAAGCAGGTGCTGATACCGTTGTTCATGTCAGCGCAACAGGTGAGTTTGCTGGTGGCTTCAATGCAGCAAACGACGTACAAACTATCACGCTGCTTAATGTAGACTTGATTACCAGTTTCGCGAACGATCAAGCGGTGATTCAAGATTTGCTGACTAAAAATAAGCTCACTGTAGATTAATGGGTGGATTAGTAAGCGGATTAATAAATTTACTGCTTTAAATAGATTTATTCAATAAACAACGTTAAGCCTCTATTCATTTGATTAGAGGCTTTTTCTTTATGATAGACATACTTAAGACTCGCGCGATTTGCATTGGTATGATTAGGCTCCGTGCGATATAATGCTTCGGTTTCCAAGTATGTAAATCAAGTATCAAAATTCGGATGAGTGGCTGAGCGGTTGAAGGCACCACCCTGGAAAGGTGGCACAGGGGCAACTCTGTCGCGGGTTCGAATCCCGCCTCCTCCGCCAATTTACGTAATATTCTATCGCAGGTCTGTAAAATAGTAAGCTGTTGATAATTATCATATTTCGTATGATAATCAGCGTTTGTAATTCATACAAAGTCGCTACAAATGCTTTTTTATAAGTCTGACCTAAGCCTTGCTTCAATTATGCATAAATTAATTGTTTGTAAATTTACTCAATTTGGTTACGTAAATTAAAAATTCACACATGGCAAAATCAATTATACCTCTTAGCCCTAAGCAAAATAACATACTTGCAGCCCTGAATAAGCCAGATTTTGAGCGGATTGCACCTGAGCTAGAGTTAGTGGAAATGCCGCTTGGATGGAAGCTTGCTGAGGCTGGGGATCATGTTAAGTTTATTCACTTTCCAATTAGTGGCATCGTTTCACTCATATACGATCTTGAGGACGGATCTTCAAGTGAAATAGCAATTGTTGGCAATGAAGGGATGATTGGTATATCTATCTATATGGGCGGTGACAGTATGCCTAGTAGCACAGAGGTTCAATGTGCAGGCCATGCTTACCGGCTAAGTCGAAAGCTTTTGAAAGAAGAGTTTGCTCTTGGTGGCCAACTTCAAAAAATTGCTCTACTTTACACGCAAGCCTTAATCGCACAGACATCTCAGACTGCTGTGTGCAATCAACATCACTCTCTTGATCAGCAGCTTTGCCGTTGGTTATTGATGAGTATTGATAGATTGCATGAAAATGAAATTGTAATCACACAATTTTTGATTTCCAAACTACTAGGCGTGCGTAGGGAATCTGTAACCGATACGGTAGGTAAGTTACAAAAAGATGGAATAATTAAATGTACACGTGGACGTATTGCAGTGCTAAATCGCCCTAAGCTTGAAGAGCGAGTTTGTGAGTGTTATGCCGCTGTTACAGAAGAGTACAAACGTTTGTTGCCACCTGTGGTCAAGTAGCAGTAACTTGCATCGGCAGTTTACGGTGTTTAATTTTCCATATAGCACAGGCAGCTAGCCTAAATATTTTCAAATAGTTGCGACGGATTGCTTATCGCTTTTACGTTTAATGATTACATTAGAACTCAATCACATAGTTCGGAATGTTCAGCACTTAACATTAAATATAAGCAAATTAAACACAGGAGCAATCATATGAACAAACTATTACTTTCTATTATGGCTATAGCAGTTTCAGCTACTTTCGCAACCTCTTCAATGGCTGGTGTTAGAGATCCTAATGTGAATAAGCATCAACACAATCAAGATAGACGCATTGCGCAGGGCGTTAAATCAGGTGAGTTGACCAGAGGTGAGGTAAAAGATTTACGTGGTGATCAAAGAAGTATTCGTCAAGAAGAGCGTGCGTTTAAGTCGGATGGTAACTTGACTAAGGATGAGCGCCAAGAGTTGCATCAAGATCAACATGCGGCGAGTAAAGAAATCTATCAAGAAAAACATGACGCGCAAGAGCGCCCTAGAGCAAATTAAGGCAAGCGGCAATCAAGTTTAACTTTTATAGATGTACATATGTTGCATTTTATATGCAACATATGTAATATGCACGAATGCAATTAACAAAATTTACAGATTTAAGTTTGCGCGTACTAATGTATCTGACGCAGGAAGACCGCATGTTGCCTGTGACAATTAATGAAATCGCGGAGCAGTTTAGCGTTCCGCGTAATCATTTGATTAAAGTGGTGACGCGCTTAAATAAATTGGGTTGGGTCTCAGCTACACGCGGAAGAAATGGTGGTTTGCGTCTGGGCATGCAAGCCAATCTGTTAAAACTGGGAGATGTATTGCAAGAATTAGAGAATGCTACCGCCTTGATTGATTGTGCCAAACCACCTTGCGCGTTAAAAGGGCAGTGCCATCTAAAAGAGATTTTAGATGTAGGTTTAAAGGCTTTTTATGAGCATATGAATACGTTTTCATTGGCTGATGTTGTGAATCATAAAACGCAGTCTGCCGTGATTAGTATGCACCAGCGTTATCAGGTGTTATTACAAGACAAGGCTGCATAGGCCTAAAGTTATAAATATAGATTTAGTCGTTACGCACGCTAATTTTTTATTCCACACTCAAGCGAGTGTATTTTTTTACATAATATGTTGCATGTTATATGCAACTTTTAGGAGAAGTAATGTTATCTGCAAATGCAAAACCTTATATTGATGCCAGTGTTCCTGTGCTACGTGAGCATGGTCTAGCCATTACTACGGTCTTTTATAAAAACATGCTCACTGCGCATCCTGAGTTGAAAAATCTATTCAACTTGGGTAATCAAGCCAACGGCTCACAACAACAGTCATTAGCTTCAGCAGTTTTTGCTTACGCCGCAAATATTGAAAACGCAGCTGCCTTAGCACCTGTGATTGAGCGCATTGTGCATAAGCATGCTTCGATTGGCATTAAACCCTCACATTATCCAATTGTTGGACGCTACTTGTTAGGTGCAATTAAAGAAGTATTGGGCGATGCCGCTACAACGAATTTAATTGCTGCGTGGGACGAGGCTTATTGGTTGCTGGCTGGCGAGTTAATTGCGGCAGAAGCGCGCCTTTACCAAACGGCAGGTTTTGAGGCAGATAGCTGGATGAAGTTAATAGTTGTCGATAAAGTGCAACAAGGTGCGGATATTGTTTCCTTTACATTGCAGCCTGCAGATCATCAAGCACTGCCCAATTTTAAGCCAGGACAGTACGTATCTGTCGCAACGTATTTAGATGATTTACAACTCAGACAATTACGCCAATATAGTTTATCTGATGCGCCAAGTAAAAATAGTTTACGCATTTCAGTTAAGTGTGAAAAGGGCGATGAATTTAGGCCGGAAGGTAAAGTTTCAAATTGGCTGCATCAGCATGTGCATATTGGGGATATTCTGGACGTGAGCCATCCTTATGGAAATTTCACGCCAGATATTTTAGCAAGTCATCCAATTGGTTTGATTTCAGCTGGGGTTGGTTTCACGCCGATGATTTCAATGCTCAATAGCCTCGCTGACGAAAATCCAAATCGGCCTGTGTTGTTTGCACATGCGGCTAGATCTAAGCAGCATTTATCGCATTGGCAAGATGTCAATTTAGCAAAAGTGGCTATGCCGTATCTGCATCATGCTTTGTATCTAAACGAGTGCCATGAAAAAGAAGACGGTGTGACGATAGGTAAGATGAACTTATCAGATGTATTGTCGCCAGCTTCTCAGGCAAACTTATTTCAAGCAGAAAGTAATGAAGCCGAGTTTTATATCTGCGGCCCTCAAGCCTTTATGGATGACCAGTGGAAAACGCTTTTAGAGTTAGGCATAAGTCCTACTAAAATCCATCGTGAAGTTTTTGGCCCAGAAAGTCTCAGCCATTTAATTTAGTCAATTGATTCAATAACCATGTTCGATTCGGGTAGAAGGTTTGTGTTATGAAGTACGCAGCAAACCTTCTATCGTCTTAGTTTTATTAGCCTCTGCAAAAAGTACTTTGTTCACTTGTGTAGGATCTAACTTAAAACTCGCACTGCTAATTGAGGCGATTAGGGTCGCTAGATTAGTGGTTGGTTTAAGGTCTCGACCTTCATAAAGCGCACTGTTGCTTAATCCTGGCCAGTCTGCAAGCACTCTGCCGCCGTTAACATCACCACCAAGTATCATGGCGGTAGAGCCTGTACCGTGGTCTGTTCCACCAGTGCCATTAGTTGCTGCTGTGCGGCCGAATTCAGTTGCGACGACAATTGTTGTTTTTTGCCAGACTGGCCCTAAACCATCGCGTATCGCCGCTATCATGCTATCTAGCGATTTTAGTTGTCGCGCAAGTCTGCCTTCTTGCGCTGTATGCGTATCCCAACCACCAGTTTCTATCATAGCGACGCGAGGCCCATCTGCTTTGGCTAAAAATGAAGCTGCCAGCTTGCCAAAGCTCGCTGGGTCTTGTTTGGCACTGACATCATCCGCCATATTATTGGCTTCCATTGCCGCTGACCATAAGCTGTGTAGCTGTGCATCTTCTGCATACAACTGATTAACACGCATCAATAAATCATCAGAAGCTTGCGGTAGTGCAGAAGGCGCATAAGATGCCACTTCTATTTTGCCGCGCAAAGCCATGGGTACTGTGGCGGCAAAAGCAATAGCTTCATTCTGGGCCGATGGCAACAGCGTGAGCAGACGATTCATCCAGCCATCTTTGATTTGATAGGCCGTTGTACCAAAGGTTTCTAATACGTTTTGACCATCAAAGTGAGAGCGGCTGCGGTAGGGCGAGGCAACCGCATGTACAAACAGTGCCTGTTTGTTGGCATATAATTTAGCGGTTTCAGCCAGCGATGGATGCAGTGCAAACATGCCATCTAATTTCGTGGCTTGTGAAACATCAATTGCCAACGCGCCACGCAGTTTTGCATAGGCCGGGTCGGCGTATGGAATCACGGTGTTCAAGCCATCAGCAGCACCACGCTGGATGATAAATATAAAACGGCGGTCAGTTTCTGCTGAGGCAAAGCTGATGTAAGGCGATGCTAGCAGCACGCCGGCGCCAGCTGAAAGCATACGGAGAAAATCACGACGGTTCATATTGTTAGCCATATTGTTCATGGCTATCTCCTTAGAAATTCAGGTGAAACTAACAGGAGTGCTAAACCAGTAGAGGCACTTTCTGAACGGCTAATGGCAGTTTTTGTTTGATCGCTGACGGCACCCAAAAGCACTTTGTCCGCTAATACGCGAGCATCTAATTTATCGCCCAAAGGTGCGACTAAACGTTGCGCTAGTTCTACTCGCCTGAGAAGCGCGTTTGGCGCAGCCCATGTGGCAGCAATGTCATCAAAGCCTGCGGGGGAACCGGGTTTCCAAGTTTGTTGACCTAACTGATTTAAAATCTGCGCGATTTTGATATTGTCTAAATTTTGTCGCCCTAAACCTCTCAGCGATGAGATTAGCCATTCCCAAGGGGTTTTGAATTTTGCTGGGGCTGCCAGCCAAGATTCAGGCGCGTCAATTAGTGCACGGTAAACCTTGCTAAGGTCGCCATTGCTGGTCATATAGACTTGGGTTAATTTATTCACTAAACTTTCTGGCGGTGTATCGTTGACAAAATGTCGTGCCAGCTTGGTGGCTAGGTGCGTTGCAGTCGCTTGTGAATGCGCTAAATCAGTCAAAATGGCTTCTGCTTGTGCTTTGCCAGATTGGCTATAAGTCTTACCCATCATGTTGCGTTCGCCTGGCTCATGCAATTGTGGGCGAAATACAAAGCCATTCTTATCAGCGCTGACAGCTTTATCTTTGCCCATGCCTGCAATGCTACAACCTGTCAGTGCACGTGCAAACTCCGTGACGTCAGCTTGTGTATAGCCGCTACCCACGCCCAGCGTGTGTAGTTCCAAAATTTCGCGTGCCAGATTTTCGTTTAAGCCGCGTTTTTTATCAGGCTGTTTTTCAGCTGAACGACTGCCAGCCTTACTGTTAGGACCTATAGATTTTGCTTGGTCTAAATATAACAGCATGGCTGGATGTTGTTCTACAGCAAAGAGTAGATCTTTAAAATTCCCTAATATATTCGGACGAATCGCCTCAAACTCAAAAGCACCTGCTAAATCTGCAATTGCTGGTTTTTCAATAGAAACTGCAAAATGATTCGCCCAAAAATGCACTAAACGCTCCATAAAAGGCGTGCTGCTGGTAAGCGCTGCCGCAGCTCGCGCACTCACCGCATCTTGATAGGTATCTTTCACTTCAAGCCTAAGGGTGCGTTTCATTTCCTTTTTTTCAGCATCATCGGCTTTACGCATCTCTTGTTGCTGTTGGCCGTATTCCGCAATCAAACTCGCCGTGCTAGCTTGATTTGCCAAGCTGGCTGGCTTGGCTTGATATTGGATGAATTGATCTAGCAGCCACTTTTTAGGCTCATTCGGCACGATATCATCGGCACGTGCGCCTAAACCAAAGCGGTTCACCGCAATCGCAGCGGGGCTCATGTTAGAGGCGTTGTCCATGCTCTTTTTATTCCCAGATATCTTCAGTATTAATTATCTTTAAGCATCATGATAGGTGGTTCGCGTAAAGGTCCCTTTTTAGCTAACCCATCTGCAAACTTTTGCCTATCTTCTGCAGAAAGTGTTTCGGCATAGTTCAGCATGGTGACTTCAATCTTCATGCGCACAGCCCTATCAGCTTCACGCGTTTTGGCGAGTACAACTTCTACGGCTTGTCTATCAAAGCTTGGAGCCGCAATTAATTTGCGCACTTCTGTGCGCGCCTCGTTCGCTGTTGCCAACAGCGGTTTTGCTTCACGTCTTGCTTGGCGCAAAGTCTTTTTGAACTGTCGCTGCTGCTCTAGGCTCAAGTTTTCTGCGGCAAAGCGCAAAGCATTTTGCCCCACTTTGCTAGTTTGATTATTTACAAATAGCTTGTAAGCGCCGCCAGCAATGCTACCTATTAGAAAAAGATTCAACAGTAGCGAGGCTATTATTAGCCACTTGCTTTGTAGCCATTTACTTTCAATTTTATTCATTCTAAAACCAGTCATAATTTAAGACCACTCCTGTCCAACATCCACGTACTGCGCCATTGCGCCAGATGATTCACTTACGCCATCAATGCTTTCAGGCAACATGCCTGAAGTCCAAATTGATACAAAAAAAGCACCAGCTAATGCGCCAGCCAACCCTGTGCCAATAAAGCCAGAAACACCAAGCCAGCTTTTGATATTCCATTGCTGCCATAAGGTTTGCTTTACTCGTGAGATGTCGGCTTTTGGGGCACTGGCGACAATGCTATCAAACAGCGTGCGTTCAGCTGGTGCTAACGTATGGCTGCTAAACATTTCATCCAACAAACGTGCTTTTTCCAGCGCTTCATTCACTTCGGGTAAATTGAGTGCAATCAGTTCCTGAGCCTGGTGCTGGTAAATTTCAGGCCAATGTTTAATCGTTGCGCCATAGGCGTCAGTTAGCTTGATAAACTGTTCTATATTCATGCTTTGTGTACTCCTTGTTCTGCAAGCAATGCTCGCATATTGCGCCTGGCGCGAGATAGCAAACTTTCCAATGCATCCACGCTTACGCCCATTAAATCTGCTGCTTCTATATTTGAAAGCTCTTGATAATATTGCAACACCAAAGCCTCCCGCTGTCGGTTAGGTAAGATCGCCAGTGCTGCACTAATCACGTCACCTTGCTGCGATTTGTCTAAACGCTGCTCAGGGATTAGCGCTGGGTCTATCAGTTCTGGCGCATCCTCATCGCTGTAATCTTTGTCAGTATAGTCTTTGCGAGAGCGTAACCTGTCGTAACATAAATTAAGCGCGACTTTATGTAACCAAGTGTCAAACTTAGCGCCACCAGACTGCCAATTTTCAGCTTGTTTCCATACACGAAGAAAAGTTTCTTGCGCGACATCTTCAGCTTCACCACGGTCATTGAGCATGCGCATTCCCAGTGCTAACAACCGAGAAAGCTTTTTAGCAACCATCTCCCGAATAGCCGATTGATCGCCACGCGCAATACGCGGCAATAGTTCGGCATCAGGGTCGAGTTCATTCATGCAGTTTTTCCAGTTCTTTCATGCTTAAACGTGGGTATTTAGAATATCCGTCGGTCAATTTTAAAAAAGTTTAGCGCCATTACTATTTGCTCGGTTGATATTAATACATCTTATGCAAGTGCAATATCTGAAAATAGCTCGCTTGAAAATTGTAATGTTATCCCCATTAAAAGATTACTGTTTTTAATACCCAATTTCGATACAAATAAGTAAGGAGCTAAATCTATGTCCGCAGAGACCGCACAAAAAGAAATTCATCCAAAAGAATCCATGGCCTTTCAGGCAGAAGTGAAACAACTGCTTCAATTGATGATTCACTCGCTATACAGTAACAAAGAAATTGTGTTGCGTGAGTTGATTTCTAACGCATCGGATGCGGCAGATAAATTGCGTTTTGAAGCTGTGAGTAATGGTGGTCTTTATGAAGGCGATAGTGAGTTAAAGATTCGCATTGCATTCGATAAAGAAGCACGCACAGTGACCATTAACGATAATGGTATTGGTATGAGCCGAGATGAGGTGATTGCTAACATTGGTACAATTGCGAAATCTGGCACTAAAGAATTTTTTAATGCGCTTTCTGGTGACCAAGCTAAAGACGCGAATTTGATTGGTCAGTTTGGTGTGGGCTTTTATTCAGCTTTTATTATTGCGGATAAAGTCACATTAACTACTCGTCGTGCTGGCGCTACAACTGCGGTGCGTTGGGAGTCAGCAGGTGAGGGCGATTTCACATTGGAAGATGCTGATAAAACTACTCGCGGTACTGAAATTGTTTTACACCTACGTGAAGGCGAAGACGAGTTCCTCAGTGACTGGAAACTCAAAACCATTATTCGCAAGTATTCAGACCATATTACTTTACCTATCGTGATGAAAAAATCCGAGTGGAAAGACGGTGCTGAAGTGGCAACCGATGAAGATGAAACGGTGAACAAAGCATCAGCATTATGGGCGCGCAGTAAAAACGATATTACCGAAGAAGAATATCAAGAGTTCTACAAACACGTTTCTCATGACTTTGAGAATCCACTGGCCTATACGCACAGCCGCGTAGAAGGTAAGCAAGAATATATTTCACTGCTTTATGTTCCAGGCAAAGCACCGTTTGACTTATACGACCGCGACCGTCGTCATGGCATCAAGTTGTATGTGAAACGTGTATTCATTATGGAAGATGCAGAGAAGTTGATGCCGCAGTACTTGCGTTTTGTACGTGGTGTGATTGATACCTCTGATTTGCCATTGAACGTTTCACGTGAGATTTTGCAATCTAGCCGCGATGTTGATGCGATTAAAGCAGGTTCGACTAAAAAAATCTTGGGCGTGCTTGAAGACATGGCTGAAAATAAGCCAGAAGACTACAAGAAGTTTTACGCTGAGTTCGGCCGTGTATTGAAAGAAGGCCCAGGTGAAGATTTTGTTAATAAAGACAAAATTGCTGGCTTGTTAAGATTTGCTTCAACCAAAGCTGATACTGATGTGCAAGAAGTTTCATTAAAAGACTACATTGCACGTATGCAGCCTGAGCAAGATGTGATTTATTACATTACCGCAGAAAGCTTTGCCGCAGCGCAACATAGCCCGCATTTAGAGATTTTCCGCAAAAAAGGCATTGAAGTATTACTAATGTCTGACCGTGTGGACGAGTGGCTACTTGGCAGTCTGACTGAATTTGAGGGTAAGAAACTACAGTCAATTGCTAAGGGTGATTTAGATTTAGGCAAACTTGAATCTGATACTGAAAAAGAGATTCAAAAGAAAATTGAAGAAGAAGCTAAAACCTTGGTTGAGAAAATTAAAAACTCACTAGGTGATCAAGTGAAAGATGTGCGCGTGACACACCGCTTAACTGATTCACCAGCATGTTTGGTGAGTGATGCCAATGATTTGTCAGGTAACTTAGCGCGTATGTTAAAAGCGGCAGGACAAAATACGCCAGACGCTAAGCCTATCTTGGAAATCAACCCAGCGCATAAATTGGTTAAACGTCTTGAAGCGGAAACAGCAGAGGCGATATTTAGCGATTTAGCTTTTGTGTTGTTTGATCAAGCTCTGTTAGCTGAAGGTGGAACGCTGAATGACCCTGCAAGCTTTGTTAAACGTATGAATAGTTTAATTAGCTAGGTTTTAGTTAGTACAATGTAATAAAAGTTAAGCCTGACAAAAGCCCGCGCAACGTAAGTTGGGCGGGCCTTTTTCTGCCATCTACAATAGTCAGTAATTACTAATAATCAAGTAATCCTCACCACGACCTTACCTTTAGCCCGACCCTCTTCGAGATAGGCAAGCGCTTCCTTTGCTTGTTCGAACGGAAATACTTTATCGATGACTGGTTGGATATGTCCTGCATCGAGCAGCTTACCGATCTCTGAGAGCTGTTGACCATCAGGATGTACAAATAGGAATGAATATTCGATATCGCGCTTTTTTGCTTGGCGAATAATCTTAGCACTCATCAACCCGAATACGAATGCCATGAGAAAGTTCATGCCTCTGGCGCGAGCGAACGCCGCGTCTAGGGGGCCAATGAGTGAGACGATAATGCTCTTAGGGTTCAAAATACCAAGAGATTTCTCTATCACATCACCCTTGATGGTGCCAAGCACCACATCGTATCCATGCAGTACTTTCTCGAACTCCTGCTTCTTGTAATCAACCACCTCATCGGCACCGAGTCGTTCGGCTAGGTTCACATTAGCTGTACTGGTAGTCGTCCCCACCTTTGCACCGAGATATTTGGCGAGCTGGATTGCGAACGTGCCTATACCCCCAGAGCCGGCAGAGATGAATACCTTTTGGCCTGGCTTGAGATGTGCTCGTTTAAGTGCTTGCCACGAGGTGAGTCCTACCATAGGGATTGAAGCTGCTTGTACAAAGTTCAGATTTACTGGTTTGATCGCAGCGGCGCTCTCGGGCACAACAGCAAATTCAGCAAGCGCACCCGTGCCTAGGTCGAAGATGCTGGCATAAACGGCATCGCCCGGTTTGAAACGCGTGACGCGACTTCCCACCTCCACTACGATACCCGCCAAGTCGCTGCCCATCGTAGCTGGTAGCTTAAGCTTAAGGATGGGCTTGAACATTCCTTTTGGAATCACGTAGTCTATCGGATTCAGGCCAGCGGCAAGAACCTGAACGAGCATTTCGTCCGGCTTGATCGTAGGTTGGGGGATATCGGCAAACGCGAGCTGATCGGATTTACCATAACGCTTTAAGATAAGTGCTTTCATTATTTTATCCTAGGTTTTCTGTCGATTAGTTTCATCAATTTAACCTGCTGCTAGTGTTGAGTAGTCGGTATAGCCTTGTGCGCCCGGCGTATAGAACGTGCTTGGTTCGGGGGCGTTTAATGGCGCGTTTTGGCGTATGCGCTCGACCAAATCAGGATTCGCGATGAAAGGCCGGCCAATGGAGATTAAGTCCGCGTGACCTTCGGTCAGCGCTTGCTCTGCACTGGCGCCGTCAAATCCGCCCGCCTGTATGAACGGTCCGCTGAATGCGTCGCGCAAATCAGCCTTGAGCTTTGTCGGAACTGGCGGAGCACCCATGGCTGAATGATCAAGAACGTGGACGTACATGAGCCCCAGTGCGGAGAGCTCTTTCACCAGCGCCACGTACTGTTCGTCAACACCGGGGAACGCACCAGTGCTGTTGACCACGCCGTGGGGCGACAAGCGGATGCCGATGCGTTCGGCGCCTATCTCCTGCGCGGCAGCACGAGCAACTTCCAGTACCAGCCGGTTGCGTCCTTCGCCGCTACCACCATATCCATCAGTTCGGTGGTTGACGTTGGCATTCAAGAACTGTTCGAGCAGGTAACCGTTGGCAGCATGCAATTCTACCCCATCAAAACCGGCTTCGATGGCGAGGCGTGCTGCAGTCGCATACTCTTGGATTACCGTCTTGATGTCATCGGCATTCATCGCGCGTGGCGCTGTATGCGGCTGGCTACCCTGGGCATCCGTCCTCATCTCGCCAGGGCATGTTTCAGAAGAAGGGCCAAGTACTTCGGCACCTGCCGGCAGATTTGCCACATGGGTGACGCGCCCAGTGTGCATCAGTTGCACGGCGATCTTGCCACCCTTGGCGTGCACGGCGTCTGTCACTAGCTTCCAGCCCTGCACCTGAGCCTCATTGAAGAGCCCTGGAATGCGTGCGTAACCCAAACCATTCGGTGATGGCGAAGTGCCTTCGGTGATGATGAGACCAGCTGTTGCACGCTGCGCGTAATACTCAGCCATCAGGCTGTTTGGCGTGTTGTTGTCAACAGCTCGGCTGCGGGTGAGCGGTGCCATCACGACACGATTGTTGAGCGTAGTAGTACGCAGAGATAAGGGTTCAAATAACATGTTGGTTTTCCTTGTAGGGTTATTTCTATTTAAGAAGCTAATTGATAGCGAGATGCAGGTTCACCATTTTGGGTTGCGGCAAAAAGTTTTTTGCGCGCATCATCGTAAGCTTCCCAAAGTGCCTTATCTTCTACAGATGGCAATGTAATCAACTCTTTTTGATCCAGTCCAGCAAGCGCCGCATCTACACAATTTTCGGCAGACATCAACGTACTTTCATTCAGATTTTTAAGCGGTATGCCTGCTAAATCCCAAAGTTCCGTTGCAGTAGAAGCAGGCAGTACCAATTGTACAAAAACATTGCTGCCTTCAACTTCTGCTTGTAAGCCGCGAGTGAAATTCATGACATAACCTTTAGTACCGCTATAAACACTGCTAATGGGTAGCGTGTAGAAAGAAAGCACAGAACCAATATTGATAATGGTTCCTCTATTTCTTGCTTTGAATTTCGGTAAGGCAGCATAACAGAGCTCGATTAATGCAGTGACATTGATGTCATTCATCGCATCTACATTCGCTTTTTCTGTGCCTATTAGCGGCGCTAATGTTGCAATACCTGCATTATTCACAAGCATAGAAATTGTAGTATCCGTAGAAAGCACATCTACAACGTTCCTCAAGTCATTAGGATTAGATAAATCAGCCACTAGACTTTTAGCTTTGATGCCATATTTAGCCTGTAACGATTCCGTAATTTCTTTTAGTCTGTCACCTCTTCTAGCCACCAGTATTAAGTCATATCCTTGTTTGGCTAGACGGTCCGCATATACTCTGCCTAGCCCAGCTGACGCACCGGTGACCAAAGCTACACCTTTGTTTTCAGTATGAATGTCCATTTTTAATCCTTAAATAATTTAATACATTATGATTGCATCGTAATGCTATCTGCCCTTGGCATTGCTGTTTCGGCTATTTGATTTACCACCTGAACAACAGACAGTCATGAATAGTAGGCTTAGTACAACTTCTATGAAAACGGCGGACAATATGCCGCTAGTTGCATGCCCTGTAGCAAACTCATAAACTCCGAGGGTTGCCAATATCATGCAGGACGTTATCATTCCGTAGATGAGCGCTGTACGGGTTGTCGAATGTTCTGCATTTCTAACCATGAAAAACATCACAGCTAGACCTGTATAAAGCGCTGCTATTCGTCTTGCAAGTAACCCTGATGCGATTGTTAATTCCACTCCCCAGCCTGCTAGCATCTTATCTGGTGCAAACATTAAGATGGTAGCCAGCAATATAAATAGGATTGAAGTGAGTATTGAAAGTCGATAAAAAGATAAAGATTTCATGGTGATCTCTTATGGTTGGTTAGCTATTTTGTCGAGAGAGTCAAGTTTTAACTCTTTACGAATGCCGATATCAACTAATGCAGCAGGCGCAAACCTTCTCAGGAAACTCAAGCGGCATGCTAATTTTCCTGCGGCATAACGCAGTTTAGGATGTTTGGCATTGGCGGCTTTCAGTACGACGTTGGCGACAATTTTTGGATCATCGCCACCTGCAACAGCGACTTTTATTAATTTAGCAAGTGCTTTCCGCGCTAAGTTGTACTCTTCTATTTTGGCGTCGACTTCTAGGGTGTTGGCTTCAAATTTCGTATTGGTATAACCAGGCTCAACCACTGAAACACGGATGCCCCTTGTTCGCAGTTCATGATCTAGCGATTCAGAAAATCCCTCTACTGCATGCTTAGTAGCCGCATAAGTTGCCATATAAGGTGCCGGTATCAGCCCAAGAATCGAGCCGATGTTGATGATGCGACCTTCGCCCTGCTTTCTCATATAAGGTACTACAGCGCGCGTCATGCGGACAATGCCAAAAAAATTCGTATCAAAAATCATTTTGGTTTGTTCAATTGAACTTTCTTCAGCGCCACCTGGTGCTACACCGAAGCCAGCGTTATTAACCACTAGATCAATACGACCTTCAATTTGGATGACTTCTTTTAATGCTGCTTCTATAGATTCTTCGCTATTTACATCCAGCGCAATCATCTTGTATGGGCGTTGGGCGCCTTGTGCGCCCTTACGACTCGTTCCGTAAACCTTATAACCAGAATTTGCTAGTAACTCTGCTGTAGCCTCACCGATTCCTGATGATGCACCTGTCACAATTGCGATCTTGCTTTTCATATTTCTCTCCTTTAATTCAGTTAGTAAAAAAAATGCTATATAAATATGATAGCCATCATATTTAATATCAAAAAAAAGCCAAAGTACTTAATGAAAAATTAATCACTCTTTGGCATCGTAGTGTTTTAAAGTGGCTTGGCGGAAATCTTCGCTAAGCTCAGGGTCAGCTACTGCACGAGCTAACAATAATGTACCTACCATCGTTGATAACATGACAAGTGATTTTTCATATGTATTTGATTGGCTGGCTGATAGTCGACTTTTAATAAGCGCTATCATTTCCTTGATACGGCAAGTAGAAGCTTTTCTCACTTCAGGTGCTTGGCGCGGCATTTCCGAACCAAGGGCGGCTAAAGAGCAGCCGGTTTCAATGTTAGCCATATGTTCATTAGATAAATAAGCATTCATCAGCGCTTGCAACGCTTGGTCCTCAGGAACCTCAGCAAATACTTTTTCAGCAATAGCAAGGGTCTCTGCACCAGCTTGATCTGCCGCTTCTGCGAGCATGGCATCACGCGATGCAAAATGTGCGTAAAAACCGCCATGTGTGAGGCCTGCTTCTTTCATGATGTCGGCTACGCCCGTGCCATCGTAACCACTTCTACGGATTGCGCGCGCAGCGGTTTCCACAATACGCGTATGTGTAATTTCTTTACGGCTGGAAATGCTTTTATTTGTAGTAGATTTTCTCATGACGATCATCATATATTATGTTCGTCATATTAATCAAGCTAAATATTTATAAGGTATTTAAATAAACTTAATATTAAATGTTGACATTGTAAATAAGAATCATTATCATTTAATCATGATATTAAGTGTTAGAAAGACTTACATGGCAAATTGCAATAAACAGCTCAATAACAGTCAGCAGCAGTATGGTGCTGGAGAGTACGACCCAGATTTGCCAAATGCAAATGCAGTGATGGCGGCTATTTGCTGCGTGAGTTCGCAATATATTGTGCACCCATCGGCTGATTTGGCGATGCTTGTAGCAGACTTAGCGCATAAGCTCACTGCGCCACAATATGCTGAGTCTAAATTAGTCACTGAGGTTGCAAAGCGCTTGGTATATCAGTGGGATGAAATTGTGCGGGAGCAGCAAGCCAGCTTAATGGATGCCACGCCATTGAGCGAATCACTGCATTAATTTGCTATTAAGATTAATGATTAAAAACACATGAAGTCACGAATTTAAAAAATAACAGTAAAAATAACAGAGAGAAAATATGTCACGGTTAACAGGCCCAAGATTAAAAATTATGCGTTCATTAGGTGTTGATTTGCCTGGGTTATCACGCAAATCGATTGAAGCAAGACCTACGCCACCAGGTCAGCATGGTATGAAGGCTACGCGCCGCCGTAAGTCTGACTATGGTGTGAAGTTGCAAGAAAAGCAAAAATTACGTTTTAACTACGGTTTAACTGAACGCCAAATGCGCCGCTTAATCATAGAGGCACGTAAAGGCAGCGAGCCGACTGGCGACAATTTTTTACAATTATTAGAGCGCCGTTTAGATAACGTTATTTTTAGAGCTGGATTTGCGCCATCAGCCATCGCTGCACGTCAATTAGTCACACATGGACATGTTATTTTGAATGGGAGATCGGTGAATATTCCATCGATCCGCGTGAAGTTAGCGGATGAAATTTCACTTAAAGTGACTAGTTTTAAAATACCACTGGTGATGGAAACGCTAGCTAAACCAGTATTAGACCGCCCAGATTGGTTGCAATGGGACGAAACCGATAAGCGCATCAAAGTGGCACATTTACCTGATGCTGACCAAGTACCTTTTCCGATTGATGTTCAGCAAGTCGTTGAATATTACTCAAACCGAATTTAAGTCCTGACTAACACAGGGCTTGGATATTAGGTTGATGCAAATCAATCTAAAAAGCTGTAACTGCACGGTAACGTGCATCTCCTTGTATTATCTTTATGACCGCATTGAATTTATTCATGTCAGCCGGTCACTTTTTTTAACTTAAAGTAATTGAGTTTACCTTCAAATAAACGGTGATTGGATATGGTGATGAGAGAAGATGAGGATTGCAGAAAAGTAGTGCTAGCTGGCGCTGAAGGTTGCAGAATTGTGTATTGCGAAGGTTGCCAAGTGGCTGAGGTAGAGCTAGGCGCTATCAGTGTACGCTTAGAATTAACGGCATTATATAATTTACAAACAGTCTTAGGTCATGCTGCTATCAAATTATCGGTACTTAAGGCCATTAAAGTGTCGCCAGGCTTTCAGTATGATCAACTCAATTTAGAGTAAAGCGAATAGCGCATTCAATTGATATGTGTGATTCTAAAAGTTAGACGCCTGAGTAGAGGTTAAATAATAGCTTATATAACGGCATAGACATGGCATATTCTTTGCTAGAATACATACACTTAAACTAAATGAGTTCAGCAAATGAAAACGCCAGCCAAACCTAAAGCTACTAGTTCATCCATTGCAAAAGATACATTAACCACCGCGGCTAAACCTAAACGAATTAGTCAATCAGCTACTACTTCTAAACCAGCAGTAAAGTCTAAAGCGGCTAAGTTAAGCATAGTGCCTAAGCTCTCACCAGTTAATCAAGCTTTACAAAACCACCTCATTTTTTCTAGTTTTAAAACCAATGCTGCTGCCACACCAAGAGATTGGTACGATGCAGCCAGCTATACAGTGCGTGATCATGTCGTTGAACGTTGGGTAAAAACAGCTGAATCTTATTACCACGATGATCCTAAGCGTGTTTATTATTTATCATTAGAGTTCTTAATTGGGCGCATGTTAAGTAATGCCGCACTAAACTTGGGCATAAATAAAGAGCTTAAAGATGGAATGTCAGCTTTAGGGCGCGATTTAGAAAATACTGTAGAAATGGAAACAGATGCAGCATTAGGTAATGGCGGTCTGGGTCGCTTAGCCGCTTGCTTCTTAGATTCTATGGCAACTATGGCTATTCCAGCGACAGGCTACGGCATACGCTATGAATACGGCATGTTTAAGCAAACCATAGAGAATGGTCAGCAGATAGAAAATCCAGATAACTGGCTGCGTTACGGCAATATTTGGGAGTTTCAACGCCCAGAGGTCACCTATGACATTAAATTCTACGGGCGTGTTGTTTGTGGTGAAGGGTCGCAGCACTGGATTGATGCAGAACACGTAGTCGCCATGGCGTACGATATGCCTGTGCCAGGTTACGGTGGCGAAACAGTTAACAGTTTGCGTTTATGGTCAGCCAAAGCCGCGCGTGAATTTGATTTACGCCACTTTAATGATGGTAATTTTGAGCAAGCCGTTCAAGAGCGCAACGATACTGAAAACATCTCTAAAGTGTTATACCCAAACGACGCTTCAGTATTGGGTAAAGAGCTGCGTTTAAAACAACAGTACTTCTTTGTTTCAGCTTCAATTCAAGATATTTTGCGTCGCTTTTTAAGTACGCATGAAATGAAAAAACAGGCAGACTGGAACATTCTGCCAGATAAAATTGCGATTCAACTGAATGATACGCACCCCTCAATCGGCGTGGCAGAGATGATGTATCAATTAGTGGATGTGCATCGCTTAGATTGGGACTTTGCATGGAAGCTAGTTGTTAAGATTTTTGCTTACACCAATCACACGCTGATGCCAGAAGCGCTAGAAACTTGGACTGTAGACTTATTCGGCCGATTATTGCCGCGCCATTTAGAGATTATCTACAAAATCAACTTTGAATTCTTACACATGGTTAACCATCATTTCCCAGGTGACCCTGAGTTGTTGAAACGCGTGTCTATCATTGATGAGTCAAATGGCCGTCGTGTGCGCATGGCGCATTTGGCTGTGGTAGGTAGCCATACAGTAAATGGTGTGGCAGCATTGCATAGCCAGTTGTTGAAGCAGCATCTATTTGCAGATTTTGACCGTATTTACCCGGGAAAAATGACCAATGTGACCAACGGCATTACGCCGCGTCGCTGGTTGAATCAGGCAAATCCAGGCTTAACAGCCCTGTTAGAAAAAGCCATTGGTGCAGGATTTAAAAAAGATTTAACGCAAATCAAAAAAATCACGCCTTTAGCCAACGATGCGGAGTTCAGAAAAGCATTTGCAGCGGTAAAGTATGAGAATAAAGTTAGATTAGCCGCTAAAATTGAACAAAAAACAGGCATCAAGTTAAACGTTAACAGCTTGTTTGATGTGCAAATTAAACGTATTCATGAATATAAACGTCAGTTACTCAATGTGTTACATATCATCACCTTATATAACCGCATTCGTAGCGGCGAAAAAGGCATTACGCCACGCACGGTAATTTTTGGCGGTAAAGCCGCACCGGGTTATTGGATGGCTAAACAAATCATTCGTTTAATCAATGATGTTGCCGCTATCATCAATGAGGACGTGGCTGTAGGTGATCAACTCAAGGTGGTCTACTACCCGAACTATGAAGTTTCAGCAGCTGAGATTTTATTCCCAGGCAGTGATTTATCCGAGCAAATTTCAACCGCAGGCACCGAGGCAAGTGGCACAGGTAATATGAAAATGTCGCTAAACGGCGCGTTGACCATTGGTACTTTAGACGGCGCGAACGTTGAGATTATGGAAGAGGTTGGCGAAGAAAACATCTTTATTTTTGGCTTAACCACACCACAAGTGGCAGAGGTAAAAGCCAACGGTTACAACCCTTATGATTATTACCATAGCAACCCAGAACTCAAACAAGTGCTAGATATGATTGCTAGCGGCTTCTTCTCAATTGAAGAACCAAACCGTTATCAGCCGATTATTGATAACCTGCTGAAAAATGGCGACCAATACTTGTTGCTCGCAGACTACGCAAGCTATATCGAAACGCAAGACAGAGTTGGCAAACTATATCAACATCAAGATGAATGGACGCGTTTGGCTATATTGAACGTGGCAAATATGGCTAAATTCTCTAGTGATCGAGCAATTGGCGATTATGCAAAGAATATTTGGCATGTAAAAAGCTAAATCTAACATTTAGATGTCTTAAAACGTCTTAAAAAGCACTGCCCTGGAAGCCAATATATATCTGGCTTTCAGGGCAGTGTCTTTTTGTGGTGCGTGTGAATGAAAGTACGCCTAAACAAGCAAACGTAAATTATGGTTAGTCTCATGCAAAAGCGACCATTTAGGGTTATGCTTATGTTGCACGTCATTCACTGGAGATCAAAATGCGACAATTACTAGCAACCTTAGGTTTTATTCTATTTGCAACTCACGCAAACGCGCTAAGTATTAGCGATTTAAGTAAAACCGAAGCTAGTGGTGGCCTGAAAGAAGCACTTACGCAAGGCGTGGGTAAGGCGGTAAGTACACTGGGCGCTACAGATGGTTTCTTGGGTAATAAAGAAGTCAAAATTCCACTACCAAGCTCACTGAAAAAAGTTGAAAAAGTCATGAAAATGATGGGTATGGGTAAGCAATCTGATGAACTCATCCTCAAAATGAACCGTGCAGCAGAAGCGGCTGTACCAGAAGCTAAGACCTTACTTATAGATTCAATCAAAAAAATGTCAGTGGCAGATGCCAAGGCAATTCTGACAGGCCCGCAAGACGCCGCTACACAATATTTTAAAAAGACTACATCAGCACAAATGGCAGAGAAGTTTTTACCAATTGTGACTAAAGCTACCGAAAAAGTGCAGTTGGCTGAAACCTATAATAAATACGCTGAAATGGGCAGCAAATATGGCGTGGTGAAAAAAGAAGACGCCAAAATTGAGCAGTACGTCACTAATAAAGCGCTAGATGGTGTGTACTTAATGATCGCTAAAGAAGAGGCCGCCATTCGCCAAGACCCTGTTGGTCAGGCGAGTAGTTTGTTGAAGAAGGTGTTTGGGGCACTGTAATAATTAACAGGGGAAAGCTTGCTGTAAAAGCTTTTGCCATTGTGTAATCCAACCTTTTTGGTGCTCGGCATCAACTTCTACAATAGCCGCGCAATGCGCGGTTTTTTGTTGTGCGGATTCCTGTTGTTTAATAAAACGTTTCGCTATCTCCTGCGGAATTACTTTGTCATTTTCTCCTACAAAATGTAGTTGAGGGATGCTGCTTATTTTATTGGCGACATCTATTGCGTTAAGCGACTCTGGCATTAAATTGACATGGTGAAATTGATTTACATAAGACTGGTCTAGGTTGCCAGCGACGGTTCTTAGACTGAGCACGTCATCACGTTGCGCGGCTAAGAGTACAGCAATTGCGGCTCCACCAGAGTAGCCAGTTAAGTGTATTTTCTGTGAGTTGTCAGCGCTGATAAATGTCTCCAACTCCTCATTCATCACGTTAATTATTTTCTGTGAAAAGCGCTTGTTTGACCAGTATGTGCTGTCACATGGGGTGGTTTTGAAGTCATTAAACTGGCAAGGTCTTGCTAAGTACAGCACATTGCTTGCATTATCCTGTGCGGCAAGTGCTAAGCCGATTGCTTCGCGGGGGGTGGGGTCGGCCGATAGTTCATAGCGAGAAAACCAAGCTAGACCATCACCTTCGATATAAACGTTAATAGACAGCTTAGGATTATTTAAACGCGCATAGGCTGTTAATACAAAGCCATCAATTGTTGTTGAGTGCTTTATTAAACCACGATGCTTTGCCAGTTGGTTGGCATGCTCATGGGTGTCTATTGAGCTACAAGCGCTTAATAAAACATACACAATCACCAGTAAACGTTTTTGCCAAAACATACTCATTATTTCCGTTCCATCCACATTCTATTTTGAGAAACATGACGGTATATGAAAAAATAGCCGAGGCAGGCTCGGCTATTTTTATTGCTTAAATTACTTTATTCGCATGATTAAACGATTAGAAATCAATTCTCAATTTAACCGATGCCGTATGGCCAATATAACCACTTTTTACTTCAGCATCATAATTCACTGATAAGTTCTGATGGTTCGCTGCAATAAAGTTTAGGCCTAAACCAATGATAGCAGAGTCGCGCGCTTGGCTCATGCCTTTAGTGGTAAAGCTAGTGCCACCTGCAAACCTTGCTGCGATGTCTTGGTTGGTATCAGCAAACTCGTGGTTCCACATTAAGCGTGCATCTGCAGTAGTTTTAACTTTACCGCTAGATAATGGTGCTGAAATTTTTGCACCTAAGCCTGAGCGAAATGAATCACTATCGACGTTATCTACATTTAAAGCAGCGCCTGAGTTGCTAGGGTCTTTTTCAGTATAGCCACTTTGGTCTAACTTTACATAAGTGAGTGATGCCATTGGCGTAATGGTAACTTTGCCTACTTGCATAAGGTAGCCGCCACCAATTTTTGCTAAGTATTGGTTTGCATCGTGCGAGCCTGTGACTGAGGCATTGACTAAGCTAACAAAGCGTTTGGTGTCATATTGGTGTTTGCCGTAGCCTAGCGCTGCATCTAAATACCACGCACCCGCGTTCCAAGAGCCATATAACGTGCCTTGGTAGCTATCAATATCCGTGCGGTTTGCTTGCGTTACACCATCACCATCAATGCCTGTTGATGCATAACCGAATGCGCCGCCTACACGAAAATCGCCATTGCCAACAATAGTGTCGGCACCAACAGCAAAACCACCTGTGTTGGCAGTGTAACCATCAGTACCATTGCGTTTATTTTGATCACCTTTAAAGCCAAAACCTTGCATCCAAATACTGGTACCTTGAGCACTCTCACCTGTTGAAATGCCGCTATTTCCATTACTAGCAACGCGAGTTTCATCTTGATGATTAACGATTAAGGCAGAAACATGGTCAACAGCAGCAATGGTGGCTTGCATGGAAGCGTTGTTCGCTTCTGGGCGTAGTTGCTGACCAGCTGTGTTAAGTTGAGCGGTGGTGATGGTTGGAGATTGCAATGCACCACCAACAGTTGATGCATTACTGTTCATTAAAGCATCAATTGCAACTGCACTGCTTGCGCTAACGCCTACAATCGTCGTTGCACTATTCAATGCATCAACACCAATCACCAAATTATTACTTGCGTTAGTTGTGATCGTCCAGTTGACCAATGGCGTGTTAATGCTATCAACTATAGGTGTAACAGCACCACCAGCTAAAGTGAGCGTATCAGCTACTTTAAAATACTCGCCTGCTTTTACCGTTACTAAAGTTTTTGGCGCAACTGTTACAGTTCCCGCACCAGCGGTAGCATCAATGGTTAATACACTGCCCATGCCAGCAATATTCTCGGATGGCGATACTAAAGAAGAGCCTGCACCGCTACCAGTGATTGTTGGAATTAAAGTTGCGCTACTGTTAGCGGCAGTTCTAATCGTAATATTGCCTACGTAGGTACCAGCATTTTCAAAGGTAAAATCTTTTGTGCCAAGTAATGTGCCGTTGCCACTTGCGTCGTATGTATTGCGCTGATCTAAATCAATATTGCCAGTAATCACGCCAGTTTCTTCATTGGTGAGCACATGTGTGCCATTACTAAAATACAAGTTACCAATAATTTGGCCTTCATTTTCAATTTCACTATCAGATTGACCATACTGGCTACTGATGTCTAAACGACTGTTCAAAGCAGCACCTTCGGTACTCAGTAAATACCAACGTAAAGCATTACCATTAGTGACCAAAATATCACCTTTAATAATGCCTGTTTCAGCATTTTCTAAGTCTAATCTGCGCACCTCTCCCGGGTTGGACACAGCACCAATCGCAAAACCTTTGCTACCTACATATTCAATTAAGCCTTCATTCACAATGGTTTTATCACCAGCACGCATGTAAATTGCAGCGGCATAATCGCCAGTAGCGCGTACGATACCTGTTTCACTATTGTTTAGTGTGAACTCCTCAGCTTCTTCTTGTGTGTTAATGGCATTTACAAGTGCAACCGTTTGCGCTGAATAGGTATTGCCACCAATGACTGCTGTTGCCGTTGGATTTCCAGTCGCGCTGTTATTGACTAAAGTAAGTGCAGCAGTGCGTTCAGCGCTAATGACGCCAGCGTTATTCACGACTAATCCCTCAACTGCACCGCCTTCTTCAATTGCATATGCTGCGCCAATACCATCATGTTTAACGCTAATGACACCAGTTGCCGCATTGTTAATCAGATAGTCACCTTCAACCGACATCGTGATGCCTTTAACCGCTGCAGTATTTGAGACTGAGGTAAACGGACCAGCACCTGTTTTATTTCCATTAATTTCTGCAGCGGTAATTCGGCTAGAAATGGTGCCTGAGTTGTTAATAACGTTATTGTAAGTTTCACCATCTACCGTGCTAGTCACACCGTAATTAGAAACTACTTTGTAGCCCACTGGATCAGTGTTGGCAGTGCCAGCAAAATCAGTTGGTAGCGCATCTGCGAAAGTAATAGTATTACCAGATACACCAGTAATAATGCGTGTGACACCAGCCGCAAAATCATTCTCAGCCGCATTGTAACGACCAAATACAACTGTTTGACCTACATAAGCTGCAGTTGGCGCAGCATTAAGTGTTACGGTGCTTACCCCAGTTGTTGGTAAGTTGCTTGTAAATACGGTTCCAGGACCTGCATTTAATGTAGCTGCGCCCATCAAAACTGCAGTGCGACCGCGTGCACCAGTTGTACCTGTAATCACACGATTATTGATAATGTCGCCTGTGTTGGTGAGTGTTCTGCCTTGGCCGTCAAACTGAATCAAGGTATTGTTACCAGCCGTTGATGTGCTTGTTGTGTCTTTATACGCTGTCGTACTTGCATTGGTAATATTACCTTCAGTGCCAACACCAGTACATTGCACGGCGATGGCTGCCGATACTGGGCTGGCTATGCTACCAGTACAAGCAGCGCTGGCGTTTAGTGAAGCCAACGCCAGCATAGGCAAAGCGGCTAAAACGGCCAAGTGTATTTTATGATTAATGCGTGTGTAACTGTTTTCTGTGACCACTGTGTAAGTCCCCTAGGTTGAGTTAATTAATTTTTATAATGATTAATTTAATTGCGAGGGTTTATTCAGCAAATTTCATACCTAGATATTTATTCAATAAAAACAACTTCTTAAGCGTTTTTCAAAGTTTTTCAACAAGAATTGTGGTTGTATGCAGCCAATAACTGGTTGTTAGGTATTTTTTGTGGTTGTATATAGCCACAATGCCTAATGCATAATCCCACCTCAGTTTTTTGAGGCTTAGTTGCCTCCAATCTGGTAGAATTACGCTTTCGAAAATCGTCTGTTTAGCTGAACTTCAATGACTCAATCTAAAGCCCACACACAAATGGCTTGCCTGCGTGGCAGCGCCGCTTTATCTCAATTTCGTATCGAGAAAATCCAATCTCAACTCAGTCAGAATGTTCCAAACATCAAGCATTTTTATGCTGAATTTCGCCATTTCATTTGGACTGATGTTGCACTCAATGAAGTACAGCAAAATACTTTAAAAGAGATTTTGACTTATGGTCCGACGATGCACGCTGAAGATCCGCAAGGTGAGTTGCTTCTGGTAATCCCCCGAATTGGTACCATTTCACCTTGGGCTTCACGCGCGACTGATATTGTTAAGCACTGCGGCTTAGAGGCTGTACAACGTGTAGAGCGCGGTATTGCTTATTTTGTGCAAACCAAAAATGGTGAAAAATTAACGCAAGAAGAGCGTCAGCAGCTTTTGCCGTTGATTCACGACCGTATGACGGAAATGGTATTTGCAAGCTTGGACGATGCGGCTAAGCTGTATCATGCCGATGCGCCAAAACCGCTTAGCACGGTAGATATTCTGCAAGGCGGTAAACAGGCGCTTGTACAAGCAAACTCAGAGCTAGGTTTAGCGCTATCACCTGATGAAGTAGATTATTTGCTGGAAAACTTTTTGCGCATGGGTCGTAACCCAACCGATGTTGAGCTCATGATGTTTGCACAAGCAAACTCAGAACATTGCCGCCATAAGATTTTTAATGCGGATTGGGTGATTGATGGCGCGCAACAAGAAATATCGCTATTCGGCATGATACGCAATACGCATAAGCTGAATCCTGGCAGCACCGTGGTGGCTTATTCAGATAACTCTTCAATTGTTGAGGGTCAAAACTCTGGCGAAAAAACCAAGCGTTTTTATCCAGGTGAAAATGGTGCATATAGCTTTGTAGAAGAGGAAATGCATTATTTAATGAAAGTCGAAACGCATAATCACCCAACGGCGATTTCACCGTTTGCGGGTGCGGCAACTGGCGCAGGTGGCGAGATTCGTGATGAAGGCGCAACCGGCAGTGGCTCTAAACCTAAAGCTGGTTTGACTGGTTTTTCAGTATCTAACTTAAATATTCCAAATTTTGAGCAACCTTGGGAAACTAATAATTACGGTCGCCCGGGTCGTATTGCATCACCATTTCAAATTATGATTGACGGCCCACTAGGTGGCGCAGCATATAACAATGAGTTTGGTCGCCCTAATATTGCAGGTTACTTCCGTACTTTTGAGTTGGAAAGTAACAATGAAGTACGTGGCTACCATAAACCAATTATGTTGGCAGGTGGTATTGGTAACATTTCTGCAAAACATTCCAAGAAAAATCCAATTCCAGCAGGTGCCGCTTTAGTTCAGCTTGGTGGACCCGCTATGTTAATTGGTCTTGGCGGAAGTGCTGCATCAAGTATGGATACGGGTAGCAACGTTGAGAATCTGGATTTTGATTCAGTACAACGTGGTAACCCAGAGCTAGAGCGCAGGGCGCAAGAGGTGATTGACCGTTGCTGGCAACTTGGCGATGCTAACCCGATTCTCAGCATTCATGATGTTGGTGCAGGTGGTATTTCAAATGCTTTCCCAGAGCTAGTGAATGATGCTGGCGTAGGTGCGACATTCCAATTACGTGATGTGAATAATGAAGAGCCTGGCATGTCACCGCGCGAGCTGTGGAGCAACGAAGCGCAAGAGCGTTATGTCATGGCGATTGCGCAAGAAGATTTGCCACGCTTTAAAGCCATTTGCGAACGTGAGCGCTGCCCGTTTGCCGTGGTCGGTATTGCCACTGAAGAGCGTCACTTAACTGTCGCTGATACGCATTTTGACAATAATCCAGTGGATATGGATATGTCAGTATTACTAGGCAAACCGCCAAAAATGACGCGTGATGTGAAAAGTACCACAATACAATTGCAGGCTTTTGATACGAGTAAGATTGATTTAAAAGATGCTGCAGCACGTGTATTGAGATTGCCAGGCGTAGCTGACAAAACTTTCCTGATTACCATTGGTGATCGCTCAGTGACTGGTTTAGTGGCGCGCGAGCAAATGGTCGGTCCATGGCAAGTGCCAGTGGCAGATGTGGCTGTTACGCTTGCCGGCTATGAAACCTATGTAGGTGAAGCGTTTGCCATTGGCGAAAAGGCACCTTTAGCCTTAATTAATGCGCCAGCATCAGGCCGCATGGCGATTGGGGAGTCGATTACCAATATCGCAGCCTGTTTGATTGATGATTTAAGTGTATTGAAGCTATCAGCCAACTGGATGGCGCCAGCAGGCCATGCAGGTGAAGATGCTGCTTTATTTGAAACCGTTAAAGCAGTCGGTATGGAGCTTTGCCCACAATTAGGTGTAAGCATTCCAGTGGGTAAAGACTCAATGTCGATGAAAACTGTGTGGAATGAGGATGGCAAAAGTAAGGCTGTCACTTCACCAATCTCATTGGTAGTGACTGCTTTTGCAACAACGCCAGATGCACGTAAAACTTTAACACCACAATTACAAACTGAGGAAGCTTCTAAATTAATCTTGATTGATTTAGGCGCAGGCAAAAACCGCATGGGTGGATCAAGCTTGGCACAGGTTTATGGTGTGGTGGGTGATGTCGCGCCAGATGTCGATGATGCAGCGCAACTGAAGCATTTCTTTAATACCATTCAGCAATTGAATAAAGCTGGCAAAATTTCAGCTTACCATGACCGTTCAGATGGTGGCTTATTTACCACTTTGGTTGAAATGGCCTTTGCAGGTCATTGCGGTTTAAATGTCGACATTTCAGCTTTACAAGACGATGTAGCGAGCGTGTTGTATAACGAAGAGTTAGGCGCAGTGATTCAAGTGGCAACAGCAGATGCAGACGCTATCGTAAAACAGTTCAATGGTTTAGCGCATATCGTTGGTGAAGTTGTCGCAGGCAATCAAATTGAAATTAAACAACATGGCAAAGTAGTATTCACTGATTCACGCGTTAACTTGCATCGCATGTGGTCTGAAACTACTTATCAAATGCAAAAATTACGTGACAACCCAGTTTGTGCACAGCAAGAGTTTGACCGCATATTAGACGAAAAAAATCGTGGGTTATTTGTAGAGCTTACCTACAAGCCAGATGAAAACATTGCTGCGCCTTATATCTCAGCCCCATATATTTCTATAGGCGCACGCCCAAAAATGGCGATATTGCGTGAGCAGGGCGTGAATGGTCATGTGGAAATGGCTGCATCATTTGACCGTGCGGGCTTTGCAAGCTATGACGTACATATGAGCGATATTATTGCTGGCAGAGTTTCGCTTAAAGATTTTGCAGGCGTGGTGGCTTGTGGTGGTTTCTCGTACGGTGATGTACTAGGTGCAGGTGAGGGTTGGGCGAAATCTATCTTGTTTAACTCACGTGCACGCGATGAGTTTTCAGCATTCTTTAATCGTACCGATAGCTTCGCATTAGGCGTGTGTAACGGTTGCCAAATGATGAGTAATTTACAAAGCATTATTCCAGGTGCGGCACATTGGCCACATTTTGTAAAAAATAAATCTGAGCAATTTGAAGCTAGATTGGCAATGGTAGAGGTTTTAGAGTCACCATCACTATTTTTTAGCGGCATGGCTGGTAGCAAAATGCCAATCGCGGTGGCGCATGGTGAAGGATTTACGGAGTTCAAAGAACCTTCTGAAAATTCCGCAGTCAATGAGGTGTTAGAGAAAAAATTGGTGACAATGCGCTTTATAGACAATGCGTCAACGCCGACGACAAGCTACCCGTTTAATCCAAACGGTTCTCCACAAGGGATTACTGGATTAACCAGCACAGATGGACGTTTTAGTATTATGATGCCACATCCTGAACGGGTAATTCGAAATGTGCAAAACACATGGCAGCGTTGCGGTGATAGTGAAGATAGTGCTTGGATTCGGATGTTTCGCAATGCAAGAAAGTATGTTGGGTAATTTAAAAAAACACATTAACTAGAAGTTTGGAGATTAATTAGCATGAATATGTTTAAAGCAATATTAGCAATGGTAGCCTTAAGTTTTTCACTCAATAGTTTTGCGCTTACCGATGAAGAGTATCTAGATTTAACTGACGCACTTAGTACTGGGAACACTAAAGTCGTCAAAAAATATATGGAAGCTGATCCAAAACTAGTGAACCAAAAGTTCTTTGCTTGGGAGCCATTGCAAATGGCAGCTTCACACGGCAACTTAGATACTGTGAAATATTTAATCGCTAAAGGCGCAGATAAGGATTACGTGCATCCAGCCAGCGAAAATACAGCTTTCCACATGGCAGCATTCAGCGGTAATGTTGCGCTGATTAAATTTTTAGCTGAAAGCGGCGTTAATGTGAATTTAAAACTAAAGGGCGATGTTTCTCTAATTCGTTACTTCCGCGATCAAGAACAACCTGATATGGTGAAGTTAATGGAATCTGTAGGCGTTAAAGATGACGGCTGCCAAGACGAAAAATGCTTCTAATTTAATGCGTTAGTGTGACTACTGTATTTTAACTATAGTCACACACGCAAACTAAAAAAACCAATTAGAATGGTGTTTTGAATTTTCTGCAAAATACCATGAAATCTACACAAAACACTAGGTTTAAAAATTCTTGGTTTAAAGATTCAGCTTTTCTAGCCTTACTACTGACAACCTCAGTTTGCATGCCATTAATTGGTCATGCAGCTGAGGTTTCTGCTTTTTCAGACGTCCAAAATATCCATATACGACAGTTAGCGGCTTCATGTGCTGCATGTCATGGTACGCAAGGCAATTCAGTTGCGGCTAGCGGTGACGATGGCGCTAATGCAGTATTGGCGGGCATGGCGCCTGCAGAATTCACAGAGAAAATGCTTGGATTCAAAGATGGTAGCCGCAAAGCGACCGTGATGCACCATCACGCTAAAGGCTTAACGGTAGATGAAATCAATCAACTAGCAGTACATTTTTCGCAACAAAAACGGGTCGTAACCACAGCGCTAAAATCACAAACATTAAAGGCTGGCCATGAATAATACTAATCAGTTTAATCGACGCGATTTTATTAAGCTAGCAGGTGCGGCTAGCGCCTTAGTCGTTAGCAATAGTGGCTTTGCACGAGCAACTAAGCCGCCAATCGGTCGTGTTGTCGTTATCGGTGGTGGCTATGCTGGCGCTACAGTCGCTAAGTACTTACGGCTTTGGAGTTTGGGTTCCATTGAAGTGCTTGTGGTTGAGCATAACTCGCAATTCGTTTCATGCCCATTAAGTAACTTGGTATTAGGTGGCAGTAAAAGCATCAATGACCTAACCTTTGGCTACGATGCGCTTAAAAGCAACCACGGTATTAAGTGGGTGCAAGATACCGTTACAGCAATTGACGCTTCTGCTAAAAAAGTCACTATGTTGCGTGGTGAGCTTAGTTACGATAGATTAGTCGTCGCTCCAGGCGTTGATTTTAACTATGACACATTGCCAATGTTGGCGAGCGCTGAAGTACAACAACAGATTCCTCATGCTTGGAAAGCTGGTTGGCAAACCGTTAATTTACGCAAACAATTAGAAGCGATGCCAGATGGTGGGGTGTTTGTGATGAACGTGCCAAAAGCGCCATATCGTTGCCCACCAGGGCCGTACGAGCGAGCCTGCCAAGTGGCGAGTTACTTCAAAGCGCATAAGCCAAAAAGCAAAGTCATCGTGTTAGATGCCAACGCAGAAATCATTTCAAAAAAAGGTTTATTCACTAAAGTTTTTAACGAGACTTATGCAGGTATCGTGGATTATCGGCCTGATAATGCGATTACAGGCGTGGATGTAGTTACCAAAACACTATCTACCGATTTTGACAAAATTAAAGCCGATGTGCTGAATGTGATCCCACCGCAACGCGCGGGCAAGATTGCACAAATCGCCAATTTGACTGAAAAAGATTACCCGTGGTGTGATATTAATTTCTTAACGTATGAATCTAAATTAGTCCCCAACATACATGTGCTGGGTGATAGCGTAGCCGCTGGTTTGCCAAAATCTGCACATATGGCGACTAATCAAGCTAAGGTTTGCGCGAATGCGATTGTGCAATTGTTTGCTGGGCAAGCGCCAGATCCGGCGCCAGTATTTGCCAATACTTGTTATAGCTATGTCACGGATAAATCTGCCATGCATGTAGCCAATGTGTACCGCTATGATGAAGGTAAAAAAATCATGGTATCTGCCGAAGGTGGCGGTGTGTCCATGAGCCCGAGTGAGAAAGAGGGCGCATATGCGGTGGCTTGGGCGCAGAATATTTGGGCAGACACTTTAACTTAAGTAGTATTTAGAACTTAATGATATTTGCTTAACGCCAAGTAATCACTTCTTCCGTTGATCTTCTGGTTTTTATTTTGGGTTCATTCACTCTATAGCCAAAAGCCACCATGTAAGAAATGCCATATTGCGTGGTATCGACACCAAAGTCTTGTTGTAAAACGGCATCTGTCTCAGCCTGTTTAAAGCCCTCAATCGGGCAGGAGTCTATGCCTAGCATGGCTGCGGTCGTCATCATGTTAGCTAATGGAATATAACTTTGCTTGGCCGCCCAATCAAACAGTTTTCTATCATCACTCAAGTCAAAGTCAGATTTTTGGAACTCCGTGTAAAACTTGCTTCTTGGCTCGATCACTTCATCAGATAGATGCTGTACGTTCTTCATAAAGTCTTTGACGTATGGGCTATCGTATTTTAGAAAATGCGATTTCATAGTTAAGCAGACAACGAAGTGACTAGCAGTTTCTAACTTTTTAGTTGCACCCCAAGCACCGTTTTTAAGCTTTTCTCTTAGTTCAGCATCTTGCACCACGATAAAATGCCAAGGCTCAATGCCAAAGGAGCTAGGCGACAAACGGGCTGTTTCTAAAATGAAATCCATATCATCTTTTGAGACTTTTTTATTAGGGTCAAACTCTTTGCAAGCATGACGAAATTGAAAGGCTTTTAATATGTCTCGTTTAGTCATTTTATTTACTTAAAATATAAAAAATTAGTACATTTAACTCTTGATTAATGTGGGCTAGAGAGCCATATTATATTGAATAATATAGAGTTAAGCATGAGCTGTACGATTTAACGTTAGCATAATCTAATGTATTAGAAAAAGCCTTAAAAATGTAATTTCGACTATGCTAAGCTCACATCTCAACACTTAATAAGAACTAAACTCTACTCTTCAAACACTAAGTATTAAGTTAGATATACGAAGGTCACTTACGAAGTTACTTACAAATGACATCAGGAGTCAATCTATGATAAGTTTTACTAAAAAATTAGCCAGTGCGCTATTGCTCGCGAGTCTTTCAGCATCAGTTTACGCTGCTGAATCAAATACAAAAACCTTGCTGTATATCAGCCCAAATGATTACAACTACAGCGTGCATTTATTGGCACCTTATTACGACTATTGGTTTGCGCAAGGGCCATTGGTCGAACCTATTGCTTTAAAATCATTACAAGAGAAGCGTGTTGAAATGGCTTTATGTCAGGCTAATGAAACAGCTGACATGATTGTTCGCATTAAGCCAAGCGTGTTTTATAACCCGCAGATGCATGTCTATCATAGCAAGCTAGTAGCGACCGTATTTTCAGGCAAAGGTGATGTGTTAGGCACTTATGTAGGAGAGGCACAGCAGCTTGGGTATACCAGTTTTGATAATGGCACTAAGTACCATCTCAATAAAGTTTATGGCTTGGCGATGCAAGATTTGATGACTAAACTTACCATTAATCCTTCGCAGGGTAGTATCAAATCAGAAGCTAAGTTACCATGTGGCATGATAGGCGCGCAAAACGACACAAAAGTTAGCTTTTATTAGACGAGTTAACTTGGTTGAAGATTAACTTAGATTAAGCTTAACTTTAGGTCTCAGCATCTTTATAGTTTTAAAATTCAAAGGATAGAACCATGCAAAATAAATTAATAATAAGTACGCTAATGTTGGCTTTTTTAGCAACCGGTTGTGCAACTGAAGTGAAAAGCAACCAAGGCGTGATGCAAAAAATCACAGGACTGAAAACGCCAGAGTCAGTGGTTCAAGCTAAGAATGGCAAAATCTATGTCTCTGAAATTAATGAGTTTGGCAAAGATGGTGACGGTCAGATTGCCGTTATCGAGAATGGCAAGAAACGCGTGTTTGCGACAGGTTTAGATGATCCAAAAGGTTTAGCGATTATTGGTAAAACTTTGTACGTGGCTGACAAAACCAAAATTATGAAAATAGATATGGAAGGTAAAGTGCAGTCGTTTGTACCAGCAAGCGCATTTCCAGTCACGCCTCTATTCTTGAACGATTTGGAAGCAGATCCTCAAGGTAATTTGTACGTGAGCGATAGTGGCGACCTGTTTGGTGCTGGCAAAGGCGGTGCCATTTATAAAATCAGCCCAAAAGGTGAGGTTAAACTACTCATTAACAATGTGCAAGATGCGCGTGTTAAAGCGCCCAATGGCTTGCTTGCTGATGATACTGGTAAGGTGTTAATTTACGTTGATTTCACTTCTGGCATACTTTATAGCTTGAATACAGAAACCAAAGCACTCAATGATATTGCCGAAGGTTTTGGCGGTGGTGATGGCTTATTACATCGCTCTAATGGCACTATGTACGTGAGCGATTGGAAGAATGGTAAGGTTTTTAGCGTGAATACCAAAGGTGATGTCGCTTTGGTAAAAGGCGGCTATCAATCAGCTGCTGATATTGCGATTACCAAAGATGAAAAATACATCATGGTGCCAGACATGAAAGCGGGCGAGTTAGATTTCATTCCTTTGCAATAACTGTTAATAAATACTAGTTCAATGACTTCAGGCTCTATGCAGAAGGAACTTCGCCAAGCAGCTCTTGCTTGCTTAGCGG
Source organism: Methylotenera sp. (assembly GCF_029945535.1). GTDB lineage: Bacteria > Pseudomonadota > Gammaproteobacteria > Burkholderiales > Methylophilaceae > Methylotenera. The sequence continues at coordinate 177,943 of NZ_JAQSCU010000010.1, forward strand.
AAACAAATGCTGTGATAAAAGCCAATGCAGTGCGCCAGCTTGCCAGCAATTGGTCAGCTGGCGATATTTTGCTAGACGTTAATCAATCAATTTCAACATACCTCTCAGTCCCTGGACGACCCGAAAAACCGCAACTCATTGCCCCGCGGTTACTCAAACACCGTGCCATGAACACGCTAGAAGGCCGTGCGGCTTTGATTCATGCGCTTGCTCATATTGAGTTTAATGCCATTAATTTGGCATTAGACGTGATTTGGCGCTTTGCAGCAATGCCCGCTCAGTTTTATGCAGATTGGCTGAAAGTGGCCGATGAAGAAGCTTATCATTTTAGTCTGCTCAACGCACATTTACAGACTTTGGGTTTTGATTACGGCTATTTTGATGCGCACAATAGTCTGTGGGAAATGGCAGAAAGAACTAAAGACAGCGTGCTTGCACGCATCGCTTTAGTGCCGCGTACGATGGAGGCGCGTGGCTTAGATGCATCGCCACAATTAAGAGCCAAGCTGGCGCAAGTAGGGGATTTAACAGCAACCGAGATATTAGATATTATTTTGCGCGATGAAATTGGCCACGTTGCGATTGGTAATCATTGGTTTAACTGGCTTTGCGAGCAAAGTGATTTGGAGCCAGTGTCTACCTATCGGCAACTAGCAGAACAATACAGCGCGCCAAAACTGCGACCACCATTTAATATGGAAGCAAGGCGACAAGCGGGGTTCACGGAAGTAGAGCTTGAGTATTTGGGTGCGCTTTAAACTCCTATTAATACTGACTGTAAATCTAGCAAAATATCACTAACCTCGGCAAGCCTATGCGTTGCACGACTGTATTAAACTCAAAATGGTTTTGTTTAAGGCATTAGATTATTTGTCACAATATTGTCAGTGAGCAAGGGGATACTGTTAATCCTTACTCTTTATTGATAACGACTTAAACTGAGGTTCGGCCAATCAAGACTCATCGTAAGCAAAGAATTTCTCAGTTTCAAGTTATTTTATGATCACTCAAATTTCAACACTACAATCAAGTTCTTACTGGCAGTTCATCACGCATCTTGGTTCGTCAAGCTTATTGATACCTATCATGGTAATTACCGTGATTAATCTTTGGCTATCCAATCAAAAGCAAGTCGCCTATTTATGGATGGTTACGCTTGGTTTAGCGATCACTTTTACGACAGTTACTAAGGTTATGTTCTTTGGCTGGGGCATAGGGATTGCACTGCTAGACTTTACCGGAGTCAGTGGGCATGCGCTGTTAGCGACTTCCATTTATCCCATATTGTTTTACTCAGCTTATGGTGGGGCGCAAACAAAGTATAGAAATATCGGATTGTGGTTCGGTATAGCATTGAGTTTTTTGGTAGGAACATCGCGTATTATCACTGGCGCACACAGTATGAGTGAAGTTATTCCAGCTTGGATTTTAGGTATGCTAGTGTGTGTATTGGTGTTAGATGCTATGAATTATCAGCGTCAGCGTTTAGCATATCTACAGGTAATGGTTTTGGTTTGCTTGTTAGTATTTGGCTCAATCATGCCAAATTACATTCCAACGCATGATATGGAAATAGAGCTTGCTCTATTGATGTCTGGGCGTGATGAGCCATATACACGCTCTGATTTAATCTCAACGCAAATCCTAGGACAGGTTAAGTTAGGACCCGCTAAATAACGGGTTGAGTGTGTTCACAATAATGATATGAATTTCTAGGTGTTAAGTAGATTAGCTACACCATCTAAGCCCACATGATTTAGTGCATAAGTGGCTTGCGCTTGTACGATAGGCTTCGCATGGTAAGCAATGCCAATACCTGCTGCAGACATCATTTTAAGGTCGTTGGCGCCATCGCCAATGGCAATGGTTTGCGCTGTGCTTAAGCCTAACTTCTCACGTAATTTAATTAACTCGTCGGCTTTGACTTGAGCATCTACAATATTACCTAATACTTTGCCCGTCAATTTTCCGTCTATAATTTCTAGCGTGTTTGAAACGGCATAATCTAACTTCAGCATTTCTTTCACACGTTCAGCAAAGAACGTGAATCCGCCAGAAACCAGTAAAGTAGTGATGTTATTTGCCTTACATGTGGCTATCCATTCAAGGGCACCAGGGTTCAACTTCAGGCGCTCATTCAATACGCGCATTAAATCAGACTCCTGCAAGCCTTTAAGTAAGGTCACGCGTTCACGCAAACTTTGTGCGAAGTCTAGTTCACCTTGCATTGCACGTTCTGTAATCGCCGCGATTTGCGGTTTGATACCGACCATATCGGCAATTTCATCGATACACTCAATACTAATCAGCGTGGAATCCATGTCCATGACGCACAAGCCATAATTTTTAAGTAGTTGCTTGTCTTCAACATACGCGAAGTCAATTTTCTGTTGCGCACAAAACTGCTGTACGGCTTCGTTAGGCGTGTTCTGGTTGGCAAGATAATAAGCATGTTCCGCAATTTGAGTGAATTGAACACTGGTAGCGCACAATTGGTGTATATGCGCCAAATGTGAAAAAGTGATGGTAGAACCTTGGCTTGGAGAAGCTTGAATAACGAGGCGCATGGCTTAAAAATTTTGTTAAAAAAGTGATTATACACTTGGCACCTATTTCAAATGACTAAAACACACAGAATATCAAGCCAATACTAGCGTATTTAGCTGTTTTGCGCGAAAATGTGCATTACTTTTAATAAGAACATTATTTTATGAATTTGCATGAATATCAGGCCAAAACTTTACTGCAAAAATACGGCATTCCGGTTCCGCGTGGGCAAGTGGTGACGGTGGCTAAAGACACGGCTGCTGCGACTACAGAAATCACCAGTGATGCATGGGTGGTGAAAGCGCAGATCCATGCAGGCGGGCGTGGTAAAGCGGGTGGCGTTAAGTTAGTTAAATCAACCACAGAAGCGCAAGCGGTTGTGAGTGAGCTTTTAGGCAAAACTTTAGTCACCTACCAAAATGCACCAGATGGCCAACTTGTTAACCAAGTATTGATTGAAGAAACCTTGCCAATCGCGCGCGAGCTTTACTTGTCTATGTTGGTAGATAGAACTTTAGAGCGGGTTGTGATTATTGCTTCAAGTGCTGGTGGCATGGATATTGAAGAAATCGCGCAAACGAGCCCTGAGAAAATCTTAGAGGAAGTGTGCGATCCGTTAAATGGCGTTGTGGATTTTCAGGCGCGCAATTTGGCGTTTAAGTTAGATTTAGTTGGTGACCAAATCAGTGCTTTCACTAAAATATTAAAAGGCTTGTATCGTTTATTCAAAGAAAACGATTTGGCTTTGCTGGAAATTAACCCATTAGTGGTGACTGCTGAGGGCAAGCTGTTTGCCTTAGATTGCAAAATGAGCATTGATGATAATGCCTTGTATCGTCAAAAAGCCTTAGCTGAGCAACGTGACTGGTCGCAGGAAGACAGCAAAGAAGCGGTTGCGCATCATGCTGGCTTAAATTATATCGCGCTTAACGGCAATATCGGCTGTATGGTCAATGGTGCAGGGTTGGCCATGGCAACTATGGATTTAATTAAGCTGCACGGCGGAACGCCTGCTAACTTCCTCGATGTAGGCGGTGGTGCAACGGCTGAAACTGTAACCAAAGCATTTAAAATCATCTTAGCAGACAATAATGTTAAAGCCATTTTAGTGAATATTTTCGGTGGCATTATGCGCTGTGACATCATTGCAGAAGGTATTATCACTGCAGTTAAAGATGTTGGTATGCAAATTCCGGTCATCGTGCGTTTAGAAGGTACCAATGTGGATTTAGGTAAACAAATGTTGCAAACAAGTGGATTGAATATTATTTCAGCAAATGGTCTGACAGATGCTGCCGTACAAGCTGTGAAGGCGGTGGCGTAATGAGTATTTTAGTCAACAAAAGCACCAAAGTACTATGCCAAGGTTTTACAGGCAAACAAGGGTCATTCCATTCGGAACAAGCGCTTGCTTATGGTACAAAAATGGTTGGTGGCGTTACGCCGGGTAAAGGTGGAATGTCTCATCTAGGTTTACCTGTATTTAATACTATGCGTGATGCCGTGCGTACCACTGGCGCAACCGCAAGTGTGATTTATGTACCGCCAGCTTTTGCTGCAGATTCAATTTTAGAAGCTTGTGATGCAGGCATAGATTTAATTATTTGCATCACGGAAGGCATTCCTGTGTTGGATATGCTCAATGTAAAAGCGGCTTTAAAAGCCAATGGAACCAAATTAATCGGCCCTAATTGCCCAGGTGTCATTACGCCAGATGAATGCAAAATCGGCATTATGCCTGGCAGTATTCATATGCGCGGTAAAATTGGTATTGTTTCTCGCTCTGGTACACTCACATATGAAGCAGTACATCAAACTACTGCACTCAATTTAGGTCAAAGTACTTGCGTGGGCATTGGCGGCGATCCAATTAAAGGGCTTAATTTTATTGAGTGCTTACAAATGTTTGAAGCTGACAGCGAAACCGAAGCGATTATTATGGTTGGTGAAATCGGCGGCTCAGACGAAGAAGCTGCAGCAGAATATATTAAAAGCCATGTGACTAAGCCAGTTGCAGCCTACATCGCAGGGCAAACGGCACCTGCAGGCAAGCGGATGGGGCATGCTGGAGCGATTATCTCAGGTGGTAGCGGTAAAGCGGTTGATAAGATTCGCGCGCTTGAATTGGCTGGCGCAGTAGTGGCCAGTTCACCGGCAGGTTTGGGTGAGGCTGTGTTAGCTGCTATTCACAACAAAAATGCTTAATTTCTAGCTTATTGAATTACAGGGAACCAATCTTTAAAGATTATATGCACACTACATTTAAACATTTGTTTGCGGTTTTATTCCTCACTTTCACTTCGGTGTTGCCTGTCCATGCAGCAGAAGAGATTTCATATCTTCTCACCGCAGCCTCTAAGGGCGATGTTGCTACGGTGAACGCAATGTTAGCTAGCGGCGCGGATGCTAACGCAAAGGATGAGGATGGCGTAACGGCTTTAATGTACGCTGTTCGTAAAGATAAAGCTGATGTCGTAGCTGCGCTAATCAGCAAGGGTGCAGATGTTAATGCTAAAGATAAGGGCGGTTGGACGCCATTGATGTACGCCGCTAAAAAGAATCACTTCATCACGGCAGAAGTGCTGTTAAAGAATAGCGCTGATGCTAAAGTCCGTGACTCAGCAGGTTGGAGTGCATTTGGTATTGCAGCTGTGTCGGGATTTTCAGATACAGTGAGTACTTTGCTAAAGCACGGTGTAGATGCAAATACCAAGAGTGATGACGGTAAAACGGTGTTGATGCACGCAGCTAAAAGCGGCGATATTCCAACGATTACTGCGCTGCTTGATAATAAGGCCGATCTTCAGGCGCAGGATAATTTAGGCCTCACCGCGTTGATGGTCGCAGCGCGTCAAGGCCATGCGCCAGCCATTCAGTTATTGGCTAAGCGTGGAGCAAATGTGAATCAAAAGGACCTTTCAAAATGGACGGCACTTACTTGGGCTGTAAAAAAATCTCAACTTGAGGCTGCAAAAGTGCTTTTATCCGCGGGTGCTAATGTGAATAACTTAGACTCAGAAGGTACACCATTGCTGCATATTGCGGTCAGCAATAAGAAGCCTGATATGGTGAAATTGCTTTTAGAAAATAATGCAAAAGTTAAAGCTAAAGACCAATATGGTTTAACCGCCTTGGTTTATGCGCTTAAAGGACAGAATACAGAGATTGTGGAGTTGATTAAGGGTGCTGGCGGTAGTTATTAATGACACTCAGTTAGTTTGTTTTTTGCTTAGATTTACTTTTACTTTGATTTACCTCTAAAAAAGAAGAATAACAATTACATAATGAAAATCGCCATCGCACAAATGAATTGTTTAGTGGGTGATATTGCGGGCAATGTAGCTAAAATAATAGCTAACGCAGCACTTGCAAAGCAGCATGGCGCTACCTTGATGGTGACACCTGAACTGTCATTGTGTGGATATCCACCAGAAGATTTATTACTTCGTGAAGACTTTCTACAAGCTTGTGATGCCGCTTTAGAAAAGTTAAGCACTGCGTTAGCTGATATTACTGTGATTGTTGGGCATCCGCGTCAAGTGGGTGACGAATGCTTTAATGCGGCATCAGTACTGAAAGATGGCAAGGTCTTTGCAGCATACTATAAGCATGCCTTACCTAATTACAGTGTGTTTGACGAAAAACGCTATTTTACTGCTGGCGGAGAGCCTCTAGTTTTTGAGCATTGTGGTGTGCAGATTGGCGTGTTGATTTGTGCCGATGTATGGGAGCCAAATCCAGCAGCATTAGCTAAAGCTGCTGGTGCTGAAGTACTGATCGCCTTGAATGCGTCACCATTTCATATGGAAAAGCAGTCGACGCGCTTAGAGATTCTGCGCGAACGTGTATATGAAACTGATTTGGCGATTATTTATGCCAACATGGTGGGCGGGCAAGACGAATTGGTATTTGATGGCGCGTCATTTGTATTAAATTCAGAGGGTGATTTAACCCAACAGTTGCCAGCTTTTGATGCTGCATTAGAAATAGTCGAGTTTAATGGATTACAGCCAATCGCAGCTGCCGTTACACCGCAGCTGTCGATAGAAGCCTCTGTGTATACTGCTTTAAAACTAGGTTTACAGGATTATGTGCGCAAAAATGGTTTTCCTGGGGTTGTGCTAGGTTTATCTGGAGGAGTTGATTCTGCGCTCACAATGGCAATTGCAGTAGACGCGCTGGGTGCTGAAAACGTGCAAGCGGTTATGATGCCATCAGAGTTTACTGCAGACATCAGCGTGAGTGACGCCGCTGAAATGGCTAAGCTACTTGGCGTGAAGTACAGCCAAATGCCAATTGCTAATCTTTACGAGGGTTTTAGGGTGGCGCTTGCTGACGAGTTTAAAGGTTTGCCTTTTGATACCACAGAAGAAAACTTGCAAGCACGCATTCGCGGTATGTTATTGATGGCAATATCGAATAAATTTGGCAGTATCGTTGTAACTACCGGCAACAAAAGTGAAACAGCCGTTGGCTACTGTACGCTCTACGGCGATATGGCTGGCGGCTTTGCCTTATTAAAAGATGTGCCAAAAACGTTGGTCTACAGGCTTTGTAATTATCGCAATAGTTTATCAAGAGCCATTCCTGAGCGCATCATCACACGCCCACCGTCTGCCGAGTTACGTGCTAACCAATTAGATCAAGACAGCTTGCCGCCGTATGACGTGCTAGATGTCATTATTGAAGCCTATGTGGAAGACAACTTAAGTGCTAAAGATATTATTGCAATGGGTTATTCGTCGACAGATGTGAACCGTGTGATTACGCTGATAGATAGAAATGAGTATAAACGCCGGCAATCTCCAGTAGGCGTTCGCATTACGCATCGCGGTTTTGGAAAAGATAGGCGTCATCCGATAACAGTGAAGTTAGATTTTGATATACACTTGAACTAATTATAAAAATAAATTTAATGATTAAATTAAGTTAACTAAAAAAACCATTCTGGAGCTCAGCAAATATGAAAAAAATTGAAGCAATCATCAAGCCATTTAAATTAGACGAAGTACGTGAATCCTTGTCTAGCATTGGTGTTAACGGACTAACAGTAACGGAAGTAAAAGGTTTTGGTCGCCAAAAAGGTCATACTGAGCTATACCGTGGTGCTGAATACGTGGTTGATTTTTTGCCTAAAATCAAATTGGAGTTAGTCGTTGGGGATGATTTAGCAGAAGCTGCAATGGATGCCATTATTAAAGCCGCACATACAGGTAAAATCGGCGATGGTAAGATTTTTGTCAGCACAGTTGAACAAGTTATTCGTATTCGTACTGGTGAAACAGGCGAGTCAGCCGTCTAAATGCTGTTGGTAGGAGCGGCGTTCGTCACTCCTACCTTGTTAGCTTAAGCCATCATGCCTACTATTCTCAAAACCATCCTCTTACTCACCATTTCGAACGTATTCATGTCATTTGCATGGTACGCACACCTGAAAAACCTTAGTCAGAAACCTTGGATTATCGCCGCACTCATTAGCTGGGGCATTGCAATTATGGAGTATATGTTCCAAGTGCCGGCAAACCGCCTAGGTTTCACGATAATGTCTCTTGGGCAATTAAAAATATTACAAGAAGTGATTACCTTGTCAGTGTTTGTACCATTTGCTGTGCTCTATATGCATCAGCCACTCAAGCTAGATTTTTTGTGGGCGGGAGTGTGTTTGATGGGTGCAGTTTATTTTATGTTTAGAACATAACCGCTATTTGATTCACTATAAATACTTTGCGCGTATTCCGATTTTAGATTTCATTTGCGACATTTTTACTCATCATTACTTAATCGGGTTTCTTTATATATAGAGCTGCTGTCCCAAAGACTTATCCAGCTAGCAAAGTCATTGGCAGGCATGGGTTTAGACATATAGTAACCTTGGCCAGAATCACAGCCCATTTTTCTTAATAGATCCCAAACAATCTGATTTTCAATGCCTTCCGCAACGACTTTAAGCCCTAAGTTGTGTCCTAAATCAATCGTTGATTGAACAATTTTCTTATCGCTTTCATCCTGCTCCATTTTTAGAATAAATGATTTATCAATTTTTAACTCATTAACAGGCAGGCGTTTTAAATATGCCAAAGATGAGTACCCAGTACCAAAGTCATCAATCGACAATTTAATATTCATGCTGGAAAGTTTGTCCAGTGTGGCAAGGGCCCGCACAGGGTCGTCCATGATGCTGCTTTCAGTAATTTCTAGTGATAATGAGCTGTCATCAATGTGGTATGTTTTGAATATGGCATTAATTTTTTCCGGTAATTCTTGGTCGATTAAATCCCTGGTGGAGATATTCACCGCAATAGGATAATGCAAGTTCATGGTATTCCAGATTTGGCTATATCTTGCTGCTTCGTTAAGCATCCACTGACTAATCAGTTGTATGTAGCCAGTTTGCTCAGCAAAAGGGATGAACTGGTCTGGGAAAATAAATCCTTTTTCAGGATGTTTCCATCTGACTAATGCCTCTAATGAAGTGAGTTTGCTAGAGGCAATATCAATCTTAGGTTGAACATACATGATGAGTTGATTGCCAGCAATCGCATTTTTCAGTTCAGATGCCATTGATAAGTTTGTTGAGCTGTTCAAATCATAGCTTTTATCAAAAACAGTAGTTCCAACTCGACTTGCTTTAGCTGCATGCATGGCCATTTCAGCTCTTGTAAGAAGCTGAGCTTCATTTTTAGCATGCTTAGGGTATGTAGCGATGCCGATGCTCGCACTGACATCAACAGACTGCATACTGATTAAGATTGGGCTCTCAAAACTTTTAGATAAGTCTTCAGCTAAGCTCAAGCCAAATTCAGAAGTGGTATCAGACAGTATCATCGCGAATTGAACGCCAGCAATACGCGCTACAAAATCTTGTTCTCTAGCCGTCGCTTTAATCTTTTGTGCGACTACACGCAAAATCTCATCGCCGGCATCATGACCTAGAATATTGTTGATTTGCTTGAAGCGGTTTAAGTTTAGAATAAATATAGTCAATTGCTGCTTAGTGACTTCAGCCTCTTCTAATGCTTTATTCAATTTCAGCATGAACGATGTTCTATTCGGTAAGTGTGTCAGTTCATCGAAGTAAGCTAGCCTTGAAATACTTTTCTCTCTCGTTGAAATGGCTTCGCTCATGCTACTAAAGCTGCGACTAAGCTCACCAAGCTCATCTTTTCTATCTGTTGAAATGGAAACTTCGTAGTTACCTTTTTCAAGGCTTTTGGCTACTTGCACTAGGTCTGTAATGGGCTTGGTAATGAATTTTGAAACGTAATGAATGCTGATTGCAAATATGAATGCACCAAAAATTGTCAAAATTAACAAGGTAAGCTGTAGGTTTTTGTAGGGCGCAGTTGCTTCGTCGATAGAGCGTTGTAATACGGCGTATAGCACCTGATTTGGGCTGTTTAAAATAGATACATAACGAGAGCCAAATGAAATGCCATCAATATCGATTTCTCGATTCATTGTTTTCGTATTAATCAGGTTAGAGGGCTGCGTCATAATGTTGTTAGTTGAAGAGCCCGTTAACGTCGATGCGGTTAATGACCAATTCGCATGATTTGCCTTGCTCACGAATGTGACTTCAAGATTACTTAATTTATGTAATTTTTTAGCTAATATGTTATCTACTTTGAAGCCCATGATTACCCAGCCTATGGTTAATGGCGCTTTAACTGGCACGGCAACAAGTTGGTATGGTTCGTTATTAAAAATGGCAACACTTTTAAAGTTGCCTGATTCCTGAGCGTTGTCTACAAGTGTTTTAACTGCAAATTTAACATCACCATAAATTTTTTCACCTGAAATTAATTGATGATCATCCGCTGTTGTGTAAAATTTGGTTGAGGTATAAAAGACTGAGATGTTAGCGCCAAGGCGTTTTTGTTGATTATTAAGCGCAGATAGCATTGTTTCATCGTCATTGGATGCAATAGCCTGCCTAAATCCATAATCAATAGCAAGAATTCGTGCACCTTGACTTAAGCTCTCAGAGTTTTGATCTAGTAGGCTCAAAAATATTTTTTCACCCAGCACCAACTGTTCGTTCACCGACGCACGAGCATTTTTCTCAATACTCAATCTAATGGCAATAGATCCTAAAATCTGAATGCTAAGAATGAGCACTAGAAATATGAAAGTTATTCTTGTATTTAGACTTTTAAATTTCATTAAGTCTTAGGTTTAAATCAATGGCTAACTAAATTAAATGGAAGCTTTAATATCAATCACCATTTTGATGGTGCCAGACTCTTTGGTAGATAGTGACTTATCAACAGTCACGTTCTCTTTTCTTAACGCGTAATGCCATACTTTCAATAGGTAATCTCCATTAGGAATGTCACTCATTTTGACCTTGCCGCTAGCATCAGTCTTAGCAAAATAAGGCGTATCTACAACGTAAACAAATGCAAGCATTTGATCGTGTATATTGCAACCTAGCACTACTGTTCCAGCTTTATCAAACACTACTGGTGTACTTGGTACGCCAGAATATAGTTTTAACTCAAAAGTTTTCGCAGGTGAGAACGAATAAACATGATGTCTTACGGAGTCTTGGTTTGGGAAAGTGATGCTACTGCCAGCTTGTATGGCTGTCACTAGTGGAACAAATGTTTTATTTTTTTGCGCAATAGCTGCTTGGCTTTTTATCATTGGCGGGGTTTTATCTTTAGGTTCCAAATACACCACTGCGTTTTCAACGCTAGCGCCTGCAATGTCATTCACTTGAACCTCAATTTCTGCAGCTTTTGCATATGAATTTAACATGCATATCAGTATGAAAGAACTAAGAAAATACTGATGCACTGCATGTTTGAGAGACGTCATAAAGAGTTATCCTAAAATTATGTTTATTGAATAGTGACAATATCGCGCTTCATTGGTGCCAGAATTTTCAGAAGCTCATTTTTCTCGCGGGTATTGGTGTGCCTACTGAGAGATTCTCGGAATACTGAAACAAACAACTCAAATTCTGCGGTTGATATTTTTGCGTCTTTATGCGAATTTAGCATTGTTTCGCCATCGTATTCACAACCACCACCAGTCAATTTGCAAATTTGACTGACAACGCTCTCTTTAAGTTTCGGCAGTTTTATGTCTTTAAATGATCGTGATGTTTTTGGGTTGCTTGAAACTTCGTCGATAGTTTCAGATACAATTATCTTAATAACTGGTAATCCGCCCATTCTATTAAATAGACTGTCCTGCGCATTGGTCTTTGGCGGCTCTGAGCTATTAGATTTTGTCGCTAATTGAGAACATCCCAATAAACTAATGAGTGCGCAAAAAGCGATCGTAAAAAATTTAAGTGTTATCAGTTTCATCATCAGTTACAAAAAAATAAACAACTCTCATTATATTGATTATTGGTGAAGTTGAAATGGCGAATAAGGCTAAGAATTACTAGCTAATCTGTTATTCAACCTGGCATTACAACTTGTAAAATTTTAACTAATGAAGTGGTCTAACAATAAACTATTTTTAGACTACAAATTCAACTTATTTAAGAAGTACTTCTGCACATGAAAAATATCATTACTTTATGTATTTTAAACTTACTATTCTACGTAGCACCAAGCTTTGCGGGCGATCGCTTGCTAGCAACAGGGGGCGTTACTCAAATTGAAGGCTCTGCAGGCGGCGGACTCAATCCTTGGGCGCTCATTAGCGGATATGGCACGGATACACAAATCGGTGCATCGGCTTACTATACTGAACTAAGAACTAATGGTGGTTTTGAACTGAGTAGTGGCGGCGTGAGCGTGGGTTTGTATAACCGAGTTGAAGTGTCGCTGAGTCAGCAAAAGTTTGGTTTAAGCAATACCGTTCCCGGCGAATCTATTAGGCTAGACTCACTCGGTGTAAAAGTAAGGGTTTTGGGTGATGCGATTTATGATCAGGATAACTGGATTCCGCAAATCGCAGCAGGTATACAAATTAAGCATAATGAAGATTTTTCTTTTGTGCCTAAGTCACTTGGCGCTAAAAAATCATCAAGTGTTGATATGTACGTATCCGCAACCAAGCTTTATTTAGCCGCGATTAACGGCCGAAATGTTCTACTGAATGCGACCCTGCTTGCAACCGAAGCGAATCAGTTTGGCATACTAGGTTTTGGTGGAGATAAACACGATGGTTATCGTTTAGAGCCAGCGGTTTCTTTAGCGCTAATGCTGACTGATAATATTTTGCTTGGTGCCGAGTATAGAGCTAAGCCAGACAATTTAAGTGGGCCGAAGGAAGACGATGCTAAGGATTTATTTGTAACTTGGTTTCCTATAAGAAACCTATCGGTCACAGCTGCTTATGTAGATCTAGGTAACATTGCAGATAAAGACAATCAGAGGGCATGGTATTTATCTGGGCAAATATCATATTAGGTCATCACCAACTCTGAAGTTTAAGCCGCGCGAGTAATCAATAACCTAGCCAGCGCGCACCCTGATAAAACACAAAGCTCACCACCCAAGCCAGTCCTAGCGACCAAGCAATTGATAGCCACATGAAAGCGCTACTTTTAGCCTCACTTCTAAGCGTGGCAATGGTCGATAAGCATGGCGTATATATCAGCGTGAACAACATAAAGCTCATGGCTTGCACCCAATCAATTTGCGTTGCCATATGCACCATGAGGGCATCGCCTTGCATACCGTAAATCACAGCAAGCGCGCCAACAACGATCTCTTTAGCGACAAAACCAAATATTAAAGCAATGGCTAGCTGATTGTTAATACCGAGTGGATCTAGTATAGGTGCAAACAACGCGCCAATTTGGCCTGCATAAGTACCTGCGCTGGCTGGTGGAACGTTACTTGGGAAGTTAGTCAGCGCCCAAACCAGCACAACACCAATCACAATAAATTTGCTAGCACGTACTAAGAAGTGTTTTACCTCATGCCAACCTCTTAATATGATTTGACGTAGTGTAGGAAAGCGATAGGGTGGTAATTCGAGAATGAATGGCTCGGTGTTTTTATACTGTCCTTGAAAAAGAATGGCAGTTAAAAACATCGTTAAAAAGCTCATCACGTAAAGTGTGAATAAAACCAGCGGTGCATGTTTTGCGGTAAATAGCGCCGTGATAATGAAAATAAACACTTGTAGCCGTGCTGAACATAATGATAATGGAATCACCAGCATCGTTAGCAAGCGCATTGGGCGAGAGCGCATAATGCGTGTACCCATCAGTGCCGGTACGTTGCAACCAAAGCCCATCAGCATCATCACAAAGCCACGGCCATCTAAGCCCATTTTTGCCATGAGTGAGTCCATAAGAAAAGCCGCACGCGATAAATAGCCGCTATCTTCGACCATGGACATGACTAAAAAGAATAAAACAATAATAGGCACAAATGCAGCTACGGTCGCTACGCCGTTATAAACACCATCTAACATCAAACCGCTAAACCATGCTGGACTTGAGACGAATATTGGTTCTAACAAGCCTGATCTAAATAAGCTTAAAGCCCATGCTAGTCCATCTTGTAGCGGCTTGCCAACGGTGAAAATAAACTGAAACAACACAAACATCGCAACAAAAAATATAGGCAGACCAAACCATTTATGTAGCAAAACCTTATCGATTTTATCGGTAGTATTATCCGTAAATGTAGTTGGTATTTGCACATGATGTTGAATCAATTTTTCCATCTCATGTTCGATTTGATGGTCTTCTTGTAGAAGTTGGCTAATGACTTTTGGGTCAGTCGCTGTTTGATTCTGATTGATAATCTGCGTGGCTGCTTGTAAAGCTTTTGGTAAACCATCGCCATATTTTGCACTGATAGATAACACTGGTATGTGCAAATCGTTAGCCAAGCTTTCAGTATCAATGGTAATGCCAGACTGCTTGGCTTCATCCGCCATGTTTAGAGCAAGTACAGCTGGAATATTGAGTTTTTTAATCTGCAAAACTAATGAAAGTTGGCGATCTATCTGCGAACTATTCAATAGCACAATGACGAGGTCTACCGCATTATTCGAAAGAAAGCGTCTGACAACTTGCTCATCTTCTGAAAAGCCATGTAAATCATAAATGCCAGGTAAATCAATTAATTCGGCAATATGCCCGCCAATCAAAATCTTTGCACTCATTAAATCAACAGTGATTCCAGGCCAATTGCCAACGCGTGCAGATGCGCCACTAATACGATTGAACAGGGTAGATTTCCCTGTGTTGGGCATGCCTAATAGTGCAATACGTTTCATGAGTGTTTATTGTTGGCGCAAAAGATGAATGGGTTGGCTTATTCTATGGGGTAATAATGTAGATTAAATTTCAGCGTTGATTTGTATGCGAGTAGCCTCAGTGTCGCGCAAAATCACATCGGTGGTACCAAGGCGCACATGAAGTGGACCATTGAAATTAGCGCGGCGGATAATGCTGAGCGGTTTGCCTACACGAAAGCCTAGTGCCGAGAGCCGATGAAACAAATATTCATCCGCTTCTATCGCAGTAATGATGGCGTTTTGACCAATTTTTAATTGAGAGAGCAGTTGCATTAATCAGTAAGAGTATTACAAATGATAATAATTCTTATTATCGCATAATTCTATAATGATGTGCATTTCTAAAGTAATAATATGCAATAGGCTAAAAATTAATAGTTGGTTAAACTAAGATGCTCGCATATTAAAAAAGGCTCACGATGAGCCTTTTTTAATACTGCTAATTCAATGAATAAGAATGACTTATTTTGAAATATCTATTTTAGCTTTAGTGCGCAAATCAGACATCATTTTTTCTAAATTACGTTGTTGAAGATTTTTTTGTAAACCATCTTTTACTTTGTCGTAAGCCAATGGTTGCGCGCTACGTGTGTCAACTAATTTAATTACATGCCAACCGAATTGAGTTTGCGCTGGTGTAGCAGAAACTGCGCCTTTTTGTAGGCCAGCTACAGCATCACTGAATGGTTTAACCATCGTTGCTGGTGAGAACCAGCCTAGATCGCCACCTTTTTCCTTAGAGCCAGGATCCATTGATTTTTCTTTAGCAAGTTTTGCAAAGTCAGCGCCTTTGCCTAATTGCGCAATAATATCTTTAGCTTCAGCTTCAGTTTTTACCAATATATGACGTGCGCTGTATTCTTTATCGCCATAAGCTTTTTTGTATTGTTCGTAAGCGGCTTTAGTATCAGCATCTGAAATTGGGTTTTTCTTCACAAAGTCTTGTAGATACGCCGAAGTAAGTAGTTCGCGGCGTGAAAGCTCTTCACGTGCAACGTAATCGGCTTGTTTATCTAGGCCTAGTTTTTGCGCTTCTTGGTAGACAAGTTCTGAGTCTATCAATTTGTTCGTAATGGCTTGTTTAACTTGATCGTCAACTTTTTGGCCGCGTGAAGCAGCGTCCTTAGCAATGTAATCATAAACAGATTGTTTGATTTGTTTACCATTAACTGTTGCTACAGCGTCTGCAGCAAAAGCTGCTGGTGCTAATGAAAGAATAGCCACTGCGATTAAGGTTTGGGTAAATTTCATGCGAAAATCCTCATGGTTAGAAATAGGGGGTTAAAGTTCTTCTGGCGCCAGAGCGTGTATGCTCAAGGCGTGAATTTTACTAGGAATAAGTTCGGCAAGTGCCTGATAAATAATGCGATGACGCATTATCTGTGATTTTTCAGAAAAATGCGAGCTTGTTATTTTGAGTTTAAAATGGCCACCACCAGTATTGCCTGCGTGCCCGGCATGCATGGCGCTTTCATCCTCTATTTGCAAAGTGCTAGGGTCTAGTGATTGTAAGCGGCTGGTGATTTCTTCAACTAAAGTCATATTTGTGGCTTATATATTGCTGTGTGGGAAGGTGTTGGGTGAGAACGAAGTTTTGATTACAGTTAACTCGGTAAAGTTTTTCTAAATGGTTTTACTATAACGTTCTTATACACATTTGAGATGACAAACGGATCATTATTTGCCCATTCTGTTGCTTCTTGAAGGTTAGAGAACTCTGCAACAATCAAGCTGCCTGTAAAGCCTGCTGGTCCTGGGTCTGAGCTATCTATCGCTGGAAATGGACCCGCCAGCAACAATTTGCCTGCTTCTTGCAGTATTTGTAAACGCTTTAAATGTTCAGGTCTGGCGACTAAACGTTTGTCTAAGCTGTTAGGCGTATCTTCAGCCATGATTGCGTACCACATTATTTTGTCTCGCTTTTATCTTGTTTTTCTTTATTTTCTTCATCAACCGGCGCTACCAGATACTTTCTTAACGCTAAGGTTTGCGCGATGAAGAATACAAACATGATGCCAGTCACGCCAAATAGTTTGAAATTGACCCAAGCATTTTCAGTATAGTTAAATGCAACATACAGGTTTAAAAAACCCAGTAGCACTAAAAAAGCCACCCATACCAAGTTGAGTCTATTCCAAATGGGCGTAGGTGCATCAATCAGATTTGCCATCATTTGCTGAATCAAGTTCTTCTTAAAAAGTAAATTAGAAATGAGTAGGGCGGCTGCAAGTATCCAATACAGCGCGGTTGGCTTCATCATAATATAAGTTTTGTCATGTAATAGCAGGGTAATGCTGCCAAGTATGCCAATAACGGCGCCGCTCACAATGAGCATTTTTTCAACTTTGCCATAGCGAATTTTGCTGTAGATAATTTGTGCAATCGTGGCGGCAATGGTGACTGCAGTTGCCGTGAAGATGCCAAAGAACTTGAATGCGATAAAAAACAAAATAACAGGGAACATGTCGAATAAAAACTTATTCATGGCTTTAGGCGAGTCGCTTTCTAAGTGGTGCTTGTGTGAATTGTAATTACGTTCAAAAAATCAATGATTAACAACGCTTTAGCGTAAGTCGTTATTTTGCTATGATTGATGTTGTGCCACAAGGTTTAATTTTCAAGTATTTTTTTACTCATCACTATTCTTTAAGCCTAACTTTTAAGTATTGCGTTCATGCCACTCATTTTTGATCTACATTCCCACACCACCGTCTCAGATGGCATGTTAAGCCCTGTTGAGCTGGTTGCGTATGCGGCAAAGCAGGGCGTTGATGTATTGGCCTTAACTGACCATGATGATACAGGTGGTTTGGCAGTTGCGGCAGAAGAGGCTAAACGCTGGGGTGTACATTTTATCAATGGTGTAGAAATTTCAGTCACTTGGAAAAAGCGTACGATTCATATCGTTGGCTTGAAAATCAATCCTGAGTATCCTGCCTTGAAAGCAGGCTTGGCAGCACTTCGCGCAGGACGCCATACGCGTGCGGAGGGCATGGCGGCCGGCTTAGATAAAGTTGGCATCATGGGCAGCCTAGAAGGCGCCTATCAGTATGTGAACGATGGCATTATAGGCCGCATACATTTTGCAAGATTTTTAGTCGAAAACGGAGTTTCAAAAGACAATAAGTCCGTATTTAAGAAATATTTGGTCAAAGGTAAGCCCGGTTATTTTGAACATCAGTGGGCGAGTTTAGAAGAAGCAATTGGTTGGATTGTCGGTAGCGGCGGCGTTGCGGTGTTAGCGCACCCAGGTCGGTATGATTTAGGCCGTACTAATATGTTGCTGTTGTTAGAAGAGTTTCGCGCGTTAGGCGGTACGGCGATTGAAGTGGTGACAGGCAGCCATACAGGTGCGCATTATGTCGAATTTGCAAAGTATGCGCAGATGTTTAGCTTGAAATCCTCAGTGGGGACGGATTATCACGGCAAGGGTGTGAGCTTTATGGAAATGGGGCGCTTGCCAGCGCTACCAAATAATTGCGTACCCATTTGGCAAGATTGGCCAGAGGCTTTGTTGACGAGTACGAATATCACGAAAAGCAATACTACTGAAACTGCTGCAGAGCTCATTTGAAAGCAACATCCACAATATCATGTCCCAACTGTTCAACATTAATTTAGAGAATCCGCAGCATCGCCTGATTGTTCATACGGCTGAAATTCTGCGCGATGGCGGTGTGATTGCGTATCCAACAGACTCTGGCTACGCATTGGGCTGCATGCTTGGGCATGGAGATGCGCAAACGCGCATACGTCAGATTCGCGGTGTGGATGACAAGCATCTTTTTACACTGCTTTGCCGTAATTTAAGTGAGTTAGGCAATTACGCGGTTGTGAGTAATAGTCAGTTTCGTCTGCTAAAAGCTAATACGCCCGGCGCTTATACCTTTATCTTAAACGCGACGCGTGAAGTGCCACGTAAGCTGCAGCATCCAAAACGGAATACAGTAGGATTACGCGTGCCAGATCACGCCGTTGTTCAAGCGATATTAGAAGAGATCGATGCACCTTTGCTCAGTATGACGCTTTATATTCCAGACGAAGACTCAGTGCTTAGTGAAGCGTGGGAAATTCGCGATAAATTGGAACATGTCGTCGATTTAGTCATTGATGTAGGGCATTGTGTGGCAGGTGCAACTTCTGTGATTAACTTGACGGGTGATGCGCCAGAGTTAATCCGTGAGGGACTAGGCGATTTGACGCCTTTTGGTTTGAGTTAGATTAAATTTATTTGAAAAAGAGTAGGTAATGGAATTATCCCTAATACAAAAAATAGTTATTTATGCACCGCCTATCATATTCGCCATCACTGTGCATGAAGCGGCGCACGGTTACGCGGCTAAGCACTTTGGCGATATGACGGCTTACAAGGCGGGCCGCATCACTTTAAACCCCTTAAAGCACATTGACTTGTTCGGCACGATTTTATTGCCAGCAATGACCATACTTTTAGGCGGCATTCTCTTTGGCTGGGCAAAGCCTGTGCCTGTAGATTTTAGCCGTCTACGGAACCCTAAAAAAGACATGTTATGGGTCGCTGCGGCTGGGCCTGCATCTAATTTTATAATGGCAATATTCTGGGTATTCGTGATTAAGTTTGCTATGGGCGCACCAGAAGCAATTTCGCTTCCGTTGGTTGAAATGGCTAAAGCAGGTATCAGTATTAATATTGTTTTGATGGTATTAAATCTACTGCCATTGCCACCTTTAGATGGTGGACGCATCGCGGTAAGCTTGCTACCTATGCCTTACGCGATTAAGTTTGCACAAATTGAACGTTTTGGCTTCTTAATTTTAATTGCGCTGATGTTCTCAGGCATACTCAATAAAATTTTAGATCCACTCATAAATGCGGTTTACGCGCTAATAATTAGCTTATTTGGCTAAGCTTGTTTGTATAATAACGGCTAATTCTAACTCTAGTATTTATTTTAAGGTTTTATCGCACATGGCAATCGAACGCGTTTTATCAGGTATGCGCCCAACGGGTAATTTGCATTTAGGGCATTACAACGGCGTACTTAAAAATTGGATTAAACTACAGCACGAGCATGAATGCTTGTTTTTTGTAGCTGATTGGCACGCATTGACAACGCATTACGATACGCCCGAGATAATCGAAGAAAGCGTGTGGGAAATGGTGATTGATTGGTTGGCTGCGGGCGTAGACCCTGCCAACGCTACGATTTTTATACAATCCCGTGTGCCAGAGCATGCTGAATTACATACCTTGTTAAGCATGATTACGCCATTAAGTTGGTTGGAACGTGTGCCGACTTACAAAGATCAGCAAGAAAAACTTTCAAGTAAAGACTTATCTACCTATGGTTTCTTAGGCTATCCACTACTACAAAGTGCTGATATTTTGATTTATAAAGCGACTCAAGTACCTGTAGGCGAAGATCAGATTCCTCACATTGAATTCACGCGTGAAATCGCACGCCGCTTTAATCACATTTACGGTAAAGAAAAAGGGTTTGAAGAAAAAGCCGAAGCCGCAATCAAAAAACTAGGCAGTAAACGCAGTGCTTTGTATGAAGAAATGCGTAATGCCTATCAACAAAGCGGTGATGAAGAAGCTTTGGATGCTGCTCGCTCATTGATTGAAGAGCAACAAGGCATGAGCATGGGCGATAAAGAGCGCCTGTTGGGCTACTTAGAAGGCGGCGGTAAGATGATTCTGCTTGAGCCTGAATACAAACTCACGCCAGCTTCAAAAATGCCAGGTCTAGACGGGCAAAAAATGTCTAAGTCTTACAACAACACCATCTCATTGCGTGAGCCAGCGGATGCGGTCGCGAAAAAAATCAAAACCATGCCAACAGACCCAGCGCGAGTACGCCGCACAGACCCGGGTGACCCAGCAAAATGTCCAGTTTGGCAGTTACACGAGATTTATTCAAATACAGCGACCCAAGAATGGGTACAAGCAGGCTGTAAAAGCGCAGGTATTGGCTGTATAGAATGTAAAGGCCCTGTGATTGAAAGCGTGCTAGCCGAGTTAAAACCAATTCAAGAACGCGCTGCGCAATATGCTGAAGATCCTACTTTAGTGAAGAATATCGTCGCAGAAGGCTGTGAAAAAGCCCGTAAACTGGCGCGTGAAACCATGCGTGATGTACGCGATGCGATGGGCTTGAATTACTCTTAGTCAACACATAATTTATTGGGGCTTTGATGAGTCATTGGTTAGCGCTTGCAATCGCAATAATTGCAGAAGTGATAGGAACTACGGCACTCAAAGCCTCAAACGAGTTTACTCGGCTGATACCGTCATTAATTGTAGTGGTGGGTTATGGTACAGCATTTTATTTCATGTCAATCAGCATGCGTGTACTGCCTGTTGGCATTATGTATGCCATTTGGTCTGGCATGGGGATTGTACTGATTTCAGTGTTGGGATGGTTAGTCTTTAGGCAAACCTTAGATATGCCAGCAATCATAGGCTTAGCTTTCATTATTGCGGGTGTCATTATCATTAACGTGTTTTCGAAAACTGTGGGGCACTGAACCTTATATGCAAACTCAGCTCACTTTAGATGCGCGCATTCACGGTGAAGCTTTTACCCAAGTTCCTCATGACCTCTATATTCCACCAGATGCACTAGAGGTTTATTTAGATGCCTTTGAGGGCCCACTCGATTTACTCCTGTATTTAATCCGTAAGCATAATCTTGATATTTTAGATATTCCAATGGCCGATTTAACACGTCAGTATATGGAGTATGTAGAAAAAATGAAGGCAATCAAGTTGGAGTTAGCAGGGGATTACTTGCTGATGTCAGCGATGTTGATTGAGATTAAATCACGCATGTTGTTACCTAAACCTGCCGAGATTGAGTCTGAAGATGACCCTAGAGCTGAATTGGTGCGCCGCTTAATGGAATATGAGGCGATTAAGCTCGCTGCGCAGCGTCTTGATGAAATGCCGAAGGTGGGTGAGGATATTATTGTAGCCAGTGCTTATTATCAGCACATAGGTGATGTGAAACCACCTGAAGTAAGTTTAGATGATTTAACCGAAGCTTGGCGCAATGTGTTGAAGCGCGCTAGCCATTTTAAGCATCACAAGGTTGGCAAGGCGGAGCTTTCTGTTCGCGAACACATGAGCATTATCTTACGTCGTTTAAAAGCGGATAATTTTTTAGAATTCTCTCAGCTATTTGATGTAGCGAAAGATGGCATTCCAAAATTAGTAGTGTGTTTTTTAGCCATTTTAGAATTAGCGCGTGAAGGTTTGCTGCGCATGACACAACAAGCGCCATTCTCGCCAATTTACGTACAATTAAATTCTCGCGAATAATTGAATGCTATGAACGAACCCGAAAACATTACGCAGAAGAAACAGGTGTTAGAAGTGGCCTTGCTAACTTCAACGCAGCCGCTAAGTTTAGATGATATGCAAAAGTTGTTTGCAGACCGTATGGAGCGTGCCACATTGCGTATGCTGCTGGATGAACTCAAGCAAGATTGGGATGCGCGCACGATGGAGTTAGTGCAGGTGGCAACAGGTTATCGCTTTCAAGCGCGAGCCGAATATGCCCCTTTTTTAGCGCGACTGAACCCAGAAAAACAATCAAAATACTCACGCGCAGTAATGGAAACATTGGCGATTATTGCTTATAGACAGCCTGTAACACGTGGCGACATTGAAGAGATTCGCGGCGTGGCCGTGAACCCCAATCTGATGCGCCAGTTACAAGAGCGTGATTGGGTGGATGTAGTAGGGCAGCGCGAAGTTCCTGGTCGACCTTCATTGTACGCAACGACTAAGCATTTTTTAGATGATCTTAACCTAAAGTCTCTGGCTGAGTTGCCCGCAATGGAAGATTTCGTAAAAACTGAAACGCAGCTGGATTTATAAAAGGCTTTTAGACTGAATTTTCTAGCTATTTTAAAATTGATTTTTAATCTAGCCGATTTAATCTGAGGCGATTTCCACTATCTGCGGTAAAATGCGCTTTTGCAATCAATAGTTTATCAATATGGCACGTCCTTTTAAAACACAACGCGACCCGCAGGCGACTCCTCGTCGTCCTACCACTAATTTTACTAAATTAGACACAGACCCTAACGCGCCGCCAGAACCTACGCAACGCTTACATAAGTTATTAGCGCTGGCTGGCTTAGGCTCACGCCGCGATATGGAAACGCTAATTGCTAGCGGTCGCGTTACTGTGAATGGTGCGCCAGCAACACAAGGTCAAGGTGTGACGCAATTTGATACGGTGCGCTTAGATAGCCGCCCAGTTAAACTGCCATTTATAGCTGAATTGCCGCAAGTATTGATTTACCATAAACCTGAAGGTGAAATTGTTAGTCAAGATGACCCTGAAGGCCGTGCGAGCGTGTTTGATAAATTGCCAAAAGTGAAAAATGGTAAATGGATTGCCATCGGCCGTTTAGATATGAATACCAGCGGCTTGCTGATATTTACTACTTCTGGCGAATTGGCAAATCGTTTTATGCACCCGCGCTATGAAGTTGAGCGTGAATATGCCGTGCGTATTTTTGGTGAGTTGACCGAAGGCCAAATGACGCAATTGAAAGAAGGTATTGAGCTAGAAGATGGCCCAGCGAACTTTGATAGCATTACTGCACAAGGTGGCGAGGGTGCAAATCATTGGTACCAAGTCATTTTGCGCGAAGGTCGTAATCGTGAAGTGCGCCGTTTGTTTGAGGCATTTCAGTTGCCAGTGAGCCGCTTGATGCGCGTACGCTTTGGTCCAGTTAACTTACCGCCTCGCGTTAAACGTGGCTCCATGTTAAAGCTTGAACAAAAAGAAGTGGTTGGCTTACTAGAATGGGCAGATTTGCCAGTACCAAGCGCACCGTTAAGACAACTCACACAACGTGAAAAGCTGAAAGCCACAACCGTGTTTATGCCTAAAGTGCGTAAACAACGTATTAGCGCGTTAGATCGAGTGCCACGTACAGATGGCGAACCTTATAGCAAAAAACCTAGTGTTGCGCGTAAAGAAGCACCGAAAAAGCCAGCACCTAGAAAAAGTGAGAACCGTAGAGTTAGACAGACCAGCGATTTACCTGCGTCAGATGCTCAAAAAGCAGGCATGCAAAAGAAAAGCGATAGAAATCGTGGTCGCGGTTAATTAGAGTTAAATCTCACATTCGCACATGTTAAAAGGGGTGATTCTAAAGTTTAGAATCACCCCTTTTTTATACCAATCTAGTTTTATACTAACCTAGATTTAAGCCCTAGGTTTAAGCTTTAGCTAAGCGCCACAAAGAGGTTACTTCAGCTTTGCGAGCTATATGTAAAGGGTCGGTAGCATCAAGTGTCTTGCCATGTCTTGCTTTAGTATCAGTTCTTTCGATGACTTTTAAGCCAGCTTCGTCAATCCAGCCTAGCAATTCTTCGCGTGTTCTTAGGCCTAAAAGTTCAGCAAAGTTAGAAAGAATCAACCAACCTTCACCATTGGTATTTAAGTGCGCATTCAAGCCATTTAAAAAGCCTTTAAGCATTTTACTTTTTTCATCATAAATTGCAGACTCTAGCGCCGAACTTGGATGCGCAGGTAACCATGGTGGGTTGCAGACGATTAAATCTGCTTTGCCATGTTCGGCGCTTGGGAATAAATTCGCTTCTACCAATTTCACATTATTTTTTAAGCCCAGTAGATTGACGTTTTTCAATGCGCAATCCAAAGCGCGGTGTGAGTTGTCTGTGGCAATGATATTAGTAATACCGCGATTGGCTAAAATAGCCGCTAACACGCCAGTACCCGTACCAATGTCAAAAGCCAAGTTGCATGGAATTGGTAACGGTGTGACATCAACTAAATCTAAATATTCGCCGCGAATTGGTGAAAACACGCCGTAGCTTGGGAATATTTTATTGTTGATGACTGGGATATCGACCCCATTTTTGCTCCACTCATAAGCGCCAACTAAGCCCAAAATCTCACGTAAAGAGACTACGATTGAATATGTACTTTTGCCATAAGCATGCTCACAAGCGGCTTTTACGTCAGGTGCACGACGTAAGCTGATGTTATAACCAACGTTTAACTCAATGACTAACATGCCTAAGATACGCGCTTTTTGCGACTGCGCTTGGCGATGCAAATGAAATGCTTCCAGCATGGTTTCTGCTGGTTTTTTCGGTTTTTTACCTGGGCGATCTATGCGGCGTGAAAGTGCTTGCAACAGCATTTTGGCATTTTGAAAATCACCGCGCCAAAGTAAGGCTGTGCCTTCGCAACAAAGCTTGTAAGCATCGTCGGCTTTGGTGGTGTCGTCAGCAATTTGAACGCGTTTAGGCACTGGCGCGGCATTTTCAGAGTGCCAAGTACCAGTTTTAGTTTTGTTGGCTTCTTGCCAGCTAATGGTGTTGTTAACGGCTGGACTGTCAATGGTTGGCTTGGTTGTTTGTGTGTTCAAAATAATGCCTATATAAGCTGTGACTTGGTGAGTAAAAATACAAATTCGTTACCTGACGAAACTTCTAGCCAGTTAAATATAATGTTTGGGTATGCGGCTTCTAGCGCCTCACGATTGTGGCCGATTTCAACAATCAATATGCCGTCATCATTTAAGTAGTTTGCGGCTTCACGCAGAATGGTGTGTGTGTGGTCTAAACCCGCATCACCGCTACCTAGCGCCAGTTGTGGCTCGTTCTGATATTCCTGTGGTAGTGCTGCCATGGATGGCGCATCTACATAAGGAGGATTGCTGATGATGAGGTCGTACTTTTTGCCTTTGAGCGCCGTGAACATATCAGATTTAATTGCCGTGACTTGCTCTTGCAGGCTGTAGTTTGCAATATTGATATTGGCAACATCAATCGCATCCTGCGAAATATCAATCACATCAATTTCTGCATTAGGGAGCACGCTGGCGAGCAATATGCCTAAGCAACCGCTGCCAGTACAGATGTCAGCAGCACTATCGACCATTTCAGGAAACTCAATCCATGAGCTTAAACCGTCAGCAAGTAGTTCCGCTATAAATGAGCGTGGAATCAATACGCGCTCATCTACGTAGAATTTCAAGCCTTGCAACCATGCTTCTTTTAAGAGGTAAGCCGTGGGTGTGTGTTTGGTAATACGTTGTTCGATAAAGTGAGCTAATTTGATGCGTTCGTCAGCAGTGATACGTGCGTCTAGAAAGTTATTGAGCGTATCCATAGGCAGATGCAGGCCACTCATGATGAGCCAAACAGCTTCATCGTAAGCATTATCAGTGCCGTGGCCGTAAAACACGTCAGAGGCTTCGAATTGGCTTACAGCGTAGCGTATCCAGTCGCGGATGGTAAATAGCTCACTAGTAGCTGAAATTTGTGTATTGTTTGCCATGACGTTCTTTATTTAAGTAGTTTTTGTAACGTTAATTTATAGGTTTCTTTTAGCGGCTCAATATCCGCTACACCTACGCATTCGTTTAGTTTATGTATGGTTGCGTTGAGTGGGCCGAACTCAATGACTTGCTTGCAAATGTCTGCGATAAAACGACCATCTGAAGTTCCGCCAGTGGTCGATAATTCAGGCGTTACGCCGTAAGCTTGCTCGATAGCCTCAGTAATCGCTTCAACCAAATTGCCGCGTGGTGTGATGTAAGGTGGTGAATATTCCCACTCCAAATCATAGTTGAGTTGATGACCATCTAAAATGGCGTGTACGCGAGATTTTAAGTTAGCCTCAGTACTGCCTTGATTGTTAAGTTCTGGACAAAATCTGAAGTTGAATAGAATTTCTACTTCGCCAGGCACGACATTGGTTGCGCCAGTGCCGCCGTTCATGTTGGAGATTTGCCATGAAGTAGGTGGGAAGTATTCGTTGCCGTTATCCCAAACGGTTTCAACCATATCTTTAATGGCAGGCGCTACTAGGTGAATCGGATTTTTCACTAAATGCGGGTAAGCAATGTGGCCTTGTATGCCCTTAACGGTGAGCTTGCCAGAAAGTGAGCCACGGCGACCATTTTTAATCATATCGCCAACGACTTTATTGCTAGTCGGCTCGCCAACGATGCAATAATCTATCAACTCACCACGTGCTTTAAGTGCTTCAACTACTTTCACTGTGCCATCCACTGCCACGCCTTCTTCATCAGAAGTAATCAGCAATCCAATCGAACCAGTGTGATTCGGATTTTCAGCGATGAACTCTTCAATACTAGTGATGAACGCTGCTAATGAGGTTTTCATGTCGGCGGCGCCACGCGCGTAAAGCATGCCATCTTTGATGGTCGGCTCAAACGGAGGTGTGTGCCATTTATCCAGCGGACCTGTAGGCACAACGTCGGTATGACCTGCAAACACTAACAAGGGACCAGTTGTGCCGCGTCTGGCATATAAGTTATCTACATTGCCAAAACGCATACGTTCGATTTTAAAGCCTAGTGGCTCCAAGCGTGAAATCATCAGTTCTTGGCAACCTGCGTCTTCAGGGGTATTTGAGCGACGTGTAAGCAAGTCGATGGCTAGACTGAGTGTTTTACTTTGAGTAGTTGGATTTGTCATGGTAGTTCTTTGTAAGCTGCTTCAGTAAATCCCAAACACACGATTTTGCCGTCTTGGACTAATACCGGGCGTTTAATCACAGAGGATTTTTCTAACATTAATTTGATTGCTGATGGCGCATCAATGACCGCAGCTTTTTCAGCATCAGTTAAATTACGCCATGTCATGCCAGCGCGGTTAACTAATTTCTCCCAAGGTTGTTGGTTTAACCAGGCTTCAAGTAAAGATTGAGTCACACCGTTCTTTTTAAAGTCATGAAACTCGTAAGCAATATGGTGCGCGGTAAGCCAGTCGCGCGCTTTTTTTACTGTGTTACAGTTAGGAATGCCAAATAGCTGCATAGATATAGTGTTTAAAATAAACGTTTTATATTAAAAACGCATTTTACAGCAATACGCCAGAGAAATAACCCAAAGTGCTGAGATTGTGCTGATAAGTTGGCAAAATCTAGCTGCACAGGCTTGAATTTCGCATTTAAATATAGTGTCGAATGCTAATATCAAGCCTGCTCTATGAGGTGCTAGGTTTCGTGGAGCTCTTTAAAAAATAATTGACCATTTTCAGTAAAGTTAAGGTCTAGGTTTTTTAGCAAACTGATTAGACGCTCCTCCGGAAGTGGACGAGAGATAAAGTAGCCCTGCATCTCATCACAGCCTAGCTCTGCTAATAGTACGCGTTGTCCTTCGGTTTCGATGCCTTCAGCGACTACGTTTAAATCTAGCGCATGAGCAAGCTCAATCACTGCTTGAACCACGCCACGTGTTCTATTGTTAGTTTCAATATCTTCAGTAAAAGTTGGGTCAAGTTTTAATTCGCTTACTTGCCATTTTTGAAGATTGGTTAAGCTGGATGAGTATGTGCCAAAGTCATCAAGCGTTACTTTGATGCCTGCTTCTTTAAAACGAGCGAGTTGATTGTTGAAAACAGCCTGATTCTTAAGTGCGGTAGATTCAGTCATTTCAATGATTAAGCTTGTTTTAGGCAAGTCATATCTACTTAGCATGGCATTGATATTGCCAACTAAATTTGCGTTAATCATTTGCTGATGCGATATATTGACCGAAATGTTGAATGGAATACTTAAGCTTTTTAATTGTTTTAATGTGCGGCAACTTTCCTCAACCACCCAATCATTAATTGCGTAACTTAGACCAAATCGATCTGCCGCTAGCATGAAGTCGCCTGGGTACAATAAACCTTTTACTGGATGATCCCAGCGTAATAATGCCTCTGCGCCTACTGGCTCTCTGGTAATGCTATCAATTTTAATTTGATAGTGAAGTTTTAGCTCATCATTCGCTAAGGCATTTTTTAAGTCATGCTGCATTTCAAGCAGATGATCGGCAGCTGTGGCGATTTCGCTATCAAAGAAACGATACTGATTTTTTCCATCTTTCTTCGCGCGATACATGGCGGTATCAGCCGCGCTAATGAGCTGTTGAATGTTGCCATCTTTAGGGTAAATCGCGACGCCAACGGAAATGGATAGATGCACTTCAGAGTTATTGATGGTGCATGATTCGCGCACTGCGCTCACCATGCGCTCAATCACCGTTATGCAATCTTCATATGAATCGACTTCTTCAATAATGGCAATAAATTCATCGCCACCAATCCGTGCCACTTCGTCACAGCCACGTACTGCGGTGACTAATCTTCTAGCGACTTTTTGTAAGGCTAGGTCGCCAGCTTGGTGACCCAAGGTGTCATTAATTTGCTTAAAGTTATCAACGTCTATAAAAGCCACCGCTAAGCTAGCTCCATTTCTATCACATCTTCTAGTGGCAGCTTCTAAATGTTGCATTAAAGCGCGGCGATTAGGTAGCTGAGTTAAAGTATCGACCAAGGCTAGGCGACTTGCCTCTTGAGAGTTTTCGTTTTTTAATGCATTGCATTTAAATGTATCGTAGCCAAATTTATCGTAAAAAATAGCCACAATGAACCCTACCAAGAATAAGCAAATTAGACCTAGTGCAATAGTCACGCCTAATAGCGTGCTATCAAGTTGTGCGCTTGTTTCACTATAAGCATTGAGCGGAATTTCAATCGATGCCATGTACACTAGGTGTACGCCAGTGATGGCTAATGAGGTTAAAGCTGCAAAAATAGATTTTGTCAGTAATTCGTATTTACCAACATAGTTTTTAATCCAAAAAAATATGAGGATGCTTAATAGCGTGACTGAAAAGGTAGTAGTGAAGGCAATAGCGCTAATCAATGGGGTGAATGTCACTGCAGGTTGAATCTCCATTGAGGCAACGCTGAAGTAGAAGATGCTGTAAGCAGATATGCTGGCAATTAAGCCACCAATAATCAGTGTGTTGGCTGGAAGTGTTTTTTGGCTTGATATATGTAATATGATGGCTGAAAATAAAAGCGCTGCAAGCCAAGCAAGC
This sequence comes from Methylotenera sp., assembly GCF_029945535.1. Classification (GTDB taxonomy): domain Bacteria; phylum Pseudomonadota; class Gammaproteobacteria; order Burkholderiales; family Methylophilaceae; genus Methylotenera. The sequence continues at coordinate 207,589 of NZ_JAQSCU010000010.1, forward strand.
GCTAGATAAATTACGGTGAAGCCTGCAGATTTAACAACAGGAAAGGCCAACACATCAATAAAATGAATCGCCCACAAGCACGAGCCGACAGTGATACTGCTATATGCCAGTAAGTTCTTTTTATCAATTACCTGCGATTTGTATAGCTTGCTGACTAAATTGAACGTAAGCAGCACCGCTACATAGCCCAGCAGCATAGAAAGCACGATTAATTTTATATTGTAATGACTCATTGTGACTGGATTATCTAAACTCATACTGAGTTAGAAAATGCCTCTAAAGTTAGTTAAATGAGTTATTGCAATGTCTATGCCATATTAAAAATTCGTTTTCTATAGACGTAAAAAAGGCTGCAGAAGCCTGTGAGAGCTTACTTGCAGCCTGTTAATGCAAGGGTGCTATTTAATTGCTGCTAACTAATCCCAATTGGTAACTGTCGATATTCTGACAGCTATGCATTACAACTGAGCATGCCAACTAGGCTTAAATACCGTGCAGTTAAATGCCACGTAGTAATTCGTTAATGCCGACTTTACCTAGTGTTTTTTCGTCTACTTTTTTAACGATCACTGCGCAATAAAGGCTATAGCTACCATCTTTAGAAGGTAGGTTACCTGAAACAACCACTGAACCAGAAGGAATGCGACCATAAGTGACAGTACCTGTTTCGCGGTCGTAAATTTTGGTTGATTGACCAATATAAACACCCATAGAAATCACACAGTTGTCTTCTACAATCACGCCCTCAACCACTTCAGAACGTGCGCCGATAAAGCAGTTGTCACCAATAATTGTTGGGCCAGCTTGAATTGGCTCTAATACGCCACCAATACCGACACCACCGCTCAAATGTACGTTCTTACCGATTTGTGCACATGAACCTACTGTTGCCCATGTATCAACCATTGTGCCTTCGCCAACGTAAGCGCCGATATTGACGTATGAAGGTAGTAATACTGCATTTTTACCAATGAATGAACCACGACGCACCATTGCATTTGGCACTACACGGAAGCCACCAGCTTTGAAATCTTCTTCAGTGTAATTAGCAAATTTTGGAGGTACTTTGTCATAATATTTAGTGCAGCCACCGTCTAGCAAAGTGTTATCTTCTAGGCGAAATGAGAGCAATACGGCTTTTTTAAGCCATTGATGTGTTTCCCAGTTCTGGCTATCGCCAATACGAGAAGCAACGCGTAGAGTGCCTGCATCTAAATCCGAGATTAAAGAAGCGACTGTTGCTTTAATTTCAGCAGATGCGTTGCTCGGGTTAATGTTGGCGCGGTCTTCAAAAGCCGCTTCGATAATGCTTTGACGTGGATCCATAATGCTCTCAGAGTTAGTTGATTTAATAAAAACGTTATTTTAACCTAAAGTGTGCTTTCACCAAAAACAAAGCTCATGCTAGATATTGAATATCTGGCATGAGCTTCAAATAATTTCACGTTAGCTAATTTTTGCTAGCGCTTAATCATCTTTTTTTAGCGGCTTCATATAGAGGTTTTACTTTTGGTACCAGTTTCTGTAGCTCGGCAATACGCGTGCTATCGGAGGGGTGAGTACTAAAGAATTCTGATGGTTTGTTGCCACTCAGTTTACCCATTTTTTGCCATAACGTGATGGCTGCATCAGGGTTGTAGCCTGCGCGAGCAGATAATTCTAGTCCGATTCTATCCGCTTCCGTTTCTTGCAAACGACTATTTGGCAAAGCAAAGAATAACTGTGAACCAACACTAGCGGCTTGCATAGAAGCATTACCAACGGCAGCACTGGTGCCATTGGTTAAGATTGCGCCTAATGCTTGTAGGCCAAATTGTTGCACATAAGCTTGAGACATACGCTCACGACCATGTTCGCGTAGCGCATGTGCTATTTCATGGCCAATCACTGCGCCTAGCTCGTCGTCAGTGGCTTTTAGTTGGTCGATTAATCCCGTGAGTACCATGATTTTGCCACCTGGCATGCAATAAGCATTCACTTGGTCACTTTTATCAACGTTGACTTCCCATTTCCATTGCACGGCATCTGGTCTAAATACGCCAACTTGTGCGATCAGTCTATTTGAAATAGTGCGTACACGTTCTAGTTGCACTTTGTCGGTGTTGAGCGTGTTTTTCTTTTGAGATTCTTGCAAGGTTTGAGTGTAAGACTGGCTAGACATGGCTACGACTTGCGATGCGGGCAGTAACATGAATTGCGAGCGGTTTACACCAGATACACTATCTTGAGTGGTGGTTGCACAACCGTTGAGTTGCAATGAAATGGCTGTCAGTAAAATAAGGGTCAGTTTTTTCATGGTTGTTCCTAAATCTTAATATAAAAATATTGAGCTGATTCACTACTCAATTGACATTTAACACATGAGTGTAGTCTAAAGTCGAATGTAAAATCGTCAACAATTGTTAAATTTTTAACTGAGAACCTAGTTCAATCACGCGGTTTGGTGGCAGTTTGAATTGGTTGGTAATGGTTTCAGCACTTCTAAATAAGCCAATGAATATTTTTTTGCGCCAGAAAGACATGCCCGATTTGCCGCTGGCAATCAGAATTTCTTTACCAATAAAGAATGAGGTGTCCATTTCATCTAATACCAAGCCTTTTTCGGTACAAAGTTGCAAATCACGTGGTAAGTCTGGTTCATCTTTAAAGCCGTATTGCACCGTTACTCTATAGAACTCATGCGGCAGCACTTCTAGCTTCACACGCTCTTCTTCTGAAGTGTGAGGGTAGTCCAAAAATTTAACGGTGAGTATCACCATTTTTTCGTGCAGTACTTTGTTATGTTTTAAGTTATGCAGCATGGCATGTGGCACACCATCTGGGTTTGGCGTCATAAATAGTGCGGTGCCAGAAACACGAGTTGGGGGGTGCGCGCCAATGGCTTCAATAAATGGGTCTAACGCCATGGCCTCGTTTTTAAGTCTTGTATAAACTATGCCGCGACCTGTTTTCCAAGTCAGCATCAAGGTGAAAATGACAATGCCAATGGCTAGCGGTACCCAGCCACCATCAGGAATTTTCAGAACGTTTGCACTGAAAAAGGCAATATCCACTGTGAGGAACATCGCTACTAGCAAGCCTGTGCGCAGTTTGCTCCATCCCCAAAGGTTATGAAACACAATACCGGCTAACAAGGTGGTAATAACCATATCGCCAGTCACCGCAATACCATAAGCGGCGGCTAAGTTGCCTGATGATTTAAAGGTTAACACCAATACCATCACCGCAGCCATCAAGCCCCAGCTGACGCGTGGCATATAAATCTGGCCTTCTTGGCTTTCTGAGGTGTGTTCAACATGCATGCGCGGCAAATAGCCTAATTGTAAAGCTTGGCGCGAGACTGAGAATGCCCCAGTAATCACAGCTTGCGAGGCAATCACCGCAGCAAGTGTGGCTAATATAATCAGCGGGAAAAGCATCCATTCTGGGGCAAGTAAATAGAATGGATTTTTAACGGCTTCTGGGTGTTGCAGTATGAGGGCGCCTTGTCCAAAATAATTTAAAATTAAGGCTGGCAAAACCAAACCAAACCAGGCAAGACGAATTGGAAAGCGTCCGAAATGCCCCATGTCTGCATATAGAGCTTCCGCCCCAGTCACTGACAGCACCACTGCGCCAAGCGCTACAAAGGCAATCCATGGGCTTACCGTAAAAAAGTGAATAGCATATATTGGATTTAACGCATGCAGAATACTTGGATTTTGCATAATACTTTGTATGCCAAGCACACCCAGAGTGCCAAACCACAGCAGCATGATTGGACCAAAAAAAGCACCGACTAATGCAGTGCCTTTACTTTGTGCCCAAAATAAAGCAAAAAGTACCACTAATGTAATCGGCAAAATGAGTGGGTGTAGCATCGGCGCTGCAAGTTCAAGCCCTTCAACTGCAGATAGAACTGAAATTGCGGGTGTAATCATGCCGTCTGCATAAAACATACATGCCCCTAAAATACCTAGCAACATGATGGTGTGCTGCTTCTTAATGTTACTACCTGCGTTGTGACTAGCCAATGCAAGCAAAGCCATAATGCCGCCTTCTCCGCGGTTATCTGCGCGCATGATAAATGCAACATATTTGACTGACACCACCATGATGAGCGCCCAAACAATCAACGATAATATGCCGTACATATTAGCTTCGGTAAGTGGTACGGGGTGAGTGCCTACGGAGAATACTTCTTTAATTGTGTATAGAGGGCTTGTGCCGATATCGCCGAATACTACGCCAAGTGCGGCTAAGGTAAGAGCGGAGAGTTTAGTTTTACTGCCATTAGGAGTTGACATTAAAATGTGAGTTTAATTAAGCAAGAGATACTATTATCAATCAACTTAAACACTAAACCAATAGATTTTTACAACAGTTTTTTTAAACGATAGATAAAGAAATAGATTGATTAGGGCTTGTTTTTGGCGTGCTCAAGCATAATTTTTACCCAATTGGGTGACAGCAAACTCGGTATGTATCAAGTACAATTCTGTTAAGAATGTAAAAATTTGTTAATACTTGTCTGAATTATCCAAATAAAACATGCGCTTATTGATTAAGTGACCCGAAAATCGTATTATTCGCAACAGTATAAATGACTTAAAAACGTAAACTAACGTAGAGCAATAAATTTCAGCCTAAAAGGCATTGTTTTTTTTAGATACTAAAGTGCTTGCTAATGTAGCTAGTTGAAGTTCGCTGAAATTTTAAAGGAAAAATATTTTGAATCACAAATTTAAATACAAATTAATTGCCCTAATCATGGCTTCTAGCCTTGGTTTAACGCTTAGCAATGCTAGCTATGCCGCAGGCTCATTAATTACCTTAAAAGAGATGGTTGAGAAAACTGTCACGGCAAATCCTGAAGTGCAATCACGTTATCATCGTTTTTTAGAATCAGGTTTCGAGCAAGATGTAGCACATGGCAATTTCCTTCCCAAAGCAGATATTGTCTCTACTTATAGAAAACAAGAAGAGCTCATTAAACCAGGTGACGGTACAAATATTCCTCGCTTTAACAATGAGCTAGTTTTACGACAAATGATTTTTGATGGCTTTGCTACTAGTAATGAAGTTAAACGCTTGGGTCATGCAAACCGTGTACGTTATTATGAGTTGCAAAGTGCGATGCAAAATACTACGCTGGAATTCATGCGCGCCTACATCGATGCTAATCGTTATCGCGAATTAAGCCAGTATGCAAAAGAAAACTACGTTATACATAAGCAGTTATTTGATCGCATCCAAGAGCGTGTAAACGCTGGCGTTGCTCGTAAAGTCGATTTAGAGCAAGCTGCAGGACGTTTAGCTTTAGCTGAAGCTAACTTGTTGACTGAAACAACGAACCTTCATGATGTTACCGCGCGTATGCAACGTCTATACGGTGAGCTTCCACCAGAAACGCTAGAGGCACCTACGTTTTTTAATGCAGGGGTAGAGCCAACTTCAGCTGAAGCATTAAAAGTTGCATACAATCAAAACCCAGATTTGCTTTCAACCATTGAAGACATTCAAGCCAGTAAAGATGAGATTAAGACAAGAGAGTCACGTTACTACCCTAAGCTAGACTTACAAGCACGTAAGAATCTAGGCGTTAGTAATGATGGCAGGTTCAGTTCAAATGCAGCTGACTTACTTGAATTGACCATGAATTTTAATTTATTTAATGGCTTTTCAGACAAAAATGCTATTAAACAGACAGCAGAAAAGCTCAATAACTCTAAAGATTTACGAGATAAAGCCTGTGTTGATACGCGTCAACTAGTGGTGATTGCTTATAACGATATTCAGCAGTTAAAAGAACAAGAAAAATATCGTACCGAGCATAAAAACTCAATTGAAAATGCTCGCGAAGCTTATCGTAAGCAATTCGATATTGGTCAGCGTACTTTGTTAGACTTGTTAGATACTGAGAATGAGTATTTTCAAGCTAGACGTGCTTTAGCCAATGTTGAGTATGACATTCAAACCGCCTATGCAAGAACCTATGCGGGTCAAGGCGAGTTGTTAAATAAAATTGGAGCAGCACGAGGCGGATTGCCTGAGTACAAGCGTGAAAGTTACATGGATGATGAAAATGTGTGTCAAGCCGTGTCGCCAGTTCAAGTGACTGTAGATAAAGCAGCGTTATTAGCCGATGCAAAACCACTGAGTTCAACTATATCTGTGGCTAAGTCAGCTGAGCCTGCAAAGGTTGAAGCGAAGCCTATGGCGAATAAAGTTGTGCCAGATGTGCAGTTTGAAACTAACAGCGCAAAAATTAAAGAAATTTCATATCCAGTATTAGATAATGCGATTACCACCTTAAAAGAGTGGGGTGATTCAAACGTAGAGATCGCAGGTCATACCGATCAACGCGATACATCAAAAGCAGATTACAACCTGCGCCTATCTGAGAAGCGCGCTAAAGCTGTGATGGACTATATCGTTAAAAAAGGCATAGATGCTAAACGTTTATCTGCTAAGGGTTACGGCTACAGCAAGCCACTTGCTGAGAATGATCCTAAAGAAGGTAATTTGGTCAATCGTCGCGTAGAGCTAGTGCGTGAGCAGAAAAAATAAATTTATTCAGTTAAGTTTCTATAGTAATTAACTTGCAGTGTAATTTTTAAAGTTGTTAAAAGTAAAAATGGAAGTCTAGGCTTCCATTTTTTTGGTTTATTTTTGGCTTATTTATAAGTAAAGCAAAAAAGTATAAATATTTTTCGATTTACTGCAAAAAAACTTATTTTTTGCTTAGAAAAATGCGTACTACAGTGTTAGAATACGCTCCGTAATTTGATGTAGACCTTCCATCTGCCCGGGTGGTGAAATTGGTAGACACAAGAGACTTAAAATCTCTCGCCTTATGGGTGTGCCGGTTCGACTCCGGCTCCGGGCACCAAATATAAAAAAGACCTACAATTTTTGTAGGTCTTTTTTTTGCTTGTTTCAGCTGTGAGTTGTAGCGTAATATTTACATTCGCTTCACTTAAACGGCGAGATATAAATCAGTTTCGGCGATACTTAGTTCTTAAGCGTAGTTTAATTAAAAGAAGACCACAGCCTTTCCAGTAAGCTTGGGCTTTTCATTTTATCTATCCACCAAGCTAAACCAGCGCCCACTTCTTCTGTGCGCCATGCTAGGTAGACTGGTTCAGGTTTGCGCGGCTCTTCCACTTCTTTTATGACTAATAAGCCAGACGTGATTGCTTGGCGTGCAATGAGTTCAGGTAAGAAGCCAAAGCCCATCCCCGCTAATTGATATTCGTATTTTGCGCGCATGTTAGATACCGCTAAGGAATTTTGTCCGAAAAGCAAACCTACGGTTCTGGGTTGCATTTTTCTCACAGAATCGCTGACGGTGATGGCGAGGTGCTGACTAAGGTCGGCTTTGCTTAGCGGGCTAGTAATGCTGGCTAAAGGGTGGTTTGGTGAAACAACAAACACAAAGTCCATATAGCCGATGAGATGTGAGTGATAGCCGCCACCGGAAGGACCTTCACCAGCCGCGCCAACCAGTAGGTCTACTCGCCTATCAAGCAGCGCTTCCCAAGTGCCAGAGAGCGTTTCTTGCGAGAATTTCAGTCTTGTCAGGTCGGCAACCTTACAAAACTCAGTCACATCATGAATCAATGAGGTTGGGGAGAATACTGAGTCCATACCTATCGTCAGTTCAGTTTCCCAACCTGACGCGACTCTTCTAACTCGATGTTCTAAATCACTTGCGGCCTTTAGTAAGTGGCGACCTTCTTTTAGTAGCTCACTGCCAGCTTTGGTGATGGCGACTTTGGGGCCTAGGCGATCAAATACTTTTACGCCCAAATCCTGCTCAAGTTTGCTTACAGTGTACGAAATCGTTGAGGGTACTTTATATAGCTCATTTCCCGCGGCTGCAAAAGATCCTAAGCGATCAATAGCATCCAATATCAGTAGGGCATCTAAGCTAATTCTAAACATTCGATTTTTTCGATGATAGGTTGATATTTTTTCCGTTTTTCATCTTTCATATTCCAGCTCATACTGCAGACATGCTTAATAAATAAGAGTAATTAGACATTAATTATATTCTAATTTATTGATGATTTTGTAAATACTTAAAAGGAGATCACCATGTTAGACATTCATAAAAATAGTAGCCGCGGTGCCGCAGACCATGGTTGGTTGCAATCAAACCATTCATTCTCATTCGGACATTACTACAATCCAGAAGCGATGGGATTTGGGCCATTACTCGTGATTAATGAAGATCGTGTTCAAGCCGGTAAAGGGTTTGGTACTCATGGGCATGAAGATATGGAGATCATCACTTATGTATTAAGCGGCTCTTTAGAGCATAAAGATAGCATGGGTACTGGCTCAGTCATTCAGTATGGTGACGTGCAAAGAATGACCGCTGGTACTGGTGTGCGCCATAGTGAGTTTAATCACTCAAGTGTTGAGCGAGTCCATTTTCTACAAATTTGGATTGAGCCGAATGTTAAAGGCATTGCGCCTAGCTATGAAGAGAAACATTTTGATACGGCATCTAAAATTGGTCGCTTACGTTTAATTGGTTCGCCAGATGGTAAAGACGGCTCTGTGCTAATTCATCAAGATGCTTATCTCTATGCCTCAATTTTGAATACAGCAGATCAAGAAGTACAACATAGCTTAAAAGCAGGCCGTAGCGCTTATGTGCATGTGATTCGTGGGCAGGTTGATGTGAATGGCAATACATTAAAAACGGGTGACGCCTTAAAAATTAAAGATATATCTTTAATTGCGTTTGCCAATGCAAATGAGGTCGAGTTTCTTTTATTCGACTTACCTTATTAACAATTTTTTTAGAACTTAAACAGAGTACGATGAAATTAGAAGTTTTTAATTATTGGAACGGCTGTTGTTAGTCCACATGGTGAGACGTTGCTAGGTCGACCATTAACTAAATTAGCAGATTATTTGGAAAGCAATAAAGCAACATTTGTTTAATGATTGTTTAATCAAAAACCTAGATGCTTTGATGTGTCATCAAAGCATCTAGTTCAGCATCGCTTCTTCAAAGAATTTAGCTTGGTTCTTACCACTATTTTTAGCTTGGTACATTGCCATATCAGCATTAATCACTAATAGCTTTTCGTCTTTACCATGCTGTGGATAGAGGGCAATACCTATGCTGCAGGTAATGTGTAAATGTGTTTTAGCGACTTTAATCGGCTGGGCTACCGCCTCTACAATTTTGTGGGCGACTAATTTTACATCTTCAATCTCGTCAACAATCGGTAGTAAAATCACAAACTCATCACCGCCCATACGTGCGACAGTGTCAGACTCACGCACACATGATACTAATTGCCTTGAGACTTTTTTGAGTACGATGTCACCGGTTTCATGACCGTATAAATCATTGATTTCTTTGAATAGATCTAAGTCAATAAACATGACTGCAAGCATCTTTTTTTCGCGTTTAGCATAAGATAACGCAAGCTTAAGCCTATCGTTAAATAGTGTGCGATTAGGTACGTTAGCTAAAGCATCAAAATGCGCTAGATTTTCTAAACGAGTTTCCAGCAGCTTACGTGCTGTAATGTCTGTATGGGTACCAATCATGCGCAACGGCTTGCCATGTTTATCACGCTTAACTATCATGCCCCGCGACAGCACCCACTTGATGCTTTTATCTTTGCAGATGACTCTATGTTCGTGGATGTATTTTTCTGTCTTACCTGATAAATAGTCACTGACCGCCTGCTCTAACGATGCGGCATCATCTGGATGCACGCGGTTATTCCATTCTTTTACGTTGTTATCAACCTCTTCATTATTAAAGCCTAGCATCTCTTTGTAGCGATCAGAAAAGTGGGCTTTGTCGTTACTAATATCCCAATCCCAAACGCCATCACCAGCGCCTTCTAATGCAAACTTCCAAAGTTCTTCGCTGTTTTTTAATTTAATGTAGTAAAAGCCGACTGCAATTAAAGGCAGTAGCATGATGATTAAAGCAATATTTAACGGTAATGTTTGACTGAAATTCATTATTATTTTAGTTAATTTACATTTTGCAATTCTCTATACTACATACCAATAATGACTAAATTGAATGACTCACGGCTTGTGCTGCAACAGTTTTAAATCATCAATAATTTGCTGCGAATGGTTAGAAGTATCCACGCTCGTGTACACCTTAGCAATTTTCCCAGTTGGGCTGATTAAGAAAGTATGACGCTTTGCAATTTTTACAATGTAAAGATTTGTTAGCGAGTGATAACTGTCTGCCACAGCACCATTAGCATCTATCAATAAAGGGAATGGTAAGTGATACTTCTTAGCGAAATCAGCGTGTGAGTTACTATTATCAACACTGACGCCAACAACATTTGCCCCTAATTTTTCAAGCTGCGACATATCATCTCTAAAATGACACGCTTCTTTTGTACAACCTGGCGTGTCATCTTTGGGGTAAAAATACAGCACTAGATACTTGCCAGCGTAATCAGATAGGTAATGAGTCTGCCCTTGCGCGTCATTTAGCGTAAAGCTAGGTGCATCATCGCCAATTTGCAGTGCTCGCCCAGCCACGGCATAACTGCGATACCCAAAAAATGCTAACAACAACACGCCTGTGTAAAAGATTAACTTAAGTGTCATATATTTGATATTAGCTGCTTAATCAGCAATTACTAGGTAATTAACAATAAGTTATGTTAACACTAATACGAGATGGATTGAAATGTGAGAAAATAGCCGAAATTTTGATATGCCCCCGTAGCTCAGTGGATAGAGCATCCCCCTCCTAAGGGGAGGGTCACACGTTCGATTCGTGTCGGGGGCACCAATAATATATATAAACCAATTGGTTGCTGTTTTTATGTTTTTCTATATTAATTTAAATTTCAGTTAGTGTAGCGATAGTGCGGCCGTTAAATTGTTAATTATCTAATAGTGGTGCTTAGTTTTGCTGTACTTGGAATTAAGAAATGCGACTCACGCAGCTTTGAATTAACTTAGTATTGATTTGGCTCTGAGCTCAGTAATTTCTTTAAAATATTTTCCTTGTAGTTTTGTATAGAAGGCACTGTCTACATGAAATGCATAGGCGAGATGCCCCAATAAAGAGTCATGTTCTTCTGTACTTAATGCGCCTTTCCTATAAAGGCTGAGCAGAAGTCTTATATGATCCTTCTGGTTCCGATGTATTGTAATGTGACCATCATTGCAAATTTTAAGACCAGTAACCGAGGCAGTTCCTCCTGAGCTGCTGCCAATTTTTGTCTTCGTTGTATTTAAAGCAATATTAGGTGATTTAATAATAGAAATTAAGCTTGTAATTGCTTTCAATAAGATTTGGCTTACACCTTGCTTATTAGTCGAGAACACCAGATCATCAGCATATCTAGTGTATACCATGTCACCATATTTATCTTTATCACTTACCAAGGCCAACACGGAAGTATCAAAATCAAACATTACTATGTTACTAATCACTGGGGAGCTTGGATAGCCAACTGCTAAGGTATCTCCATGATAAAAACATGCAAGCCGAATTAGTTCTTGAGCATCAATATCAAGATCCCAATCTAAATTTTGGTCATTACGCCAATGAATGACTCTAGGTATTAAATCTGAAAATTTTATACTCGGAAAAAAATCTTTAAAATCCAGCTTAAGAAAAAATCTGTTTTCTCTATGAAGTTTTGCATTATCTAATATTGATTTTCCATCTCTGTATGCAATAGCTGCGTCATGAACTGCCATTTTTTCAAAGATATTAATTATTAACCAATACTGTATGGTTTTTAATTTCTTTGAAGGCTGAACTACTATTCTTTGTTTACCATTTCGCTTAGGAATTGCAAATCTTTTTACTTGCTGCCGAGCATGAATAAGTGCCGCATTAATCATACTTACAGGCACATCAATATCTCCTGAAATCACTTCTTTAATATTCATATATTCTCTCAGGGAAATGTTTGAGAGTGTAGTTTCTAAAAGTTGATATTACATTGCTTATGTCAAATTTATACTCATAAAAAGTCTTGCCTCTGTTACTTTTATATAGCCCTTTTTCATTTCTTGAAATTGATTCAAAGGCGACCAAGATGGCCAAGTGTTCGCTTAATTTAAAGTCTTCTTTTCCCCCAAATAGTAGTTTTAGTAACTCAATAATTTCTTTGTGTATTAATGGACCTGCTAAATAAAGCAAGTCATGTACAAACATAGCAGAAAACTTATCAAATTTTTTTGCAGGATTACATGAATCTAAATCTATAGAAGAAGCCTTAGATTTAATCGGTTCTTTGAGCAACTCATAAAGAGGATTGAAAACCTCGCCTATTGCATCTAAGTTGTGAATTCCATCGTCACTCATTTTGTAATAAATTAGATTATCTTTACTGCTAGCGTCTTCAATTGCTTTTAATGGCCCTAAATTTATAAATGACAATGAAGACTTAAATTTAGCATCGTTTATTACAATTAACTTACTTCTAAGCTCTGCATGTGAAAACGCCCCAAGTTCTGTGAAGGTACTCGGGCTTTCTAGTACTATGAGTATTTTGTCAGCAAATCTAGATATTTCATGTTCAATATCAAGTATGTTTGCTTTGTGTCCCTCTTTTTGAAGAGTTGAGAACATTTTCTCTGCTAAGAAGAATTGAGTGTGAGGTAAGTTTGTCTTTGCGAAGGCCATAATAGCCCTTCTTCGCTCGGAAACTATATGCTCACTCTTGTTAGCGCCACATATAAATATAAATTTGGATAAATCTTTCGGGAGAAAAACACGAGAATTAATGATTGCTTTTTGAAGAGTTTCAATTCTGGATTTAATTGCACTCTTATTTTTAATTAACTCATACATAAGTGTTGCCTACTAAATGCAAGCGTATCTTCCGTTTTGGAAAGTGCTGACTAGCGGTTCCCGAAACGGAAGATACGCTAGAAAGCTAAAAAATCAAGGCGGAATGTGACTCACATTCCGATGGGCTTTCGCCCATATAGCTAGGCAACAAGAAACATTGTATACCTATAAATTAGGCTATTCAATGAGTAGGCAGTATTAGAGTAAGTCGTGCTAATACATATTTCAATATCACTCTCAATTGGATATTCATTCGAGATGTCTGTTTATCTAATAAAAATAGATTGGTTTCAGAGCGATTTTTAGCTGTATGTATTCCTAATTACTCACAAGCTTGTGAATAACCCTTGTTCGGCATTTCCAAGCAGTTTAAGTAAATCAGCTCCTTTCAGAGATAAAGCAAACCCCAGAACGCCACTGCCAATCACTACGGTTTCATAGTCTTTGACACTGCTATCTACTAAAATTTGAATTGACTCTGGCAGTGCAATTGGTGGAACTGCACCAACAACATAGCCTGTGGCTTCTGATACCTCATTAAATTCAGCCATGCGACACTTACGCTCATTCAAATGATTACGTAAGACGCCCCAATCTGCACGGCCGCCGCCCGCAACAGCTAGTAAAACAAACTTGTTTGATGCTGTTTTGAATAGCACGCTTTTTACAACAGATTGTGGATCAACGCCTTGCTTCAACAGTAACTCTTCAAGATTCCGAACAGGTTTTTTATCCTCGGTTAATGGAATTTCTATCACATCAAAAGCAATGCCTTCATTTTTTAACAGCGCTGTGACAGGTGAAGTGATAAGGTTGCTCATATCAATCGTCCTAATTTAAATTATCTCAACTATATGATTACTTTTAACCAAGTAATCAAAAGTAGCGTGAAATTAAGATTTACATATTGAGTTGATATACATATATCTGACATAAAACTCTGTTAAAGTTATTTTTTCCTTAACGCATTTATTGAAGTTATCCACTTCATTTGCAACAACCAAGAAATCAAAAGTTTCTTTAGGAGATTTAAATGACTACATACCAAAACTACCGTAAAGGTCGGTTAAAAATCGCATATTTCGAGTCTAACAAATTCTTGCGTGCCATATTTACAGCCATATTTGTAACGGCGACATTTATAGTGCCAACTTCTGCGGCAGTAAAATTTCTGTTCTTTTAGATTTTGGGCAATGTCAGCCTGAAACTCAATTGCGCTGAACTAAACTTGAGTATGCCGCCTCCAAGAAAGTGTATGTCACACATTGTCTAGGAGACTCAATGCACAAAACTCTATTAGGTTTGACCATAATGGCTTCATTATTAGCGCCTTTAGCAAACGCAGCAGAGACCAATATTCGACCTGGATTATGGCAAATCACCACCACGTCTGATTTGTTGCTACTGGCACAGCACCTGCCGCTAGACCAAATGCAAAGCATTAAAGATTTAGCCAAAGATTACGGGTTTGAAATGCCTCAAATTGAAAATGGCGCTGTAGTTTCCCAAGCATGCATTACACAAGAGATGGCGAGCCAAAAAATGCTGCCTAATTTTTATCAACCGCAATTAGGCTGCATCTCTAAGAATGCAACCCGTAGCGGCAATAACTACAAAGTTGACTTTGTCTGTACCAGCTCCGACCTAAAAGGCAATGGCACTGCGACGGGCGTAATTGCAACGCCTGAGGCTTTTATAGGTCAAACTAATTTCACTGGTGAAGCTCAAGGCACGCCGGTGAACGAACGGGCTGATATCAACGGTAAGTGGATTAATGCAAGTTGTGGTGCAGTAAAGCCATTGTAAAATTGGATAACCTACAAGTTCAATCTTTGCCTAGTTTTATCACTATTACTCTTTAATATTAGAATGTTCGGGAGTTTCATGAGGCAAGCTCATGAAGTTAAATTGACTTATCTTTCATTCGCTGTCGTTTCATTCACCCAATCTAGCAATGGCTTCCACTGTTCAATATCCTGAGCGACAAGTGAAGGGCGCATATCGAATAAGCTGGCACCGAGTTCTGCGGCTGTGGCGTACACCTGTGCGTTACGAAGATAAGTGAGTATTGGAAAGCCTGTTTGCTCCATAAATTCCGCGAGGGTAGTTGCAGCATTTGTGCGGCTATTGACGCGCATGCCGACTAAAGCTACAAAGGTTTTATTTTTGCGTATGGCTTTTTCTTCTGCGAGTAAATCTAAAAAATCGGTGGTGGCGCCTATGTCAAAGGCCGATGGTTGTATGGGTACAATGACGCAGTCTGCTTGTTTAACCGCATCTGAAAGTTTTTCTTCACGAAATCCCGCCGGGGAGTCAGTAATGATCCAGTCAGGGTCGATTGATGATGGTTTGCTGCGAGGGTTGGAGGTGTGAATGATGGGTAATTCTGCGGGTCTGCGCTGCACCCAATTGGTCGATGAAAGTTGACGATCTAAATCGGATAGCAGCACTCGCCCACCAATAGAGGCAAAATAACCAGCAAGATTAGTCGCTATGGTCGTTTTGCCGCTACCACCTTTTGAGTTGGCGATTAAGATATTTCTCATGCATAAGCTCCAAAATCTTAAAGTTTAGATATCAAATCATACTGCATTTAGCCTAGTAACGTCTGACTTGTTTGTTTGTAAACAGTACGCCTGGAATCCACACCCAGCCTTTATGATAGGGCTGCGGTGTTTATAGTAAATCTTCATAAATATGTCACAAAAGTGGGCTGGTGGTTAATTATACTGCTAGCTTATTGTAGTTATATTTAAGTATTAAAAATCTGGGGAGTGTGACTTGAAAATTAAATACGCTAGCGAAGAATACATGGAAAAAGCAAAAAACTTGTCTCAGGAAGAGATTGAAAGATTACAAAGTAGAATGCGTAACAAGTTAACGCGCAGAGAAGAAGAAAAAAAGTTGAGCTTGATAGAGGTGTTAGCGATACAGCTAGAGCTTGATGATGAGCAGTTAACCGAATGGCGCGAAAAACGAATTGAAATGAACAAAAAAAATAAGTAAGTATAAAGCTAGCAGTATGTTTTCTAGCAGTGACATTTTATAAATGCTACTGCTAGAAAGTTTAGATACTTTTATAAGATCTTAATTTTTAAAGATTTTTAGCGTCCAGCTCTTCCCATCGAGCTAGTGATTTTTCTAACGAACCTTCAATTTCGATAAGTCTTGCTTGCAAGGTTTTGACTAACGTAGCTTGTGTCTTGTAGAGTTCGCCATCAGCGAGTTGTTCATTAATACTTGCTTGTTCTAACTCTAGCTTTTCAATTTCTGCAGGTATCGCCGCCAACTCTTTCTCTTCTTTAAAACTCAGTTTTGAGCTGGGTTTAGCTTGAGCAGTATTGCTAGGCTTTGTACTAGCTTTAGCCGCTTGAGCTTGCTGTGCTTTTTTCTCTTCCAAGCGTTGTTGCGTGTAACGTTGCCAATCATCATAGCCGCCGCCAAACTCAGTAAGTACTGCGTTACCTTCAAAGGCAATGACTTGTGTCACTGTGTTTTCTAAAAATGCACGGTCGTGGCTGACTAAGAATAACGTACCTGCAAACTCTTGTAGCAAGCTTTCTAGCAGTTCTAGTGTGTCGATATCCAAGTCGTTCGTCGGCTCATCTAGCACTAATACATTGGCAGGGCGGGCAAACAAACGTGCTAATAATAAGCGGTTACGTTCGCCACCTGATAGCGACTTAACTGGGGAACGTGAGCGTTGTGGTGGAAATAGAAAGTCTTCTAAATAGCTAATCACGTGTTTGCGTTCATTGCCAATTTCTACGAAGTCCGAACCTGGGCTAATGGTATCTGCCAGAGTTGCTTCTTCATCAAGCTGTTCGCGCATTTGGTCAAAATAAGCTACGTTGATTTTAGTACCACGTTCCACATTGCCGCTATCGGCTTCAATATCACCTAAAATGAGTTTGAGCAGGGTGGTTTTACCAATACCGTTCGGGCCGAGTAGGCCGATTTTGTCACCACGTAAAATGCGCGTGCTAAAGTTATTAATCAACGTTCTGTTGCCATAAGCTTTGCTGACGTTTTCTAGTTCAGCAACCAGTTTTCCGCTACGTTCGCCAGCATCTAAATTCAGTTTTACATTACCTTGACGTTCACGGCGAGCCGCGCGATCTAAGCGAAGTGCTTCTAAACGGCGCACGCGGCCTTCATTACGGGTGCGGCGAGCTTTAATGCCTTGGCGTATCCATACTTCTTCTTGTGCTAGAAACTTATCAAACTTAGCTGCGTGAACTTCCTCTACGGCAATTAACTCTTCTTTTTTGATCTGATAGTCAGCAAAATTACCGACAAAGTCTGTGAGTATGCCGCGATCTAATTCGGTAATGCGCGTCGCAAGTCTATTTAAAAAGCGTCGGTCATGGGTAATAAACAATACGCAGCCATTAAAGCTTAGTAATAGCTCTTCTAGCCATTCAATGGCTTCTAAATCAAGGTGGTTGGTTGGCTCATCCAGTAATAACACTTCAGGTTCGGCCACCAGTGCGCGGCCTAGGGCAACGCGCTTACGCCAGCCGCCTGATAAAGTAGACACTAAAGCGTCGGCATCTAAGTTTAAGCGACTCAGTACGGTTTCCACACGAGATTGCGCTGCCCAGCCATTTTGCGTATCTAAATCATGTTGTAGATGCTGCATTTTGGTCATCAAAGCATCGATGTCTGCGTCTGGCATGCCCATATCATGGGTCACTTGGTGGTAATCAATAATTGTTTGTTGCAGACCTCCCAAACCTTCGGCTACCGCTTCAAATACCGTGTGTGTAGTATCTAACTCAGGCTCTTGCGGTACATATACTACGCGGGCGCTTGGTGAGCGCCATACCGTGCCTTCATCTAACTTAATGGTACCAGCGATGGCTTTTAATAAGCTTGATTTGCCTGCACCATTGCGGCCAATCAGGCCTACACGTTCGCCAGCATCCAATTGAAATGAGGCTTTGTCTAAAAGAGCATGATGTCCAAAGGCGAGTGAAGCGTTATCTAATGTAATGTAAGGCATGATTCTGTTGCTTTCGGTGCTGTAAGTCTTTACTAAGAGATTCAGGATTTATTAAATGAGAGACTGTACTAAGGTGTACTTTAATCTGTGTTGTTTGCTAAATAAGCACATTATACATCGCTTGCTAGTATATAAATTCAAGCATATTGTTTAATACATCACAACTATATTGTACACAATTTAATTGTGATGTATTATTTCAATCATGGAAAATATAACAACACCTCAGGCAAGTGCTAAAGTCTTAAATGTGGATTTGCAGCTATGCTTTGCGCTTTACTCAGCCTCATTGAGTATGACAAAGACGTATAAGCCTTTGTTAGCAAAACTCAAGCTGACGTATCCGCAATATTTAGTTTTATTGGTGCTATGGGAAAAAGACGGCGTGACCGTCAATAGCATTGGAGAACGGTTGTTTTCAGATTCAGGCACACTAACACCGCTGCTTAAGCGCTTAGAAAAGTTAGGTTTAATTCAGCGCCAGCGCGCTATTGAAGACGAGCGCAAGGTCATTATTACGCTAACAGAGCAGGGTAAGTTATTGCAATCTCAGGCGGCTGATATACATCCACAAATTGCTTGTAGTACAGGTTGCACGCTTACTGAGCTGAAAGAACTCAACAGCCAGCTCATTTTACTAAGAACAAGTTTAATTAATAAATTAGTAACACCGTAATTAGAATATACGTATTAGCTTTACACATTTCACTTTATTAAAATCTAGGAGAATAGTATGAACAAAAAACGCTCATTATTGAATATCAAAAGCCTGGCACTTTCTGTGCTGGTGTTGAGCATATCTAATGCCTATGCAGAGGATGCAAAAGTGGCTGAAAGCAGCAAACCAGTGGTGGAGCAGATTGTTAACACGCTGACCAAATTATCAGGCGGTCCTTATCAAGGTTATCGTGCTAATCATGCAAAAGGTATTGTCGTGCAAGGTGAATTCGTACCAGCAAAGTCAGCTGCCAGCTTGAGTAAAGCAGTACATTTGCAAACAAAACCTAGTCCAGTGACAGTACGTTTTTCAGATGCCACAGGTCTGCCAACCATTCCAGATGCCGATGGCAATGCTTTTCCTAAGGGCATCGCGATTCGCTTTCAGCTAGCAGAAGGTGCCTATACTGATATTGTGAGTATTTCTACCAATGGCTTTCCTGCAGCCAAGCCTGAAGACTTTTTAGGGTTATTAAATTCTATAGCGGCGAGCGGCCCTGATGCTGCAAAACCATCACCAGTTGAACAATTCTTAGGGTCACATCCAGCAGCACTGGCTTTTGTGCAAATGCCAAAACCAGCGCCTGTGAGTTTTGCAACAGAGAGTTTTTACGGTGTAAACGCGTTTAAATTTACCAATGCCAAAGGTGAAACACAGTATGGCCGTTATCGCATCACTCCAATCAACGGGGCTGAGTTCTTAACCAAAGAACAAGCGGCTCAAGCAACACCAAACTATTTGATGGAAGAGCTGCCAGTACGTTTAAGCAAAGCCCCAGCTAAATTTAAAATTGCTGTGCAATTGGCTGACAAAGGTGATGTAGTGAATGACCCTACAGTGGTTTGGCCAGAAACCAGAAAACAAATTGAATTAGGCACGCTAACGCTCAAAAACGTAGATGTTGATGGCGTCAAGTTTGAGAAAGCGACGATGTTCAATCCGCTGGTATTAGTCGATGGTATCGATGCTTCTGATGATCCAATATTGTTAGCCCGTCCAGCTGCTTATGCGGTGAGTTACGGTAGACGTTTAGGCCAATAATCATTTAGCTAATAACGAGCATTTATTTGAGTTGTATTTTCAGATAAATGCTCAGTTAGATTGAATCAATTGTTAATGTTAAGCATGGCGCGAATATTCGCCATTTTAGATTTACCAAATTCTTTACTAGCTTCTGCGTCTTTATTAAACGGATTACCAAAGTGACGCACATCATCTTTTGGTAATTCCGCAATAAAGCGGCTAGGTTCACACATTTGCATTTCACCTGCGCGCTTACGTTTTTTGCACCATGAAATATTCAGCGATTTCTGTGCGCGAGTAATCCCCACATACATCAAGCGTCGTTCTTCTTCAATTTTTGTGGGGTCTGTAACGCCTAAATCGATACTTTCGCGATGCGGCAATATGCCTTCTTCAACGCCAATTAAAAACACATGGCCAAACTCCAAACCTTTTGCTGCATGTAACGTAGATAGTTTAACAGCATCAGGCTCGCCATCTTCACGGCCTTCCAGCATACTCATCAGCGACACCATCTGCGTGAGTTCTAATAAGTTTTTGCCGTCAGTCTCGTTGCCAAACTCTGTGCTTGCTTCACCTTTTTTAGTCAGCCAGCCAATAAAATCAAGCACATTTTTCCATTTGCTCTCAGCAGCGCGCGGCTCATCGCTATCGTATAAAAAGGCTTCGTATTGTATGGTGGTAAGCAAGTCGTTAAGCACTTCACCTGCTGGGTCGCGCACAGCACGTTCTTGAATTTTTTGAATATAAGTACAAAAATTCAACAAGTCTTCTAGCTGTTTATTGCCTATGTCATTTTGAAAGTCGCCCTCAAACGCCGCGGCAAACAATGATATTTTGTGTAAGCTGGCAAACTCGCCTAAACGCTCAAGCGTAGTATTACCTATACCTTTTTTAGGCGTAGTGGCCGCGCGGATGAAAGCAGGGTCGTCATCTTCGTTAGCCACTAAGCGCAAATAACTGATTAAATCTTTAATTTCGGCTTTATCAAAAAAGGATTGGCCGCCCGAGATGGTGTAGGGGATTTTGTGATTACGCAGGTATTGTTCAAAAATACGCGCTTGGTGGTTGCCGCGGTAAAGAATAGCGTAATCCAGAAACTTAGTGCGGTTTTCAAACTTATGCGCTTGCAGCTTCATAATGACGGATTCGGCTTCAGCTTCCTCACTCATACATGCAGACACTTGAATTAAATCACCCGTGCCTAAATCGCTCCACAGTTTCTTTTCAAAAAGCTTTGGGTTATTCGCAATCACCGCGTTGGCGCCACGCAATATGCGTATCGTAGAGCGATAATTCTGTTCTAGCTTGATGACTTTTAACTTGCTAAAGTCCTCTGTCAGTTGGCGTAAATTCTCTACGTCCGCGCCACGCCAGCCGTAAATCGCTTGGTCGTCATCGCCCACTGCGGTAAATTGCCCACGCAGACCAGTAAGCATTTTTACCAGTTTGTACTGGCAAGCATTGGTGTCTTGGTATTCATCTATCAGTAGATATTGCAACTTGCGCTGCCACTTATTAAGCGCAGCTTCGTGTTCATCAAATAACTCGACAGGTAACTTAATTAAGTCATCAAAATCAACTGCTTGATAAGCTTTTAGCGTTTGTTGATATAGCTGGTAAACCTTGGCTGCTGCGTGAGTGAGTTCCTCTTCGGCAGTGGCTTTGGCTTGGTCTGGATTAACAAAACCATTCTTCCAATGCGAGATTTGCGATTGCGTCTTGCGTAATAACTGCTTATCAGTGGTGGCTAAAATATCAGCAAGAATCTTAAAGCTATCCGATGAATCCAAGATTGAAAACTGAGGTTTATAACCAAGTAATGATGCTTCAGCGCGCAACATTTGCAAACCAAGCGAGTGAAACGTCGCAATGGTTAAACCTTTGATGTTTTTACCCACCATTAACTTACCTACACGTTCTTGCATCTCCCGTGCTGCTTTGTTGGTAAAGGTGATGGCTGCGATTTCTTTAGGCGAGTAACCTGCTTCATCAATCAAATAGCTGATTTTTTGCGTAATTACACGAGTTTTGCCACTACCTGCACCAGCAAGTACTAGCAATGGACCATCGAGATATTTAACAGCGTCGCGTTGGGGCGCGTTCAGAGAATTTAACATGCAGTGCTTTTTGGAGTTCTTGTGTAAAACTTAAGCGTAAGATTTTAACGTTTAAGGCTATAACAAGCTATCAATTAAATGATTAAAGCATGCCATAATTGCTGACTCAAAAATAAGCACATAAATGTTAAAGGAATAGCATGCGATCGAGCGCAAGATCTACCAGAGCCAGTGCCGCGATTGATAGGCTAAAACGACGTAGCGGCAACGACAACTATTCAATGTCCATGAATAGCGGCGCTATGTTTAGCCTGCTGCTAGCCACTGGTGGGGGAGATTCCGAACGTTTATGTGAGCCGATGATGATGGAAGATTTTGTGGCGTTTGTGAATGCTTATGGTCCACAAACGCCTAAACGTGTCAGTAAATTAGATATTGAATTTAGTAAGCAACTGACTAAAAAGAGCGAATAAGCTTAACTTAAGAAATCTTTGCTCGAAGGTGGAAACCATTCACAAAAGCATCAAACATCCGTCATTCCCGCGTAGGCGGGAATCCAGTCAAGTGGTTGATTAGCCTAGATTCCCGCCTACGCGGGAATGATGGAAAATAGAGGGGTGAAATTAAGCGTCAAATTGCTTCGTGCAAAGCTCCCACTTCATTTAAATATGCACCCTAGTACCTAATTCAATCACACTGTTACTTGGAATATTGAAATAGCCCACAACGCTCCCAGCGTTTCGTGACATCAAGGCAAATAAATCATCACGCCATTTAGCCATCTTCCCACCAGGGCCAGAAATCACAGTTTCACGACTAATAAAGTATGAAGTAGTGAACGGGTCGATTGAAAAGCCGACTAAATTGCTCTCAGCAAGTGCTTTGGGGATGTTAGGCGTTTCCATAAAGCCGTAGTGTAATTTCACTTGCCAAAAGCCTGCGCCAATCTCTTTAATTGCAAAGCGCTGCTCTTTTTCTACAGTGGGCGTGTCGGCAAACTCCACTGTCAGAATCAGGTTCGTTTGATGTAACACCTGATTATGCTTCAAGTTATGCATCAGCGCTTGCGGTACAGTGTCTGGGTTTGCGCAAAGAAATATAGCGGTACGTTCAATTCTAGCTTTGGTATCGCGGGTGATATTTTTAACAAAATCTTCAAGTTTTGGGTCATCTTCGTGAATATGTTGCAGTAAAATTTCGCGACCTTGTTTCCACGTCCACATAATGGTAACTAAGCTGATTCCAAGCGCAATTGGGAACCATCCGCCTTTGAAAAACTTAGCTGAGCAAGAGGTCAGTAATAACAAGTCTAGGGCAAAGAAAGCGATAGTTGCGCTCAACGCTAGCCATACTGGATATTTCCAGTTGTGGCGTATCACAAAGTAGGTGAGTATCGTGGTGATTAGCATTGTGCCTGTCACGGCAATACCATAGGCTGAAGCAATCGCAGATGAGTTTTGAAAAGCGATAGTCAGCATGATGACGGCAGCCAATAACAACCAATTGATTGCGGGTACATAAATTTGGCCTGATTCACTTGCAGACGTATGCAGGATTTGCATTCTAGGTAAAAATCCAAGTTGTATGGCTTGCTGCGTGATGGAATACGTACCTGAAATAACCGCCTGAGAGGCAATAATAGTTGCCATTGTTGCCAGTACCACAACTGGTATTAACCATTCTTGTGGGAAAGATAGATAGAACGGATTACTTACCGCGGCTGGCGTTGTAAGTAGCAATGCGCCTTGACCAAGATAATTAAGTGCTAAGCATGGGAAAACTAAACATGTCCATGCGATGCGTATAGCAGGTCTACCAAAGTGTCCCATGTCGGCATAAAGCGCTTCTGCACCTGTAATGGCTAATGTCACTGCACCTACAGCTAAAAATACGCCAGTACCTCGGTCAGCTAAAAAATGAAACGCATAAATTGGATTTAATGCATTAAGAATAACTGGGTTTTGCAATATGTGATGAACGCCAACAATGCCTAGTGTGGCAAACCAAACAATCACGATAGGCCCAAAGAACTTACCGACTGTGTTTGTGCCATATTTTTGCACTGCAAAGAGTGAAATTAAAATGGTCAGCGCAATTGGAATAACGTATGTGGAGAGCTCCGGTTTTATGAGCTCCATACCTTCAACTGCGGAAAGTACAGAGATGGCGGGCGTGAGTATGCTGTCACCATAAAACAGCGCGGCACCAAACACACCTAAAGCCATGAGTATTTTTTTACGATTTGGTGCAGAGCCTGAGCTGGAAATAGCGAGTGCCAGCAAAGCCATTACGCCACCTTCACCGCGATTATCTGCTCGTAATACTAGTATCACGTATTTCAACATCACGACTAGCATCAACGCCCAGAACACGGCTGAGATGGCGCCAATGATGTTAGCTTGATTAAGCGCGATACCTGTAGCTTCGCTAAAAATGACTTGGATGGTATATAAGGGGCTTGTTCCAATGTCGCCGTAAACAACACCGATAGCCCCTAAAGTAAGTGCTGCCAGACTCTTAGATTTTATATTGTTACTCATGATGTGTTTTAAATGCCTTGTATTATTATGACAAGGTCATTAAAACAGGGGTGATGTATCAATCACATAAACAAGATTGATACTTTTATTTAGGGTGTCATTCCGTGCTTGACACGGAATCTAGTGACTTTATCAGGGAAGCTGATAAGAAATACTAAAGCCAGCAAGCCTGCAAGCATTGCTAAAAGACGCTGGATACTGACTTTCGTCGGTATGACGATTGTAAAAAAATACTACTTTTAACTTAGGAATTTAAGTCGCGGCGAGCCTGTAACCTATGCCAGCTTCGGTCAATATATAACGCGGTGTAGCAGGGCTTTTCTCAAGTCGGGCACGTAATCGCCCCATATGGATACGCAAATAATGCGTGTCATCTACATATTCGGCGCCCCAAACTTCGGTCAATAGCTGGCGATGTGTGAATGCCTTGCCTGGCTTCGTCACCAATATGAACAGCAATTTAAACTCGATTGGGGTTAAATGCACCGGCTGCTGATTTAATAACACCGTGGAATTGACAGTATCTATTGTTAACTCATCTACGTGATATACATCGTCACGCAATGACATCATCGCCGTGCGTTTGAGCGCTACTTTAACTCTGGCGAGAAGCTCATTCACGCCAAAAGGTTTGGCTAAATAATCATCAGCGCCATCGTTAAAGCAGTCTACTTTTTCTTGCTCTGCTTGGCGTGCAGAGAGCACCAGTATTGGAATATCTGAATTCAGGCGCACGTATGCAATCACCTCTCGACCATCACCATCAGGCAGATTCAAATCTAGTATCACTAAGGCAGGTTTGTTTGCATCAAATAAACGCTTACCCTCTGCAATGGTATGCGCACACAAGGTGTGATAGCCATTAGCTTTCAAGCTGGATTGCAGAAATTGACTGATCTGCAAATCATCTTCAACCACTAGAATATGATTATTGGACATCAACAATACCCAGTTCTGGCGCGGCAAAGCTTAAGGTGGCGCTAGCACCGCCACCATCTCTATTGCTGAGGGTGAAATTCGCACCGTGCGATTTTGCGATAGCTTGCACAATAGAAAGACCTAAACCAAAACCTTTAGCTTTGGTCGTCATGAATTTTTTAATGGCTATTGAATCCATGCCTTCAGTGAAGCCATTGCCACGGTCTTTTACGCTTATATTCACCATGTTATCCATTTTACTGACTTCAATTAGTATCGGCTCATCACTTGTATGTGCCTGCTTCGCGTTATCAATCAAATTGACCAAAGCCTGCGTTAATAGGTTTACATTGCCTTTGATTAACAACTCAGGTTCATTCATCGTGACTTTAATATTGAGCGTTTCCCCGCGGTTTTGATATAACGCCATCACTATTCCAATGAGTTCTTCTGGCGATTGCCAGTCCAAAGGAATAGGCGTTGCCGAATGTGACTCTAAGCGAATAAGCGAAAGAATGTTCTCGGTAGTATTTGCCAAATATCGAGTTTGAGAAGTAATTAGTGTGGTTAATTGTGCTGCTTGTTCCGCATTCAAGTTAGCTTGATGCAAGGTCGTTGCAGCGCCTAATATTGACGTGAGCGGTGTGCGCATATCGTGAGAAATAGAGGCCAACAGCGCGTTCTGAATCGCCTCTTCTTGAGTAGCCAATTCTGCAAGTTGGGCTTTTTCACTATTAATGAGTCGTTGATACGCTTGCGAAATTTGATCCACACACGATTTTATGGCCGTATAAGTTTCTATGCTTTCCTCATCATCAACTTTATCAACCACTAAAATTGGGTCAGCGCTTGGTAAGCGGTTGAAAGGTAGCAACCATTGTTTTGATTGCGTGATAGATTCAGTCCAGTAGTCCGTGTAAGGGCTAATCGGTTTACCATTCTCTGAAACCCAGTTCAATAAGCGCTTATCAGGCGTTTGTACCGCATCAGATTGAATGCTGAGGCTATAACTATATTTTGACTCTGCTGAATTTGCTGGCTGAGTTATCGCGATAGCGAATGGCTTATTAAACTCTTTTTGCAGTAATGAGCAGGTATCCAACAACAGATTGTCAATATTGTTGGCTAGTGCCAAACGCTCTGCAAGCGCCCTGGCAAACTCTGCTCGTTGCGCATTAATAAGTGCTTGCTGAGATTGAAGTTTGAGTTGTTTAACCAGCGAGGTGATGACGGTGGAAACGATAAGAAAACAAACTAAACTAGTCCACGACTCAGCATGCGCAACTTCAAAGGTATAACGCGGCTCGGTGAAAAAGTAGTTAATCGTCAAGAAGGCTAGAAACGCAGTACTTAAAGCGACAAAGAACTCACAAAAATAAGCCGCTGTAACCACTACCAGCAAATTTAACAGTGTGACCCCAGTAATCCCCAAAGAGGCGAAAAAGTTGTAATTAAAAGCCGTCACTATCGCCAATAAAACAAGCATACTCAATAACTGTAAACTCTGTTTTTGCATTTTGAAACTCCTAGCGCATACAATAAATCAGAGTTTACGGTTTAGATATATCAATCGCATAAATATTTAGAGATTGGTTTTCTGTAATTGATTTTATGTGTTTTTGATTTGCTCAAATAGCGCATCTGTAATATCGTCGGCTTCATACGAATACTTAGTTGAACCAACTAGTGCATCGTCAAATGCTTCTATGGCAAATAAAACTAAAGACCGAGCTAGATCTCTATCTACTTTTTCAGATGGAACTACGAGACAGTCATTTTCTCTTTGAAAATATAGGGCATTTTCTCTAATTTGAACAAATCCGGCATTTTGAGCCATGCTCATGATCCGCTCAAGTTCGTCCTTACCAAGAGCATTTTCTAAGCGCTTTCCCATTGGAACGGTTGGCATTGCTGCAATCTGATGTTTGATCTTATGATTTCTAAACATATTTCGGCCGTTTTTCTCTGGATGTGTACCATCGGTGAATAAGCCAATGTGAGCTTTGGCTACTTCTTCACATGCTGTAATACTTAAAAACGCCGAACTTGGATAGCTACCCCCTAAATATAGCGATGATGAATCTTGAATCAACATAACTATATGATCAATTGCCTTATTAAGTTCGTCAACGCTTCGGATCAGATTTGCATCTGTTCTTGCAATGCCTTGAATTAGTTCAAATACTTCCACGATCCAATCTCAATTTACAGATATTAGGAATTATCTGTTTGTTAACAGGCTTAACTAGCCTCATTCTCGTCCACCTCAGAAGCCGTATCCTCAATAACATTCGGCAAGCTTGCCTGCATCATTTCGCTACGGCTTAACGGCGTTTCTAAGCTAATTCTGCCTATCGCGCCGCTGCGGTAATCGGTGAGAAAAGCGACTGCGGTTTTTTCCATATCCCATAAGCCATCGTGGCGTTTGTATGAGCGACGTCTGGCGATGGCTTCGAGCAAATCTACGCCATCCATTTTTAGCACATCTAAGAAGCCACCTTCTTGTTTCATGGTGTCTAGTTTGTAGCGTGCATTCACCAGAGCTGGATAGCTTTTAAGTAGGTTGTTGGCTAAGAAAATCGCAACATCTTCATCAATCACCGCATTACGACCAATCGCATGGCTGGCGGCTAGCATGTAGCCGTCGCTTTCATATTGGATTTTTGGCCACATCATCCCTGGTGTGTCGGTAATGCTCATGGTTTCGCTAATGTCGAAGCGTTGCTGGCTTTTAGTCACAGCAGGTTCGTCGCCTACTTTAGCTACGCGGCGGTTGAGCAGGGCGTTCATCAGCGTTGACTTGCCAACGTTAGGAATGCCCATAATCATCATGCGCAATGGCTTTAAATGTGTGCCACGGTGTGGTGTAAGTGCTAAACAATGCTTCAAAATTTTATTGGCTTCACCCGGTTTTTTGCATGAAAGCGCAACGGCCTTAGTGTTGGGTTGGCGGTTAAAGTAATTCAGCCAAGCTTCAGTCGCTTTAGGATCTGCCAAGTCAGATTTATTGAGTATTTTTAAATTAGGGCGCTGTCTGAACAAGCGCATTTCGTTAATCACGGGGTTATGGCTCGCTTCAGGCACGCGCGCATCCAGCACCTCAATCACAATGTCCATAAACTCCATTGTTTCTTCGGCTTTTTTGCGTGCTTGGGTCATGTGACCCGGATACCATTGAATTGCCATTTAATACCTCAAAATCAAAAAATGTTGTCGCAATACTTCGTTGCTCAATGATTTTGATTGCTTGCATATAACCCATATGCGGCGCCCTCAAAATCAATTCGCGCCTCGTTTTGCTTAAACATTTTCAATTTTCGAGGCATTAAATATTGCGTATTACTGCGCATTTTAACATTTAGTATTAATAATCAAGTTTTTATCTTGGTTTATCTTTAGTTCAGCGTTTATGGCTTAAAATACGCACATGCAAATACCTGAAATAAAACCTAATCAATCCATTGAGCTACTCAAAGCTCTGCATATTCTGACGCGCGACGGTAAGCTCAACCAAGACAGTCGTCGCAAGCTCAAGCAGGTTTACCATTTGGTGAATTTTATTGAGCCTTTGTTTAATGAGGTTTTGGCGCAAAACCCTAACCCAACCATGGTTGATCATGGCGCAGGTAAGTCATACTTAGGCTTTATTTTGTATGATTTGTTGCTCAAACAGCATG
Source organism: Methylotenera sp. (assembly GCF_029945535.1). Taxonomy (GTDB): domain Bacteria; phylum Pseudomonadota; class Gammaproteobacteria; order Burkholderiales; family Methylophilaceae; genus Methylotenera. The sequence continues at coordinate 236,332 of NZ_JAQSCU010000010.1, forward strand.
CCGCAGGGCAGGTGGTTGGTATAGAAACTCGCGCAGAGTTGGTTGAAAAGTCACGTCAGCTTGCAGAAGATTTGCATTTTGAACGCATGGGTTTTCAACATTTAAGTGTGGAAGAATCCATCACCTCTAATACTTTACCAGACACGGTGGATATTGTGACTGCGCTGCATGCCTGCAATACCGCTACTGATGATGCGATTCAGTTTGGTTTAAAGAAAAAAGCTAAATATATGGTACTTGTGCCATGCTGTCAGGCGGAAGTTGCGGAGGTGTTACGTCAGCACAAAAATGAAAGTTTTGGCAAAACGCCTTTAAGTGAAATCTGGCGCCACCCGATTCACACGCGCGAATTTGGCAGTCAAATCACCAATGTGTTGCGCTGTTTGCAGCTAGAAGCTGCTGGTTATCAATTGACCGTGACGGAACTAGTGGGTTGGGAACATTCCATGAAAAACGAGCTGATTATTGCTAAATATACCGGTCAGCCGCGCAAAAACGCGCAAGAGCGATTAGAGGCTATATTAAAAGAGCTTAACTTAGAAGCGCTTAAAAGCAGGTTTCTAGCTTAATCAATTTTTACCTTTGCTTATTTCCCCCATCTTAATGCCGCAGTATGCACAGGGCTATCCCAATGCTGTTTGATTTCATCGTCTAATAAACATAAGGTGATAGAAGCGCCCGCCATATCTAAGGCTGTGGTGTAATTACCAACGAGTGAACGTGAAATTTCAAGGTTATGCAGGTTGAATAGTTTGGCAGCGGTGTTGTATATGAGGTAAAGCTCCATTAACGGTGTTGCGCCAAAGCCGTTAACGAGTAGCAAGGCTTCGTGCTTTTTAGAAGGCTGCAAATTTCTTGTTTTAAAATCCATCAAAATAGCTTCAACACAATCACCGATGATTTCATCTGCTGGGCGCATGGTTTCGCGTCTGCGACCGGGCTCGCCGTGTATACCAACGCCCATTTCAATTTCAGTATCGCTAATGTCAAAAGTAGCACGCCCAGCCGCTGGTACTGTGCAGCTAGTGAGTGCTACGCCGATGCTGGCGGTACGATTGTTAACTTTGTCGCCTAGCGCTTTGCAAGTTTGCAAGTCAGCGCCAGTTTCCGCCAAACTGCCTACACATTTTTCTACAATCACGGTGCCCGCAACGCCGCGACGCCCCGTGGTGTAAGTGCTATTCACCACCGCACAATCGTCACTTGTGAGCACAGTGGCATGTTCAAAAGGCAACATTTCTGCCGCCATTTCAAAATTCATCACATCGCCAGCGTAATTTTTAACAATAAATAAAATACCCTTATCTGCATGCACGGCTTCTGCTGCCATCAGCATTTGGTCTGGCGTGGGTGAGGTGAACACATGACCTGGGCAAGCGGCATCTAACATGCCGTAGCCAATATAGCCTGCGTGCAAAGGTTCATGTCCAGAGCCACCGCCAGAGATAATGGCAACTTTGTTTTGTGCTTTCTCAGCACGGGTTAGAAAGTTTGGGTCAAGGTGAAGTTCTACCAAATCGTGATGCGCTTTGGCAAATCCAGTGAGGCTTTCAACTAAGATATTATCAACTTTATTGATGAATTTTTTCATTTTATTGTCCTTGCTTATCATCACTTTGTTACAAAAAACCTCATTTACAAATACGTAAATGTCGGTCTTTTGCGCCTCGTTATGATTGCGCCCATAAATTTAATTATTTTAAACAGAGTTTACAAACAGTCTCTATCATTAACTGGCAACTCTTAGCGCCAGGGTCTATATGTCCAATAGCACGTTCACCTAAGCCTGCAGCACGGCCTTTGGTGGCGATTAGGTCTTTAGTTGAAAGCATGCCTTGTTCGGCGATATTGATGAGTGTTGCGCATATCAATTTAACGTCGCAGTTTTGTGTGGCTAATAGTACGAATTGATTTGAAACTGGAATAAGCACATCAAGCATGGTTTTTTCACCGAGGCCAGCTTTGCCTCGCTGAATAATGGCTTGTACGCCGCCAGCAAAGGCTGCGGCTATTTTTAAGTTTGATTCATCGCCATTTTCTTTTAGCACTTTAGCCATGCTCATGAAGAAACTAGCCAGTAGTGGCCCAGATGCACCGCCGATAGTGCTGAGTAGCTTCATGCCTATTTTATTCAAAGCTTCATCAGGTTTAAGTGATACTAAGTCGGCCTGCATTGCAGCAACAGTGGTCGCGCCACGTTTCATATTGATATAGTGGTCACCATCTCCAATTTCACGGTCTAGCGATTCCAATGTGCTTTCATTGGCTAAAATTGTTTGTTGAATCGCTAGTGCTGCTTCAATGATGAACTCTGTTTTCATATGTAGTTTGTATCAGTAGTTTTAGTGATTAACACTATATGGTGATTGAATTAAAGTTGTTAAACTCTACACATGTTAACTTGTCATGACAACCTTACTCACTAAACTCTAATCATTACTATTTATGAGCTTAAAATTCCGACTTAATTTATTGATTACGCTTTTATCACTAGCCTTTATTTTGGTAGTAGGTACGATTTTAGTTAACGACACTAGAATTTCTATTCGCGAGCGGGTAGAGGCGGCAAGTCGTGTGACGGTGCAGTTACTGGATACGGTCATTATAAGCTCAGCACTTAACCCCGAATATGGACCAACGCATAAAGTGTTGCAAAGCTTTTTGCAGTCGTTAGGGTACGTGCGTAGCAGCCATATTATGCTTTACGATATGCGCGGCAATGTGCTTTACGAATCGCCGGAATCTACTTTTAAAAGTAACGTTCACCCACCAGAGTGGTTTGTTAAATTAGTAGCCCCTAAAGCAGAGACTGTAGAACGTAAAATTCGCTATGGGACTTTGGTGGTTTCATCAAGCGCGGCGGGTTCCATTCGTGAAGCTTGGGCTGGATTTAGTCAATTGATGTGGGTTGGTTTAATCTTTTTTGTACTACTTAATGTATTGGTTTATGCGCTATTGAGCCATTCCCTAAGACCTGTAAATCGTATTTTGGCATCGATTAACCGCATGGAAAAAGGCGATTTAAGTACGCGATTACCTACTTTTACCTTGCCTGAATTTGATCGTATTGGGCATAGTCTCAATCGCATGGCAGAGTCACTGGCCGCGGAACGCCAGTTAGAAGAAAACCGTCAATTAACCCAGCTTATTCAAAGTCATATTGAGGATGAGCGTCGAAGTTTAGCCAGAGAACTGCACGATGAGTTAGGGCAATATGTGACGGCAATTAAGACTTTTGCGGTAGCCATTGCCAATAAAACCAAAGAAAAATCACCTGATATTTCAAATAATGCGCAAGTGATTGTCTCTGCTGCAAATCAGATTTACGATGGCATGCACAACATCGTCCGTAAACTCCGTCCAGGTGCGTTGGATAACCTTGGGCTTTCTGAAACACTAAAAGATACAGTGCATTATTGGCAAAATCTTCATCCGGAAATGAAGATTAACCTGAGCTTGGAGGGTAATCTGGATAAGCTTGGTGAAACGCTGAATATCAATATTTATCGCATCGTGCAAGAAGCCATTAATAATGCGCTTAAACATGCGCAGGCCAGTACCATTGATATTAAGTTGGCGGTGTTGGCGGATGTAAGTCATGCTGATGCGGCTAATATCGTACTGACAATTAAAGATAATGGGGTCGGCATGAATATACAAACAGTAGACCAAACCCAACATTTTGGTTTGCTAGGCATGCGCGAGCGAGTGCAGGGTTTTCACGGTAGTTTTACTATCACTTCTGAACCGAATCAAGGAACAACCCTCTACATTAATATACCTCAAGTGTTGCAGGCGTAACCTTTAGGTATTTAAAACTAGGTATTTAAAACACAGACAATGGATAAAATATGAGCTTAATCAATGTAATGTTAGTCGATGATCACGCAGTGGTGCGCATGGGATTTAAAATGCTGCTAGAGTCAGACTCTGATATTAAAGTCATTGCCGAAGCTGAAAGCGGCGAACAGGCCATACAGCGTTTTGTGGAGTTTAAGCCGCACGTGGTGGTGATGGATATTACGATGCCAGGCATAGGCGGTTTGGAAGCGATTGAGCGTATTCTGGCTAAAGATAGTTCTGCCAAGATTTTGGTGTTGTCTGCACATGAAGATTCAGTGCACCCTAAGCGCGTATTGAATGCTGGCGCGATGGGTTATTTGACTAAGCGTAGCGCGGCTGAAGAGATGATTAAAGCGATTCGCGTGGTCGCGACTGGTAAAAAATATTTAGAGGCAAGCGTCGCGCAACAAATGGCGATACAGCAATTATCGGGCGACCAAAATCCAGTTGATGTGCTGTCGCCGCGTGAGTTTGAGGTATTTATGGCATTGGCAAAAGGTAAAACTACCAATGAAATTGCCGAAACTTTATTTTTAAGTCCGCGAACTGTGGGCACGCATCTTTATAATATCAAGCAAAAGCTGAATGCAAATAACTCGGCAGAAATCGCGCTAATCGCTATGCGCAGCGGTTTGCTGGATGCTTAAAGTTGCAGCCTAATGTTGGTGACTTAATTCACTGCATAACGCGCTACACTCAACTGTCCTACTGTAGATAACTCGACCAGCGCTTTAGAGCCGCTATGTAACTTACCTAATTCCACTGGAATCAAAAACGTAATCACTTCTTGTTTGTTGAGCTTAGTGTTGCTAGTGGCACCAATGGCAATTTGGCTTTGTTGCCATTCATTTTCAGGGGAGAGTTCGGTTGAACCTTGCTTCTTAGCGGCTTCAAGAATATGTTGTTTTTCGTCTCCTATCAGCAAACTCCACACTTCAACTTGTACTAATTTAGCTTCTTGCATGAGTTGGACAGGTTTCTCTTCGTCCAATGGCGCTTGCTGAGGTAAGGGTTCAATTTCAGGTTTAACTTCTTCAAAGCCTGCATTGATAAATGCAATGTCGTACTTATCTGACGTCGTGTTTTTAAGCGGCATATTTTGCGCGGCTATTTTTTGCTTTTCTTCATTTGCATCTAGTGCCGCTGCGGTAGCCTTGTCGGCACCATGCAATAATATAGATTGCACAATTTGCTGTGCAATAGGCGCCCCCACGCAACTGCAAAGCGCTGTAGCCATTAAGACTAATGCAGACCATCTACTCAGCGACAATTTAATATTCCCTTGATGTGCCATAAGACGCATGTGTTGTTAACGTGGGAAAGTTAGATTACTGCTGAATAGTGATATTGTCTAGTAAAATAAACAGCTAACTTACTGTTTTAATTGTTTCTTGTGCTGTTTTCTCAGCTTGATTCAGAGCTGCCTGCTGAGGTGCTTGAGTGGTGCGCACGCTAATCACGCCGCTGAGTATAATGAGTCCGATTGCAAGCCAAGCGTCTAGACTTAAATGCTCATTCCACCAAAGCACACCGAATAAGCTTGCGAGCACCACTGTGACATAAGCCAAGCTCGCCACAACCAGTGTATTGCCAGTGCGATAAGCACGCGTCATGGCTAGTTGTGCAATGGTTGCAGAAAAGCCTAAGCCAAGTAGAACGGGTAAATCTTGCCATTCAATCGTATGAAAGCTATCAAAAAACATCCATAAACCAGCGCCTATCGTTGAAATCAGCGTGAAATAAAATACTGTCCGCCAGTCTGGTTCGTTGGCTTTACCTAGTTGTTTGACATGTATGTAGGCGAATGCTGCGCCTATGCCTGAAAGCAAGCCTATGCCGCCTGCTAACCAATCGGCACTAGTGAAATTAGGTTTAAGTAACAGGCTTACGCCGATAAAACCAATAATTAGACCAATAAACAAAGATTTTTTTGGTTTTTCATGTAATAAAAGTGGGGTAAATATGGCCAAAAATAAAGGCGATGTGTAGTTGAGTGTAATGGCCGTAGCGAGCGGCAAATGTGCAATTGCATAGAAAAATAGCACTAATGAAACAAAGCCAACCACAGCGCGCGACATTTGTTTAAACATGACTGGCGTAGCTAAAGGTAATTTGTTGACTGCGATATATAGCCAAATAACGATTAAGCCGAATATAGAGCGGTAAAATACCAACTCGCTACTACTGAATTTTTGTGCGCCGACTTTCACCAAAGCACCCATGATAGCAAAGCCCAGCGCTGCTACTAGCATCCATAAACTACCTAGATTTGGTAGGTTAAAACGGCTTGAATTTGAGTTGGATTTGGAGTCAGAGTCGAGCTCAGATTTGGCTTTTATTTTTTTATGTTTTATTTTCATGTGAAATGGCGTTATATGGATATGTTGAAGCCAGCTAGACTTGCCAATTAAAGGGTTTTCAGATAATCTCACATATAATGTTTAATTGAAAAGTTAGATAGTAAATAATTGGAATTTTTGGATTATATCAATGCGGCTAGCGTAATATTTGTGCCACATGGAGATCCATTAGACTCAGTTTGCAACGGTGGCATTTGCCGCCGTTTTCTTTTTGAAATGTTAAGTCAGGTTTAATAAGCGATATGTCAGATCATTTAATGAATACTTATTCACGTCAGCCAGTCACCTTTGTGAAAGGCGATGGCGTTTGGTTATACGACGATAAAGGCGATAAGTATTTGGACGCGCTTGCTGGGGTTGCGGTTAATGGCTTGGGTCATGCGCATCCTAAGTTGGTGAAATCCATTAGTGAGCAAGCGGGCAAGCTAATCCACGTGTCGAATATTTATAATATTGCAGAACAAGAAGCGTTGGCTGATAAGCTTTGTGAAATTTCAGGCATGGATAAAGTGTTTTTCTGCAACTCTGGTTGTGAAGCGAATGAAGCCAGCATTAAGTTAGCCAGATTGTATGGACATAACAAAGGGATCGTTAATCCTGAAATTATTGTGATGGATAAATCATTCCATGGCCGTACGATGGCAACGCTTTCTGCGACGGGTAATCGCAAAGTGCAAGCAGGTTTCGAGCCGCTAGTGAGCGGATTCGTTCGGGTGCCTTATGATGATATTGAAGCGGTTAAACAAGTAGCTTCTCGCAATTCTAATGTGGTCGCGGTTTTGGTAGAGCCAGTGCAAGGCGAAGGCGGCATTAATATTCCTAAAGATGCGAGCGGCTATTTAGAATCATTACGTGCAATTTGTGACGCACATGGTTGGCTACTGATGTTAGATGAAGTGCAAACGGGGATTGCTCGTACGGGTACTTGGTTTGCTTTCCAACATACCACTATTAAACCTGATGTGATGAGTCTTGCAAAAGGTTTGGGTTCAGGTGTGCCGATTGGCGCCTGTGTTGCAAGTGGTAAAGCGGCAGAAGTGTTTACTTATGGTAAACATGGCTCAACATTTGGCGGCAATCCATTAGCTACTGCGGCTGGCTTAGCGACTTTAAATATTATCGAAGAAGACGGCTTGCGTGAGAATGCAGAAAAAATCGGCAATCTGATTCGTGAAGGCTTTACTGCCGAATTTAAAGATACCAAAGGTGTGGTCGTGGTGCGTAATGCAGGCATGATGATTGGCGTCGAGCTAGACAGACCGTGCGGTGATTTAGTAAGCATGGCATTAGCAGAGAAGCTGTTGATTAACGTAACGGCTGATAAAGTGGTGCGTTTGCTGCCACCATTGGTGATGAACGAATCTGAGGCAAATGAGTTGGTGAAACGACTATCTGCCATTATTAAGGCTTTTTTAAACAGTTAGAAGTACAATAGAATTTAAGCAAAAACCACTGCGGTAAACCATTATGGCAATAAAACATTTTTTACAATTCAATGACTTAAATCGTGATGAGCTCGAATATGTATTCGAACGTAGCCGTTTAATTAAAAAGCAGTTCAAAGCTTATCAGCAATATTGGCCTTTGCAAGACCGCACATTGGTGATGATCTTTGAAAAAGCTAGCACACGCACGCGTTTATCGTTTGAAGCTGGTATGCATCAACTAGGCGGTTCTGCGATTTATCTCAATACGCGCGACTCACAATTAGGTCGCGGTGAGCCAGTGGAAGATGCTGCACAAGTCATTTCACGCATGAGTGACATTGTGATGATTCGTACTTTTGAGCAAGAAATTATCGAACGTTTTGCGGCTAATTCTCGTGTGCCCGTCATCAATGGTTTAACCAATGAATATCACCCATGCCAAATTCTGGCAGATATTTTTACTTTTATTGAGCATCGCGGTTCAATTCAAGGTAAGACTGTTGCGTGGATTGGTGACAGTAATAATGTTTGCAACACATGGCTACAGGCTGCTGAAGTGTTGGATTTCAATGTACACGTTTCTACGCCACCGGGTTATGAAGTGGAAGCGGAACGCGCTAATTTGTATGGACATGACCATTATGAAGAGTTTGCAGATCCAATGGAGGCTGCAAAAGGCGCTGATCTAGTGACTACAGACGTGTGGACTAGCATGGGTTTTGAAGCGGAAAATGAAGAGCGCTTACGTGATTTTGCTGATTGGCAAGTCGATGGCGATATGATGCGTGTTGCAGCAAAAGATGCGTTATTTATGCACTGCCTGCCAGCGCATCGTGGTGAAGAAGTTGCTGCCGATGTGATTGATGGGTCACAGTCAGTAGTTTGGGATGAAGCGGAGAATCGCTTGCACGTGCAAAAAGCATTGATGGAGTATTTGCTATTAGGCCGAGTAAGCGTTTAGATGGATAAAAAGGAAAATATCCTTTCAAGCCATATATTGCCAGTTTCGGCCACTATGATTGGTGTTTGTATGACCGTTATTTCTGTTATACAGCTAGCACCTAAAAAAGGTATTTCATCTTGGGCAGATAATGTATTAGCCATTGACAGCCTGTTTTTTCTAGCGAGCATGATGTTGTCATATTGGTCGATTAGACATAAAGATCAGCGAGTGAACGCAGAGCTTTATGCGGATAGGTTTTTTATATTTGGTATGGTCATGATGGTGGCTGTTAGCTTTTTAGTGGCGTTTGAATTATTTACGGATTAAGGATTAGAAGTAATGAGTAAAGTAAACAAAGTTGTATTGGCTTATTCGGGTGGTTTAGACACTTCAGTGATTTTGAAATGGCTACAAGACGAGTATCAATGTGAAGTCGTTACATTTACCGCCGATTTAGGTCAAGGTGAAGAGTTAGAGCCTGCACGTGCAAAAGCAAAAGCAGCGGGCGTAAAAGAAATCTATATTGATGACGTGCGTGAAGAATTCGTGCGTGATTTCGTATTTCCAATGTTCCGCGCGAACACTGTGTATGAAGGCGAATATCTATTAGGTACTTCAATTGCGCGACCTTTAATTGCAAAACGTTTGATTGAAATTGCCCGTGAAACCAATGCCGATGCTATTTCACATGGCGCAACAGGTAAAGGCAATGACCAAGTACGTTTTGAGCTAGGTGCTTACGCACTTAACCCAAACATTCAAATTATTGCCCCGTGGCGCGAGTGGGATCTACTTAGCCGTGAAAAACTGATGTCGTATGCCGAGAAACACGGCATTCCTGTAGACATGAAGCATAAACAAGGCGGTAGCCCATATTCTATGGATGCTAACTTGCTGCATATTTCATACGAAGGCCGTCATTTAGAAAACCCAGCGGCAGAGGCTGAAGAGTCTATGTGGCGTTGGAGTGTTAGCCCAGAAAAAGCGCCAGATGCAGCTGAATATTTAGATATTGAGTATGTGAACGGTGACCCTGTAAGCTTGAATGGCCAAGCAATGAAGGCGCACGAGCTTTTGGCACATTTGAATACCATTGGCGGCAAACACGGTATTGGTCGTTTGGACTTAGTAGAAAATCGTTACGTGGGCATGAAATCACGTGGTTGTTACGAAACGCCAGGTGGCACGATTATGCTTAAAGCGCATCGTGCGATTGAGAGCATTACCTTAGACCGTGAAGTAGCACACTTAAAAGACGATTTAATGCCACGATACGCTAGCATGATCTACAACGGTTACTGGTGGAGTCCAGAGCGCGTTGCGCTGCAAACTTTGATTGACCATACACAAAGCACTGTGAATGGTTGGGTGCGCGTTAAACTTTACAAAGGCAATGTGATTGTGGTTGGGCGTGATAGCAAGACAAATTCATTGTTTGATTCTACGATTGCGACCTTTGAAGATGATAAAGGGGCCTACGACCAAAAAGATGCAGGCGGCTTTATTAAGCTGAATGCATTAAGGTTGCGAATAGCAGCAAATTTGAAAAATAGACAATAAGTGAAAGGGGCAGAATATGCCCCTTTTTTTATGTAGTTATTTTTTTGGTAAGACCATTCATATAACGCTAACTTCAAAAGTAATCTCACCAAAAGAGCCTGATTCCTATCAGGCTCTTTTTATTTGTGAGTTTGTTTATTCATGCGGAGTATCGTTAGATTCTTCATTATTTAGTTTTAATTGAACTTGTTTACACGTTCGTATAAAGATGGTTAGAGGTAATAGATTTAAATGGTTTTTACCTGTTTATTCCAAAGATACGATTCATTAACAAATACTCATAATAGAAAATGTAAGCAACTCAATTCATTTGCTTAACTTATATAATGAAATTTGGGCGTACTGCGATATTGCAGTTTTAGCTCAATTGAGAGAAATAGATGGCAACGCCTTTCTGCAATGCCGAATTTGAGCAGTAATAATTTTATATTCAGGAGAATAAAAATGGCTGTAATTGACCGTGTTTTAATTGGTGAAGCATTAGTGATTGAAGATCGCCCAGATGGTAGTGGTTTAGATCTAAAAAACGTAGCACATATTGATTTGATTATTGGCCCTCGTGGTAGCCCTGCAGAAGATGCTTTTTGTCGCACATTAACTGACCAAAAAGAGGGTGTGAATGGCTTGCTAGCCATTGTTGCACCTAACCTGATGGTGAAACCGAACACTGTGATGTTTAACAAAGTTACCTTAAGAAATACTAAACAGTCTATGCAAATGTTTGGCCCAGCACAGCGCGGTATTTCAATGGCGGTGATGGATTGCGTAGCAGATGGCACGATTCCAGTAGAAGAAGCTGATGACGTGTTTATCTGTATTGGTGTGTTTATTGATCAAACTGCAGACATGGACGATCGTATTCAAGATTGGAATTATGAAGCGACTAAAATGGCAATTAAAAATGCTGTAAACCGTGAGCCTAAGGCCGCTGAGTTATTAAAAATATATAAAGAATCAGCACATCCTTTTGCAGCAAAAAGTAAAGAAGAGCGCAATAGACGCGCAGCTGATGCTTTAAGCGCACTTGCAATCGATCAAATGAAAGGTCGTAACCCCAATATTGCAAAAGAACCAGAAGTCGACATCGCGGATGTTGCGTTAAATGAGATGCGTGGTCGTAAGTCATCTACATAAAATAGACGTAAGTTAGCCATTGATAAAGCCTACTCAATGTATGGCAAGTGACTATATTACTTGCCATGCAGGGGGCTAGGTTTGCTCTAAATTTAACGAAAGTTTGTGATGCTAAAAGAAAAATCGACTAAAGAAATGCAGAATGATCGCGAATTTGACTTTACTAACAATGATTTTAGTCGAGTGCGTAAACTCATTTATCAGCATGCTGGCATTTCACTGTCAGAAGCTAAGTCAGACATGGTCTATAGTCGCATTGGCCGCAGATTACGCACAGTCGGCTTCGATTCATTTAAAACCTATCTTGACAATCTTGAAAATGAAAACAATCCAGAAGAGTGGGAAGCTTTCACTAATGCACTCACAACAAACCTCACTTCTTTTTTTCGTGAAGAACATCACTTTCCTATTCTTGCCGAACATTTAGTTAGTCTCAAAAAACCTATTCGTATTTGGTGCTCTGCAGCTTCAACCGGTGAAGAGCCTTATACCATTGCGATGACAGCATGCGAAGCATTTGGCACCATGAAGCCGCCAGTGGAAATCATTGCAACGGATATTGATACTAATGTGCTTGCCACCGCTTCACGAGGCGTTTACCCATACGAACGAGTAAGCAAACTGTCGGATGAACGTCGTAAACAGTTTTTTCAAAAAGGCACCGGCGCGCAAGAAGGCTCAGTTCGTGTGCGGAATGAGCTACGTAGCTTAATTACTTTCGAGCAGTTGAATTTGCTCGATGAGCAATGGACTTTAGGTGAGCCGTTCGATGCTATTTTTTGCAGAAACGTGATGATTTATTTTGATAAACCAACTCAAACCAAAATTTTGAGTCATTTTGTACCATTAATGAAGCCGCATGCGATCTTGTTCGCAGGGCATTCAGAGAACTTTTTGTATGTGTCTAACGATTTTCATCTGCGTGGCAAAACCGTGTATGAATTAAGCGATGGCAAAACGATTAAACGTACTTCAAATCAGGTTAAAGAAAGAATTGTATGAGTATGCTACAAGAAGAAATTTCTACCACACTCTATTTCGACCGCACTTTTGATTGTAACGCAGCAAAAATATCGCCTGGCGAATACTACTACACCGATAAAGATATGGTCATAGTCACGGTATTGGGTTCTTGTGTATCAGCCTGCATACGTGACAGCATCTCTGGTATTGGCGGCATGAATCATTTTATGCTGCCTGATAGTGCCGCAGCTGATAAAGACAGCCCGGTTTCAGAATCTATGCGATATGGCACCTATGCCATGGAAGTGTTAATTAATCAATTATTGCGCAATGGCGCCCGCCGAGAGAACTTAGAAGCCAAGATTTTTGGTGGCGGTAACGTGCTGAAAAGTTTTACCACTATGAATGTGGGTGATCGTAACGCAGTCTTTGTACGTAAATTCTTAAAAGAAGAGCGTATTCGAGTGACTAGCGAAGACTTGCTGGATATTTACCCAAGAAAAGTTTATTACTTTCCAAAAACTGGCAGAGTGCTAGTTAAAAAGCTTAAAAATATGCACAACGATACATTAGTCCAGCGCGAAGAGGCTTATGCAAGCAAGCTTAAAGTGGCTGATGTGGGTGGTGAAATTGATTTGTTTTGATGATTTAATTTTATAAGAAAAACTTCTAAATCAAGAAGAGAAAATAACATGAAAATTAGAGTACTAGTCATTGATGATTCCGCATTAATTCGTAGTCTACTCACTGAGATTATCAATAGTCAACGTGATATGGAAGTTGTGGGCGCTGCACCTGATCCAATTATTGCACGTGAAATGATTAAGCAGTTGAATCCAGATGTGCTGACCTTGGATGTGGAAATGCCAAAGATGGATGGCTTGGACTTTTTAGAAAAGTTGATGCGTCTACGCCCAATGCCAGTGGTGATGGTGTCTACATTAACTGAACGTGGTTCAGAAATCACCATGCGTGCACTTGAGCTTGGCGCAATAGATTTTGTGACCAAGCCTAAAATGTCTATTTCAGAAGGTATGCGTGAATATACCGATATTATTGCGGATAAGATTCGTGCTGCTTCCCAAGCAAGAATCTCGACATTACAACGTCATGCTACGACTCAAAGCAGCGGTGCACCCCCAGCGCCTTTGCGTAATCCATTAATCAGCAGTGAGAAGTTATTGATTATAGGTGCCTCTACAGGCGGAACGGAGGCGATTAAATCGTTTCTATTACAAATGCCATCAGACTGCCCTGGTATTTTAATTACACAGCATATGCCCGCTGGCTTTACCAAGTCATTTGCAAATCGCTTAGATTCGCTATGCCAGATTTCAGTGAAAGAGGCGGCAGGCGGTGAGCGTATCTTGCCTGGCCATGCTTATATCGCACCGGGTGATAAACACCTGTTGTTAGCTAGAAGTGGCGCAAATTATGTCACGCAGCTTAGTGATGAAGCACCAGTCAATCGACACAAACCATCAGTCGACGTGTTATTTGAATCTGCTGCAGAATATGCTGGTAAGAACGTTATTGGCGTGATTTTAACTGGCATGGGCAAAGACGGTGCTGTTGGTATGGCTAAAATGAGAGATGCTGGTGCCTACAACTTTGCTCAAAATGAAGAAAGTTGCGTGGTTTATGGCATGCCTAAAGAGGCCGTGGCGCATGGCGGTGTAGATGAAGTGGCACATTTGAATGACTTACCCAAGCTGGTATTGAATTACCTCATGGCGAACAGCTCACGCGCGCTTCGTGTGTAATTAGGAAAAGCGTCACTTTTGTGTCGCTAATCTTGAATAAAACTTAAAGTAAAGTAAGTAATAATTAACACAGAAAGAATCAGAATAAGTCATTTAATGTATTTGAAGCTGATTTCGAATTCTATGAACGACTATTTTTAATGGAGTAATGCATGGCCAACCTAAATACAAAGTTTCTTGTGGTGGATGATTTCTCAACCATGCGCAGGATCGTCAGAAATTTATTAAAAGAGCTTGGTTACACCAATGTGGATGAAGCTGAAGACGGCGCAGTAGGTCTTAGCAAGCTTAAGGGTGGCGGATTCGAGTTTGTGGTGTCGGATTGGAATATGCCTAATATGGATGGCCTGACCATGCTACAAAACATTCGCGCCGACCCTGAATTGAAGCATTTGCCAGTATTAATGGTGACGGCTGAAGCTAAAAAAGAAAACATTATTGCCGCTGCACAAGCAGGAGCCAATGGTTATGTGGTTAAACCGTTTACAGCAGCAACCTTGGACGAGAAGTTATCTAAAATATTTGAGAAGCTTGAGAAAGCAGGGGCTTAGTGATGAATAGCGAGTCTTTACAACAGCAAGCAACACATGTTGAACCCATGCCAGTAGCTAACCAAGGTGACGAGATGCTGAATCGCATTGGTCATGTGACTAGGCTATTGCATGACAGTTTAAGTGGTTTGGGTTTAGATAAAATTCTTGAGCAAGTTGCACAAGACATTCCAGATGCACGTGACCGTTTAGCTTATGTGTCACGCATGACAGAACAAGCTGCAGAGCGCGTTTTGAATGCTACTGACTTAGCAACGCCACTGCAAACTGAATTGGCCAATGGCGCAGCATCGCTAGAGAAGAGTTGGAAAGAAGCATTAGAAAAGCCTTCATTAAAAAGCGAATATAACGTCATTGCCGATGAAACTTTGGAATTTTTAGCGTTGACTGCTAAAAATACCGCTGAAACCAAAGCTTTGTTGATGGATATTATGATGGCGCAAGATTTTCAGGATTTGACAGGACAGGTCATCAAGAAAATCACAGGATTGGCTCAAGATTTAGAGAAGCAATTGGTACAAGTGCTAATAGACTTCTCTCCAACTCCGACTAAAAAAGAAGTCGATGACAAAGCCACGTTAATGAATGGTCCGCAGATTGATCCAACCGCAGTAGATGTTGTCGCAAGCCAAGAGCAAGTGGATGATTTGTTAGATAGCTTAGGATTTTAATCGCACGGCCCACTAAAATTGGTCGCCTAGAACCAATTGTTGCATGACTTCATTAGCATTGGCTAGTTTCAATAGTCCAATCATAAATACTCTTGGTAAACTACATGGCAGAAAAACACTTTACGGGATTACGCGCCAAGATGCTGTTAGTCGTGGCGGCAGGAATGGTGTTACTGTTCACTATACTGTTTACGGTGGCGCGAACAGTATTGCTGGATGGCTATGCAAAGTTAGAGTCAAATAAAACTTTAATTCAGGTCAATAGTGCAGTGACGCTATTGAATGAGCAATCTCAGCAGTTAGAAGGCATCACAAGTGAATACGCGCATTGGGATAATACCTATGAGTATATGGGGCAATATCAATATATGGCCCAGTATGCAGTACAGCCGGATGCCCACTATATCGATTCTAACTATACCAACGAAACCTTCAATCACCTCAAAATCAAAGCGATTCTGCTCGTTAACCCAGAAGGCGTTGCTGTCTATAAACGCGGGTTTGATTTTATAAACAATAAGCCATGGCCTATCCCAAAATCACTTGAACAAGCGGTCAGTAAAGGCGGTATCTTTTTAAGTTCTTCTAAAGACCATTTGACTGGATTTATTTGGACGCCAGAAGGCGTTTGTATCGTGACGGCTATGGATATACAACCAAGCGCTGGTAAAAGCATCAGTCGTGGTACTTTGATTATGGTGCGTCATGTGGATCAAATGCTTATTGAGCATATTGAAAAAGTCATAGGTGCCAAGCTCACGATTCAGCAATGGTTAAATGGTAAGAATGCTGATTTGGAGAAAAAATTAGTAACCAGTGGCACGGTTGTTAAACCTTTAAATGGCACAGAGGTGGCTGGTTATACGCTGATGAAAAGTGTGAATGACCAAGCCAATCTGATGGTATCAACCTTGAGCAGTCGTGAAATATTTGAGCAAGGAGAGTCTACTTCTAGTTTCCTTTCGTGGTCTACTTCAATTATCGCTTTAATGTTAGCGGCCATTAGTTGGACATTAGACAGAATGGTGTTAATTCGTTTAGAGCGTATGAGTGAAGATGTAAAACGGATTAGCGACTCTGCAAATGTCTCGGCGCGGATTAGGCAACTTAACGGCCATGACGAACTGGCAAGCTTGTCGCACGGTATCAATGGCATGCTGGATCGCATTGAAGACTCTCAGTACGAACTTCAATTAGAAAAAGATCGCGCCCAAGTGACGCTTGAAGGCATTGCCGATGCCGTCATCACCAGTAATTCAGCGGGTTATGTGCTTTATATGAACTCAGCCGCTGAGTGGCTTACAGGCATTACTTTAAGCGAAATGAAGATTAAAACATTAAGGTCTTTATTTAGATTATTAGCTGAAGATAGGACTACGCCCGTGAATAGTGAATGGTTAACTGATTCATATAGCTTGCAAGAAGAAGTCATATTGGAGCGTGCGGATGGGGAGGAGTTTGTGATACGCAAGTCGGCTTCTCCGCTTTATGACAGTGATGGCCATACTTTTGCCATTGTTACCGTGCTTCACGACGTGACCATGCTTAGAACTTTGTCTAATCAATTGTCGTTTCAAGCGAGACATGACCAATTGACAGGTCTGATTAATCGCTATGAATTTGACCGTAAAACCCAAGCTGCCATAGATGATACAGCGATAGCCAATCGGGTGCATTGCCTTGCGTATATCGATTTAGATCAGTTTAAAATAGTCAATGACACCTGCGGGCATATGGCGGGCGATGTGTTGCTAAAACAACTAACTAATCACATTAAAGCCAAAGTGCGTAGCTCAGACACGCTAGCGCGCTTGGGTGGCGATGAGTTTGCCTTATTGTTAATGGGCTGCGATTTAGTCAAAGCTCAAGAAATCATTGAAGGTTTGCTAGAGGTAGTGCGGGAGTATCGTTTCAGTTTTGATGATAAAGTGTTCAAAATTGGCGCTAGTGTGGGCCTTACCGAAATTTCACCACTGCAGAATTTAACTTTGAGTGAGTTGCTCAGCACGGTAGACTCAGCCTGCTATACAGCTAAAGAACAAGGTGGTAATCGCATACACATTTACCGCTCTGACGATTCTGATATTAAAGAACATAACAATCAACTTGAATGGGTTTCTAGAATACATTTAGGGCTGGAACATAAACAGTTTGTCTTATACATTCAACGCATGGCAAGCTTAACTGAAGGCGCTGAACTTCACTGCGAATTGTTAATTCGCATGCAGGCGATGGATGGCTCCTATTACCCACCGGGGTATTTTCTACCTGCTGCAGAGCGATATCACTTGATGCCTAAAATAGATCGGTGGGTAGTAGGGGAGGCGCTTGCTATTATCGCCCGCAAAGGGGCGGCTTTTCCTTATGTGTGTGCAATCAATTTATCAGGTCAAACTTTGTCAGAGGATGGCTTTTTAGAATATGTGATTGAACAGATTAATTTGCACAAAGTCGATACTAGTCGGATTTGCTTTGAAATTACCGAAACCTCTGTCATTGCAAATTTGAATAAAGCACGACAATTTATGCATGCTTTACGTCAGATTGGCTGTCGTTTCTCGCTAGATGACTTTGGCAGTGGATTATCTTCTTTTGCCTATCTTAAAAATCTTGAAGTCGATTTTCTTAAGATTGATGGTATGTTTGTTAAAGCTATTGTGAAAAATAAGATAGACCGTGCGATGGTTGAATCAATTAACAATGTTGGTCATGTGATGGGCTTACACACTATTGCTGAGTTCGCCGAAAATGACGAGATTATCAATATGCTCAAACAGATTGGTGTGGATTACGCACAGGGCTATGGCGTTGCTAAACCTGAGTTATTTGAGTAGAGCAGATTTATCAGTAATGAGATGTTAAACAAAAATAGTTAATTTAAGCCAAAAGTTTTAACTGGTGGCAGGGTTTCTAATTCTTCGTCAGTAAACAGGCG
This sequence comes from Methylotenera sp., assembly GCF_029945535.1. GTDB lineage: Bacteria > Pseudomonadota > Gammaproteobacteria > Burkholderiales > Methylophilaceae > Methylotenera. The sequence goes on from NZ_JAQSCU010000010.1 coordinate 254,482, forward strand.
TCCACGTGTAATAAAGGCCATTCCTGAACCACAGTCTAATGAGAATGAGCCACTAGAACCAGGCATTGCATCTAATATAGTGTGCATATTCTCTGAGAATTGAAAGTGGTTATGTCCCATATAGAAGGTTGCACCTTCAACTTCACCTATGATGACATCTGACGCGCCAGGTTTAAACTCATTGGCTGGCATGCATAGTGGTACGCTGCCCTCGCAACATCCGCCAGATTGTAAAAATAAAATCGGACCATGCTGCGCTGTTAACTTGTGAATCAGTTCAATAGCGGCAGGGGTTGCAGATACACGTTCAGCCATCTTGATCTCCAGAACAAAAAATAAGAGGCGGTTAAAGCCGCCTCTTAATATTACATTTAATTTTAATACTAAACCTTGTGTTTTCTTAACTCAAGTTTAGAAGAAGCCAAGTTTTTTAGGGCTATAACTTACTAACAAGTTTTTAGTTTGTTGGTAGTGGTCTAGCATCATTTTGTGAGTTTCACGGCCGATACCAGATTCTTTATAGCCACCAAATGCCGCATGTGCAGGGTAGGCATGGTAGCAGTTAGTCCAAACACGACCCGCTTTAATGCCACGACCCATGCGGTAAGCACGGCTGCCATCACGCGTCCAAACGCCAGAACCAAGACCAAATACAGTGTCATTGGCAATTGCAAGCGCTTCAGCTTCATCTTTAAAGGTTGTTACAGCTAGCACTGGGCCAAAAATCTCTTCTTGGAACACGCGCATTTTGTTATGACCTTTTAATAGCGTAGGTTGAATGTAGTAACCTTCAGCAAAGTCGCCTGAAAGTACATTACGTTCACCACCGATTAAAACTTGAGCACCTTCTTGTCTACCAATATCCATGTAAGACATGATTTTATTCATTTGGTCTTCAGAAGCTTGCGCACCTATCATGGTGTTTGGGTCTAATGGATTGCCTTGTTTAATGGCAGCAACGCGAGGTAATACGCGTTCCATAAACTTATCGTAGATAGATTCTTGAATCAATGCACGTGATGGGCTAGTACATACTTCACCTTGGTTAAAGGCAAACAATACTAAACCTTCAACGGCTTTATCAAAGAAGTCATCATCAGCATCTGCAATATCTTCAAAGAATACGTTAGGTGATTTACCACCTAATTCTAGTGTTGCTGGAATTAGGTTAGAGGCTGCAGCTTGCGCAATCACGCGACCAGTAACAGTAGAGCCAGTAAAGGCAATTTTGCCAATACGGCGACTGTTGGCTAGTGGTGCACCCACTTCACGACCATAACCGTTCACCACGTTAATCACGCCCGGAGGTAAGATGTCAGCGATGATTTCCATTAAAATCAATAAGCTGATAGGTGTAAATTCTGCAGGTTTCATGACTACGCAGTTACCAGCAACCACTGCTGGTGCAAGTTTCCAAGCTGCCATCAGAATAGGGAAGTTCCAAGGGATGATTTGACCAACTACGCCAATAGGCTCATGGAAATGGTAAGCCACCATGTTCTCGTCAATTTCACTCAAGCTACCTTCTTGTGCACGCATACAACCAGCAAAATAGCGGAAGTGATCGATTGCCAATGGAATATCTGCATTCATTGTTTCGCGAATTGGCTTACCGTTATCAATCGTTTCAGCCGTAGCTAAAAGCTCAAGATTCGCTTCCATGCGATCTGCAATTTTCAGCATTAAGTTAGCGCGTTCTCCTGCTGATGTTTTAGCCCATTTGTCTGCGGCAGCATGTGCAGCATCTAATGCCAGTTCTACATCTTCTGCGCTAGAGCGGGCTGCTTTTGTATAAGGTTTCCCTGTAATTGGAGTGATAACATCAAAATATTCACCTTTAACTGGCGCTACGAATTTTCCGCCAATAAAATTATCATATTTAGTTTTATATGGAATTTTAACGCCAAGGCCTTTTAGTAGATCTAAACTCATGCTGACTCCTCTAGTTTTTCTGTAGTTAATATAGTATTTCTATCTGGCAAACCGCATTACTTGCTTACTATTTTTATTATGTTTAAAAGTTAACTTAATCCACGAAAAACCCTTGTAAATATAGGGTTTGAAAGATAAGTGCGAACTAAACAATAAACCTTAGAGGCTAGCAAATCAAGCAAAATGTTACAGATTTGTAAATATTTTTATATGTCTTATATATTATATAAATTATCTTAATGTGTTTATTTGTTTAATACATTAATGTCATCTACTACCACGGCATATAGGTCTCGACTTGATGCGAGCGCGCCAAGATGCACTTCTTCAGCAGTTAAGACCTTTCCATTTGTACTTAATAATGGTCTAGTTGCAGTCGCGCTGGCGACAATGGTAGATGCGTAACCTAAATTAAATGCCCCATGTGCCGTTGAGTTCACGCACATATGCGTCATAAAACCAGCTAAAACAATATTTTTAATTCCAAGCGATTTAAGCTCAGCATCTAAGGTTGTTTCTACAAATGCATTGGGGTAATTTTTAACAATCACTTTTTCCCCAGCAATTGGTGCAACTTCAGTAGCAATTGCGCCAATATCAGCCGAAATATCGTAAGGCGAACCCACGCCAGCATCGTGTTGAATATGGATGACTGGAATTTTAAGTTCGCGTGCTAATTTAAGTAGTTTCTGCGCTTCAATAATTGCAGGTTCTACATTTGTGAGTTGCATTAGGCCATGTCGGTAGGTATTTTGAATATCAATGAGTATCAGAGCTGAATCTTTTAAATTGGCTGGCTGATAGCCCATGCCAGTGATATCGCGTAAAGTTTGTGAGGCTGTGACCATAGTAAACTCCATTAGGGTTGAAACTTCTTAAGGTAAGTGACTTGTAGAAATGCTAAAAGTGCCCAACGCAACTTTATTTTATGAGTCGTTATGCAATCTTCAATAATTTAATTTGCAAAACTCAAAGCTAATCAATAAGCTACATGCGTATCTTATTATAGAAGTAGTCTAGAAAAAGACCTCATCTTAAGCTATAGTACTTGAGCTGCAGTATATTGGTAACTAATTAAAAACAGAAAAACACCATCCAAATATGACGGATATTTTAGTGACAGCACCCTCAGTATTGACGCGAGAATTTTGGCGCAGATTTTCCACGCCTACGCCTGAAGCGTTAGGCCGGTCGATTATGTCTTTGCTAGTGATTGCAGAGAGCATTGTTTGTATTTTCTGGATATTTACCTTATCAAGCTTAGGTGAAGGTTACGCCGTTATTGCGGCTGTGCCCTATGTGTACCTTGTTATATCTTACGTGAGTCTCTTTTTATTCTATCGCCTCAAGCGCTTTGAATATTTTACTTTTACACAGTTAGTCATGCTGTTAGTCATGCCTTTTGTTATGCAATGGGCAATTGGTGGATTTGCCGCATCTAGTGGTGTGGCAATATGGGCGATATTGTCGCCTGTGGGCGCTCTAATGATTTTGGGCACACGTCAATCAACACCTTGGTTCTTACTTTTTGTAGGATTGGCTTTTATTTCGTGGAAATTAAATCATTATTTCGCGGGCAATGCCATGCCAATTCCAACCACAGTGAAAGATGCGTTTTTCCTGATGAATATTACCGGCACAGCATCCATACTATATGGAGTTCTGCGTTATTTTCAGGCACAAAAAGAGCGGGTTATGATTTCGTTAGAGTTAGAGCAGGCGCGCTCAGAAAAGCTACTACTTAACATCCTTCCTGCGGCCATTGCTGAGCGCCTAAAAGCCAATGATATGCGTATTGCCGATCATTATGAATCTGTGACTGTGATGTTTGCTGATTTAGTTAACTTCACGCAGATTTCTGAAAAAATGCCTGCTTTGCAATTAATTGATTTGCTGTCACAGGTGTTTTTAAAATTTGACCAGCTGGCAGAGAAATATCAAGTAGAGAAAATCAAGACAATCGGCGATGCCTATATGGTTGTTTCTGGTGCGCCTATCATGTACGCAGACCATGTTGCTCGGATAGCTGAGATGGCTTTTGACATGAAGGTAGTGCTACAGGAAGTCGCTGTTAAAACTGGCATAGATTTGAATATGCGTATCGGTATTCACACAGGCCCAGTGGTTGCGGGAGTGATTGGCAGCACAAAGTTCAGTTATGATTTATGGGGCGATACCGTGAACTTAGCCAGCCGAATGGAAAGTACCTGTAAACCTAATAACATACAAGTGACGCGTGAAACGCAAGCGTTGATAAAAGACGCTTATATATTTTCAGAAAAAGCGGATGTTGATGTAAAAGGTAAGGGTTTGGTCGAAACTTATTTTTTACTTGCACGAAAATCTAGTTAACTATCCTTGCTATAACAGCCATTAATTATAGTTGGAATAATCATTAAGCAGCATACTTGCCGCATTTGGATTACCTGTCCAAAAGTTATAAAACTCCCGCACTACCAATAAAAACAACTGTTTAGCTTCGGTCATCTTAAAAAGCGGTAAAGTTAACTCAGCTGCTGTGCGATAGGATTTATGATTTTTTATTGGCGCATCACGTAGACGAATAGCCATCACTTTAGCGAGTTTGATACGTGTATCTACCAGCGATTGCTCAGCACCTTGGTCGCGCATGGCTAATGCGTAAGCTTTTAATGGCCAACTTTCAGCAGTATCGAAACTTTCTTTTTCTAAGCTTTCGATTAATGCTTTTAATGAAGTTGCTATCGGCTTCCATTGGATGGCAGCTACATCAAAACCATAGTTTAAATTAAAGGCGGCAATAGCCTTAATGTCTTTAATCCAAAACGGATAAAACTCACGCGCGGTATTGAGGTTAGTATGCCAGTCATCTGCTGGGATGGTTTTTAGCACAGTGTCGATGACTTTGCTATATATCGCTGGTTCAAGAAGTTTATTAGCAAGCGACTCTGCCAGTTTATCTAAAAATAATGAGTGCTTATAAAGCACATTAGTCGTTGCGCCTTTAGCTTGTAGTAGTTTTAAATATGCACTGATTGCTTCTTGCTCGCGAGATTGGTTCATTCGTTAGTTATTTTTCTGCTTTTCACCAATGTGCGCTTGACCTCGTTGTTTAGCGAGAATCACTTGTTTTTGTCGCTCTGTCAGGCTGGCTTTTTTTTCTTCAGTAAGCTTGTCATAACAGTAAGGGCAAGAAATACCAGCGGTATATTGTGTGCTTTGCATCTCAGCTGGCGATAGCGGATGACGGCAGGCGTAGCATTGGTCAAATTCACCTACTTCTAAATTGTGTTTAACGGCCACGCGTTGATCAAATACAAAGCATTCGCCTTCCCACATGCTTTCAGCTTCTGGCACGGTTTCTAGGTATTTTAGAATACCACCTTGCAGGTGATAAACTTCTTCAAAACCTTGATCCATCATATAGGAAGAAGCTTTTTCGCAGCGAATACCACCTGTGCAAAACATCGCGACTTTTTTATGTTTGGTTTTGTCAAAATGCTCGGCAACGTATTCTGGAAACTCACGGAAAGTGGTGGTTTTTGGGTCAATTGCGCCTTTAAAGGTGCCAATATCAACTTCATAGTCGTTGCGTGTATCGATCAAAATCACATCAGGGTCAGAAATCAGCGCATTCCAATCTTCAGGTTTAACGTAAGTACCAACTTTTTTAGTTGGACTAACGCCAGGAACACCAAGCGTGACAATTTCCTTTTTGAGTTTCACTTTCATGCGGTAAAACGGATGCTCACTTGCAAATGATTCTTTGTATTCTAAATCTGCAAAGCAATTTCCAAATATTGCATCAGAGCGCAAGAAGTTTAGTAAGTTGTGAATATCTTGTGGCAAGCCAGCAATGGTGCCATTAATGCCTTCTTCCGCGAGTAGCAGTGTGCCCTTGATGTTGTTGGTGACACAGGCTTCTAGAATTGGCGCTTGCAGTAATTTGTAATTGGGCAGACTGACAAATTTGTAAAGCGCAGCAGTTAAATACTTAGACATTTTTTTGATAATGAACTGTAATAAAACGGTATTTTATCACTAGAGCGTATGAATTAGAGCGTGTAATTGCTTAAGCGAGCATTAGGACGAGTGTGAAATTAATAAAATCTCACCATTGCCGCTACATGCGGCATCCCCCACAAAGCGCTGTACACGCTTGGTTTCAATATTAGAAAATTGTGTGTTGAACGGTTTGAAAGATTTAAACATTAAGTTTAAAAATGGCAAAGTATGCGTGCCGCAGTCTTGTATAGTTGCATGCAATTTAGGCAGCTTGGCCAACAGTAATGTACCGCGCTTCATATTAAAACAGGCGTATTCGCCGACGTTGCCTAGTACACCTATAGTGCCAGCAATCATGCGACTGGCACAGTAATCGCCTACATTGCCTTCAATTAGAATCAAGCCTCTGCGCATTTGGTCGCCCACACGATCGCCAGCGTTGCCCTTAACGATAACCGTACCACCACGCATGCCTTTGCGTAGACCTGGCGAAGCGCCACCTAGAAAATCACCTGTATTGCCGTCTATTTTGAGCAGGCCACTGACCATGTTGCAGGCAGCAAAAGCTTGCGCGTTGCCTTTGCAATGTATGGAGGCATTTTTTAGGCCGAAACCTAAATATGCGCCAGCGTCACATTCTAAAGTGATGCTGCCTAAAGTCATGTTCTTGCCGACATTATCAAAGTACTGGCCGCTATTCTTGAAAACAATATTTTCAGTATCGTCGCCATTAATTTCGAATAACTCTGACACGAGTTGATTGCTTAATTTGATTGCACCGATTTGGCTAATGCTCAAACCCTTTAAAAGGTCTGGCGTTAGCGGTGAGCAATCCAATGAGTGCGTGAGTGCTTGTTTAAGTGTGAAGGTAAGTTGGGTCATTTGGCTACACCACTCATAATTTCGTGCAATTTAAAATGATGAGGGCCTAGTTTTCCGCCGTAATTACCCGCAGATATGCGTTTCACACCACTGGCTTCACCTAAATCACAAATGGCCTGTATGCCAACACGCATGGACTCGGCAATATCTTCAAAGCCCATGCCGTCAATTACGATTTCCATTACACTTTCAATTTCAGGTGATAGCTCGGTATTAGTAGCACCTTTTAGCGTTGGGCAGAATGCATCGTTAGTTGAGGCAAACATGGTTTTATATTTGCTGCCCACTTTAGAACCTGAGCGCACAACGCCGCCAGGGAAGGGCATAATCACGTTAGGGATTTTTTTCATTGCCGTGATAGCTGCTTCAGCCGCTGCAAGTGCTGCTGGCTGTGAAGTGGCCAAAATCAAGAAGTTACCGCCACCAATCGCGCGCACCATACCGGTGGTTTCTTCGCATAAAAATTCACCATCCATCACTGGCACGCGCCAGTAGCGTTTAGCCGAAATCAGTTTAGATGTTTGGAAGCCATCGCCAAAGAAGCGTAAGTTTTTACCTAGATTAATTTTTTCATCACTATCGATGCCCGAAAATGCCGCAGCAGTAGGGCAGGTGAGTATGCACTGTCCCATGCGCGTTTCAAGTTGCTGCATAAGTACTTTGCTGCCCATGGCGAACATTAAAATACTCACGCCAGGTCTGCCATCGGGGGTTTCATCTTCAGTCATTTCGCGTTCAATACCAGCTTCTACACCACAACCAATCACTGAGGTTGCAAAGCCTGTCATCGCATTTGCTGCGTGATATGCCCACTTTAGGTTTTGTGCTGTAATGATAACGCGTGTGCCGCGCATATTAAATGCTTCAGCAAAGGTTTCATCTATTTGTACGCCATTAATGATCATGAGTTATCTATTAAAAAATTTACGCGCCTAATTAGCTAAGCGTCGGGTGCGCCTGCAATAATCTTACCAACCCATTCTTCGATGGGGATGATGCCAATTTCTTTGGCCTTTTTAGCATCTGTTTCATGCAAAATATCTTGTACTAAATCTAGTTGTTTCCAGCCTGCTAATGGTGTTTCACAATGTTCGCGTGGTACGTAACGGGAATCACGCACTTTTTCCATTTTCGGGATATACCTTGGGCAGTTTTGCCAAAGTTCAGATAACTTTACGGTGACAACAAAGTCAGCTTCTTTGTAATGCGCCATTAGCTCTGGGTCTTTTGAAATGCTTGCAGTGCCTTGCACACGCAGGCGATTAGGCGCTTCAAAAGAAATAAATAGTAAGCCAACATTTTGATTGGTAGTGATGTTCCCCATAGAGAAAAACATGCCGTTACCATCGTAGCTTGGGAATATCAATGTGGTGTCATCAAGCACTTTTACAAAGCCAGCATCGCCGCCTTTGTATGACGTAGTCGGGCGGCCTTGATGGTCGACTGTGGATAAAAAGAACATATTGACGCTAGAAATAAAACCTTTAGCCCCATCATCAAATTCAGTTCTACAAACAAGATCCTCTACACGATCAGCCATACCTCGTGTGCCAAACTCGTCTTGCAGCTTACGATGTTGTTCCCCATACAATCTACTCATTTTGGTTCCTTCGTTTTAAAGTTAATGAGATGCTTTTTTATTTTCATGGACAATAATGCTACCACGTCCATCACTACTAATTTCATCATCATTAATCTTAAAACTATCCAATTGCATTGTGTGGTACTTGTCAAAATAATCTTTTAAATCTTTTTCTACAGCAATATCGAAAGCCGGTTTAGCAGTATGTGTCGCACCCCAAACGACTTTAACCACTTTACCGTCTTTGACGACCAGCTCGCCATCTTTAAAAACATAGTCAGGTTTAGCGAACATCGCTTCACGGTCAGTTTGATCTGTGTAAATCGTGATATCTGCACCGGCACCAATGCCTAAATGCCCACGGTCGTTCAAACCGATGAGGTTTGCGGCACCTGCACGCGTCATAATGGCAATTTCATACAAGCTGTATTCGCGGTCTAGCGAAGTTAAGTTGCTCATTGCCTGCGCGTCTAAATTCAGTTTGGCAAAGGCTTCGTTTCTGAAGGTTTTATCCATTAATAAACGAATCAAATGTGGGTAGCTGGTAAATGGCGCGCCGTTAGGGTGGTCAGTGGTTAAGAAAATACGCCAAGGATCTTCAACCGATAAGAATATTTCCAAACCAATCGCCCATTGCAAGGCGTTGACATAATTCTGGTCTTTATATCTGAAAGGCACTACACCGCAACCCGCATCACACTCAATATCCATAATGACGGATTTTTTCGGATTAGCATGTTTTGCATTCAACTGCTGCATCATGTTGTCACCAGAGGCGGTCACTGTTTGACCAAATAGGATCTGACCTACATCGGCAGTAATGTGTTTGTTTTTATTCAATGCTTCTGAGATTTGTGCCGCAGCTGATGAAAACCTTTTATCACCTTCTGTACCATAACTATGAAACTGAATATGTGTGAGATGCATAGGAACGCCATCAGAGGCGCTCATCGTGTCTAGCGTAGTTTGAAAGTTACCAGCTGCACCAAGGTTATTGCAATGCACATGCAAAGGTTTAGCAATGCCGAGTTGATGCACGGCGGTGCTTAAACTTTTTAATATTTCACGTGGAGTGACTTGGTAATGGCTATTATTTTCATCTAAATCTAATCTGCGTTGGTTAAATTTAAACGCATTAATACCACCTGGGTTCACCACTTTAATACCAATTGATTGCGTCGCATTGAGTATCCACGCCACGTAGTCATTAATTGCTTTTTGATCTTTTTTAGCGGTGAGCATGCGTAAAAAGTAATCATCATTACCCAGCATCGCATAGCCACCTTTATCTATCATTGGCGTATCAGCCATTTCTAGATGTGTTTGACGTGCATTGACAGGCATGAGCGCTGGCTCAAAAGCCGCGGTGTAACCCATTTCAATATAACGAAAACCTGTATCGGTAGCACTAGGCGTAGCATGGTTGATTGTAGGGTGACTACAACTCGGCGTACAAACATGCGCCTCTGGCTCAGTGTATTTTTTGGTTTCTTGATACTCTGGCAGCATCATGCGAGCAATATTCACTTTGCCGCCACCGATGTGGCTATGCATATCAATCGCGCCCGCCATTACTACCTTGCCCGTTAAGTCATAGGTCTGTGTGATTTTTTCAGAAGCACTAGGTTTAGCGATAATGCGGCCATTTTTGATATAAATATCTTGAACTACACCATCTTTACCTGATGTTGGGTCGTAAATTCTGCCGTTTTTAAGAAGTGTAATCATGATAGTTTTGCTTCTATTTGGCTGACTATTCTATTCACCACGTCGCTTAGGCTAGGTAATTCAGTTTCGTGTAATTTTTTGAGCGGCATGGCAACAGAGCTATCCATTCTAAACATAGTACCTATGTGGTCAACACCAGGAATGCCAACTGGAATAAACACATCAGGTTGCTTTTTAAACTGCATATCAGGATGGCCTATTACAATCGTTGGCGCTTCGCAATCTGGCGGCAAGTACGCATTAAACGTGCTGACCCACAACAATGCATCGCAATTCATTAATTGGAGTTTAGTAGAAAAGTGATAAGCGTCATACTCAGGATGACCATTTACGAAGCGGTTTCTAGTAGGGTAGCCCGATAGCCAAGTACTAGTGTTGTTAACGCTAGAGTCGCCATCGCCCGAGTTGAGCGGTAAGCCTGCAACGCGATTGGTTTCATTGAGTTTAGCAATGAGCTGGGTAATACTTTGCACCGTGAGTTCAGCCTGTGGAAATTTTAAAGCGCTAGCCGACCAAACCACCACGCCATATTGCGCAGCTTTTAACTTTGCTAGAATCAGCTTAAGTGAAGCGATTGTTACGCCACCAATCAAGTCAGTGTCGGGTTTTTTATTCAGCGGATTTTTAGCATTCATGAGCGCATTCAATGCACTCATAATTTCAGGTAGCTTTGCAGCTTCTTCAGCAAGACCTAAATATATCACTTCAGGTTTAGGCCTATTGAACAAAGTATTGGTATTCAATACCAATTTCTCAAAAAAGCGTGGATAGCTGCTAACAATGTCAGTGCCAATCGCCAAAATTACATCTGCACGATTTTTAATTTCAGTCAGTGTTGTAGTTTGCCAGCCACTATTTTGCATGGCTAAAGTGTTACGTACCGTGCCTTCGGAGTGCATATGGTCAAGAGTAGCACTAGTTTTTTCTGCCAAGCGCATGATTGCACGCATACCTTGCACCTCTGTACCCAAGCCTGCAAATAATGGATGATTCGCCTTGTTTAGAATGTTAGCTGCAGCTTGAATTGCACTGTTCAAATCGGTAGGTTTGCCAGCCACACTTGACGTTGCAGCTTTACCAGTAAAAGCCCTCTCAAAGAAGCTAATACTTTTTGTGCAAGCATTTTTAATGCTCAACGGATAAGTTGAATTTAACACCAAATCATCGCACAGCAAACCACAAGCCGGGCAGCAATGCGTTATTGGTAAAGTTGTATTGATTGATGGTTTCATTAACTATCATTCTGCCACATTGTTACAAAATTGAAACAACAATTAAGCATGTAAATGTAAGTTTGTTTTTGAAGTGATGCAAAGATTGTTAACCGCTATTTTCGCAATGTTAGTTAGTGCAATCAGCATTTTGTGGCTTTTTGATCGGATCGAAACCTTGCCCGTAGGCAAGTTTAGCCTTTACGAAGCGAAGTGCAGTCAAGGGTTAACAATCATTATAACTGCCACCGATTTCATTGCATCTCATAGCGGCTATTATAGTTTCTATCTGTAAATAGTCGACTATTGCCCTAATACAGATTAGAGCTTTCTAAAAAGATGACTTGAAATGATGAAAATGGTGGTTTATTTAAAGCGTTAAAAATGGTATTTTATCGTTCTTTTCAATAAGTTAATTTAATGGAGTTGTTATGGCTGTTCAACGCACGCTTTCTATCATCAAACCTGATGCAGTGGCAAAAAATGTAATCGGTAAAATTCTTACGCGTTTTGAAAACGCAGGTTTAAAAATTGTTGAAGCTAAAATGGCACAATTGACTAAAGCTGAGGCTGAAGGTTTCTATGCTGTTCACGCTGCGCGTCCGTTCTTTGCTGATTTAGTAAAATTCATGATTTCAGGTCCAGTGATGATTCAAGCACTTGAAGGCGAAAACGCTGTTCAAGTTAACCGTGATTTAATGGGCGCTACTAACCCAAAAGAAGCGGCTGCAGGTACGATTCGTGCTGATTTCGCTGAAAGCATTGATGCTAACGCAGTACACGGTTCAGATTCAGCGGAAAATGCTGCAATCGAAATTAAATACTTTTTTGGTTAATTAGTTAGTCATTTTTAGGTAATCACAATTTTGGTCAATTTGCTCAATTTCAATCAGCCACAACTGGCACAATGGTTCGCAGAACAAGGCGAGAAGCCTTTTCGTGCCAAGCAGTTAATGCGTTGGATGCATCATTTTGGTGTGCATGATTTTGAGCAGATGACTGATATTGCCAAAGTATTACGTGAGAAGTTGGTGGTAGAAGCCGAAATCACTTTGCCAAACGTGCAGTTAGAGCAAGTATCTAATGATGGTACGCGTAAGTGGTTGATTGGTACTGACACAGCTAATAGCATAGAGACCGTGTTTATCCCAGAGGATGATCGCGGTACTTTGTGTATTTCAAGCCAAGTGGGTTGCGCGCTTGAATGCACGTTTTGTAGTACAGGCCGTCAAGGCTTTAACCGAAATTTAAGTGTTTCAGAGATTATTGGACAGCTAGCTATTGCTAACCAGTCACTGAGGCAAGAAAGTGGGTACGATTTGCTTTCAGCAAACGATCGTATCATTAGTAATGTAGTGATGATGGGCATGGGCGAGCCATTAGCGAATTACGATAATGTAGTCACCGCCATGCAAATTATGTTGGACGATAATGCGTATGGCTTAAGTCGCCGCCGCGTCACGCTGTCAACCAGCGGTATGGTGCCAGCGATGGATAGATTAAAAGAAGATTGCCCTGTTGCATTGGCTGTTTCATTGCATGCGCCTAACGATGCGCTACGCGATGTGATTGTGCCTATCAATAAAAAATATCCACTTAAAGAGTTAATGGCAGCATGTAATCGTTACTTAGAAAAAGCACCTCGCGATTTCGTCACATTTGAATATGTGATGTTGGATGGCGTGAACGATACGGTTGAACATGCACATCAATTGCTTGATTTAGTGAGAAATGTCTCTTGCAAGTTTAATCTAATTCCGTTTAATCCATTTCCAAATAGCGGGTACGATACTTCTAAAGCTAGCCATATTCGTGTTTTCCGTGATATTTTGATGCAAGCAGGATATGTAGTGACTGTGCGTAAAACGCGCGGTGAGGATATTGATGCAGCTTGCGGTCAGCTAGCGGGCAAAGTGTTAGATAAAACCAAACGTACGGCAAACAGAATTCCAATAGAGATTGTTGAATGAGGCCAGAGATGAAATTAAGTGTTTTAAAATTTTCGCTTACGCTGTTGGTCGTTGCTTTATTTGGTACTGGCTGTGCCAATCAGCAGCAGCAAGAAAAAGACACTGAAAATACAAAATCTCGTGCACGTGCTCATACTGATTTGGGTGCAGTTTATTTTCAGCAAAAACAATTAGAAATTGCACTAGAGGAATTTAATACTGCAATTAAAATCGATCCCAGCTTTGCTTCCGCGTACAACGGCTTAGGTCTAGTGAATGCCGAGCTTGGTAAAGATGATGTCGCTGATGCTAACTTTAAAAAATCAATTCAGTTGGAACCATTAAACTCCGAAGCGCATAATAATTATGGCAGTTTTCTGTGTGCTAGAAATCGGGTAGATGAATCGATTACGGAATTTTTAGCAGCGCTAAAAAATCCTCTATATGCCACACCAGCGATGGCTTACACTAATGCTGCCATCTGTTCTATACGCAAAAAGAATATGGCCGGAGCCGAAAATTATTTGCAACAAGCTTTGCAAATTGAGCCGCTATCGCAGGTTGCTGCCTACCAACTCGCATCATTACAATTTAAACGTAATGACGCGGTTGCAGCTAAGAAAACTTTACAAAACGTGATGTTAAGCCGACCAGGTCCAGAAGTTTTGTGGTTGGGTATTCAGGTTGAACGCGTAGTCGGCGGAAAGGATGCTGAAGCTAGTTATGCTTTGCAACTAAGGCGCCAGTATCCAGATTCTGAGCAAGCTAAGTTGTTAGAGAGTGGAAAATAACCATGACTGATGAAGTGCAAGTTAATCTTACCGAGACAGAAGTGATAGGTTTTGCGCCGCTAGGCGAGGTGTTTTCTGAAGCTAGAAATGCCAAAAAGCTAGCATTGAAAGACGTGTCTAATAATTTGCGTTTAAGTCTTAAGCAAATTGAAGCTTTAGAGAATGATAATTTTTCTAGTTTGCCCCCAGCAATGATTACACGAGGTTTTATACGTAATTATGCGCGATTCTTGGAGCTGGATGCTGAGCCTTTGTTAGCTAGCTATCGTGCGCGTATGCCAGATGCTTCGCCTAGCACCTTGAGTGTAAAAACATCTATGAACCAAGTGATGCCAGGTAAAGATGGTTCTTCTGCCTCTAAATACCTATTGCTGTGTGGATTAGTTTTACTTGCTATTGCTGTGTGGTTTTACTACATCAATTACATGCAGAAATCAGCACAGCGCGCGACAGAAGAGGTTGCTAGTACAGCGGTAGAAACAGCGCCTCCAGAGGTTGCTACCTTGCCAGAAGTGGCCTTACCTGCAGCTGAACGTTTAGCGCAAGCGGATGCCGAAGCCGCTTTGAATGTGCCTGCAGCAGCTGTTGGCGATGCAAAAGAAACGTCTAATCAAACTACGCCGAGTGCCATAGCCGTGTTGCCTAAAACTGAGCAAGCATATCCAGCACCATCAAGTGGCTCCGCGGTGACTACGCAAAACCTTCACTTGCCAAAAGAAACGACTATAGATTTCAACACATTGAAAGAAAATGCCGCAAAGGCTACGCCCGCTGCAGCAACTACAAAGACTATTTCTACTGATGCGAGAGTGGCCGATGTAGGCAAGGGCGGTCTAAAGCCCGATAGCTCAATTGCTGCAATTAAAGGCGTAAGTATTGCGGTGACAGAGCAAACTTGGGTACGTGTCACAGACAAATCTGGCGCAGTGGTTTATGAAAAAATGCTACAGCCGAATAGCGAGGATGGCTTTAACGGCTTGCCGCCTTTTAAGGTGCTGATTGGCAACGCGAAAGCAACCAAGCTTACATTTTTAGGTCAGAATGTTGATTTGAGCGATAAAACAAAAAACAATGTTGCTCGCCTTACTCTGGAGTAATCATTGAGTCTTTCTTTACTTAAATCAGCGCGCAATACTCTTCAAGTCATGATTGGTCATGTACCTGTGGGCGGCGGTTTAGCTGGTACTGCCGCTAGCTCTGTAGTTGTGCAAAGCATGACCAATACTGATACTGCTGATGCGCAAGCAACCATTAATCAAGTATTTGAGCTATGGCAAGCAGGTAGTGAGGTTGTTCGCATTACTGTTAATTCGCCAGAAGCTGCTGCGCAAGTTGGCAATATTCGTCGTGGTTTAGATGCGTTGGGCTGCAATGTGCCGCTAGTAGGTGACTTTCATTACAATGGTCATAAATTACTCGCGGCTTACCCTGATTGCGCTGAATCATTAGCTAAATACCGCATTAACCCAGGTAATGTGGGTAAAGGCTCTAAGCGTGATGAGCAGTTTGCTTCTATGATAGAAGCGGCAGTACAGTATAAAAAAGCGGTGCGAATTGGCGTGAATTGGGGCAGTTTAGACCAAGCTAAAATGGCACAGATGATGGATGATAATGCTAAGTTAGCTGAGCCCTTATCTTCAGAAGCATTGATGCGCGAGGCCTTGATACAGTCAGCACTGGAAAGCGCTGCACAAGCGGTTGAATTAGGCTTATCGCCTAATCAAATCATCATTTCTTGCAAAGTGAGCAATGTGCAAGATTTAGTGAAAGTATATGCTGAACTAGCAACGCGTAGCGATTACCCATTACACTTGGGGTTAACTGAAGCAGGCATGGGTTCAAAAGGTATTGTCGCATCTACCGCCGCATTGGCTTTGCTTCTGCAGCAAGGTATAGGTAATACCATTCGCGTTTCACTCACGCCAGAACCTAACGAATCTCGTACAAAAGAAGTCATTGTCGCGCAAGAGATTTTGCAAACCATGGGCATACGTTCGTTCACGCCGTTAGTGACTGCTTGCCCAGGCTGCGGTAGAACAACTTCAACCTATTTCCAAGAGCTTGCCATGCAAATTCAAAGCTACTTGCGCAATCAAATGCCCATCTGGCGTGGTCAATACGCTGGTGTTGAGAATATGAGCGTGGCTGTGATGGGCTGCGTGGTGAATGGCCCGGGCGAATCCAAGTTGGCGAATATCGGCATTAGTTTGCCCGGCACAGGTGAAACGCCAGTCGCCCCTGTGTTTGTGGATGGCGAAAAAACCGTCACACTCAAAGGGGATAATATTGCACAAGAGTTTCAAGCCATTGTGGAGGATTATGTGCAAACGCATTATGCTGAAGGTGGCAAGCTGCATGTTAATCTAGCTAAAGTTAAAACCACGCAAAAAACAATCCCTATTCAAGCTATTAACTAATAGCCACCCACTAAATAAGTCATTGAAGTAACGAACTATGGTTGATCATTCAACAAAAAACATGCAAACAAAAACTAAAGCAACAAAATTCCAAAGTATTAAAGGTTTTTACGATATTTTGCCTGAAGCGACGCCATTGTGGTTTAAGCTTGAGGACACAGCACGCCGCGTATTAGGGCAATATGGCTATAAAAATATCCGCATGCCTTTGGTGGAGTCGACCGATTTATTTGTGCGTTCTGTAGGTGAGCACACAGATATTGTCGAAAAAGAAATGTACGCTTGGGAGGATGCGCTCAATGGCGACAAATTGACATTGCGTCCAGAAGGCACGGCCGGTTGCGTACGTGCGGTTGTGGAAAGTAATTTAACCTATAACGGCCCAGTCAGGCTTTGGTATAGCGGTGCAATGTTCAGGCATGAAAATGTGCAAAAAGGTCGTCAGCGCCAGTTTCATCAGATTGGCGTGGAAGCCTTTGGATTTGATAGCCCACAAGTGGATGCCGAGCAAATCGTATTGTTAGCCAGACTTTGGCGCGAGTTAGGCATTGCCGACGTTGAGTTGCAAATCAATAGCATAGGTGATGCGCATGAGCGTCTTGAATATCGTAAAGTACTGATTGCCTATTTTGAACAGCATGCAGATTTGCTGGATGAAGACGCAGAACGTCGCCTACATACGAACCCTTTACGCATTTTAGATACCAAAAATCCACGCATGCAAGCGATGTGTGAAGCGGCGCCAAAATTAATTGATTCTTTAGGCGATGAAACCCGCGCACATTTTGATGGTCTGTGTAAGTTGTTAGATGCAGCTGGCGTGGCTTACATAGTGAATGCGCGATTGGTGCGTGGCTTAGATTATTACAATCGCACTGTATTTGAATGGGTGACGACTAAGTTAGGTGCGCAGGGTACCATTGCTGGCGGTGGTCGTTATGATGCTTTAG
This sequence comes from Methylotenera sp., assembly GCF_029945535.1. Lineage (GTDB taxonomy): Bacteria > Pseudomonadota > Gammaproteobacteria > Burkholderiales > Methylophilaceae > Methylotenera. The sequence goes on from NZ_JAQSCU010000010.1 coordinate 271,908, forward strand.
TTGAGAGATTGGGCGGCGATGCAACGCCTGCATGTGGCTTTGGTATTGGTTTAGAACGCGTATTTTTGTTGATGCAGGAATATGGCGTTACAGCAGATGATGCGCCAGACGTGTATTTGGTCAATGTAGGTGAGCAAGCAGAGCAAGTCGCATTTAGTATCGCTGAACAATTACGTAATGCTAGTGTTCAAGTAATATTGCATGCAGGTGGTGGTAGCTTTAAATCTCAAATGAAAAAAGCAGACCGAAGCCAAGCTAAGTTTGCCTTAATCATTGGTGATGACGAAGTTGCAAGCAAGCAAGTGACGTTAAAACCTATGTTAGCCACAGTAAAAGGTGAGCAACAGCAATGTAGTATTGAGCAAGCCATAGAGTATTTAACTGTGGCGCTTGCTTAAGTGTTGCGAATGGTAAGTGTTTTGATAAAGCTATAGATAACCCCATAGATATTCAACGTTGAGCGAAAAAATGACCGCTGAAATGAATGAAGCTAGACCCCTGTTGCAGTTGCTAAATGTGAGTATTTCACCCAAAAAAACGCCATCGCGATTATTGGTGAACGATGTTAGTTTTAGCATCGCTGCGGGAAAAACAACTTGTGTCGTAGGGGAGTCGGGAAGCGGTAAAAGCTTAACAGCTTTATCCGTGATGGGTTTGTTGTCTAAACAGCTTCAATTAACTTCTGGCAAAGTCATATTTAATGATGGCTTATTAAACGACAACAAGTCAGGTGAGCAAGATTTAACCTTATTAGATCAAGCCAGCTTACGAAAAATTCGAGGTGCAAAAATCGCTATGATTTTTCAAGAGCCGATGACTTCATTGAATCCGGTACTCACGGTAGGCTACCAAATAGGTGAAAGCTTAACGACGCATTTGGGCTTAAAGGGTGATACTTTAAAAGCTAAAATTGCCAGTCTATTAGAAATGGTGGGTATACCGCCAAGCCGTGCCAATAGTTATCCCGATGAGCTGTCAGGTGGTCAACGGCAGCGTGTGATGATCGCCATGAGTATTGCTTGCGAACCACGCTTGTTGATCGCCGATGAGCCAACTACTGCGCTAGATGTCACGGTGCAAGCGCAGATACTTAAATTGCTAGATGAACTTAAAACACGCATGAATATGGGTATGCTGTTTATTACGCATGATTTTGGTGTTGTAGCGGATATTGCAGACAATGTGGTGGTGATGTTTAGAGGTCAGATTGTTGAATCTGGCACTAAAGATGAGGTGCTCGGTAATCCGCAGCATCCATATACCAAAGCGCTGCTAGATTGCGTACCTGATGCTGAGGGCAAAAAGCCACTTAAGCCTATAGATTATGCGTGGCTAAAAAATACTGAGCTGAAAGAATCAGGGTTAAACGAGGAGAAAGCCGCATGAGTAATATCATTTTGCAAGCTAATCGCCTAGTGAAAACCTATACGCAGCGTAGCGGCAAGTTTGGCTTTGGTACAACCTTGGTAAGAGCTTTGGATGACGTAAGCATAAGCTTAACTGAAGGTAAAACGCTGGCGGTTGTAGGTGAATCTGGTAGTGGTAAATCCACGTTGGCACGTTGTCTGTTACAATTGCAACCCTTAGATAGCGGTGAAGTACTTTTTGCTGGTCAGGATTTGGCAAAATTAAGCGGCAGCGATTTGCGAGCTGTGCGTAAAAACCTGCAAATGGTGTTTCAAGATCCATTTGCCTCGCTGAACCCGCGCATGCGTGTGGGTGAGATTGTCGGTGAAGGTTTGCTGATTCATCAGCTTGGTAACACAGCTGAACAGCAAAAAAAAGTCATTGCGATGCTAAAGCGCGTAGGCTTAACTGAAGCAGATATGCAAAAATATCCGCATGAGTTTTCTGGTGGGCAAAGGCAGCGAGTAGGTATTGCGCGAGCCTTGGTATTGCAGCCTAAAGTAGTGGTGTGTGATGAGCCAGTTTCAGCGCTAGATGTTTCAATACAAGCGCAGATTTTGTTGTTGTTGAAAGAGTTGCAAGCCGAAATGGCATTGAGTTATTTATTTATCAGCCATGATTTGCGCGTAGTGCGCCACATCGCTGATGATATTGTCGTGATGAACGGCGGTAAAGTGGTAGAGCAGGGTAAAGTTGAAGATATTTATCAACATCCTCAACATGTATACACGCAGAATCTGTTGGCCGCTATTCCTGGTAAGAAAGCAGTCAATGCATAAAGTTTGATTAAATTAATTGGTTTTAGAAAATATTAGGAAAAAGTAATGGCATACGATTTAGAAGAGCAAGAACAGATTGATGAACTAAAAGCCTGGTGGAAACAAAACGGCAAGATGATTAGTACACTAGTCATTGGCGTGTTACTGGCTTATTCTGCTTATCAGGGTTGGCATTATTACCAAAGTAAACAAGCCGTTGAAGCATCAACTGAATATCAGGAACTCACAATTACTGATGAAAAAGACTTGAAGTCTATACAGGCTAAATCTGCCGTATTGATGGATAAGTTTGCTGGAACACCTTACGCAGGCCGTGCAGCTTTGTTTGCTGCTAAAGCCAATTACCAAGCGAATGATGCTAAAAGCGCAAAAGCACAATTAGATTGGGCGATTAAAAACGCAAAAGAAACTTCAGTAAGCGCTTTAGCTAGCTTGCAATTAGCTAATATTTTGGCAGAAGAAAAAGATTTTGAAGGCGCTTTAAAGTTATTAAATGCTCCGCATGACGCAGGATTTGATGGTTTGTTTGCTGACCTTAAAGGTGATGTTTTAGTGAGTTTAGGTAAAAGTGTAGAGGCTAAAACAGCTTATCAAGAAGCACTGGCTAAATTAGATCAACATGGTAAATTCCGTGCGCTTACACAGCAAAAACTGGAAGCGCTGGGTTAAATTTAACCTGAATATTTAAAGTCTCGTTCTTAAGTAATCGGCGCAAATAAATAAGCTGGAGCATTGTATTGTCTTTACATCAATTTAAAAAAGCATCATTAAACCTATTGGCTGTTATAAGCTTATTGTTGATAACCGCCTGCAGCACAATTTCAGACCTTAAAACGGACGTATCAGACAAGATTTTTGGTCGCGAGGCTGCAGATGCGCCTGATCCATTGGTAGAGATAAAAGAAACAGCCACCGCTCAACTTCTGTGGCAAGCCAAAGTAGGCCCTGCTGAGGACTTTGATTTTTCACCAGTACTTGAGGCTGGTTATGCTTATGCAGCGAGTGCAAATGGGGAAGTTGTTAAATTAGATGCTACGAATGGCAAGCAGGTTTGGCGCGTAAACGCAGGTGAAAAATTATCAGGTGGTGTGGGTGTAGGCGGTAGTTTAGTGTTAGTCGGTACGCAAAAAGGTGTGGTTTATGCATATGATATTGAAGGCAAACTACAGTGGAAATCTAAACTTAGCAGCGAAATATTAAGTGCACCAAAGTATTTTGATGGCATTGTAATTGCTCGAACTGGTGATAGTCGTATTTACGGCATTAATGCAAATGATGGTAGCCGCAAATGGGTTTATGATCGCACCAGCCCTGCGCTTACTTTGCGTAGCAGCGCAGGTGTGGTGGTAGATGGTGGCGCGGTGTATGCGGGTTTTGGTGGTGGGAAGCTGGTAGCAATACGCGCCGATAACGGAAAGTTGTTATGGGAAGCTTCTGTCGCTCAGCCTAAAGGGGTAACCGAGATTGAACGTATCGCGGATATTACCAGCTTACCGTTTGTAGATGGACCGTTAGTATATGCTGTAGCTTACCAAGGCAGAATTGCAGCGGTTGATAGAATAACTGGCAGAGTGATTTGGAACCGTGATATATCAAGCTTATCTGGGATTAGTGTAGAAGACGGTCGAATATTTGTATCACATGCCATGGGTTCGGTTTATTCGTTAGATTACACTACAGGCAAAACTTTTTGGCGCCAAGCCGCGCTTAAAAACCGCCAGTTATCAGCACCAGTGCCCATGGGAAGTCTAGTAGCAGTAGGCGATGTAGAAGGTTACGTTCACTTTTTAAGTCGTGATGATGGCGCACTCGCCTCGAGAGTTAAGACTAGTAATAGTCCTATTATGCCAATGATGGCAGCAATCAATAGCACGACCGTGTTAGCACAAACACGTGACGGCGGCATTTATGCAATTCAGGTTAAATGATCGCCGCAGCAAAATTGCAGAAATAGAAAAAGTTTAAAGCCTTAGCCAACGCGCTATCTGGCTCAAGTAATTATTAGAAGGCTCGTATGTTACCTACCGTTGTTTTGGTTGGCCGACCCAATGTCGGCAAATCCACTTTATTTAATCGACTGACTAAAAGTCGTGACGCATTAGTCGCGGACTTGCCCGGGCTAACTCGCGACCGTCACTATGGCCGTGGAATCGGTGCGAGTCAGCCATACTTAGTGGTAGACACGGGTGGTTTTGAGCCGAACACGGATAGTGGCATTCTTAAGGCCATGGCGGTTCAAACACTCTTGGCGATTGATGAAGCTGATGTGATTATCTTTTTGGTGGATGGACGTCAAGGCGCAACACCGCAAGATATGGAGATTGCTAACCGTTTACGTAGAAGTAAATGTCCAGTATTGCTCGCAGTCAATAAAACTGAGGGGATGAACAAAGCCGTTGTTAGCGCGGAGTTTCACGAGTTGGGCTTAGGCGATCCATTGTCAATTTCATCTGCGCATGGCGAAGGTGTGAAAGATATTATCGACCTAGCGCTTGAAAGTTTTCATGAAGAGCAAGAAGAGCCAGAGTTAGACCAAACAGGTGAGAGAATACCTAAAGTCGCGATTGTAGGTCGTCCTAACGTAGGTAAATCTACACTTGTAAATGCCTTGCTTGGTGAAGAACGCGTGATTGCGTTTGATGAGCCTGGTACCACGCGTGATTCTATCTCAATCGATTTAGAAAAAAACGGTAAACATTACACACTTATAGATACTGCTGGTGTGCGTAAGCGCGGTCGCGTACTTGAAGCAATTGAAAAATTCTCCGTCATTAAAACCATACAGTCTATTGAAGAAGCTAATGTGGTGATTTTGGTAGTGGATGCGCAAGAAGGTATCACTGAGCAAGATGCACACGTTGCTGCTTATATCCTAGATGCTGGTCGTGCGCTGGTTGTGGCTATCAATAAATGGGATGGCTTGAAAGAAGAAGAGCGCGATTGGGTTAAACGCGAAATCGACCGTAAGTTGATGTTTTTAGACTTCGCGGAGTTTCATTATATTTCTGCGTTACGCAAAAAAGGTCTGCCAGAGCTATTTAAATCAGTCGATATTGCCTTTAAAGCGGCGTTTGCTAAACTTGCTACGCCACAACTTACCCGCGTGCTAATTGATGCCTTACAGCAGCACCAGCCGCCGATCAGCAAAGGCATTAGACCTAAGCTGCGTTACGCGCATCAAGGTGGTAGCAATCCACCTATTGTCGTGGTGCATGGTAATCATGTGGATGGCGTAAAAGATGCTTATACAAGATTCTTAGAAAAAACTTTCCGCAGAACCTTCCAGCTATCAGGCACGCCATTACGTGTGCAGTACAAGCAAGGTAGCAATCCGTTTGCTGAAGATGAAGACAAACGTAAACCTGGTGAAGGTATTGTGAGTATGCGTCGCCGTAAAACAGCACACCGTGCCGAATTAAAAGCGAAAAAAGACGTGGAAGATAAAGATAGAAGCGCCAAAAAGCGATAGTCAGTTGATAGGTAACCTCTTAACTAAGTCGCGTAAGTGTTCGTGAAGATAATCTATGATATACAAGCACAGAAGTAAGGTAGCGCACCTGCCACGTTGGCAATCATTAGCAACACATATCGTGTTCGTGATATGCGCAACTTCTGGTAGTTGGTATTTGTTAGCGCATGAGTTTCAAATCACCCCCATAGCCGTTGAAAATCACAGCATACTTATGGCACATGGTGTTGCCGCTTATTTTCTTGTATTACTATTTGGTGCTGTGATACCAACGCACATCAAAGCGGGTTGGAAAAGTAAGCGGAATCGTGTTTCTGGTGGTTTTATGGTGACTGTGATGAGCTTGTTATTAATTTCAGGCTTGTTTCTATACTACGCGGATGAAACCCGAGAAATTGCTTTGTGGACGCACTGGATCGTTGGTGGCGTGTTGTTAGTCTTATTTCCCTATCATTTTATCGCTGGTCGTCGCGCTAATTATTTAGCACTTAAACGCGATAAGCATCAAAAAAGTCAGTCTAATTTTATCAACCTAAATTAACTAGCGTCATCAATTGTAGTTAATATCTAGTTTCGCTATATCCATACTGTTGATACTAAAAATGCGAACTATTCGCAATTCTGCAAGCTATATTTATTTACGATACACTGTCTCCCTTAGAGCTTAAAAACTCAATTTTTACTAGATTCAGGAGAATAAAAATGGCCGCAGATCACGATATTTCAACCCCAGTAACCAAAGCATTAAATACAATTTTAGAGTTAGAACTCGCTGGCGTTGTGCGCTATACGCATTATGCATTAATGGTGTTTGGCTATAACCGCATTCCTATTGTTTCCTGGTTGCGTAGTCAAGCTGCAGAGTCTCTGACCCATGCAGATAAGGCTGGAGAGTTGATCACGCATTTAGGCGCTCACCCATCACTTTCTATTGGGCCGCTACTCGAAACACATAACCATGATATTGGCGATATTCTGCGTGAATCGCTAGCACACGAAACTGTTTCTCTGAATGCTTATAAAGCCTTGTTGAAACTGGTTGAGGGTGACTCAGTGATGCTAGAAGAGTATGCACGTGAGATGATTTACCAAGAAGAGTTGCATCTAGGCGAAGTTGATAAAATGTTAAGAAAACCAGGAGAAATTGCTAAATTTCAAGGTTGAGTTTAACCATGCCTCAAAGGTTGGGATGATTTTCTAAAGATTTGTTCTCAACTGGAAGCTCATAAGGGTCTGCTACATACGCAGGCCCTTTCATCACAATCACCACTACGCAGCCAATCGCTACAGTGCCTATAAAGAACCAAAGGCTAAATAGCACGCCTAGGCACTGATAAATGATTTTTAGCTGCTCTGCATTTAAAGCGTCATTGAATAAATACAGTTTTAATATAATTGCACATGGAAAAAACGCACTAATAAAAAATATTCGCGGTATTTTTTTAAGTAAAACCCACTCTAAGCCAGAAGGCGATTGAGTAAATCCAGGTAATTTATTGAAATATCCCATGCTGATTTGGCGCAAAAAATCTAAATACGTTCATTTAGATCACTATTTTGTGTAGAGACTTTCCCAAAACTTCCACCAAACGCGTTCGTCAGCAGGGGCACCATTGCCTAGTAGCGCACTATTCGGGTAGTTCGTTTCTAAAATGCGTACAGTATCCTTTTTAAGGTCATCTAAGCCCATTAAGTCGTAAGCGCTAATCATGGTGACCAATGCTTGTTCAACACCAGGTGTTTGTGGGTAGTATTCCAGCACATATTTGCAACGATTAATAGCAGCTAAGTAAGCTTGGCGCTTCATGTAGTAATTAGCTACATCTAATTCGTGATCGGATAAGCTATTTGCCAAATAAACCATGCGTTGCGTGGCGTCTTTTGCATATTTGCTGTTTGGATAACGTGTGACTAAATCTTTAAATGTCACGAATGAATCACGTAGTGAGCGTGGATCGCGATCACTAATTTGTTGTTTTGTTAGTTTTTCAATGACACCACGTTCGTTAAATACGGCTAAGCCTTTTAGATAATAGGCGTAATCAACGTTAGGGTGATTGGGGTGTAATTTAATAAAACGGTCGGCCGCTGCAACACATAAAACTGGGTCTTGTTTTTTAAAGTGAGCATAGGCAGTTTCAAGCTGGGCTTGAGCTGCAAAGCGTCCATTAGGGTAACGAGACTCTAGCTTGCCAAAATAAACAATGGCTTTATCATAGTCTTTATCACGCATTTTTTCTGAACCCATTTGATAAATGCGTTCTGCTGTTAAGCCTTTGGTATCATCCAGTTCTGTAGGTGCACCAAATATAGCGCAACCATTCATTAACAAGGCGAACATTAAAATTAAGATATACTTCATGCCGAAACCTACTTTAAGAAATTAGTAATAATTATAACCGATGACAGACGCTACTCCACAACCACTTAATAATACTCTTACGTTGACTATTTCAAATGATTTAGGCGGGTTACGCTTAGATGTTGCATTGCAACGCATGTTGCCCGAACACTCACGTTCACGCTTACAAACTTGGATTAAAGAAGGCTTAGTCACTGTAGACCAATTGCCTAGTACTTCCAAAACCAAAGTGTGGGGGGGCGAACAGATTGTTGTGCAGGTACAAGCCAAGCCAGAAAATTACGCTTATGTCGCAGAAGACATTCCGCTGGATATTGTATTTGAAGATGATCATATCATGATCATTAATAAACCTGCCGGCATGGTGGTTCATCCTGCGGCGGGTAATTGGGGCGGTACGCTGCTTAATGCGTTGTTATTTCATGCGCCAGAATTAAAAGATGTACCACGTGCGGGTATTGTTCACAGGCTAGACAAAGACACCAGCGGTATTTTGGTAGTGGCAAAAACTTTAGCTGCACAAACTAATTTAGTGCGTCAGTTGCAGGCAAGAACCGTTAAACGCGAATATCGCGCGATTGTATGGGGTCAGTTGTGGCGTAATGGCGTGGTAGATCAAGCGATTGGTCGCGATCCACGTTCACGTACCAAAATGGCGCTAAACCGTATGGGTAAGCCAGCCATTACGCGTTATGAAATATTAGAGCGTTTTTCAGTGCAAACTTATTTGCGTTGTAATCTGGAAACAGGTCGTACCCATCAAATTCGTGTGCATATGCAGTCTTTGAAAGCGCCTATCGTCGGCGACCCTGTGTATGGTTTCCGCGGCATCATTCCTATTCGTGTGATGACACAAACTTTACGTGATGAAGTCAGTCAATTCAACAGGCAAGCATTACATGCCATTAAGCTTGGCTTGATGCATCCAGCGACCAATGAATTTATGGAATGGCAAATTGAGCTGGCAGATGACATGAAAGCCTTGCTGGAAGCCATGCGCCATGAAGATCCGCGTAATGAAGACGAAGAAGAGTTTGAGTTTAGTTCTGAGCCTTATCTTTCTGATGAAGATTATGAGGACGACGAAGACTTTGATGACGATGATGATTTGGAGCTCGAAGACGAGGAGTAAATACCATGTCTGATTTACAGTTTATTATTCCAAATTGGCCAGCACCTAACAATGTAAAAGCGCTGCAAACCACGCGCAATGGTGGTGTGAGTCAGTCGCCCTATGCTAGCTTGAATTTTGGTGCACACGTCAATGATGATGGGATTGCTGTTGCCAAAAATCGTCAACTATTAAGCCCTTATTTACCAAGTGAGCCTGTGTGGGTAAATCAGGTACACGGTGTTGAAGTGATAGATGCAGCGCAAAGCACCTGCTTGCAAGACGCCGATGCTTCTTTTACTACTCAGGCTAACGTGGTTTGCGTGACGATGACGGCAGATTGTTTGCCAGTGTTGCTTTGTGACAAAGCTGGCACAGTGGTTGCTGCTGTGCATGCGGGTTGGCGTGGTTTGTGTGATGGTGCTATTGAGGCGGCCGTAAATAAACTACCTGTTGAAAGAAGCGAGATTTTAGCTTGGCTTGGTCCTGCAATTGGCCCTGATGCTTTTGAAGTGGGTGATGAAGTGCGTCAGCAATTTATGCAACATGATAGTCAGGCAGAACAAGCATTCAAGCAGCATGGCAGCAAATGGCTTTGCAATATGTATTTAATCGCCCAACAACGCTTAAATAAACTAGGTGTAACGCAAATCTACGGCGGCGGCGACCTGGGGCTTTACGATGAACTTAGTAGTGAACATTTCTGCACCTACACCGATGAAGCACGCTTTTTTTCATTCAGACGCGATAATGTTACGGGGCGCATGGCGAGTTTAATTTGGCTGGCTAATTAACAGCTTCTAACTCACTGTTGACTGGTAAATCACGCTACGCATACTTAATGCGCCCAACTCAAAATTTTCTGTTATAAACTGCATGTTGTCATCAGCGTGTTTAACGGCGGCTATGTAAAGCAGTGGCAAATAATGCTCATCAGTAGGCACAGCAAATCTTGCTGAGTCACCATCGCGAGAGATGTCTAATAAGGCGGCCTCATCTTCTAATTCCAAGGCTTTTTTAATGTAATCGTCAAAACTAATCACCCATTCAGGTGTTTTGCCTTGCATGTTGAGCTTGCCTAAATTATGCACAATGTTGCCGCTACCTATTATCATTACCCCTTGTTCACGTAGGCTTGCTAACTGCTTAGCCAACTTAAAATGCCCGGAAAAGTCTAAATTTACATCTAAACTAAGCTGAAAAACGGGTACATCAGCCATAGGGAAAAGTGACTGTAGAACTGACCAAGCTCCATGGTCTAAGCCCCAATCTAAGGTGCTTGTTACTTTATTGTTGGGAAATAAATCGCATACCATTTTTGCGTATTCTGGTGAGCCTGGCGCGGGGTATTCCTGAGCGAATAACTCTGCAGGAAATCCGCCAAAATCGTGTATGGTTTGCGGCTTTTCTACTGCACAAACTTGTGTGCCACGCGTTTGCCAATGTGCAGAAATGCATAGTATCGCGTTAGGTTTGGGCAAACGTTTACCCAAAGCCAGCCAAGCATCGCGATATGGGTTGTCTGTAATCGCATTCATCGGGTTGCCGTGCCCTATAAAGATGGCTGGCATACGCGTGATATTTTCTTGGTTTTTAATCATATAAATTTAATTGTGCTAATCGATTGATATACCAAATTATGTTGGGATGATAACGGTTTTAACAAGCAATCAAGTACGACTAAGACTTTGCTTGAATATATTCAGTATAATGCACACTTCGTCAGTTGTTAAAATCACCTTATTTGAAACTCTATGTTAAACCTAGCCATCAATTCTGCACCGCTATCTGTACTTAGTTGGATCGTTTTATCCAGCTTATTGGGCGGAGTATTGAGTGTTTGTTTGGCCGCATTATTTGCGCTTAACGTGCGAACCTCATGGGTGCCCATGCTGGTGAGTTACGCCATTGGCGCCATGTTAGGCGCTGTGTTTTTAGAGATTTTGCCGCATGCGTTTAGTATTGCCGGCAGTGTAGAAAAAGTTTCCGCAACGCTGTTATTTGGCTTACTTTTATTTTTTGTCTTAGAAAAATTAGTCATCTGGCGCCATTGCCACGGCGACCATTGTGAAGTGCACGCGGTACATACAGAAGAAAATTGCCCTGTCACTCACCCAGAAAAAGAAGGAGGTGCTAAATATCGCGCAGTGACCGCGCAGCAGCCAACTATATTGCTAAGCGACGCGCATAGCCATGCTCACACACATGATGGTGGCAGAAGTGGCTTGATGATTATGATAGGCGACACCTTTCACAACTTTATTGATGGTATTTTGATTGCTGCTGCATTTACGGCTGATATTAAATTGGGGCTTGTAACTGCAATAGCCATTATTGCGCATGAAATTCCACAAGAAGTCGGCGATTTTTTAATCTTGCTGCATTCAGGATATACGAAGAAACAGGCCTTAATTTTTAACTTGGTTTCAAGTGTCGCGACGATGGTCGGTGGTTTGATTGCTTATTATGCGCTGCAATATGTGCAAAGCTGGATACCTGTTATTTTAGGCTTGGCAGCTTCTAGTTTACTTTATGTCGCTGTGGCAGATTTGATTCCAGGTTTGCATAAACGCACAGAATTAAAAGCGACGATCGCGCAAGTATTACTCATCTCGATTGGTGTCAGCACCATCTTGGTCGCCCACTTCTTCCTCGAGTAAAGATTTTTGGTGTTTTTTAAAGCGTCTATGATTGACGCCTAATATCCACAATAACAACGCGCAGGGTAGTAACCCATAAAACACAAAGCTTAGCAGGCCTGCCGTGATGGTTTTTTCAGTCGCTGCCATTAGTACGGTGATGTAAAGCCAAGCAATTGCAATAATGTACATAATTTTTTTAAAAACTAAAACATCGTCACTATACGTTGTTGCTAAAATTTTAAGCGCTCACATATAAAACATATGCATCGCACCTAAATTTTTTTAGCGCCTAGTCTAGTTTAGACGTTTTAATTTTAGTGTCACCCTATTTAAATTTGAAATGTGAGTTTTAAAATGAGTTTATCAAATCCAAAAGTTGGCTTCGTCTCTCTCGGTTGCCCTAAAGCGGGCTCAGATGCAGAGCGTATTCTCACCCAATTGCGTGCAGAAGGCTATGAAATTTCAGGCAGTTACGAAGATGCTGATTTAGTTGTGGTTAATACCTGCGGCTTTATTGATAGCGCGGTAGAAGAGTCACTAGATGCCATTGGTGAAGCGATTGCCAAAAACGGTAAAGTGATTGTGACTGGCTGCTTAGGCGCGAAAAAGGGCGTGGTCGAGGCTGCACACCCAAGTGTGCTAGCGGTTACAGGCCCACATGCTTTAGAAGAAGTGATGACGGCCGTGCATGCTAACTTGCCAAAATTACATGAGCCATTTATTGATTTAGTACCGCCACAAGGTATACGCTTAACGCCTAGTCATTACGCGTATTTAAAAATTTCAGAAGGCTGTAACCACCGTTGTAGCTTCTGCATTATTCCAAGTATGCGTGGCGATTTAGTCAGCCGCCCGATTGGTGAAGTGTTGAATGAAGCGGAAAACTTAGTTAAAGCGGGTGTGAGTGAGATTTTAGTCATATCACAAGATACTTCTGCTTACGGCGTAGATGTTAAATACCGCCCAGGTTTTTGGAATGGTCGTCCAGTGAAAACGCGTATGACTGAGCTTTGTCAAAGCTTAAGTGATTTAGGTGTATGGACGCGCTTGCATTATGTTTATCCTTATCCGCACGTAGACGAAGTAATTCCTTTGATGGCAGATGGTTTGATTCTGCCTTATTTGGATGTGCCATTTCAGCACGCCAGTCCACGTATTTTAAAAGCCATGAAACGTCCAGCGCATGCAGAGAATAACCTCGCTCGCATTAAAGCATGGCGCGAAATCTGCCCAGATATTACCGTGCGTAGTACTTTCATCGCAGGTTTCCCAGGCGAAACTGAAGATGATTTCCAAATGTTATTAGACTTTTTAGAAGAAGCGCAGTTAGATAGAGTAGGTTGCTTTGCTTACTCTGCGGTCGATGGTGCAAAAGCCAACGAACTGCCAGACCAAGTGCCAGAAGAAGTGAAGCAAGAGCGTTTAAGCCGTTTTATGGCTGTACAAGAGCGAATTAGCGCGGCCAAATTACACAACAAAATCGGTAGCATTCAAACAGTTTTAGTCGATGAAATTGTGCAGGATTCTGAGGGTAATATTGAAGCGATAGGTCGCACTAAAGCCGATGCACCAGAGATTGATGGCGTGGTGTATATGGAAGATGCCGATGGTTTAACGCCAGGCGATTTTGTTGAAGTTGAGATTTATAGTGCTGATGGACATGATTTGAGGGGCGGGCCACCGAGGGGTTAATTATGCCTAAAGTTTTCTATCTTGCTTATGGTTCAAATCTGCATCCTCTCAGACTTCAAGAGCGTGTTCCGTCAGCTAGAGTTGTAGGGGTGATTGAGTTGTCTGGGTATCAATTGGTGTTTCATAAACAGAGTAATGATGATTCTGGAAAATGTCTTTTAAGTAAAACACTAGATATTTTGTGTAAGATTTATGTAGTACTTTATGAGTTTGATATATCCCATAAGGCAGCACTTGATGAAGCTGAAGGTATTGGCAATGGATATGATGAAGAACTGATGAGTGTTACTTTAGATGGAAGTGATTACAGAGCTTACATCTATATGGCTTCTATAACACACATAAATTCAGCACTTATTCCGTACACTTGGTATAAAAACCTCGTTATTGCTGGAGCTCGTTTTCATAATTTCCCAGTTGATTATATTGAAAGTATCGAATCTGTCCCTTCAAGAGAAGACTTAAATGAATCTAGGCAAACAAAAAATCAGAATTTACTTGAGCGAATGTTTACTTATCAATAATCGTTGGTGGCGACTATTGATAAACTTTTTCGCCCCTCGGCGAGTTACTTTATTTTGCTTGCCCAAAATAAAGTAACCAAACAAAAAGGCACCCCCTCCCGCTTGTTTCCTGCGTTGCTCAACTTCATGGGCGTCAATCGGAAACTCGCCAATAAAATCACTTGGCTCAAACAGCCGCTTGCCGAAAACTCCCATGAAGCTGAACAACGCAGGCGCGGTAGCAGGGGATTTAAGGTCAAAGGCGGTGACGTTTCATGGATTTCTGTTTATTCGGAATATTTTCAAATTCAGTCAAGTAGGGTGGGCAACTTGTTTGCCCACGCGGTGAAATGCTAAAAGGTTCGCTACGCGTGGGTTCAAGAACCCACGCTACTTGATCTACGCTGAAATGACAGACTTTTGCGTTATTTTCTGTTCAATTCATCGTAAGTCGTTTGTGCAGCTAGCACTTCATTAATATTCGTTTCAGACCAAGTTTTCACTGCATAAAGTAAGTCTTTAAGCGTGTGTCCTAGCGGAGTAAGTGAGTATTCTACTTTTGGCGGTACGGTGGCGTGTACTTTCCTGCTGACTAAGCCGTCACGTTCCAAGCCACGCAGGGTTTGCGTGAGCATTTTTTGTGATATTCCACCTATCTCGCGTTGCAGATTGCTGAAGCGTTTGGTTTCGCTTTCTAGCAATATCATCACTAACACAGTCCATTTGTCGGCGATTCTATTAAGTATCAAGCGCGTAGGGCAGTCTGCGTTAAATGCAGATGCTTCGGGTTGAGTGCTTAATTGCACGGTGTTTAAGTTTTCAGTGCCGTCCATGTTAGTTTTCTGTCTTTCTCAAAATATTTTTATCTAGGTATCTACAAGGTGCTTATATAACGTTTTAGTGCCTACTTACTTAAAGTGACTAATGTGATTATACTTTGCTAACTAAATAAAACATACAGCCTTATGTTGTCTAATAGACGGATTTGCGCTTAGTAAAATGAAGCTGTCACCTTTAAATTCTGGAGAATAAAAATGAGTAATGTAGTTGTGATTTACCACAGTGGCTATGGCCATACAAAGAAGCAGGCCGAAGCCGTGGCTGAAGGCGCAAAAGCAGATTTAATCGCAATTAGTGAGAACGGTGAAATTGCCGATACAGATTGGGCCAAATTAGATGCTGCTAAAGCGATTATTATGGGCTCACCAACTTATATGGGTTCTGTGAGCTGGCAATTTAAGAAGTTTGCGGATGCCAGCTCCAAAAGATGGTTTACGCAAGCATGGAAAAATAAGGTTTTTGCAGGATTTACTAACTCAGCCTCAGTTAACGGTGATAAGGCGTCAACGATTCAGTATTTAATGACATTGGCTATGCAGCATTGTGGGGTTTGGGTGGGCACTGCGTTAATGTCACCAAATACTAAGACGGCAAAGCACGGTGACGTGAATTATGTGGGTGGTTTTGCTGGTGCGTTAATGGCATCACCCAGCGATTCATCAGTAGATGAAGTGAATAGGGGTGATTTAGAAGCCGCTAGATTATTAGGCGTGCGTATTGCGGAGTTTGCAGCTAAGGCTTAATAGCGACGTTTAAGCGAATAAGTCTTGATGAATAGGAGCAGGGCGCTGGCTGTCAGCGCGCTCTTCTAAAAAGTCGAAAGTAAGTGGACAGCGTGTAGGTTTTTTTGTGGCTTGACGGCGTTTTGGCGTTGTTGCTTCTAAATCTATGAATGGCGTTTGACTCAGACGGATGTAACCTGAACTTGCGAGCTTTTGTGTGGTGATTTCAAATAGGCTTAATGGATTGTCGATGTTTTGCAATGTGACTAGCAATGGCGTTACTTTTATGACGTTGTACATAACAAATTTAGCCGAAGTTTGCTTACCATATATTTCGCCAATTTGTACTTTCACATCGCCTCCGAAGCCAGACTAGCCACAGTGACATGGCTCTATATTGTCATTTCACGCTGATAATATAGCCATGCTTAGTGATTAACAAGCGTTTTGCTGATAATTACTGTTTTCTGCGTAAATTGATGTGTGACTTGATGAGCTCTTTGGCTTGATTCCTAAACATAGAGCCGTCAGCATCTTTAACCCACATATGCAATAAACCGCCAAAAAACAAATGAGTATCTAATGCTAGAGCTAGCGGTGTATGTTTACATGCGAGAAGGTTTTGCGCTTCTGCACGCTCATAGGCGAGCTTAATTTTACCTGTGATGCTAGAGCAGTTGCTTAGGATTTGTTGAAGTACTAAAGAGAATTCGTCTACGTATTCGCATTTAATCATCATGATTTCATACGTTTGACGCATTTCGATGTTGTTATTGAGGTCATCGAAAGTGACACAAAGGCTATTTTCAATTTGGGTGAGAGGATCTTCATTACTCGCTAAGGTCAGTGAGTCATCCATGCGGTCTATGAGCGGCAGAAACACTTGGTCGCGAATAGCATGAAAAATATCAGTTTTATTTTTAAAGTGCCAATATACGGCGCCACGCGTGACTTCTGCATGTGCAGCAATATGTTCTAGGGTTGATCGGCTTACGCCGCGTGCTAAGAATACTGCGCGCGCAGAGTTAATAATGCGTTTTCGCGTGAGTTCTGCATCTTCTTTAGTTTTTCTAACCATTTAAATTGTTCTCGCCATTTAAGTAGTTTACTTAATATGAATTAGGTAACCCAAATCAATTTGTTAAATATTTGTAAAATATATATACATACATTCTTGTTTGTATATAATATACATACAAACAAGAATGTAAGCAAGTAAAATTTTCTGATAAATGATAAAAACTCTATATTAATCATTGATATAGATGAAATTGTGCTAAATAACTAATTAAACGAAATGGCTGAGTAGCTAATTTAACTAAGCAATAATTAAGCTAAGCAATCAATTAAATAAAGAAATCAATTCAATAAGTGGAGCCAACAATGTTATTCAACGTCGCGAAACAACGCCCTCAAATACATTTATTAAAAAGTAAATCATTAGCAGGGGCGGTAAAACTTACCACAATCGCACTGATGGTTGGCTTGGCTTTAAATGGTTGTAGTAAAAAAAATGATGCTGCACAAGCAGGTGGCGGTATGCCAGCCATGCCAGTCGGTGTGATTGAGTTAAAAGCAACCAGTGTGCCGATTAGTGCGGAAGCCGTAGCGCAAACTGAAGGTGCAAAAGAAGTTGAAATACGTCCTCGCGTCGGTGGTATTTTGCTTAAAAAACTATTTGAAGAGGGTGCGCCAATTAAAGCGGGTCAGGCCATGTTTTTGATTGACCCTGTGCCATTTCAAATTGCCTTATCAAATGCTAAAGCGCAGTTAGCTCAACAGCAAGCCCATGTAGAGCAAACTCAACGTGAAGCAACGCGTTTAGATGGTTTGTTGGTGTCACAGTCTATTAGTAAGCGTGAAGCTGATAATGCTGGTTCTGACAGCACCTTAGCACGTGCAGCATTAGCGCAAGCCGAGGCTGGTGTTCGTGAGGCGCAGTTAAATCTTTCGTACACAACGGTAACCTCACCACTTTCAGGCATTGCTGGACGTTTTGAGTTTTCAGAGGGTGCGTTAGTGAATGCTAATACTAGTTTGTTGACGACAGTTAGCCAAATAAGCCCAATTTGGGCACGTTTCAGTTTGTCTGATAGTGAGTTGGCGCAATTGGGCGGGCACTTATCGTCATCTAACGTAAAAGAAGTGGCGTTAATCATGCCAAATGGCAAGGAGTACGCTTCAAAAGGAAGTTTAAACTTTGCTGCAAGTGGTATAGACCCTCAACTTGGCACTCAGCAATTACGCGCAACGTTTGAAAATCCTGATAAAAGTTTATTACCGGGTCAGTTTGTACGTGTTCGTGTGACTACTGGTCATAAAGATGGCGTGTTTGTTGTGCCACAAACATCAGTTTTAACAAATGACCAAGGCAAATTTGTTTACATTGCGAATGATAAAAACGAAGCGACTATTAAACCGATTGTTGTTGGTAACTGGGTAGGGACAGACTGGGTAGTATTAAGTGGTCTTGAGGCTGGTGAAAAAGTGATTGTTGATAATGTCATCAAATTGCGTCCAGGGGCTGCTGTTGCGCCACATCCTGCGGGAGAAGCGCCTGCAGCGCCAGCTGATAAATCTAAAGATGCTGCTGCAAAGTAAGTCTAACTAATAATACTTAAATGAAGAATATTTAAGATTAAACCTAGATTTAAGATTAAACCCAAATTTAAGATTAAACCAAGTAAAAACGAGAAATAATATGACCAAATTTTTTATCACACGGCCTATTTTTGCCAGCGTTTTGTCTATCATCATAGTGCTGGCAGGCTTAGCCGCAGCACTGAAGTTGCCGATTGCACAATACCCGCAAATTGCGCCGCCAACAGTACTGATTACTGCAACTTACCCTGGTGCAAGTGCTGAAACATTATCTAAAACGGTTGCTGCGCCAATTGAAGAGCAGTTAAGTGGTGTTGAAGGTTTGCTGTACTTTAACTCTAGCGCTGACTCTAGCGGTACATTAACCATTACTGCTACATTTGAAGTCGGTACTGATGTGAATCAGGCAACATTTAACGTGAGTAATCGCGTGAATATTGCCTTGCCACGTTTGCCTGATGAAGTGCGTAGAACTGGCTTAGTGGTGCAAAAGCGCTCAAACGACATTTTGCTAGTCGTAATGTTGACTGATAAGCTCAAGAAATACGATCCACTTTATTTAAGTAACTACGCTACGCTCAATGTATTAGATGAAATTAAACGTATTAAAGGTGTGGGCGATGCTAACATTTTTGGTGCACAAGATTACTCTATGCGTATTTGGTTAAAACCTGACCGCATGGCACAACTAGGCGTGACGACTACTGATATTGCCAATGCTATTCAAGTACAAAATGCGCAGTATGCAGCGGGTAAAATTGGTCAAGAACCTTCCCCTTCAACCCAGCAATTGGTTTATACGGTAACAGCTAAAGGTCGTTTGATTGATCCTAGCGAGTTTGGCAATATTATTATCCGTGCAGATGGTCCGCGCGGTGTGTTATACCTGAAAGATGTTGCACGTATTGAATTAGGCTCACAAACATATAACGTACGTACTGCCTTAGACGGTTTGCCAGGTGTAGGTATCCCTATTTTCTTACAAACAGGTGCTAATGCGCTTGATACTGCAGATGCTATTAAAGTCAAAATGGCTGAGCTTAAACAACGCTTTCCCGCTGGTGTGGATTGGGAAGTACCTTACGATACCAGTGACTTTGTTAAGTCTTCAATCATTGAGGTTGTAAAAACTTTAGGTGAGGCGATGGTATTGGTTGTGCTAGTTGTATTCCTGTTTTTACAAAGCTGGCGTGCGACTTTAATTCCACTCATTGCTGTGCCTATTTCATTGATTGGTACATTTGCAGGCTTATGGATATTCGGTTTCTCCATCAATACGCTGACGTTATTTGCGATGGTGCTTTCCATCGGGATTGTGGTGGATGATGCGATTGTGGTGCTGGAGAACGTCGAGCGGCTAATGTCAGAGGAAAAACTGTCCCCGATTACTGCTGCGATTAAATCAATGGAGCAAGTATCTGGCGCCGTGATTGCGATTGTACTTGTACTGTGTGCGGTATTCGTGCCGGTTGCGTTCTTAGGCGGTATTGCAGGTGAAATGTATCGTCAGTTTGCGGTCACTGTTGCCGTTGCGGTGGTGATTTCCGGTCTTGTGGCACTAACGCTAACCCCAGCTTTATGTGCAATATTACTAAAATCCGTGCATGAAGAATCAGCATTCTTTAAACCGTTTAACCGTGGTTTTTTGAAATTAACTAACATTTATGCAAAAACAGTTGATTTAACGTTACATCATAAGTTTATTGGCTCGCTAGTTTTCGGCGCAATTATTGTCGTAGTAGTTATTTTACTTAGAACGGTGCCGGGTAGTTTTGTACCAGCAGAAGATCAGGGCTATGTAGTGACTGCGGTGATTATGCCTGACGGTGCAACTTTGAGTAGAACCATCAAAACAACTCAAGCGGTGCGTACTGAAATTTCAAAAGATCCTGCGGTAGCACACGAGTTTGCGGTATATGGTTTTGACTTGATCGGTGGCGGTAACAAAACTAGTGCGGCAACGATGTTCGTTCGATTGACAGATTGGGCTGAACGTCAAACTACTGCAGAAGGTATTGTAGGTAAGCTATTTGGTATTGGTATGCAGCAGCCAGATGGTATGGCGATTGCTTTTAATCCGCCTGCGATTCGTGGTTTGGGTAGCTCAGGTGGTTTTGAGGTGTATGTGCAAAGCCGCAGCGATACTGACCCTATGCACTTATCAACTGTGGTGAATAGCTTTGTTGATGCATTAAAAGCTGAAAAAGAGTTAGCAGGCATTAACACTTTCTTCCGCCCAACTGTACCGCAGTTATTTGTTGAGGTTGATGAAGCTAAGGCCATTTCACAAGGTGTGCCAGTGGCGGATATTTACGCTACTTTGCAAAGTACGATGGGTTCGCTATACGTGAATGACTTTAATAAATCAGGCCGTACTTACCGAGTGCAGTTACAAGCTGAGGCTGAATACCGCATGAAAGCTGAAGATTTAGGCAAAGTGTATGTGCGCTCAAATGCGGGCAAAATGATACCACTTTCAGCTTTAAGCAAAGTGAGCAACATTGTTGGTGCTGAGCAGTTAGAGCGTTACAACGGCTTGCTTTCTGCCAAAGTATTAGGTGGCGGTGCGCCTGGTGTTAGTTCTGGTGAAGCGATTAAAATGGTAGAAAAAGTGGCTGCAGAAAACTTGCCAGAAGGCTACCAAATTGCTTGGACAGGTCAGGCATACCAAGAAAAACGTACAGGTTCAGCGGCGATTATGGCATTTGGATTTGCGATTATCATGGTGTTCTTGATTCTTGCTGCACAATTTGAAACTTGGGCATTACCATTGGCTGTGATTATGGCCGTACCATTTGCTTTGGCAGGCGCGTTGCTTGCTGTGTTGTTACGTGGCATGCCAAATGACATTTACTTCCAAATTGGTTTGATTACGCTAGTGGGCTTAGCGGCAAAAAATGCGATTTTGATTGTGGAGTTTGCCAGCCAGAAAATGGAAACAGGTATGCCTGTAGCTCAAGCGGCACTTGAAGCTGCAAGAATGCGGTTTAGACCAATTGTCATGACCTCAATGGCGTTCGTGTTAGGTATCGTACCGTTGGTGATTGCCTCTGGTGCGGGTGCGGCAGCGCGACGTTCAATGGGTACTGGCGTGTTCGGCGGTATGATATTGGCCACATTTGTTGCGACGATATTCATTCCACTGTTCTTTACTTGGTTGTCTGGCAAGCATGTGCGTCACCACGGACATGTTGAAACAGATCTCAATAAGCAGGAGACAGTGTGATGCAACCATTAACTTTGAATAAGAAAAACCTTTTTAAAATGAAACTTATTTGTTTAATAGTACCAATGGCTTTGCTTTCTGCCTGTAAATCGGTGGGGCCAGATTATGAGCGCCCACAATTGGCAGTGCCTGGCCAATACTCAGAGCAGGCAGATCAGGCGCAAAGCAAAGTCTCAACCATTTGGTGGACAGCTTATCAAGATCAGTTGTTGAATGACTTGGTGAGCAAATCTTTACAAAGCAACACTGACATTAAGCTTGCTGTTGCACGTGTAGAAGAGGCTGATGCGTTGGCGAGGGAAATTGGCGCAGCCACACTACCGCAAGTAGATTTGAATGCAGGCGCTAATCGATCACGCGTGACTGAGTTGGGTGGAAATCCTGTCACGACGAATCCGCGCAATGATTTTAAAGCCGAGTTAGGTACTTCTTTTGAGATTGATTTTTGGGGGAAATTGCGTCGTGCTAAAGAATCAGTGCGAGCACAAATACTCTCTAGTCAATATGCAAAAGATACGGTCGCGCTTTCATTATCAGGCTTGGTCGCTACCAATTATTTAACATTGCGTAGTTTAGATTCGCAAATCACGCTTACGCAAGAGAGCATGAAAAGCCGTGAAGCTAGTCTAGGTTTGACTAAACGCCGTTTAGAAGGTGGAGTCGCGTCAGCTTTAGATGTGTATCAGGCCGAAGTGGCAAGTGCAAACCTAAGTGCTCAGTTGGCTGAACTTACCCGACAAAGGGCATTGAGCTTACATCAGTTAGCCGTATTGACTGGTGATTTGAGTCTTAATATCGCCAGTGCGGACATACAAGCGTTACCAGTTCCTCCAACGCCGCCAGCTGGCTTGCCTTCTAGTCTACTAGAAGCACGACCAGATGTTGCGCAGGCTGAACAGCAGATGATTGCTGCCAATGCCAATATCGGCGTGGCGAAAGCCGCTTTATATCCAACCATCTCACTCACCGCTGGTTTAGGTGGCGAGTCTTTGGAGCTAGGCGATATATTGAAGTCAGCCGCACGTATCTGGACAGGTGGCGTAAGTTTGTATTTGCCGATATTTGATTCAGGTAAGCTTAACTCTAAGGTTGATCAGGCAAGTGCAAAACAAAAGCAAGCATTAGCGAGCTATGAAGGCGCAATACAAACGGCCTTTAGAGAAGTGAATGATGCCTTAGTAGATTTACGTCAAAACACTGAACGTGAAGATGCGCTTAATAAAAGCCAAATCGCCGCTAAAAAAGCGTTAGATGTATCTGAGAATCGCTATAAATCAGGCTATTCAGCTTATTTAGATGTGTTAGACGCGCAACGTGTTTATAACGACTCAGCTTTATCTTACGTGCAAAGTCGTCAAGCTAGATTAGCGGCTACGGTAAGTTTATTCAAAGCACTAGGTGGTGGTTGGAAAGCTGAAGCGCAGAGTCAAGCTAAGTAATATAAACTAGACAACATTGAGTCATCAATGTGGACGGCAACTTAACCCTCTTAACTTAAGGAGGAGGCAGTTGCCGCTTTTCTTTCAAATACTTGCGTGTAAATAACGCGTAACCAATTTTCATGATGTTCTAAAGTTTCAGTAAACTTAACTAACATCTCAGCGCCAGAAATATTGACTCTATAAGTATCGTTTTTATTGTAATGCAGCTTGGGTACTATTAACGACTCAAGCTGTAATGACTTGTGTTGAGGAATTGTAAACTCTCTTGGTAGATATAAGCAGGTAAAGCTAGTGTCGCTTGCATTAGCATTAAAGCCCACAGGTTCGTTGAATTCTTTTCTAGTGACAATAGGTGTATTTTTTACTGAACTATTTTCAGCCGCATTTTTAGCCTTAGCGGCGGCAGCACTTACGTTATGCGCTTCTACACAGAAAGCGGTTGTGCTTAATAGCTCAATGCCAATATGTAGCTCGTTACCAATGACAGGTTTTATGCTGCGTATCACACCGATTTTAGTGGCGTCTTTTTGATCGCTAATGGTCACGCCCATTAGCATACCTAAGCTCACTTCACTCGCAGGTTTATTCGTATACATGCCGATGCCTTTAGGGCATTCATCAATGATTTTAGATTGAGCGGCACCCAAATCTAAATAAATGACATTCGGACCGTTCTGATCCTTACTCAAAGAGTGCGTGGCTAATCGCTCATCAAACGATTTGTTGCCTTGGTAAGATTTACCTACGCGCTGAATGCGCATATTTTCATGCTGCTTGATGTGATAGCAAGTGTATTCAAAGCCATAAGTAGTACTTGCGTATTTGGATGTTTTCGCACGTTCAGTCGATCTGCGTTGACGTTTATATTCAGCACGCGACCATTCTGTTTTTAAAATTTCCAAAGTAGGTACAGCATATTGATTGCTAATAAAATCTTTCATCTCTTGTTGCTTAGGCAAGATGTTGTATTCAATCAGTGAAAGACATAATTCAATCTTTAGATTCACACTATCAAAACACCAATAGCGATAACTCGGTAAAGGTTTGAAGTTTCTAATCCGTTTTGCTGCTGCATCACTCGCGGTATCTATATAAAATAGATGTTTACTCTCATCATATGTACTTTGAATAAGAATCTTTGGCGTCCAATAGGCTAGCATTTTACTCACTAACTCAATCTGTTTACGCTGAAAGCTTAAGCTCTCTAAACTGCCTAGCATGCAAGCCTGCATGTAGGCAGAGGACAATGTAGTGATTTCTTTATCTGGGTAAGCTCTTACATAACTCTCAAGTATGGATTGCTTTTCTGCGACTAAATAAAGCTTAGATAATTGCAACCAAACATTCGCTGGGGCGCTTTGGTAATTGTAAAAACGCCATTTAATCATTTGTGTTGCGTTGTTAATGGCGCGCGCCAACATCACAATTAAAGATTGTGGTTGGAAGGGCGCTAAATTATCAATCAGTGTGTTGTAAATAAGGTAAAGCTGGCGGTGATATAAAAACACAGCATTGGCAATACGCTCTTCCAGTTCAACACTCAAATTGTCGATATTGATGTAGTGGGATGTGATTCTATCGACAATGATGTGTATTTTTTCGTCAATCGCAAACAATGCGTCTATGTGTTGGTCATCTTTAAAAATATCCTTTTTGGCGTCAGCGTTAAGTTGTTGTGTTGCATGCTCAATCGCAGACACATCATCCATGGCATCTAACTCTTTGCCCCATGCGAAGACTATTTCGCCCTTTGACGATGGAGAATGATTAAATATTTTTTTAAAGAATTCCATTTTTGGTGTGTTTTAATACTTTGATAAATGATTAAAATACGAATATGTTTTAACAAAAGCAAGTAGCGTGCCAGCAGTTGTGACTTCTCTAAGTTTGATTGACTAGCTTATGTAGTACAAATTATGTGAAATTATAGATGATATAAACCTGATTACATAAGAGCTATTTATCATCGCATGATAAAATAACCGTTTTATTGTTAATGTAAACTACTGTTAAATATGACTGTTCGTACTCGTTTTGCTCCTAGCCCTACTGGTTTTCTGCACATTGGTGGTGCTCGTACCGCTTTATTCTCTTGGGCTTTTGCAAAAAAGCATGGTGGAGATTTTATTCTGCGTATTGAAGATACCGATGTGGCGCGTAGCACGCCGGAAGCGGTGCAAGCAATATTAGATGGTATGCAGTGGTTAGGACTGGATTATGACGAAGGTCCTTTTTACCAAATGCAGCGTATGGATCGCTATAAAGAAGTGATTCAAACCATGTTGGATGCTGGAAGCGCCTATTATTGTTATTCTAGCCGTGAAGAGCTTGACGCTTTGCGCGAGCAGCAAATGGCTAATAAACAAAAGCCTAGATATGACGGCAAATGGCGCCCAGAAGCTGGGAAAGTTTTACCTATGCCGCCAGCAGGTGTTGCACCTGCTATTCGCTTTAAAAATCCGGTAGATGGGGTAGTGGCTTGGGATGATATGGTGAAGGGCCGCATTGAAATTGCCAATGCTGAACTTGATGATTTGATTATTGCTCGTGCTGACGGTACACCTACTTACAATTTCTGCGTGGTGGTTGATGATAGCGACATGGGTATTACACAGGTGATTCGTGGTGATGATCATGTGAATAATACGCCACGCCAAATCAATATGCTTAAAGCGCTGGCCGAGTTAGATGCAAAAATCGTTATTCCACAATATGCACATTTATCTATGATTTTAGGTAATGATGGGCAAAAGCTTTCTAAGCGCCACGGTGCTGTGAGCGTGATGCAATATGATGATGACGGTTATTTGCCAGAAGCGGTGATTAATTACTTGGCGCGATTAGGCTGGAGCCATGGTGACGAAGAGGTATTCAGTAAACAACAGTTTGCAGAATGGTTCGATTTAGACCACATCACGCCATCTGCCGCGCAATTCAATACTGAAAAGCTCAATTGGCTGAACGCCCATTACATCAAGCAAGCTGATAACGCATATTTGGTTAAAGACATTACTAAACGATTAGCCAAACTTGGTGTAGCGATAAGTGAGCAGCCAGCTTTACCAGCCGTAATTGATTTGTACAAAGAGCGCGCGAACACTTTGAATGAACTAGCCGCTAGCATCGCTTATTTTTATCAAAATCCTATCATTGATGAAGCTTCTGCTGAAAAGCATTTAACGGCCGAAATTAAACCTGTTTTAGCTGCTTTGGTTCAATCCCTGCGTAGTATTGATTGGCAAGCAGAGGCAATCCATCATCAGATTGAAGCCGCTGTTACTAGTAATTCACTTAAATTTCCTAAAGTAGCGATGCCCTTACGAGTGATGCTCACTGGCATTGCACAATCACCAAGTATCGATCAAGTGATGGCGCTGTTAGGTAAAGATGAAGTGTTAGCTAGAGTTAACTCAGCACTTAAATAGCATTTTAATTTCATATGAATATTGGTGATGGCTATTGAAATTTTAGCCTATCACCTCATATTGGCTAAGTGCTTTAGAATTTTGTGATATTTTGATAAAAAATAGAACGAATTATATTGTTCTAAATCTCAACAAGAGTAACATCAGTAATGTAGCTGGTGCTACGTAATATTTATTTAACTCCAAGCAATAGGAGACATCATGATTCAAAAAGGGCAAATGTTACAAGACCCATTTCTTAACGCCTTACGTAAAGAACACGTCGCTGTATCCATCTATCTCGTCAATGGCATCAAATTACAAGGTCAGGTTGATTCGTTCGATCAATATGTGATTTTGCTAAAAAATACTGTGACTCAAATGGTCTATAAGCACGCGATTTCAACTATCGTGCCAGCGCGCATGGTCAATGTTAGTTTGCCAGAAGATGAAGCTTAAACAGGACTGGTAAATTAACCGTTGAAAGATATGTTTGAAAGGCCAAGTGGTGGCGATGCTGCCATTATGGTGAGTGTTGATTTTGGCGATAATGATTACGAAGAAAGCTTAAATGAACTTCGTCAACTCAGCATTAGCGCAGGCTTGTCCATACGCGGCACAATTGAAGGTAAACGTGCCACACCAGATGCCAAGCTCTTTATCGGAAGTGGTAAGGCTGATGAATTAGCGCAGATGATGCAAGCTAGTGAATCTAATATCGCAGTATTCAATCATGATTTATCTCCCTCACAACAGCGCAATTTAGAGCGTTTGCTGAAAGCTCGTGTGGTGGATAGAACGGGTTTAATTCTCGATATATTCAGCCAACGTGCGCAGAGCCATGAAGGTAAGCTTCAAGTTGAATTGGCACAGCTAGAACATTTATCTACGCGATTAGTCAGAGGCTGGACGCATTTAGAGCGTCAAAAAGGTGGTATTGGTGTACGTGGCGGTCCAGGTGAAACACAGTTAGAGCTAGATCGCCGTATGTTGCGTGTACGCGTTAAGCAATTACGTGAAAAGCTCATTAAACTCAAGGCGCAACGCGGCATGCAACGTAGAGCGCGTAAGCGTTCTAATGTCATGACTGTTTCGCTAGTGGGCTATACCAACGCGGGTAAATCTACAGTTTTTAATCGCCTAACCAAGGCTGATATTTACGTAGCTGACCAGTTATTTGCAACGCTCGATACAACAACGCACAAGATTTATATTGCAGATGCAGGCTCTGTCGTGCTTTCAGACACAGTTGGGTTTATTAAACATTTACCGCATGCTTTGGTTGAAGCCTTTGGCGCAACTTTGGAAGAAGCCGCGCAGGCAGATTTGTTACTGCATATCGTCGATACTGCAAGCACCAATCGCGATGAGCAAATTGCACAAGTCAATAAAGTGCTGTTAGAAATCGGTGCAGCTAATGTACCGCAGATTTTAGTGCACAACCAAATAGATAGAGTCGGTCTGCCGCCCTCTATCAGCCGAGATGAATATGGTAGAATCACATCCATACACGCATCGGCTAGCACAGGTGAAGGAATGGATTTGTTAAGACTAGCCATGGCGGAACACAGTCAGTATTTGCAGAAACTCAGCACTGAAGAGAGTGTTTATGCTTAGTCTTAAGTTTAACGGTGTTGAGTTGAGTGCAACTTGTAATGTCGTGAATAGTCTGAAATTTTCAGCTTTAAATATATTTGTACGATTAAGTTTCTTTGGAGTTTTAAATGATTAAATTTCCCGGATGGGCTCAGCGAAATAATGAAGGTCCGCCAGATTTGGATCAAGTCATGCGCGATTTAAGCCGCAAGATTAATAATATGTTCGGCAAAGGTAGTGGTAATCAGCCTGCTAGCTCTAATGGTGGAAACATTAGCCTTCCTATCCTTCCAATCCTCGCTGTCATATTGTTAATCTGGTTGGCAACGGGTTTCTACATGGTTGACTCTGGTTCTAAAGGTGTTGTACAGCGCTTTGGTAAAATGACCGATGACACCACTGAACCTGGTCCGCGTTGGCATTTACCGTATCCAATTGAAAAAGTGACTGTAGTCAATATGGAGCAAGTACGCCGTTTAGAAGTGGGTTATAGAACTACGGGTGAAGGCGGTGGTGGCAAAACAAAACAACCGCGTGAAGCTCTAATGTTGACCGAAGATGAGAACATTATTGATTTGCAATTTGCCGTGCAATATAACCTTAATAATGCAAAGTATTATTTGTTTAACAATCGTGCCACAGATGATGCTGTGATGTCGGCTGCCGAGTCGGCGATTCGTGAAGTGGTTGGTAAAAATAAGTTGGATGATTTATTGCAAAAAGGCTTGGCTGATACTTCCCAACGTATGCAGACGATATTAGATAGTTATAAAACAGGCGTGCACATTATCAGCGTCTCTCTACAAAGTGCGCAACCACCTGAGCAAGTGCAAGAAGCGTTTGAAGACGTGAATAGAGCTAACCAAGACAATCAACGCCAGGTGAATGAGGGTCAAGCCTATGCAAATGACGTGATACCTAAATCACGAGGTAAAGCTTCAAGACTATTGGCTGAAGCGGCGGGTTACAAACTCAAGATTGAAAGCGAGGCACGTGGTAATGCTAGCCGTTTTGAGCAGATTTTAGCGCAATACAATAATGCGCCAGATGTCACACGCCAACGCCTGTACTTAGATGCGCAAGAGCAGATTTTATCTAGCGTGAGCAAAGTGGTGGTTGATCAAAAAGCTGGCAGTATGTTGTACTTGCCATTAGATAAATTGATGAATTCTAATGCTGCTGCGGCACCGCAACAGTCCCAATCATTGCAGTCTCTGAACACGCCAGCGGCACCAGTGGCAGATCCATCAGTGGATCGCTCGCGTGATGCTTTCCGCAGTCGTGATAGAGAAAGTAGATAGGCGAAAAATAATGAAAAATATAACAAGTATTTTAGTTTTAGCTTTAGTGGGCATCGTATTCTTAGCCTCTTCTGCTTATATGGTAACTCAAACTGAGTTTGTGGTTGTGAAGCGCCTTGGTGAAATTGTAGATGTGAAAAAACAGCCAGGACTGTTCTTTAAAATTCCGTTTATCGATGATTTAAAGACATTTGATAATCGTATTGTGACTTTAGATTGGGAAGAGCCAGCTAAATTTAATACCAGCGAAAATAAGTACATGTTGGTTGATTCGTTTGTAAAATGGCGCATTATTGATCCTGCAAAATACTATGTTTCAATCAAAGAAGGTGGCGAATCTGCTGCTGAAAATCGTCTTTCAAACGTTGTAAATGCAGGTTTGCGTGCTGAGTTTGGTAAGCGCACTGTGCATGACGTGATTGCCGGTGAGCGTAACGCAGTGATGGATAGCTTACGTAAAAGTGCAGACTTAGAAGCCCGCCAAATGGGTATTGAAGTCGTCGATGTGCGCTTGAAACGCGTGGATTATTCTGAAGATATTAGTAAATCAGTTTTCGACCGTATGATTGCAGAGCGTAAACGTATTGCCAATCAGTTGCGCTCTGAAGGTTCAGCGGCATCTGAAAAAATCCGTGCTGATGCTGACAAGCAGAGTGAAGTGATTATTGCAGAAGCATATCGTGATGCGCAAAAAACTAAAGGTGAAGGTGACGCTTCCGCAGCTGCGATTTATAATCAAGCTTATGGTAAGAATCCAGAGTTCTATGCGTTTTACCGCAGTACAGAAGCTTATAAAAACAGCTTTAAAAATAAGAGTGACGTGATGGTGTTAGATCCAGGTTCAGACTTCTTCAAATACATGCGTAGTCCTGCTAAGAAATAAAGACCTCTAAATGGGAAGTACACTATTAATGGCATTAGGTCTAATGTTGATATTAGAAGGCCTATTGCCATTATTGTTGCCACAAGCTTGGCGCGATACTTTTAAACGTATGATAGAGCTCAAAGATGGTCAGTTACGTTTTGTTGGGTTAATGTCAGTGATTGGCGGATTAGTATTGTTTTTGCTAAGTAAATAACGGCTGATTTAGTCATTTAAGTAATGAAATTTAAGTGGCTATATTTTAAGTAGCTACAGTAATAAAAAAGTGATGATAAAAAATGCGTAATTGGTTACTCCCAGAATATATTGAAGATGTTTTACCTGCCGAAGCTGCTCGAATTGAGACATTGCGTCGTACTTTGTTAGATTTGTTCAAAGTGCATGGCTATCAATATGTGATTCCACCAATGTTGGAGTATATGGAGTCGTTAATTACAGGGGTGGGTCATGATTTAGATTTAGCCACTTTTAAAGTGGTTGATCAACTCACCGGTCGATTGATGGGCGTGCGAGCTGATATGACGCCACAAGCGGCACGTATTGATGCGCACTTATTGAATCATCAAGGTATTACCCGCTTGTGTTATGCCGGCAGCGTGTTGCGCACCAAGCCAGATGGCCTAGCGCAGACGCGCGAACCGCTGCAGTTGGGTGCCGAGTTATATGGTCATGCAGGTGTTGCCAGCGATATTGAAATTCAACGATTACTTATTAAAGCCTTGCAAGCCATCGGCATTGATCAATTGCACATGGATTTTAGCCATGTAAATATCTTTGGTAGTTTGATTGAAGCTAGTCAAGTAGCACCGCAGTTAGAGCAAGAACTATATGCTGCTTTGCAAAGTAAAGATCAATCTAGCGTTGCCGCACTCTCACAACATTTAGATAAAACCACTCGCGAGGCTTTGTTGCATTTAACCGAGTTAAATGGCGATAAATCTATACTGGTTAAAGCGTCTAAAGTATTACCCGTGATGCCAGCGGTACAAGAGGCTTTAACAAGCTTAAGCCAAGTAAGCACGGCTTTAGAAGATTTAGACGTTACGGTAAGTTTCGATTTAAGCGAGTTGCGTGGTTATCACTATCACAGCGGTATCGTGTTTGCCGCTTACGCACAAGGCTACAAAGGCCCATTGGCGCTGGGTGGGCGCTATGATGAGGTCGGACAAGCATTTGGTCGCGCACGCCCAGCCACTGGATTTAGCTTGGATTTACGCGGCGTAGTAACCGCTTTGCAACCAGCCAAGCCAATGATGGCAATATTTGCACCAGCTAATGATGATGCCAGTTTATCTGTTAAAATTGATAGCTTGAGAGCCGATGGGCAAATAGTGGTTCAAGAGTTATCAGGATTTGAGTCAAATCTTGATGAATTGAATTGCGATAGAAAGCTTGTGCATTACAATTCTGGCTGGCATGTAGTTGCCGTCGATAAATAGTAGATTAATACGTAGGTCGGGTTTCAACCCGACTTAACAGAATTACACGACAAATGACGGGTTAAACCCACCCGAACCTATAACTAAACCTAAGTAAAAAAGTAAATATCATGGTAAATACAGCAGCAAAGAATGTCGCTAAAAACGTAGTCGTTATCGGCACACAATGGGGTGATGAAGGTAAAGGCAAAATCGTTGATTGGCTGACTGACCATGCTCAAGGTGTGGTGCGCTTTCAAGGCGGTCACAATGCTGGGCATACATTGGTAGTAGGTCAGGGCGATGCGCAACGCGTTTACAAGCTTAATTTGGTGCCTTCAGGCATCGTGCGTTCTGGTATTAATTGCTATATTGGTAATGGTGTCGTGTTAGATGCAGGACATTTGTTAGGTGAAATTGCTGCCCTTGAAAAAGATGGCTTGGAAGTGAAAAGCCGCTTAAAAGTCAGCTCTGGCTGTCCGTTGATTTTAAGTCATCATGTAGCAGTTGATGTTGCGCGCGAAGCTAAACGTAGCGCAGATAAAAAAATCGGCACCACAGGTAAAGGCATTGGCCCAACTTATGAAGATAAAGTAGCACGTCGCGCTTTACGTGTTTATGACCTATTCTACCCAGAACGTTTTTCAGAAAAACTAAAAGAGGTGATGGATTATCACAACTTTGTCCTGACTAATTACTTAGGTGCAAAGGCCGTTGATTTTAATCAGCAATATGATGCAAGTATGCAGCATGCGATTGCTTTGAAACCGATGATTAGCGATATTTCTGCTGAACTTTATGCAGCGAATGCACGTGGTGAAAACTTATTGTTTGAAGGTGCACAAGGCACCTTGCTCGATATTGACCACGGCACTTACCCATATGTGACTTCAAGCAACTGTATCGCAGGCCAAGCTTCAGCGGGTACGGGTGTTGGTGCCAATATGTTGCATTATGTTCTAGGTATCACTAAAGCTTACACCACTCGCGTAGGTGGCGGTCCTTTCCCAAGTGAGTTAGATATCGATACTGAAGGTGCACCAGGCACACAAATGTCAGTAAAGGGCCAAGAAATCGGTACTGTGACTAAACGCAAACGTCGCTGTGGTTGGTTTGATGCTGCGGCCTTACGCCGTTCAGCCATGATTAACGGTCTAACAGGCTTGTGTATTACTAAGTTAGACGTATTGGATGGCATTAAAGAACTGAATATTTGTACAGGTTACGAGTTGGATGGCAAGAAAATTGATTTACTTCCAATCGGTGCTGATGACGTTGCTGGTTGCAAACCAATTTACGAAACCGTGCCAGGTTGGTCAGAGAATACCTTTGGCGTAAAAACTTGGGATGGATTGCCGAAGAATGCGCAAAACTACTTAAAACGTCTTGAAGCCTTATGTGGCGTGCCAGTTGCGATTGTTTCTACAGGCCCAGAGCGTGATGAAACTATTGTGATTGAGCATCCGTTCGCTTAATTGTAGTTTACTCAAGCAATGGTAAATTCAGAAACGCAGCGCTTAGCATGGGCTATTACAGGTTCAGGCCATTATTTGCGCGAATCTTTAGCGGTTCTTGCTACGCTGGAAAATGTTGATATTTTCCTAAGCAAAGCGGCTTCTGAAATCATTAAACAATACGGCTTTCAAGTGCAGTTAGACGCGACTGGCCATAGAGTGTATCAAGATAAAACAGCAAGCAGCGTACCTGTTGAGCTGTTTTATGAAGGTAAGTATCACACTTTGGTGATTGCACCTGCTACTTCCAATACTATTGCTAAAATGGCCTATGGCTTTTCAGATTCTTTAGTCACTAATTTATTCGCACAGGCTGGTAAAACGCGTGTTGCTAGCATTGTATTTGCTTGTGATACCGCGCCAGAACTAGAGTCAGAAGCGCCGCGTGACAATGTTGTTAAAGTTTATCCGCGTAAAATTGATTTAGAAAACGTGGCAAAACTCGCTGATTTTGAAGCAACGCAAGTGGTTGCTGATATTGCTGCGCTTACACATGCAATTCATGTGCGCTTAAATGAAATCCGCAACTAAAGATAAAAAGCCCGCAGAAAATTTACTGTTTCTAACAGGTAAATTGGCTGAAAAAAGCCTGCATAAAATACTAGCTGAAGTTCAAAGCAACCCTAAAACTCCACCATTCAAATATCGCATTCAGCAAATTGGTGTTTCAGTCGCCGCGCTGATGACCCCCGAATTAATTGCTCGCAGACTTAAGGAAACAGGTGATGCGGATAAAGTAATTTTACCAGGCTTATGTTTAGGCGATATTAGCCAATTAGAGGCGCAATATGGCGTGCCTGTTGAACGAGGCCCTAACGATTTAAAAGATTTGCCACAGTATTTTGGTCACGCGGGTGTGACGCCTGATTTGAGCCGATACGACGTGCAGATTTTTGCAGAAATAGTGGACGCGCCCTTTTTAAGCGTAGACGAAATTATTAAGAAAGCGCAGCAGTACCAGTCGCAAGGCGCAAATGTGATTGATTTGGGTTGTCTGCCAGCAGTGCCATTCCTACACCTAGCAGATACCGTAAAAGCGCTTAAAGCTTTAGATTTTAAAGTTAGCGTGGATTCGCTTCATACTGATGATCTACTTACTGCAGGACATGCTGGCGCAGACTTTTTGCTCAGCCTCACAGAAAATACATTATGGGTTGCTAATGAAGTGGCTTCTACGCCTATTTTAATTCCAGCCAAACCGCATAGTTTGCTTTCACTATATAGGGCAATTGAGGCTTGTTTAAAAGCTGGTAAACCATTTATTGCTGACGCAATTTTAGATCCGATTCATTTTGGATTAACCAACTCAATAGTACGCTACCAAAAGTTGCGTAAGAAATACCCTGATATTCAAATGATGATGGGGATTGGGAATCTGACAGAACTCACAGATGCCGATACGACAGGTATTAACGCACTGTTGTTTGGCATGATTAGTGAGTTGAATATTAATGCGGTATTAGCCACTTCTGTAAGTGCGCATGCAGTCAATGCCGTTGCAGAAGCCGATATCGCTAGGCGCATAATGCATGCGGCAAAAAATGATGACAGGCTGCCGCGTGGCTACAGTAATGGCTTGTTAGGTTTGCATGATAGGCGTCCATTTACTTATAGTGCGGATGAGGTCAAAGAAATCGCTGCTATGATTAAAGACCCGAGCTTTCGCATACAGGTCACTGAAAGCGGCATGCATGTTTATAATCGGGATGGTATACATGAAAGCACCGACCCTTTCGCGTTGTATCAGCATTTGAAGGTAGATAATGATGCATCACATGCATTTTATTTAGGTGTGGAGCTGGCGCGAGCGCAGATTGCATGGCAACTCAAAAAGCGCTATGTGCAAGATCAAGAACTCGAGTGGGGCGTAAACACCAAGCCGCAAGAACAAACTAACAAAACTGCGCATCGCGAAGCTTCAATTAAAGAACGCAAAGAGGCTAGCAAGAAGGCTTAAATAACATGATATTTGAAACCATTATCAGCACAGTAAATAGCCAAGGCGACGTTCATGTCACGCCATTTGGCATACAAATGCAAGATGGCTTAGTTGTCATTTCACCTTACAAGCCATCAGCCACGTTGGAGAATATTCTTGCAACTCAACAAGCGGTGATGAATTTAACCGATGATGTGCGTGTGTTTGCTGGGGCTTTAGCTGGACGACAAGCATGGTCATTGACTCCTGCCGAAAAAATAACGGGTTATAGGCTGGCAGAGACCTTGACTCATAAAGAATTAAAGTTGGTCAAAATTAATGAAGATGCTTTGCGCCCACAGCTATTTTTAGAAGTAATACATGAAGTCCAGCATCAGTCGTTTATGGGCTTTAATCGAGCTCAAGCTGCAGTGATTGAGCTCGCCGTACTCGCAAGCCGCTTGAATATGTTAGCTAAAGAGAAAGTGCTATCGGAAATGCAATACTTGCAAATTGCTATTGATAAAACAGCCGGTGAGCGTGAATTACAAGCATGGACTTGGCTCACTGAAAAAGTAGAAAATTTTTATGCACAACAAGCCGGTGAGAACTTCGCATGAATGCGCCAATAACTGCCCCAATGGCTACTAGCGCTAATACAGCGCAATTAAAAACAACGCAGCTATTGATCAGCGTGACCACAATAGAAGAAGCGCAAATTGCCTTAGAAAATGGCGCTGATATTATTGATTTAAAAGAGCCAAGTATGGGCGCTTTAGGCGCTTTACCTATAGAAACAATTCAAGCGATTGTTGCTTATGTAAAAAACACAAAAAATGCAGAGACTAAACTTACCAGTGCAACTATAGGTGATTTACCTATGCAGCCAGAGTTATTGTTAGCACACGTTAATAAGTTAGCAGCTACAGGTGTAGCTATCATTAAAATTGGGTTTTTCCAAACGGATGATTACCAGCCAAGCTTGGATGCACTTAAGTCAGTTGTGCAGGCTGGTACAAAGCTTATAGCGGTATTTTTTGCAGAAACCACTTACCCACAGGGCTTGATTGCAGCTATTAAAAATGCAGGATTTATGGGCATTATGTTGGATACTGCAAAAAAAAATGGACTTACTTTGCTTGATTATTACTCACAGGAACAAAGAATAGCATTTGCAAAAACAGTACTTGGGAATGATTTACAATTAGGTTTGGCTGGCTCTTTAAAGCTACAACACGTAACGTTAATTAAAGAGCTAAATCCTAGCTATGTCGGTTTTAGAGGTGGTGTTTGTGAAGATAATCAACGTAACTTGGCGCTCGATGCAACTAAAATAAAAGCAGTTCGTAAAATAGTGTAAATTTGTTGTAAAAAAACAACTAAAATATTTGAATAACGTTGATTTATAACTATTTATGATTGCGCTAAACGTGAGTGGTGCGTAATATCGAGCTTAATGAAATCTTAGATTTTGATAGACCAAAGAAGTATTTTAATTAGGAGTAAAGACGAATGAAAAAAAATCTTATTAATCTTGCAGTTGCAGCAACACTAGGCCTTGCAGCATTTGCTGTATCAGCAGAAGACATGTACCGCGGTGCTTGGTATGCTGTTCCAGGCGTAAGCTACATGAACACAGATAGCGATTTAAATGCTAACAATGGCCCTGGTGTATTTTTAAAACTAGGTAAAGAGTTAAGTGAGAGTTGGGATATTCAAGGAGGTTTGGGTTATAACAGAGCAACTCAAGACACTGGTATTACCGGCGCATCTGGTCGTTACAAACAAACAACTTTGGGTCTAGATGCTCTTTATATGTTTAGCCGTAGTAACTTCCGTCCTTTTTTACTAGCTGGTTTAGGTGCAGCGCGTAATAAGGTTGATTACTCATATGCAGGTGTAGCAGGGGATGATAGCAAGACATCATGGTTAGGTAATGTTGGTCTTGGTGCACAATACTTAGTTAATGATAGTTTTGGTTTACAAGCTGATTTGCGTGAGCAGTGGAGTCGTGCTCCAGTTGGTAGAACTGCAGTAGGTGCAGCTAACGATACAAATACAGTTGCTAATACACTATTAAATCTTGGCGGTATCTTCCGTTTTGGTGCTCCAGCACCTATGCCAGTAATTGCAGCAGCAGAGCCAGCTCCAGCAGCAGTTGTTGAACCTACTCCAGCACCAGCACCTGCGGTTGAACCGGCACCTGCTCCTGCTCCAGTAGCATGTAAACCAAATCTTGAAACTGTTACAGTTAGTGCAGAAAAATTATTCGGCTTTGATAAGGCTAAATTACAAGATGGTGCTAAACCAATCTTAGATGAAACTGTTGCTAAAATTAAAGCTAATCCTGAACTAAAAACAGTAATTGTTACTGGTCATACAGACCGCATTGGTTCAGCAGCATACAACCAAAAACTTTCAGAAAAACGTGCTGGCATCGTTAAAGAATACCTAGTTTCTCAAGGTATCGATGCCTCAATCATTACTTCTGTTGGTAAAGGTGAGTCAGAGCCAGTTGAAGCATGTAAAGGTGTTACAGGTAAGAAATTAATCTCTTGCCTAGCACCTAACCGTCGTGTTGTAATTACAGGCGAAGCTTCAAAAGAAGTTGGCTGTAACTAAGTTTTATTAGATTTAACAAAAACCCCGCAACTGCGGGGTTTTTTTATTGGCTATTCTTTTAGATTAGGTTCAAAACTTATATTTTAAATAGTTATAATATGTAGATGAAAAAACAAGTCGAGTTAATCATCGAGGCACGTTGGTTATGTCCAGTCGTACCCGAGAATGCACTTTTAGAATATCAATCCGTGGTGATTCAATCTGGAAAGATTATTGATATTTGTCCAATATCTTCAGCTTCAGAACTTTATCAGGCAAATGAGATTGTTCAGTTAACAGAACATGTGCTCATTCCAGGCTTAATCAATCTACATACACATGCTGCAATGAGTTTGATGCGTGGTGTAGCTGATGATTTACCACTGATGACTTGGCTGAATAAGCATATTTGGCCTGCTGAGCAGACGGTATTGTCTGAGCGGTACGTGCAAGATGCGACATTATTGGCTTGCGCTGAAATGTTAAGTGGTGGCATTACTTGTTTTAACGATATGTACTTTTATCCACAAGCGACGTCTATTGCGGCAAGCCAAGCAGGTATACGGGCAAATCTAGGCTTGGTGGTTTTAGAGTTTCCAACAGCGTATGCGACGGATGCTGCTGATTACTTACAAAAGGGTTTTGATGCGCACGATAGTTGGCGCGGCAATCCATTGATTTCAACTTGCATCGCTCCACACGCACCTTACACAGTTTCGAATCAAACTTTTGAAACTGTATTAACCTATGCCGAGCAATTGGGGCTAGGCATACACACGCATTTGCATGAAACGCGTGATGAAATTGCGCAATCTCAAACACAGTTTGGCTTAAGGCCATTACAGCGCTTGGCGCAATTAGGTTTGTTAGGCCCTAACTTTCTAGCGGCACATGGTGTGCATTTGTTAGATAGTGAGATAGATATGTTGGCTGAATTTGGTTGTCATATTGCGCATTGCCCAAGCTCTAATTTGAAGCTTGCTAGCGGCATAGCACCAATATCGAAGTTGTTAGCTAAAGGTGTCAATGTTGGGCTAGGGTCGGATGGTGCCGCAAGTAATAATCGAATAGATATATTTGCTGAAATGCGTTTAAGTGCGCTGTTGGCAAAAGGGATTAGCGAAGATGCAACAGTTATTCCAGCGCATCAGGCTTTAGAAATGGCAACCATCAATGCCGCTAAAGCAATGGGCTTGGAAGATAAAATTGGTTCGATAGAAATAGGTAAACTTGCAGATTTAACTGCGGTGAAATTGAATGAGTCTATTATAAATCCATGCTATGACCCCATTTCACATTTGGTATATACCTGCGGTCGCGAGCACGTGAGCCACACTTGGGTTGCCGGTGAGCTGCGCTATAGCAACGGTCTTTATGCCAATATTGAACCATTAGAATTAAAAGAAATCATTAATACATGGCAACCAAAGCTACAACAGCATAAACATTAATATGCAAGTTTGCCGATTAAACTAATATGAATATAGGGATAAGCTAGAGATGAATATAGAGTCGACTCCAGCAACGAATACAGAAAAGCCAATCAATGCAGATCATTTGGAATTGCAAAAATTTGGTGAACTTGCACACAAGTGGTGGGATAAAAATAGTGAGTTCAAACCGTTGCATGAGCTTAATCCATTGCGCCTTGCTTGGATTGATGAATTAGCTAGCCTGAGAGGCAAGCGCGTACTTGATGTAGGTTGTGGTGGTGGAATTTTGTCTGAATCTATGTATTTTAAAGATGCCGAAGTTGTCGGTATAGATTTAGGTGAGAAGGCGCTCAGTGTTGCAAAATTGCATCAGTTAGAAAGTGGTGCAAAAGTTGATTATCAATACATTGCCGTAGAACAACTAGCGGCGCAACAGCCTGCCAGTTTTGACGTGGTGACTTGTATGGAAATGCTGGAGCATGTCCCTGATCCAGCATCAATTGTTGCAGCCTGCGCACGACTAGTAAAACCAGGAGGCTCGGTATTTTTCTCAACCATTAATCGCAATCCTAAAGCTTATTTATTTGCGGTGATTGGTGCGGAATACTTGTTGAACTTGTTGCCTAAAGGTACACATGATTATGCTAAATTTATTAAGCCTTCAGAGTTGTCTAGTTGGGCTAGGCAGGCAGATTTGAATGTCACTGCCATGCGTGGCATGAGCTACAACCCAATCACGAAGCACTACAGTTTAGGTGATGATGTTTCAATCAATTACATGTTGCATACAATTAAATCAGCAGCATGAAGACAGTTCTATTCGATTTAGACGGTACCTTAGTAGATACCGCCCATGACTTAGGTTTGGCCTTAAATATACAGTTGGCACGTTATGGTAAGCCTGCACTTGCCCATGATGTTATTTGG
The DNA here is from genome assembly GCF_029945535.1 of Methylotenera sp. Lineage (GTDB taxonomy): Bacteria > Pseudomonadota > Gammaproteobacteria > Burkholderiales > Methylophilaceae > Methylotenera. The sequence goes on from NZ_JAQSCU010000010.1 coordinate 311,699, forward strand.
CCTGTAGCTTCACATGGGTCACGTGGGTTATTGGCAGTAGGCTTCGGTATCACACCAGCAGATGATGATTTTGAAGCAAAAAAGACCGAGTATTTGGATTTATACGAAACAGTCTTTACGAGTAAACCGATATTGTTGCCAGGTATTGCAGAGTTGCTTGATGAGTTGGACGCAAGAGGTGTTAAATGGGGTGTCGTTACCAATAAACCTCGTCGATTTTCTGTAGATTTAACTAAAGCCGTCAATATGGGCAGTAAAAGCTTATATGAACGTTCAGCCTGCTTGGTTTGCGGCGATGATGCGTCGCAGCCTAAACCAGCGCCATACACTTTATTGATGGCGTGTGAAGAAACAGCAACACAGGCAAGTGATTGTATCTATGTAGGTGATGCTGAACGTGATGTGCAAGCGGGTAAGGCGGCAGGCATGAAAACAGTAGTGGCATTGTTCGGCTACATTGCTGAAACGGATAAGCCGCTTGAGTGGAATGCCGACATCGTCATTAAAGAACCGAAAGATTTACTAAGCCATTTAGACTAGCGTTTATTTGGAGTCGCACTAAATAACATTGCGACGCTCCATCATCGCCTGTGCAAGCGTGCCGCTATCTACATACTCAATTTCACCACCCATAGGCATGCCGCGTGCGATGCGACTGGTTTTGATTCCGCGCGTTTTAAGTAGTTCGCTGATGTAATGTGCAGTGGCTTCGCCCTCCACTGTGTAATTGGTGGCAAGAATTACCTCGTTCACTAACCCGTCTTGCGCACGTTTAATGAGTTTGTCTAAATGAATTTCTTTGGGACCTATGCCATCCAGCGGCGATAATCTGCCCATTAACACAAAGTACATGCCAGTATAGGCGTGTGTATTTTCCAGCATTAACAAGTCAGTAGGCATTTCTACCACGCACAGCAAGTTTCTATCGCGATTATCGGCAGCACATAGCGGGCAAATGGGTTGCTCGCTAAAAGTGTTACACAACTTGCAATGATCAACGACCTCTAAGGCGGTTTCTAAGGCCGCCGATAGGGCGCTGGCACCGTTTCTATCGCGTTGTAAGAGATAGTACGCCATGCGCTGTGCAGACTTTGGCCCGACACCTGGTAAACAGCGTAAGCTATCAATCAACTGTTCAAGCGCTGGAGGATTTTTCATTAATAGCTAATAAGTGTGGCGAGTACAGGCATTAATATTAGAACGGCAATTTCATGCCTGCAGGCATATAGTTTGCCATACGTGCTGATGAAGTCGCTTCTGCTTTAGCTGTTGCATCTTTTAGAGCGATCACGAGCAAATCTTCCAAAGTTTCTTTGTCATCCATCACGCTATCATCCAAAGTCACGCGTTTCACTTCGTTTTTACAGGTCATTAGTACTTTAACTAAACCGTTCGCAGCCACGCCTTCAACGTCTACATTAGCTAACTCTTCTTGTGCCTTTTGCATATTTGCTTGCATTTGCTGGGCCTGCTTCATTAAATTGCCCATGCCACCTTTCATCATTTTGATCTCCTTAAGTTAGTTTATATTGCTAATAAAATTTATAGTTTTAAATTAATAGTTTTTAGATTGGTTTAATTGAGTTTTGGATGATGGTTGCCCCGAACTCATTGATTAAAGCCTGCACAAACCCATCTTGTTCAATTGAACTTTCAGCGCCAGCTTGAGCCACAGCTTTCTCTTGAGCTACTTCTTTTGCTGGCGTATTCACACTGCCTTCTACGCTAAATTCTAGGCGTATTTTTCTGCCGAAATGTTGCTGTAAAGCCGCGCTTAATTTGTCCTGATACATGGGGCTGAGTAAGCCTTTGTCCTTATCTTGCACGGCAAAACGCATGGTATTTTCATCATAACTGAGTAAGGCGCTGTTGAGCGCTAAGTTACGTGCTAAGCCAAGTTTTAGCTGGTCTAATAAGCCGCGCCAATTACCATTGAATGGGGTGTGAGTGATATTTTCAAAACTTTGCGTCTCTGCATTCTCATCGCTAGATTCAGCGGCTGGCTGGCTGGCTGGAATATTCAGTTGACTGCGAGTCGGCTCAGCACTCTGCGCAACTTGATGTTCTGTAGCAGTCTCAGTTGGCAGAGTTACAGTTTTTACTTCAGTGGTAGCTGCATTTATATTGACGGTATTTGCACTTACTAAATTTGCATTAGCGATGGCTGGTGTTTTGTTCAGCGTTTTTTTTAGATCAGTTTCACTTGGTGTAAAAGCTAGCATGCGCAACAAGCTCATGGTGAAGCCAGCAAATTCATCGGGTGCTAAGCTAATATCACGACGGCCTAGTAAAGCGATTTGATAATATAGCTGTAAGGTTTCTGGTGATATACGTTGTGCTAAATCTAATAAGAGATGACGTTCAGGTAAGTCATCTGCAATGCTATCTGGAACGGTTTGGGCGACTGCAATTTGATGTAGTAGTTGCGCTAGATCATTCAAAGCCACTTCAAATGATAAGCTACGTTCTTCCATAGACTTAGCTTGCGCAATAATACTGGCACCATCGTTGGCTAGTAGTGCATTAATGAGTTGGTACAAATAGCTTTGATCAATCGCACCTAACATGGCGCGCACTTCAGATTCGTTGACTGTTTGTCCACCATAAGCAATCGCTTGATCGGTCAGTGACAAGGCATCGCGCATACTGCCTGCTGCGGCACGTGCGATGAGATGAAGTGCAGTTGGCTCAAAAGGGATGTTTTCTTGCCCAAGAATATTCTGCAAATGCTCAATAATCGAAGTGCCTGCCATTTGACGTAAATTAAACTGCAAGCAGCGCGATAGCACCGTGACCGGTACTTTTTGCGGGTCAGTAGTCGCAAGAATGAATTTAACGTGTGCAGGGGGTTCTTCTAGCGTCTTCAGCATGGCATTAAACGCACTTTTGGATAACATATGTACTTCATCGATGATGTAGACTTTGAATCGACCAGACGTGGGTGCATATTGAGCGTTATCAAGCAGATCGCGCATCGCATCCACTTGCGTATTGCTGGCAGCATCTACTTCTATCAAGTCTACAAAGCGGCCTCTATCAATCTCTGTACATGCATCACAAACACCGCAAGGTTTAGCCGTAATGCCTTTTTCACAATTGAGTGATTTAGCTAAGATACGCGCAACTGTCGTTTTACCGACGCCGCGTGTGCCAGTAAATAAATAGGCGTGATGTAAACGATTTTGTTCAAGCGCGTTGGTAAGCGCACGAACTACGTGGTCTTGCCCGACTAAGGTTTCAAATGATTTCGGACGCCATTTACGGGCTAAGACTTGATAAGACATAGGCTCAACTTTAGCTGAAAATTTAGATTACGCAATGTAATTCACATATAGCAACAATTAGGTTGGCCAAAAATCTAGGTTGCCCAAAAATAAAGAGGCGAGCCCTTACCCCGGCACTTGCTTAATAGTTGTGGCTGCTTGCTTCCGCACCTGACCAGATTGGCTACTTCACAATGCGGGGAGGCCCGCCAAATGCAATTTTACAATACTTTGACGCATAAACCGCAAAGCTTAGGAGAATATTTTTCCAAAATAGACAGATAAAAGCATTCTTGAATTTGCCTTTGATTTTTTTCATAAGTGGGAAAATGCTATATATATCATTTTGGGACTGTAATCAATTGACTTTCATTCAATTTATTTAGAAGGAAGTTTTTTAATTAATTAAGCCATGTCTAACCCAAGTAAATCAAGCAAGCCTGCACTCGTACCGCTAGATATAGCGCGTGAAACTTTTAAACAAATGGCATTGCGGCGCGTTGTCCCTTCGCCAGATAACTATTTGCTTATCTATAATGAGATAGCAGGGATTACAGTCAAAGAAACTGCTGAATCAGCCATTAGAAAAGCACTTAAACAACTGCCTAATGAAACAACAGAGCAAAGTAAATGGATTAACCGCTGGGATAAATTATTAAAGCAGGAAAACTGGGCTGACTTGCCTACGTTATTGAACGATAGTATGGATGCGAATGTTGTGCTAGCCAAACAGTGGCCGGATGCGATTCGCGAGCTCATCCAAAATTGGGATGCTAAGCAAGTGGGGCTGGATGTTACAAGGAAAAAAGAAGCACTAGAAAAAGTACTGATTAACTTTGGTAGCGACCCACTTTTAGCGCAAAAATTGCAAGCACTCGCCAATAATTGGAAAACTTATGGCGTTTCAGATACAACCGCTTCTAAAGCGATTGAAGTTATCGAACAAACTGAAGGAAAGTTGCTTAATTTGGGTGATGCAGATTTAAGTGACTCGACTTTGGAAAACCAAGTTTTAGTCGCTCCAGCATTAAATACGTCAAGTTTGAAATTACCAGAAACCATAAATCCTGGCTATGAACCAGATCAGTTCCAAGAAACATTTCGCGCATTGCAAGACATGTTAAAACAATCACTCAATCACGGTTTGATACCTAGATTAGATGGCTATCCAGAATTAAAGGAAGAGGCCCAACAGATATTTGCGTTGTCTGAAAAGGCGCGTAAGTTAAAGGATTGGCAGGCGGTTGTTAAGCAATTTAGATCGCTGTTAGTAAGAGTGGAGTTAATTGGCGCGAATGAAGAGGGCATTAAGCAGGATTTATTGAGTTTGCTTAAATTGTTGATTGATAACATTGGTGAGTTAGTCGCAGATGATCAATGGGTTCGCGGGCAGGTGACTTCTGTGCAAACTATCATCTCCGGTACGCTAGATAGAGCGCTAATAGTCGATGCAGAGAGAAGCCTGAAAGAAGTCATTTTCAAACAGGGCATGCTTAAGCATAGCTTAGCCGATGCTAAAAATGCATTCAAAAGTATGATTGCTACTTTTGTTGACCGCCTAAGCCATATGACTAACTCGACCGATACCTATCAAAATAAAGTAGGGCAGTATGCTGATAAATTAGCTGAAACTGAGGACATCGCGCAAATTAATATCTTGTTGGAAGGTTTAATGAAAGATACGCATACGATGCAAACCGATATTGTGCGCTCTCGTGACTCTATGATGCAGCAGACTGCAGAGGTTGAGGTCGCGCAGCAGAAAATACAGCAGTTGCAAGCTGAATTATCTCAACTAAGTGAAAAAGTGTCGATAGATCAGTTGACTGGCGTGCTTAATCGCCGTGGTTTAGACGAGGCGATGCTGAGGGAAATATCACGTGCGCAACGTGGCGCTAGCTCACTGTGCGTGGCATTGCTAGATATTGATAACTTTAAACATTTTAATGATAACTATGGGCACCACGTAGGCGATACCGCCTTGCAGCACTTAGCCAAAGTGATACAAGAAACCTTACGACCAACTGATATTGCAGCGAGATTTGGTGGAGAAGAGTTCGTCATATTATTGCCAGATACTAGTATTGATGCGGCTATTGAGACTATATCAAGACTGCAGCGTGCGCTCACCAAACAGTTCTTTTTAGGTAATAACGAGAGATTGTTAATCACTTTTAGTGCAGGTGTTGCCTTGTTTCGGAAAACTGAAGAGCAAGCTGCCGTTTTGAATAGAGCTGACCAAGCGATGTATCTTGCTAAAAAATCTGGTAAAAATCGTGTGATGACTGAAGTTGATTTAGAAATGGCTAGAAAAAATTAGCGGCCTCACGCATGCTAATTGAATTTATCTTTAAGTCGAGTTAGAAGAAGATGAATTAGACCGCTGAGTTGAGGCTTGACCGGTGTTAAATTTTTATTTAATAATTTTGTACATAATTCTAAATTTGAATTACGATGAGTGTTAGTTGATAATGTTTTTAAATTGTAGATTCACACTTAATAAAAGGTAGCTAATTTGTCTCAATTGCCAGATACCTCTTTACTGTTAGATGCTCTTTTATTGGGAGTGACAGATGAGGTGTACGTTCTTAATGTATCTTCTATGCAGCTCGTTTATGTGAGTGAGGGTGTAATAAAAGATACAGGTTACGATTTAGAAGGATTGAAAGAACATAGCCTAGAAAGCCTATTAGGCGTCAGTGAAAAAACATTAAAAAGTCACGCGGAAAGCCACCGTCACCACTCGTATTTCGTGGAGTTGTTGCAAGAGCAGACGCCTATTATCGGCAATATCAAGCATAACAAATTGCGACTCATGGTGTTAGAGTCGGCAAAGAGAGTATTTATATTAATCATTAAAAATGATGCTACTGAAACTGCTACTGGTCAGCGTGATGGAGAGTCAGGCACTAAGAAAACTCTAAGTGAAAATGAAACCCGCTCGCAAACTATGGTTGCTAATACACCAGGGTTGGTTTTTCAATTTCAGCTGGATAGTAATGGTGAAATGAAATTCATCCATCTTACTGATGGCTGCAAAGCCTTACTAGGCTTAAATGCGGAAGATTTAAAAGAAGACTCCAGTTTGCTATATTCCATGATGAACGCGAGAGATCGTGGCGCGCTTCGTAAACGGCTTGAGCAATCAACCACCAATCTTAGTTTAATGAATTGGGAGGGTAAAGTTTGGATTGATGGTTGGCAAGATAATAAATGGCTTGATTTGCGCGCTGTGCCTAGAGTATTGAGCAATGGCGTGGTGCAATGGGAAGGTATCATGACCAATATCACGCAAAGCAAAAATGCTAAACATGAAATTGAAAAATCGCGACGTGAGCTTGTTGAGTTAACCGCGCATATACACAAAATTAAAGAGCAAGAGCGGAGCGCCATCGCGCGTGAGATTCATGATGACCTGGGTGGTAATCTAACGGCTATTAAAATGGGATTGTCTTCAATTATTAACAAACTCGCCAAGGGTCAGGACGTTACTATTGAGCAAGCACAAGGTTTAGAGTCTATATTAGATAGTACTTTTGAAGCGGTACATAGAATCTCTAGTGATTTAAGGCCAAATGTTTTAGATTTAGGTATTGTTGCCGCGCTGGAATGGCAAGCCAAGGAGTTTGAAAAACAATTAGGTATTACATGTAAATTTACTTGTAATCAGGCAGAAATCCCTGTTTCCACAGACCAAGGCATCACCTTATTTAGAATTTTTCAGGAGTCAATGTCTAATATTGCAAAACACGCCAACGCCAGCCATGTGAGTGTTGATTTGAGCGCCTTTGCGCACGACATCATTTTGACGATTGGTGATAACGGCGTGGGTATTAAATCTAGCGACACCTTGAAATCCAACTCATTTGGATTGCGTGGTATGCGTGAGCGCGTGACTGCCTTGAACGGAACATTTGCCGTGCAGCAGTCCAATAAACAAGGTACGGTAATTACGATTAAGTTACCAGTTGAGTAGTTGAAAAATATCCCAAAATTTTATCCAAAAAATTAGTACAACAATTTATATAAGTTCAAATTCCGTCACACTGATGATAAATTTCGTCACTTTGTTGAAATTTCGTTCAGATTTCGACAGCTCTTCCTCCCACCAGCTTAGCACTTTAAAATACATTACCTTTAAGTTTAGTCGCTGACTTTCAAATAAGTTTGCATAATCTTTAAGTTTGGCAAATAACTGCAAGGTCTTTGTGGCACTAAGTGTTGTGCAATATCGTTGAGTAGTTTGCTTCAAATAAGCTTGAGTAATTGCTGTATTTTAAGCTTATAAGTTCTGTTTTAAAGTTTATAACAGCTTAAATTATTCAGTCATCAATCTGCAATTTCAGTTCAAATTCCCATAATTATTGGCTGGCACACAGTTTGCTTGTATGTAATTACATAGGCGACTTAAAGCTTGTTTAGAGCTAAAGCCTGTCATCACCACCTTAATATTTGTTCGGATATCAGCATGACAAAAAGTAACAAAATCAAAGTAATTATTGCAGATGATCATGCCATTTTAAGAGCAGGTCTTAGGCAGATTTTGGCTGAAACAGATGATATTGAGGTAATTTCAGAAGCGGAGAATGCGGCTGAAGCAATCAAGCTAGGTTGTATGCCTGGCGCAGATGTTATTTTGATGGACATTGCGATGCCAGACCGCAGTGGCATGGATGCATTAAAGTATATTAAGCATGTTAATCATCACATAGCAGTGTTGATGTTATCGATGTATAAAGAAGATCAATATGCAGTACGTGCTTTAAAGTCTGGTGCTGCGGGTTATGTGTGTAAGCAAACGGCCTCGTCAGAATTGGTGAATGCTATTCGTATTGTTGCTAAAGGCAAAAAATATATTTCACCAGAAGTTGGGGAGATATTGGCTAATCAAGTCGGTATGGAAACTGAAAAAGCACCACATGAAAGCCTTTCAGATCGTGAATTTCAAACCATGACATTGATAGCCTCAGGTTTTTCTGTAGGTGAAATTGCTGAGAAACTGGCTTTATCTGTAAAAACAATCAGTATGTATCGTACTCGTATGCTTGAAAAATTGAATTTGCGCCATAACGCTGAGTTAACACACTACGCGATTAAAAATCGTTTGGTTGATTAGCTAGATAGTTTTATAAACAACATTTGCTTATTTTAATCTAAATAAGCATTCATCAAATATGGCATGATATTTCTTACCATGCCAACATCAACTTAATATCTGCATTGAAACAATTAGTCTAAAACTGCCGCACAGCAGAGATTTGCTAAAGTTAATTTAGCTTACTTTTATCCCTCTATTTCAGACATCTATTACCCGCATTATTTTCGATAATGTAACCATTACGGTAAAAACGTTTTAAAACTTTAATTTAATCGTTTTGCTAATCAAATATCGTAGCAAGTCAGTATGTTAATGACGCTGCTAGATGATGCATGATAAAAAGGGTGGGTAATGGTTGCCTCAAAGAACAACAATAAGTCAAATCTACATGCTAACAAAGCTGCTAGTAAAGCTATTGCCGAGGTAAAAAACACGGCTAAACCAAGTCATTCTGAAGTCAATGAGTTGGTTGCCAAATTTAATCATGGTCGCTTAGCTGAAAGCGAGAAACTTGCGCTTAAGCTCACCCAAAAATATCCAACCGACGGGTTTGGTTGGAAGGTATTAGGCGCGATATATCAACAGCAAAATTTGCTTGAAAAAGCTTCCGTGGCTTTAGAGAACGCCGCAGAATTTTCACCCAAAGACAGTGAAGCTCAATATAACTTGGGCAATTATTATTACGATCAGCAGATGCTTAATGAGGCCGTTGATTGTTACAAAAAAGCCGTTGAACTCAATTCAAGTTTTGCTCAGGCTTATTACAATCTTGGCAGTGTTCTTAAAGACCTCGGGCTGTTGTCAGAAGCCGAAGCTAGTTATCACCATGCATTAAAAATCAATCCAAAGAACGCAAAAATGCATTTTAATTTAGCGCAGATGCTTTATGAGCAAGGGCGCTACGAAGATGCCATTAAACATTATGAGCGGGTGATTAAGCTACAGACAGATTTTGTTTCTGCGTATGTCAATCTAGGCGCATGCTACAAGGCATTAGGGAATCTGCAAGATGCCGTTGCTAGTTATCAAAAAGCCATTGAATTGCAACTAGACCATGCTGATGCTTTAAATAACTTAGGTGTAGCGCTAAAAGAGCTTGGCAATATTAATGAGGCTGAAGAGTGTTACAGAAAAGTAATCGCGATTAATCCCGAGTATGTGCCTGCATATAACAATCTTGGTATTTTGTTAAAGGATACTGGGCGAAAGGTAGACGCAGAAATTTATTATATGAAAGCGCTCAAAATAGATCCATTACGCGCGGTCACTTATAGTAATTTGGCTGTGTTGCTCAGAGAGTTAGGTCGTTTTGTTGATGCCGAGGTGTGTTGTAGAAATGCCTTGAAAATCACACCGAATTACGTTGATGCTTATAACAACTTAGGTTTGGCTTTAGATAGTCAAAATAGGTTTATTGAAGCGGTTGCTGCTTTTGAACAGTCTCTTGAGTTGGACCCTAATAATATTTCTGCACTGAGTAATTTCAGTGTGACTTTAAATACCTTAGGTCAACTCACCAGAGCAGAAGCTTACCTAAAAAGAGCGCTTGCACTTTCCCCGCAATTTATTAATGCGCATATTAATTTATGTGTGAATTATTTAGCGCAAGGCCGCATTAAAGAGGCTGAAAATGTCTGTGTACAGGCTCTGGAAATTCAACCTGATAATTTAGATGCAATGAGTAATTTGTTATTTTCAATGAATTACTCTTCTGATTATAGTGCTGATGAGTGTCTGAAAAAAGCACGTGAATATGGCATTGAGGTATCTGCAAAAGTAGAAGCGCCATTTACAGCATGGCAACATGAACCAAATGCAAAAAAATTACGTGTGGGACTGGTTTCAGGTGATTTGCGTCAACATGTGGTGGCATACTTTTTAGAAAATTTTCTTAAACATGTTGATGTTTCTAGTATTGAGCTCATTGCTTACTCAACGAGTAATCAAAACGACGAAGTTACCGCAAATCTTAAACCTTACTTTTCTGGATGGAAGTCTCTTGTTGGCTTGAGTGATAGTGAGGCAGCAACGCTGATTCATCATGACAGCTTGCATGTTTTGCTAGATTTATCAGGACACAGTTCAGGCACGCGATTACCTATTTTTGCTTGGAAGCCAGCGCCATTACAAGTGAGTTGGCTTGGTTACTTTGCCACTACGGGTTTAGCTGCGATGGACTATTTTGTTGCAGATGAGGTGGGTGTACCTGAGTCAAATCAAGCTCAGTTTGTTGAGAAGATTAAATACTTACCAGACACTAGATTGTGTTTTACCGCGCCTAATACAGAGATTTCGGTTTCAGATTTGCCAGCGCTCGCTAATCAATGGATTACCTTTGGTTGCTTTCAAAATATGGCGAAGGTGAGCGATGAGGTGCTGGATTTATGGGCAGAAGTCTTGAGTGCCGTGCCGAACAGTCGATTGCGCTGGCAATATAAATCATTCAGTGACGCAGCCGTATCGGATGATTTAATACAACGCATGGCGAAGCGTGGCATTGAATCGCACAGAATACAGTTGTTGGGAGCGGTTGTACGAGAAGCTTATTTAGCGGCACACCATGAAATCGATGTGATATTGGACACATTCCCATTTAACGGTGGCACAACGACATGCGAGGCGCTTTGGATGGGCGTTCCGACTTTAACTCTTGCTGGGGATAGATTAATCGCACGTCAAGGCGCTAGTTTGCTAACTGCAGCGGGGCTTTCAGATTGGGTGGCAGAGAATAAGTCAGAATACATCAGTAAGGCTAAGTCATTTTGCAGTGATTTAAGTCAACTTGCTCATTTACGCTCAAGCTTAAGAGTGAAAGTATTAGCTTCGCCACTATTTGACGGACAGCGCTTTGCAAAAAACATGGAAAAAGCGCTGTGGGAAATGTGGAGCGAGAGTCAAGGTATTGAAAGTAAGTATACAAAAAATCAACTGAAGACAGATTCTAAACATGACGAAATTACGAAGCTGCCAGTAAAACTCGATGTTGAAATCGTCAGCGCTACACGCTATTCAGAAACAGACTTCTGGGCTAAATCAGCTTTAGGTCTATCTTTAAAAAGACACCTTAAACAAGACGCCAGATTAAGCGCGCATATTGCCTTTGAAAACTCACGTGGCTTATCCGAAGTATTTAATGACCGAATTAATCAAGCGGATAAAGACGCAACATTGGTATTTATTCACGATGATGTGTGGATAGACGAAGCGAATTTCGCAGTTGTAGTGCAAAAAGGGCTAGAGCAATTTGATGTGATTGGTATTGCAGGAAACAAACGCATATTGCCAAACCAGCCAGCATGGGCGTTTATAGATACTCAATTCACTTGGGATGATAAGGCTAATTTAAGCGGTCAGATAGCGCATAGCAAAAATGCTTTCGGTACCGTGGAGGTCTTTGGCGAAGCCCCAGCCGCATGCGAACTATTAGATGGTGTGTTTCTCGCTGCTAAAAAATCTAGCTTAGTCGGAGCGAATGTTAGTTTTGATAAGCAGTTTGATTTTCATTTTTACGATTTGGATTTCTGCCGCACCGCAAGGCAAGCAGGCTTAACGCTTGGTACATGGCTAGTTCAACTTACCCATCAAAGTGATGGTACTTTTGGCACGCCACAATGGCGAGAAAAGCATCAAAAATATATCAATAAGTGGGAAACCCCCAAATCGGACATGGCGATGACAAACAATGCAGTAGCAAATTATGAGGCTATAGAAGCAAATCAGGAACTACAGCAAGTCATCAATGAAGTATTAGAGATGGCGGTAAAGCATCAAGGTGCTGGGCAAATAGAGCAGGCGGAAGCGCTATATCATGAAATTCTAAGCATTCAAGCAAATCACGCAGAAGCTAACCACAATTTAGGTGTGATAGAGGCGTATTTGAAGGGCGCGCAGGCGGCTTTGCCATGGTTGGAAGTCGCAGTGCAAGCCAAACCCGAGAATGAACAATACTGGGTCAGTTATATCGATGCAATTATGCAGTCTAGCCCAATAGAGACGGCTATTTCAGCATTAGAACTTGGTCAGAAATATGGGCTTCGAGCCGAAACTGCTCAAATGCTGGCTGCAGACTATATGGAAGCGCATGAGTCAAATTTGCGTTTAAGCAAACAAGCACCTGCGACTGTCGCTAAGAAAATACTTAACTTAAAAATTCAGCACGAATTAAAGGAAACTTTCTAATATGACCACCGTTTACATAGGCATGACAGTTGATATTCTGCATCATGGACACATCAACATCATTGAGCAAGCAAGAAAATACGGAGACGTTACCGTAGGGTTGCTTTCGGATTCAGCAGTCGCTGACCATAAGCGCTTGCCTTATTTGACCTATGAATATCGTAAGCAAATCGTAGAAAATATTAAAGGTGTAGCGAAAGTTGTTCCGCAAGAAGAGTGGGATTACGCGCCTAATATTAGAAAATATCGCCCAGATATTATGGTGCATGGCGATGACTGGCTTGAGGGGCCGCTTTTGCCTTATCGCGAAAGAGCGCGCGTTGCACTAGGTGAATATGGCGGACATTTGATTGAGATCCCTTACACACGCGGCGTATCCTCTAAAGAAATGCTTACGCAAATGCAGACGCTTGGCACCACGCCAGATATACGCCGACGCACATTGAAACGATTAATTGCAGCAAAACCCATTTCACGTTTTATAGAAGCGCATAATCCAATTTCAGCGCTCATTGCCGAGCATACGTCTTTTGAGCGTGATGGCAAAAATTGTGAGTTTGACGGTTTTTGGTCAAGCTCGCTGACAGACTCTACCGCGCGTGGAAAGCCTGACATTGAAGCGCTGGAAATCAATAGCCGTCTGTCTAATATCAACGATATATTCGATGTCACCACCAAGCCACTCATTATGGATGCGGATACAGGCGGCAAGTTAGAGCACTTTGAACTGAATGTACGCAGTATGGAGCGCTTAGGTATATCAGCGACCATTATTGAAGATAAAGTAGGTTTAAAAAAGAACTCCTTGTTTGGTAATGATGTTGCTCAAAATCAAGATGATATAGGCGCATTTTGCGACAAGATTCGCGCTGGACGTGCCGCAAGAGTGAGCGATGATTTTATGGTGATTTCACGCATTGAAAGTCTAATTTTAGACAAAGGCATGAACGATGCCATAGAACGTGCGCAAGCTTATGTAGAGGCGGGTGTGGACGGCGTGATGATTCATAGCCGCAGGAATACACCAGATGAAGTATTTGAATTTGCCAAACTTTTTAAAGCTGACTTCCCAACCATTCCGCTGGTTTGCGTGCCTACGAGCTATAACACAGTCACTGAAAGTATGCTGGCTGAGCATGGTTTTAATGTCGTGATTTATGCTAATCATTTACTCAGAGCGGCTTACCCAGCCATGCAAAACGTGGCGCGTGAGATTTTGCGCAACGGACGCTCTAGTGAAGTAGATAAAGACCTGATGGCAATTAACGATATTTTAGAGCTGATACCAGGTACAAGATAATGATTAACACTTCTTTATGATAAACCCTATGGATTTTCGTACAGCATTAGATGAAGCCGATATTCGCTTTATCACTGGCGTGCCAGATTCACTTTTGAAAGATGTATGCGCTTGTATCAGCAGTAGCTATCCTGCTGAGCGTCATATCATTGCGGCTAATGAAGGTGGAGCCATAGGTTTAGCAATCGGCCATTATCTAGCCACTGCACGACCAGCCTTGGTCTATATGCAAAATTCTGGCTTGGGTAATGTCGTCAATCCTATTGCCTCACTGGCTGATCCGCAAGTTTATGGCATACCTATGCTGTTGATGGTAGGTTGGCGGGGCGAAATGAAAGCCGATGGTACGCAGTTGCATGATGAGCCTCAGCATGTAAAACAGGGTCAAATGACTGTCAATCAGTTGGATATTTTAGGTATTCCCTATCGAGTCATCGATGAAAATACGCATGACATCGTCTCCATAATGAAAGAACTGGTACAGATGGCTTTAGACCGCTCAGGCCCAGTAGCTATGTTGGTGCGCAAGCAGACTTTCTCAACTTATAAGTTAAACGTTCAGCGCGATGATAGTCATTTGTTAACCAGAGAAGCGGCCATCAAACTATTGATTGACGCATTACCTGAAAACACACCTGTAGTATCAACAACTGGCATGGCTTCACGTGAGTTATTTGAGCATCGTAAAGCCACTACAAAAGCCTATGACCATGACTTTTTAACTGTTGGTGGCATGGGACATGCATCGCAGATTGCGACTGGAATTGCCTTAGCTCAACCTAATCACAAGGTTGTGTGTATTGATGGCGATGGCGCCATGTTGATGCATATGGGCGGTTTGGCGATTAGTGGCAAGCAGCCTAATTTAATTCATATCGTCATTAATAATGGCGCGCATGATTCTGTTGGCGGACAACCAACGCTAGCTGAGAACCTTAATCTAGCAAAGATTGCCGCTGACTGTGGCTACAGCTACGTAGCACAAGCCACCACAGAGCAAGAGGTTTTGCAGCATATTAAACTGGCAGTTAATGGCAAAAACAGTGCTTTTATCGAAATTAAATGTAGATGCGGGGCGCGAGCTGATTTAGGGCGTCCAGATAGAACACCTTTAGTGAATAAAACCGACTTTATGCAGTTTTTGAAGGGCGTTGCACAGTAAAGTGCGGTGCAGTACAAAGGACAGTACAGAAGGAAATATAGATGAACGATAAATCCAAAACCATAGAAAACCTAGTGACTGAGCGCAATCAGGCTAAATTTATTTTTACTGCGGGTCCAGCCAGTTTATTGCCTGAAAATCTAGCAGGCTTGCGTCCATGTTTTGGCCGTGGCGATGGTGACTATGACGCAGTAGAACTAGATGTACTCACTAGACTTAAAGCGATGTCAGGGCATCAAAAAATCGCGCGTATGCAAGGTTCGGCAAGTCTTGCATTGGAAATTTCTTCGTTAAATTTTTTGTACGGACGTGTGTTGGTGATTAATACTGGCTACTATTCTGAACGCTTAACATGGCTTGCAGAGTCCGCACAACGCCGCACTGGTGAAATTAAGTCTGTGACTACGGTGGGCTGGAAAGACATGGCGTCAATCACAGCCCAATATGACTGGGTAGTCGCTTGCTACACAGAAACCAGTTGTGGATTGAAGTTGCCCATTGAAGCTTTGAAAGCATTATCCACAAAATTAAAAGCCCGCTTGATGTTAGATGCGACAGCTTCTATTGGTTTGGAAACAGGTCACGAGCAAGCTGATGTGATTGCTTATAGCTCATGCAAAGGTCTGTTTGGGTTAACTGGTGCGGCTTTTATAGCCTTTAATGAAACACCAACGATTGAGTCAGATTCATTTTACCTTAGCTTAGCCAGCCATTTAGAAAAGAGGATGACGGGACCTTATCACGCAATTGCCTCTTTGTATGAAGTGCTAAAAAGACACGATGATTTCAAAGCGGCAGTTTTTGAAAATAAACGTATTTTCTGTGAAAAATTCCTCCATCAAAAAAGTCCTGAATCGAATCTTCTCTCAACGCATCAGCCAGTTTTATGTACATGGGTGGCGGGTGAAATTACCTCTTCAGATCCACGCGCTGTACTTTACAAACCACGTGGTAACCAAGGCGGTAGCGTGGTTTGCCATTTAGGTGAAGTACATCTTGAACGGCAAGCCCATGGTCAAATTTTAGATAGCTTGCAATTAACAGCGCCATTAACGGCAAGGTGAGCATTATGCAAAATATGAATGATACAAACGTCGCTAATCAAAATAAACCTAAAAGAATCATGGTCGATATGTCTGCCACTTTGATTCACCACGGCCACATTCGCTTACTTAAAGAAGCTAAAAAATTAGGCACTGTTATCGTTGCTTTAACCACAGACGATGAAATTGACACCAAAAAGGGTTACTCATCTGAGCTTAACTTTGAAGAAAGACGCGAGATACTTGAGGCTATTAAATATGTAGATGAAGTTGTGCCGTGCAATTGGTTAATCGATGAGGCATTTTTAAACCAACACAGCATAGATTTATTAGTACATGGTCATGACAACAGCAATCCGATTAGTCCAGCGCGCTTGCTGGTATTGCCACGTACTGAAGGCATTAGTAGTAGCTTGCTACGCAGCCGAGTTTTAAAGGCAGTTGCAGAAATTATGGAAGAAAAACATAAATGAATACGCTTAACTGGAAAGAAATATGGAGTCGCAGGAGTTTTTCAGCAGGTGAAAAACTGAGCCTAGACACACTAATTAAGCTCGATGGGTTTGATAGTGGTGCAGGGCGCATTTCTTCTGAAAATTGGCAGACTTATGCAGACATCATTTCAGATAAGTTAAAGATAGAAAGTGGTCATTCTGTTTATGAATTAGGCTGTGGTGCGGGTGCATTTTTGTATGCATTGCGAGAAAAGCATGCATTAAAAGTGGGTGGATTAGATTACTCATCTGCATTGATTGAGGCTGCTAAGCATGCTATGCCAGATGGGCAGTTTGTCGCTGCAGAAGCGAAGTTGTTGGACACCGAGCCAGCCTACGATTTTGTGATATCGAACAGTGTTTTTCATTATTTTTCAAAAGATTATGCAGCCACCGTATTGGCTCGTATGGTTCAAAAAGCGAAGGTAGCTGTTGCAGTAATGGAAGTGCCAGATTTGCAGACTAAACTTGAATCAGAAACATTAAGGCGTGATTTACTTAGCCAAGAAGAGTATGAGAAAAAATATGCTGGCCTGGAGCATACCTATTACGAACGAGCTTGGTTTAAAGATCAGGCAGCAGCGCTTGGTTGCAGTTGTGAAATTTTTGATGGTTGTGTCCCCGGATATGCGCAAAACAGGTTTCGATTTGGCGCAATCATTAAAAAACATTAAGCATTATTAGTGCGAACACCTTTTAACTAGATACTAAATTTAACTAGATACTAAATTTAACTAGATACTAAATTTAACTAGATACTCAATCAAATGAGACCTATATGACCAAGACTAACTCTAGCAATCGCTCATTGCCTGCCATGACTTTTTTCTACACAGATAATTGTGAGCGTCAGGCATTGGCGCCCGTGGCGTTAGAAGCTGAACATCGCGGATTTGAAGTGAAGTTTAGTACTAATTCAAAAGAGCGAGCTGAAATCGGCGTGTATTGTGAACACGCTTGCCAACCAAATGCTGATTTTTCAGTCATTATGTTGCATGATCTGGCACAAAGACACGATATTTGGCCGTCATTTTGGCGCTATGAACCTTGGAATGAGTTTGATATGGGTATCGTCCCGGGTAAATCATGGGTTGATCGCTGGCAAACGCAAGCTGGATTTTCTATGGCTAGACCACGTTTAGGAGTGTTTGATTCTGGCTGGCCAAAGGCTGACTTAGTGTTTCGTGACAAAGAGGTATTTTCTCTTGAGGCAGATAAACTACGTAAAACGCTTGGACTGAAATATGAAAAATCCGTGCTTTATGCTCCGTCATGGGAAAACCATGGCAAGCAAGATGATTTTGTTAAGGCGTTTATCGATTTACCGGTCAATGTTTTATTGAAGCAAGCGCCATGGTCAAATGCCTATCCTGAGGTATTGAGCAATATACGCCAGATGAATGAACTGCATCGTGGTTGTGCGGATAACGTGCATATTATTGATGTCGAGGTCAGTATTATGTACTGCCTGAGCTTGGCCGATGTGCTGGTTTCAGATGAATCTAGTGTGCTTACGGAAGCATTGTTACTAGATGTTCCGGGTGTTGCTGTGACTGACTGGCTTATTCCGGATACCAATCCACCACGCCCAGCCAGCGTGCCATACGACTATGTGACTAAAACCACCAAATCTAAAATGCGCGAAACTGTAGAAGCGATTTTGGCCGAGCCTGAAAGTACGCGTCAAAAAACCCGTCAAGATAGAGATAATCAGTTTAGTAACCTGGGCAAGAGTGCTGTACTGATTATGGATAATATTGTGGCTGCGTTAGAAGGCAGAGCGCTACCAACACCAGCGGTGACTGCTCAAGTTGACCTCGATAGAGCTGAATACCTTCGAGCAGAGCAATACATTAATGCTTCTGATAATTTAGAAGCCATGAAGATATTGATTCCATTGGTGCAGGCTGAAACTGAATGTTGGGAAGTCTATAACGACTTAGGCACGATGATGTTTAATGAAGGTAATCTTGAAGATGCCTTTTTCTTACTTGAAAATGCTGTCAAGCGAGCCCCAGATCCAGTGATTCCATTGAGTAACTTAATTGAAACTTATTGCGCTGCAGGTCAGGCTGATATGGCTTTGTTTAATTTAGCGCAATTGAGCCGCCATGTGCCAAAGTCTCAAAATAAGATTGCTGCAATTAGAAGTTGCATGGAGACTTTATTGTCTGCTCAGCAAGCGCCTGAGTATGAGCACTATACTAATCTCACTATGAGCGCTTAACTGATTTACATTAAGTCATTCACTAATAAATTACAAAGAAAATACAGTATACGGAGCAACATGATGAACGGTTATCAGTACAACAGCACAGACAATTATTATCATCCTAAAAGTCAGGATGACTTTGGCTATAAAGATTCTGGCGATGCGCAAAATAAAATTTATAGGATTATAAAAAACTCTAAAGATAAAGGTGTTTTTTCTTCGGAGTTGATTAATCAGGCAGATGATTGGCCGACCTATTATCATCTAACACCGTTACGCGCTAATATTTTACGACCATTTATTAAACAAATCTCAGCAGGTCGAAGTTTGGAACTTGGTGCCGGATGCGGCGCGATTACGCGCTTTTTAGGTGAGTTAGGCGGCAAGGTTGTTGCGGTTGAAGGGAGTGCAGACCGTGCGCGTATCATCGGCAATCGTTGTGCAGAACTTAAAAATGTAACAGTGATCGCTGATCTGATTCAAAACTTTAAGCCGGATGAAAAGTTTGATGTGGTGACTTTAATCGGCGTGCTGGAATACTCACAGGTGTATATCAACGAACCGGATCCAGTGCAATATTTGTTAAAACTGGCAAAATCATTTTTAAAAGACGATGGTGTTTTAATCATCGCGATTGAAAACCAGCTTGGCCTTAAATATTTTTGTGGCTCTCCTGAAGACCATCTTGGTCGTGCTATGTTTGGTGTGAATGACTCATATACTGACAAATCAGCCATTACGTTTGGTCGCAAAGAGCTTACGCAGCATATTCACCGTGCTGGGTTTGAGTCTGTTGATTTATATGTACCGCTGCCAGACTATAAAACGCCAGTATCGATTATTTATCCTAAAGGCTTTGAAGACGCTAGTGTTGAAGCTGGTTGGGATGCATCGCCAATTCTATCTGGCGCGGTGATTCATGACCGTCAACGTCCGCAAGTGCCAACTTTCTCATTAGAGTGTGCTTGGGGCGTAATTGGTAGAAATGGTTTAGCACAAGATGTGGCTAACTCGTTCTTATTTGCGGTGCGCAAAACGGCCTCGCCAAAGCAAGAAAATGTTTTGGCAGCACATTATGGTGGTCAGCGACCTTCGCAGTTTGCTAAAGAAACGCAGTTTACGCTTAAAGACGGCAGTTTGATGACGCAAACCAGATATGTGGGTAATACCAGTAAATTGGCCTCAGCCAAATGGGATTTAGGCCCTTACAGAACCGGCAAATTATGGTTTGATGAACTCTTGTTATTAGTGAATAGACCAGATTGGAGCTTTGCTGAGCTGTCTAAATGGACTGGCGTTTGGATAGATGCGCTGCGTGCTACGCCATTGCAGCCAACGAGTGCAACGATTGCAGAATTGCAGCACTTCTCTCAGTTGCTACCGCCAAATTACATTGATGCAACGCCTACAAACTTAGTGGTCAATGATAAAGGGCGAGGTGATTTCTTTGATTTAGAGTGGAACTTCTCAACAGCATTGCCTGTGGAGTTTGTGGTATTTAGAGGTTTATTCTTAACTTTACATCGCATGACTAGCTGCGCAAGACCTGCTGGCGACGTGCCTGTAAAACTTTATGATTTGACGATGTCTATTATGGAAAAGCACGGGATGAATCTGAGCGCCGACGACTTAGATTTGTTCTTAGCTATTTTTAATGCATTCCAAAATCAAACACAAGATTTACCATCCGATGTGATGAATGGCCTGACTGCTGAGCTTGATACAGCGATGTTGCCTATCAGACAGCTTTTTACTTAGTTTGAACATATTTGAATACTTAGCTCGTATTTGTAAGTAGATTGAAGAGTTTAGCCAATTGAAAATACTCATTATTCGTATGATGGGTTTTGGTGATGTTGCATCTATACTAATTCCCGCAGTTAACATGGTTCATCAGCAACATCCTAATGCCATAGTCGACGTGTTAACCTACGGCGCGGGTGTTGAGATAATGTCGTTAGTGCCTACGGTAAATGCCGTACTTGCCGTAAGCGCAGAGCAATGGCCAAGTGATGTTGATAAAGCGGTAGCTAGTTTTATCGATATTGCTCAAGTGGTGATTGAACAAGATTATGATCTGATTATTAACCTAGATACTTGGTTTATGCCATGCTTTTTAGCGCGAGTTTTAAAAGATTCAGGCGCTAATATTCAAGGTAACTTCATTAACTTCTCAGTTGATACATTAGTTCAGAAAATTCAGCGCAGTGCATTAACGCAATCATATTTTCAAATGCCTGATTTATACCTAGCGAGTACCTATCCCAATATGGCGGATTGGAGCACGCCATGGTGGAATCAATATCCGAATATCGCGTATCCTGAATTTTACCTTCAGCATTGTTGTGGGTTTAAGCAAGAGATGGATATGTCACTTTCAGTTCAACCAGATTTAGTATTTAAGCTTCAGGCTGAAACAAAACCTATCATCGCGCTTTCATTATCTGGTAGCAAAGCCAGTAAACAGTATGCGCATGGTAAAGTTTTGCAGTTATTACTTGAGCAAGCTGGTTTTTTTGTTTGGAGTCGGTTTGATGGGAGCGTGCCTATGCAAACCACGTTGGCACGCTTAAAGGTGACGGATTTATTAATTACCGTTGCTACCTCAACGCAATGGTTGGCAAGGTTAGTGGGGTGCCCATCGTTGGTGATTCCAGGCGCACTGCCACCAAGTGTATTAGGTGCGGAGTTGGTTGTAGATAAAGTGAAGAGCTGCCAGTATTGCTACCAAAATCAATGTGTAGAAAATATCGATTTCGCATGCATGGATATTCCACCAGAGCAGATCGTTGAAAAAGCGCTGCAATATTTTCGATTACCTTAAACTTTCATTTATCCGCATTAATTCAGCCTCTTATTTTAGTCTATGTTCGTTATCGCACAGAACATCTTATGCTGCTTAGGTATATTCAATCAGAAGGCAATTTTGATTTCAATTTGCCGATGATTCGATCGTTACTTTAGGAGCATAAGTGTGATGAAAATAGTTAAATCTTTACTTACTGGTTTAATGGGTGTGATGGCAATATTTGCAATCACAAATACAGTATATGCCGATGAAATGAATACTGAGCAGCCCGCCTATATCAACGGCGGTATAGGTCAGGAAGAAGCGGACGACATGCGCCTGCATGCAGGAGAGTATAATTTACGTTTGTATTTTTCTGAGGCTAAACAGGGGCAATCAATTTCTGATGTGACCGTGACCGTAACCGATAAAAAAGGCAACGTTAAGCTAGAGGTTGCAGATGCTGGGCCTATGCTATTTGCGCATATGGAAAATGGTATTTACAAAATCACAAGCCAACATAATGGTGTTATCTTTACCAAAACCGTTAAAGTTGTAAATCACAAAGGTGTCAATGTGCATCTTAACTGGAAGAATTCTGCTGCGGATGCTACGGACGAAATCTAGCATTAAATAGGGTGAGTAATTGAATTCAGGCTAAATAGAACGCGCTCGTGTTTTTAAAATTAAATAGGGGCTGATGCGGATTAAGGGTGTATAACACTGTTAAGGGGTTTCACTCACTCTTTAAATTGCTTAGTCATTCCATCCACAGTTAAATCTGTTCAGCTTCATAATTCAAAACGAGAGTCGGCCATGCACAAAAGAGATCTATTCCTGCCTTTAGCCGCCGCAACATGCTAGTTGCTAGCATCGTATCAAGCATCAAGCATTATCAATTTGCTTTTCTATTGGTAGTGATTGCACTGACTTCTATTTATTTAATCTATCGACAGTCGCAACAAAAAATCAGAAATTTAGTGCACTTAGAAACTCAGCATTTACTAGAGATTCAAGAAAGTACGAATAAGCAACTGCGTCAACTGAACGCCACGCTGCAAGATAGCGAAGAAAAGCTCACGGTGACACTCAATTCGATTGGCGATGCCGTCATTACTACCGATGCTGATGCACGTGTCACCCTGTTGAATCCGCTCGCAGAAAAATTGACAGGTTGGACCTTAGCTGAAGCCTCTGGGCGACTCATAGGTGAGGTTTTTCCAATAGTGAATAAAGAAACGCGCTTGGAAGCAACTATTCCAGTCATGGAAACTTTAGCCCAAGGCACGATACAAGGGCTGGCTAACCACACCGTATTGATTGCTCGTGATGGTAGTGAGTGCGATATTGCGGATAGCTGCGCACCAATTCGTGACCGAGAAGGCCAGGTCGTTGGTGCGGTTTTGGTTTTCCGCAATGTGAGTGAAGAGTATGCGGTGCAGCAAGCTTTACGCGACAATACGGCACTTATACAAACTATTTTAAATACCGTTGCCGACGGCATTATTACGCTACATGCGAGTAATGGCACCATTGAAACGGTTAACCCAACTGCACAAAAAATGTTTGGTTTTAGCGCGGCAGAACTGACTGGTTTGAATTTTAGTGTGCTGATTCCTGAGCTTGATCAAGAGCAGCGCAATAGTTCACTTAAACATTACAGCGCTAGTGATGAGGCACGTGCCGTTGGTTTAGGTCGTGAAGTCATTGGCTGGCGCAAAGATAACAAGCCGTTTCCATTAGAAATTGCCGTCAGTGAGATGTGGCTTGGTGGCGAGCGCTACTTTACTTGTATCTTACGAGACATTAGCGCACGTAGACTTGCCGAGGAAGCTGCGCTTAAAGCTGGCGCATTACAAAGTGCGATTTTTAATAGTGAAAACTTCTCTAGCATTGCTACCGATGCAAAAGGTGTGATTCAGATTTTTAACGTTGGTGCCGAGCGCATGCTGGGTTATACCGCAGATGAGGTGATGAATAAAATCACGCCTGCCGAGATTTCAGACCCTGAGGAAGTGATAGCTCGTGCTAAAACATTGAGCATTGAGCTGGCAACTGCGATTACGCCAGGGTTTGAGGCGCTGGTGTTTAAGGCTTCGCGCGGCATTGAAGATATTTATGAACTGACCTATATCCGTAAGGATGGCAGCCGCTTTCCAGCAGTGGTGTCGGTTACAGCGTTACGCGACGCGCAAAGTGCCATTATTGGTTACTTGCTCATTGGCACCGATAATACGGCACGCAAACAGATTGAAGCTGAGCGAACAACGCTTCATGAAGCACTGCAGCTTAAGAATGTTGAACTTGAACGTGCTACTTTTGTGGCAGAAAAAGCCAATTTAGCGAAGTCTGATTTCCTCTCGAGCATGAGCCATGAATTGCGCACGCCACTTGGCGCCATACTAGGCTTTGCACAATTGATCGAATCGGGCACACCGGCGCCAACCACTTCGCAGAAAAAAAGCATCGATCAGATTCTGAAAGCTGGTTGGTATTTGCTGGAATTAATTAATGAGGTGCTAGACTTAGCGCTGATTGAATCTGGCAAGTTGGCACTATCGTTAGAACCAGTATTATTGGCTGATGTGATGCACGAGTGCGAAGCTATGATAGAGCCGCAAGCGCAAAGTCGAGAGATTAAAGTAATATTTACGCAACCTGAATTTCCATATTGCGTAAAAGGTGACCGTACACGGGTTAAGCAAATCGTCATTAATTTGCTTTCTAATGCCATTAAATATAATAAAGTGGATGGCACGGTGACTGTGGAGTGCAGCATAACGCCTCATGATACCGTGCGTATTAGCGTGCAAGATACGGGTGCAGGACTAACAGGCGAAGAGCTTACACAGCTTTTTCAGCCATTCAATCGGCTGGGGCAGAATGCTAAAGAAGAGGGTACAGGCATCGGCTTGGTAGTATGTAAGCGCCTGATTGATTTAATGAAAGGCAAGATAGGTGTAGAAAGTATCGTGGGTGAAGGTAGCACGTTTTGGATTGAGCTAGACCAAACCAGTCAATCCGATATAGACAATCAACATCAACTGCCACTGCCAACACCCCAACAGCCTCATCACGATGCGCTGTTGTATACGCTGCTTTACATAGAAGACAACCCTGCGAACCTCATGCTGGTTGAAGATATTATTGCGCGTCGACCAGATATACGTTTGCTCAGCGCAAAAAACGCGAGGCAAGGCATTAAACTGGCTCGCGCGGCTTTACCCGATGTCATCTTAATGGACATCAACTTACCTGGATTTAGTGGATATGACGCGTTTGATATGCTATTTGATGATCCACTTACCTCACATATTCCAGTAGTCGCGCTCAGTGCTAATGCCATGCCGCGTGATATTGAAAAAGGGCTGGATGCCGGATTCTTTCGCTATCTGACTAAGCCTATTAAGGTAAAAGAATTCATGGAAACAATGGATTTGGCACTCAAGTTTGCCAAAACAAAGCAAGAGCTAGTATGAATAAAGAGCAAGTGAAAAGGATTAGACATGAAAACTATTGAACGAGATATTTTTGACGCTAAGATTCTGATTGTGGACGATCAGGAAGCCAATATTAGCTTGCTTGAGCAGTTGCTGGCAGAGACAGGATACACCTCGGTGACATCTACCAAAAGTCCTGAAAAAGTATTTGAGATGCACCTTACACAGCGCTATGACTTAATTTTACTCGACTTGCAAATGCCCGTAATGGATGGGTTTGAGGTCATGAAAGCGCTCAAAGCCAATCATGATGATGCTTACTTGCCCGTGTTAGTGCTTACCGCGCAGCCTAATCATAAATTACGTGCTCTTCAGTCTGGCGCAAAGGATTTTGTCAGTAAGCCATTTGATTTAGTAGAAGTCAAAACGCGTATTCATAATATGCTTGAAGTACGCCTGTTATATAAAAGGCTTGAGAATTACAACAAAGTACTGGAGCAGACTGTGCTGGAACGCACTGCTGAGTTACGTGAAAGCGAAGCGCGCTATCGTAGTCTTACCGAGCTAGCCTCAGATTGGTATTGGGAACAAGACGAAAATATGAACTTTACCAAAATTTCAGGGCCAGTAAGTGATATGCTAGGTATTCATATTGGCACTTTAACAGGTGATGCTAATATTGAAGAATCTAATGGTGATGAATCAAGCAACACCCAATTAACTGGTTGGGATGAGGCTGAGCGAAGAAAATTGCAGGCAATCATCGCTGCACGACAACCATTTTTAGATTTCGTCTTTCACCGTAATGAAACTGATGGACTGCAAAGAAGGTTTCAGGTGAGCGGTGAGCCTATGTTTGACGGAAACTGCCGATTCGTTGGCTACCGCGGCATAGGAGTAGAACTGATAGGGGCAATTCATTCAAAAAATGAGGCTAACTAAATATGTCTACACATTACTCTCAACAGAAAAAAATTAGTGAATTACCGCTGTGTGAATACAATACCAGTCAAAACAATCTTCTTGCGGCCTTACCCAATGCTGATTTTGAGTTTCTGGCGCCACATTTAGAGCTTGTTGCAATGCCGCTTGGTGAAATGATATATGAGCCTAGTGTACAGTTGCAGTATGCCTACTTTCCAACCACCTCGATCGTGTCTTTGCACTATGTGATGGAGTCTGGTTCATCAGCCGAATCTGCTGGTGTAGGTAATGAAGGGATGGTGGGTATATCGTTGTTTATGGGTGGCGGTACGACCTCAAGTTCAGCTGTGGTGCAGATAGCAGGAGAAGCTTATAGACTTGAGCGGCGTATCTTGAAGCAAGAGTTTGATCGAGGTGGCTTGTTGCAAAAGTTGTTATTGCGTTACACCCAAGCGCTGATGACACAAATGTCACAGACCGCCGCATGCAATCGACATCATTCGGTTGAACAACAACTCTGTCGCTGGCTTTTACTCACTTCAGACCGCATGCCAACTAACGACTTGGTTATTACTCAAGAGTGGGTGGCTGGCATGCTGGGGGTACGCCGCGAGGGTATTACCGAAGCGGCAGGCAATTTGCAGCGTGCTGGTTTTATCAACTATCGCCGTGGTCACATTTCAGTGCTGGATAGAGCTGGTCTAGAGAAACGCGTTTGCGAATGTTACGCTGTCGTCAAAAAAGAAACCAATCGCTTGCTTTCAGATGTTCAATATCGTCAGAGTGCTTAGTAAACTAATTCAGTTGCCAGCGTACCCAGGTGAATAATATATTCCCGTTACCTTCGCCGCCAGGAATATAAGTTGATTGCAAGGCTAGTTTTTTATAATCAATTGAAAATAATGGAGCAATAATGGGAATGGGAATGTAGTGCATATCGCTACGCATGGTCACACCAACGGTGTAACCCAAACCTAACCGCACATCGTTAGCGGGACGCCAAGTTTTTTGAAATCCATATCCAGCAACAGGCTCAATGTCATTGTGAGAATCCTTAAATGCCATGCCATATAGTGCATGCCAGTCACCATCTTCATCGAAACGATATTTACCAATACCTAAGCCCCATGGGCGCTCGTTATACTCATCAATTTTTTCTTGTGTGTAGTAGCTGCGGTTATGCCATGTGTTGATGGGAACATACAGTTCGTAATTTTGTGATTGCCATGTTTTAGTCAGTGAGTCCTGCGCGCGGGACCATATGCTAGGTTTTGCAGACTCTTCTGCAACAGCGCTGGTTGACATGATGATTAGTAAGGCGGACGTGATAAATCTAAATTTCAATTTTATTCCAATGTTGATTTTTGTAATGTTAATGCATTAACGGTTTATTCTGAGGGCGACGATTCTACCGCTTTTTTAGTTTTAGCGGTGACACGCCACACTATATTTCCTACATCATCCGCCACCAGCAAGGCGCCTCGTTTATCTAGGGCAACACCAACGGGGCGACCATAAGCTTTGCCCTCTTCACTCAAAAACCCTGTTAATACCTTTAACGGCAACCCTAATGGTTTCCCGTCGTTAAAAGGTACAAATATGACTTGGTAACCGCTGAAAGGTTTTCGATTCCAAGAGCCGTGCTGGCCAATAAACATGCCACTGCTAAAACGCTCTGGTAAGCTGGTTCCAAATGATGACGCCAGACCAAGCGAGGCCGTGTGCGCACCCAAAGCGTAATCTGGCACGATAGCTTTTGCGACCATTGCAGGTTGCTGAGGTTTTACACGTTCATCTACGTGCTGCCCATAATAACTATATGGCCAGCCATAAAAGCCGCCATCTTGCACTGAGGTTAAATAATCTGGCACTAAATCATTGCCAAGCTCGTCGCGTTCGTTGACCACGGTCCATAGCTTGTTGCTTGTAGGCTCCCAAGCAAGCCCGTTTGGGTTGCGTAAGCCGGAAGCGAATATACGATGCTCGCCTGTTTTGAGATTTACTTCCCAAATGGCGGCTCGATCCGTTTCAGCTTCCAAGCCATTTTCTGCCACATTGCTGTTCGAGCCAATCGTAACGTACAGTTGAGAGCCATCAGCATTAGCGATGATGTTTTTAGTCCAATGATGATTGCGTAAACCCGCTGGCAGATCAACCAACTTAGTACCTAGTGCGCTAATCTGCAAATCGCCATTAGTGTATGGAAACATCATGATGGCGTCTGAATTGGCAACGTAGAGCTTATTACCAACAAGTGCCATGCCAAAAGGTGCGTTTAAGTCTTTTAGTAATACAGAGCGGACATCCGCTATACCATCGCCATTGGTATCTCGCAGTATGGTAATTTGATTAGCACTAGATACACCAGCACCAGCGCGTTTCATCACCATGCCTTGGATTTTTGCTTTGATGCCTTTATTGTCATCTGGCTTGGCTGGCGCATTGGTTTCTGCAACCAGCACATCGCCATTCGGCAATACATACAACCAGCGTGGGTGATCTAAATCACGTGTGAATGAACTTACGGTTAAATCAGTGGCTGCAATAGGCGTGGTGTTAGCTGGCCAACCTATAGCGGTCGCGATGTTCACTGTTGGGATGAGTGATTGCTGAGGTGCTGGTAAATCAGGATTTGCGCCTACCCCTAACGATGCGGGGCTTTTAGCGGGGGCACTGCATGCCAGTAGTGCAACAAATGACAGGCCAATCAGCAGGGTGCTTAAGCACTGCTGATTAACTCTGAGCTTATAATTAGACTTATATTCAAAAACAGGCATCGAATCTAACTCGCTATATTCTGCCCGATAATAATAGCACAATCAGAATAATGACGATTAAACCAATCCCGCCACTTGGCCCGTAACCCCAATTTTTGCTATGAGACCAGCTTGGGATGGCGCCTACGAGCATTAAAATCAAAATAACTAATAATATGGTACCTAACATGATGTACTCCTTAAATAATTAGCGATTAGAGTCAGCTTGCTGGAGCAGGTTCTGCAGGTGGTGTAATGATGACTGTTGTGTCACCAGACTTGCCAGTTTCACCAGCTTGCCCTGTGTCGCCCTGAATGCCTTCATTGCCTTGAACACCAGTATTACCTGTGTTGCCTTGATCGCCTTTATTGCCGTCAACACCTTGCTCGCCAGCTTTGCCTGCTGGGCCGGCAGGGCCAGGTACCATTACTGTTTCTGCCGGAACATTGACTACTACTGGTGTTTTATCGCAAGCACTAAGAAATAGTGCAGCAAGCAATGCGGTTGTTAATATTGAATTATTCATCATGTATCCTTTTAGTTTGAAAATTGTGGCTGCGGTTTGCAGCCATCAAATAGCCTAAGTGCTTAAGCTTAGTATTTCCGTTACAGAACCAGATTAACGCGCTATGGCGAATAGTTCTGTACGTTGTCACACAGAAGACTGCGAATGATGAAATTAGACGCTACTCTAATCTTTAATATGCTATTTGCAGACGTTTAATTGACGTAGGTATGGAATTGGTGGAGAGTAAAATCTAAATATAAAAAGCGGTATAGCCTTATTCAGGCTATACCGCATCAGAGACATGCCAATTTATAAATAATCGCTAAATCACTAAGTTTGGCAGCTAAGATTTTATGCTAAACATCTTTTATATTAGACATCAGTGAAGCAAGGTCTTCAGCATGCTCCTCTTCCATGGCTAAAATTTCTTTTAGCAACTTCTGAGTCGTTGGGTCAGTATCGGTTAAATATGCAATCATTTCACGGTAGCTTTCAATGGCAATGCGCTCTGCGATTAAATCTTCTTTAATCATGGCATTGAGTGTGTCGCCTGCCACATATTCAGCATGGCTGCGCTCGCTTAAGCCGTCGGGTGAAAAATCCGGTTCGCCGCCTAGCTCGGTAATGCGCTTGGCTAAGCTATCTGCATGAGCCATTTCTTCATTGGCATGTTGCAAAAACTCAGCTTTGATAGATTCTGAATGAATGCCTTTTGCCATAAAATGGTGACGTTTATAGCGCAATACGCAGACTAGCTCTGTAGCCAGCGCTTCATTCAATAGCTTGATAACGACTTTTCTATCAGCGGCATATCCTGAGGTTACGGCCCCTTCTTCAATATCTTTACGCGCACGCGCACGTAAGGTTTTAATGTCGGATAGCATCGCTAAATCAGCTACAGGCTTTACAAAATTTTCATTGATTGGTAATTGTGTCATTTTTTAATCGCTTTCTAACTATTGAGTGAAATGCTCATAAAATTTACATTTTTCACTTTAAATTAAACGTGTTTTCTTAAAAGCTGTTGTAAGTTCGTCCATCACAGGCATAGTGTTGGTGTTTCTTGCTTTCACATTCTTGTGACTCTCTAATTTGGCAGTGTTGGCGCTAGATGTTGACTCATGCTTATCACCAGCAACGACTTTACGTTGTGTATCGAGTTCTATTTTGGATGTATTTCGTATCGACTCAGCGGCTGCAACGCATTGATTAAATGCAGTACTTGTCACTGTAGCGCAGCGCGATTTTGCAGCGTTAAACTTGGTTGCGATATTATTTTCTAAAAGTTTGTATTCATTATCCGTCATACTTTTTGCTGTAGCGAGGTTACTGAAGGTTAAGCCTATAGTAACCACCAATGCCACAAGACATAAAGCCAAATTGACTTTGTGCTCAATTGCTTTAAAAGTAGGATTGTTCATGGCTAATGACCTTTAGTTTATTTAGTGTGATGATCGTTATCTTTTTGCGTGTTTTGCCATTCGGTCAGCTCTTTTTCGACTTCATCCATGGCTTTACCGTAGACTTCTTGAATTTTTCCAGCTAGTTGCTCACGTTTGCCTGCAATCACGTCAATCTGATCATCCGTTAGCTTGCCCCATTGTTGCTTTACATTACCTTTTAATTGTTTCCAGTTACCTTCAATTTGGTTCCAGTTCATTTTTATTCCTTTGCAGTTAGTTACGTGATAATCAGTCATCATCACTAAGACGGACAAAAAATAACCAATTCGGCTAATTCCCAATTCGGTTAATTCGTTGTTGCGTTATTTGTAGATTACGTTGATTCAGGTGTTTGTTCTGTCTGCTAACACACATTGCAGATATTTATTTGAAGATGATTTTTTGCAAGCCAATTTGACTATATGGCTTTACTAATATTTGGCTTTACTTATGGGTGGTTTTTTTGGATGATTCTTTTCGTCAGCTGCCAAGTAAGCCAACCGCGTCTAAGCCATTTTGCTATACCACTTGGGTTAGTGATTGAAAGTAGGGTAGCACCACCGCCAGCAACTACAATGGGGTGATGCTTAATATAGCGCAATACATTTAAACCTTTATCCGCGATTGCCAAAGGTTTACGCCAAGAATGAGCGTTTTGGGATAACAACACCCTTTGCGATGCAGCTTGTGCAATTAAATGCTCTCGCCGAGCCGCTAGTTTTTGCAATGAACGATTCATTTACTTAGCGTCAATGTGCTGACGGTCTTTAATTAACTCAAGCAAGCTTGCTACAAACATTTTAGGTTTCTTTTTAGCCTGATGCACCGCGGCTAGCCAAGTAGAAACGCCGATGATAATAAACATGCCAGAAACTGAAGCAAGTGCAAGCACCCGATAACTATCCCAGAATGCCACCACCAAAGTGATGGTGACCAGTACAGCGGCGATTAATAAACTAAAAAGAGCGATAAGAGATAGCATGACCAATGACATCAAGCGTTCTCTATCCTCTTCTAGGTCTGTAGAAAGCAGTTCTAGGCGTGTATGAATAATGGCCACCAACGTTGAAGTTAGCGCCTTAACTGATTCAAACAAGCCTAGGCTACTTGTAGACGTTTTGTTTGTCATGACTTATTGAATTAACGACGGCTAATCAGCAAACCAACCACTACACCTATGCTGGCGGCAAAGCCGATTGAGCGCCATGGATTTTCATGTACATAGGCATCTGTCGCTTGGGCTGCTGCTTTAGTTTTGGCAAGTACTTCAGTTTGAATGTCCATCATTCTAGCTTTAGCAATACCGAGTGACTCCTCCGCTTTAGCGCGCAATTCTGATAGCTTATCGTCACCAGTGTTTGCCGTCGCTTTTAGTAAAGCTTCTGCATCGGCCACTACCGCTTTAAACTCGTTGATTAATTGATCTTGGTCGAACTGATCTGATAATTTTTCCATGTTTTTCTCCGTTAACTTCAAAATTAAATACCTGTTAAAAATCTCTACTATTTTATCTCTAAACTAATGCGGTTACTTGCGTGTCACTAGCAAAGCTAAACCTGCGACTATCGCTGCTACACCTGCCCATATCGGTACATTAACTCTCTCAGTATCTTTTACTGAGAGTTCAATTGGACCAATTTTTGTTTGATGAGTTTCTTTAGTGTAGCTAAAGCCGCCATATGCCAACCCAAGACCACCAGCAACTATTAATACTACCGCCAACATTTTGATTGAGTTCATATTATTTTCTAGCGCTTAATGAAGCGTACCAAAATCATCACAATCGCGACGACTAAAAGTATATGGATGAATCCACCCAAGGTATACGATGACACTAGGCCAAGTAACCAAAGAATAACCAATATAATTGCAATTGTTTCAAGCATTTTTATACTCCCGACTAAACGTGCAGATTGACAGCTAGTAAGTTAATTACTTGGTTTTAAGATGCATATCATTTTTAACTGATGTCACACCTTTAACGCCACGCGCTACTTCAGCAGCTTTTTTAATGTCAACCTCAGAGTTTACAAAGCCACTTAACTGCACTACCCCTTTAAATGTTTCTACATTAATTTCTGTAGATTTAAGGGTTGGTTCATTCAACACAGCAGCTTTTACTTTTGTGGTAATAACACTGTCATCAATGTATTCGCCAGTACCCTCATGTTTTGAAGTTGAAGCGCAACCTAACATGGCTGTAAACGCCATAGCCAAAACAATGGTTGATAAATATTTAAGTTGTTTCATGATAACTCTCCACAATAATTTTAAAAATTAGATATATTCAATTCATATCGCTAAACAAAACGCTTGTTAGCTCAGTACTGACATCATGCTATGCATTTAAAAACCAATCTGTGCGCTAACGTACATATTGCATAGAGATTTACGGTAGAAGCGTGACGGGGATAGGTAAAAAAATATCTCCGCAATAGCGGAGATAAGAATGGTTACTAAAGCGTGGATCAATAAACTAATAATTAATGTTTATCGCGCCCATTGCCATTATTGCCATTATTGCCTTTATTTCCTTTGTGATCATTTCCATGATCATCATGACGGTCGTCATAACGATCATCACGGCGCTCGTCACGGCGGTCATCATGACGGTTGTAATGTTGCTCTTGGTAACGAGGTGCATATTCATGGCTGTACCAATTATCTTGCACAAAGTAGACTCGCTCGCCACATGCGTTGTATCTGTGGCAATATTTACGCCAGTTTTTTGCATGCCCTGGTGGAACTCGCATGTAAACAGGTTCGCGCTCTACATACACGCGCTCAACCACTCTGGGTTGGGTGTAAATCACCTGTGGTGGTGGATAACCGCCTATGTCTAGCCTTCCATAAAAACCTGGTTGGCCGACGCTGACAGATACGCCTACATCCGCAGCAAAAGCTGGTGCACTCATTGCTGCAGCAACGACTGCAGCCGCTAAGATTAAACGCTTCATATTAATTCTCCTTGTTAAATTGAACTACTTATTGTTTTGATGCCGCCTACTATTACCATACGTGTTTTTCAAATCAGCTGAACATGTCAATTGTCACGCCTATTTCCTCTTTCACGATTTTGCTCTTGCCTTGGTTGTCTTTCTTGATTGTTTCCTTGATTAGTATCTCTCCCTCTTTGCTCAATAGTCTGTTGCTGCTGTTCTTGCTGTTGAATGACTCTTTGCTCATGCCTCTGATTGGGTTGTTCAACTCTCATCTCTCTCTGCTGCTGACTGTTTGGCATAGATTCTTGATCTCGGATGATCTCGTTCCTAGATCGATTTTGATCATAATTTTTTGAGTTGTTTTGTTGAGCAGGTATCACCTGTTGCGATGGATTATTACGAGGGTTAGACCACTGCTCAACACTTTTATGCTGGTTGATTTGTTGTCTATCATCATTAGATTTCCCACGCTGAAAATCTTCCCTAGGGGTTGTTTGCCCCTGATTTTGTTCACGAATCATTTGTGGATGTTCATTTTGTTTACGCACAACCGGATCACGCGACTGAAAACCATAGTTTCGCTGACGAAGTTCTTTCTGATGTTCTATTTGTTTAGGGTACCTATCTCCTGAATAGTTTCGTTGGTAGGTCGGCAAAGGTGCAGGCGATGGCACGGCGTGACGATCCCATCTATCCCAGCCTCGTCTATGTTGATTCCAGTCGCGACCCCAGCGATCACCCCAACGTGGGGGCGCATCATATTGCCAGCCAATAAAGTAGGCTGGTGGCATCCGGTAATAACGCACAGGCACTCGAAGTACAAATACGGGCACTTCGTCAGGGTCTACAAGCCACCAGGGACCGTCATACCAAGAGCTTTCATACCAGCTGTCATCTTGGTAAACCCAGTAAAGGCCATCATAAAAGAAGTAGTTAGCTTCCATTTGCGGTGCGTAATACACTGGATAACCTGGCACAACGGCAAACTCTGGATAAGCTGGTACATTAATACCTATACTTACATTCGGAAGTCCGATGCCGACACTCATTTGCAGGGCAGACGAAGCTGCTGTGCTAAACAGCATTAACAATACAATAGAGATATGTCGAATTTTTAACATTTACAGCCTCCAATCTATGAATCTAGAAAGCCTCATTAGCCTAACGAGGCAAGCCGCCTTGAAGCACATACTACTCACTACGTGTATGTGCTTCCGTTCGTTATCGCACATACGTATAAACACTAAACGTATTAGACTTAGAAATAGCATACATAACGCCATGCGTTTAATTGATTTTTGTGTATGGTAGTGATTTTCGTACTTCAACTTTGAACCGTCAGGAATATGATGACTATTAAAAAAAATTCGCTCAAAAGCGTTGCAAATCTAGCCACCATGCTAGTCTTGACCTTACTTGTAGGCTGTACATCAATCCCAACAATGGTGCCAGATATGGCCATGCAGCAGTCGCATCCAGTTAAGTTAAACGGCGCGAATGGCGAGTTGAGCGCCAAGCAAAGTAAAGCCATTCTCGCTAAACTGAAAAAGAATGGTGACGATACCAATATTTTTGACAAACACTTGGCGCTGGAAGCGGAAATCGTAGGTAGCCCGTTAATGGTGGGTAATAAAGTAGAGCTGCTGATAGATGGCCCAACTACTTATGATGCGATGTTTGCTGCCATAGAAAGTGCTAAAGACCATATCAATATGGAAACTTTCATTATTGAAGATGATGAAATTGGGCGGCGCTTTGCTAAGGCACTTATTGCTAAGCAAGCTGGCGGTGTGCAGGTAAACCTCATTTATGACAGTGTTGGTTCCATCAGCACGCCAGCTACATTTTTTGAGGCGTTACGTGCAAGTGGTATTAATGTGTTGGAGTACAACCCAATTAACCCATTGCTAGCGCGCAAAGGATGGGATGTGAATCAACGCGACCATCGAAAGTTATTGATTGTTGATGGGCAGATTGCCTTTGTAGGCGGTATCAATATTAGTAGCGTCTACTCTAGCGGCTCATTCGGTAGATCAAAAACCACAAAAAACAAACAGCCGTGGCGCGACACCCATTTACGTATGGAAGGCCCAGTAGTGAGCGAGTTTCAGAAACTGTTTATGACAACATGGAGCCAACAAAAAGGAGAAACTTTGGCTATCAAGAACTATTTTCCAGATGTTCCAATTAAAGGTAGTGAAGTGGTGCGTGCGATTGGCAGCTCACCAGATGAGCCTTACAGCCAGATTTATTCAACCTTGATTTCTGCCATCAATAGCGCGGAAACCCAAGTATTTATTACTAATGCTTACTTTGTACCAGATCCAAAGTTACTTGCTGCGTTGAAAGAGGCGGTTCAACGTGGTGTGGATGTACGACTGTTATTACCTGAAAAAACTGACTCAACGATGGTATTTTACGCCTCGCGTTCTTATTATGATGAGTTACTCACAGCCAATGTGAAAATTTATGAAAGGCAGGACGCCTTATTACACGCCAAAACCGCGATGATAGATGGCGTTTGGTCAACCATAGGCTCAACAAACCTTGATTGGCGCAGCTTTACAAATAATCAAGAAATAAACGCCGTGGTCTTAGGTCAAGGTTTTGGCTCGCAAATGCAAAGTATGTTTGAAAAAGATTTAGAGTCGTCTACACTCATCACATTAGAGTCGTGGAGAAGTCGTTCAATCGCGGCGCGCATTAAAGAGCGAGCGGCTCGCTTATGGGCGCGTTTTTTATAATGAAACAGTATAGCCAGATTTTTAAAGTGAGCGCACGGCGCTCTGCGTTAGTACTCGTGATGTTTTCCCTCAGTTTACTTATCAGCGAAAAATCTTTTGCGGCAGATGAAGCTAATGTCGTCAATGCATCTGTCGCCTCATTAAAAGCAAAGCATACTGAGTTGAGCAAACAGCTTGAAAATAATCAGTTTAACCGCGCTTTATTTCTTCACTCAGAAGAATCTTCGCACGATTTAAAGGGTGAGATTTATGCCGTAGTGGATTACCCATTCTCTACTTTCAATTCTGCACTCAGTAATCCAGCGCATTGGTGTGATGCGATGGTACTCAATCTCAATGTCAAATATTGCCGTATGGCTGGTAACCAGAGTGGAAACGTGCTGACGCTGAGTATTGGTAAAAAATATTTTCAACCATTGGCAGATACCTACCGAATTGAGTTTAAATATCAGGATATTATTACCACGCCTAATTATTTTGTAGCGGAGTTTGATGCTAAAGAAGGGCCTCTAGGCACCTCTGATTACCGTATTTTAATAGAGGCTACACCGCTTAAAGATGGGCATACTTTCTTGCATTTTACCTATGCTTATTCTTTTGGTCTGGCTGGTCGACTTGCCATGCAAACCTACCTTGCCACCGTAGGTAGAAGCAAAGTTGGATTTACCATCACTGGCAAGCATAGTGATGGTCAACCCATCTATATTCAAGGTATTCGAGGCGTAGTAGAGCGCAATACTATGCGCTATTACTTGGCGATTGATGCTTATCTTGCAGCGCTCACCGCGCCAGCTGATCATCAACTAGAGAAAAGTTTGCAATATTGGTATAGCAACAGTGAGCAATATGCCACTCAATTACACGAGGTGGAGCTAGATGAATACATTGACATGAAGCGTAAAGAATATCAGCGCCAGCAGACACAACAATAGCCTTGATAAGCTATTGGGGGCTTCTAGTGCTTATGTGTACGCTAACCCACAGAATCATTATTAAATTTACTGTAACTTAATTGCTAGGGCAATGTTGCTTGAGTTACCTCGATTGAATTATAGAAAACTTAACATGAAAACAAAAAAACTGAGTTCTAAATTACCCTCATTATCTAAGATCGGTTGTATGAAGAGGGTAGTTATAAGTGCTATCACCATACTGTATACAGCATCAGCAAATTCGGCATTTGCCGATGAAGCTAGCGTGGTTGATGAATCAAAAAATAATCTTGAACCAAAAAAAGAACTGGTTGTTAAAAGAGACGCGAATAAAAGCTATTTAATCCCAGCAGCAGAGATTGTGGGCTTTGATTTTCTTTTAAATCAGTTTAATCGCCGTTATAGTGGGATTTCAGATTACGACTCAAATTTAAATACAATTAGACATAATCTATCAAGCAGTTGGAAGGATGATAAAGATCCTTTTAGCATCAACCAGCTAGGGCATCCTTATCAAGGTTCTATTTATCATGGTTTCGCGCGTTCTGCTGGCCTTACTTATTGGGAGTCATTAGGCTATACGCTGGGCGGTAGCGCTTTCTGGGAGATAGCAGGTGAGAAAGTACCACCTTCCAAAAATGATATGATTTCAACAGGGTTCGGTGGTTCCTTTCTCGGCGAGGCATTATTTAGAATGTCTAACTTAGTGCTTGAGCGAGGCGGTAGCAAGCCGAGTATCTGGCGTGAGACAGGCGCAGCAATGATCTCACCATCTGCTGGGTTCAACCGATTTGCTATGGGTGATAGATTCGATGCAGTTTTTGCGAGCAATGATCCCGCCTATTATAGCCGTCTGCAATTGGGTATCAGCAATACAATTAGTGGCAATCCAGGCACAGCAGATGAAATTAAACGTAACGATGCCCAATTAGATTTTGTACTAGGTTATGGCCTACCAGGCAAGCCAGGCTATACCTATACAAGACCTTTTGATTACTTTGTTTTTCAAAGTACGGCTTCAACTGCCAATGTATTTGAAAATTTAATGACGCGTGGCCTATTGTTTGGTACAGCTTACCAAGCTGGTGATAATTATCGTGGTATATGGGGTTTATATGGCAGCTATGATTACATTTCACCGCAAACTTTTCGAATTTCCAGCACAGCCTTATCATTAGGTACCACTGGGCAGTTATGGCTGAGTGAATCAATTGCGTTACAAAGTACAATCATGGGTGGTTTAGGCTATGCAGCGGTAGGTACTAATAATGGTAAAACTGAAGAAGATTATCACTATGGTGTGGCGCCACAGGGCTTAGTGGAGTTACGTGCTATTTTTGGCAAAAAAGCTTCTTTAGATTTTACTGGTCGCGAATATTTTGTCAGTGACGTTGATAATGAACACCAAGGTGGGCATGACAACATTGTGCGCGCAGATGTTGCTTTTACTTATCGCATTCAAGAAAAACATGCAGTTTCAATCAAATATCAGTGGAATCAGCGTGATGCGACTTTTTCTAACCTTGATGACAGAAAGCAGTCAACTGGAACATTAGGCATCTACTACACATTCTTAGGACACGATGGTTTTGGTGAAACAGACTGGCGCTAATGTTTTAGTATCAGTCTGTTTTGTATTGAAGATCAAAAATTAAGACTAAATAACTAGTAATTAAATCTGAGTAAAGAAAGCTTGACTCAGACTTATGATGTTAACTATTTATGCTCACTCGCTTCATCTTTAATGGCTTTACCACCTTTTTCAATATCTTTTCCAGCACCTTCTACCGTATTGCAACCACTTAATGCTGTGATGGTACCGACTAGAAATAAGGCGGTAAACATTAATGCAAAAGTTCTTTTAAACATGATGAATCTCCTGAATATAAAGCTATTACACAATCATCTCGCAAATGGGTTAATTTTTGCAAATGATTGCGCACTAGGTATTAGTGAATTTGAAATTACTCTTTTTTAAGTAGCAAACTATTTTCAACTGATTTAACGCCTTCGATTTCAGAGGCAATTTTTCCAGCCTGTTTAATTTGATCTTCTGTTTCAACAAAACCACTTAACAACACAACACCATGATTAGTTTTTACGCTCACGTTTAAGCTTTTTAAACCTTCATCTTTTAATAAGTTACCTTTAACTTTTGAAGTAATCACGCTGTCTTTTACGACACGTTTAACCGCTTTTTGTTCAGATTTTGATTTGTAATTAGTATATTCTTGCTCATCAAGCGTACCGTCGTTATCAGTATCAGCGACAGCAAAGTGTTTAGCGAACAGTTTTTCTTTTTTTGCTTCCGCTTTAGTTAAAGTGCTGTTGTTATCTACATCTAAGGCCTTAAATGAAGCTGCGTAGGCTGATTGATTGCCTGCACTTAAGTCATCTGCAGCAAATGCTTGTACGCTTAGTGTGCTTGCTAACGCTACTGCCAGTAAAGTAGATTTGAAATGTGATTTATTTTTCATGGTGATTTCCTATAAGTAATATAAAAGAACTACAATGCAGAGTAAGCGTATGACTTAATCAGGTCTGTACGCTAGCCAACATAGTCACTATGTTGTTTTTTAAACTTAGATTTAAGATTTAAGGTTTGATGTAAAACCACTAAAGCTCAAAATCAAAGTTTAAACAAATGACTAATATTGATAAGGTAATGAGTACCTACTGTTGACGATATGGCGTAAATTTGAATAGAATCTAGCTACAAATGGCACTGTGGGCTTTAAAACATGTAAATTGATGCACTTATGGTGATAAAACAATTGACAGTTAAATTAAATGCCAGCAAAGTAACGGTGCTTTTATACAAACACTTATCAAGGGAACTAAATATATGAATAAATCTGAATTGATTGATGCTATTGCAGCAAGTGCTGGTCTTACTAAAGCGGATGCAGGTCGTGCTATTGATGCAACGACTGCAGCTATCACAGCAGCACTTAAAAATGGTGATGCAGTTACGCTTGTTGGTTTTGGTACATTTAAAGTAACACAACGTGCTGCTCGTACTGGCCGTAACCCACGTACAGGCGCTGAGTTGAAAATTGCCGCACGTAAAGCACCAGCTTTCACTGCAGGCAAAACATTAAAAGATTCAGTTAATTAATTCTGACTCTTGATTAACGCAAAGGGAGCTTTATGCTCCCTTTTGCTTTATGGGCGTGCGGTCTATACGCCGTTGATTTCTTTGCCTAAACGCTCATTCCAAGCGTTCACTTAGCGTTGCAAGTGAGTACTGAGATTATGAATGCTTCCTGCATTGAACTTTTAGTATTGAGCTTTCAGTATTGAACTTAGGTTCATCCTCTTAATCATATCTATCAGTATTTATAAAATCTTTAAGTTTTTCGTTTAAAGAAAGCGATTTGATTTGAAAAAAACAATTTCAATGATTAGTTTTGTCGTTATTCTTGGCTTTTTAGTTTGGTTTTTTATAATAAGTAATCTAAATCAAAGCTCATCTAAGCAAGAAATTACGCAGCTTGAGCATATGGGCGATGAATGTGTTGGTATTTCAGAAAAAGCCGTGATCGGCATGACGCCAGTAGTTGAGTTTCAAAAGCTAGAGTTACTGAGTCGAAAAGCGAATGTGCTGAAAAACTGTATGGCAGACAGAGGCTTTCGTGAAAATCCTGCTTGGCGGAAATATGTAGAGCCGTTGGCTAAGATAAACGCCTCAAAACAAAACATCTCTTTTGATGAGGCGATAGAAACAATGAGAAAAGCCGATATGTTGCTTTTTAAAAAACAGCCTCAGCGACCATTATATTGGCTTGCTAGCAAGCGTTAGGGCTTACTCGAAACTAATCACGCTTTGGGTTAATAATGCAGTGTTCATCATTAAAAGGTCAATCATGAGAAAGCTACTCTTACTCACGGTAATTTGTGCACATGTTTCTATTGCTCAGGCTCAACCTAATATAGGTGAAATTTTGGCGCTGAGTGATTCTTTGGTGCAAGTGGCGGTAGAGCTGCCAAAT
The DNA here is from genome assembly GCF_029945535.1 of Methylotenera sp. Classification (GTDB taxonomy): domain Bacteria; phylum Pseudomonadota; class Gammaproteobacteria; order Burkholderiales; family Methylophilaceae; genus Methylotenera. The sequence continues at coordinate 352,919 of NZ_JAQSCU010000010.1, forward strand.
GGCATCACAGGCAATGGCTCAGGTGTTGTGGTGAGTAAAGAGTATGTGGCGACCAATTGTCATGTGCTGGCTAACGCCAAAGGCGCCAACATTATTAAATATCGTGATGCCTATCAACCAATCGGTTTGAAAGCTGACTGGAAGCATGATTTATGTTTACTTAAGTTTGATAACTTACCATTTAAGGTCGCGCCCATGCGTGATAGCAGTACTTTAAAGTATGAGGAAGAGATATTCAGCCTAGGTTATCCCATCGGTAATAATGTGCCTCAGCCTTCATATGGCAGCGTTAAGGGCTCATATCCGTTAGACGATAGCGTAGTAATTCGTACCAGTGCGGCGTTTGCCATGGGTTCGAGTGGTGGTGCTTTGTTTGATCAGCAATTTAATCTTATTGGTATTACCAGTTTTAAAAGCCCAGGATCGCATGGTTTCTTCTACAACCTACCTGTGGAGTGGATAAAAGCGTTGTTTGATTCACCAGATATACTCTCTTTGAACACAAATGATGTACCGTTTTGGGCTTTACCTTTAGAACAAAGGCCCTATTTTATGCAGGTGGTCATTCCTTACCAAAATAAAGAGTGGGTGGCTTTAAAAAAAATAGCGCAAGCTTGGACGTTACAAGAGCCCAAATCATCTGATGCTTGGTATTTTTTAGGTTTAGCGGAAGAGGGCGCCAATGAAACGGTATCTGCCAAAGAAGATTTGAATAAAGCGCAAACCTTAAATACACGTCATTTAGATGCGATGGTGGCTTTGTCTAACATTGCCTATCTGCAAAAAGATTTAACGGCGCTTGAAACACTCAAAGTTAAAATTGATCCGCTTGATCAAGAGCAGGGTGATTTAATCATGCAAAGAATTACCGAACTTAAAACGACAAAACTTAAAAGTTACTAAATATTTCGAATATACATTCGTACTGCCTAACTTTTTAAACACCTAGTCTAGCGTTATTACTCTCCTCATGAGTTGGCTAAATCGGCATACGCAGATTTAGCCTGCTTTCCCTGCGTTATTAGCCCCTTTGTTGTGAGTCACTTTTAAATATCATAGTGAATAGTATTTAATTTAGATTCGTATGCATGATTTTCTATTTTAAATATAGTTGATATGCAAATTTATTAACACTACTGCAATGTAGGCAGGGTGTGATTTTCAGGCATATTTGTGTATGTGGATTGATATAAAACCATTGAGATATTTAGCATGATCCTAAAGTTTTGAAAACTTAGACCGATACTCTTTACATCAGCATTGCTTAATCGGCAAAAACGATAAAAGAAAATTTTAAGCCTTACCCTAAATTTTCTTAAAAGCTTACCGATAACAGTTACAACAGCAGCGCAAATCACACAGTGAGTAACAAAGTGAAATGCAGAGCTAACAGTAATAAAGATGTAATTGAAAATTAATTTAACTTTAGGAGAATTATCATGGCTTCAGTAATCAATACCAACATCAGTTCATTAAACACACAACGTAACTTAGCTTCATCACAAGCTTCACTAAGCACTTCATTACAACGTTTATCTTCAGGTATGCGTATTAATAGCGCTAAAGATGACGCTGCGGGCTTAGCGATTGCTACAAAAATGGACTCACAAATTCGCGGTCAACAAGTTGCGATTCGTAATTCAAACGACGCGATTTCTTTCGCACAAACAACAGAAGGTGGCTTGGCAAAACAGACTGATGCGATTCAACGTATGCGTGAATTAGCGGTTCAATCTGCCAATGCGACAAATAGTAGTGGTGACCGTACAAACTTAGATGCTGAGTTTACAGAGTTGAAAGCTGAAGTAACACGTTTAAATACAGCCACTAAATTCAACGGTTCAGCAGTATTCGGTACAGCAGCAAAAGTATACCAAGTGGGTGCTGATACAGCAGACACGATTAGTGTGAATGGTGTTGCAGCTTTAACATCAGCGACAGGTTCAATTTCTACAGCATCAGGTGCTACAGCAGCGATTACAGCTTTGGATGCAGCTTTAACGACAGTGAATACCAACCGCGCTAAATTGGGTGCTATTCAAAACCGTTTTGAATCAGTGGTAAGTAACTTACAAGTTTCTGTGGAAAACCAATCAGCCTCTAAATCTCGCATCATGGATGCCGACTTTGCAGCAGAGACAGCAAACTTGACACGTGGCCAAATCTTGCAACAAGCAGGTACTGCGATGTTAGCTCAGGCGAACTCCTTACCTAATGGTGTACTAGCACTGTTAAGAGGCTAAACGTAATTTAAAGTATAAACCTTACCACCCACAGGACTGATCATCCTGTGGGGTTTTGCAAAGGAGAAAATCATGTTCAATACATCGTTAGATGCTTATGGGTCCGTTAGAAAACTGGCTGCCGTGCAGAATACTGCTGGCAGCCAAATTGCCATTGATAGAACAACAACGAGCCCATCAGGGCTTAAACCCGTTATAAAGACCGAAAATGCTAAGGTTGATGTTAAACCTGTAGAAGTAGACAAAAGTGAGTTGGTGACGGCCGTTAAAAAGCTGAATGAACTTGTCGCCCCTGCTTTACAAACCGTGCAGTTTTCGTTAGATGATCAGTCTGAACGTATGGTCGTTAAAGTGGTTGATACTGCCTCTAAGCAAGTGTTGAGGCAGATTCCAAATGAAGAGGTATTGGCTATGTCTAAAACGCTAGATAAGTTGCAAGGTTTAATGATTAGGCAAACGGCTTAGTGAGTTTTACATAGATAGCTTGGCTGAGTGGTTTTGAAGTGTTGTGTACGCAAGTTGGGGATTGGCTAAAGATTTTGTAGTTTAAGCCGATGATATTAGTAACCGTTTTGAAAAGGATATTCACATGGGACTTTCATCTACAGGAATAGGCTCTGGCCTAGATGTGGAATCTATTGTTACGAATTTAATGAATTTTGAAAAGAAACCATTAACCGCAGTAGCAACACAAAAAACGGATTATCAATCTCAGATCTCTGCTTACGGCACGTTAAAAAGTGCGCTATCTACTTTTCAAACAGCCGTTAGCGCGCTTTCTACCGCGTCTAAGTTCAATGCACAAACAGTAAGCTCGGGTAATACTAGCGTGTTTACTGCCACGGCAAATGGTGCGGCATCTCTTGGTGATTACGCCGTCACAGTGAACCAGCTCGCTAAGGCGCAAAAGTTATCGTCTGTTGGCTTTACCAACATTACTGACACGGTAGGCACAGGCACGCTAACGATAGGTTTTGGTACTTATGCTGCGACGGGTAATACCTTTACACCCAATGCCGCAAAAAGTGATGTCACCATTACTATTGATAGCTCAAATAACACTTTGTCTGGTGTGCGTGATGCGATTAACGCGTCTAATTCATCTGTAAACGCTACTATTGTGAATGATGGTACAACTAATCGATTGGTGATTACTTCAAAAGATACTGGCGAGGTCAATAGCTTAAAGATTAGTGTGGCCGATGCTGGTGATGCAAGCAATACCGATGCTGCAGGATTATCACAATTGGCATTTGATCCAACCGCTAGTGCGGGTAGCGGTAAAAATATGACGCAGTTACAGGCGCCAAAAAATGCCCTATTAGATATTGATGGCATTGCTGTTGTTAAAGCAAGCAATACCGTGACTGATGCGATTAGTGGCATCACACTTAACTTACTCTCTGCCAGTGCAAGCAGTGCTAACTTAGGCGTGACTAGCAATACAGACTCAGTCAAAACGTCAGTGACTGCCTTTGTAGATGCCTATAATAAGTTAGATACCACATTACGTAGCCTCACCAAGTATGACGAGACGGGTAAAGCTTCTGGTGCGTTGCTTGGCGATGCAACAGCAAGATCTGTGATTAATCAAGTCAAAGCGGTCATGACTAAAACCATTGCTTCTGGTAATACGATTAATTCATTAAGTCAGATTGGCGTGTCATTTCAGCGCGATGGTAAATTAGCCTTGGATTCCACCAAACTAACCAGTGCGATGGCAAGTAGCTTTTCAGATATTGCTGCCGTATTTGCCACATCAGGAAAATCAACTAATCCACTCGTCAGCTACTCTGGCAACACTAGCAAAACGCAACCCGGCAGCTACGCCGTGACTTTCACTATGACTGGTGGAAGCCTGCAAGGCACGATTAATGGCGTTGCAGCAACGGTTAGTGGCAATAATATTGTTGGCGCGACTGGTGATGCGAGTGCAGGCTTAAATATAGTTTACAAAGGCCCTACACTTTCTGAAGGAAGTTCCGTTACAAGTACTGTGAACTACAGCGTTGGCTATGCTACCCAGTTTGATAGCTTGATTACCGGTTTAATGAGTGACACTGGTATCGTGGCTTCAAGAACAGAAGGCATAAACAGCTCCATATCACGTTTAGATAAACAGACTGAATCGCTTACAGTGAGGTTAGCTGCAATTGAAACGAGATACCGTAATCAGTTCACAAAACTTGATACGTTGATGTCAAGTATGTCCTCAACAAGTACATATTTAACTCAGCAGATTGCCGCGATTAACGCTAATAGATAAAAAGCGAAGGATATTAAAAATGTTTGGACTCAATCAAAACGGTGTGAATGCTTATGCCAAAGTTGGTATGGAAACTGGTGTATTAGCAGCTAGCCCAAATAAATTAATCATTATGCTTTATGAAGGCGCTATTGCAGCGTGCCGCAGTGCAGATACCTATATGCAGAACAAGGATATAGCCAACAAAGGTACTATGCTCTCAAAAGCGATTTCTATCATAGAGTCTGGCTTAAGACTTAGTTTAGATAAAAAATCTGGCGGTGAGATTGCTCAAAGCCTAGATGCACTTTACGCCTATATGAGTAAGCGTCTAATGACGGCAAATATTCATAACAAACCAGAATTAATACATGAAGTGATTAAGTTGCTGACTGACTTAAAGAGTGCATGGGAAGCCATTGATCACGTAAAAATGCCTGCTACAGATACATCAATGGCGATTCCTAACCAAGTGGCGATGGCGGTTAATCGTAATGTTGCTAGTTACGCAAAAGCCTAAATAACGTAACCATAATAAACGTAGCTATAACAAACGGAACGACTATAAATGGAACATCAAGATACTATTGTGATTTATGAAGCTGTTGCTGGCTTAACCAAGCAGATGTTGTTGGCAGCCAAGCAGCAGGATTGGGATGCATTGGCTGAACTGGAAGCCAACTGTGCTAAGCAGGTAGCCACATTAAAGCTGAATGAAAGTGTATTACCACTGCCTAGCGATGTGCGTGCCCGTAAGTTGGCGAGTATCAAAAGCATACTGGCTGATGACCGTGAGATACGCAATATTGTTTCACCTTGGATGGTGAGGTTGAACTCACTGATGAATAGTTTACATATGGAAAACAAACTGACGCGAGCCTACAACCAGTAGACACGTCACAATCAAGATGCTCAAACAAACTGACATCGCAAGCATAAATCCTGTGGCTAGAATTTTGCCTATACTAGCAGTAGAAAGTATAGGCAGTATTCGGCAGGAGCTTGCAGATAGAGCTACGCAGTTTGTGAAGGGCCAAGAGTATTTTGCGCATGTGATATCAAAAGTAGGTGATACCGCTTACAACGTAAAAGTTGAAAGCGGAAGCCTTAAAGGAACCATCCTTAAAATGGATTTAGGTACGGCAGCCAAAGCAGGGCAGCTGCTTACCTTACGTTATATGCACGATAATCCTGTACCTACATTTTTACTCGCATCTACGCCCACTAATGCGGCTGGCAGCACTACGGAAATAAGTTCTGCCGCTAATCTCATTAGACATTATCTAAAGCAAGCTGAAAGTGATGGCGTAACTAGCCGCTTTCAGGCCACGGCAGTTGTAACTAATAGCCCAAGCAATCCACAAGTGATGGCACATGATTTAAAAAATGCCGTGAGTAATAGCGGGCTGTTTTATGAGTCTCATTTGAGCGACTTGGTGCAAAGTAATCAATCGCTTGCGGCGATTAAGCAAGAGCCGCAAAATCAAGTCAATTCGCCCATTGCAAATTTAATGTCTCAACAGTTGGCAATTCTCGAAAATCAACGCATGAGCTGGCACGGCGAAGTTTGGCCTGGACAAAAAATGGATTGGGATGTTTATCAACAGCCGCAAAATGCCGATGGAAAACAGCCATCCAATCAGTCGCAGGCTGATCAAGATCGACCTATTACTAGTGAGATGATCTTACATTTGCCGCATCTAGGTAAAGTTTCCGCGAGAATTAGTCTGATCGATGGACGTATGCGCGTCAATATTTTGGCAGAGCATGCTCAAACCTTAGAAGTGCTGACAGCTAAGCGATTAGGTTTAGCAGAAGCGATTGGCAAAAATGGTCAGCAATTAGATGCTTTAACGGTGGTGCGACATGAGTAACCATCAGCTAAACACTCATCAACCCGATACAATAGAAAATTCAAGCACTATAGAAAACTATAGTTCAGATTTTAACCTTAAGGGTGCTGTGAACCCTAACCAGCAAGCCATTGCTTTGGCTTATGCCGCGGGTGAGTATGCACCCAAAGTTGTCGCAAAGGGTCGTGGTGCTATAGCCGAACAGATTATCGCCAGAGCCAAAGAGCATGATGTGTTTGTGCATGAGTCTAAAGATTTGGTTGCGCTGCTCATGCAGGTTGATCTTGATGATCATATTCCGCCCGCTTTGTATCAGGCGATTGCAGAGGTTTTGGCTTGGTTGTATAAGTTAGAACAAGTTAAAGCGGATGAAGAGGCGCCGGTGTTTTAAATACCAGTATTTTAAATAATAGTTAAACCTGCATATTCATAATGTCATGGTAAGCAGACACTAGTTTATTGCGTACTTGCACCGTTGCTTGAAATGAAATGTTGGCTTTCTGCCCAGCAATCATCACGTCAGAAAGACTGACGCTATCATCGCCCATCGCGAAACTCTTACCTAATTGTTCTGCTTCAACTTGCACCTTGTTAACTTGGTTGAGTGAAGCTTTCAGTGCATCAGAGAAGTTAACTTTTGATGTGCTTTGGCTAACGCCTTGCGTGCCAGAGAGACCTGCTGCAGAAGCTAATCCTGATGCAGCATCGGCTTGCGGGCGCTGTGCAGCCGCTTTTAACTGCGCAAGCATAGATTCTATTCTACTTGCATCAATTCCACCTGTTTTCATGATTTGCCTCCTTCAACTTAAATTCACGCTTCTATTAACAGTCTTCTTACTTAAATTTAGACGGTTAAATAATCGCCATTTCCAACAGTTGTTAATTTAACACTTTGCTTTAATAGCGAGCGTGCAAATAGGTCTATGAAAATTGCTCTATTCCTAAATTTGAAAATTCTAGTCATTGGCATAATGGTATCCAATAGCTTATAGAAGCAACTCTTCTGTAAATGCTGAGTGTTTAGATGGTTAAAAAACTCAACACTTATAAAGCGCAATAAGTTAAGTATTTGAAAAGCAGAACATTGGAGAAATACGATGGCGGCAGAGAATAACGCTGCGCTTATTAATCAAGGCGTTAATGAAGGTGGAACTGGTTTGAACTCACAGTTAGGCAATAAGTTACTTTTGGTAGTTGCAGCCGCTGCAGTCGTCGCAGTGATGGTGGTATTTTGGCTATGGAGTCAGCAGCCAGATTATCGCGTGTTGTTTTCTAACTATACTGATAAAGATGGTGGTGCGATTGTTGCAGCACTGGAGAAAATGAACGTTCCTTACAAATTCTCTGATAGCGGTACAGCGATTCTTGTTCCAGCCTCACAAGTGCATCAAGCACGTTTAAAATTAGCTTCTGATGGCTTGCCAAAAGGTGGCAACATTGGTTTTGAAATCTTAGAGAATCAAAAATTTGGCGTTTCTCAATTTGTAGAACAAGTAAACTTTCAGCGTGCTTTAGAAGGTGAGCTTGAGCGTAGTATTCAATCAATCGGCGCAGTTGAAACTGCACGTATCCATTTAGCCATTCCTAAAGCTTCAGTATTTGTTAGAGATCAACAATCACCAACTGCCTCAGTATTGCTGAATTTGCGTGCTGGCCGTAGCTTAGATGCGCAACAAGTTGGCGCAGTAGTGCATTTGGTTGCCAGCAGCGTGCCTAATTTGCCTGCGGCTAATGTGACGGTAGTCGATCAAAACGGTAATCTACTATCAGATACTTCTAAAAAGATGGGGGTTAATAATTTAGACCCAACCCAGCTTAAATATATCGATGATATTCAACAAAGTATTATTAAACGCGTTGAATCTATTATTACACCGATAGTAGGCGCTAAAAACGTGCGTGCTGAGGCTAGCGCAGAGATTGATTTCTCTAGCTTAGAGCAAGCAGCAGAAATCTATAAACCTAATCAAAAGCCTGATGATGTTGCAATACGCAGCTTACAAAGCAATGAGTCATTAACCAGCAATGGTGGCGCTGCTACTGGCGTACCGGGTGCTTTATCTAATCAACCACCAGCTAATGCTACTGCGCCAATTACAACGCCTGCTGGTGCTGCACCTGGTGCCACTGCTGAAGCAGCACCTGTCAATAATCAAAAAAATACCACAACTAACTTTGAGGTAGATAAAACCGTACGTTATTCACAACAAGGTATGGGTGGTATTAAGCGTTTAAATGTGGCTGTAGTCGTTAACAACATGCCTGTAGTGGATAAAAAAGGCAAAGTAACTTACAGACCGCTCACGGCTGCAGAGAAAACACAAATTAATGATTTAGCCATGCAGGCCATGGGTTTCAATAAAGAACGTGGCGATGCCTTAACCGTTGTGAATAGTTCATTTGCTGGCGAGCCTGAAGAAATAATTCCTGAAGTGCCTATGTGGAAAAATCCTGAAACCATTGAATACGGCAAAGATGCATTGCGATTCATTGTAGGGATTGTGGTGTTGCTGTTGATCTATAAACGCGCCTTAAGCCCAATGCTACGTAAGCTAACTGCGCCAGCACCAAAGCTTTTAAATGCGCCGAATGAAGAAGATGCCGTGGTGAATTTAAGTGGTGCAGACGCGCAAGCGCAAATAGCTTCTGTTGCAACCAGTAGTAACAATTTAGCAGCGGCTAAGCAGCTTGCCAAAGATAACCCAAGAATGGTGGCAAGTGTTGTGGCTAATTGGACAAGTGGAAATGAGTAGCGTAAATGAGTGATGCAGGCGTAATGAGAAGTGCTGTACTGATGCTGGCCTTGGGTGAAGATGAGGCGGCTGAAGTGATGAAATTTCTTAGCCCAAAAGAGGTGCAGAAAATAGGTACGGCGATGTCAACATTGAAATCTGTTGGTCGTGAGCAGGTGGAAACTACGGTTGCAGAGTTTATGACTGAGGTTGAGCAAAGCAGTGATTTTGGTTTAGATTCAGATGAATATATTCGTTCAGTGCTCAATAAAGCCTTAGGTGAAGATAAAGCTTCAGGCCTGTTAAACCGTATATTGCAATCACGCGATGCGAGTGGTATTGAAAGCCTCAAGTGGATGGATGCACCAACTGTGGCAGAGTTTATTAAGAATGAACACCCGCAGATTATTGCCACTATTCTTGTACATTTAGATGCAGATCAAGCTTCTGACATTATTGGTTACTTTGCTGAACGTTTGCGCCAAGACGTCATGCTGCGTATCGCAACGCTAGATGGCGTAAAGCCTATTGCCTTACGTGAGTTGAATGATGTGATGACTAAATTGCTAACCGGTAATGAGAACCTCAAAAAACAAACGATGGGTGGCATTAAAGTGGCCGCTGAAATTATGAATTACATGAGTGGCGATAATGAAGCCATCATTATGGAAGGCCTAAAAAGCTACGATGATGACATGGCACAAAAGATTATGGATGAGATGTTTGTGTTCGATAATATTATCGATATTGATGACAAAGGCATTCAAGTCATGCTGAGAGAAGTGCAGTCTGAAACACTGATTGTGGCACTTAAAGGTACTACTGAAGAAATGCGCGAGAAAATATTCAAAAATATGTCTTCTCGTGCGGCTGAAATGATGAAAGAAGATTTGGAATCTAAAGGCCCTGTGAAACTTTCAGAAGTTGAAGCGCAACAAAAACAAATCTTACAAATTGTACGCAGGTTGTCTGATGAAGGTCAGATTCAACTCGCTGGTAAAGGTGGAGATGATCAATATGTCTAAAAGCTCTATTTTTAACTACGCTAAGTCTAACTTTTCTAAGAATGCGCATTATGCATAGGAGTTCTATGAATATTCCTAAAGAGCAGCAAACCGCGTATGAACGCTGGGAGATGTCTTCTTTTTCCGATGGTAACACTAGTATCGGCGCTAGCAAGCCTAAGAAAAAAGAAGATACGGTCGCTTCAGAAAAGATCTCACAAATCTTTGAAGTGGCGCGCAAAGAGGCTTACACCAAAGGTATGCAAGAAGGTTTTGCCGTAGGTATGGCAAAAGCACGTGAATATGCGCAAGAGGAAAAAAATAACTTTTTAACGTTGATGAATTCATTCAGTGATGCGTTAGAAAAATCCGATGAGCAAATCGCCGATGATGCACTTTCGCTGGCTTTAGAAATTGCAAAAGCCATGTTAAAGGTGAAGCTAAATATTGATCCGGCAGTGGTGTTGCCAGTGGTGATGGATGCTATTCACTATCTACCTTATGTGCAAAAACCAGCAAGAATACTAGTTCATCATGATGATGCGCAAATGTTACGTGAATATCTGGCTGAAGAGATTGCCAGCCAGCATTGGCAGATTCAAGAAGACATCAATATTGAGCGTGGGGGTTGCATTGTAGAAACTGGCGCAAATCAAATTGACGCAAGCAATGAAGTGCGTTGGAAACGTATTAGCGACGCCTTATCACAAAAAAGTGACTGGTTGTTACCATGAACTCTCCAGAGCTCAATTCACAGAATTTAGATCCGCAAGTTTCGCACCTCAGCATGCCTGATTTAGAGCAACTACGCGAAGATGCGCCAGACTCAACTCAGTCAAAAGTCGATATGCAAAATATACATCGTCAACGCTGGCATGACCATATTCGTGATTGCAAAGAGATTCTACGCATTGTAGAGCCGTTAGAAATAGCAGGGCGCATTACTAAGTTAACAGGCTTAGTCATGGAGGCCGCTGGTATTAAACTACCGATTGGCAGTGCATGCTATGTGCCACTTGCTGAAGGTCGTCGCGTGGAAGCCGAGGTTGTAGGCTTTGATGGTGAACGCATGTTATTAATGCCACAAAGCAGTGTGGATGGCGTGATGCCAGGTGCAAAAGTATTTGCACTAGAAGTGGCAGAAGCTTTGCCTAAGCCTCATCACAGCAATCCGCCACGCAGGAGAGTAACAGATCGAGCACGTCATTTACCTGTTGGCAATGAGTTGCTAGGTCGTGTGGTGGATGGCGCTGGCAATCCTTTAGACGACCTCGGAAAAATAGTAGCAGCACAAAGCTCACCACTTAATGCACGACCAATGAATCCGTTGATGCGTGCACCCATCGAAGAGATTTTAGATGTAGGCGTGCGTGCCATTAACAGCATGCTCACCGTTGGCCGTGGTCAGCGTATGGGTTTGTTTGCAGGTTCTGGCGTTGGTAAAAGCGTGCTGCTAGGCATGATGGCGCGTTACACCACCGCTGATGTGATTGTGGTGGGTTTAATCGGTGAACGTGGGCGTGAGGTTCAGGAGTTTATTGAACAAATCTTAGGCCCAGTTGGTTTAGCACGTTCGGTTGTAGTAGCGGCGCCAGCAGATGCGCCAGCTTTAATGCGCCTTCAAGGTGCAAATTACGCGACTACGATCGCTGAGAACTTTCGCGATCAAGGCAAAAATGTATTGTTGATAATGGATTCATTAACACGTTATGCCATGGCGCAGCGTGAAATTGCTTTAGCCATTGGCGAGCCACCAGCTACTAAAGGCTATCCACCATCAGTATTCGCAAAATTACCTGCATTGGTTGAGCGTACAGGCAATGGTAAACGTGGCGAAGGTTCAATTACGGCTTTCTATACGGTGCTGACAGAAGGCGATGATCAACAAGATCCAATCGCTGATGCGGCGCGTGCGATTTTAGATGGTCATATCGTATTAAGCCGTAGCTTGGCTGAGAGCGGACATTACCCAGCAATTGATGTAGAACAATCCATCAGCCGTGCGATGCACAACATTACTAGCCCAGAACATCAAAAGCTTGCACGTAAGTTAAAGCAGCTAAATTCACGCTATATGCGCAGTGTAGATTTAATCAATGTAGGTGCTTATGAAGCGGGTAGTGATGCTGTGCTGGATCAGGCGATTGCCAGACACGACAAGATTGATGCATTTTTGCAGCAAGGTATTTCTGAGCGATCAGGTGTTGAAGAGAGTATTGGTCAACTTTCGTTTGTTTTAGATGGCTTGGTTAATTAATCGTAAAACATAAGATTGAGAAAGCATGGCAAAGCAATCAAGCAATGTATTAGGTATGTTACAAGGCATCGCTTCTAAGGAAGTTGACGAGGCGGCCATCGCTTTGGCTAAGGCAATGAAGCTGGCAAATGAGGCGCAGGCCAAGCAAGATATGCTGAATGAATATCGGCTGGATTATGTGAGGAATCTTAATAAGATTTTAGAGGCTGGTATGGGCGCTAAAGCTTATCAAAATTTTCAGAATTTTTTTGGCAAGTTAGATCAAGCCATTGCTGGGCAACAAGAGGTTGTTGAGCTGGCGAATCAGCAGGTGAAGATTCAAAAGCAATTATGGCAAGAAAGTCAGCGTAAAAAACTTTCTTACGAAGTGTTATCAGATAGATCTGAGAAGCGCGAGCTTAAAGTAGAGCAGAAAAAAGATCAGAAACTGATGGATGAATTTGCGATGCGCATTACTAGAACTAAGCATAGTTAAGTACAGCGAGTATTAATTGAAACATAAGTAATAACTTGAGCGAGTTTTAATCTTTGGGGTTGAGCAACATGAAAAATTTATCATTACAAATGACAGAAACATCATTAAAAAAACCAGCTGATGCTATTAATAAAAGCACTGTGGCATTGGATGGTGCAACTCAAGTAGAAAATAATGCTTCATTTCAAATGATGCTGAACAAACAGGTGCAAGCTAAGCACACCTCAGTTAGAGAAGTTGAGAATAGACAAAGCCAAGCGAAGCAAACTCAAAAACCCACTGGAAACGATTCAAGCGCAACAACAAATCCTGAAAATGTTGATGCGACTACAACGCAAAAGAATGCGCAGAAAGCCAACCATTTACAACTGGCGATGATGGCGGCCAACCGTGCAAAAACTCAGAAAGATGCAGAAAAAATAGATCCCTTGCAGATTTCTTCTAAAGACGTGATGGCCGTTGATGCAAAGCCTACATTAGCCAAAGATAGTGATGAGACTAAAGCTGAAAGTGACGTGACAGCATTGACCGATACTAGTTTGACGGATAAAGCTTCAATCACAGATATTTCGAGCGCTCAGATACTTTCATCCATGATGTCAGACACTAAACAAGCATCACTTGGCAAGGCTGGAGAAGGTGTTGAAGTAAGTGCGGATAAGCAACTTACCTTAGGTGCTGAAAGAGGCTCTGTATTAAAAGATGCTGTGTTAAACAACGCATTATCTCAAGGTAAAAACAGCGCTGATGCCAAAGACTTAGCCGTGGTTGACGATAAGCAGTCACGCCAAGATTGGATAGATTTCATGTTACCAAATGCATCTAAATCAATAAATGGGGATGATGCGGCTAAGTTGATGCTGAAGGCTGAAAAAGAGTCTGCGACTAAAGAAGTGGCGATGCCTGCGAATTATCAGTTAGCTAGCCAATCAACTATGCAAGTCAAAGCGGCTGAAACCATGCAACAGTTAGGCAGCAGCAATACTATCAATGCCTACCCAGGAAAAACGGGTTGGGATCAAGCCATTAGTCAAAAGGTGGTGTGGATGTTAGGCGCGCAAGAGCAGACTGCTACGTTAACACTCAATCCCCCAGATATGGGGCCGTTGCAAGTCGTGATTCATGTGCATAATGATCAAGCTGACACGACGTTTATCTCAGACAACGCTGAAGTAAGGCAGGCGCTACAAGACGGCATGGATAATCTTCGCAACAAAATGAACGAGTCTGGTATTCAATTAGGTCAGGCTAACGTGAGTTCTGGCGGACAGATGCAACAACAATTTCAACAGGCTGCGCAGCAATCAAGAGCTGATGCATCACTTGGCAGAAATGATTCTGCATCTCCGATTGAGCATACTAGCAGCGCTAAAGCTCTGGTGCGTACAGCCAATGGTTTGGTCGATACTTTTGCATAAGCGCCAGACTGGTTAAAGTTTTATAGGCAACTCATTGCATGAGTGCATGAGTCCAAGAGTGCCTGAGCATAAGTGCGCTGGCGTTCTGTTATTTGTGCAATAGCAATATTTGCTAATCACAATCCTCAATTTAACGGCTTTTTCCCTCTCTTATCCAAGCATGTTATTCAGCCGTTTTTTTCCATAATGTAATCATCAATAACGCCAATGACTGCCATATAGGTAGTACAGGTTTAGTTCATTATGGAAAGGCAATAAAATGGCAGCAGATCCAAAGCCCGATGGCGCTGAAGTAGCACCAAAATCCAAGAAAAAACTGATTATTATGATTGCCGCAGTTGTGTTGTTGGCCGGTGGCGGCGGTGCAGGCTGGTTTCTAACGCATCAAAAATTAGACCATAAAAAAGAAGAAGCTAAGCATGAAGAACCAGCGCATGCGCCAGTATTTGTGACGCTTGAGGCTTTTACGGTCAACCTTCAACCTGATCCTGATGAAAAATTTCTGCAGACAGAGATTTCGTTACAGGTGGCTAGTCCAGAGCAAGAGGAGCTGATGAAAGCACAAATGCCAGCAGTGCGCAGTCGTCTATTAATACTGCTAACTAGCAAAACGGCCTCTGAGATTTCAACTTCTGAAGGTAAGCAAAAACTGAGCGATGAGATTGTCGCCGAGGTTAATAAGCCATTTTCTAAAGGCGCTAAGTCGCAAGAAGTGACCGGCGTGTTTTTTACTTCATTCGTGATTCAATAACGCGTTAGATATTAAGCCATGGCCGATAAGTTTTTATCTCAAGATGAAGTTGATGCCTTATTAAAAGGTGTTGATGGTGATCAGGACGACGATCAACCTGCGAGTGATGCAGGTGATGTGCGTGATTACAACCTTGCTACGCAAGAGCGCATTGTACGTGGGCGTATGCCTACGCTTGAGATTATCAATGAGCGATTTGCTCGTTTGGTACGCATCGAACTGTTTAACTTTTTACGCCGCACTGTTGAGGTGTCGGTAGGGCCTGTTCGCATTACTAAATACAGTGATTTTGTTCGAAATCTAGTGGTACCTACCAATTTAAATCTGATACAAATGAAGCCGCTACGCGGTACCGCACTGATGGTGTTTGATCCAACCTTGGTATTTCTGGTAGTGGATAATATGTTTGGCGGTGATGGCCGCTTTCATACGCGAGTAGAAGGACGTGACTTTACTCAGACTGAACAGCGCATTATTCAGCGTATTCTCAATATCGTATTTGAAACTTACTCAAAATCATGGGAGCCAGTTTATCCAGTTCAGTTTGAGTACATGCGCTCTGAAATGAATACGCAGTTTGCCAATATCGCTACCCCTAATGAAGTGGTGATTGCCGTGACGTTTAATGTCGAATTAGGTCCAGCGAGTGGCGAGATACACTTTTGCTTCCCTTACTCCATGTTAGAGCCGCTTCGCGACATGCTCAGTTCACCATTGCAAGGTGAAGTATTAGGTACTGATAAGCGTTGGGTAAAACTCATGACGCAGCAGGTCCAAGCCGCTGAGGTAGAGATTGTGGCTGACCTTGCAAAAACCAATATGATGATTGGTGATGTGCTAAATATGAAAGTGGGCGATGTTGTGCCGCTTAATATTGAAGAATCTATTGAAGCGCAGGTAGATGGTGTACCTGTCATGCTTTGTAAATATGGGATGTTTAATGGCCAGTACGCGCTACGCGTAGAAAAGTTATTAAGATCCAACTCAACTGAATATGTTAAAGGAGAACCTTATGGCGAATGATGCTGCAGAAGACACGGCTGTAGCCGAAGATGATTGGGGCGCAGCGATGGCAGAACAAAGCACTGCTGAAGCAACTGATGATTGGGGCGCGGCAATGGCCGAGCAAGAGGCCACAGATACTTCAGTTTTACAAGCTAAAAATGTAGAGCAAACACAAGTGTTTACTGAATTTACAGCTAAAAACAAGTTGCAAGATACGCAAAATGACATTGATTTCATTTTGGATATCCCTGTGCAACTTACCGTTGAACTTGGGCGTACCAAAATTGCCATTAAAAACTTGCTACAACTTGCACAAGGCTCAGTAGTTGAGCTTGATGGCATGGCGGGTGAGCCTATGGATGTTTTAGTAAACGGCTGCTTAATTGCGCAAGGTGAAGTAGTGGTGGTGAACGATAAGTTTGGTATTCGTTTGACTGACATCATCACGCCGGCTGAGCGTATTCGCAAAATAAACCGCTAATAGAAATGCTTGTCATGAAAAAACATCACAACTGTTTTACTTTGAGTTTGACTTGGAGTGTTTCAGCAATGCTTAGCATTGTGCCGAGTTTGGCTTTGTCCGCAGAAACTGCTGTGGTATCGCCAACTGGTGGTGTGCTTAAAATGGTGATCGGTCTGGCTGTGGTGCTGGCTGTGATGGCGCTGATTACTTGGGTTCTAAAACGTATGGTGCCTGGTGTGGGCAACAAGCAATCAGTCATTCGTATTGTCGGTGGAGTCAGTGTAGGTTCACGTGAGCGTGTGGTGGTGTTAGAAGTCGCAGGTCGGTGGATAGTCGTGGGTGTCGCTGCTGGACAAGTCAGTAGCCTTGCGAATTTAGAAAGTGGTGCTAGCAACATAGCTGAAAGCATACCGATGGGTAGAAGCATGCCCGACTCAGGTGGCGGTGACTTTAGCAATACCTTTGCCGCATGGTTATTAAAGTCAACCGGCAGGATTTTAGAAAAAAAAGATACAGATAGTAAATAGACCATTAATTTTTAAGTTAGCCATGACTACACCACTACTAAAATCTACACTCAAAACATGCATTGCCGTAGCAGGCCTGTTATTAGCTAGTATGCTGATGTTACCTGGCACAGCATTAGCTGAAAATGGCATGCCGCTAGTGAATGCCTTACCTGCACCGGGGGGCGGTCAAAACTACACTTTGAGCTTACAAACACTCATTTTACTGACTTCACTTACGTTTCTGCCAGCCGCCTTACTAATGATGACTGGCTTTACACGCATCATTATCGTGCTGTCATTGTTACGCCAAGCATTGGGTACGCAATCCGCACCGCCAAATCAGGTGATGGTTGGTTTGGCGTTGTTTTTGACCTTCTTTGTGATGAGCCCAGTGATAGACAAAATTTACGTAGATGCCTATCAGCCGCTTTCAGAAAATAAGATCACCATGCAAGAAGCTATGGATAAAGGCGCAGCACCACTTAAAGCTTTTATGATGAAGCAAACACGTGAAGGCGATTTAGCGCTATTTGTGAATATGGCAAAAATCGAGAAGATTGAAACGCCAGATCAAGTGCCTTTATTAGTGTTAGTACCCGCTTTTATGACCAGTGAGTTAAAAACCGCATTCCAAATCGGCTTTGCTATATTCATTCCATTTTTGATTATTGATATGGTGGTTGCGAGTGTATTGATGGCGATGGGGATGATGATGGTTTCGCCATCCATCGTGTCATTGCCATTCAAACTGATGTTGTTTGTATTGGTCGATGGCTGGCAGTTGTTGCTAGGTTCGCTGGTACAAAGTTTTTACTAAGCTTATTTTTAATAAAACAGTTTGTTAATAAAATTAGACGATTTTTTCTAAAAGGAAACAAAAATGACCCCAGAAAGCGTGATGACATTAGGCCGAGATGCAATGGAAATTACCTTGCTTGTTGCCGCGCCGATTTTACTAGTAGTGCTGGCGATTGGTCTTTTAGTGAGCATTTTTCAAGCGGCAACCCAAATTAACGAAGCTACATTATCGTTTATTCCCAAGCTGGTCGGTGTGTTTGGTACGCTGATGTTCGCTGGTCAATGGATGTTAACAACTTTGGTTGATTATATGCATTTAGTCTTTACCAGCATTCCTGCTATGGCTAACTAGGCCCAAGTTAACTAAGCTAGAGTTAACAGGGTCAAGATTTGCTAAATTAAAACTAAACAGATTAAGCCACGTAAAATCGCAAGGTTACACAATGATTTCAATTAGCAGCGATCTTCTACAAACTTGGATAGTCAGCCTGCTTTGGCCGCTCACCAGAGTATTAGGCGTGATAGCCGCCGCGCCTATATTTAACCATACAGCCATTCCCAATCAAGTGAAGCTGGGTTTGGGCATTATGCTGACCTTAATCATAGTGCCAACATTGCCAGCCATGCCACAGTTTGAGATATTTTCATTTCAAGGTTTACTGATACTAGTGCAGCAATTAGTGATAGGTTTAGCCATTGGTTTTAGTATGCGCTTGGTTTTCTCTGCGGTTGAACTTGCAGGTCAGTTGATTGGTATGTCGATGGGGCTTGGTTTCGCTAGCTTCTACGATCCGCAATCTCAAGGACAAAGTACCGCTGTTAATCAGTTTTTGGTATTGTTAGCGATGCTAATTTTCTTAAGTTTAGATGGCCATTTACTCATCATTACAGCTGTGGCTAATAGTTTTATCACTATGCCGATTACCGTCGGTAGCAGTGGCATCGACCCATTAAAAATCGCGATGTGGGGCGAAACTATATTCAGCGTAGGCTTAATATTAGCCATGCCTGCAGTGGCAGCTCTGTTGATTACCAATATGGCATTAGGCATACTCACAAAAACAGCACCACAGCTCAATTTGTTTGGTATAGGTTTCCCTGTGACATTAAGCATAGGCTTGGTGGTGATAGCCCTTTCATTACCAGGTATGCTAAAGCCGATTGAGAACTTTATAGAGCAAGGCGTCAGCAATATGTCGCAGGTGGCGGTGCCTACAACTGCGTCAGATTTAGGCAAGACAATCGTGAATAAATAGCATTAAATACACGGTATAAGTAGTTATGGGAGTGCTAGTAGTTAATAATAATGACAGTAGAAAGTTAATGGGACGATCATGGAAGAAGCTGCACGTGCAAATGATGAAGAACAATTTATTGTTCAAAATCAAAAACAAATCATTCAGATATTAAACGATCTGGCTAAGCATCACGAAATGCTTAAAGTATCGTTTGGTCACGACACTTGCCTGACTAATGTGATTTCTGTCGATGTTAATAACCATGTGGTGTATCTTGATATAGGCATTGATGATGCATTTAATGATCGATTATTGGCTAGCCATTATGTGGTTTTTTCTAAAGATGATGGCATTAGGCTTAAATGGACTAGCGAACAACTTACATTAGCCACACTAAAAGACGGCAAAGCCATCAAAATTGCTTTGCCACAAAAGTTAATGCGCTTGCAGCGCAGAGAATTCTTCAGACTCGCTACGCCTATTGTTAACCCTGTGCCTTGCATCATCCCTATTTCAAATGAAGATAATCCAGATGCTGATAGAACGCTAGAGCTGACCTTGATTGATGTAAGTTTAGGTGGAATTGGCGTGATAGCTGCTAATCCATTAGATGAGCTACTAGTCATAGGCGCTAATTTCGATAAATGCAAAATTAACTTCCCTGAAGTTGGCGAGACTAGCCTCACGCTACAAGTTCGCAACATCACACCAGTCACCATGAAAGATGGCGCAGCCAAGTACCGAGTTGGCCTACAATTTATTTCGCCATCACGCGGAAATGAAGGTTTGATTAATCGGTATACCTATAATTTGGAACGTCAGGCTATGGCATTGGCAAGTAAGATGTAAGTAATTGATAGCCCATTAGTTTAACGTTTTAGTTAAGGGGCCCGTTTTAATAATGGGTTAGGCATGCTTAGTACCAAACATAATAATTACCATACCAACGAAGCAAACCGAAACACCAATCCAATCGGTGATTGATGGCTTAATGGACTCAACCAACCAAAGCCACATAACGGCAACCCCAATATAAACGCCCCCATAAGCCGCATAAATGCGACCAGCAGCAGTAGGATGTAGCGTGAGTAACCAAGCAAACAACGCAAGACTAAATGCTGCAGGGATAAGCAGCCAAACCGAGCCACCCTGTTTGAGCCATAGGTAAGGCAGATAGCAACCGACAATCTCAGCGATTGCCGTAATTATAAACAGACCGAATACTTTTGCTATTTCCATTTGGAAGAATCCCTAAGAATTATTATACAGATGCATGTATCCGTATAATATTGTGATTATTGATTTTGACATGCTATTTTTCTTTATGAATCTGACGGTTAGCTATTGCACTGTCCGTATAATAAATAGCAAGTACTGGCGCAAATCATATAGCTTAATGAGTTCTTTGGGTGAAAAGTTCTTGGAGTGTTTATTTAGCAGGCTAAGCTATTTGTGCCGTAAACAGTCTTCATCATATATAAAGACATCATGTTAATTCAATACAAAAAGCCCTAGTCAATAAAATATTGACTAGGGCTTTTTGTAGATTAAATTTACTTAAATACCCAGTGTTTCAACCCAAGCCAGCGCAGCAATATGGCACTCATTCACCTTTGTCGCGTCAAATTGCAATAATTCGGCTATTTCTAGAATTTTCTTATTGTCAGAGTCTTCGCAGGCTTCGGTTAGCTGCAAGAATGGCCCGTAAATGCCTGAACGTGTAAGCAGTGCTTCACTCACTGTTTCTGGTAGTTGAATTTTCTCTAGCACTGTTTCCATCGGCATTTTTAGAATAGCGTCTAATAATGAGAATACGCCAACGATGAATAGATTGTCGCGGTCATGTTTCTCAAAATAGCTTTCACCTAACAGTTCGGTTAAGCGTCCGCGTGTGATGGATGTTTTCATTAAAGCTGGTGGAGTCGAGTTTTCACCAGCGGTAACCATTAACAGCGTTAGCCAGCGGTATAGTTGTTTTCTGCCTAAAATGGTTAATGCATGATTGATGGATTGTATTTCGCATGAAAGCCCAAACCCAACGGAGTTAATATAACGCAGTAGCTTGAAAGATAATGCGGTATCTTTTTTGAAGCCAGCTTCAATGTCTTTGATTTCACCATCTTGGCTGACGGTATTGAGTATATTCAATACGCTGTCAAATGAGGCGTTGATGACTTTAGAGGTAAATGTTTCAGGGCGTGCAAAATGAAACCCCTGAAATAAGCGGAATCCGACTCTTTTACAGTCTTCAAATTGCGCGTCGGTTTCCACTTTCTCAGCAATCATTTTTACTGAGGAAGCATGGAGTTCATTGTATGCTTTTTGTAATTCGGCTGAACTAAGTGTTTGAACATCAATTTTAATATAGTCTGCACATTGCAGTAACGGTGAAGTTTCTGCGCTTAAATGCGGATTATCTAGGGCAATTTTAAAGCCTTGCTCACGTAAATTTTGGCAGCGTTCGACAGTTTCTGCGCTTGGCGGGACCGTACGTAAAATCTCTAGTACAGTGCGCTTAGGCGGCATTAGCTCTAAAAATTCGCTTTTCAGCATGGCTTCATTTACGTTAATGAACGCGAGTTTATCACCTAAAAGCCATTGCATATCAATGCCGCCTATGGTGTTCATCAGCACGCTGGAGTAGGCTTTAAACTCGTCCTCAAATATGGCACTTTCCGCCTCTGCACTATGCCTAAAGAAAAGCTCATAACCAATGATTTGTTGCTTTTCATCCATAATGGGCTGACGCCCAATAAATGCTTGATCTTCCATATTCTCGACTCTCAAATTCAACTTTTAGACAATGTGCTTTAGCGAATACCTGATTACTTATTCCTTCGCAAATATTACCTGTAAACAGTGCAAATCACTTTGATGAATAAAGCGCGTTTATGTGCTTTATTCGCGCTTTTCAAGGACTGTAGAGTTTAAAATAGATGATATGCTACTTGCCCTATAATTGAATGTAATCATTAGAATAATACGATTAGTACCATGGCTAAATCTGACACCATCAAAACTGGCTTACACCCGCGAAATAAACACCGAGGTCGATACGATTTCGATCAACTCATTCACGCCAATGCTGCATTAGCGCCATTTGTAAAGTTAAATGAATATGGCGATGCTTCCATTGATTTTTCTAATGCGCAAGCCGTTAAGGCGCTCAATCTGGCATTGCTTAAGCACTTCTATGCAATTGCTACATGGGATATTCCAAAACAATATCTTTGCCCACCTATTCCAGGCAGGGCAGATTATTTGCATTACTTGGCAGATTTGCTTAGCTCGACGAATGCTGGTGTGATGCCACAAGGTGAGTTTGTCAGAGGATTGGATATTGGCGTAGGTGCCAATACAATTTATCCACTTATTGGTAGCCACGAGTATGGCTGGTATTTTGTTGGGGCAGATATTGATGCCAACGCTTTAAAAAATGCGCAGCACATTGTGGATGCGAATATGCTATCGAACATGATTGAGCTGCGCTTGCAAACCTCACCTAATTCCATTTTCAAGGGTGTTATCAAGCAAGGTGAGACTTTTGATTTTACGATGTGTAATCCGCCTTTTCATGCTTCTTTAGCGGATGCGCAAGCAGGCACACAGCGCAAATGGCGCGGCTTAGGTAAAAGTAAGAAGGGGACTCAATCTACAGCGTTAAATTTTGGCGGTCAAACAACGGAGTTGTATTGCGAAGGTGGCGAAGAGGCTTTTGTTACTGGCATGGTCAACGAAAGTAAGCAGTTTGCAACCCAGTGCTTGTGGTTTAGTACGCTCATTTCAAAAGCAGCAAACTTGCCTAGTGTTTACCGTGCGCTTAGAAATGTAAATGCCTTAGAAGTAAAAACCATTGCTATGGCGCAAGGCCAAAAGCAAAGCCGTATCGTCGCTTGGACGTTTCTGAATGTTAAGCAACAGCGCGCTTGGTATTCTTAGCCGCTTTATCACTGCTCGCCTTAGTCTGCCTCATTACATACTTTTACACAACTTTACTCATTGCAGCCTTAGCTATTGATAATCTCCGACGATATATGTTTATAGCTTAATTAATTTAATCTAAACATTAATCGTGAATAAGGAGATTTTAAATGACTGTTAGCGGAGTTGGGAGTGCAGGCGGTTTTGATGTATCGAAGATGGGATCACAGATGTCCAAGCAGATGATGAAGACATCGGATACCAACGAAGATGGATCGTTAGATAAAGCCGAGTTTACAAAAGCATTAACGGCCATGGGTGTTTCGTCGGAAGATGCGGCCAAAAAATTTGATAGCATCGATAAAAACAATACGGGAAAAATTTCACAAAGTGATATTGAGGCAGATATTAAAGAAACTGCCAAGAGTGGTCCTCCTTCAGTAAAACCGCCTGCAGGTGGTGCTGGAAAACCCGGAGGCGCTCAAGGTGGTGGAGATACAAAAAGTTATGATGTGAAAGATACCAACAAAGATGGAACGGTGTCTGCCGCAGAGGAGTTAATTTACGATATGAAGCATGCGACAACTGACAAGAAGTCTGATGCTGGAGCCAACCAGCAAACACAGAATAGTGCAGCGCAGCAGAAAGTGGGTAGTGTGGTTGATGTGACTGTGTGATTTAAACTGAAAGTAATACTACTGAAAAAGAGGTTTTCTAAAGCCTCTTTTTTTATAGCTAAGTAGAATTTGGTTAATTATAGCTGTTCCATCAAATAATCCGATACTGTAGCCAATTGCACAAAATCGTCATGCCGACGAAAGTCGGTATCCAGAGTTTTTAAGTCACTGGATTCCGTGTCGAGCACGGAATGACATGTTAGGTAGTGGGATTGTTTAGTGGAGTAGCTATAAAAACTAGCAAGGCAGCACGATTTGTACCCTAAAGCCTTTAGGTTTGAGATTTTGCGCAGAAACGCTGCCGCCATGGGCTTCAATCACCTGCTTGGTGATGGCTAAACCAAGGCCATTACCGATGGTTTGACTGCCAGAAACACCTCTAATAAATGGTTTGAAAATATCTTCCAGTTCGGTTTCTTTTACACCAATACCTTGATCGGTAACGGCGATGAATAGGTTTTTCTCGACATCAGAATGTGTTGTAGAAATGCTAATATCACTGGCTTCTGGGCCATATTTAATAGCGTTACGCACTACGTTTTCAATCGCCCTGTAAAGGAAGTCTGGCTGTCCTTCTAAAACATAATCTCTGTCTACTGTCAGATGCAAATGAATGCGCTTAGATTGGGCTTCAAATTGCGCATCTACAATAATGCTATTGAGCAAAGCGCTTAATTCCAGCGGTTCTTTTGCAATTTGAATGACGCCAGATTCTAGCTTAGATAACTCCAATAATTCACCCACTAAACCATCGATGCGATTAGCCTCTAGCTCGATACGCTCTAGAAAGTCAGATGTTGGATCCTGCTTCATTAAACCTAAAGCCATTTGCATTCTGGCTAGCGGTGAGCGCATTTCATGCGAAACATGGTGTAACAGCCTAGTTTGCGCTTGTAATAAGCTTTCTAAGCGCGAAGCCATTGCATCAAAATCATGACCTAAATCTGAAAGTTCATCACGTCTTTTACCCATGGCATGCGCTACCCTTACGTCTAACTTGCCGTTTGAGGCTTGTTTAAACGCTGCGCGTAGGCTGCTGATAGGTTTTGAAAAATACGCTGCAAGTATAGCTGCAAATATCAAGCTTACAAGAGAGCCACCGAATAATGGCATTAATGGAAACCGCGGTGGCGGTCTTGGGGTTGACATACCATTCTTTAGCATATGTTCTGGCAGTTGACCGTGGTTATGGCCAAACTCATCTCTGCGGCCATTATCTTGAACAAATAACAAGTAGGACTGACCATTACTTAGCTTAATGTTTTTGGCAAACGCTTGAAATTTTGCATCTTGGGCTAGCTTGTTGGCCATATCTAAGCTGGCTTTTGTGTAAGGGCGCAGCATTAACTCTTGACCATTTTCTCTTACCGCGAGCACTTTTGGCATAGGCTGGCGTTGCCAGTCTTGTAAAAGATGCTTGAGTCCTTCTACGCCGCCAAATTGTAAAGTTGAAGATGCGGCAGCTAGCAAAGATCTTGCTGGCGGCGACATTTCGACTCCATTATCTTGTAAAACTTCATGTCTGTTATGCAGCCAAATCGCAAAGCTTAACCCTATAACCGTGGTGAGCTGCGCCAAAAAGAAAAATATAAAGAATTTCCAGAATAGTCTGCCCATTAAGTTTACCAGCACTATTCCCTAATCAATTGGTAGCCCATGCGATATACGGTTTGAATGTAATCGCTACCATTAGCACTTGTGCCGATTTTTTGCCTGATGCTGCTCATATGTACGTCTACACTACGGTCAAATCGTACTAATGTGCGACCCATTGCCTGCAGCGCGAGATCTTCTTTGCACACTACATGACCAGCATTTTTAGCGAGTACTTCTAGTAAGTTAAATTCGGTACTTGTGAGGTTGATAGCTTTGCCTGCTACCTCTACACGGCGTTGCGCTGGTGTGATTGTTAGACCGCCAATTATGATTTGTAAGGCCAACTGAGAGCCATCTTTAGTGATTTTTGATCTGCGCAACAAGGCGCGAATTCGTGCTAATAGTTCGCGAGGTGTACAAGGTTTTGGCACGTAATCATCCGCGCCTGATTCCAACCCCATTACGCGTTCTGATTCATCACCTTTGGCGGTGAGCATAATCACTGGAATGTGGCTTGCTTGACGAATTAAGCATAATGTTTCAATGCCATTGAGTTTAGGCATCATCACATCCAGCACAGTTAAATCGAATTGACCTGCGAGTGCATATTGGGCGCCAGTCTGACCATCATTAGCCACTGTCACATCAAAACCCTCTGTGACCAGATACTGTTCAAGCATCTCCGTGAGTGCTATGTCGTCATCAATAAGCAATATTTTATGCATCATTACACATGTAAATTAATAAAAGATTCAACATCATAGCTACTACGGCATGCAATAAACAGTAGCGCACTATGACATTTACTTAACTTTACTTTTACAGTGTTTGCTGCGAGAGCAAGGGAGTGCTTATTTAGAGCAGGTTACTTTTCAACAAAAGCGCGTTCAATCACATAGTCACCTGGGTCACCGATACGAGGTGATACTTTAAAACCTAAGTTATCAAGCAGCGTTTCTGTATCAGCCAGCATTTGTGGGCTACCGCATATCATGGCGCGGTCATCTGTTGGGTTGATTGGCGGCAGTCCAATATCTTCAAATAGTTTTCCTGAGTTAATCAGATCAGTCAGGCGACCTTGATTACGGAAAGGCTCTCTGGTAACTGTTGGATAGTAAATTAATTTATTACGTACTTCCTCACCAAAAAACTCATTGTTTGGCAGTTCTTTTTCAATAAAATCTGCGTAAGCAAGCTCGCTGAGATGACGTACACCATGTATCAATATTACTTTTTCAAAGCGATCATACACTTCAATGTCTTGAATCAGGCTCATGAATGGCGCTAGACCAGTGCCTGTAGAGAGTAAGTAAAGATTCTTAGCTGGTTTTAAATCGTGAATCACTAAGGTGCCGGTTGGTTTACGGCTGACTAACAATTCATCGCCCACTTTTAAATGCTGCAGACGTGATGTCAATGGACCATTAGGTACTTTAATACTAAAAAACTCTAAATGCTCTTCATAATTAGGGCTGGCAATACTATAGGCGCGGGTAAGCGGGCGACCATCAACCTCTAGTCCTATCATCACAAATTGGCCGTTTTCAAAACGTAAACCTGGGTCACGGGTGGTTTTAAAACTGAATAAACTGTCGTTCCAATGATGGACACTAAGTACACGTTCGCTTGAATATTTGCTCATATTTTTTCTTAACTTAATTTATTAAAGGTAATTTGTATTACGCGTAATTATTGAATAGCCGCGGTGAGTTCGGGGATGACATCGAACAAGTCCGCGACAAGGCCATAGTCCGCCACTTGGAAGATAGGCGCATCAGGATCTTGATTGATAGCCACCACAATCTTACTATCTCTCATGCCATAGGTATGTTGAATGGCACCAGACACACCAACTGCAATATACAATTCAGGCGCTACAACAACACCGGTCTGACCCACTTGAATATCGTTAGGTGCGTAGCCTGCATCCACGGCTGCACGTGTTGCACCTAGTGCGGCGCCTAATTTATAAGCTAATGGTGATAGCACTTGTTCAAATTTCTCTGCGCTACCAAGTGATCTGCCGCCAGATACGACAATTTTGGCTGAACCTAAAGGTGGTCGGTCTGACTGACTGCGAACTTCAGATTTCCAACTAGCTTTTTTGAAAGCAGCAGGTGTTTCGGTACTTGTAATTTCAGCATTCCCACCAAGACTTGCCGCAGTAAAGTTGCTGCCATGCACTGTCAGCAATTGAACAGCATCAGTGCTTTGTATCGTGGTTAATACATTACCTGCATATGTCGAGCGAACGTAGGTATTATCAGCTTTGATTTCCAACACGTCGGAAATCATCGCTACATCTAGCAATGCAGATAAGCGTGGCAATGCATTTTTACTAAATGAGGAGTGCGCCGCAAGTATGACGTCATAGCCTTCACTGATAGATGCAACTAAGTTAGCAATGTCTTCTGCTAAAGGATGAGCGAGGTGAGCCGCATTTGCATGCACCACACGTTCAACGCCATGAATAGAAGCAGCCTGTTGCACAACTGCATCAGCGCTATGGCCGGCAACTAAAACGTGAATAGGTGAGTTCCAAAATTGCGCTGCAGTCACGGCTTGATGTACGGAAGAACTTAATTGAAGGCCATCATGTTCCGCTAGAATTAAAATTTTCATACTAAAATCCCTTCATGCGAGCGTAATTTATTGAGAAGCTCTTCAACACTATTTACTTTAATACCAGCTTTTCTTACCGCTGGTTCACTTACTTGTATTAACTTAAGGCGTGCATCTAAATTCACACCAAGCTCAGCTGCGTTAATCGTTTCAATCGGCTTTTTTCTGGCCATCATTAAGTTTGGTAGTTTCACAAAACGTGGTTCATTTAAGCGCAAATCCGCTGTAATCACTGCAGGTAAAGCTAAAGCAAGCGTTTCTGTTCCGCCATCTACCTCACGAGTGACTGTGACCTCTTCACCTTCAATTTGTAGCGTGGATGCGAATGTGCCTTGTGGATAATCCAAAAGCGCAGCTAACATTTGCCCAGTTTGGCCTGCATCATCGTCAATCGCTTGTTTGCCAAGGATGATAAGGTTTGGTTGTTCACGTGTAACAATAGACTTTAATAGCTTAGCAACTGCTAATGGTTGTAAATCAGCGCTGGCCTCTATCAGAATGGCGCGATCCGCACCCATTGCCAATGAATGACGAAGTACATCTTGATTCGCTGATGTGCCTAGAGAAACAGCAACAACTTCTGTAGCGACACCTTTTTCTTTTAAGCGTAAAGCTTCTTCAAGTGCATTCTCATCAAAAGGGTTAATGCCCATTTTGACGCCCTCGATATCCACATCAGAACCATCTGGTTTGATGCGTACTTTAATGTTGTAATCTACTACTCGTTTGACTGCGACTAATATTTTCATGACAGTTTCCTTTGCAATTGCTGTGCATTCTACACTAGCGTATAATATATACTAAATGGATTATAATGATTATATATATCTATTGTATAGATATATCAATTTGGTATTAAGCACATGAAATATAGCTTACGACAACTTGAGATTTTTGTTGCAATTAGCCGTACAGAGAGCGTGTCGCGTGCGTCTGAGGCATTGTCACTTTCACAGTCTGCAACGAGTACTGCGCTCAGCGAACTTGAGCGGCAATTCGATTTGCAGCTTTTCGATCGCGTCGGTAAATCTTTACGCATTAATGAAACAGGGCAGCAATTGTTGCCAAGAGCCGTTGAGTTACTTGATAGAGCCAAAGAAATAGAGAACCTGTTGCAAGGACATGCTGGTTTTGGGCATATGAGAATTGGTGCAACACTTACTGTCGGCAATTACCTAGCGACGATTCTGGTTGCCAGATTTTTACAGGAGCACCCTGAGAGCCGCATACAATTAAAGGTGCATAATACCAGTACGATAGTGCAGCAGATAGCCAATCATGAATTAGACTTAGGTTTAATCGAGGGTGATTGCAATCACCCTGATATTGAGGTTCAGCCATGGATAGCTGATGAGCTTGTTGTGTTTAGTGCACCAAATCATTCATTGGCTGGCCAGCGTAAAGTTTCTATGGAGCAACTACTTCAAGAAGACTGGATTTTGCGTGAAAAGGGTTCCGGTACGCGCGAAACGTTTGACCGAGCATTTCATAGTCATCACTCTGAGCTTAAAATCAGGTTAGAGTTAGAGCATACCGAAGCGATTAAACGTGCCGTAGAATCTGGGCTTGGCATTGGGTGTATTTCACGCTTAGCGCTAAAAGATGCTTTTCGCCGCGGCAGCTTGGTCGCTATTTCCACGCCTAATTTGGACTTGAGTCGTTTCTTTTATTTTCTGTGGCATAAGCAGAAAATCATAAATATCAAACGACTGGGGTTCGGGAATTTTTAAATTTATGCAAGCGTTTGACTGTAGGTGTTGAGCGAAGTGACTTGGTTAATCTGCCAGAAATTGCTTAGCCAGAAATAGACTACCAGAATAGACTGAAGAATACAGAAGGATAATGATGCAACGTGACGTGATGAATTATGATGTTTTGATTGTAGGTGCTGGCCCGTCCGGGCTTGCTGCGGCAATTAGACTTAAGCAACTTGCCAATGAAACTGGCAAAGAGTTAAGTGTATGCGTCCTTGAAAAAGGCGCAGAAGTTGGCGCACATATACTCTCAGGCGCGGTGATAGACCCCATTGCATTAAACGAACTCATCCCAGATTGGGAGGAGCAGGGTGCGCCTCTCAATACTCCAGTTCAAGATGATGAGTTTCTGATACTAAGTGAAACAAAATCTTGGTCAATCCCGCACCGCTTAATGCCACCTTTGATGAACAATCAAGGTAATTACATTGCCAGCTTAGGCGATGTATGTCGATGGCTGGGCGAGCAAGCTGAAGCCTTGGGTGTTGAAATTTACGCGGGCTTTTCTGCACAAGAAATGCTTTATGACGAACAGGATAAAGTCGTCGGCATCATTACTGGTGATATGGGACGAGATGCTACTGGTCAGCCAACTGCACAATTCACAGCGGGTATTGAAATCAGAGCGCCCTATACCTTAATCGCAGAAGGCACTCGCGGCTCACTTACGCGCGAGCTAGAAAGTCATTTTGATTTACGCAAAAATTCATCTCCACAGAAGTATGGTTTAGGTTTTAAAGAGGTTTGGCGTATTCCTGCTGAGCAGCATAGTAAAGGCTTGGTTCAGCATAGCCTAGGATGGCCGCTAAATAAAGATACGGGCGGCGGATCTTTTATCTATCACTATGGCGAACAGTTGGTTTCAGTTGGCTTTGTCGTGCATCTGGATTATGCCAATCCGCATTTATCACTTTATGATGAATTTCAGCGCTTTAAGACTCACCCTAAAATGCAAGCGCTACTTAAAGGCGGTAAGCGTTTAAGCTATGGCGCAAGAGCTATTAGCGAAGGTGGTTTGCAATCTTGGCCTGAACTGGTATTCCCTGGCGGCGCGCTGATTGGTTGCAGTGCAGGTATGGTGAATGTGCCACGTATTAAAGGCAGTCATAACGCAATGAAATCAGGCATGCTGGCAGCTGAAGCGGTATTCGAGGCGCTAAATAATCCAGTGGATAATCACTCAGCAACGCCTTTGTTGCTTAACTACACTAAAGCGTTACAGGATTCATGGGTTTGGCAAGACCTCAACGCTGTACGCAATGTAAAGCCGTTATTATCAAAATTTGGTAGTTGGGTAGGGATGTTGCTAGGTGGATTTGAAATGTGGTTGGCGGCATTTAAGCTACATTTACCATGGACACTTCAGCATGATAAAGCTGACCATAATTGCACTAAACCAGCGGCTGATATGCCTAAAATTAACTATCCTAAACCTGATGGAATTTACAGCTTCGATAAATTAAATTCAATTAGTCTGAGCAATATTGCGCATGATGCTAATCAACCATGTCATCTACATTTACTAGATAACACTGTGCCAATCAGTATCAATCTCGCAATATATGATGCGCCCGAACAGCGTTATTGCCCAGCTGGCGTGTATGAGATAGTCGTTAAGAATGAGGCAAAGCATTTGCAGATTAATGCGCAAAACTGCATACATTGCAAAACCTGCGATATTAAAGACCCTACGCAGAATATTGTGTGGGTTCCGCCTGAGGGTGGAAGCGGTCCCGTTTATTCTGGCATGTAATGATTCGCAGGCGTTCTGCACATGTGATAGCAAACCTCAGCTAGTGAGGTTTGCACACGTAATGGCTATTTAAACCTTAGTACTGACCACATTACCTGACGCGCCATGACCTTCTAAACTGCTAGACAATGACTGTAAGAAAGTCTCTAGGCTACTTCCGCCAGAAGAGGATTTTCCCAAAGCGCTCAACAAATCATTAAAGCTGGATTGTAATGAAGAGCTTGAACTATCACTGGAGCTAGAGCTATCAGATGAAGACGAGCTACTAGTATTACTGAGTTGTGAAATTAAACTTTGCATTTTGCTATCCATATCACTGCTTCCCATGCCCATTGGTGGTGGGGGAGGTAGCATAGAATCCTGTTCTGATGACGATGAGTCATTTGAAGTATTGGAGCCACTTTGAGATTGCAGTGCCGCCATTAGGTTTTGCATAAAAGTACTTAAAGCAGATGTAGCATCTGTGCTTGAGGCCGTTGTGTCTGAGCTTGTAGTATCGCTACTTGAGCTTGTACTTGAAGTGCTTGACGCACTGGGGTCGCCAAAGATGGAAGAAAGACCGCCTGATATTCCAGCAGATTTAAGCGCAGTGTCTATTGCACCCATTAGTCCACCATCATCTTTACCCTGACGTTGGTCATTGTCAGGCTTCATGCGATGTGCGCTATGTCCAGCGCTGGTTTGCGATGTTTGATAAATACTATTGGTTGATGACACACTACTGATACTCGTCATAATGATTACTCCTTAGTGAGTTTAATTTACAAAATAT
The DNA here is from genome assembly GCF_029945535.1 of Methylotenera sp. GTDB lineage: Bacteria > Pseudomonadota > Gammaproteobacteria > Burkholderiales > Methylophilaceae > Methylotenera. Next base: position 385,005 of record NZ_JAQSCU010000010.1, read on the forward strand.
TCCTCTATTTATAAAGTGTTAATCAGTCATCCTTTGATATATAAGCTTTGATATATAAGTCGTGAGGGATGCGAATCTAACTAAATAAAATAGTGGTAGATTTATGGATATCTTCGAGAAGTGATCAGCAAAAAAGCGATTTCATCTTCTGAATATTCCAAGCGATGATTTAATCACTGTCGGGCGTAATCAATATGTGTGATTAGATGCAGTTAAACGCTCTAACTTATTGAATTAATTGTAAATTTTTGTAAGTTTATGTAAAGATAATGATTGTTTGGGGATTCTTTATTCAAGAATATGAACTCTGATTAAGAGCGTGGAGGGTATATTTTTTACAAAGTATTCAATAACATAGTATCAATCGACTGTATTTTTATGTGACTGCCAAAATAGTACGATTGCGATCACCAATATTATCGCCAATTGCTGCCAAAATAAGCTTCTGCTGCCAGCATGACTCACGACAAAGCCCGCTACAAATGGTCCTGCAGCGGACAAAATTGTGTAAACGATGGACACTTGTCTGACGCGATTACTTAAGTTTACTTCTGAATGGCTTGCCTTTGTAACCGTTGTATCAGTCAGTGTTGCCCAAAAGATGCCTAGTGTAAGCAAACCGCCGCCTACACCGCCTAATATGAACATGGTCACTGCTAAATTTAAGAAGTTCTTTTCGAAAATGATAGCAATTAGTACCGCTAAGAATGCGGCAAAAGTGCATAGTTTGGCTGTCCATAATAAGCCTTTGTTGTCCGCTAACCAACCTATCGCAAACTGACAAGTCGTCGCACCAATGCCTAGAATGGTGAGTAACCAGGCTACATTACTGCTGGCTAAGCCAATGTCAGCGCTGTATACGGGTAGAAACGCTAAGATACTGCCTTCCATCCAGCCGCCTAAACCTGAGATTAGCGCACCAAATCCCATCAAAAATGCGATGGTTTGTTTGATAGGTTTGCTTAAATTTAAATGACTGTCTTTGAAATTATTTTCTTGTGAGCTATCTGTCACGGATAAAGTGACCGCGATGAATAGCGGCATGATTGCCAGCATGATGATGGTTGCCGCCATCAAAAACGCAGTTGGTTTGATTGCACCCACACTCACAATAATCAGTGGCGCTAAGATGGCAGCAATGCTAATCAGGGTTTCGTGTATGCCGATAATTCTGCCGCGTGCATGTGCAGGCGCGAGTCGGTATAGCCAAGTTTCGTTGGCTATCCACCGCAAACCTAAGCCAAAACCGATAGCCGCTGCGGGAATAAGCCACCATTGCCAATCCAGCCAGGGCATTACAGCAAAGCTTAATGCGCTAATGACTAAGCCTAAAATCACCGTGATGCGATAGCCCAAAGCGCGTATGAGTTGACCTGTGACTAAAAGCCCAGCCAACATGCCTAGCCACAGTGCGGAGCTAGTGATACCAATTTGCTCTGGCGTTGCGCCTTTAGCGACTAATGCGATGGGCAGCAAGGTTGTGCCTAGCCCATACTGACCAATCTGCGAAAGCGTAGAAACAGCATTGAGCGCAACTATGCTTAAGTTGCGGCGTTTATCGGATAGTTGTGCAGTGAGCATGCAACTTATACTTGCAAAGCCAAATAGCGTCTATCCCAGCTACTCACTTCGTACATAAAGTGCGCTAGCTCAATCTCTTTAACGTTGCAAAATGCATCTATAAATTCGTTGCCAAACATTTCACGCGCAGATTTGCTTTGCTTAAGCTGCGTGATGGCGCTTTCTAAGCCGATGGCAATTTCGCGTGGGAATTCATAACCATCTTTATCATCCACAGGTGCGGTAGACTTCAGTTTTTCTTGCATACCACGTAAGCCGCAAGCAAGCGAGGCAGCCATTGCCAAATAAGGGTTGGCATCGCTGCCAGCAAAGCGATTTTCAACGCGACGCGCTGCAGCCACAGAGTGTGGTACGCGTAGGCCAATAGTGCGGTTATCGTGCCCCCATTGCAGGTTAACCGGTGCTTGCGTGCCAAGCGCATAGCGGCGCCACGAATTAAAATAAGGTGCCATCCATGGCATTAAATCTGCCATGTAGTTTTGCAGGCCGGCAATATAGGCGTAAAACTCTGGTGTGGCGTTTCCTTTGTTATCGCTAAAAATATTGTTACCTTTAGCGTCAATAATACTTTGGTGTAAATGCATAGAGCTGCCGTCGTAATCAGCTAAAGGTTTCGCCATGAACACCGCATTTAAGCCATGTTGAGCGGCAATCTCGCGCAAGGTATGTTTAAATAGCACCACATCATCGGCAAGTTTAAGCGCATTACCATGCAGCAGATTAATTTCAAACTGATTGGGTGCCATTTCATGCAGCCAAGTATCGGTACGAATTTCCAGTGCATCAAAAGCGGCTTGTAGTGCCTGCCAAAAGTCGCGCATTTCAGCAGTAGAGTTTAGGCTATAGCCCATTTGACGCTCTAGTTCTATGCTGCCGCCACGCATGGTAGGTGGCGTGAAACCTGTTGCTTCTTGACCGTCACGTTTAAATAGATAAAACTCAATTTCTGGCGCGACTACAGGCTGTAAACCAAGTGCTTGATATTGCGCTAAAACTTTTCTAAGCACATTGCGCGGTGCGTGTTCTGACGGACTACCATCAAAATTCATGCAGTCATGCAGCACCCAAGCACGCTGTGGCTGCCATGGCAGTATTTTAAATGTACTGTAATCTGGCTTAAGTATGGTGTCGTTATCTGTCGCACCAATCACATGGTCATCGCAATACTCGCCATTAATAGTTTGTAAAATCACCGCTCTGGCGATGCGTAATTCTTTGCCTTTTGCAAAGTCATGAGCGCGCATCACCTTGCCACGTAGTGTGGCGTTGATCGTAGGGAACAGGCACTCTACTTCGGTGATTTTATTTTTCTTAATTAATTCAGCAACGTGCTTTAACGATGACATATTTTTATCTTATGAATTTATCTTGTGAATTGATTGGGTGTTTTTACTTCATGGTCGGCATAACAAATTCAGAGCCCGTACTTTTAGCGGCAGAAGGCCAGCGAGAAGTGGTGGTTTTTAAGCGTGTGTAAAAGCGCATACCTTCAGTACCATAGATGTGATGGTCACCAAATAATGAGCGTTTCCAGCCACCAAAGCTATGGAAAGCAATTGGCACAGGAATCGCCACATTCACGCCAACCATGCCCGCTTGTACGCGACTAGTGAACTCACGTGCGACTTCACCGTCATGTGTGAAAATTGCCGTGCCGTTGCCAAACTCATGGTCGTTGACTAATTGCAATGCTTCTTCAAACGTTTCTGCACGCACTACACATAATACTGGACCAAAAATTTCCTCTTTATAAATGCGCATGTCTTTGGTGACATTATCGAATAAGCATGGTGCCAAAAAGAAGCCTTGTTCATGACCTGCATGGCTATAGCCGCGACCATCGATGACTAGATTTGCACCTTCTGACACACCTAAATCAACATATTCTTTCACCTTGGCAAAGTGCTGTGGTGTTACTAATGGACCCATATCTGCTTTTTCATTCAAGCCTTGGTCTATCACGATGGTTTTCACTTTTTCTTTTAGTTTAGCCACTAATTTATCAGCAATATCACCTACTGTTACAGCTACTGAAATCGCCATGCAACGCTCACCAGCAGAGCCGTAACCTGCGCCAATCAGTGCATCAGCCACTTGGTCTAAATCCGCGTCTGGCATCACCACTAAGTGGTTTTTGGCACCACCTAAAGCTTGCACGCGTTTGCCATTTTTAGTGCCAGTGCTGTAAATATATTCAGCAATCGGTGTTGAACCTACAAAGCTAATAGCTTGAATGCGCTTATCTGTGAGTAATACATCAACCGCTTCTTTATCGCCATTCACTAAGTTAAATACTCCTGCCGGCAAACCGGCTTCAGAAAGTAAATCCGCAATCATCAAGCTTGCACTTGGCGTTTTTTCTGATGGTTTTAGTACAAATGTATTGCCGGTCGCTAATGCCATGGGAATCATCCATAGCGGTACCATAATAGGGAAGTTAAATGGAGTAATGCCAGCAACAACGCCCAGTGGCTGATGCATGCTGTAAGTATCTATGCCCATGCCAACTTGCTCGTTAAAATCACCTTTGAGTAAATGTGGCATGCCGCAGGAAAACTCCACCACTTCGATTCCGCGCGTCACTTCACCGCGTGCATCACTAATCGTTTTTCCATGTTCAAGTGAAATCGCTTTAGCTAAATCGTTGGCATGTTCATCAAGTAAGGCTTTGAACTTAAACATGATGCGTGCGCGTCTGAGTGCTGGCATGGCAGCCCAAGCTGGGAATGCGGCCTGTGCTGCAGTAATCGCGGCTTCAGTTTCCGCTACGCTTGCGTTACTTAATTTTGCTTGGACTTCACCTGTTGCTGGGTTGTAAACGTCACTTAATCTGCCGCTAGCACCAGCGATGTGCTGACCGTTGATATAGTGTCCGATAGTTTTTATACTCATTTTTGTGATTCCATTTTATATATTGTATTTACTAGTAAGTCGGTCTTAATCGACCTACAGCTTTAGAGCGACTGCTGCATCGCCCAAGCTTGTTCATTTTTAAGATAGTTGCTGGCATCTAGGCCAACTTCACCAGCGGCGGCTACGCTTTTGATTGCATCTGCAAGCGTGTTGAAAATGCGATCGATTTCATTCTTCTCTATGGTTAAAGGCGGTGAAATTGCGATGATGTCACCTGTAAAACGCACATGTATGCCCATTTCAAAACACTTTAAATAAGTAGCAAAAGCCATGGCACCTGCTTTACCTGCGATTACCTCGAATTCAATCCCTGCGACTAACCCAATATTGCGAATATCTTTCACCATCGGCAAGCCTTTTAGGCTGTGTGCAGCTTGTTCAAAATAGGCGCTTAAACCTGCTGCGCGGTCTTCTAACTTTTCAGCTGCAAAAATATCCAATGTAGCAATGGCAGCGGCGCAAGCAATTGGAATCGCGCTATAAGTATAACCATGTGGTAATTCGATTGCGCCTGCTGGCGATTTTTCCATAAATGCATCGTAAATCTCACGTTTTACCGCGACTGCACCCATAGGTACAACGCCATTGGTGAGGCCTTTCGCGCAGGTGATGATGTCTGGAATCACGTTAAAATAATCGGCGCCGAATTTAGTGCCAAGTCGCCCGAAGCCTGTAATCACTTCATCAAAAATGAGCAAAATACCGTATTGAGTACATATTTCACGTAAACGTTTTAAGTAGCCTGCTGGCGGCACTACTACACCAGCCGAGCCTTGCATGGGTTCTACAATTAGCGCGGCAATCGTCGATGGATCATGCAGCGTGAGTATGCGTTGCTCAAATTCATTCGCCAGCGCCACACCGCCATCGGCAGGCACGCCTTTGGTGAATGCATTTTTTGCAATATCTAATGGATTGCGAATATGGTCAACCCCAGCTAAGCCATTGCCAAAAGCTTTACGATTACCAGCAATGCCGCCCACTGCGATGCCACCAAAATTCACACCGTGATAACCACGCTCACGACCAATTAGTTTGTTGCGCAAAGGGTTACCGCATACACGGTGGTAAGCGAGTGCGATTTTAAGGGCTGTATCAGCCGATTCTGAACCTGAATTCGTAAAGAATATACGGTCTAAGCCTTCTGGCATATAGGCTGCAACACGCTCTGCAGCTTCAAAAGCCAATGGGTGGCTGGATTGAAACGCAGGTGCGTAATCCAATGTTAATAACTGGTTGCCTACTGCTGTGGCAATTTCAGTACGGCCATGCCCAGCTGGTACGCACCACAAACCTGCGGTGCCATCAAGAATTTGCCTATCGTCTATGGAAGTGAAGTAATTGCCTTTAGCCGCTTTAAAGAGTCGCGGCATGCTTCTAAATTGCCGATTTGCAGTGAATGGCATCCAATAGTTAGACATATTAGGCAGTTTGATTGAGTTACTTTGAGACATGATTGTTTTCTAAAAACTTAAATATGGTGAGTATATTCAGATGTTTAGTAAACTGTGTCAATGATGGTTTTTAATAAAATTAAGCAATTGATTTTATTGGTTTTAATTATTCGAGTGATATTGTATATTTAACACTTTAAACACGTTAAAATTTAAGAGGTCAGTATATGGAGTTAGATTTAGGCGCAAGGCTAAAAATTGTTCGTTTGCGGCATCAACTCTCGCAGCGTGCTTTGGCGAAAAAAGCTGGGGTAGCCAACGCGACAATCTCATTGATTGAATCTGGTAATACTAGTCCATCAGTGAGCGCGCTAAAGCGCATACTTGCAGGCATTCCAATGACGTTAGCTGAGTTCTTTTCTGATGAACTGCCAAATATGCAAAGTGATGTGTTTTACCGCGCTGAATCACTGACAGAAATTAGTGGTGGCGAAGGCATTTCATATCGACAAATTGGTTCAGCAAAAGCGGGTCATATGTTGCAAATTCTTTATGAAACCTATGAAGTGGGCGCGGATACTGGCTTAAATATGCTGCAACATGAAGGTGAAGAGGGTGGAGTGATATTATCAGGTCGACTGGAGGTCACCGTGGGTGAATCCACGCGGGTGTTAGGCGTTGGCGATGCTTATTATTTTAATAGCAATATGCCGCATCGCTTTAGAAATGCAGGATCTCAGCCATGTACTTTAGTGAGTTCTTGTAGTCCACCGACCTTTTAGTCTGAAGATTTAACATGAATTTACATAAAAAATCGTAGCTAAGTTTTTGCTTGATAAGCACAATGGGCTAGAATGAATCTAATGCTGATTGAGTTTGGAAGAATGAGTATAAGTACATGGAATTTAAAGTAAGTATTCCTACTATTGAGCAAGCAAAGTCTTTTCTAGCAGACGCTGGCGTCATCGGACTCGTCTACTTTATCATTGCCTATTTGGGCACGTTTATCACCCCTTATATTGATGCAATCTCATTTTTTGAGTTGCCTGCTATCGCGCTAGCTGCTGCACTTAGCGTAAGGTACGGCTGGGCTGGTATTTTAGGTTGCGTCATAGGATCATTGCTGTTTCATTTGCTCAAAATGCCTTGGCAACTCGCTGCCACCTTGGCTATTGGTAGTGGCATTGCGGCATTTCTATTCTGCTACCTTTTAAGGCTCTTTCATCCAACAGTAGTGACTATTAATCAAGTGTCCACTGTGGCGACCTTTGCTTTTATTGCCGCGCCAATTGCGAGTGCCGCGCATACTCTTATTACAATATTGAGTATGCAGTGGCTGGGCTTTGCCTCTTGGGATTCGATTGTTCAGACGACGATGTCATGGTGGTTTAGTGAGTTACTGCTTGCTTATCTCACTGTACCTTTATTACTTTCAATATTTGCATATCAAAATACTTATTTCCAAACACAAGAAAAACTTGAAATTGGCACGGCATTTATCGCTATGGTCATCGTTTCTTGGCTAACTTTGGAGTATGGCCAGATGTTGGCATCATCAGAAGTTATCATTTTTGTGTTGTTAGCCTTTGTGTTATTGGCTGCACTTAGGTTTCAAACAATTGTTACGCATGCCGCTATTTTTATTGCGGCGCTCATTGCTTTTGCTTCGCTTATTTTTAACGTTGAGCAGATCCATTCTGAATTGTACTCGCAGGCAGTGTTCACCCTTAAAGTTGGACTTATTCCTATGGCTTTGGGTGGCTTGTTTGTGGCCTCAGCCTTCTCTGAACGCCATAATGCAGAAGCTGAACTTAATAAGTTAGCGAACCATGATCCGCTTACTTCATTACCAAATCGTACTTATTTTCAACACTTTTTAACGCATAGCCTCGCGCAAGCTTATCGGCAAAAGCAACAGGTTTACTTATTATTTATTGATTTAGATCGCTTTAAGAAAATTAACGATTCAGAAGGGCATGAGCTAGGCGATGCGGTGCTTAGAATCATAGCTACGCGTCTGAATGAAATTTTGCGAGCTGATGATTTTGTTGCGCGCTTAGGTGGCGATGAGTTTGCTGTCGTGTATACACATCCTCCCGTGAACAATGCTGCTAGCAATTTAGCTAGAAAAATCATTGGTATAGTATCAGAGCCATTTGAGCTGCAAGGGCGACGTTACAGCGTAGGTGCAAGTATCGGCATTAGTGTTTACCCTAATGATGCGACTGATGCACATGCATTGCTTAGACATGCTGATTTAGCCATGTACCAAGCAAAAAGCAAACGTAGCGGTTTTGAGTACTTCAGCGAAGAGATGAACGTATTCGCGCATGAGCAACTACAAATTGAAAACGGTTTGCAGCAAGCCCTAGAGAAGGGTGAGTTGCTATTGATGTATCAGCCTAAAGTGGATTTACGCACCAATCAAGTGGTGGGTTTAGAGGCACTAGTGCGTTGGTTAACTAATGCTGGCGTGCTGACTAGCCCAGATAAGTTTATTCCGATTGCTGAAGAAACTGGCCTCATTGTGCCAATTGGGCGTTTTGTCATCCGTGAAGCTTGCGAGCAGTGGGTGAGATGGTATGAGGCAGGACTTAACCCGCCGCCTGTCGCGGTGAACATCTCGCCACGACAATTTAGTGATTTGTCGTTAATTGCGGATATCTTGGAAATCATCAAAACTACAGGTATGAATCCTGCTATGCTCAACGTAGAGATTACCGAAAGCGCAACGATGGATGATCCTGAAATGACCATGGAGATTTTGGCGGAAATGCGCGCGCTTCATCTGCATCTGTATATTGATGATTTTGGTACAGGGCATTCGAATTTAGGTCAGCTAAGGCGTTTGCCGATTGATGCGGTTAAAATCGACAAGAGTTTTATTAACGACGTATTAACCAATAATGACGATGCGGAAATCGTGACTGCGATTATTAATTTGGCACATGCCTTAAAAATTCGTGTGGTGAGTGAAGGCATAGAAACAAAAGCTCAATTAGAGTTTTTGCGAGAATTGGGTTGTGATGAAATACAAGGTTTCCTCGTGAGTAAGCCAGTTTCGCATAGCCAAGTGGAGGCATTTTTTAATAAGACGATTAAGCTTTGATATGACTTGGATATTACTTGCGCATCGGCCAGAAATTTTTTTGAGAACTTAAATGAAACGTAAGACTTTAAATGAGACGTAAGCTGGTTGTTGCAAACCGAAAAATGAATGGTTCTTTATCCAGTAACAAAGCCTTTTTAGAGGGCTTATTGGCTGGTACTCGTGATTATCCGGATGCAGATTACTCGGTATGCATGCCGCATCCCTATTTATTTCAAGCTGAAGCATTGTTAAAAGGCAGCGCTATTACTTGGGGTGGGCAGAATATGAGCCGTTATGAATCGGGTGCTTATACTGGCTCGGTGTCGCCAGGCATGATAAAAGAGTTTGGCTGCGAATACGTGATTATCGGTCATTCAGAACGCCGTCAGCGCGGTCATGATACTGACCATTCTATTGGGGAGCGCTTTGAAGTGGCGACTAAGGTAGGTTTGAAGCCTATTTTCTGTATGGGTGAAACCTTAGAGGAGTATGAAGAGGGCATTACAGACGTCGTGACTATACGACAACTCAATGCGGTGATAGCTGAGATTGGCGTCAAAGGCTTAGCGAATGGGGTGCTCGCTTATGAGCCTGTATGGGCGATTGGTACTGGTAAAGCCGCATCGCCAGAACACGCGCAAAATATTCTAAGTTTTTTGCGTGGGCATATCGAGTTGTTAGATGCTGACATCGCAGAAAATATTCGCATCCTCTATGGAGGAAGCGTGAAAGCTGATAATGCTACCAAGTTGTTCTCCATGCCTGATATCGATGGCGGCTTGGTAGGCGGCGCCTCGCTCAATACCGATGAGTTTGTCGCAATATGCCAAGCTGCAAGCAATGCTTATAAAAACTAGTGTTTAATATAGTTTTGATAAGCATTGCTTGCAAGTTAGCTTTTTTAACTTAAATTATTTATAGCTTAACCATGACATGTCGCACGCTGCTGTAATCTTCAATCGCGTACATTGACATATCTTTACCATACCCTGATTTTTTCATACCACCATGTGGCATTTCAGAAACCAGCATGAAATGTGTGTTAACCCAAGTGCAGCCGTACTGTAATTCAGCCGAAACGCGCATGGCACGTGAAATATCACTAGTCCATACAGAGCTTGCTAGCCCGTATTCTGAATCATTTGCCCAGCCTACAACTTGCTCTTCATCATCAAAACGAGTCACTGAAACTACGGGGCCAAATACCTCTTTGCAGACGATTTCATCGGTTTGCAAAGCGCCAGCCACAATGGTGGGTTGGTAAAAAAAGCCACGACCGTCACGCGCTGCGCCACCTGTCGTAATTTCAATATGTTTTTGTGCGGCAGCGCGCTTCACAAAATCTGCCACACGGTCGCGCTGTCTGGCAGAAATCAATGGACCCATCTCAACGCCAGACTCTTTCTGCTCGCCCACTTTGATACTTGCAGCGGCTGAAGATAAATCGGCGACTAATTTATCGTAGATTTTTTTGCCTGCATAAATACGGCAAGCGGCGGTGCAGTCTTGCCCCGCGTTGTAAAAGCCGAAGGTACGCACGCCTTCTACTACTGCGGCGATGTCTGCATCATCAAATACAATCACAGGTGCTTTTCCGCCCAACTCTAGGTGAGTACGTTTCACGCTTTTTGCAGCCATTTCCATAATTTTTTGACCAGTTGAAATGTCACCAGTAATTGAGATCATTTGCACTTGCGGCTGAGAAATCATAGGCGCACCAACAGACTCACCACGACCATTTAAAATATTCACCACACCTGCAGGAAAAATATCAGCGATTAACTCAGCAAGTTTTAATGTGGTCAATGGCGTCATTTCTGATGGTTTGAGAATCACAGTATTGCCAGCGGCTAATGCAGGACCTAGTTTCCATGCTGCCATCATCAGTGGATAATTCCACGGCGCGATTGAAGCCACTACGCCAATAGGATCGCGGCGTATCATGCTGGTATGGCCAGCTAAATATTCGCCAGCTAATGAGCCCGTCATGTTGCGTACAGCACCTGCAAAGAAGCGGAACACGTCAGCAACGGCAGGCATCTCATCATTCAAAGCCGCCAAATAAGGCTTACCACAATTCATCGATTCAAGTTCAGCAAAAATTTCTGCGTTAGATTCAATGGCGTCTGCAAGTTTAAGTAGCATGGTTGCGCGATCGCGCGGCGTGGTTTTTTTCCAGCTAGAAAAGGCGCTGGCAGCGGCAGAAACCGCTTGTTGAATTTGTGCCAAAGATGCTTCTGCAACTTGAGTTATCTCTGCTTCAGTCGCAGGGTTCAGCACACTGATTAATGCACCTTCACCTATAACAAACTTGCCGTTGATGAGTAGTTGAGTCTGAAAGTTCTGCATTTTTGTATCCTCTTTAAAAATTATATTTTATTGATTTTAACGACTACTGCCTGCGATGCTTTCTGTGCCACGTGTTAAATAATATGCAGCAATAATAGGTATTGCTGTCACGAGCATGACCATCATTGCTACAACGTTGGTAATAGCCGAATCACGCGGTCTAGACAGTTGGTTGAGTAGCCAAATAGGTAGTGTTACTTCGTGACCCGCGGTGAAAATGGTCACAATCAGCTCATCAAATGAAAGCGCAAACGCCAGCAAAGCACCAGCTAATAAGGCGGTAGCAAGTTGCGGTAAGATGATGAATCTAAATGTGGTGAACCCATCTGCTCCTAAATCCATAGAAGCTTCAATCAAGTTATGCGGCATGCGCCTAAAACGTGCTACCACATTGTTATAAATCATCACTACACAAAATGTTGCATGACTGACGACGATAGTTAAAAAGCCTGGTGTAATGTCTAGGATATTCATTGCAGAGAGTAATGCGATACCAGTAATAATGCCAGGAAGTGCGATAGGTAAAATCAGCATGGTTGTAATAGCTTCTTTGCCAAAAAAATTACGCCTGTATAGAGCAGCAGCGGTCATGGTGCCCATAATGATTGCCAGTGAAGTTGCGAATGCCGCCACTTTGAGCGATAAAGCAATCGCAGACATAACATCTTCACGTGCAAAAGCAGCATGAAACCAATGCAAGGTAAAGTGTGTATGACTGCCATCGCTTACTAGAAAGGCATTAATCACGATGACAGCAATTGGGACGTGTAAAAATACCAAGCCGCCATAAGCTAGTGTTTTTAGCCAAATGGGTGCGCTTGGTTGGTTTTTTTTCGTTTTAAAGAGCATCAAATGCTCCGGTACGTTTGGCAAGTGATAAGTAAATAAAAATGAGCGTAATGGGTACCACTGTAAATGCTGCAGCCAGCGGCATATTGCCTACCGAGCCTTGCATTGTGTACACCATGGTGCCGATATATAAACCGCTTGGGCCAATAAGCTGCGGAATAATGTAATCGCCCAATGTAAGTGAGAAAGTAAAAATTGAGCCTGCCACAACCCCAGGAAAGACCAGCGGCAGCAATACGCGACGAAAGGTTTGTGCAGGCTTTGCGCCTAAGTCGGCAGAGGCTTGCAGCAAATTGGTAGGCACGCGCTCAAGTGCGGCTTGTATAGGCAAAATCATAAAAGGCAGCCAAATATAGGTGAAAACGATAAAGCGCCCAAGATTAGAAGTTGCTAGCGTGTTGCCGCCAATGGCTGGTATTTGTAGCACATGGTTAAGCGCACCGGATAAACCTAAATGATTGATGCACCAGTACAAAATTCCTTGTTGAGATAAAATCACCGTCCAAGCATAGGTTTTAACGATGTAGCTTGCCCACATCGGCAACATTACTGCAATATAGAAAAAACCTTTTTCAGCTCGGCTACCGTAGCGCGTCATGTAGTAAGCAATGGGGAAGCCAATCAATGCAGTTGCGAGCGTCACCGCAACTGCCATAGTGAGTGTACGCAGAATAATGTCAAAGTTAGTGGCATCGAAAAGACTGCGATAGTTTTCAAGTGTTAAATCATTTGAAACAGCCATGCTGAAACTATCAAACGTATAAAAACTTTGCCACAATAAAGCGAATAACGAACCTAAGTAAACCACTCCAAACCATAGTAGTGGCGGGGTGAGTAGCAAAAATAGGAAGAGATTGTTTTTACGGTAAAGCGTGTTACTGAACTTCCGTCCAAATGGCTTTGAAGTATCTGCATTGATGATAGACGATTGCATGATGGCGGTGCGACACTAGCTAGCTTGATTTTCCAGCATGACCATGCGGCTTTTTGACCAGCATAGGTTCAACCTCTGGCTGATTTTAGGTAGCTCAGCCTCAGAGAGCTCAGTGTTGGAAAGTACCATGAACAACATTTGGTTGCCAACGCTTACCTCGACCTTACTGGTAGCGCCATGGTATTGAATATCAACCACTTCACCCGCTACTTTGATGATGTCATTTTGCTTATCATTGAACTCATTAGTACCTAGCTTGATGTGCTCAGGACGTATCGAAAATGGCTGATTTTGACCTGTAAGTTGTTGAGCCATAGCACTATTAATCACATTTGAAGTACCTACAAAATCTGCGACGAAGCTGGTTTTAGGGTGCATATACAGATTGCGTGGAGTATCAACTTGCTCGATTTTTCCACGATTAAATACTGCGACGCGATCAGACATGGATAAGGCCTCACTTTGGTCATGAGTGACATAAATGAAGGTAATGCCAAGTTTCTTATGTAGTGTTTTGAGTTCCAACTGCATTTGCTCGCGCAGCTTTAAATCCAACGCACCTAGCGGTTCATCCAGCAATAAAACGCGAGGTTTATTCACCAATGCCCGCGCCAATGCGACACGCTGACGCTGACCGCCTGATAACTCACCAGGTTTACGTTTGCCATATTCAGCCAAAGCGACTTGCTCTAGTGCTTGCTCTGCGCGCTTATAGCATTCTGGCTTGGCGATGCCTTTCACGCGAAGACCATAAGCAACGTTATCTAGCACATTCATATGTGGAAACAGCGCGTAATCCTGAAAAACTGTATTTACTTCTCGTTCATATGGTGGTGTTCCTGCTGCTTCTTTGCCGAAAATTTTAATGCTACCAATGCTTGGCTGCTCAAAGCCAGCAATGAGTCGCAAGCAAGTGGTTTTGCCAGAACCACTTGGGCCAAGCATAGAAAAGAACTCGCCCTCTGCGACAGCAATTGAAACGTTATCCACCGCACGAACATCGCCATAGTGTTTGCTGACGATAGAAAACTCTACGGCCGTAAACACATCTGGAATAGCAGTCATAAGCTAAAACTATCTGCCGCCCATGATGGCAATATAGTCCGAAGTCCAACGGCTATAGGGCACACAGCCTTCTTTGAGTGAGCATTTGGCTTGTGGCGTTCTCCAGAATTTAATTTCCGCATAACGACTAAAGCCATTATCTCCGCAGAAGTCGCTGCCGCCCGGTGCCTTGGTTTTACATGCCGTTGGCACCACAGGGTTAGAGCCAAACCATTCAGCCACGCCCACTTGGGTTGCTGGTGCCAGTGAGTGTTCTAGCCATTTGTAAGCACAGTTCGGGTGTTTTGCTTTAGTGGCTAACATCGTTGTATCTGCCCAGCCAGTAGCGCCTTCAGTTGGAATCACCGAGGCAATAGGCTGTTTTTCTGTTTTTAACGCATTCACCTGATATGGCCATGCGCCAGAGGCGACTACACCTTCTTTTTTGAAGTCGGTCATTTGCACCGTCACATCATGCCAATATCGATGTGTAAGGGTCTTTTGCTGGCGCAGCAGCTTTAATACTGCGGCATATTGTTTTTCGTTCAATTCGTATGGATCTTTAATACCAAGAGAGGGGTCTTTTTTCATCAAATATAGCGCTGCATCAGCAATATAAATTGGCCCATCATAGGCTTGAATACGACCTTTATTTGGTTTGCCGTCTGGTAGATTTTGTGGCTCGAATACCGTACCCCAAGAGGTAGGGGCTGTTTTGAAAGTGGTTGTGTTATACATCAATACATTTGGACCCCATTGATAAGGAACGCCGTAATGTTTACCACCTACAGTGTGCCATGGGGCATTCTGTAATCGACTATCAACAGTAGACCAAGAGGGCACTAAGGCAGTGTTGATGGGTTGTACTTTTTTACCAGCCACTAACCTTAAACTAGCATCACCAGAAGCGGTAACTAAGTCATAGCCGCCTTTATTCATCAGTGAAACCATTTCATCCGAAGTACCGGCGGTTTTCACATTGACCTTGCAACCAGTTTCTTTCTCAAAACCTGTTACCCAGTCGTAATTTTTGTCAGATTCTCCACGCTCTAAGTATCCCGGCCAAGCAATGACATCTAATTGACCTTCACCTTGTCCAATTTTCGTAGTGTCAGCCTGAACGGTGTAAATCCCAGCGATCAAACTGGTTGAAAAGGCAATGATTAAGGATTTTTTAACGAGTGTAGATGTCATTTCTAAGCTCCTAATAATGTTGAAATTTCGAAAAAATTAAAACGTATTATTTTTACTTGAATGAATGCAGATTTCTAACAATACAATAACATTGTTTTCTTATATTGGACATGCGGCAAGAGCCATTTAGGTTATTAGTCTAGAACCACTTTTATAGAGGAAAGTTATTAATCTGCATTAATCTTTAGTTTCCACCAACTGTAATGCAAAGCTTTCCTTAACTTCTTCCATCACAATATAACTTCTAGACTCCTGTGCGCCTGGCAGCGTGAGTAATATGTCACCTAGCAAGGTTCGATAATCAGCCATTTGTGCAATACGTGCTTTGATGAGATAGTCAAAATCTCCGGATACCAAGTGACACTCTAGTACGCTGGGCAGCTTGAGTATTTCTTGTTTAAACTTACCGAAAATTGTCCCGGATTTGGTTGATAGCTTTAATTCGACAAATACCAGTAAGCCTAACCCGAGCGAGTGAGGGTCTAGGCGGGCGTGGTAGCCTAAAATCACACCTTCTTTCTCTAAAGTTTTGACACGTTCGCCACAAGGCGTTACTGAAAGTCCGACGCGTTCTGCAAGTTCTGTAATTGGGATGCGAGCATTTTCCTGCAACACCGACAGTATTTTTAAGTCTATACGATCAAGTTCACGAACAGCATGGGTACGAATTCGCATGATGCATTCCTTACTATTTTATATAAAAACTATGATAAGTCATAAATTTAGAGATTAATATTATTTAAATCACTAAATTAAGTTAAATTAACTTTTTATTTACTATTATTTAGATAAGTTATGTTGATATTACTCAATAAACTAACATATATGGGCTTTGATTAACTGAACGTTAGTTAATGGTTTATGAGAATATATTCTTAATAATGTAGTGGAGAGTCATCATGCGGGTGCTGGTATTGGGTTCTGGCGTAGTTGGCGTAACAAGCGCATATTATTTGGCAAAAAAAGGGTTTGATGTCACGGTGATAGACCGGCAACCAGCGGTAGGTTTAGAAACCAGTTATGCCAATGCTGGGCAAATATCCCCAGGCTACTCTGCACCTTGGGCAGCTCCGGGCGTGCCAATGAAAGCGCTAAAGTGGATATTTCAACGTCACTCACCGCTGGCATTGAAGCCAGACTGGTCATTATGGCAACTTGAATGGACGCTAAAGTTATTGCAAAACTGCAATGCTAAAAGCTACGACCTTAACAAAGAGCGCATGGTGCGTTTGGCTGAATATAGCCGTGATTGCTTGAGTGAGCTTCGTGCTGACGCAGGCATTGCTTATGAAGCTCGTACACAAGGTACTTTGCAGGTATTTCGCACACAAAAGCAATTAGATGCTGAGGCCAAAGATATCGCCGTATTAAGCCGCATGGGCGTGCCGTTTGAGCATTTAGATCCGGCAGGTTGTGTTGCAGTTGAGCCAGGTTTGGCCTCGGTAAAAGATAATCTGTTAGGTGGTTTGCGCTTAGCCCATGATGAAACTGGTGATTGCCAGATATTTACCACTAACTTGGCGAAAGAAGCTCAAAAGCTTGGTGTTAAATTTAGGCAAGATGTCACCATTAATTGCTTGCTAACACACCATGGGAAGCTTACTGGCGTGGAAATCAGCACTCAAAACGGCGCTGAAGTATTAGAGGCAGATCAATATGTGGTTGCACTTGGTAGTTACTCGCGCGAGTTGATGCAGGGCTTGGGTTTGGATATTCCAGTCTATCCAGTTAAAGGCTATTCGCTTACCGTGCCCATTATTAACAGCGATGTAGCGCCTATTTCTACCGTTATGGATGAAACTTACAAAGTGGCCATTACCCGCTTCGATAATCGTATTCGTGTGGGTGGTATGGCTGAGTTAGCAGGTTTTGATTTAAGTCTGAATCCACGCAGACGTGAAACTTTAGAGATGGTGCTAAACGGCTTATTTCCTAATGCTGGCGATACTTCGCAAGCGCTGTTTTGGACAGGATTACGTCCGATGACGCCTGATGGCACACCTATCATAGGTAAAGCCTCTGCTATATATAATAACGTATGGCTCAATACAGGCCATGGCACGTTGGGCTGGACGATGGCGTGTGGTTCTGGGCAAGTGTTGGCTGATTTACTTGCAAATCACCAACCAGCGATTCAGACCGACGATTTGTCACTTGGTCGATATGCGGGAAGTCGCTACAATAAAAGCGCTGACACAACCCCAGCGTTCAATAACCGAGCTTAATAAAAAACCAATAACTCAAAAGTAAAAATATTCATGTCACGTCCAGCAATCGCTCATATTCGTTTAGATGCATTTAGGCACAATTATCGTGTTGCCAAGCAATCGCATGGTGGCAAAGCGTTGGCCGTGATTAAAGCGAATGCTTATGGGCATGGCGCGGTGCATTGCGCTAAAGCCATAGAAGGTGAAGCGGATGGTTTTGCTGTCGCTTGTTTAGAAGAAGCACTGCAACTACGCGAAGCTGGATTACCCGAACCAATTTTGTTGCTAGAAGGGTTTTTTGAGGCAATAGAGTTGCCCGAAATAGTCGCAAATAATTTATGGATTGTTGTGCACGCACAATGGCAAGTAGAGGTTCTGTTAGCAACCAAACTCGCAAAACCTTTGCATGTGTGGCTAAAAATGGATAGTGGTATGCATCGAGTTGGTTTGTCGCCAAACGATTATGTACAAGCTTATGAGCGGCTTAAGAGTCATAAAAACGTGGCAAAAATAGTGCTGATGACGCATTTCGCAAATGCGGATAATCTAAGCTCGAACCATACTTTGCAACAAATTGAGACTTTTAAAAATACGACCCAAGGGTTAAACGCAGAGCTAAGTTTAGCTAACTCAGCAGCAATTGTAGGTTGGAAGCAAGCCAAGTTTGACTGGACGCGACCTGGCATCATGCTCTATGGCGCCGATCCATTAATGAACGCTGATACCAAGTTAAAGCCTGTGATGCAGCTTACTTCAAAAATCATCTCGATTCGCAGTATCAAGCAGGGCGAATCTATAGGCTACGGCAGTATATTCAGTGCCGAGCGTGACACAGTGGTTGGCGTAGTTGCTTGTGGTTATGCGGATGGCTATCCACGGTCAGCAGTAACAGGAACACCCATGGCCGTAGATGGCAAAATGACGCGATTAATCGGTCGCGTTTCTATGGATATGCTGTTTGTAGATTTAACTGATATTCCCAACGCAATCATTGGCAGCCAAGTAGAGTTATGGGGCAATCAAGTGTCTGCCAATGCGGTGGCTACAAGTGCTGGTACTATTGCTTATGAGCTATTTTGCAATGTAAAACGTGCACATTTTCAATACTTTGATGCCGCCAATATATAAGCGCATTATATAATCTAACTACATTCACTTTTTTAAAAAGGATTTCATATGCACGTTATTCAAACGCCAAACGCACCTGCCGCAATCGGCCCATATTCACAAGCTATGGTGGTAGGTGATTTGCTATTCACTTCAGGTCAAATTCCGTTACGTCCGGACGGCACCTTAAACGAAGGCAATATTACGGTACAAACTACGCAAGTATTAGCTAACTTAAAAGCAGTGATTGAAGCTGCAGGTTCAAGCTTGGATAAAGTAGTTAAAACGACTGTGTTTTTAAAAAACTTGGATGATTTTGTCGCGATGAATAAAGTATATGCTGAAACTTTTGGCTCACACACGCCAGCGCGTTCAACCGTACAGGTGGCTAAATTACCACGTGATGTATTAGTGGAAATTGAAGCTATTGTTTCCTTAGCTAAGTAAATCACAATGGAAAAGAACCGTCTGGAAGCCTTTAGTGATGGCGTGATTGCCATCATCATTACCATTATGGTGCTAGAGTTAAAAGTGCCACATGGCAGTGATTTTGCCTCTCTAACACCATTGCTGCCCGTATTTTTAAGTTATGTGTTGAGCTTTATATATGTAGGTATTTACTGGAACAATCATCATCACATGCTGCAGACGGTTCAGCATGTGAAAGGGAATATCTTGTGGGCGAACTTACACTTGCTGTTTTGGCTATCACTATTTCCATTTGTTTCTGGTTGGATGGGCGAGAATCACTTTGCAGCGATGCCATCAGCCCTTTACGGACTAGTATTGTTGATGGCCGCCATTGCCTATTCAATATTGCAACGCACTATTATTGTCAGCCAAGGTGAAAACTCTTTGCTAGCCAAAGTTGTTGGGCGTGATGTTAAAGGTAAATTGTCAGCCTCACTTTATGTTGCAGGCATCATCGCGGCGTTTTTCTCGCCAATCCTGTCAGGCTTGATTTATGCCGCAGTTGCTTGTATCTGGTTTGTTCCAGATAGCCGCATTGAGCGGCTAATGGGTCAAAGTTCTTAAATAGAGTGTTATAAAGCCGAATTTCCAATCCACTTAATCTGCCTATACTGCATAGGTAGATTGAGTAGTTACGGATTCACTGACATGTAATAAATCCCCATAAGCACTGTGCTAGTATTGTGCTACTAATCAATGGGGAATTGTATGTCTCGACTTTTGTGTGTTTTGTGCCTCTTAACGCTTTTCCCTTTTGCTGCCAACGCAACTTCAATTTCATCATCAAGTATAGTAAACACCAGTTGTTCGGGTGCTTTAACGACATCATTATTAGATGGCGCATCATTTGCTTGTGCAGGTAACTTTACATTAGACGGCGGTTCTATTACGTCAGATTCAGTGATTAACATTTCAGCTGATGGAGATTTGTTTCTTGATAATTTAACTTTTACTGCACCTAATATCTCGGTTTCAGGGCTAACCGGCGTGACGATGGGCAATAATGTAGTCTTAAATGGAAGCTCAGCTATTACTGTAGCTAGCGGAAAAACTTCCGTGCCTACAGTAATTATTCAGGCTCGCACACAGCCAACAGTAAAGTGGCCTTATCTAGATATTTTACAAGGAGGTGGTGGGGCGGTTGTAATTATTGGTGATGGTAGGGACTTGAATATAAGTGCTGTAAGTGGATATGTCTTAAAACCAAGCAGCAATATACCAGTTGTAGGTGGTGCGTTAATCATAGGTTCTGGTGGAATTATTACTACTGGCTCAGCTAGTATTGACTCAGTGGTGAATGTTACATCAGTCCCTGAGCCAAGTACTTACGCCATGGTACTTTTGGGTTTAGGTTTAATTGCATTTAGACGCAGAACTTAATCCGTTAAATACGATACTCTTCAAGGAAAAAAATATTGATGTGGCTTGTAGAGCATTTTTTTAGGTTTGACTATTGTATTAAATCCCAGATTTCAACTTAGTAAATGCTCTAGTCATCACCTTGCGCGTAGCATTGCTGCGCACTTGGTAAAACTGCGCTTTGTTTGTTAAGTAGTTGTCTGGTGGGAATGCGATTTTGTTGGCTAGTACGTCTGGGTCTATATATTTACGTGCTGCTAAGTTGGGGCTGGTAAACATAGTGTAGTTGGTAATTTCTGCTTGTACTTGTGGACGCAGAATGTAATTCATCCAAAGTAAAGCATTTTCAGGATGCGGGGCATCCGCTGGAATCATCATCGATTCAAAGCCAAATTGCATGCCGTTTGGCGGTAGTGGTGCTTCAATATGGATGCCATTTTTAGCTTCTTTAGCCTTCAGTGCTGCATTGTTAAAGTCACTGCCATAACCTAGTGCTACACAAATATTACCTGCTGCTAAATCTGTAATGTGCCCGTTATTTGTGAAAAGCTTAATATCTTTACGCACTTTTTGCAGCATGGTTGCAGCCACTTTATAATCAGCAGAGTTGTTACTAAAGGCTGGCTTGCCTACGTAAATCAACGCAGAAGGAAACACATCGCTGGCGCTGTCGAGCATGGAAATTCCGCATTTTTTAAGCTTAGACGTGTATTTTGGATTAAACATCAGTTCAAAAGGGTCGGCTGGAATTGGCTCAGTGCCGAGAGCTGCTTTTACTTTATCTACGTTATAACCCACACTCACTGAGCCCCCTAGCCATGGCACCATGTATTGGTTATTTGGGTCTAGCTTAGCCATTTGTTGCATAACAGCTGGGTTTAAATTACTCCAGTTTGTGAGTTTCTTGCGGTCTAGTTTTTGTACTTTACCGTCATCTATCATCATGCGGCCGAAGTCGGAAGATGGCACGATGATATCGTAGCCAGTTTTGCCGATGAGCATTTTAGCGAGCAACACTTCGTTGGAATCAAAGTTGTCATAGCGTACCTTAATGCCAGTTTCTTTCTCAAAGTTCTTCACGGTATTTTCACTGATGTATTCCGCCCAGTTGTTAATATTTAATACTTTTTCCGTAGCTGCAATAGCGGCTGAAGGTGCTAGTGAAAATAAAACTAGCGCTGGAATTAAACGTTGGCGCCATTGATGCAAGCTCATGTGAGGTTCCTTCTTATGGTGAAAATGTGAGTAAATTAAACTTTTTGAATGGCGCGTTTTTTCTAACACAACTTAGTTATTCCAAATCACATACACTTTCTTAATAGCCTCTACAGTTTCCCATGTGCCTTTAAATCCAGCTGGCAGCGCAAAAATACTGCCAGCACCAAACTCTTTAGCATTTCCATTAATATCGGTTAAGCGCACGCGGCCTTCTAAAATAACGCAAACTTCCTCCTCGGTATAATTGACAGTTTTAGCACCTACACTTGAGTGCCAAATGCCCGCAAAAAAATGTTCAGTAGGATCTGTGTAGTGGTTGTATGTTTCCATGGTGATTTTGGTCTTGGCATCGCTAGCAACGCCTGCTACTACTCGTTCTTGCGGCACTGTGCTAAGTTCAACTTCTACTTTATTGGTGGCAAAGTCAATCACATCATTTATTGTTTTATTCATTGCTCAATCCCTTTTAAAAGATCTTTTAAAAATTCATTAAATATCCGTACTAATTTTGCAATATCAGCTTCTGTTGTTACGGGGCAAATCAACATCATATTGTGAAATGGTGTGAGTAGAACGCCGCGGTTGAGCAAATATAAATGTATGGCAGATTCTATGGTGTCGTTTTGTGCAGCGCGTGCTTCTGCAGCATTGCTGGGCGGGTTTGCACAAAATTGCAACTCAAGCCGCGCCCCCATGCGGCTAATACTCCATGGCAAGCCATAAGTTTTAATGACCTGATTAAATTGAATTTCTAGCTTGGTTGCCAAACCAAGCATGTGTTGGTATGCGGCCTCCGTAGCGGTATCGCGCAATGTCGCGTTGATAGCCGCTAGTGTCATCATATTGCCAGATAAAGTCGTACCTATGCCAGAATGCCCAGCAGGTGCTTCGTCTTTGGCTGCTTTCATACGGGCTGCCATCGCCTCGCTAAAACCATAGGCCGCTGCGGGTAAGCCCCCTGCGATGGGTTTGCCTACTACTAAGAAGTCCGGTGTGACGCTATTGGCTTTAGCCCAGCCGCCGCGTGCTGTTGATATTGTGTGGGTTTCATCAAGCGTTAATAATGTCCCGTATTTTGAGGTGAGTGCGCGTAAACTTTCAATAAAACCTGCGTGCGGTAACACCATGCCACAGTTAGTGAGAGCTGGTTCAGTGAGTAGCACTGCGACATCGCCCTTGGCTAATTCATGTTCAACGGCGGCTAAATCGTTAAATGGCACTGCCACTGTGTGTAAGCCTAAATCGTACACTTGGCCTAATAAACTGGCGCGGTTAACAGTTTTGCCATTAACAATATCTATTTCAGTGTCATCTATTGTTCCATGATAGCAACCATCAAACACTAATAGCTTGCTGCGACCAGTCACCGCTCGTGCCCAGCGCAATACAAAGCGATTCGCATCTGTCGCGGTGGTGGCAAGCTGCCAATAATCTAAGCCAAAGAAGTCGCTTAAAGTCTCACCAACATCAGGCGCGAGTGTTGACGGCAACATTGCAGTGTAGCCACGACCAGCTTGTGCGGCGATTGCCTTAGCCACTGGCGCAGAACTATGCCCAAACATGGCGCCCGTGTCGCCTAAACAGAAGTCGGTGTAATCAATACCGTCTGCGCAGGTAAAGTGTGCGCCTTCGGCATGATTGATAAATAGCGGAACAGGTGTGCCCCAATCGTTCATCCAATGCATAGGCACACCATACAGAAAGTGTTGGTTAGCCTTAACTGATAATTCGGCGGACTTAGGGTGCAGCTTCATGTAGCTGGCGCGCTCACTTGCTAGCAGGGCTTGAGCGTTAGTGATTAAGTTGGGATTTAACATGGTAAGTAACTTTAAATTTAAAATTTTGAGCTTTAAAAATTAAGAAAGTGGTTCTAACTAAAATGCTAAATTGGCTCTATTTGTTAAACCAAAGATTTAGTTTAACATTTAATGAATCTTATGCATAAAAAATGCGTACAAATATTTTGTATAACTGTATGCTAATGGTAAATTAATTGAATTGATGGGGGAGGCTTATGGATCACGGTTTTGCATTTAGCGCTACAGGAGGTTTTCTTGGCCTGCCAATTACAGATTTGTTTACCTCAGAAAATGCGTCTCGGCAAGAAAGTCACGTTAGCACTTTTGCCGTAGCAGGTATTACGTGGGATGGCTGCGTGACCAATCGACCTGGTGCGCGCTTTGGACCCAATGCTATACGCCAAGCCAGTCATATGCTATGCGGAGATGAACATCCATTATTTGATGTTACCCCTGTCGACAATACCTTGGATTTAGGGAATTTATTGCTACCCAATACCAGTCTTGAAAGCATGCGCGCTGCGCTGATGCCACAAGCTAGTGCGTTAATTGGTCAATACGAAATGGTTTGGTTGGGTGGCGACCACTCAATTACTTTGCCTTTGTTACGTGCTTACTTCGCACATTACCAACAGCCACTCGCGTGCATTCATTTTGATGCCCACTGTGATACTTGGGAAAGTCATTTTGGCGAACCCTCTGGACATGGCACTTGGGTGTATGAAGCGATTACCGAAGGTTTGGTTGATCCTAAATGCTTTATACAAATTGGCATACGTTCATCCGGCGAGCGTGCGGCGCGTGAATTTGTAAATGATCAAGGAGGCAGAATCTTCACCGCACGTGAACTACGTGGCAAAGATGGCGCAGGCTTGCAAAGTGTCATTGATGAAGTGCGCGAACGCATGGCAAAAGCCGGTAATCCGCCTTTATATTTAAGCTTCGACATTGATGCATTAGACCCAGCATTTGCACCAGGTACAGGCACGCCAGAAGTTGGCGGATTAACCACTGCGCAAGCCATGACATTGCTAGAAGCTTGGCACGATTTGAACTGGGTAGGCATGGATTTATGTGAAGTATCTCCGCCTTATGATCACGCTGAATTAACTTCAAATGCTGCCGCAACTTTGATATGGACGTGGCTGTGCGGGCGTATTGTTGCAAAAAGAACTTAGTTGAAAATTGGTTTGTCGACCATACGACTTGTATTCAAGATCGTTAGTAGAAGGGTAAAAGGGAATGTCTGCCGCTACAGAATTAAAGCTTACACAAAACTCATATTACGCGGCGAGTGCGAACGAACAGCCTATTTATTCTAAACTTGAGTCAAATATCGAAGCTGATGTTTGCGTGGTTGGGGGTGGCTTTGCCGGACTATCTGCCGCGATAGAGCTAGCAGATCGTGGTTACTCAGTCGTTGTGCTGGAAGCTAAGCATATAGGTTGGGGCGCTAGTGGTCGCAATGGTGGGCAAATTATTGCAGGCCTTGCATGCGAGCAAGATGTCATTGAAAAAGCATTGGGTTTTGACGCAGCCAAAAAAGTGTGGGGCATGTCGCTAGAAGCCCTAGATTTGGTGAGAGAGCGCATTAAACGCTTTGACATAGACTGCGACTTAAGCGATGGCTTTCTTGGCGTTTCGGTCAATGCAAAAAAAGGCGCTTATCTACGTAGTTGGTATGAAGATATGGCAAAGCGCTATCATTATGATACCGATACGCAATGGATAGAGCCTAAAGACCTGCGTAGTTGGATAGATAGCCCGCGCTATTTCAACGGCTATTTTGATAAGCGCTCAGGGCATTTGCATCCGCTTAATTATTGTCTAGGCTTGGCGAAAGGCGCAAGCCGTATTGGCGTGCGTGTTTTCCAAAATTCAGCTGTTACTGCAATGCAGCATGCAAATGTTAGCAATAATGAATCTGCTTATTTGCAAACTGCTACTGGCAGCGTTAAGGCAAAGTTCGTTGTACTGGCAGGTAATATGTATTTACCTGAAATTTCACCTAAACTTGCGCCAAGTTTAGCTAAGCGCATTATGCCTGTTGGTACTTATATCATTGCAACTGAGCCGATTGCGCCCAGTTTAGCTAGCAAGTTAATCCCCACTAATTCAGCTGTTTGCGATACTAATTTTGTACTCGATTACTTTAGGTTTTCTGCCAACACCAAAGCAAGCGGACCACGTATGATTTATGGCGGGCGTGTGAGTTATAGTGCATTAACGCCGCCTAATCTTACGCAAAATATGCAAGCACGTATGGCCGAGACTTTCCCCCAACTTAAAAACACCAAAGTGGATTTCACTTGGGGTGGCTTCGTCGATATTACGATGAATCGCGCACCAGATTTTGGGCGGATCTCGCCTAACGTCTATTATTTACAGGGTTTTTCAGGGCATGGGGTGGCGCTAACTGGTTTGGCGGGAAAGCTAGTTGCAGAAGCCATAGCAGGGCAGGCTGAGCGCTTAGATTTGTTAGCAAGTATTAAGCATCATGACTTTCCTGGTGGAAAGTTATTGCGTACGCCCGCATTGGTACTAGGTATGTTGTGGTATCAATTGCGAGATAAATTGGGTTAATAACTTGTGATTGATGCAATAAGTGTTAATTTGCTGAACAAGCTTAAAAAAAGTCCGTCATACCCGCCTACGCGGGTATGACGAATAACTGAATTGACTAATAGAACATCGTAGCCAATAAATAGTGAGTCTTAGCTAGTCCCAGCTTAAAGCACCGCCAGTTTGGTACTCAGTCACGCGAGTTTCAAAGAAGTTTTTCTCTTTTTTAAGATCCATCATTTCACTCATCCATGGGAATGGGTTTGTTGCGCCAGGATACAACACATCCAAACCAATTTGCGTACAGCGGCGGTTGGCAATAAAACGTAAATACTCTTTAAACATGGTGGCATTTAAACCCAGCACGCCGCGCGGCATGGTGGCTTCAGCGTATTGATATTCAAGCTCTACGCCGCGTTGCATGAGCGTTTTTATCTCTTCACGGAACTCGGCCGTCCATAAATGTGGATTCTCAAGTTTTATCGTGTTAATGACATCAATGCCAAAATTACAGTGCATCGATTCGTCACGCAGAATATATTGATATTGCTCTGCCGCGCCTTGCATTTTGTTTTGGCGCCCAAGTGCTAAAATCTGCACAAAACCTACATAGAAAAATAGGCCTTCCATAATGCAAGCAAATACGATGAGTGAGCGCAGTAATTGTTGATCCGCCTCTGGTGTACCCGTTTTAAACTCAGGGTCAGTTAAAATATTAATAAATGGAATTAAAAAATCATCTTTAGCTTTAATGCTAGCTACTTCTTGGTAGGCATTAAACACTTCACTTTCATCTAAGCCCAAGCTCTCAACAATATATTGGTAAGCATGTGTATGAATCGCCTCTTCAAAGCCTTGGCGTAGAAGATATTGGCGACATTCTGGCGCGGTAATATGGCGGTAGGTACCGAGTACGATATTATTCGCAGCGAGTGAGTCTGCGGTGGTGAAGAAGCCTAAGTTACGCTTCACGATTAAACGCTCGTCATCACTCAACGCGGTGCTATCTTTCCACTGTGCAATGTCGCGGCTCATGCTCACTTCTTGCGGCATCCAGTGGTTTGCGCAACCTGCTAAATACTTGTCCCATGCCCAATGATATTTAAACGGCACAAGTTGGTTCACGTCGGTTTGGCCATTAATCATGCGTTTGTCAGAAGCGTTTACGCGACCTGAGTGTGATGGTTGATTGGCTGCAATAGTTGCAGGTTTTACTTCTGCTAGCGGTACAACTATTAAACTTGGCTTGGTTTGTTCTACGGCTATGTCATCTTCAAATGAAAGCATATTTTTTCCTTATTCTTAAGTACTTTATTTTCAATATTCTTACTTATTCCCGTCATTCCCGCTTTCGCGGGAATGACGGTGGGAGGTTTTTTCTATTGGCAAGATTCGCACTCGGGGTTATCAATCGAGCACATTTTCGGCGCTTCTTCTAAACCAGCAGAAACTGCATTCAACTCACCACCTGAACCTGTCGATTTCTCTGCTGCGGTTGCACCCAATGAGCGTAAGTAATACGTGGTTTTTAAACCGCGTTGCCAAGCCAATAGATAAGTGTCATTGAGTTTTTTCCCTGATGGCACAGCAAAATACAGGTTCAGCGATTGCGCTTGGTCTATCCATTTTTGGCGACGCGCTGCGGCTTCAATTAACCAAGTTGGGTCTACATCAAACGCAGTTGCGTATAACTGTTTTAAATCTGCTGGTACGCGGTCGATTTTTTGTAATGAGCCATCAAAGTATTTTAAATCAGACACCATGACCGCATCCCAAAGTCCACGTGCTTTCAAATCAATCACTAATTGCTCATTCACAATGGTGAACTCGCCAGATAGATTAGATTTCACGTATAAGTTTTGGTATTCAGGCTCAATACTCGCAGACACGCCAACAATGTTAGAAATGGTTGCCGTTGGTGCAATTGCAACGCAGTTAGAGTTGCGCATGCCAACTTTTTGAATACGGTTGCGCAAAGCATCCCAATCTAGCGTTTTGCTTCTATCGACTTCTACATTACCGCCACGCTCACTCAGTAATAAGTCTAATGTGTCGAGCGGCAAAATGCCTTGATCCCACAAGCTGCCTTTAAAGCTTGAATACGCGCCGCGCTCTTCAGCCAACACTGTCGAAGCGTAATAGGCGTTGTAGCAGACCATTTCCATTGCTCGGTCGGCAAACTCTACGGCTTCCATACTGGCGTAAGGAATACGCATGGCGTGTAAGCAGTTTTGAAAGCCCATGATGCCCATGCCTACTGGTCTGTGGCGAGTATTCGCATTACGTGCTTTGCCAACTGGGTAAAAGTTAATATCCACCACGTTGTCCAACATGCGCATACCTATTTTAATCGTAGCTTGCAGCTTGTTGTTATCTAGCACCAACTTGCCGTTAACTTCGGTTAAGTGCTGTAATAAGTTCACAGAACCTAAGTTACATACGGCAATTTCAGTCTCTGATGTATTCAGTGTGATTTCTGTACATAGATTTGAACTATGTACCACGCCCACATGTTGTTGTGGTGAACGAATATTGCATGGATCTTTGAAGGTAATCCAAGGATGGCCTGTTTCAAACAGCATGGAAAGCATCTTGCGCCACATTTGCAGGGCTGGGATTTTCTTAAATAGTTTGATTTCACCATTTTCGGCACGGCGCTCATATTCCACATAAGCGGTTTCAAAGGCTTTGCCGTATTTATCATGCAAATCTGGCACATCTGATGGTGAAAATAATGTCCAATCGCCGGCTTCAGTCACGCGACGCATGAATAAATCTGGAATCCAATGCGCTGTGTTCATGTCATGCGTACGACGACGGTCATCACCTGTGTTTTTGCGTAAATCTAAAAACTCTTCAATGTCTAAGTGCCAAGTTTCTAAATAGCCGCATACCGCACCTTTACGTTTACCGCCTTGGTTCACTGCAACAGCCGTATCGTTCACTACTTTTAAGAATGGAATCACGCCCTGACTTTTGCCGTTCGTACCTTTGATGCGGGCACCTAGTGAACGCACTGGCGTCCAGTCGTTGCCCAAACCGCCTGCGTATTTTTGCAGCATAGCATTTTCTTTAATTCCCTGATAAATGCCGTCTAAATCATCGCTGACGGTCGTTAAGTAGCAGGAAGAAAGCTGAGAGTGCAGGGTGCCAGCGTTAAATAAAGTTGGCGTTGAGCTCATAAAGTCAAAACTAGAAAGCACGTTGTAAAATTCAATCGCACGACTTTCACGGTCAATCTCGTTAATCGCTAAGCCCATCGCTACACGCATGAAGAAAATCTGCGGCAACTCAATGCGACGCTCTTCAATATGTAGAAAATAACGGTCATACAAAGTTTGTATGCCTAAATAACCAAATTGGAAATCGCGGTCTTTGTTCAGCGCTGCCGCTAATTTAGTTAAATCAAATTGAGCTAGGCGTTGGTCTAGCAACTCTGCAGCTATGCCAATTTTGATATAACGCGGAAAATACTCTGCGTAATGCTCATCCATTTGCGCATGGCTCACGCGCTCACCTAGGACTTCTGCACGTACCAAATCCAACTGCAAGCGGGCAGTTACATAATTGTAGGCAGGCTCAGTTTCAATCAAGCTACGGGCAGACAAAATCAGTGCTTTGTATACCTCCGTAAATGGAATGCCATCATACAAATCACGCACGGCTTGCTCAACCACTAAGTTTGGATTCACTACATCACCCAAGTTTAGGCAGGCTTCGCCGACCATCTCACCCAATTGTTTAATATCGAGTGGAATCAACTTACCATCAATATTCACATTAAGCGTATGGCTAGGCTCTGTAGTTGGATGGCTCGCTTTTTCAGCAGCACGCTCAGCATTGCGTTTTTCACGGTAAAGCACATAAGCACGTGCTACATCGTGGTTGCCATTGCGCATCAGAGCCAATTCTACTTGGTCTTGAATATCTTCAATATGAATGGAGCCGCCAGCAGGCAAGCGACGCATCAGCGCATTATTGACCAGTTGGCTTAATGTAGCGACTTGGTCGCGCACGCGTTGCGAGGCGCCACTTTGGTTACCTTCAACTGCTAAGAATGCTTTGGTGATGGCGATAGAAATTTTATCGAGTGTAAATTGAACTGCGACGCCATTGCGACGAATGACTTGCAATGTAGGTAAAGATAAATCTGTGTTAACAGAAGGTCTGACATCATCCATTTGGTTATTCCCTTTTTCAAAAAGGGCAGGTACGCTTTGCTCGCAACAATATCGTGCTTATTGCTTGAACAAAAAACAGCATGGCGGAATGATGCAAAACATCATTCCATCTGCCGAGGACACCCCGCCTCAAACGTTATAAAAGTACTTTTGCGCTTGCTTTAGATTGCTTAAATTGATGGTTTTAAACTCTAAAAGTAAGTGCAAAAAATGTACACGGCAGGTCTCCTGGCTCTCAGGTCATCGTTATTTGTTGGCCTTCCCAAATTGACAATATCCAATTCAGTGGCAAGTGCTTTTTAAACAAGCGTAACAAATAACTCGCTGATTACAGTTGCGGGGGCAGCTATGGCATAAGCGTTTGAAAAGAAGGCTCAAACACCGCACCGTATTCCCTTTTATCTTACATTTTGACTAAAACGTAAGAACCGTGTAACAACACTATAACGCAATATAGCGGATTTGTTAAACATAAAAACACTATATATAGATAATATTTTAAATTATTTTCTATATATCTGTTTTATATGGAATTTTTAATTGTTTTATTTTCGTCATTCCCGCGTAGGCGGGAATCTAGGCAGCGTACATATGTAGCTTGTAATTTTTAGTATTTGTATGGTGGGTCACTTGTGACCCACGTTTAGCCGTGCTTTAAATTGCTTAAATCGCGTGGGTTCAAGAACCCACGCTACTCAGACTGAGATTGTGGTTTTCCTGGATTCCCGCCTGCGCGGGAATGACGACCTAAGTTAATAAAATATAGGGAAATAAATGGAGATGAGTAAAGTTATGCCAATTGCTCGCGCAAACTTTTAGCCACCGACACCATGTTTTCTAATGCAGTTTTAGTTTCTGGCCAGCCACGCGTTTTTAGGCCGCAATCTGGGTTAATCCATAAGCGTTCTACAGGCACGACATCGAACGCACGCTTCATGAGTTTTTCCATCGCCTCAACACTTGGTACGCGAGGTGAGTGAATATCATAAACACCCGGACCAATGTCATTAGGGTATGAGAATTCGCCAAATGCATCTAATAGTTCCATGGCTGAGCGCGAAGTTTCAATGGTAATGACATCCGCATCCATCGCTGCGATTGCAGGCAAAATATCATTGAATTCTGCATAACACATGTGAGTGTGAATTTGCGTATCGTCACGTGCAATACTGGCTGACAACTTAAATGCTTTTACCGCCCATGCTAAATATTGCGCCCAAGCAGCTTTCTGTAATGGCAAGCCTTCACGTAGAGCAGGTTCATCAATTTGAATAATCGCAATGCCTGCTTTTTGCAAATCCTCAACTTCATCACGTATTGCCAACGCTAGTTGCATGGCAGTGGTTTCTCTTGGTTGATCATCACGAACAAAAGACCATTGCAATATGGTGATTGGTCCCGTGAGCATGCCTTTTACTGGGCGACTTGAAAGTGATTGTGCAAAACTTGCTGTGTCTACAGTCATTGGTTTTGGTCTATGCACATCTCCATAAATAACAGGTGGTTTTACGCAGCGCGAGCCATAACTCTGTACCCAGCCATTTTGCGTGAAGGCATAGCCAGCTAACTGCTCGCCAAAAAACTCCACCATGTCGTTGCGTTCTGCTTCACCGTGTACCAGCACATCTAAGCCAATTTCCTCTTGTTGGGCAATGGCATAGGCAATATGCGCCTCCATCTCAGCATCATATTTAGCTTGGCTAATATCACCTTTTTTAAATGCGGCGCGTGCAGCACGAATGTCAGGAGTTTGGGGAAATGAGCCTATCGTCGTGGTTGGTAAAAGTGGTAAATTCAAGCGCACTTTTTGGGCTTTAGCACGCAGCTCAAAAGTACTTACACGATTTTCATTTAATGTACTTAGCGCTGCAATACGTGCTTTTACATTGGTGTCATGTACTCGGTTTGATTGATTGCGTGAAGCAATCGCCGCACGTGAAATAGCCAATTCTTGCGCGACAGAATCCACGCCATTATTCAATGCTTTGGCAATAATACTAAGCTCAATGATCTTTTCATCGGCAAAGGCTAACCATGATTTAATCTCAGCGTCTAATTTCACTTCATGCGCAAGCGTCACTGGCGTATGCAGCAGTGAGCAGCTTGGTGCAATCCATAAGCGATCGCCTAATCTTTTTACCCATGGGTCTAACAATGCTAATGTTTTATCTAAATCATTACGCCAAATATTGCGGCCATCAATCACGCCAGCAGACAATACCCAATGACTTGGGATCGCATTTACCCAAGGACCTAACTGCTCTGGCGCGCGTACCAAGTCAATGTGGATGCCATCCACAGGCAAGCTAGTAATAAACGCCTGATAGCGCGACACATTGGCAAAGTAAGTGGTAAGTAATAATTTCGGGCGTGATGTTCTAAACCAAGAGTAGGCGCGGTCAAAGGCTTTCAGCCAAGCATCATCTAAATCTAGGGCGAAAATAGGCTCGTCAATTTGCAGCCATTCTATTTTACGCAACTGCAACTCTTGCAACAAATACACATATTGTTGCGCCAGGCCATCTAGCAAATCTAGCTTATTAATACCGCGAGCTTTACTTAAGTATAAAAAGCTCACTGGACCAAGCAATACAGGCTTCACATTTTTGCTGATTTTTTGCGCCTCATCTAACTGGCTTAAATAATCATGCACGTTAATTGAAAACTGCGTATCGTTTGCCAGCTCTGGCACAATATAGTGGTAATTCGTATCAAACCACTTAGTCATTTCCATAGCGGGTTGCTCTAAATTGCCACGTGCTAGTGCAAAATATGCATTCTCTGGGGCTGGGTTCGCTTCACCAAAAGGTTTTTTATTAAAGCGCTTTGGTTGCGCGCCAAACAATACAGAATGATCCAACACATGGTCATATAATGAAAAGTCATTACTGGTGATAAAAGCCAAACCAGCTTCTTGTTGTTTTTGCCAATGTTCAGCACGTAAGTTTTTGGCGGTATTTTGCAAATCGTCTGACGGCACTTCTTTACGCCAAAAAGATTCCAGTGCAAATTTAAGTTCACGCTTTGCGCCTACGCGTGGGTAGCCCAAGATATGCGCTTTAATGTTATTTTTAGTCATGTGTTAAGCCTTATTCAATGTAAGGCATGCATTTTCTAACTTGCAAATATTTTAATAAAGCGAAAGTTTTTGTGATAAATTTGAATTAAATTCATACCTAAAATTTATTATGATAGAAATTCGCCACCTAAAATCACTAAAAGCCATCGCCGAAACTGGCAAATTAGGGCTAGCAGCCGAGCGTGTATTTTTAACGCAATCTGCGCTTTCGCATCAAATACGTGCGCTAGAAACACATTATGAAATCACCTTGTTTCAGCGCACCCCGCAAGGCTTGCGCTTCACGCCGGCAGGTCAGCGATTACTAGACTTAGCCAATGAGTTACTGCCGCTTATTGAAAAATCAGAGCGTGA
The DNA here is from genome assembly GCF_029945535.1 of Methylotenera sp. GTDB lineage: Bacteria > Pseudomonadota > Gammaproteobacteria > Burkholderiales > Methylophilaceae > Methylotenera. Next base: position 418,691 of record NZ_JAQSCU010000010.1, read on the forward strand.
TTTAATTCGATTGAAAAGTGATCAGTCTGGCGAATTGCGCATCGTACTGGAGTGCCACACCTGCTTTGATTGGCTCACACCAGTGATGGATGCGTTTAGACGCGCATGGCCAGAAGTTGAGCTTGATTTAGTGGCAGGATTTCATAGCGACCCGTGGCAGTTGCTACGTGAAGGTAAAGCCGACATCGTGATAGGAGGCTTACCAGAGAAAATGCGTGATTTGCGCCATGCACCGCTATTCAAATTTGAGATTATGGCGGTATTGCCGTTAGATAGCAGCAAGGGTAATAAATCGCGATTGCTTGCAGAAGACTTTAGCAATGAAACCTTGATTACTTATCCGGTTCCTGAAGAGCGCATTGATATTATTCGGAATGTGCTAAAGCCAGCCAATATTGTATTTAACAGACGTACGGCAGAACTGACGGTAGCCATTATGCAGCTTGTAGCAAGTCGCAGAGGTCTAGCGGCATTGCCTAGTTGGGGCATCAAAAGCTATATTGACCACGAATATGTTCTGTCTAAGTCGATAGGTAAAAATGGTTTATGGTCTGAGTTGCATGCGACTTGTACCGCAGACACCATGTCGCGCCCTTACACTTTAGACCTGGTGAATATTATCAAGCAAACGTGTGCCGAGAATCTGAGCGGTATCAAGCTGCTATGAGCCAGTAGCTTTTGCTCTTCAATTATTAAGAAATGTTAGCTATTGATAAACGATGCCGTGGGATGTGAAATCGCACCATCACCGTAAGTGCGCAACACTTGAGAGATAATGACCTGATAGCCATTCAGCCAATTAGATTGCGCTGCTTTGGCTTCAAGATGTTTTGGATGCTTCATTAACTCATGTAGGCCGTCCATGGTTTGCCAGTAATACACATTGGACACACGACCAGTTTCAGGATGTTCCCATGCTTCCTCGCCCAAGTAACCCGAAGTTAGCTTGGCGATTTCTGCTATGGCTTGGTCAAGTCGATAAAACGCTTCATCGAATTGTTTTTTATCAAAAATAAAAGTTGCTGAGTACATTTATTATCCTAATTTAGCTGGTGTAATTGTTTTGTTGTAGGTGTAAAAAACATCATCTCGCACCCAGCCTAAAGACTCATACAGCGATTGAGCTGTCAGGTTAGTTTTTGCGGTGGTTAAATCTAGTCGCACATATCCATTGTTAGCTGCATATTCATGCGCGGTCAGCATCAACGCTTTGCCAGCACCAGATTTTCTGATATTTACATCTACAAATAAATCATAAAGTACGCAGATAGGCGCAGCGAGAACTGAGCAAAATGTCGGGTAAAGCTGACAAAAGCCAATCAGCTTTTGTGCTTGGTTTTCATTACTCGCAGTTTCAGCAACAAAAATGATGGAATCTTTGTTGTTGAGTCTATCTTGCAGAAAGCGCCTTGCCAGACCGATGTCTGATGTCTCTTCATAAAATTCACGGTATGCGTTAAATAGCTCCGCGAGCGGCTCAAGGTCTTCTAATTGGGCGATTCGAATTTTTATAGTCATATTATTTTCAATTTAAATGAATACCAAGGGAATCAGTCATTGTAAGAAATCAAGTCAGAGTAATCTATAAGAATATTAGATAACCATGAAGTTGAATGGCTGATGTAAATTTGTCCAGAAGCGAACTTACTTCGATTTAGCCTATCAATCCTAGTTAATATGGATTTACCCAGATTTACACGGATTTACTATTTAGCCTATTCTATTTTTTCTGCATATGGTCATAATGGGTTCAACGTTTTTAATGTCCTAAGAACCACAATCGATTTAAGTTAAGAGTATCAAATTTAACCAAACTTCAAACTTAACAAAACCTAAAGTAAAACCATGAATGTTTTAAGCCTATGAATGTTCCACTAGACAATCACAAAAAATCTTACCAAAACTATAAGCTGAGCTTGCTATGTCTGACTAGTCTATTGCTGACACTCAACGGCTGTGCTTTGCTTAACCCGAGCCATCCTGAATTAGCTAAAGTGGAAGTGCCTGCCAAGTGGTCGGCTGATGAGGCGGTTGCGGCTTCTAGTTCAACCTCGCTCAATAACTGGTGGCAGCGATTTAATGATCCGCTTCTGGTGAACCTTGTACAGCAGTCTTTGCAGAGCAATACGAGTGTCAATAGTGCAAAGTCAGCATTGCAAGAAGCCCGTGCTTTGCGCGATGTAGCTGCGGCTACTTTGTTGCCAACACTTGATACTTCGGCATCTGCAGGACGAAGTAAATCTGGTAACAATAGCGCGGTGAATAATTTCTCTGCTGGCTTAGATGCAAGTTGGGAGCTGGATATTTTTGGCGCCAATCGTAGCGGGCTAAACGCGAGTGAGGCGACGGCTCAGGCAAGCGAAGCGAGTTTAGGTGATGTTCAGGTGTCCATTGCCGCTGAAGTGGCGCTGGATTATATTTCGCTGCGCAATGCTCAGGCGCGCTTGGCGATTGCTAATAGCAATTTAACCAGCCAGCTGGAAACGCTGCAAATAACCGAATGGCGGACTCAAGCGGGCTTGGTTTCATCATTAGATTCAGAGCAGGCGAGGGTTTCAGCAGAGCAAACGCGCGCCATTATTCCGCCTCTACAAACATCTATTGCGCAGATAAGCCACGCGCTCGCTGTGCTCACAGGTCAGCCGCCTGCTGCCTTGTTGCAGCAATTATCGATAGTTAACCCAGTGCCGCAGGCTGCGAATGATTTGGCTTTGAATTTTCCTGCTGAAACTTTGCGTCAACGTGCCGATGTGCGCGCTGCTGAATATCGAGTCACTGCTGACTTTGCAAAACTGGCGCAAGCTGATGCAGCGCGGTTGCCAAATTTCTCGTTGAGCGGTTCACTTGGTTTAAGCGCGCTGACTTTGGGTTCCTTAACTAGCGGTTCTTCAGTGGTCAGTTCATTGTTAGCGAATGTTGCCATGCCATTGTTCGACGGTGGTTCTAGGCGAGCTAAAGTGCGCGCTCAAGAAGCGGTGTTGGAGCAAACACGGCTAAGTTATAAAGCCACAGTGCTTACTGCATTGCAGGAAGTTGAAGATGCCTTAGTTGCGCTGCGTGGTGATATTCAGCGCGTATCTCGATTAAAACTTGCCTCTGAATCCGCTAGTAATGCGGCACTGATGGCACGTCAACGTTATGACAGTGGCTTATCAGATTTCCAAACAGTGCTTGAAACGCAACGCTCTTTATTAAGTACGCAAGACAGTGTTGCAAGTGCAAATGCCGATGTCAGTTCAGATCATGTGCGCCTCTATAAGGCTTTAGGTGGCGGCTGGCAAGCAGGCGAAGCTGAAATAACAACATCACTTACTGAAAAAACGAAATGAATCTACCTCCTATGAACACTAATAATTCTTCAACTAAAACACCTTCAGCTAGTACTTCTACAGCAGCTATTGATATTGCGACTTTGTTAGATGAGCCAGCAAAAGTCGCATGGTATCGCCGCTCAAGCTTATGGGTAGGGTTGGCGATACTCATTATGATAGTCGCAGGGTTTTTATATTGGCAAGCTAAGCGTGCGGCAGAAGCGTTACCAAGTTATACAACGCAAGAAGTGACGCGCGGTAACTTGACCTTAACCGTCACTGCCAACGGCACTATTCAGCCGACACGTTCTATCAATATTGGTAGTGAACTTTCAGGCACGGTGCGCAAGGTCAATGTTGACGTAAACGATGTAGTTAAAAAAGGTCAGGTGTTGGTGGAGCTTGATACTTCAAAATTGAGTGACCAGGTGTTGCGTTCAAAAGCGACTTTGGCATCAGCCATTGCAAAGGTTGCGCAGACCGAAGCGACAATAAAAGAAACATCATCTGCCTTACAAAGATTGGAAGAAGTGTCTCGACTATCAGGCGGTAAAGTACCATCTAAATCTGAGCTAGATACGGGTCGTGCTGCGTATGACAGAGCTGTGGCTGATGACTTAAGCGCAAAAGCTGGTGTGAATGATGCACGCGCTGCGCTATCAACCGACCAAATTAATTTATCCAAAGCCTCTATTGTTGCGCCGTCTGATGGTGTGATACTTACTCGTGCAGTGGATCCAGGTAATGCTGTAGCGGCTTCGTTACAAGCAGTGACTTTGTTTACGATGGCGGAAGATTTAACTAAATTACGCCTTTGGGTGTATGTGGATGAAGCCGATGTTGGTTCTGTTAAGTTAGATCAGGATGCTACTTTTACCGTGAGTGCTTATCCAACACGTAAGTTTCCAGCACGTATTACGCGGGTAGGTTTTGGTTCTACCATTACTGATAACGTAGTGACTTACCTGACTTATTTAGATGTGGATAATACAGACCTTAGTCTACGCCCGGGTATGACAGCGACAGCCACTATCAAAGCTAAACAAGTGAAAGATGCGTTATTAGTGCCTAACACCGCACTGCGTTTTACGCCTACATCTGCCGACTCTGATAAGTCACAATCAGCCAATAAAAAAGGACTTGCTACGAGCTTAATGCCAAGCATGCCGCGCAGTAGCAAAAATCGTAAATCTGCTGCCGACAGAGCCAATGTGGCGTTAGCTAAGCAAGTGTGGGTGTTGCCTAAAGATGGTGGCGCGGCTATTGCCGTTGCTGTAAAACCTGGCATTAGCGACGGTCATATGACGGAGATTATCGGTGGCGACCTACAAGTTGGCATGCAAGTCATTACTGATCAGAAAGTGGTGGCACAGTGAGTGAGTCATTAACCCAGCAATCCATAGTACGGCAGCCACTTATACAATTAATAGATGTTAAGAAAACCTATGGGTCAGGCTCAACCGAATTTCTTGCTTTAAAAGGTATAGATTTAAGTATCTACGCAGGTGAGTTTGTCGCCATTATGGGGCCAAGTGGTTCGGGAAAATCCACCGCTATGAATATTCTTGGCTGCTTAGATAGCCCTAAATATGGCCAGTATCTTTTCAAAGGTGCCCATGTAGAAGACTTAACTCGAGACCAGCACGCGCGGCTGCGCAGACGTTTTCTTGGTTTTGTGTTTCAAGGCTTTAACTTACTCGCACGTACTACCGCGCAAGAAAATGTAGAGCTGCCATTACTTTATCGCGGTGATAATGCTGAAAAACGTCAAGCAGCGGCTAGCAAAGCGTTAGCCTCAGTAGGTTTGGCGGGTTGGGAGCATCATACGCCTGCAGAACTTTCAGGCGGTCAACAGCAACGTGTTGCCATTGCACGCGCCATTGTGACTGAGCCTGCGGTGTTGCTCGCCGATGAACCCACTGGAAACTTAGACACGCAACGCAGCCATGAAATTATGGCGCTTTTAGTAGCACTCAATAGAGACCATGGCATTACGGTGTTAATGGTGACGCATGAATTAGACATGGCTGCATACGCGCATCGAATAGTGACATTTGTCGATGGAAAAATTGCAAAAGATGAAATGAATGAGCATCCTACGATGCCCAGCTCAGCTGATTTAAACATGTCAGATACTAATTTGACTGAGGTTATTTAATGTTATTAAGTGTATTCATGTTGGCGTTGCGCTCAGTCAGGCGCAACTTATTACGGTCTTTCTTGACCATACTTGGCATTGTGATTGGCGTTGCCGCCGTGATTACGATGGTGACATTAGGTAACGGCGCCACCCAAGCCATCAAAACGCAAATTTCTAGCCTAGGCACTAATTTGTTAATGGTCAATCCGGGTCAGCGTCAACCCGGTGGCGGTGGAGGTGGAGGCGGCGTACCGCAATTCACAGAGGCAGATGCTGTCGCCATACAGTCAGAAATTGGTGGCGTTGCTGCGGTTGCGCCACAAGGCCGCAGTAGTGTTACGGTGATTGCCAATGGGCGAAATTGGTCTAGCACTGTTTACGGCAGTACTAACGCATGGTTTCTTACGGGCAACTGGAAATTAGCAAGCGGCCGAATTTTTGATCCAGATGAACAAACGGCTGGCGCAGCGGTTTGCGTGATTGGTGAAACGGTTCGCCGAGAACTATATGCGGGAAAAGTAGGGCAAACTGGCCTTGGAGAACAATTGCGTATAAAGCAGTTTTCATGCACTGTCGTTGGTATTCTGAACGCTAAAGGTCAAGGTGGTATGGGCGACCAAGACGATGTAGTGCTTGTGCCGCTACATACCCTTCAGCGCCGTGTGACGGGTAGTTTGAAAGTCAGTACGCTTCTGGTTTCAATGGAGGACGGCAGAGATAGCGGCCCATTAAAAGCCAGCCTGCGTGATTTGCTCCGCGAACGTCGCAAACTTGCCGAGAATGATGACGATAATTTCAACATTTTTGACACACAACAGCTCGCCGAAACACTCTCAAGCACTACCAAAGTGATGACTACATTACTCGGTGCGGTGGCTGCGGTAAGCTTGCTAGTAGGCGGAATTGGCATCATGAATATCATGCTAGTAAGCGTCACAGAACGCACTCGAGAGATTGGTCTGCGCCTTGCAATTGGCGCGCTGGAGCGAGAAGTCTTGTTACAATTTTTGATTGAAGCAGTAGTGCTGTCGGCTTTAGGCGGGCTGATAGGCATAATTATTGCCGCCATTGCCTCTTACGGGCTTTCTATCGTCATGAGTGTGCCGTTTATTTTTGATGTGACAACTAACGCGATGTCATTTCTATTTTCTGCGGGTATAGGCGTGTTGTTTGGTTATTTTCCAGCAAGACGCGCGGCGCAAATGGATCCGATTGAGGCGTTAAGGCATGAGTAACCTTAAGTCAATTTATGTGCTTTAGCGCATCCAGATTGGGCTTTGGGTTGGGGTCATAAAAACATCAGTGGCACAGTTCGTCTTGGAAGCCCTATGAGCTGCCAATAAAGTAAGTAAGATTGTAGCCGAACTAGATAGCATATTAAGTAAGCCAAACATATGAAGCAGTTTGTTCGAACTCGACTTTGAGTGCTTAACTGCTCGAAGATGTCGAAATGGATGCTGTTGAATTACCATTATTTTGGAGGTCGGTGAGCTCGGAGGCTTCAACTCTATGCTCGTGATGCCGCAAAATTCTTATTGAAGAGGAGGATAAAAATTCTGATTCTGCCTGTATGTTATCAAGACCAGTCCAATATTGAGCGGCAAGATTGTAGAGATGCGGAATGGCGGGGATATGTTCGTTTGGGAATCCTTCATGAACTAAGCCCATATTGCCGTGAAAGAGATTCTGACTAGGGTTTGTTAACTCCACCTCATATATTAAGGAGCTGATGTCGAACCTGAACAGCTGCGCTTGGGCGTGTTGCAAAGTTGGGAAAAGGAAAATAGAGTTAAATCGACTAGGCTTATCTGGGAAATTTTTCAATCTCGCAACTTCAAAAGTCAGCTCTCTTACCGCAAGAGGGCCAATGCTGTTAGGGCGATATGTTTCTATCACCCTACCAAAATTACCAGGCTCTATAATTGAGCCAGAGGTAAGCATGATGGGACATAAATGAAAATAGCTAGTTGCCACAAGACCTCCAAAAGTTATTATACTGATGCGCGTGTTCGTATAATAGTTAATAGCAAGTACGGATGCAATTTAAAACACCAAATACGTTTAAGCTTCTAAATATTATCATTGTCTCAATGCTGTCTGTATCACCTCTGCCAATTTACTTCCATATTCCGTAATGTGCTCTGTAGCGGAATACGCATAGCCAATAATCAAACCTTTTTCGGTGGTTTCACCCATGCAATAGTGCGATAGCGGGTAAACGCGTAAACCTTGAGCTGAGGCTAGTTCGGCCACTTGCACGTCGTCGCATATTGAGTCAAATTCAACTACTAAATGCAGGCCAGAATCTACCGTGGACAGCCTTGCGCCTACCGTGGCGATTGGGGCTAATGCTGCTTGTAGTAACCGTCTGCGTTCACCATATATTTGTCGCAATCTTCTGATGTGGCTGGCGAAATGACCTTCTTCAATGAAGTCTGCCAGTGCGGCTTGAATGACTACTTGTCCGGGCCGTTGTAGTTCATATAAGCCACTTTTAAAGCTTTCTACTAAATTGGGAGGCACCACTAAATAGCCTAAACGAATACCTGGGTACATCACTTTTGAAAACGTGCCTAAATAAAGCACGCGACCGTTTTGATCCATGCCTTGTAATGATGAGATTGGGCGACCTTCAAAGCGAAACTCGCTGTCGTAATCGTCTTCAATAATCCATCCTTTGCAGTTTTGCGCATAATCCAATAACAAGCGGCGGCGGCCATAGCTCATGACCATGCCTTTGGGGTATTGGTGCGATGGTGTGGTGTAAATCAGGCGCGGCGTAGTGCGATAATCTTTAGTGCTCGGTGCCATGCCTTCTTTGTCTACGTTGACAGGGTGTAGTTGCAAGCCATTCACTTCTAATACACGTCGAGCAGCCCAATAACCCGGGTTTTCTACCCATGCACAATCGCCGTGGTCTGTGAGTAAGCGTGCACATAAATCAATGGATTGTTGCGTTCCTGAGGTAATCAGCACTTGGTCAAATGTGAGGTTAACCGCACGCGATACTCTTAAATAATCGGCAATAGCTTTTCGTAATGGTAAATAGCCGCCGTCATGGCTGGAGTCTAGCAAGGCGGGATTTGGCGTGCGCCATTGCCGATTGAGTAATCGACGCCATAGCGCATAAGGAAAGCCTGCGTAATCATCTTCACCAGGTGTGAAAGGCTGTACCTCGTTATGAATTCTAGTGTTATTAACTTTTGCTTGCGATTGATGTTCTTTTATAGCGCCACATGCCGCTAATCCACGTTTAGATAACCCAATGGAATCTTCAAGTTTTACATAGGTATTTTCTGCGTTGGGTTCAGTACTAGATTCAGCTAATTGTTCTTCTACAATACTGTTATTAGCAATGCTTTTTGAAAATCCATCGTGCTTATTGTAAGTAACGTAGGTGCCGCTACCCGTTTGCGATGCAACATAACCTTCATCCAATAGTTGTTCAAAAGCCGCTAGTATGGTGTTACGTGATACGGTTAAATCTTCTGCCAAACTCCTTGTGGAAGGTAAACGCTCTCCGGCTGATAAAATTTGCGTGGTAATAGCGCGGCGAATCACTTCGTAGATGCGCCTGTGGTTAGGCATCCGCACTGGAAAGTCTGAGTGGTTAAGCTGCGTTAATAGCCATTCTGAAAGCACAAGTTGTTTCATGAAGTTGAGTATTCCAAGTGTGTGTAGTCGTGCTAAGTGTGATAAAGTGGTTCTATCTAAATAATCTAAATGGCTCTTGTTGCATTACCAATTTTAGGAATAGTATACTTAGCAATGAGGCAATGCAAATCTGCAAATGATGACAACAAAACGTAAACCTATAGTTTTAATCCCTGCGGATGTTAAGCCGCTAGGCGAGCATCCATTTCATGTGGTGGGTCATAAGTATTTAGTGGCGGTTGCAGAAGCCGCTGGTGCATTGCCTTTAGTGGTGCCTGCCATTGGTGATTTATTAGAGATTGACGCTTTGCTAGCCATTGCCGATGGCATATTGCTAACAGGCTCGGTTTCCAATGTGCATCCTTCACACTTCGACCAAGAAGTACACAATCCCGCATTACCATTAGACCCCGCGCGTGATGCGCTTACCTTAAAACTCGTGCAAGCAGCCATTAAAGCCGAAGTGCCTTTATTGGCTATTTGCCGCGGTTTTCAAGAGGTGAATGTAGCGTTTGGCGGCAGTTTGCATCAGGCGGTACATGAAATATCTGGCTTGAATGATCATAGAGAAACTAAGGATGTTCCCATCGATATTCAATATGCACAGGCACATTTGATTGACTTAGTGCCTGATGGCAAGCTAGCTAAAATCGTTGGTGCGCAACAGATGATGGTGAACTCCTTACATGGCCAAGGTATAGATAGACTTGGCGATGGCTTAGTAGCAGAAGCCTTCGCGCCAGACGGTTTAGTGGAAGCCATACGTGTAGAAAAAGCCAAAGCCTTTACTTTAGCTGTGCAATGGCACCCAGAGTGGAGAGTCATGGAAAATCCACAGTATTTGGCTATTTTCAAGGCATTTGGTGATGCCTGCAGATTCAGACTGAGAAGGCACGAGCCACCAGATTAACGCTTAAAAGATGCAAAAAGAAAAATACATGAATAAAAATACATCAATAAGTAGTTAATAAAGCAGTACAGGAGAATAAAAATGTCAGAACATGTAGCAATGAACCACGTTGATATGGATAAGTGGTTGACGGAAAACAACATTACCGAGATTGAATGTTTGGTGCCAGATTTAACAGGTGTAGCACGCGGTAAGATTTTACCTCGTGAGAAATTTTCAACAGACCGTGCTATGCGCCTGCCAGAAGCGGTGTTTGGTATGACGGTGACGGGCGAATCGCCTGATGGTAATGAAGGCTATGACCGCGTGTTTGGTGTGACCGATAAGGACATGGTGCTTATTCCAGACCCAACCACCCTTAGATTGGTGCCTTGGGCGGTAGACCCGACGGCACAGGTGATTATGGATTGCGTAGACCATAACGGTAAATCAATTGATTTTGCGCCTAGAAACGTACTTCGCCGCGTGACTAATTTATACAAAGACTTAGGCTGGACGCCAATTGTGGCGCCAGAGCTGGAGTTTTATTTGCTAGAGCGTAATCCGGATCCTGATATTGCATTAAGCCCACCAGTAGGTCGTAGTGGTCGTAAAGAAACCAGCCGCCAGTTATACAGTATTGATGCGGTGAATGAGTTCGATCCATTATTCGAAGATATTTACGACTATTCAGCTTTGATGGGTTTGGAGCTTGATACGCTGATTCATGAGTTTGGTGCAGGGCAAATGGAGATTAACTTTTTGCATGATGAGCCAATGATTCTGGCGGATAAATCATTCTTCTTTAAACGTTTATTGCGTGAAGCGGCAATGCGTCACGGCATGTACGCTACTTTTATGGCTAAGCCTATGCAACATGAGCCGGGTTCGGCGATGCATATTCACCAAAGCGTGATTGATACTCAAACTCAAAAAAATATCTTTAGTAACGCTGATGGCACCGCTTCACCAATATTTTTCCATTACATTGCAGGTTTGCAAAAATACTTACCTGCCGCCATGGTACTGCTAGCGCCTTATGTAAATTCATATCGCCGAATCGTACGAAATGGTGCCGCGCCGATTAACATTGAATGGGGCTACGATAACCGCACGGTGGGCATTCGTGTGCCGATTTCTGAGCCAGCAGGTCGCCGCATAGAAAACCGTGTGGTGGGCGCCGATGCGAACCCTTACCTAGCCATGGCTGTTACCTTGGCTTGTGGTTACTTGGGCATCAAAGAAAAACTTAAACCAACTGAGGTTACTACAGGCAGTGCTTACGCCTCTGACTATCAATTGCCACGCGGTTTGTCTGAAGCGATTCGCGAGCTAGAAAACTCACAAGCTTTACATGAGGTGTTAGGCAAAGATTTTGTCGATGTGTATTTGGCAGTGAAGGATGCCGAGCATGACGAGTTTATGCGCGTGATTAGCCCATGGGAGCGTGAGCATCTTTTAATGCATGTTTAAAAGCATTTAGTAGTTAAAAAGTAAGTCGGGTTAAAACCCGGCCTACATGTGCTGTGATTGAAAAATCTAAATATCTGAATTGAGAAAGTCATGATCAATACTAAAGAAATCCAAGCAATAGATTCAGCGCATTACATGCATCCTTTTACCGATCATAAAAGCTTGTCGGATAAAGGCTCACGTATTATTGCTAAGGCAGGTGGCATCTATATTTGGGATTCCACTGGTGAAAAAATCTTAGATGCGATGTCTGGTTTATGGTGTGTGAATGTCGGCTATGGGCGTAAAGAGCTGGTAGATGCAGCCGCTAAACAGATGCTAGAACTGCCTTACTACAATAGTTTTTTTCAAACGACCAACGTTCCGGCAGTGAAGCTGGCAGAAAAAATCATCAAGCTGGCAGGTGATGATTATAGCCATGTATTTTTTAGTAGCTCTGGTTCTGAGTCGAATGATACCAACGTACGTATGGTGCGCCATTATTGGGCAACGCTTGGTCAGCCAGAACGCACGGTGATTATCAGCCGTAATAACGCCTATCACGGCTCAACGCTAGTGGGTTCATCTTTAGGTGGCATGGAAGGTATGCATGCGCAAGGCGGCATGATTTCAGGCATAGAACACATAGAGCAGCCATACCATTACGGCATGGCGCCAAATCAGGATAGTGATGCCTTTGGCATTGAAGCGGCGGGTTGGTTAGAGAAAAAGATTCTGGAAGTTGGCGCAGATAAAGTCGCTGCATTTATAGGGGAACCTGTGCAAGGCGCTGGCGGTGTGATTATTCCACCTAAAACTTACTGGCCAGAGATTCAACGTATCTGCGATAAATACGGCATTTTGCTGATTTGCGACGAAGTGATTTGCGGCTTTGGCCGTCTTGGTAAATGGTTTGGCTCGCAACTATTAGGTTGCAAACCCGACTTAATGACGTTTGCTAAAGGCGTGACTTCTGGCTACATTCCTTTAGGAGGCGTTGTTGTGGGCAAACGTGTAGCTAAAGTATTGATTGAACAAGGTGGTGAATTCAATCATGGCTATACTTATTCAGGACACCCAACCGCCTGCGCTGTGGCATTAGCCAATATTGAAATTATGGAGCGCGAAGGTTTACCCGACAAAGTGCTTAATGAAACAGGCCCATATTTAGCGCAGAAATATGCCGAGCTAGCCAAACACCCATTGGTTGGTGGTGCGGAAACATTAGGATTAGTCGCAGGCTTCGTGCTGATGAAAGACAAAGCAAACCACGTACATTTTGATGAAGAGGTCGGTGTAGGCATGATTTGCCGAGGCCATTGTTTTGCCAATGGCTTGATTATGCGAGCGGTAGGTGACCGCATGATTATTGCGCCACCGCTAGTGATTACTAAAGCGCAAATTGATGAAATGGTCGCGTTGATTCTGAAATGTCTAGATGCGACATTGGCTGATTTGAAAAAGCAGGGAATGATGTAATTAAGCCACAATTAAATATGGTTTTAAATGTGGTTGTAATTGAATACATATTGTAAGATTACTTTGAATCTATTTGGTCAGCATAAGGGGTTATATAGCGCAAAAGATGGTACCAATTTTTAGCAAAACTTTCTCAGTCACTCACTAATTTAAAGGGGTTAATGAATATGAATTTATCTTATAGTAAATACTTGCTAGGTATGGCGATAATTACCGGTCTAGCTACGGTTTCTTGTAGCAAATCGGACAACAATACCGCTACTACTGAAGCAGCCAAACCAGCAGTTGCAGCGGCTAGCGAGCCAGAAGAAAAAATCCTCAATATTTACAACTGGTCAGACTATATTGCACCAGATACGATAGCCAACTTCGAGAAAGAAACAGGCATTAAAGTACGTTATGATGTGTTTGACAGTAACGAAATTCTGCATGCAAAACTGATTGCTAAAAATACCGGTTACGATATCGTGGTGCCAGGTTCAAACTGGGCAAAACTGCAAATAGATGGCGGTTTATTTCAAAAGTTAGATAAATCTAAATTACCTAATTGGAAAAACCTAGATCCAGGCATCTTGAAACAGATGGCAGAGTTAGACCCAGGTAACACTTATTTAATTGACTGGATGTGGAGCTATAACACAGTTGGTATTAACGTAGATAAGGTTAAAGCTGCCCTTGGCGATACGCCTATGCCAGACAACGCTTGGGATTTAGTGTTTAACCCAACTTACACCAGCAAACTAAAATCATGTGGCATCACATTTTTAGATACACCAGCCGATGTGTTTCAAGCCGCCTTGCATTACTTAGGTAAACCAGTTTACACGGGTACGCCAGAAGATTACCAAGCCGCTTTTGATATGTTGATGAAAGTGCGCCCAGACATTAAGAAATTTAACTCTGGTGGTCAGATAGATGATTTAGCTAGTGGAAATACCTGCGTAGCTTACGGTTGGGCAGGTGATTTTAACTTAGCGCATAAACGCTCAATTGAAAATAAAGCTGAGCAACATATCGAAGCGCTAGTGCCAAAAACAGGTGGCTTAATGTTTATGGACACAATGGCGATTCCTGCTGATGCAAAACATCCTAACAATGCACACCTCTGGATGAACTACATCATGCAGCCAAAAGTGACTGCAGCAATTACGAACACAGTGACCTATGCTAACCCTAACAAAGCCGCAACTGAGTTTGTTGATGAAGACATTAAAAACAACAAATCGATTTTCTTATCTGATGAAGATATTGCTAAGTTAGTGCCACCAGGTGTTGAAGATGCAAAAACTAAACGCAACATGACACGTTTGTATACTAAGTTTAAATCTGGTGTTTAGTGTGGTTAATTGGTGATTGATTAATAGGTGCGTAGTTTAATGCGCACCGACAATCATTAATCTATCAAGTTTTTCAATATCTCTTAGATAAGGGTTTTTATGGCAACCGCACCTAAAGAAACGAACAAAGCTGCGCAAGAAGTGTTACTGCGTGTTGAAAATGTCACCAAAATTTACGATGGTACGGTCAAAGCCGTCGATGATGTTTCGCTCACAGTGATGAAAGGTGAAATCTTCGCGCTACTTGGCGGTTCAGGGTGCGGAAAGTCTACGCTACTGCGCATGATGGCTGGCTTTGAAACTCCCACAAAAGGCAAGATTTTTCTAGCAAATCAAGATATTACTAATCTGCCACCGTTTCAACGTCCAATTAACATGATGTTTCAATCGTATGCCTTATTTCCGCATTTAAGCGTTTGGGAGAATGTAGCTTTTGGTTTGAAACGTGATGGTATGCCTAAAGATGAAATTGCCGACCGCGTTGAAAAAATGCTGAGTTTGGCGCAACTGAATAAATATGCAAAACGTAAACCGCATCAACTCTCAGGTGGTCAGCAACAGCGTGTAGCATTAGTGCGTAGCTTGGCAAAACGTCCTCAATTATTGTTATTAGATGAACCTCTTGGTGCTTTAGATAAAAAGTTACGAGAAACCACGCAGCTTGAACTGGTGAATATTATTGAAGAAGTTGGCGTAACTTGTGTGCTAGTGACGCATGATCAAGAGGAAGCCATGACTATGGCATCACGTATTGCCGTGATGAGCGAAGGTTACTTCTTGCAAGTGGGCGCGCCTGATGCCGTGTATGAAATGCCAAACAGTCGCAAAGTAGCTGACTTCATTGGTAATGTGAATATATTCGAAGGTAAGATTGAAGAAGATGAACCTGACCATGTGACTGTGCGTTGCCCAGAGTGCGTGCATTATGTCGGGCATGGTGTTAGCGGGCATCCAGGTATGGATGTAGGTGTGGCTTTACGGCCTGAAAAAATTATGTTGTCTAAAGATAAACCGAATGGCGACTACAACTGGTGTGCTGGTGAAGTCATCGAGATTGTTTACTTTGGTGCCCACACCACTTATCACCTTAAACTTGATAGTGGCAAAGTAATCAAGGCGCAAGAGCTTAACAATACGCGTGACTTAAGTTGTGGTTTAACTTGGGGCGATCGTGCTTATGCAAGCTGGAATAATTTAGCAATGGTAGTGTTAACGCAATAAAAGGTTAACTAAATGGCACCTCTATTAATTAAATTTTCGTCGTTATGCAGTGTTGCTCAAAAAAAATTATTCCTTATATATCAAATATATACTGCGTCATAATTTTTTATTCGCGCCTTGTCTAACTTAGAAACTTGAATAAATAGAGATGCCAAAAACTTTAATTTCATTAAGAGTTTATTAAGGAAAATTGCTATGGCTAAAACATCGAGTTTCTTTACCAGTCTTTCAGCTGGGCGCCTTGCGGTTATTGGTGTTCCGTATTTCTGGTTTTTATTGCTTGCGGCTATCCCACTACTCATTGTGCTTAAAATTAGCCTGTCTGAAATGGAGTCAACTAGCATTTCAAACATGATAGATTGGAGCCATGGTTGGCCTAGGCTGACTTTAAATTTTGCCAGTTATCAGTTTCTTGCTACTGACTCGCTTTACATCAAAACATATATATCCTCCATTAAATATGCCCTGATTACCACTTTGTTATGTTTAGCCATTGGCTATCCATTTGCCTACTACATGGCGCGCTCACCTAAACATATGCAACCGACCTTGTTGATGCTGATTATGTTGCCGTTTTGGACATCATTTTTACTCCGTATCTATGCTTGGAAAACTTTATTGGTGAGTAACGGCGTCATCAATAACATACTTATCAGCATGCATATTATTGACACTCCAATTGAGATGATGAACAACTCATTTTCCTTGTTGTTAGGTATGGTGTATTCGTACTTACCGTTTATGATTTTGCCGCTATACGCTAATTTATCTAAGATGGATATGCGCTATCTAGAAGCCGCGTCTGACCTTGGCACCAGCCCATTTAAAGCGTTTTGGCTGATTACCGTACCGCTTTCAAAAGCGGGCATTATTGCAGGTTCAATGTTGGTATTTATTCCGGCAGTGGGTGAATATGTGATTCCTGAATTACTAGGCGGCTCAAGCACCTTAATGATAGGTCGCGTGCTATGGGATGAGTTCTTTAGTAATAATGACTGGCCAATGGCATCAGCCGTGGCGGTAGTGATGATATTGCTAATATTAGTGCCAATGGGTATTTACAATAAAGCGCAAGCTGAGCAAATGGAGGGTAAATAATGAGCCAGGCATCTAATAAAGTATTTGCTAAAGGTTGGATGATTGCGGTCTATTTGTTCTTATATTTACCCATCATCACGCTGGTCGTATTTTCATTTAATGATTCAAAACTTGTGACCGTTTGGTCGCACGCGAGCTTTCGCTGGTATGAGGCGCTTGCACAAGATTCTGACTTGATTTCAGCAGTGCTGCTATCGCTAGAAATTGCAGGCTTGTCTGCGTTAATGTCAGTGTTTTTCGGTACGTTTACCGCGTTTTCTTTAAATCGTTATAAGCGTTTTCAAGGACGTACACTGCTGACTTCTATGTCCAGCATGCCTTTGGTCATGCCAGATGTGATTGTGGGTTTGTCCTTGTTATTAATGATTGTTTCTGTGCAAAATTGGCTGGGTTTTCCAGAACGTGGATTGTTCACCATTTTGCTAGGTCATGCATTATTAGGCACGGCTTATGCCGCGGTAGTAGTCACCTCACGTTTACGTGAAATGGACAGTAAATTAGATGAAGCAGCAATGGACTTAGGTTGTAAGCCTTTGCAGGTGTTTACTTTAGTCACTTTCCCTTTGTTAGTACCTGCGTTAGTTTCTGCATTTTTACTGACATTTACACTGTCGTTTGATGATGTGGTGTTGTCTTCATTCTTGTCTGGCCCTGGCTATTCAACTATGCCGATGGTGATTTTCTCACGCGCCAGATTAGGCTTGAACCCAACCATTAACGCCGTTGCAACTGTGACGATTGTCGTGGTCACTATTGCGGTGATTGCCTCAAGCTTTTATACCTCGCACCAAGAGCGCAAACGTAAACGTGAAGAGGCGGAAGCCTACAGTGATAGCAATAAATAAAACCTCTAGGAGGGGCTTGTAACCCCGAAACTATGGTGCAATTATTGCCATCGTTTTCGCGGTCACAGACCGCTCCTACCAAACGAAACCAAACAAAAAATCAAACCAAGCCAAGCTAAGCAGAAAATCATGTCAATTCAATTAAAGCATTCCGTATTACTCAAAAATAATCTTACCTTGCTCGCTGGGCAATGGGAGAGTGCAGATTCAGGTGAAACGATAAGTGTCACTAATCCTGCTACAGGCTTAGAGGTGGCTAAAGTGCCGCTTATGGGTCGCGCCGAAGCTGAGCGCGCGATTGTGGCTGCTGAAGCTGCTCAAAAGTCATGGAAAACGCTCACAGCGGCCGCACGTGCTGCCATACTCAAGCGCTGGTTTGATTTGATTATTCTGCACAAAGAAGATTTGGCGCAATTACTAACTGCTGAGCAAGGTAAGCCGCTAGCCGAAGCGCGCGGAGAGGTGAATTACGGCGCAAGCTTTATTGAATGGTTTGCCGAAGAAGCTAAACGTGTCTATGGTGAGACAATCCCTGCGCCTATGGGCGACCGTCGTTTATTGGTACTAAAACAACCAATTGGTGTAACAGCCGCCATTACGCCATGGAATTTCCCCATTGCAATGATTACCCGTAAAGCGGGACCTGCGCTTGCTGCTGGTTGCAGCATGATAATTAAACCTGCTGAACAGACACCTTTATGCGCCATTGCTTTAGCCGTATTGGCTGAAGAGGCTGGCGTGCCTAGCGGCGTGTTGCAAGTGATTACAGGCGATGCACGCCAAATCGGCGCAGCCTTTTGTGAAAGCCCAGTAGTCGCCAAGCTTTCGTTCACAGGGTCAACGGAAGTCGGACGTATCTTAATGCGTCAATGCGCTGATACCATTAAAAAGCTATCTCTTGAATTGGGTGGTAATGCGCCATTCATCGTGTTTAACGATGCTGATTTAGATGCGGCAGTTGAAGGTGCCATGATTAGTAAATACCGCAATGCTGGGCAGACTTGTGTTTGTTCAAACCGCTTGTTTGTGCAAGAGGGCGTGTACGATGCGTTCGCCAAAAAACTTGCAGTCAAAGTGGCTCAGCTCAAAGTGGGTGCGGGTACTGAAGAGGACGTAACCCAAGGCCCATTGATTGATGATGCAGCTATTGAGAAAGTCGAAAGCCATGTGGCAGATGCCGTTGCCAAAGGCGCAACGGTGATACAAGGTGGCAAGCGCCATACTTTAGGCGGTACATTCTTTGAGCCTACCGTGCTAGCAAATGTAAGCGATGATGCTCTAATTTTTAGCGAAGAAACCTTTGGTCCTGTGGCGCCATTATTCCGCTTTAAGACAGATGCAGAAGTCATTGAATTAGCAAATCGCACTGAGTTTGGTTTAGCCTCTTATTTCTACAGCCGAGATATTGGCCGAATCTGGCGCGTAGCAGAGGCGCTTGAATATGGCATGGTAGGCGTAAACACTGGCATGATTTCCAATGAAGTTGCACCTTTTGGGGGCATTAAGCAATCAGGTCTGGGTCGCGAAGGTTCGCATCACGGCATTGATGAATATCTAGAACTGAAATATGTATGTATGGCGGGGCTATAACATGACAGAGATTAAAATTGATTGGCATGAAAGAGCGAAAGATTTAAGAATTGACGGACGTGCTTTCATTGATGGCGAACGTGTGGATGCACTTGATGGCAGTACCTTTGAATGTTTCTCACCGATTGACGGTCGCAAATTAGCCGATGTTGCCAGCAGTAAAGCGACAGATGTAGATCGTGCCGTTGTTGCAGCACGTGCTGCTTTTAAAGATAGACGTTGGGCTGGCTTATCTCCTCGCGAACGCAAGCAAACGATGATACGCTTTGCTGACTTGGTATTAGCACACAAAGCGGAGTTGGCCTTATTAGAAACGCTGGACATGGGCAAACCTATTTCTGCAAGCTTGAGTGTAGATGTTAATTCCGCTGCAAATAGTTTGCGCTGGTTTGGTGAGGCGATTGACAAAGTCTACGATGAAATTGCACCAACGGCAGACCATACACTAGCCATGATTACGCGCGAGCCAATTGGCGTAGTTGGCGCAATCGTGCCATGGAATTACCCGATTTTAATGGCTTGCTGGAAGATTGCACCCGCCTTGGCTTCAGGCAATAGCATCGTGCTTAAGCCTTCTGAAAAGTCGCCACTTACGGCGCTAAGACTTGGTGATTTGGCGATAGAAGCTGGTATACCCAAAGGAGTGCTGAATGTAGTACCAGGCTTTGGCCCAGAGGCAGGAACGCCGTTAGCGATGCATATGGATGTTGACTGCATCGCCTTTACAGGCTCAACAGGCGTGGGTAAGAAAATCCAAATCATGGCAGGGCAAAGCAACCTCAAGCGTGCATGGTGCGAACTAGGTGGTAAATCACCCAATATCGTATTTGCAGATTGCAAGGATTTGGATAAAGCTGCTGCGGCTTCCATAGGTTCTATTTTTTACAATCAGGGCGAAAGCTGTAATGCGCCTTCGCGTTTGCTGATTGAGCGTTCAATTAAAGATGAGTTTGTTAAAAAGCTACTGAATAATTTGCCTGATTATCAACCAGGTGATCCGTTAGATGCCAATACCACCATGGGTGCGATCGTGGATTGTGGACAAATGGAAAATGTACTGAAATACATAGAAAGTGGTAAAGCCCAAGGTGCCAAGCTTCGCGCTGGCGGTGAACGTGTATTAAGTGAAACGGGTGGTTTTTACATTAGCCCGACCGTGTTTGATGATGTGACTAATGACATGAAAATCGCCGCTGAAGAGATTTTTGGCCCAGTGCTTTCAATCATTGTTTTTGATACAGAAGAAGAGGCGATTGCTATCGCCAATGACACAGAATATGGTCTTGCTGCAGCTGTTTGGACACAAGACCTGACGCGCGCGCACATGGTGTCACGCGCCCTGCGCGCAGGTACGGTGCATGTGAATAGTTATGACGAAGACGATATTACTGTGCCTTTTGGTGGTTATAAACAATCTGGTAATGGTCGTGATAAATCTCTACATGCATTGGAAAAATATACTGAGCTTAAAACGACTTGGATACGATTAATTTAATACGATAAAACTATAGTTATAAAAACCTACAGTTACAAAAAACTAGATGTAAGGACGAGAACATGAGCAACACAACAATCACCAATCAAGATCTACACAACAGACGTTTGGTCGCCACGCCACGCGGCATAGGCGTGATGGCCAACTTCTTTATTGAGCGTGCGCTTAACTCTGAGGTATGGGATGTTGAAGGTAAGCGTTATATCGACTTTGCAGGTGGTATTGCTGTATTAAATACTGGGCACAGACACCCAAAGATAGTGGCTGCTATTGAAGCGCAACTAAAACAGTTTACCCATACTTGCTACCAAGTGCTGCCGTATGAAAGCTATGTCACATTGGCTGAGCGTATTAATGCGTTAACACCAGGCAAACACGCTAAGAAAACCTGTTTTTTCTCAAGTGGTGCAGAAGCCCTAGAAAACGCTATTAAAATTGCACGTGCAAGTACTGGACGCCCAGGCATTGTTGCCTTTGCTGGCGCATTTCATGGCCGCACGATTATGACCAGCGCGATGACAGGCAAGGTTTCACCTTATAAAATCGGTTTTGGGCCATTCCCCGCTGAGATATATCACATACCATTTCCAATTGATTTGCATGGTGTCAGCGTTGAAGATTCTATCAATGCGTTGCACTTGCTATTCAAGGCTGATATTGATCCTAAGCGCGTTGCCGCAATTGTGATTGAGCCCGTGCAAGGTGAGGGTGGCTTTTATGCCGCGCCACCAGCTTTAATGCAAGCGTTACGCAAAGAGTGCGATGAGCATGGCATTTTGCTGATTTATGATGAAGTGCAAACTGGTTTTGGTCGTACTGGTAAGTTATTTGCGGCAGAACATTATGACGTGATACCAGACATCATTACGATGGCAAAAAGCTTAGCCGGTGGTACTACTTTATCTGCGGTTTGCGGTAAAGCTGAAGTGATGGATGGTCCTGCACCGGGTGGTTTAGGTGGAACTTACGCAGGCAACCCATTAGCCATTGCAGCCTCTCACGCAGTACTGGATATTATTGAAGAAGAAAAGTTAGTTGAGCGTGCGAATGTGTTGGGCTCGAAACTCACTGCACGTCTTAAAGCCGCGCAAGCTAAAGTGCCTGCAATTAAAGATGTACGCGGCTTGGGCTCTATGATTGCCGCTGAGTTTTTTGATCCAATTACCAATGAGCCGTCTATGGATGCAGTAAAACGTGTGCAGCAAGCGGCGTTAGCTGAAGGCTTGATACTGCTGACTTGCGGCGTTTATGGTAATGCCATTCGCTTTCTGTATCCATTGACAATTCAAGACGAAATATTTGATGAGGCGCTTGATATTATTGATAGAGCATTGGCTAAAGCTTGATTTCAGCAAGCTAATTCTGTGAATTAGTGGGTACGCTACTCCAAAGAAGCAACGTACTCGCTATAATAGAATTCAAATCAGCGTCAATTTTTACTGAGTTAATTTTTACCGTATTAACTTTTACTAAAGTATTCTAGGCTTCTCATATGCAAATCCAAACCATTAAAACCACTGCTTTTAACGATCAAAAACCTGGTACTTCAGGCTTACGCAAAAAAGTAAAAGTCTTTCAGCAAACTGGTTATTTAGAGAATTTTGTACAAAGTATTTTTGATACGCTTAATGTGCCAAATAATGCCACATTAGCGCTCGGTGGCGATGGTCGTTATTTTAATCGTCAAGCAATTCAGATTATTGTTCGAATGGCAGCAGCTAATGGCTTTGCTCGAGTGCTTGTTGGTCAAGCGGGTATTTTATCTACGCCAGCTTGCTCACACATTATTCGTAAATACAAAACATTTGGTGGCATCGTCTTGTCAGCCAGTCATAACCAAGGTGGTATCAATGGTGACTTTGGCATTAAATATAACATCAGCAATGGCGGCCCTGCACCTGAAAAAATCACTGATTCTATCTATGATTTAAGTAAAAAAATCATAGAATATAAAATCGCTGATTTGCCTGAAGTTGACGTCGATACATTAGGTCAATCGATATTCAACGATGGAAAATTTACTGTAGAAGTCATTGATGCGGTTCAAGACTACGCAGATCTGATGCAAGAGCTATTTGATTTTTCAGCTATCAAAAAGTTACTTTCAAGTGGCTTTAAAATGCAGTTTGACGCCATGCACGCTGTGACTGGTCCTTATGCGCAAGAGATTTTTGCTAATCGTTTAGGTGCTTCAGAGTCTAGCTTAATGAATTGCATTCCTTCAGAAGACTTTGGTGGTGGTCACCCAGACCCAAATTTAACCTACGCTGAAGATTTAGTGAAAATCATGTTTGCAGGTGAAAGCTCACCAGACTTTGGTGCGGCCTCAGATGGCGATGGCGACCGCAATATGATTCTAGGTAAAAACTTCTTTGTTACACCTTCTGATAGTCTCGCTGTTCTTGCTGCAAATGCAACCCTAGTGCCAGCATATGCTAACGGCATTGCTGGCGTGGCGCGCTCAATGCCTACTAGCGGCGCAGTTGACCGCGTGGCAGCTAAACTAAATATCCCTTGTTATGAAACACCAACAGGCTGGAAATTCTTTGGCAATCTGATGGATGCAGGCAAAGTCACTTTATGTGGTGAAGAAAGCTTTGGCACCAGCTCTAGTCATGTACGCGAAAAAGATGGTTTATGGGCAGTATTGTTTTGGCTGAATGTATTGGCGAAAAAAGGCATGTCAGTTGAGCAAATTCTGATGTCGCATTGGGCAGAATTTGGTCGCAATGTGTATTCACGTCATGACTACGAGGCCATCCCAACCGATGCTGCCAATAGCGTCATCGCACATGTTAAATCGCAATTTACTAGCTTGCCTGGCCAGTCATTTGGCGGATACAAAGTGAAAACCTGTGATGATTTTAGCTATCATGATTCCATCGATGGCTCTATCAGTAACAATCAAGGTATTCGTATATTGTTTGAAGATGGCTCGCGTATAGTGTTTAGATTGTCTGGTACAGGCACAGAAGGCGCGACGATACGTATTTATTTAGAAGCTTTTGACCCCGATGTGAAAAATCATCATTTAGATGCACAAGTGGCATTGGCTGAAATGATACAAATCGCGTTGAAGATTTCTGAGTTGAAAGAACGAACTGGTCGCGATACGCCTACAGTGATTACCTAATTTTACTCTAGGAGCGGCGATGCGTCGCTCCTAAAAAGTTAATCTACCTGCTTAATCGTCATCTCGCCTTTATAAAGCCTAACATCCATACGGTTTAGAAACGACATGCCGAGTAGCACGTCGCCATCAAGCCCAGGTGCAATCATTGCTGATACATCCTTGGCGTCCACGCCGCCTAGTTTGACGGAATGCAAACGCACCATATAGCCAACGCTATCGCCATTAGCCGTATTGGTGCGGATGGCGTCTATGCTGCTCAATTTAAGTTTGTCTGCAATATTCTGTGAAATTGCAACACCAGTGGCGCCAGTATCAACCAGCACATTGACTTTTTCACCGTTGATAAGTGCTTCCGCTCGATAATGGCCATCTAGACCACGCTTTAATACGACCGTGCTATTCTCACCTAAGCGGTTAATTTTATTAGGATTTTGAATGTTATCCGACAAGTAATAGATAGTGCTTGCTAGCGCTATCCAAATGGCGGCTATAAGAATAGTATTTTTAGACATACTATTCTTATTGGGGCTAATTAAGCCGTTGCAATAGGCTTAAATGCAATCGCGACTAATGCAAAGTAAGTAAGATGGTGCAGAAGTTGATCGAAACCCAATAAAATCCAAAACCACTCGCTATTATCAGGCTTAAGGTCGTAGCGTTTACCCGCATTCATTTTTGCCCAATCAATATGGTAATGAATTGCGGCATCTGCTAGTGCGTATACCCACGCACCTGCGCCTAGCCAAAAGGCAAAGATGATGAATGTACCAGCACCATGCAATGCTGCATGCGCTAAGCCGCCAGCATGACCGTAAGTGCCTTTATTGCGATACATCCACGGGTTAGCTTGCAATGGAAAGTCGCAGATAAAGTGTTTTACAAACAAGAATATTAAGGCCTCGAGCATATGAATTAAGCTGAAAATTATTCAGCTTCGTCAATCCAAGCCAGTTGTATGGCTTCTAATATTTTTTCACCGCAATGCTCTGGTAAGTCATTAAAGCCATCAAGCGCCATTACCCATTCCATTAAATCGGTAAAACGTACTGTTTTCGGATCAATATCTGGATGTGTATCGTAAAGCGACTCGGCGATTCTTAAGCTGTCGGTCCATTTCATGTGCGTTATTCCAAAGATGATTAAGTTAATTTATAGCTTATTTATATTATAGCTTGCTACAAGTAAGCAACTAAATCTTTTGCCTTTAATCTTATTGCTTGCGCGTGTTAAAATGCGCAAACATTTTTTTCATTAAAATAATCTAGCATTTGGAAAACTAAAACCATGTCGCAAGCACCATTTAACTATACAAATACCCTAAACAAAGCTGATCCAGCCTTAGATGCCATGATTAATAGCGAAGTTGTTCGCCAACATGAGCATATCGAGTTGATTGCTTCTGAAAACTACACCAGCCCAGCAGTGATGCAGGCGCAAGGTTCACAGTTAACTAACAAGTACGCAGAAGGTTACCCAGGCAAACGTTTTTATGGTGGTTGCGAGTATGTAGACCAAGTTGAACAATTGGCTATTGACCGCTTGAAAGCTCTGTACGGCGCAGAATATGCCAACGTGCAGCCACATTCAGGCTCACAAGCTAACCAAGCGGTTTATTTCTCTATTCTAAAACCAGGCGATACCGTGATGGGTATGAACCTTGGCCATGGCGGTCACTTAACCCATGGTTCACCGGCTAACTTATCAGGCAAACTTTTTAACATTGTGCCTTACGGCTTAAATGATAAAGAGGAAATTGATTACGATGAAATGGAGCGCATTGCAATTGAATGCAAACCAAAATTGTTAATCGGTGGCGCATCTGCTTACGCGTTGCGTTTTGACTGGACACGCATGGCTGAAATCGCTAAAAAAGTGGGCGCTTATTTTATGGTAGATATGGCGCATTATTCAGGTTTGATTGCTGCTGGCGTATATCCAAACCCAGTGCCACATGCAGATTTTGTGACTTCAACAACACACAAAACTTTACGTGGCCCACGCGGCGGGATTATTTTGGCTAAAGCTGAGTTTGAAAAATCATTGAATTCAAGCGTATTCCCAGCTTTGCAAGGTGGTCCATTAATGCACGTGATTGCGGCTAAAGCGACAGCATTCTTAGAAGCCTCTCAGCCGGAATTCAAAACTTATCAAGCGCAAGTAATTAAAAATGCTCAAGCAATGGCTGAGGCCTTAGCTGCGCGTGGTTTACGTATTATTTCAGGCCGCACAGAATCACATATGTTCTTGGTAGATTTGCGTACAAAAGGCTTAACAGGCAAAGCTGCAGATGCTGCACTTGGTTTAGCACATATCACTGTGAACAAAAATGCGATTCCTAACGACCCAGAAAGCCCATTTGTGACTTCTGGTATTCGTATCGGCGCACCAGCGATTACTACACGCGGTTTTAAAGAAGATGAAGCGCGTCAAGTGGCGAACTTGATTGCGGACGTGTTGGATAATCCGGCGGATGAAGCAGTGATTGCGGCGACTAAAGCTAAAGTACATGCTTTAACTGCTCGTTTCCCTGTTTACGCAGCTTAAATATTGGCCATATTGAATGCGGTTAAATAAAGTAAAACAGTCTAACTTTTCTAATAAGAAGGTATTTATTGGTGGCCTGTTTTTCTTTATTTTGGGTTTTGGACTTTTAACTTATGACGTTTATGGCCTTATCAATAAGTCTAATGTGCTTTTTGCATACCCTAAAGGTAATGTTAGTTACTCACTAAATCCAGTGATATTCTGGATTAGCGGTGTTTTTTGGCTCTTTGTAAGCTTGGCTATTACTTTTGCGGGAGCAAAAATAATTTGGTTGGTTGGCACTAGGCAATTACCTGCCAATAATGGAAATTAAACCAATATGAAATGTCCTTTTTGCGGTGATGCAGATACACAGGTAATCGATTCGCGCGTCAATGACGAAGGCGACTCTATACGCCGTCGCCGCAAATGTGGTGCTTGCGATAAGCGTTTTACTACTTATGAAACGGCAGAGCTGCACATGCCGCAAGTGGTGAAAACCAATGGTACGCGTGAGGAATTTAATCGCGAAAAATTGCGCCTATCCTTCACACGCGCATTGCACAAACGCCCAGTGCCTACGGAATACGTAGACCGCGCATTAGATAGAATCTCACAAAAATTACTAAGTTTAGGTGAACGTGAAATTCCAGCCAGAGATTTAGGTGAAAGCGTGATGCATGAGCTTAAGTTGATGGATAAAGTCGCCTATATTCGCTTTGCATCTGTGTATCGTAGCTTTTCTGATGTTGATGACTTTAACGATGCCATTCGCGATTTGTAAGCCATTTGATTTGCATAATGCTAATGATTAGGATGTAAAACATGAAATTTATTAACTGGGCTACCATTCTTTTTACCGCATTTACTGTGTTGTTAACGATTGTGTTTTTCGGTTGGTGGATGATGAAAGATAGCATCGTTTTTGGCGATGAAAAATTCGACCAAGTGAAATGGATGCAAAGCGCGGCTACAATAGAAACAGATTGTAAGCGCGGTGATATGGCTTATGACTTGCAGCAGCATATATTATCAAAAGGTACCAGCAAAGACGCCGTGGGCGTGTTGCTTGGTCGCCCAAGCTACGAAGACGGCAATGCAGTAGAGTATGATCTAGGCAAGTGCATGCACGTTTATCATGGCTTACTGCTTTTCTTTGATGAAAATAATCGTTTAATTAATAGCCGTATTTCATCACACTAAATTAACTACATCGCTATTTGGTTAATCAAAAGATCTTGTTCTCAATAGCCGATCACACTTACATGAGCCTCGCACTGCGCCTAGCAGAGCAGGGCTTGTATACCACTCAACCCAATCCGCGTGTTGGCTGTGTCATTGTTAAAAACCATCAAATCATAGGTCAAGGTGCCCATCTTAAAGCAGGTGAGCCACATGCAGAAGTATTTGCTTTGCGTGAAGCTGGCACGAATGCTGTAGGTGCTGATGCGTATGTCACTTTAGAGCCATGTAATCACCATGGCCGTACACCGCCTTGTGTCGACGCCTTGATTAATGCCAGTGTGAAACGCGTAATCGTAGCGATGCAAGATCCAAATCCTCTAGTAGCGGGTAATGGTATAAAACGTCTCCAAGCACATGGCATAGAGGTTGAAGTAGGCTTAATGGAGGCTGAATCTAAGTCATTAAACCTTGGTTTTATTTCGCGGATGACTTCTGCCTTACCTTATGTGCGTTGTAAAGTCGCAGCGAGTTTGGATGGTCGCACGGCACTTAATAATGGTAAAAGTCTGTGGATTACTGGCGAGCCAGCAAGGCTGGATGTGCAACATTGGCGCGCGCAGTCATGTGCAATCGTGACTGGAATTGGTACTGTGCTTACAGACAACCCAAGCATGAATGTGCGCTTGGAAAATACAAGTCGCCAGCCGTTACGAGTGATTGTGGATAGCAGCCTGCAAACGCCTACAGATTGTAAAATGCTTAATTCCGAATTGCTTTCAATCAGCCCTTTACTAATAGCTTATGCGCAAGATGCAAATGATAAAGCTGCGGCATTAACTGCAACTGGCGCGCAGTTATTACATTTACCTGATGGACGTGGGCGTGTAGATTTGCAGGCTTTGCTTGCCAATCTAGCTTCACGTGGTGTCAATGACGTGTTGCTAGAGGCAGGGCAGGGGTTGAATGGTGCGTTTCTGCATGCTGGTTTGGTGGATGAGTTTATTTTTTACTATGCACCTAAACTGATGGGCGCTGATGCCAAGGGCATGTTTGCAATTCCAGTGCTAATCGAAATGCAGCAAGCTACTGACTTACAGATTTTTGATGTGCGTCAGATCGGCCAAGATATTCGTGTGCGTACAAAACCAGTCAAAAGCAAACTTTAGAGGCTTATTTCAACCAGCATGCTTATAGATACTCATTGTCATCTTGATGCAGCCGAATTTAATGCTGACCGAAACGATATTGCCTTGCAGGCTTTGCAACAAGGCGTTTCAAGCATCGTTATCCCCGCTGTGGCACGAGATAATTTTGATACTGTTATTCAGGTATGTCAAAAACACAAACATTGCGTCTATGCGCTTGGTATTCATCCTATGTATGTGAATGATGCTACTTTAGAAGATATTGAAACACTAAAGACTTACATCGTAGAAAATAACCCAGTGGCGATAGGTGAAATTGGTCTCGATTACTTTGTGACTAATGCTAAAAACAACCCAGATCACATTGAAAAGCAAATCCACTTTTTTACCGAGCAGCTTAAAATCGCCAAACAACAAAATTTACCTGTGATTTTGCATGTTAGAAATGCGATTGACGATATTTTAAAGTATTTACGCCGATACCAAATCAACGGTGGTATTGCGCATGCGTTTAATGGTAGCTTTCAACAAGCTGAGCAGTTTATTGCACTTGGTTTTAAATTAGGTTTTGGCGGGGCGATGACTTATAGCCGCGCTTTAAAGATTCGAGAGCTTGCAAGCAAGTTGCCATTAGAGTCTATCGTTTTAGAAACGGACTCTCCAGATATCCCTCCTGCATGGGTAGGCGCAGAGGGGAGAAATACCCCGCTAGAACTCAGTAAAATCGCACAGGTTTTAGCTGATTTAAGGCAGGTAAATATGGCGCAAGTGCTTGATATAACTAGCGCCAACGCCCTAAAAGTTTTGCCAAAACTAGCTGACTTATACACACCACCTAATGTGCTACTTTAAGTATTTGTAAAAACCCTTATAAAACAATGTGATTAATTTAAGTGTTTGATTTGTATGGGATTAATAATAGGTTAAAATTTAAGCGATTTGAAAAAAGCCTTATAAATTGGTATGTTACATTTTCAAGTCACAGTTATTCACAAAGTTATCCACAGATAATGTGGAGAGTATTTTTTCTTTCAGGGAACTTTTTAAAAGTCAACTTTTGAATTCATAATTTATGATAATAAATAATCAAAAATTTCGCACAATTTGGCCTAATGATGGTATGGCTGCTGGTAGCCGATCTGTATCAATTATTGACCAAACAAAATTACCTCATGCGTTTAAGATTGTTGAAATTATCAACATGCCGCAAATGATTGTTGCGATTAAAACTATGCAGGTTCGCGGTGCGCCGTTAATCGGTGCGGCTGCCGCCTATGGTATGGCGTTAGCGATGCAGAATGATTACAGTGACGAGTATTTACAGCTTTCCGCTAAGCAGCTAATACAAAGCCGGCCAACAGCAGTGAATTTGCGCTGGGCAGTAGAGCGTATTACGCAATTTCTATTACCAATGGCTACAGAGCTGCGTTTGGATGCAGCTTGGACGGAGGCCGCAAAAATTTGCGATGAGGACGTTTTGCTTAATCAGGCTATTGGTCAGCACGGCTTGAAATTAATCCAGAGTCTGCATAGCCATAACTTAAATAAACAGCATAGTCGTCAATTGAATATCCTTACGCATTGCAACGCTGGTTGGCTAGCCACTGTGGATTTCGGCACTGCACTTGCGCCTATCTACGCGGCTCACGATGCGGGGCTTAATGTGCATGTGTGGGTTGATGAAACGCGCCCACGCAACCAAGGTGCAAGCTTAACGGCTTGGGAATTAGCGCAGCATGGCGTTCCGCACACGGTGATTAGTGATAATGCAGGCGGTCATTTAATGCAGCATGGTCAAGTCGATATGGTGATCGTCGGCGCTGATCGGGTGACAAGTGCGGGCGATGTCTGCAATAAAATAGGGACTTATTTAAAAGCACTTGCGGCATTTGATAATCATGTGCCATTTTATGCTGCGGTGCCATCGCCAACGATTGATTGGACTATGCTAAATGGCGTGCAAGAGATAGAAATAGAAGTGCGCGATGGTCGTGAAGTGGCTTGGATGACGGGTATGCTAGCCTCTGGTGAAGTGGCAGAGGTGAATATTTTACCAGCAAACACTAAAGTGGCTAATCCTGCGTTTGATGTTACGCCAGCGCGCTTGGTGACTGGTATTATTACGGAGCACGGCGTATTTGCGCCTAGCCTGCTAAGAAATATTCTGAAATAAATAAAGCATAATACAAACTATGCAAAACAAACGTGAACAGCTCTTACACATTAGCCAGCAACTGGTAACCTTGGGCTTGAACCGCGGTACTGCTGGCAATGTCAGTGTGCGTGCAGATAGTGCCGATGGACAAGCAGGTTTTTTGATCACGCCTTCAGGTTTGGCAGTCGATAAGATGTCGTCATCAGACATGGTGTGGATGGATTTTTCAGGTAATGCGACTGGCGTTCACCCGCCATCAAGTGAGTGGCGATTTCATCAAGATATTTTGTACCAGAAGCCGCAGGTGAATGCTGTGATTCATACGCACAGTATCTATGCCAGTACATTCAGCACTTTTCGCAAAGATATGCCATCATTTCACTACATGATTGCGCTTGCTGGCGGCGATAGTATACGTTGTGCGCCTTATGCATTGTTCGGCAGTCAGCAGCTTTCAGATAATGCTATTGAAGCACTAAAAGATCGCAAAGCCTGTTTGCTAGCGAATCATGGCATGATTGCAGTGGGCGAAACTTTAGAAAAGGCGCTCGACATTACTCAAGAAGTAGAAACTTTATGTGAGCAATATTTACTCGCCTTGCAAGTCGGCGAGCCGCACATTTTAAGTCGGCAAGAAATGTTGGATGTACTTGAGAAATTCAAGACTTATGGGGCTTGGTCTGATAATTCGGCTGAGGCTTCAAATGTGACTCGGTCTGGTGGAAAGTAGTTAAAAAATAAAATATATAAAATTACAAGTAAATTAATGCATTTTTATTTTGGATAACGTTTTGTGAGGCATCTGTTTTGCGGTAAAATCTTATCCCGTCTGAAACAAATAATAAGTGCCTTTCCATGACCAAATATGTATTCGTAACCGGCGGTGTAGTTTCTTCTCTTGGTAAAGGCATCGCTGCCGCTAGCCTTGGCGCTATCCTTGAATCGCGTGGCATTAAAGTGACCATGCTCAAACTTGATCCATATATTAACGTTGACCCTGGCACAATGTCGCCATTTCAGCACGGTGAGGTGTTCGTCACTGATGATGGCGCTGAAACCGATCTGGACTTAGGCCATTACGAGCGTTTTATTTCACAGCGCATGGCTAAACGTAACAGTTTTACCACCGGCCAAATCTACGAAACAGTGATTAAAAAAGAGCGACGTGGCGAATACCTCGGAAAAACCGTACAGGTGATTCCGCACATCACTGATGAGATTAAAAATCACATCAAACGTGGCGCTGAAGGTGCTGATGTTGCGATTATTGAAGTCGGTGGCACAGTGGGCGATATTGAATCATTGCCGTTCTTAGAAGCTATTCGTCAAATGGGTTTTGAAGAGGGCCGTAACAATGCATGTTACGTGCATTTGACTTTATTGCCGTGGATTCCAACCGCAGGTGAGCTTAAAACTAAGCCTACACAACACTCAGTAAAAGAGTTGCGTCAAATCGGTATACAGCCGGATATTCTGTTGTGCCGTGCTGAACGCGAAATTCCAGAAGATGAAAAACGTAAAATTGCCTTATTTACCAATGTGGCTTTTGAAGCGGTAATCAGCGCGATTGACTCAGATTCTATTTATAAAATTCCAGGGCTTTTGCATGAGCAAATGATGGATGAAATAGTTTGCCACAAGCTAAACATTTTGGCTAAAGCAGCTGATTTGACTGTGTGGAAAAATATTGTCACACGCATAGAGAATCCAAAAAATACGGTCAATATTGCCTTTGTAGGTAAATATGTCGATTTAACTGAGAGCTATAAATCGCTCACAGAAGCTTTGATTCATGCGGGTATTCATACCGAATCTAAAGTTAAAATCAACTATATTGATAGTGAAGAAATAGAGAAATCGGGCACGGATATATTAAAAACGATGGATGCGATTTTGATTCCGGGCGGTTTTGGTGTGCGCGGTACAGAAGGTAAGATCGCTGCAATTCAATATGCTCGCGAAAATAAACTGCCATACCTTGGCATTTGTTTAGGTATGCAATTAGCTGTTATTGAATTCGCCCGTAACGTGGCTGGTTTAAAAGGTGCTAATAGCACTGAGTTTAATGCAGAAGCGCCATACAAGTTGATTGGCTTGATTGACGAGTGGAAAGATGCCAGCGGCAAAATTGAAAAACGTGATGAAAATTCAGACCTTGGTGGCACTATGCGTTTAGGCGCACAAGCTTGCCCAATCGTACCAAATACCATGGCTGCAGGCATTTATGGTGCGCAAGTGAATGAGCGCCATCGCCATCGTTATGAAGTGAATAACAATTACGTAGAGCAACTAAAAACAGCTGGTTTGGTGATTTCTGCCAGAACACCGACTGAAGAATTGTGTGAGATGATAGAACTACCAAAAGCTACTCACCCTTGGTTTGTGGCAGTGCAATTTCACCCAGAATTTACTTCTAACCCACGGTCAGGCCATCCGCTATTTACCGCTTATGTGAATGCAGCATTAGCTCACAAAGGCGTTAAGTAAGTTTTATAAGTAACACAGTAGATAACACGTATAAATCATTACAGATTCTCTATTTAGAATCACTAAGTTAAAAACTAATTTGTATATTTAGGAGTAGTCATGAGCGCAATTGTAGATATTATCGCCCGCGAAATTTTAGATTCTCGTGGTAACCCAACTGTAGAGTGTGATGTATTGTTAGAAAGCGGTGTCATTGGCCGTGCTGCAGTGCCGTCAGGCGCTTCTACAGGCGCTAAAGAAGCGATGGAGTTACGTGATGGTGACAAAAGCCGCTATTTAGGTAAAGGCGTTCTTCAAGCAGTTGAGAACGTAAATACCGAAATCACAGAAGCTATTATTGGATTGGATGCTGAGGAGCAAAGCTTTATCGATAAAACGTTGATTGAGCTTGATGGCACGGAAAACAAAGACCGTTTAGGCGCTAACTCTATACTCGCAGTTTCTATGGCTTGTGCGCGTGCTGCGGCTGAAGAAAGCGGTTTACCTTTGTATCGCTACTTAGGCGGCTCTGGTGCGATGCAATTGCCTACACCAATGATGAACATCATCAATGGTGGTGCGCATGCTGATAACAGTGTGGATATGCAAGAGTTTATGATTATTCCAGCTGGCTTGCCTTCATTCCGTGAAGCGATGCGTTGCGGTGCTGAAGTATTCCATCAATTGAAAAAAACGCTACATAAAAAAGGTTTAGCAACAACTGTCGGTGATGAAGGTGGTTTTGCACCAAATCTACCATCTAACGAAGCTGCTATCCAATTGATTCTAGAAGCGATTTCGGCTGCAGGTTACGAGCCAGGTAAAGATGTGTATTTAGGTCTAGATTGCGCAAGTACTGAGTTCTATAAAGATGGTAAATATCATTTAGAGTCAGAAGGTTTATCACTAACTTCAGCACAATTTACTGATTATTTAGCGACTTGGGTTGATAAATACCCAATCATCAGTATTGAAGATGGTATGGGTGAGTTTGACTGGGATGGTTGGAAAATATTAACTGACCGTTTAGGTAAAACTACGCAATTGGTGGGCGATGATTTGTTTGTGACTAATACTAAAATCTTGCGTGAAGGCATACAGCGTGGTGTTGCTAACTCAGTGTTGATTAAAGTAAACCAAATTGGTACTTTGACTGAGACTTTCCAAACGATCGAGATGGCTAAACGAGCTGGTTACACTGCCGTTGTGTCACATCGTTCAGGTGAGACAGAAGATACTACAATTGCTGATATTTCAGTGGCAACCAATGCACTGCAAATTAAAACAGGTTCATTGTGCCGCTCTGAACGTATCGCTAAATACAATCAATTGTTGCGCATTGAAGAAGAGTTGGGCGATGCATCTAGCTATGCGGGTATCGGTGCTTTTTACCAATTATTCAAGTAATCTCTGCTTGAATGCCATTGTAATTTTAAAGTAATAAGTGAAAGCCTTAACGCTCATATTCGTTATCCTCATTGCCTTGCTGCAGTATCCGCTGTGGCTAGGTAAAGGGAGTTGGTTGCGGGTATGGGATTTAAGTCGTCAGCTTGCCACTCAGCAAGAAAAAAATAGTGCTTTAAAAGCACGTAATGAAACATTAGATGCTGAAGTGCGTGACTTAAAAAGTGGCCGTTCAGCCATTGAAGAGCGCGCTAGAAGCGAGCTAGGTATGATTAAGCAAGATGAGGTTTTTTATCAAGTGCTTGATAGTTCAGCTTCCGCTCAATCAGCTCAACCGCCTAGTCAAACATCCAATCTTGGACAAGTTCCAAGTCAAAAAGCAACACCTAGCAAAGATACCGTAATGCAACGCACCACCAGTGCCAAAGCCTTACCATAACTAATCTTTAATGATAAGTGATGTGACCTAATGCAAAACAGACACAAACTTATTCTTCTCATCACGCTGATATTACTTTCTGGCTTCTCATTAGTCTCATTTTTGATGTATCAGGTTTCTAAGCAATCTATCCATGAAGCCATCACTGTCAATGAGCTACCACTGACAACCGACAGCATTTACTCGGAAATACAAAAAGACCTCATTAAGAGTATTAACATTTCTGCCATGATGGCAACCAACACTTTTTTGATAGATTGGCTGCTACAAGGTGAAAAAGATGATCAAATAGTTAAAAAATATCTGCAAGAAGTGAAGCAGAATAGCCATGCATTCACTAGTTTTTTCGTCTCTGAGGCAACGCGTAATTACTATTCGGCAAGTGCAGAAACCAAAAAAGTGCAAGAAGCTGTGCCAGCAGACGCTTGGTATTTTCACGCTAGAACAA
Organism: Methylotenera sp.; assembly: GCF_029945535.1. Lineage (GTDB taxonomy): Bacteria > Pseudomonadota > Gammaproteobacteria > Burkholderiales > Methylophilaceae > Methylotenera. Next base: position 454,100 of record NZ_JAQSCU010000010.1, read on the forward strand.
TAAGCGAGCCTTATGAGTTGAACGTGGATGAGGATGCTAGATTAGGAAATCAGCTTACAATTTTTGTCAATTACCGTGTGCTGGACAGTAGTAAGCGATATTTAGGCATGATAGGCGTAGGTATTAATTACGATAGTGCACGTAAACTTTTAGAAAACTACGAAGTGCGTTTTAAGCGGAAAGTTTACTTCGTGAGTGATACGGGAAAAATCGTGCTTGCCAGCGATGTAGAAAGGCCGTTGGGTAGCAATGTAAAAGATACCCTGGGGATAGCGCAGATTAACTTTAATGCACGCGATCAAGCCACACACAGCTATGCTTACGACCTAAAAGATACGCACCATTTGGTGAACGTGCGTTACATTCCGGAGCTAAATTGGTATTTGTTTGTCGAGAAGAACGAAACTGAAGCGACGGAAAATATTACCAACTCATTGTATCGCAATTTATTATTGTGTTTGGCGGTGACGGGTTTGGTGGTTGCGCTCACCAATGTGGCGCTTAAGCGCTATCACTTAGAGGTGGAAAGCGCCGCCGCGATTGATAAGCTGACTAGTTTACCTAATCGAAAAGCGTTTGATATTGGTATGAGCGTCATATTGCAGGAAAGCGAACGTAATAAAACCGATGTAGGTATTATTTTGCTCGATTTAGATCATTTTAAAAGTATCAATGATCAGTATGGACACATTGCTGGTGATCAGGTACTTAAAAACGTGGCAACTACATTAAAATCCACAGTGCGTGCCGCAGACTTTATTAGTCGCTGGGGTGGCGAGGAGTTTTTGATTGTAGTACGTGATTGCGGTACAGGAAATTTATTGTCGCTGGCTGAGAGTATTCGCAGCGCAATTGAACTTAAGGGTGACATGCATAATAAGCTAAGCATTAACGTGACAGCCAGCTTAGGTGTAGCTTTAAGATCCTATGGTGAAGAACTTGAGCATCTAATCGGTCGTGCAGATAAAGCCTTATACCAAGCAAAAGGTGCAGGCCGTAATCAGGTAGTGCTGGCTAGTTGATAAAGCTGGCAGCTTGAATCAGCTGCCAGCATTGCCTAATCGGCTGAATCTAATGAGTATGGTAGTTGCTTGATGCTCAAAGCGATGTTGTTCCAATAAATATCGCCAAGCGTTAAATTCTCTAATCTACACTCCACTAACACAACAAACCCTGCTTCAAGGGCTGGCGCGCAGCGCACAATCTTACCAATGGCTTGTTGATTAGTATCCATGACATCATCACCTATGGCGGGGCCGCCATCACTAGCAATATGTGCTAGCTGGGTGCGACGTTTTACTTTACCTAAATAATGCGTACGTGCCACAATTTCTTGCCCTGTGTAGCAGCCTTTTTTGTAGTTAATGGCGCTTAGTGCATCTAGATTCAGCATCTGCGGTACGAATTCTTCTTGGGTACTCGGATAAACATCTGGAATGCCAGCTTGAATTTCCAGCCACTCCCAGCAAGCTTTGCCAACTGGTTTGCAGTCCTTCTTCAAGGCTTGCCATATAGCTTTTGCTTGTTCTGTATTGCCAATAATTTGGTAGCGCGGTATGCCTGCATTAGGCATGCAAATGATGGTGCCATTTTCAGTACTAGCACTTTCATAGGCAAGCTTGGGAACTGTAGCAAAAAACGGGGCAAGTAAATCTGCAATGTTATTGCCGCTCAAGCCGATTTTGACTGTACTGTCTGATACATCATTGATTGTTACTTTTGCGCGCATCACGTGCATTTTCAGACGCTTGGCGATAGGTTCGAGCAGCTTTTGGTTGAATTCTAAATGTAGCTTTTGATTATGTGAAAAAGCAAAAAATAGCGCGAGTAAGCGTCCTTTAGGGCTGCAGTAACCTGTGTAATGGGCATGATTGTCAACGATTAATCGTACATCATTGGTGACTTGGCCTTGTAAGAAAGTAACAGCATCATCACCGCTGACTTCTAACAAGCCTAGATGTGATAAATCACAAATAACATTTTGATTCTGCGTGCATTGCAGCTCATTTTCTATATTACCGAATGAAGTAATTGTTTCGTTATTAAACACTGCGCCTTGAATGAATTGATATTCTTGCCAGTCATTGTTTGCCATGTGGTACTCTTTTATTTAATGAATTTTGTAAATTGAACTAAGTATATTATATCTTGAAGCCTATCACCCTTATATTCAAGCCCTCGAGTAAGTTAGCAGCATTACTCATATTAGCAGGGTTATTTTTTAGTTTTATGCTTATATTGACACCAATTCCGTTTAGTTTAAGCGTTACCTTACTGTTGCTAATGCTGGTGTCGACTAGTTATTTTGTCATGCTTGATGGGCTGTTAAGCCTGCCGAGGTCTTGGAAGTTATTGCGGGTAAATATGGCGGGTGAGTGTCATTTAAAACAAAAAAATGACGAGAATTTTGTGGTGCATATCATGCCAGATAGCTTTGTCAGTGCTTACTTAACGGTTTTACATATTGTTCCAGAAGAATATAGATGGTTCAAGGTTTGGCAAAATCGCTATATTTTGCTGTTGCAGGATAATATCGATGCCGAGTCATTTCGTCAGCTAAGAGTGTATTTGCGTTGGCATAAAAATTCTGTCAATCATCATGTTGATTTATCTGATTAACAGAATTTTATTTTATTAATTGATGTGGTTATCGTGCGCGATTGCTAGTTCGTTTTTAGTCTGTTGTCTTCTAATCGCATTTTTTCTGTAAAGCCTTAGCACTTCGCCAATTTGCTTAATTGGGTGTTTGCTAAAGTAGGCGGCTAATAGTAATAAGCCAGCTAAAGAAGCCATTACCCAACTTAAATCAAATGGCGCAACATCACGACGTGCAGGTTTTTGATTTTTCATAGCGTCTAATATGGTGTGTACATTGCCACCATCCACATAAGTAGAGCCGACTTCTTTAGCGATACTTTTCATATATTCTGAGTTGAGTTTTGAAATAAAGCGATCCTGCTCACCACCCGCCACATTGTCATCTCTGACGCCCAGATTAGATTCAGAAATTTGTGCAATACCAGGTTGCAAGGCAAAGCTTTCATTTGACCAGTAACCAATCAGTTGATTTTTATCACTGAGCTTTGGAATTGACGCACCTTTTTCAGAGCCAACACCAACTAGCAACCAGCCGTCAGCCCCTTGAAAGTTAGTCAGATCTTTAGTGTTGAAGGCATGCAGTTTAGGCGCTTCTTCGCCATCGGTAAAAAATACGACTTGAGCTGTTTCTGGGAAGCTACGAATGGCTCTAGTGATGCTGAACATACCTTCACGAATGCGGCTGTTGCCTGACCAAGCGGTTCTCCAATCAAGATGGTCGATGGTGTCTTGAATTGCTGCAAAGTTTTCACATACCTCAATTGGGTTGTATAGTGCAGCAACGCTCACACCAGCAAATAAGCCCACGCTGACTTTTGTACCGCATGGCAGCGAAGAAACAACCTCATGCAACATTTTTTGTGTATGTGCCATACGTGAGGCAGGTTTACCATCTATAGTCGTGTCGATGGTATTCATACTTTGTGTAATATCAGCAACTAATAAGTAGGTGTAGATATTATGTTTAACTGGCACAGTAATATGACACATTGCCAGTATTAGCATGAGCAATGCGCCGCCTAAAAGTGCAGAGTCGCGATGTGTTTTAAAGTAAGCGATAAGCTTTTTCATTCAATATATCTCTAAGGAAGGCCTACAGGAATATTGCCCATAATCAGGCCAGGGGAGTCTGATTCACCCACGCCTGGTGTAGGCGTTTCAGGTAACAAAGTAATCACACGGTCTAAATTGCGGCGTGTACCCCAGTTGCTATTATCTAACTTAAGTGCCTGTTTGTATGAGCTATGGGCTTGAGTTAAGAGATACTCAACTTCATCTCTCACTTTAGGGTCATTACCGCCGCTAACTTGTAAGCTCTTTAAGAAAAACATATTGCCTATATTGTGATGTACCGCAGCTCGCTGGCTAGGCGTGCCTTTTTCTGTTAGCTGAGAAAATAGCAGCGTAGCTTCTTTATGACGCTCATTATTTGCAAGCCAATAAGCGGTTGCAAATTTAGCCTCATAACTCTGTCTGTCTGTCTGTGGGTTTTTACCGGTGCTGACCGCATGATTAAAAGCATTAATCTGACGTATGCGATTAAGCTCTGCGGCAATGCCTACTGCTGAAGCTATGGCAATTAAAACGAGTGTAATTGTAAGATGCTTGACCGTGATTGATTTTAAGCTAAGGCTCATATATTTACTTTCCATGTTCTAAACTCTAGGTATTTAACGCTAAGCAACAAGGCAATCATCAGCGCTGCAATGATGTAGCAGAGTTGAGTAAAGTCGTGACCAGGAATTTTTTCCATATACTTAATCGGTTTTCTTTCTTTTTCATTAATATCAGCTATCGCATTAGCGAGTGATTTAGGGTCTTCCGCTTCATAAGCACTAAATGGACTACGCAGTGTTTTAAAGTATTCATACAGTTCAATTTCTGAAGGCAAAGGACCTTCTTCCTTTTGTATGTATTCATTAAATATACTAATGCCACCGGGCTGTCTTAATACAATCCAATACAGCGTGATGTTGTATCTTTGTAGCCATTCACGCAGTTTTTGTTGCGCATCACCGCCCATGCGACCCCCGCCATCCGAAAGCAAAATGATGGCGCGTGAGCCTGAATCTGGAACATTTTCAAACAAGCTCACGGCACTGGTTAGTCCGCCACCAATATTCGTTTGGAACAGTGAGTTGCCTGCAGTGGCTTTAATGGCGGCCTGAATAGCTTCGCGACTTTCAGTAAGTGGCAGCACATACATTGCAGAGTTACTAAAGGTAATCACACCTATCATGTCGTTTTGGCGGGATTTTACGAACTCGCTCATCAGCCTGGCAGCAGCTACAGATTTAGTCTCGCCAACACGACCTTCAGCCGTACCACCAGAAAACGGATCATCCATACTGGCACTTCTATCAATCACCATACCGATTTGCGCACCTATGCCGATACGCTCTACTTTTTGTTCTAAGCTATGTGGGCCAGCCAAACCAATAATGATGCTAATTAAACTGACGGTAGCTAGAATTTTAAGTAGTAAACCAATTAAATTCGAAAGTGGATCACTTGGCAGCATATCTACCCATGAGTAGGTACGGCTATTTGAACGTTCTAATAAAATTGGCAGAAGTGCAAGTGGCAGCAGCCATAACACTAAAGGATGCATAAACCCCATCATGCGCTCGCTTCTGGTCGCAGGCCACGTTCACAATCACGTAGGTGACGGCAAAACTTCATTAACCAAGCTTTTGAGTGTTCATTCAAGTTTTGTGCAGACTCTGGCTCAAAAAACACTTTTCGTGACAAAGCAAAAAACTTTTCAATATCTTGTTTCACTGGTGAAAAAGCGGGTTTGTCTTGAATAAAACTATCGATATTATTACCAAACAAGCTGGTGCCAGCTGTTTTGTTAAGTGATTCATGAATCCTCGCTGCAGCTTGTTGCAAGCCTGAGGCAGTTTCAGGCATCTTGCGAATATCACGATACGCTTTTGCAAAAGGTGCGCCCATTCTCGGTAACCAAGCATGCATGCCGAATATATACAGTAGTCCTAGCAATGACAAGCCTAGTAAACCAATGAGCAGCTTTAACGTCAGTTTTTGCTTACTTGAGTCGATAAGGAAGGGCGGCGTAAATGGGCTTAGCTCTTCTTTTAGTTTCACAGAACCAAATACAGAAAGCGGCGAAACGCGGAAATTAAAAGATGGCACACGGTATTGCAATGTTTCTTTTTTCTCGGTGTTCCTCATTTTAATAATTTCAGCTCTTAGTGCGGCTGGTTTCGCTAACTTGCCAGTAGTAAACACTTGGTAAGTTAAATGTATGACGTGCGTTACGCTATCGCTGTGTTTAATTTCTTCTGAACTGACTTTAGAAAGCTCAATGCCTGAAATTTGACCTTTCCAGCGATGTTCGTAGCCAACAATAGGAATCGATTCTTTGACCAGCTCATAAGGTTTTTTAACTGTGAGCGTGATGGTTCTTTCCAATATATCGCCGACAACATAGCCCGCATCGCGTGTAGGATTGTCTTCTTTAATCGTGACATATTTGGCATTAATTTCTGGCAGCACAACATCAGCCAAAGCGGGCTGACTTATGAGTGATATAAGAACGCTAGTCGCTAATAAAAATTTTGTTTGTATACTTGTTCGCATAAATGTACTCATAAATTAAGCTGCCACATATTGGTGGAAGTATTCGGACAACTGATCAGCATCGAAGCTGTTTTCTACAAAAAACGGCTGCATGTCGTAGCGTAAAAACAAATTCTCAATGGCTGTTTTCCTGTCCATAAAGCTTTTTAAAATGCGATCACGATAGGATTTGCGTAAGAATAGTGTGCGTTTGACGCCTGTTTCAGGGTCTGTGACATTAGTGATGCCAAACTCTGGCAAATCGCTATATTCAGATGAGTCCCACAATACAATAGGCACAATATGGTGACGTTGCATAAGCACCAACGACTCTTCTAAATCGGCAATCGGCATGTGAAAATCTGACACCATAAAAATTAGCGAGCGCTCGCGTGGTAGCAATCTGACGATTTCCGTTACGCCACGACTGCCAACTTCTTCTGCTTCGTAGGTTCTTAGATTCTCAGCCATTTCAACAGTGGTATGTGGTCTTGCTGAGAGTGTGCATAACCAATCTTCGCGCACCACATCATCAAAACCGATAAAACCGACTAGATCGCGATTACGTGTGGCAGACTGCGCCACGGATTGTGCAATATCTGCCGCAGTCTCAATTTTTTTCTGTGTGCTGCCATCTTGCATAGTGCTGGCATACTGCATAGAGCCAGACATATCGCACAACACAAATACTGGCGTAACGCTTTTTTGGTTAAAAATACGTACATGTACCTGCTCAAGCGGGTCGCGTATGGTTTGGCGTATGTCTATACGGCGCGGGTCAGGGTAAGCTAGCAGCGTGGTATGTCCGCGAAACTCCATACCCATACCGCGCTGGTTGCTTTTGTGTCTACCAGGTCTGCGCGAGTGAGAGCGCCATGCGATGTGGTAGCTGAATTCTTTTATATGCACTTGTGACATTTGAATTACACCTACTTAATTAGCCGTAAGTCGGGTTTTAATCCGACACGATGGACTTAAATCTAACCTACAAAAGCTATGAGTTATTGCGATCATCAGCTAGCTATCATTCGTAATATTTAAGTTAAGGCGCTGCAATCGCGTGAATGATACCGCTCAACATATCACGAGCAATCTCAGTACGGCGCATTTCATACACTGGGCTGAATACCAAGCGGTGCGCAACAGTTGCGTGAAACACATCATGAATATCTTCTGGTAATACAGCGGTACGCTCATTCAACCAAGCATTTACACGGGCGGCTCGCAATACCATTGCCATACCGCGCGGACTTGCACCAGATAACACCAAACGGTTCATATCTACACCAGAAACTTTTACACCAAAATCCGTTGGCGTTTTGGTTGCACGCCACAAATTAAGTACGTAGCTGCGTAGAGTAGGGCTTGCAGAGATACTGTTTTGTAAGATACTGGCAAACTTATTCAACTGGTCAAACTGCAAGATATTTTCAGGCACGTTTGAAACTAGCGCATCCGCATCGTGGAAGCGTGTATCGAATACGAGTGATTCCATAATGCTGTCGTCATTTGGCACAACGATTGGAATTTCCATCATAAAACGGTCACGTGCAGCTGATGGAATATCAAAAGTCTCTTCTTTTTCAACTTGGTTGCGGTCAGCAAATACCAACATGTGCGGGAAGTGATGCTCTTTGTTAAATGCGGTCAGTGTGCGCTCTGCCATTACACGTAGCAATAAAGAGTGGACCTGTGGGCGTGCACGGTTAATCTCGTTAAAGAAGAATACTGATAAATTCTCACCAGACATCAAAATAGGACCAGGGCTTACATGAGGCTTACCATCTTCACCAAGGTAGGTGTGATAGACCAAATCGTTAGGCATCAAGTCAATCGTACCTTCGATACGTTGATAGCCACCACCAATACCACGTGTGAACGCACGGAGCAGCGTGGTTTTACCAACGCCTACGTCACCTTCAAGCAATACATGTCCACGTGCAAAAATTGAAGTAGTAATCAAACGAACGGGAATGTGCTGACCCACAATCACTTTGTTGACTTCAGACTCTAAGGTTAGTGCGTGATTGCGCCAATCGGCTAGTTGTATATCGCTCATTTAATGTGCCCTAAGTAAGTGATTAGTAGTAATTGATTTGTTAGAATTTGTAACAGATTGTAGCTAGTGTAATTGTTTTATTTAAAGGTGTAAACAGATCTGTATACACCTAAGTACAATTTATTGAATTTAGGCAATTATCATGGAAGCGACTGACTAAGCTTGGGCTGAATTCCCCGCTTAATTTCCCCATACAAATGGCATTGCCACCTTTGTTAACCAAAAAGTAATTCAACACCATAAAAAATCCCGCAACACAGCTTTTAAGTATGTTGCGGGTTAAGAGGCGATAATTTGGAGATCTTCGCTACAAGTTACTTAAGCAATACACATACCTAAAATAAACTGTCATTTATTCAAAGAGTTATAAATGATGATGAATTATGTTTGGCTGTATATAACCAACATTTGGTTGAGTTGGTTGTAAATAACCACCATATTTTGTTGATGTTATAATTTGACATGCGACAAAAAATACGGATAAAGCGTGAATAAGGCTTTCGTTAAATTGGATTTACGGCGAAAATAGCGGCTTAGATAATTATTTTTAGAATAAAAAACATGCAAAAACAAAGCAGCTTTACAAAGGAAGAGTTACTTAAGTGTGGCAGGGGTGAAATGTTTGGTGAGGGTAATGCGCAATTACCATTGCCACCAATGTTAATGTTTGATCGCATTGTTTCTATTACTGAAGATGGCGGTAAATATGGTAATGGCCAAGTTATTGCTGAGTTGGATATCAGCCCGGACTTATGGTTTTTTCAATGTCACTTTACTGGTGACCCTGTGATGCCAGGCTGCTTAGGCTTAGATGCAATGTGGCAGCTGGTTGGATTTTATTTAGGTTGGGCAGGCGGTCCTGGTCGTGGTCGTGCGCTTGGCGCTGGTGAAGTTAAATTTACTGGGCAAGTGTTGCCAACAGCTAAAATGGCAACTTATACTATTGATTTGAAACGCGTGATTATGCGTAAATTAGTGATGGGTGTGGCCGACGCCACTATGAGTTTAGATGGTCGTGAAATATATGCGGCAAATGATTTGCGTGTAGGTTTATTCACGCGAACAGACAATTTTTAAGCATTATCTTAATACAATAAAAAAATAATTTGAGGGAGCACGAAATGCGTCGTGTAGTGATTACTGGAATGGGAATTGTATCCAGTCTGGGTAATAACAAAGCTGAGGTGCTGGCTAGTTTACAAGCTGGTAAATCAGGTATTACTTATCAACCTGAATATGCTGAGCGCGGTTTGCGCTCTCATGTGGCTGGATCAATTAAAAACCTTAAAGTTGAAGAGCTCATTGACCGTAAATTGATGCGCTTTATGGCTAAAGGTCATGCTTATGCTTGGCTAGCTATGCAAGAAGCGATTGCCGACTCTCAGTTGGCTGATGACATGGTTTCTAATGTCCGTACTGGCTTGATTGTCGGTGCAGGCGGAGCTTCGCATGAGAGTATTATGGAAGGTATTGATACCTTACGTGAGAAAGGCGTGCGTCGCGTAGGCCCTTACATGGTCACTAAGGCCATGGCAAGTGGCGTGTCTGCTTGTTTAGCTACTGGTGCAAAAATCAAAGGTATTAACTATGGCATTAGCTCGGCTTGTTCAACCAGTGCACATTGTATTGGTGCAGGTGTTGAGCAAATTCAGCTAGGTAAGCAAGATGTTATTTTTGCTGGAGGTGCTGAAGAAGAGCATTGGACCTTATCGTTTATGTTCGATGGCATGGGCGCGTTAAGTAGTAAATATAACGAAACGCCAGATAAAGCCTCTCGTACCTATGACGCCGACCGTGATGGTTTCGTCATTTCTGGCGGTGGCGGTATTGTCGTGCTCGAAGAGTACGAACACGCTAAAGCACGCGGCGCAAAAATCTATGCGGAAGTTGTTGGTTACGGCGCAACTTCAGATGGCTACGATATGGTGGCACCAAGTGGTGAAGGCGCTGTGCGTTGTATGAAATTGGCATTGCAAGGCCATGACGGCAATATGATTGCGAAAGTGGATTACATCAATACGCATGGTACAAGTACGCCTGTCGGTGACACTAAAGAGCTTGAGGCTATTCGTGAGGTGTTTGGTGCAAATAATCCAGTTGCGATTGCTTCAACCAAATCACTTTCCGGTCATGCGCTTGGTGCAGCGGGTGTAAATGAAGCGATTTATACTTTGTTGATGATGGAAAACAACTTTATTGCCGCCTCCGCGAATATCGATAATTTAGACCCAGGTGCCGAAGGTTTGAATATTGTGCGTAATCGTATTGATAACGTCAAAATTGAAACCGCATTATCTAATAGCTTTGGTTTTGGCGGTACGAACGCAACATTACTCTTGTCAACAAAAAACCTTTAGTCTGCGTTGTTCAATCAATACTAATCAGTTCAAAAGGTAAGTAATGAAATTTAAGCTGTTCTTGTTGTTGGTTACATCCTTGATTACTATATTTCTGAGCGGTTGCGCCATGATGGGCGACCGCACTGTTAATATATCAGAGGTGCAATTACAGAAAAAGCTCAATGAACGCTTATCAATTCCAATCTCGCTACTGAAGATTTTTGATGTTAATTTAAGCAATTCCACCGTGAGGTTTGACAGCAAAACTGGACGCATGGTGACCAGCTTAGATACTAGTTTGACCAGTGTTTTAAGTAATAAAGTGCTCGCTGGAAAAATGGATATTTCTGGAAAGTTACGCTTTGATGCGGCGACAAGCTCAATTGTGTTAGATGACCCAAAAGTGGAAAGTCTTAACTTAGATGGCTTGGGCAGTAAATATAACGATTTTTTTAATTTAATCGCCCAAAAACTGGGCGGTGAAATGTTAAACGGATTGTCTTTGTATACGGTCAAGCCAGAAGATTTAATGGTTGGTTCAACGCAATATAGCCCTAAAGATATGCAAATTACAGACAAAGGTTTGCAAATTACACTGAGTCCCGTCAGGTGAGTTGTAAGGTATAGGCTCTATAAAATCAAAGCCGCCAATACGTTACGACCTTCACTCATCAAAATGTTGTAAGTTCTGCACGCCGCATCTGTACTCATAGACTCTAGGCTAATGCCCACCCTCGTGAGGGCAGTAGTTAGTTTTGGATGTATGAACTTATGGCTAGCTCCTGTGCCGAGAAGCACAACGTCAGGTTTTAATTCAACTATTTTTTCGAAGTCATTCGCTTGAATGTTGTCGAAACTCAATACATGCCAGTTTTCTATCAATTGATTCGGCAGCAGAATCAAATTATTGCTATAGCGTTGTCGATTGATATCTACCCAGCCTTGACCATAGCCCGTGATGAGGTAGTTGCCATCAGAATTTGTAAGATGAAGTTTCATATGCGTATTTTAACGAATTAATATTCATCTTAAACTTTATATTGAAAAATATAAAAATTACATCAGTAATGTTGGTTTTTTCATCAAATCTATAGTGTCACTTTGTTGATATTGAGAATGATAACGAGTATCATCTGCATTTTTATTAATCCTAGGAATAGAAATGAAAACAAGCCATCGTTACGTAGTTGTCGCGTTATTGGGGTTGGGCTTTTATGCAAATGTAGCAAGTGCTGATGAAAATCTTTTTGGGTATATAAAAGGTGTTGAAGTGATGCCCAAAGGCGCATATGAGCTAGATCAACAGATTACCTATCGCGGTGATAAAGGTGTCGGTACGTATCATGCATGGGATAGTAAAACTGAGTTAGAGTACGGTGTAACAGATAAATTTGAGGCGGCTGTATATGTTAAAGCGCAGGCTATTAACACTAAAAACATTGTAGTAGATGCTTATATTCCAGGTGATGAGCAATATGGCCCAAAATTTTCAGGTGTCGGTACAGAGTTTAAGTATATGTTTTTAAGCCCAGCTAAAGATGATTTTGGTTTGGCTGGTTATTTAGACTTAGGTTATAGCTGGTTAGATCCACATTCTGGCTTAGATAAAGATATTTACTCGGTAGAAGCTAAGCTTTTGGCGCAAAAGTACTTTATGGAAGGCCAGTTAGTGTTAGTAGGAAATCTTGGTATTGAATCTGTTTATGCTAGACGCGCGTCACTAAGTGCTGAAAGACAGGCTTCTTTACCTGTAGGTTATGACTGGCCAGATCACAATGAGATGGAAGTTGAATTAAGTGCGGGTACGGGCTTGAGTTATCGTTTTGCACCTAATTGGTCTGTAGGTGCTGAAGCACAGTACGAAGCTGAATATGAAACTGAAGTTGGTCAAGAGCGTTGGTCAGTGTTTGCTGGACCAAATATTCATTATGGTGGTGAAAAGTTTTGGGTAACATTAACGGCGTTCCATCAATTAAAAGGTTATGGTCACCCAGGTTCTGCACAGCTTGATGATAACCTACAATTAATTGAGCGCACCAAAAATGAGGTTAGATTGAAAGTTGGTTTTGATTTCTAATTTTTAAAATAACTCATAGAGAAATATGAAAAATATTCATAGTTTGTGGTTGCTGCCTGTGGCAGCAATCGTTTCACCTGTTTATGCGGCTGATTATTTAACGGTAGAGCAAGCACAGAAGGCCATTTTTGCTGACGCGCAGTCTTTCGAGGCACGTCCAGCAAAGTTGACTTCAGATCAGCAAGATAAAATTAAATCTTTATCAGGTTTACGTCAGCGTTGGGATACCCAGCAAATTTGGCGCGCAGTTAAAAACGGTAAAACGCTAGGATGGTTTGTGGTGGATGAAGTCATTGGTAAGCATGAATTTATTACCTATGGTGTCGGTTTGAGTCCGGATGGCCACGTTTTAGGCGTAGAGATTATGACTTACCGTGAAACTTATGGCGGTGGTGTGCGTAATGCTATTTGGCGTCAGCATCTTGTAGGTAAAACGCTGGCTGATCCTTTTAAGTTGGATGAAGACGTGCCGAACATCAGTGGCGGTACCTTGTCTAGCCGCAACGTGATGGATGGCGTAAAACGTGTGCTCGCAATTCAAAAAGTCTTAAATTTGGTTGAATAAGCATTACCTTAATTAAGTTAAGATGGTCGAATTTGAATTGTTAGGCTTCAATGGCTAGCCTTAAAAGAATGCGGCCTTTACTTGGTACTTTTGTTGAGATTGGTTGTGAGCAGTCTGACAAAAGTGCTGAACATGCAGTCGCAGCGGCATTTGGCGTAGTAGAGAAACTACATCATTTGCTCAGTTTTCATGAGCAAGCAAGTGATCTTAGCCGATTAAATCAGGCTGAAGGCAAAGCGGTTGCGGTACATCAGCATACCCTACGCGTAATGAAGCTCGCGCGAGCCATGACCCTTGCTAGCAAGGGCCTATTCAATTGCACCTTAGGTGGCGCAATGGTTGAAAATGGTGTCTTGCCAAATCATAACAGTCCAAATCAAGATGGAGCTGAGACTAAAGCCAGCGGTGTTGCTAATGACATTCAAATAAATGCTCATACTATTACACTTAGCAACTCAATAAAAATCACATTAGACGGTATTGCTAAAGGCTATGCAGTTGATTGCGCCATAGCCCAACTCAAGCGCTTCGGCATTAAAGCCGCTTGGGTGAATGCTGGTGGAGATTTACGTGTTTATGGTGATTTAGTGTTGCCAGTGCATCGTCGAGAGATTAATGGTGAGTATGTCAGTTTAGGCGGTTTACAAAATGCTGCGCTTGCTACTTCCACTGTCACCGATGTTTACGATAAAACGTTCCCTGGGAAAATTGTTGGTAGCTCAACGTCACCTGCTCTAGGTAGTTGGACGGTGATGGCGCACTACGCTTGGCGTGCGGATGCCTTAACCAAAGTGGCTTGTTTGGCTACAGCGGCTGATAGGGCTACCATGATAGAGCGCCTTGGTGGCAGAATAGTCACAGTCAAATAATCTTACGCCTAATTAAGTCTTTATTTGCAGCGTTAACAAATGACTAAAACTCCTTAGTTGCATTGCCTGCAATGGCCCCGCAAGGTAAACTAACATACTTTGCAATTATATTTTTATATCACTAGTCAATTTGTCAAAATTACGTGATGCATATAAATGATTAATCGCGTAATCGCACACATGAAACCATAGTATGAAAATTCTAGAAAAATCAAATAAGCTCAGTAACGTTTGCTACGATATTCGTGGCCCAGTGTTGCAACGCGCCCGTCAAATGGAAGAGGAAGGCCAGCGAATTATCAAGCTGAATATTGGTAATCCAGCTGCATTTGGTTTTGAAGTGCCTGAAGAGATTCAGCAAGATGTTATTCGTAATATGAGTAAAGCGGGTGGCTATACTGACAGCAAAGGCTTATTTGAGCCGCGTAAAGCCATTATGCATTATACGCAAAGTAAGCATATTAAAGATGTGACCGTAGATGACATCATCATTGGTAACGGCGTGTCTGAGCTGATTGTCATGGCCATGCAAGGTCTGCTTAATAATGGTGACCAAGTGTTAGTACCAATGCCAGATTACCCACTATGGACTGCGGCAGTGACCTTGGCTGGTGGTACAGCTCGCCATTACTTATGTGATGAAGCTACCGGTTGGATGCCTGATTTGAAGGATATTGAGGCTAAAATCACTGCAAATACTCGCGGTATTGTAGTGATTAACCCAAATAATCCAACCGGTGCGTTGTATCCTCGTGAGATTTTAGAAGGCATTATTGAGATTGCGCGCCACCACGGCTTGGTGATTTTTGCTGATGAGATTTACGATAAAGTTTTATATGATGGCAACACGCATACATCGATTGCATCGCTAGCTGATGATGTTCTATTCGTGACATTCAATGGCCTTTCAAAAAACTACCGCACTTGCGGCTATCGTGCTGGATGGATGATACTGAGTGGCGAGAAAAAATATGCAAGCGGCTATATTGAGGGCTTGAATATGTTGGCCTCTATGCGCTTGTGCGCAAATGTGCCTGGTCAATTAGCGATTCAAACAGCGTTAGGTGGCTACCAAAGTATTGAGGATTTAGTCGCGGCAGAGGGTCGCTTATGCAAGCAGCGTGACGTAGCCTATGATTTGCTGACGGCAATTCCAGGTGTGACTTGCACTAAGCCTGCTGCTGCGATGTATTTGTTCCCAAGGTTAGATCCAGAAATCTATCCAATTGAAGATGATCAGCAGTTTATCTTAGATTTACTGCTAGAAGAAAAAGTGTTGCTTGTACAAGGTACAGGTTTTAATTGGCATACTCCAGATCATTTCCGTGTAGTATTTTTACCGAATGTAGATGACTTAACTGAAGCCATTCACCGTATCGCAAGATTTTTAGAAAATTATAGAAAAAAGCATGGAGCTAAAGTTTGAAGCAACTTAATGTAGGTTTACTAGGTATCGGCACCGTTGGTGGTGGCACATATGCGGTCTTAACACGTAACGCGACAGAGATTACGCGTCGAACTGGCGTGGCGATTAACGTTGTACAAGTGGCAGATAGAAATATTGACCATGCTAAAGCCATTACAGATGGCAAAGTAGATGTCACCAACGACGCTTTTGCAGTGGTGAACAATCCTGACGTAGATGTTGTAGTTGAGTTAATTGGTGGCTATACACTCAGTAAAGAGTTGGTGCTTAAAGCCATTGAAAATGGCAAACATGTTGTGACGGCTAATAAAGCGCTGTTAGCAACGCACGGTAATGAGATTTTTACTGCTGCGCAAGCTAAAGGCGTGATAGTGGCTTATGAAGCGGCTGTCGCTGGCGGTATTCCTATTATCAAGGCCTTGCGTGAAGGTTTAGGCGCGAACAAGATTGAATGGGTAGCGGGCATTATTAACGGCACAACTAATTTCATTCTGACTGAAATGCGTGAAAAAGGCTTGGCGTTTGCTGATGTGTTAGGCGAAGCGCAACGCTTAGGTTACGCAGAAGCTGATCCAACTTTCGATGTTGAAGGTATTGATGCTGCGCATAAGCTAACAATCATGTCTGCCATTGCGTTTGGCATGCCAATGAAATTTGATCAAGCTTATACAGAAGGCATTACGAAGCTTCAACAAACCGATATTAAGTACGCTGAAGAATTAGGTTACAGAGTAAAGTTGCTTGGGATCACCAAGTGTACTGAAGCTGGTGTTGAGTTACGTGTGCACCCGACTTTAATCCCAGAAAAACGTTTGGTGGCTAACGTTAATGGCGCTATGAATGCCGTAGTTGTGAAGGGTGATGCAGTAGGTCCAACGCTTTATTACGGTGCTGGTGCTGGTGCAGAGCCAACGGCGAGTTCAGTAGTAGCAGATTTAATGGATGTTGCACGTTTGAGCAGCGCAAGTGTTGAGCAACGCGTGCCATATTTAGGCTTTCAAGCTGGTCAGCTTAATGACTTACCAATTCTGCCAATCAGTGAGGTCAATAGTGCTTATTACTTGCGCTTACGCGTTTCTGACAAACCTGGCGTATTAGCTGGTGTGACTAAAATATTGGCAGATCGTAATATTTCAATTGACGCAATGTTGCAAAAAGAACCAGATGATAATGAAACTGAAGCAGACATTGTGATTTTGACGCACATCACCGTAGAAAAAAACATGGATGCAGGCATCGCTGAAATTGAAGCTTTACCAGCAATTGTGGGCAAAGTAGTTAAATTGCGCATGGAAGAATTAGGCAAGTAAATTTAGGTCAGTAAATCATGAAATATATCTCTACACGCGGGCAATCGCCTGCTTTAAGTTTTAGCGAAATTTTATTAGGTGGTTTAGCGCCAGATGGCGGTTTGTATCTCCCGGAAACCTATCCACAATTTACGGATGCTGATTTAACAGTCATGCGTGACTTGAGTTACGCAGACTTAGCCTTCGCTATTTTAAGTCGCTTGGTTGATGACATTCCAGCCGCTGATTTAAAAGCGATTATTGATAAAACTTATAGTGCAGATGTCTATGCGTACACTCGCGCAGGGCAGAATGCGGCAGATATTACACCAACAGTGAAGCTTGAAGATAACTTGTATCTATTGAGCCTTTCAAACGGCCCTACGCTAGCATTCAAAGACATGGCAATGCAGCTGCTGGGTAATCTGTTCGAGTATGTGCTTACCAAAGAAGGCAAAACCACTAATATTTTAGGGGCAACTTCCGGCGACACTGGCTCGGCGGCTGAATATGCGATGCGTGGTAAAAAAGGTATACGCGTATTCATGCTTTCACCGCATAAGAAGATGAGCCGTTTTCAAGCTGCACAAATGTTTAGTTTACAAGACGATAATATCTACAACATTGCCGTGAATGGTGTGTTTGATGATTGCCAAGACATGGTAAAAGCCGTTTCAAATGATGCAGAGTTTAAAGCACAACATAAAATCGGGGCGGTGAATTCAATTAACTGGGGTCGCATCATTGCGCAAGTGGTTTATTACTTTAAAGGTTACTTTGCCGTAACAAGTAACAATGCACAAAAAGTCAGCTTTGCTGTACCAAGTGGTAATTTCGGTAATGTTTGTGCAGGACATATTGCCCGCATGATGGGCTTGCCAATTGATAAATTGGTGGTTGCCACCAATGAAAACGATGTGCTGGATGAGTTTTTTAAAACTGGTGTATATAGCCCACGTGGCTCAACGAACACTTACCACACCTCTAGCCCTTCAATGGATATCAGCAAGGCTTCTAACTTTGAGCGTTTTGTCTATGACTTAGTCGGGCGTGATGGTGCAAAAACGCGCGCACTTTGGGGCAAAGTAGATGCAGGTAATAGCTTTAATTTAAATGCAGATGGATATTTTGCCAAAATAGCTGATTATGGTTTTCAGTCTGGTAGCAGTTCACATGCAGATCGTATGAAAACGATACGCGAAACTGCTAATAAATACCAAGTAATTGTTGATACGCATACGGCTGATGGTATTAAAGTGGCATTAGAGCTTCGTGATACAAATGTGCCTATGGTAGTGCTGGAAACAGCTTTGCCAGCTAAGTTTGAAGATTCTATTGTAGAAGCTTTAGGCAAAGCGCCTGAACGCCCAGCAAGCTTGCAAGGCATAGAAAGTTTACCGCAGAAGTTTATTGTGATGGATGCAAGTGATGCTGCGATTAAAGATTTTATCGTTAAAAATACCTAGCTCGTTATTCCGTGCCTGACACGGAGTCCAGTGACTTTTGTCTATAAACGTTACTTGATACCGATTTTTGTTGGTGCAGAAAACAAAGAAAAAGGCGCTACTTTGAAACAATATACCGAATTACTTAATCACGTCTTAGCCCACGGCAATCAAAAAACAGACCGTACAGGCACTGGTACGCTTTCAGTGTTTGGTTATCAAATGCGCTTTAATTTGCAAGAAGGCTTTCCACTTCTTACCACTAAAAAAGTACATCTTAAATCTATCATTCATGAGCTACTTTGGTTTTTACAAGGCAGCACTAACATTGCCTACCTGAAAGAAAATGGCGTACGCATTTGGGATGAGTGGGCGGATGAAAATGGTAATTTAGGTCCTGTTTATGGTTACCAATGGCGCAATTGGCCTAAGCCTGACGGTACACACATCGACCAAATTACACAGGTCGTGAACGCCATTAAAAATAATCCAGACTCACGTCGCTTGATAGTTTCTGCCTGGAATGTCGCAGATGTTGATCAGATGAAGCTGCCTCCTTGTCATGCATTCTTTCAATTCTACGTAGCAGACGGTAAATTGAGCTGCCAGCTTTATCAACGCAGCGCGGACATATTCCTTGGGGTGCCTTTTAATATTGCCTCCTATGCTTTGCTTACGATGATGGTGGCGCAAGTGTGTGACTTAAAGTTGGGCGATTTTGTGCACACCTTAGGTGATGCACACATTTATAACAATCACATGGAGCAAGTGCACGAGCAGCTCTCACGTGGTATTCGTGCGCTGCCGCAGATGCATATCAATCCAGAAGTGCACAACATTTTTGATTTCAAGTTTGAAGATTTTACGCTTGAAAATTATGATCCACACCCAGCTATTAAAGGCTTAGTGGCAGTTTAGCTAATTGCGCTTTAAGCTAATCAACATTCATCAGGTTTAAACAAAAAAAGGTTGCCCTAATGAAAGGGCAACCATTAAAACTTGTGACTCTAGGGGAGGGAGTCACAAGGGCTCAAACGCTTACTCAAGACTGAAATACTCTTTCAAGAACTAATTTACTGAGTTAGTTAGCCACTCACGGCTAACTAACAATTAACATTAGGCAACCTTAATTTGTAGTCGTTGCAGGTGCAGTATCTGTAACTTTTGCTGCTGAAGCTAACTTGTAGCTGGAATACTCATCTGTTGATACCATGCCATCATGATTGAGGTCGGCTGCATCGAACTGACTAGCCAGTGCTTTATCTTTTACTGCTTCTTTCAAAGATACTTTTCCATCTTTATTTGCATCTAGTTTTTTAAAGTCCTCATCTGCAGGTGCTTTTGCTGATAAATCGGC
Source organism: Methylotenera sp. (assembly GCF_029945535.1). Taxonomy (GTDB): domain Bacteria; phylum Pseudomonadota; class Gammaproteobacteria; order Burkholderiales; family Methylophilaceae; genus Methylotenera. The sequence goes on from NZ_JAQSCU010000010.1 coordinate 473,706, forward strand.
TTCATTCGTAGCAGCAACCTTTGCTTCTGCTACTTTACTGTCGGTTTTAATAGAATCTTTAAATGCGGCTGCGTTATCAGCCATCGCTAAATTATTAAGTCCTGCCATTAATAACAATGCCATGACGCTTGCAGAAATAGGGCGGATGATAGAGTTTGGATTTAATTTCATTGATGTTGCTCCTAATGCTAATTTAAAAGGGATTGCCCTATTACATTAGCGATTATCGTGCCAACTTTTATTTATCAATAAAATCAATATGTTATGATTTTTTGTGAGTTTCTATAGAAAATAATATGTCGCCTATGCACGACACATAAGTGATGATTTAGATAAGTGATTGAAATAACTTGGATTTTTTTGTCGCTTTTAAACGACAGATTGCTTAATCGGAGGATTCGTCTTCGCTGGAGTTTTTGAATGTACTGGCTTGAATATTGTGACGGTCTAATAGTCTATAAAATTCAGTGCGATTACGTTGAGCAAGTCTTGCGGCTTGAGTAACATTGCCTTCTGTTGTTTTAAGTATATTAATTAGATAATTAAACTCAAATTGCTGGCGAGCAACATCCAGTGGGACCACTGAGTTGCTGCCTTCTTGTAATGCTTTTTGTACCAAATTCACTGGAATGACTTGGGTGGTCGCTAGTACCACGGTTTGCTCTACAATATTTTGTAGCTGACGCACATTGCCTGGCCATGGCGCTGTAATGAGTATTTCTAGCGCATCAGGAGCAAAGCTATGTAATTTCTTTTTATATTTCTGACTAAACACTTGCAGAAAATGGTTCGCTAAAAGGCTTACATCTTCGCGACGATTAGCCAAGGAGGGGATTTCTAGGCTGACAACATTGATACGATAAAATAAATCTTCACGAAACCGACCTTCCTTCATCTCATTGACTAAGTTTCGGTGTGTGGCTGAAATTAAACGCAGATCTATCTGTATGTTGGTCGTACTACCTACAGGACGTATCACGCGTTCTTGCAATGCGCGCAAGACTTTAACCTGCAAGGCTTGAGGCATATCGCCAATTTCATCTAAAAACAGTGTGCCGCCTTCGGCGCTCTGGAATAGTCCAACATGGTTATTGATAGCACCAGTAAAGGCGCCTTTGCTATGACCAAATAATTCTGATTCAAGTAGATTCTCAGGAATGGCGCCACAATTAATGGCCACAAAGGGTTTAGCGCTTCGTGCGCTGTAGCGATGAATGGCACGTGCCAATAATTCTTTTCCTGAACCGCTTTCACCTTGAATAAATACGCTAGCATCTGTATTAGCAACGAGCTTGGCTTGGCCTAGCAAACTCTCCATTGTTGAACTGCGCGTTAGAATATCCGCACGCCAGCTATCATCCTCATTGGAGGCTATATGAGTTTGCGTGCCATTCAAACGCAGCGCAGAGGCGACTTGCTGTAGCAGTGCTTGGCTATCGAAAGGTTTGGTTAAAAAGCTGAACACACCGCGCTGTGTCGCATTAACGGCATCTGGTATAGAACCATGCGCCGTTAACATAATCACCGGTAGGCTAGGGTGCGATTGTTGAATGGCGTCTAGCAAAGCCATGCCATCCATCGCGGGCATACGCAAGTCGCTAATCACCAAATCAGGCCGCTGCAGCATGATGGCAGACATGGCTTCAGCGCCATTGTTTGCGGTGACTGTAGCATAGCCAGCCGCATTCAAGCGCATGCTAATGAGCTTGAGTATATCTTTGTCATCGTCAACGATTAGAATGTTTGGTGTTTGCATGGACTTGTCATGTCTAAGGTTTAGTAATGGGTTTGCTAATCACTTTGCTATCACGATCACTAATAGTTTTTTCGATATTCTTTAAATCATTCAGCTTTTTATCTAAAGCGTCATACTTTTGTTGTAAAGCTTCTAACTTCTGCTGACTTAAATCGAGCTTCTTCAAGTCATCTCTATTTTTTTGGGACTGTTTAATATCATCTAATACGTACTCATAAAACAAGCTTGTTAATGCCGACTCTGTAGGATTTAGGCTGTTTTCTTGCAGTAAATCTTGCAGCAGGTTTTGAGCTTTTGCTGTGTCGCGTATGCGGCTACTCGGCAATGAAAGCATAATAGCCAGTTTGATACGTTCTGTAAGGTCGAATTTATTTTCTGTAAGCGCACGATTCGTTTCGTTAAATGATTTTTTTTGTGCATCCAAAGTGTCGTTAGAAAAGCGGTCAATAAAAAGCAATAAACTATTCACGCGATCTTGTTTGGATGCTGGCGCTTCTGCTTTCTTAATATCTAACGTTTTAATCGTGTTTGATTCCTTCTCTGCAGGTTTGTTCGTCATACTTTTACTTGCGCATGCGCCTAGCGATAGTACTAAAATACTTAAACTAATGATTACCTTGATACTCATTTAATCTCCAATTGAGGGATGCTAACAATAAAATGCGCACCTTGATTTGACTCGGCGAGTTTGATGATACCTTGATGCGCATTGACTAAATCTTTTGCGATGGTGAGCCCTAAGCCGCTACTGCCGATCAAGCTTTTATGCAGGGTATTACCTCGGTAAAAATGGTCGAACAACTGTGCTTGGTCTAGCTCAGATAGACCGGGGCCATTATCTTTGACATTAATCAACAAGTTTTCATTTTCAATTTTTGTATGTACTAAAATTAAGCCTTTTTGCGGTGTGTACTTTACCGCGTTTGAAATAAGATTGTCCAAAATTATTGTTAACTTCTCCTCATCTGCAACCACAGTTTCAACTTGATAGATGGTTTTTACATTCAACTCTTTATTTCTAATGCTAAGTGCATGTGCATGAATCACTCTATTAATAACTACAGATAAATCTAATTTTTCTAATGTTAATTTGGCTTCAATAGATTCCATGCGCGTGTAATTAAGCAGATTTTCTATCATTTTCTGCAAGCGGATACTGTTTTCGCGCAGAATCAAGGTAATCTCAGATTGCTGTGCAGAAAGCACACCGCCGATGCCGTCGTATAATAGTTCTGTCGCTTCTCTTATTGCTGTAAGAGGTGTTTTAAGTTCGTGCGATACGTGCCTTAAAAACTGTTGTTTTTGTTCGTTCACTTCTTTCAGTTCAGTTCTCAACCAATCTAAGCGCTGCCCCAAAATGCGCAGGTCACCGGGTCCGTCAATGGCAATGGGTTGATCATACTCACCTTTACCTAAATGCCTAATGGCGGCATCCATGCGCCTTATGGGTTTTGCGAGTAGGTAGGTAATGGCGCCAGCCACTAGTAAAGCTAGCGGGATAAGTACCAAGCTTTGCAGAAATAACTTTCTCTGGGTATGTTGTACGGTGAGCGTCAGTTGGCTGGATGCCGCATCTATGGCTAGGTTGTTTTCTTGCACGATGGTTTCTACCAATTGCGTGATTTGACTAAAGCTGTTTAAAAAACCTAAATCTGGACCATTTATAAGTTTGCTGTTAAGAATAGTCTCATGTAATTGAGATGTTTTTTCGCTCAATAGTTGCAGATTTTTATGCTGTGATGGGTTATTAGCCAAAGCTTCTAGTTGAGAAATAGCCTCGTTAAATTTAGCATGAGCTTGATTGTAATTGTTGAACAACACATTGTCTTGAAGCACAAAGTATTGCTTACTGCTACGCTCCATGAGGCTTAACTGTTCTTGCAATACACGTCCAGAGCGCGTGGTGACCACAGCGTTTGAAATTGTAATTTGACTTTGTTTTGCTAGGTGATCAAAAGCAATATTGGCGTTCGCAAACACCCACAGCAATGGCACAATTGCAAATGCAAATCCTATTAATAACAGCTTTAAAAAAGAGCTCGGGTATTGAAATCGCATGCTTCTAGTCTAAAAGGTTTCCTTTAAAACATCTAGTATAATAGAGACATGACACAACTTTCCATTATCGTGGCTATCGCCAACAACCAAGTCATCGGTATCAACAACACCTTGCCATGGCATTTGCCAGAGGATTTAAAGCGCTTTCGCGCCTTAACGACAGGGCATCACATCATTATGGGGCGTAAGACTTACGAGTCGCTAGGGCGTCTATTGCCAGGGCGTACTACGGTGATTGTGACACGTAATAAAGATTACCAACTAGAAGGTGCGTTAATCGCTCATTCCTTAGAGGCCGCAGTAGCCTTATGCCAAAACGATGGTGAGGTATTTTTGATTGGTGGCGCTGAGTTGTATCAAGATGGCCTAAAATTGGCGGATAAGCTCTATATTACTGATGTGGATTTAACTGTTGACGGGGATGCGTTTTTCCCCGAATTTGATTTAAATTTATGGCAAGAAATCACCCGTGAAACTCATACATCGGCGCAAGGTTTGCCGTTTAGTTATATTACTTATATGCGAAAATAATTAAGGCACAGTATTAATTTACTGTGCCTTAATTAACGCTGCATTTACCAACTATATTTATAGATTTATTGTTCTACACAATCTACAAAATAAGTCGCTTTACCATCTACCACTACTTTTACTAAGCCGTGATTGTCAGCTTCAAAGCCTGGGAATTTTTCATTAAATTCACGTGCGAATTTGAGGTAATTTACAATCACCTTGTTAAAGCGCTCGCCCGGAATGAGTAATGGAATGCCTGGTGGATAGGGCGTTAACAATACGGCAGTTATGCGACCTTCTAAATCATCAATTGGCACGCGATCCATTTTGCGATGCGCCATTTTTGCAAATGCATCAGTTGGCTTCATCGCAGGTACCATGTCAGACAAGTACATTTCAGTGGTTAAGCGCGCTACATCGTTAGCTCTGTACACAGCATGAATTTGCTCGCATAAATCACGTAAGCCTATTTTTTCGTAGCGTGGCTGTTTTTGTACGAATTCAGGTAACACTTTCCATAGTGGCTGGTTCTTGTCGTAATCATCTTTAAACTGCTGTAAAGACGCTACCATCGTGTTCCAACGGCCTTTGGTGATGCCAATGGTAAACATGATGAAGAATGAGTAGAGACCAGTTTTTTCAACAATGACGCCATGCTCAGCTAAGTACTTGGTAACAATGGCGGCAGGAATACCGAATTTATCTGAGAAGTTACCTTTAATGTCCAAGCCCGGAGTGATGATAGTGGCTTTGATTGGATCCAGCATATTAAAGCCTGGTGCAAGGTTGCCAAAGTCATGCCAAGCATCATTAGCTTTAAGCATCCAAGCATCACGTTCTTCCAAGCCTTCTTCTGATAAATCGTCGGGGCCCCAAACTTTAAACCACCAGTCAGTACCCCATTCTTCGTCGACCTTACGCATCGCACGACGGAAATCAAGCGCTTCCATTAAGCTTTCTTCAACTAATGCGGTACCGCCAGGCGCTTCCATCATGGCTGCCGCCACGTCAATACTCGCCACAATAGAGTATTGCGGACTGGTAGAAGTGTGCATCAAATAAGCTTCATTGAAAATATCACGGTCTAGCTTATTATTTTCGGCATCTTGTACCAAAATCTGACTCGCTTGGCTTAAGCCAGCAAGCAATTTATGTGTAGATTGCGTTGAGAACACCATGCTTTCTTTACAACGTGGACGACCTTCGCCAATCGCGTGGTAGTCACCATAGAAGTCATGGAAAGTTGCGTGTGGCAGCCATGCTTCATCAAAGTGTAGCGTATCGATTTTGCCATCTAACATGTCTTTAATTTCTTCCACGTTATATAGCACGCCATCGTAGGTAGATTGCGTAATAGTTAGAACACGTGGTTTAGATGTTTTATCTAGAATAAATGGATTGCGGTCGATTTTCTTTTGAATGTTTTCCCATTCAAATTCACTTTTTGGAATCGGCCCGATAATGCCGAAGTGATTACGAGTTGGCATTAAAAATACTGGAATCGCGCCCGTCATAATAATGGCGTGTAAGATAGATTTGTGGCAATTTCTATCAACTACTACTACGTCACCTGGCGCTACAGTAGAGTTCCACACCATTTTGTTTGATGTTGAAGTACCGTTAGTCACAAAGTAGAGGTGGTCACAGTTGTAAATACGCGCTGCATTGCGCTCGGATGCCGCTACAGGCCCTGTGTGGTCAAGCAATTGACCTAGTTCATCCACCGCGTTACAAACGTCAGCACGCAACATGTTTTCACCAAAGAACTGGTGGAACATTTGACCGACTGGCGATTTCAAAAATGCTACGCCACCAGAATGACCTGGGCAATGCCAAGAGTAAGAGCCATCAGCTGCATACTCGGTCAATGCCTTAAAGAATGGTGGTGGTAAGCTATCTAAGTAAGCTTTAGCCTCACGTAGAATATAGCGAGCAACGAATTCCGGCGTATCTTCATACATGTGAATGAAGCCATTTAACTCACGCAGAATCTCATTCGGAATATGGCGTGAAGTGCGTGTTTCTCCATGCAAGAAAATAGGAATCTCTTCATTGCGATAGCGAATTTCGTCTACGAATTTACGTAAGTTATCTAGCGCATCACGATTTCCTTCAATGAATTCATTATCATCAATCGATAGAATAAATGCTGACGCACGACTCTGTTGCTGTACAAAAGAGGTAAGGTCTCCATAACTGGTGACGCCTAATACTTCAAATCCTTCAGTTTCAATAGCTTTGGCAAGCATACGTATGCCTAAGCCAGATGAGTTCTCTGAGCGAAAATCTTCGTCGATGATAACAACGGGGAAACGAAATTTCATTAAATAGAAATCCTTAATTAAATCTTACTAATATTAAATCTTAGGCAAGGTCACGCCAACTTGACCTTGGTATTTGCCACCACGATCTTTGTAGCTGGTCTCGCATACGTCATCTTCATCTGCTTCAAAAAACAACACTTGGGCACAGCCTTCGTTTGCGTAGATTTTTGCAGGTAGTGGTGTGGTATTGCTGAACTCTAGGGTAACGTAACCTTCCCACTCTGGCTCGAAAGGCGTTACGTTAACGATAATGCCGCAGCGTGCGTAAGTTGATTTTCCCAAGCAAATTGTCAGTACATTACGTGGAATGCGAAAGTACTCCACGGTACGTGCCAACGCAAATGAGTTTGGTGGAATGATGCAGTAATCAGCATTCACTTCAACAAATGAATTTGGGTCAAAGTTTTTTGGGTCAACAATGGTGCTGTTGATATTGGTGAACAGCTTAAACTCTTTGCTGCAGCGAATATCATAGCCATAGCTTGATGTACCGTATGACACCATACGTTCGCCATTGGCATTCTGTTTGACTTGATTAGGCTCGAACGGCTCTATCATGCCATGTTGCTCCGCCATGCGGCGTATCCATTTGTCTGATTTAATGCTCATGTATTAACCTATTCATAGACTAAAATAAAATGCCCATGCATTATAAAGTGCATGGGCATTTTGTGTATTTTTTTTCAAAAATTATTAGTGCTTATCGCCACCTAATTCAATGCTATAGCGCCAAAATTGATCTTTTGTTTCAAAAATCACGCTTGACTCTTCAGGATCGCGGTTGCCCGCGGTGTATTGGTGTAATGGCGTATTGTCTGCAGCCCAAGCTTTAACGATTGGGTCAACTAAACGCCATTGCGCTTCAACTTCACTGATGTGAAGATATTGTGACGGATCGCCTTCCATTAGATTTAGCATCAATGTTTCATAAGAATCGATGGTTTCATCTTCTTTTTGGCGTTGAGGCGCATCTATGCTTAAAGTACGTGTTGCAATATCTAAACCTGGAATTTTTGATTCGATTTCTAGTTTGATGCATTCACGTGGCTGAATATTGATGGTTAACCAGTTTTGGTGTTGACCATCGACTAATTGCATCGGTGATTTTTTGAAGCGGATAGAAATCGCGGTGTTACCTTCATGCATGCGTTTAGCTGTGCGTACGTAGAATGGCACACCTTGCCAGCGAGGATTATCAATGAATAGTTTCACGGCAGCATAGGTTTCAGTAATGCTTGAATCTACGCCATCACGTTTAAGTTCTTCTAAATAACCTTGTACGTTTTCACCATGACCATCGGCAGCACATACGCGTCCAGCTTTATATTGTGCGCGGAACGCTTGTTTATTAATGTTGCTGACATCAACTGGGCGAATCGACTGAAGCAACTTAACTTTTTCAGCACGAATGCTCTCTGGCTGTAAGTCCTTTGGTTTCTCCATTGCTGTGAGTGCTAATGTTTGCAATAAGTGACTTTGCATCATATCGCGCAATGCACCTGTGGCATCATAAAAGGTAGTACGTTCGCCAACACCTAAAGTTTCATTATTGGTGATTTGTACGTGGTCGATATGCTCTTTGTTCCATAGTGGCTCAAATATGGCGTTGGCAAAACGCGTGAGCATAATGCCTTGTACCGCAGATTTACCTAAGTAATGGTCAATGCGGTAGATTTGACTCTCTTTAAGATGCTTAGTGAGCCTAACTTGCAAGTCTTGTGCACTAGTTAGGTCTGTGCCAAATGGTTTTTCAATCAATACACGACGCCAGTATTGACTCTCATCTAGCAAGCCTACTTCTGAAAGTTGTTCAACAACTGGTGCAAAGTCAGTAGGGCGTACTGATAGAAAGTAAGCAAAGTTTTGAGGAAATATTTTAGCATCACCTAAAGTAGCGCTCATTTTTTTGTAAGCATTAGGATCGTCAGACGCATTAGCAAAGTAATGATTACGTGCGATAAAGCGTTCAAACACTTTTTGATCGTAACCATTTTTAAATTTGGCATCTAGCATGCCCTTGATGTCCGCTAGCCAGTCGTCACGCGACACTTCACTGCGGCCTACCGAAAGGATTGCCATGTTTTCTGGCAAGCGACCAGCTGCATCTAAGCGAAACAGGCCAGGCATTAATTTGACTCGGGATAGGTTGCCGCTAGCGCCAAACAATACCAGCGTACAAGGATCTATTTTTTTAACCATGATGTGAGAAAAACCTTAAATTGGATTTTAAAAAAAGTGTGTAATTTAATATGTATATTTATTGAAACGGATTATTTCTAATGGCGCGCTTCTACCGAGCTGTCTGACTCCATATCCAAGTCACCCCAGCCTAAGCGGCGATTGAACAGTTCAAGCAATAAATCCCAGCTTAAACGTGACAGAGCGGGGTCGTAACGATGACCTTCATCGCGCATAAAAGCATGTTGGCCATTAAACTCATGCCATGTGTAGCGTGTGCCAACTTCATCGAGGCGTGCTTTCACCATATTGCGTCCTTCTAGCGGTACATGCGGGTCTTGGCGTCCCCAGATATGTAACAGCTCACCTTTAATTTCGCCAGCACGCTCTAATGAGTTATCGTTTTTGCCTAGGCCTAAGGACTTTTTGTGTATGTCAGTTGCGTAGAAACATACAGCAGCCCGTACTTCTGGATTCATTGCAGCGCGAAAAGCAAGATGACCACCTATGCAGATACCCATCACGCCTAAACGGCCTGTGCAGTCACTACGTGATTTTAGATAGTCTAATACCGCTTTAGCGTCACTATCGTAAGCATCTACAAGTTTTGTGGTTTTAAGTTCATTGCCACGTGTCGTGCCTGCCTCATCGTAAGCGAGTACCGTGCCTAGCGGTTCAAATTCATGATAGATTTCAGGACACGCAACAACAAAGCCGTGACCAGCCAGCATAGCTGCTGTGCGCCGAATAGGCGCAGTCACTTGGAAAATTTCAGAAAACATCAAAATGGCAGGGTATTTACCTGGCGCGGCAGGGCGGAAAATATGCGCGCGCATTTCACCTGTTGGTGTATTAAGGTCAACAACTTCACTGTCTTTAATTAACATTGTCTGTTCCAAATAGAAGCTATCTACAATAGCCATATATGATAAAGCAAGCAGGCAAATTCATACAGTGATTTGATAGAAAAAGTATAAAAAGCATGACAATTTTCTTGATTTCGTGTCCAATTCGGTCTGATTAATTTTTGATATTGAAATGAGCAATAATGCAGGAAAAAAGTACCGATAGATGGAAATCCTTCGAAAGTATAGAGTCACTAAGACACGCTATTTGTGAAGCTATTGTAAATAGTGCGAATGAGGCCATTGCTAAACGCGGCAGATTTTCAATCATCTTGGCTGGTGGGAATACACCTAAAGCAATTTATAGCGTATTGCGTGACTTGCCTATGGATTGGTCAAAATGGCATATATACCATGGTGATGAACGTTGCTTGCCAATTGATCATGAAGATCGAAACAGTTTGATGGCCAATCAGGTTTGGCTTAACCACGTAAATATTCCTGCGCAACAAGTTCATGATATCCCTGCGGAGTTGGGTCCTGTTGAAGGTGCAAAAGCCTATGCTGAAACTCTGGCTGGGGCGCCATCTTTCGATATGGTGTTATTAGGTTTGGGCGAAGATGGCCATACAGCTTCATTATTCCCAAACCATGAAGTGGATAATAGTGCCGATGCAGTGCCAGTATTTAATTCGCCCAAACCTCCAGCCGAGCGCGTTACTGTCAGCCAAAATCGCTTAAATAATACCCATGAAGTGATATTCATGGTGACAGGCGCTGGTAAGCAAGAAGCTGTGGATAATTGGCGTAAAGGCGTCAAGATTCCTGCTACTTTAATTGCACCAGCAAATGGTGTTGATGTTTATTGTTTTGAAGTAAAAGTGCAATAATATACAAAATATTTGTATAAATATGGGTAAATTGAGGCGGTTAAGTTATTTTAACGTAAGTATGGCTTAGAATGAGGGTTTGTGTAACAATTTGTAACATGTTTTTTGTATTATTTTTAGGATTTAGTTAAAAATTTCTTGATAACCAGCATGAATTTATGGTACTTTTCGTGTTAATGGCATAAATGAATATAAAAAATTTGAATATATTCAATAAAAACAAGCCAACATCGTTTGTATCATTTAGTGTCGGGTTTATTTTAGTTATGCATTAACAAAAAATTACTTCGAATATCTAAAGATATAAACACATTAGGGGTTTTATCTTAAATATTATGGAGTAACCCTATGCGAATTAAGTTTCTATCTATCTACTCGACCTTATTCGTGGCATTAAGCCTATCCGCAGTTGCAGAAGCACATCAAAATCAAGTTGTAAACATCGCCTCTGCCCCTAGTGATGTTTTTTCTGGAGCAAATACTTTCATCTCTTTTGCAAATGACTATGCAAATACGAGACTGGCGGACAGTGGTTTAAACGTTAACAATGCCATCACTCTGCTTGAATATACAAAAAACTGGACGCTAGATGCGGGATATTTTAGTGGCTTTCTACAGAGTGATGATTCACAGGATACAGACTCATTACAGTTAGGATACGACCGCGGTCATGAAGCGTTTTTAAGTACCATTTCCAAAGCATCTTCATTCGGTAAAGGTAACTTTGTTAATGATGCAGTATCGTCTGTTAATCGAAATATTGAAGTTGGTCCTGAACCAGAAACCTATAGCATGATGTTTGCTGGTCTTATATTGATGGCATTTGTTGCGCGTAGACGCACTAATTAACTTAAGTTGAATTGAAAGACTTTTAGCTAGGGCGCTAGAAGTAGCCTTTAGCATAGTTGTTAATAATCGCCAGTGGTTCGCGCAGCGCTCCCTTGAATGCCATGCCCCAGCTAACCCAACACTGAGTTGGTGCGGCAGCGTAATTCACATTGATTTCTCGACCTAAATGACCTGCTTCTACTAACTTTTTTACGCGCCACATATGGTAGGGTTCAGAGGTGATAATGATATTTTGGATGTCCATAGCCTCTAAAATAGGTCGGGAAAATGTCAGATTTTCTAATGTCGAGCTAGAGCGGGATTCCAATAATATTTCTCCTCCAAAGCCTTTGTTTCTTGCGTGTGCTTCCATAGTCACTGCTTCTATTCGCTGATCTTCATAGTCTAAACCACCAGTCATTAATAATGTGCTTACTAAGCCTTGCTGTGCTAATAGCAGCCCTTCATCTACACGACCAGTGAGGCAAGGGTTAGGTTTGCCATGTAAATAAGCGCGATTGCCTAGAATGAGCGCGGCATCAGCTTGTTGTGTGGGTGGATGGTTGATGAGTTGCTTGGCATAGCTGCCAATAGTGATGAGAATGCTTAAGTAAACTACTGTGCCAGCTAAGGCACTTAGATGTAATAATTTGCGCAGCCAGAGAGGTAAAAAACTTAATCGTAACAATATGCCCAAACTCGTCAAAGTATTCCGAAGAAATTTTGATAGCTTGGACATTGCTGCAAACTACTTATTTAATCTTAATCCGCCTAGCAGTGCTGCAACAGGTGTCTTATTACCGAGAATAGGTTTAACGGTAAGGGTTGCATTAGATGGTGCAGTTGAAGCTTCATAAGGCTTGTCAAACCAAGGATCGCTGCTTTTCTTTTTAGGCGGCATGCGCTTAGTAGCACTTGCATCTTGGGCATGATTTGACTTGTAGCTCGACTCTTTATTACTAGTTGAACGTGCTTTACTGCTTGGCTTTTCTAGCGCGACAGTTTCTTTTGGAATTTGGCGTTTAATCAACTTTTCGATTTCAACGATGTACTTATCTTCTTCTGGGCTTACAAAAGAAATCGCGATGCCTAAAGCACCAGCGCGACCTGTACGGCCAATACGGTGTACGTAATCTTCGGGCGCACTTGGAATTTCATAGTTAATCACCATTGGTAATTCGCTAATATCTAAACCACGAGCAGCAACATCAGTCGCAACTAGTGCAGTGATTGTCCCAGCCTTAAACCCATCTAAGGCTTTAATGCGTTCTTGTTGTGTTTTGTCGCCATGAATCGCATCAGCGGCAATGCCTTCACGCGCTAAGCTACGGCTTAGGCGGCTGGCGGTAATTTTGGTTTTGGTGAATATAATCACCTGACTTGCATTAGCGGCTTTTAATAGTTGTATTAAAAGCGTCTCTTTATCACTTTGTGCGACTTCGTAGACTTTTTGCGTCACGTTATCGTTGGTCGCATTGCTGCGCGCCACTTCAATCAACTGAGGTTTAGTTAAAAACTCATCGGCTAACTTTTTAATATCGTTTGAAAACGTTGCAGAAAACATTAAATTTTGACGCTGCTTAGGTAGCAACGCCAAAATTCTTTTTAAATCAGGCATAAAGCCCATGTCTAACATTCTATCGGCTTCATCAAGTACTAATATTTGCACTTGATTCAGTTGAATAGTTTTTTGCTCAATATGATCCAACAAACGGCCAGGCGTCGCGACCAAAACTTCTACACCCGTTTTAAGGTGTGGCGTTTGGGTTTTGATGTCAACACCGCCATAAACCACAAGTGAGCGTAATGGCGTATGTTTTGCGTACGCTTTGACACTTTCCTCAACCTGAATCGCCAGTTCACGCGTTGGCGTTAAAATCAACGCGCGGACTGGGTGTTTTGCAGGAGAAGCACTTGCGCTTGCCAGAGGCAGTAATTTTTGTAATACAGGCAGAGCAAAGGCGGCAGTTTTACCTGTACCGGTTTGTGCGCCCGCCATTAAATCGCCCCCCGCCAAAGCAACAGGAATTGCCTGTGCTTGAATTGGCGTAGGTTTGGTGTAACCAGATTCAGTGAGCGCTTTAAGTAATTCTGGCGCTAAACCTAAATCTGTAAAAGCGAGGTTGTCTAAAATTACTGTTTCTGTCATTTGTTGGGTACTGTTCAATTAATGTTTACGTCAAATAACTTAAGCGAAGCTACGTGGGCGACGTGGAGCACCGCTACCACCAGCATTCGCGTTGCCGAAGCTACGTGAATCGCTGTTTGGGCGAGCTGGACGACTGTCACGTGAAGGAGCGCTAGAGCGATCACCACGAGGTGCGTCATTACGGCCTTCATAACGAGCGCCTAAAACACGGTTATCGCCACGATTTGCATCAGGACGGTTACCACGGCTGTCACGGTCACCACGGTTGCCTTCGCTGCGTGGAGCGCTTGCGCCATCACGTGAGAAAGGTTTTTTGCCGAAAGCTACGCTGTCGCCAAAGCTGCGGTTTGGTGCGCCAGCACTTGCACGGTCACCAAAGCTGCGGTCACCGCTTGGGCGTTCGCTACGGCTACGATCGCCACTTGAGTTACGATCACCAAAGCTACGTGGACGGTCGCCAGAAGGTCTTTCTGAACGGTTGAATTCAGGTCTAGCTGAGTTGCCGTTTGACTCACGCGGAGCTGAATCACGGTTGCCACGATTTTCATCACGGACAGCAGTGTCGCGGTTAAAGCTAGCGCCATCGCGCGGTTGGAAACTACTGTTACGGTCACCACGTGGTTCGCTATTACGGTTGTTAAAACCACCTCTATCATTACCACCGCGGTCATCACGTGGTTTAAAGCCACCACGACCACCTGGTTTATGTGCATCACGGCGAATATCGCCACGATCACCACGACCATTACCTGGACCGTCCATTTTCATGGCACGTTTTGGCTCAAAACCTTCAACCACGCCTGGTTCCATACGGTTACCAGTGAATTGCTCAATTTTACGTAAGATATGACGATCCATATTTGATGCAAAAGAAATCGCAATACCAGTTTTACCAGCGCGGCCAGTACGACCAATACGATGCACATAGTCTTCAGCAAATTTTGGTAAGTCGTAATTAATCACGTGGCTGATACCATTAATATCGATACCGCGCGCAGCAACATCAGTCGCCACTAATACTTTTACATCGCCTTGACGCAATTTAGTCAATGTACGGTTACGCGCACCTTGAGTCATGTCGCCATGTAAAGCCGCTGTTTTGTGACCAGCAGCATATAAATCTTCAGCTAACACGTCGCAATGGCGTTTAGTGCTGGTGAAAATAATCACTTGGTTTACTTCAGGTGCAATCAACAAATGCTCAAGCAATTTGTTTTTATGTGTCATGTCATCAACATAGTGCAAACGTTGCTCGATGTTGGCATGTTTTTCTTTTTGACCAGCCACTTGAATTGTTTTTGGATTTTTAAGAATTTGTTTAGCTACGCGTGCAATGTCGCCATCTAATGTTGCAGAGAACAATAGTGTTTGACGCTCAGCAGATAGTTGCTCACAGATACGCTCAACATCAGGTAAGAAGCCCATGTCTAACATACGGTCAGCTTCATCTAAAATCAACATTTGTAAACGAGACAAATCAATACGGCCACGTTCCATGTGATCTAGTAAACGGCCAGGCGTTGCTACTAGAATATCTAATGGTTGTGATAGTAATTTGTTTTGTAATGGGTAAGGCATGCCGCCGACGATACTTACTGTACGTGCGCGGATGAATTTACCGTATTTACGCGCAGCTTCGTTTACTTGTGTTGCAAGTTCGCGTGTAGGTACAAGTACCAAAATGCGTGGACCGCGGCTTTTTAATTCGTGTGGAGTGGCTAATAAGTTTAGCGCTGGCAACATAAATGCTGCAGTTTTACCTGTACCCGTTTGGGCAGAAGCCATCAAATCGTGGCCTGCAGTCACAACTGGAATGGCTTGTGCTTGGATAGCGGTTGGTGTGGTGTAGCCAGATTCTTCAATAGCACGAAGTAAGGCATTATCAAGATTTAGTGATTCAAAAGACAAAGTAGTCCCTTTCAATAAAAAAACAAAAGGGCGCTTAGTAAAAACGGGCATATCATTTGAACACATGCGGTTAGTTGAGCATATGTTCAAGAGCAATATAAACGCAGAGAATATTTGGTTTAGTTAAATTAATTACTTAAAGCCGAGTGAACGACATTTTGTTTTAACTTAATATTAAACAAGCTAATATAATCTTTACCAGCGCACGGGCACAGCCGCTAACCAGTAAAAATTAAATTCAAACTTGCGAATTTAACCTTTTGAATAGTTGCTTCAATATTTCACGAGCAACAGAAGGGTCAGGGCAATGATTCAAGCATTACAAATTGCCGTAATGCGAATGAAGCGCGCAGTATAACCATTTAAAACAGAATGTCAAATAATAATTGCATTAGTAAAAGGAAATAGGCATTTATTGTGTTAAAATCGCCGCCTTTCAATAGAACTGGTAGCAATTCATGTCTCGTAATTTAAGAAATATCGCAATTATCGCCCACGTTGACCATGGTAAAACGACTATGGTTGATAAACTTTTACATCAAGCAGGTACGTTTACAGGACACCAAGTTGTGTCTGAACGTGTTATGGATAGTGGCGATATTGAAAAAGAACGCGGCATTACCATTTTGGCTAAAAACACTGCCTTAAACTATGAAGGTACACATATTAACGTGGTAGATACCCCAGGCCATGCTGACTTCGGTGGTGAGGTTGAGCGCGTATTAGGTATGGTGGACGGCGTTGTTCTATTAGTGGATGCTGTTGAAGGCCCAATGCCGCAAACACGTTTTGTAACGAAAAAAGCTTTAGCGCTTGGTTTAAAACCAATCGTGGTCATTAATAAGGTAGACCGTCCAGGTGCGCGTACTGATTGGGTTGTGAACCAAACGTTTGATTTGTTCGCTAACTTAGGCGCTACTGATGAGCAGTTAGATTTCCCAGTTGTTTACGCGTCAGCAATCAATGGCTACGCCATGTTGGACATGAAAACACCAAGCGACAATATGCGTGCGCTGTTTGAAACGATTTTAAGCCACGTAGCGCCACCAGAAGGTGATAGCAGCGCGCCGCTTCAATTACAAATTTCAGCATTAGATTACTCTACTTACACTGGTCGTTTAGGCGTTGGTCGTATCACTAACGGTAAAATCAAGCCAGGCCAAGCCGTAACAGTAATGAATGAAGATAAACAAATCGCTGTAGGTAAAATCAATCAAGTACTTGGTTTCCGTGGTTTAGAGCGTGTTGCAGTTGAAGAAGCTGAAGCTGGCGATATTGTGATTATTTCTGGTTTAGATGATATTGGTATTGGTTTCACTGTGTGTGATCGTGAAAATCCAAAAGGCTTGCCACATTTAGGTGTGGATGAGCCAACCTTGACGATGGACTTTATGGTGAATACTTCACCATTAGCAGGTACAGAAGGTAAGTTCGTGACTTCACGTCAAATTCGTGACCGTTTAACTAAAGAGCTTTTAGTGAACGTTGCCTTACGTGTTGAAGATACTGAAGATGCAGACGTGTTCCGTGTTTCAGGTCGTGGTGAATTACACTTGACGATCTTATTAGAAAATATGCGTCGTGAAGGTTTCGAAATGGCTGTAGGTAAGCCAAAAGTAGTTTACCGTGAAATCAATGGCGAAAAATGTGAGCCGTACGAAATTCTTACGGTTGACGTAGAAGATGAGCATCAAGGTGCAGCGATGGAGGAGTTAGGTCGTCGTCGTGGTGAAATGCAAAACATGGAATCAGACGGTAACGGCCGTACGCGTTTGGAGTACCGTATTCCAGCACGTGGTTTGATCGGTTTCCAAGGTGAGTTTTTAACAATGACACGCGGTACAGGCTTAATGGGACATGTGTTCGATGACTATGCACCAGTAAAAGCTGACATGCCAGGTCGTCGTAACGGTGTATTGATTTCAGCTGAAAATGGTGAAGCGGTTGCTTATGCCCTTTGGAAGTTACAAGATCGCGGTAAAATGTTTACAGTTCCAGGTGATAAATTGTACGAAGGTATGATTATTGGTATCCACAGTCGTGATAACGATTTGATTGTTAACCCAATTAAAGGTAAGCAATTAACTAACATTCGTTCATCAGGTACTGATGAAGCGGTGCGCTTGATTACGCCAATCGCGTTGTCATTGGAGTCTGCAGTTGAGTTTATTGATGATGATGAATTAGTGGAAATTACACCAAAAACTATTCGTATCCGTAAACGTTACTTGTTAGAGCACGAACGTAAACGTTCAATTAAAGCCTAGTTTATAACTTAGCTTTAAAGAAAACCCAGCCTGGTGCTGGGTTTTTTGTTGTCTTAACTTTGGCGGTTCAATAGCCCGCGATTATTAAGCTATTGATTTATTTTGGTGATTTACTTTGGTTCTGGTAAAGATTCATGCATTACGTGTGAGTCGTGAAAGTCATGGCAAGACATACAGCTACTCGCAATACGTTTAGGTTTCGGGCTGTTGCCTGAATGACAGCGTAAACATGATTGTCGGTCAGGCATGGCGACATCTGCACTGGAGTCTGATTCTTCTACAGCATGGCAAGACTGACATTTTTGAGTTTGATGTGAAGCGTGATTAAAGTGCGCCTTGCTAAACCAGTCTTGGTTGATATTTAAAGGTGCTACATGCCATGGCAAGCGATCCTCAGGACTGGTCTTAACCTTAGAATCGATAGAGTTAGCTTTTTCTTCAGTCTTAGTTACAACCTTAGTTTCAGCTTTAAAATCATTGATTTCATGGCAATATGCGCAGCCGTCGGTTTTTAAAGATTCTGAATAGTGCGCAACTTGTTTTGGTGCCTGCACCTTTAAGGCATTCATCACGTTTTGCTCTGAGCCATGGGGCACAGTGACTAGGGCCTCTGGAGGGCCCATTTTCAGCTGGTTCGCATGACATGACACGCAATCGCGGTTGTAAGAAACTGGTTTGAAACGCATCTCTTTGCCTTCTTGTTGATGGCAATTGGTGCACGTCATTTCGCGTACATCCCAAACGCCATTTGGCCCTTGTACTTTACCAAAATGCTGGGAGTGCGGAAATTTGAGGCCTGATTGCTCGACTAGCCGTGCTTTGTCAGTTTGTGGAATGCGTTCAATTTTCTTTTGTTTATCCCCTGTTAAAAATGTGAGTTTAAAGACAGGGTGATCACGATCGAAATCATGAATGTTCGGTAGTTTGGTGTTGCTATCGACCGCCTTAATATTGCCATGACATCTAACACAGGTACTATTATCTTGTCGTGCCAGTGGGTACGGAGCTTTGTGTTCACGGTGACATTCAGCGCAGCGAATACCATCCATGAACAGTTTGTTGTGATTAAATACTCGCTCTTGTAACTTTGGATTGGCAATATGTGGTGCAACGTTTTGATGACATTTTATGCAGGCTTTGTCTGTCACTTGCTGCGTTAATACTTCATGGCAATTAGAACATTGCGAACCAAAGTGCAAGTGAGAGTTTGAAATATGTCCAGGACTCCATGCGCGGTCAAAACCTAAAGGTAGCTTTGCCATAGTTGCATGGAGACTAGGAATCAGATTCTGTGCTAACGGTAATGCTAGAAAAATAAGTGCAATAAATGCTACTAGCGATAGTGCTAATCTTTTTTTGAAGGCCGATGCGCCTCTCAGCGGCTCATGCGTTCGTGATTTTAAGTCTTGAAAGTCATCTGGCAAAAGATGTACTAAAGTTAATGACACGGCAATATTCACATCAGGTGGAGCTGGCTCGACCTTTAGCTGAAACGGCCCAATCATGACTTGCGTGCCATGTGTAAGTGCAATATTTGGCAGTATTGCGCCATCTACTTCAAGCTCACCATTGACTGCAACCAAATGAAGTTGCCCATCATCCAAGCGTTTGATAATGGCGTGGTGCATGGAAATGCGTGGGTCGAGTAGGTGGATGCTACATTCTGCACCACGTCCAATCGATAACTCTTCAGCTGTTAGCGTACGATAACTACGCACGGGCATGCCGCGCTTATTATGTGAGATTTTGATTAAAAGGCAATTAATCATGACTTACCAATAAAGAAATACAACGAGAATATGCGCGACCATGGCAGCTAATAAGGCAACTGCAAATGGTGTATGGAAATAAAGCCAAAAGCCAAGTCTGGCTCTGTACATTAAATCTTGTCTGGCACGTTTCACTAAAGATTGTCGCCGCACCATGATGGAATATAGCTCGCGGTATAACTTACGTTGCTCACCAGTTAGGTGGTTACCAAGTATGGTCAGTTTTTCAACTGCAACAGCGGTTGGGCAATCGGGTTGGTAGCCTCTCAATTGCTCTAGTAAGCCAGTGCCGATATAGGTTTCCCTGCACGCGCGATCTACTGTGAAGTTGATGTCGTCTGGCATGACTAATGCAATCTGGCGGGCTAGCTTATCTGTTTCTGCAATGCGCAGTAACAGGCCATCCAAGCTATCTTCTCCCATATTTTCGGTCATTAATCGCGGGTAAATCATGTAAGCGTAATTGCCAAAGAAACCGCTAATAACAACAATAATCAATAAACCATAAGCGAGACTGTGAACATTGATGCCAAAATGAAAGCCACTGTGTAGTGTGGCTGTGACTGTGAGTGCTGTACCTAAATAGATGTGGGCGGATAACCATCCTTGAGTTGAACCGCTGCTTCGATAACGGCGCTTGCGTACACCATACCATGCCATCCAAAACACTAAAGCAGCAGAAACTGTGCCTAAACCATAACCCAGCCAGCTTCCACCATAGTAACCAACAGCGGGTTCGAATAGCATATACGCCGTAAACGCAATAGCGATGACGATAATGGCTAGCTTAAAGTAGCGATAGTTTTTGTAGTCGAAAATATTGCCGCGCTGCATGGAGCTTCTCTAGTTTCCGTCAGATTCAGTTAAAAAGACTTCGTTTGTTACGCTGTCAGTGTTAGAGCCGCCTGCATAGTTGAGTAGCTCTTCTGGGTTCACGCGCAACGCCGCGCCAACTGGGCAGGCGCGTACACATACAGGGCCTTCTTTGATGTCTTTGCACATATCACATTTAACCGCTACTTTAGAGCCGCCAACGATAGGTAACGCTTTTGGCTGAATGCCCAGTAAGATTTGCCAGATACTACGTTCAGGCTGGTCTTGTATCACTGCCATTTGAATGACGTCATAAGGGCAATTTTGTTGGCAATTGCCGCAGCCAATACAGCTATCATCAATATAAACTTCGCCATGCGGTGCACGGTGAATCGCGTCAGGCGGACAGTCTTTCATACAGTGCGGATGTTCACAGTGACGACATGAAGTCGGTACGCGAATGTTGGCAAAGATTGGCCCAGCATCTCGATCCAGCCTTGTTGCGCCGCCATGAGTATCAGCACAGGCGTCTTCACAATAGTTGCAACGCACACAGAGTGATTCATCTATCAGCAGTACGTCAGTCGCTTCACCCACACCTTGTTGAATCAGGAATGAGATGAGGTTTGAAGGTGTTGATTGATTGCCTAATGAACCCGGATTGTCAGTAGTTTCAAGCTGTTGGCGTTTTTCCTGATCCTGCAAATGTTTTAGATAGCGTGCGTCTAACTCACTGCGAATTTCTGGATTGCGCGCGATAATATCATTCATGCGACCAGCGTCAATTAACACCGCTTCCGTCGCAACCGCCGCTCGTACGGTGGCGTAACGCGGCTCGCCCGAAACTAAAGACATTTCACCTACATAATTACCCGCAGCTACATAGAAAAGCACAACCTCGCGACCACCTATCATGCGCGAAACAGTGACTGAGCCACTTTGAATCAAATAGAGTCCATCGGCCTGATCACCTTCATGGAATAACTCTTCACCCGCGGCATAGCTTTTGAGCGTGGCATGGCTGGCTAAATTATTCAGGTCTTCCTCACTAAGCGTGAGGCCAATACACACATGCACGACCCACTTAATCGCCACTTCGTTGAGGACGCGGCGCATCGACTGCACTGAATCAACCAGTTTTTGCATGACGCGTCTTGGCGTTTCAATCAGTACGGATTTAGTACGCGCACGCACCGTGCCCGCTCTGCGACGACCAGATACCAGCGCCATTTCACCAAAGAATTGACCCGTTGTAAGTGTGGCGTCTGGTATATCATCTTCATCAATTAATACATCTAAATCGCCTTCGATGATGAAGAAAAAAGTAGTGCTGTAATCATTACGTTTAAAGATAATATCGCCAGGCTCGGGCTGTAAGATATTGCTTTGCAGTACTAACTCACGTAGCTGCAAGGTCGTTAACATTTTTAATAGTGGAACGCTTTTGCGTATTTTTTCCAACACATCATCTACGCCACGGTCGTTGCAAAAACTTGCAAACTTATCACGTAGTAAAGCCGTATCAGCAGGTTCTACTGGGTTGCCTAAGATGTACTCAATGACTTCATAGCCTTGATTAATCCCTTGCTTAATGAGCGGGTAACCAGCAAGTGCGCCTATGATATAAAGTCCTGGCACGCTGGATTCATAATGCGATGATAATAAAGGCAATGCAGCAAGGTCATCCGTCGGAAAACCTACGCCAAAGCCTTCAAGCAGCGGTCGTGAGGGTAGGGCGCCAAGTCGAGCAATCACGCGATGGCATGGAATTCGCTCAATGCCATTTGGCGTATTGGCAACCACGGTAATAGGAAACTCGCCTTTGGTATTGACTTCAATCGCTTGCGGTCGGGTTTCCAATAACCAATCTAAAGCGCCTCTTTTGCGTGCTTCTGTCAGTTGGCTAAGGTTGCTTTCCTTACAATTACTAAAGTCGTCAGCACGGTTGAGAATAATGATCTGGTTGCGCCCAGTCAGTGCTAGCGCATTTTCCACGCCACTATCACCACCACCAATGACCACGATGGTTTCATCCTGATAAGCTTGCGGGTCATCTAGCTGATATTGCACCTGCGGCACATCGCCACCTGGAATTTGTAACTGACGTAAATTGCCTTGAACACCAATGGCAAGCACCACATGGTCTGCAGTGATTTGGCTACCATCAGCGAGTTCTAATTCCAGCCATTTTTCGCGGCGGTGTATGCCTGTCACTTTGCTACCGTAACGAATATTTAAGTTGTAATCAATAATCGTCTTTTCCCAAGTATCCAGCACAGTTTCGCGCAAAGAAGCGGTGAACGGTAAAGGGCTGCGAATAGGCAGGGCGCGCGGCTCAGACATGACGAGTTTGCCACGAAGATAACTACGGATAGTACTGGCTGGCTCTTGTTCGGCTTCGAGCAGTAAGTAAGATAATTTCTGCTCAGTAGCACGCACGGCCGCAGATAAACCACTAGGACCAGAGCCGATAATAACGGTATTGAAATGTTCTAACATTGGGACTTGCTTGCTAATTACGTTTTTTGGCATTTTGCGGCGACCAAAATTAAAGTCTTAGAGTACGTCTGACTGATATACGCTATTGTACGGAAACTTAGCTTGATTATGACAAATCCATTCTGAAATTTTCACATGATTTATTTAAATCAACTACCGAACGATTAAGCAATTATCATCAAGCTAGAGGTTGGCAGTTGAATTAAGAACGGTAATATTCTATCGTTAGAATATTACGCTTTAGTAAAATTTTTACTAAAAACTGATGCATAGATAGTGTCATATATGCTGCTATAAGTCAAAATCTGAAGACCGGTTTTAAGCCGGGTTAGCTGATTGTTCTTAATAATAGCTACACATTTTTTCCACTTCATTTTTTGACCCCATAATGACGGGAACTCGCTGATGAAGCGCGCTAGGCTTGATATTCACAATTCTCTGACGCCCGCTGGAGGATAGTCCGCCAGCTTGTTCAACAATAAAGCTCATTGGATTCGCCTCATACATTAAACGTAATTTTCCGCCTTTATCTTTTAGCTTGCTATCTACTGGATACATGAAAATACCGCCGCGTATCAAAATGCGATGCACCTCGGCCACCATAGAGGCAACCCAACGCATATTGAATTGCTTACCTCTTGGGCCATCTGTGCCTTTCAAGCAATCTTCAATATAATTTTTAACAGGCGCTTCCCATGATTTCTGGTTAGACATGTTGATTGCAAATTCATGTGTATCTTCTGGAACACGCATATTGAGGTGCGTTAGGTAAAACTCACCTACGTCGTTATCTAGCGTAAAACCGTTCACGCCAAAGCCAGTAGTAATCACCAGCATTGTTGAAGAGCCATATAGCGCATACCCTGAGCATACCTGTGTGATACCCGCTTGCAGATAATCTTTTATTTTAGGATTTTCTACCCCTTCTGGACAGCGCAGGATAGAGAAAATTGTTCCTACCGATATGTTCACATTGACGTTAGAAGAGCCATCGAGTGGATCAAATAACAGCAGGTATTTGCCACTTTTACGCAGATTGACTGGAATTTCGTAAGGCGCATCCATCTCTTCTGAAGCCATTCCAGCGTAATATCCAGCCACCTGATTCACTCCAATAAATATGTCATTAGTAATCACATCAAGCTGCTTTTGCGTTTCACCTTGAATGTTTTCACATTCAAGGCTGCCCATCACGCCGTTTAAGGCGCCTTTGCACACGGCTCTGGATATTGATTTACAAGCAGTTGCTATGTCATTCAATAACAGTACAAATTCGTCATCATGAATACCGCGCAGCCGCTGTTCATCTAGCAAAAATTGTGAAAATGTTTGTTTTTCCATGTTGATAGCCTTTTAAATTGAGTCTTATTATCACTAGTTGCGCGCTACCACCAACCCTCGAACTGCAAGCCTATCGTAGCACCGTGATTGGAGCCTCCGAATGCACTGGTTGGTGCCAACGATGCAACTGCATAATCACCAGACCCAATTGCAGCAATACTTGCAGCATCGTTCCATTGTGCATAGGTACAGAAGAAACGTAGTTCAGGACGCGACCAGAAGTTACTTGCAATTGCCCAAGATGGCGCAATAGTGAGTTTGGTTAATCTGCGAGTATCTCCACCTGACGGCGTTACCCAGTCCTGACCTAGCTCAGCTTGCATTTTAAAATGCTCGGTCACGCCATAACTTACGCGCCCACCCATCGATGTCCAAGTTTGGTCGCCAGCATTTGAGGTGTCTTTTTGGTAAACCGCTGTCAACAAACCGCCAAGTTTTGGTGTGATTTGTGCATACAAACCATCAACAATACGAAAACGTTTTACATCAGAGCCATTATCGATAGTGCCTGTGCCGCCTAAACCGACGCCTGGACCAACGCCATATTGCACGGCTAGCTTGTTATTGCCATCACCCATGATATTAATTTGTCTATGCTGAACTGTGACTGCCCAACCGTCATCGCCTGTAGTTGTGTGGCTGCTTTTTGGAATAATGCTAAGACCAAACTCCAATTGACCATCTGGATTAACATCAAGTCCACGAAGCTGAATATCGTGTCTAGTCGTTAAATATTTTTGGTCTTTATTATCATCTCTAAACAAGGCGTAGCTTAGCTTAAGCTTGCCAATACTCACATCTTCAATGCCAGCACCAAGGCCTTGAGGGTTCCAGTAAAAGAAGTCGTTGATATGCACGTCTTCACGCTTATAGTAGCGACGACCTGCCCAAAGATTACCCCCATTTAATGCTGGTGCTTTGTCCCAACTCATATAAAACTGTGCAAAGCGAAAGTCAGTATTCGTGTCATCCAGCATTTTTTTACTCGTTAGCGGCATATATGCACTTAGCATGACATGGGCATTTAAGGCAGAGTCATTTGAGAACTTATTTAACTCTTGACCCATCATTAATTCAGCATAAACCTCACATTCGTTACCCATTCTGTACTTAGCTGCTGCGCCTGCCAATTTAAAGCATGCGGCAGAGCTACCTTCAGTATTAACGCCACTTTCAGCGCGAATGTAAGGTGAAAAATCTAGTGCTGATGCATTATTTGAGGCAAGCACTAGCCCTACAGCTGCTATGCAGCTGAAAAAATATTTAATCATGATGTTAATTCCTGTTTATTTAGTTTTAAACATTGAAGTGTTTTTCATGCAAGTTTTAAGCGACAGTAGCTTGAGAAATAGGCTTCTTAAATAGAACGAGTAATACAGTCGTCAGCAATGTGCCCGAGACGATGGCAGCGATATACGCCAACAGTGGGCTGACTGCGTTAGGAATGGCTAGAACAAAAACCCCGCCGTGTGGTGCATGTAGTTCACAGCCAAAATACATGGACATTGCACCAGTTAGAGCCGCCCCAGCCACACATGATGGAATGACGCGTAATGGGTCGTTTGCAGCAAATGGAATTGCACCTTCGGTAATGAACGATAGACCTAATACAGCGGATGCTTTTCCTGCAATCTGTTCATCAGGCGTAAAGCGATTCTTAGCTACAAAAGTAGCTAAACCAAGCGCTAGGGGAGGTACCATGCCCGCAGCCATCACAGCTGCCATCGGCAAGAAGGTGTTACTGGCAAGTAGACCAACACCAAAAGTGTACGCCGCTTTATTGACTGGGCCACCCATGTCGATTGCCATCATGCCACCTAATAAAAGGCCGAGTAATACTGCGTTAGCTGAACCAATATTTTTCAGAAAGCTAGTAAGACCATCCATAATCGCTTTTGCTGGCTCACCCACTACGTAAATCATGAACAAACCAACCAGTAACGTTGATAACAGCGGGATGATTAATACAGGTTTTAGCCCTTCAAAATGCACTGGTAGTTTGATGTTGTCACGCATCCAAAGCGCTACATAACCTGCAAAAAAGCCAGCGAGAATTCCACCTAAAAAGCCTGCTTGCAACTGACTAGCTAACATGCCGCCAATCAAACCTGGCGCTAAGCCTGGACGATCTGCAATAGAGTAAGCAATGAAACCTGCAAGCACTGGAATCATCAAAGCGAATGCTGCGCCGCCGCCAATACTCATCAACGCTGCGGCTAAAGTGCCTTTTTCTTTAAATGCCTCAATACCAAAAACAAATGAGAGCGCAATAATCAAACCGCCAGCCACAACCAAAGGCAACATATAAGAAACGCCCGTTAATAAGTGCTTGTAAACACCACTGGCTTTTTGTGTGCTTTTAGTAGGTGTTGCTACTGTTTGTGCAGTTTGTTTAGGGGCAGAAAAAGCTTCCTGCATGACTTTTTCGGTTTCTTTTAATGCGCGGCCAACTGAGGTTTTATAGACTGATTTACCTGCAAAACGAGCAGTATCAACATGTGTGTCTGCCCCAATCACCACGACATCGGCTTCGGCAATCTCTTCATCCGTTAATTGATTTTTAGCGCCAACTGAGCCTTGTGTTTCAACGCGAATATCGCAATTATTCGCCTTTGCCCATTTTTTCAAAGCCTCTGCAGCCATGAAAGTGTGTGCTATACCAGTGGGGCAAGCAGTGATGGCTACAATTTTTTTACGGTCTGCTGAATTGTTTTCAACTTCAAGTATCGGCGCTTCAGTAGCCGTTTGCACCGCTTGAGTTTTAATTAACTCAAGTGCAGCGTCTAACACTTGTTCGGTATCTCTAATCGCATCACTCGTGCTGATTGCATATATTGTTTTACCCGCGAATCGGCTCATTTCAAGATGCACATCCGACGCAATAATCACGACCTGTGCAGTCCGAATCTCCTCGTCACTTAAGGTGTTTTGACCGCCAGTTGCGCCGCGTGTCTCAACTCGTATGCTGTGTCCCATTGCAATTGCGGTTTTCTTTAATGCTTCTGCTGCCATGTAGGTATGCGCAATGCCTGTGGGGCATGCTGTTACCGCGATAATATTAGCCATTTTGCTTCTCCATTGAACATTAAAAGCGGGATAGTTCTAACCGACTATTTTCCGCACACTGATTTGTTGCATATAAGATTCAAGCACTTGAGTTTCTGCCAGCTTAGGACCGAGCTGGGTTAAAGCGCCCATCGCAGTGGCTGTAGATAATCTGGCACAATCTTCTAATGAAAATCCCTTTATTTTGGCCGCTATAAATCCAGCAACCATTGCATCACCCGCACCAACCGTACTTTTCACATCAATTGGTGGCGGTACCGCTATTACAGACTCTGTGCCACTCACAAACAGGGCACCTTGCTTGCCCATTGAAACAATCACATACTCAATACCTTGATTCACTAAACTTCTTGCTGCCTCTATAACTTCTTGTTCGCTTGTTAAACTTCTACCAAGCAGCTCTTCAAGCTCAGCGATATTTGGCTTGATGGCATATGGCGCCTCACCAAGCGCATCACGCAGCGCATCACCACTTGTATCAAGCACCACGTACTTGCCAGCCGCTTTTAAATACTTCAGTACAGCGCTATAAAACTCTGTAGGAACGCCATTTGGAAGGCTACCTGACAATACAAACCAATCATGATCAAACACTAGATTGTGAATTTTCTTTTTTAAATCAGTGAGATCTTGCTCAGTTGGCGCTGGACCTGGGTAGTTAATATCGGTGATGGTTTTTTGTAGCTCATCGATAATCTTAACGTTAACTCTAGTTTTGCCAGGAATGCGAACAAAGCTATCAGCCATATTTTTTTGATGAAAAAGTTTCTCAAAAATTGAGGTGTTTTCCATTCCAAGAAAGCCTGTCACAGAGGTGTTAAAGCCTAAGTCCGCTAGAAAAGAGGCGACATTCACGCCTTTTCCACCTGGGTCAGATTGCTCCCAATTCACGCGATTCACCTCGCCTGCAGTGAAGTTTGGAATTGCTACACTTTTATCAATTGCAGGGTTCAAAGTAATTGTTGCTATGTTGCTTAATTGCACCATTTCGGTCTCCATATATGCTGTACTTAATATTGAATACAAGCCTGATTAAAGTGCACGAACTTCTGCCGCTGTAGAACAAGCTAGCGCTCGTTTAGCTAAAGCAACACTTTCGGTATATGACATCTTTCTTACTTTGGCTTTAACCGCTGCCACGCTAGGAATGCTCATGCTAAGTTCAGTCACGCCTAGCCCAGTTAAAATAGCTGCACCTTTTGGGTCGCCAGCAATTCCACCGCAAACGCCTACCCAAATGCCTGCAGATTTGGCGGCTTTTACTGTGAGATCTATCATGCGTAGTACCGCTGGGTGTAATGCATCAGCTTGACGAGATAAACTAGGATGCAGCCTATCCATCGCTAGTACATATTGCGTGAGGTCATTCGTGCCCACTGAGAAAAAGTCGGCATGACGAGCTAGTTCTGGCGCCATCAGCACTGCGGATGGCACTTCTATCATGATGCCGATTTCAATTGGGTTGGCATTCATCTCTTTACGTATTTCTTCTGCAATGGCTTTGGCCGCCAGCAACTCTTCAACGGTCGCAATCATAGGAAACATAATTTTGACTGGGCCTGTCATGCCAGCACGGTAAATAGCACGCAATTGGGGCTTAAATAAATCTGGTCTGGCTAAACATAGGCGAATACCACGCACACCTAAAAATGGATTTTGCTCGCTTGGTAGTGACAAATACGGCACTTCTTTATCGCCACCGATATCAAGCGTTCTAATAATAAGCGGCAAGCCATTTAATGCTTTAGTCATCTCGCAATAGGATTTGTACTGCTCTTCTTCACTTGGTGGCTCTGAGCGCTGTAAAAATAGAAACTCAGTGCGCAACAAGCCAATACCTTCTGATCCAGCATTAACGGCTTGTTCGGCTTCAGCAGCAGCGCCAATATTGGCGACCACTTCTACACGGTGACCATCAGTAGTCATGGCTGGCTCGTAACAGGCAAGGTTTTCAGCCATGCGCTGGGCTTGTTGGTCTTGCTGAGCATTGCGTGCAATTACAAGGTCACTTTCACTTGGGTTTAAATATAAATTACCTGTATGACCATCTAAAATACCCATGACACCATCTTGATAATTAAGCACTGCTGGGCCTGCACCAACAATGGCTGGAATATCAAGTGAACGTGCAATGATAGCCGTGTGTGAGGTTGGCCCACCAGCAGCTATGCAAATGCCAAGTACCATTTTTGGATCAAGTTTCGCGGTGTCAGAAGGAGATAAATCTTCCGCGACTAATATTGCAGGTTCTGTCATGGCAGTTGGTGCTTCTTCTAAAGCATCTGCCAGTAAGCGTAATACTCGACGTCCGATATCTGAAATATCATTGGCGCGCTCTTTTAATAAAGCATCCTCTAGACAAGCTACTTCAGATGCGCGTTTGCTGTAGCTATCGCGCCAGGCCCAGCCTGCGCTATGCCCAAGCTTAATATTACAAACTGCAGCTTCTAATAAATCAGGGTCTGATAGAAACTCTATGTGAGCTAGAAAAATTGCAGCATGTGCAGCGCCACTGCGCTCTTTTACTTCATCATGTAGATTTTGTAATTGTACTTTTGCTGATGCAATGGCGTGGTTTAAGCGAGACTCCTCTATATCTGGAGATTGTGCAGTCACTGCCACAACAATTTTCTCATGGCGAAAATGACAAATTGGTCCAATCGCAATACCAATTGAACCCGCAATACCTGCGATTGGCGGGGTTGAAAAATTCAATGCTACTTGTGAAGAGGTGACTGGTAGGGCATGTCCCGATTCAGCTTCATCTTCTAAACCTAATCTCACTGCGTCAGCTAAGGCTTTTAGTGCAGAATCTTCATCGCTGCCACTCACCATAATGCGAATTGTCACGCGCTTATTAGCACCTAACTTCAACAGAGAAACTAAGCTTTTACCATTGGCAATTTTGCTGCCATGTCGCACGCGCACTTCTGATTGAAACTGCTTAGCAATTTCCACAAATGCTGTAGCAGGGCGGGCGTGCAGGCCGCCATCACTATTTAATTCTACATCGATAGATTTATCAAAATCATCAACATGCACGTTGTTTGTGTGAGATTCGTTTGTTTGCGTATTGTTATCGCGTGATTTAGTAAGGCAATCGATGATGTCCATCGCATTAGTAGTTTTTGCCAGACGTTGAATGGTCGCCGCGTCGTCCAAAACATCGGTTAAGTTTGCCAATAGCTCAATATGTTCGTCAGACCGTGCGGCGATGCCCACGACTAGGTAGACGATTTCTCCGCTATTCCACTCTACACCTTCAGAAAATTGCGCAACGGCAATACCTGTTTGTAAAATTAACTCTCTATCTTTTGGAAGACCATGTGGAATTGCGATGCCATTACCCAGATAAGTGTTCGCTATTTTTTCGCGCTGCAACATGCTGTCTGAGTAGGCGGCTTGCATATTGCCATTTGCAACTAATAAGCTGGCAACTAATTTAATTGCCTCTGATTTGTTGCTTGCCTGCCCACGTAACTGAATGCTTTGAATACCTAACTGTATCATCACGGTCTCTCCTAATTTATTGCATTAGCGAAAAAGTTATTTGCGCTACTTTTATAATGAATAATGCTTAAGTGCCACTTGCAAACATCATGGTAATTTTTGCTGTTTTTGCCGCTTCAATCGCCTCTTGATTTAAGCCATGATTCACAATCCATTTTGAAACGGCACCCAAGCTGACAATCGGCGCATAAGACTCCTGAGCCCATTTAGAACTGTCGACTAATGCGCATACTTGCTTGCTATGTTCAATCACAGCACGCTTAACCACGGCTTCCACATGGTTTGAGTTACCCCAGCCCTGTGCTTGACTAACTCCAACAGATCCCATGAAAAACGTGTCAATATGCAGGTTGTTGATTTGTGCCAATGCAACAGGGCCAACAGTACTCAGCGCATTTTGATAAACGTCACCACCAATCAATTGCACGTTATACGGCGTTTGACCAGCCAACTCAGATGCAATAGTCAGACCGTGCGTCACAATTTGTAGATGTGTGACGTTTGGCAAACCTTGTCTGATTGCACGTGCCATTTCTAACGTTGTTGTACCCGCATCAATGTAGATTGTTTGGCCGCTTTTAAGTAAAGTAGTCGCCATTCTGCCAATTGCCTGTTTCTGAATTTGCTCATACTCAAGACGTTGAGAGTAATTAACATCACTATTGAGCAAAACTGCACCGCCATGTACGCGTCTTAATAAGCCGCGTTTTTCCAAAGTATGGAAATCACGACGCAAAGTCATTTCAGATAGATTAAATTGCTCGGCGAGTTGCCTCGTGCGGCATTCGCCACGTGCATGCAATACAGCCGTAATCATTTCTAATCTGCGTTCTGCTAAATGATCTTTCATTACCAACTCCTTAAGCCTTTAATGTTATTAATCAATACGATTTGTTAAATATTTTGCTATTAAACACGTAATGATAAATGTGCGCTTGTTTTATTTGTAAACATAATCGCACATTATCGAACATGTTGCAAAATGTTTTTTCACTAAAATTTAATATATTTTAATAAATATTAAATTAATTCATTAAATCAGTAGGTTGTGAATTGGATTTAAACTGTGATTTGAATAGTGAAATATTTTGTAATTTGTTGACAATGAAGTGTAAATGGCTTGTTTCATCAAACATTCATGACAATTGACCATAAGCTGACAGGCATAAACAGCAGTCATTATGTGTGGCTGTTAGTTTAAGAGAGCTATTTATTGCAGGGGAGGGAGAGCAGAAAGATTAGATTTGATGCTCAGTAAAAACAAGCAATTTGAAGCCATTTTTCATGGCTTCATGGATTAATGTATAAATTTAGAGTTATTTCTCAGCAGCTTTTTTTGAGTCTTCATCAATATGACGTTTGAAATACAAGGCAAACCAAACGCACATTCCTAAAATGAAGACAATAACAGCAAGGCTTTGTAGACCATAATCGGTAGAAAAAAGATTGATAAGCAATTGCATGATGAATACCCTTTCGGCTGAAATTAACAAAGCTATATTGATTAGCTTCTTGTTGTTAATATGCGCCTTAAGGGTTTTACTTACATTGATGCAGGTCAAATGGCATTAATATTAATAAGGCTATTTGCTGAGTGAATTTAATACGTAATAAATTAATCGATTTTTGCTTAAGTATCACGACCCAGCACGCGATTATTAGCTTTGTGTGATTCAATGATGTTTTTGGCGATTAAGGGTAAAACGCCAACAAATATTAGAATGAAAGCTAGCGCTACTACCCCAACAATACTTTTAGGAATGAGTCGCAGCCAGTGCACGTATTCCTGTTGGTTTGGAATCATATCTAACATGCGTATGCAGCCAATGGCATAACCGAGCAGCATGGCCCAAGCGGTATCAGTAATACGCGATTGCTCAAGCCATAAACCAGCCAAGTATATTAGCCAGAAAATCCCTAGCAATATAGCTAGCCACTCAATGCCACCGTCCTTAAATGCGATAGCATGGGCAACAAAAGATAAAAACCAAATCACAACGAGCCAGATTACCCAGAGCGTTGTGATCAGTCCTTTGGGCATTTTATTCTACACCTTGGCTCGCTAAGTAATCTTCGTAATTACCAGTAAAGTCTACAATGCCATCTGCTTTAATTTCAATGATGCGCGTAGCGATTGAGCTTACAAACTCACGGTCATGGCTTACAAAGAATAGGGTGCCTTTGTATTTATCCAAAGCTGTGTTGAGCGCCTCGATAGACTCCATGTCCATATGGTTGGTCGGCTCATCCATCAGCATGACGTTGGTTCTAGCGAGCATCATTTTGCCGTAAAGCATACGGCCTTTTTCACCACCAGATAACACTTTGACTGATTTTTTAGTATCATCGCCACCAAATAGCAGACGACCTAACATGCTGCGAACAACTTGATCATCGTCGCCAGCTTGTCTGAATTTAGTCATCCACTCAAATAAGTCTTCGCCATCTTCAAATTCGTATTCGTGATCTTGTGCAAAGTAGCCGATGTTTGCTTTCTCTGCCCATTTTACTTCACCAAATTTAGGCTGCAAATCACCTGCTAAGCAGCGCAAGAACGTCGTTTTACCAATACCATTCTCACCAATAATGGCCACTTTTTCACCCGCTTCAAACATCATATCCACATCGTTAAAGAGTGGTTTGTCAAAGCTGTGGCTGAGTTTTTTCAACTCAACTGCATTGCGATAAAGCTTTTCGCGCTCATCGTATTCAAAACGAATAAATGGATATTGGCGGCTTGAAGGCTTAAATTCTTCAATTTTAATCTTATCGATTTTCTTAGCGCGGCTAGTAGCTTGCTTGGCTTTAGAGGCATTGGCAGAGAAGCGGCGCACGAAGTCTTGTAAATCTGCGACCATCTGTTTAGCTTTGTCATTGTCTTTGGCGGCTTGCGCACGCGCCGCAGTGCTGGCTTCCATGTAATCATCATAATTACCTGGATACATAGATATTTTGCCGTAGTCCATGTCGCAAGTATGCGTACATACTTGGTTTAAAAAGTGACGGTCATGCGAAATAATGACCATGGTACAGTCACGATTGTTCAACACATCTTCTAACCAGCGAATCGTATTAATGTCCAAGTTGTTGGTTGGCTCATCTAGTAGCAAAATATCTGGGTTAGAAAACAGTGCTTGTACAAGCAGTACACGTAATTTCCAACCTGGCGCAACGGAGCTCATTAAACCATTGTGTTGCTCAATAGGAATACCCACAGCCATTAGCAATTCACCAGCACGTGCTTCTGCCGTGTAGCCATCGAACTCTGCAAAGACGCCTTCTAGTTCAGCTGCACGCATGTAGTCATCTTCAGTTGCTTCTAGGTTTGCGTAGATGGCATTTTTTTCTACATTGGCATTCCACATTTGCTCATGCCCCATCATCACGACATCAAGTACGCGCTGATCTTCGTAAGCAAATTGGTCTTGCTTCAAAAACGCCATGCGTTCATGGCTATCGATTGAAATATTACCAGCACTAGGTGTTAAAACGCCAGCCAGCACTTTCATATAGGTTGATTTTCCGCAACCATTAGCACCAATTAAGCCATAGCGGTTGTTGTCGCCAAATTTAACGGAAACGTTTTCAAAAAGCGGCTTTGCGCCAAATTGCACGGTAATATTGTTGCTAATTAACACGGTTAAATCCTTAAGTGTATTTCTTAAAAGTATAGTTTTCTAAATTAATTTTTCTAAACTAAAATGTATTGCTAATCACGACTTCATTCATGGCGAGTTGGCCGCTACGTGGCTGCGCTTCTTTTAACGCTTTACCGACTACCACAAACATTGCTGGTGTGTGGTCCGCAGGCAGATTAAGCAACTTGCTGACTGCATCAAAGTCAAAACCGTCCATAGGGCAGGTGTCATAACCCATTTCTTTTGCTGCCAACATAATCGTCATCGCAGCCATGCCGCAAGAACGCATGCCTTCATCACGCTGAAGTTGGTCGTTATTTGCGTAATAATGACCAATCATAGGTACTAGAATATCAGAAGCGGCTTTAGGTGCATTTTTCCAGTAACGCTCAGGTTGCTTTTCCCACGCTTTTAAATCTGCGGTAAGCACAATCAGTAATGATGCTTCTTCAACCTGTGCTTGATTCCAACTCACCGCACGTATTTGATGGCGCAATACAGCATCTGTGACCAATACAAAACGCCAGTTTTGAATATTAAACGCTGTAGGTGACAGCATGGCTAAAGACATTAACTGATCAATTTCAGTTTGCGTCATTTTATGGTGCGGGTCAAAACTCTTGACTGAGCGACGTGTTTCAATCGCGGTATTCACGTTCATTTAATATTCTTTCTTTAAAGAGATTTAGTAATTAATGGCCAAAATCTCTAGATTTAAATTGCCAGCAGGGCGTTGCCAACTCACAGTTTCACCAACTTTGTGCCCAATTAATGCCTTTGCAATCGGCGAAACCCAGCTAACTTTATTTAATGTGATGTCAGCTTCATCTTCACCCACTATAGTGAATTGATGAGGCTTACCTTCTTCATCTTCAACATTGACCGTGGCGCCAAATAAAACCGTATCTTTAGGTTGCGTAGTTGGGTCGATTAAAATTACATTTTCCAAGCGTGTTTCTAAGTAACGCAAATCTCGTCTTAAAGGCGCCAAGGTTTGTTGTGTGGCAGGGTCGTCTTTACTTGGTAACAGCGCTTGTTGCTGCTGTTCTAAAACTGTAGCTTGAGTTTGCAACTGTGCTAAGCCAAATGGTGTGACATAGTTAGGGAACTCACTTACCCGACGTTCAGGTAAGTCGGTGCCAGCTCTTTCTACATCATCTTCTTTGACAAAGCCGCGACTCACATTATTCCCATTCGATCGTCGCTGGTGGTTTCCCAGAAACGTCGTATACCACGCGGTTGATACCACGTACTTCATTAATGATACGGTTTGAAACGCGGCCTAAAAGTGAGTAGGGCAACTCCGCCCAGTTTGCTGTCATAAAGTCACTGGTGACAACTGCACGCAAGGCTACAACGTAGTCATAAGTGCGGCCATCGCCCATTACACCTACAGATTTTACTGGTAAGAACACAGTAAAAGCCTGACTGGTCAATTCATACCAAGTCTTGCCGGTAGCTTCGTCTTTGGTATTGCGTAGCTCTTCGATAAAAATCGCATCGGCACGACGGAGTAAATCCGCAAAGTCTTTTTTGATTTCACCTAAAATACGTACACCTAAACCTGGCCCTGGGAACGGATGGCGATACACCATATCAGCAGGCAAACCTAGTGCCACGCCAAGTTCACGTACTTCATCTTTAAATAAATCACGTAGCGGCTCTAATAATTTTAAGCCTAATTGCTCAGGCAAACCACCCACGTTGTGATGGCTTTTAATTGACACCGCTTTTTTAGATTTCGCACCGCCAGATTCGATGACGTCCGGATAAATCGTACCTTGTGCTAGAAATGTAGCACCCTTATGTCCGCCAGTGCCGGCTTTGAGCTTAGCTGCTTCGTTTTTAAATACCTCGACAAACTCACGACCAATGATTTTACGTTTAGCTTCTGGATCGCTCACGCCAGTTAAGTGACCCATGAATTGATCTGTTGCGTCTACGCGAATCACATTCACATGTAAGCGACCTGCAAACATCTCCATCACCAAATCACCTTCATTCAGGCGAAGTAGACCGTGGTCAACGAACACGCAAGTAAGCTGGTCGCCAATCGCACGGTGAATCAAGGCTGCGGCTACACTAGAATCCACACCGCCAGATAAGCCAAGAATGACTTCTTCATCACCGACTTGCGCTTTTATTTTAGCGACAGCTTCAGCAATGTAATCACCCATAATCCAGTCAGGTTTAACGCCACAAATATCTAACACAAAGCGGTTAAGCATGGCTTGACCTTGCTTGGTATGTGTGACTTCTGGGTGAAATTGTACTGCGTAGAATTTACGCGTCTCATCTGCCATGGCTGCAATTGGCGTAGTATCGTTACTGGCAATTACTTTAAAGCCAGCAGGTATTTCAGTCACTTTATCACCGTGGCTCATCCATACGTCGATGAAGCCATGACCTTCAGCATTAGTGCTATCTTGAATATCGCGGAATAGGGCAGAGTGACCGCGTGCGCGTACCTGAGCGTAACCAAATTCACGTTTATGACCAGCTTCAACTTTACCGCCAAGTTGCTGCGCCATGGTTTGCATGCCGTAACAAATGCCTAATACAGGCACGCCAAGCTCAAATACCGCTTGCGGAGCGCTATCAGATTCCTCTTCGTAAGCACTGGCATGGCTTCCCGAAAGGATAATGCCATCGGCGCCAAAGTTACGCACAAACTCATCTGATACTTCGCATGAGTGAATTTCGCAATATACATGCGCTTCACGCACACGGCGCGCGATAAGTTGAGTGACTTGAGAGCCGAAATCTAGAATAAGGATTTTTGAGTGCATAGCGTGTGTTTAATCGAGAAGGTTAAAAAAATACGAGTGGTTAAAATAACCACTCGTATTTCATGCAAGGTTGTTTAGTCAACGCGGTAGTTAGGTGCTTCTTTGGTAATCTGCACATCATGCACATGAGACTCACGCATACCTGCAGAAGTGATTTGTACAAACTCAGCTTTATTGCGCATTTCATCAATTGTTGCGCAGCCTACATAGCCCATAGAAGCGCGTAAACCGCCCATTAACTGATGGATCACCGCAAGTGAGCTACCTTTGTAAGGCACGCGACCCTCAATGCCTTCTGGTACTAATTTATCAGCGCCGCTGTTGGTATCTTGGAAATAACGGTCGCTAGAACCTTTTTGCATTGCGCCGATTGAACCCATACCGCGGTAGGATTTATATGAACGGCCTTGGAATAATTCAATTTCACCAGGCGCTTCTTCAGTACCAGCAAACATGCCGCCTAGCATCACGCTGTAAGCGCCAGCTGCAAGGGCTTTTGAAATGTCGCCAGAGAAACGAATACCGCCATCTGCAATAAATGGCACGCCTGATTTTTCAAGTGCTTTGGCTACGTTCGCAATCGCGCTGATTTGTGGAACGCCGACGCCAGCTACAATACGTGTTGTACAGATTGAACCTGGGCCAATACCTACTTTAACGCCATCAGCGCCAGCATCTACTAAAGCCAATGCAGCGCTGGCTGTAGCAATGTTGCCACCAATCACTTCAATATGCGGGAAGTGTTTTTTAACCCATGTCACACGGTCTAGCACACCTTGAGAGTGTCCGTGAGCGGTATCTACCACAATCACGTCAACCCCTGCTTCAGATAAAGCGGCTACACGTTCTTCAGTACCTTCACCCACGCCAACAGCCGCACCAACGCGCAGTCTGCCTTGAGCATCTTTACATGCGAGAGGGTGGTCAGTTGATTTTTGTATATCTTTAACAGTAATCAAGCCTTTAAGCGTGTCTTCAGCATCAATCACTAAAACACGCTCTAAGCGATGTTGATGCAATAAACGAATCACTTCATCTTTAGGCGCGCCTTCACGCACGGTCACCAATTTACTTCTTGGTGTCATGATGTTTTTAATTGGCTGATCAAGATTAGTTTCAAAGCGTAAATCACGATTGGTCACAATCCCAACGATTTTGCCATTATCCACTACTGGAATACCTGAGATTTTATGCATGTGATTTAATTCAAGCACATCACGCACTGTCATGTGGCTTTGAATCGTAATCGGATCATTTACCACGCCTGATTCAAAACGCTTAACACGTGCAACGTGTGCGGCTTGTTTCATGGCTGTCATATTCTTGTGAATAAAGCCTAAACCACCTTCTTGCGCTAATGCAATAGCAAGTGGCGCTTCGGTCACAGTGTCCATAGCCGCTGATAGAAGAGGGATGTTTAGTTGAATGTTACGAGTGAGTTGAGTGGCGAGTGAAACCTCGCGTGGCAGCACATTAGAGTAAGCTGGCACTAATAAAACGTCATCAAACGTAAGAGCTTGTTGCAGTAAACGCATGCGAAAATCCTTGTACCCAAAACGAAATTATACAGATTTAAGGTCAAAGGCGCGAGTATTAGCTACAAAAATTCTTAAATTGTTAAATACTGTTAGCGGCATACTCATCAGCAGTTAATGCTTGTATCATCAATTTTGAAATATTTTACAAAATGATGACAGTTATGAAAGATAAGCGCCCAAAATTAACAGCACGAGAAATTATTGACAGGTTAGCTGTTGATGATAAAACCTCAGAGCCTTATTACAAGCAACTGATTCGTCATATCGTACACTTGATAGATACTGGAGAAATCGCTCATGGACTGGGTTTGCCATCCGAGAGAGATTTGGCTGATGCGCTCAATTTAAGCCGTACTACGATTAAACGTTGCTATGACGAGCTTAGGCAAACTGGTCTGTTAAGTGCCAATGGCCGAGGTGGAACATCGGTGAATAAGCCTTTTGCAGCAAGCACCCCATTAGTTCGCTTAAAAGGATTCACTGAAGAAATGTTAGAGATGGGCAAAACGCCTTCAAGTCGACTTGAAAGCCAAGAGATTGTCTCGGATAGAACAATCGCCTCGATTTTCCAGCGACCTTCTAACGCACCATTTTTACGCTTGGTGCGTGTTAGGCTGGCAGACGAAGTACCCATGACCCGAGAAGTCGCTTGGTATGATTTAGCTATAGCGCCGAAACTAACTGATTGGGATGCCAAAGGCTCCGTTTACGCTTTTATACAAGATGTTTGTAAAATCAAGTTAAGCTGGGCAGAGCAATCAATGGAAGCCATGTTAAGTTCAGAAGTTGAAACCAAAACGTTTGGTTTTGAGGAAAGCGCGCCATGTTTACTCAAAAAGCGACGACTATATTCAGGTGAAAACAAACTCATAGAATATGTTGAAGGGTCGTTTAGAGGTGATGCATACGTTCATCATATGAAGCTAGATATTAAGTATGATTAAATATATCCTTTAACCTAATTGAATTTAGTCAATATGCTGCAAATAAAGCTTGCTTGAACGAATAACTGGCAATACTATTATTTTAAATTAGTGGTATGTTGAGCTAGATTGCTATGAAGTTACCCAGAAGGATAGGCTATGAGATTACGTATTTTATTATTATGTGTTGTTTTATTGCCGACTTTAGCTTCGGCCGAAATCTATAAATGGAAAGATAACAATGGCACAGTTCGCTATAGTGACGTGCCACCACCATCAAACGTAAAACAAGAATCTTTGTATGGTAAAAAGATTGCTAAACCTACAGGTTTAGCGCCACTAGCACCGGTTGAGGGGGATATGACGGCTGCAATCAATCGCGATAAAGCGGCAACCTCAGCAAAAGATAAAGCCAAAGCTGACGAAAAAGTACCGCCAAGCAAAGAAGAGGCTGCGCAAAAACGCGCTCAAGATGCTGAAAAACAAAAGCAGGTTGATGCACAGAAGAAAGCGGAGTCAGACACTAAACAAGCGAATTGTATCGCTGCAAAACAAAACCTAGCGACATTTACTAATGGCGGTCGAATTGCAAAAACCGATGAAAATGGTAAAAAACAGTATTTAGGTGATGCTGATATTGGTCAAGGCAAAGCAGATGCGCAAAAAGACGTAGAAAAGTATTGCGATTAAACCTAGAGGCGTATTTTTTTAGCTTCAATTGTCCAATTTAAAAGTTTTATATTAGTAACATGAAGTAGTTGTTAAGCTTCAGTCGGTGCATCTCCACCGCCTTTTTTCATCGCCTTTCCATCAGCAACGCGTTGCTTACGTACTTCTTTTGGGTCGGCAATCAAGGCGCGATAAATCTCTACGCGGTCTAGATGGCGCAGAGGTGCATCTAATTTGGTTAGCTTGCCAAAAATACCTACTTTGTTAACAGTTAAATCAATTTCGGGATACTTAGTCAT
Organism: Methylotenera sp.; assembly: GCF_029945535.1. Classification (GTDB taxonomy): domain Bacteria; phylum Pseudomonadota; class Gammaproteobacteria; order Burkholderiales; family Methylophilaceae; genus Methylotenera. The sequence continues at coordinate 514,276 of NZ_JAQSCU010000010.1, forward strand.
AATGCCCGACGATTTAATAGCTTGTTCGGCAGTTATGCCCTCAGTTACCTTAATTGGGACTATTACTTGCTCTTTAGGCAAAGCATAAGCGACTTCTACAATTATTTCACTGTTGGTCATTTCAATTTTCCATAACTTCTAGCATGTTGACTCTAATAGATTATTTTATATATACGACATCTGCGCGTGCCACAAAGCTATCGACAAAGGTATTGGCAATATGACTAAATACTGGCGCGATGATTTTTTCTAAAAAGCTATTAGCAAATTCATAGCTGAGCATGAATTCTATTTTGCAAGCATCTTCATTTAATTCTATAAAGCGCCATACGCCTTCAAGCTGTTTGAATGGACCATCTTTAAGCTTAATATCCATCGTGCTTGGGTAGGTTTTATGGTTTTCCGTAGTGAATTTTTGGTGTATGCCATGATAAGCAATGTGCAAAGTGGCAATAGTAGACGACTCATCTTGCTTGATTAAATCCACACCGCCACACCATGGTAAAAACGCAGGATACTTGGTCACGTCATCTACCAGCGCATACATGCGGCTTGCAGAATGGTTGATTAGTACTGATTTTTGAACTTGCGCCATGGTTTCCTTAGATGATAGTTTGAATCTACACTTTAAATCCAGACCGTAAATCTTACACTGGTGTTGAAGGCTAACTTGTGTAATCTAACTAGTGCAGAAGTAGAGTAAAATGCTATTTTAAGTCATTCAACAAGAAATATTAAGTTTTATGAGCATTGCACAAAATAAAAAAGCTTTTTTTGATTACTTTATTGAAGATAAGTACGAGGCAGGCGTTGTTTTGGAAGGCTGGGAAGTTAAAGCCATTCGCGAAAATCGCGTCAATATTAAGGAAGCCTATGTCATTATTCAACGTGGTGAGATTTACATTATCGGCTGCCATGTGACACCGCTAGGTGCAGCATCTACACATATTCGCCCTGATGCGATACGTACTCGTAAGTTGTTATTACATAGTGAAGAGATTTTAAAGCTAATCGCTAAGGTGGAGCGTGCTGGTTACACCATAGTGCCGCTTGATATGCACTTTTCAAAAGGTCGCGTGAAAGTACAAATCGGTCTAGCCAAAGGTAAAAAGCAGCACGATAAACGTGATACGGAAAAAGAACGTGACTGGGAACGTGAAAAGGGCAGAATTATGCGGGCGCATAATAAATAAGCTTAAATACAGTCAAGATTGCTAAGTTACTGCATACTGCAGTCATGCTTCTAAATAGCTTAGTTTCAACACTTGATAGCGCCATATTAGCCCCCATGATATAACTGCTGGATTAAATCCACACATATTGATTTTTAATAATTGAATTTAAGGTAACCATGAAAAAGTTTTTAACGTTCTTAATGATTGCACTGATGGCCACGAGTTTATTGGCAACGGTGGCAGAGGCTAAGCGTTTTGGTGGTGGCAGTAGTTTTGGCAAGCAACGGTCTATGCAAAGCCAGCAGCCACGTAAAGCGCAAAATACACAAGATGCGCAAGCAGCACCAGCCACTAAACCAGCAGGTAATAAATGGATGGGCCCATTAGCAGGCTTGGCCATAGGCGCTGGTTTAATGTCGATGTTCTCAGGCGGAATGGGTGGCATGGGCGCTGGTTTTAGTACCATTTTAATGGCGTTGCTGGCTGCAGGCGTTGTGATGTTTTTGATTTCAAAATTCAAAAAACCTCAACCAGCCAATAACTTTAGCCCTTCCACTGTGATGCAATATGCTGGTGAGTCTGCTTATAACACACAAGACTCGCAGTCACAGGCTCGTAGCAGCGCGTCGGGTTTTGGTGCAGCTAATTCTGTTAATAGCAATATTCCACCAGATTTTCCTGTAGATAGTTTTATTCGCAGTGCAAAAGCCTCATTTATTCGCTTGCAGGCGGCTAATGACAATAAAGATAGTAACGATATTCGTGAATACACCACACCAGAGGTGTTTGCCGAAATTACTATGCAAATGCAGGAGCGTGGCAATGCCGCACAGAAAACAGAAGTCATTGCCATTCAAGCTGAGTTACTCGAAGTGAATGATGATGCGGTGTTCTCGGTGGCTAGCGTGCGCTTTACTGGTCAGCTTAGTGAAAACGGTGGCACCCCAGAAAGTATAGATGAAGTGTGGAATATACAAAAACACCTACATGATGAAAATGCTAAATGGTTGCTAGCGGGTATTCAGCAAACAAATCTTCAATAAGCTTGCTTTTAGTAGCATTTAGGATTTTTTCTTCAATATTAAGCCTAGTCAGAAATGACTAGGCTTTTTTATTTTGAGGTGTTGCGCATGTGGCTTGCTAGCGCTAATTTAAAAATAAGAATCCCTATGTTGCCTACCGTACAGAGTGTTTAAGCTTGCAGACGTAACATGCAATCAATTACTCATGCGGTTGAACGCAAACGTTATTTAAATTTTTTAAAATAAAGGCAAACTAATATGAACAATAGTCTTATTCAAATCGCAGTGGTAGCGACCTTAGGTTTAACCGCACTTTCAGCTTCAGCAGAGGATATGTACCGTGGTGCTTGGTATGCTTTACCAGGCATTAGCTATATGGACACTGACAATGACCTAAATGCTGGTAACGGCGGCGGCGCTTTTATCAAGTTTGGTAAAGAAATAAGCCCACGTTGGGATCTTCAAGGTGGTTTAGGTTATAACACCTCAAATGAAAACGGCATTCCGGGCGCGAGCGGTCGATACAAACAGACAACATTGGGTTTAGATGCTTTATACATGTTGAGTCGTGATAAATTTCGTCCATTTGTATTAGTCGGCGCTGGTGTAGCACGTAACAAACTTGCTTACTCTATTCCTGCTCCAAACAATGATTTGAGCAACACTAAAACTGGTTGGATGGCAAATGTGGGTTTAGGTGCGCAATATTTAGTGAGCGACACTTTTGGTTTGCAAGCTGATCTACGTCAGCAATGGAGTCGCGCTAAGGGTGGGTTAGATAATAATTTGGATGGAACGAATGTTAGCCATAGTGAAACAATCAGCAATACCTTGTTAAGCCTAGGTGGCATTTTCCGCTTTGGTGCACCAAAGCCAATGCCAGTAGTTGCAGCGGCTGAGCCAGTCTCTGCGCCATATGTAGCTCCTGAACCAGTAGTTGAAGTAGCGCCAGCGCCGGCTCCTGTAGCCGCAGTTGAACCATGCAAGCCAAAATTTGAAACTGTTACCATTTCAGCTGAAAAGTTATTTGGTTTCGACAAATCTAAATTGCAAGAAGGTTCTAAGCCTATCCTTGATGGTGTTGTGGCTAAACTTAAAGAGCATTCAGAATTTAAATTGGTGATGGTCAGTGGCTATACGGACCGTATTGGTTCAGAAGCTTACAATCAAAAGCTTTCAGAGCACCGTGCTAATGAAGTGAAAGACTACATCGTTTCACAGGGCATAGACGCAAGCCGCCTGCAAGCGATTGGCAAAGGTGAATCAGAAGCAGTGGTTGACTGTAAAGGCGTTAAAGGTAAAAAGCTGGTTGAGTGTTTAGCACCTAACCGTCGTGTTGTAATTTTAGATGAAGAGCAGCATAAAGTTGAAGGTCAGGCAGCTTGTAATTAAGTTTTAGCTTGCTTCTAAATTGGCGGTTTTAACAGTTATGATAGTGGTGATGCGACTCAGCAGAGTTGCATCACCATTTCCGCTTATTAATCAATTGGGAAAAATCAATGGATATTAAATCAATCATCGAGCTAGCTAACGCTGCATGGAATAAGGCGTTAAACAGCAGAAACATAAAGGCGCTAGCTAGCCTTTACAGTGAAAATGCTACTGTATCTCCAGGCAATGGGACAACCCTCGCAGGACGCAGCGAAATAGAGGCCTTGTTTAATAGCTTTGTAGAAAATGGTGTGCATAATCATACTTTAGAGATTATTGAATGTGGCGGATCAGACAAAGTCATCTACCAAGTTTCTAAATGGCATGCAAACGGTGTGGAGTCATCCTCTTTTGGTGGCATTACGATGAGTGTGCTAGAGCAGAGTTCAGACGGACAATGGCACACAAACTCACACGTGTGGAATATGCAGAGTTAGTGGCTGCCGTTAATTGCCTTCATGCACGACATGGGGGTGATTAAGGAAAGTGAAAGTGCAGTAAAAGTGACTATAAATTTGTAGGGTGGGTAACTTGTTACCCACCTGTTTTTTTGGGGTGTACGATAGATATAATAGACCGCAAATGTGAATCATGGGCGGTGTACAATACCGCCCATGTCAAATATCCCCGCACTACAAACCCTACACGACGTTTTCGGCTATTCCACGTTTCGCGGTGAGCAACAAGCTATTGTTGAACATGTCACGTCTGGCGGCGATGCGTTAGTATTAATGCCGACTGGCGGCGGCAAATCTTTGTGTTATCAGCTGCCAGCTTTGTTGCGTGAGGGCGTTGGTATTGTCGTATCGCCACTCATTGCGCTGATGCAAGACCAAGTGGATGCACTTAAGCAGCTTGGTGTACGAGCGGCGTTCTTGAATTCTAGTCAAGATGCCGATGAAGCGCGTGAAATCACCGCACAACTGATGCGTGGACATTTACAGATTGTATATGTGGCGCCAGAGCGCTTGCTAATGAGTAGTTTTTTATCGTTGTTAGACGAAATAGAGGAGGGCGCTGGCATTGCACTATTTGCTATTGATGAGGCGCACTGTGTATCTCAATGGGGACATGATTTCCGCCCTGAATATCGTAAACTTACGGTGTTGCATGAGCGCTTTCCGCATGTGCCACGCATTGCACTCACAGCAACGGCCGACGCGCCAACACGTGCGGAAATTGTTGAGCGACTTAAGCTTGAAGAAGCGCGCCAGTTTGTTTCTAGCTTCGATCGCCCAAATATTAAATATCGCGTCACCCAGAAGGCTAATGCACGCCAACAGTTAGAGGCCTTTTTAGATACAGAGCACGCGAATGATGCGGGCATTATTTATTGTTTAAGCCGTAAAAAAGTAGAAGAAACCGCCGAATGGCTAAAATCACGCGGTTGGGATGCATTGCCTTACCATGCGGGTTTGGATGCTAGCGTACGTAACCAAAATCAGCGCCGGTTTTTACGTGAAGAGGGCGTGATAATGGTCGCCACCGTGGCGTTTGGCATGGGCATAGATAAACCCAATGTGCGCTTTGTGGCACATTTAGATTTACCCAAAAGTATGGAAGGCTACTACCAAGAAACAGGTCGGGCAGGGCGCGATGGCTTGCCTGCTAACGCTTGGATGACCTATGGTTTGGGCGACGTAGTCAGTATGCGAAAAATGCTGGATTCAGGCGATGCGCCAGAAGAACGCAAAGCAGTAGAACGACAAAAACTAGATGCCTTATTGGGCTTTTGTGAATCTACCAGTTGCCGCCACCAAACTTTGCTGCGCTACTTCGGTGAAACACACCCTGGCAATTGCGAGCAATGCGATAACTGCTTAAGCCCAGTCGATACATGGGATGCCACACAAGCCTCTCGAATGGCGCTTTCATGCGTATATCGCACAGGGCAGCGCTTTGGTGTCGTGCATTTAATCGATGTTTTGTTGGGCAAAAGTACACCAAAGATTCAGCAATTCAACCATCAAAGTCTAAGCACATTCGGCATTGGAAAGGGCTTAACGCAATCACAATGGAGTAGTGTTTATCGACAGCTAGTCGCAGGCGGTTATTTAGAAAGTGATATTGAAGCTTACGGCGGCTTAAAGTTGGCTGAATCTGCAAAACCTGTACTAAAAGGCGAAGCCGAGGTGTGGTTGCGCCAAGATGTAGAAGTCGTTGCCACTCGTAAAGTCAGCAAGGCCGAACGTGGAACGCGTGCCAAAGAAGGTTATGAAGAGGTGGCTGATGATCCGCTATGGCATGCACTCAAAGCCAAGCGCATGGAACTCGCCAAAGAACAAGGCGTGCCGCCTTATGTAATCTTCCACGACAGCACGCTGCTAGAAATACTCAACCAAAAACCGGGTAGTCTCACTGAAATGAGTCAGATCACAGGCGTTGGACAAGCCAAGCTTGAGCGATATGGCGATGCATTTTTAGAGGTGCTAGAAGATAGATAAAATATTGAGCGGTAAATGAGCTTACAAAACTCGCGCGCGATGTTTTAAACTTAACAAAACTCAATACAATTACGACCATTTTCCTTTGCTTGATACAGCATTTTGTCAGCCCTAGCAAAAAGCAATGATTGCTCTGAATCCATAGTAGGGATAATAGTACTCACACCAACGCTCACTGTCACCACGTCACTAACACTGGACATAGCATGCTCAATTTTCTGCGCAAATACGATGTTACGGCATCTCTCTGCTATTTCTAGCGCCGCTGTGGCGGTTGTATTAGGAAGTAGTATCACAAACTCCTCACCGCCATAACGGGCCACAAGGTCCGTGACACGCATAGGCGCCTGAGAAAGCGCGTGCGCCACTTTGACTAAGCAATCATCACCCTGTAAATGTCCGTAGTAATCGTTATATAGTTTAAAACAATCAATATCGGCAATGATTAATGAGATAGGCTGTTGGTTACGACGAGCGTGCTGCCATTCTGTAGTAAGCGTTTGATCGAATGATCGGCGATTTGCAATGCTAGTTAAGCCATCTTGAAATGATAGTTGTTCTAGTTTTTTGTTGAGGATAATCAGCTTATCCTCCATTACTTTGCGCTCTGAAATATCAAATATAAAGCCTACAAGCTCTATAGTAACGCCGTTCTTTCTGACGACATGCACGACATCGCGCACCCATACATAACCTCCATCAGCTTTTAGTGCGCGATAATCGGCCTCATGGTCAGCGCCTTCTTCAGATTGCGATATGCAGAAGTTCGCAGTTTTCTCTCGATCCTCTGCATGAATTCGGTCTATCCAATCACCAGCATGCAACCAGCTTGTTTGAGTCCAACCCAACAACTCTTCAATTTGCGGCCCTATATAAGTAAATTGCTTAGTTGCCCAATCCAGTTTCCAAGGAATAGCTTTGGTTGACTCCAATAGCGCCTTATATTTAATTTGCTCGTCATTATCAATAACATCGGTCATGCAAGATTCCTTTTACACAAAGTAATACCTTACTTAAAAACTTCCTATTGCACAAATTATATAAGTTACATTGCAAAACCCAATGTGCGTAATCCAACATAAGCGCGTATAATTCACTTTTTAGCAGAGCTTAAGTTAAGTTTTGTTAGTCAAAGTAAGACTGATTTGGGGCTGACCAGGTTTCGACGTGGGTTACAAAGCAGTGCAGGGCATACCGAGGCTCAGATTACCTCGTAAATACAGCTGAAACAAGTATAGTCGCAAACGACGAAACTTACTCTCTAGCAGCTTAGTTCTGCTGGACGCTACACCAGCTCTCCCGTGGGTTGGATTGGGGTAACCCATACGTAGTGTCATATACACGGGATACGTGTTGTGTTGGGTTACTTAGCACCGCATTAACCTTAAGGTAGCTCGCGTGCAAACTGCTTGTCTGTTGGTGTGTTGCACGTTAAATTAAACAACAAGGCTAAGTATGTAGAACTGTCTGTGGAGGATTTGCGGACGCGGGTTCGATTCCCGCCAGCTCCACCATTTTAGTGTTTCACCCAGTAGCAAGATGTATCAAAAGCCTAGTAAATTCAACCTTCTAGGCTTTTTTTACGCCTATTGCAATCGCATAGTGCATCTTTACATATCACAATCTATTGGGTACATTATTGGGTACGCGGTTATTTTTAATAACTCGTACCCAATAAAACTGAAAGGTGATTGTTAATTATGCCCAAGCTCGCAGCGCGTTTAACAGACATTCAAATTAAAAATACCAAGCCTAAAGAAAAGCCTTTTCGTGTGGCAGCAGGGCGAGGCTTATTTTTACTGGTTAAGCCTGATGGTTCAAAGTATTGGGTAATGCGTTATCAATTTGAAGGTAAAGAAAACAATCTTTCATTTGGGCGTTATCCTGAAGTGTCGCTAGTCAATGCTGAAAAGCAAGCCGCTAGCACTCACGGATTGCTCGCCGAGGGCATAAACCCTAGTGAAAACAAAAAAGCGGCAAAGGCTTCAAAAACTGGTGTGCTTGCTAATAGTTTAGAAGTGGTTGCTCGTGAATGGGCGATTAGTTATTTCACTAATAAATCAGACTCTCATAAAGAGCGAACTGTTAGACGCTTAGAAAGCTACATATTCCCGTGGCTAGGTAATAAACCTATATCTGAAATAACAGCCCCACAGATTCTAGAAGTGATTAAGCGTATCGAGAGCTTGAATAAACTTGAAACAGCGCATCGAACCATGCAAGCCACTAGCCAAATATTTCGCCATGCGGTTCAAACGGGCAGGGCATTGCGTGATCCGACCATAGATTTAAGAGGTGCGTTACCTGCTCCTGTAGTAAAACACATGGCAGCGTTTACCGAGCCTAAAGAGATTGCCGAGCTATTACGCGCAATAGATGGTTTTACAGGCTCTTTCACAGTTCAATGCGCGCTTAGGTTATCCCCCTTGGTATTTACACGCCCTAGCGAGCTAAGAATGGCTAAATGGGCAGATATTGATTTGGAGGCTAACGAATGGCGGTATCTTGTAAGTAAAACAAAAACTATGCACTTAGTACCATTATCAAAACAAGCGGCTAAATTGTTTACTGATTTAAAAGCCATTTCAGGCCGTGGCGAATATGTTTTTCAGAATGGGCACGATCCTAAAAAGCCTATGAGTCCTGCTGCTATTAATGCAGCATTAAAGCGTATGGGCTATGACACTCAGAAAGACATTACTGCCCACGGTTTTAGAGCAATGGCGCGCACTATATTGCATGAAAGATTAAACATTGACCCTTACATCATTGAACATCAATTAGCGCATAAAGTACCAGATACACTAGGGGCAGCATATAACCGCACTAAGTTTATTGAACAGCGTACAGCCATGATGCAGGCATGGGCAGATTATCTGGATGAGCTTAAAGCAGGTGCAAAGGTATTGCCATTCAAACAAGCGTAAAGCGGCTTACGATAGGTAAAAAAATACCGAGACTATCAATGGGAGTAAATAGCTCGGCATCAAAACACTCGGAGGAGATGAGTTGTTAATAATTAATGTACTGAGCGCATATTTCAAATGAATGAAAGAATTAAGAAGTATTTATAAATTGAGGCGAACCTACAGGAGGCTTAATCATGTAAAAACTAATTAAAGCATTATCAGCAAAGTAAACATTTAATCTATTTGAGGAATAATCATAATGAATTACCAACAAGCAAAGATTTTATTAAGCAACGCAGCAATGGCACGAGCTAATTTTTATTCAGCTACAGAGGCTCTAGAAAAAGTCATAGGCCATGAAATTGATGACAATGACCTAGGTGCTTTAATTGACAGCGACTTTTCTGGCATAACTCAAGACGGTTTGACCGATAATCAGGCCATGAGTATTTTAGTGCAGATTTAAGCTAGTTTTTAAATGACAAAGCTGGGGGGCAACCCAGTCAATAAAAATAATAATTTCCAATATCACTAGCTCGCTAAACTTCACCGTAATGTTAAATATATATGTGCTGAGAAATGAAACGCTATACACAGGATAGCGTTCGATGTTTTTTAGGCTTCAAAGGCTATATAGCGTTTGTAGCTTTACCTTTACCCTTTGAAGTCATGATTGCCACGAATGATTTATTAGTGGCTTGTGGTGGTTTGATTGATAGCATTTGCGCGTATGGCAATGGGTCATCATGAATTGCATCACGTAAGCAAGCCCAAACGCTTGATTGTCTTGCAGGGTCGTTGCTTAGGCGCGTTAATACAAGTTTTTCAAGGGATTGCTTGTCCATGTTAGATAAACGCTTCTTATCGCTTCTGCTCAAGCCGTAATGCCTTGCAATATCTGCATGAAACTTATTAATCAAGCGCATTAGATTTCCCGTACTGCCTACCATATCACGACCTTGCATCTTACCGTCAATCAATGGCAGTATTAAAGCGTGGGCATGTGGTGCAGCTTCATCTAAGTGAATGTCAAACGCTAGCAGCTCACCAGAAAAGTTTTGTTTAACCCAGTTGAAGCAATCAATAAAAAATTGCTCAGTGTCTTGCTGATGTCGGTCAATTGGTAAGCTGAAAATTACCTCTACTGCTTTCACTTGGTCTTTGCGGGGATTTTCAATGCCAGCAAGTATCATTTGAGATTTGGCATGCCTAGCTATCGTTTCTGGCTTATCTTTGCTAGAAAGCGAATAGTTTAATGATGTTCTAGTCGCGTCAATGTTAGCACTAGCACCGCGTTCATTTTGCAATGTGCGCTTGTTATGCTTTAACGCCACCAAAACACCATTTTCACCCTTTATCTTACCGAGCCTAATTAAATGACTAGCCGCCATCTTGCACAGCCTGTCTTTTTCTATTGACGTGGTAAGGCGTCAAAATAGCATGAGCAATAAAGTCACATGCTGGTTTTGGCTCACTACCGTCTTTAGGTTGCCATATTTTTGGCGTCAATTCGCCTGACATACAAATACTATCGCCTTCATCAAGTGCAAGCAGTGATTGACATACTCTCTCGTCGAAGGCAATTACACCAACACGCATACTGTCGCCAGTCGCGGTAGGTGTATAAACGGAAACTGTGACATATAGATTTTGGTTTTTACCAATCCGCTTGATAGGTTTAAATGCAATTTTTCCGTTAATTAGAGCATCAATCATTGCTGACACCTAGCAGCACGTATTTAGCTACGCCTTTGTGATTAATATTATCGGGGGTGTGTTCATCAATACACACCGTATCAATTTTATAACCCATATCACGCAGTTCTTTTATGCGTGGTGCTGGCTGCATAATTCCGTAACCGTGACGTAAATCAATCGTACTTTTGGGGCTATCAGTTAATGCGGATAAAATAGTTAGATGCTGGTTATTAATGCTTGTTGGCTGCATGGTTACACTGCCTTAGCCGCTAATGCCGCGCGAAGCTCACCAACTTGCCAGCAGGTGGTTCTAGGGGATAGCTTTCTAGGTTTTGGTATGCGTCCTGCTGCTACGCCTCGCCAAACACTGGCAGGTGAGCAAGCATAAAGCCCTTGAACCACTGGAAGCCTTACGCTCGCGCTATCAGGGAGAGAATCGAAGTGTTTTAATGCATCTGAAATGGTATTGTTTGTTACTGTGTTTACTGACATTTAAAGCTCCTTTGTGGTAGAAGCTGTCAGATTAGAGTTTCTTTCTAGGACACATAACCCTGTATTAATTAAGTCCTGACTTTTCTCGATAACGCGCTAATCTTTTTCTATATTTATCCAATTCAGAAGCATTAACTTTGTATTTATCATTACCAAGCTTTTTCATTTTATCTTGAAGAAATGACTTTATTATATCTTTCTCAGACATCTCTTTTTGTTGGTCACAAAGTATCCATATTGCAACAGTCTCTAGCATTGCCTTAGCTTGATTTTCAAACTTTCTCTTACCTGCACCCAGTCCAGTAATGTATGTAATGTGTTGAGTAATTTCTTCAAGCTCTTTGTGTAAAAGTGAAATTTCTTTCTCAATAGCTATTTGTCTGAGCCTCAAAGGCTCTAAGTTGGAGTGTTGCGAGTAAAGTTCAGATATTGAGGATAGTACATTGCTCATACGCACCTTTCGCGTAATCCCTAATTAAGTAGCCACACCAGCAAGGTAAGGTTGCCTTGTTTTCGCCCCGTCAGACTAGGTGTAGCAAAAGATATAAAACTATTTTAGCTTTCTACAAGCTCACCATCAATCAACATTTCAGATTGCTTTCTTTCATGGTAGTTGATTAATTTTTGTGTGCTATGAATGAAGCTGATAAGTTCGTCCTTATTCATTTCATGCACTGGCTTGGCTTGCTTTTCTGCTTGCTCTGCCGTGATGCCTGCTAGGCTTAATACATCAAGCATGGCAAGTCTTTGGACACTTGCTGGTGCATCTTTAAAATCATCTTGACCGAGTGCTAGCTTTACTAGCCTTTTCCCTATATTTTCACCATTTTCAAGCATTAGATTTAGCGCATTAGTTTTTCTAATATCTTGATATTGTTCAATATTGGCTGCTCTCCGCGACTCTTGAACTAAAACTTCATTTAGGGCTTGTTTTCCACCCTTTGGGAGTTTATTAGCCGCTCTTGTTATGTCGCTTTGTCTTTGCTGTTTCAATGTTTGTTCAAGCGTTTGTCCTTCACGAGTTGCTTTAACTGTTGCCGCACCTTTTTTACCTGCCGATACCAGCTTTTGGTTTTTCTCTTGTGTGATACCACGCAATGCCCTAACCAGTTGCGCTTTTGATTGCCTAGCCATAATATTTATCTCGTAACAATGAAATCCCATAATATCCAAAGTATTATGTTTAGTAACTTTTCTCAAATACATGGTGAAACAAATGAATAAAACAGAATCACAGGTAACGAAGAAAGAGGAAATACTAGCGAAGTTAAGATCTATGACGCCGAAAACGCGGATGGTAGTTTTGGGCGTGATTAAAGAAATGAAAGAGGAGCAGAGGAAAGAATCAGCAAATAGAAGTGAGGCACCTAAAGATGATTCAATAACTCAGCCTTAAAGCAACTGTTTACAAAATGAATTGCGTCAATACTTGCTATTTATTACTATACAAGCAGAGCAAGCCCTAACCATAAGATTTAAAAAGAAAAATAACATGTCAAAATTAATATTCACAATATTATTACTCGGACGCGCACGCCCGCTTAATAGCTGTTGGGCGTCAGGGCATAAATAGTCATGGAAACTATACTTTTACAAACCAGTCTTGCTTTGTTTGCAGCAGCTCTTACGGGATGGTTTGCTGTCCAACAGTATTACCAACAACGAGAGTATGAATTGATACTTTCTCGCTACCTTGAGGGCGGGTTAGATCTTCTGGCTGCTGAGCTAGAAAGAGTAAGTGCAGTTTTTCATCACAACTGGGCACGTTGTCTTAGCGTCTTGGCATCGTACCGTGACTTGGATGATGATTTCGATTTAACAGAATTCAATAAGGGCTTTCTTGAGCTTCAGGCGAGCAATCTTAATATCATTGCTCACCACAGGCTCTTTACCCTTGTAGGGACGCATGAATATTGGTCTATATACCAATCTGCAATGGCATTTTTTACAAATGCAAACGCTATACTGGTGAAGCAGATTCCTGATGCAATTCGAATCAAACTAACAACTGATCGAATCGAGCACACTCACGCAGATGTTGTTGAAGAGGGCTTTCAGGAGGCGAAAGAGCAAGAGGAAAAGAGCCATAAATATGTTCAGCTTGTTGCGGAATTGCAAACCCTTTCCGCTGCGCTTGAATCTGAACGATTTCGCTTTAAAGAATTGGAGAAATTTCGAAACAAGGCGGCAGTCAAGGAATCTGTGGCTCGCTTGAGGGAGTTGTTCTCTGAAGATCTAACTAAATATGCAAATTGATTCCCAACCCATCATTTAAGCATGACGCCTAATGCCGCAGCTTATGTCAAAGATTATGTATAGGGATTTACAGTTTTTTAACAAAGGGAAATAAAAATGAAAAAAATGCTTTTCGCTTTACTGTTCTGCTCATCTGGTGCTGCATTAGCAAACTCAGCGTGTGATATTCCAAAAAATGATTTTGATGGCTTATATTGCTTAAATAAGGTCTACCAAGAAGCAGACAAGGAGCTTAACGACAACTACAAAAAGTTAAACTTAAAGCTTGATAGTGATGGTAAAAGAAATCTTAAATCTGCTCAGCTTTCATGGATAGAAGAGAGAAATAATAGTTGTTCGAAACGTGAAGCAAATGCTTTTTATGTAAACCTAGATTGTGCGACGAGTACTACAATAAAAAGGTCTCAGTTTTTGCAAGATCGTATTAGAGAATGCTCAAGCTCGGGTTGTCAAAATAGCAAGCTTGAATGGCAATGATACATTCAAGCTGGACAGCCCCTTAATTCAAACGTTAGGCTTTCCCATATGCCAGAAGCTCAGCTAATACCTATAGTTATCTCTGTTGTCGCGCTGTGTGTGTCCCTAGCTAGTCTCTATGTGCAGCATTTGCGGCGAGTTAGGCATGGAACCGTCTCAGTACTTTGGTCTAGTTGGAAATACAAGTGGGGCGAACCCAACGTTGAAGTAAAGCTTGATCTTGCATTCAGCAATCAAGGAAATCGGCCATACGTAATTTCACGAACATGGTTACTAATTAAAAGTACGCCAACCACTAAGACGAGATTTGAACCATCTGAAGTTCATCAAGGAAAACCTTTGCGTGTCGCGCCTCACTCAGTAGAGTTCATACAGTTGAACTTCGAAGTCTCGGCATCACTGCTTCAAAAAAATGGTGAAGAGCGCTCTAAGTCTGAGGAGGGGGATATACAACTCCTAATTTATGCCGCAGACGACTTAGGGCGAGAGCAGTATGCTCAACCAAAAGTAATGCGCATGGCGATGCTAGATGATCACCAAGTGCACCACGAACACAATCAAGTAACAACATCTATTATTGGTGCCAAAAACAAAAAAGAGTGGAAGCTAGGGCGCAAAAAAGCGGCTTAGATTATTTAAGCTATACACTCCAGTCTTTGCTTTTCTGGTCAAGCTTAAGAGGGGGTGCATTAGTGCTGCTTCGTCTAAAGGCATAATCGGACATACAATGCGGCCGCCAGTTTGCTTTGGTGTAAAAATACAATTGAGGGTAACGTAATGACTGAGACTGAAATGAAACTTCGAGATGCAGCTACACAGATGAAACTAGCTGTTGATAATATGAATAATGATGAAGTTGTCCGCTCTTGCATCAATTCATATATATCACTTGCGAGAAGTGTCACTTTTGTTATGCAAACAGAATCTTCCGAGTACCCAGAGTTAAAAGCTTGGTATGAAAATCGAATGTCAACTCTCAAAGATTTATCGCTACTTCGTTTCTTTAATGCCAGTCGCGTCTACTCTATACACAAAGGCGTTATTTCACCAGTTACTCACACTGCACCAATATATGATTTTAAAGTTAATGAGGTGCTTCAACCACAACAGAAAAGAACAATGACATTTTTGCGTTTTGAAGGAATAGAAGAGTTTATTCCTAATAGTAGCGGTGGCGTTTTTCGGCTCTGTGAAGAGTATTACATACTACTTAAATCTCTTGTCGATGAATGGCTAGTTATACGAAATGCGTCTAGTATAAAGTAGCTTACATGCCTAACTATTCATTAAACGGGATGCAATAATAGTACCTTTTATTAATGTAAAGATTATTTATACAATGAGTTAATGAGATGGATTTTTGTCGGAGTGCCTTAGAGTAAAAGTTTGTGCGCGAAAGCACACCCCCCCGTGGGGGTCAGCCTCTGAGCATGGGTTAGGTGAGTGAGTGCTGTGTGGTCTATGTATGTGGTTAGATGGCTGGTCGATCACCTCGCCAGATCACCCACAAAACCAGACAATCTGATTCATAATTCGCTAGTCTGCTGTCTGTTTTCGTGTGCTGGTATAGGGTTAAGCGTACGAGAATCTTGCAGAATCGGCATATCAACTGGTAGTATGTACCATAGAGTAAATAGATATTAAATATCCAAGGTAACTAGTTGTTTAATAAAATTCCATTTGAAGTAGCTAAAAAGTTATTAGAAAAGCCTCTAATTTGTAGAGATTTTGGGAATTGGATCGCAAGTAAAAAAAATTCATACATTTATGAATTTGAGTGTGGGTTATTAGATCAAGATGAAATGACATGTTCGCTTCATGTTAAATTTCATTATTTTTATCATCCTCTTACTAAAGTAACGAGTTATACACTTTCGGTTTTCGATAAACAACTTTATGGGATGGAAAGAGTCTATCAACTAGAAGTTAAAAAAAATAAAAAGAAAATTAAAGATATACATTCCAAGCCGCATGAGCATTTTGGGGATATGAGAAACGCTGGTGATGAAGGTTGGAGTGGTTGGAATTTTACAGATGCATTGGAGCATTTTCTTAAACAAACTAACATTAAGATAATTGGCGAAATTGAATCACCAGAAGAATTTAAATTGAAATGATAAACTCTCAATCAATAGCAGATTTACTAGGCTTTAATTGTCATATATTAGATGACGATAGCAAGGTCTCGCTTATTGAAACTCCATTTAGGTTTTTCGATGGTGAGTTAGTACCAATTTATACTCAAGAAATTTCAAATAAAATTAGGCTATTTGATGGCGGCGAGACAATTTTGTACTATATGCAAAGAGGCCTAGATCTAACTAAATCACAAAGTCTTAGATTCATAACTAATTTAATAGAACCATATGGATTGAAACTCACATCAGATGGTGATTTGGAAATCTATTGTGATGTAGGTGAAATTAAAGAGGCATTTTCAAACTACATCGCAGCTATGTCGCAATTAAAGAGTTGGGAGGCAGAGCAAGAAGGGGTAAATTCGGATATCAATATATTTATTCAGGAGGTTGCAATGTGTTTTCTGGCAGCTTTTCCAAATGAAGATCAATATGTTAGTCCCGAATATCTAGGAATTTCTGGTCATAAATATAGGTTTGATTTTATACATGGCAATAAGGCTGTTTTTGCTGTAACGCCACATCACGCCTCAGTTTCATCAGTATTGAAAAAAATGATTGATTTGAATTTGAGTAGCCATATAACTAATTTAAAACCGATAATTGTGATAGACGATAGAGATAATAAAAAATCTGCCGAAAATGAAACGAAAATATTATCGTCCGTTGCTAGTGTGTATGCAATGACCGCTCTGGAAAAAAGATCTAACTATTCTGGCTTTAGTAATTAATAGTACAAATTGAATTTATTGGGTACGTTTGAGGGTACGCGATATTTTTCACATCTTCTAAATGGCGTATCAAATGGATTGCGGAGGTTTGTTGGATTGACGCCAGCCCACCATTTAAGTGTTTCACCAAGTATCAATCGGTATCAAAAGCCTAGTAAATTCAACCTTCTAGGCTTTTTTTACGCCTATTGCTCTATAAAAATCCCTTAGTTTTAGGTCGTGATAGGCTAATGCTAATTTAGTGGGTGATTAAAGCATCTGATAATTTACGACGCCATTGCGTTTCGACTCTTGCATCTGAGGCGCGGTAGCCAAGCGCGATGACGATGGGGATAACTGTTCCTCTTGGAAGATTCAGCAATTTGGTGATTTTTGATGCGGAAAATCCTTCCATTGGGCACGAGTCTATGCCTTTTGATGCAGCAGCCAGCATGATGGTCTGCGCTGCAAACATGGCGTTACGTGCAGCCCAATTTCGGCTACCAATACTTCCTACTGGCAGCAGAGATAAGCTCGGGCGAATAAGCGATGCAATGTAGATAAGTGGCATCCAGATTGCTGATGCTCCTATGCCCAGAACTTTATTAAACATCCCCAATTGCTTACGGTAGTATGCCTTCGATTTTGATTCAAGCGAGGTAGATGCTTCAACATAAGCAAGTTGTTCAGCTACAGTGTGCTTTGCGATAGCGGCACTGGCAGAGATAACGACGATTTCTGCGGCCGTAGACGCAGCTTGCTGACCATGACAAGCTTTTGCAACTTCAGCTTTTAAATCCGTATTACGAATCCAGTGTAGTTGATATGGTTGTAGGTTGCCACTGGAAGGCGCGAGCATGGCTTCAACCAGTAACTCTTGAATATCCTCATCAGCAATTGAGGCGGTATTAAATTTACGAATCGCCCTGCGATGACGATTAAGGGCTTGAAAGGCAGGCCAATTCTGTTGAGTAATTTGTGTCATTACGGCTTAATCTCTTGTATTTGAATGAGTAAAAATAGTAAGCTATTGCTTTAATTTTTAATACTCACATTTCTAAAGCACATGATAGCTAAAGCCAAACTCGCTACAAAGCCCAGAAAAAGCCCATCTCAAGAGAGGTCACGCGCCACAGTAGATGCAATTATGCAAGCTTCTACTTACATTTTAAATGAAGTTGGGTGGGGCGGCTTGAATACAAATGCGATTGCAGAACGTGCAGGCGTTAACATTGCCTCACTCTACCAATTTTTCCCTAACAAGCAGGCTGTGATTGCAGAGTTGCAACGTAGGCATGTAACCTCCATCCGTGCAGACATACAGCATGCTTTACAGAACATCAGCAACCAACCAACGCTAAGAGTGGCGCTGACAGTTATTGTTGAAATGGTGGTTAAGGAGCACCAAAGCGCACCTGAGGTGCATAAAGCCATTTCGGAAGAGTTGCCACTATCACAACGTTGTAAACAATATGATCAAGGTGAAATGCTTAAGGAGATGGTAAATGCATTGCTTCCATTTATGAAAAATGTACCCGATCCACAATTAGCGACCTATATGGTTGGTATTAGTATTAAGGCTATCGTTCATCAAGTGACTAATCAACGTCCAGAATTACTCAACCATTCAAGTTTGGTGGATGAGCTGGTGACGCTAATGGAGCGGTTTTTGATTCGCGAATGAAGGCGAACCTTCTGATGGAAATCCTAAGAAGCTAAAATAATAGTAAGTTTTCAGCTTGAGTAAACATCTGGTTGAAGTGGGCTGGCTTTTTTTCTTTCTTCCTCATTGATGAATTTTATGTAGTCGCTATAGCTCATATGAACCAAGTCTTCATCTATTTCTGCTTCTACATCATGTTTAACGACAGGGATTGGCTGGTTTCTTCCGAGTAAGTTAGATATTTTATAAAAATATGAATCGAAAAGGTCTTTCATTTTGCTGTCCTTGTTTAAATTTAATTTACCTTTAAACAACTATCAGCAAAAGATATGCCACTTAATTTTTGTAGAGTTGGAGTTTGATTAAGTATATGAATATATTAAATTTACTTGCTAATTGGTAGTGAGTACCAAGTTGGCTTTTTAAATTAATCATGATTGTAAATTAATGTTATTGGCGATTTGTGAACAGTACTGTGGATATTATTTACAGTAACAATAGTAGGTGTATTCGTAGTAAATAGGCAAAAAAAACCGAAGCTATAATTGGGGAAATATAGCCTCGGTATTAAGGACACTTACTATGGGAGATAGTGTGTGAGAGGTAATGTACCTAATGAATATTTCAAGTAAGTTAAAGATTTAAGAAGGTTTTAAGATTGGTTAATGCAATGTGGTCATCCGTGAAGCATGATTGATGACTATATTGATCTTTATCATGTCTTTTAGCCTTGAAGGCAGAGATATAAAAGCCACTTTCACAAGTGGCTTTTTTAAATTAATTGTTTATGCTCAGTTTTTAAATTTCAATGTGTAGCACATTATTGTTTGGTGCTATATGCACTTCTAGTTTCACCAGGCTTACGTGGGAATTTTCTGCGCTCGACTCTGACTGTGGAGCTTTTAAATTCATCAAAACTAATTTCTGCTACTTGGTAGCAGCCGTCGTTAATAGGTGCATTATCAAATATGCTTAATTGCGGCTCATTTTTACTGATTTTGCTGGCTTGGCTGATATGAGCAGCATTGTGGAAACTTGAGTTCTGAAAGCTTGAATTTTGAAAAGTTGATTTAGTATTTTTAGAAAATATAAAATTAAAAATAGATTTCATCTTATGACCTTTCACTGTCTTGTAAATAATGACTGTCTTGAATAACGCGGGCAGTATATATATTTACAAAAGCAAAAAATATGCCGATTAGGTTAACTATTGTTAATTTACTTGTATTTTGTAACTATCCATTTGAATTTAAATGTTTTTATATTTTTTTTAGATTGAGCTTAGGCGAAGCTAATAGCAAGTTTTGTTGAGAAATTGTGAATGATGCCGCTTAATTTTCGACAAGATTGTCGTGATTTAAACGATGTGATTATTGAGCTTTTGTACTTGGCTAGATTACCTAAGTTTAGGGTTTGAAATTGAGTTGTGCGAGCCTGATTTCAGTAACTCAATAGACTTAAGTTCGCTTTCCCATTTCATTGTGTTCATATTCAACTGGTTTATTTGACTGTGGACGTATACTTTGGATGATGCATTGGCTGGCTTGATTTTGTAGGTTTTTGTGTCAGCGCCTTGCGCATTGGTGGAAATTGACTTGGTGATTTGCGAATTATCCGCGATTTTTTCTAGAGGGTGAGTGATTGTATATGTAGTGGTTTCATCGCTATTCATAATTACCATATTGCCGGACTGAATAAAGCTTTTTGCTGGATAGGCATAGCTTGACTCTAGAAAAAGAGCGCTAATCAATAGACATTGAATTTGATAAGCTAGAGAAATTAATATTTTTCTTGAAAATTTAATTTTACAACTCCCTTAAGAATCACGTTTAAGTCCAGCATTACTATGTGAAATAAAGTTAAAAACTTCATATTAATTATACATATACTTGCAATTTTCTAAACGCTCAAATAGGTGAGGCAAGCTTTATATGCAGTATTGATGTGATCAATAGTGGGTTGATTAGGCGTTTGTATAGGATAATTGACGGGTTATCTTGGTGTTGTTGCTTGATTTCTATTTGAAAAATTTAACTAAAATAATAATCTTCATTTAGGTGAGTAGGTAAAAAATGAGTCCAATAAAAATTCTTTTGCTTGGCAAAAACGGCCAAGTTGGTTGGGAGTTGCAGCGCAGCCTAGCGCCTTTGGGTGAAGTGATTGCTTTGGATGCAAGAAGCTTGGACTATTGCGGCGACTTTACAAATCTTGATGGGCTTGCCCAAACGATTCGAGCGATTGCGCCAGATGTTATTGTGAATGCTGCCGCACATACTGCTGTTGATAAAGCTGAAAGTGAGCCTGAACTGGCGCGAACTATTAATGCGCTTGCCCCAGCAGTTTTAGCGAGTGAGGCTAAGCGCATAGGTGCATGGCTTGTTCATTATTCTACGGATTATGTGTTCGATGGCAGTGGTGAAACGCCAAGGCTAGAAACGGATGCGACTTCGCCATTAAGCGTTTATGGTGAAACCAAGTTGGAAGGCGAAAATGCCATTATTGCATCAGGCTGTCAGCATTTAATATTTCGTACGAGCTGGGTATATGCTGCACGTGGCGGAAACTTTGCCAAAACTATGCTCAAACTCGCGCAAGAGCGTGATGCATTAAAAGTGATTAACGATCAAATCGGTGCGCCAACAGGGGCTGATTTACTTGCAGATGTCACTGCACACGGCATTTGCAAAGCTTTAGTAAGCCCAGAAGTGAGCGGCTTATACCACCTTGTAGCGAGTGGTGAAACTTCTTGGCATGGTTACGCAAGTTTTGTGATTGAGCATGCGCGTCAAGCGGGCGTTGAGATTAAAGTTGCAACTGACGCAATTCAGGCTGTGCCAACGTCATCTTTCCCTACACCTGCCAAAAGGCCGTTAAACTCACGTTTAAATACTAAAAAATTGCAAAATAGTTTTGACTTAGTTTTGCCAAGTTGGCAAAGTGGCGTCATTCGTTTGCTGGCTGAAATTCTAGATAAATAGACATCATTAATAGTCAGCACAAAATAAAAGAAAAAGTTGAGGTGGTATATGGCAACACGTAAAGGCATTATCCTCGCAGGTGGTTCTGGCACTAGGCTTTATCCTGTCACCAAGGTTGTTTCAAAACAACTGTTGCCGATTCATGATAAGCCGATGATTTATTATCCGCTCAGCACTTTAATGCTAGCGGGAATACGCGATATTCTAATTATATCGACCCCACAAGATACGCCGCGCTTTCAAGAGTTATTAGGTGACGGTAGCGATTGGGGTTTGAATTTAGAATATGCGGTACAACCAAGTCCAGATGGGTTGGCGCAGGCGTTCATCATTGGTAAAGACTTCGTTGGTAATAATCCAAGTGCATTAGTGCTTGGCGATAATATTTTTTATGGGCATGACTTACATATGCAACTTGAGCAAGCAACAGCGCGTGAACATGGCGCAACGGTGTTTGCTTACCATGTGCAAGATCCTGAGCGTTATGGTGTGGTGGCTTTTGATCGTGATGGTCGTGCAACAAGTTTGGAAGAAAAGCCATTAAAACCGTTAAGCAATTATGCGGTAACTGGCTTGTATTTCTACGACAATCAAGTCGCAGATATTGCAGCGGATCTAAAACCTTCACCAAGGGGTGAGTTGGAAATTACAGATTTGAATCGTGTTTACCTTGAGCGTAATCAATTAAGTGTTGAGATTATGGGCCGTGGCTACGCTTGGCTAGATACAGGCACACATGAAAGCATGATTGATGCGAGCAACTTCATTCAGACTATAGAGCAGCGACAAGGTCTTAAAGTGGCTTGCCCGGAAGAAATCGCCTATCGCAAAGGATTTATTAATGCAGCGCAAGTAGAGAAGCTTGCACAGCCGTTAGCTAAAAATGGCTACGGTCAGTATCTTCTACGCATGTTAAAAGATGGAGTACAGCCTTGATAGTGACGCCAACAGCAATTGCAGATGTGCTGGTGATTGAACCTAATGTTTTCGGTGATGATAGAGGCTTCTTTTTTGAAAGCTTTAATCATGCGAAATTTGAAGCCGCGATAGGTAAGCCAGTTAAGTTCGTGCAAGACAATCACTCTAAATCGGCTGAAAATGTGCTGCGCGGCATGCATTATCAAATTCAGCAACCACAGGGTAAGTTAGTGCGAGTCGCGCAGGGTATTGTATTTGATGTCGCTGTGGATATTCGTAAGAATTCGTCGACTTTTGGTCAGTGGGTGGGTGAGATTCTGTCTGCCGAAAATAAAAAACAGCTATGGGTGCCAGAAGGTTTCGCGCATGGTTTTGTGGTGCTTTCTAAAACTGCAGAGTTTCTGTACAAAACGACTGATTACTACGCACCAGAATTTGAGCGTTGTATCGCTTGGAATGACTCTGAAATCGATATTAAATGGCCAATTAATGGCGCAGCGCTATTGTCTGCGAAAGATCAGTTAGGTAAGTCTTTTGCTGAAGCGGAGTACTTCTAATCAGTTTACCCTGAAGTCTTATAGCAATTCTCCAATAAAACCTTCATTCTCCGCAAATCTGCACGCGCACAGCTAAATCTCCATGCGCCATATCGGCTGGGTGTTGGTTAGCCGTGCCTTTTCTGCGATAATGTTATTTTGATTATTAATGGAAGTTAAGCAAATGGCACAATTTGACAATGTCAGCGTAAAAAAGAAAGCCAACATCTACTTCGATGGTAAATGTGTAAGTCACACAGTGATGCTCCCTAATGGCACACGTAGCACAATTGGCGTTATTTTCCCAAGTTCACTTACATTCAATACGGCAGCACCAGAGTTAATGGAAATCAATTCAGGCTCATGCAAAGTTCGTTTAAGTGGCGAAGAAACATGGAAAACTTATAGTGAAGGTGAGAAATTTACTGTGCCTGGTAATTCAAGTTTTGATATTGAGGTAAGTGAAACTCTAGATTACGTTTGCCACTTCGAGTAAAGGTTAATGTTTGGTGCTACGTTGTTGCTCGCACTCGCCGTACTAATCGTACTGTCTTCGTGCTCCCGCCTAGTAGCACCTTCGCTTGAAAGTGTTTGAGGAGAAAAAATGCCAAGTTTTGATATTTCATCTGAAGTTGATATGGTCGCGTTAAAAAACGCAATTGATACTGCGGGTAAACAAATCACGAATCGTTATGATTTTAAAGGGACTTCAGCCAAGGTTGAGTTGAACGAGAAAGATAGCATTATCATGTTATTTGGTGATAATGACTTTCAGCTAGACCAGATTAAAGACATTTTGCTGCCAGGAATGGAGAAAAAAGAGCCTGATTCAACGAAACGTCTTGAGCATAAAGATGTCCAAAAAGTTGGCGGTAATAAAGTCAAACAAGAGCTTAAAATAAAAGCGGGTATTGATAGTGATTTAGCCAAACGTATCAGCAAGTTGATTAAAGACTCAGGCTTAAAAGTGCAAGCGAGTATTCAGGGCGATGAAGTACGTGTGACAGGTGCAAAGCGCGATTTACTACAAGATGCGATCGCTTTTTGTAAGAAAAATGTGACGGATTTTCCATTGCAGTTTGGTAATTTTAGAGATTAGTTTTTAGGTTAAAACATGGCAAAAACGCTATATGACAAGTTGTTTGACTCCCACGTTGTGCATGAAGAAAACGGCACAGCGCTGATTTACATTGACCGTCATTTGGTGCATGAAGTCACCAGTCCTCAAGCATTTGAAGGCTTACGGCTGGCTGGCCGTAAACCTTGGCGCATTTCGTCTATTGTGGCAACTGCCGATCACAACACACCTACCAATGGCTGGGATAAAGGTTTGGCGGGGATTGCTGACCCTGTGGCGCGCTTACAGATTGAAACTTTAACTAGCAATATTAGTGAGTTTGGTGCAAAAGCTTACTTTCCGTTTATGAATAAAAATCAAGGCATCGTGCATGTGGTTGGTCCTGAGCAGGGCGCGACTTTGCCGGGCATGACCGTGGTTTGTGGAGATTCTCATACAAGTACACACGGCGCTTTTGGCGCATTGGCGCATGGTATTGGTACGTCTGAAGTCGAGCACGTGATGGCAACACAATGTTTGGTGCAGAAAAAGTCTAAAACCATGCAAGTGTTAGTGAATGGTGTATTAGGTAAAGGCGTAACGGCTAAAGATGTTGCTTTGGCCATTATCGGTAAAACGGGTACGGCAGGTGGTAACGGTTATGCGATTGAGTTTGCTGGCTCAGCGATTCGTGGCTTGAGCATGGAAGGTCGAATGACCTTGTGTAATATGGCGATTGAAGCGGGCGCTCGCGCTGGCTTGGTTGCGGTGGATGATAAGACGATTGAGTATGTAAAAGGTCGTCCATTCTCGCCTAAAGCTGACCAGTGGGATGCAGCCGTTGCCTATTGGAAAACATTACATACCGACTCAGGCGCTGAGTTTGATACTGTTGTTGCTTTAAACGCTGAAGATATTCAGCCGCAAGTAACTTGGGGTACTTCACCCGAAATGGTGGTGAGTATCGATGGACGCGTACCGAGTTTGGATTTAGCCAAAAATGAAGTGCAGCGCGCCGATTGGGAGCGCGCATACGCTTACATGGGTTTAACGCCTAATACGCCTATCAATGAAATCAATATTGATAAAGTCTTCATTGGTTCTTGTACTAACTCACGTATTGAGGATTTGCGTGCCGCCGCCGCTGTGGCTAAGGGCAAGCATATCGCGCCTAATGTTAAGTTGGCACTAGTGGTGCCAGGTTCTGGTTTGGTAAAAGCACAAGCGGAACAAGAGGGTTTGGACAAGATTTTTATTGCAGCGGGCTTTGAGTGGCGCGAACCAGGTTGCTCGATGTGTTTGGCAATGAATGCTGACCGATTAGAAGCAGGTGAACGCTGTGCTTCAACCTCGAATCGTAACTTTGAAGGTCGACAAGGTCAGGGTGGCCGTACACATTTAGTGAGTCCGGAAATGGCTGCTGCCGCTGCGGTAGCAGGTCATTTTGTTGATGTAAGACAATCATTAACTTAATTTATAAGGAGTTTTGAATGAGAAAATTGTTAACTTTACTAGCCTTGAGTGTTGCGCTAACTGCTTGTAACACTATCCATGGCATGGGCCAAGATATTGAAAAGGGTGGCGAAGCCATCAAAAAATCTGCGAGCTAGTATCGCAACCTAGTTGTTTAAAGACTTGGTTATATAAAGACTTGTATTTTAAAGAGTGTATTAAAGAAAAATATGGAAGCTTTTACAAAATTGGATGGCTTAGTCGCTCCCTTAGACCGTGCTAATGTGGATACGGACGCGATTATTCCTAAGCAGTTCCTGAAGTCAATTAAGCGCTCAGGTTTTGGTCCGAACGCCTTTGATGAATGGCGCTATCTAGACCACGGCGAGCCTGGCATGGATAATTCAAAACGCAAAATCAACCCTGACTTTGTGCTGAATAAACTGCGCTATCAAGGGGCTAGCGTTTTGCTGACTCGCGAGAACTTTGGCTGCGGCTCATCAAGAGAGCACGCGCCATGGGCGCTTGAAGATTTTGGTTTTAAAGTGATTATCGCCTCAAGCTATGCGGATATTTTCTTTAATAACTGTTTCAAAAATGGCATGCTGCCAATTGTGCTGTCAGCTGAAATTGTAGATAGCTTGTTTAATCAGGTATTTGCAACAGAGGGCTACAAGCTTGATGTTGATTTAAGTGCTCAAACAGTCACTACACCGAGTGGTGAAGTCCACCAGTTTGAAGTTGATGCATTCCGTAAGCATTGCTTATTAAATGGTTTGGATGACATTGGCTTAACTATGCAACATCAGGATAAAATTAAAGCATTTGAAGCAAAGCATGAGCAAGCTCAACCATGGCTGTTTAATTAAATATTTGCTCAACTGTAGGTTATAAATCTATAGGCTATAAATTAAGTTATAAATTAAGAAAGTAATTTCATGAAAATCGCAGTATTGCCAGGTGATGGCATTGGTCCAGAAATCGTAGCTCAAGCAGTTAAAGTGTTAAATGCGCTAAATTTGAATCTCACTATGACAGAGGCGCCAATCGGCGGTGCTGGTTATGAGGCTGCAGGTGATCCGCTGCCAGATGCGACTTTGCAATTAGCTAAAGACTCTGATGCGGTTTTGCTAGGTGCGGTAGGTGACTGGAAATATGACAAATTAGAGCGTCATTTACGTCCAGAGCGTGGTTTGTTGCGTATTCGTAAAGAGCTTAACTTGTTTGCAAACTTACGCCCAGCTTTGCTTTACCCTGAATTGGCAGGTGCATCTACACTTAAACCTGAAGTAGTTTCTGGTTTAGATTTAATGATTATTCGTGAATTGACTGGTGATATTTATTTTGGTCAACCACGTGGCATTAGTACGCTAGAAAATGGCGAGCGCGAAGGTATCAATACCATGCGTTATAACGAATCTGAAATTAAACGCATTGGTCGTGTGGCGTTTGATATTGCAATGAAACGCAACAAAAAGGTTTGCTCAGTAGATAAAGCCAACGTGTTGGAAACAACAGAGTTATGGCGTCAAGTCATGATTGAGTTGTCAGCAGAATATCCAGAAGTTGAGCTAAGCCATATGTATGTGGATAACGCGGCGATGCAATTAATTCGCGCACCTAAGCAATTTGATGTGATGGTGACGGGTAATATTTTTGGCGATATTCTTTCTGATGAAGCTTCAATGCTCACAGGTTCAATCGGCATGTTGCCTTCCGCTTCATTGGATGCAAATAATAAAGGTATGTACGAACCTAGCCATGGCTCTGCGCCTGATATTGCAGGTAAAGATATTGCGAATCCATTAGCGACTATCCTTTCAGCGGCCATGATGTTGCGCTACACATTTAATGATGAAGCTAACGCAGTTAAGGTTGAAAACGCATGTAAAAAAGCTTTGGCACAGGGTTATAGAACCGCTGATATTGCAACTGAAGGTTGTCACTTGTTGGGCTGTAATGCCATGGGCGATGCAGTTGTTGCTGCATTAAATTAATAAGGTTACGAATATGCTTAAAGTTGGATTTGTCGGTTGGCGCGGTATGGTAGGTTCAGTCCTCATGCAGCGCATGATGGAAGAAAATGATTTTGCGTTAATCGAACCGCAATTTTTCACGACTTCACAAGTTGGTGGAAAAGCGCCGAATGTAGGTAAAGATTCTGAGTCATTAAAAGATGCGATGAGTATTGCTGATTTAAAGGCAATGGATGCAATTGTGTCATGCCAAGGTGGCGATTACACCAGCGAGATATTCCCTAAACTTCGTGCAGAAGGTTGGGCTGGGCATTGGATTGATGCGGCTTCCACTTTACGTATGGAAAAAGATGCGGTGATTATTCTTGATCCAGTCAATATGCATGTGATTCAAGATGCTTATACGCACGGCAATAAAAATTGGGTGGGCGGTAATTGCACTGTGTCATTAATGTTGATGGCATTGAATGGCTTGTTTAAAGCCAATTTAGTGCAATGGGCAACGTCAATGACTTATCAAGCGGCTTCTGGCGCGGGTGCACAAAACATGCGTGAATTGCTCAAACAAATGGGCGAAGCGCATTTTGCGGCAAGTTCATTGTTGGCTGATCCAGCTTCGGCAATTTTAGATATTGACCGCACTGTTGCAGGTACTTTGCGTGACGATAAATTTCCAACTTCAAACTTTGGTGTACCGTTAGCTGGTAGCTTGATTCCTTGGATCGATAAAGATCTGGGCAATGGTCAAAGTAAAGAGGAATGGAAAGGCGGCGTTGAAACTAACAAGATTCTCGGCCGAGAAGCTAATCCTATTGTTATCGATGGTCTGTGTGTTCGCATCGGTGCGATGCGTTGTCACAGCCAAGCATTGACAATTAAGCTGACAAAAAACGTACCTTTAGATGAAATTAACCAAATGTTGGCAGAGGCTAATCAGTGGGCAAAAGTGATTCCAAATGAGCGTGAAGCGAGTATGCGGGAGCTTACGCCAGCCGCTGTGACTGGTACTTTGAATACGCCAGTAGGTCGTTTGCGTAAATTAAGTATGGGTGATGACTATTTATCAGCATTTACCGTGGGCGACCAGTTGCTCTGGGGCGCTGCAGAGCCATTGCGCCGTATGTTGCGGATTTTAATAGAGAAATAATTTGAATGACTTGAGTGCTATTGTGAAAATGATAGCACTCAAATGCAACGCATATATAGTCCTTGAATATAATGTGCATTATCAGCTTGCATAGCTAACTATTTGATGTTATTTTAATATTTAGGTATAAAGTTTGATCAAGGGCTCAATGTGCGTAAATCTAAAATAAAGCAAATTTCTCTGGCTGTGTGCTTAGCACTATTGCCGTTATCTAGCTACGCTGCAGGACTGGGTAAGCTGAACGTGAACTCAGGGATAGGTGAACCACTTAAAGCTGAAATCGAGCTTTTATCGGTAACACCAGAAGAGCTTTCTACTCTTGCTGCCTCAATCGCTTCTGAAGATGCATACGCACAACAAGGTATACCACGCCTAGGTATTCACAATAATATCAAAGTGGAAATTGCAAAAAATGCCGATGGATCACCTGTTCTAAAAATACGTTCAAGTCAGCCAGTTAGCGATCCATATCTCGATATGCTAATACAAGTAGACTGGGCTACAGGACGTTTACAGCGTGAATATACCGTTTTGTTAGACCCACCTGGCTATAAACCTGAAAGTACCGCTTCAATTCCAGTCACTTTGCCGTCCACTGGCGGTACAAACAATACGCAATCTACAAATAGAGCTTCAACTTCAAATGTTGGTGATGCTACTCAGCCAGTTACACAAAAAACAAAAAAGCAAAAAAGACCAGCACCGCCTGTCGTACAGCAAGAGCAAGCTTCAGAGCCCGCCGTGGCTAAGAATGAGCAAGAGTTAACCACTAAACGTGGTGACACACTTATTGCGGTTGCAAAAGAAACGCAGGTTGAAGGTGTTAGCTTGGATCAGATGCTGGTTGGTTTGTATGAAAACAATAAAGAGGCATTTGCTAAAGGCAATATGAATCGCCTTAAAGTGGGTCAAATAATTAAAGTACCGTCAAAAGAAGTGCTGACAAGTGTTGATGAGCAGCAAGCTAAGAAAACAATCAAAATCCATTCTGTTAATTGGAATGCTTATCGCAATGCCTTAGCAGGCAATGTAGAGGCGGCTCCAGCAATGGCTGAGGCTGAACAAAAACAATCTACATCAGGAAAAATTGCAACTGCGGAAGATAAAGCTGCACCTGTAGCAGCTGGCCCTAAAGATGTTGTTAAGCTTTCAGCAGGGGATAAAGCCGGTACAAAAAATGCAAAAGATGGTGCTAAATCGGTAGAGGCGAAAATTATTGCCTTACAAGAAGAAACCACTGCACGTGAAAACTCTTTAAAAGAAGCTAACGATAAAACTGCTGCGTTAGAAAAACAAATCGCAGATATGCAAAAACTAATTGCGATGAAAAATCAGTCTATGGCTGATATGCAAAAGAATGCAGAAGCCGCAGCTAAAAAACCTGAAGCTGCGGAGGTGCCAATAGAGGCTGTTAAAACCGAAGTTGCTCCTGTAGCTGATGCAAAGCCAACTGAGGCAACGACTGTTCCAGTAGAAGCGCCAATTGTAAAACCTGAGGTTAAAAAGCCGGTTGTAACTGCACCAGTGAACGTTCCTACGGCTATGGTAGAAGAGCAAGGCTTCCTTGCTGGTCTGATGAATTCAGTTGATTTGGCAGTGCTGGGTGGTGCCGGAGGTGTGGCTTTACTAGGTGCTGGCTGGATGTTCTTGCGCAACAAACGTAGAAAAGACTTAGATAGTTTTGAACGTGGTATTTTAACTTCTGGTGGATTGCGCGCTAACACTGTATTCGGCAATACTACCGGTAATGCCAGTATGTCTGATACTTCATTCTTAACAGACTTTGCGCAAAGTGCTGATGGCAGCATGATAGACACCAATGATGTTGACCCTATTGCTGAAGCTGAAGTGTACATGGCTTATGGTCGAGATGCTCAAGCCGAAGAAATATTGAAAGATGCTATTTCAAAAGAGCCTAAACGCTATGAGTTACACCTCAAGTTATTAGAAATGTATGCCACACGTAAGGACACTTCCGCATTCGAAGCGATTGCGGGCGAGTTGTATACAATATTAGGTGCTGATGACCCAACTTGGGCTAAAGTGGCTGCTATTGGTATTGGCATGGAGCCAAGTAACCCACTTTATAATGTGAGTAAAGTCGTTGCAGTGAGTTCTCAGGCTCCACAAAAACTCGTTGCCGATGATTTTTCTGATGTGGCAGTTACGGAAGACGCAGGCTTGGATTTCTCATTTAATGATGATGCGGCTGCTAATGCGAAAACTAGTGAAGAAGATGCGAACTCAGTCGTAATGCAAAGCTTTGCTGAAGCGCAAAACGTAGATTCAGAGATTTCTTTTGATCTTGGTACATTAGATGATGGACCTGAAGTGAATGCGGCTGAAGAAGCTGTAGGTACGGTGAGTTTTCTTGTGGATGAAGAGCTTCCGAAAGTTTCGGCTAAAGACTCTGCATCAAATTTAATGGATTTTGATTTAGGTGAGTTTGCAAGTGACTCAGCACCGGCGATAGACGAAGTTATTGTCGAAACTCCGGCGCCAGAAATCGTTGCTAATACCTTAGAATTCAATGCACCTGATATTCCTAACTTAAATGGCGGTGTTGATTTAGCTGACAGCACTGATTTTATTAATAGTCCTGAAGTGTCATCAACTGATTTTGATATGGACTTCAACTTGCCCGCAGATGCTGATGCGTTGACTCAGGCAAATTTTGCGACACCAAGTTCGGTTGAAGAGATTTCATTTGACCTAGATTTTGCGGCTGACACAGAAGTTAAGTCGACAGATGAGCAAGTGCAGATGGATGCTTCAGAAATAAGCTTCGATTTTCCTAGCATCGAAGAGCCTGTTATCGTCAAAGAGGAAGTCGCTGCAAAATCTGATGAATTTGAAGCAAATACCTTCGATTTGTCCGATATCGATTTGAGTTTAGCTGATGCTGAATCTGAACTATCGCTTGAAAAGCCTGCACCTAAAAAAGCTGCTGACTCCCTTGGTGGAATGGCTGAGTCGCCAGATGTAAATATTAAGTTAGATCTTGTTGCGGCATATATTGATATGGACGATAAAGAGGGTGCGCGTGAGCTTTTAGAGGAGATTCTAAAAGAGGGTGGCCCTACGCAGCAACTACGTGCGAAAGAGTTGTTAGATAGTTTGGCATAAACTGTATTAAATAAGAAAAGCCGAGCGCATTGCTCGGCTTTTTTATTTAGGCGGACAGCACTTTAATGAAAAATATGCATCCATTCGTTAAAATTTTATTATTTATTTTTACTTTACTACTCATGAGTTATACGAGTAACACCTACTTATTGCCAATGAGTCTGATTCTATTTGTCTATGCGGCATGGTTAGCGCGTAGTGGCTTTTTACGTGTGGTTAAACGTATGAAATGGTTATTTATTTCAATATTTATTATTTACGCTTTTAGTACGCCAGGCGAGTATATGCAGTACATACCAGCCAGCGTGGCGCCTACAGTGGAAGGGTGTTTATTGGGGATTGTGCAAATTGCCAAATTACTAATTGCGCTTGCTACTCTCAGTATCTTGTTTGCTACAAGCTCAAAAGAACAGTTGATGATAGGACTGCATTTGTTACTTTCACCACTTAATCTATTGGGCTTGAATACTAATAAATTTACTGCAAGATTATTGCTCACATTAGATTATGTTGAGGAGTTAGCGGCAAAAGAGAAATTCAAATTTAGATTTGATCAACTGGATAATATGCTTTCCACAACTGAGCTGGATCACAAATATAGAGTCATCGTGTTGGAGAGCATTCCCTTTAAATGGGCTGACATACTAGCGGTTATGGTGTTGCTTGTTAGCACAATTACACTATTTTATTTTAGTGAGTTGAATTTTAAGGTTTTGTTTTGATTAAGGTATCGCTTTGAGAGTTGCACTTGGCTTAGCTTATGATGGCGCGAACTTTTGTGGTTGGCAAAGTCAGCCTAACAGTGGTGGGGTTCAAGACGCACTTGAGTTGGCAATATCAAGCATCGCTCAACATCAAGTTAGAGTGCATGCTGCAGGTCGCACGGATACAGGAGTACATGCTCGTTGTCAGGTGGTTCATTTTGATACGACGAGTATCCGTCCAGTGACCGCTTGGGTGCGTGGTGTCAATGCGCACTTACCCGAAACTGTTCGGGTGGAGTGGGCGCATGAGGTGGATGAGAATTTTCATGCGCGCTTTTCAGCATTTTCACGCAGTTATCAATATTTGTTATATAACGCAGCAGTTGCACCAGCCTTAATGGCAACCAAGGCAGGCTGGTTTCATTTGCCGCTAAATGGGGGAGCGATGTCTGAGGCCGCAAGTTATTTGGTAGGTGAGCATGATTTTAGTGGGTTTCGAGCCTCAGAGTGCCAAGCTAAAACAGCGACAAGAAATATGATTAAGTCTGATGTGAAAATGGCGGGTAAATACTTTATCTTTGAATTTACTGCCAATGCATTTTTACAGCATCAAGTACGCAATATGATAGGTGCGCTGGTTTATATAGGCAAAGGTGCGTACCCACCAAGCTATATGAAAGAGTTACTGCAGAAGCGTGATAGAACCCTATCCCCCCCCACTTTTTCTCCCAACGGTTTATATTTAACTGGCGTGGGCTACGATCCAAAGTGGGGGCTTCCCATCAATCAAGTTAGCAGTCAACAAGACATACAAAGCGAAAGCCAAAGTAACATCCAAGTATTCATTTAAGCGTTACAATAGCGTTTTTGGTGTTTTTCCTAAATATTTAACAGTCACTGTGAAAGCTACCATTGAGAGTTAGAGTCAAAATTTGTGGTATCACACGCGTTGAAGATGCCTTAAGCGCTGTTGAACAAGGTGCGGATGCGATTGGCTTGGTCTTTTATGATCAGAGTCCGCGCAATGTCAGCATCAAACAAGCGGTAGAGATTGCTAACCATATTCCCGCATTTGTCAGCGTAGTTGGCTTGTTTGTAAATGCTGAACCAAGCTTCATTAATGAAGTCATATCCAGCGCTAAGGTAGATCTTTTGCAGTTCCATGGCGACGAAAGTTCAGAAGAGTGTGACAGCTACTCCTTACCTTTTATCAAAGCAATTCGCGTCAAGTCGGACACAAATTTGGTACAATATGCAAAAGAGTATTCAGCTGCTAAAGCCTTATTGTTAGATGCTTATACTGAGGGCGTTGCTGGTGGAACAGGCCACGTATTTGATTGGAATTTAATCCCTAAACAGTTGGCAAAACCAATCATACTCGCAGGTGGTTTAAAAGCTGATAATGTGGCTCAAGCGATACAACAAGTAATGCCCTATGCGTTGGATGTAAGCGGTGGTGTGGAAGCCTCAAAAGGCATTAAAGATGCAGCAAAAATTGCTGCATTTATGCGCCAAGTTTATAGTAATTAAAATAGTGATTTAGCAATACAACTCGTTTAGAAAATATTGCCTAAAAATTGAATGTGGAGAACTAGAAATGCAGCTTTATGATATGCCAGATGCACGTGGGCACTTTGGACAATTTGGTGGTACCTTTGTTGCTGAAACTTTAGTTGAAGCACTAGAAGAGTTACGTGCGATGTACGAAAAATATAGGCACGATCCAGTATTTTTAGCGGAATACGCTTATGATTTAAAGCATTTTGTAGGTCGCCCAAGCCCAATTTATCATGCAAAACGCTTGTCTGATAAAGTTGGTGGTGCGCAGATTTACCTGAAACGTGAAGATCTTAACCACACTGGCGCTCACAAAATCAACAACACAATCGGTCAAGCTTTATTGGCTAAGCGTATGGGTAAACCACGCGTGATCGCCGAGACTGGTGCTGGTCAGCATGGTGTGGCTACGGCAACGATTGCAGCCCGTTTAGGGCTTGAGTGCGTTGTTTATATGGGTTCTGAAGACGTTAAACGTCAAGCGCCAAACGTGTTTAGAATGAAGCTGTTAGGTGCAACTGTTGTGCCTGTTGAAAGTGGCTCTAAAACGCTTAAAGATGCATTGAATGAAGCGATGCGCGACTGGGTGACTAACGTCCATAACACTTTTTATATTATCGGCACAGTAGCAGGCCCACATCCATATCCTATGATGGTACGTGACTTTCAGGCTGTGATTGGCATTGAAGCCAAAGAACAGATGATGGAAATGGTTGGTCGTCAGCCCGATGCCGTGGTGGCTTGCGTAGGTGGTGGCTCAAATGCAATGGGTATTTTCTACCCATATATTGACGTTCCAAATGTGCGCTTGATAGGTGTAGAAGCTGCTGGACTCGGTATGGAAACAGGTAAGCATGCTGCACCCTTAACGGCTAACAGTCCTGTTGGCGTGTTGCATGGTAATCGCACATATTTAATGCAAGATGCAGATGGCAATATCATTGAAACACACTCGGTTTCTGCCGGTTTGGATTACCCAGGTGTTGGTCCAGAACATGCTTGGTTAAAAGACATCAAACGTGCTGAATACGTTGCGATTACTGATGATGAAGCCATGGCCGCATTTCATAATCTTTGCCGTACAGAAGGTATTATCCCAGCATTAGAATCTAGCCACGCGCTTGCTTATGCAGAAAAGCTCGCTAAAACGATGAGCAAAGACCAAATTGTTCTAGTGAACTTATCAGGTCGTGGTGATAAAGACATTAATACCGTTGCCAAGCTAGCTAACATTACTCTTTAAATTTATAAAAAATATAACTCATGTCACGTATTCAAACAGCTTTTACAGCGCTCAAGCAACAAGGCAAAACAGCTTTAATTCCATACATCACAGCGGGTGATCCTCACCCTAAGCACACAGTGAATCTGATGCACACTTTGGTTAAACATGGTGCAGATATGATAGAGCTAGGCGTGCCATTTTCTGACCCAATGGCAGATGGTCCAGTGATTCAGCGTGCCAGTGAGCGTGCTCTACTTCATAAAGTGGGCTTAACTGCTGTGCTAGAGATGGTTAAAACATTTCGTGAAACTAATCAAACAACGCCAATTATACTGATGGGGTATGCAAATCCTATTGAGGCAATCGGCGCTACTGCATTTGCAGACCGTGCGAAAGCGGCTGATGTAGATGGCGTGATTACCGTGGATTATCCACCAGAAGAATGTGGTGAGTTTGTTCGGCAATTACGTTCTAGAGATATTGATCCTGTGTTTTTGTTGTCACCAACGACTGATCAAAAACGTGTGGATTTAATCGTGAATCAAGCCAGTGGCTTTGTTTACTATGTGTCACTAAAAGGCGTTACTGGCGCTGCAAATCTGGATATTGCTGAAGTCTCACAACGTGTGGCTTCAATCCGTAAGCAAACCAATTTGCCAGTAGGCGTAGGTTTTGGTATTCGCGATGCAGCTACGGCAAAAGCGACTGCGGCGATTGCAGATGCTGTAGTTGTTGGTAGCCGCATGGTGCAAACTATTGAGGCCTCAAATGATGATAATTTGTTGAGCAATGTGGCGGCATTAATGGACGAACTTAAAGCCGCAGTGGATGCTGCAAAATAACTAGTTATAAAATAATTAAACGATAAAATCGTATAAAGAGTTACCAAGGGGATAGTGCTATGGGTTGGTTAAATCAATTACCACAAAAAATTAAACGTGTTGTTGGCGGAGATAAAAAAACTGTACCAGAAGGTTTGTGGAGCAAATGTCCAGCTTGCCAAACAGTTTTATATATGAAAGATCTAGCTGATAACGCTGAAGTTTGCCCTAAATGTTCTTATCATAATCGTATTGGCGCTCGAGCAAGACTAGCGCAATTGCTTGATGCCGAAGGTCAGTTTGAAATCGGCGCAAATGTAGTTGCTATTGATACGCTAAAATTTAAAGACAGTAAAAGTTATGCAGAGCGCATCAGAGAGTCACAAAAATCTGTAGGTGAAAAAGATGCGCTTATTGTGATGCAAGGTGCTATCAAAACTGTACCAGTAGTGGTAGCAGCATTTGAATTCAAGTTCATGGGCGGCTCTATGGGCTCAGTCGTTGGTGAGCGTTTTGTCCGCGGTGTGCAGACGGCTATTGATAACAAAATGGCTTTCATTTGTATTTCTGCCAGTGGCGGTGCGCGTATGCAAGAGGGTTTACTCTCACTGATGCAGATGGCTAAAACTAGTGCAGCTTTAACGCAGTTGAGCAAAGCTGGGTTACCATTTGTCTCTGTATTAACTGATCCAACCATGGGCGGTGTATCAGCAAGTTTTGCCATGTTAGGCGATATTATTGTAGCGGAACCGCAAGCTCTAATCGGCTTTGCTGGCCCGCGCGTGATTGAACAAACTGTGCGTGAAACCTTGCCACATGGCTTTCAGCGTGCAGAGTTCTTATTAGAGCACGGCGCTATTGATTTGATTATAGATAGACGTGAAATGCGTAACCGATTAGCCGGTCTTTTGGCTGGCTTGATGCGTCTACCTGTTGCGGCATAACTATTTGCGCATAGCTTTTTTCAATTGTTTGAATGCCCGAGGCTAACTTTAGCTAATGGCTCACCACATGCATAATTCTAAATCGACGAAAAACTTAGCCGAGTGGCTAAGTTACATTGAAAGTTTGCACCCTAAATCTATTGCAATGGGCTTAGATCGGGTTAAGCAGATGATTGATTGTCTGAAATTGCATCCAAAATTTACCATTATTACTGTGGCTGGTACCAATGGTAAGGGCTCTACATGTGCAATGTTAGAGCAGATCTATACCAATGCTGGTTATCAGGTAGGCTGTTATACCTCACCGCATTTGCTACGTTACAACGAACGCGTGCGCATCAATAAACAAGAGGCAACTGACGAAGCACTTTGTGCAGCATTTGAAGCAGTAGATGCTGGCAGGGTAAATGCAAATGGTGAAGTGATTTCGCTGACCTATTTTGAAGTTGGAACATTAGCTGCCATGTGGCATTTTATGCAGACAGGCTTAGATGTCGCGATTTTAGAAATAGGTTTAGGCGGCAGGTTAGATGCTGTGAATGCCTTTGAGCCTGACTGTTCTATTGTAACAAGTGTCGATTTAGACCATCAGGAATTTTTAGGTAATACGCGCGAAAGCATCGGTTTTGAGAAAGCTGGCGTTTACCGCACATCCGTGCCCGCGATATGTGGTGACACTAATCCACCTTTTAGCTTAGTGGCTTTCGCACATAAAGTTAAAGCCAATTTCAAGCGTGTACATCAGGATTTTGATTTTACTTTAGATGGTGTTGATAGTTGGCAATATTCCGATGATGAAGTGACTTATCAATTACCTATTCCTGCATTAAAAGGTGCTTATCAACTCAATAATGCAGCGTGTGCTGTTTGTGCTGTTGACTCACTTCAATCGCGTTTACCTGTAACCTCCGCGCATATGGCAAGTGCGATGAGCCAAGTGAGCTTAGCCGGGCGTTTTCAGACTGTATCAACTTCACCGCATGTTGTTTTAGATGTTGCTCATAATCCACATGCAGCGCGTGCACTGGCTGCAAATCTAAATGGAAGCAGAACATCTCAGGGCAAAACAATCGCAGTGTTCGCCATGCTGGCAGATAAAGACATGCAAGGCGTAGTGCAGGCTGTTAAAGATGAAATCGATCTATGGTATATCACTGGGATTGATAATGTGCGGGGTGCGTCAGCAGAGGATTTAGCTAAAATTGTTTCTGAAGTTGCTCCAAATGCTAAGTTTAAAATCTTTCAAAATGCCAGTAATGCCTACCAACAAGCCTGTATTGATGTCACCGAAAATGATAAAATACTCGTATTCGGTTCTTTTTACACAGTTGCAAGCGTGATGCAATCGTTTTAGTCCGAGCTGTAAGGTTTAATCCCTCGGAACACTAACCTTTCAGAACTAATCCTTAAGGAAGCAGCAATGGCAACTGAGTCACCTAATGATCTAGAACTAGCCTTAAAGAAACGCGCACGTCGCCGTTTGGTAGGTGCTATTGCTCTTGTGCTATTTATGGTGATTTTATTGCCAATGGTGTTGCAAGATCGTGCTGCTTTAGCGCCGCAAGAGTCTATTAAAATCACGATGCCTGATGATGTTGTTAGTCAACAAGCCCCAAAAGTTGAAGCGAATGTAACACCAGTTGAACCGCAAGTAGAAGTTGCTACAGCAAGTGAGTCTATAATTTCTGAGCCAATAAAATCAGAGCCAACTGCAGTTGCTGAAATCGACAAGCCAGCTCAATCTGAAAGCGCTAAAGTGTTAACTGACGAGAAAAAAGCCGAAGACAAGAAGCCCGTTAAAAAAGCAGAAGTTACCACTACAGATGCTAAAAAATCTGACGTTAAACTAAGTGAACCAAAAGCACCCGAAGTTAAAAAGTCTGAACAAAAAGCAGAATTGAAACCAGCAATAAATGGCGAAACCTTCACTATACAAGTGGGCGTTTTTTCAGATATGGCCAATGTGAAACAATTGCAAGCAAGATTAAAGCAAGTTGGGCTTGATTCTCACACCGAGAATATTACAACGCCAAAAGGTGAAAAGATTCGCTTAAGGGCGGGGCGCTTTAATTCACGTCAAGAAGCCGCCTACGCGCTAACGAAGTTGCAAGCAGCCGACTTGACTGGAATGGTCATTAGCAATAACTAATGAAGCATATATTTATATTGCGATTAATTGATTTGAAAAATACATGACAAGTTTCGATTATGTAGTGCTTGTTATAATTGGTTTATCTATCATATTAAGTGTGATGCGTGGTTTTTTTAGAGAAGCATTAGCAATTTTAGGTTGGGTAGCTGCATTTGTGACGGCTAAAACTTATGCTAATCAAATTTTGCCAATGATGCCTGAAAATATACCAACCGAGTCCTTACGTATATTAGCGGCATTTTTAGTATTGTTTTTTGCCACTTTACTAGTTGCTACTTTGTTAGCGATAGCGCTTTCATCCGTTTTTAAAAAAATGGGGCTCGGTTGGCTTAATCGTTTATTGGGTGCTATTTTTGGTTTGGCACGCGGCGTACTAATTGTTTGTATTGTTGTATTTTTAGCGGGACTTACCGAGCTACCTAATGATGCACGCTGGCGAAATGCCATGTTTAGTGCGCCCCTTGAGGCCTTGGTTATCAGTATGTTACCGTGGGTGCCGATAAGCATTGCTAAGCATGTTAAATACGATTAAATTAGCTATAGTTAATTTACATCTTAAGACTTGAATAGTTGCATCAAGGCCTGCATCTTAGAACTATAGAATTTTTAATTAGAATTAATCACTTAAGGCTTTCTTCATGTGCGGAATCATAGGCATTGTAGGTAAAAATCCAGTTAACCAATTATTGTATGACGGGTTGTTAGTGTTGCAACACCGCGGTCAGGATGCTGCAGGCATTGTAACGACTGATGGCAATACGTTCTTCATGCATAAAAACAATGGCTTAGTAAAAGATGTGTTTCAAACACGTCATATGCGCAGTCTGATTGGGAACGTGGGGATTGCTCACGTTCGCTATCCAACTGCTGGTTCTTCTAGTGCAGCAGAAGCGCAGCCCTTCTATGTGAACTCTCCGTTTGGTATCGTGCTTGGTCACAATGGTAATTTAACCAATTCACAACAACTAAAATCTGAAATGTTCCGCCAAGATTTACGCCATATCAATACCAACTCAGATTCTGAAGTGTTGTTGAATGTGTTGGCGCACGAGATTGAGAAAACTTCACGTAATGCGGTGCTCAATACCGATATGGCCTTTGATGCGGTATCTGGCGTGCATAAACGTTGTAAAGGTGCATATGCTGTAGTAGCGATGATTGCTAATTTTGGTTTGCTTGCGTTTCGCGATCCAAATGGTATTCGCCCATTGGTGATTGGTAAGCTTGAAACTGTCCAAGGTACGGAATATATTGTGGCTTCAGAAAGCGTTGCGTTGGATGTGCTCGGTTTCCAAATGGTGCGTGATGTAGAGCCAGGCGAAGCGGTATTTATTGATATGGATGGTAATTTCTTCTCACGTCAATGTGCCGATAATCCGAAACTTAACCCTTGTATTTTTGAATATGTTTATTTAGCTCGCCCTGACTCAGTGATAGACGGCGTATCGGTTTACCAAACACGTTTAGATATGGGTAAAAGTCTTGCTGAAAAGATCAAACGTGAATGGTCTGATAAGAAAATTGATGTGGTGATTCCGATTCCAGATACTAGTCGCCCAAGTGCTTTGCAAGTAGGAATTGCCTTAGGGTTGGATTATCGCGAAGGATTCATTAAAAATCGTTATATTGGCCGCACATTTATTATGCCAGGTCAGGCATTGCGTAAAAAATCGGTACGTCAGAAATTGAATCCGATTGGTATTGAGTTCAAGGGTAAAAATGTCTTGTTGGTAGATGATTCGATTGTTCGCGGCACAACATCACAACAAATCGTCCAGATGGCACGTGATGCAGGTGCAAACAAAGTCTATTTTGCTTCAGCGGCCCCACCAGTAAGATTCCCAAATGTTTATGGTATCGATATGCCTAGCCGCGATGAGTTGTTGGCAACGGGCCGCACTGATGAGCAAATCTGCCAAGAAATTGGTGCAGATGCATTGATTTATCAAGACTTGGATGCTTTGGTTGAGGGCGTTAAATTAAGCAACCCACATATTAAAAACTTTGATTGCTCATGTTTTGACGGTAAATATGTGACAGGTGACATTAATGAAGCTTATTTGAATAATATTGAGACTGCGCGCGGCGACATGAACAAGAAGCAAAAGCCAGCTAACTCAAGCACGCAGATGGATTTAAATCTGATTGATAGTTTCGATAATGAGCCTGCTGAAGAGGCGACGGAAGTAAGTTAGATTTAAATGCAAATGCATCTTGACCATACTGTTTCATAGGTCTAAGATTAAATTGCGCTGATTTGAGTGACTTAACTTAATCAAGGTCTTACTCAGCTTGCGGGCGCATAATAAATACAGCTAAAGCGAGTTTAAAAAAGAACCCGTTTTGGCTAAATGCTTAAACGGGTTTTTTAATGCCCAAAAGAAATGAGAGTGAAAATGACAAACCAATATCACCCAGAAACTTTAAGCGTACGCGCTGGTAACGAGATGACCGAATTTGGTGAAAATTCGGAAGCCTTGTTTTTAAATTCTAGTTTTAGGTTTAACAGTGCAGCTCAAGCTGCTGCACGTTTTGGCGGTACTGAGCCTGGTAATATTTATTCAAGATTTACCAATCCAACCGTCACCATGTTTCAAAATAAACTAGCCGCCTTAGAAGGCGCGGAGCAATGTGTGGCCACTTCCAGCGGCATGTCGGCGATTCTAGCTTGTGTCATGGGTTTGTGTAGCGCTGGCGACCACATTGTAGCTTCGCGCAGTATTTTCGGAACTAGTGTTCAGCTATTCAGCAACATTATGGCGCGTTGGGGTTTGCAGGTGACTTACGTTTCATTGACGAATCCTGCTGAATGGCAAGCGGCTGTTACACCCAAAACTAAACTGTTTTTTGCGGAAACACCATCAAACCCAATGACGGAAGTTGGTGATATTCGCCTCTTAGCTGACATTGCACATCAATCTGGCGCCTATCTTGTGGTGGATAACTGTTTCTGTACACCTGCGGTTCAGAGGCCTCTTGAATTGGGCGCTGACATTATCATTCACTCAGCTACCAAGTATATTGATGGACAGGGTAGATGTTTAGGCGGTGCTGTTCTCGGCAGCAAAGCTTTGATGGAGCCAGTTTATGGCTTTTTACGCACGGCAGGCGTCACCATGAGTGCATTCAATGCTTGGGTGTTTTTAAAGGGCTTGGAAACTTTATTCATTCGTATGGAAGCGCATGCGAAGAATGCGCTGATATTTGCGACATGGCTTGAGGCGCAGCCACAGGTAGTACGCGTCTTTTATCCAGGTTTGAAATCACATCCGCAGCATGCACTTGCCATGCAGCAGCAGAGTAATGGTGGCGGTATAGTAAGTTTTGAAGTTAAGCCCAAAGCTGGTCAAACAGCTCAGGAAGCCGCTTGGGCTTTAATTGATGCCACTAAGTTAATTTCGATTACGGCGAATTTAGGTGATGCGAAAAGTACTATTACGCATCCGGCCACTACAACGCATAGTCGCGTATCTGCTGAGGCACGCGCTGCGGCTGGGATACAAGATGGATTGGTTAGAATTGCTGTTGGATTAGAGCATGTAGAGGACTTAAAAGCGGACTTATTTTTGCTTACAAAATAATGTTTAAAATACGTGCTCAATTCAAGAGCACGTATTGATAAGCAGCCTATGGTTAATCGCTGTTAGCGCTACTAATTTGCACACTTTTTGTGCTAAAATAATGATATATAAAAACCATTAAAAGTTAGTTCGCACATGGATCAATTCGCTAAAGAAACCCTTCCCATAAGCTTAGAAGACGAGATGCGTAGATCGTATCTCGATTACGCAATGAGTGTTATCGTAGGGCGCGCTTTACCGGATGTTCGTGATGGTTTAAAGCCAGTTCATCGCCGTGTTTTATTTGCGATGCATGAGCTGTCAAATGATTACAATAAGCCTTACAAAAAATCTGCACGTATCGTCGGCGATGTGATTGGTAAATACCATCCGCATGGCGACACTGCTGTGTATGACACTATCGTTCGTATGGCGCAGGACTTCTCCTTGCGTTATATGCTGGTGGATGGTCAAGGTAACTTCGGTTCTGTTGATGGCGATAACGCGGCAGCAATGCGATATACCGAAATCCGTATGTCGAAAATCGCACATGAATTATTAGCTGACATTGACAAAGAAACCGTTGATTTTGGCCCTAACTATGATGGCAGCGAGCACGAGCCGCTTATCATGCCAGCGCGTATTCCAAACTTACTGATTAACGGTAGCTCTGGTATCGCAGTGGGTATGGCCACTAATATTCCGCCACACAATATCAATGAAGTGTTAGATGCTTGTTTCGCGCTGCTTAAAGACCCTGAAATGGGCATTG
This sequence comes from Methylotenera sp., assembly GCF_029945535.1. Classification (GTDB taxonomy): domain Bacteria; phylum Pseudomonadota; class Gammaproteobacteria; order Burkholderiales; family Methylophilaceae; genus Methylotenera. The sequence continues at coordinate 557,616 of NZ_JAQSCU010000010.1, forward strand.
AGGAGCTGATTGAACTAGTGCCAGCGCCAGATTTCCCAACCGCGGGTATTATTTACGGCACGGTAGGGGTTAAAGAAGGTTACCGCACAGGCCGTGGTCGTGTAGTGATGCGCGGGCGTACTCACGTTGAAGATTTAGAGCGCGGTGGTCGTCAAGCTTTGATTGTCGATGAACTGCCGTATCAAGTGAATAAAAAGACTTTCGTTGAAAAAATCGCTGAATTAGTCAACGAGAAGAAAATCGAAGGCATTTCTGATTTGCGTGACGAGTCAGATAAATCTGGTATGCGCGTAGTGATTGAACTGAAGCGCGGTGAAATTGCTGAAGTTGTACTGAATAACCTATACAAACAAACGCAGTTGCAAGATACGTTTGGTATGAATATGGTGGCCTTGCTCGATGGTCAACCACGCTTGCTCAACCTTAAGCAAATGCTAGAGGCGTTCTTGCGCCACAGACGTGAGGTGATTACACGCCGCACTGTGTTTGAGTTGAAAAAAGCACGTGCACGCGGTCATATCTTAGAAGGTTTAGCGGTTGCACTTGCTAACGTTGATGAAATGATTGCTATCATTAAAGCGGCACCAACGCCACCAGAAGCTAAAGTAGCATTGATGGCGAAAGCTTGGACCTCGCCTGTTGTTGAAGAAATGCTTAAACGTGCAGCGATGGAAGCATCACGTCCTGAAGGCTTAAGTGTTGAATTTGGCATGTTGCCAAATGGCTATAAATTAAGTGATATTCAAGCGCAAGAAATCTTGCAAATGCGTCTGCAACGCTTAACAGGCCTTGAGCAAGACAAAGTCGTCAGTGAATATAAAGAAGTCATGGATATTATTGCTGACTTGCTTAATATCTTAGCAACGCCTGCACGTGTGACAGCCATTATTAATGATGAGTTAACTGAAATCCGTAAGCAGTTTGGCGATAAACGTCGCAGTGAAATTGTTGTGAATGCGCAAGATTTGTCGTTAGAAGACTTTATTACGCCGCAAGATGTTGTTGTGACACTTTCGCATACTGGCTATGTAAAATCTCAGCCTCTAGATGAGTATCGCGCTCAGCGTCGCGGCGGTCGCGGTAAACAGGCAGCTCAGACTAAAGAAGATGACTTTATCGACAAGATGTTTGTTGCAAATACGCATGATTACATCTTGTGCTTTAGTAGTCGCGGTCAAGTCTATTGGTTGAAAGTTTACGAAGTACCACAAGGAAGCCGTACTGGTCGTGGCAAGCCAATTGTGAACTTATTCCCGCTTGAGGAAGGTGAGAAAATCAATGCTATTCTCTCTGTAAAAGAGTTTGATGAAAACCATTTCATATTTATGGCGACATCACTTGGTACAGTCAAGAAAACGCCGTTGTCAGATTTTGCTAACCCACGTAAATCAGGCATTATCGCGATTAACTTAGATGAAGGCGACTTCCTTATTGGTGCCGAAATTACTAATGGTACTAATGATGTGATTTTGGTTTCAAATGGCGGTAAAGCGGTTTGGTTTAGTGAAGACGATGTGCGCTCAATGGGTCGTGCGACACGCGGCGTTCGCGGTATGAAGTTGGCTGAAAATCAACAAGTATTGTCATTATTGATAGCTAATAATGACCAACAGTCTGTATTGGTAGCGACTGAAAACGGTTATGGTAAACGTACTGTGTTAGCCGATTTCCGCCATTCCGGTCGTGGCACACAGGGTGTTAAAGCCATCGCGATTAGTGAGCGTAATGGCTTGGTGGTGGCTGCTAAACTGGTGAATGAAGACGATGAAATTATGCTGATTACCACTGGTGGGGTGTTAATTCGTACGCGTGTAAAAGAAATTCGTGAATTAGGTCGTGCAACACAAGGTGTAACGTTGATTAACCTTGGTGAAGGCGAGAAACTTTCTGGACTTGAAAAAATTGTTGAGTCTGACGATCCTGAAGCAGAAGTTGATGCAGATGCAACAATAGAAGTTAGCGAACCAATTGAATCCAATTCAGAAGTAGAGTCTGATGCAAATGACAGCACAGAAGCAGGCGATAACGCTTAACTTTATTAAACTTCAAGTAAAGAAATATTCAGAATGACTCAGATTTTTAATTTTTCTGCAGGCCCTGCAGTTTTACCTAAACCTGTATTAATGCGTGCCCAATCGGAAATGCTGGATTGGCATGGATCAGGCATGAGCGTGATGGAAATGTCTCATCGCGGTAAAGAGTTTATGAGTATTTTGGCCAAAACAGAGGCTGATTTACGCACACTCATGAATATTCCAAGCAATTACAAAGTATTGTTTTTGCAAGGTGGTGCCATTGCTGAAAACGCAATGATTCCGCTCAATTTACTTGGCAATAAAGCCGCAGATTATGCAGTGACAGGCGGTTGGAGTAAGCGCAGTGTTGAAGATGCAAGCGCTTATGGCAAGATTAACGTAGTTGCCAGCACGGAAGCCGATAAATATACCTACGTTCCAGATTTTTCTACATGGGCATTAAACAAAGACGCAGCTTATCTGCACATTTGTACTAATGAAACCATGAGTGGTGTCGAGTTTGTTGATTTACCAAACACTAACGGCGTGCCTATTGTGGCGGATATGTCTTCGCACATACTTTCACGTGAAGTTGATGTCAGTCAATATGGTGTTATTTACGGCGGCGCACAAAAAAATATCGGCCCAGCAGGTTTATGTATAGTGATCGTGCGTGAAGATTTACTTGACCACGCTTCGCCACTAACGCCTGCCGTATTTAATTGGAAAACGCAGGCTGAAAATCAGTCTATGATTAATACGCCGCCCACTTATAGTATCTATATCGCGGGTTTGGTGTTTGAATGGATAATCGAGCAGGGCGGAGTAGCTGCCATTGAGAAAGTGAATGTAGCCAAAGCTAAATTGCTTTATGACTATATAGATTCAACAGATTTTTATGTGAATCATGTGGCAATCAAAAATCGCTCACGCATGAATATTCCATTCTTTTTGAAAGATGAATCGTTAAATGACGCTTTTTTAAAAGGCGCGCAAGAAAATAGTTTGTTACAGCTTAAAGGTCACCGTGCTGTGGGTGGTATGCGTGCCAGTATCTATAATGCGATGCCGATTGAGGGTTTGCAGGCGCTAGTTGCTTATATGAAGGCTTTCGAAAGCAAACATTCAGCATGAGCGAGCAACTTAAACAACATCGCGATCAAATAGATGCCATAGATGAGCAAGTGCTAAAGCTCGTCAATGAGCGGGCAAAGCTTGCACGTGCGATTGGCAGCCTGAAAGATGATGGCGTGATTTATCGCCCAGAACGTGAAGCGCAGGTATTGCGTCGCTTGCAAGCCAATAATCAAGGGCCGCTAGCTAACGAGGCTGTGAGTAATATCTTTCGTGCGGTGATGTCTAACTGTCGTGCACTTGAAAAAGAGCTTTCTATCGCATTTTTAGGGCCATTAGGTACTTATAGTGAAGAGGCTGCACTCAAACAATTTGGCTTGGGTAGAAGTGCAATTGTTTGTGGCTCAATTGATGAAGTGTTTCGTACTGTCGAGGCTGGTCAAGCGGATTACGGTGTTGTGCCAGTTGAAAACTCCACAGAGGGCGCAGTTGGACTCACCTTAGACTTGTTGCTATCAAGTCCACTCAAAATTTGTGGTGAAATCACGCTGCCGATTCATCATTGTTTGCTTTCTGGACAGGCAGATATCACTAAAATTAGTCACATAATGTCACATACACAGTCACTTGCTCAATGTCATGAGTGGTTGAATCGAGTTATGCCTAATGCTACACGCGAAGCCGTAACTAGTAATGCACGAGCAGCACAATTGACACATGATTTTGTCACACATGAGAATACTTTTGCTGCAGCTATTGCAAGTAAACGTGCAGCGGAGCTTTTTGACTTGAACATCCTCGCTGAAAATATTGAGGATGATGCCAAAAACACCACGCGTTTTTTAGTACTAGGCTCGCACGAAGTAGCACCGTCTGGTCAAGACAGAACCTCTTTAGTGATGACATCTAAGAACATCCCAGGTGCGATGGTTCAACTATTAGAACCATTATCAAGGCATGGTGTCAGTATGACTAAGTTCGAATCTCGCCCCTCTAAACAAGGTTTGTGGGATTACGTGTTCTTTGTTGATATTGAAGGCCATCAACATGATGCGAAAGTAAAAGCTGCATTAGCTGAATGCTTAGAGCGCGCATCTTTCCTAAAGGTGCTGGGTTCTTATCCAGTCGCCGTGATTTAAGCAAAATTAAGTTTTTAAGGTTTCTCGCATGAGCATGTCTAGCAGTAATCAAGTCCACAGTGTTGTGGCTAAATTAGCACCTGAGTATATTAAAGCGATTGCGCCATATCAAGGCGGCAAGCCAATTTCTGAGCTTGCACGTGAAATGGGCTTACAAGTGGAAGATATTGTAAAACTTGCATCGAATGAAAATCCTTTGGGCATTAGTCCTAAAGCAGATTACGCCATTCAAGAAGCTTTGCTTGATATTGCACGTTATCCTGACGGTAACAGTTTTGCTTTGCGTGATGCTGTGAGTAAAAAATTTAGCATTGCACCCAATCAATTGGTATTTGGTAATGGCTCTAACGATATATTAGAGCTAGCTGCGCGAGCATTTTTAACAGCGGGCTGTGAAACAATTTATTCACAACATGCTTTTGCAGTTTATCCATTAGTCACGCAAGCGACAGGTGCTACAGGTATAGTTGTGCCAGCTAAGAATTATGGACATGATTTAACCGCGATGCTTGCAGCAATTACGCCAAAAACTCGCATGATATTTGTGGCTAACCCGAATAATCCTACGGGAACATTATTAGGTAAGGATGAGTTACTGGCATTCTTGAGACAGGTACCAAAAGCTGTGTTGGTGATGTTAGATGAAGCTTATGATGAGTATTTATCTGCAGCTAACAAATCTGAAGCAATTGCTTGGTTAAGTGAATTTGATAATTTAATCATTTCGCGTACTTTCTCAAAAGCTTATGGTTTAGCTGGCTTGCGTGTTGGTTTTGGCTTGTGCCATGCTGATATTGCAGACTTGATGAACCGTGTACGTCAGCCTTTTAATGTCAATAGTATCGCTCAAGCAGCAGCAGTGGCTTCATTAGCAGATGATGATTTTGTTGAGCGCTCTTATGCGCTTAATCAAGCAGGCATGGCACAATTGACACAAGGATTAGATAAGCTTGGATTAGAATATATTCCATCTTTTGCGAACTTTGTAAGCTTTGCCGTGAAAAATGCAGCACAAGTGAATCAAAAATTACTACAGAATGGCGTCATTGTACGTCCAATTGCAAATTATGAAATGCCAGATTACTTACGCGTAAGTATTGGATTATTCAGTGAAAATGCACGTTTTCTAGAAGTGCTAGAACAAATTTTAAAAAGTAATGAATAAATGAGCGAATATAAAAAGCTAGCCACAGATGATGTACGCATACGCGAGATTAAAAAGCTAATTACGCCATTAGAGCTATTGGATCGCCTGAAAGAAAGTGCTGATTCAACAGAAAATATCTTAGCAACACGTAAAGAAATCCATCATATATTACATCAGTCTGATGACCGTCTATTGGTAGTCGTGGGGCCATGTTCTATACACGACACCAAAGCGGGTTTGGAATACGCACACCGCCTGATGGAAGTTCGCAAAAATTTGGCAAAAGATTTGTTGATCGTGATGCGCGTTTATTTTGAAAAACCTCGTACGACTGTGGGTTGGAAGGGCTTGATCAATGACCCGCATCTTGATGGCAGCTATAAAATTAACGAAGGCTTAGAAATTGCGCGTAAATTTCTACTAGATGTAAATGAGCTTGGCATGCCGGCTGGAGCCGAGTTTCTAGATATGATTACGCCGCAATATGTTGCTGATTTAGTGAGTTGGGGCGCCATTGGGGCGCGAACAACGGAGTCGCAGGTGCATCGAGAGCTGACTTCTGGTTTATCTTGCCCTGTAGGGTTCAAGAACGGCACTGATAGTGGTGTACGTGTTGCAATAGATGCGATTAAAACAGCTTCTAGCCCACATCACTTTTTATCCGTGACTAAAGAGGGGCAGTCTGCCATATTTTCAACGTCGGGGAATGAAGATTGCCACGTGATTCTGCGTGGCGGTAAAACGCCTAATTACGATGCAAAAAGTGTCAATGAGTCTTGCGAGAGCTTGTCTGCTGCTGGCCTTGCGCCTATTCTGATGATTGATTGCAGCCACGGTAATAGTAGCAAAAATTATTTGCGTCAAAAAGACGTTGCTCGAGATATTGCGTCACAAATATCCAATGGTGACCAACGTATCATTGGTGTAATGTTGGAATCACATTTGAATGAAGGACGTCAGGATCACGTACCTGGGTGTGAGCTGGAATATGGTAAATCTATCACTGATGCCTGTCTGGGTTGGGATGATACGGTTCAAATGTTAGAAACCTTAGCATCGGCTGTGCGAGCACGTCGTAATTAAAGCTTAGCTCATAAATATTGAGGCGAGTTGCATCATGAATTTACTTAGTCGTTAATCAGTAACTTTGCAGTGTTGCTGCAACTTATTAGAGCGCATTATTCGTTTCACGTTGTAGCGATAAATTAACAAGCAGCAACGAATTTAATTAACGACTAAAAAAGGAAATTTATCATGTGGACAACACCAGCAGCTACAGAAATGCGTTTTGGCTTTGAAGTTACAATGTACGTAATGAACAAGTAATTTGTTCAAATAAAAGGCTGTCATTTTTGACAGCCTTTTTTTATTTTGATGCATTTAACATATCGTAAAATTTAGTTTTAATTTAAATAAAAAGAGTCTCATGCATATACACGTATTAGGATCAGGCGCTGGTGGCGGGTTTCCTCAGTGGAATTGTAATTGTGAAAACTGTAAAGGAGTTCGTGCTGGCACCATTAAAGCTTCAACGCGCACACAGTCTTCAATAGCGGTGAGTGCTGATGGCATTAACTGGATACTATTTAACGCATCACCTGATATTAAAAAGCAATTAGATGACTTTCCTGTGTTTCAACCTGCACGCCTAGTTCGCGACACTGCTATTTCGGCGATTGTCATTACCGATGCGCAAATTGATCATGTCACTGGTTTGCTCACACTGCGTGAGCACAACAAGCCTTGGGAAATTTATTGTACCGATGCGGTAAAAGATGATTTAACAACAGGCTTTCCAGTGTTTAATATTTTAGGTTATTTCCGCGGTATTAATCACCATGAAATCGCGACCGACCAATCCATATTCACCATTCCAACCGCAGCAGGCATAGAGTTTACCGCGGTACCATTATTAAGTAATGCACCGCCTTACTCACCACGCAGAGACAAACCTGTGCCTGGCGATAATATTGGTATGCACATTAAAGATACGCGCACTGGTAAAAGTTTATTCTACGCACCAGGTTTAGGTGTGGCTGAGCCACATGTGCTGGAATATATGCGTAACGCAGATTGCATATTGGTGGATGGTACTGTTTGGACTGATGATGAAATGTCTAAAGAAGGTATTAGCAATAAACGTGCAAGCGAAATGGGTCATTTAGATCAATCAAGTGATGGCGGCATTATGAGTATTTTAAATGCGATGGAGAAACCACGCAAAATATTGATTCATATCAACAATACAAATCCAATTTTGAATGAGGATTCATCTCAACGTGCCACATTGAATAAAGCAGGCATTGAGGTTGCCTATGATGGCATGGACATCATTCTTTAGGAGAACAAAATGAACGCAATTGCAAACGATAATCTATCCCAAAATATGCCATGGTCACGTGAAGAGTTTGAAGAAAAACTTCGCGAAAAAGGTAAGGGCTACCATATTTATCACCCATTTCACGTGATGATGTATGAAGGTAAATTAACCAAAGAGCAGTTGCAATGCTGGGTGGCGAACCGTTTTTACTACCAAATTGCAATTCCAATGAAAGATGGCGCAATCCTTTCAAATTGCCCTGATGTTGAGGTGCGTAAACAATGGATAGTGCGTATTACTGACCATGATGGTGTGGGTGATACTGTAGGCGGTATTGAAGCATGGATTCAACTCGGTGCAGCAGTTGGTCTTAGTCGTGAAGATATTGTGAGCTTGAAAATGGTAAGCCCAGGTGTACGTTTTGCCGTAGATGCTTATATCAACTTTGCTAAACAGCGTCCTTGGCAAGAGTCAGTGTGCTCAAGCTTAACCGAACTATTCGCGCCGCACATACACCAACAGCGTATCAGCTCATGGCCAACTATGTATCCGTGGATTAAAGAAGAAGGATTAACCTACTTTAAAAAACGCCTCACCGAAGCGCGCCGCGATGTAGAGCAAGGTTTGGGCGTGACTTTAGATTATTTTAGCACTTCACGTGAAATGCAAATGAGGGCGCTGGATATTTTGCAATTTAAGCTAAATGTATTGTGGGTGATTGCTGATTCAATCATGTTGGCTTCTACGCTTGATATTAAAATTGATGGAAAAGATTATTTCCATCAGCCAGTCATCAACTTTTAGAAAAATATTCGATCAAACACTATGGAAATAAACATTCTACACTCTGACATTTACGCGCTTGCGTTTCACCATCGTTTTCAATGGGAAGAAGCGCAACAAAGTTATGTGATACTTTTTCCTGAAGGTATGGTCAAACTACATGGTGGTGCAGGTGAAGTGATTAAGCGCGTGGATGGCAAAGCTACTGTAGGCGATATTGTGGCTGAGCTAAAAGCCGCTTTTCCTGACGCCGTAGGAATAGAAGCTGACATTATTGGCATGTTTGAAATGGCTTACGGAAAAGCTTGGATTCGTAAAGTTTAGTATCAGAATTCAATTGGTCTGTGGCTAATTGAATATTTAGGAGCAGTAAATGACACAAACTTCACTAGGTGAGTCAGTGGTACAAAAAGAGTTGCATGCGCAAGCCCAGGGCCAACCTAAGAACAACGGTGTTGCGGCTAATCTTACACAAACTCAGCCACTTTGGTTGTTGGCTGAAGTGACCTATCGCTGTCCACTGCATTGCGCTTTTTGCTACAACCCGACTGATTACGATAAACATACGCAAAACGAATTGACCACAGAGCAATGGATACAAGCTTTGCGTGATGCCCGGAAAATGGGTGCCATACAGCTTGGTATTTCTGGTGGTGAGCCTTTGTTGCGTGACGATATTGAAGACATTGTGATTGAAGCTAGAAAATTGGGCTATTACAGCAACCTGATTACCTCTGGTGTTGGGTTAACTGAAAAGCGTATTCAGGCATTTAAAGAGGGTGGTTTAGACCACATTCAGCTTTCAATGCACGATATTACTGAAGAAATTAATAACTTCATTACCAATACTAAAACGTTCGAGCTAAAGAAAAAAGTAGCGGCTATGATTAAGAATCATGGCTACCCAATGGTGCTAAACGTAGTAATACATCGCTACAATATTGGTCATATCAAAGAAATTTTAGAGATGGCTGAGGCCTTAGGCGCCGATTATGTAGAGCTTGCTAATACCCAATATTATGGTTGGTCATTAGTCAATCGCAGCCAGTTAATGCCGCTTAAAGAGCAAATTGATGAAGCGGAACGCATCACCAATGAGTTCCGTGAAAAAGTTGGCAACAAGATGAAAATCTTTTTTGTGGTGCCAGATTACTTTGGCGACCGCCCTAAGAAATGTATGAATGGTTGGGGTGAGGTCTTTATGATTGTCACTGCCAATGGTGATGTGTTGCCATGTCACTCAGCACGTGTTTTGCCGAATATGGCATTTCCAAATGTGCGCGAAAAAGGTCTGGAGTACGCTTGGAAAGAATCACCAGCCTTTAATAAATATCGCGGCACCGCTTGGATGAAAGGTCCATGCGTGACGTGTCCAGAAAAAATGAATGACTTAGGCGGTTGTCGTTGCCAAGCATTTTTACTAACGGGTGATGCAGAAGCCGCAGACCCAGTGTGTTCACTTTCACCTCATCATCATTTAATTGAGAAGGCGATTGAAGACAGCAAAAATCCAGTAATAGCTAATCAACCAATTATTTTTAGAACCGATAAGAACTCTAAGAAATATGTAGCGGGTGATAAAGAGCGGGTAGAAGAGTTTCATGCTTTGCCTTAAGCTTTAACAGATATAATAGAAAGCGCGCAGCAACATAAGCTAGCGCGCTTTTTTATTTACGAATATATGAAAACTCAATCTAATCTCTCTCCGCACTCAACCTCGACACATTCCAACCTTTTAGTCTATGTGCTAGCAAGCCTTGCCGCGCTTGCACCCTTTGCTATTGACACCTATCTGCCGGCGTTCCATGTGATGGGCGCACAGCTAGGTGCAACTGATGTGCAAGTTCAGCAAAGCCTCACTTTTTATCTCTTGCCTTATGCGCTCATGACTTTATGGCATGGTGCAATTTCAGATTCAATCGGTCGGATTACAACCATTAAATGGGGGCTAGGTGTTTTCGTACTGGCGTCTATAGGCTGTGCATTTGCACCTAATATCGAGACGCTGTGGTTCTTTCGCGCCTTGCAGGGGATATCTGGTGGGGCTGGTAATGTAGTTGCGCGCGCCATGGTGCGCGATCTGTTTGAGGGGGCACAGGCGCAGCGCGTGATGGCGACAGTACAGATGTTATTTGGTATTGCCCCAGCAATAGCACCCATTATTGGTGGGGTGTTGCTGGGCATATACTGGCAAGCTATTTTTATCTTTTTAGCCTTCTATGCAGCGCTGAGTCTGTGGGCAGCTATTCGCTATTTGCCAGAAACAGTACCCGTCGAGAAACGTTTGCCGTTATCTGCAAAACAAGTGATTAAAGACTACAAAGTGATATTTGGCGATAAGGAATTTAATTACGTTGTATTAGCACTCAGTGCAAATTTTGCAGGTTTTTTTCTATACGTATTAGCCAGTCCTGTATTTTTAGTTAAGCAGCTAGGTTTTACTCAACATCAATTTGGCTACATGTTTATCCCTACCGTTTGTGGCATGATTTTGGGTTCATATCTAGCAAAACGAGCAGCGGGGCGCTATGCAAGGCAAAAGGTAGTTAAAATAGCCTATCTTTGGATGGCGGCAATGGTCATCTTGAATGTGCTGATTTGCTATGCATTGCCCACAAGGCCTTTATACAACATCCTGCCGATTGCTCTGTTTAACATCGGCATGGCATTGGCAATGCCCATACTTTCACTTGTCGCCCTTGACCGACATCCCAAAATCAGGGGCACTGCGGCTTCAGGTCAAGCATTTATACAAATGCTATTGTCGACAGTATCTGCTGGTTTGATTGTGCCATTAGTCTGGTATGCACCGTCTGGATTGGCGTTAGCGATGGCGGGTTATTTGATATTTGGCTGGCTGATGATACGTAAGAGCAAGTTTTATAGCCATCAATAAGAGAATGCTTTGATTTCAGAGCAGCTAAGCGATGATTAAACTTATATTTTTAGCTCTCTATTTTCCAAAGTAAATAAACGCGACAATCAAATTCTAGTTGGTGGTAGTTTGGCTCCATGTGCTGACAAAGTTGGTAGAATGCTTTGTCATGGTTGCGTTCCTTTAGATGTGCAAGTTCATGCACAACAATCATTTTTAAAAAATCAGCGGGCGTTTCTTTAAAGAATGAAGAAATTCGTATTTCTTTTTTAGCTTTAAGCTTTCCACCCTGCACGCGCGAAACTGCCGTATTCAGTCCTAGTGCATGATGATCGATAGTTAAACGGTTGTCATAATGCACTTTGTCCAACAATGGCGCATTGCGCAAAAAAGCTTGCTTGAGCTCGTTACTATAAACATATAACGCCTTGTCAGTTTGAATCTGATGCGACTCTGGATAACGTTGTACGATGTATTCACCCAGCATATTTTGAGATTGCAACTGTCGGATTTTATCCTGCAACGAAGCAGAGTAATGTTGCAGATATTTGAGAGGGGGTGGTGTCATAGGTTGTTAATTATTATACAAATATTAACTAAATTTTAGATATATTTGAAGTTGCTTATCTAGTCATCCAAGCTCAATCCAAGTAATAAAGTGCTACTGATACCCGTTTTTGTTCTTTCAATTGAAATGTTTGCTATTAATTTAAAATACATTATATCTTGAGTATTAGTTAGTTAATTTAGATTTTATTGATACGTCGAGCAGTGGTATCAGAAAGCAGAGCAGATGATGGTTATTAGTCGTGAACATATCGCATTGAGTGCATACCTTAATCTTTTGGAGCGTAAGGGTTTCACCAAAATTGAGCTTCGGCAGCGTGAGGTGATTATACTGAAACTTATCCCATGGATTGAAAGTATTCATTGTGATGGCAACGCATTTAGGGATGCGGTTGATCAGCTATTTAAAAACTTGGACAAATCGCTATGGTTTAATTATTTACCAGTGATCAGAGAGTTTTTTTCGTTTTGGATAGACGATATCAAAGCCATTGTGGCCATGAATCAAGACAATGCTTTTGGTGCCAATTTAATCAAATGGAAACCAGGCGATAGTGATTTAAAAGATTTGTGGAATTCATTGGACAGGCATACTTTAACAAAGCTAGAAATGCAGCCATTAGATGAATATGAGAAGGTTCTACGTGGCAATGGTGTAGAGGATTTCGTAATTAATGCATGTAAAAAGCTAGCCAAGCTTCTATTGATTTTATTGCGAAATGCACCACATAAACAGCCCGTCGCCTATCGACACGCACTGGATGCTAATTTGACTTTATTTTCATCAAATGAAGCTTATAAGGTGACACTAAAAGTCGGGCGGGAGTTCTATTACTTCTGGAAGAATGGTGTTCATGTCATTGATTCTCCTCAACCGACCCTTGCTTATGCAGCCTAGTTATTAATTCAACAAGCGAGAGTGAGTGTAAAAAAAGGAGACTTTCGTCTCCTTTTTTATTTTCATGCTATGTTAATTCAATATCTTAAATGAATCAGCCTGATATTTACTCAATTAACAAATCACGCTTACCAGGTACGCCGTTCATTGCTTCTGCGTCTTCTAACGCAGCTTTACGCGATGTAATCACTGGCCATAATTCAGCTAAGCGCGCATTTAAGGCGATAAATTCTTGTTGGTCTGCTGGTACATCATCTTCGGCAAAAATCGCTTCGGCAGGGCACTCTGCAACGCATAGGGTGCAGTCAATACACTCATCTGGATTAATCGCTAAGAAGTTAGGGCCTTCTACAAAGCAATCTACAGGGCAAACATCAACGCAATCAGTAAATTTGCATTGAATACAGTTTTCAGTGACGACATAGGTCATTTTTAGGTCCTTAACAGCTATAAAGCGTAAAACGCTATTTTATTTGAATTTGAATTATTTTGCATCGCTAAATTGTTGCGCTATATCAAGTAGCGCTTAAACAATCATTCCAGCGCCAACCGTATTATTAGTACTTTCGTCGATGACAATAAACGCACCAGTGGCGCGGTTAGTGTTGTAACTATCTATCATCAGTGGCTGCGCGAGTTTGAAGGTAATGCGCGCAATATCATTCATTTTAAGGTCGGTAGTCGCTTGTTCTTCAAGTGTATTTACATCGACCTTATACGCAATAGTGCCAACTTTCGCTTTAGATTCACGAGTAGTGTGACGAATCACATAAGTGCGAGCAGGGGATAATGGGGTTTCTGACAGCCAGCAAACAAATGCTTCGATTTGTTTAACAGGTTCAATAGTGCTGCCTGTTTTAACAATCATATCGCCGCGAGAGGTATCAATTTCATCTTCTAATAATAGTGTGATACTTTGCTCGGTTTGGGCGCTTTGTAACTGTTCATCGCCAATTTGAATGGCTTTGACTTTAGATTGATAGCCATTTGGTAGCACAGTAACAGCGTCGCCTACGGCAATGTTACCGCTTTCGATTCTGCCCATAAAGCCTCTAAAGTCATGCAAGTCAGCATCTGCACTTGCATGCGGACGGCATACAAATTGCACGGGGAAGCGGAATTCTTCATCGCCTTCAGTATGCGCTGCCGGTGCTTTTTCCAGCATCTCTAGTAGCGTTTCGCTTGTGTACCAAGGCATGTTCTCTAGGCGGTCAACCAGCATATCGCCAGCCAACGCCGAGATAGGGATGAACTTAATATCTCTAGCTTGTGCAAAGCCAATTTCATTTGCAAAAGTTAGATAGTCTGAACATATCTTTTCATAGGTTGCTTGATCATAATTCACCAAGTCCATTTTGTTGACGGCAACAACAATGTGTTGAATACCAACCAAATGTGCTAAATAGCTGTGACGACGTGTTTGCGTTAAAACGCCACGGCGAGCATCAATTAAGATAATTGCCAAGTTGGCGGTAGAGGCTGCAGTTACCATGTTACGGGTATATTGTTCATGACCTGGCGCATCGGCAATAATGTATTTACGTGTACCTGTGCTGAAGTAGCGATAGGCTACGTCAATGGTAATGCCTTGCTCACGCTCAGCTTGCAAGCCATCGGTAAGTAGAGATAAATCCACCGCTTCCATACCGCGCTTTTTCGAGGTATTCGAAATTTGCGTTAATGTATCGGCCAAAATGGTTTTGGTATCAAATAGCAAGCGGCCGATGAGCGTGCTTTTGCCGTCATCGACAGAGCCGCAGGTCATAAAACGCAAAAGTGAATCGTTGTGTTGTGTTGTCATATTTTAATTTTAAATAATTGATTTATTGTAGATTGGACTTCAGCCCAATAAGTCGGTTTAAAGAACGACCTACAATTTAAAAGTAGCCTTCTTTTTTACGTTGTTCCATTGATGCATCAGAGGTTTGGTCATCAAGCCTTGTCGCGCCACGTTCTGTAATGGTTGATGTTGCTGTTTCAAGTACAATTTTTGATACGGTGTCTGCGTCTGAAATCACAGGTGCTGTGCAGCTAATATCGCCAACGGTTCTAAAACGTACTTGCATCTTGATGATTTCTTCGCCGGCTTTTACTGGGTTGGTCACTTCGCCATTCACGAGTGGCACATTCACTGGCACAATCGAGCCAGCGCGCATCACAACATCGCGTTGATGTGCGAAGTAAATGCTTGGTAATTGTAGTTTTTCACGTTCGATATATTGCCAAACGTCCATCTCAGTCCAGTTGGAAATAGGGAAGGCACGAATGTTTTCGCCTTTGTGTGAACGAGCATTGTACAAACTCCACAATTCTGGGCGCTGATTTTTTGGATCCCATTGACCGAACTCATCACGGAAACTCATGATACGTTCTTTAGCGCGCGCTTTTTCTTCATCACGGCGTGCGCCGCCAATACAGCAATCAAAGCCAAACTCTTCAATCGCTTCAAGCAAGGTCACTGATTGATGTTTGTTGCGTGACTCGTCAGCTGATTTCAATACGACTGTACCGCGTTTCATCGAGTCTTCAACTGAACGTACAATTAATCGTTCGCCCAATTCAGCGGCGCGTTGATCACGGAAATCAATTACTTCTTGGTAATTATGACCAGTATCAATGTGCATTAATGGAAACGGAAAGCGTCCTGGGCGAAAAGCTTTTTCAGCTAAACGTAAAATACACAGGGAATCTTTACCACCTGAGAACAGCAATACCGGGTTAGAGCACTGTCCAGCGACCTCACGCAGAATGTAAATGGCTTCTGACTCTAGCCAATCTAAATGCGACAAAGGTTGATGGTTTGATTTTTCTTTATTTAACATATTCAATAGCTTACTTTATATAATTAATTCAAAACTTTAAGTCTGGTTTAACTTTACATTTTTATTTTTACCAACTACTTTTTAACGTGAAGTCCACATTCTTTGTTAAGTGGGTCTTCCCACCACCATCTGCCAGCGCGAACATCTTCACCCATGGCAATTGCACGTGTGCATGGCGCACAGCCTATACTTGGGTAAAATTGATCGTGAAGTTGGTTATATGGTACTTCGTGCATGCGGATATACGCCCAAACTTCTTGCTCAGTCCAATCGCTTAGTGGATTGAATTTTTCTAGTTTGTTACCTTCGTCAAATTCGCGCACTGGTAAGCTAGTTCTTGTCGTTGCCTGTGCCGCACGCATACCAGTCACCCATGCATCTTTGTCTTTAAGTGCACGTTGCAAAGGCTCTACTTTACGCATGTGACAGCAGCTTTTACGAAGCTCGATTGACTCGTAAAAAGCATTGATACCATTGGTTTTAACGTAAAACTCAACAGTGGCAGCTTGCGGAAAATACACGTTCAGTTTTGTGCTGTAGTGCTTTTCAGTTTCTGCAATCAAGTCATAAGTTTCAACAGGCAAGCGACCTGTATCAAGTGAAAAAATCTCAATAGCCACCTGATTTTTAAGAATGATGTCAGTCAAGACCATGTCTTCCGCACCAAAGCTGTTAGCAAAGGTAATGGCTTTTAACTCAGCGCTAGCATCACGAAGTAACGCTAATACGGCAGCCGTTTTTGCGTTCACGCTGGCAACAAGCGTATCAGTCAATTCTGGCTTGGTTGCAGGGTTGCTTGCCGCTGGTTTTAGCATAGAAACAGAGTTATTCATTATGCAACTCGGTTATAGCGTTTAAACACAGGGCGAGGTTCATCAACCGCACCTTGGTAAGGGTTGGTAAAGTCATTCAAGCTTGCCAATGCTTCTGTTGCAGAGCGATCGGCACGAATGAGGTAGCTGGTAAACCCGCTACGCTTAAAGAAGTACAATTGGTCACGCAATACATCACCGATAGCGCGTAATTCATTTTTAAAGCCATAACGTGTGCGTAATAAGGTACCTAGTGAGAAAATGCGACCATCAGCAAAGCGTTCAACATGTACAGCAATGATTGGTAAGCTATTTAAATCGCTTACGCTACTCACTAAATCCTCTAAAACTTCATGTGTATCAACCCACACACCAATTTGATTGCTGGTCATACGGTCTTGTAGCTCGGCTTTGCGCGCAATAAAGACGCTTAATGGCACAATAATTTTGCCCGCGCTTGGAATCTCGGTAGTAGCAATTTGCTCTGCAGAAACAGTTTTTTCACCTGTAAGCTTGAATAAAACAACTTTACCAGCTTGCTTACGTTCTTCCACTTGGCTAGCTGGCAGTTTAATGATGGTCCATTCATTTTCTGAAATGGCGGCAACGCCGTTATTTAGCGTGATTAAATTACTCATGCTGTCACCTCTGGTTTTGCTGTATTTTTATCTGCATACACGTGTGCTTTGAATGGTGCAACACCTAGGCGGCGTGCGGTATCAATAAAGCGTTCTTCTGGTGTGCGCTCTTGAATGTAAACATCAATCAGCTTTTGCACTACCGCTGGCATTTCATCGGCTGAAAATGATGGCCCAATCACAGAGCCCAAACTTGCGTCGTTGCCTTGGCTACCACCAATGCTAACTTGATACCATTCAGAACCATCTTTATCGACACCTAAAATACCGATGTGACCAATATGGTGATGACCACAGGCGTTCATGCAGCCTGAGATATTGAGTTCAATATCGCCAATGTCATGCAGGTAATCTAGATTATCAAACTGCATTTGGATGGCAGTTGCAATGGGGATGCTCTTTGCGTTAGCCAATGAGCAGAAATCGCCACCTGGGCAGCAGATAATATCAGTTAACAAGCCAATGTTTGGGGTGGCTAAACCATTTGCACGGGCTTTTTCCCATACCGCAAATAGGTCGCTGAGCTTGATATCAGCCAAAATTAAATTTTGTTCATGTGAAACGCGCAATTCGCCAAAGCTGTATTGGTCGGCAAGATCAGCAACGACATTCATTTGCTCACTAGTTGCATCGCCAGGTGCTGTGCCATGTGGTTTTAATGAAAGTGTAACGGCGCGATAACCCGCAACTTTGTGCGCATGCACACTGCGTTTAACCCATGCAGCAAACGCTGGGTTGCTTGCAATAGCCGCATCAAAGCCCGCATCATGTGCTGGCAGTGTTTCATAAGGCATAGCCTCAAAATGCTTACTAACGCGCTCTAACTCACCTTCTGGAATCGTGTTAGGTGCATCTTTTAGGTGTGACCACTCTTCTTCGACTTGGCGTTTAAACTCTTCGATGCCAAGTGCTTTTACTAAAATTTTGATACGTGCTTTGTATGCGTTGTCGCGGCGACCATGTAAATTGTAAACGCGGATAATCGCTTCGCAATAGGTGAGGGCATGTTGCCACTCTAAATGCTCGCGAATCACTGTGCCTAAAATCGGGGTACGGCCTAAACCACCGCCCACCCACACTTTAATAGCAACCTTGTTATTGCTGTCTTTATAGAACTCCATACCGATATCGTGCATTTGCACCACAGCACGGTCATCGCGAGTGCCAGACACAGCAATTTTGAATTTGCGCGGTAATAACGCAAACTCAGGGTGGAATGTACTCCATTGACGCATGATTTCAGCCATGACGCGTGGATCAATAATTTCATCTGGCGCAACGCCGGCGAATTGGTCGGTAGTAATGTTACGGATACAGTTGCCTGATGTTTGAATGGCATGCATTTCAACAGTAGCTAACTCAGCTAAAATTTCGGGCACATCTTCTAGTTTAGGCCAGTTTAATTGCAAGTTCTGACGAGTGCTGAAATGACCATAGCCTTTGTCGTACTTGCCTGCAATGTCGCCTAACTTACGTAATTGCTTGCTTGAGAGCATCCCGTAAGGCACGGCAATACGCAACATAGGCGCTTGGCGTTGAATATACAGGCCGTTTTGTAAGCGTAGTGGACGGAATTCGTCTTCGCTTAATTCGCCAGCTAAATAACGACGTGTTTGATCACGATACTGCGCAACGCGCTCATCGACGAGTGTTTGGTCTATTTCATCATACTTATACATGTTGTGCTTTTCTTAATCCCAAAAACTTAACTAATAATCTCTATGGCATATGGAGCTAGGTAACTCGCTATTTTAATGGAAAACGAGTTTTAAGCCCACAAAAATCAATATTAATGCAAGTGCAATGCGCACCCAGTGCTCAGCCATTTTTGAGCTTAAGTGACTGCCAATCCAAATGCCAGGGATTGAGCCGATTAACAAAGTGCCGAGTAAGTTGTAGTCTACCGTGCCAATGCTTGCATGGCCAAGCCCCGCAACCAGAGTAAGCGGTACTGCATGAGCAATATCTGAACCAATAATAGTAAGAATTGGCCTACGCGGATAAATGATTAATAAGGCTGTTACCCCCAATGCACCTGCGCCCACCGAAGTTAGCGTGACTAATGCACCTAAAACTAAGCCTAATATTATGGTTAAATAAGGTGTCCATTTTTCATTCACTAGATGTTCTTTTGTTGAAAATTTAACCAACTGATTACGGAATAACACAGAAAGTGACGTCACTAATAATGCAATTCCGAGCCAAAATTTAATTGTATTTACTGCCGCATCTGAAGCGATGTCTTGGTTACGCAAATATAGTGTGGTTAGAATAGAGGCGGGTACACTACCATATGCTAACAGCCGTACTATTTTCCAATCGATATTGCCTAGTTTGCCGTGTGCAAAAATACCTACACTTTTTGTTACTGAGGCGTAGAGCAAATCAGTGCCTACAGCTAAAGCGGGTTTGATGTGAAAAAACAGCACGAGAATCGGCGTCATGAGTGAACCGCCACCAACACCAGTCAAACCAACCAACATGCCGACCACAAAGCCAGCAATAATGTAACCAAATTCCATATGGAGTATCCGTTAATTAAAGCAATTTATTGAACATTTTCTTAAGCATCGGCACTATATCAGGTCTAAATAATTTTTTTAGAATATGTTATTCTATATGTATAATTTTTAGTTATATTGAATTGCTCAAAATTGAAATGACAGGACTATGAAACTACAACAATTACGCTACCTTAATGAGGTTGCTCGTCAAGATCTTAATATTACCAGTGCTGCTGATGCTTTATATACCTCGCAGCCGGGAGTGAGTAAGCAGATTCAGTTATTTGAAGAAGAGATCGGTTTGCAAGTATTTTTACGCAACGGAAAGCGACTTACGGGTATTACTGAGCCGGGTGAGCAGATATTATCTTTGGCTGCAAAAGTCATGCATCAAATAGATAATATTAAACGTGTGGGTGATGAGTTTAGTAATATTGAAACAGGTACCTTAACCATTGCGACTACGCATACTCAAGCGCGTTACAAATTACCTGCTGTAGTCAAATCGTTTATGACAGCTTATCCACATGTTAAATTAAATATTCATCAAGGTAATCCCAGTCAAGTGGCTGAGCAAGTGGCGAAGGGCGATGCCGATGTTGGTATTGCTACTGAATATATCAGTGATTTTGAGAATCTATTGTGCTTACCTTGTTATGAGTGGAATCGTTGCGTGGTGGTGCCACATGGACATCCTTTGCTATTAGATGGCGCGTTGACACTTGAGAAGTTAGCTGCGTATCCTTTGATTACCTACGATTTTGGCTACACAGGTGGTAGCTTGGTATCAAAAACATTTAGCGAAGCTGGCGTTTCACCAAACGTTGTATTGACGGCCATTGACGCTGACGTGATTAAAACCTATGTGACATTGGGGCTGGGCGTTGGTTTACTAGCGAATATGGCGTATGACCCTGAGCGCGATTCAAATTTAGCGATGGTAGATGTCAGCCATTTATTCCCTAATAGCACGACTTATTTAGGTGTTCGTAAAGACGCCTTCTTGCGTGGTTATATGTACGGCTTCATTGAGCTTATGGCGCCAAGCTTTAATCGTAAAGCGGTGAATGAAGCACTTAAAATAAGCGGTACATAATTCACTTTCAAATTTGGAGTGTCGCGATGCAGAAACATTTTTTACTTGCAGCTTTATTGATAACAGTCATTGGCTGTAGTACCGTAAAGCCAGCAATCTCAGAGAAAGTTGAGTTGTCAGGACAGGTGCGAGCAGGCATGCCACCGATAGACAACACTACTGCGATTTATGAGTTGGCGGTGCATGATGGGGTGAGTTATCAAGATGTGGTGGATAGTCTTAAAAGCCTCTCTGAAGGCAAGAACTTTGTTAATCCTGCCAACTTTCCTATTGGCGAACACATCAAAAAACGTGGTATAGATCCGCAAGGCATCAAGGAAGTGCATAGCTTCTGTAATTTGAGTTTGGGCACTGATATTTTCTTAGATCATCCCGAGTTTTTGGTATTCGCACCTTGTCGCATAGCGATATATGAAAAGCCAGATGCAAACAAAAAGCTAAAACTGTTCATTGGTTTAGCAAGACCAACGTTTGATTTAAAAAGTATCAAAAATCCAACGCCACGCGCCCAAAAAGCTGCTCAAGAGCTAGAAAATACCTTGCTGGAAATTATAGATAAAGCGAGCAAGGGAGATATTTAATAAGTTGTAATGTTTGCGTGGTTAAAACTACTGTTGATAAAAAAAGAGCCAACTTATTAGGTTGGCTCTTTTAGTTTACTTATTGCTTATCAACTACAAGCTAAATACGTTCATAGCGCCGCCACCTGGCGCAGCGTTGTACTTAGTTAATTCTTTGTAACCACCAGCAGCACCAAGGCCATCGGTTTCATTGGTTAAGCCAAGGTTCATTGCCACGCCAGCCCAGCCACCAATACCTGATAGCACGGCAACGTATTGTTTACCTTTGTGACCGTATGTAATGGCATTACCAACCACGCCAGAACCTACTTGGAATTTCCAAAGCTCTTTACCTGTTTTGGCATCAAGCGCTTTTACCCAGCGATCTAATGTACCGTAGAACACTAAATCAGAAGCCGTAACTAAAGCACCGCCCCAAGCTGAGAACTTCTCTTTGTTATACCAAGCAGATTTACCAGTTAGACCGTTCCATGCCATGAAGCCACCCATCACGCCATCAGGGCCTGCAAACATGGTCAGGGTTGAACCAACCCATGGTTGACCAGCTACGTATTTAGATTCAACTGGCTCATAAGTCATACATACATGGTTAAGCGGCACGTAAAACATTTTGGTTTTAGGTGAGAACGCTGAGGGTTGTTCATCTTTAACACCTAAAGCTGACGGGCAAATGCCTTTAGCGTTGTAGTCTTGGTGAGTTGAGTATTTTGGATCTTTAATCGGCACACCTGATTTCATGTCGATAGAAGTTGCCCAGTTCACGAATGGGTTCATTTTTTGCGCAACTAACAAAGTGCCGTTAGTGCGGTCAAATGTATAACCAAAGCCGTTACGGTCAAAATGTGAAGCTAGTTTCTTGCCATTAGCATCCCATAATACAATCTCATTCATGCCGTCATAATCCCACTCATCATGTGGCGTCATTTGGTAGCCCCATTTTGCCACGCCAGTGTCTAAGTCACGTGCAAAAATCGTCATAGACCATTTGTTATCACCTGGACGTACATCCGGATTCCAAGTGCCAGGGTTACCTGTACCGTAGTACATCAAATTAAGTGCTGGATCATATGAGTACCAACCCCATGTAGGGCCGCCACCAGTTTGCCAACCATCTTTTCTAGCTTGTGGTTTTAACCAAGTTCTTACACCTAGATTAGCTTCTGGGTATTTTAAGTTTTCTTTAGGAATAGCTTTGAATGAACCACCTAGCTTATTACCACCATTCACATCTTCATAAACTGATAATGCGCTGTAGTGCGGATTTTCTTTATTGAAGTCTTTGCCAATTAACATTTCATCATCTGGGCCTGTGCTGTATGCACGCCAAACCAACGCACCATCTTTAATGTTATAAGCTGAGATGTAGCAGCGTACGCCAAACTCACCACCTGAACAGCCAGTGATTACTTTGTCTTTAAACACGTGTGGAGCATTGGTGTTTGATGAGCCTGATTTAGGATCAGTCACTTTAGTATCCCAAATGGCTTTACCTGTTTTGGCATCTAATGCAACTAAAACACCGTCATTCTGTTGCAGGAAAATCTTGCCATCGCCGTAACCTAAGCCTTTGTTCACGTTGTCGCAACATAATACTGCTTGAACGCTAGCATCTTGTTTTGGAAAGTATGACCAAACAATTTTTTGATCATTGTTTAAGTCCAAAGCATATACGTTATTTGGAAATGCAGTATGGACGTACATAATGTCGCCAACAACTAATGGTGCACCTTCGTGACCACGGTTAACACCTGTGGCGAATGTCCAAGCAAGTTTTAACTTTTTAACATTGCTTTTGTTGATTTGTGACAAACGGCTATAACCTGTGTTGCTGTAATCTTTACGTGGTTGAGTCCACTGATTATCATCGTTCATCAGTTTTAATTGTTCGTCATCAGCAAAAGCGGGTGTGCTCATTAAGCCAAAAAGTCCTGCGCTTAACACTAGGCCGGCACCAAATTTACGTTTAAATTGATGGTTCATATTTATCCTCAAATATAATATTTTTTAAGTTGTGTATTGCTCATGTCGCGCATTGAACGATATTTGTAACAATGTGACTGTTGCAATGTAGTTATTGCAATTGATGTGCCAACATCAAAAATTGGCAATATAAAGTAGTTTTAACGGAATAAAATGGTTTAAAATCAATCAACTATTTTTATTAAATGCTCGTATGCGTTGGTGAGATATTCATTAATTTTTTAATACTGTGTCAATATTGAACAATGTGTTACGTGACAGTTGTTCAATTAAGTTGCTCACCCGAATTGGAAGCTTTACTAGGTCATGAATCATTTTTCGATAGATCGCACGCAGAGCGTTTCGCAAGCCAGAAACGACTTCTTAACCAAAGGCAATGTTGAGCAAGGCAGTATTGCCGAAGCCATAGAGCGCTCGTGGCGGCGTTGTCTTGCCAATGGCGTGAATGCCCATTCACCATCTAATTTGGAAGTCATTACAGCTCAAGAACTCGCGCTGAAGCGTGAGCAAAATCGCCAGTTGCTTTCACTTGCTCTACCCGAAATGGAAACCCTGAACGAGCAAATTGCGCATACGCGGAATATTGTGATTTTGACTGATGACCAAGGGGTGATTTTAAATAGCCTAGGCGGCCATCATTTGCTAAGAGAAGAGCAACGCATTGCCCTGTCGCCGGGCGCATCTTGGCGTGAAGACCATCGTGGGACCAATGCCATCGGCACCGTGTTGATAGAGCAATCTGCCATGACAGTGCAGGGTGCCGAACACTTTATGGCTTACCATCACTCGCTGAGTTGTTCTGCTGTGCCTATCTTTGGCGCCAAAAATCAACTGATTGCCACACTAGATGTATCGAATGACTCGAACACTTCGCAGCAGCACACGTTGGCGTTAGTCAAAATGTCTGCGCAGATGATTGAAAATAGGCTTTTCTTAGCCAGCCATCAAAGCGATATCGTCTTACATTTTCATGCGAGGCCTGAGTTTATCGGTACCTTGTGGGAAGGCGTTGCTATGTTTACTGAAACTGGACAATTAGTGGCGAATAATCGTAGTGGGCAATTTCAACTCAGCCTAAATTCGCAAAATAGTCAGCCAATTGATTTTGAAAATATTTTTGATATTCCGCTCGCAAATTTACTCAGACAAATGAATGGTGCTGATAAGTTAATCGTGCCATTACGATTGAATAACGGTGCGCGACTTTATGTGAAAGTAGAAACGTTGCATAAACAGCAGCAATCCGCAGTGGCTACACGTGAAGTGAAAAGAGCTAGTGCGGCTAATTTAGATTTATTGAATAGCGGCGATGCTAAAGTTGCGCATGCGATTCAACAAATTAAAAAAGTGTTGAACCGTGATATTCCTATTTTGATTCAAGGTGAAACTGGCGTGGGTAAAGAGCTATTCGCTCGTGCGATTCACGAGGCAAGCCCGCAACACAAAGGGCCGTGGATAGCAGTCAACTGTGCAGCCTTGCCAGAAGGCTTGATTGAAGCGGAGTTATTCGGCTACGAAGAAGGCGCATTTACTGGCGCTAAGCGTAAGGGTAGTGCGGGTAAAATAGAGCAAGCAGATGGCGGAACGCTATTTTTGGACGAAATCGGTGATATGCCGCTGGCCTTGCAAGCACGCCTATTACGCGTTCTTCAAGAACGCAAAGTCACTCCTTTAGGCAGCACAAAGTCTATTCCAGTGAACTTTGGATTGGTAAGCGCCACTAATCAAAAGTTGAAAGAAAAAGTAGAATCTGGCGAGTTTAGAAGTGACTTGTATTATCGTCTAAATGGTTTGAGTGTGGCTTTGCCAGCATTGCGAGACCGTACTGACTTGCAGGCACTTATTGATGTCATTCTTCAGGTTGAGCAAACAAGTGACATTAATATTTCTTCTGAAGTGATGGTGGTTTTTAAAACGCATCCTTGGCCAGGTAATATTCGTCAATTACACAATGTGTTAAGAACTGCTTTAGCACTTGCAGATGGCGATGAGATTAGTGAGACACACCTTACGCAAGATTTTATAGATGAGTTTCAAGGCCTAAATTTAGGCACTCTGCTACAACCTAAAATAGCCTCACCAAAAACTTTGGCGTTAGATTATTTAGCCGAAGATGCCATACGCTCGGCTATGCAACAACACGTTGGCAATATCTCAGCAGTGGCGCGTCAGCTTGGTATTAGCCGTAATACGTTGTATCGAAAATTGAAATTAATCGGGCTGGTTTCTTAGATTAATTCATCCATACTTTTATAGACTTATGGCTAATGTCTAAATAAATTTATATGACTTAATATTTAGTTTGTTATAATAAATTCATGATTCGTCGTTCATTTCTGACCTTATTCTTTGCTGTGCTGCTCGTATTTGGGCAGCAACAGGCGATGGTGCATGCTTATGTGCATACGGCAGACCTGCAACAAAAGACTTCCAATCAGCAGACTTTAAATCAAAAGTCTTCAAGTGAAGATAAGTCTAGCAATCATGCTGAAGTGTGCGGAAAGTGCTTATCACTTGCTGGCCTCACTGCGGCTATTGGTTCGCAAGCGCATATTCTCAATATTGCTTCAGGGCAATTTGAA
The DNA here is from genome assembly GCF_029945535.1 of Methylotenera sp. Taxonomy (GTDB): domain Bacteria; phylum Pseudomonadota; class Gammaproteobacteria; order Burkholderiales; family Methylophilaceae; genus Methylotenera. Next base: position 583,449 of record NZ_JAQSCU010000010.1, read on the forward strand.
CTGTTGACGGCGTTACACCAGTCCGTCATTTCCACACGTTTCTCTTCTTACCGTTCTCGCGCTCCGCCTATCCTCGCTTAGTACTTAAATCTTAATCCATTCCTGTTAAGGCATGGTTTTATTTATTTTTGCAACGACGAGGTTCACATGTTCAATCAAAAAGTATTGGTGCGCGCCATTGCGCTTACCTTCCTGCTGCCTGCTGCAGCAAAAGCAAACGATAGCAACGAATTAGAAGCATTACGCGCTGAAATTCAGCAAATGAAACAGAGTTATGAGTCGCGTATTCAAACCTTAGAATCACGGTTACAAACGACTGAAACAGTCGCGGGTGAGGCGGGTAAAAAGGCTGAAGAAGCCTCTGTACAAGCGAGCGCCAGACCAACTGCCAGCAATGCGCTTAATCCTGATATTTCTTTAATCTTATCGGGTACTTATGCTAACCGTTCTCAAGACTCTAAGTATCACATCACGGGTTTTCAGGCAGGTGGTGAAATTGGACCTGGCACCAAAGGATTTAATTTAGGTGAATCTGAATTGGGTGTTTATGCCAGTGTAGACCCTAATTTTTATGGCGGCCTTAACTTAGCCTTAGCGCCAGACAATACCATAGGCGTGGAGGAGGCTTTTATACAAACAACCACCTTGCCTTACGGCGTCACGCTTAAAGCCGGACGATTCTTTTCCAGCATTGGTTATCTAAATGACCAACATGCTCATACTTGGGATTTTGTAGATAACCCATTGGCTTATCAGGCTTTCCTTGGCACTCAGTTTGGTGATGATGGTATACAACTGAAATGGTTAGCACCGACTGATATGTTTCTGGAACTTGGTGCTGAATATGGTCGTGGACGCATAGCTGATACAGAAGGCCGAGATAAAAATGGTGGCGGCGCTGGTTCAATATTTGCCCATGTAGGGGGTGATTTAGGTATTAACAGTAGTTGGCGCGCAGGTTTGTCATATCTAGAGGTTTCACCTAAAGATAGGCAGTCTGACGACTTGGATGCCTCAGCTGCTGAAGTGACCAATAGCTTCACAGGCAATAGTAAAGTTTGGCTAGCCGACTTTGTATGGAAATGGGCGCCTAATGGTAATGCAACTAATACCAGCTTTAAGTTGCAGGGTGAATATCTGCATCGTAAAGAGAGTGGCGATTTGACTAACGACAGTGGTATTAATAATTACAATGCATCGCAAGATGGCTGGTACTTACAAGGTGTTTATAAATTCTTGCCATACTGGCGCGCTGGCTTGCGTTACGACCAATTGAACAGCGGGAGTGTTAATTATGGTGATAACGCAGCTAATCTAGCGAATAGTAGCTACGACCCTAAACGCGTCAGTGCCATGTTGGATTTTAGCCCAAGCGAATTCTCACGCATCCGCTTACAGGTCTCTAGCGATAAATCCCGCCAAGAAGCTACCGACAATCAAATATTCATCCAGTACCAAATGAGCCTAGGCGCTCATGGCGCACACAAATATTAAGGAGATCTTAGATGAAATATATATTCAAAGCATTATCACTAGCTGTATTACTAGCTACAGCACAATCTGCACAAGCTGCACTTAATGTATTTGCCTGCGAGCCAGAGTGGGGTGCGCTTGCGCAAGAGCTTGGTGGCGATAAAGTCACTGTATTTACCGCAACTAATGCCCTGCAAGATGTTCACCATATTGAAGCTAAACCTAGCCTAGTTGCGCAGTTGCGCAAGGCTGATTTACTGGTATGTACAGGCTCTGAACTGGAGATTGGCTGGCTGCCTGTATTGCTACGTCAAGCAGGCAATACCAATGTATTAGCTGGCAAGGCGGGTAATTTTGAGGCTGCGCATTATGTGCGCATGTTAGAAATACCAAGCCGTCTAGACCGTGCGGATGGTGACGTGCATCCAGGTGGCAATCCGCATATTCAAACTGACCCGCGCAATATTTCTAAAGTGGGTGATGCCTTGTCTCAGCGACTTGCTGAAATCGATGCGCCTAATGCTTTGTTTTACCAAGCTAAGCATAAAGATTTTGCGCAACGCTGGCAAGATGCAAGCAAGCGTTGGGAAGCTCAGGCAGCACCGCTTAAAGGCATGGCTATCGTCGTGCAGCACAAAGGCTTTCCCTATTTAGAAGATTGGCTGGGCTTACGTGAAGTAGCAACGCTAGAGCCAAAACCAGGCGTTGAGCCAACCAGTAGCCACCTTAACGAGGTACTTACGCAGTTGGAGCGTCAGCCTGCGAAGATGGTGATTAGAGCGGCATACAACAGCGAGCGTCCATCGCAATGGCTATCAGAGAAAGCTAAGATTCCAGCGGTAGCGTTGCCATTTACAGTAGGCGGGTCAGATCGTGCCAAAGACCTGTTTTCTTTATTTAACGACACCGTGCAACGTCTTTTAGATGCGGCTAAGTAAAGCTTGATGATTATTTGGATTGCTAATAGATTGACCTACGGAGCGTACTAATGAATCTTGATACCTTAAATCTTAATATCCTTGGCCCAGCGTTTTTAGCTGGCTTATTAGTACTGGCAACGCATGTGCCACTCGGTCAGCAAGTGCTTAAGCGAGGCATCGTATTTATCGACCTCGCGGTGGCACAAATTGCTGCTTTGGGAGTGATTGCTGCCGATGCCATGGGCTGGGAGCCGCAAGGTATCAAGGTGCAAATTGCGGCAGTGAGCGCTGCTTTACTGGGCGCGTTACTACTCACTTGGACAGAGAAAAAGTGGCCAGAAGTTCAAGAGGCATTAATCGGTGTATTTTTTGTGTTGGCAGCCAGTGCAGGCATATTGTTACTGGCTAACAACCCGCACGGCGGCGAGCATTTAAAGGACTTGCTAGCTGGTCAGATTCTTTGGGTTAGCATGAGCCAGTTATTACCTGTTTCAATACTGTCAGTGCTTATATTAGCCGTATGGTTTGGCTTAAAAGATAAAATGGGTCGTGCGGGTTTTTATGGTTTGTTTGCTCTAGCTGTCACCGCTTCAGTGCAAATGGTAGGCATCTATTTAGTGTTTTCCAGCTTGATTATTCCAGCACTTGCTGTACGAAATTGGCCTGAATCCAGAAAAATGATAGGTGCATATTTAATTGGCTCAGCAGCTTATATATTCGGTTTAGCGTTATCAGCTATATTTGATTTGCCTTCAGGCGCTGTTATTGTTTGGTGTCTGGCGGCGGTGGGCGTGTTAGCTAATGTGTTTATTGTTAAATCTAAAGTCAGTGTTTAACAGAGCTCTTCGCACTGGTAATCGGCATTTACGTTGGGTTTATTGATTATTAAGACATCGGTGCTTAATAACTAAAACGGGAGCTTTAGCTCCCGTTTTTCATGCTGAAACTCTAGTTATTACACCTGATTATTTTTGCGTCTACGAGCCATAAAACCCATTAAACCCAAACCAGCTAGCATCATGCCGTAGGTTTCTGGCTCTGGTACGGCTGAAACGTTAACATTGTCTAAACTGCCGCCGTAAGAGTCATTCGCACCCAGAGCATCGAACAACAGTTTATCGCTCCCTGTACCTAGCACTTTGAATGAATAACTAGCCCAGCTGTTACCAGAACCTAGAGGGCCACCATCACCTTTAAGCGGTGGGCTTGTTAGTAGATCATGGTTCCACCAAACCTTAATTTGATTTGATTCAGCTGACACACCCTCACGTGGTGAATAATCAAATGACAAGGTATACCAAGTATCTGCAGACGTGCTAACTATTTGATACATTGAACTATTTTTAGTAGTATCAAGCTCCACAAAGTTAACGCCATCAGAAGCCGCACCAGCAACATTATTACGTAACTCTATACCTGATCTACCACCAGTCCAGCCAGTTAGGTTGTCGTAGATATTCCAAGTTCCTGCTGCCTGTGTATCCGACTCAAAAGAACCATTTACTACTAAATTTGCATTTGCCAATGTAGGTAAAAACGCCAATGCCAATACTATCGCACTTTTTTTCATGACTCTCTCCTTAGCTTCATTATTAATGTGGCTGCATTAATCATTGCGGCCTACATTTTTTTATGCGGCTACTTTAGATTAGCCGAGAAATCATTATCAACCGACCAGTTTTTAGAACAATAGCCCGAATGGGCTAAGAAAATAATAAATTACACGAGGATTTATATTGTAACTATATGTTTTATTGAGGTTATTGTAAATTTATATGGAATTTACAGTTTAAGTTAATGCTAATTTAGAGCATACAGATTCTGATCACTTATTTTACTTAGTAAATTAGGCTATAGCCTGATTTACTAGCATATACCCCTTGTATTCCCAAGATTAAATACAGACTTCATGTAGTTAAATAAGTGTGTGCTAATTTTAGTCAGTGTATTGAATGTGTTGCACAATAATCTTGGGAATGATCGAAATGAAAATAGCTACACGTATAAAAGTCCTCGCATCCATTGCGGCATTGGGCATTGTTTCTTTAATAGCAATGTCTGAATACACGGTTAATCGTGTGTTTGCTGAAGTTAATTACGCAAACTTAAATAGTATTCCCTCCATTTCTAAGTTAGCCGAAGCGAATGAGTATTTTTTGCGCTTGCGAATTAGCTTGCAGCGCCACGTCATTCTTGATGATGCTAATGAAAAGAAAAGCGAAGAGAAGTCTATAAACTCAAAAAAAGAAAAAGTTGACGAAGCTATTAGTAGCTACAAGTCGCTCATTTCAGATGAAAAAGACAAGTCTATGTATGACGCAGAGTCTAACAAACTATCTATGTATTACCAGGCAATGGCTACAGTCATCGATATTTCAAGCAGCAATGCTCAAAAAATACTCTCGGTAAAGCCAACGGATAAAGTCGCATTACAAAATAGACTGGACACTGCACTAAAAAATGCAGATGCTGTCGGTAAAGATGTGACCAAATTAATGGATCAACATGCTGACTACAAGATGCAGCTTGCAAAACAGAATGCAGTTAATGCGGTTTCATCTAAAGCTACTGCCCGAACAATCTCTATGATTTTTGGTGCCTTGGTGTTGCTTACGGTGTTAGGTATGGTCGCTTTAACCCTACGTACTTTAATGCGTCAGTTGGGCGCAGAGCCTAGTGATTTAGCTGAGTTATCAAGTAACTTCGCGCAAGGTGATTTGAACCAGAAAATTGTGGTTCAAGAAAACGATAAAACAAGCGTTGCTTACTCTATTAAGTCTTTACAAGATACGCTTCATTCAATAGTCCAGTCTTTCAATCACGTCAGTACGCAGCACGATGCTGGTGATATTGATGTTGATGTAGACGTCAGTCGATTTAAAGGTGGTTATGCAGACATGGCTGCGGGTGTGAATAAGATGGTCGCTGGTCATATTGACATGAATAAAAAAGCCCTTGCTTGTGTGAAGCGTTTTGGCGAAGGTGATTTAACTGCAACACTAGAACAGTTTCCAGGTAAAAAAGCCTTTGTAAACGAAGCCATTGAACAAGTGCGCAACAATATTAATGCGTTGGTGACCGATGTAAATGTGCTTTCTGCATCCGCTGTCGCTGGCAAACTCAGTACACGTGCTGACGCAAGTAAGCATCAAGGTGATTTCCGCAAAATTGTGCAGGGTCTAAATGATACGTTAGATGCGGTCATTAACCCGCTTAATGTAGCCGCAAGCTATGTAGATAGTATGGCTAAAGGCAATATACCAGCTCAGATTACTGATACTTATCATGGTGACTTTAATCAATTAAAAGACAATCTTAACCAATGCATTACAGCGGTTAATAGTTTGGTGAATGATGCAAACACCCTATCTCAAGCTGCTGAGCAAGGCAAACTGTCGACCCGTGCAGACGCAAGTAAACACCAAGGCGACTTCCGCAAGATTATTGAAGGCGTAAACAACACATTGGATTCAGTGGTAGGGCCGCTCAACGTCACTGCAGATTGCGTAGAGCGCATTTCAAAGGGCGATATTCCAGACAGTATTACTGCGCACTACAACGGCGACTTTAACAACATTAAAGACAACTTGAACACCTGTATTAGAGCAATCAATAATCTGGTGATTGACGCCAACCTACTAGCAGAAGCCGCCGCAGATGGACGTGTAACCGTACGTGCTGACGCCACAAAACACCAAGGCGACTTCCGCAAAGTTGTAGAAGGCGTCAACGCCACACTAGAAACCATCGTCACCCCAATTATCGCCGTCAAAGAAGCCATCGAAACCATTACCACCGCAGCCAATGAAATTGCCACAGGTAATAACGACCTCTCACAACGCACCGAACAACAAGCCTCAAGCCTAGAAGAAACCGCCGCGAGTATGGAACAACTCGCCTCAACCGTTAAAAACAACGCTGAGAACGCCAAACAAGCCAACCAACTAGCCGCAGCCGCCTCAGGCGTCGCGGTAAAAGGTGGCGAAGTGGTCGGTCAAGTCGTTTCTACCATGAGCGCCATCAACAGCAGCGCTAAAAAGATTGAAGATATTATTTCTGTCATTGATGGCATCGCCTTCCAAACCAACATCCTTGCACTCAATGCCGCTGTTGAAGCTGCCCGAGCCGGCGAACAAGGCCGAGGCTTTGCCGTCGTCGCAGGCGAAGTACGCAACCTCGCGCAACGCTCAGCCAGCGCAGCCAAAGAAATTAAAGAACTCATCTCAGACTCAGTCAGCAAAACCGCCGAAGGCACAACACAAGTAGAACAAGCTGGTAAAACCATGCAAGAGATCGTCGCCTCAGTACAGAGAGTGACCGACATCATGGGAGAAATCACCGCCGCCTCAAGTGAGCAAAGTGCAGGCATCGACCAAGTTAACGCAGCAGTCACCAGCATGGACGAAACCACCCAGCAAAATGCCGCCTTAGTAGAACAAGCGGCAGCCGCAGCTGAAAGCTTAGTAGAACAAGCGATACAACTCGCCGATGTAGTCAGTGTATTCAAGTTGAACAACGGCAGTGGAGCTAATGATAACCGTCGCGCAGTGAATAGCCCGTTACGCGCCCCAGTCAAAAAAATGCATGCGGTAGCCAGCAGGCCTGCGCCTAAAGCGGTGGCTAAAACGGGTACTAATGATGATGAGTGGGAAGAGTTTTAAGATACAAGCTGGCATGGTGAATGAGTTCGCAATGCCAGTGAGTTTGTTAGGCAAGACAAATAGGGTGGGTTCAACCCATGCGTCACCAACCTTGAAATATTGAACCGCGTGGGGTTAAAACCCCAACCTACAAAAGCGAGTCAGTGAATTTTTCTAAAGTCTCACTTTGGCCATGATGTCGTATCTAAATATTATAAATAACTAATTTTCAATGGTAGTTGTTGAGATAGATTAAAGTTAAGCTATCATTTCGTTACAAAATGTAAATGAGTTGTAAGTCAATATGATTAATAAAATATCCACAATATGGCGCTTCATTCTGCCCGTGCTAATTCTTTTAGCGGCAGCGCCATTTGTGTTGATTACACAACAGACTTCGCAGCAACTCGATAGTATTCAAGCTGACGCACATGAACAAGCTAAGACCTTGGTTCGTCTTATTGACGTCACGGATGAATTAGTCTCGGATAAAGCTGATTTATCCATGCGGCTTTTAAAAGAGCAAAGTCAAATTATGGGTGAGCCGTCTATAGACGGTCAGGTCAACTCGCAAGGTAAGGTTGTTCCTAACTTAATGTTTGGCAGTACCTCTGTCACTAATCTTTTTAAACTGGTTGATGATTTATCTAGCTTAGCTGGCGGTACTGCGACTATTTTTGTAAAAGATGGTCATGATTTTGTACGAGTGTCCACCAATGTTTTAAAAACCAATATGTCTAGAGCAACAGGTACCGTATTAAACCCAAATACCAAGGCTTTTAATGCGCTTAGTCTAGGAAAGACATTTCATGGTGTTGTGGATATTCTGGATGAGCCTTATATCACGCGTTACGACCCTATGTATGACGCGAATGGCGCTGTGATAGGTGCTTATTACGTTGGCTATAAAGTCGATATGAAAGTGATTCGCGATGCGGTGCGCAATACGCGACAGCTTAAAAGCGGTTTTGCCATGGTACTTGATGGTAATAGTAAAATTCGATTTTATTCAGCCCATGTGCCACTTGCCGAGGCGGAGCGCTTATTTTATGAACAACCTGAAAGTTGGAAATTTATCACAGAAGAAATCCCTAATTGGGGCTTCAAAGTGGTGGTTGCCTATCCATTAAGCGAAGCTCGTTCAATTGGCTTAGCACATTCGTGGTTCGTTATCATTACCGCTGTGGTAATGGGGGCAATACTTGTTGTGATTATTTTATGGCAGTTGCGACGTTTGATTGTTAATCCTATTGGCGGCGACCCGGCTTTGGCTATTGATGTCGTCAAGCGTATTGCAGATGGCGATCTTGAAAATGATGGTTTAGAAGCTAAGCCTAATACTCTAATGTCCAATGTGCTCAGTATGCGTCATAAATTACGCGAGAGTATGGCTGCCTTACGAGAAAACTCTGAACGCATGGCGCTTTCTGCCAGTGTGTTTGAGCATGCGCACGACGGTATACTGATAACCGATGTTGACCTAAATATTTTAAAAGTTAACCCTGCGTTCTCTAGAATTACTGGCTATAGCCGCGAGGCTGTACTTGGCGCTCACCCAAAAAATATCGGCTTTGTGAATAATGACCCTCAGTTTTTTGAAAAAATACAGCAGGAGTCTGAATATGCTGGAGAGTGGAGGGGCGAAGCAAAAAACTTGAGCGATAAAGGTGAAAGTTATGACGCTTGGATAGATATTTTTGCTGTGCGCGATCATGCACAAACTATTACCAATTTTGTATGTTTGTTTTCTGACATTACCGAGAGTAAACAGGCCGCAGACGAAATTGAGCATTTAGCTTTTTATGACTCACTGACGCATCTAGCCAACCGACGCATGCTGATTGATAGATTAAAACGCGCGTTCTTTGCTAGTAAACGTAGTGGTAGAGACGGTGCTTTGCTATTTATCGACCTTGACCACTTTAAAACGCTGAACGATACACTTGGTCATGATATAGGTGACTTACTATTGCAGCAGGTGGCTTTACGATTAACAGAATGTTTGCGCGGAGGTGATACGGTGGCAAGGGTTGCGCGCTTAGGAGGTGATGAGTTTGTCGTCATGCTTGAGGATTTAAGCAGCCATACAATAGAGGCTGCAGCGCAGGCTGAGGCAGTCGGTCAAAAGATTCTGGCTACGCTTAACCAACCCTATCAACTTGCTACACATGAATACCATAATACGGTCAGTATAGGCGTGGCGTTATTTGGCGATCATGTAGATGCACAAGATGACTTAGTCAAACATGCAGATATTGCCATGTACCAAGCCAAAAGAGCTGGTAGAAATACTATGCGATTCTTTGATCCCTTGATGCAAGAAGCTATTAACACGCGAGCAGATTTAGAGCGTGAGTTGCGCAAAGCCATCGATAAACAGCAGTTTCAGCTGTATTACCAAATTCAGGTCGATCAGTTGAATAAACCGCTAGGCGCAGAAGCTTTAATCCGTTGGATACACCCCGAACGCGGCCTTATTCCGCCCCTTAATTTTATCTGTTTAGCAGAAGAGACTGGCTTGATTCTGCCTATAGGCGAGTGGGTGCTTGATACTGCCTGTGCTCAAATTAAAGCTTGGCAGATGAATGAACTGACTCATGACCTGACTATCTCAATCAATGTCAGCGCCAAACAGTTTTACCAAAATAATTTTGTAGATCAGGTGCAGGCTGCTGTATATCGCCATGGCATTAACCCCAATTTACTCAAGCTTGAACTGACTGAGAGCATGTTGCTGGAAAACATTGAAGATACGATTGTTACCATGACCGCATTGAAAGAAATTGGCATCAGGTTTTCATTGGATGATTTTGGCACGGGTTACTCGTCATTGCAGTACCTTAAACGGCTGCCACTTACACAGTTAAAAATAGACCAGTCATTCGTGCGAGACATTGTCTGTGATAGTAGTGACAAAGCGATTGTGCGGACGATTATTGCCATGGCGAAAAGTATGGAGCTGGAAGTGATTGCCGAAGGTGTTGAGACGAAAGATCAGCAAGATCTCCTTTTAAAAATACACTGTAAGCAATTTCAAGGGTACTTGTTTGGTAAGCCGATAAGCATAGATGAGTTTGACACAGCTTTAAAAACAAGTTTTCACTAGTTTAAACCTGTATTAATTGATAGTTTTTAATTTAAAAAATGGCTGAAGATATTTAATTATCTTCAGCCATTTTTTTGTATTTTTAAGTCTGATTACTTTCATGTTGCTCCAGCTTAGTTTTGCTACAATGTTGTATCTGCTTGCACCCAAAGTTATAGGACAATAAAAAAATGTCAGAACCCTTATTAATTGCCAAAAACAGTGAAACTTCTAGTTTTGTATTGCCTAAAATGGCCAATCGACATGGTCTAATTGCTGGTGCAACAGGCACTGGTAAAACTGTTACATTACAAAGTTTAGCTGAGCAATTTTCAAACATAGGCGTGCCAGTGTTCATGGCAGATGTGAAGGGTGACTTAGCTGGGATGAGCCAAATGGGTGGCGGCAACCCCAAGGTGGAAGCTCGCGTTCAACAGCTTGCCTTAAATGAATTTAGTTATAAAAAATGCCCAGTGACATTTTGGGATGTATTCGGTGTAAAAGGACATCCAGTTCGCACTACCATGGCCGAGATGGGACCGTTGTTATTAGCGCGTTTGCTAAGTTTAAATGAAGTGCAAAGCGGCGTTTTGAACTCTGTATTCAAGATAGCCGATGATAAAGGCTGGTTGCTACTGGATTTAAAAGATTTACGCGCAATGATGCAACACGCTGCAGAAAATGCGGCTGAATATCAAACTAATTACGGCAATATCTCAGCGGCTAGCGTAGGTGCAGTACAGCGTGCTTTGCTTGAGCTTGAAACACAGGGAGCAGATCAATTCTTTGGTGAGCCTGCGCTTAATTTAGATGACATCATGCAGACGGACTCGCAAGGTCGCGGTATCGTCAATATTTTAGCCAGTGATAAGTTGTTTAACTCACCGCGCATCTACGCAACATTGTTGTTGTGGCTCTTATCAGAATTATTTGAAAAAATGCCAGAAGCAGGTGATTTAGATAAACCAAAATTAGTATTTTTCTTTGATGAAGCGCATTTGTTGTTTAGCGATGCGCCAGACGCGTTATTGCAAAAGATTGAGCAAGTGGTACGTTTGATTCGCTCTAAAGGTGTGGGCGTTTATTTTGTTAGCCAAAATCCGCTCGATATTCCCGATATGGTGCTTGGCCAATTAGGTAACCGCGTGCAACATGCTTTGCGTGCCTTTACGCCGCGTGACCAGAAAGCCGTTAAATCTGCCGCGGATACTTTCAGAAGTAACCCAAAAGTAGATGTGGCTACCGCCATTACTGAATTAGGTGTGGGTGAGGCCTTGGTTTCATTTTTAGATGAAAAAGGCATTCCTACACCAGTAGAGCGTACCTTTATTTGCCCGCCAGGCAGCCGTATTGGGCCTATTTCAGATGCCGAGCGCACCAATGTTGTGAACACCTCAAATGTCGCAGGGTTTTATGAGAAGTCAGTAGACCGTGAATCTGCTTATGAAATACTCAAGGTAAGAACAGAACAAGCGGCGACTGAAGCTAAAGCTGATGAAGGATTTGATTGGGGCGGTATGTTCGGCGGTAGTAAAAAGACTGGAAGTCGTTCAGACGGTGTATTGGAAGCTGCAGCTAAAAGCGCAGCGCGTGCGATAGGCTCGCAACTAGGGCGTCAAATTGTTCGTGGTGTGTTAGGCAGTATTCTTGGCGGACGCAAATAATTGTAGGTCGGGTTTTAACCCGACAAAGCCGCTAATATTGCAATTGTCGGGTTAAAACCCGACCTACAGTCTAAGGACAACCTTTATGAAGTCTGATATTGAAATCGCACAAGCAGCAACACTCAAGCCGATTTTACAAGTTTCATCAAAGCTCGATCTAAACCATGATGATTTAATTCCCTATGGACAACATATTGCAAAGCTTAGCGCGGCTTGCATTCAAAAGTTAGAAGCTCAAACTGATGGTCAATTAATTCTTGTTACAGCTATCAGCCCAACGCCAGCAGGTGAGGGTAAAACGACGACCACAATCGGGTTGGCTGATGCATTGAATCAAGTGCTTGCCAATAAAAATCAACACGCAATGGTGTGTATGCGTGAACCTTCGCTAGGCCCTGTGTTTGGCCTAAAAGGTGGCGCAACAGGCGGAGGTTATTCGCAAGTAGTCCCGATGGAAGACATTAATTTGCATTTCACGGGTGATTTTCATGCCATCAGCAGTGCTAATAACTTACTTGCCGCGTTGATTGACAATCATATTTATCAAGGTAACGTGCTAGATATTAATCCTGCAAGCGTTACTTGGCGACGTTGCTTAGATATGAATGACCGTGCTTTGCGCGACATTACGCTAAATGGTCATAATAAAGACGGTTCATCTTTAGAGCAGCAAACGGGCTTTGATATTACCGTAGCCAGTGAGGTGATGGCGATATTTTGCTTGGCGACTTCGTTAGATGATTTGCAAACGCGCCTAGGTAATATTCAAATTGGCTTAACTAGCGCGAATAAGCCGGTATTAGCCAGTGATTTGCAAGCCGAAGGCGCAATGACTGCATTGTTAAAAAATGCTTTTCAACCAAATGTGGTGCAAACTTTAGAGCATACCGCTGCCTTAGTGCACGGCGGGCCATTTGCTAACATTGCGCATGGTTGCAACTCAGTAGTTGCGACAAAAGCCGCATTGAAGTTGGCTGATTTTGTGGTGACTGAAGCGGGTTTTGGTGCCGACTTAGGTGCAGAGAAGTTCATTGATATTAAATGCAGAAAATCAGGCTTGCAACCAGCCGCTGTGGTATTGGTGGCAACAGTACGTGCGCTTAAATATCATGGCGGTGCCGATGTTGCATCGTTAAATCAAGAAAATCTGACCGCCTTAAAAAATGGCATGGCAAACTTAAAAAAGCATATAGAAAATCTTCAGCAGCATTTTGGTTTAAAAGTTGTCGTGGCTATCAATCATTTTCTAAGTGATAGCGATGCTGAAATTGTATTGTTACAAAATGAAACTGCCAATTTTGGCGTTAAAGCCATGGTGTGTAAGCATTGGGCGAGTGGCGGTGCAGGCGCTGTAGACTTGGCACATGAAGTCATCAGCATGACTGAGCAACCTCAAAATAACTTTAAATTGCTTCACCCAGATGAAATGCCCCTTCTAAAAAAAATCGAGACCATAGCACAGAAAATATATGGTGCGAGCCATGTTGAGTTATCTGTAGAAGCACAGCTAGCACTTGTTGAATTAGAAAGAAATTATAGTCATTACCCTGTATGTATTGCAAAAACACAGTACTCATTTTCATCTGATCCAACACTGCGCGGTGCCCCAACGGCACATGTGTTAAAAGTACGTCAATTAAGGCTATCTCGTGGTGCTGAGTTCATTGTGGCCATCTGTGGCGACATCATGACCATGCCTGGCCTACCAAAACAGCCAGCAAGTGAGCGTATTGGCGTGAATCAGGCAGGTAGTATTGTTGGCTTAAATTAGTTAGAAGGTACATTGTTAGTTCTTACACAAGCAGGTTTCGCTGAGCAAACCATTAATAAATCCCGTTTTATCGCAATGGCGCTAACTTGCGCGGATGAGCGTGAAGTCGGGCAGGCGCTACGTGCGTTTGCAGCACAGCATCAAAGTGCGCATCATTTGGCTTATGGATTCAGACTCAAAACAGAGCAGGGCATCGTCCCGAGATTTTCAGATGCCGGTGAACCTTCAGGTACCGCAGGTATGCCTGTGTTGAAGTTGATTGAGGGGCGAGATTTAATTAACGTATGTGTTGCAGTAATTCGCTACTATGGTGGCATCAACTTAGGTACTGGCGGGCTCGCACGTGCTTATGGAGGCACTGCTAAGTTGGCTTTAGATGCCGCTAAAACCAGCGATTTTGTTGAAATGAAATCTTACGCATTAACGATTACTTACAAGCAAATGGACTTAATGACGAATGCTTTGCAAAAGTGTAACGGCAGCATCGTGAGCAAGGCTTTTAACGATCAAATTGAGTTGGTGGTTTTATTACCAGTGGCCGAATCGGCTAACTTTCTAAATCGTTTTAAGCCGCATGGTGGGTAAAAGTTAACTTTTACAGATTTAGCACGTAGGCGATGTGTGTTATTGTTAATCTAAACGTTAAAGGAAAGTACGCTGCATGACTAAAATTTCACAACTATTACCAGTATCAGTATGCGAAAAAGCTGCTTGGCTGATTGCCGCATGTGCTTTAATTTTTGTACTTAAATTTAGTTTACTACCTGCTTTGCTTTCTGGCTTATTAGTGTATGAGTTGGTGCATATTATTACGCCTCTTATTGCACGTAAGTTTCCAACAAAGAAACCTAGCAATCGCTCTAAACTTTGGGCCGTAGGGATTTTAGTCGTGATTGTTGTCAGTCTGCTCGCCCTTGTAGGTGCTGGTTTAGTGGCGTTTTTTAGGTCAGATGCTGGCAGCCTGACGGTGTTGCTCGCTAAAATGGCGCAGATTATTGAAGATTCACGCAAGATACTGCCTAGTTGGATAGTCGAACATTTGCCAGCGGACGCGATAGCATTTAAAGAGCAAGCCGCGGCGTGGTTGCGCACCCATGCTGATGAATTACAAGGCGTTGGAAAAGAGGCTGGGCGTATCACCGCACATGTCATCATTGGTATGATTATCGGCGGCATTCTAGCCGTGCGCGAGGCGGTAGCAATGGATAACTTTAAACCATTCGCTCGTGCCTTAGCAGGACGCGGTGAGTTGTTTAGCGATGCATTTAGACGTGTGGTATTCGCACAGTTGCGTATAGCAGCTATTAACACCACATTTACAGCAATTTATTTAGCGGTAGTGCTGCCGTTGATGGGCATACACCTGCCATTAGTGAAAACGATGATTGCCATTACGTTCGTGATTGGTTTGATTCCGGTGATAGGTAATTTAATCTCTAACACTATGATTGTAGTCGTGAGTTTAAGCCACACACTGGGCGTTGCTATTGCATCTTTAGCTTATTTAGTGATTATTCATAAGTTTGAGTATTTTTTAAATGCGCGCATCGTTGGTAGTCAAATTCGCGCGAATGCATGGGAGTTGTTGATTGCAATGTTATGTATGGAAGCCGCATTTGGTCTAGCAGGCATAGTCGCAGCGCCTATTTACTATGCCTACATTAAGTCTGAGCTACGCGCTAGAAACTTGGTTTAAGTAAAGGCTAGTTTCAAATTTAACGTTTTTGCCTATCGTTGATGATTTTAGCTGCCCACTCTCTGCCACCAAGGCCAAATGCAATTGCTAGCGCTAAAAATACTGCGCCAAACATAATGACAAATAACGCAGTAATCAGTTGAGTACCAATATCCAATTGCTCAAGCGCCACAAAAATTGCAAATATTTGCACTAAATATTCTGCAGAAGTGCTAATCGCTAGCGCACCATCAAACTTAATACTATGCAGCCAAGCAAAAACCAGACGGTTGATAAAGCGGCTCAATAAGGTACCAAATATCAACACAACAATCGCCACGATTATTTTTGGTAAGTAATTAGCCAGTTGATTGAGCATGATGGCGACCTCTGTCATACCTAAGGCATTGGCGCCAGTAATCACGAACAGCAAAATCACCAGCCAGTAAACGACTTGGCTAACAATGCCGCTCAATGAAACGTCAAAATCATCATTCTTTAAAAAGGCTTCTAAACCAGATTTGCCAGCATATTGATCAAATTTCACCAGCTTCAAAATTCGTTTTACAGCTAAGCGCCCCACTTTAGCCACTAACCAGCCACAAAATAAAATGACAATCACAGCTAGAAGCTTTGGGAAGAACATGGCCACTTGTTGCCAGAATTGATTGAGGGAAAAAAGAAAAGTATCAATTTGATGTTGCATATAGTGCTCCTCGATAGATTTTTTAGTTGAATCTATTGCGCTGAAAAGGGTGTTGCCCCAATAACGACTAATTCCATAAAAGTTAAATTTATGTTTTAGTTCGAAGAATAATAACGTTGCGAACTGATTATCGCTTAATTGATGATGTGCCGCAATGGTTGGATTAATTTGCTGTTTAAGCGAGGTTATTCACATCTATTCAGTCACCAATTATTAGGGTTGATGGCTGAATAGATAGGATAAATTGAGGTGTTAAAATATGTGAAGCAGAGTTCCAATTAACTAGTTCTTAAGTTTATAAAACCTATTTTCCAGCGTTTTCCCATTGGTAATATTATCAAGCTTGTTGCCAACAGCATCTCCCAATGAAGCCAACCTTTCATCAGGCAGAGGGTGAGTTTTAAATAATAAAGCGACGCTATTGTCATTTGGATTTGCCTGCCCTAGTATTTGCAACACATCGGTTAAGCCAAATGGCTCGTATCCCGCGCGCGTCGCATAGCTTAAGCCTAGTCTGTCGGCTTCAAACTCCGCATTTTTATCTAAACTTCTCGCACTAATTTCAGCGCCGCTGCCGATTGCTTTGCTTATGATTTTGTTATCTTTAGCTAGTTTTTTGCTGAGGAAGCTAGCACCCATATTAAGTAGCTGTTGTTTTTGCAAAACCTTGAGTTGATGTTTTGCGACTACGTGACCAATTTCATGGCCAAGCACACCTGCTAACTGCGCCTCGTTGCTCATTTTTCGGTACAACCCTTTAGTCACCATCACATAACCACCAGGCGCTGAAAATGCATTTAAATCGTCACTTTCAATGACGCCGAAGTGCCAAGGCAAATCAGGTCTTTCTGATTGTGAAGCGACCCAGCGACCTACAGAGTTGACGTATTTCTGTAAAGCTTCATCTTTTACTAATGGCGCCGCACCTAGTAAATTACCTGTAATTTCACGACCTAACGCAATCTCTTCGGCTTTACTTGGACTTTTCCAGTTGATGGTTGGTTGAGCTTTTTCAGTAGAGTCTGCCGCTACGGTGCTGGTCGTATTGTTTGGCACAGTTGTTGTTGTTTGATTGTCCGTGGTGGGTGTTTGCTGTGATTCAGTTTGTCCCGTTTGTTGTTCAATTTGTTTTTTTACCGCATCTTTTAAAGCGTCATTTAAATCAAATGCCTCGCTATTCATACTCATGCCAGCAAGTATGCTTGCAACTAGCGTTGGAATGAGTATGTTTTTTCTTAGATTTATTGTGCGCGTTAGACTCATTTTGAGCCTCCATTCACTGCTTTTAAGTTAGGAAAAGAAATGGTCTTTAAGTTGCCAGCATTGGCGAATTGGTGGCCTTGCTCCGCGCTTTGCGTATAGCTTTCTAAAGCTTTTACTTCAGATTCATTAAATTTTGCTGCTTTAAGCTCTTCTGCACTCAAGCCGCGTATACCAGTAGTAGAAACTACTTGCCCAGTACCAGCGCGACCACTGGCTGCGGCTAATACGCCACCTACTTGATTGTTAGAGCTAGAACTGCCACGTTTGACTGAAAGTAAACGCACCCAGCCTGCGCTTTTCTTTGATTTTACTTGTAGCCAAGCGCCTTTCTTACTAATAATCTCAAGGCTATCACCACGGCTCAGCGTGCCTGTAACCTTAGCATCTGCAAATGGCTCGAAGCGAATGCTGTCGTTTTTAAGTGCGCTACCTGTTTCTGCCGCCATACTAATATTGGCTAATAGCAATGCTGGTAAGCTTGCTGCGATTAGCAGTTTGGTTAAGTTTCTCATTTGAGTTGTTCTCTCTTTTTTTTAAAGCTAGTTTTCTAAAATATCCAGTTTAATAATGGCCTGCGCGAATAAACCACGCCATTGGCTATCCATTGCTTTTTCGGCATTCAGTACGCCTGTATGATGGATATAACGCACGGTAGTATCGTTTGGCATACCTGTATTTTGCAGTATAGATTTTAATTGCAGGCCTAACTGTGTAGCGTCAGCACTCGCTTTTTCCGCTTCCATCGCATTGTCATGCTGGTAAGCCCAGCTAACCGTAATCATGTCAGTAAACAGCCCCCATATGCCGCTTTGTGTGCCTTTTAATATTTCCACAGTGGCAGGCAGGGTGCAGCCTTGTGCAATGCTGTTTTGCAGAATTTTTAGCATATTGTCGCTAAACGGTACTTCGCTATCAATCACAATCGGCATCAACAATATAGCAGCACCTTTTTTACCTGATTCAATATCGTTAGCTAGCAGCCTTTGCATGGCGCGGTCGTTAGCTAATGCATATATTTTTGCCACACTGAAATACATGATCGCCCAAGTAATAGGGCCAGTAATATCAAAATAAGTATTGCTTAAGTTAAGTACAACGTAAGAAAGACCTAGCAGAGAAATCTGACTACTGCCAAAAACCTTGGTTACTTTGTCGCGGTCGACATTGCGGTAAAAAGCTAAAGCAGTGAGCCATATAAGTATCAGACTCATTAACACATACGGCGTAGTACCGCGCCATACATGTAAGTAGTCGACGTGTTTTACGTTATCAATCGCAGTGGCTAAAATCTCTACACTAGGAAACTCTTTTGCCATAGCTGTTGCTTTAATGTCAAACAGTGAAGGTGCAGTCGAGCCAATAATGACGATTTTATTAGTAAATTCATCTGGAGCGCGTTTTTTGACTTTACTTGCCATGTCCGCATATACATCGCTAAAGCTCACGTAAGGGTAAGTAAACGCTTTGCCGCGCCAGTTAATCAACATGTCTTGTGGTGGTGGCATTGAGTTCATTTGCGCAAAACTGCCCACTGCCAGCGGCAGTGATGGTAATAGCCAACCATTTTCATTATGCCAAAGTCTGTATTCTCGTGCGATACCATCTGCATCGGCATAAATGTTATGTGTGCCGAGTCGCTTGGAATTAAGCGCGGCTTCAAAATGTGGCAATACGATGGCGATAGGCTTCTTAACTACTGAGACAGGCTCACCATCAACGTTTTTAAATTGACGTTTGATGCCAGGAATCATATCTGGCGTGATTTTGCTTAAATTGTCACTGGCTGGTGATAAGCGTAGCATAGGGAAAAACGTATTATTAGTCTCAGCAATTACGTCATTAAAATAGGTATCGCTATCAGGGTTGTACACGTCCGCATCACTAAACAAAATATCAAACACAATCGCTTTTGGATTTTGACTTTCAATATTCTCTATAAACTCGCCAAACACTTGGCGTGGCCACGGCCAGCGGCCATATTCCTTTGCCATGGCGTTGAGGGAGGCTTCGTTAATATCAACAATCACAATGTCTGGGTCAACTTTAGCTTTTACGATGCGATTTTTCACCATCAAATCAAATGCGCGGTTACGCATGTTCTCGCCAATGTGAAATAGGCTAGCATCCAATAAAATCAGCACAGAAAGTAACGCGCATAAGTACAAATAAAAGTTATTTTGTAACTTGCGAGTAATACTAACTAGCCATTGAGTGAGAATTAATTTGAGTTTAATCATTAATATTTACTTGAGAAATTGGTCTACCTAAAATCATAAATGGCCCCATAAATGATTTTTAGGTGTCAGGGATTTGTTATACTGAAAACTTAAACCAAAAACTTAAACTAAAAACCAATAAAACGCACGCATTAATTGCAAGGTCATTTAATTAAAGTCATTAAATTTTTAGCCAAAAAACTCCTTGGCTGATGCCTTTCTGTCTAGTACCTAGGAATTGTACATTGAAAAATAAAACCATTGCCATTTTAGAAAACCGTGCAGGCGAGCAACTTGCCGACTTGGTAAGGAAATATGGCGGTACGCCTTTTTCGGCGCCAGCATTGGCAGAGATTCCAGATATTGATCCTGCATTAATCACGAGTTTAATTAATGATTGGCAGAAAAATGCGCCTGACATCTTTATTTTTCAAACAGGCGTTGGCGTTAAAGCTTTATTTGCTGCTACTGACACATTAGGCATTACCGAGAAGCTTAAGCAGATTCTTGAATCCTCAATTGTGATTGTTAGAGGCATTAAACCATCGTCAGCATTACGCTCATATAAAGTAAGGATAGATGCAACTGCGGGTGATCCTTTTACAACAACGGAAGTGTTGGCTGAGTTAGATAAATACACTATTAAAGGCAAGCGAGTAGCGGTGCAACGCTATGGCGATGTCAACTTGGAGCTTCAGCAAGCCTTAGATGCAAGAGGCGCTATAGTCACTGAGATTGCCACTTATCGTTGGAGCTTGCCCGCAGATACGCAACCGCTGGTTGACTTAATGGATGCGTTAGATGCCGGTAAGGTTGATATGGTGTGTTTTACCAGCGCATCGCAAGTCTATAACTTTTTTACAGTAGCAGAAGCACTTGGTCGTCATCAAGCATTGCTAGCAACGCTCAATAAAAGCATGGTGGCTTCTATTGGCCCAGTGTGCACCGTTGCGCTGAATAAATTTGGCATCAAAGTCGATGTTGAACCACACCCCCCCAAGCTAGGTCCTTTTATTACGGCGATTAATAGCAAGTTTGCTTAATTCACTTCTGAGTTGGTCTTTCTTGGAGATTTATTCTAAAAACGGAGTAATCCGCATCAGGTATAATCTCGCCTTATGATACAAATATTAATTTTAGTGGTGGCAGTTGCCATCTTATTGCTGATGATTTGGCAGGTTTTGCGCGTCAATCAGCTTGATAAAAATACCGATGTGATACAACAGGCAATTTTGCAGCAGTTAGAAGAAAAGCACCGTGCGATGTTGCTAGATTTTAACGATGGTTTAAACAAGCTGGGCGATCGCTTAAGTACATCTTCTAATGAAACCAGCGAGCGTTTGCGTTCTAGTGTCGCTGCTGAGTTACAAGCTACTCGTGACGCCATGCAGGCGCTCCAATTAGCGCAAAATAACAGCTTGTCGTTAACGCGTGAAACGGTGTTAGAAAAACTACATACGACTTTAAGCGAGCAGGGCAAGTCACAACAGGTGCTTATCAACGACACTATGTTGAAAGCAACTACTACGCTAACGCAGAGCATTGAAAGCCTAACCAAAGCTGTTGATGGACGTCTTGAGCAAATTGGTGGAAAAGTTTCAGAGCGTTTGGATGAAGGCTTTAAAAAGACCAACCAAACCTTTGTGGATGTGATGGCGCGTCTTGCGACCATTGATGAGGCGCAAAAGAAAATTGATGGCTTAACAACCAATGTTGTAAGTTTGCAAGAGCTACTGGGCGATAAACGCAGCCGTGGCGCGTTTGGTGAAGTGCAACTGGAGGCCTTGGTGCGCAATGTATTGCCGGTCAACTCATTCGCCATGCAATATACATTTGAAAATGGCACGCGCGCAGATTGCGCTTTGTTTTTGCCTGACCCAACAGGTACGGTAGCTGTAGATAGCAAATTTCCACTTGAAAACTATCACCGCATGTTTGATAGTAAATTGAGCGATATTGAACAGCTAGCTGCAGAAAAGCAATTCAAGTCTGATGTTAGAAAACATGTAGATGACATTGCTAATAAATACATCATCTCAAACGTGACGTCTGATGGCGCAGTGATGTTTATACCCGCTGAGGCAGTGTTTGCTGAGCTGCACGCTTATCACAACGATGTGATTGAATACGCCATGAATAAACGCGTCTGGGTGGTTTCACCAACTACGCTGATGGCAGTGCTCAATACCGCACGCGCCGTGCTGAAAGATGTTGAAACGCGTAAGCAAGTACACGTGATTAAAGAAGAGTTAGGTAAACTCAGTAAGGACTTTGGTCGCTTTGATCAACGTATGAAAAAGCTTGCAGACAATATCCGCCAAGCGCATGAAAACGCACAAGAAGTGCATATTAGCAGTCAAAAAATATCTAATCGCTTTGCTCAAATTGAGCGCGTAGAATTAGCAAATAAACCACTTGATGTGCTGGATATTATTGATGATAAAGAAGATGAAGTTTAATTGTTAACACTATGAAAATTAAAATATTATATTTCGCAAGGTTGAAAGAAACACTCAAATTTTCCACTGAAGATTTAGAGTTGCCAAACGATGATTTTGCGCGCACGCTGACCATACTAAAACTAAAAGCTTACCTAGCAAAACGCAACGACACTTGGCAACAAATGCTGATGGGTAAGTTAAAAGTAAGAGGCGCAATTAACCACGAATTGGTCGATGACAATGCACCAATTACTGATGGCGACGAGGTGGCTTTTTTCCCACCAGTGACGGGCGGATAGGCTGTAAGATTTAGTCATGACGGTACGCACACAAACACAAGATTTTGATACAGGCTTTGAACTGAGCCAGCTGCGTAATGCCCGTAAAGATACTGGTGCTGTTGTTAGTTTTATTGGGCAAGTGCGCGATTTGAATGAAGGTGGTACCGTTTCGCAGCTGACCTTAGAGCATTATCCGGGGATGACGGAAAAGGCACTCGAAGCGATTGTGAGCCAAGCCCAAAGCCGTTGGGATATATTCGATGCCCTTGTGATTCACCGTGTTGGAATTTTGCAGCCGACAGACCAAATTGTATTGGTGGCGGTAAGTAGTGCACATCGTGGCGAAGCTTTTAAGGCCTGTGAATTCATCATGGACTACTTAAAAACTGAAGCGCCGTTCTGGAAAAAAGAAGTGACAAGTCAAGGTGAGCGCTGGGTGGATGCCAAACTTACAGACGATGACGCGCGTGAGCGCTGGAAATAAAATCAGTTCCAAAAAGTAACACAAATATATACGAAATTAACACTTAAATAATTAGCAAGGCGCCATGTCAACCTCTACTCAATCTCAATCAACAAGTTCGACTTTGTTATCCCCTCAGCAATTAACGCTTAACATTTCTGCTAAGCAATTTAACTTTGCTGATACTTCAGAGCTCATTGCGGCAGATAGTAAAAGTGCGCAGCATCAAGCATGGGTAGCACAATCAGAGGCGAAAAAAGCCGCTGAGTTTGGTTTGAATTTGCAACAAGCTGGTTTTAATCTGCTTGCGCTTGGTGAGCCTGGAACAGGGCGTACAACGCTAATGTTAAGTGCTATGCATGAAGCAGCTTCTAAGCAAGTTGCGCCTTCTGACTTAATAGCACTTCATCAGTTTGATAGCAATACTAAGCCGCTGTTTTTAAAATTGCCTGCTGGCGTGGGTATGCAGTTGAAGCAAGGCTTAGATCAGTTTGTGCGTCAATTAGCAAAAGAATTGGCGAATCTGTTAGAAGCTAAAATTAAAGATAACGCTACAACGTTAATTCAAGATTTCTTAAATGCTCAGATAAGTACTATCAAAGCAAATATTCCACAAATTCAAGCGGACAAGCAGCTCACCCAATATTTTGAGTTATTGCAAAAAGACATTTTAGATACTTTAGAGGCTTGGCAGCCTAGCGCCAGTGCTGATTCTGATAACAATTTAGACGCACTGATGAGCGAAGGTTTCTTTGGGCGTTATCGCGTCAATGTACTTGTAGAGCATGCTGCAAACCAATATGCGCCTGTTATTTACGATAATGACCCAAGTTTGCAATCATTATTCGGCGGCATTGAGAGTGCTGGTGATTCAAGCACTACGCCAGATTTTATGCGATTAAGAGCAGGTAATCTCTTGCGTGCAGATGGCGGTACCTTGTTATTGCATCTGCGCGATATTTTGGCTGATGAACAAAATGGCTCTCAATTACTTGAAAAATTGCATCGCTTTTTACGCAATGGCACCTTGCAAATTGAAGATTTGACCAGCAGTAGTAGTCAAGGCTCTAGTTTTGTCAGTGCACAAGATGCGATACCAGTTTCAGTGAAGCTAGTTTTAGTGGCAACGCGAGAAGATTACTATGAGTTGATTGATGAGAAATACGATTTTTTCAGCTATTTCCCTATCAAAATAGAATTCGCTGAGAAAGTAAAAGCAAACGCAGAAAATTATTCAGCGTATGCTGCTTTTATCGCGCAAAAATGTCAGCAGTTCAACTGTAGTCACTTCACAGCAGAAGCAGTCGTGTCCTTGTTGCAAGCTATGCACAGGCTAGAAGAAGACCAAACACGCATCAGTACCAAGTTTGCTGTTTTAGAAAAACTCATGCTCGAAAGTGCCGCTGCCGCTGAGTTACGCGGAGCAAAGTCGGTAGAGCAGGAAGATGTAAAAGCTGCGATTAATCGCAAATATGCCCGCCATAGTTACATTGAGGCGCATGCGCGTGACTCTATTGTCGATAACGAATTGATGATTAACGTGCATGGTGAAACAGTAGGGCAGATTAACGGACTCACGCACATAGACCTTGCTGACGCGAGCTTTGGCTCACCAGTGCGGATCTCAGCAAATTGTTATGCGGGTCGATTAGATGTACTCACCATAGATCGCGAAGTGTCTATGAGCGGCCCCACGCATGATAAAGGCGTGATGATATTGCAGAGTTGGCTACATACTAACTTTGCACAATTCAACCCATTAAACCTCACAGCTTCATTGGTATTTGAGCAAGAGTATAACGGCGTAGATGGCGACTCAGCATCATGCGCGGAGTTGTTTGCCCTGCTGTCAGCATTAACGCAACTGCCCATTAAACAAGGCATCGCCGTCACTGGTGCGCTTAATCAACATGGCGAAGTGCTGCCAGTCGGTGGCTTAAACGAAAAAATTGAAGGCTACTTTAGAGTCTGCAAAGATATAGGTTTAGATGGCACGCAAGGAGTATTAATCCCTCAACGCAATATGCGACACCTGATGCTACGTGATGAAGTTGTCGATGCCGTTGCCAATGGCCAATTCCACATCACTACGATGAACAATGTAGCTGAAGGTATTTTGCACATCACTGGCCATACTCTGCAAGAAATCAATAAACTTGCCGAAACAAAGCTAATAACATTCAAAAAAATATTAGAAGCTAACTCCCCTAAAATATTGACCAAGTAAAATGCGTGAATCCAAACATGTCAAAATCCGCAGAAAATGATGATGCTAAGTGCAGGCTAGACAAATGGTTATGGGCTGCACGCTTCTTTAAAACCCGCAGTTTAGCAACTGCAGCCATTGAAACTGGCAAGGTTCACGTCGACGGCGACCGAGTTAAACCCGCTAAAGAAGTACATATAGGGCAAGTCATTCATATTCGTAACCGAGATTTTGAAATTGAAGTTAATGTTCTTGCGCTATCAAACATCCGTAGAGGTGCCCCAGAAGCGGCACTTTTATATACTGAAACTCAGACAAGTATTACCAAGCGTGAACATGATAAGGTAACAGGTGAAGGCGAATATGCTCTAAGAGATCGAGGTGCTGGACGCCCGACTAAGCGGCAGTTGAGAGATATTAAGAAATTTACTGGTGGAACTGTTGGCTAATATGACTATGAACTCCAATCAACAAGCAAAGCTCACCTGCTTCAAAGCTTACGATATACGTGGCAGGCTGGGCGATGAACTGAATGAAGATATTGCCTACCGAATTGGGCGGGCTTATGCAGTTTACTTGCAACCTAAGTCAGTCGTGATAGGAGCAGATATTCGCCTTAGCAGTGAGAGCCTCAAAGTAGCGCTTGCCAATGGATTGATGGATGAGGGTGTGAATGTCATTGATATAGGGTTGGCTGGTACTGAAGAAGTTTATTTCGCGACATTTCATCTTAAAGTTGATGGCGGTATTGAGGTGACAGCAAGCCATAACCCTATGAATTATAACGGCATGAAATTGGTCAAAGAGGGTTCGAAACCCATCAGCGGCGATACAGGCTTGCGTGAAATCCAAAAAATTGCAGAAGCAAACCGATTTTTAGCAGTTAACCAAAATCCTGAAGTAAAACAACATGGTACTTATGTTAAGCAAGATGTGTTACCAGCTTTTGTCGAGCATCTACTTACTTATATCAACGTAGATAAGTTACGTCCACTCAAATTGGTTGTAAATGCTGGTAATGGCGCAGCAGGACATGTCATTGACGCAATAGAACGTGTTTTTAAGCAGAAAAAAATTCCTATTAGTTTTATTAAAATTCACCACGATGCTGATGGTAACTTTCCTAATGGCATTCCAAACCCATTGCTATTGGAAAATCAAGCGGTAACCTCTGATGCGGTTATCGCACATAAAGCCGAAATGGGTATTGCTTGGGATGGTGATTTTGACCGTTGTTTTTTATTTGATGCAGATGGCCAATTTATTGAAGGTTACTATATTGTAGGCTTACTTGCGGCTGCGTTTCTAGCAAAACATCCTAGCGAGAAAATTATTCATGATCCGCGCCTCACATGGAATACGGTAGATATCGTGACTAACGCTGGTGGTCAGGCCGTGATGAGTAAAACCGGTCATGCGTTTATTAAAGAGCGTATGCGGTTAGAAAATGCTATTTATGGAGGTGAAATGAGTGCGCATCATTATTTTAGAGATTTTGCATACTGTGATAGCGGCATGATTCCTTGGTTGCTCGTTTGCGAGCTTTTAAGTCAAACGAGGAAATCATTATCAGCGCTTGTTGCAGAGCGCATTAGCTTGTTTCCATGCAGTGGGGAGATTAACTTTAAGGTTGTTAACGTAGCAGATGCTATACAGAAAATTAAAGATTACTTTATGGGTCAATCACCTGTTCTAGAAGATACCGACGGGCTGAGTATGACTTTTGAGAACTGGAGATTTAATTTGCGTGGTTCGAACACTGAACCGCTGTTACGTTTAAACATAGAAGCGCGAGCTGACGCAGAATTAGTGCAACAAAAGGTTAAAGAAATTACAGGCTTAATCGGTAGCTTATAACGTCGAAAATTCTTTTTGTAGAATTGGTTGCCAGTTGGTTAGTTTTTTTGATAGACTTGCGTTCATCTTATGAACGCATAAATCACGTAGATTTAAAATGCTAACTGACGAGTATAGATACAAGATTCTGAAATTAGTAGAGGCTAAGCCTGAGATTAGTCAGCGAGAGCTTGCCAGAAGCTTGGGTATTAGTCTTGGTAAAGCTAACTTTTGTCTTAAAGCCTTAATTGAAAAAGGTTTTCTCAAAGCCACGAATTTTCGTAATAGCCAAAACAAATTGGCATATATGTATTTGCTCACACCAAATGGGATTGAAGAAAAATCCAGCATTACGCTAAGGTTTTTAAAAATTAAAATGCAGGAATATGAGTTGCTTAAGGCAGAGATCAGCTTGCTAGTTCAAGAAACAAAGTCGGTGTTAACTACAGATGCAACATCAGATCTAGAGAAAACTGCTATTCAAATGAAAGTCATCAATCTTGAAAAATAATTATGCTGTCATTCTTTGTGGTGGTTCTGGCACAAGACTATGGCCTTTATCTCGTACGTTGAGGCCCAAGCAGCTGTTGGCGCTTAATGGAGAGCAAACCTTGTTACAGCAAACAGCTCAGCGTTTAGCTCGGCATATTGATCCCGCTAATTTATTCACTGTGACGCATGAAGATCATAAGTTTGAAGTAAAAGGACAGTTGGCCGAACTTTTCCCGCAGGCCGTCACCAATGTTTTGGCTGAACCCATTGCCAGAAATACTTTACCCGCCATAGCTTGGGCAGCCTACCAAATATATAAAATAGATGCGTCTGCAATGATAGGCGTATTTGCTTCAGATCATTCTATTGACAATGAAGATGCTTTTTTAAGCGCATGGCAAACTGCAGAACTACTAGCAGAACAAGACTACTTGGTGTTGCTAGGGATCAAACCGCACGAGCCCGCTACAGGTTATGGTTACATTAAACCAAATCAACAAATACCATTAAATGGCGCATTACCAGTACATCAGGTGGCACAGTTTGTAGAAAAACCAGACTTGGAAAATGCAAAGCAATTTGTAAGTGATGGTTACTTATGGAATAGTGGCATGTTTGTGTTCAAAGCTAGCACTTTTATGCAGATGCTCGCTCAATTTCAGCCTGAAATTTATGAGCAAGTTTGTGCTATGAATCATGAAAACTTGGCAGAAAGTTATGCTAACTTCCCAAGTTTATCAATGGATTATGGCTTGGCCGAAGTATTGGCAAAGCATGCTGGTAAAATAGCCGTAGTGCCTGTTGACATGAGCTGGAGTGATTTAGGCAGTTGGGACTCTATCTACGCGCGACATGAAAAAGATGAAAGTAACAATGTCACGCATGGTGATGTAGTAAGTTTAGATACCCAAAATAGTTTAATTTGGACTGAAACTGGATTGTTAGCTACATTAGGTTTAAACAATGTGGTGGTGATTCAAACTGCGGATGCGACTTTAGTTTGCGATAGAAGCCGTGCCGAAGATATAAAGTTATTGGTAGCAGAAGTAAAAGCACAAAAACCTGAGCTTACAGAGATTCATCAGACAGTTTATCGTCCATGGGGCAGTTATACAGTGTTAGAAGAGCGCATCAATTTTAAGATTAAACGCATTGTTGTAAATCCCGGCGCAAAACTCTCCATGCAAATGCATAAGCATCGTTCTGAGCATTGGGTGGTAGTTTCAGGGATTGCGACCATCAACAATAATGATATTGAATATAGTTTACAAGAGAATCAATCTACGTATATTCCTCAAACTCATCGACACCGCTTAGCAAATAATGGAGCAGAGCCTTTAAGCATTATTGAAGTACAATGCGGCGAATATGTTGGTGAAGATGATATTGTGCGGTTTGATGATAATTATGGAAGATTAACTACAAAGTGACTAAAGCTGTTTTTGTCATAGGGGTAATTATCCCTAAAACCAGTCGCAACATATTAATTTATCATATCAAGTGTGATTCAGAAGTATGTGCAACATTATTTAGCCCTGAACTGATTTGACCAATATAAATATTTCTAATTAATCGTCAAATATAACTTAATGAAATTAACCAATCAGATTGCCTTTCAAATAGGCAGTAGTCGCTACTTTTCAACATGCTTTGCAGAGTGCGGCAATTGAAAGTTTAACCGCGAATGTTTAGAGCCTAAAATACTACACCTAGATTTTCTCAACCAATAATAATTTAATAAGCGAAGAGCTAAACTTGTCTATAAGAAATAACACTCTATGGAATCTATTCGGATCTGCAAGCCCATTTATTGTTGGGATTTTTGCTTTACCGTACTTACTGCATAAAATTGGTATGGAGAGGCTAGGGGTCCTAACATTAATATGGACTTTAATAGGATATTTCAGCATCTTTGATTTTGGCCTAGGTAGAGCGTTAACACACCAAGTTTCAAATCTCAGAGCGCAAAATACTCCAGATGAAATATTAGCGACTGTTAAAACAGGCTTGTTTTTGATGTTGGGATTTGGCTTTTTGGGGGCAGCAATCGTTGCAATGTCCACTTATTTCGGAGCATTGCACTGGTTAAATTTAAGCTCAAGTATTTATCAGGAAACATATAATGCAATTATGATAGCCGTGATCGGCGTGCCACTGACTATACTTACATCAGGTTTTAAGGGGGTGCTAGAGGGGTTCGAGGAGTTTCAAGTAGTTAACATTTTAAAATCAGTTTTAGGTATAGCAAATTTTGCATTACCTGTTGCAGTTGTTCATTTTTTTAACTCTTCACTTTCAGGCATAGTACTTGGGCTAGTTGTTGCTAGATTCTTTGTTTTCTTGTTACACGTACAATTAACAAATAATAGTATTCCACTAATGCAAATAATATATTCGCATAGCAGTAAGGGGCGGACTAAGTTGCTAAAATTTGGTGCTTGGATGACAGTCTCAAATGTAATTAGCCCATTAATGGTAGTGGCTGATAGATTTATTATTTCACATTATATAGGGGCTGCTGCAATTGCATTTTATACAGTGCCATTTGATTTTTTGTTTAGGTTTTTAATTCTGCCTGCAGCACTAACTACAACTTTATTCCCTAGAGTTACGTATCACTTTACTGCGGATAAGCATCGAGCAAAGCAACTATATCTTAAGAGCTTGAAAGTGATAGCTATTTTAATGTTTCCAATTTGCTTTTTGGCATCTCTCTTATCATATCGAGGTTTAGACTTTTGGTTAGGATCCAACTTTGCCCAAAGCTCATATTTGGTTGCCTCTATAATTGCCATAGGAATTTTCTTTAACAGCATTGCTCAAGTGCCACTTATGGTGCTTCAGGCGTCAGGTGATGTTAAAAGAACATCGTTAATTCATCTGTGTGAATTCTTGATATACGCACCCATACTTGTTTATGCCGTAATGAAGTTTGGACTTATTGGCGCGGCTTGCAGTTGGTTGTTGCGAGTAGCCGTAGACTTTTTTCTGTTACAGACATTCGCAATGCAAAAATTTGATGATTTAAAAGAAAAATCTAATGCAATATAATTTTGCTATTGGATTCGTCACATACAATCCCACGCTAGAGTTTCTGTGTCGCCTAGAATTACTTAATCGAATGGGGTGCAAAGCGTACTTGTACGATAACTCTCCCGAATGTGAAGAAACAAGGCAGCTAGTTAAAACCTTGGAGCATACTAGCTACATCACAGCAGGCAAAAATCTTGGCCTAGGAGTCGGACTTTCAACCGTATGTGCCCAAGCATATTATGATTCATTTCCAACACTATTGTTTTTTGATCAAGATACGGTGTTCAACGAAGAAACAATCAATTATATACAAGAGTTTATAGAAGAGAATCTTAGCAACATACAAGATAAATATACGGCAGTTGTATTTGGCGCAAGTAGTCATACCAATCAGAGAAATACAAATGATGCTGAACTGAAAAAGTTTGATTTTTTTAACGTCACCTTAGCAATCAGCAGTGGCAGTTTATTTATTTTAAAAAATTTAAAAAAAATAGGATGGCATAATGAAACATACTTTGTAGATTGTGTAGATTATGAAATCTGTCTTAAATCTATCGTTAATAATTTTAAAATTGGAAAATGTTTAAATGCCCCAGGTTTTGATCACTCAAGTGAGCAGCCAGACAAAATTTATACTATTTTAGGCACATCAATATCGCTTAGACGCTATTCATTTTTTAGAATTCTAGACACAACAAAATCCAGTACAAGGTTATTTTTCTCATCTTTGAAAATGAGGCAGTTTAAATTCGCATTGAGCATCCTTAGAAGTTACGGGATCTATTCAGCAGCACAAATTTTGGCAAGAATCTTCAGTAAATGAGATAAAACTTATGAATACAATTAATCAATTAACAAATAAAGAAGTGGCTGTTTTTACAGTGTGCAATTTAGCATACCTACCAAGAGCTTTGGTTTTAGCTGACTCTTTGAGTCGTCACAATAGTGGACGCTTGAAAGTCATAATTTTTGATAAAAAAATAGAGTTGCCAGACGCTACCAGAATCGCCGATATTATCTGGATAGAAGATATTGGCGTACCTAAGTTATCTGAATTGGCCTTCATGTATGACATTATTGAATTTAGTACCAGTCTAAAGCCTTTCATTGCTTTAAAGCTACTACAGACCCATCAATCAGTGATATTCATGGATCCTGATACCTGCTTATTCGCTTCATTAGCGCCTATCATTGAAGAACTTCAACAGTCCCCAATTATCCTCACACCTCATTACACAACACCGCAACCCAACACTGCGCATGAATCAGATTTGGCAATGATGCGATTCGGCTCATTTAACCTTGGATTTTTTGCCGTTAATAACTCATCAGAGGCTAATAGCTTCTTAGCATGGTGGTCAGAAAGATGCATCGCGTTTAGCTTTATGGAAAGCCAATTTGGACTTTCCACTGATCAAAAGTGGGTCACTATTGCGCCATGCTTATTTAAAGATATTCACATATCTTTTAACCTTGGTTATAACGTAGCGCCTTGGAATACATACGAGCGGCAGATAACAAAGACCGATGCTGGCAACTATATTGTTAATAATTTGTACCCATTAGTGTTTTTCCACTTTAGCAACTTTGTAGCTGCCGACCCTGAGTATTTGAATAAAAGAGCTAGTTGTGAAGCGGGTGAGCGTAAACCAGTATTGTTGGAGCTAGGCCTGTTTTATAAGGAGGCTTTGCAAGAGATGACGGCTAAAGTGGGGTTGTCAAAATACTCCTATGATTACATGTCCGATGGCGCTTATATTTCGCCAACTTTAAGAAGAGCGTATGCTGCAGTCCGTTCTGAGTTAGCGCCTAATCACGACCCTTTTGATGTTCAAGGCCCTGTTGGAAATTTTGCTAGAAAAAATCATTTGTTAGAAAAAACTGAAAGTAAGTATGTGCCTCAGGGTACAAAAGATGCGGAAAATCATGGCTTAACATTCACTTTGATCTACTTCATAATGCGCCAAATATTACGCTTTGTAGGACCTAATAAATTTTATAATTTATCAAGACTTTTCGTATATCTGTCAGCGTACAGAAAAAACAGAGCATTATGGAAATTGTAAACAATATATGAGTTTCAAGCAGACGCAGATATGGATAGACTTTGCTCTATTTAAAATTCCAAGTTTTATGTGTAAGTTTTTTGGGAGGAGTGAACATATAACTAAAGCCACTCTTTTCAAGCATGCTTGAAATCGCTGAAAAGTTATTGGCGATACTATTTAGTCTTCTAATCTTTGGCCAAGCATATTTAATTAGGCGGACTTTTGGTACTTACCTTATACCAGCCGCTTTATTTTCATTGGCTTGGTTCTTATATACGATTATTCCATTGGTCGTTCTCTTTAGTGTGCCCATTAATCCACTTTCTATTTTTTATATTTTGATATGTGTTTCTGCATTTTCATTGAGTTCACTACCTTTTAATTGGATCAAAGCGCTCAAAAACAACGCATTAAAAACGACTTCTGATTACAACCAATTTAATAGTAAGTTTATCTACTATTTGTTTTACATATCAATTTCTTCATCCCTTATCTTTACAATAGCGGCGGCAGTCTCCAATGGATTTGATCCTTATTCAATGGTATTTAATCTTATGGAAACAAGCGGTGAATATGCAACGATGCGTGGGCATGGTGAGCTGGACTATGGTAATTTGGGGCGTTTAAGTATACTTTTTACTTATATAACACCTATATTAGGTGGGTTCATTTCTCACCATCAAAAAAATAGAGCATCTCAATTAACGATCTTATTACTGTCCTTTACTCCAACTTTGTTTCTGATGCTCACGCAATCTACGAAGATTATATTATTTGTTTCTATCGGATTTTATTGTGCAGCTATTTTTTTAATGAAAATATATTCAAAAAAACTTGAGCTCTTTAATTGGCGCTTAATTTTAAGATTTGTTGGATTGATTCTATTAGTATTTCCACTGATATCCATTTCATTCTTATCAAGAGATCATTTTTCAGATTTCGATGACGCAGAAAAAGTAATTAGTCAATTGAGTACATCTGTTAACGCTTATGCTTTTGGGCAAATATATGCATTTTCAGACTTTTTTACGCACTATTTAGGGTTTGATACTGAGTTAAATTACGAGGATAGTTATAACTCATATGGCTATTACACTTTTAAGTCTATATTAGACTCATTAGGTGGCGATAAAGAATTTCCTATTGGAATTTTTGAGGAAGGATATTCTTATAAAGAGGTTGTTGCTACGAATATTTACACAATATTTCGTGGGCTTATTTACGACTTTGGTGGCGTTGGTGCAATATGCTTTATGTTTGCTTTCGGCTTATTGATACATACTTTCTTTTATAGAGTTCTTAATTCTCGCAATTCATGGTTTGCTTGCTCAGTATTTATCGTGTCAGTTGTTTTTATACAATTTACATATCTTATGAGTCTATTTATGGCTAGATATGCTTATTTAATTTTAGTAGCTCTTGGTATTACTCTTTGGGCTAATAATAAATATTGGATGAAATCATACAATCATGAATGATGTTCAATTGAAAGCAGTTGTTGTTTCTAGAAACTTTAATCCAGGACATTATTCTCATCTCCTAGCAAGTTACAAAGTGCTTTCTGAAAATAATATTAATACCTATATGTATCACCATGCACTTTTTAATAATATGGGTGTTATCGAAAAGAAACGAGTATTTAACAATATTTATGAATTGAAAGCCTTAGGGAAAATTGATTTGGCAATATTTTGGTTTCCTAGCTTCAAAAATATAATAGACACTATTTTTCTTCGTATTTTTTATCGAACGCAGGTCGTTTATGTCTTTCATGAGCCTTATGAATCTGTTCGAGCTTATCTTGATGCTGGTTTTGGGTATTTAAAGACTTTTAAAATACTACTAATAAGTGTGGTCAACTATTTATTGGTTTTACTTTCCAACAAAGTTGTATTGCCCTCAAGAAAATCCTTCAATACATTTGAAACCAAGTATTTGCATACCAATAAAAAGTACGTGCTTATTCCTTTGCTATTCGATGATGAGGCGGTGCAAATAAAGAATGGTAGTGAGCGTTTTAATATTTCGTATATAGGTACAGTTGCTGAAGACCATGCATTTGATGAGTTTGTCACGTTTGCGGTTCATGCCATAAAAAATAATTGGTTTCCCAAATATAAGTTTTTAATTGCGACAAAGAGTAATCTACCACTTGCCCAACGTATAGCATTAACTCCATATATCACTTCTGGCAATGTTGTGATTGAAGAGGGTAAGCCTATGAGTAATGAGGTGATCAATAAGCACTATAATAATAGCGTCGTTGTCTGGAATGCTTATAGGCGATCAATGCAAAGTGGTGTTTTGCCAAAAGCATACATGTTTGGAACGCCATTAATTGTATCGTCATCTAATTTAAGTGAGTTTTTTCAAGACCGCCAACATGGGGTTGTGATAAATAGCAAATACGATATTAATGAACTAAGAGAATCAGTTAACAATGTTATCGTTAACTTTGAAAAGTATTCACTGAACTGTAGAAGTACATTTATGACCACCTTTTACTATAAGGCTTATGAGAAAATACTTATGGATTTTATTATGGATGAAAAGAAAGTTGAACTGTAAATAATGACCAAAACCAGTGTTGATCTTGAGTCCCCATCACCCTATATTGAGACAGGCTCATTTTTCTATAAAATTAAACGTAAGTTAACCTACGCATTTGCTATAAATGCGATTAAGAATATAAAAAATAAAGAAGAAGCCTTTTCCTTACTTGAAATAGGAACTGGATCAGGCTATTTTTTATCATTTATACATTCGGAGTTTCCACATGCTTCGCTGGCTGGCATAGAGTATGACCCAAGGTTGCTTGAGGTGACGAAAGAAAAAGTACCTTTTGCAAACTGTTTAAAGGGTAATGCTGAAGTGTTTGATTTTGGTGATGAAAAATTTGACGTCATTGTCTCTTTTCAAGTGATTGAACATCTCTACGAACCTGAAGCTATGCTTGAGCGTGTTAAAAGTCACTTAAAACCAAACGGGATATTTATTCTTACCACTCCTAATCTAGATGGTTTGGGTGCCCGAGTTATGGGTAAGAAATGGCATGGATACCGAGATGATCACGTTTCGCTAAAGGGTTATAACGATTGGCGTGCATTATTAGAGAAAAATGGTTTCGTAGCCACATATTGTGGTTCAACTTTTTTTTCAGGTATTCCAATTCTTAATAGATTCCCACTAGGCTTGGTTAACTGGATGTTGTTAGTAGTTTTTGGAACGGCTCGTTGGAAAAAAGGCGAGTCTTTCGTTGGTATTTTTAAAGCTTTAGATTGATATATTACATTTGATGGGGCAAGCATGAGTTTTTTAACATCATTTCAAGGTAAGTCTTTACTAATCACAGGTGGGACAGGTTCATTTGGAAATGCCGTACTAAATCGTTTCCTGAACACTGACATTTCGGAAATTAGAATTTTCAGTCGAGATGAGAAAAAGCAAGACGATATGCGTAAGCATTATAATAATCCCAAGTTAAAGTTTTACATTGGGGATGTTAGAGATCAGCGTAGTCTTGCTCAAGCTTTGCGCGGTGTGGATTATTGTTTCCATGCCGCGGCTTTAAAGCAAGTTCCGTCTTGTGAGTTTTATCCTATGGAGGCTGTTCGTACTAATGTAATGGGTACGGAAAATGTACTTGAAGCTGCAATTGAAAATGGAGTGAAACGAGTAGTTTGCTTAAGTACAGACAAAGCTGTTTACCCAATCAATGCGATGGGTATTTCCAAGGCCATGATGGAAAAGGTGATGGTGGCCGCCTCACGTAATTTAGAGCATTGCCAAACAGTGATATGCGGTACACGTTATGGCAATGTAATGGCTTCTCGTGGCTCGGTTATTCCACTTTTTGTAGATCAGGTCTTAGCAGGAAAGCCTATTTCAATTACCGACCCCAACATGACAAGATTTATGATGACATTGGAGGATGCCGTAGATTTAGTTCTCTATGCTTTTGAGCATGGTGAAAATGGCGATATCTTTGTGCAAAAAGCACCGGCAGCCACTGTAGGAGTGTTGGCTGAGGCGCTATTACAGATTATGGGTAAGTTAAGTCATGATGTGCAGGTAATCGGTACCCGGCATGGGGAGAAATTGTACGAAGCTTTACTTAGCCGAGAGGAGCGGGTGGCAGCCCAAGATTTAGGTGGGTATTATCGCATTCCACCTGATTTGCGTGATTTAAATTACGGTAAATACGTTGAGCAAGGTGAGGTGCAGATTTCTGAGGCAGTTGACTACAACTCCCATAACACAACAAGATTAGATGTTAATGCGATGAAGGAGTTGTTACTTAAACTTCCATTCATGCAAGCCGTTGCTCGTGGTGAATTTGCTCAAACGGAGGGCTAAATGCGAGTACTGGTTACAGGTGCGAATGGATTTATTGGTAAAAATCTAATCGTGCATCTTCACGAGCAAGGCATTGAGTCGGTATTGTTTACTCATGATATGCCAATATCGGATTTGGATAGCATGCTGGATATTGTCGACTTTGTGTTTCATTTAGCTGGAGTTAATCGACCTAATGATGACATGGAGTTCGCTGAAATTAATGCAGGTTTAACTGAGAAGCTTTGTGATTTTATTCGCACAAGTGGTCGATCAATCCCAGTACTTTATACCTCTTCAATTCAAGCAAAAGCTGACAATCGTTATGGGTTGAGTAAGTTGGCTGCTGAAAACTCACTACAAATGCTGGAGAAGGATACAGGTTCACCTGTATACCTATATCGTTTACCGAATGTATTCGGCAAGTGGAGCAGGCCAAACTACAACTCAGCTGTAGCAACGTTTTGCTATAACATTGCAAATGACTTACCTATTCAAATCAATGATCCTTCCGCATTAGTGCATTTAGTTTACATTGACGATGTGATTAAAGACTTTTTACAAGTATTGGAAGAGCGGCCCGTTGGGGTAGTTCGTCCCGAAGTAATGCCAAGTTACACAATTACTGTAGGTGAAATGGCTGCTCAAATTAAGAGTTTCAGAGCAAGCCGAGAGTCAATGATTACGGAGCCAGTTGGATCTGGTTTAGTAAGGGCGTTATATTCTACTTATTTAAGTTTTTTTAAACCGGAACAGTTCTCATATTTGCTTAGTGCACATGCTGATCCACGCGGTCGATTTGTAGAAATGTTGAAAACAAAAGATTCCGGTCAGTTTTCATTTTTTACAGCACATCCAGGAGTCACTCGCGGTGGTCATTACCACCATTCAAAAAACGAGAAGTTTTTGGTTATTCAAGGCAGCGCAAAGTTTGGTTTCCGCCATTTAGTTACGGGTGAAACATATGAGAAATTCACGGATGGTGAGAGGCCTGAAGTGGTTGAAACGGTTCCAGGTTGGTCACATGACATTACTAATATAGGCAGTAACGAAATGATTGTGTTGCTTTGGGCTAACGAGATTTTCGATCGTCAACACCCGGATACAATTACACATAAGGTTTGATATGAAGAAATTAAAAGTAGTCTCAGTTGTCGGAACTCGTCCAGAAATTATTCGATTATCCCGTGTATTAGCAAGCTTAGATGAGCATTGTGATCACATTCTTGTTCATACGGGTCAAAACTACGACTATGAGTTGAATCAGGTTTTTTTTGATGACCTAGGTGTACGTAAACCCGACCATTTTTTAAACTGTGCCGCTAACAGTAATAGTGCAGCACATACTATTGGAAATATGATTAT
This sequence comes from Methylotenera sp., assembly GCF_029945535.1. Taxonomy (GTDB): domain Bacteria; phylum Pseudomonadota; class Gammaproteobacteria; order Burkholderiales; family Methylophilaceae; genus Methylotenera. The sequence goes on from NZ_JAQSCU010000010.1 coordinate 621,365, forward strand.
AGCTGTAGATCAAGTGTTGGCCGATGAACAGCCAGAGGCAATGTTGGTTTTAGGAGATACCAATAGCTGTCTGTCTGTGATTCCGGCAAAACGGCGCAAAATCCCAATTTTTCACATGGAAGCAGGAAATCGTTGCTTCGATATGCGCGTGCCGGAAGAAATAAATCGGCGTATTGTTGATCATACTGCCGATATAAATTTGACTTATAGCACGATTGCTAGAGATTATTTGCTAAGGGAGGGATTGCCCCCTGACATGGTAATAAAAACAGGTAGCCCAATGTTTGAAGTGCTAACGTATTATCGACCCCAAATTGACGCTTCTGATGTATTGACACGTCTGGGTCTTGCAGAAGGGAGTTATTTTGTAGTCAGTGCGCATCGTGAAGAAAATATTGAAGCTCCTCAAACCTTTGCTAAATTGGTACGCATCATAAATATTATTGCAGAAGATTATAATTTGCCAGTGATTGTATCGACACATCCGCGCACTCAAAAGCGGATTGATTCAACAAACTCTAAGTTTCATCCCCAAGTGCGACTGTTAAAACCTCTCGGCTTCCATGACTATGTGAAATTACAATTGTCGGCTCGTACAGTACTATCTGATAGTGGCACCATTAATGAGGAGTCGTCTATTCTCAATTTCCCCGCATTGAATATTAGAGAGGCGCATGAGCGTCCGGAAGGCATGGAAGAGGCTGCGGTAATGATGGTTGGACTTGAGGTTGAGAGAGTGCGGCAAGGGTTGGCAATCTTGGCTACTCAGTCACGTGGCGAAGATCGTAGTATGCGACAAGTTAGTGACTACAGTATGCCTAATGTGTCTGATAAGGTGGTGCGAATAATTCATAGCTATACCGACTATGTGAATAGAAATGTATGGAAATTATAAATGGTTGATTCCCCCAAGGGCGATTTAGAACGTAGCAATAAATCTCGATTATTTATTATTTCAGAGTTTGTTGATTGCACTCAAAATTCTACTGGATATTACTGGTCAAAGATTATTCATGGGCTATCTGAAAGATTCAATGACGTTTGTGTTATTGCACCTAAATCTAGTTATCATAAAGTTGAGAATGCCTCCGATTTTGTGACTTATATCCTTGTAAAGGATATTGTTTATAACAAAAAAAATTTAGTTACTCGCTTGTTCGGGCAGGTTGCTCAGTCCTTATTTTTTGCTAAGGCAATTATTCAAAATGTTCATCGTGGGGATGTGGTTTTTTCTGGCACCAATCCAGCGCTACTACTTGTTCTAATTTCAGTCTTAAAAGTAATAAAGGGCTTTAAATGGATGCTTCTTGTTCATGATGTTTTTCCTGAAAATTTGATAGCTGCAAAAGTTATTGGGCAAGCAAGCGTATTGTACCGACCTGTAAAACAATTGTTTGATAAGGTTTACTCTTCAGCTGATACTCTTATAGCGATTGGTCGCGATATGCTTATATTATTAGCTAAGAAGACAAAGGAGTCGAATAAGATTGAATATGTAGCAAACTGGGTCGACCCGAGGGATATAGTGCCTTTGCCGCGAGATAGTAGTGAGCTTATTTGTAAACTTGGCGCAGATGAGAAAATAATTTTTCAGTTTTTTGGAAATCTTGGGCGATTGCAGGGTATTGATAATTTATTAAATGCTATTTTATTGGTTAAAAACAATAAAGCAGCTTTTGTTTTTATTGGATCTGGGTCTGAGGAAGCTCTAATTTTAAACTTCATAAAGAATAATCCTGATAGGAATATCATTCATCTTTCTGGCATGCCATTTAGCCGCAATAATGTCGTGTTATCCTCATGTGACATTGCAATAGTGTCACTTGCTGAAGGCATGAATGGCTTAGGCGTTCCTAGTAAGGCATACTTTTCACTTGCCGCAGATAAACCTTTACTAGTTGTTACTGAAAAAGATTCTGAACTTTTCAGCCTAGTATCTGAAGAAGAGTCAGTGGGCTGGTTTTGCGAGCCATGCAACCCTACAAAACTTGCATCTTTGATCGATGATATCTGTAAGGATGATCTTTTTATCTCCCAGGGAAGTCGCCGGGCTGTATTGATTAAAAAGTATGGATATGAGTATGCAATTAAGAAGTACTTCAAATTAATCTCTGAATTGACGTCATGATATTCTGGGAAGTCCATAACCTAACTTTGAAAAATGTTTAGATTAAATATCTACTTCAGGAGAGGCATTGAAATATGCATAAAAAGATTAAGCTGGTATTGAAAAGTCTTGCTCGGGTTTATGGTGCAATAGCTACACTCCCGTTTCGTTTTAAAAGCAATAAAATTGATTTTCCAGAAAATGTATCTCACTCTGACTGGGTAGATTTTTTGTCTAAAAAATTTAATAAAAAAGGCATTCGAGTTCTTGAAATTGGCTCTAGAAATTTTACTGGCGCGAATCTTCGTTCAAAATTCTCTGATGCAGACTATACTGGATTTGATTTTTATGCGGGTGAAAATGTAGACGTTGTCGGTGATGCACATAAATTATCAAGTTATTTTAAAAGTCAGCAAAAATTTGACTTGATATTCTCGTCTGCTGTTTTTGAGCATCTACATATGCCATGGATTGCCGCTATGGAAATCCAGAAGATGCTGAAAGTTGATGGTTTTGTTTTTATAGAGACACATTTTTCTTTTTCATCTCATGAGCGCCCGTGGCATTTTTTTCAGTTTTCAGATATGGGGTTGAGAGCTTTGTTCAATGATTCACTTGGCTTTGATTTAGTCGATAGTGGGATGAGCAATCCAATCTCAGGTTATTTTTCTCATAATGCGGATGTTTACCTAAGGCATTTACCAATTACTGAGTTGTATTGTCATAGCGAGATACTTTGCAAGAAGCGATGCGAGGTCGATAGTTTCGAGTGGAGCAGGGTTACTATTGATGGGATAGTTGAGGGCACACGATATCCAATGCCAAAATAGTAGTGAGCTGAATGTATTATCAATAAAATAAATGTTGACTGCTTATAAGTTGGTCAATTGAGACATATGAGCAAGGACAAGTTGCTCTGATTTTGAAGCTTACAAAAATCTCTATATTCAAGATATGCCCATTAGGTTCTAACTTAATCGTTTTATAGGAGTAGCATGCTGTATAAACATAATTATGTATCACTGATGTTTATCATACTGATATTAGTCTAAAGCTATATTGACGAATTGCTGATGAGTAGCATGCACACTGCAATATTAAGACTTCGTTATTTATTTTTGAGTGTAATGTTTAGTTAAAGATGCCAATATGGTGCCACATAGGCTTGCGATTAGTAGCGCTGATAGTGCTGCAGTAAACTTTAAATTCCAGACCTCAGTGCTCATTGCACTTGCTAGTTCACATACCATGTAAGCAATGCCAAACATAGCTAACCTTGGTTGAGTAGAGCTCCGCATAGTGCTAATGAATAGTATTAAAGGCGCAAAAAATAAAAGGCAAGTTGAAATTAATCCCCAGATGCCTGAACGTACTGCATTGGTCGTAAATTCATTATGAAAGCCAGCGTGGAGATTGGATTCACGCACGGCAAGTTGAGAAAATCGTGAAATTTCAGGGTCATTAATATGCTCTTTAAATCCTTGATCTCCCCATCCTGTCAACGGCTTAAGAGTAAAGTAGTAGATTCCCATGCGGAAAAATGACAGGCGCTGTCCAATTGATGTAATTGGACTGACAGAGTCAAGCTGGTAGACTGAGATATCTTTTATTGCCTCATTAGTTCTGTTTTTAACGACATCTACAAACTGATAGGCTGCAAGGCATCCCCCCACTGCAATTGCTGTTGCCAGTAGTGCTGTCATGATTTTATTTTTGAAGTGAACGCGATTGAAACACCATATTGCCAAGACTAATGGTATAGCCATCCATCCTGTGCGACTACCGGATTTTATGGACAGATAAACACCAATAACAAAGCCAATAAATTTTAGAAGTAGTAGCGCCCAAGAATCTTTTCCTCGTAGGTTCATTGCATATAAGCAGAGAAGCCCAATTGTCAAAGTGACATGACCAAAAGTGAGTGGATCGACAAAATAGCTCGTAACTCGCTCTGCACTGCCGCTCCATCCCCCAGAAGTGATATGCGGAAGCAATGCCAAAGTTAGTATAGTCATGACTGGAAAGCTATATTGAAAAAGTGCTATAGTGTCAATTTTTTTGTTGTAAATGTACAAAAATACTGGAATTGCTAGTAGGAAACGAGATGGCGCATCATAATATCGCCATGTCCAGTCGTCCCTCAATGCTTGACTAATAAGAATTGCTAGAATTGGTAGAGCTAGGGATAAAGTTATGATTAAAACCCATCGCATTTGCTTTGCTGGCGTTAACTGAAATTGCTTTTGAGGATAACTATAAGTTTCGCTGCCTATCCAGTCCCATACTAATAGTGTTATTGAAAGTAGGGAAGCTAAAGCCAGTGTATAGCCTGACCAACCCTTCACTGTGAGCGCAAAGAGTGGGGCGATAGCTAATGTGATGAGTAATGCTATATATATAGACTGCTTTATAAACTTCTTTTGCATTCAAAAAGCCTTGTTTTTAAGAGTTGATATATTAATTGTCATAGTGCTGCAAAAGTATTAAACACTTTATTTCTATGATACGTTAAAAGTGGATAGCTTGATATCTAGGCAGTTGCTAGGTAATGGGAGTTTCACATATTTGCTTTATGAATAGATATCGATCTATAAGCTACTTTTGTTAGAGGATGATCATTGTTTATATACTTTTAGTTAACGATTTTAGAGGGTAATGATCGTGCGTTAGCTGTTTTTGATTTCTGTGCAGTCGTTTGTAGATGGCTTCATTTTTTAATTTTGTTTGGTTGTTTAATTATAGAAAGAAGTAAAAAAATTAACATTTCTAAAAAAAGAGCATTAGCTCAGTATGACGAGGATACATCTTCTATTGATTTTGTGAAGTTTATACGACGAAATTTTCGTATATTACTAACTAGTATCTTAATGTGTGTTGTTTTAGGTATTATTGTTTCATTTGTAGTGCCAAAAAAGTGGGAAGCAACGGCTTTGATTCGCGTAGGGCAGATAGGAGATGTGGAGAGTCGGATAGAAACTCCTTTGGCATTAGTCGATAGAATGAAAAGTACGTCTTTTCAAAATAATGTGTTGAAAAGGTTGGGAATATCAGTTGTAGAACAGGATCCCGACTCGAGCAACTTCCGTGAAACATTCAAAGTCAAGTTAAGTAAATCTGAATTAATAAATTTGACTTTGAGAGGCACTTCTCATGATGGCGTTATTTTGCAAATGACAGAGGTGATTAATGAATTGAAGGCCGTACATAACGGTATTTCTGCGCCAGCTCTGAATCGATTGCAGCAAGAGTTGGCTATAATCGATTCGGAGTTAAAACGTAGTAATGAGGAGGTTGAATTGTTAAAAAAACTTATACACGGTTCATTAGCACAGAACACTGAAAACTTTTCGCAATCTGTATTAGTTAGTAGTGTTCTTCTGGCGAGTGACGGGGAGTTGCGATCTTGCCGTGATCGTAAGCGCATTATTGAAGCACAACTAAGTTCAGAACGAACCTTTCCTACTGATGTTTTGGGTAAGGTCGAAGTTTCCTCAACGCCAGTATTTCCTAAAAAGTCACTCTTTGCGATTGTTGGCTTGTTTGTAGGATTACTTTTTGGCGTAGTCTTCTCAATTTTGAAGTCAATTGATTACTCAAAAGGCTCTAATCAAGAAAACTAAATTAATGTATAGTTTTTATATGCATTGACTAGCCTCCCAAAAATTGCATCATGCAGGATTCTAAGCAGTCGCTGAAATAGCTATAGTTACTTTTCAAGAATAGAATAACGCCCTTTTGTGGGCGGTTGAATCCTAAAAACTTAGGTAGGACTATGAATAAGCTCATTAATCGGGATCGACAGCAATGAAAATACTTGTTACCGGCGCTAACGGTTTTGTTGGACGCGCGCTTTGTGCTGAGCTATCTCGACAGGAGTATCTGGTTATAGCAGCATTACGCAAAGGGAGAGCAGAGGTTGATGGCTTGATACAGACTACTGTCATTTGCTCTATTGATAATAATACAGATTGGTCAGCCGCATTGCAGAATGTCGATGTGGTCATCCACCTCGCAGCTCGTGTACATATAATGAGTGATCATGCCGCAGACCCACTTGCCGAGTTTCGCAAGGTTAATGTCGAGGGTACTTTAAGTCTTGCGTTGCAGGCCACTAAGGCAGGTGTGAAGCGGTTTGTTTTCATTAGCTCTATTGGAGTTAATGGTAATGTAACTTCTTCACATCACCCATTTACTGCTGAAGATATGCCAGATCCATACGATGCCTATAGTACTAGTAAGTATGAAGCAGAGCAGGGGTTGCTTAAGCTAGTTGCGATTGCTGGATTTGAAGTTGTCATCATCCGTCCCCCATTAGTTTATGGATGTGGTGCTCCAGGCAATTTTAGACGCATAATTAGCGCTTTAAAAAATCACTATCCCTTGCCATTAGGTGCCATTAAAAATAAACGTAGTTTTGTTTATATCGATAATTTAGTGAGCCTAATTGTGAGGTGCATTGATCATCCAGCAGCTGCAAATCAAGTTTTTTTAGTGTCTGACGGGAATGATTTATCTACAACTGAGTTGTTGCGAGCTTGCGCTGGTGCGCTGAGTTTAAAATCAAGACTTGTGCCTATTCCACAAAAATTGATAGAGGTTTTTGCTGCATTGATTGGTAAAGAAAATGTTGCACAAAGATTGTGTGGTAATTTGCAGGTGGATATTACTAAAGCACGTACATTGCTTGATTGGACGCCACCAACAACTGTCGAAGATGGCTTGAAGGCAACAGCAATCGGTTTTAATAAGGTAAATAAGTGATAAAACGTCTTTTTGATTTCTTGCTGGCATTATCTGCAATATTGTTTTTGATTATTCCGATTATAGTCGTTGCGATCATGGTTCGATTGACTTCAGTTGGCCCAGTAATGTATTGGTCTGACCGAATAGGGCGTAATAACCATATATTCAGAATGCCAAAATTTCGCACTATGTGTATTAATACTCCAGCAGTTGCGACGCATTTGTTACCTGATCCCAAACAATATTTAACGCCTGTAGGTTCTTTTTTGCGCAAATCTAGCTTAGATGAGTTGCCGCAACTTTGGAGTATTATTAAGGGCGATATGAGCTTTGTGGGGCCACGCCCTGCATTGTTTAATCAGGATGATTTGGTCGCATTAAGAACGGAATATGGTGTTGATAAATTGTTACCTGGTTTGACAGGTTGGGCGCAGATTAATGGTAGAGATGAATTGTCGATTCCAATTAAAGTAAAGCTTGATGTAGAGTACTTGCATCAGCAGTCTTTTTTACTGGATATAAAAATTATCTTTCTAACCTTCTTAAAGGTGTTGCATAGAGATGGTATTCAACATTAAAGTAAACATAACATGCATGCATGTTATGTTTACAGTTATATTGATACAATATAGTTCAAATTGAACTTACAAAATAAATCTATTCTAGCAACCTCACCAAATGACCAAGTCACTTATAAATCCTCTAACTTTTTTGGCTTTACTGCATGATATTGCAGTAGCGGCATTTGTTTGGTTTGCAGCGTACTTGTTGCGTTTTAATTTTGCTATTCCTCCCGAACATCTTCAGTATATGCTGCGATCTATCGTCTGGGTTGCAATAATACAAGGAGCTGTTTTTGTATTTTGTGGTTTATATCGCGGCATGTGGCGTTTTGCCAGCGTGTCAGATTTGAAGCGTATTTTCTATGCTGTTTGTGCAGCTGCCGTTTTAATTGCCGCCTTATTGTTCATGATGAGCACGTCAATTCTAATTCCCCGTTCCGTATTGATTTTAGATCCACTTTTACTGATGTTGATGATGGGTGGTAGTCGTTTTGCCTATCGTGCGTGGAAAGAGCACTCGCTTTATGGAATTGCACGATCGCTAGGTAAACCAACGCTAATATTAGGTGCGGGCGATGCCGCTGTGGCTCTACTTAAAGACTTATCACGTAGTACACAATGGCGCGTTGTTGGTTTGCTTGATGATGACAAAAGCTTACTGGGGCGTGAGATATTTGGCGTTAAGGTGTTAGGCACAATTGCAACTTTAGCTGATATGCAAAGACGCTTAGGCGTTCAGCATGTGATTGTTGCGATGCCATCGGCGCATCACCAAAAACGCCGTTCCGCGATAGATTTAGCCAATAATCTAGGTTTAGAAGTTTTGACTGTGCCAGCTATTGATGATCTGATGAGCGGTAAGGTAAGCGTTTCACAAATTCGCAAGGTGGATGTGGAGGATTTGTTGGGTCGTGACGCAGTGTTGCTAGATAACTCTGGCTTGCAGCATCTGATTGCGGAGCATGCCGTAATGGTAAGCGGTGCAGGAGGCTCTATTGGTTCTGAGCTTTGCCGTCAAATATTGAAATTTAATCCTAGTGTATTGATTTGTTTTGATATTTCAGAGTTTTCTCTTTACCAATTAGAACAAGAGCTTAGTGCGTTAAATCTTAAAGCCAAATTACTTTTTATGACAGGTGACGTTAAAAATAAGCAGCGTGTCAAAAGCTTGCTTGAGCGGTTTCAGCCTGCGGTTGTGTTTCATGCTGCTGCTTACAAGCACGTGCCTATGATGGAAAATGGTAATGTTTGGGAGGCGCTCTCAAATAACGTGATTGGTACACACACCATAGCTAACGCATGTAAAGAAGCTGACGTTGAGAAATTCGTGCTTATCTCCACTGACAAAGCGGTTAATCCAACGAATGTGATGGGGGCTAGTAAGCGCCTTGCAGAAATGGTTTGCCAGGGTTTGCAGGAGAAACTTGCACGCGAAGCAATTGGTACGCGCTTTGTCATCGTACGATTTGGTAACGTGCTAGGTAGTAGTGGTAGCGTCATTCCAAAATTTAGAGAGCAAATTGCCAGGGGTGGCCCGGTCACTATTACTCACCCTGAAATTACCCGCTATTTCATGTCGATACCTGAAGCTGCCCAGCTAGTGTTGCAAGCTGGATTAATGGGCAAGGGTGGTGAGATTTTGGTGCTTGATATGGGTGAGCCAGTTAAAATTGCCGCATTAGCCGCTGACATGATTCGTCTTTCTGGTCTTCAAGCAGATGAAATTAAAATTGAGTATGTAGGGCTGCGGCCAGGCGAAAAGCTTTATGAAGAGCTGCTTGCAGATGATGAGCACACCATGCCAACTCCGCATGAAAAGCTACGTATAGCCCAAGCACGTGAAGTTGATATTGCTTGGGTTAAAAAACTATTAAAATGGATTGAAGGCACAGAAAGTGCGGACGAAGCAATGATAAAAAATGAATTGAAGCTATGGGTTGAAGAGTACAGTCCTCAGCATCAAGCGAGTGTAGAAAAGCATTTTATATTAGATGTTGATCAAGTGACCTTGCATTAGTTTTATAAATATTCATTAACTTTTATCATATGCAATTGAGCTAAATTGAATACACAAAACCCACAAACCTTGCTTGATCAAGCGCAGCTTATTCATACGGCGGAGGCTGTTCAAATCGCCATTAGCAAGCTTGGCAAAGACGTCACTTTGCAATTCGAGCATACTTGCCCAATAGTGATCTGCGTGATGGGCGGCGGAATTGTTTTTGCTGGGCAGTTGCTTACACAGCTGACATTTCCGCTCGAATTAGACTATGTACATGCTAGCCGCTACCAAAATAATACGGTAGGCAATGCGCTTATCTGGCAATCTTTACCAAAGTTAGATTTAAACAATCGAACAGTATTATTGGTGGATGATATTTTGGATGAGGGCATTACATTATTGGCCATTAAAGAAAAATGTCTAGCATTAGGCGCTAAAGACGTTTACTCAGCAGTGCTGATAGAAAAGAAGTTGCCACATTCAAAGCCGATTAAAGCTGATTTTGTTGGCTTGGAAGTACCTAATCGCTATGTGTTTGGTTGCGGTATGGATGCTTATGGCTGGTGGCGAAATCTGCCTGCTATATACGCATTACCTTAAATCTGGGTTTTAGACTAAATCAGATTTCGTCTTAGTTTGACCTCTTTTTAAGTAGTTTTTCTCTTCAATCGAACTGCTTTTTATATATCTAAAATTCAACCTCTAATTAATCTGGTGTAAAAATTTGCAAATGGTATACACATCTGTATACTTTAATTTTTCAATGCTATTGATGAGTTAAAGGAAGGTTGTATGCGCAGTCTTTTAAAATGCAAGCAGTTGAGCAATTTAGGTTTACTTAGTTTACTGTTGTTAAGCAGTTTTGTAACGGTTGGATGCAGCGGTTCGCCTACCCAGCAATCGAATGTTCAATCTAGTACTTCAGATAAAGAATGGCCTAGTTTTGGTCGTGATTTCACTAATCAGCGACTTTCTCCGCTTACGCAAATTAATCAACAAAACGTTAAAGACTTGAAGCTTGCTTGGCAATTCAAAAGTGGTGTTGTTGCTAGTTTCCAGGCTACGCCTATCGTTACTGGTGGCGTGATGTATGTGGCTTTACCTTTTAACCATGTTGTTGCCCTAGATGCCAAAACGGGTAAAGAGCTTTGGCGATATAAACATGAGCGCAGAACCAATTGGAAAATGTGCTGTGGCCCAGCCAATAGGGGCGTTGCGGTAAGTGATGGTAAGGTGTTTATTGGTACGGTTGACGCACGCCTGATTGCACTTGACGCTAAAAGTGGGGAAAAAATTTGGGATATTGACGTTGCTGATGACACGGCATTAACTGAAAAAACCAGCTCATTAAGTCAGGCAGACGCTAAGAGCCATAAAGAAGCATATGGAGGCACTGGTGTAGGCATAGCGATGGCACCAGTCGTTTATCATGGAAAAGTGATTGTTGGCATCACAGGAGTTGGTTACGGGCTGCATATTGACCAACCAACAGCCAATGCACCTTTGGGAGCTGTTGTTGGCGTGGATGGTCGCTATGGTCGTCCTGGGTTCTTAGCTGCTTATGATATTGCCAGTGGCAAGCGCATTTGGACGTTTGATACTATTCCAACTCAGGGTTGGGAAGGCGTGTTTGCTGAAACGACTTCGGATGGTATCTCGTTGAACCGTGATGTTGCAGCTGAAAAAGCTAATATGGTTAATAATAAGGATGCTTGGCGCTTTGGTGGCGGTTCCGCTTGGAGTACGCCAGCCATCGATACTAAAACTAATACACTTTTCTTTGGTACAGGGAATCCTTCACCACAAATGAACGACATTTCCCGTCCAGGTGATAATCTATATACCGTTTCGTTGGTTGCGCTAGACACTGAAACTGGTCAACTTAAATGGCATTATCAGCAAGTACCGCATGATGTTTGGGGTTATGACTTAGCAAGTCCACCAGTGTTGTTTGATTACAAGAAAGATGGTAAGGCTATTGCTGCTGTTGGTCAGGCCAGCAAAACAGGTTGGTATTATGTGAACGATAGAACTACGGGCAAACTGCTGATGAAGTCTGATGCATTCGTACCACAAAAAAATCTATTCGCTAAAGCAAGCAAGGAAGGTACTGTTCTTTATCCAGGTATTTTAGGTGGCTCAAATTGGAGTCCTAGTGCTTTAGATGAGCATAATCAAACCAGTTTTGTTGCCGGTATACATGCGCCTATTAAATACACCCTAGTGGAAGAAGCTGCAGCAGATGGTAAGCCTGCTGTTCGATACGCCTCATCAGAACCAACCAAAGACCCACGCTGGGGTGTAATTTCAGCAATCAATCTTGCAACAGGTAAAATGCGATGGCAAGTGAAAACTGAGCAGCCTTTGATGGGGGGATTGCTTGCGACTCAAAGTGGCCTACTATTTATGGGTGAGGGTAGCGGTAACTTCAATGCATACAATAGCAATACAGGTGATTTGTTGTGGCAATCTAAGGTAGATGCAGGCGTTAATGCGCCACCTATTACTTATGAAATTGATAGCGTGCAGTATGTAGCGGTCGCAGCAGGGGGCAATGCTATATTTGGCTATAATGCTGGTGATAACATTGTTGTTTACGCACTAGGGAAGTAGCGTTTGAAGGAATTTTAGCGGTGCTTAAGCTTTAAAATAAGCACTGTGCATGCTAAAACCAAGGTGATGCCGTTTGCCAGAATCACGGGCCAGCTTGTAATCATCAAACCGTATATGAACCAGCCTAATACGCCCAAGCTAAACAAGCTGTACATGGGCAGTGAAACGCCTGATAAATCGCGTGATTTCCATGAGTGCAAGGCTTGTGGCACAAAAGAAAATGTAGTTAAAAAGGCTGCGGAGTAGCCAATTAAATCTGTAGGTGTCATGTAGGCGTGATATTTAAATAAACTAAGAAAGTTACTTTTTACTCTGAATCAGAACAGTTAATTTAAGATAAAAAAATAGCCCAATTAAGGGCTATTTTTTTGAATTCCATTAACTGGATTCTAGATTAACTAAGCTTTTTGGATGTTTGAAGCTTGTTTACCTTTTGGACCGTCTGTAACGTCAAAACTTACGCGATCATTTTCTTTTAAGCTTTTGTAGCCGCTATCTACGATAGCTGAAAAATGAGCGAATAAATCGTCGCCGCCTGCATCAGGAGTAATGAAACCAAAACCTTTTGAATCATTAAACCATTTAACTAAACCTGTAGCCATATCTTATTCCATACTTTTAAAAAAGGGAGGCACCCTAAATGATTGGGTTTTTAACAAATAATCAGTCTTGAGAACTTAACCACTTTAAACATCCAAACGCCGAAATTACTTTTTACTTGTAAACAAATGTTGTGTCAAGCATTATTTCACATTAATCGTAATTGACAATAAAAATACTGATTAAATTATTTATTTGTTGGTATTTAGCACTTAAATCAGATAAATAAGCGATTGATTAATTAGAGCTCTAGCGATATAATGCGCGCGAGCATTGTATGGGTGTGTTGCGCGTAGTTTAAGTGTTAGTGGTATTTTTGCTAGGACTTTCATTTTAAGCTTCAAACTCTAAGAGATTGTTGCTTATTTAAAGATTGCTACAAAATATTACTGGAGAACTAGATTTGGCTAAAGAAGAATTGATTGAAATGAATGGTGTGGTGATGGAAATCTTGCCCGACTCACGCTATCGTGTAACGCTGGACAACGGGCATAAATTAATTGCCTACACTGGCGGTAAAATGAAAAAAAATCACATTCGAATTTTAGCTGGCGACAAAGTTACTCTAGAGCTCTCTCCATACGATATCAATAATGGTCGTATTACTTTCAGACATATCGAGTCTGGTGGCGCGACATTCACACCAAGAAAACGCACTTACTAGGCGCTTGCTGACTACATTCGCAATAAAGGCTGATTTATTGCGAATGATAAATTTGTTCAATCTATCTCAAGTTAAGCTCTTCTTTCCCATAATCTTAAGTAAAGAAATTTTTTAAGTACTTTCTAAGGCTGATATTTTTTCACTTGGGTATTTACTTATATTAAGTGACGCTATTGAATGTAAAGTATTGTTAATTCTCTGGCGGGCATGTTGTATTTAATTCATTTGAATCGAATTCCAAGGTAATGTAACTGTCATGATGATTTGCCTATTTAGATAGTATGGATAACATGATGCAAAATAAGCATTGGGAAAAAATATTCTCAGTGATACAAAGATCGTATGCAATAGAAAATCACCTCGAGTTCTTTAGCTGGTTACAAAATGGCGTTAATGAATTTTTACCGCATGATGTATTGATTGCCTGTTGGGGCGACTTTGAAAAGAAGTCGGTAAAGAGTAAGCTAAATTACGATGTGGCTTCTAATTTAAGCGACATCAATACGCAAACCGTATTCGACTCTAACAATGGCTATGATGCGTGTATGTTGCATTTGCATCAACGTTGGTTAGCCAATAATCGTTGTTGGTTTGTTATTAACAACCTTGATCGTCATGAAGTTGAGAACGAATTTCAAATTGTTTTACCAAATAAACTTGAGCAATTAAATTCATTGATGGTTTATGGCGTAAGTGATGTGCGCGGTAGCAATGTCTGTTTGTATGTTTTTTTCAGTCAGGAAAAAATATTTGATGTGCCTGATTCGGTGATGGGCTTAATCATGCCACACATTGATAATGTATTAAGAAAAATCCAGCATCTAAAACCATTAAAAACACCTACTGAATCTGCCATTATTTTAGATGGTGCTGGGCTGAGTGTGCGTGAGTTAGAAATAATTCATTGGATAAAATCAGGAAAGACCAACCAGGAAATCGCAACAATTTTGGATATTAGCCAGAATACTGTTAAAAGTCATTTAAAGCGGGTTTTCCAGAAAATGAATGTGACAAGGCGAGCTCAAGCCGTTGCTATTTTAATGAATAAGCTAAATTGAACGCAATTTACTTAATGTTAATCGACTGATTTCCGACCGCAACCGTTTGGCCCGTGCGAATTTTAGCTGTTTTTCTTGTTTCGATTAAACCATCAACTTTCACTAATCCTTCTGCAACCATCGTTTTACCGCGGCCTCCGCTGTCAGCTAATCCGACTAATTTTAGTAAATTACATAATTCTACGTATTCTGTAGTTAAATCAAATTGTATGGTTTGTGACATTATGAATCTCGTTGATTGGAGTAGAGCATAGTTGGCTTGGTGCAAAAAAGAGAAGCGCGGGAGCCAAAGTGGCCCTTAAACCGTTGCCGCATAAAAAGCGTGCGACAGTGAGTTTGCAAAATCATCGCCATAATAACATACGAGTCATCTCTAGATAATCCCAAAGTATTGACATGAATATTTATCTAGTAAATAAAATTACTGGTGTTTGTGGTTCGTCAGTAGATTTAGTTAAATATCTAGCTTAGTTGTTTATTTACCTTGGTCATACGCAGTCTATTTCAGTCAAATGTAACTGATTTGTTATATTTTATAATCACAATCTATTTGCAAGCTGTAAATTGGTTGTATTCAGCCATATATGTAATAAATTTGTAAAAGAATCAATGACCTATATTTGTTTGATAAAATAATGATAGTTAAAAATTTGCATTACAACTTTTTGGCTTTTCTTTTTATTAACATTATCAGGAGATTTAATATGTTTCGTTTATCTATGGGCGCTACTCTAGTAGCGGCCGCACTTTTCGCGAATACAGCAATGGCTGATCACGGTAACCTAAAACCTAAAGCACATGACAGTTTAGGTAAATGTGTTAAAGCAGCTTTAGCAAAACACGATGGCACAATCGTAAAAGTTGAGTTCAAGAATGAAGGTAAATCAGGCGTTTACGAGTTTGATATTGAATCTGCAGATGGCACTGCATGGGATGTTGAATGCGATGCTAAAACAAGTAAAGTGACAGAAGTTGAACAAGAAGTTAAAGCGGACGATGCTAAATTTAAAGCAGTTGCTAAAGTAACTGAGGCTGACGCAAAAGCTACTGCAATTGCGGCTCACGCTGGTACCGTGACTGAAACTGAATATGAGTTAGAGGCTGACGGTAAGGCTTCTTATGAGTTTGATATTACTACAGCTGATGGTAAAGAAATCAAAGTTGAAGTGGATGCTACAACAGGTAAGATTGTTGAAACAAACGAAGAAACATATCAGATTGGTAAAGAGTAATAATTTAATGGTATTGTTTTAGCATGACAGCTTAGACACAAAAAGTCAGACTGTTAAATATATGCACTAAAAAATACCCCGCTTCGTCGGGGTATTTTTTTGTATAAATTATCTAAATAATATTCATAAAATTTCTAAGTAGTTTATTCCACATTGGTTGCATGTAACCAATTGCTGGTCGCTAACAACCAACTATTGGTTATACGCAACCAGTTATAGGTTAATAAAATTCAAATAAATTGAATGTTAATTTTAAATATTATTACTAATCAATGAATTACCTCATTCTAAAGTTGGTTGGCATGCTTGTCGCTTATATTTGAATTAGCCTTTATGTAATGACATCACTATCAAAGGCAGAAACATTAATTTAACTAACTTAAAGAAATGACTTATGGATAAAGTGCCTGATATTGTTGATTTCATACTCTACTTTTTAGCGGGGGTGTCTATCCTGACTTGGACTATTTTAATCGTAAAGTGTTATGTGTTTTGGCAAGCCAAGAAAGCTAATAATCAAATCCAGGCTAATTTCAATGGGGTAACACGCCTGACTAAGCTGACTGATATGCTAGATACTGCCAAAGGTTCTTTGAGTAGTTTGAGCAATAAAGTGATGGTGAATCTCAAGTCATGGAATAAAGATGCATCATTGGATACCAATGCTTACCAAGAGATGTTGCGTCAATCATTACGCCAAGAGCGCCATTCTCAACAAACACGTTTAGAAAGTGGCTTGGCAGTATTAGCAAGCATAGGCTCAACCTCGCCATTTATTGGTTTGTTTGGTATGGTGTGGGGCATTATGCACGCCCTGAAAGGCATTTCTGCTTCTGGTTCTGCTGGCTTAGATGTTGTTGCTGGTCCGATTGGTGAGGCGCTTATTGCAACCGCCATGGGCATTGCTACAGCTATTCCCGCGGTGCTAGCTTACAACTACTTTCTGCGTCAATCTCGCCTAGCTTCGGCAGATATGGATCACTTTTCAGAGCGCTTACAAATACTCGCTAAACAATCTGATTACAGGGTAGATTAATCATGTCCATGGACAACTATGGTTCAGAAGGCGGCATGATGAGTGAAATTAACGTGACGCCATTAGTGGATGTGATGTTGGTATTGCTCACAGTGTTTATTGTGACTGCGCCATTATTAATGAATTCGGTGGCAGTCAAGTTACCTAAAGTTGCCGCGACTACTTCATTGCAAAAAATGAATGATGTAAAAGTCAGTATTACTTCAGTAGCAGATGTTTATGTAGACCAAACTAAAATACCTGCAACTAGCTTAGAAGCTGAACTTAAAAAGCGTAATACACAAGGTGATTTGCAAGTGCAAATTATGGCAGATGAAAAAGTCGCCTATCGTGAAGTGGCTAAAGCGATGGCGCAAATTCAGCGCTCGGGCGTGACTAAGTTTACCTTTGTGATGTTGCCTGACAGCGCAACACATGCCACTAAATAATTTAGATTGGGTAAAAATTGACCAATCTGACATTCAATAATCCATCGTTAAATAATCCCTTATTAAACAATCAAGCTGGCAATAATAAGCTGCGTAATACGCAGCAAGAGCCTAGCAAATTTCTTTTTGGATTGGCTTTAGTTTTATCGCTGCTGCTGCATTTTGCCATTATGCGTGCATTACCATGGCTGGCGGTTGCTAAAACCAAGCCTCCTATGACCATTGTGGCTGAGTTGCAAGAAGCACCACCACCTCCGCCTCCACAAGAGATTAAACAAGAGCTGATAAAACCTGAAGTTGTTAAAACTGAGCAAGCCAAACCCGTGGTTAAAACGCAAGCTGTTGCGGTGCCAGTACTAGCAACTGAGCGAACCCAGCCAACCCCCAATAATTACACTGTGCCAGACATTCCGCAACCAACTGCTGTTCCTACGCAACCAAGCCCCGTAGCTGCACCAGAAGCGCATACTAAAGAAACCTCTGCACCAGCAGCCAGTAGTAGTGCAACCAGCAGCGCGGCTAGTTCATCAGCATCAGCTAGCACATGGGATGACAGCGAGGTGTGGGACGATTACGGCAATAGCCTGCAAAAACTGTGTGAACGCTACAAGCAGTACCCATCTATTGCAATTCGTCGTGGTTATCAAGGCTCAGGTAAGGTCTTAGTGAGATTTTCGGCTGAAGGTAAAGTAAGTGGCATCGCTATGGAAAAATCAACTGGGCAAAAGTCTCTTGATGATCAGGCTTTAGAAATGGTTATAAAAAGCCTGAGTGAGTTGCCCGTACCAGCTAAATTTAAAGGTAGAGAATTTAAGCTCACCATCCCAGTAGACTTCAAGCTGGAATAGATTTTTACTCAAGACTCAATTTTCACACTTAGCCTATTTCAAACTTAACTTATTAGTTAAGGCTATCAAAATTAAAAAAAATATGAATTTAAAAATCCGCATCAATTTAATTATTACCTTAATGCTAGCTTTGGTGATGCTAATTGGTACCGTAATGACAATTAATAATGCACAAGAGGACATTCGTGCGGAAGTTGACTCTACAACAGTGCTAGCCTTACATTTGCTTGATGCGGAGGTGTCACATTACACCTCCGACTACGCATGGGCGAATAGTAATGCTGACGATAAAGTCTCTATCTTTCGTCTGCAAAGTTTAGATAATGTTCGCCATCTACGCATAGAGTTTTTTGACTCATTTGGGCGGCTGCGAGATAGCAACCGTCCACCAGTTAGCAGTGATACAAATTCATCACCTGATTGGTTTGAGAGCTTGATGGGCAAAGTCTCAACTTCATTAAAGGCCACGCATAGACCAATTATTGTCAATAATCGTATTTTGGGCGAGATGGTGATTACGCCTGATCCTTCTTATGAAATTGCCGAAATTTGGCATGACACGATTGGTTTGTTGAGTTTGGGATTTTTGTTTTTCTTAGTGGTCAATGGCATGGTGTATTGGGCGGTTGATAGTGCATTACGCCCAATAAAAAAAATTCTCAACGCGCTTACACAGCTTGAGCATGGTAATTTGCAAGCACGTTTACCCGTATTTTCATTACCTGAGCTATCTAGTGTTAGCAATAAATTTAATGCAATGGCGCAAACGCTAGAAAATAGTACGTTGAATAACCATCGGTTGACTCAACAGATTATTCGACTGCAGGAAGATGAACGTAAAAATATTGCGCATGATCTACATGATGAAATTGGTCAGCATTTAACAGCAATCAATATTGATGCTTCGGTAATTCTAAAAACAGATAACATTTCGACCGCTAAAGAGAGTGCTATGGCGATTAGTGCGGTAGCCATGCAGATGATGGAAATTGTGCGCGCGATGTTGCAGCGATTAAGGCCAGCCATGTTAGACGAGCTAGGTTTATGCGCCTCTCTACATGAACTCATAGAAACATGGCGGCAACGTAATCGTAGTATTAGTGTGAGCATTAATATTTCTAGCCAGTTAGGCTGTATCAATGAAACCACCGCCATCACGGCCTATCGTATTGTTCAAGAGTGTTTAACTAACATTACCAAGCATGCGAACGCGCGCTTGGTGACCATTAAGATTGAGCCTAAAGCTGATTATCTGAAAATACTGGTGCATGATAATGGTCATGGTTTTGATACGCAACTGACTTCACAAGGATTTGGCTTGGCTGGTATGCGTGAGCGTGTTGAAGGCCTTGGTGGTTCATTTCATCTTAGCTCAAACCAAGAAACAGGCGTTCTTATTGAAGCCAGTCTACCTCTCAACATCAAGGTGCCTAAATGATCGCAAAAATCCGCGTTGTATTAGTTGATGACCATAACGTAGTGCGTTCAGGTCTGCGCCGCTTGTTAGAACTTGGCGGCGATATTGATGTGGTGGCAGAAGCTGATAGCGGTGAGCAAGCGTGTAAGATATATGGCGACTTTCAGTCTGATGTAATGGTCATGGACTTATCCATGCCAGGTATTGGCGGCTTAGAGGCTTTACGTAGAATATTAAGCGTAGCGCCAAAAGCGAAGGTGGTTATTTTTACCATGCATGAAAACACAGCTTTTGCCACCCAAGCACTCTCTGCTGGCGCGCGTGGTTATGTGGCTAAATCAAGTCTTGCGGATGATCTGTTATTAGCTGTGCGTGAAACTGCTGCTGGAAAAACCTACATCAGCCCAAGCATTGCGCAAAAAATCGTCATGCAATCTATCTCTGGCTCGCCAGATCCAATGGAGCGACTATCTTCAAGAGAGTTTGAAGTGTTTAGATTGCTAGCTGAAGGCGCAGGCATTGATGATATTGCAAATAATCTTCAGATTAGCCAAAAAACAGCATCTAACTATCAGACCGCGCTTAAGCAAAAGTTAGGGATTTCTAATGCTGTGGAGCTAGTTAGGCTAGCTATACGGCATGGTGTTATCTCCGGGTAGAAAACGCATCAAGTTAAAACTGAGAACTTACAAATAAATAATAATTATTTGATAAATATTTTCAATTTTTAACGAATTGGTTACCTTATTCGCGCCTTTGTTAGTTGTATAACTTGCTGAATATTAACATATTTTAATTGTAAATATTGGCAATGAAATAATCCCATCAATCTCGGGAAAAACTCCTATATATCCACGGGATTCTCGCTCTTACGCAAATTTTCACTAAGTCTTATATTCACTAGCTTACAAAAATTTAAGCTCAAGCTACCCAAAAAGCTACCCCCCAAGTTAACTTAGTGGAGATAACCGCGTCATGAATGATCAGCATCAACCAGCCCAGCATTTTTTAAGCTGCAAGCTTAAACCAATCTCAGTAATTGTATTTTTGATCTGTGCTCAATCATCCTACGCGCAAGACCTTAACGGAGCTAACTCAATTGATGCTATCACTGGTGAACCTTCAAAAACAACTAAACCCATCAATGTTCCATCAGTCGCCACGCAATACGGCGCCACTAAAAAAACCTTACTCGCGGCAGACGTAAAAGATACCAAGCAAGCAGGTACAGGTAATACAGACAGCCAAGGCAAGCCTATAGATAAACCTGTAGAGATAGAATTAAACACCGTAAATGTGCGCGCCAAACGCTTTTATCAAATTGGCCCGTTACCAGGCTTAGCCCTCACAAAAGAAGAAATACCAGGCAATGTACAAAGCATTAGCGCCAAAGAAATTAAAGAGTCGCATGCAATCAGCCTTACTGAATTAATGAACAGCAAGCTGCAATCAGTCAACGTGAATGATTACCAAAGCAACCCGTTTCAAATGGACGTGACTTACAGAGGCTTTACAGCAAGCCCACAGCTAGGTACTGCACAAGGCTTGTCGGTATTTTTAGATGGCATACGCGTGAATGAGCCGTTTGGCGATGTTGTTAACTGGGACATGCTTCCACTCAATGCGCTAGCAGGTATAGATTTAATTCCAGGTTCAAACCCTATCTTTGGGTTAGGCACATTAGGTGGCGCGATTACCATGCGTACCAAAAGTGGATTTGATTCAAATGAAGGCACAGTAGAAGCGCTAGGCGGCTCATTTAACCGTAAGCAGTTTCAAGGAAGCATAAGTGGTAACAATGGCGTGATTGCAGGTTTTGCGGCAGCAAACATATTTAGTGAAGATGGCTGGCGTGATGATTCACCAAGTAAGGTCAACCAAGTATTTGGTAAAGCTGAATGGCGCAATGAGAACTTGCAGTTTGGTTTATCAGCGCTCTATGCCGGCAACAAACTCACAGGTAATGGCTTACTACCCACAGAAATGGCGCAACAAGGCCGCAGCCAAGTATTTACCAGCGCCGATGAAACGAAGAACAAGTTACTGCAGTTTCAGTTGACAGGTCAATGGGATGTTTCAGATACATTTAACATTACAGGGCAAGTGTATAAGCGTAAGAGTAAGCGTAACTCAAGAACGGGCGATGTCAATCAGGAGTTTAGCGGTGGGGCAACACGTAGGCCATTAGCTGGCGAGATAGCGTCACGATATGCACCAGATTTTGATAATGATGGTTTACCAGACATTGATCCAACGCAAGCGGCTATTTTTAACGTAGCTGTGGCAACTATATTATTCCCTAATGGAAACCCAACGACCACTTACCTAGATGCGAGTGGCAACCCAGAGATATTGTCATACAGCGAGGTGCAAATTGGAGTGGATCAAGATGGTAATCCACAATTTGATTTTGTGCCAAATTTTAACTCGGCATTCACTGGTTATGATTTGGTTAATGGGGGCTATGATCAGACTAAACTAGCTATTGGAACTAATGGAAACACGGCACTTTTCGCTAATCAGGCTACAGAAACCGTGACTAGGGCAGATGGCACTAGCTATACAAGACCACAGTGGGGGGCAAACGTCACTCCGCTGACTGCGGCCTCGCCATTTGATCCAGCTTATTATCAACAAGCGCTGGCTATTTGGAAAGCACCTGATTGGTCTACTCTTGAAATCAAATTACAAAATCAATTGGGAGTGCAATCAGTGGGTGGGTTGCCACTGACTTTTGATCCAACTTCTGGAACCTATCAGTATTTAGATATCAATGGATTTTTTGCTAGTGGAACTGTGCCAGTGACAGAGGCACTAGATGCGAATGGAAACTATGTTGTAGAAACTTTTCCAGGATCTAACAATGGGCTTGGCAAGCCTTTGGGGATTTTGGTTAGAGACCCAATCACTGGAGTTCCTATTGAGCGTGATGGCGCCGATTGTTCCTCCGCTGCTTCTCCAACCGGTATCGCTGGACAATGTGCAGGCTATGTTGAAGGTACGCCAGTAGCGCTTATTACAGAAACCGAGATTGACCAAACCACTGATGGCGGTGCAGTGCAACTGAACTGGAACCTAGAACACCATAAATTCATGGTGGGCGCTTCTTTAGACTCGGCTGATGCTAGTTATAAAAGCGGCCAGTATTTAGGCTTGTTTGATAATAATCGTAAAGCCTATTTAGACCCAGCCAATGTGGGCTATGAGTTTGCCGCAGCTAGCACCAAATTGGGCTTAAATGACTTCGCAGGAAATAGCATCACAAAAAGTGTGTATTTTAGCGATACTTGGTCGCCAGTGAAAGCATGGAACTTCACTGGCGCCGCCCGCTATAACATAACCAACATGAAAAATGAGCTAGCTATTAATAACTACTTGGGCTTGCTTGGGCCAACATCTTTCAAAAATTTTTACGAAACACTTGCTTTGTGCCATGACTTAAATGGAGATGGTGTTTTACAAGCAGCAACAGAATGCCCAGCAGCAGACCTTCGCCCTTTCTCAATTGATTATGCTCAGGGGCTTGGCGCTATTGGCAAAGGCGAAACCGAGAAATTTACCTACCGCTCATTTAACCCGAGCTTAGGTGCAACATGGCAACCCAATGAAGCACTTAATGTATATGGCAATTGGAACCAAGGGGCACGTACCCCTAGCGTAATTGAGCTAGGTTGTGCATATGATGATACGCCAGTAGAGCGCGGTAAAGACTTGAATGGCAATCCTATTTATGGACCACGATCTTTGGAGGAGCGTCGTTTTTGTAGCTTGCCTAGCACTTTATCAGGTGACCCTTACTTAAAACAAGTGCGTTCACAAACCATGGAATTTGGCGCACGTGGCTATTTAACCCCCGATATTCAATGGAATGCAGCGGTTTATAACACCGACCTTAAAGATGATATTTATTTTGTGTCGTTTACCCCAGAGCGCAGTTTTTTTCAAAATATTGGTAAGACCCGCCGCCGTGGTTTAGAAATGGGTTTGCAAGGCAAGTCAGGCAAAGCGGGATTCAGGCTGAATTACTCACTCACAGATGCTACTTTTCAAGATGCATTTACAATGGCTAGCCCAAACAATAGCAGTGCAGGTAATGTAGTACAAGGTAATCAAAGCTATGCCACATCTACGGGTTACCAGCAAATCAATGTTAAGCCAGGCAACCGCATACCGGGTGTGCCACTGCATAACCTAAATGCCACTTTCACTTACGACTTAACTCAAGATTGGACTGTGGGTTTAACGGCGGTATTGCATTCCGACAGTTTTATACGAGGCAATGAAAACAATAAACATAAAGCTGGTACAAGTGGCAATGTTTATGGCTGTGGTGCAGGTGGATCTTCAATTAAAGACGGCGATATTCAATATGCTGACAGCTCTTGTACTGCCATTGCACGACCTAATTACCGTTACCCAGGCACTGTACCAGGCTATGCTGTATTTAATTTCAATACCAGCTATAAAATCACCAAAGGCTTAACGGCGGCTTTACAAATCAGCAATCTGTTTGACCGTGAATATTACAGCGCAGGGCGTTTGGGCACCAATGCGTTTTCACCAAGCGTCAATGGCGCTATTGGTGCTGGCGGCTTTAACTACAATAGTAATGATTGGCAAAGCACCACTTTTTTAGCACCCGGTGCGCCAAGGTCTGCCTATATGAGTTTGACTTATGACTTTGATATGGGTGGTAAGTAGCACATGCGTCATTCTGAATGAAGTGAGGAATCCAGTACTTTGTCTATTCAGTTAATAACTGGATGCTCCGCCCAAATAAAACCTTGGGCTCAGCATGACGAAAATAAGTTATTTTTTAATGCATGAAAGATTAAGGGGCATTTGCGACCGCCCTGAGGTATTCCACTTAAATCAACCTAAGAACTTACAAGGCGCTTTAGCTGATTTGGGTGAGTTGGTGTTGCAGGCAGCCACAAATGCCTGCTTATTGTAACTTAAAGGAAATTTAAATGAAAAACGTTAAATTGAAACTAGCAGTATTAGGTGCTTTTAGTGTGTTATCTGCCCAAGCTATGGCAACTGGTCTGGTTAGTTTGCCAACAGCAGGTGTTTCAGTTGCTGCTAGCACAAATCAACCTGCCGGTACAACGGGTTGGGCGCTTTGCAACACGACTGGTAATTATGGTTCTGGTACCTATACGGCACCTACAACAAGTGCCAACAACACTTGTGCAGTATTTCCAGGAGGGGCACGTAATTTGACCACTTCGCCAGTATCGACTATTGCTACTGCTGTTGCAGCAAAAACGACAACAACTATTACAGCTAACTCTGAAACTTTAGGCACTTTAGGTCAGCGTACTTGGCGCAACGCTGGTAGTACTGAATGTATATTTGCTAAGTATATTGACTTCGCAACAACGGGTTCATTTGATTACAACCCACAATTAGCAGGTAGCCAACGCTTTGAGGCAAATGATATTGCATTAGGTGGTTTTAGCACTACTGCAACCGTACAAGCAGGTTATTACTATACAGCAACTACGGATTCACCTGTGTTCCGTATGGGTCGCTCATTTACATCAGTGCAAATGCAATCTAATGCAGCAGGCACTGCACCTGCGACCGGTTTTGTACATCTTCCAATCAATGGCCCAAGTGTCCCAGCATCTGGTACTGAGATTAATGGTGTAGGTCAAACTGCTAGCTCAACTGGTACTCCACCAGGCCCAAACCCTGGTTCCGTTGTACCAACTGCAGCACAGCAAACTTCAGAAATCCGTACCAACTGGGTAGATTTTGTACTGGATAACACGGGTGGCGTGGATGAAGATGGTACTACTTCACAAAACAGCCCTGTGCTTTATGTGCAAGCGGCTTGTAATGGATCTACTGCAAACACAGCCGGCACCATTCGTATTCGTCAAACAGGTCAAGAAACACAGCCTTGGGTGACAATTTTGGCTACTGGTCAAACACGTGTGGGTGCAAACGCAAGCTTCTAATTACTACTTAACTGTTTAATTAGAAAAGAGCTTTGGAGTCAATATGGCAGGGGCTTTTGCCCTTGCCATACTTTAACGAGAGTATATAAATGAAAAGTTATTGGAACAATAAAACTGTATTTTTAGTGGCCTTGATGGCTTTTTCAGAATCTGTTATTTCCGCAGAAGGTTTTGTGACTTTACCAAAACAAGGTTTTGCTAATTCAGCTTATATGTTGTGTAACCCAACAGGCGCTTTTGGCTTAAAAGAATCTATTGCACCTGACTTTAAAAGTGACAGCGCAACGGCCAATAGTATCTGTGCTGTCAGTAACGAGAAATTGCAAACTAGCCCTATGAATGCGCCACTTGAGGGCTTTACTTTAGTGGGTTTAATCTCACGTGGCATCCCCATGCCTGCACCCTATGCGGGTGAGGTGGAGGAAGTCGCTACGTTGACTGACACCATTTGGCGAAATGCCGATAAAACCGAGTGTATTTACGGAACCCATATTTTAATGAAGCCTAATCTGCTGGCAGATGGCCAAATGTGGGAAGTCAACGATATTGTACGCGGTGGTTTTGCCGGCCGGCCCGTAGAAGTTGCGTATTTTTTTAAATCTGAACCGCATAAAGAATACGGTTTGCCAGAGGCCGTATTTAGAGTGGGTAGAACGTTTACCTCAGTGAATGATGGCAAAAACACATTAGCCTTGCCTGCTTTAAAAGGTGCGCCAGACACCAGTAAGGCTATTACCAATATTCAGGCCGCGGCGGTGAATGAAAACTGGGTAGATTTCACTACAGATGTGAATGCAAAAGACCCTGATGGAGTAACTCGCATGATGAGTTCTATGTTGTATATCAAAACTACTTGTTCAGATTACACGCCGGTAGAGGTTGAAAATGCGATTCGCTTGCGTACTACTGGGCAAAATGGACAACACCAGTTAGAGATTACTGTGCCGGGTTTAGTGCCGCCAAATGGTGTGATTGAGAAATATTAAAGGTAATTAAATATGACATTTTTTAATAAACACCAAGGCTTTACCTTATTAGAACTGCTAGTGGTGATGGTCATTATTGGCTTGTTAGCTGGCTATGTAGGCCCTAAGTACTTTGCTCAGATTGGTAAGTCAGAGGTGAAAACTGCTAAGTCGCAAATTGACTCTTTAAGCAAAGCTTTAGATCAGTATCGCTTAGATGTTGGGCATTATCCTAGCACGGAAAGTGGCTTGGCCGCGTTAAATGCCGCGCCTGCAAATGAGGCTAAATGGCAGGGGCCATATCTGGCTAAAAAAGTACCAAATGACCCATGGGGTAAACCTTACCAATACAAAATGCCAGGCGAACATGGTGACTACGATTTGTGGTCGTTTGGTAATGATGGCAATAGTGGAGGCAGTGGTGAGGCTTCTGATGTGTTGGGGTGGGAGTAAAGCTCACTCGTTGTCATTCCCACGTGGGCGGGAGTGACGATTTAAAAATACTGGTACGGACTATAGAAAAGTGAGTGAAGATAATTAATGAAATTTGAGCTAAAAGTTGCTTTAGGTGATGCGGTTAGTTTGCTGGCTTTAGAGGCTAGTAATGTTGAACAAGCACGCTCAGTGGCTGAGTCGCAAGGTTTCAGTGTGCTGAATATTAAAGCAGCTGGGCTGTCATTTGGCAGTTTATTCAGCTCTAAGTCAGCTAAAACTAAATTTAACTTAATGCTATTTAGCCAAGAGTTATTGGCGTTGCTGGAATCTGGTTTGAGCTTAGTAGAAGCAATAGAAGCTTTGGCTGAAAAAGAGCAGCAGGCGGAATCAAAAGCGGTATTGAATCAAGTGATGGTGGCTTTGTATGAGGGCTTGCCTTTTTCTGCCGCGCTAGAAAAAGGGCCGCAGGTATTCAGTCCGCTATATGTTGCGCTGATTCGTTCTAGCGAACGTACGGGTGACATGGTGCAAGCCCTAGCGCGGCATGTTACCTATCAAACGCAGATTGATGCAGTACGTAAGAAGATAGTCACAGCATCAATTTACCCCGTTTTGCTTTTAGTAGTGGGTGGTTTTGTTGTGCTGTTTTTGCTGGGTTATGTTGTGCCTAAATTCAGCACACTTTATGAAAGCACAGGTGCGGATTTACCTTGGATGTCGCAGCTATTATTAAGCTGGGGACGTTTGCTGCAAGAGCACGGTAAAGAAGTGTTCGCCACGTTTATTGCAATGGTGGCTTTGTTAGGTTTTATGCTGAGTCGGCCAAATGTACGTGCTGCCATTATGCGTAAAGTTTGGCAGATTCCAGCACTGGGCGAGGCTATGCGCATTTATCAGTTGGCAAGATTTTATCGCACTTTGGGCATGCTTTTGCGCGGTGGTATTCCATTGGTGACAGCCATGGGCATGGTGTCTTCCTTATTGCAGCCATTGTTACGCAGTAGTTTAGAAAAGGTGATTGTCGATGTGTGCGAAGGTAAGCCGATGTCTGCCGCTATGGAGCAACATGGCATGACTACTTCTATTTCAATTCGCATGTTGCGCGTGGGTGAGCGCACAGGGCAAATGGGCGACATGATGGAGCGTATAGGTGCATTTTATGATGAGGAAATTTCTCGTGTGGTGGAATGGTTAACCAAGTTATTAGAACCTGTTTTGATGATCATCATAGGTTTGGTTGTTGGTTTAGTGGTGGTGCTGATGTATATGCCGATTTTTGAGTTAGCAGGGAGCATTCAGTGACAGGCATGCTTAAAAAATCTGAGTTTGAAAATGTTGTGGCAATTAATGCGCATCATAAAATTCCTACTAATGCGGACAATGCAATCAGCATTGAGCAGGTGAATAGTGCCAAAACAATCGCCAGCCAAACCAAGCAGCCTTTGTTAGAGGCTTTGGAAGAAATTTCAGAATTAAGCGCAGATGATTTCGTTACTGCGCTTGGGCAGTTGATGCATTTCCCAACCTTTAGCATGCTGCAGCTATATGAAATGACGCCAGATTTTGAATTGTTAACTTTTGCCGATGCGAGTAAATACGGCTGCGTAGCATTGCGAAATAACGAGAATAGTTTGTACCTCATACATACCAATCCGTTTGATAGCTATCTGCAAAGTAAAGTAGATTTAATGATTCAACAGCCAGTGATTTGGGGGCTAGCGCATTACAAGGATTTAAACGCCTTTCTAACGCATCACGAAACCAGCATGCGTGCCATGGACGGTTTAGCTACAGAGCATACAGAGTCGCAAGCCAATCAAAACGGTATCGAAGACATTTCTTTGCGTTCGATTAGTGAAGATACCAGCCCGGTGGTTAAGTTTGTACGCTCAACACTTTATGACGCACTTAAAGCTGGTGCGAGTGATATACACATGGAAACGGATGCACATGGTCTTACCGTGAAATACCGCATTGATGGCGTGTTGAGCTTTGAGGGTGGAATTCAAGGTATTGCCCAAGCGGAACAAGCGATTTCGCGGATTAAGGTCATGTCTGAGCTTGATATTGCTGAAAGGCGTGTCCCGCAAGATGGGCGCTTTAAAGTGCTGGCTACTGGCGGGGAGGGTAAAGTGCGCGAGGTCGATTTGCGTGTATCCATTATGCCTAGCGTGTTTGGCGAAGATGCTGTTTTACGTATTTTAGACCGCAAAGCCTTAAGTGATGAAGCCAAAGGTTTAAGTTTAGAAACGCTAGGTTTTGAACCAGACATCATGGCGCGCTTCCGTCTGCTTGCCGAAGAACCCTATGGCATGTTGCTGGTAACAGGGCCAACTGGTAGCGGTAAAACCACCACGCTGTATGGCATTCTGTCTGAAATTAACAATGGTGAAGACAAAATAGTCACCATTGAAGACCCCGTGGAATATCAATTGCCAGGCATATTGCAAATTCCCGTGAATGAGAAAAAAGGCCTCACTTTTGCGCGTGGTTTGCGCTCCATTTTGCGACACGATCCAGACAAAATAATGGTCGGTGAGATTCGTGATGCTGAAACCGCGCAAATTGCCGTGCAATCAGCGCTAACGGGACATTTGGTACTCACCACCGTACATGCCAATAGCGTGTTTGATGTGATTGGTCGTTTTACTAATATGCAAGTAGATCCCTACAGTTTCGTGTCTGCCATTAACGGCATCATGGCGCAGCGTTTAGTGCGTATCAATTGTGCACATTGCGCCGTTGAAGACACGCCAGATGCTGCGCTGATATCGAAGTCTGGGCTGACGCAAGAGCAGGCGGCGAGTTTTAATTTCAAAAAAGGTCAAGGTTGTGGCCAATGTCATGGCACTGGCTATAAAGGTCGTAAGGCCATTGCAGAGTTGCTGTGCTTTAACGATGTGATACGCGAGTTAATTGTGACGCGTGAACCCGTCAGAAAAGTAAAAGAAGCCGCCAGTGCCAATGGCACACGCAGTATGCGAGAGGCCGCGCTAGATTTAGTAAAACGTGGTGAAACCACATTACAGGAGATTAACCGTGTTACTTCATTGGTTTAAATCATTATTCAAAGATGAGCTGTGGGTGTTTATTTACCCGCAGTGCATGGTGTTTCTGCGCATCACTAGGCCGTTACGCAATGGGCTAAAGCAACAAATCTTGCATAAGCAAGTAGTAGAGCTACCACAGAATATTGCCGATAAAATCAATGAGTCTCAAGGTTTGAGTGTATTAACCCAGCACTTGAAGCAAGTGTTAACAAATAAAAAATGGCAAGGTACGACGCCAATCGCTATCGTTTCTAATGAATTTACGCGATATGCCGTGATTCCTTGGAACGCAGAGCTAGCTGTTGAAACTGAGCGTAAAGCTTATATGCAACATTGCTTTAATTTAGTTTATGGTGACACTGCTAAAACTTGGGATTTACGTATGAGCGAGCCTAGCTTTGGTCACTCAGCCATCGCTAGTGGGATTAATAACGGCTTGTTGCAAGCCTTGCATGATGTCTTTAATGCGGCCGATATGACCTTAAGCGCAGTTTATCCGCAATTAATGCTGGCGATTAATCAAACGGTAAGCGAGGTGAAAAAGCAGAATAAACCACTCAGTTTTTGGTTAGTCGCCATTCAAAGTGACCGTATATGTCTCACCTTATTGATTGATGGTGGCTGGCGTTCAGTTAAAAACGTAGCGATAGAAACAGATGTTTCTGCTCAAGTGTCG
This sequence comes from Methylotenera sp., assembly GCF_029945535.1. Classification (GTDB taxonomy): domain Bacteria; phylum Pseudomonadota; class Gammaproteobacteria; order Burkholderiales; family Methylophilaceae; genus Methylotenera. The sequence continues at coordinate 651,768 of NZ_JAQSCU010000010.1, forward strand.
GCTTTAATTCAGCGCGAAATGGTGAACTGCAATGTGCAGGATGAGCTACCTGTTCTGGTCTACTGGCCTGAATATCAAAGAAATCAGCTTTTAACGCTGGTTAATAACAAAGCCATTAAAGTACTGCCACATCAATTTGATATGCAAAGTCGCAAAACTCAAAATACTACGCAAGATTGGGCACACGCATGAATCACATAGGCCTAAACCATGTGTTAAGGACACATAAAATTGATGTGCTTGCGATTTCATTATTGGTGATAGGCAACATGTTTAGCATTGCACTTTTTCTGTATTGCCAGCAGCTATCAAGTGAAACTGAGTTATTAAAACTTGATTTACGTCAACGGTTAGAAGCAACGAATAAGCCGCGCTTGAATCGCACTTTGTCACAAATAAATGCCAAGGAGCACGCAGTAAAGCATGATGAAATCAGTGGAGTAAATGCGGCCATTAAAGAAATTGTATTGCCTTGGCCCGCATTATTTAAGTCCCTAGAAGCAGTGGATAGCACGGACGTTAAGTTGTTAGCCTTGGAGCCCAATCCAAAGCAGCGCACTTTGCATATTACGGCTTTGGCCTTAGATACAGGCAGCATGATGCGTTACGTGAGAGAGTTAACGCAGCAACGAGTACTTAAAGAGGTGGTATTACAGTCACAAGAAACGACTGATATTAGTGGGCAGACAGTGATTAGATTTGTGGTTGGTGCAGCATGGAAAGTCTAAATTTAGCTTTGCGACCGAATCACTTGGTTCAGGTTTTTAAATACAAAGTTAGGCAACTTTTCTGGCAAACATTAGGCTGGAAAGGCTTGGCTGGGCTTTTACTCATTATTGGAAGTGTAAGCTATCTCATCATTGTCGCAGCGCCTAAAGCACAGCAATTGCAACAGTTACAAATGAAAGTGGCCGCAGTTAAAGCTAATCCAAAACATAATGTTAGCAATCGCACCAATAATGATACATCCGACATTACCAGAATTTTTTATGATGTGTTGCCTACGCAAACCGAAGCGAGTAGCAAGATTAGCGAGATTCTTCGCGTGGCTACTGACAATGGCTTAGTCATCAATAAGGTGGAATATGAGCAGCCACTTTCAGTCTCTCCGCTCATACAGTACCAAATCAAATTGCCATTAACGGGTAGCTATATGCAAATTAGGCAATTTATTAATCAAGTACTGAATAACTTGCCGTCTATTGCGCTGAATGACATTAGCTTTAAGCGCGAAGACATTGTAACAGATCTAGTAGATGCGCAAGTTCAGTTCACTTTATATCTGCAAAAAGCGCAGCAGTAGCGACCATGGTATTGATAAAAAAATATGGCGTTTGGTTGGCTTTGTTATTGACGATAGCGGCCACCGTGTGGATTTCGCAGCAAGAAGAAGCTGATGATCTTGTGGTGAAAGCGGATAAAAGCGCGATGACTTTAAATGGCGATAAGAAAGTAAAGCTCAGCAAACAAGCACTCAATCAAACAGGCGCTGAAGAAATCAAACAAGATGACTTGCCATTGGCTACGCTTACTACGCACTTGATTCAAAGGTCGCTAGATATTGATGTGCCAAAAAACATCTTTACTCCTTTTGTGGCTATGCAAAATAACCCAGATATGAATGCCGAGCCTGCCATCACCTTGCCAGTTAATCCATTTGTTTATGCTGGAAAAATTATACAAGACGGCACATTGGTGGTTTTTTTGATTGATGGCGAAAAAAGCCATGCTGTGAAATCAGGTGATGTGATTGAAGATATTTGGAAAGTTAAATCCATCACGCCACCCACAATGACACTTAAAAATATCCCCCTAAAATTTGAAATACAGATGGAAATTGGAGCAAACAGTTGAATTTATATCGTTTGAATAAAAGTATTATGCAAGGCTTAGTGTCAGGTCATTTTATTGTACTGCTAGCTTGCTTAATATTGCTCACTAGTTGCGCTAGCTTAAATGCAACCCAAGAGCCAGCCGGCAGTAATATGCAAGCGCAAGATAGCGCGGCCTACGAAGAAGCGAACCAACTAATATTAAAAGGTGATACAGCGACAGGTATAGCCAAGTTGCAACAGTTGGTGAAATCATATCCAGAAAATGCGCAATACCGCACTAATCTCAAGATACAACAGTCCTCGCAAATTAACACTTTGCTTAAAACAGCAGACGATAAAAGTCGGCTTAATCTATTAAGTGATTCAGAGTTTGCATATCAGCAAGTATTAGTTTTGGCGCCAGATAATCAGCGCGCGCAAGACGGCTTGCGTCAAATAAGTTTATTGCAGAATCACGCCATGATGCTCACGAACGCAAAGTCCGCATTTGACAAAAATGATGACGATACTGCTTTGAATATACTGAGATCAATATTAGCGGAAGACGCAAATGACCAAGGCGCGCGAAACTTATTTGAACAAATAGAGAGTAAGCAGAATAAAAAAATAACAGCTATACCGCAAATTAAAACTGCTTACAAAAAACCAATTACTTTGGAATTAAAAAATGTGCCGATTAAAACGGTGTTTGAACTGATTGGTAAAACTGCCAATATTAATTTTATTTACGATCAAGAATTAAGAACTGACCTCAATACCAGTATTTTTGTGCGAAATTCAAGCATAGAGGATGCGATTAAAGTGATTTTGACCTCTAATCAACTTGGAAAAAAAGTATTGAATGACAACACATTGCTGATTTATCCCTTAAGCCGCAGTCAAGAATACCAAGAGCAATATGTGCGCAGTTTTTATCTCAATAGCATGGATGCTAAGCGCGCCATGAATATGATTAAAACCGTCGTCAAATCTAAAGATATTTACATCGATGAAAAGCTCAATACGCTCATCATGCGTGATACCGCTGAGGCTATTCAGATTGCTGAAAAACTCATCGCCTCACAAGACATGCTGGAGCCAGAAGTGATGCTTGAAGTTGAAGTGATGGAAATCAATCGTAAGAATTTGGAGGCAATCGGCATTAAATATCCAACGCAAATGAGTGTTGGCGTGCAGGGTAAATCGACTGCTACGGATGGCGTAGTGACTGCTACACCAGGCAGATTAACCATTGCAGAGCTTAAAAGCTTTAACTCTGGACTTGGGGTGTTTAGTGTGAGTGACCCAGTACTCGCACTGAATTTATTGCAACAAAATACAGATACCAACTTACTGGCAAACCCACAAATTCGTGTCAAAAATAGAGAAAAAGCAAAAATACACGTGGGCGACAAAATACCTGTGCTCACCAGTATTGCCAATTCCACAGGCTTTGTTTCGCAAACAGTGAGCTATATCGATGTTGGTATTAAGCTAGATGTGGAGCCAACCATATTGTTGCAGAATCGGGTGAGTATTAAGGTTGGTTTAGAAGTCAGCAACGTAACAGATCAAGTGAAAACAGATTCAGGCGTGCTGGCTTATACCATCGGTAGTCGCAATGCCAATACCGTTCTGCAGCTAAAAGATGGCGAGACGCAAATTTTGGCGGGTCTATTTAGAGATGATAGCCAAAATATCTCTAATAAAGTACCTGGATTATCTAGCCTGCCTTTCATCGGCAGATTATTTTCAGATAAAAATAATGACAGGCGTAAAAATGAAATTGTGTTGCTAATTACGCCGCGAATTTTGCACAATATTGCACCAGCTAATGCAGTTTATACGCTGTTTCCATCAGGTGTTAATCATGCCAGTGGACGTAGTACTAAGGCACTAGAGCAACAGTCTGCAGTAGCCGAGCCTGTGCAAGCGCAAGTTGCGACACCGCAAAATACTCAAACTGAACGTGCACAAGTTGATCAAGACTTTGCTAATCAGTTGCTGCAGCCTGACGTCGATGCAAACGCGAATGGAAATGTCGGTAAAACTACAGAAACGAACAGTGGCGGCACTGTTTATAAAGCGCAGTAAGACTCAGTCAACGGTGATGAGAGCTATACCTAATCATAAAGGATTTACGCTGATAGAACTGTTGGTTGCCTTAGTCTTATTGGCGCTACTATTGACTGCCGCTTCGCCATTGATGCAACTCACTGCGCAACGTAATAAAGAGCAAGAGTTGAAAAGGGCGCTATGGCAGATTAGGGACGCGATAGATGCCTATAAACAGGCGTCTGACGACGGTTTAATTAAGAAGTCTGTTGATCAATCTGGCTATCCTGCCTCGTTGCAGCAACTAGTCATAGGCGTGGAAAATATACAGGATACAAAAAAACGCAAAATATTTTTTATGCGTAATATTCCACGCGACCCCTTTGCCACAGACGCCACGGCTAGCGCAGATGAAACATGGGGTAAACGCAGTTATGGCAGCTCTTATGACAAACCAGAAAAGGGTGAGGATGTTTACGACGTATACTCACTTTCTCATGAAGTTGGTATCAATCAACAAGCTTATAGTGACTGGTGATGAAAAAAGATGTTATGAAAAATACTGGCAAAAAAAATGGATTCACTTTAATAGAAATACTAGTAGTACTCGCCATTATTGCCACGCTACTTAGCTTAGTCACTCCACGCTATTTTGATTCTATGAGCCGCTCTAAAGAGAAAATCCTCAAAAATGATTTAATCGTGATGCGAGAAGCGATTGATAAGTTTTACAGCGATAAAAATGCTTATCCTGACTCGCTAGAAGATCTAGTGCAATACAAGTACTTGCGAGCGATTCCAATCGACCCGATTACCGATAGTGCTGTTACTTGGCTACTCTCGCCGCCGCTAGATATTGAAACGAAAGGCACTATTTACGACATTCACAGCGGTTCGCAAGATGTTGCATCTGATGGTAGTAACTATGCTGATTGGTAAATATCAATCGAGTCATTCAAGTAGGTATCAGTCTGGATATTTATTGGTCGGATTGCTTATTCTGATCATGGTCGTAGGCTATGCTTTAGCCGCAGCTGGCGCAAAATTTAGCGAAGCTAGAAAGCGTGAACGAGAACAAGAGTTACTTAAAGTTGGAGACACTATCCGCAAAGCGATTGGCAACTATTACAATCAAACCCCGGGTGTAGTAAAACAATATCCGCCCAATTTGGAGGCTTTACTAAAAGATGTGCGATTTCCTCAAACGAAACGTTATTTACGTAAACTTTATTCAGACCCCGTTACTCAAAGGGAAGGATGGGGCATTCTTGAAGCACCTAGCGGCGGCGTAATGGGCGTTTATAGCTTGTCCGCTGCAAAACCCTACAAAACTAAGAACTTTAGATTGATGTACCGCCATTTTGAAAATAAAAAATACTATGGAGAATGGTATTTTGCTTATGTTCCTTTATCTATCTCAAAATAAACTGAAGTTGGGCAAGAATCACCCCCACACTTTGAAGTGTCATATATAGGCAATTTCATTGCCATCAACGGATCTCGAGTTTTAAGTTAGAGTTTAATTTCTAAATCCCCGTGTGCCATCCTAATGTAGTAAATGCCGTGACGGCTTTCCCATAGATGGCTTGCTTGATTCATAGTACAATGGGTCACATGTTTGTGTCACCATACGATACTAGCAAGAGATTTTTATAACATATTGAAGTGTAAAGATTTTTTCTGAAATTGGTGCCCAAAAGAGGACTCGAACCTCCACACCCGAAGGCACATGGACCTGAACCATGCGCGTCTACCAATTCCGCCATTTGGGCAACTATATGGTTTAGCCATTACACCGCTAAGATTCAGGCTTAGGCTAATAGTTGCGGTGAATTTTATATTAAAGGTAAGCTTTGTCAATGACAAAAAATAGTAACAAAAACAAAACTAATAGAAGTTCTGATCCGCACGCAGAGCGTGAAGCGGGTCGATACGACACACCATTGCCGAGTCGTGAGCTTATTCTCACTACGATGAGCGATCAAGGCATTCCACTCAGTGTGGAACAGCTCTATCTATTGTTAGATATTAGTGAAGATGAGCGAATCATTTTTAATAAGCGCTTGAACGCAATGGAGCGTGAAGGTCAGATTATTAAAAACAGAAAAGGCGCATTATGTATCGCCGACAAGCTGGATTTGATTGCAGGCGTGATTCAAGGTCACCCTGATGGTTTCGGCTTTTTAATTCCTGATGACAAAACAAAAGTAAGTGGCGAAGATATATTCTTAAGCCCTAAAGAAATGTCGCAAGTAATGCACGGCGACCGCGCTATGGTGCGCATGAGTGGCTTAGATAGAAAAGGTAGACCTGAAGGTAAGATTGTTGAAGTACTTGAACGCCGTACGCAAAAGCTTGTTGGACGTGTAATGCAGACTAGCGGCGTGACAATCGTTGCAGCTGAAGATAAACGCATCAACTTGGATATTTTGATTCCGTATCACTTGGATATGGGCGCTAAAGCTGGGCAAGTTGTGATGGTTGAATTAACTGGACAGCCGTCTTCCTTAGCGCAGCCTATGGGTAAAGTGGTTGAAATCTTAGGTAATTATGCTGATAGCGGCATGGAAATTGAGATTGCATTACGTAAGCACAATTTACCGCATGAATTTAGTCGTGAAGCGACTAATCAGGCCGAAGCTTATCCGCGCTTAGTTCAACCTGAAGATTATAAAGGCCGTATCGATTGCCGTGAAATGCCGTTGATTACTATTGATGGTGAAACGGCGCGTGACTTTGATGATGCGGTTTATGCCGAGCCGCAAGGCAAGGGCTGGCGTTTGGTAGTGGCGATTGCCGATGTGAGTTTTTACGTTAAGCCGAACGACGCTTTGGATAAAGGCGCTTATGACCGCGGAAACTCTGTGTATTTTCCGCGACGCGTGATTCCTATGTTGCCAGAAGCGCTTTCCAACGGCCTATGCTCGCTTAATCCTGATGTTGAACGTCTCTGTATGATCTGTGACATGCAAGTTGATGGCGCGGGCATTGTGAAGCAATATAAGTTTTATCCTTCTGTGATGCGTTCACAAGCACGTATGACTTACACCAAGGTGCATGAAATATTGCAAAACCCTGAAGGCGAGCTTGCGCAAGAATACGCATGGTTGATGCCACATTTGCAGCATCTCAATAGTGTCTACAAATTGATGTTGGTGCAGCGTCAAAAACGCGGCGCAATAGAATTTGAGACATCAGAAACCATTATGGAGTTTAATGAGCAAGGCAAAATCGAGCGTATTGTGCCGAGCACACGTAATGAGGCGCATAAGCTAATTGAAGAATGCATGTTGGCTGCCAATGTATGTGCGGCGGACTTCTTGAAGTCGCATGAGCATCCTGCGTTGTACCGCATCCATGAAGGGCCAACTCCTGAAAAACTAGAGTTATTACGTGCATTTATGGCTGAGTTTGGCTTTGGAGTAGGTGGTGGTGACACACCGCATGCGAAAGACTACGGCAAGCTCTTGGAGCGAATTAGAGAGCGCCCTGACGCACAGTTATTGCAAACGGTGTTGCTGCGTTCTATGCAGCAGGCTGTTTATAGCCCGGATAATCTGGGACATTTCGGTTTAGCTTATGAGGCTTATGCCCATTTCACATCTCCGATACGTCGTTATCCTGACTTGCTGATTCATAGAGCAATTAAAGCTGTTTTAAATGGCGATAAATACAAAGCTGGTAGTTGGGCAGATTTAGGCGTGCATTGCTCTATGACGGAGCGTCGTGCTGATGATGCTACACGTGATGTGACTAATTGGCTTAAATGCTTCTACATGCAAGATAAGATTGGGGAAGTGTTTGAAGGTACCGTGGCTGGTGTGACCAGCTTTGGCCTATTTGTTGCGTTGGATGGCGTGTATGTAGAAGGTTTATTGCACGTGACTGAACTCGGCAATGATTACTTCCATTACGACAAAGCTCGACATGAGATGGCGGGCGAGCGGACAGGTGTACGGTATCGTTTAGGCGATAGACTGACCATTAAAGTAGCGCGCGTAGATTTAGAAACAACTAAAATAGATTTTGTTTTAGTGAATAAAAACAATGTATTGGATGATGGTATTGAAGTTGAATCTGCAAAAGAGGGCGTGACTAATAAATTGCGCGGTGGCGATAGAAAACCTGTAAAATCCAGCACGCAATTTGGTGACAAGTTTGGCGATAAGCCGGCTGTTAAAAACACGTCCAGAACTGCATCAAAAACAGGTGGAAAATTAACTTTGGGCGTTAAGCCTAAGTCAAAATCCAGTTCAAAAGTGGTGAGTAAAACGGCTGGAAAGAATCCACCTAAGCCGACTAAATCAAAAAAAGCCAGTAAAAAGACAAGTAAGCGTTAATTAGTTAACGTTAATAATCATATAGTAAGAATCAACTGTTAAGAATTAACCATAAGGTAAAGAAATGAGCGATGCCCGTATTTTATTTGGCTTTCATGCCGTATTAAGCCGTTTGCGCCAACACGGTGCTAGTGTGCAAGAGATTTTGATTGATCGCGACCGTATGGACGCACGTATGAAAGACTTGCTGAAGATGGCAGAGGCAGCAGGCGTACGTACGATGGAAGTCGAACGTAGCCGCTTAGATGGCATGGCAGGTATGAACGGTCGTCACCAAGGCGTGATTGCACGTGTGGTTGATACGCCTATTCCATATAAAGATATACACGATATTTTAGAGTCTGACCTGACAGAACCACCGTTCTTCCTGATTTTGGATGGTGTAGAAGACCCGCATAATCTGGGTGCTTGCTTGCGTGTGGCTGATGCGATGGGCGTGCATGCCGTCATTGCCCCTAAAGATCGTGCAGTTGGCCTAAACGCGACTGTGCGTAAGGTTGCCTGTGGTGCAGCAGAAACCGTACCCTTTATTGCAGTGACTAACTTGGCAAGAACGATACGTGAGCTGAAAGAGGCTGGCGTATTCGTGATTGGTACTACAATGGACGCACCAAGTACGCTGCTAAATACTAAGCTGGATGGCCCAATTGCGATTGTGTTAGGTGCGGAAGGTGACGGAATTAGACGTTTAACCGCAGAAACCTGTGACGCACTAATGACAATTCCAATGTATGGCTCGGTTGAAAGTTTAAACGTGAGCGTTGCGAGCGGAATCTGTTTGTATGAAGCTAGGCGTCAGCGTAGCTTAAAGTAGTACTTAGTAGGAGTGGTTTGTAGCCGCGAACCGTTTTTTAGCGGCTACAAAACCCTCCTACAATATTCCTATGCCTGCCAACATGGTATTAATTAATACTCGTTTTAGCTTCTGAAAAAACCTCTGCACTTACTAAGTTTGAGAAGTCACTATTAAGTTTGAGTGTTGTAAGAGTACGTTTCCTTACTTGTTTCAATAAACTTGCATCATCAATCAGCGATTCACCGTAACTTGGCACTAAAGTTTTCATTTTTTGTTGCCAAGCGACACTCTTCATTTGCTGACTAAAGCAGCGTTCAAGCACGTCTATCATGGCTTTAACGCTGACCGATGCCCCCGGTGATGCGCCTAGTAAAGCCGCTAAAGTACCATCTTTGGCGGCTACTATTTCAGTGCCAAATTCTAATTTCCCCCATTTTTCGTTGCATTGTTTAATAATTTGTACACGTTGACCTGCGTTTTCAAGCGTCCAATCACTATTTACCGCATTGGGCAAAAAGCCGCGTAGCGCATTCATCCGTTGCTCATGCGTTTGGGTAGCTTCTTTCAAGAGATATTTAGTCAGTGCTAAATTGTGTCTACCTACGCCTAGCATGGCTTTAAGATTATTGGCTTTGACAGATTTTGCTAAATCAAACTTAGAGCCTGCTTTTAGAAATTTAGTGGTAAAGCCAGCAAATGGCCCAAACAATAAAGCGCGCTTGCCGTTAATCACGCGTGTATCTAAGTGCGGTACAGACATTGGTGGTGCGCCAAGCGCAGCTTTGCCATACACTTTGGCATAATGCTGCTTGATTACTTCAGGGTTGTTGCAAATAAGCCATTGGCCACTCACAGGAAAGCCGCCATAGCCTTTGCTTTCATCAATATTGGCCTTTTGTAGCAATGGCAGTGCGCCACCACCAGCACCTAAAAACACAAACTTAGCGCTAACGGTTTGTGTATGCTTGGTGGTGAAATCATGCAGTTTGACATGCCACGTGTCATCTTTGGCACGGTCTTTTATTTTGCTAAGATTTTTAACTTGCGTATTGGTCTGCAAACTAAAATTTGGTTGTTTTTTTAAGTAGTCAACTAAATGGCGTGTGAGTGAGCCGAAATCTACATCTGAGCCATTTTCAACATAGGTCGCAGCTAATTTTTCGTCTGCATTTCTGCCTGTCATGATAAGCGGCATCCATTGTTGCAATTGAGCAAAGTCATCACTAAATTGAATGTGCTCAAATAAATGATGCTGCTTAAGTAGGGCGTAGCGCTGTTTTAAAAACGCACTGTTTTTTACACCCCAAACAAGGCTTAAATGCGGAATTTTGCTAATAAATTGACTCGGATCGGGTAGGGCTGAGGTTTCAACCAAATGCGACCAAAACTGTAGAGAAGCTTCGAATGCTGCATTGATTTCTAAAGCACGCCCAATGGCAATGCTACCGTCAACACCTTGTGGCGTGTAATTAAGCTCGCAATAACCCGCATGCCCCGTACCAGCATTATTCAGCGCATCTGAGCTTTCTAACGCCACCTCTGCTAGTTGCTCCACCATCCTGATTTTAAGCGTAGGATCAAACTGAGTAAGCAAAACGCCTAGCGTTGCGCTCATCACGCCGCCACCTACTAATAGCACATCAATTTTATTTGCTGTTGTCATTCAGTCGTTATCAATTTTCTTCAAGATTTGGTCAACAAAAAAGCCTGTAGTCGACAGGCTTTAGCATTTTGAATGTAGGTTTTAATCAATTGTGCACCAGCACAACTTAATTACTATGGTATGAATTTTACAGTAAAAAATTTGATTTTTGTGGAATATTAATGAGCTGGCAAGTGGCTAGAATAAAGGAAAGTCAATCAAATCTTGATTGATAGCTTTATAAGCTAATATTGAGCGTTTCAGGGTTGAATCGTAATGAAACAGCACTGTCTTGTATAAGACTATGCTGTTGTAGACTTTAGGTAATTCTTAATAATAAGTTTTACTTGCTTGCTGAGTTTTGCAAGCGTTGGTTAATTTGCTTCAGTTGTTGATCTATAAATTGCGCAAGTTCTGGGCTAAGTGTTGCAACGGATTGCGCCCGCGTAAAAGCTTCTTGTGCGTTTTCTAGCTTACCTGTCGCCTGTAGTGAAATACCAAGACCCACTAGTGAGTTTGCGGAACTGGAATTATTAGATGCTGTATTCAGCGCCGTTTTGTAATGACTGATAGCTTCATCATGACGGTTAGCGCGTTGAAGTAAGGTCGCTAAAAAGCTTTGGTAGTCAGCATTGTTGTTTGCATAGGCCTGGCCTTGTTCCATAGTAGTCAGCGCAGCAGATTTGTCACCCAACTCTATCTGTAATCTAGCTAGCGCCATACGAAAATTCGTTTGCTCGGGCGCAATTGCAAGGCCTGCGGCAAGTGTAGCTCTGGCTTCATCATTGCGATTATTGTCTAGCAATAAGCCTGCAAGCGTTTGTCTAGCTTCTTGATTCGCTGGATTAGCTTCGAGGGCTTGAGCTAAATTACTTTGGGCTTCGGCTACGCGGCCCTGTTGCAAGTTAGCCAAGGCTTGGCGATATGAATTGCCTGATTTTTGTTCAGGGCTGATTTGTTTGACTATGCTGCTATTGCTTGAGTGTGCGGGTGATTTTGCTGCAACAACAAGCTTTGAAGTTACAGCTGAATTACTAGTACCCACTACATTATTTGCAGGTTCTATCGGTTGAACTGAACTTACTGGTTCAACTGGCTTAGTTGCTTGATTGGTATTATTTAGATTGTTAGTTAACTGCTCAGCAGGCATTACATTTGCGATAACTTTATCTTTTTGAGGATACTTTTCAAGCTTGTTGGTTTGTGCGGCTATCGGTGTGTATTTAAGTGTGCTTTCAAATAGTGGAGGCGACGCTGGATCTGGCGCTTGAACAGCAGCAATAGCTTCAATCTCTTCTAGGTGTTTTGCCGTTGCTTTAGGGTCAGCATTCATCACAACTTGTGGTGGTGTTTGTACTTTTAACTGATCAATACTGTGAGATAGTGCAGGTGCGCTTTGTACCCACAAATAAGCGCCACCAGCTAATAATACCATTAGCCCACTAATCTTGAGAAACGGCACGCCATGCTTAGCTTGATAGTGCTGGCTCGTATAAGGTGTGATTACAGCTGGCTGTAGAGCCTCGCTGGGACTGGATATAATCATTTCTTTCGCGTCATTAGACCCAGCGCCGCGCTGTTCCAGGTCTTTTAGCATTTGATTAATTAAGCTCATGTTCAGTCTTCAATAGTAATAGATTTGTTAACTAAATTTCGGTAAAACCAAAAACGCACTGCCGCAAATACATAAAAATAGAGATAGGCTAAAGCCATGTAAGCGTAACTTTCTCCATGTTGACTCTATCGATTTGGTATCTGAAATTGCTGCAAACGCCTCGACTAAGCCTACTTGTTGTTTACCTTTGCCATAAGCGGCTAATAGCGCTTTGTGCGCCAATATATTCACTAATCTAGGCACACCGTTAGACTTTAAATATAAGAGTGTTAGAGCGGCGCCACTAAACATGCGGCTACCTTGATAACCTGCAATGATTAACCGGTGATTTAGGTAATAGTGCATCTCATCGCGACTTAACCTATCCAACTGATATTCAAAAGTAATGCGTTGTTTTAACTGTCTGATAGAAGCATGGTTAAGCTTATCTTCAAGTTCTGGCTGACCAAAAATGACCACTTGTAGTAATTTTCTTTTTTCGGTCTCAAGATTGCTGAGTAAGCGCAAGGCTTCTAGTGTTTCTATGGGCATCGCTTGAACTTCATCAAGGCAAACCACTACTTTGATACCATTGCGGGCAAAATCTAGCAAAGCTTGTGTCAATGCGGTCAATACTGCGTGCTGGGTAACTGCACTAGGTAGGTCGATGCCTAACTCTTGTGCTAACACCATCAATAATGATTGCGGCTCTAAATAAGGGTTTGGTACATAAGCAACTTTAAAGCTGCTATCTAGGCTAGACATCAGTTTGCGACATAGCAGCGTCTTGCCTGTGCCAACTTCGCCTGTAATCTTGATAAAGCCTTCACCAGAAAGAATGGCAAATAGCAAAGTATTCAAGCCTTCTTGGTAGCTATGCGATGCAAAGTAGAAGCTGGTATCAGGTGTAATGCTGAAAGGCGCTTCACTTAAGCCAAAGTGTTTTAAGTACATCATCTATTCGCTCACAGTCGACGTTTGTGCAACGTTGCCAGTGTTTTGCATATAGTCGCTACGTTGCATGTTTTCTATACGTTTTTGGCTAGATAGAGCATCATTACTCCAGCTGTCTTGACCCTGTACAACAGTGGCTTTAAGCAAGATCACCAATTCAGTTTTGCTAGATGTTGAACCTTTTTGGCGGAAGGCATTGCCAACACCTTTAATATCACCCAAGCCTGGTACTTTAGACTTATTGCTGATTGAGCTTTCTGTCATTAAACCGCCAATAGCAATCACTCGACCGTCATGGGTGCGCACGATGCTGTCGGTTTCGCTGACGTTACTAGATGCAAGTGGTAGGTTGATAGCACCAGACGCGCCGCCAAGATTCAACTGTTTATTCACGGTCGTGACTTGGCTGATGGAAGGGTGCATATGCAAGATGATATTGTCATCTTTATCAATTTGCGGTGTTACATCTAGCGCAATACCTGAAAAGAAAGGTTGTAGCGTCACTTCTGGCGATGTGGTTGTTGCGCCAGTTGAGGCGGTCGTGTTCGATGAAATTCCAGTGACAAAAAACTCATCTGTACCGACTTTAAGTACTGCTTTTTGGTTATTAATCGTCGCAATTCTAGGGCTAGAAAGCACTTGCACATCACCTTGTGTTTCTAAGAATGAGAGCAGGGCGGCAAAATTAGCACCTTGTAAAGCTACGGCAAATAACGGGCCGCCAAGCGCAGTTGTTGCTGCGTTGGCAATCACGTTGCCAGACGATGCACCTAAGTCACCGCTCAGCAGATTACCATTACCAGAACTGGCTAATTGTGTATTGGCATTCAAATTACCTACAATGCCAGTGTTAGAGCCACTTTTACCGAATACAGACCAGTTCACTCCACTTTGAGATTGGTCATTCAGTTGCACGTTCATAATTTTTGCTTCTAATATCACTTGGCGCTCTATGGTGACTTGCATTAAGCGTAAGAAGGCTTCCACATTGCGGACTTCAGCTGGCATGGCACGTACCATAATGACACCAGATTGAACGTTGACGACTACACGACGACCATTCTCATTACCTACAATACCATTCAGAGAGTCTGTTAAATCTTTCCAAAAATCATTATTAGTGGTTGTAGCAATGCTGCTGCTAATCATCGATGCACGGTTAGATGAGCCGCTTGAATTGGTCGTTGTTGTTGAGCCTGTACTTTGACCAGAGCTAGTGCCATCGCTCACGGAGCCAGAGGTCACGCGAGTGTCAGATGAGCCCTTACGTTGACCGACAATATAGTTCACTTGAAAAACACGGGTTTGGATTGACTGAGGTTCAATAAAAATACGTGTGCCTTCTACTTTGTATTCATAACCATACAACTCACGCAGCGAATCTAGCGCCTCAAACACGGTGACATCTTTTAGGTTGACTGAAATCATACCAGTTAAATCTTGGGAAACCAGCATGCTGTAACGCGTGCCACTCACAATACCCATCAACACTTGGCTGGCAGGTGCGTTGCTGATGACTAAATCAAAACGTTGTTCAAGTTGTTTGGCTGAAGCTCTAGGCATGGCAATTTTTAAAGGCGGTAATAGTGCATCATTAATCGCTTTAGGTGTGGCTGTTGGTGCTTTGACTTCTGCAGCTTGTTTTAACTCATTTTTTATCTTATCGAGTGTGGCGCTATGCTGAGGTTCAGTAGTAGCGCAGCCACTTAGCAACATTGCCTGACTCAGTATTAAAGTAAGTAATGCTGATAATCGTATTGGTAATTTTTGCATGATGTTGTTCTCGATTACTTCATTCAATTTTTTGTTTTAGACGGCGCTATTGGTTTAGTCAGAACTGCTGGTCTAGTTTTCTTTACCATTGAATAATCCATTGCCAGAGTCTGGGTCGACATATCAGAATTACGTAATACAGCTTCACGTTCGTTTATTTTAATTAAGGTTGCACTTTCGTACTTGCCACCTAACATGATCTTTTGGCCATTAATAATGGCTGCGCGATATTGCGAACCTATCATCACAGATTGCAACACAGGGCCGGCTGCTTGACCATTTTCATTGCTAATTTCACCTGATAACGCTGTGGGCGGCTGAGTAGGGTCTTTTAACGCCTCGGCATTTACATCGCCTTCCATCATCAGCAGAAACATACCGCATGAAACGCTAAGTAATAGTTTCAGTGGGTTGTGCGTCGGGTGCGCTAGGTGTTTGTCGGTATTTAATGTCATATGCTTAACCATGTTTTATCTAAACTTAAAGTGTAAACCGTGAGTTTTAAGCGGTTGGTAGGCCATACATTGCTTACTGACTGTTCTTCGTTTAATGAAGCTTTGCTCCAAAGTACATGCCAAGGCATTTTCTCTAAATCAGAGACATACTCGAGCAGGTCTAAGTAATGACCTTCAACGGTAATTTCTACGCCGTGTTTGAAAACAGGTGAGTCTTGTTTGCCTGTATCTAATTTGCTTGTGCTGCTATTCTCAGCTGGCGATGCTACAGTATTTTTATCTACAGATTCAGCTTCAAGTAAACCTTTAGTGGGTAGTGTTTTTAGTTCAACCAGTTGGAGCTTGCCATTCTTTTTCAACAAGCTGCGAAGCAACTCAGGCATCTTGTCTGGGCTGATGAGCGTATTTTGTAAGCCACTTAATTGGTTTTCTAGGATTTTTAGGTGACTGTTTAACTCGGTAAAACGTTGCTTATTGCTCGCATCTGGGTCAATCACAGCTAGGTTTGTATAAACGCTAATTTGTTGGGTTAAGTTTTGAATTTGCGCTTGGTCAGTCGCAAGTTCGCTGCTTATTACTTTTTGGCGAGCCAATACTGGGCTGATTAATAAGCTATTAATCGCAGCAAATACCACTGCAAATAGCGCACAAGCTACCATCCAACGCTCACGTCTATTCAGCGCATTAAATTTAGTGCTTAAGCTTAGCCATGACTTTTTCAAAGCTTGCCTCCAGCCTTGTTCTCAGATTTGCTGTCAGCGTTATTGGCTGCTGATTTATCGTCAATAGATTGCAATGAAAATTCAATATATTTAGGTTCGTTATTCTGAATGGTTGCTGTAGGAACAGTGTTATTAACTGTTAGTGCAGATACTCCATTTTTAATGATAGACGCAGCGGTGTTAGCTGAAGTCGTTGTAGGTATAACTGCGACTGGTGTTGCGCTAGTTGCACCAGTAGTTTTTGACAGGCTCATATTCAAAGCTGAGAATAATTTACCTCTTAATGCAGGTTCATTGCCTAATCTTGCAATATATTCTGGTACAAGGTCGCCTTGTAGCGTGCGGCCGCTGATATTGAGCTGCTCCGATTTGCTATCTATACTAAAGCTGGTTAACCATAAGCCATCTAAGCTTTGTTTTGCAAAGGCGCGCATCAAAGCCGCGTAACCTTTTTCAGGTGTCGCTGAACTTTGATTCACAGTCTGCAAAATGTGCTGTTGCATGGCTTCTTTTTGTTCCAGTTGTGTAATTTGCTCTACCAAAGCTTTGCTTGCCGTATGTGGTGTATGTAACAAAGTCGTTTGCTGCAATGTCGCTTGTGTTGCCAATAGTTCTTGAGCTATTTGGCTACGCTGCGCTGTTAACGTAGACAATTGTTTCTGCGCATAGCCGTAATACCCCAACATAAACGCCAATAAAACCCCAAGCGTTATCACTATAGTATTAGGGTTTAGAAAATCCTTTTGTTTGATAAGAGAGGGATTTAGTAGGTTAATCTGCTGACTCATGATGAGGAACCTCCTCGCAATGCCGCGCCTAAGGCTGGTAGCAAGCTTGCTTGCATGGATAAATCGCCCAGACTGGCTTGGTCTTTAAACTCAAATACGTCGGACAAATCAAACCGATCTATCGGTATATACAGATAGGCTTTTAAATAATCATAAAAGTCTTCACGACCCATAAAAGGTGCCAATACAAGGCGATTGATAGTGATATAGGGAAATTGGCGTTCAAAATTATCGAGTGAGCGTTGAATTTCTAGTAATAAGCGCTCAAAAACACTGGATTTTAGTTCACTATTGTCGTCGTACAGTTGCTTGCTGTTTATTTCAATTCGTCTGGAGTGGTAAAGCTCTCCACCTGATGTAAAGGTCAGTAGGCCGCCATGACTGTTGATAGAGAGCATGGCCAGTCCACGACCTTCTTGTTCTAAATAAGCGGCGATATTGCGTTGCGCAAGTTCTGGAATATCAATCACCTCTAAGCCTGAACCTGCATAATCAATGAGTCGCGTCATATAGTCGCCAATCACACTGTTTTTAGCCGCAACGGCATACACGTAAGATTGCCGATTCGCGTTATTGGGGTCAGATGGAATATCAATCACATCTATCGTGGCCTGATCTACAGGATAATCAATCATGTCTTTTAGCTTCCAGCTAATGGCTTGTTTTAGCTCATCGGCAGGCACGTTAGGTTTTTCAATTTGAAATAGTTGATATTCACTTTGTGCAAGTAATAGTGAGCAGTGCAGGTTAGCCATGCTTAAGTTTGTAGCCATCGACTTAACAGCGTGGTCGTCTTTTAAACTTTCTTGCTGAATCGTACTAAACTCAACGGTGGGTTTAGCTTCAGTATGAATAACATGGGTCACGCAAGTGCCTATTGCCGAGGTACGCAGTGCAAACCAGCCTGGTGATTTTTTCTTGGAAAATAATTTCATGTCAGTATCTCAATAGAAGGGTGATTTGCGTTCAAGGAATATTAAAGTTTTCACGAAGGTAAATAATTGGCGTTTTATAAATACCAAATGTTGCTCGCGATGTTGTGTTGGTGCCAAACCATGATAGTCCACTAGCAATGGCGCCAGTTTCTGCAGCACCTGTGCAAGTTTTATCTTTAGGTGACGCACCTACGCTGCCAAGATTTAAGGTTAAATCTACCGTGCCATTGTTGCCAGAGCCTGGTCTAGTTAACCTTAGTGTTTTAGAAACCCCGTTGGTTAATGCGCCACTACCAACACTATAACCAAGCTGCGTTTCGCAAGCCGTCAGATTGTTTTTGTAATTACTCATCGAAATACTTGAGGCTGGAAGGATAGTGCAGCTATCTTGTTGGTTTCTGACGTACGAGGTGCCGTTCCAGTATTTTGCTTCTACTGGCACAGGTAATGGTAATAATTCAGAACCATAAACGTTGGGTATAAATAACCTGCCGAAACGGATTCTAGAGTCAGCGGTTTTTGATGCACCACTAAAGACAACGCCGTCAGGGTCCGTTACGGAAAAGTTAATGTTGAAATTATCATAAGGGCCGTCTGCAGTAGCGCCGCGATTGTATTGATAAGTTGCTCCGCTAACCGTATAAGTACCATTCACCCAAGTGGTGCTTTGGTAGGTAGAGGTCGCACCTGTTCCTACAATATTTGTGCCAGAAGGCAAGCTGGCAGCTGGTTGTAAGCGGCTGGCATCAATTTGCGTTGCATTATTCTGTGTTGTTAACGTCAGCCTGCAAGAACCTGCTGTTGGGCAGCTATTGCCATAACGGCTTGCCGTGATGTTTTGTGAGCTTTCGGCTTTGGCAGCAACGCTAATGGAAAGATGTGGATCGCTCATATAGGTAAAGTCATCAGCGGTAGTGGCTGTTGTACCTGCATTGCAAGCGCTAGTCATAGCACTGGTGAGCCTGAAATGATCTGGTTTGAAGCGGCCAATATCAGATAGCGCGCTACTCCAAATTTCGCAGCCATATTTGCCAGAAGTGAGCGTATTTGAGCCACTGCCTGTGATGCAGTCTGTCGTTTGGTCTATGCCAGTATAAGAGTCATCAACCACCGCACCAGTGTTAAAGTTTAAATAGCCTACATCATGGTATCGCAAGCTTAATGCGGCAGATGCTGGAGAGCCGCTGGCGGCGGGAAATACATTATTTGCAGAGTCCGTCACAATGGTATTTGAAACGTCAGCCAAGGTCAGCATGCCTGTACCAATAGCGGATTGAGCACCTGCGGCAGCATTTGCAGCTTTAGTATTTGTTGGTAAAAGTTCTGGTATACCGTTGTAGCCATTTACTCCAGATGCTGCTGTGAGTGCAAAGTTAGTACCTGCGGCTATGGGTGAGCTACCCAAACCTGTTTGCGACAAAGTAAAACTCTGCGGCCTTACGGAAAAATCATCGGATGAGCAACCGTAGACTGACACATTGGTATCTTTAACGCGGCAACGTAGTTTTTTATAGGCGTTCGCAACCGTAA
The DNA here is from genome assembly GCF_029945535.1 of Methylotenera sp. Lineage (GTDB taxonomy): Bacteria > Pseudomonadota > Gammaproteobacteria > Burkholderiales > Methylophilaceae > Methylotenera. The sequence goes on from NZ_JAQSCU010000010.1 coordinate 671,166, forward strand.
AGTTAGTCGGCACGGTTTTACGACCAGCGTCTGCCGCTGCAAATGTAATAGCTTGGCTTGCAATGGGTGATGCGTAGGCACTGCATGCTGGTTGAGGGCTGGCAATGTCGTCAAATAATTCAACTGTGACACCTGATGAAGCTGTATAACTTGTGGCAGTCACACCTAAATCTTGTAATGCCACTACATCAAACTTAAATCCAGTCGCGGTAATTTTTGTATATAAAGGATTGCGTGCGCTAGGGGAACTAGTTAAGTTGTTATAAGTGACACCTGTTTCAATACACTCAAAACCTTTAACGCATGGTGTGTTGTTGACTACATAAGTGCAACTTGCTGTGTTGGTTGAAGTGTCCCAGCATTTTGTGCCGTTAAGTGGGGTTGTGCTCAATCCAGTTGTAGAAAGCGTGTAGGCGCCTGCGCCAGAGCCTTGCAACGAAACCGTTGCAGTAGGAGCGCTTGAACCTAATGTAAAAACGGTTGGTGTTTGAGTAATGGTAGGAACCGTTGGCGTGGTTTTAATGCTTCCTGTAAGCGTACCGGTATTAACAACATTAGCCGCAGGGCATGGCACTGTAGAAGATGTGCAAGCCAGTACGGTTAAATCTACTGGACATAAATTGGCCGAACCTGGGTGACGAATTTCTAGGTGATCATATGGTGGTACATTAGGTGAGCCTACTACAAAGTCATAACTGAATGTGTAGGTGCCGGGTGCAATAAACGTGTATTGAATACCAATACCTGTATCTTGATAGCTAGCCGATATCGTATTGTTCATATTAGCAGATTGCAATACTGAACAATTCGAACCAGTCCAAAACTCGCTCCAGCCTGAAGCACAGTAGTTAGAGAATGTTAATCCGCTACGCTCACGAAATGACTCTACAACTGAAACACCAGCTGGAATAGTTGTAGTAGACGGACATGTAGAACCTGTAGGCGGATAGGTACCAATCACCTGTTTCCCGTTACTGTCGGTGTAACGTAAGCCACATCCGTTATCACTGCCACCAAGGTAAGTATCGAACGCATGATAATAACGTACAGGATTAACAGCACTCACCGCATAACTGGCAGGTATTACCAACGTGACTTCGGCTGTTAAAAAGTCTAATGGCGTCGTATATTTCCAAATAACGTTCACTTGTGGGCCAGATGTAATGCCAAAGTTACCCGTTGATATCTGCTGGTCGCCATTCGATGGAGGATTGATAGGAACGGGTGTGGAGATAGAGTAGCTGTTATACATGCCGCCTGTTGGCTCAAATGTTGTGACATTATGACCAGGGCCGTAAATTTTTCCATTGGCACGTAAAAATATACCATTGTCTAAGCTGGTACTGGGGGGTAGAGCTGTTGGTGCATAAACTTGACCAGTATTATTCAGCCTTTTTACTTGTATATGCGTTGTATCTTCAATATAAAAGTGCAGACCATTGGTGCTAGAAGTGCCACCCGCGTTGTTGAACTCAATTGTCGTGGCATTAGCGCTATGAACGCTTCCACACAACAGCAGCAAGAAAAAGAAAGGACTGACGAAATTTGGAGTTAAACGTATACACAGCAGGGCTTTAAACCTTGCTTGTATGGTATTGATCTTAATTTTCTCAGCAGTCAAACTGAACCCCTAGGCCATTTTTGGCAGACTGGTTCATTATGCAATTAAGCTTTGTGTGTTAAATGGCTAATCAAATGGAGTTTTAGGCCTTATTTAACTACATTGCCAGTTGATCTATTGAATGCTAATTACATTGGTAGTTAGGTGTTTCGTCCGTTCCTAGGCATTTGCTTACGGTAAGTTGTATTTGTCGCTGAATGAAGTTAATCGTTCCAACTGCGCCAAAGCTTGCAGTCGAGCTAATGTCATACATGGCAATAGTATGGTCTGTGCCTTGCTCAAAAAAATCGGCAGATCTTGCGCACCTAACGCTAACAACAAAGTTATCAATATTAAGCGCGGTAGGGCTAGCAGGGCAGTTTACTAAAGCGGTGCTGCCTGGATTTAATACTTGATAGGCAGCCCATTCAACTCCCGCTCGAGCCGCTTGGTAGGCTCTAGTGCCTTGCGTATCTTGCAAAGAAGTATTTTGTTGCACACTAGTAATATTCAAGGCATAAGCGCCCAAGGCAGCTAATATCACCAATATAAATATTGCAGCAGGGAGTAGAAAACCTTGTTGTTTGATTGGCTTCATGGCGAGTTCACCACATTTACCTGATGCATTAAAGTCACCGTTGCAACATCTTGTGTAAACCCAAGATTGATTGTGATAACGCCACTTCTTTGTAAAACGCCAGGGACATAATTCACTTGGCATGTGGTTAAGCCGTTTGCCAGTATTCTGGCGGTTCCAAGGCCGTTAAGCGCAGCTACAGTTGTTGGCTGGTTAGCTTGAATGGCGTAGCCGCTATATCTCAAAAGCACGTTATTCGCCATATCGCAAACATACGAAACGGGTGTTGAAACTACAAAAAATCGGCTAGAGGGTGAAGCTAAGGGAAAAGTACCGCCACTAAAGCTTAATGTGCCGAGTAAGCCAGTGGTTTCTAAAGTATGTCTGTTAGAGTTGGCGGTGTTTTCATACACATCAGAGCCTACAATGCCTAGGTTATAAATTACCAGTTGATCACCCGCGTCCACGTTGACCTTAGCACCTAGTACATCAAAAGTCTCTGGGTCAGCAGCGCTGGCAACATGATCGAAATCCAGCGGGTTGTCAGCTAGGGAAGATCCAGCTGAAGCACGATATCTGCCAGCAGCTTTAACCGGTACAAATTCAATAAAGCTATTTACACCATTGGTGGTGGCGCGTACGCTGTTAGGCAAAGCATTGCGAATATCACTCGCCATGCGACGCAACGCGGTATCAGCGCGGTCTGTTAAATTGGCGCGATTTTCGCTATCAATAAAGGCTTGGGTAGGATTGCGAATAAATAAAGCTGCCCCTGCCGCAAGAATCCCAACGATAGTGATGACTACGACCATTTCGACTAAGGTAAAGCCAGCTTGAAACTCACTCCCCCTTGCAGGGGGAGGTTTAGGGAGGGGGTAGATACTCTCAATATCCAATGTTCTACCCCCATTCCAACTTTCCCCCTGTCGGGGAGAAGGAGTTTCAGTCTGCTGAAATGCTTTAAATGTTGGGCGCATATCTAAACCTATAACCAGTTAATGTGACATCGGTATTCGCTGGCCCTGTCACACGCACGGTAATTTTTAATACTGCACTTAATGGGAAACTAGCAAAAGGCGCTGCACCACCTACACGAGTAACAGCTACGGTGACGTTGTAAGCAGCTAACCCAGCTAGCGGAGCGCCACTCCCTAAGCTGCAGATACCAGCACAGTTAGCATCTGGCATGGTAAATCCACCATAATCTGCTACATTATCAAAAGGTTCTGTAGCACTGTAACGGCTTTCTGTGCCTGGGGTAGGGCTAGTAAGTGCCGCACCGCCTTTATCTTGAGATGAAGCTGCCCCACCAGTACAGTCAGCGGTTGTTACGGCGGTTGCGGCATTAGGGTCTTCTGGATCGCATAAGGTAAATGGTTGTTGTTCTATTTCTAGTAAAAGTGATTCTGCAATAGAAATCGCTTGTTTACGCACTAGCGGATCGACGCTGCCTTTATTAGTGATTTCAAGCACTTTAAGTACGCCAACCAAAGCTACGCTAACAATGACCATAAACACGACCAGCTCGACTAATGTGACGCCAAGTTGAAACCGTTTTTCTCGATTAGCGGACATAGCCAGTTTCCGCTTCCACAGTTATCACACGTATTGATTCGCCTGGTACAACGGCATTTGTAATGGTAAAGGTAGCTGTAGCGTTAGGTACAGGTCTACCCAAACCATCAAAACCTATGGTGCTAACAGGTGCAGTGATAGTTACATTATTCGACAATGTTTTTGAGTAGGCTGCTTGAGTAGCAGGATCAGTCACAGTGCCAGTTGAAGCTAAACTGCAATCTGCTGAATTACGATAAGTTAAAGTCACAATTTTTGTTGTTGTATCAACACTCATACATACCGTCGTTCTCTGCGCGATTGCGGTTTTTTGTGCGTAACGTAAAGCAGAAACCAAGGTACTAAAACTACCACGTGCATCGAAAGCATCTACGCCAATAAAGCGAGGCGCTGCAATAGCGGCAATAATGCCCGTAATCACTATCACAGCGACAAGCTCGACTATGGTGAATCCAGATTCTTGCTGCATGGTGTGCCTTAGCTAGCTATCCCTAGAGCGAGCCGTTGCTCGCTCTATTCATGAGACTGTAAACTAACAACCGCCGACAGAGGCTGTTACTACAACTACGCCAGTAGTGCCATTGTAGCTGGCTTGACATGTTGCGCTTCCCCCATTGGTCGGACGAAATGTAACTGCAGCTGGAGCCGTGTAATCTACAGTAAATCCATCAACAGAAGTTATTGCACCGCCAATACCAGTAGCAGTTCCAGTTGGAATTCCTGTACCCGCACCAACGTCTACGGCAGTTGCATTGCCAATCATTGTAACTGTTGTGGCTGCATTATTTCCTGTTGCAAAGTAGCGTGCTTGAGCAACACTTACAGCAGAGCGTATTCCACCCGCCATACCATTAACTGATGCAACACGTGCATCATTAGTTAAGTTAATAAACCTAGGCAAAGCCGTAGCAGCCAATATGCCCAAAATTACAATCACCACGACTAACTCAACCAATGTAAAACCCGATTGACCTGCGCCTGTTTTTGAAAAACCAAATTTTTTCTGTTTCATTTTAATTACTCCTAAAAAATATAAAAATTAGACTACATTTACGCGTTACATCTAAATCAACTAAAAAAATCTATAACATTAACAACCTGTTGTCACAGCAGGTGTAATGACTGGTGAACTATTGGCTGCGGCTGGCTCTGTGTAGGTAAATTGGCAGCTCGCTGGTGTTGGTGCACCTTGAATTTGAAAGGTGGCAACTGTACCGGTGGAGGTATAGTTATAGCCATCACCGTTGAGCTCAGCAATAGTAGGGTTGAATGAAGTGGTTAAGCCTGCCGCTGATAACAAACCTGCAGTGCCAATGGCTGTTACATCTGGGTAACTAAATACAACTGCAATCACTCCAGCTTCGGTACAAACATTGCTTGTATTGTTGGCTATACCGCCACCGCCTGGGCAAGTGGCTGGGTCAGCCAAGTTGTTTCTAGCCAATATGGTGGCATGTACTAAAGCCGAAGAAGCTGCAACGCTGCCTCGGGCTGCATTGAGCTTGGCTATGCGTGCATCACGTTGTAAGTTGGTAAATCGCGGCAATGCTATGGCTGCCAAAATAGCTAGAATTAGAATCACCACAATCAATTCAATTAAGGTGAAACCTTTGGCATGCTTAATCTTTGTTAGATTAAATGTGCTGAAGTGTTTAGTGTTGTTCATTATGGTGTGTCCTTTAAAAATAAAAATCTATCAATTTACTTCTGTACGTTTTTTACTAAATCTAAACCACCTACTGTTAATAATGAGGCTTTTGCCTGCCCAGATGTTTTGCTGAAGCTATATTTAGCAAGGCTGCCATCATTAAATACATAAACCAGCTGTTTCTTTGAGGTATCAAAATACCAAATTTCTTTCTTGTTACTCGGCGCCTCTGAAAACTCTCCTATGTAGTTCTTTGGCTTTTCAGCCATTAGCAACATTGGGTTGCTGTTTTGTAATGCTGCGCTGTCCATAGACTGATTTTTGATGCTTTTGTGCACCCAAGCCTCAGCTAAACTTAAGCGAAAACTATTTAACTCTGTTTCAACAATCAGTCTTTCAATATCTTGTTGCGCCTTGTTTAAATAACCTAGTAACAAGGTCGCCAGTATCGCAATCACAGTCACCGTGACAGCAAAGTCGAAACGATGCGTACTTGGGGCATGCCTTGATAAATGCGCAGCCACCTTAAATCTTTACAGTTTGAGATTTAGCCTTTGTGTAGCGCCACATTGCCCAAATCCCAAATCGGTAAGAAAATACCCAGCGCTAATATCAGCACCATCACGCCTAAGAACACAATCAAAATCGGCTCAATCTGTGCGCCAAGTGTTTTAATCTCGTACTCCACATCGCGCTGATACATATCCGCGACTTCTTGCATCAAGTCATCTAGCGCGCCAGACTCTTCGCCAACGGCTATCATCTGCAATACAATTGGGTTGAATACTCCGCTGTTCGTTGCAGTACGTAAGATACTTTCGCCGCGCTCGACACCTTCTCGCATTTGCTCAATCTTACTCGCGATATAATCGTTATCGGCAGTTTGTGCCACTAGCTTTAATCCACTGGTAATAGGCACGCCACTTTTGCTGGCTAATGCAAAGCTTCTGGCAAATCGAGACATGGTGGCTTTATGAATAATCTTGCCAGCAAGTGGTGTACCAAGTTTAAATTTATCCCATTTGAATTTTCCGACAGCAGTCGCGATATAAGAGCGGAATAAAAAGACGGCGCCAATAATGCCCACCAATAAATATGGCCAAGCGGCGACCATAAAATTTGAAAATGCTAATAAAATTCTGGTCATTAAAGGTAGTTCAGCACCAAAGCTCTGGAATACTTTGGCAAATGCTGGAATCACAAATAGATTCACCACAACGATAGCAATACCCATCGCTATGACTACAAAAGTAGGGTAGCGTAGAGCAGATTTTATTTGGTCGTGCATAAAGCGTTCGAATTCAAGGTGATCGAATAAGCGCAAGAACACGGTATCTAACATACCCGTGGTTTCACCTACGCGCACCATGTTGATATAAAAGCTAGAAAATACTTTTGGATGCTGCGATAGGGCTGATGAAAGCTCGCGTCCGCTGCCTAAACTTTCACGAATATTACCAATGACACTCGCAAAAGCTTGGTTTTTAGTAGAAGCCTGCAAACCGTTTAACGCATTCATAATCGGGATGCCAGCTTTTAGTAGGGTATACATTTGCCTACTAAACAACATCACATCTATGGTTTCGATTTTCTCTTCAAACAGTTGAATCGAAATGTTCTTTGAACCTGAAATGGATTCTTTAGCCAGAATTTCTATAGGTGTAATATTAAGGCCAAATAGCTGGCTCGCTAGCGTGTTGCCATCTGGGCTTTCCAATACGCCTTGCACTAAAGCGCCTTGTTTATCGCGACCTTTGTATGTGAAAAATGGCATCTAGTTTTCCTAACCCTATTCTTCAAACTGATTGCTGATGCGCATGGCTTCGGCAATGGTTGTGCGTTTTGCAATCACTAAATCTACGGCACTTTTACGCAGCGTTTTATCTGCCATGTGTTCTCTGGCAAGCTTAATAAAATGATTAGGGTCGTGGTTGCTAGCGGCGTCAATCAGTTGGTTATTCATTTCTAGCAGCTCGTAAACACCTACCCGACCTTGATAGCCTGTACCGTTACACATGCTGCAACCTTTACCATGCACATAACGATGTTGTTCTACAGTATTACCAAGCTCATGTTTTAGCCATGCATGCTCGAATGGTTCTGGTGTGTAAGTTTCGGCACAGCCTTCACACACTAATCGCAACAGGCGTTGAGCCACTACAGCTAATATCGACATCGCGACCATGTAACGTGGTGCACCCATATCGATCATACGAATAGGCGTGCTAATAGCATCATTCGTGTGCAGGGTAGAAAGCACCAAGTGACCTGTCATGGCGGCTCTTAGGCCAATTTGTGCGGTTTCCTGGTCGCGCATTTCGCCGACTAAAATAATGTCAGGGTCTTGCCTTAAGGTTGAACGCAGCACACGTGAGAAAGTTAAATCGATCTTGTCATTTACTTGTACTTGGTTAATACCAGATAAACGATATTCAACTGGGTCCTCAACAGTGATAATTTTGTTTGAAGTGGAATTTAGCTCATTCAGGGCGGCGTAGAGTGTGGTGGTTTTTCCGCTACCCGTTGGCCCTGTGACTAGCACCATACCGCTAGGTCGATGAATCAGCTTGCGGAAGCGTGCCAGCATATCAGCAGGCATACCGAGTTTTTCTAAAGAGAATCCGCTGGTATTTTGTATTAATAAGCGCATTACAACCGCTTCGCCATATTGCGTTGGCATCGATGAAATACGCACGTCAACTGGCTGATTTTTTACTTTAACTGCAAATCGACCATCTTGTGGCAAGCGCTTTTCTGAAATATCCAAGCCTGACATGAGTTTTAACCGCAATGCCAAGGCTGAAGCGATTTTTAAATCTGCCTCGGTTTGCAAATGCATCACGCCATCAATTCTAAAGCGGATATGTAGCCGTTGTTCTTGTGGCTCGATATGAATATCAGAAGCGCGAACTTGCACGGCATCTTCAAAAATGGTTTGCAATAGCTTAACAACAGGCGCTTCTTCAGCACTGCCACCCATACCCATCGCGGCAAAATCAATCGCTGACTCGCCTAAATCCTGCCCTAACTCTAAAGCTAGATTTGAAATTTCATCAGTACGTCGATAGTTACGATCAATCAGAAGTAGTAGCGCGCTTTCTTGAATAACGGCTAGCTCAATATCTCTGTGTAGCAAACGTACTAATTCGTCATAAGCAAATAGGTCGGTAGGGTCTACCATGCCAACTAAGTAGCTGCTGCCTTTGTCTGTAAGCACTGCACAGCGTAGGCGGCGTGCTTGCGCTTCGGGCAATTTGTTGATGACTTCAGGTTTGGTGCTGAACTGCTGCAAGTCGATAAATGGTACTTTTAACTGACGCGCCAAAGCCTCAGAAATCTGCATTTCTGTGACGTAGCCTTTATCCACAAAAATACGACCCAGCTTGCGACCGGTGCGTTTTTGCTCATCCAGTGATTTTTCTAGATCATCAGCGGTAATTAAATTTTGCTGAACTAGAATCTCACCAAGGCGAATCTTTTCAGGACGTGCCATTTAAACCTCATTTATATTCGTACAGGCTCAAATATAAACGGGCTGATAACAATTCAATTGTGAGAATAAAGAGGGGTTTTGCCTTGAAATCTAAGTTGCTGACTGGTGATGGTAAATTCCGACTCCGTTAAGAGCCAGGTTGTTGCTCATATTAAGTGAACAAACGCGACGCTACTATTTACTGCTATTCCATGCGCGGTCTAACAGCTTTTGTTTTTGCTCTAGTAATGCTTTTGCATTTGTTAGTTTCACTTTTTTTGCGGCTTGTTCATCTTGTAGCTCTTTTAAACGCGCCTGCTCATCTTTGATGCGACTTTCTTGTAAATTGACCGCATAGCTCACGTCATCATAAGCTGTTTGAGCTTTATCGTAATCCTGTCGTGCTGCCGTGACGCTGGCTTGCTCTAGAGCAACATCCTTGGCCAGTACTGGGATTGAGGTCATTAGGCACAGCAAAATGAATAGGGGTATTACTGTTGATTTTAAGCTTATCATCGGTCTTTATCCTGCGGCTTGGGTTGATGTATCAAAACATCAATAATATGGATAATTATGCTGCAAAAAGCCTATGGATGTAAAACAGATTGTTGTTTTAGCTCGGGTTATAATGCCAACAAAACCAATGTAAAAGTGAATATGAATCCCGACGACTTACAACGCTTAGTCACAACAAATATGCCGTACGGTAAATACAAAGGCAGGCTGATTGCAGATTTGCCTGGACAGTACCTTAATTGGTTTGCGCGTGAAGGTTTTCCTAAAAATGAATTAGGTCGATTGTTGGCTTTAATGCAAGAAATTGACCATAACGGTTTATCACCATTACTTGAGCCTTTACGCAAAAGTTAAGGTCAAATTCCTGCAGTTTTTAATCATTAATTAGCTCAAATACTACTGCATGGAATTACTTCGAACCATTATTCGCTTTTCGTTTTACCCCAAAGCTTTCAGTAATTCTATCTAACATAATGGCTAGCAACACTACGCCTAAGCCACTTTCAAATCCCAAGCCAATATCTAAGCGTGAAATGCTAGATAACACGTCATTACCTAAGCCTCCAGCGCCTACCATAGAGGCAATAATCACCATGGATAATGCCATCATAATGGTTTGATTGATGCCAGCAAACAAGGCTGCCATCGCGCTTGGTATTTGTACTTTCATAAGCAATTGTGTTGGCGTGCAACCAAAAGCAATACCGGCTTCTACTTGCTCTTTATTTACCTGACGAATACCTAGTGACGTAAGTCGAACCACTGGAGGCATCGCAAAAATAACGGTGGCAATCACGCCTGGTACTCGACCTAAACCAAAAAACATCGCCGCTGGAATTAAGTAAACAAATGCTGGCATAGTTTGCATAAAGTCTAAAACGGGTCGAATAGTGGCTTCAGCTTTATCATTCCTGCCCGCCCAAATTCCAAGCGGAATACCTACCGTTAGGCTAATTAATGTGGCGGATATGATGAGCGCAAGTGTAACTAATGTTTGAGCGGTAAAGCCCATATTGTCAATTAACCAGAGTGATGCCGCGCAGAATAAACCAAACTTCCAGCCAAGTCGCCAGTAGCCTATTGCTATAAATAGGATGGCGAACAGCCAAAAAGGGATGGCTTGCAAGCCATTTTCAATACCTGCGGTTGAGCTATTGATAATGGCACCCATGCCATTAAATAGGCCATGGTCATTAACTTCTAGCCAGCCTACCGCACCCGCAACCCATTCACCTAGAGGGATTTTATAGCTCATGCTTTTTTCTCCTTATATAGTTTGCGCAGTAAGACTGTTTTAGTGATTGCACCAAGATACTCGCCGCTGTAACCAATGACTGGGAGCGGGCAGGCGCAGCCAACTACTTTATTCAGGACTTCATTCACAGGCGTTTTACCTGGAATAGCAAAGTCTCCGGGCAATAACGCATCACGCAGTTTCTTCCCTTTTTGATTCATACAGTTGGTCAACGACTCTGCAGAAACTACACCTACTACTTTTTGCAGTTCATCTAGTACAAAAGCATAATCACGGTTAAACAAACGCATGCGAGCAAGTGCTGCACTGAATCCCGCTACCAAATCATCAGGGCGATCAAAAATGGTGACTTCTTCTTTTTGTGCAACATCTTTGGCTGTGAGGTATTTGTTAACATCCACGCCAGTAAAGAATGCTTTTACATAGTCATCTGCTGGTCTTTGGAGAATGTCTTCTGAAGTGCCGACTTGTACTACGCGGCCACCTTCCATAATACAAATACGGTTGCCGATGCGAAGCGCTTCATCAAGGTCATGTGAAACAAAAACAATGGTACGTTTTTGCTCTTGTTGTAACTTCATTAGTACGTCTTGCATTTCAGTACGGCGTAAAGGGTCTAAAGCCGAGAACGCTTCATCCATTAACATGAGCGAAGGGTTCACGGTAAGTGCGCGCGCAAGTCCTACACGTTGCTGCATGCCGCCAGAGAGTTGGGAGGGTAAATGTTTGGCGAAAGTATGAAGGCCAACTTGCTCTAGCACTTCCATGGCGCGACGCTCACGTTCAGCAAGGTTGACTCCAGCGATTTCCAATCCAAATGCTGCATTTTCGACTACAGTGCGGTGCGGTAGTAAGGCGAAAGACTGAAAAACCATGCTCATGTCTTTGCGACGTAAATTTAGCAGCTTGTCTTTGCTCATTGCTGCGACGTCTTCGCCATCAACAATAATATTGCCGGCAGTCGGCTCGATGAGTCGATTAAGTAGTCGAATTAAGGTGGATTTTCCTGAACCAGAAAGTCCCATAATGACAAAGATTTCACCTTTGTTAATTTCGAAAGAGGCGTCCTGTACACCAACTACTTGTCCAGTTCTTTTAAGGATTTCATCTTTATGCAATCCTTCTTTCAACATCTGTAACGCAACTTCAGGTTTATTACCAAACACTTTATGCAGATTTCTGACGACCACTTTTGCTTCAGTCGTCGGTGCATTTGCAGATTGTATGACCCCCATCTTATTTCCCCTTTACTACAAAAATGAAGCTATTCCTAAAATGCTAAATAATGGTTTTAACCTAAAATTTAATTCTCGATTATCTATTCGGCTATCACGCTACTTTTCTATCACTAAATTACTTAAAGGTTTAGAACAGCAGGGTAGAAACATACCCTGATCTATCTCACGCTGACGTATACCGCCGCCATGTTTCATATCCACCTGACCTGAAACTAACTTACTTTTACAAGTACCGCACAAGCCTTTACTGCATGATGATGGCAGCCTTAGGCCTGCTGCACGCGCAGCATCTAGAACAAACTGGTCTGGTGCGCACTGAATGGTCGTGCCGCTTTTGCTTAATTCAACTGAAAAAGTTTGTGCATTATTGTGGTGTGATTCTGTCTCTTTATGATGAGCGTTTTCTTCAGCTTGAACAGCTGCTTGCGTTTCAACTGGCAGTTCGTCAAAAGTAAAGCTTTCTTCATGGTAATGCGCCATGTTGAAGCCTGCAGTTGCGAGTAAATTCCGCACTGAAGCCATATACGGCGCTGGGCCACAGGTAAACACTTCACGTTCTAGAAAGTCTGGAGCACTAAGTTTTAGGTTCTCTGTAGTCAGCATTCCCTCAGTGATAAACTCAGGCTGTAAACGCCAATTGGGCGATTTATCGACTTTTGCGCAAATATATGCTGGTTGGAAATGCGTTTGATTGAACGCCATTAAATCAAGCTCATGCTTAAAAATGATGTCTATTGGTGATCTTGCGCTATGCAAAAATACAACATCAGCATCTTCGGCTAGCTCATGAAAAGAGCGTGCCATCGACATAAGCGGCGTAATACCAGAGCCGCCTGATAAAAATAGATACTTCTGCGCAGGGTGAAGCACGCAAGTGAAATCGCCCGTTGGCCCTAACGCCGATATTGGCGTGCCAACTTTCATATTGTCATGTAACCAATTTGATACGATGCCATTAGGCTTACGTTTAACGGTAATCGAAATCACGTGTGGGCGATTTGGGGAAGATGAAATCGTATAACTACGATTGATGATTTCGCCATCAATAGTTAGCTCTAGGGTGATAAATTGCCCAGGTAGAAATTTGAATACGCTGGCTTCTTGCGGCGTAAAGAAGAAACTTTTAACGTCATGCGTTTCTTGCCTAATCTGGCAGCAAACTAGAACATTGTTCTTGTCGCCATCCCATTGTGGCAAGTTAGCTGCCCAAAGCTGAGGCGTATTCCTTGAGTTCATTAGCGACACACCATTATCGGCACGGTTTTAGAGTTAGCCGCAGCTTGTTTCTTGATGAACTCAGGTTTTTCCAGTGTTGCTTCTAAGCGTTGTATATACCAATTAGTAAATTTTTCTACTAACTCTTCTGTATAGGGCGAGTAAGGTCCTGGCTCGTACCATTCGCTATTGGCACCACGTTGTGTACGCTCGACTAAAGTTGAATCTTGTTTATTGGTTGCCTGCCATACCTCAGTGATTTTTTTAGTTTCGTAATCTACGCCTTCAACTGCATCTTTATGTACCAGCCATTTGGTGCGCAATAAGGTGTGTTCTGCATCAATCGGTAATACACTAAAGGTCACAATATGGTCACTCATAAAGTGATGCCATGAGTTGGGTTGTGTCCAAAACGACAATCCACCCAAATTACGTTGAGTTAAATCGCCCAATAGTTTTTGACATGCGACATTGCCGTCCATGGTTTGTGATTCACCTGCTTTATCAAGTGGCAGGCGTTGCGTACGATAAGCTGTTGCGCATGAATCTAGTAAATCGATTTCAGCAGAAGGCAGTCCGCATGACTCCCAACGTTTACCTTCTGTCTCAATCAGGTCGCGAAACTCTTGTACTTTTTCTGCGTTAGCAGGTGATGGTTGATAACCAAAGCCATACTCATAAAGTGAAATGGTGAGTTCAGGATGATTTGCCACACAGTGATAGCATTCGCGATTGTTTTCCATGGTCAACTTCCAGTTACCATTTTCTACAATATCTTCTTGCCAAATCACTTTGCAATCCGCAACTCGGTGAGGTGCGATATACGGCTCCATCGCAGCACGCATTTCTTCAAAATCAGCAGGAGCTTCATCAGCCAAGCAGATGAAAATCAAACCAGCTACGTTACCCACATGCACAGATTTTAGGTTGTGGTCATTCGGGTTAAAGGCTTCGCCCATGTGTTCGGTGTAGATAAGTTTGCCAGTTAGATCATAAGTCCATTGGTGATACGGGCACACTATATTGCCTACGCTACCTTTGGCATCGTCACATAATTGTGAGCCACGATGGCGGCATACATTGTGAAACGCTTTAATGTTCATGTCATCGTCGCGCACGATAATCACTGAATTACTGCCCACATCAACCGTAATGTAATCACCTGGCTCTGCAATATCTGGTTCTACTGCTACATAGATCCAATGCTGGGAAAAAATCGCAGCGACATCTAAATTAAAAATATCAGAGTTCAAATAAAACGGCGCATTGAGTGAATGTCCTTTGAGACGATTTGTAATCATTTTTTGGATGTCTGATGAAATAGTCATGAAATTTCCTAGCTTAATTTTCGTTCAATTACATTAAAAGTTGATAAGACGATGTTCACGCAAATAGCCCAGAATAACTTGTGCTTTTTCGACAGAATTTCCATTATTTACGACAGCGCCACCTTTGCTTTCACTCGAAATGGCTGACATCATGCGGTCATGTCCTGATTTATTTTCAGGTGCTTTTAGTTTGATTGGTTTGCGTATCGACGCTAGTGTTTGCCACTGCGTCTTATGGACACTTGTTGAAGTTGAGGTGTAAGGCACTAGCAATGTTTTTATTGCACCTGAAATCTGACGCGCATATGAAAACTTCAAACTAGCGGGTGCTAGCGGGTGAATTGCAATAATTGCTGGCAACTTCACTGTGACATGACGGCGTTTTCCCTTAGGCAAGAATTGAAGCACCTCAATAGTGTTAGCCTTCACTTTAATGGCTAATGCATTTACTACTAACGGTATGCCAATTTTTTCAGCTAATAAATAAGGTAATAAGCTACTATCCTCACCACTTTCCGCACGACTGCCTGTTAAAATTAGGTCGGCGTGGTTTAATTGAGTCGCTAAGCAATCTACGACATCAGTATCGTCTGAGATGGGAATCACATCGATTTGACCAGCACCAAGCGCTAAGTACTCGCTTAAGGCTTTGTTGTCTGGGTTGCCTGCATGCAGTACATGGTGTTTTGCTGAGATTGATTTTGCCATGTCTAATCCGATAGTCATAGCAAGGCTATCGTTATGGCAGTGGCGTGGCTCTCCGCTCACAGGATGTCGGCCAGCTGAAACCAATGTTGTAATGTGCTTAATAATATTCATTGAATAGAACTCATCTCGTTAATTCACTGGATTAGACATAGTTTGATTAGACGTGGCTTGTTTAGCCTCAGCGATAGCTAAAATGAGGCTTTGCATGATTTCTTCCGCATCACCAATCACCGTAAGATCTGCACGCTTCACAATGGGGGCGCTGTTGTCACGATTGATGGCAATCACATGACGGCAGTCTTTTATGCCCTGTAGGTGCTGCACTGCGCCAGAAATGCCAATCGCCAGATAAGCGCTTGCACTGACAGTTTTACCACTCGCGCCAATTTGCTTGTCACGCGGAAACTTTCCGTCATCCACTGCCACCCGGCTGGCGCCTATTGCAGCATCTAGCGAACGCGCTAAAGTTTCTAATGTCGCCACATTGCTCACGCCATTACCTGCAGAAACGATAAAGTCGGCTTCCTCCAAAGCGATCGTCGCTGAGGCGACGGGTAGCATGCCTAAGTTTTTATAGTCGCTGTTTGACTCTTTAAATGTGTAGCTTGTGGATTTTAACTGTTCGTCAGGTATCGCCGATGCTACAAAAGGTAAGTTGGTTTCTGCGGTATTAGCGGCTAATAATATAATTTCTGGTAAATCAGCAAACGCTAAAAGACTGCCGCCAGCTTGATAACTCGCTACATGTTTTGCATCTATTTCAATCACATGTGTGGCAGCAGATTTGGACGGTTGTGTGGCAATTAACCTTCTACCTAACTCGCCGTCACCAATCATATTATCAGGCATGAAAATCCGTGAAGGCTGTAGCGAATCAATCACCTTTAAAACACATGCCAATTCTGCATCTGGCTGAAAAACTTGATAATCAAACTCAGGCATAACAATCACTTTATCTGCCCCGAGACTGGCAATATCTTCACGCAGTTCACCCAATACTAAGGCCACAACGGTGGTTTCTTTATCAGCCAAAATCGCTGCGGAGGCAATCACTTGATGGGCATGATCATCAAGCATGCCTCTATCCGCATGGGTCACAGTTAAGTAGAAGTTTTTGGGCTTAGTGGGTGTGCGAAGCGGTTTAACTTCTGGGATGTTTTCAGCAACTTCAGGCGCCGACAAAGTAATGCGTTTAATACCGTTTTGAGTGGTATTAAGTATGCGATTTGGGTTAATACGTTTTGCTTTGCTGGTGCTCATGATTCCAGCTCCAAAGTAGACGCAAGCAATTGTGCAATATCTAATATTTCAGGGCGATTGCCAACGACACCTTCTAGCATAGCCGTGCATTGCGGACATCCTACAGCAACAACTTCCGCACCTATGGTTCTCGCATCGGCGATGCGAATGTCAGGAATACGTTGCTTGCCAGGAATGTCCGTTAATGGGGCGCCGCCGCCGCCGCCGCAACAGCGACCACGCATACCTGAACGTTCCATCTCGTTAACCTGAATACCAATACTTTTTAGTAAGGCACGGGGCGATTCAGTTTCGCCGTTGTAGCGACCTAAGTAGCAAGGGTCATGATACGTCAGCTTGCGTGTTTCATCTGACTTACCTAGTTTCAACTGACCGCTAGCAGCCAATTGCGCTAAAAGTGTTGAGTGGTGTAATACCTCGTAATTTCCACCAAACGCAGCATATTCATTCTTAAGGCTATGAAGAACATGTGGGTCTGCGGTGACGATGCGTTTAAACGAGAGTGAATTTAATGTTTCTATATTGAGTTTCGCGAGTTTCTGAAACGTTGCTTCATCGCCAAGCCGCCTTGCGGTATCGCCTGTGTCACGCTCATATTCACCCATTAAGGCGAAATCTACTTTTGCGGCTTTGAGTAGTTTGACTAAAGCTCGTAAAGTACGCTGATAGCGCATGTCAAAAGCGCCTTCACCTGCGATCAGTAATATGTCTACAGGTATATTAGGTGCAATCGTCTTAACATTTAAATCGACCGCCCAATAATAGCGAGCTTTACGGTCGAACCCGCCCACTGTAGCTGTTTGTCGTAAGTTTTCCAATGTTTGTGGTGCGCTACCCGGAAGCTCACCTTTTGTCAGTGTTAGGTTACGCCTTAAACCGACGATTGCGTCTACGTGTTCGATGAGCATCGGGCACTCTTGTACGCAAGCGCGACAAGTTGTGCATGACCATAAAGTTTCTGCTTCAATTAATGAAGGCACTATGGGTGCGTGTATGCTGCCAGAATGCTCGCCAATAGGCATGCCAGGATAAGGGCTGCCTGCAAACTTAGCGTCTGTACCTTTGGAATTTTTATCATGGCTGGATTTTTCATCATGAGAAAAACCAACGACCAAATCTTGAATGAGTTTTTTAGGGTTAAGTGGTTGCCCAGCAGCAAAGGCGGGGCAAGCAGCTTCGCATTTTCCGCATTGCACGCATGCATCAAAACCCAATAATTGATTCCATTTGAAGTCTGAAGGTTTGCTGATGCCGAATTCTTGGTTTTCTAAAGTGATAACATCTAAAGCGATTGGTTTAAGCGCAGTAGATAATTTACCATTAAAACGCTGCTGGCGAGGATGGAAAGCTAAATGCAGTAGCCCAGCAATCGCGTGCTTCATCGGCCCGCCCAAACCTATGCCTAGTGCCAACTCTGCTGAGCCCGCCATTAATAATATCAATGCCAATACGGCAACACTGCCTGCTAGAACAGATACGGGTAAACTTAGAACCAACAAGCCAATTGCAAAGGCCGCAAGTGAGTAGGGTAACCGACTCCAAGCACCACGAGATAGTCGGCTAGGCGCATTGCGACGGCGCAACCATACAAAAAACACACCTACCAGCATGATGGCGGTAGCGATTAATATTGCCCAGTTAAGCACATTCCAATACAGCATTAAGCCGTAGTTGATAGCTACTAGAATCAACGCTGCAACAGCGCCACCAGCCGTTGCAACATGAGTGCGTGCGATAAAAGGCTCACGCGATACGACATGATGCAAATCGACAAAGTAGCGTTTTGGAATTGCAAGTAGATTGATCCACGAGAAATCCGCAGACTGACCTTGACGCCATAGCTGCGAACGCCGCCACAGCCCAGCCAGCAGTGTTGCCGTAGCAAGCCAAAAAAGTAAGGTAATGAGGTGTTGAATAGACACTATGAAAATCTTTGCTAGAAATCTTTACAGAGGCGCAGCGCGTCGTAGATAGCGCCGTGAATATTGTGCATGGATACGCAATCGCCAATGCGGAAAAGCAGAAACTCGCCATCATTCAGTTTTTGCCCAAGTGTGGGTTGAGGTTCGGCGTCAAAAAGAGTTTTAATATCAGTTTGACCGTGATTCTTTGAAAGCTCTTTTAATGCCCAGTACAGTTCAGTATTAGGTGTAGAGCCATTCTCAATGACCACTTGATCGACCTCGCGCTCTTCCAGCGTTTCAGTGTATTCATTTCTTAAGACGGCAATCTTTTTATCGCGCCCATCTTTATCCTTTTCTGCATACACACTATCTAGCCAAAAGTTTGGGGTAGGGATGATGCCTTGAGAATATAAACGACGATAGAAAATAGGAAATGTCGTGCCGCCCACATCGTCAGCCACTTTAGGGTCTGGTGTGACGATTTCCACTTGGCTACCGCGACTTGCCATAAAGTCAGCAGTACCAAATCCTGCATGTGTGCCTATGCCATCGTAAATCAGTACATTTTTGCCAGGCGCTACACGTTCTGACAAAATGTCCCATGAACTCACCGCCAAACCTTCTGCCACGCCCCAAGCAGGGACTTGTCCGCTATGACTGCTGCCACCAGTAGCCAATACGACGATGCTTGGCTTTTCAGCAAGTATCATCGCTGCATCTGCTGCAACGCCTAGTCTGCGGTCTACGCCTAAGCGATTTGTTTCCATATCAAACCAGCGAATAATGCCTGCCATTTGTTCGCGTTGTGGTGCCTTTGCGGCTAGATTAACCTGCCCGCCAACGGATGCATTTCGCTCAAATAGAATCACTTCATGACCACGTTCAGCTGAAACGCGCGCCGCCTCTAATCCAGCAGGGCCAGCACCAACCACGATGACGCGGCGTTTTTCACCTTTGCTTTTGCTCACCACTTGCGGCATGGTAGATTCACGTGAAGTGGCAGCGTTCTGGACGCATAACACATCCTGCCCTAAATATTGTCTATCAATACAATAGTTAGCGCCTACGCATTGCCTGATTTGGTCTTCACGACCATCGCGTATTTTCACTATCATATGCGGGTCAGCAATATGTGCGCGAGTCATGCCCACCATATCCACTAAACCATTGGCGATAATACGCTCGGCTTGCGTCACATCGCGTATGCCTTGCGCATGCAAAATAGGTACTTTTGATACAGATTTAATGCCAGCCGCTAGATGGACAAAAGGCTCAGGTGGTAGCGCCATAGAAGGCATGCAGTTAGCTACTTTGTTGTGTGTATCCGCGCCTGAACCAATCACGCTAATAAAATCAATCAAGCCACTTTCAGACATGATTTGCGCGATATTTTTAAGGGTTTCTGGGTCTAAACCGTCATCATGAAATTCGTCGGCACACATGCGTAAACCTACGCAAAAATCGGCACCTACAGCATCACGTACTGCATTTAACACTTGCATGCCAAAGCGCATGCGGTTTTCTAAACTACCACCATATTCGTCAGTGCGTTGATTAGTACGTGGGCTCCAGAACTGATCAATTAAATGTTGATGTGCCGCAGAAATTTCTATGCCATCCATACCAGCGGCTTGTACTCGTTTTGCTGCTGCTGCAAAGTCGCCGATAATGCGGTGAATATCTTCAATCTCGATGGCTTTTGCGTTACCGCGATGCACAGGTTCGCGTACGCCGCTTGGTGAAACAAGGTGCGGCCAAGGCTCGCCTGCGTAAGCTGAACGTCTGCCCATATGCGTGGCTTGAATCATGATTTTACTGCCATGGCGATGCATAGCTTCAGCTAAGCGAGAAAGCGGCTCAATGACACGGTCAGTAGTCAGGTTAACGGGTTTCCATGAACCTTGTGGCACATCGATAGACACAGGGCTAGAGCCGCCGCAGATGGCTAAACCTAAGCCACCTTTGGCTTTTTCTTCGTAGTATTTAATATAACGCTCACCCGGCATGCCGCCAGCTTCAGCATATACCTCGGCATGTGCAGTACTGTATATGCGGTTAGGCAACACTAATTTATTGAGGGTAATCGGTGTAAAAAGATGCGGGTAGCGCATAGTGTTCCAATCAGACTTTTTGATTTGTAACAGCTAGATTTGTAGCTGCTAGATTTGCAACTGATGGTTTGATGGTGAAAATGCAGAAGCTTTCTGAGCTGTCGCCGCATTTTGATTGTGAGCAGTATTGGGCTGCACAATCAATACCTTCACAATTGGTGTAGGCGTAATGTCCTTTACGTGTGGTGCACCAATCCATTGCGCCAGCAAACCAACCAGCAAACATATTGCAGAGTTTTCCAGGTTTTTCTGGTTGTGATAGCACAAAAGAAGAGTACTCAAGTTTTACTTCAGCATTACCAGTATCGGCATTCACAGATTCAAAACTAAATACTCCCCAGCCACGTTGAGACAAGCGATTTAAATAATGCTCAAATACCGCGATACCAGATAGGTTATTTAATTTGGCCTCTTTTTCACACCAATGATATGCAGATTTATAGCCTGCTTCATAGAGCACTTCAGCATACTCATTAAAACCAATAGCATCTTCTATGGTTAGATGGTTATTCGTGAAAAAATCACGCGGAACATAACTCATGGGCGCTACGTTAGCTTCACTAATGTTATTCTCATTATTGATAGGAGTGGAATGTTTCATTTAATTTCTCCTGTGCATCAATCAATTAACTATAAACTTTCTAACTGTACGCTTTCGCTGAAATCAGTAAATTGGAAACTGTTCGCAAAGCGCTAATATTTTGCTGCGCACGCGTTTTTCTGTCGCTTCGTCGCCATCCGGATTGTTTTTTAAGCTGTCAAATACTTGTAAAATTAACTCACCAACCTGACGGAATTCAGCTTCGCCAAAGCCTCGTGTAGTACCAGCTGGTGTGCCTAAACGAACGCCAGAAGTCACGGTTGGTTTTTCGTCATCAAATGGAATACCATTTTTGTTACAAGTAATACCTGCACGCTCTAATGCATGCTCAACTTGGTTGCCTTTTAGCCCTTTAGGACGTAAATCGACCAAGACCAAGTGATTGTCTGTGCCGCCTGTTACGAGGTCAACTCCGCCTGCAACTAATACTTCACCCAATGCTTTTGCATTAGCCAATACTCGGTCAATATACGTTTTGAATTCAGGTTGAAGTGCTTCACCAAAGGCAACGGCTTTACCTGCAATCACATGCATGAGCGGGCCGCCTTGCAAGCCTGGGAAAACTGCTGAGTTCACTTTTTTAATCAAGTCTTCATCGTTAGTCAGTATCACACCACCGCGAGGGCCGCGTAGAGTTTTGTGTGTGGTTGATGTCACGATATGCGCATGTTCAACTGGATTTTGGTGACGGCCAGCTGCGACAATGCCAGCAAAGTGTGCCATATCAACCATCAAAGTTGCGCCTACGCTATCAGCAATTTCACGGAAGCGTGCAAAATCCACAGCTCGTGGATAGGCTGAGTAACCAGCAATAATGACTTTAGGTTTATGCTCGTTCGCTAGCGCTTCAACTTGGTCATAATCTAAACGATAGTCTTCGCGACGAACGCCGTATTGCACTGCATTAAACCATTTACCTGAAAGGGCAGGTCTGGCGCCGTGGGTTAAGTGACCGCCAGCATCCAGTGACATGCCTAAAATAGTATCACCAGGCTTTGCGATGGCTAACATGACTGCACCGTTGGCTTGTGCACCAGAATGTGGCTGCACATTGGCAAACTTAGCACCGAATAGTTGTTTTAGTCGGTCGATTGCCAAGGTTTCAACTTTATCTACAAACTCGCAGCCACCGTAATAGCGTTTACCAGGGTAGCCTTCTGCATATTTATTGGTGAGCACTGTGCCTTGCGCTTCAAGCACCGCACGAGAGACTATATTTTCAGAAGCAATCAACTCAATTTGAGATTGTTGTCGATATAGCTCTTCATTGACTGCAGATTGTATAGCAGGGTCAGCGTCGGCAAGTGAGGCTGAAAAGAAGGGTGCTTTAGTCTGGTTCATTTTGACTCTTTCTAAGTGTATTTTCTAATACAGTAAGATATGATTTTGGCAGGACATGGACTTAATTAATGACTAGCAAGCGACGACATTTATAGCTAATCCGCCAAGCGCTGTTTCTTTGTATTTTGATTGCATATCCACTCCCGTTTGGCGCATGGTTTCAATCACTGCATCTAATGAAACAATGTGGCCGCCTTCATGCATCATCGCCAAGCGTGCCGCATTAATGGCTTTAACTGCGCCCATGCTGTTGCGCTCAATACATGGAATTTGCACCAAGCCACCAATCGGGTCGCAACTCATGCCTAAATTGTGCTCCATGGCGATTTCAGCAGCATTTTCAATTTGCTCATTATTGGCACCAAGTACAGCAGCTAAACCCGCTGCCGCCATCGAGCAGGAAACACCAATCTCACCTTGGCAGCCCATTTCAGCTGCTGATATTGAGGCATTCTTTTTATAAAGCATGCCTATGCCCGCTGCGGTGAGTAAGAACTTAATAATGTTGTCTTCTATTTCAGTTTTGGTTCTTTGCTGTTGGCAAAAGCGTGTGAAGTAACTTAACACTGCCGGTATTACGCCAGCAGAGCCGTTGGTTGGCGCAGTAACAACGCGTCCACCACAAGCGTTTTCTTCATTCACCGCAATAGCAAAAGCACTCACCATGTCCATGGATTGGAAATCTGACGATAGTTTGCCACCCACAGTGCTGGCTTGTTTGTAGAGTAAATGCGCTCGGCGTTTTACTTTTAATCCACCGGGCAACATGCCTTCTGTCACCAGTCCGCGCTCAATGCTAGCATTCATGACATCCCAAACGCGAAGCAGCTTGCTGCGTGTTTCTTGTGCGTTTTGGTATCTTAATTCGTTGCCCCACACGATCTCGGCAATTGACAGGTTTTTTTCATTTCCCATGCGCAGCAAATCTGCTGCGTTATCAAACCAGAACGGCGTAGAAGCTGGAGTTTCTTTAACGATGGTACTGGTTTTTGTGGTGCGGAGAATTTCTTGTTCATCCAACACTGCGCCGCCGCCAATTGAAAAGTAGGAGTTGCGATGCAGTGAATCTCCATCATCATAAAATGCCTGCAATATCATGCCATTAGGATGTTGCGGTAATGATTGATGATTATGAAAAACCAAATGCTTATTGAAATCAAATGGAATTTCAATGGTATTCATTAACATTAAACGACCAGTTTCCTTAATCGATTCAACTAGCGGGATGATGCTTGCTGGGTCAACTTGATCGGGTAATGCGCCAACCAAGCCAGCAATGACGGCATAGTCTGTTCCATGACCTTTACCTGTGAGTGCCAGTGAGCCAAATAGGTGAATTTGAACTTCAGCGACTTGTTTAATGAGGCCACGTTTTTCAATCTCTAAAAGAAAACGGTTTACTGCAATCATCGGCCCAACAGTATGTGAACTTGATGGGCCAATCCCGATACGAAAAACTTCGAATACGCTGTAGTTCATGCTGTTACTGCCCGTCGTTTAGTTGAGCAATGCCAAAGCCATAGGGCAGGGCGCTGCGTTCGAGATAGCGCCAGATGTAATCGGCGAAGCTACGGCGAAATACAAGGCTATAACCATTTTCATGCTGATGTACATATAAGCTCAGTTTGCCAAAAGTAGTGCCTACTACCTTGCCTGCTTGGAGCATGTTTAAGTCATACACCGTGCAGTGGTGCAACACATCGCTGGCGTTTTTACCTTTAAGTAGAACCGTGGTATATCCACCAGAGTTGTCAACCACTTGGCTGTGAATGCCCGCCAATGCAGCTTCTAATGATTGTTGAAAAGACGCACGTTGATCGCGTTTGCAAGTGATTAACCATTCATCTGGAGAAAGCCAGAGGATTGATCCCCAAGCAGCATTTATCATGCTGCAAGCTTGTGTTGGCAACGTGATGTTTAATGCTGAGTTTACTGCGCTCACAAATGCCGCATTTTGCGAATTTCCACGCAGACTGATGTAGCCTAATAGTGGGATTTCATTAGCCCAAGCGCCTTTGCTGTCATTGATTTTCTCTTGTTTTGCAGCTAAACCAAATGGATGCAATGGTGACTGCATAACAGGCTTGAATTCCGAGGTGTTATTAGTAGTTGAGTTAAGCATTATGTCGCGCTCCTTCTGCATCAACAAACACGTATGAAACGATTTTCACTTTAACGGCTTTACCTTCTGCCCATGCGTAAACAATATTATTGCCTTCTTCATCGCGACGTTTAATGCCATCAATCACAAAGCCCATGGCGATAGAGCGACCAAGAAATGCACTGTGATAGCTAGACGTTACATGACCTAACATGGCGACTGGTGGCGTAATGTCTGACGAATTAATCAGTTGTGCGCCTTCTTTAAGGACGACATTCGGGTCTTCTGGCAGCAAACCAACCAATTGTTTACGGTCAGTGCGGCTAGTATCAGATCGAGCAAGCGAACGTTTACCTAGGAAGCTATAAGGTTTTTTCATACCAACTGCCCACGCCATGTCTAAGTCAAACGGTGTGACAGAGCCATCCGTATCTTGCCCAACGATAATGAAGCCTTTTTCTGCACGCAATACATGCATGGTTTCAGTACCATATGGCGTAATGTCGAACTCCTTACCTGCCTTCATAAGTTCATTCCAGATGTAATCGCCATAACTTGCGTCGACGTTGACTTCATAAGCTAACTCGCCTGAGAAGCTGATACGGAACACGCGAGCAGGCACGCCAGCGACTGTGACATCACGCCAATCCATAAATTTGAATGCATCTTTTGATAGGTCGATGTCAGTGCAAAGTTTAGCTAAAACTTCACGGCTTTTTGGGCCAACTAAAGCAGCAGTTGTCCAATGGTCAGTCACAGAAGTCATATAGACTTCTAATTCTGGCCATTCAGTTTGGTGCCATTTTTCTAACCAAGTCATCACGCGGGCTGCGCCGCCTGAGGTGGTGGTCATTAAAAAGTGTGTGTCTGAAATGCAAGCTGTTACGCCATCATCCATCACCATGCCAGCTTCATCTAACATCAAGCCGTAACGACACTTACCTACTGCAAGTTGTGACCACGCATTGGCATAGATACGGTTTAAAAACTCACGTACGTCTTTACCGCGGATGTCGATTTTTCCTAAGGTTGAAGCATCCAGCATACCCACGCTATTACGTGTGGCTAAGCATTCGCGATTAACTGCTGCATGAATATCTTCTCCCGGTTTAGGAAAGTACCAAGGACGCATCCATTGACCTACAGGCTCAAACTCCGCACCATATTGCTCATGCGTTGTTTGCATTGCGGTATAACGGCGAGGTTCGAAAGTGTCACCAACATGCGCGCCAGCTAAAGCGCCAAATGACACTGGCGTGTAAGCAGGGCGGTAAGTGGTTGTGCCAACTTCTGGAATCGTTTTTCCTAAAGCTTCAGCGGCAATGGCAAAGCCATTGACGTTAGATAACTTACCTTGATCCGTACCAAATCCTAGGGCGGTATAGCGTTTAATATGCTCAATTGAGCGGTAGTTTTCACGCACAGCTAGGTGAATATCTGTGGCAGCGACATCATTCTGGAAGTCTACAAAAGCCTTTGCGCCATGCCCATCTTTACCATCAGGCACATGGAAGATACGGCGTGCTGGAGTGACAGAAATTTCATCTGTTTCTAACACTAATCCCGAGCTGTTGATGGTTTTACCTAAGCCGGCTAAAAGTTCAGCTAAGGTGTTATGTGTGTTGGCTAAACCCTCTTGTAAGGCAAACACACCTGTAATTGCGCCTACACAGAAAATACCGTCTTTGGCACGACCATTGGCAGAAACTACAAAAGCTAGTCGTGCATCGTCCCATTGTGGACGACCACCATCATGGCAGAACAAATGCACCGTAGGGGATAAGCCGCCAGAACTGGCTAAAACATCGCATGGCACATACGGTCCTTTAGCTGTGGCAACATTTTTTAAGCTACCTAATTTAACCAGTTGCGCACCTTGCACAGCGTTTGAACCAATGGCCTCACTAATGCCGTAACCAGCATACACTTTAATGCCTAGTTGATTGGTTTTAGCCGCCCATTCAGGATTGATTTGCTCCCTTGTATCAACTATGGTCACTACAATGCCAGCGGCAGCCAAGTCAGCAGCGCCTTGATAGGCTGAATCATTGCTCGTCATAATCACTGCATTTTTGCCACAAGCAACACCGTAGCGGTTTAAATATGTGGATAATGCCGATGCCGTCATAATGCCTGGTAGGTCATTATTGCCGAATACTAGAGGTCGCTCAAAAGCACCAGTTGCCAGCACTACTTTAGACGCTCGAATACGATGCAAACGTTCGCGCCGTTGCGCATTTTTTCTTACTGCGTGAGGCAGATGATCTTGCAGCAACTCTACCGCTTGAATCATGTTCATGTCATGCAAGGCAAAAGCCGTGGTGCGAGAAAGAATTGTTACGTTAGACAAGCTTTGCAGCTCATTGATGATGTTAGCTGACCATGTACTTGCATTTACACCGCCAATCAATACATTCGGCATAGAGAGTAAATAACCGCCAAGCTCAGGTTGATCATCTACCAATAAAACTTTTAAGCCACTACGACCAGCCAGTAGCGCGGCAAGCAAGCCAGTCGCACCACCGCCAACCACGAGTAAATCTACATGATGATGTTGATGGTCGTAAGTTTCAGTATCAGCTTCAACTGGTGATTTACCATAACCCGCCGCGCGACGAATAATGTCTTCATAGAACGGCCAAAGCTTAGTTGGCCATTTAAAAGTTTTATAGTAAAAGCCTGCAGGCATAAAGCGTGAGAATTTACCGCCTACACTTTTAAGGTCGAATGCTAATGACGGCCAACCGCTGGTGCGTCCAGCCACTAAGCCATCATATAATTCCACTTGCGTGGCTTTTAAATCTGGTGTGGTACGTGCGCCCACGTCAATTTGTACTAGTGCATTAGGTTCTTCTGCGCCAGAACCAATAATGCCCCGAGGGCGGCCATATTTAAAGCTGCGCGCAACCACTTTAACGCCATTGGCAAGCAGGGCTGAAGCAAGGGTGTCACCTGCAAAGCCTTGATAAGTTTGACCATCAAACGTAAATGTAAGAGGGCGGTTTAAATCAACGCGACTATTTTTATGATTGATTCTGTTACTCATGCTATTGCCTCTTCCGCATCATAAATTTTACGAGCTTCAGCTAATGTCCAAGCACCTACTATGGTGTGATTAGCGGTATTGCGTTTTAATACAAAAAACTTACGACAACCCGTGCTATGCCCCCACATTTCCCAGTGCCAGCCTTTTGGGTTTCGTTTCATAAATAAATAATCACCCCAATTTTCTTCGCTTTCAGTTTCTGGTGATTCAGGGCGTGCAACAAAGGCTTCGCCACCATAGCTAAACTCTTCTTCTTCTCTTGCTTCAAAACAATGTGGGCATTTAATAACAAACATGATTTTTCCTTTTTAGCTTAAGCTTTAATGCGCAACATAAATTTAGTGCGCAACACCGGCTGCACCGTGCTCGTCAATCAAATGACCTGTATGGAAACGGTCAAGCGTAAAAGCGGCGTTTAATGGGTGTGGTTCATCATGTGCAATGGTGTGGGCAAATACGTTGCCAGACCCTGGCGTTGCCTTAAAGCCACCTGTACCCCAACCGCAATTAAAGTACAAACCTTTGACTTTAGTCTTACTGATAATTGGGCAAGCGTCAGGCGTAGTATCAACAATGCCGCCCCATTGACGGTTCATGCGCACGCGTGAAAACATTGGAAATAACTCGATAATCGCTGCTGCCGTATGTTCAATCACATGTGGGCTGCCGCGTTGAGCATAGCTGGTGTAATGGTCAATCCCTGCGCCAATCACAAGCTCACCTTTATCTGATTGGCTGACATAGCCATGCACCGCGTTAGACATTACAACGGTATCTAATATCGGTTTGAGAGATTCTGAAACAAACGCCTGTAGCGGATGACTCTCAAGCGGCATGCGAATACCAGCAGCTTTTGCCATCACTGATGAATGACCAGCTGTCACACAGCCAACTTTTGATGTTGAAATATAACCCTTGCTAGTTTGCAAGCCTTTAATCTGCGAGTTGACGATATCCATCGCAGTTACTTCGCAGTTTTCTATGATATCAACACCATAATTACTCGCAGCACGGGCAAAGCCCCAAGCGACAGCATCATGCCTAGCGACGCCAGCGCGAGGTTGAAAACTTGCGCCCATAATTGGAAAGCGCGTGTCCTTAGAAATATTAATCATTGGAATGCGGTCTTTCACTTCTTGCGCATTCAATGCCATAGCATCAATTCCGTTTAGATTATTGGCGTTCACGCGGCGCTCAATATCACGCATGTCTTGCAGCGTATGACCTAGATTGAATACACCGCGCTGACTAAACATCACGTTATAGTTAATGTCTTCGGTCAATCCTTCCCATAATTTTAGTGAGTGCTCATAAAGCATCGCTGCTTCATCCCAAAGGTAATTAGAGCGGACAATTGTGGTGTTACGCGCAGTATTGCCGCCACCTAAATAGCCTTTTTCTAACACTGCAATATTTTTAATACCATGCTCTTTAGCAAGGTAGTAAGCAGTGGCTAAACCATGACCACCTGCACCAATAATCACTACGTCATACGAAGATTTAACTTCAGGGCTGCGCCAAGCAGGCGTCCATCCCTCGTGATGTTTTAACCCTTGTGAGAGTAGTTTCCAAATGGAATAATCTTTTTTCAAGCGGCCTCCGGCAATCGTTTAAAACATTAGTTGTTAAGCGTTATTCTGCTGTTTCAGCGCTATGTTTAATGTGCTACATCAGACTATTTCTTGGCTTTTTACGACATGTGACGTTTTAAGCCAAGATATATAAACAAGAGTTAATGAATAATGGCTATCGAGGGTTGGTGCTTAGTTAAAAATCCCAACATGTAAAAACAAAAAAGCCATAACAGCACTTAACTGTTATGGCTTTTTTTAATGACTTGCGTTTAAACGCCTAAGTATTTTTTCACAGCTTCTAAACCTGGTTTTCCGTCTAGTGTTTTAACGCCATCTAACCATTTGTCTAATACAGCAGGGTTTTTAGTTAGCCATGCTTTTGCCGCAACATTCGGTGCGGTTTTATCCATGATTGGCAACATCACTTGGTTTTCCATGTCTAGATTGAACTCTAAATTGGTGACGAGTTTATTCACATTTGGGCAACGCGACCCTAAATCAGTTGCCGTCACGGTATACACTTTGGCTTCGCCGTAGTTAGCACCAAAGAAATCGTCACCACCACTTAGGTAAGTGATGTCTTGTTGAACATTCATTGGGTGAGGTGCCCAACCTAAGAACACAATCCATTTTTTGTTTTTTACTGAGCGGCTGACCTCAGTCAACATGCCAGCTTCGCTAGATTCAACCATTTTAAAATCTTTAAGGCCAAATGCATTTTTAGTGATCATATCTGCAATGATTTTATTACCATCATTGCCTGGCTCGATGCCATACATTTTTCCTTCAAGGTTATCTTTAAATTTTGCAATATCAGTAAAGCTTTTTAAACCAGCTTCATAGGCATAAGTTGGTACGGCTAAAGTATATTTCGCGCCAACCAAGTTAGGTTTTTCAAGCACTTTAATATCTTTAAGAAATGGTTCAACAATAGGTGTCATTGAAGGCGACCAATAACCAAGAAAAACGTCAATCTGACTCTTTTTAATACCGGCAAATGCAATGGGTACAGAAGCAATGGTTGAAACCGGTTTGTAACCTAAACCTTCTAAAACAACAGAGGAGAGGGCGGTGGTTGCGGTAATGTCAGTCCAGCCAATATCAGCAAATTTTACTGCGCTACAACTGACGGCTTCGCCAGTACTTGATGCTTCTGCCGTGGCCGTAGGAGTGGAAACTTCACCTTCTTTTTTGCCACAGGCAGTAAAGGCGAGAGGGAATAGTGCGGCGATTAAAACTGATTTTGCAAAGTGATTCATTTTAACTCCTACGTAATATTGATAGTACCCAAAGAAGACAGCATGGTGAAACCACACTAGTTATCGCACTAAAACTCTCACTAATAAGAAAGTTCTGTTACAAGTAGTAAAATATAGCGAGTAGTCAACAGTTAAATAAAGAATTACGACAGAATCTTGTTAAATCACGACATGTGAATCACAGCGCGTGAAAAGTCATTTTATGTATGACTTATATGCATGTTGGTGTTGCTGGTAAGTGAGTGTATGGCAGGTGTATGTTGGTTCTTGCGTCTTTCTTTGCTTGGTGAGTAGCCAAACAGCGTGCGGTATGACTTGCTGAAGTGACATGAGGACTGAAATCCACAGGCGACAGTAATGCTCATAATCGACATCTCAGTTTGTAAAAGCAACGATCTAGCACGCCTTAACCTAAGATTTAAATAATAATGCATCGGGCTCATATTAAGCGTGTGGTTAAACATACGCTGTAAATGGCGCTGAGATAATCCTGCCAATCGTGCCAGTTCATCCAGCGGTAATGGTTCTTCAATATTGGCTTCCATTAAAGCTGATACTTCAACTAAAGCTTTATGGCTATATCCAACACGGGCAGCAACCGGAATATGCTGCTGATCTTTACTGTCTCTTGCACGCACTACCATGAATTGATCTGAAATCTCGGCTACTAGATTTTTGCCAAATCGTGCAAAAACAAAAGCTAGCATTAAGTCTATCGGCGCTGTTCCACCTGCGCATGTGCAGCGGTCACGATCAATCACGAAGAGCTCTTCCATAAAAGTGATATACGGAAACTTCTCACGCAGGCTCGCCATGTTTTCCCAATGAATCGTGCACTTATAGCCATCTAGCACACCAGCTTTTGCCAGTGCGTAACTGCCAGTACATAAGCTGCCTAACCATACATTTTGCTTGCTAGCTTGCGTGATTAACTTGATAACGCTTGAATTGACGGCAGTTTGTACATCCACACCACCACAAACCAGCAACATGTCTGGCATAGCAATTTTATCTAACATGGTGGTTTTGGCAAAAGATAAACCATTACTTGCCTCAACAGGCAAACCGTCTGGTGTGATGACTGACCACTGATACACTTCTTGGCCAAGCAGGTAGTTAGCCATGCGAAGAATTTCAATCGCATTCGAAAATGCAATCATAGAGAAATTATTGAGGGTCAAGAACCCAACATGCCTGACCTGTGACATTTCTTTACAAGACATACGACCCCAATCACGATGACTCACAATGAATGTTTAACAATTTGTATACTTTATTTCAATCCCACATTTTTCTTAAGCTTTAGGCAATAATAGTCCTGAAAATAATATTTTGAAATAATAATTATAGATATTATTTTCTACGGAAAGACATCATGACAAAATCTCAACGTCAGCTAAGATTCGATTGCATTTAAAGACTTAACATAATTGAATTGATTATATTTCCAATCCTAATATAAAAAAACCAGCTCGGCGTTTTTGCTATGGTTAATGTCGTAATTACTAATTTTTTTCTGAAGTATTCTTTGATAATGAAATTGCATAATTGAATATAATTTTTATAAATAGTCAGTTTGGTTTTATCTTTTGAATATTTTGGGAGAGTCAAATGAAAGCGCTGAGTTGGATTACAAATCGTCACGTGGTGAGCGCACTATGCGCAGCACCAATTTTATTAAACTGTGCGTATGCTTCGGCAGAAGAAGTTGCTGTAGCGGCAGCTCCAGCTGAAGCTGCACCTCCATATACACTTACATACAACCTTGGGGTGTATTCTAATTACATCAGCCGTGGTAATGACTGGGGTGATGGTCCTGCGTTGCAAGGCGGTGTTGATTGGGCACACAGTAGTGGTTTCTACTTAGGTGCTTGGTTTTCAACTACAGACCCATTGACTCTAGGTGGTGCAGGGACTGTTACCAACGTCGACCCAAGTGGAAACCCATTAGGTTCTGGTAATCATGTGGAAACTGATTGGTATGGCGGATACACACATGCATTTGGTCCAGTTACGCTGGGTATTGGCGGTAATTATGTATGGTATCCAGAAGGTGAAAAATCTTACCATAACAGAAATCAAGACACTTTCGAAGGTAATTTAAATATTGCTGCTTATGGCTTTACTTACACGTTCTACCATGCCTTTACTGATTGGTATGGTATTGGCAACACAAAGCGTGATCCAACATTGCCCTTCGTAAGCCCAGCTAATGCGATTAATGCCGCTGACGACACTAGTGGTGTTGAATATCATGAGTTTAAATATGCTAATACTTTGCCTTTTGCAGGTTTAAACTTAGCTGCAAAAGTTGGATATCAACGTTCTAACGATATTTGTTTAAACCAAAAAGACTATTTGATTGGTTTGAACAGAAACTTCTCACTACCAACTGCTGGGAAACCGCTTGAAGGCTTTAATGCAGGTTTTAATTACACTGGCACCTTTGGTGAAGAGCAATGTTCCGTACAGCTTGCGTATTACACAGATGACAATGGCAAATCGATCAACGACCGTAAGTTTACGTTCTTTGTTAAACGTAGCTGGTAATAGTACTTTTGCAAATTAGCTTGATTAAAAAAGGACGCCTAGGCGTCCTTTTTTAATGTTAGTCGGTTTTAATTAATTTTAAGTCGTAATTTAAGTGGTGCTTAGTTCTTTAGGCTTTTATTATTGTTTAATACTCATCAACTTTAGTTTGGAGAAGCAATTGCCACGTTTTAACTTACAAAAACTATATATTGGCGGTCGTTACGTAGAGGCTACTAGCGGCAAAACATTCCAGACGGTCAATCCAGCTAATGGTGAAGTTTTGGCTGAGGTGCAAGTGGCCTCTGAAGCCAATGTTGATGCCGCTGTTGCCAGTGCCAGTCAAGGTCAGCGTGTTTGGGCTGCGATGACGGCAATGCAGCGTTCTCGTATTTTACGACGCGCAGTAGAGATTTTACGTGAGCGTAATGATGAGCTAGCTGAGTTAGAAACCTTAGACACTGGCAAACCGCTTTCTGAAACGCGTTATGTCGATATCGTCACGGGCGCTGATGTGCTTGAATATTACGCTGGATTAGTCCCGGCACTTGAAGGCCAACAAATTCCATTGCGTGAAAGTGCTTTTGCTTACACCCGCAGAGAGCCGCTAGGCGTGGTTGCTGGCATTGGCGCATGGAATTACCCCATTCAAATTGCATTATGGAAATCAGCGCCAGCTCTAGCCGCTGGCAATGCAATGATTTTCAAACCCAGCGAAGTCACGCCGCTGAGCACCTTAAAGTTAGCTGAAATTTATACCGAAGCTGGTTTGCCAGATGGTGTCTTTAATGTGCTGAATGGTAGCGGCAGCGAAGTTGGCGCATGGTTAACGGCACATGCAGGTATTGAGAAAATATCCTTCACTGGCGGCACTGTGACAGGTAAAAAAGTGATGGCGAGCGCTTCAAGCTCAACATTAAAAGATGTGACGATGGAGCTTGGTGGAAAGTCACCTTTGATTATTTTCTCAGATGCCAATATGGATAAAGCTGCAGATGTGGCGATGATGGCTAACTTCTATAGTTCTGGCCAAGTGTGTACCAATGGCACTCGCGTGTTTGTGCATCGCTCTAATATCCAAGAATTCGAGCAAAAAATTGTTGAGCGTGTAGCGCGTGTCCGTCTTGGTGACCCGCAAGATGACAACACTAATTTTGGTCCATTGGTTAGCCAGTCTCATATGCAAAATGTGCTACGTTACATTGATTCAGGCATCAAAGAAGGTGCGCGCCTATTAGCTGGTGGAAAGCGTGAGCTTACTGGCGATTATGCCAATGGCGCTTATGTTCAGCCAACCGTTTTTACCAATTGCACTGACGATATGACGATTGTACGTGAAGAAATTTTCGGCCCAGTGATGAGCATCCTCGTTTATGACGATGAAGACGAAGTGATCCGCCGTGCTAATGATACTGACTACGGCCTTGCAGCAGGCTTGATTACGGAAAATATCAGTCGTGCGCACCGTGTAATTCATCAGCTTCAGTCAGGTATTTGTTGGATTAATACATGGGGAGAGTCGCCTGCTGAAATGCCGGTTGGCGGCTATAAACAATCTGGCGTAGGGCGCGAGAATGGCTTAATGACGCTGCAAAACTACACGCGCGTCAAATCGATACAAGTGGAGTTGGGTAACTATACGTCTGTGTTTTAGTGATTGATTACAAGTTGATTGAAAGTACGGTCTTTAAGGAAAGTCATGAGTAAAAATTCAGAATTCGATTACATCATTATCGGAGCAGGCTCTGCAGGTAACGTTTTAGCAACGCGCTTGACTGAAGATGCTGATGTAACGGTACTCTTGCTAGAAGCAGGCGGACCTGACTATCGCTTAGATTTTCGCACGCAAATGCCTGCAGCCTTAGCTTACCCCTTACAAGGTCGTCGTTATAACTGGGCTTATGAAACTGAACCAGAACCGAATATGGATAATCGGCGAATTTCATGTGGTCGTGGCAAAGGCTTAGGCGGTTCATCCTTGATTAATGGCATGTGTTATATCCGTGGTAATGCTTTAGATTACGATGGCTGGGCAAAGCGTAAGGGCTTGGAGAATTGGTCTTATTTTGATTGTTTACCATACTTTAAAAAGGCTGAAACAAGAGACATTGGCCCGAATGATTATCATGGCGGTAGTGGTCCGGTCAGTGTCACCACGCCAAAAAGTGGTAATAATGTGCTTTATTCGGCAATGGTAGAAGCTGGCGTGCAGGCGGGTTATCCTCGTACTGAAGATTTAAATGGTTACCAGCAAGAAGGTTTTGGCCCTATGGATCGTACAACCACACCACAGGGTAGGCGCTCTAGCACTGCGCGTGGCTATTTAGACCAAACAATTGATCGCAAAAACCTTACCATCATTACACATGCACTTACTGATCGTATTTTGTTTACGGGTAAACGAGCAACTGGGGTAGTCTACTTGCATGATGGTAAGCCGCAACAAGCCAATGCTAAACGCGAAGTGTTGTTATGTGCTGGCGCCATCGCCTCGCCACCCATATTGCAGCGCTCAGGCGTTGGTCCAGCAGCTTTGTTGCGTGATTTAGATATTCCTTTGGTGCATGATTTGCCCGGAGTTGGCGCAAATTTGCAAGACCACATGGAAATTTATCAGCAATATGAATGCAAGCAGCCAGTGTCATTAGCGCCAGCCTTAAAACTTTACAATCAGCCCTTAATTGGTGCTGAATGGCTATTTTTTGGCACTGGTATTGGCGCAAGCAATCAGTTTGAAGCGGGTGGTTTTATTCGCAGTGACGATAGTTTCACTTGGCCCAATATCCAATATCATTTTCTGCCCGTAGCGATTAATTACGATGGCAGTAATCCAATTAAGGTTCATAGTTTTCAGGCACACATGGGTTCCATGCGCTCGCCTAGCCGTGGGCGCGTGCATATCCGTTCGAAAGATCCGCTTGAGTACCCAAGCATCTTGTTTAATTACATGTCTACCGAACAAGATAAAAGAGAGTTTCGTGCAGGGGTGCGCATCACGCGTAACATCATGAAACAAGCCGCGCTTGCGCCTTATGTAGGTCGAGAAATCTCACCAGGTGAAGGTGTGCAGACCGATGCGGAAATAGATGCATTCGTCCGCCAGCACGGTGAAACGGCATATCACCCGTCCTGTTCATGCGCGATGGGCTATGATGAAATGGCTGTAGTTGATACAGAAGGTCGAGTGCATGGCCTGCAAGGCTTGCGCGTGGTTGATGCGTCTATCATGCCTGAAATTGTCACAGGCAACCTGAATGCGCCTACCATTATGATGGCTGAAAAAATATCAGACAATATTCGTGGTCGCAAAGCACTTTCAGCTAAAGTTGTACCCGTGTTTATTCATCCACTCCATCGCAATGCTGATGAAGCTTTAAACACCTAACAAATACTAAGTGATTTTCTCTCAAATCCATGCGCTAGCTTTGGTCGAGCTGCTAGGTGTATTAGCCTTTGCATTTACTGGCATTATAGAAGCACGCAAAAAAGGTATGGACCTTATCGGTGTTTACACCGTGAGTATGATTACCGCCTTTGGTGGAGGCACAGTGCGTGATCTGATGATAGGGCATTATCCATTGTATTGGATGCAACACTCAGGCTACGCTTTAATGCTGCTAGGTTTTGCAATAGCATCCGCGCCACTTTCAACCATGTTTTATGAAAATCCAACGGTTACCAAAATTTTTGTCACATTAGATGCGCTTGGTCTTGGTTTATTTAGCACAGTAGGCGCCAGTATGGCTCACCAAGTAGGTTGTGATTTTTACATCTCAATGCTGCTGGGCGTAGTCACAGGCGTATTTGGCGGAGTTATTCGCGACATTATTTGCAACGAGATTCCCAATGTCTTTCGTCGCAACGAGCTTTACGCAACATGTGCTGCGCTAGGAAGCGCGGTATTCTTAATATGCCTATACTTAGGTATAGATGAGCTTCCTAGCACGCTAGTCGCCATTTTTTTTACAACTGCTTTAAGAATAATCTCAATAAAATACCAGGTTAAATTACCTTTTTAAATCGTGTTGTTACATAAAAATTAAAGCCAATTTAATTTTTATTAGTTTTGACGATAATTGTGTTGGTTGTTATAATCGTGCGATACAGTCGTGACAAATGCATTTTTGTTGCAATTTAGATGGCGTTTAGTAAGTAGTTTTCGCCAAATTTTTTAATGCCGCCTCTTGCGGCATTTGTTTTTAAATCAAACCATTTTATATAGGACTAAAAAATGACTCAAATCATCATTGACCATAACCCATCTGAAGCTAAATTAAAAGAGCTAGGCGTTTCTAGCTGGTCTATCTGGGATTGCGCACCATCAAAATTCCCATTGAACTTTGATTCAGCAACTGAAAGCGCTTACTTGCTTGAAGGTGAAATTCACGTTACTCCAGTTGGTGGCGAAACTGTTGTAGTTAAAGCAGGCGACTTTGTTGTGTTTCCAAAAGGTTTGAAATCAAACTGGGAAGTAACTAAACAATTGAAAAAACACTACAAACACTCATAGTTGTGTGAGAGTTTGTTAATTAAAAAAGCCTTGATGATTCAAGGCTTTTTTATTGCTTAAATGATTAGTTTATTAACCTGGTAGCAAACTATTGAAAATTAAATTTCTGAAGTAATGGCTTCTTTCAGTGCGATGATGCGTAAAGCATCAAGTTTTTGGCCTTTATTTGCTGAGATTAAGAAGGTGTCTTCAGCACGATTACCTAGGGTGTTAATTTTTGCATTATGCAGTTCAACTTCCAGTATTAGGAACTGATGCGCCAAGGTGGCGAGTAGGCCAGGGCGGTCGTTGGCGATGATTTCTAGTTTGTGATTATTATTATCTGCTTCTTGTGTAATCGTGACTTGCGCCAAAATAGGCATATGTTTTACTTGACGACTGATACGGCCTTTCAGTGGTGACTCTAATGGTTGAGTTTTATCAAGTTTTTGTGTGAGTTCTACTTCAATAAACTTTAATAAACCACTGTAACTTACAGACTTACCTGATTGATCTAAAACAATAAAGCTATCTAGAGCATAGGCGTGATCGGTGGTGTAAATCTTGGCTTCAACAATGTTATAGCCCATGCGATCAAAAAAGTTACATATTCTTGCGAATAGGTCGTTTTGATCTTTGCTGTAAATCATTACTTGAATGCCATCACCACTTGGACTCAAACGAGCGCGAACAATTGGTTGTGTCGTATTCAGATGCGGCGTTAGAAGGCGACTGTGCCAAGCGATTTCATCACTTTCATGGCGAATAAAATAATTGGAGCCGAACTTTTCCCACAAATGCTCGTAAGAGTGTTTACTTAAGCCAAACTTATTGAGTCGCTCTGCAGCCTCTGACTTACGTGTTGCAATGGCTTGTTGAACATAGAGCAATTGGTTAGCTAATGCGTGCTTGGTCGCATTGAATAGGCTTTCTAATAGCCTTGCTTTCCATGCATTCCATACTAATGGGCTTGTGCCTCGAATGTCAGCAACGGTAAGTAAATACAGTGCTATCAATCGACGCTCGTTTTGAACAAAGCGTGAGAATGTTTCGATCACACTGGGATCTGATAAGTCTGATTTTTGTGCGGTAGAGGACATTTGTAAATGTGCGGCTACCAGCCATGCAACAAATGTGCTATCTGCTTTAGAAAGCCCATGTAACTTGCAAAATTTAATCGCGTCTACCGTGCCAAGAGTTGAGTGATCGCCGCCACGGCCTTTTGCAATATCGTGGAATAAAGCCGCTAAATATAATAAATGTGGTGCGTCAAACTCTGCAAATAACCTACTGCACAATGGAAACTCATGTTTAAGCTCAGGCTTAGCAAAGCGGCGCAGATTAGCCAGTACATTAAGAATATGCTCGTCCACCGTGTATACGTGGAATAGATCATGCTGCATTTGGCCAATAATTTTGCCAAATGCTGGAATATAGCTACCTAAAATACCATAACGATTCATAGCGCGAAGTGCGTGATTGACGCCACTTGGCTGCGAGATGATTTCAATGAATAGTTTTTTATTAACAATATTTTGCCTGAAATCACGGTTAACTAAGCGTTTAACTCTTTGCATATTGCGTAGCAATGTCGCGCCCATCCCATCGAGTTCTGGATGCTGTTGCAATAATAAAAAAGCTTCAAAAATTGCTGACGGCTGTTGTTGCAATAATCCTGCTGTTTTAGCCTCTAATAATTGGTCATGCGACTCAAAGTGCGCATTGATAGATTTTACGATTGGTGGATTAACAGAAATAATTTGCTGAAAAGACTTGAGCAATACTTCGTTCATCAAGCTAACAAATTTTACGCTGCGGTAATAACTTTGCATTAGCTGCTCACTGGCGCGTTTGCGTGGTGTATTTACGTAGCCGAGCGAGTCGGCTAATTCGTTCTGAAAGTCAAACAATAAGCGGTCTTCACGACGTTTGCTGATGAAATGCAAGCGTATGCGTAATAATTGTAAATTGCTTTGATGTTGCTGAATCTGTCTGGCTTCTAGTGCGGAAATAATATTTTGCTTGGTGAGCAAAGCCCAAATATTATTAGCTGCTGATTGGCGTGCACTAGCCATGTTCAAGCTTTGCGCAATCCACAATATCATGTGTAAGTCGCGTAAGCCGCCAGGGCTTTCTTTAATATTGGGCTCTAAATTATAGGCAGTATCATTAAATTTCGCATGACGATTGTTTTGCTCTTTTAGTTTGGCTGCAAAGAAGCCGGCAATTGCTGATGGGCTGCTTAGTGTGTGATTAATTCCATCTAAAAAATTTTCATAAAAATTAGCTTCGCCGGTAATTAGGCGAGATTCGATTAAATTTGTTTGTACCGTAATATCTTTTTCTGCTTCGTGGACACACTCGCTTAAACTGCGTACGCTATGGCCAACATTTAAGCCAATATCCCACAATAAACCTACCAGTACTTCTAGCTTGGCATTGATACTAGCATTAGCTTGTAGATCATCGGGCTTGTGTAGATCAGACTCTGGTAATAGGATAAGTAAGTCAATGTCAGAGTAGGGGTATAGCTCACCACGGCCATAACCACCCACGGCTATTAAGCAGCAGCGCTTATCAATATCTGCTTGCTCCCAGATGTTAACAAGTATGCGATCTATCAGCTTACAGTGCTGCTTAAATAGGCGAGTGTTATTTGGCGTTTTTAGAAAATCAGTTTTTAACGCGAGAAAGCCATCTTTCAAATATTGCCGCAACGCGGCTATATTGTTCTTTTCAGACACCTTTTCCGTATTTACTTGACTGTTCTGATCATCCAATAACATTTGCTTAGATTGGCTTTTGAGAAGACTCTAGTTTTTGCCCAAACTCTGGGGCTGCTGGCGAGCCGCTAGATAAAGTCATCACTTCATAGCCTGTTTCCGTGACCAAAATCGTATGTTCCCATTGTGCAGATAAGCTGCGGTCTTTAGTAACGATGGTCCAGCCGTCTGGCATGTGTTTAATGTCACGTTTGCCTGCATTAATCATTGGTTCAATGGTAAACATCATGCCGGTTTTAAGCACGACCCCCATGCCAGGTTTGCCGTAATGCAATACTTGAGGATCTTCATGAAAGACTTTGCCGATTCCATGTCCGCAAAATTCACGCACCACACTATAGCCACTTTTCTCGGCAAACGTTTGAATAGCAAAACCAATATCGCCTAAGGTAGCGCCAGGTTTGACTTTACTAATGCCTAGCCACATGGCTTGATAAGTGATTTCACATAATCGCTTGGCTTGGCTGGTGACTTCACCCACATAAAACATACGGCTTGTGTCGCCGTGGTAACCGTCTTTAATCACGGTAATATCAATATTTACAATGTCGCCATTCTTAAGTGCTTTATCGCTAGGCACGCCATGGCAGATTTGCTGGTTAATCGAAGTACAAATCGATTTAGTGTAAGGTCTGTGTCCATCAGGCGCATAATTAAGCGGCGCTGGGATTGCTTTTTGTACATCAACAATATAATCGTGACAAAGCTTGTCTAATTGGTCTGTTGTCACGCCATGTACAACGTGTGGTGTAATGAAATCAAGCACTTCAGAGGCAAGCTTGCCTGCGATGCGCATTTTTTCTATATCTTGCTGATTTTTGATTGAGATTGCCATGAGCTTGCTAACTTGTGAATATTAAACCTATTTTAGCATAGCAATTATTCATAATTTTAATTTATAGCTAATGCCTACGGAATGTTTGAAGCGGCTACAGTTGGTGTACCTACAATCCGCATTACTTTGGCAACATCCATGCGTAAGAGTTCGGCGATATCAGAGTAATCATCTGGCAAGGCGGCATCATCCCAGCCGTTAGCTGAGTGGCGTGCAAGATTCACTGCTAGTGTCACATTGCGCACACGCTGCTCACTTGATGCGCCATCTTGCATGAGTTTGGAAAGTAGTGGCGGTAGCTGAAATGCTTCAACTAACTCTTTTTGTAAATCTAGTAATTTAAAGCCTAGCACCTTTTCTTGCACCGCTGCACTTCGTAGCGATTTATCCGCATGTTGCATGGCATATATTGCATTCATTTTGTCTGGCGAAAAACACCACATCAACATTTCAGATAAATCATGCAACAACGCCGCAGTCCGTACCTCTTCCGCATGTAAATCGGCCAAATGCGTAGCCCAATCTGCAGCAAAATGAGCGGCTTGATGCGCGCGGCGGACTAGTTTAAGTAAATGCATCAAAGCTGGAAGGTTAGTCTTTAACATGTCTTCAACCAAAACTTTAGGCGATAGATTTGTGAAAAATGACGTTATTCCCATCATTAATATGGCTTGGTCAGCTTGGACTAAATCTTGCAGTTGTTTTTTACCTCTATGATTTTGAGAAAAGCTCAGTACTTTAAACACCATCATAGGGTCATTCAGAACGGCTGTAGAAATAGCGCGTGCGCTTAAATTTTCCTCATCTTCTTTGAGGCGTGCGATTTCTCGTGCGGTATGCTTAAGAACAGGAATTTCTGCGTTCCTAATAAAGCTAATCCAAGTGTGGATGTCTTTTGAGGCAAGTTCTTGGGGTGTTGATGTCATTACAATCTCCTTCAGTAGCTTCGTAACATACGCTAGTCAATTAAGTTTATATGCGATAAAAAGAGCTGAAAAAATAGTGCTTACCTTGCAATTGCTATACTTTAAATTAAAATGTCGCCCAACTGAGTTCACGTTAATTAAGTTAAGTCTGAATCTACTTTTGAATAAAGTGAAGAAATAAGCTAGTAAACTCATATGCTTAGTGGTATCATTTCGCCTCTGCAATTTGGCAGAAATGCATTTGTAAAAATGTAATGTTTGAATGCAGTTTTAAAATTTACATACAACCCAATCAAGGGTGCCTAAAATTTTGACGATTACTTTAAAGTAATTGCTTGTTAATTAAGGTGTTTTTGGAGTTGTGTGAATATATAACCCTTTTGAAAAGAGAATTATTATGTCAGTCACTATGCGTGATATGTTAGAAGCCGGCGTTCACTTCGGCCATCAAACCCGTTACTGGAACCCAAAAAT
This sequence comes from Methylotenera sp., assembly GCF_029945535.1. Lineage (GTDB taxonomy): Bacteria > Pseudomonadota > Gammaproteobacteria > Burkholderiales > Methylophilaceae > Methylotenera. The sequence goes on from NZ_JAQSCU010000010.1 coordinate 713,531, forward strand.
GGCACCGTTCATTTTCGGCGATCGTAACAAAATCCATATTGTTAACCTTGAAAAAACATTACCAATGTTTGAAGACGCGCTTAAACACGTGCGTACATTGGCTGCAAACAAAGGTCGTATCTTATTCGTTGGTACAAAGCGTCAAGCCCGTGATATCGTTAAAGAAGAAGCTAGCCGTGCTGGTTGCGCTTACGTGAATCACCGTTGGTTGGGCGGTATGTTAACTAACTTTAAAACAGTTAAACAATCTATCAAACGCCTTCACGACTTTGAAGTGATGTTGGAAGATGGCAGCTTAGAAAAATTCGGTAAAAAAGAAGCTTTAGGCTACAAGCGTGAAATTGAAAAATTAGAGCGTTCAATCGGTGGTATTAAAGAAATGGGCGGGTTGCCAGACGCTATTTTCATCATTGACGTTGGTCATGAAAGCGGTGCGATTACTGAAGCTGCTAAATTAGGCATTCCAGTGATTGGTATTGTTGATACAAACAACTCACCAGATGGCGTAGCTTTTGTGATTCCAGGAAACGATGACTCAAGCCGTGCAATTCGCTTGTATGCTCGTGGTATTGCGGATGCTGTATTAGAAGGCCGTAACTCTGTGATTACTGAGCTTGTTAAATCAGCAAGTGAAGAGACTGCAGAAGTTGCTGAAGTTGCAGCTGCGTAATTAGCGACACCTTAAAAGGGGCTTAAGAGCCCCTTTTTTAATTTTAGAACTTACTTGATGAAATTAACGTTCTAAATAATAATTAAACATTAAAATCAATAAACTAAGTCATAAATCTAATGTGACTTGTGAAATTTAGGAGCTTAAAATGGCTGAAATTACCGCAAGTATGGTAAAAGAATTACGTGAGCGCACTGATGCGCCTATGATGGATTGTAAAAAGGCGTTATCTGAAGCAGAAGGCGATATGACACGCGGTGAAGAAATTCTACGTGTACGTTTCGGTAATAAAGCAAGTAAAGCGGCAGGTCGCGTAGCTGCTGAAGGTACAGTAGGAATTTCAATCAGTGCTGATGGTAAAACTGGTGCAATGGTTGAAGTTAACTCTGAAACAGACTTCTGTGCTAAAAATGAAGACTTCTTGAAGTTTGTTAACGAATTAGCTGGCATTATTGCTAACAGCACTGCCGCTGATATCGAAGCTGTAGCAGCTCTGCCTATGAGTGGCGCAACTGTTGAAGAAACACGTGCTCAATTGGTTGGTAAAATTGGCGAAAATATTACGCCACGTCGCTTTGTGCGCCCAGCGACACAAGGTAAATTATCTAGCTACGTTCACGGTGCTAAAATCGGTGTTTTAGTTGATTTAGTTGGTGGTGACGATGCATTAGCTAAAGATATTGCAATGCACATTGCCGCAGCTAAACCAAAATCATTAGATGCTTCAGGTATTGATGCTAGTTTGATTGAAGCTGAACGTCGTGTTGCGATTGAAAAGGCAAAAGAAGCTGGCAAGCCAGAAGCGATGTTAGAAAAAATTGCTGACGGTACTGTTGCAAAATTCTTAAAAGAAGTGACTTTGTTAAGCCAAGTTTTTGTTAAAGATGACAAAATGACGATTGAGCAATTGCTTAAATCTAAAGGCGCTTCAGTAGCTTCATTCACAATGTACACTGTAGGCGAAGGTATTGAGAAGGTTGTTGTAGATTACGCAGCGGAAGTTGCTGCTGCTGCAAAAGTATAAATCTAAGCGTGATTATCAGGCTGCAAACGCTGCTTGATTGATTGCTAGATTCAAAAATTATGGACTAAGCGAGTGGCTTAGTCCATTTTTTTTAGCGAAAAATTAAGAATTATCGCGCTTATTTTGCCCATGAATAGTGGTTTTTATGCTTAAATAAGCAAACTTAAAAAAGAGGAATATTATGGCCACACCAGCCTACAAACGCATCTTACTTAAACTATCTGGCGAAGCTTTAATGGGTGATGATGCATACGGTATTAATCGTGCCACCATTACTAGAATTGTCACAGAAGTGAAAGAGGTTGTTGATTTAGGTGTTCAGGTAGCAGTAGTTATTGGAGGCGGAAATATATTCCGTGGTGTTGCACCTGCAGCCGAAGGTATGGACAGGGCAACGGCTGATTACATGGGCATGCTGGCAACGGTCATGAACGCTATGGCGCTGCAAGACGCCATGAAAAATATTGGTTTGAACGCACGCGTGCAAAGTGCGTTAAACATCGAACAAGTTGCCGAGCCGTATATTCGCGGCAAAGCCATTCGTTATTTGGAAGAAGGGCGTGTGGTGATATTTGGTGCGGGCACTGGTAATCCATTTTTCACTACAGATACAGCTGCTGCTTTGCGTGGCATGGAAATGAATGCAGAAATCGTCATTAAAGCAACGAAGGTTGATGGTGTTTATACCGACGACCCAAAAACCAACCCGGAGGCGATGCGCTATAAAACCATTACTTTTGATGAGGCTATCAATAAAAACCTTAAAGTAATGGATGCCACAGCACTCACGTTATGTCGAGATCAGAAGTTGCCGATTTCAGTCTTTAGTATTTTTAAGCAAGGTGCGCTTAAAAAAGTGGTGATGGGTGAAGACGAAGGTACGATGGTGACTCCTTAGCGGTGACTCCATAAGCGTTGCAGCATAAATGTTTCGCTTTAAAAGTTGAAGCTGCGGCATAGTGGTGAATGTATAAAAATTATAAGTATTATGTTGGAGAAAGAAATGTTAGACGATATTAAAAAAACGGTAGATCAGAAAATGCAGAGAGCTTTAGAGGCATTGAAGACTGATTTAGCCAAAGTGCGTACAGGTCGAGCTCACACAGGCTTGTTGGATCATGTGATGGTTGAATATTACGGCTCTATGGTTGCTGTCAATCAAGTAGCGAACGTTAATTTGGGTGATTCGCGCACAATTCATGTTCAGCCTTTTGAAAAAAGCATGATAGGTAAAGTTGAAAAGGCCATTCGCGATTGTGATTTGGGTCTAAATCCTGCAACTAACGGCGATTTGATTCGCGTACCTATGCCTATGCTCACTGAAGAGCGTCGTCGCGATATGACCAAAATTGTACGTTCTGAAGCTGAAGGCGCTAAAGTATCTGTGCGTAATGCGCGTCGTGATGCCAACGACACTTTGAAAAAATTACTAAAAGATAAAGAAATTTCTGAAGATGAAGAGCGTCGCGCGCAAGATGATGTTCAAAAAGCAACCGACAAAGCTGTGACGGAAATTGATAAAATGTTGCAAGTTAAAGAAGTTGAATTGATGGCTGTGTAAGAAAAATAGCGAATATACACTTGCAAACTATTCATCAATTTAAAGAGTCAGCTCAAATCGACTGGAGCCCACGTGGGTTTTTTTACTAGCGCGACCCAAACTATTCCGACTGCGGCCGAAATTCCTAAGCACATCGCCGTTATTATGGATGGTAATGGCCGTTGGGCTCGTAAGCGGTTTTTACCTAGAGTTGCAGGTCATAAACGCGGAGTGGAAACTGTGCGTGATCTTGTTAAGTATTGCGTAACACTAAAAGTCGAGTATTTAACACTATTCGCTTTTAGTAGTGAGAATTGGCGCAGACCAACAGAAGAAGTCTCATACCTGATGGGATTGTTCATGCACGCACTTAAGCGTGAAGTTGCAAAATTACATCAAAACAATATCAAGCTTATTATGATTGGTGACCACAGCCGCTTTGATGCAGAATTAGTGGCTCAAATTGAGGCTTCTGAGCAGTTAACTGCAAGTAATACAGGGTTGGTATTAACGATTGCCGCTAATTATGGTGGTCGTTGGGATGTCTTGCAGGCCGTTAACAAAATGCAATTAGCGACACCGCAACTCACAGGTTTTTATCGAGAAGATCACCTTACCCCTTATCTTTCCATGAGTTACGCACCAGAGCCAGACTTGTTTATACGTACTGGTGGCGAAACGCGCATTAGTAACTTTCTTTTATGGCAACTGGCTTATACCGAGTTATATTTTACGGATACGCTGTGGCCAGACTTCAATGAGGTGGCCTTTAATTTGGCTATTCAATCTTACCAAAACCGTGAACGTCGATTTGGCCGTACTAGCGAGCAGTTGGTTGAACCTAAAGCTTAATCGCGCTAACCTTATTTCAAAAGAATTCACAAAGCGCTAATTTCAACAATCACAACTTATACTTATGCTAAAAACTAGAGTCATCACAGCTGTCATTTTAACCATTGGTTTCCTAATGGTATTGTTTTTAGCCTCTAAAATGGTTTGGACTTGTTTTACGCTAGTGGCGACACTAGTTGGCGTTTGGGAGTGGGCCAAACTCATTAAGCTCAATAAGCAAGAAACGCATATTTATGTGAGCTTTGCGCTAGCAATTGGATTGTTATTGATTTTTACAATTGATACGTCTTTTGCGTTATATCGCGATAAAATCATAGATGGTTTGCTGAAATTATCAGCTTTGTTTTGGATTGTATTTTCACCAATTTGGCTAATTTCTCGAAAAAAAATTAATCAAAAATTACTCATGGCATGCTTAGGTTTGATACTCTTATTGGCCACTTGGATAGGATTAATTGGCTTGCAAAGTAAAAGTCCGTGGCTGTTGCTTGGGGTGCTTGCTATCGTTTGGCTGGCAGACATTGCCGCCTATTTCGCAGGCAAGCGTTTCGGCCGTCATAAACTTGCTCCTGAAATTAGCCCGGGAAAAACTTGGGAAGGGGTTGCTGGTGCAATATTAGCCGCAACTATTTATGGCCTAGTGTTTTGTTATTACATGCATTATAGTCGCTGGCTTATTGTTGGCTTATGGCTGATTGTGGTATTGAGTGTCATGGGCGATTTATTTGAGTCGCTGTTAAAACGCCAAGCAGGTGTGAAAGATAGTAGTCATTTATTACCAGGGCATGGCGGTGTTTTAGATAGAATCGATGGCCTAATACCGACTTTACCTTTGGTGTTGTTTTATATTTACTATCCTTTATTTTCAAGCCTGCAACTACATGTGCGCTAAATCTGTAGGTCACCAAATGCAGAATGTAACAATCCTTGGCGCGACTGGCACCATTGGTCTGCAAACCTTAGATGTTATATCCCAACATCCAGACCGCTTTAACGTATTTGCTTTAGCTGCTAATAGCAACGTTAAGTCCATGTTGGCGCTGTGCAATACCTATGCACCAGAATATGCGGTGATGTTGCAAGAAGCTGCTGCTGTAGAGTTAGGTGCTGAACTAAAGAGCATAGGCTCAAAAACCATCGTGAAGCATGGTGAAGCCGCACTGAATGACATTTCTGCACATGAGCAAGTAGACATTGTCATGGCGGCGATTGTTGGTGCTGCAGGCTTACATCCGGCTATGGCAGCCGCAAAGGCCGGTAAGCGTATTTTACTTGCGAACAAAGAGACCTTAGTCATGGCTGGCAATCTGTTTATGCAAGCGGTGATTGATGGCGGTGCTAGTTTGCTACCTATTGATAGTGAACATAACGCTATATTTCAAGTGATGCCGCATCAACGTACAAAAAGCTTGTCGAATGCAACCTTAAGCAGCTTAGGTGTAAAGCGTGTGCTACTAACCGCATCTGGCGGACCTTTCCGTAATGCCAGCTTGGAAGAGCTTAAAACTGTTACGCGCGCTCAGGCTTTAAATCACCCAAACTGGGTGATGGGGCCTAAAATTACGGTAGATTCAGCCACCATGATGAACAAAGGTTTGGAGGTTATTGAAGCACATTGGTTATTCAATGCATTGCCAAATCAAATTGATGTAGTAGTGCACCCACAAAGCGTGATCCATTCGATGGTGGAGTATATTGATGGCAGTGTTTTAGCGCAGCTTGGTAACCCTGATATGCGTACACCAATTGCTTATGGATTAGGTTATCCAGACAGGCTTGCTAGCGGAGTGAGTAGTTTAGACTTGCTAACCACAGCAAGATTGGACTTCTGTGCACCAGATTTAATTCGTTTCCCCTGTCTACGTATAGCCTATGAAGCCTTGAATATGGGCGGCACAGCACCCGCTATTTTGAATGCTGCCAATGAAGTTGCTGTTGAAGCTTTTCTAGCTGAAAAAATTGGTTTTATGGATATTCCCAATACCATTGAAGCCGTTTTGGCAGCTTCTAATGTTGAACAAGTAGAGTCTATAGAGCAGCTCGTGGCTGTCGATGCGTATGCAAGACTAGCGGCTAGAAAACAGATTAACGCATTATGATAATGGCGCTCACCTTTTTGTTAACCATGAGCATATTGGTGACCGTACATGAATACGGTCATTATCAAGTGGCTAAATGGTGTGGTGTAAAGATACTGAAATTTTCCATCGGCTTTGGTAAACCACTATGGATTAAGTCTTTTGGAAAAGATAAAACTGAGTTTTTGATTGCCGCAATTCCATTAGGCGGTTACGTGAAAATGCTTGATGAGCGTGAGGTGTCCGCAGAATTAACATCAGGGTCACTACCAGCAACATATTCTGAAGCGGAGCTAACACGCGCATTCAATAGGCAGTCAGTTGCTAAGCGCATCGCTATTGTGTTGGCAGGGCCTATGGCTAATTTATTACTCGCCATTAGTTTATATTGGGTATTGTTCATGATGGGCATCGTAGGCATGAAGCCCATACTAGGCAAGGTAATCGAGCATAGTCCAGCCGCAGTTGCAAACTTCACCTATGGCGAAACCATACAAAAAATTAATGGTAAAGAGGTAGTATCTTGGCAAGAAGTCAGCTGGATACTCTTAAATGAATCGCTGAAAAATAATAGTGCAGAAATTGAAGCAGTAAATAGCAATCAAGAGGTTCGTACTCATCTACTAAATTTATCAAATATTGACCCAGAAGCCGCTGCTAAGGATATTTTAACCGCATCAGGCTTAACTGTTAATCAACCAGATATTCCAGCGAAAATAGGTGAAGTCACTAAAAATGGTATCGCCGCTTTGGCTGGCTTAAAGGCGAATGATTTGGTACTAAGTGTCGATAAAACCAAAGTGAGCGTTTGGGAGGATTTTGTACAAGACGTTAGACGTAATCCTAGCAAAACATTAGATATTGAAGTTTTAAGAAATTCCAACGTGTTAAACATCACTGTTAAGCCTGAGTCATTTACTGAAAACGGTAAAACATTTGGTCGTATTGGTGTTGCATTTAAAATGGATAAAGCTGAACAAGATAAACTTTTTGTGACTACTCACTACAGTCCATCTGTTGCACTGATGAAAGCCACTGAAAAAACTTGGGACATTTCAGTATTTACACTAAAAATGTTGGGGAAAATGCTCACCGGGCAAACGTCACTAAAAGGCGTAAGTGGGCCATTGACTGTTGCTAGCTATGCTGGGCAGAGTGCTCAAATGGGCTTAAATGTGTTCATAGGGTTTTTAGCGCTGATTAGTATCAGTATAGGAGTTCTGAATCTATTACCTATACCAGTATTAGATGGCGGGCATTTGATGTATTATATAGTTGAAATTTTTACTGGAAAGCCAACTTCTGATTTTGCCTTAAATATTGGGCAAAGAGTTGGTTTTTTACTGCTAGGTTGTATGATGATCTTAGCGTTTTACAACGACATAAACAGATTAATAACAGGCTGATTGCATGGCATTAAAAAAATTAAAACACTCAAAAAATACAGACCATATTTTCAAGAACCTTAAACTTAAGTCTGTTCTAATGTTAGTTTCTGGATTATTTGCAAATTCAGCATTGGCGCTTGAACCCTTTGTTGTAAAAGACATCCGCGTAGAAGGTTTGCAGCGTACCGAGGCTGGTACCGTGTTTACTTATCTGCCAGTTAAAGTTGGCGAAACCATGAATGATGACCTTGCTTCGCAAGCCATTAAATCACTATACAACACAGGGTTTTTTAAAGATGTGCGTATAGAAGCTGAAGGAGATGTTTTAGTAGTGACTGTGCAAGAGCGCTCGTCAATCGCACAAATCGATTTTAGTGGTAATAAGTCATTTCCAACCGACAAAATGAAAGAAGGCTTGAAGCAGATTGGCATTGCTGAAGGTCAGATTTTTGATAAATCGCAATTAGATAGAGCTGAGCAGGAAGTGAAGCGTCAATATTTATCTCAAGGTAAATATGGTGCAACGGTCAAAGCTGTTGTTTCACCATTAGAGCGTAATCGCGTGGCGGTGCGTTTTGATATTGAAGAAGGTGCAGTTTCAAAAATCCGCAGCATCAATATCGTGGGTAACCAAGCTTTTAGCATGGATGATTTACGCGCTGAATTTTTACTCACGACGCCTAATTGGATGAGTTGGTGGAATAAAGATGATCAATATTCCAAACAAAAACTTAACGCAGACCTAGAAGCGTTACGTTCTTTTTACTTGAATCGCGGCTATCTTGAATTTAATATCGACTCAACACAAGTTTCTATTACACCAGATAAAAAAGATATTTACATCACAGTAAACGTGACTGAAGGTGAAAAGTATACAATTTCAGAAGTGAAATTGGCTGGCGATACTATTTTGCCTGATGCTGAAGTGCAGCAACTGATCACAGTTAAAAAGGGCGATACATTCAGTCGTGAAAAAATCACTGAGTCTAGCAAAGCAATTAGTGACAGGCTAAGCAATGAAGGTTATGCGTTTTCAAACGTAAACCCTGTGCCAGAAGTCAATAAAGAGCAGCATACTGCTGCATTTACTTTCTTTGTAGACCCCGGTAAACGCGTGTATGTTCGACGTATTAATATTGCAGGTAATACTAGAACACGTGACGAGGTGCTTCGCCGTGAAGTACGCCAGCTAGAGTCGGCTTGGTATGCTTCTGATAAAATTAATCGCTCAAAAGAACGTTTAATTCGCACAGACTTCTTTTCTGACGTGAATGTAGAAACACCCGCTGTACCAGGCACCACGGATCAAGTGGATTTAAATATTAGCGTTACCGAGAAGTCTACTGGCAGTATCCAGTTTGGTGCAGGTTTATCTAGTAGTGAAGGTGTGGTATTAGGTATTACCGTTAACCAAAACAATTTCCTTGGGACTGGTAACCGTGTTAGTGCTCAAATTAATACGGGTAAGGTCAATACTACATATTCACTCTCTTATACAGACCCTTATTTCACACCAGATGGCGTAAGCCGAGGATTTGATATATACCGTCGTGATGTGGATACAAGCTCACTCAATGTTGCATCATATAACACCTCATCTTATGGAGGTGGTGTTCGATTTGGTATTCCTTTGAATGAGCGTGATGGTATTAACTTCGGTCTTGCTGCAGATTTTACAACAGTAGATTTAAATACAAACAGTCCAATCCAATATCAAAAATTCTGTGGAAATACTACAGGCTGTAGCAGTAACTCTATAGTTGTATCTGGTGGGTGGGCTCACGATACCCGCGACAGCATTATGTTTACTAATAATGGTGTATTACAAAAGCTAAGTGCTGAAATTTCATTACCTGTACTAGATTTGAACTACTACAAAATTGATTATAAACAAGCATGGTTCAAGAATGTTTATAAAGACTTTACCTTTATGCTGAACGGTGAAATAGGTTATGCAGATTCTTATGGCAATAAAAACTTCCCATTCTTTAAAAATTACTTTATGGGTGGCGTAAACTCGGTACGAGGCTACGATAATGGCTCATTAGGTCCTAGAGACATTGACCCCATTACACAAACAAGCTTTGCTGTAGGTGGAACGAAACGTTTATTAGGTAATGCTGAGTTGTTTCTGCCTGTGCCTGGTTTAAAAGATTCTAAACAATTTAGATTAAGTGCTTTCGTTGATGCTGGTAATGTCTGGGGATCAGACTCTTCATACAGTTTAAGTGATCTTCGTTATTCAACAGGACTTGGTATTAGTTGGCTTTCACCGTTTGGGCCATTAAAGCTAGTATATGCTAAACCATTGAATAGCAAGTCTACGGATAATACCCAGAGCATACAATTTCAGTTGGGCTCTCAATTCTAGGTTCGTGGATTATTGCTGTAAGTTAGTATAATCGTGATGCTGTGTTGTAGAGCCTTGTGGCATAATATCTAAATAAATAAAAGTAGTCGTTCTAGGAGATTTTAAGTGAGCAGTATCTTGAAAAAATTAGTGATAGCAAGTTTGATGACCTTTGCCATGAACGTGCATGCTGCAGAGTTGAAGGTGGGTTACGTGCAAGTAGACAAAATTCTACAAGAAGCACCGCAAACTGCTGAGAGTGGTAAAAAGTTGGAGAAAGAGTTTAGTCCGCGTTCGCAAGAATTAGACCGTATGGCTAAGCAAATCAAGGACTTAGAGTCTGCATTAGATAAAGACGGTTTGACTACTGCAGAGGCAGATCGTCGCAGTAAAGAGCGCGATGTGCAAAATATTAAAACAGAGTTTCAACGCAAGCAACGTGAGTTACGTGAAGACATTAATCTACGTAAGAACGAAGAGTTAGGCAGTTTACAAGATCGCATTAACAAAGCCGTGCAGTCCGTAGCTAAAGCTGAGAGCTATGATTTAGTGATGTACAGCGGCGTTGCTTATGCTGCGGATAAAATCGACATTACTGATAAAGTATTGAAATTGTTAGGTAAAAAATAGTTTAAAGTCAGTCTTTAATCACTATAAGTAATTTTTAAGGTAATAGTTATGGGTAAAAATTACGCGCTTAGTGATATCGTAGATGCATTAGGTGGTCGTATTGTCGGTGATGATGCGACCATTATTTCAGGTGTTTCCTCTCTACAAAATGCCAGTTCTGGCGACATTTGCTTCATTAATGATGCGAAATATTTAAAAGCGCTGTCTGCTAGCCAAGCCAGCGCCTTTGTTCTAAGAGAAAAAGACGCTGAATTAACTTCAATACCAAGAATTATCGTGGAAAACCCTTATGCGTATTTTGCTAAGGTATCAGCATTTTTAAATCCACCAGCAGAACATTTTTTAGGTATTGCGCCAAGTGCAGTTGTTGATGCAAGTGCTACTGTTCCAGAATCATGCAGTGTTTCAACATTAGCTGTGATAGGGGCTAATGTCGTGTTAGGTGATAATGTCATTATTGGTAGTGGCTGCATCATTGAAAATGACGTAATCATTGCCGACAATACCCGCCTAGAGCCGCATGTCACGATTAAACACCATTGTGTTATTGGGCAAAATTGCCATATATTCTCAGGTGCAGTTATCGGTTCAGATGGCTTTGGCTATGCTGAAGAAGCTGGTAGATGGCTAAAAATCCCACAAGTTGGGCGAGTTGTCATCCATAATGATGTTGATATAGGCGCCAATACTACGGTTGATCGTGGCGCATTAGATGACACGATTATTGAAGAGGGCGTAAAGTTGGATAACCTCATTCAGATTGGTCACAACTGCGTGATTGGTGCGCATACGGTGATTGCAGGGTGCACCGGCATTGCTGGTAGCGCAAAAATTGGTAAGCATTGTAAGATTGGTGGCGCGGCTATGATATTGGGGCATTTGGAGATTGCTGACCACGTTACTATCTCGCCTGGTAGTATGATTACACGTTCATTACCTGCTGCAGACACCTATACAGCGCTCATGCCATTTCAAACACATAAAGCATGGCTAAGTACTGCAGCAAAAATTCGTCATTTAGATGATCTATCAGATAAAATTAAACAGCTTGAAAAAGCGCTAGCTCTGTTAAAATCTAATAATTAAGCACTATATAAAATATAGTCATCATCTATAAGAAGCATAATCTATCAGAAGTAAGTTGAGGCAATAATGACCACTAATATCGAATCTACCAGCATGGACATCCATGAAATCCTTGAACATCTACCTCATCGTTATCCTTTTGTACTGATAGATCGCATTGTTTCATTGGAGTTAGGTAAAGAAATCACTGCATTAAAGAACGTGACTATTAACGAACCTTTCTTCCCAGGTCATTTTCCTCACCACCCTGTCATGCCTGGCGTGTTAATTGTAGAAGCCATGGCACAAGCTGCTGCAGTACTGTCATTTAAAACAATGGGTGCAAAACCGAGCGATGATTCTGTTTATTATTTTGCGGGTATAGATAGCGCTCGCTTTAAAAAACCAGTATCTCCAGGCGACCAAGTTATTCTAAACGTTAAGATTGATCGTATTTTAAAAGGTATATGGAAATACTCTGGTGTGGCGCGTGTTGACGGCGTAGTAGTTGCCGAGGCGGAAATGATGTGTATTTTAAAAACGATAGAAAAAAAAGAAAAATAAGAGATGCAAGTAACAAAAATCCACCCAACGGCAATCATTGATGCCAAGGCAGAACTTGATCCTAGTGTAGAAATTGGCCCATATTCCATTATTGGCCCGAACGTCAAAATTGATGCGGGTACACGCGTAGCCGGTCACGTGATTATTAATGGCCCGACAACAATCGGCAAAAATAACCATATATTTCAATATTCTTCACTTGGTGAAGCGCCTCAAGATAAGAAGTACATAGATGAGCCGACGTTATTAGAGATAGGGGATAATAATACTATTCGCGAGTTTTGTACGTTTAATCGCGGCACAATTCAAGATAAAGGCACGACTAAAATTGGTAGCGATAATTGGATTATGGCCTACGTGCATATTGCGCACGACTGTGATGTTGGTAATCATACAATTCTCGCGAATAACTCGTCACTTGCTGGCCATGTTGATATTGCAGATCACGCAATTTTGGGCGGCTTCACGCTGATTCATCAGTTTTGTAAAGTCGGCTCGCATGTGATTACCGCTGTAGGTTCGGTAGTGTTCAAAGATATTCCTCCTTATGTAACAGCTGCAGGCTATGATGCTAAACCACATGGCATTAATGCTGAGGGCTTGAAGCGTCGTGGCTTTAGTGCTGACAGCATCCTGCAAATCAAACGTGCGTATAAAGCTTTATATCGCAATGGGCTTACTTTAGAAGAAGCTAAAATTGAACTTGCAGCGATGCAAGTTACAACCCCCGAAATCGGCCTACTGACTGATTTCTTGAATGTCTCAACGCGCGGCATCGTCCGTTAAGTTATCATTATGGTGAGAATAGGCATTGTAGCTGGAGAAGCTTCAGGTGATTTGCTTGGCAGTCATCTTATGCAGGCGTTAAAGTTAAAGCGCTCTGATATTGAATTTGTCGGCATCGCAGGACCCAAAATGATGGGAGAGGGCGCCCAGTCGCTTTTTCCTATTGAGCGATTATCCGTACGTGGGTATGTAGAAGTTATCAAACATCTGTTTGGGCTGCTTAGATTACGCCGTCAATTACTGAATCATTTACTCGCGAATCGGATTGATTTATTCATCGGTATTGACGCCCCAGACTTTAATTTTTGGCTTGAAAAAAAATTAAAGAACAAAGGTATTACCGCTATTCATTATGTCAGTCCATCTGTGTGGGCTTGGCGTAAAAATAGAATCAAGAAAATCAAACATGCCGTGTCACATATCTTGGCATTGTTTCCATTCGAGCCTGCGTTGTATCAGCATGCAGGTATACCTGTTACTTACGTTGGCCACCCGTTAGCGGATATATTGCCGATGGAGCCTGATACTACTGCAGCACGCGAGGGCTTAAAGTTAAAACCATCTGCCTTGGTGATTGCTATGTTGCCTGGTAGCCGTCAAAGTGAAGTGCAGCAACATGCGGAATTATTTGTTAAGACTGCAAAACTAATCTATGCAGACTTTCCTAATGCAGTGTTTTTAGTGCCACTTATTACACGAGAAACTAGGCAGATTTTTGAGTTGGCTATCTTCCATGAGAATGAAAGTTTACCGATTCAAATATTATTCGGTCATGCGCATGATGCAATGGAAGCTGCAGATGTTGTGATTGTAGCCTCAGGTACAGCCACATTAGAAGCAGCGCTGTTAAAAAAGCCAATGGTGATTACTTATCGGATGTCTAAATTAAGTTGGCAAATTCTTAAGCGCATGCGCTTGCAACCTTATGTAGGCTTGCCTAATGTATTAGCTGAAAAGTTTGTAGTGCCTGAGTTATTGCAAGATGAGTCAACGCCTGAAAAGCTTGCAGAGGCAACTATTAAGCTGTTGAGCGACGCTGACAATATTGTGGAAATTAAAACTGAATTTACTAAGATTCACTATAGTTTAAAACAGAATACTGCAGAAAAAGCTGCAAATGCTATTCTTGCTTACTTGTCCTAAATGTCAGCAGCAGTGTTAATTTGTGGTGCAGATGAAGCTGGACGAGGGCCTTTAGCTGGTGAGGTTTATGCGGCTGCAGTCATTTTAAATCCAGACCGACCAATCATAGGTTTGGCAGACTCTAAAAAACTCTCTGAAAAGAAACGTAATTTACTCAGCGTTGAAATCAAACAACACGCACTGGCTTGGGCAATTGCCAGTTGCAGCGCCCAAGAGATTGATGAAATCAATATCCTACAAGCCAGCTTGTTAGCCATGAAACGCGCCATAGAAACCATGCAAACGCAGTTCGGCATCACCCCTGATTTAGTACAAGTAGATGGCAATAAATGCCCAAAAATCAGCCTGCCATGCGAAGCTATAGTGAAAGGCGATAGCAAAGTACAAGCTATTTCCGCCGCGTCTATACTTGCCAAAGTGGCGCGAGATGCCGAGTTGTATGAGCTAGATAAAATTTATCCGCAGTATGGCTTTGCACAGCATAAGGGATACCCTACGGCATTTCATCTGGAAATGTTGAATGCACATGGAGTTACACCAGTGCATAGGCTTAGCTATGCACCCGTGAGGCGCTTAAGCCAGTAACAAAAATACCGTTGGCCGTTTATGCAAATCTGGCAGCGGTGATTTTTTCCAATTAGCTATCGTTTTAGTGGCGATCATTTCATTTTCTAAACTAATATCACATGCTACGCACAGCCTTGTATTGGGCTGGCAGACGCTTAATATGGCTTCTAGCATGTGTTGGTTGCGATATGGTGTTTCTATAAATAGCTGTGTTTCTTTGTGTGAGATAGAGCGTTTTTCAATTTCTTTTAGTTTTTGGTTACGTTGTGTTTTGTCGACTGGTAAATAACCTAGAAACGCAAATTGCTGACCATTAAGGCCAGAGGCCATTATGCTTAATAATATTGAGCTTGGCCCGACAAAAGGTACAACACGTATCCCTTTTTGGTGAGCTAATTCGACTAGTTTTGCGCCGGGGTCTGCCACGCTAGGGCAGCCTGCATCACTCATTAAACCTACATCTTTACCTGCTAAGAGTGGTTTTAATAAATCAGGTAAAGCTTTGTCTTCAGTATGCTCGTTAAGCAAGTTTAACGTGAGTTCGCGGACTGGTTTAGCCGTTTTAATCGTGCTTAAGAAATGCCGTGCTGATTTTTCACTTTCCACCACAAATGTATCCAGTTGCTGTGCAATGCTTACGACATCAGGTGGCAACACTTTGGTGATATTGTCTTCTCCAAGAGTGACTGGGATTAAGTAGAGTGTGCCTAGTTTTAGCATGTTGTTGATTTCACTGTATTTTTATGGTTGGTATTGAGTCTGTCATTTAAAACTCCCTCCATACTTAAGGTGAAAGGAGTTTTTACAGATGGATTTAGTATTTAACAACAGCTTTATAGCTTAATGTCGTATTGCTTTCAGCAGGAACTTCCACTTTCCAAACTGCTAAATGACTATTCACCTTTTTGTGAGGCTGACTTTCAGAAGTAATAGTCCAATCGCCAGAAATAGGCTCTTGTACGACAACGGTCATTTTTTCTTTCTTCGCATTTTTTAAGACAATTTCATACGAACTTTCATACGAATTGTGACCTTTTTGTGGGTTAGGCAGTACTTTGAAGTTAGTTTGCTTTTTATCAGCAGTTACATCAAACGATTCACCTAATTTTAAACGTACTACTTCATTTTTAGGCGTATGGTCGATGTTGTCTTCACCCACAAATTGAGCATTTCCTGCGTTATCTTTCTTATAAACGCGCAATATGCCTTTAGGTAATGGCATACCTAGTTTTGACGCCTCTTTATTATCAAACTCAACAAATACGCCGACTTTCATTTTAGTGCCAAGGTCGCCATAGCTGCTTTGATAGTAATAATCTGCCCCACGTAAGACTAACTCTTTACGTGCTGGTATATTCGATGCAGAGAGCAGGGCGACTTGCTTGGTTTGGTTCTCAGCAATAGTGGTTGGACGATCTAAGGTATAGAGATGATATTCGAGTAAGGATTCTTCTGCCATCGGTGCAGCAGCTTCTGCCATCATTACATCTCCACGCATTGCTTTTGCCATAGGAAACACTTGTGGGGATTGCACTCGATTAACATCACCAGCCACTAATTGCAATTTAGCATTTTTGTAACTAGCGCCACTCGTGTTTGTGAGCGTTACCCAGCCAGACAAGTCAATACTGTCTTCTTTCGGGCTTAACTCTGCTACATAGTCTGCCTTCCAGCCAAGTCCGCCAGTTAAATAGCTCAGTTCAATTGTTTGGTCTGTTGCGCCTTTGTTATTGATTTGTGTAACTAGCGTTGGTCTATCACGTAGATTCTCTGGTACGTCATCATAAACAATTCTGCCTGGAATACCTGTTTCTATACGATTGCCAATTTGCAGTACAACGCCGTTGTTGGCTGAAAGTACAGTGGCTTTTTCTGTAGTTTCTGCGCCAGTTGTTGGATGAGTTTTCACAATGCTGACAGACTTACCTACATATTTCTCAAGTAGTTTTTGCGGTGTTAGTAAGTCAAAATCAAAGTTTTGCTCGAATAAAGTCAGACTGCCGGGGGCGTTGATGCTGCGTAACAGCGCGGTTTCTGGGCGAATTTGCGCACTCACATCGCGTAACGCTAAAGCATTTAAGCCAGTCTTAAGCTTCACATGTCGAGTATCTTTGACGAGTGCTAGATCACCGTTGTAGATGGTGACGGCTACATTTTGCTGATCGTTTAATGTGCTGCGCGTTTCATCCAAATCCATCGCAAATGCTCCTGTATACATTGTAGAAAGTGTAGCGAGCAAAATGAGCTTGTGCTTCATTGGCTGGTGTTTACGTGACATATTTAATCTCCAAAATTAGTTAAATGATGAGCGTGTGAGTGTTAAATTCAATACGCTATGATTCATTAAACGTGGCAAGCAGCAAAAAGGGTTAAATTATTAAAATAATTTTTTAAGTTATTTATAAAACCGAAATATTTTCGTTTTCCAACATGTTAATTAGCTTGATAAGTGGTAGACCAATTAATGCATTCGGGTCCTCACCTATCATGCGCTCCATAAGGGCAATGCCTAAGCCTTCAGATTTTGCACTACCTGCACATTGGTAGGGTTGCTCTTTATTTAGGTAATTTTCGATTTGTTCATCACTTAGTTGCCTAAAACGTACTATATAAGGCACAACTTCGGCTTGCATATTACCTGTAGCAGCATTGTATAAGCAAAGCGCGCTGTGGAAAGTGACTTCACGCCCACGCATCGATTTTAGCTGTTTTGTAGCATTGGCATGATTGAGCGGCTTGCCTAGTTGCTCGCCATCTAATGTCGCAACTTGGTCGCAGCCTATCACTAGAGCATGCGGATAATCAGCCCCAATTTTCCTAGCCTTATCTTGTGCTAGCCTTAAAGCTGTTTCATGTGGCTTTTCGTTTTCAAATGGAGTTTCATCCACGCGTGGCGAAATGCTGCTAAATGGAATTTGTAGCTTCTGCAAAAGTTCCCGTCTGAATTCGGAGGAAGAGGCTAATATTAGCGTTGGTTTCATCGTTTTTTTCATAGCTTATTCGTGTTTGATTAGTATTTTATTTGTGTTTTATTGATGATTGATTCTATATAAATAACCAGATAAATAAAAAGCCGACAGGGTTACTCTGTCGGCTTTAAGGTTAAATTTTAAAGCATTTACTCAGGTTGAATTTCAAGCAATGATTCATCGGGAGTCACAGAGTCACCCTTAACTACATGCACTGCAACTACGATGCCAGTTGCGGCAGCTTGAATTTCATTCTCCATTTTCATTGCCTCAATTACTAGTACACCGTCGCCAGCTGTGACTTTATCACCCGCTTTTACTTTAACCGCAACTACTGTACCTGGCATTGATGTAGTGACATGACCCGCATGTGTAGGGCGTGGGCGGCCACTTTTAGCTGTGCCAGAAGTCGCTTTTTTCTTGCCGGTACCATTGTTAACACCGCCTGAAACCTCGATCTCGCTCAAAGTTTCAACAATAACCTCTTCAGCAATGCCATCGATAGAAACATAGAATGGGCGTTTTTCTTCACCCGCGTGGCCGCTGCCAGTAAGGTTGATATGGAACGTCTCGCCATGCAATGTGACTTTAAATTCACTTGGAGCAAAGCGTGATGCAGAAGCATTTACCGCGGCTTTATCAAGCAGTGGCTCAGGTTGTAGTGAACCTGCAATACGCTCTTGCAAGAAAGTTTTACCAATATCTGGGAACATTGCGAATGTCAGCACGTCCTCTTCGGATTGTGCAAAGCGTTCAGATTCACTGGTGAGCTTTGCCATTTCAGGTGTTAATAAATCAGCAGGTCTGCAGGTAATTGGTTCTGCGTCGCCGATTGCTAGTTTTCTGACTTCTGCATTCACCGCACTTGGCGCTTTACCGTACTGACCTAAGAAGTAGTTTTTAACTTCATTGGTAATAGATTTGTAACGTTGACCTGTCATCACATTAAGTACCGCTTGTGTACCAACAATTTGTGAAGTTGGCGTTACTAATGGAATGTAGCCAAGGTCTTTGCGTACTAGAGGAATTTCAGCCAGCACAGCATCCATGCGGTCTAGTGCACCTTGCTCTTTTAATTGATTGCTCAGGTTTGAAATCATGCCGCCTGGCACTTGATTCAATAGTACGCGAGTGTCAACACCTGAGAATTCGCTTTCAAACTGCCAGTATTTTTTACGCACTTCACGGAAATAGGCTGTGACTTCTTGCACTGCGGCAATGTCCAATCCTGTATCAAACTCGGTACCTTGCAGCGCAGCAATCATGCTTTCAGTTGTTGGGTGACTTGCACCTTCTGAGAATGCTGCACTACAGGTATCAATCATGACGGCGCCATTTTCAAGTGCACGCAGCAAGTTCATACTAGCTAAGCCGCTTGTTGAATGGCTATGGATGTGAATAGGCAAGTTTACGTTTGCACGCAAGGCTTTAACTAAATCAACAGTAGCTTGTGGTGTAAGTAGTCCCGCCATATCTTTAATGGCAATGGTATCTGAGCCCATCGCCTCAAGTTCTTGAGCAATGCCGACAAAATGCGCTACATCATGCACAGGGCTTGTTGTATAGCTAATGGTACCTTCAGCATGCTTGCCCGCTTTTTTTACAGCTTGAATAGAAACTGCTAAATTGCGTGTGTCGTTGAGCGCATCAAAAACACGGAACACGTCAACACCGTTATCAGCAGATTTCTGCACGAAAGCTTGTACTACATCATCAGAATAATGGCGATAACCAAGCAAATTCTGACCGCGTAAAAGCATTTGAATGCGTGAGTTTGGCAGCGCTTTACGTAATTTCTGTAAACGCTCCCAAGGATCTTCTTTTAAGTAGCGCACACAAGCATCAAAAGTAGCACCACCCCAAGCTTCAAGCGACCAAAAGCCAATCGCATCTAACTTACTGCAAATAGGCAACATATCTTCGGTGCGCATGCGCGTTGCAATGTGACATTGATGCCCATCGCGTAAAACAAGCTCGGTGACGTGTACTTTTGGTGTTTGGCTCATATTTAACTCTTTACTTTAATTATTACGTTTAACTATATGTTTTATATTGATTAACTATTTATGCGTGTAGGGCTTTAGCTTAGCAACTCGGGTTAAACCCCGACCTACATAACTTAAATTCCTTCATGTGCAGCAATCGCGGCTGAAATCGCTGCAGCAATCATCTCTGGCGGAATTTCATTTGCATAATTGGTGAGTTCAGGATGTGACTCAACAAAGCTGGTATTAAAGTTAGCATCCCTAAAATCTTGATGTTTTAAAATCTCTTGATAATATGGAATGGTGGTTTTCACACCATAAATCAACATGTCATCCAGCGCGCGGCGACCGCGTTCAATAACGCTTTCCCAGTCTAGCGCCCAGACAGTCAGTTTGGCGCACATAGAATCATAATAGGGCGGAATGACATAACCACTATAAATCGCAGCATCCATACGCACACCAGGGCCGCCAGGGGCATAGTATCGTGTAATTTTGCCAAAGCTAGGCAGGAAGTCATTTTTTGGATCTTCTGCATTGATACGAAACTCCATCGCGTAGCCACGGAACTGCACTTCTTTTTGTTCATATTGCAAGGGTAAACCAAAAGCAACACGAATCTGTTCTTGTACAATATCAATACCAGTAATGGTTTCAGTCACGGTGTGCTCAACTTGCAAGCGCGTGTTCATTTCCATGAAGTAAAACGTATTATCTGAGTCTAATAAAAACTCTACAGTACCTGCATTTTCGTAACCAACAGCTTTTGCCGCTTTTACAGCCAAGCCACCAATATAATCACGCTGAGCTTGTGTAAGCTGTGGTGAAGGTGCAATTTCAATTAGTTTCTGGTTGCGACGCTGAATCGAACAATCGCGCTCAAATAAGTGAATCACATTGCCCTGCGAGTCGGCCAGAATTTGTACTTCAATGTGGCGTGGTGACACAACACATTTTTCTAAGAATACTTCAGGTTTACCAAAAGCCTTACTTGCCTCTGAAATCACGCGGTCATAATTACCTAATAATTCTTTTTCACTATCACAACGACGAATACCGCGACCGCCACCACCATTAGTGGCCTTCAACATCACGGGGTAACCAATTTTTGCAGCTAAAGCTACGGCTTCATTTAAGTCTTTTAAATTGCCGTCACTACCTGGAGTGCATGGAATACCAGCACCTGTCATGGCGTTTCTGGCTTGAATCTTATCGCCCATTTGACGAATTACTGATGCGTTTGGTCCAATAAACTTAATGCCGCGGCGCGCGCATATTTCAGCTAGCTCAGGATTTTCAGACAGAAAACCATAGCCAGGATGCAGCGCGTCACAGCCAGAAGCAACTGCAAGATTGACAATATTATGAGCGTTTAAATAGCCTGCAACTGGGTCTGCGCCTATGTTGTAAGCTTCATCTGCCTTTTTAACATGCAAAGCTTGGCGATCTGCGTCCGCATAAATCGCGACAGACTTAATGCCCATTTCTGAGCAAGCGCGTACAATACGCACTGCGATTTCACCACGGTTAGCTACAAGAATTTTTTTGAACACGTTACAGCCCTTAAATTTGATACTCAAACCCAGCAATTGTAACATGTGTATCGCTATAGCTAAATCCCCAACACTAAATTTTGAGTACTAAAAAATGAGTCAGAACACATTATTAATAGACAACATTGCTTTTTCGAAAAAAAACGAGCGTATAGAAGGTGAGCTGTCTCTTCAAGACTGCCCTAGGTTAGAGGAGTTAATGCAATCATCAAATTTAACAAACCCTACAAAAATAAACCACACAGGCTTGATAAGCTATGTGCTGCAAGGTAAAACTAATGAAGCTGGGCAGCATATTCTTCAGTTGACTATACTCTCCAGCCTTACCGCAGCATGTCAACGCTGCTTAAATGCTATGCCACTTAATATCAATTTAAATTTCAACTATTTAATTGGCGAAGTAAGTGATACTGATGTGGAAGCGGTTGATATTGATAATAGTGATGATTACGACCTGCAGCAGGCGAATAAAGCGATGGATTTAATCGCCTTAATTGAAGATGAGATCATCATGGCCATGCCAATTGCACCTATGCATGAAGAGGGTTGTACTGAGCTAACGACACAAAGTGGCGAGAAGCCAAATCCATTTGCAGTGCTTAAGGGGTTAATTAAGTCCTAAAGCGTATTAAAAGCTGACAAAAGCTAGGTTTTATATTATAGTAGCGGGCTTGAAGTTTTACGTAATCTTAAATTAGCGATGCAACGCAATATTTGTGCATCAGTTTGTATGTAATTGAGATGATGTTTTAATCATTTTATTGGAGTTTTATTATGGCAGTTCAGCAAAACAAAAAGTCACCATCTAAACGTGGTATGCACCGTTCACATGACTTTTTAACTAACCCAGCTTTAGCAGTGGAGCCTACAACAGGTGAAGCTCATTTACGTCATCACATTAGCCCAAACGGCTACTACCGTGGTCGTAAAGTTATGCCATCAAAAGGCGAATAATTACCCTATTTAATTTCTTTTAAGTCTAATTAAATTCAATCAGTTCGATTAAGTTTACTAGATTAAATATAAAGATAAATTTGTTAAATAGTGCATTGATATCATTGACGCCGCTCCAGTACTGGTGCGGCGTTGGTGTATGCGTGGCGCAAATGAATTTTGAATTCAATGCATACGCATTAGCCCCTTAAAAACCGAGTAGAGCTATGGACATAACTGTCGCAATTGACGCAATGGGTGGTGATCACGGCCCGCATGTAACAATACCAGCCGCGCTTAAAGCGCTTAAAGATGACGATGAGCTTAATATCGTATTGGTTGGCTTAAGCGATGCTATTGAAGCTGAGTTGAAAGCGCGCAAAGCAACAACAAGCACACGCTTACGTATTCATCATGCTAGCGAAGTGGTGACCATGGATGAGCAGCCTCAGAGCGCGTTAAAAAATAAAAAAGACTCTTCCATGCGCGTTGCCATTAACTTGGTTAAAAGCGGTGAAGCATCAGCTTGTGTCAGTGCCGGTAATACAGGTGCCTTGATGGCAACAGCAAGATTCGTGCTAAAAACCTTACCAGGAATTGATAGACCAGCTATCGCAGGCATATTCCCTAGCCAAAAAGGTAAAACCTATATACTGGATTTAGGCGCAAATGCTGATTGCACGCCGGAACAATTATTACAATTTTCTGTCATGGGAAGTATGTTGGTTTCTTGCGTAGAACATAAAGAAAAGCCAACAGTAGGCTTGCTAAACATTGGGTCTGAGGATATTAAAGGCAATGAGGTTGTTAAGCAAACAGGCGAGTTATTGCACAAAAGCCACCTTAATTTTTACGGTAACGTAGAAGGCAATGATATTTTCAAAGGTACGACCGATGTCGTTGTTTGTGACGGCTTTGTTGGCAATATCACGTTAAAAGCTTCTGAAGGCTTGGCGCAAATGATGAGTCGTTTTCTTGCACAGGAATTTAAACGTAACTGGCTGACCAAGCTAATGGGCTTGGTTGCAATGCCAGTATTAAAAGCTTTTAAAAACCGTATGGACCCGCGCAATTATAATGGCGCGAGTTTTTTAGGTTTACGTGGTATTGTGGTGAAAAGCCATGGTGGGGCAGATAGCATCGCGTTTTTAAATGCCATTCATACTGCCGTTGAAGAATCTCGCAGTGGCGTTCTCAAGCGCATTACTGAACAATTAGAAATTGAGCATATACAATCTCAACAGATTGCTTTCGCTAATACAAATAGCTCGGACAACGAATGACGAATTCCAGAATTGCAGGAACAGGGAGCTATCTCCCAAAAAAAATACTTACCAATGCTGATTTGGAAAGCATGGTTGATACCACGGATGAATGGATTTTTTCACGTACTGGTATTCGCGAACGTCACATTGTTGCAGATGACGAATTTACAAGCGATTTAGCATTGCATGCTTCACGTAATGCCATTGAGGCTGCAGGTATTCAAGCTAGCGATATTGATTTAATTATTGTTGCTACCACAACGCCAGATAAGATTTTTCCGAGCACTGCGGTGATATTGCAAAATAAACTTGGTATTGCCGGCTGCCCTGCATTTGATATTCAAGCTGTTTGTAGTGGCTTTGTTTATGCAATCGCTACAGCCGATAACTTTATAAAAGCTGGCGCTGCTAAATGTGCTTTAGTGATTGGCGCTGAATCATTCTCACGAATTGTTGACTGGACCAATCGCGGTAATTGCATCTTGTGGGGCGATGGTGCAGGTGCGGTCATTCTGCAAGCAAGCGAAGAGCAGGGAATCATCTCTACGCATTTGCACGCTGATGGAAATTATGAAAAAATGTTGCACGTACCTCGCAACGAAGATCCAAATGGTCGCGATACCGTTGTGATGGAAGGCAATGGTGTATTTAAAGTGGCTGTGAATACTTTAGATGCGATTGTGGATGAAACGCTAGAAGCCAATGGCATGCAAAAATCCGATATTGATTGGTTAGTGCCGCATCAAGCGAACATTCGCATTTTGCAAGCTACTGCCAAGAAACTAGATATGAGCATGGATAATGTAGTGGTTACCGTGGATAAGCATGGTAATACCTCCGCTGCATCTATACCATTAGCGTTAGACACGGCAGTGCGCGATGGTCGTATTAAACGTGGTGAAACTATTTTAATGGAAGCTTTTGGTGGCGGTTTTACTTGGGGTTCTGCCTTAATTAAGTATTAACTTCGTGCCAGAAGTATTGTCGGTTCACCAGTTGCTGTAAGTAACTATATAAAAATAAATTAGCAGTAAAAATATTATGAATAAATTTGCATTTATATTTCCTGGGCAAGGCTCTCAATCAGTTGGTATGATGAATGGTTTTGGCGAGTCAGCTATTATTCGCGATACATTTACCGAAGCCTCAGATATTCTGGGTCTTGATTTCTGGTCTATGACTACTGAGCCTAATGAGGCTATTAACGAAACAACTAATACTCAACCTATTATGCTGATTGCTGGCATTGCTACTTGGCGCGTTTGGCAAGCCTCTACTGACAAGCTTCCAAGCGTTTTAGCTGGTCACAGTCTCGGTGAGTATACGGCCTTGGTTGCATCTGGCGCTTTATCATTTGCTGATGCGCTTCCATTAGTTCGCTACCGCGCTGAGGTAATGCAAAGCGCAGTTCCTGCTGGTGTTGGTGCGATGGCGGCAATATTGGGTTTAGATGATGCTCTAGTGCGTGAAGTGTGTGCAGAAGCCGCGCAAAATGAAGTGCTTGAGGCGGTAAATTTTAACTCACCGGGACAGGTAGTCATTGCCGGCAATAAAGCAGCTGTAGAACGCGGTATGGAATTAGCAAAAGTGAAAGGCGCTAAACGTGCATTACCATTGCCTGTCAGTGTGCCATCTCATTGTGCGCTGATGAAACCAGCTGCAGTAAAGCTTGCAGAATACTTGAAAAATGTAACGGTAAATGCGCCACAAATCTCAGTCATACAAAATGCAGATGTTGCAGCATACCAAGATGCAGTAAAAATTAAAGATGCTCTGGTGCGCCAGTTATATAGTCCCGTGCGTTGGGTAGAAACTGTACAAGCCATTCATGCACAAGGCATAACGCAGGCAGCAGAATGTGGTCCTGGCAAGGTTCTAGCGGGTTTGACTAAACGGATAGTGGCTGAGTTGTCATGCATAGCGCTGACTACTAATGAGACTTTGAATGAGTTTCAAAGCCAGCTCTAAGATAGTTCTATTTAATAAAAATATAATTTATACAAAGGCTTAACATGTTAACTGGACAAATTGCTTTAGTCACTGGTGCGAGTCGTGGCATTGGTGCTGCTATTGCACAAGCACTTGGCGAACAAGGTGCGATTGTTATTGGAACAGCAACCTCAGATAATGGTGCAGCTTCAATCAGCAGCACTTTTGCTAGCGCAAATATCAAAGGCGAAGGCATTGCCTTAAACGTCAATGATGCTGCACAGGTCGCAATGATATTAAAAACAATCAGTGAAAAATATGGTGATGTGAGCATTTTGGTGAATAATGCGGGGATCACTCGTGATACGCTATTGATGCGCATGAAAGATGAAGACTGGGATGACGTCCTAAGCACTAATCTGACTTCTGTTTTCCGCATGAGCCAAGCCGTATTGCGCCCAATGATGAAAGCTCGTACAGGTCGTATTATCAGCATTTCATCTGTAGTAGGACATATGGGCAATGCAGGACAAACAAATTATGCAGCCGCAAAAGCTGGCATGACAGGCTTTACCAAGTCATTAGCCGCAGAAGTTGGTAGTCGCGGCATTACTGTAAATTGTGTAGCACCAGGCTTTATTGATACCGATATGACGGCTGAATTGCCTGAAGAAGTGACCACTAAAATGCTTGCAAGGATTCCAGCAGGGCGCTTAGGTAACGTAAAAGAGATTGCGGCTACCGTGGCATTTCTTGCTTCACCAAATGCAGCCTATATTACTGGTGAAACAATTCATGTGAATGGCGGCATGTTAATGGTGTAAAAGTTTTTTTATATTCTGCTTGAGTTTTGGTAGAATATCGTCTTAGCTGTACTATATTTTTACATATAGATTTTATATATGGCTATTTTTAATTTAAAGGGGTATTTAGATGTCTGACATCGAACAACGTGTTAAAAAAATTGTTACTGAGCAACTTGGTGCAAATGAAGCTGATGTGAAAAACTCATCATCATTTGTAGATGATTTAGGTGCTGATTCGCTCGATACCGTTGAGCTTGTAATGGCACTAGAAGAAGAGTTTGATTGTGAAATTCCTGATGAAGAAGCAGAAAAAATCACTACAGTTCAACTAGCGATTGATTACATCAATACGAACTTAAAATAAATTCACATAGGCGTTGAGAGCACTGTTATTAGTGGCTAACGCCTTGCAATTGCTGCAAAACCCAGAAATCATTTAACAATTTTTTGTAAAAGGTTTCTGGGTTAATCATTTCTAAGAGACTCTTCTTATGTCTAATGCTATAAATAAACGTCGCGTCGTTGTTACAGGTCTTGGTGTGGTTTCACCAGTAGGTATTGGTGTTAAAACTGCTTGGGATAACATTATTGCTGGTAAATCTGGCATTACACAAATTACCAAATTTGATGCTAGCGCTTTTTCTTCAACTATTGCCGGTGAAGTAAAAAACTTTAATGCTGAAGATTTTATTTCAGCGAAAGACGCTAGACGCATGGATACATTCATTCAATTCGGCTTAGCTGCAGGAATTGAGGCGTTTAAGGATTCAGGTCTTGAAGTGACAGAAGAGAATGCTGAGCGTATCGGCGTTTCGATTGGTTCTGGCATTGGTGGTATGCAATTTATTGAAGATACAGACATTCTTTATCAAGAATCAGGCCCACGCAAAATCTCACCATTTTTTATTCCTGGCACGATTATTAATATGATCTCAGGTAATTTATCGATTATGTTCGGGTTAAAAGGTCCAAACGTAGCGATTGTGACGGCTTGTACAACAGGTACGCACTCGATTGGTGACGCTTCACGCATGATTGAATATGGTGATGCCGACGTGATGATTGCTGGTGGAGCAGAAGCTGCTATTACGCGCTTAAGTGTTGGCGGCTTTGCTGCTTCACGCGCGTTATCTACTCGAAATGACGATCCTGCAACTGCTAGTCGCCCTTGGGATAAAGACCGTGATGGCTTTGTTATTGGAGAGGGCGCTGGTGTTTTAGTACTTGAAGAGTATGAGCATGCCAAAGCACGTGGCGCTAGAATCTATGCTGAATTAAGTGGTTATGGCATGAGCGCAGATGCTTATCATATGACCGCTCCAAACATGGATGGGCCGCGTAGATCGATGCGTAATGCGATGAACAACGCTGGAATAGATCCTAGTGAAGTTCAATTCATCAATGCGCACGGCACGTCTACGCCGTTAGGCGATTCTAACGAAACCAATGCGATTAAAGCGGCATTTGGTGACCACGCTAAAAACCTAGTGGTTAACTCAACTAAATCCATGACAGGTCACTTGCTTGGTGGTGCTGGTGGTTTAGAATCAGTATTTACTGTGCTATCTATTTACAATCAAGTGTCACCACCAACTATCAATATCTTTAATCAAGATCCGGAGTGTGACTTAGACTATTGTGCAAACACAGCGCGCGATATGAAAATCACCTATGCGTTAAAGAATAACTTTGGCTTTGGTGGTACTAACGGTAGTCTGGTGTTTAAGAAGGTATAGCTATAGTTTTAACTGTTTAGATAATTCTTTAAAGCTATAACGAGCCTGCGAACTTTATTTCGCAGGCTTTTTTATTCCAATTGCTTCGTAGTAAGGTAGCTTCTACTATGTAATTGGCTGTTGCTATGGTTTAATTAGGGCTTATGAATCATAAAAATACTTATTTGATTAACGGTGACTTTAACCAAGGAATCTCACCGTTAGATCGTGGTTTTGCTTATGGCGATGGCGTTTTTCGTACGATGTTAATTCGTAGTGGTCAGCCGGACAATTGGCCATTACATTATCAAAAGTTGGTGGCAGATTGCGCGGCGATCGGTATTGTTTGTCCAAGTGCAGAGCTGCTGATTAGTGATATGCAGCAGCTGTTTTCAGTGACTGAAAATCAGCCAGAAGTAGCTAAAATCATCGTTACCAGAGGTGAGGGCGCGCGTGGTTATGCGCCGCCAGCGATTACCAATCCGACCCGTGTTGTTATTAAATCGGCTATTCCTAAATATGCGCCGGATATTTTCGTAAAAGGTGTGAATTTACACCTGTGTGAAACACGATTACCAGAACAAAATAAGCTTGCAGGCATTAAGCATCTTAATCGGCTTGAAAATGTGTTAGCACGCATGGAGTGGAATGATGAAAGCTTATTCGATGGCTTAATGCTGGACCAACAAGGCAATGCTATAGAGTGCACGATGAGCAATATTTTCGCACGTTTTGATAATATATTAATTACGCCAGACTTAAGTGCTTGCGGTGTTGCAGGTATCACAAGGCAACGAATTATTTGGCTTGCCAGTACACTCAGCTTAAAAGTCGAGGTTAAACCGTTACTGTTTACCAAAATGGCTATGGCTGATGAAGTTATTATCTGCAATAGTTTATATGGCGCGCTATCAGTAAGTAAAATTGATCATAAAAAATTCCCAGTACAAAATTTAGCTAAAAATATTAGAGATGCATTGAAGACATGATCAAGCGAATAAAAAAGTGGTTGTTTTTAAGCTTATTGGTGAGTTTGGCGTTGGCGGGATGGCTGGCTTATTATGCAGTTTCGTCATTAAAACTACAGCCAAATAGCCAAGAAATTACTATTCAGCCTAAAAGTGGTTTAAAAAGTATTGCTAATCAGTTAGTGCAGCAGGGCGTATTAACGGAGCCTTGGCGATTCATCATGATTGCAAAAGTACTACACAAAGAATCATATCTGCAAGCGGGTGATTACACCTTAAACAGAAACGTAACACCTTATCAATTATTGCTTTCGCTGAATCATGGTAAGGCAACCCAAGGTAGTGTAACGTTCATTGAAGGGCGAACATTTGCGCAAATGCGTAGTAAGCTTGAAAAAAATGATGCGGTAAAACAAACGATTAGCGTACTTTCTGAATCTGAAATATTAAGAAAAGTAGGGTCTGAATATAACGTGGCAGAAGGTTTGTTTTTTCCAGATACCTATTATTTTGATCGCAATACTGCAGATACCATTGTGCTACAACGCAGCTATGATGCGATGAAAAATAAGCTTGATGATGCTTGGAGTAAGCGTGTTACAGGATTGCCGTATAAAAATAGTTACCAAGCATTGATTATGGCGTCCATTGTCGAAAAAGAGACTGGCAAGGCGGCTGAGCGTCCAATGATTGCGGGAGTGTTTATCAATAGAATGCGTATAGGGATGCGATTGCAAACCGACCCAACCGTTATTTATGGTATGGGCGCACAATATAACGGCAATATTCGCAAGAAAGATTTAATTGCTGACACGCCTTATAATACCTACACACGCAACGGCTTGCCTCCCACGCCAATTGCCATGCCAGGCTTAGCTTCTATTGAGGCGGCTTTGCATCCAGCCAATACTAAAGCCTTGTATTTTGTGGGTAAGGGCGACGGTAGCCATGCATTCTCAAGCAGCTTGGAAGAACATAACCGAGCGGTAGTGAAGTATCAATTAAAAAAATAAGCAATCTTTATGACTAATCAACTCATTAAACCTAAATTTATCACTTTAGAAGGCATGGATGGTGCGGGAAAAAGCACGCACATCGACAGCATTATCGCTACTCTTCAAGCGTGTGGACACGAAGTAGTATCAACCCGCGAGCCAGGCGGAACAGCGCTAGGAGAGCGATTACGTGAGCTTTTACTGCATGAAAATATGCATGCTGAAACTGAAACGCTACTAATGTTTGCTGCAAGGCGTGAACATATTTCTAACGTGATAGCGCCCGCATTGTTACGAGGGGCTTATGTGCTGTCCGACCGTTTTACTGATGCCACATACGCTTATCAGTGCGGTGCAAAAGGCGTGGATGTGGATAAGATTCAACTTTTAGAAAAATGGGTGCAGGGAGATTTGCAGCCAGATGTCACACTATTGTTTGATGTACCAGTAGAGGTCAGCATACAAAGACTAGCCAATGCTCGCGAGCCAGATAAATTTGAGCGTGAAAACGCAGATTTTTTCGCACGTATTAGGAATGCTTATCTGCGGCGTGCTAAAGAAAATCCAAGAAGATTTAGAGTGATTGATGCTAACAGGCCTTTGGAAGAAGTTAAACGATCAGTTGAAGAAATAGTTTCAACATTATGATTAATATAAAATAAATGATTTCAAAAGTAAAAATTTACCCATGGCAAACCAAAACTTGGCAGCTTGTAAACCAAGATGACAAGCGTAGAGCACATGCTTTGTTATTACATGGTCGAGCTGGTATTGGTAAATATGACTTCGCTAGAGAGCTTAGTCAGTCGCTTTTATGTGCGCATCAAGATGACTTAGGGCACGCTTGCGGTGCTTGTTCAAGTTGCAATTGGTTTAAAGAAGAAAGCCACCCAGACTTCCGTCTTTTAAGCCCAGAACAAGAATCTGAGGCCGATGAAGAAGGCATCTCCGCAAAGAAAACCAAAAAGAAAACACAAATCTCTGTCACGCAGATCCGCGATTTAAGTGACTTTCTAAGTATGTCTAGCCACCGTAGTGATGGGGCGCGTATCGTACTTATTCACCCTGCAGAAGCACTTAATTTGGCTTCAGCCAATGCGCTACTTAAAATGCTTGAAGAGCCTGCGGAGGGTGTTGTATTCATTCTAGTGGCACATCAACTACAGCGGTTATTACCAACTATTATCAGTCGTTGCCAAAAAATAAACATGCCTATGCCTACTGATACGCAATCACTAGCATGGCTTAGTGAACAAGGCGTGCAAAATGCTAAAGAGCAGCTTGCTTACTTAGATGGCTCGCCAATTAAAGTGTTTAATGAACAATTACAATTCTCGCAACTAGGTGAAATATGGCGGCTATTAGCCCTTGGTAGCAAGTTACAGCCACATATTGCTGCGCCTACATTAATTGCGAGCTCAGTGGAGTCGGGCATAATTGCCTTGCAAAAATGGATTTATGATATTGTTGCAATGCGGTTATCTCGCCAAGTACGTTACCATGCAATGCATACCACAGCTTTGCAAGTGTTAGCAGACAAGGTAAACTTGAGTAGCTTGTTTCAGTTGCAAAAGAAAATTGAAGCACTGCGTAAACTAGCGCTGCATCCTTTGAATCATGAATTGCAAATGGAAAGCTTACTTCTTGAATACACTCGAGTTTTTTAGTTAAACTTTCAATTAAACTCAAAAGACGACATTTATAACTAGTATTTGTAGAGATCAATAATGGCTGAAGACCTAGCAGAAAATACTAATAACATTCCAAAACCAGGCGTTTTATCGCTCGCAATTAAGGAGAAAGTAGCGCTCTATGCTGCTTATATGCCGTATGTTAAAGGTGGCGGGTTATTTATCCCCACTAACAAGCCCTTTAAAATTGGCGAAGAAGTTTTTATGCTGTTAAGTTTGATTGATGATCCGATGAAACTTAAGGTTGTAGGTCACGTGGTATGGGTTACACCAGCGGCTCAAGCGGGCCGGCCACAAGGTGTTGGTGTGCAGTTTAGCGACAAAGATGGCGGTATTGAAGCTAAAAATAAAATTGAAGGCTTACTTGGAAGCGCATTAAAATCATCTCGCGCAACACATACGATGTAATACTAATTACGGTGCAATTCGCATCGTAGTTTCGACGCCACTTATAAATTTATTTACGTGAAGTAATTACGAAAACCAAACATGCTTGTTGATTCCCACTGCCATCTTAATTTCCCTGAACTTCTAGAAAACTTGCCTGCTATCAAACAGGCAATGCAAGAAAATGAAGTGGGGCATGCATTGTGCATATCAGTCACGCTGCCAGATTTTCCGCAAGTACTGGCTTTGGCTGAAGCTAACGATAACTTCTATGCGTCAGTTGGCGTGCATCCAGATTACGAAGATATTGATGAACCCAGTGTGGATGAGCTTCTGAAGCTTGCAGATCATCCAAAGATTATCGCAATTGGTGAAACAGGGTTGGACTACTTTAGATTAACCGGCGACTTAGAATGGCAGCGTACACGTTTTCGTAAACATATTCGTGCAGCTATTGCCTGTGGAAAGCCCTTAGTTATTCATACACGTAATTCAGCTGAAGACACTTTGCGTATTATGCGTGAAGAGAATGCGCAGCAGGTGGGCGGCGTTATGCATTGTTTTACTGAAAATCTAGATGTGGCACTGCAAGCGATTGAATTGGGCTTTTATATCTCATTTTCAGGCATTGTGACTTTTAAAAATGCACTCACGATTAAAGAGGTTGCAAGGCAAGTCCCATTAGACAGAATGTTGGTGGAAACAGATTCTCCATACTTAGCGCCCATGCCTTATCGCGGCAAAACCAATCAACCAAGTTACGTAAAGCATGTGGCAGAAGAGATTGCTCGGCTGCGCGGTATTTCTTTGGAAGAAGTTTCACAAGCTACCACCAATAATTTCTTCCGTTTATTTAGGCACGCTGTAGCTAACTAGCTACAGATAAAATTTTATGCAATTGACGATGTTAGGGGTAGGATCAAGCGCCGGAACGCCTATGATAGGCTGCAAATGTCCCACATGCGCTTCAACTGACCCTCGCAACAATCGCACGCGTTGTTCCAGCATTATTCATCTGGAAAATGGCAAGTCGATCTTAATAGATACAGGGCCTGATTTACGTCAGCAAGCACTTAGGGAAAAGCTTAACAGCATTGATGCCGTGCTATATACCCACACTCATGCTGACCATTTACATGGCATTGATGATTTGCGAGCGTTTTGTCAAATTCAACGCACGCAGATCCCGCTCTATGGTAGCCACGATGCTATGCAACATATCGCTGATAAGTTTGGCTACACCTTGCGTGAACCCAGTAACTTTTGGGATTTACCTGTATTAAAAACGCATATAATCAGCGCACCATTCCAGCTTTTTGAACAAACTGTCATACCAATTCCACTTAAGCATGGAAATAGTGATATTTATGGTTATAGAATCGGTGACATAGCTTACCTGACTGATGTATCAAGCATTCCTGAGGCCTCGTTGGCCTTACTGCAAGGTTTAAAAGTTCTATTATTAGACTGCCTTAGATATACAACACACTACACGCACATTAATTTGGAACAAAGCTTGCACTACGCCAGTCTTATTCAAGCTGATTCAACTTATTTGATTCATATGACGCATGAACTTGAATTTGCAGCCTTAAGTGAACGGTTGCCAAAAAATGTATTTGTTGGTTATGATGGATTAAAAGTATTTGCTGATTGAGTCAGCGAAAGTTGTTTACGAACGTTAAACTTAAACGTTCTATTAGTGCGTAAAAAAGCTATAAGTGAGATAATTACAAGTCGTTTAGGAGATTTAATCAATGCAATCCACCATCAATAAAACCGTTAAAGTATTACTAACTGCAGCAATGTTAGTCACCGTAAGCTTAAGCCAAGTTAATGCAGCTTCTGCCAGTAAAACTTATACCGAAGATCAGTTTCTTAACTCATTTAGCGGTAAAACTAAAAAGGTGATTTCTGATAAATTAGGCGCCCCATTTAAAAAAGAACTATCAGTCAAACCCGCTGGTGCTACAGGCTTTCTGGGCAAAGTAGGTGCTGATGAGAAAGACTCTAAACGTGTAAACGTAGAAATGTGGTACTACAAAAACTTAGTTAAATATGATCCAAAACATGCTTACAAAGAAACAGAGATTACTTTTGTAAACGACAAAGTCATGAATATTGCATTTTTTAATAATAGATAACATTAAATACGTGCGTTTTTTATAAATAAAGCCGAGATAATTCTCGGCTTTATTTATTGTAACTTACTGTTTATCACGTAAGCCATGCCAGTCTTTCTTTTGCATACACAGCAATAAGCCTCTAGTTACTTTTTTGCTTTCCACATTCGGTTCATGAGCTTCTCCAAGTGATTTGACACATTCTTGAATTGAGCTCTTTAGATTGTCAGGGCTGCCGCCTAACTTCCACCATGAGCTTATTTTGAAGGTATCCATAGGGTCAGCAGGCTTCTTTTTTTCTGGAGAGGGGTTTTCTACGCTGGCAGTATTGGGCTTGCTAACAACAGCTGGTTTTGCTGTTTGGCGATTATCTTTATTCTCAGTGGCTTCTATCACAGGATCAGGTTCATTTTGCATTGAGGCTATGGGCTCTGTTCCATCTAGGTTTTGAACAGTCCATCCATTATCAGCCATACATTTTGCAACGGCCACTTTGGAAGAGTCTTTCGACGTACAAGTTTTCTTCATAGCTTCTAAATCATTAGCTGTGGCGCCACGTTTATAAGCAAGCTCACCACAGGCGCTTAGTAACAATGTAGCCAATAGCACACTCGTTTGAATCCATCTTTTTGCATAACTATGCATCATCTCTGCTAACCCTTCACCAGTAAACAATTTAAACAACATCGAATTGTTAGCAAAGTTAGCACATTTTTCAAATCAACACTTAGCTATCACCTACGCAATATTGCGTATTTCACAGTCATTAGAGTCTCGTTAATCTAGCAACATGTTTTAAAAGTGATGCGGAAATATGCAGGAAATAATCTGCCAGAACTACAGATCAAAACGATAATTTTTTGTATCTATTGAAAATATTTTTATTAATGGAGAGTTGTAATGACATTTAAACTTAAGACAAGCCTATTAGCAACTGCTGTAAGTGCTGCGCTGTTGCTACCAGCCATGAGTGCGCAGGCTGGCGGAACTATTTCATTTGGTGAAGATAAGTCTGTGAGCGTTGGTTTTGGTATGCGCGGTGGTTATAGCTCGGTTGAAGACGCTGCCGCTAATGGAAGTCGTTCAAACGATTTTACTTTAGACAGTGCACGTTTGTACTTATCAGGTTCGTTTAACAAATACATTAAAGGTATGTTGAACACTGAAAAAAGTAATGGTGAAAGCTGGGAAATTATTGATGCTAACGTCCAGTTGCAAATGACACCAGAAATCGCTATTTGGGCAGGTCGATTCTTATCACCAAGTGATCGCGCTAACATGGCTGGACCGTATTACTCAATGGGTGGTGGATATTGGTCTAACATTGCCTCACGCTACGGGTGGAACGGCGGCATTATTGGTCGTGATGAAGGTGTAGCAATTGTTGGTAGTGCCATGGATAACAAAATTGGCTATTCATTCGGTGCATTTGAAGGCGAAAATATTTTCAGATTTAGTGGTGTAGGCGCTCAATCACAATCTAGTGCGGCGGCAAAAGCACTAAATGCGGATGACAAACTCATGTATGCAGGTCGGTTACAGGTTGACTTCTGGGATGCTGAACCAGGTTACTATGGAACAGGTAACTATTTTGGCGCAGCAGATATTTTAGCTATTGGTATTGCAGGTAGACAAAAATCTGATGGTGCTATTAGTTTAACTAAAGCTGGTGATTACAGCTCATACAGTGTGGATTTCTTATTAGAGAAAAAAGATGTGGGTCCAGGTACAGCTTCACTAGAGGCAGCTTACTATGACTACGATACTGATGACGTATTCTTAAGCGAGCAAGGTACTGCCTACTCAGCAGGCGCAGCTTACTTGTTTAATGAACAAGTGGGTTGGGGTAAGTTTATGCCATTTGTTCGCTATCAAACATTTCAACCAGACACCAATATTGATGTGAAAAAATACGAAGTTGGCACTAATTACGTTATTGCGCCGTACAACGCATTAATTACAGCTGTGTACTCGGATACAAAAACAGATGGTGCAAGCAATGTAAATGCGATTAATGTGTCTATGCAGTTTCAGTTTTAAACCAGAATTTATCTCCTAAGATAATGCTAAGGCGCGGTAACATTTTATGTTGCTGCGCCTTTTCTAATTGCATTGCACTGCTTATTGATGATTATTGGTTAAAAATTACTAGCCTTATTGACCACCTACCATTTGATGAACTTGGCAGGCGAGTTGAGCAACGGCATATTCATCTGAACCAAAAGAAATAGGTCTAAATTCAGGTGTTAATTTTTCTGACGATAATAATTTATTTTTCTGGCTGTAAAAGTCAATTGAAGTGACCTTGAACAAGGGTTGTTTGCAATTGAACAGGGTATTTTTAACTACATATTGATAGCTGATTAAACTTTTGTTGCTAGTCAATGATTGGCTCTTTTTAAAAATAGTTTTAGTTAAAAAGTAGGGAAAGCCATTCGCAACATTGTAAGAATCAATATCGACAAAAATCTCATAATCGGCCTTCTTAATAATGGAATCCCACTCCACAGCCATTGTATTGATAGATATTGTTAACAAAACAGCACCCATTAGAAGTTGTTTTTTAATCATAGAGTTGAATCGTTCCGCATTAAAGTATTGGTATTAAATTAGCACAAATCTATCTTATAAAAGTGTTAATTAGCTATTAATTACCTACGCAATTTGACGTATTTCATTCCATCCCCCAAGCACTTAATCTAACACCATTGCAAAACGCTATATCACTGCAAGTTGGTATTGATTGAAGCATTTAACTGTGCAGATTTGTTTACTTGTGAATTTAATTGAAATATAAGCTGGAGGGTGCCAATGAAAACGTTAGTTAAATTAGATTTAGATAAAAAACCTTGGGAGCAGGAAGGCCAGATTCATAATCGTTGGCATCCTGATTTACCTATGATCGCCATGGTTAAACCGGGCGACGAGTTTCGTGTTGAATGTATGGACTGGACAGGGGGCCAAATTGGCAACAACGACAGTGCTAATGACGTACGCGATGTGGATTTAACACAAGTACATTATTTGAGCGGCCCAATTGGTGTGGAAGGTGCTGAGCCAGGCGATTTAATGGTAGTTGAAATATTAGATGTGGGTACTTTTGAAGATAGTCAGTGGGGTTTTAACGGTATTTTCGCTAAAGAAAATGGCGGTGGTTTTTTAGTAGATCAGTACCCTGAAGCGCGTAAATCCATCTGGGATTTTCATGGCATTTATACGACTTCACGTCACGTACCCAATGTTAGATTCGCTGGCATTATGCACCCAGGCTTAATCGGCTGCTTACCTTCAAAAGAGTTATTAGACACATGGAATAAGCGTGAGGGTGATTTGATTGCAACAGAACCTGATCGTGAACCAGCTTTAGCATTACCTCCCAATCAAAAATCAGCTGTGATGGGCAAAATGTCTGGTGAAGCCGCCAAAAAGGCAGCTTTAGAAGGCGCTCGCACTGTGCCACCACGTGAACATGGCGGCAATTGCGATATTAAAAACCTAACCAAAGGTTCAAAGGTTTATTTCCCAGTATATGTGAAAGATGGCGGGCTCTCTATGGGTGACCTTCACTTCTCACAAGGCGATGGTGAAATTACTTTCTGTGGTGCCATTGAGATGGCAGGTTATTTAGATATTAAAGTCAGCTTGATTAAAGAGGGCGTGAAGAAATATGGCATTAAGAATCCAATTTTCGAACCTAGCGTGCTTACGCCAACTTATAAAGACTACATCATTTTTGAAGGTATCTCAGTAAATGAGCAAGGCAAGCAACTTTACTTAGATGTGAATGAGGCTTATCGCCAAGCTTGTTTAAACGCCATTGAGTATATGAAGAAATTTGGCTACACCGGCGCACAAGC
Organism: Methylotenera sp.; assembly: GCF_029945535.1. Taxonomy (GTDB): domain Bacteria; phylum Pseudomonadota; class Gammaproteobacteria; order Burkholderiales; family Methylophilaceae; genus Methylotenera. Next base: position 751,364 of record NZ_JAQSCU010000010.1, read on the forward strand.
CCTCTCTATTTTAGGCACTGCGCCAGTAGAAGGTCACATCAGCGGCATTGTGGATATTCCTAACGCCTGTGCCACTTTATGGCTACCAACAGAGATATTTGACTTCGATATGAAGCCAAATGCGGACGGACCAAAAGTCATGGTGAAACAGGGCATTGATACCGCTAAAACCAGCTAAGGAGCATTTGCATGCCAGTGTATGAATATGAATGTGATACCTGCGGTGTTTTTACTGCACTTAGAAAAATGAGTGAGTCTAGTGAGCCTGCGTTTTGTGATGAATGTGGTTGCGAAAGCCCACGCATTCTTTCAGCACCTCGCTTAGCAGTAATGGATAGAACACAGCGTGTAGCACATGAACGAAATGAAAAATCTGCGCATGACCCGAAAGTAGCAAAACGTTCAAGTTGTGGCTGTGCTGGTTCTCACACGTGCAAAACAAGCACAAAGGTGAACCCAGAAACAGGCAAAGCGGCTTTGCAAATGCAAACTAAAAAGACAGCAAGACCTTGGATGTTATCGCATTAATTAGTGCAAGAGCGCTGTTTAATTGGTGCAAAAGCACTATAAAAACTTAGTAAAAAGTTGGTGAGTTTAGTTTTATTTTAATTGTGGTTTTTTTGATTTTTAAATGAGGAGACAGAGTGATGAGTACTTTAAATAGGCGTAACTTTATGAAAGTTGGTGGCGCGCTAGCTGCGGCACTGCTTTCAGCAGGTATCTTAACTAACACAGCTTTGGCTGCTGACACTTCAACAGCCAAAGTGATGACTACGGGTCTAGCGGTAACAGACACGACAGTTAAAGTTGGTATTTTACATTCTGCTACAGGCACGATGGCCATTAGTGAAACAGGCTCTATTCAAGCTGAGAAGTTAGCGATTGAGCAAATTAATGCCATGGGTGGTATTTTGGGCCGTAAGATTGAAGTGATTCAAGAAGATGGCGCATCAGACTGGCCAACCTTTGCTGAAAAAGCAAAAAAACTACTGGCTTCAGACAAAGTAGCTGCGGTCATGGGTTGCTGGACATCAGCATCACGTAAAGCGGCATTGCCAGTGTTTGAAAAAGAAAATGGTCTATTGTTCTACCCAACTTTCTACGAGGGTTTAGAGCAATCTAAAAACGTTTTCTATACAGGCCAAGAAGCGACACAGCAAATTCTTGCTGGCTTAGATTGGATTGCTAAAGAGAAAAAAGCTAAAACTTTCTACCTAATCGGTTCTGACTACATTTGGCCACGTACTTCAATGAAAATTGCACGTAAACATATTGAGCAACATTTGCATGGCTCAGTTGTGGGTGAAGAGTACATTGCTTTGGGTGACACGCAATTTGGTTCTGTGATTAACAAAATCAAACTGAAAAAACCTGATGTGATTTACGCAGCAGTGGTTGGTGGTAGTAACGTTGCATGGTTTAAACAATTAAATGCAGCAGGTTTAAATTCAACTAAACAAACCATGTTAACGATCTCTGTAACAGAAGATGAAGTATTAGGCATTGGCGGTGAAAACTTAGCTGGTTTCTATTCAGCAATGAAGTACTTCCAATCACAAACAAATCCAGAAAATCTTAAATTTGTAGAAGCATTTAAGAAAAAATGGGGTGAAAAATCTGTGATTGGTGATGTAACACAAGCTGCTTACTTAGGCCCATGGTTATATAAAGCGGCAGTTGAGCGAGCTGGTAGCTTTGACGTAGATAAAGTACAAGCAGCATTACCAGGCTATGTATTTAAAGACGCTCCTGAAGGTGCTGTTACTGTTGAGAAAAACCATCACTTAACAACCAAGTTACGTATTGGTCAATGGGGCAAAGATGGTCAAGCTAAAGTGGTATACACCTCTGCTTACATCAAACCAGATCCATTTCCAAAAGGTTATCAATAATAGTGAGTTAGTTTGAAAGATGCAGCAGCTTAGTGAATAAGCTGCTGCCATCTGAATGTTAAAGCAGTTTTTATCTTAGTAGCGATTAAGTAGGAGGCCGTATGTTTGGATATTCGATGGCAGATATAGGCAATATCATGGTAATGCAGGGATTTTCTGGCCTGAGTATGTTTACGGTATTGCTGCTGATGGCACTTGGCCTAGCCATTATTTTTGGGCAAATGGGTGTAATCAATATGGCACACGGTGAGTTTATGACCATCGGAGCTTACACCACAGTCATGCTTTCTAAAGTCGCAACGACGTATGGTTTCGTTAATTATTACTTTGTTTTTGCCATTATTTTGGCATTTATTCTGGCCTTTGCGCTGGGATATTTCATTGAATTTATTATGATTCGGCATCTCTACAAGCGCCCACTAGACACGCTATTAGCGACATGGGGTTTGAGTCTAGTCATGCAGCAATCATTTCGTTCGACCTTTGGCGCAAAAGAAGTCAGTGCTGAATTACCTGAATGGATGTTGGGTTCATTTAAGCCTACACCTGATATTGACATACCGATTAACGGAGTTTTTGTAATGGTGCTTGCACTGTTTGTGACTGCTGGCGTTTACCTGTTTATGTACCGTTCTCGCTGGGGCCTTAGAGTCCGTGCAACGGTTCAAAACCGTGTAATGGCTGGCGCAGTGGGTATCAATACGCAAAAAGTAGATCGCGTGACGTTTGCCTTAGGTTGCGGAATCGCTGGTGTTGCAGGTGCTGCATTTACCACGATTGCCTCTACCGGACCAACAACAGGTACGCTTTATATTGTAGATAGCTTCATGGTGGTGGTGTTTGGTGGCGCAGCTAGCTTGATGGGTACGATTGCCTCAGCATTTGGTATCGCGCAAGCACAATCTATATTGCAATTTTTTATGACCAGCTCTATGGGTAAGGTCTCTACCTTATTAGTGATTGTTGGCATATTAATGATGAAACCAGAAGGCTTGTTTGCTTCTAAGCTTCGTAAGTAAACAGACAGGAGAATCCACATGAACGCATCCTTAAGTAAATTAGTTGGTGGCAAAGAAGGGCTGGTTGGCTTAGCTGTACTTGCCGCAATTATCTTTGTAGTGTTGCCGCTAGGCGTAGATATCTTTAGGTTAAATTTGGTTGGCAAATACCTCACTTACGCTTTTGTAGCAGTGAGCTTGGTATTGCTATGGGGTAATGGCGGTATTTTAAGCTTAGGGCAAGGCATATTTTTTGGTTTAGGCGGGTATGGCATGGCGATGTTTATGAAGCTTGAGGCATCAGACCCTATTACTACCAAAATACAAACAACCCCTGGTATTCCTGACTTTATGGATTGGAATCAAATCACATCTCTCCCTTGGTTCTGGGAGCCGTTCAAGAGCTTGCCATTAACGATACTGATCATACTGACAATCCCCGCTTTATTTGCTTATTTAATCGGATTTGCGATGTTTAAACGTCGTGTAGGCGGTGTTTACTTCGCGATTATCACGCAAGCTATTGCCCTTATATTAAGTATTTTGATTGTAGGTCAACAAGGTTTTACTGGTGGTGTGAATGGCATTACTGATCTTAAAACTGTTTGGGGATGGGATACACGTAACGATAGCGCGAAATACATTTTGTATTACCTCAATGGCTTTCTGTTGTTTGGTGCAATCTTGCTTTCAAAATATGTGTTGAACAGTAAATTCGGTATGTTGTTATTAGCTATGCGTGATAAAGAAGAGCGTGTACGTTTCTCTGGTTACGACGTATCAAACTTTAAAATATTCATTTTCTGTCTAGCCGCGATGATTTCAGCAGTTGGTGGAGCCATGTTTACCCTACAAGTTGGCTTTATGTCGCCATCTTTTGTAGGTATTGTGCCGTCCATTGAAATGGTTATTTTCTGTGCGGTGGGTGGTCGGGCATCTTTAATTGGTGCGGTTTACGGTACGTTATTTGTGAATTTTGGTAAAACATTCTTTTCAGAAAGTTACCCAGAGCTATGGCTTTTCATCATGGGTGGATTGTTTATCGCTGTAGTGATGTTTTTTCCTGACGGTTTAGCTGGAGTTTGGGCTAAATATAGCCATAAACTTAACTTCTTTAAAAAAAAGTCTAGGTTGACTACTGCAGCAGTCACCGATTCAACAAAAATTGATGCCGGTAAAAAAACAGTGAAAGAGATTGATGTGACTAACATTAAGGGAGCGAAAGCATGAGTAATACAGACTTTGTGTTAGCCATTGAAGATTTAACGGTATCGTTTGATGGCTTTAAGGCGGTCGATAATCTGACAATGTACATAGATAAAAATGAGCTTCGTGTCGTGATTGGGCCAAATGGTGCAGGCAAAACGACGGTATTAGATTTAATCTGTGGTAAAACTAAATCGACTAACGGCTCTATCAAATTTATGAATAAAGAGCTAACTAAGCTTTCAGAGCATGAAATTGTTCGCGAAGGGGTTGGGCGTAAATTTCAAACACCGTCAATTTATGAAAACCTTTCGGTGTATCAAAATTTAGAGGTGTCCTATCCTAAAGGTCGTAGCGTTTGGGGTAGCTTATTCTTTAAACGTACGGCAGAGGTGAAAGAGCAAGTATTTAAAATTGCAGAAGAAATCATGCTCACTAATTTTTTAGATATGGAGGCTGCCTTATTGAGCCATGGTCAAAAGCAATGGTTAGAGATAGGTATGCTGTTGATGCAGGATCCTCAGTTGTTAATGTTAGATGAGCCTGTCGCTGGAATGAGTGCTAAAGAGCGTGATCAAACGGCTGAGTTGCTTAATAAAATCAGCAATAACCGTTCAGTATTGGTGATTGAGCATGACATGGAGTTCGTAAAGAAAATCGCTCATAAAGTCACTGTGCTGCATCAAGGAAAGATCTTGGCTGAAGGTCCTATGGACCAAGTACAAGAAGATGAAAAAGTGATTGAAGTTTATCTTGGACATTAAGTCCAGTTTATTAATACAAGCCAGTAATCCAGCCCATTAAGGAAACTTGATATGTTTGAAATTGAAAATCTGCAAGTAAGCTATGGTCAAAGCCAAGTGATACATGGACTTAACTTTACCGCTAATAAAAATGAAACGCTTGCTATTATGGGTCGTAACGGCATGGGTAAAACTACGCTGTTTAAATCACTGATGGGTATTTTGCCAAGCAAAACAACAAAAGCTGTTGTCGACGGTGTTAGCTTAGAAGGGAATGATAGCTACCAGCGAGTTGCCAAAGGTTTAGCTTATGTACCACAGGGACGTATGATTTTCCCTAATATGACAGTGCAAGAAAACATTGAAACAGGGTTAGAAAAGTCTAAAACGCGTGAGATTCCAGAAGATATTTATGCGCTCTTTCCTGTGTTATACGACATGCGTAAACGCAAGGGCGGTAATCTATCTGGGGGACAGCAGCAGCAACTCGCGATTGCTCGGGCGCTGGTGACTAATCCTAAAGTATTGTTGCTAGATGAACCAACTGAAGGAATCCAGCCGTCTATCATTAAAGACATCGCTAAAGTCTTGAACGAGATTCGTAAAATGCGAGAAATTACCATTATCGTTTCCGAGCAAGTATTGAGCTTTACCATGGAAATTGCAGATCGCATTATTGTGATAGACAAAGGTAAGTTCATTCATGAAGATACTCGCGATAATGTAGATGCTGCTAAAATTAAAGGTTATTTGTCAGTTTAAAATATTTTATGCAAAAAATTTATGGCATCATGGAGTGATGGATGACGCAACAATATTACAAAGCACTAGCCCATTAGCTCAAGAGCAGCCTGCACTCAAGTGCTGGGAAGCAAGCTTAAGTTTAGATTTTTCTAAACGACATGATCGCAGTTATTTAGCTAAAAACTTGCACGTAGGCCCACTGGTTTTGCAAAAATCTTTGCACCCAGAAGGTGATGCGGTGTGTCATGGTGTGGTGGTGCACCCGCCAGGTGGCGTAGCTGGCGGAGACTCACTCACACTTAATGTGAGTCTTAATCAGGGCGCATATGCTTTACTCACTACGCCTGGCGCAGGTAAATGGTATAAAGCCAATGGGCAACAAGCTTGCCAGTATTTGAAGTTCAATCTAGGAAAAAACACCTGTTTTGAATGGTTACCACAAGAGAATATTTTGTTTGATGGTGCTCAAGTTAAGTTTAACTCTGAGGTTAGTTTAGATGCTGAAGCTAAGTATGCTGGTTGGGAAGTATTGTGTTTTGGTCGCCAGGCACAAAAAGAAGTATGGCAAACGGGTCACTTGCATCAAAATTTGAGTATTCGTAGAAATGGTAAATTGATTTGGAATGAGCTTAGCTTTTTGGAGCCAGAACAAAAAGTCATGCAGTCGATAGTGGGTTTACACGGTAATGCAGTGTCAGCAAGTTTTGTGATTGCGGCAGGTAAAGTTCCAGATGGAGTGTTAGCGGCATGTAGAGAAATACAGCCTAAATTAGCCTTAGATATGCAGGCCAGATATGGTGTGACTACGATGCCAGAAATTTTTTCTGCAAGATATATCGGTCAGTCAGCACAATGTGCAAGGCAATATTTTGAGTCGTTATGGCAGATTTTACGCCCTTGGTATGCAGGTCTAGAAGCGACAAGACCGCGAATTTGGAACACCTAAATTTTTTTAAAAAGTAACTTGTGCCCTCACAATAATAGACTAATGCCGATTAAAAAGAGAGTTTTTGCATGGAATTGAATGTATGGAATTAACCCCTAGAGAGAAAGATAAACTTCTCATCTTTACTGCTGGCTTACTTGCAGAACGTCGCAAGGCGCGAGGCTTAAAGCTTAATTATCCAGAATCGATTGCCCTTATTTCAGCCGCCATTATGGAAGGTGCGCGCGACGGCAGAACCGTCGCAGAGTTGATGAGCTACGGCACAACTTTGCTGACACGTGATGATGTGATGGAAGGAATTGCTGAGATGATTCCGGACATTCAGATCGAGGCAACTTTTCCAGATGGCACTAAGCTTGTCACCGTTCACCATCCAATTCCGTAAAGGCTGCTCAAATGATTCCAGGTGAAATGAAAATCGCTAACGGTGACATCACAATAAATGCTGGCAGAGCCACTGTGACAATTGACGTATCTAATATGGGTGACCGACCAATACAAATCGGTTCGCATTATCACTTTTTTGAAACTAACGAAGCTTTGAGTTTTGATAGACAAGCGGCTTATGGTTTTAGGTTAAATATTGCATCAGGTACGGCTGTCCGTTTTGAGTCGGGTCAAACGCGTACGGTAGTGTTAGTGGCGCTGGCTGGCGAAAGAAAAGTATATGGCTTCGCAGGTAAAGTGATGGGGTCACTCAAATGAGCGTAAAACCATGAGTATAAACATAGACAAGCGTGCCTATGCCGAGATGTTTGGTCCGACTGTGGGCGATAAAGTGCGCCTAGCCGATACCGAACTCTGGATAGAAGTAGAGAAAGATTACACGCTCTATGGCGAAGAAGTTAAATTCGGCGGTGGTAAAGTCATTCGTGATGGTATGGGTCAAGGTCAGTTGTGTGCTAAAGACGTTGCTGATACGGTCATTACTAACGCATTGATTATTGACTACTGGGGTATTGTTAAAGCCGACATCGGCATTAAAAATGGACGAATCTCTGCCATTGGTAAAGCGGGTAACCCTGATATTCAGTCAGCTGTGACGATTCCTATGGGCGCAGGCACAGAGATTATTGCGGGCGAAGGCATGATAGTGACTGCAGGCGGGGTGGATACACATATTCACTTTATCTGTCCGCAACAAATCGAAGAAGCTTTGATGTCTGGCGTGACAACCATGTTGGGCGGTGGCACAGGCCCAGCCACTGGGACTTTTGCAACCACTTGTACACCAGGCCCTTGGCATATTCACCGTATGTTGCAATCGGCAGATGCATTTCCGATGAACTTGGGCTTTTTAGGTAAAGGTAATGTGAGCTTGCCAGAGCCGTTGCGTGAACAAGTTGAAGCTGGTGCCATTGGATTAAAGCTGCATGAAGACTGGGGTACTACACCTGCTGCGATTGATAACTGCTTGAATGTGGCGGAGGAAATGGACATTCAAGTGGCGATTCACTCGGATACTTTGAATGAATCTGGCTTTGTAGAAACGACGATTGCAGCCTTTAAAGACCGCACCATACATACCTTTCATACCGAAGGCGCGGGCGGCGGTCATGCACCAGACATTATTAAAGCGGCTGGTTACGCTAATGTGCTGCCGTCATCCACTAACCCTACGCGTCCATTTACGGTCAACACTATCGATGAGCACTTGGATATGCTCATGGTCTGCCATCATCTAGACCCAGCCATTGCAGAAGACATTGCTTTTGCCGAAAGTCGTATTCGTCGCGAGACTATTGCCGCAGAAGATATTTTGCATGATTTAGGCGCATTTTCTATGATGTCATCTGACTCGCAAGCCATGGGGCGCGTGGGGGAGGTGATTATTCGTACTTGGCAAACTGCACATAAAATGAAAATACAGCGTGGCGCCCTAGCTGAAGATTCAGCTAGCAATGATAATTTTCGTGTGAAACGCTATATTGCCAAATATACGATTAATCCTGCGCTCACGCATGGTATTGCCGATACCGTAGGCTCAATAGAAGTTGGAAAGTTAGCAGATTTGGTTCTGTGGCGACCAGCGTTTTTTGGGGTGAAACCTTCCACTATTCTAAAAGGTGGAATGATAGCTGCTGCTGCGATGGGTGACCCGAATGCATCTATTCCTACGCCACAACCAGTGCATTATCGCCATATGTTCGGCGCCTATGGTGGAGGGCTTAAAACCTCCGTCACTTTTGTATCGCAAGCGGCTTTGCACAATCCGGCTTTGGCTGCGCTTAATTTAAATAAGACGCTAGTACCGGTCCGAGGCACGCGCACTGTCAGAAAAGTAGACATGATACATAACGGCTATATGCCAAAAATTGATGTAGACCCTGAAACCTATATTGTTCGAGCTGATGGTATTTTACTTGCTTGTGAACCAGCAAGTATCTTGCCTATGGCACAGCGCTATTTCTTATTCTAGGTCTATTCTGGTTTTATTCTAGGTCTATTTCTGGGTTTATTTGATGATTAATATTAACAAACGTCTTGCTCATTTTCAGCAAAGCAAAGTCGATGATCAATTGGTGCTACCTTTTGATTTACGCCAAAGAAGTCGCTTACGTGTGACTTTATCATCAGGTCGTGAAGCCGCATTATTGCTTGATCGTGGAACTATCATGCGTGGCGGTGATTTACTTGAAACCGAAGATGGCTATGTTGTAGAAATTGTTGCTGCACCACAAGCCGTTACCGATGTCACCGCCAAAACGCCGCAAGCCTTAATGTGCGCCGCTTATCATTTAGGCAATCGGCATGTACCCTTGCAAGTGGGTGACGGCTGGCTGCGATTGGAGCAAGATCACGTGTTAAATGAAATGTTAGTGGGTTTGGGCATGATCACTACAGATCAAACTGCTCCATTTGAGCCTGAAGCTGGCGCCTACGGTGGCGGTCACAGACATGGTGGGGATGATGACAATTATCAGCGTTTGCCCTCTAAACGGTTGAAACCAAATGCTTAAGCAACCGAATATCGCGACTCATATTGCACCCAATATTGCGTTAAGCCGTTTGCTGCAACTTGCCAGCCCCATGCTGCCAGTCGGAGCTTACAGCTATTCACAAGGCTTAGAATGGGCCATTGAGTGTGGTGATGTAACCCATCAAGCAAGCGCTAAAACTTGGATAGCCGATGTGCTAGATATCTATCAACAGCGTTATGAACTGCCAATTTTATATCGCATATATCAAGCTTGGCAGGCTGATGATATGGCTGCCATTAGTGACTGGGATGCAAAATTTCAAGCTGGCCGTGATACCGCTGAAGCGCTAGCAGAGAGCCGTCAAATGGGCTATTCACTGCGTCGCTTATTAAATGATGTTGGGTCGTTACCATTAGAGTTTCTAGAAAAAATCAATGCGCTCGAAACCCCAGCTTTTCCTACAATATATGCAGGCATTGCCTATCATTGGCATATTTCTGCACAAGATTTGTTACATGCCTACGCTTGGTCTTGGGTGGAAAATCAAGTCAGTGCAGCCATGAAAGCTGTGCCGCTTGGGCAGGTGGCTGGCCAAAGAATCCTGCTGGAAGTAGGGGAGTCTCTACCAGAATGTGTCGCACAAGCGATGTGCTTAGAAGATTTTGCAATTAGTAACTTTGTTCCCGGCCTCAGCGTTGCTGGGTGTCGCCATGAAACCCAATATAGTCGATTATTCAGATCATGACCCCTACGAAAATAAAACCCAATACTCAATCAGAACCCTTACGTGTAGGCATAGGTGGGCCAGTAGGCTCTGGCAAAACGGCTTTAACATTGGCACTGTGTCAGCGTTTACGTGATGTTTATAACATTGCCGTGGTCACTAACGATATTTACACCAAAGAAGATGCCGAGTTTCTAACACGTAATGAAGCGCTCACGCCAGATCGCATTATTGGCGTAGAAACTGGTGGTTGCCCACATACCGCGATTCGCGAAGATGCTTCTATGAACCTAGAGGCGGTATCGCAATTGTGCGAACGTTTTGAGGCGCTAGATATTGTGTTTATTGAAAGTGGTGGTGATAATCTTGCGGCAACATTTAGCCCAGAACTTTCAGACTTAACTATTTATGTGATTGATGTTGCCGCGGGTGAAAAAATTCCACGCAAAGGTGGCCCGGGCATTACTAAGTCTGACTTACTTATTATCAATAAAATTGATTTAGCGCCTATGGTTGGCGCTTCTTTAGAAGTGATGGACAGAGATGCAAAGCGTATGAGAGGTGAGCGCCCGTTTATTTTTACTAACTTAAAAATTGGGCAAGGTTTAGAAGAAATCGTTAAATTTATTGAAAAGCAAGGCTTAATGCTTTAGGAGTAATGATATGAAAAAACAAATCACAATAGCGGCTTTATTTTCACTGTTTTCTGGAATCGCTAGCGCGCACCCTGGGCATGGTTTAGCAGGACATGGTTTAGACAGTGCATATGCAGGCTTTATGCACCCATTCACAGGTTGGGATCATTTACTGGTGATGCTGGCAATTGGTGTATGGGCCGCTAAGTTGGGTGGCAAAGCACGCTGGCAGCTGCCACTGACGTTTGTCGCCATCATGGCGACGGGTGCTGTATTGGGTTTATCAGGTTTAAATTTCGCCTTCGCAGAAACCGCGATTGCCGCCAGTGTCATGGCGATGGGCGTACTTTTGATGATGAGCTTGCCAATAAACAAGATGATGCAATTGAGTATTACAGCTCTATTTGCCTTATTTCATGGGTTGGCGCATGGTATAGAGCTTCAATCACAATCAAGTTTAGCTGCGTTAGGTGGAATGTTAGTCGCAACGGCTATGCTACATAGCCTAGGCCTTTTGATGGCATCTCAGCGCGTTAAGATGGCTCATGTGCTTAACAACTCTTTTGCTTGGTTATTGCTGTTGGTAGGTGGCTACTTATTATTAGGTTAGTCGGGTATTTATCTGCCTTAGGTTCTAAGCATCTAGGTTTTAAATATCTAGGTTTTAAATATATGAGGGAGATATCATCCCAAGGTATGTTTGTTGCTTACAACAATATACTTTATGAATATTGATGCAATCGGATGTTGAATTGAACCCTAATAATTTGTCATTGGCGCCGCCAGAAAATGCCAAGCCAACGCAGCGCATCATTAAAATACGCCGGGACTACAACACATGGGTGGCGAATGAATCGATAGAGGATTTTGCCCTTCGCTTTACACCTCGATCATTTCGTAAGTGGTCAATTTTTCGCGTTTCAAATACCGCTTTAAGCGCCATTTCTTTTCTGGTCTTAGAGGCCGTTGGTGGCACTATCGCGGTTAATTACGGCGCAGTAAATGCGCTGTGGGCGATTTTAGCTGTGGGTGTCATTATATTTTTGACCGCGCTACCTATTAGCTTTTATGCGGCTAAATATGGCCTAGACATGGATTTACTCACCCGTGGCGCTAGTTTTGGCTACATTGGCTCCACCATTTCATCTTTTATTTACGCCTCTTTCACGTTTATTTTATTTGCATTAGAAGCCGCCATTATGGCTTATGCACTAGAGCTATATTTTCATTTACCTCTTTACCTCGGATACTTAGTTAGCGCACTGGTCGTCATTCCTTTTGTGATTCACGGCGTTACATTAATCAATCGAATTCAGATGTTCACACAGCCTATTTGGCTGATACTCATGTGCATGCCTTTTATTGCAATCCTTTATCAAGATCCAGAAGTAATCTCTCGCATGATGCTCTTTGCAGGTGCATCTGGCGAGCGCGGTGAGTTTAATCTGCTTCTTTTTGGTGCTGCAACTGCGGTAGGGGTGGCCTTAATTCCCCAAATTGGTGAGCAGGTAGACTTTCTTCGCTTTATGCCTGAAAAAACACCTGAAAATCGTTGGCGATGGAATTTAGGCGTGCTGACGGCTGGACCTGGTTGGGTATTTGTAGGCATGATAAAAATGTCAGCAGGTGTTTTACTGGCTTATCTGGTGATTCAAAGTGACATGTCATTTTTACAGGCAACTAATCCTACACAAATGTATTTAGTGGGTTATCAGTATTTATTTAGCTCAAAAGAATTAGCTTTAGGTATGACTGCGTTATTTGTTGTGATTTCCCAAGTCAAAATAAATATGACCAATGCTTATGCAGGTTCACTTGCATGGTCTAATTTTTTTGCTCGGTTAACACATAGCCATCCAGGGCGCGTGGTTTGGGTGGTTTTTAATGCCAGTATCGCAATCGTATTAATGGAGTTAGATGTATTTAAAGCATTAGAGCAGGTATTGGCTTTATATTCAAACATCGCTATTGCATGGATTGCTGCTGTCGTGGCTGATTTAGTCATCAATAAGCCACTTGGCTTAAGCCCGAAGGGCATTGAATTTAGACGCGCTTATTTATACGACATTAACCCTGTGGGCGTGGGTGCTATGTTGCTGGCTTCGTTGTTTTCTATCACTGCGTTTTCAGGTGTTTTTGGCGTTGTACCTCAAGCATTCTCTGCTTTTATCGCATTATTTACCGCCTTGATTGCGTCTCCAATAATTGCTTGGCTTACCAAGGGTAAATACTATATTGCGCGCAAACCAATTGTCTTTAGCCCAACGACGCGTATCGCTAAATGCACCGTTTGTGAGCGCGAATATGAAACGCCAGATATGGCGCATTGCCCAGCATATCAAGGCTATATTTGTTCACTATGCTGTTGCCTAGATGCACGTTGTAATGATGCTTGCAAGCCTGATGCCAAATTTTCTACCCAATGGGAAGCTACCCTAAAGAAAGTATTACCTAAAACGCTTTGGACCTATCTGAACTCTGGTTTAAGTGCCTACTTACTTTTGATGAGTATTACCTTAACTTTTTTAGCTACCTTGCTATGGCTAATTTATTACCATGAAAGCCAAGTGCTGGCGCAAACCGCTGCTAGCTTATTGCCACAATTACGTTCTGGCTATCTGAAGATATTTTCCGCACTTGTGTTTGCAAGCGCCATTATTGCTTGGTGGTTGGTATTGACTGGTCAAAGCAGACGAGTAGCACAAGAAGAATCTAACCGTCAGACAGGTTTATTGCAACGTGAAATAGAGCTGCACCAAAAAACCGATGCTGAGCTTCAACTTGCACGACAGGTTGCAGATCAAGCTAACCAAGCTAAAAGTCGCTACATTACCGGTATTAGCCACGAACTTCGTACGCCACTCAATAGCATTTTAGGCTATGCGCAATTGTTAGATAACGATACGTCTATTCCAGATAGTCGTTTACAAGCGATACGTGTGATACGTCGTAGCGGCGAACATTTGCTATCACTCATTGAAGGTACATTAGATATTGCCCGTATTGAAGGCGGCAAACTCACTTTTGATATCAAACCGTTAAGATTTCCAGAGTTTATTAAGCAAATAGTCAGTATGTTTGAATTGCAAGCGCGTAACAAAGGTATTAATTTTGCCTATGAAGTGACAAGCGAGCTGCCAAAAATGGTGCGTGCTGACCAAAAACGCTTAAGCCAAATACTCATTAATATTTTGGGTAACGCCGTCAAGTTTACTCAACATGGCGGCGTGGTATTTCGGGTGCAATATGCACGTGAACTTGTGCAAATTGAGATTGAAGATACTGGCCCTGGCATACAAACCGATGAAATTGATACTGTATTTGAACCGTTCGCAAGAGGTAGCGCAGCTGCCAACGATAGAATAGGCGGCACGGGTTTAGGCCTCACTATCAGTAAGTTGTTAACGCAATTAATGGGCGGTGAAATCAGTGTGAACAGCGTGGTAGGGAAAGGTACCATATTTAAAATTAAGTTATTTTTACCACAAATACACCAAACTCAAGAAATAGAAGCAGTATTAGCCGCCCAACGTATTGGCTATGTTGGCGCAAGAAAGAAAATACTGGTGGTAGATAATGAGTATATTGATAGAGAAATGTTAGTTACTCTGCTCCAGCCGCTAGGGTTTGAAATGGCCGAAGCCGCCAACGGACTAGAGTGCCTTGAACAACACACAACATTTAACCCTGATCTGATTTTAATGGATCTTGCAATGCCTATGATGGATGGCTGGGAAGCAAGTTATGTCATACGTAAAGTACGGCAGTCTGATGTGCCAATTGGTATTGTATCGGCCAATGCTTTCGATAAAGGTTTAGAGAATACTGCAGGCATAGGTGCCGAAGACTTTATATTAAAACCTGTAGAGCTATCTGAGTTGTTAGATTGGCTAGGTAAACAACTTAATTTAGAATGGATTACCGCGTCAGAAAATCAGCTATTGCCTGTCGAAGAGCCAAACTCTACGCCTGTATTGGTTGCACCACCTAAAATCTATCTAGATGAGTTGTTAGCGTTAATGAAAATAGGGTATGTTCGGGGTATTTCTAAAAAAATAGATGAAATAGAGAGTTTAGATGTCGAATATAAAGTATTTGCTATTGCGATGAGAAAGTTTGCGCAACAGTTCCAGTTAGCTGCCATGAAGAAATTTGTGGAAGAGATTAACACTTATGAGTAACCTTAAGCCAAGCAGAGACGGTGCGCCTATTGTGCTCATCGTCGATGATGTGCCCGATAACTTAGCGGTGTTACACGATGCATTAGATGAATCAGGGTTTACTGTATTAGTCGCTAATAACGGCGAAGCCGCCCTAGTGGCAGCGATAGAAGCGCAACCTGGCATTATATTGCTCGATGCTATCATGCCTGGCATGGATGGTTTTGAGGTCTGCAGAAAGCTAAAAGCAGATATTAATACTCGTCATATTCCAATCATTTTTATGACCGGGCTCACTGAGTCTGAGCATGTGGTTGCAGCGTTTCAGGCGGGGGGGACGGATTATATTACGAAGCCTATACGTGCAATAGAGGTACTCGCAAGAATTGATGCACACATGCAAACTTCGCGATTAATGAGTCAGGCGCGTGGGGCCTTAGATGCATTTGGTCAGGCTGCTATTGCCATTACGCCAAGTAATGGCAAGGTTGTATGGCAAACGCCGCTAGCAAGAGAGTGGATGCAGCGATATTTTCCAGAGCACTATGCGCATTTTCAATCCAAAACGCCGCCACAAGTATTATCTTGGATTGAAAAAGTATCACTCGCTCGAGAAACGCAAGCTGACATACCACTCTTGACGATTGTTTTACCAAGAGGGCGTTTGAACTTTGTTCCAGCAGAACTTAACGATAGTGAACAGTGGGTAATTTTGCTGCGAGAAGAGTCTGATGCTGCTCAGATAGAGGCATTGATGACAATATTTAAGTTAACCAGCCGAGAGTCAGAAGTTTTGTACTGGGCCACCAAAGGTAAAACCAGCCGCGATATTGGTGACATTCTTGGCTCCAGCCCACGCACCGTCAATAAACACTTAGAGCATGTGTTTGTTAAGTTAGGCGTAGAAACAAGAACTGCGGCGGCGGCATTAGCCTCTAGCAAAATTCGTACTATAAAGTAATCAAAATCAAACCATAGATTATCGCCGCCGTGCTGCGATAACATTTGGCACCTGCTGTATCAAGCCCAGTAGGCGGCTTAGTTGTTCCAAATCAGAGATCTCGATCGAAAACTGCATTAACGCCAGATGATTCCTACTCATTGTGTTGGCCTTGGTGGCGTTGATTTTTTCACGAGCAAATAGGTCGCTGATGTCTCGAAGCAGGCCTTGACGGTCATGTGCTTCCACTTCGATATCCACGTCCGAGCGGACACTCTGAGAGTTACCCCACTGGGCATTGAGCACGCGATCGTGCCGTTCCTCTGGTAATCGTGCGATAAATGTACATGCCTTACGATGAATCGTTACCCCATGGTCGCGCGTGAGGTAGCCAACAATGACATCCTGAGGCATAGGTTTGCAGCATTTGGCTGTGCTGGTTTGCAAGTTACCAATACCTTCAATCACGACCTCAGTCTGAGATTTTACATTTGAAATGCGTCTGGGAGCGATTGGTGTGTCCGTTTGCTCAGGTTTTGGAGCCGCCTCACCCTGAATAGCGAGGGCAATTTGATGCTCGCTGATATTTCCGCGCCCAATGGCAGCCAGAAAATCTTCAAGTTTCTGAAATTGTAGTTTCTGCGCTATTTTTTCTTGATTGATGGCTCCTACGCCGGCACGGTGCAACTCGCGATCCAACTTGGCACGACCCTGCGCTATATTTTCTTCGAAATGCTGATATTTGAACCAGTGCCTAACCTTGGCGCGAGCGCCCGGACTTTGCAAGAAACCAAGCGTAGCATTGAGCCAATCGCGGCTAGGTGAACCATGTTTTGACGTTAGAATCTCTACGCGCTGACCGTTTTGTAGCTTCGTGTTGAGAGGCACGATGCTTCCATCTACCTTCGCGCCGCGCGTCCGATGGCCTAAATCAGTATGCAATGTATAAGCGAAATCAATAGGGGTGGCGCCTGTGGGTAAATCAATCACCTTGCCTTGTGGCGTTATTACGTAGACTTTGTCTTGGAACAGTTCGCTCTTGAATTGTTCTAATAAGTCGCCGCTGTCGGCAACTTCGTCTTTCCATGCCAATATCTGGCGCAACCAAGCGACTTTCTCGTCGAATTTAGCGTCTGATTTACCGCCTTCCTTATAACGCCAGTGGGCTGCAACGCCCAGTTCGGAATGCTGATGCATCTCAACAGTGCGAATCTGAACTTCCAGCGCCAATCCGCGTGGTCCGCTAACGGCAGTATGCAAAGAACGGTAGTTGTTGCTCTTAGGGCGCGCGATATAATCGTCAAACTCACCAGGGATAGGCTGCCATAGGTTATGAATCAGACCAAGCACGGTGTAACAGTCTTTAATATCGTCGACCAGAATCCGCACCGCACGCACATCATAAAGCTCGTTGAAATCAAGGCGCTTACTTTTCATCTTATTGATGATGCTATAAATGTGCTTGGGGCGCCCAGTCACTTCCCCTTTGATTTCTGCATGGCTCAGTTCATATTTTAGTTGGTTCACAACATCAATGATGTATTGCTCTCGGTCGACGCGTCGCTCATCCAACATTTTCGCCACTTCTTTGTAGAGTTGAGGCTCTAGATAACGTAGCGAGAGGTCTTCCAACTCCCATTTAATCTGCCACACACCAAGACGGTTGGCCAGCGGCGCAAAAATTCCCTTGCTCTCCTGTGCAATTCGCTTCTGCTGGCTAGGGCTAGCTCCAGATAAGCAGCGCAAAGTATGCGTGCGTTCAGCCAGTTTAATCAGTACGACGCGGATGTCTTGCACCATTGCCAACAACATTTTGCGCAAGCTCTCTACCTGCTGCGCGTGGTCACCATTTTTCAAGTCAGGGTCATGCAGGCCTTCAATCTCGCTGAATGCTTGAATTTGCTCCATACGTGAAATACCTTCAACCAAGCCAACAATATTGGCACCGAATTGAGTTTCCAGCGCTCTATGCCAATCAACGAGGCTCTCTGGCACAGCATGTAGTATCGTTGCGGCAATGGTTTCCACATCCATGTTCATGTCGATGAGGATGGTCGCCGCTCCCAGAGCATGCTGCAATAGTGGCGTACCTGTCAGCTCAGTACAACCAGCATAGAGCGGGGTAACTAGATCGCAGGCAAGACGAATTAACTCAACATCAGTGGTCGAGAAACGCTTCGATAAAGACTCAATCCAAGAAGAAACATCGCTCTCCTTTGATGCTAGTAAAACAGAATTTGTGTTGTGAATAGAAACCATGAAATATTATCGCATCAAGGTGCCAGCATATACAGCTTAAATGTTAGACAGATTACTAAAGTCTGCGCAAACTTATAACAAGTCAGCATCACTAAGTTTTGTTAAGTCCTCACCATTTATGGATTAATTATTTACGCATTTCAAAATAAATGGAAAATGCTGCGTGGAGAGTAGCTAATACGCAGGACTATTCCGAAGTGATTATATCTTTACTTCGTATAATGTATAGAACGGACTGGGCAAGGGCGCGGGTTCCCACCATATTTACGTTATGTAAAAAATAAATATGTTATTTAACGGTTAGGAAAGATTTTCCGAACCGTTGAGGGTAAGATACCGAAACTATTCCGAAGAATCAATAAAAATATATATAGGGAGAAATTTTTGGCTAGCTCTGAAGATAATAACTTTCTTACTGAAACATTCACATCCGCAAAAGAACTAATTACAGAAAGGTTCTCAAGTCCGTTTATATTTTCATTTTTTGTTTCATGGATTATATTCAATTACAAAGTTGCGATAATTACTTTCACAGATGTTTCTGATAGTTTTTCAATAGAAAACAAATTAAGCTTAATAAATTCAACATTAGTAAAATCAAGCTTAAGTGTTCCCTATGTGGACGTAGTGATTTTATTAAATGCTTTTGCATTACCTTTCATGGCAGCATGTTTCTATACCTTTATTTATCCATTTGCAGATTATTACATCACTAGATTTACTTTAGACCGCAAGGTAAAGATTAGAAACGCGCGAGTATTATCTGAAGGGAAAATTGTATACAGCCAAAAAGACGTTCAAAAAATCTACCTTCAATACTCTGTGGCAGAAAAGGATTTAACCTCACGCATTGAAAGAGCTGAAGTAACAGAAAACCAACTAAGAACTCAATTAGAAAGCCTAGAAAAGCTTATAGCGTCTCAAAAATTAGCGGAAGATGAACGTATAAAATCAGAATCAGAAAAGTCTCAAAACGAATCTAATAAACCATTAGCTAAAAGTGAAACAATAGAAATGGAAAAGCTAGCTAAA
Organism: Methylotenera sp.; assembly: GCF_029945535.1. Taxonomy (GTDB): domain Bacteria; phylum Pseudomonadota; class Gammaproteobacteria; order Burkholderiales; family Methylophilaceae; genus Methylotenera. The sequence goes on from NZ_JAQSCU010000010.1 coordinate 770,564, forward strand.
GATATTCAAACGTTTAAAGAGGTATCAATAGATGATTCACCTAAGATCAGGCGAATAACAATAACTAAAAAACAAATTTCCGAGCTAATTAATAACCTATCAAACGAGGAGCTAAAAGGAATTTCATTAATCGGTGAGGTCACCGCTGTCAAAAGCTCAGTCACTGTAAAAGATTTTTCAATGATTTCCTCTCGAAATACATTAGATTCCTTAGTAGAAAGTGGTCTTGCTAGAATTACAACTGACTTATCTACATTGGAAAAAATTGTTAACCTTACAGGTTTAGGTAATCAAATATATAAACAATTCAAAAATACAGCCCTAAAGCAGAGAGACTCTAGTTCAATTTAGTTGGAAATTTCAGCATACCCGGTCCACGCTTTCTAGAAGTAATTTGTAGCGGCCAATTAATCAACCAACGACCATTCTCAAGTTTTTTTCCAGACATGCGCCCATTAGTTAGCAGCTGGCGAACTCTACGTTAATAGATAAGCGTTTTGCCACTTGTGCAGGTGTAACTTGCATAATCATTTAGCATTCAAACGACGCTGTAATTCGACCTCTTGCCTAAGTAAAAATGCTTCGTATTGCTCACAACGTAGCTTCATATCCCTACGCAATGCAACTGACAAATGAAAACCTTCAGATTGCGCATATTTTTGATAACGCTCAATCAACTCTGGTTCAATACGAATTTGTATTATCGAAGTTTTAGATTTAGTCATAAAAACCCTTAAAAATGTAGTTTGTAATGACAATGTATGTACAGTGTCATTACATTTAGCTGTTGAATAGTGTCCGTAACCCGCATGGTTGCTTGTTCGTTTACAATGTGTCCGTAATATAAATTAAGGGACACACCTTCAGCCAAACCGCTTGAGGCGCTGGCGCGCCTCTGCGGTTTGTCTTAAGGTAGCCCATGAGTTAATAAAAAAGTCCTATTGGCGACTCTTGTAAATTCACAAATGCAGTCTACAGAGGAGGGCGCACAAACAAATATATTAATGAGTGTGATTGCTTCGCAAGGCAACAGCATGGCTACGCCATGTTGCCAACGCTGGAGCGTTTCACAGAGAAAGTAGGGAGCTAACATCAACGCATACCCCCTTGAATGACTCTCAAATGCAGACGCTCGATAGGCACCCTTTTTACTTGCTTTGCCAACTCACGAGCTTTTTCTCTTTCTGCAATCCATATACGCGCCATTTGGAACATGTTTTGAATATAGAGCAACTCATGTGCTCTGAATTGACGACCAGTAGGGTTGTAGATTGAGCCGCCCCGAATAGACCAACCTTCCCATTCTTTACCAGGCAATTCGTAATTAGTTAAAACACGTAGTAACTTAAAAGACGCATAAGGAATGGTAGTTTTACCAGCTTCCCAATTATCAACAGTTTTTGGGCTGACATGTAGAAGCTCTGCGACGTTTTTTTGGCTTAAGCAAGCCATACGCCTTGCTAAAATAAAATCTTCAGCCAGAGGTGGGTAAAATCGCTTCGGTTTGTATTTAGGCATAATAAGCACCTAATGCAATGATTCTAGTGATTCAAGTTCTTCATATTTCTCAAAGAGCTTGTCACAAGTCAGTCCAATACAAACATCTGAAAACTTACTTAGATCAGATATCGCAGCGTGAGTATCGAAAGAAAAGCCAAAGAATTTTTCCGCGTGTTGAATAGAATTAATTAAAGGGGCTTGTAAAACTGGATTATTTATAAGACCATTGAAGACATCAATCGCAATCAAACATAGTTTGAGCTGCTCCTGTGTCAAATCTAGTTGCACCAAATCTTGTGACAAGTTCACCATTTGTATATCTCCTGATAAATGGTGAAAACCCGCGAGGGGACTTGCTAATCCGCCGATTACTATTCCGAAGCGATTATATCTTTACTTCGTATAATGTATATTATGTAAAATTAAATGTAATAATAGATTATCTAATTTAAGTATCAGTCACCACTATTCTGATAACTGATACTTAAAGTCTAATTAAATTTATTCTTAATTAGATGATCTACACTCAACTTACCTGCGCCACCAAACAGCAATGGTAAAAACATCATTAGGTAAATAAGTGGTAATTTGTAGTTACCAAATCCGTCGCCATCTTCGTCAACGATTCTGTAACCTTTGAGTAGCTCGCTTAAGTTGCTTACATGTTCAGGCCAATGCACGGCTGAGATTGCAACTATGGTGAGAATCATTAACGATATTGAGAAAAATCTTGTGGCAAAACCAAATGCTAGCGCAAACGCGCCAGTAATCTCAAAAAATGTTGAGATGCCCCAACTAATATCCGGTGGTAATAAATTGAATGGAAATGGAAAAGCTAAATCTGCAAACCAATTGGTACCGTGTAGTTTTTCAAAGCCAGACTCACCAAATTCCCATGCCAGTAGCAATCTTAAAAATAGTTGAGGTACACTTTCTGCTAGATTATTTAGTTGGTTGATACCAGCTTTATATAAATTTAAACCGCTGGAGATTAAGTTTGTTGTACTCATTTTAAGTCCCTTGTTAATGTTTATTTGTTTCTATAATCATTAGTCGCGGAAAATTAAAATGACTTACAAAAAATTAAAACTAAAGACTGTTTGTCTGAACTTTACTAGTTACTTTGGCTACTTTTATATATTTATAATAGATTCTAATGCCAAATAAAACCATTAATATACATGCATATAGAAGAGGTTCTCGAATATCTTTCTTAACTAGCCACCAAAAATGTACTATGGCTAAAATAGCTATTAAATAGACCAATTGATGTAGTTGTTTCCAGCGTTCACGTAAGCGTTTCATCATGCTATTAGTAGATGTTAAGGCTAATGGAACACTTAATACGAACGCTGCAAAACCAACAAGAATGCGAGGATGTTTGGCGATGTCTTTAGTGATGTCTAGCCAATCGAATGCAAAGTCTAGCCACAAGTAAGTAATAATGTGTAAGCACACGTAAAAGAACATAAATAAGCCTAGCATACGCCTCATTTGTATTTGCCATGCTCGTCCTGTGAGTAAGCGAATGGGCGTTAATGTGAGTGTTGCCAGTAACATAAATAGTGCCCAGAAGCCAGTTGAACGTTCGATAAACTCGATTGGATTGGCACTTAAGTTATCTGCAACGCCTAGCCAAATTAAGCGCACTAATGGAATAAGGCATACGGTAAATACAAAGGCCTTAATCCATGTGATTTGTTTCTTTGTTGGATTGTTTTTTAAAAAAGCTAACATGGTGATTACCTTAAGTACCTTAAAAGTTTTTACGTAAATCCATACCAGCGTACATCTGCCCTACTTGATCTGCATAACCATTAAACATCTGTGTTTTAATGCGTCCAGCAAACAAGCCGCCACCAATGCGCTTTTCAGAAGACTGAGTCCAGCGTGGGTGCTCAACATTCGGGTTCACATTGGCATAAAAACCATATTCGTTTGGTCCTGCTTTCATCCAGCTTGAAACTGGCATTTTTTCAACGAAGCGAATCTTAACAATCGCTTTGGCGCCTTTAAAGCCGTATTTCCATGGGGTCACTAAGCGCATAGGTGCACCATTTTGATTAGGTAATTGTTCACCATATAAACCAACTGCCATAATTGTCAGTGGATTCATCGCTTCATCCATACGCAAGCCTTCTACATAAGGCCAATCAAGCACTTGAAGGTTCTGACCAGGCATTTGCTGTTTATCGGCTAAAGAGATAAATTCCACATATTTTGCATTAGAATTAGGCTCAGCCCATTTAATCAATTGCGCTAAAGGCAATCCTATCCAAGGAATCACCATGGACCAGCCCTCTACGCAGCGCATGCGGTAGATGCGCTCTTCTAGCGGTGCTAGTTTATAAATATCTTCAATACTTATCGTTTTATTCTTTTTAACTTCACCTTCGATACTGACTGTCCAAGGATACGGTTTGAATAGTTTTGAGTTGATCGCAGGTTCGTTTTTATCTGTACCAAATTCATAATAGTTATTGTAGGTCGTGACATCTTCATAAGCGGTGAGCTTTTCGCCCGCGCCATAAGTAGTTTTAGCATAGTTGGCGATTTTTTGATGAGCCCCAAAGGATGGCGCTTTAATAATAGCTGGGGCATTTGCACGCCCTATTAATCGACCTGCGCCCTCAGTGGTGCCAGAACTTACGGTGGCGGCTTTAAGTGGATTACTTAATAAGCCTGCAGCCGCACCAGCAATTAAGCCAAATCCCGCTTTTTGAATGAACTCACGGCGATTGTCAAAAACAGTTTTAGGGGTAATTTCAGACGGTATGATGTCAGATTTTCTTTGAATAATCATGGCGGCTCTCAATTAAATGTGCAATTAAAAAATACTGATGAGATGTTACTGTTGCCTCTTAGTCTCCCCTGAATAGATTTCCTTACAATATATTCAACTAATTTTTTGTTTTTTACTTTGAAATTAAAACAAACCTTTGGTTTCCTGATCTATCTCCGCATCCAAGGCCTTGTCATTAGTATTTTTAGCAATCAGTTTTGCGTTCTCAATCAGGCTTTTAGCTGTTGCAATATCACCTTTTGCAACTTTAACTTGCGCCAACACATAACTGCCCTGTGCTTCATAGTAGGCGCCGCCCTGCTCTTTGGCGAACTTGATGATTTTATTCAGTATATTTTCAGCGCTGGTGTAACTCTTGGTAATCACGTAATAACGGCCTAGCTCAACGCTAGAGTGGGCATATTGATCTAAAGTTCCAGCGGTATCGTGCATTAAATAGGCTTTAAGTTGGTATTCAACAGCCAAATCATTTTGATTCAATTTGTGATGGGTTGATGCAACTTTTTCGTAGCTTTCGCCACGTTCATTGTCGTTGGCGGCAAGCTTGGTACCCGCCATATACTCAGATAAAGCTTGAGCATACTGATTGCTTTCAAAATAAACATCACCCATTGAATTATGCGCAACACGTTCAAACGCTTGATTGCTGGCAGCTTTAGCATTTACCAGTGATTGCTGAAAACTTGCTATCGCCGAATCATCTTGTTTGAGTGCGTGATAAGTGCGGCCTATCAGCAAAGTGGCGATGGTCTTGTCAAAAACGTCGGTTGATAAGTTATTTGCTTGTTTAAAAGACGATAACGCTAAGTCAAATTTTGTCGTTGCAGTCAAGGCGCGCCCCTGACAAATGAAAGCCTCAACCTCTTTATTATTGTTGCTTAATGCTTTCTCAGCTTGCTTCAAGGCAGTGACAGCATCGCCTTTATTCAGAGCTGATTTGCAAGCAGAAACTTCCGAACTTTCTGCATAAACATTATTTAAAAACAATGTGATAAAAATTGAACTTAAAGTAATTTGTAACTTCATTTGTTGTTTATCTTTCTAGTTAATTCGCGCTAATTAATTCAGGTTTTATTTGACTGATTTACAGAAGTTATAAATAAACTGACCAGTCATGAACGCCATCACCTTTAGCAAAAAAGCTAGGATTCAATAAAGAATCTTTGGTGTTATAAAGCAATGAATGATTAGAAATATCCACTATATCGCCTCCCGCTTCCAGCAATACGCAATGTGCCGCTGCTGTGTCCCATTCTGAGGTAGGTCCTAACCTTGGATACACGTCCGCCAAACCTTCAGCCACTAAACAGATTTTTAGAGAGCTGCCCATGCTAATTAGTTCAGGCGCTACACCTGCGACGCTTTCTAAATTGCGCATGAATTGCTGCATTTTTTCATTGGAGTGCGAACGACTAACTGCGACAGTTGGCTGTTTTAGATTTAATAATCGAGTATGGATACTTTGAGTGTGATTTGTTTCTAACTGCTTATAAGCACCATGGCCGTGGCTGGCGTAATACAACAAGCCAGTCACTGGGGCGTACACGACGCCAAGCACAGGCTGATGGCGATCTATAAAGGCAATATTAACGGTAAATTCACCATTTCTTTTGACGAACTCCCGCGTGCCATCCAAAGGGTCTATCAGCCAGTATTGTTGCCACTGGCGTCGCGTTTCAAAACCTATGGTGTCTGATTCTTCAGAAAGAATAGCAATATCTGGCGTGAGCTTGCTTAAAGCCTGAACAATCACTTGATGCGCGGCTAAATCAGCCTGAGTAAGCGGTGAGTTGTCATCTTTTTTAACGACATTAAAATCTGTTGAATATACCTGCATGATGGCGTCACCGGCGGCTTTCGCGATATCAATGACTTGCTCAAGATATTGATGGTAGCTCATTAACAATCTTAAGCCAGCAAAGCCAGCAAGCCAGCTTCATCCAGTATGACCAAACCAAGCTCCTGCGCTTTATCTAACTTACTACCTGCATCACTGCCTGCAATGACAAAATCTGTTTTCTTGGAAACGCTACCGCTCACCTTGCCGCCTACCGCCTCTATCATTTCTTTTGCTGCATCGCGCGATAAAGTTGGCAATGTGCCGGTGAGCACAAAGGTCTTATCAAGCAAATGCCCCGTAGCAAGCTGCTTGCCTTCAGTTTCAGGCCATGAGATGCCAGCGTGCTGCAGCGCTCGAATGACATCTTGATTATGCTGTTCACCTAAGAAATTACTAATAGACTCAGCAACCACTGGTCCAACATCATTCACAGTTAATAACGATGCGGTGTCAGCTTGCACGAGTGCAGATAAGTTGCCAAAGTGCTTGGCTAAATCTTTAGCGGTAGCTTCACCCACGTTGCGCATACCCAGCGCATAGATAAAGCGGGCTAGCGTGGTTTTTTTGCTGTGATCTAGCGCATCTAAAATGTTTTGCGCTGATTTAGTCGCCATGCGATCTAGATTGCTTAATGTCTCTAAATTGAGTAGGTATATATCAGCTAGGGTATGTACTAAGTCTGCTTCAACTAGTTGATCAACTAACTTTTCACCCAATCCTTCAATGTCCATTGCGCGCCGTGATGCAAAGTGCGTAATTGCTTGTTTGCGTTGCGCAGGGCAAAACAAGCCGCCCGTACAGCGGGCTACGGCTTCATCTGCTTGTTTTAGAATATGTGAACCACATTCAGGGCATGTTGTTGGCATTTTAAAGCGACGTGCATCCGCAGGGCGTCTTTCTAGTACGACACTAACAACTTCTGGGATTACATCCCCTGCCCTACGCACGCTGACGGTATCGCCAATATGTACATCTTTACGCCGTACTTCATCCTCGTTGTGCAATGTGGCATTGGTGACAGTGACCCCACCAACAAACACGGGCGCCAGCCTTGCTACTGGTGTAATAGCGCCAGTACGGCCTACTTGCACATTAATATCTTCAACGACTGTTAATGCTTCTTGCGCTGGAAACTTATGTGCAATCGCCCAGCGGGGGGCGCGAGACACAAAACCAAGTTCATTTTGTTGATTGAATTGATTGACTTTATAGACTACGCCATCAATATCAAACGGCAGTTCGTTACGCAACTGACCAATTTTTTGATAGTAAGCACGTAAGCCAGCTACGCCGCTAACTAATTGCCGTACTTCACTAACTGGGAAATAAAGGTTCGCCAGATAATCCATCGCCATGCTGTGACTAGTTAATGGTTTTACACCGTCTGTGACACCCAAACCATAAGCAAAGAAACTCAGTGGGCGTGTTGCGGTAATTTTTGCATCTAATTGACGAAGGCTACCAGCTGCGGCATTTCGCGGATTGGCAAACAACTTTTCACCTTTCGCCAACTGCGCTTGATTAAGTTTCTCAAAGTCGCGCTTAAACATCAGTACTTCGCCGCGGACTTCTAACAGTTTAGGCGCGTGTTTGCAGTTAAGCCGCATTGGAATTGAACGTACGGTGCGCAAATTATGAGTGACATCTTCACCTGTGTAGCCATCGCCACGGGTTGCACCTTGCGTAAAAATGCCATTTTCATAAGTTAAAGTAATAGCCAAGCCATCAAACTTTGGCTCAACAGCATACTCAACCTGCTCTTGCCCCAATGCTTCGCGAACACGTTTATCAAAAGCCTCTAACTCACTATCTTCAAATGCATTATTAAGCGACAACATGGATTGTCGGTGAGTTATGCTATTAAATGCATTGACTGCTGAGCCACTGACACGCTGCGTTGGCGAATCTGGGGTGATTAAATCAGGGTGTTGCCGTTCAATATCTTGCAACTCACGGTAGACGCGGTCATATTCACTATCAGGCACAGATGGCGCATCAAGCACATAATACTCATGGTCATATTGTGCTATAAGTTGACGCAACTGCTGGCAGCGTAATACCAGATTGGGTTGCCCTAAACTTCCAAATAGGTCTGGCTGCGCCATAGGATCTAACATCGGCTTTCTAACATAAACGGTCTAGCAATGAGATTACCAACATACTGATTAATTACGTAGTACGTTAAGAGAATAGTCTATGTGCGCTATCTGAGCCAGGGACGATGCCACGTACTAGCATGGTGGCTTGCAACACCTTAATTTGCTGACGAATTTTCTCGACTTGAATATCACCCAACACTTTATTGTTGCTATCCACCAATGTTGCGTTTAGCCCTATTTCCATTTGTCTTGCTACTTGTATCATCTGATTAAAGGTTTCAGCGGACTGTTTAACATGTGGAATATCTAGTTGGAACGTAATCCCTTTTACCACCGAGGTTCTGAGCATTTCTGGGCTAAATGGATGATCGTCACGATTGAACATCACAAAGGATGGATGTTGCTTACTAGCTATATCATCTAGTGATTGATCAAAGTATTTAAAAGCGCCATCTGATGTAAGTGTTAAGCCCTGAGCCTCTGCTAAGCCGCGTAATTTGGTGCCAGTAAAAGCACCGCTGTCACCATGCATTAAATGAAAACCGATAGTTTTATCCACTTCAATACAAAATAAATCTAAAGAGTTGGCTGTATTCAGTGCATCGCCCGCATTTTGCCATTCCACATGACCATTAATATCTAACCCTAAAGTTTCAACCGCTAATTGAAAGCGGTTTAATGTGCTACGCTCCACTGCCCCACCGCGGTCTGCCAACTGCATACTGCAAGCCACTTTTGAAATAAGTCTATTCAAAGCTTCTTGATTAGTTTGCATCTCTTTTAACAAATGCCATTGTTTGTTGGAGTCTAAAACATGCACGAAAATTGGTTTATCAAAGTTATCAAACAATGAAGTTAAGGCATGATTTAATGCGCTAACAGGCGTGTCCGTAGATAAATATAACAATGCCGTTAAATCCATTTGCCCATGCAGCATCTCAGGCAAGCTCACTGCAACCTCTATAGGTGCATTATTCTTTATTTGTGAATTTGGCTCTACTGGGTCTTGATGAGTTAAAGCTTGGTCGAACACTACTTTGAAGTCATTAGATTGAGTATGTACAGCATCTTGCACTGGCGCTTGTTGATGCTGATCTTGTTTATCATTATCAGAAACTAATCTGTCCAATTTTGAATTGATGAGTTCGCTGTAGGTGTCATCAATAGACTCTTCTTTTTGCATTAGCAATTCTGCAGCATTTTCATTCGGTAAGGCTACAAACCTATCATCAGATTCTTCATATTTTGTGTTTAATGGCTGCTTGCTAACTGTCGCTATTTCATCAATTGAGAAGTGATTGCTAGCCCTGTTATCTGCAGCGCTATCAAATTGATTGGTATGAAATTTTGGTTCATTTAAGTTGCGCGCTTCAAAGCTTGGCTCACCAGTACCGAGCTCATCTAGACTATCTTCTAAGTCAGCATTGTCTAAATTATTGTCATCCAGTAAAGCATCTCTTTGCAAAGGTGAAAAGCTCTTTTCCACTTGATTGTGGAATCGTCTTTCCTGCCACCAATTAATAACAAGCACCGCCAGTATAATCAGCGCGCCTATGGCGATTAAGGCTATTTGTAATTCACTCATTTACATTTAACTTTCAAAATTGCTCTCATCATTATTGCTTTCAGTATTACTTTAAATCGTTGCTATATTGCTAATGCATGCTGCCAATTAAACCGCTACTTCTTCCATCATTCGCACTGCTGCTTCCATATCGACATCCACAATACGTGAAACGCCAGACTCTTGCATAGTAACACCTATCAATTGCTGCGCCATTTCCATGGTTATTTTATTATGACTTACATATAAAAACTGCGTTTTCTCAGACATTTTTTTCACCATTGTGCAAAAACGCTCGGTATTACTGTCATCCAAGGGCGCATCAACCTCATCCATCAAGCAAAATGGTGCTGGATTCAACCTAAATAAAGCAAATACCAAGGCTAAAGCGGTGAGTGCCTTTTCACCGCCAGATAATAAATGTATCGTGCTGTTTTTCTTGCCTGGCGGTTGCGCAAAAACTTGCATACCCGTATCTAATATCTCTTCACCCAGAAGCTCTAATCTTGCTTGTCCGCCGCCAAATAACGTAGTGAATAGTTCCATAAAGTGACGATTAGCCTCATCAAATGTCACTTGCAAACGCCCTCTTGTTTCTTTATCGATCTTACGTATAGCATCTTCTAACGTTTCGCTGGCATCCGTTAAGTCTTTACATTGACTATCCAAATATTGTTTGCGAGTTTGCTCGCTTTCCAGCTCTTGAATAGCCGCCAAGTTGACCGCGCCTAACTCTTCTATATCCAGAACAAGCTTGTCACGTTTATTTTCTAAATCAGTCACTTTAAGCTTATTCTCGCCACCATTAGCCGTTAGATGCTCAGTAAGTTCAGCCTCACTCAATTGCGAAGCTGATAACTCAGCCTGACATTGCTCAAAATACAAGCGCGCTTCTTGCTCACTTAGCCGACTAGCTTCCAACTTATCTCGCAAGGGGTGCAATAACTGCTCGTTCTGCATGCGCATGCGCTCTTGCTGTTGCAAAGCCTGCTCGCAATCGCTCATTTGGTTGCGTGCGTTTACCAAAGTAAGCTCTTGCTGTTGTTTATTATTAATAGCTGCTTCTAAATTAGCTTTTAACGCTTCCATTTTGGTGGCGGCTAATGTGGTTTCTACTTCATTGCAGCGTAATTTAAGGCTAGTATTTTCTTCAAGTAAATAGTTAATTTTATTATTTAAATCATTGATATTATTGTTATTTAACTTAATATTAAAAGACTTTTCTTGATACGCACGCTCTAATGATTGCAGTTGGCTTCTGGCATAATTAAACGCCAGTTCAGCTTGTCGTCTGTTTTTATCTGCTTCGTCTTTTTCATTCTGTAACTGTCGAAAGCCTTGTGAAATCTCAGCCACAGATTGCTCTTTTAACGCTGTTTCAGCTTTGAGATTAACTAACTTTTCACTCACCAATGAGCTATCCGCTTGTAAGGTTTTTTCTCGCTGCAAAGCATTTAATTGTTGCTGTTTGAGCTGTTGCAGCGCCATACTTAATTGATGCGCCTGCTGCGTCACTGTCTTTAATTGTAGGCTGCGCGTTTGATGCTCGTGGCGCAAGGTTTGCAATTGCTGCTCTAACTCATTAACTTGATTGCCCGCTAGCACTAAATTTTCCTGCAAACCAGGTAGTTTCTTTACCAGTGCATCAAGTTGAGCCTGTCTTTCTAGTACGCCATGTAATATAGATTGCGCGCCAAAATAGGTCACACTTTGTGCTGTGTATATATCACCTTGCTTGTTCACCAAATACTCACCGTAAGCTAAGCCTTTGCGCGCAGCATTTGCATCTACGCCTTCCTCAAGCACATACGCGCCTGCCAGCCAATCTTGTAGAACAGCTTGTAAGTCTGGGGTTATCTTTTCTACAAATGAATAAAGTGAAGCTTGGGGCAACCTCGCCGCAACATTGCGCGTTGTGGTTAAATCAGACGTTATAGCTAAACTTAACGCGCTGGGCGGTCTAGTGGCTGGCAAGCCTTTAACTGCCGTGATTTCAGAAGTTGCAAGTGCATTTAACCTTCCGCCCAAAGCCGATTCCAATGCGGTTTCCCAGCCAGACTTAATGCTAATCTTTTGCCAAATACGCGCGTTGTTATCTAAGCCAGCAGCCTTCAACCAACTTGTTAGCGCTGCTTCATTGTTGCCATTGCGCATGGTTTGCTGAATTTTATTTAAAGACCCTATCTCAGCTTCCAACAGATTTAACTCTCGCTGTTGGGCTAAATGTGCATCTCGACTGGCTTTGAGTGACAAGTTAAGCGATTGCTCATTTTGCAATACTTCAGCAGCGCGTTTTTCTAAACTAGCAATCTCAGCCTCAGCCGCCGCTAGCTGTATTTCTTTCTCTGTCAGCACTTCATCCGCGGGGAATTGAATGCTACTCAAATTTTGTTGCAGACGCTGCAACTGCTCGTTCGTTTCAGCGATGGTGCGGGCTATATGACCAATATTTGCTTGCTCTAACTTTAAACGCTGATCCGCATGCGTAAGCGCAGCTTGGCTAGTGTTAAAGATTGCCAATGCTTGTTGATATTCAGTAGATAAGGTTGGAACTGCCTCACGAGCCTCTTTTATTATTAATTCAGCTGCTGAAAAATCTGTATTTGCTAAATGCAATTCATTTTGTGCATTTGATAAACTCGCCTGAAAATTACTTTGTTGCGTGATGTTTTTCTCTAACTGAGTATTGATCTGTTGCAACTGTAACTGCATGCGCTCACGTGCATCTGCAGTATTTTTTACTTGATTCTCAAGATTTGAAACCTCTGCGTTTGCTTCATAATACTTAGCTTGCGCCTGATTCACTGCCTCAGTCGCGGAAAAATTCTTCTGCCTAGCCACTTCTAGCGCACTTTCATTACTTCTCAAGCTCGCCATTTGCGCTTCAAGTTCATTCACTAGCTTTTCTACCTGACGCTGCGCTTTCTCCCATTGCGCGCTGGCATCACGTTTCTTTAGCAGCCAAACTTGACCTTTAGTAATGGTTAAAGCCGCCTGTAAACGATGATATTCTCCTGCAACAACAGCTTGAGACTGTAAGCGTGCAATTTGCTTATCCAGCTCACGCAGAATATCTTCTACTCTAGTGAGATTCTCACGCGTATCTCGCAAACGTAGCTCGGTTTCGCGACGGCGTTCCTTATATTTACTAATACCAGCCGCTTCTTCTAAGAAAATACGCAATTCCTCTGGCTTAGCTTCAACAATCCGATTAATCGTATTTTGACCAATAATGGCGTAAGCGCGACCACCCAACCCCGTACCTAAAAACAAATCAGCCACATCGCGACGACGCACCACAGTGTTATTAATATAGTAGGTTGAGCCTTTATCACGCTCAATCACGCGTTTAACGGAAATTTCAGCGTATTGACTCCACTCCCCTGACGCGCCACCTAAACTGTTATCAAACACCAATTCGACACTGGCGCGCGAAATAGGCTTACGATTGCCAGACCCGTTAAAAATAACGGCATCCATACTATCGCCACGCATTTCTTTTGCCGACGACTCACCCAATACCCAGCGCACAGACTCCATGACGTTGGACTTACCACAACCATTAGGTCCAACCACACCCACACGTTGACCATGGATATGCAACGTTGTCGGATCAACAAACGATTTAAAGCCTGCAAGTTTTAAGTGAGTTAAACGCAAATTGAATAGAAATTATTTAAGCTAAATTTTTGTAGAATTTTATAAGCTAGTATAATAACTTTTTTTAAGCAAAAACACCCTATGACTACACAATCAATCGGCGGCAAACCAACCGCACAACCCACTAAAACACTAGAAACGTTTGAAAATCCAAATCAAGCGCGTGATTTCCACATTCATATGGAAATTCCTGAGTTCACCTGCCTTTGTCCAAAAACAGGTCAACCAGATTTTGCCGTCATTTATCTAGACTACATTCCAGACCAAACCTGCGTTGAGCTAAAAAGCTTAAAACTATATATGTGGTCTTTCCGTGATGAAGGTTGCTTCCACGAAGCCGTGACTAATATGATATTAGATGACCTAGTTGCTGCCACTCAACCAAAATTCATGCGCGTAACTGCCAAGTTCTACGTGCGTGGCGGAGTATTTACTAATGTAGTCGCTGAACATCGTAAAGCAGGTTGGCAACCACTACCGCGTGTTGAACTCACCCAATTCGAGAACCAATCGAATATTCGAGGCTAGTTTTAAAGTAATTTTGAAATAAATTCGCCACAATTCAAAAATGCTGGTGAAAATCATTGACAATAGTTCGCACCATCATTAATATGGCGCCTCGCTGATGACGCAAGTAAATCACCAGCGAAATTTGATGTAGATTTGGGGGTATAGCTCAGCTGGGAGAGCGCTTGCATGGCATGCAAGAGGTCAGCGGTTCGATCCCGCTTATCTCCACCAAAAAGGAAAAAATTACTAAATTCTGCTTAGATAATTAAGTGTTTTGTAGTATGATGTTGCACTTGTAATACGGTACAGAAATTCTTAGGTCCCCATCGTCTAGAGGCCTAGGACACCTCCCTTTCACGGAGGCGACCGGGGTTCGAATCCCCGTGGGGACGCCAGCTCAACCCCGCTTTTTAACTTGTAAGTTATTGATATGGTTAAAGATGCGGTATCTAAAATAATAGTTTCTACTATTGTTTTGAGCATGGCCTTAATATCTTCGGCTGCTTTGTCTTCAAAGCTATCGACGATATTGTTAAGCATAACTTTAATATCCTTTAAAGTTAGCTTTTTGTAATCACGACTTAATTCCGCTTCACCCTTCAAGGCGTTCAATCTTTCTGTTAGCGCAATTCTCTCAATCTCATTTGTTTCAATAGCTCGCAACAATGCATCTGGAGCTGAAGTTTTTGTTAATAGATCAGACAGTCTTAAATTGTTGGAATCAATCTCACTTACTTTTTTAGCAATATATTTAATTTCAGCATCAGAATCTTTTACACCTGCCAGCTGTTTTTTGTAATGTTCAAGAATTGCAGCTGCATAATCGTCACCTTGCAAATCTGCAAATACTTTACGAAGCACAGCCTTCTCCACAGCTTCAGCGTTCATCCTTTTACCTTTTCCAGCTCGATATGCACCATCACCGTCTGAAACAAACATTATTCCGTCTGTGTTTTGGAGAAGTCCTGACAATATGTATGGTCTTTTTGCTACACGATCCGGCGCATATTTCCTAGAATCCAACTGTTTGAGTATTAAATCAGCCTCTTCTTCAGTAATTAAAGCGTCGTGAGTGCCTTTTGTTATAACCCATTCTGACTCATCTCTAAACTTTGTTCCGCTGCCCGCTTCTGCATGACGGTTCCAAACTGTGTGGCCAGCATAAACTAAGGCATTGCGTTCAATATCAATAAGCGTTGTAACTGGGGAAATTAATCCGGCTACTTCTATCGACCTGGCACGCGATGATCCTTTTGCCCGTTTCTTTAAGTATGTGGCCATGGCTGCAGCATCATCAGATTTTATTAGCTTAGATTTCATGACTGGAGATCCATCACGAATTGCACCAGTCGGCGTATGCTCTAACTGATAACCCCTTGGCGCGCGACCTCCTGCCCGAAAACCTTGCTTCACATTTTCATTCATCCCAGCTAAGCCCTTAGCTTTACTAGTAAGTGAATGCCACTCATCCATGGCCTGCAAGATAGATTTTAGAATCATCTCAGTTGCTGGGTCGGCGTCTGGTAAGCTTTTATAAATTACACGAACGCCCTGCTTCTTGCATTCCTGCTCTTCAAAGATAATGGAGATCATACGTCTGCGCGAGATTCGTGAAGTGTCCAGTGCTAAAACTATGGACCATTCTTTCTTACCCAGCCGCATCTCAGCGATCATTGCTTGAAAGCCTGGACGGTCATCATCCTTACCTGACTCAACCGCGTCCTCAAACTCTTTTACAATTAGGTAATTTTTTGTTTGCGCAAGTTCACACAGCTGTCTGCGTTGTGCGTCGAGTGAGACTTCAGAACGGTCTTTGGAAGACCTTAGATATAGAACACATTTTTCCATGAAAAAGCCCACCGTATAGATGGGCTAATTATATATGAGTTAAATTAATCGGGTATTTGTAAAGCTGTGTGTATGAACTAAATCTAAGAAACTTTGCGCTATAGTCTAAATTGGTAAAAGAGTGTTGATTTTACTTTTTGAAAGTCTGCTTTGAGGCAAGCTAATTTGGAGGTCAAAGGGCAAAAACCGACCCAAAGCGGACTGTCACATATATTGAAAAAATGTGAAATCAATTTTGAATCAATGATGTATAAGTCATCTTAACTTATATATCGTCAACTTATAGCTTTAATGAATTGTTTTCTCAACCATACATTTGATGCGTCCTCGTGCACACGTGGGTGCCATGCCATAGCCAGTTCAAAAGCGGGGATCTCGAATGGGACATCAATTAAGTCAAGTGAGCTTTCATATCTATTTAACAGTTGGCTTGGTAGTGTGGTAACACAATCACTATTTGAAAGAACCAGGGCTACTTGGTTATAGCTAGAGACAGAAACAACAACATTTCTTTGGCAGGTAAGTGATGCAAGTATATGATCAATAGAAGTTACAAAGTCTGCTTTTTGAGAAACAACTACATGTGAAAGCTTACAATAATCTGCCAGTGATGGTTTTGATATCCCACGAGGGTGCTCTTTTCTTTGAGCCATTAAAAACCTGTCTTTCATAAGGTATCTCATTTTTAAGCTCTCTGGCATCTTATTCATATCGCCGATATAGAGATCAATTTCACCTTGTGCCATTCGTTCATTTAAATATTGCTCATATGGAGGAATAACTGACATCTGAAGATTATAGTTGTTTTGATTTAGAACCTCTGCCATTACAGTTAACCCTAAAATAGTGAATACACTATCATTGGCGGCGATAACAAATTTTCGTTTTGATGTCTTTGGATCAAAGTAATTTTGATGTTGTAGCGCGTCCTTTAACCCATCTAACGAAACTCTTAGCCTCTCTTGAATTTCCAAGCCACGTTCGGTGGGTACCATGCCTCTTCCGTTATCTGATGGAACTAGCAAACGATCATCAAAAATATCCCTTAGCTTTGATAATTGTGTTGAAAGAGCTGGCTGGCTTACATTAAGTCGTTTAGCTGCTTTAGTAACATTTCGTTCTTCAAGCAAAATATCCAATGACACCAAAAGAGGAAAGTCTGATCTATTTATATTCATATTAGTTATATCTGAGATAATAAATAACAATTTCACATAATTTAATATTATGGCTATTCTAGCACAGTGCTTTTATGACCTCTTAAGCACATGCTGGAAATATTTAGAGGCAATATTTATTGACATTAAAAGGAATCGTTATGAAACTTAAAAATAATTATCAATCCAAACTGGCTATCTTAATATCCACGTTGTTTTTACAAATCATCACCCCAAGCTTTGCTATTGCTGAGCCTGTAGTTGAGAAAGAGACGTTAGTTAAGTATCAAACACAGCCAGGGTTTTATAGGTATAAGCTGGGCAATTACGAAATCACTTCACTTTCAGATGGTTCTGTCCCTCAAGATTTACATGCATTACTTAAAGGAGGTAGCCAAAGTGAAGTGGATCAATTATTGACAAAAGCGCACTTACAAAGCCCAGTTGAGGCTTCCATTAATGCATTTTTAATCAATACAGGTACAAAAATAATCCTAGTTGATACTGGGGCTGGGGGCTTTTTTGGTCCAGGCTATGGCGGTAAGCTAATTGAAAGACTAAAAAATATCGGCTATGTTGCGGACCAAGTTACAGACATTCTAATCACACATGTACACACCGACCATACTGGTGGTTTAGTGAAAGACGGGCAGGCTGCATTTCCTAACGCGACTATATATGTTGGCAAAGCTGATTTAGATTTTTTCTTGAATGTAAAAAATCAGAATGGAGTAAATGGATATGACAAAGCTTACTTTCAACAAGCCACTGCTGCATTAACACCCTACGTAAAACTTGGACACATCAGCCCAATTAGTGGAAGTAAGCTTTTGTTCCCAGGCGTTAATGCAATGCCAACACCGGGCCACACACCAGGCCATTATTTTTACAAGGTTGAGAGTGCAGGGAAAAGCATCACATTTATCGGAGATTCTATCCATGTTGAGTCTGTTCAATTTCCAAAGCCAGAAATTACGATTACTTATGATGTTGACCAACCTGCTGCTGCCAAACAAAGAGCCATTCAATTTGAAAGAATAGCAAAAGAAGGTAGCCTGATTGCTGCGCCACATTTGCCATACCCAGGTATTGGTTATATTAACCAAGCGACAGTAGGATATAAGTTTATTCGTACTGAATATCACGATCGTGAAGGAATTTAAAAAGAGGTGGATGGCAATGTTTGCCATCCAACTAATCTATGACAGCACTAGAGCAATTAAATACTAAGAAAAGGGTTGGTAATGTACACAAAAATATTTTCTGTCAAAGTAACCAAACTGTTAGTGGTATTAAGTTTAATCTCATTGAGCTCAGTAGTTCAAGCAGATATTTTGGATAAAAATAGAATAGAAAAAGATAGGGGAGATATAGTTTGCAATAGTCCAATGGAGGCTATCTCTTCAATTTCTACTTTTAAAGCAGGAGACAAAATACCATTACATTTTCATTATGGCATTGAGACTGCATATACTATAAAAGGTGCAACTTTAATTAATGATGAAGGGAGGCAAGTTATTATGAAAACCGGAGATACTCTGATTGCTATGCGAAAAAAAATTCACGGAGGAGTAACTATTGCACCACAAAATGAATTAAAGCTATTTACCGTTCATATAGTTGATAAAAATAAGCCTTTATATAACTTAAAATAGAGGGTAAGCATTTCTTTAAATTTTGAGTGCTAATATTAATAAAAAATATTAGCACTTTCCTTTCTTTCACCATATTTTCAACGGCAGCTTTGTCCCACGTTGCAGAAGGTCACATCTAGCTGACGAAAGTCTCAAAAGGGCCCTGAGTGAAGTTTATGATTGGCTGGTATTTGGCCTGATGAACGTATTTCTTCAAAGCTGACACTGATAATCTTCAATGCCGACCCTTAGCCGACATTGATATTCTCAATTCAGATTACTGAGGTTCTAAGACATTTTTTATAGAGTTCAAACCAAATAACACTTGATAAACCCGCTAAAAAACACAAAACAAACTCTTGAGCGGTGATAGGTGCAAAATGAAAAACATCGTGCAGTATTGGCAGCAATAGCGCCAGCACTAGAAAGACAAATGCGCCAATAATGACCCACCACAATGCGGGGTTTCGTATATTCAAAGTACGTATGACTGAATGCCGCCATGAGCGATTAACTAGTATTAAACCCAAATTGCCAGTGACCAGCGTGGTAAAAGTCATGGCTCTGGCAGCCTCTGCGGTTGCTCCATTATTTAAGGCATAGCTCATCACTAATAGTGACGCTAATAAAAGAGAAATTCCTTGTAGCAAGCTAATGAAAAAAACATGTTTGCCAAATAGCAACTCTTTAGGCGGACGAGGTGGGCGTTGCATGATATTTGATTCTGCGGGTTCTGCCTCAAAGGCGATTGAACAGGCGGGATTTATTATCATTTCTAAAAAAACAATGTGAACTGGCGCAAACATTGCTGGCCAGCCGAGCAACAAGGGCACAAGCGATAAACCAATAATAGGAAAATGTACAGCGAATATATAGGCCATACCTTTGCGCAGATTATCGAATATGCCTCGGCCTAAACGCACAGCGTGCACGATAGAGGCAAAATCATCATCAAGTAACACCAACGCCGCTGCTTCACGCGCGACATCTGTACCCCGTCCGCCCATGGCGATACCAATGTGTGCAGCTTTAAGCGCTGGCGCATCATTCACGCCATCACCGGTCATTGCAACGATTTCGCCATTCGCTTTTAACGCATTGACTAAACGCAGTTTTTGTTCTGGCACCATCCGTGCAAAGATATTGCTGTGAAGAATCCGTTCACGCAGGGTCGATTCATCCATCTGGATGAGCTCAGTCCCTGTGATGATGCCGGCACTTCCAATAGGTAGCCCTATTTGATCGGCAATTGCAGCAGCAGTGGCTGGGTAATCACCTGTAATCATCACCACTCGAATACCTGCGGCATGACACTCTTTAAGCGCTGGTGCCACGTTAGGACGTACCGGATCAGCCAACCCAATCAAACCAAGAAACTCAAAATCAAAATCATGCTGAATATCTGGCCACTCGCGTCCAGAATGTTTGGCCTTTGCCACACCCAATACGCGCATGCCTTGTTCTGCTAGGTTATTTATTTGCTTAGATAATGCATCAAGCTGCTGTTGATCAAGGTGGCACAAATCAGCAATGGCCTCTGGTGCGCCTTTTGCGGCTACCACATATTCATCGCGGTCTAACGCTTTCCAGACATTTGATAAAGCAAGCAACTCTGGAGACAAAGAATATTCATGCGCTAACTGCCAATCACCATGCAGATGCTCGGTATCGGTCAAATACTGTTGGCCGATTTCATGAATCGCTTTTTCCATCGGATCAAATGGAGTTGCCTCACTAGCAAGAATGGCAAATTCAAGAACTTCATGAAAATTTTCAGGTAATAAATCATTGACGGACTCATGCTTAGATTTGCTGGGATAGGCTACTGTGAACTTAAGGTTATTTGCCACTAGCTGTTGCACAGCCATACGGTTAAAAGTGAGTGTCCCCGTTTTATCCACACACATCACAGTGGCTGAACCAAGCGCTTCAACAGTATGCGCACGTCTTGTCAGCACTCGATGTTTGGAAATTCGCCACGCACCCATTGCCATAAATACCGTCAAAACTACGGGATACTCTTCTGGCAGAATCGACATTGCTAATGTGATGCCAGACAATAAGCCATGTAACCAATCACCACGCGTCAGGCCATAAATCACAAATAACAATAAGCTTAAAAGCACGCCGATAATTGCTAGAGTACGCACCAGCAATCGAATTTCTTGCTGCAAGGGTGTAATCTCGACATCTAAGCTCTGCAAAGCTTTACCGATTTTTCCGATCTCGCTCCGCGGGCCAGTTGCCAGCACCTGCGCCATTGCGCGGCCTTGCACAGCCAATGACCCAGCGTAGACGAATGGCAAACCATCACCGCCAGGAGGCGAAATTTCAATGTTAAGTTGTGCTTCAGACTCAGCTTGTGCAGTCTTACGCACCGCAACGGACTCACCGGTAAGCAGTGATTCATCAACCGCAAAATGACTGCACGAAATCAGCACCGCATCTGCTGCTACGCGATCACCTTCTGACAAGATGAGCAAGTCACCTCGCACCACTTCTCGCCCTGCAATACGCTGCTCTATGCCATCACGAATCACTAAAGCACGTGGACTAGTTAAATCGCGCAGCGCTTCGAGTACGCGCTCAGTTTTATTTTCCTGATAGATGGTGATTGCCATCACCACGCAGACAAATCCTAGCAACATCAGCGCATCGCTCACATCACCTAGTAGTATGTATATTGCACCTGCCGCAACTAAAAGAAGAAACATCGGCTCGCGTATAACCTCTAGTGCTATACTAAATAAATCCCGCTGACCTGCAGCTGGTAGTTCGTTAATACCATCAGATTCAAGCCGCAGTTGTGCTTCAGCATGAGTCAAGCCAAATGGAGTTTTAACATCAGTCACAAAAGCTACCGTGGTTAAATCTCTGTAAGCATACGTCCAATATCATTGGATATCGTTCCATTTTTAGGTAATGAGCCAAATTGCTTGCACACAAAATCCTTTTGCTATCATTGTCACTAACGAGTGCTAAATTTTATTTATTATCCATAAATTGTCAGAGCGGCTTTGTTTGATAAGTATCTCATAAATTAATAATCGTATGCTACTCAATAAATAATATGTCTGAACTGAATCCTTAACAGCAAGATTCATAGTCCGTAGCTAATCGAAGATTAGGTTTATGAATGCCTGCAAAGAGTAAGTCAAATTTTTTAATTTATAGTAAGCCGTGCTTCAAAATAAATAAGGGTCAATTGACAAACGAATTTCTAGTTAAGATAATTAATAGGTGTTGGTAAACTAGAGCAAAATACTCATCTCATCGATTTCATACATAAATACAACTTACATTAACCACAAGGGTTAAATTGCTATTGTGATTTAATATTGTAAATTAAATGCAAGTAAACCACTTGTTGTAGGTGAAATCCTTAAAAACTCCCCCTCTACATACCCATGAAATATTTGCTCTTCTTGATTACAAGCAGTGAAAAATAAAAGTATTGCCACTATATAAAAGCGTCTTAAACGATACATGTAGTTGGCCTAAACATTTAAAGTGAACAATAACTTAATTATTAATGTTTTGAGACGCTTATAAATTTATTACTATCGATGAGAGGTGGCCTGGAAATTGATTGAAAGCCATTGTCATTTCTCAGCTTTATTGTTTCTTAGCATATCTATTTATATCATAATACACGGTGGCAGAATAACTTTATTAATAGTTCAAACAGCAAATATTCAACGATATTGACCTCCTATTTTCTTTTTTAGAGGCAATATATTCGAGATGTTGCGGAACAACTTGATATGATTTACCCAAAACCAACCCATTTTACTTTTACGTCTATGAGAGACTAAGGCAACATTTTCTTATTTACTCTACTTACTTTTCTGCTGAATTAACATTAGTGATGAGCTTTGGCGGTAAAGCAATTGGAATAAACATCCCATAAACAATCCCTGTGATGATTTAGCAATTCGCACCTTGCCAATACCTATTTCGTATAACAGTTTAATCTTAAAAAGTTTCAGCTAATTGGGCACTTAAAAGCTCATTAAGAATTATTTATATATTATGACGATACTGACTACCTAAAATTCCAACTTATCAAAATCGACCATAGCTGCATACTTAGCAAAATGCAGGTTTCTGTTCGGGTGCATTAATGCGGATAAATATTTTGCCCATAAAGTTGAGGCTTGACCAATAGGAATATTAAATACTTAGGAGTAGGGCTAATAAAGTTATTAGTCTTGATATTGCACTTACTCTTTAATACAAGCCATCTATAGTAAACAGAATAAAAAACTCTCACAAGATAGTACATCCATTGTTCGGTTTAGTATGTCTCGTATATTTAATTAAATTATGCGAACATTTCAGTTTGGGCAGATGATCTCAAATTGGGCTGATGATCTCAAAAATTGTTTCTAATACTATTAGATCTACTTCCGCGACAATTAAAATGTACTATTTTGTGGCATCGTCTTTAAACTTTGTAATGCAGCAAAAGTACTGCTAATACCCGTGTTGGCAGACACATTCAACCCAATATGCATCGTGATAGCATTATGAATTTGGTTTAAATCACCACCGATACGTGCGGATTGAAACATACCTTGATTTTTAATTTGCTGCAGTATCTGACCCTGCCCTGGAACGGTCACATTCACCCCGATACTATTGTTAGCAAGAGTCACAGTTGCCACTGTGCCATCAGCACCAGTTTTAGAAACAGTCCCAGCCTGCTGACCCTGAACCGCACTCGCTAATGAGCCCCCCTGCCCAGTGGAGCTTAAATCAACTTGCATATCAATGCCATTATGAATATCATTGGATTGGCCAGCAACCTGTATGCTTTGTGATACGCCGCTTACATTTGCTAAGCCTGCACCGCCACTCACGGTATTATTGCCATTAGCCACTACTGGTGCTGGGCCGGGAGTTAGTTGCTCAATACTCACTGTGGGCGAATATTGTACAGTTGGATTACCATTTGAACTGCCACGAAAATCAATATTAAGGTTGGCGCCGGCAGTCACAATGCTACCTGTTGAAGTTTGCCACTGACTTAGCATTTCAACACCGAAATATAGCACTTGATTATTACTCGCAAATTTACCGCGCATGTGACCTAAATCACTATCTGAAACTTCCTGCATGTTATTAAAGACCTCTAAACCTTGCGGTAAAGTAGCATTAGCGGTTGGAGAAAAACTTAAAATCCCTGCAATCGCTAATGCAAGTTTTTTATGATTATGTATAGTAGTTTTAGACGTACACCTTAAAACTGTACTAAACTCACGTTGATAGTGAGCATGTTGAACTGAATTCATTTGTGATATTTTCATTGCAATCTCCTTTAAAACGCTCGACTAAATAAACTGCACTTAAAGTCCAAGCATATCTGAACGAACAAATCCGTAATCAAATAACTCTGCATCTGAAAGTGGGTGATAGTTATCTACCAAAGCGCGAGCCGATAATGCCTCTTTCGGTTTTAACAATATAGACTCTCGGTCAAATCCTTGCCCTACTACTGCAAAAACTATTCCGTTCCAATCTGCATCAAATTCTTTTCTTGTCATGATGCGATTGCCCAATGCCGGGTCCGCAATGTAAGCTTTGTCCTCAGTCGCTTTTTTAAGCACAACGAAGTGTTTGTAACCCTTGTAATTTAACAAGACTATTGTTGGGATGTGGATTTTTTCTAAGGTATCTGGATTAACGTTATAGCCACGCCCACGCATTCCGATGCTTTGTGTGTAATTCTTGATATCCAATAACGAAAAACCTTTTTGACGAACCAATTCAATGTCGCTGACTTTCATTAAGCCATCAATAACATCATTTTCAGTAATCGCCTGATTGTATGAATATTTCAATATGGTTGCTAATGCAGCAGCACCGCAACTAAAATCAGTTTTCTGTTGCACCATATCCACAAACTTTAAATCTCGCATACTAGCGATATTTTTGCGAATATTACCTCCGCCTGGAAGCGTTCCGCCAAACTGAATATCAGCAGCTACAACTGATGTGCATTCAAGTCCCGCAATCAAAGTTGCAGCAATTAAAATGTATTTGTTAATTTGATGGTGTTGCATGGCAACTCCCTGTTAGCAATCATAGTAATCAGTTAAGTCCCAGCCAAGTTTCTTTAGCTGGGACTCGAAAGATAGCCTTTTGAACTATCTATACATGATAGTTGTTACTATCATGGATTACTCACCACCAGAACCACCACCTGTACCAGTACCTGCTTGAGTTGCAGACATTGCTAAACCATTAAACTGTTGGTTATTAGTACCAGAAGCAATATTTACACCGATATTGCCAGAGGCATTTTGTAATGCATTGTCACCCAAAAATGAAGTGTTAGTTGTAGCAACATTCACAGCGACAACCACAGGAACCATTCCAGTTACAGTTCCAGATAATGATTGAACACCAGCCTCAACAAAACCTAAAGTACCATGCTCTGAACCACTATACGTACCTTTGTTACCAAAGGCTAATGCACCACCGTCATTATTCAAGTCGCTACCACCTTGAGTTTGTGTATCTAGATCGAAGTGACCAACGGCTACACCACCAGGATGCACTACATGATCACCAGGGCCTGTATTTTGTGGTGTTCCACTCCAAATATCAGGATAAACATTGCCGATTTGATCTGAAGTACCAGCTGATGTACCAGATGCGCTTCCATAATATCCACCCACACCACCACCGATATAGCCGCCAGTTGCATTTAATGCTAAGCTAACTTGGCGATACTCTGTAGTTTCAGTTTGAACTGGGCTATTGCTTGTGGTGTTATAACCATTTGACTGATTAGCTTGTACGGTTGCTGTCGCCATACGAGCAACAGCAACAGAGGCAGCTAAGTCATTTTTCTGTTGATTGCTATTACCAGCAGAAATGTTAACGCCGATATTGCCGCTTGCATTAGCCAATGCATTGCCACCAAGTGTCGCTGCATTAGTGTTTGCTAAGTTAGTAGTATGATTGCCACTTGCAGATTGATTAGCAAAAACTTCTGCATCTGATGAGCCAAATACGAAACTTGCGTCAGCTGCTGAAAGTGCTGCAGCATTAGCTTGTTGATTATTATCGCCAGAAGAAACGTTTACGCCGATGTTACCTTTTGCTGCATTAAGTGCGTTACCGTTTACTTTAGCATCATTGGTCACCAAATTATTATCTACTTGGTTATGTGTTGTTACCTGTGCGTCATTCACTACAGCCATTGAACTAGAGTCTATATAGATTTGACCAGTTACGTTCACACGACCTTTTTGCTCTACTTCTTGTTTAACACTAATATCTTTTTTGATGCTGACTGGGTCACGATCACGATCGCGACCATCATTGTTATTATCTGCAAAAGCTACAGGCGAGAGGAATAAAGCGGCCACTGCCAACGCAATTGGGGTATTTTTAAATTGTGATTTCATGATATTCTCCTGTTACGGTTGGTTTAAAGAACTAAAACTACGGTTTCGCACTCAGTTGCACCTGAAGTGCGAAGTTATTGGCCGTACTATTACCCGACCCTGCCGACTGATTAACCTGAACAAGTCCGCGTACACCGTCAAATGCAGTATCGTTGATTGATGCTGCTTGGTGACTCTTACTTGCACTGGGGTCAATCGGTGCTGCATTTGAAGTAGTGGCTGAGAGCACGCTCTCGGCTACCACTTCTTCAAAACCCATCGCGAACGCGGCACCATTAGCCTGTGCATTCCCCACCCCACTCGCTTGGTTTACTGAGATTAGGCCTGAACTGTTCGCAAAGGCACGCTCCCCAATAGACGCAATCGCGAGGTCTGGCAAAGTTGCTTGCCGCGGATCAACCACTTGAATGCCACTCACTAAGCCGATAGTAGGCCCTCCTTGCGCACCCAAAGCCACTGCGGCCGTATTCGCTTGGATATTTGAATCCCCTGCCACCAGGTTGACGGCAAAACGACCGCGCACATGGCTTAAAACATCGCTATCAATGACACTTTGCGTTACATATCCAGGAATGTCCGGTAAAGGATCCTGAGCGATGGCCAAGTCAGTATTAAGTAACACTGGCATAGCTACGAACGCTGAAATCAAATACACTGAATCTTTCATAAGAATCTCCTCGTAAGCCGTGTATATCTCTTTAATGCCCACTGCCGCTTAATATCGCACCAGTCATATTGGACAATGCACCTGAAACCCCAGAAGTTAAGCTATCGACACGTCCTACAGCCGCTCCAACTGCTCCTCCGACTGAGCCTGTTACCATTGCGCCGATAGACTGAGTTCCAACACCACCACTCAAGTTGTGACCAACTTCTTGAGGACTTGTTAAATTAGCTAAATTGGTTTGATTCACTAATGACGCAGACATCTGCGACGTATCGGTAGAAACAGTTGCAAAATCGGCATCACTTAACTCTACAGAATGAAGACCCGACTGCGATCCACTGACCACTTGTTTGACTTTGTCATCAGGAGAAACATCGATTGATGTTGCCCGACCTAACTCACCTTGTCGTACTGCCGGTCTTACAGGAACTTCACGCTGTAAAATAACAACTCCATCTCCTGCAATTACTGGTGCTGCATAAAGCCCTTCAATCGCGATGAATAGCGCTGCAGGTATTAGATTTTGTTTAAACATATCCGCATTCATCATATGCTCCTCTTTCACTAAGTCTTCATTTATGGTTAATCGTTAAATTAACTGCTTGGAAATTTTGTGCGCTGCTAGCCTCATGATTTGAAGGACGTCGATCTCCATTTCTTCCTTCATCCCAAAGGATGACTGCTAACTTCTCATTGTTTTCCTCAAAAGCACCTTTACCACTAATAATGGACAAATCTTCATCCATCACAACTGTTGAGCCGTTTCCAATTAATGCAAATGGCTCTAAATTAATCTCTGTGTCAGAAAGCGGGTCAGCAAGCACTGAAACAGAACAACACATACCAATCACACCTAACAAATGTATAACGAACCTCCGTCCGTTTGAGCCGTTAAAAACGGATAAGTGTTTAGTTAAGAAGTCCATATCGCCTTTCTCCTTACCTACCGACCCTAAGCTATAAACAATTTTTGTATTCTTGCAATGATATTAGCAACGAGTGTGCCAACCGACGTAACCTATTGTTTTAATTTGTTTTATTTTAAAATTTCATTTATATAGATAGTCAAACATTCTCATTTCCAATACATTGAAATTTATCTACTTAACGTATGCTATTGAAATATAAGGAAAAAATCAGATGCATAAATGTTTCATTTTTGAGACATGTTTATCAGAACGTTTGCAGCCAAGATGGCAGGTTTAGTGATCTGTTGAAAATGCAAGAGTATTGCAATAAAAAGAATGTTCGGGATCTGTGTCAACGCAATATTGACTGTGCATTGACATTGATAGGGTAGTTTTGAAAAAGATAGAACTACTAAATGAATCTAAGGATTAAGGATAAACATTAAAACTTACAAACTTCTATCCAGCAATTCTGGCTTAAAATTCAAACCATACTTTTGAATGAGCCTGTATAAAGTGGCACGTGAAACTCCGAGATTTTGTGATATCTCAGATAAATTGCTTTTACTTGTTTGTAACTCATTTTGAATAGCCTCTTTTTCTGCAGCACATCTAACGCCTTCCAACGTGACTATCGCGCGAGATTTTTTACGCCGATTAATATCTAAATCTTCTGGACCAATTAAGCGTTTTTCACACATCACCATGGCGCGTCTTACATGGCTAATAAGCTCACGTACATTACCTGGCCAAGTGTAACGATTCATTAACTGCAGCGCAGCAGGAGAAAACCCCTTTACATTGCGACGTTTCTCATTTGAAAATTTCTCGAAGAAATATTTAGCTAATACTTCAACGTCTCCTTGCCTATCGCGCAGTGCTGGTGTTTTTATCTTAAGCACATTTAGCCGATAGTATAGATCTTCGCGGAAACGTCCTTCAGCAACTGCAGCTTCCAAATCCACATGTGTTGCAGCAATCACACGAACATTCACGCTTATCTTCGCTGTACTACCAACACGTTCAATTGTTTTTTCTTGCAAGAACCGTAAAAGATTGACTTGAAGTTCAAGAGGGAGATCGCCAATCTCGTCTAAAAAAATAGTGCCTCCAGCCGCCGCTTCTATTCGACCTATTTTGCATTGGCTAGCTCCAGTAAAAGCACCTTTCTCATGCCCAAACAATTCAGATTGAATTAACCCGTTTGGTAGTGCCCCACAATTGACAGCGACAAATGGTCTGTCTTTTCGGTTGGATCTTTCATGCAACGCAAGCGCAGCAAGCTCTTTTCCAGTACCACTTTCACCTGTGATTAAAACTGGAGCATCAACGCCAGCAACCTTGCGTATATTTCTAAATAACTCTAACATCTGAGGGCTCGCACCTACCATTTCGTCTTCTACAATATGGGGCATACCTCTAAGATCAACATCATCTAACCTCATTGCTGCCATACCATAAGCATGTCCAAGCGTAGTCAGTAATTTATCAGGTGCTGGTGGAAGTGTATGAAAGTCAAAAAAAGACTCACGAACTACTTGTTTTATATGACCACGATGAATGTCCTCCTTGGGGATAAGTGCAACCCACTCTAATGAATTTGCATTTCGGAAAAAATCCTCATCAGGAGCTGTCAAAGATTTTTTTGAGCCGTCAAATTGCGCAATGGCAACCTGAGGTGAGTACTTGTCTATGATGTTGGCTGCACTGTCCAAATTAGATGCCAACCTCACATCCCAGCCTGCAGCACCCATCTCATTCAATAATACTGAAGGCGTGTCAGATGAGTTTAAATAAAGCAAATCACGACTTTCTTTGTTGAACATTTTAATAACCTCTAGCTCATCCTACATAAAAGCTAAGCTCCCCCCTAGCGACTTTTGTAATTTTATTAAAAACTATTATATAAACTATTCTTAAGCAATCATGTTGAACTCCTTAAAGAAACTCACTCTGTTTCTACCATCTGTTTTAGCTGAATACATTGCCATGTCTGCCTTCTTTTGAATTTTCTCCATGGCCTCATCCTGACCACTAAAAAGGCTGACGCCTATGCTAGCAGTGGTATCACATTCAAACCCCGCTAATATAAAAGGCTGGTCAATCGCATGAAGAATCTTATTAGCTATCGTTTCAGCTAATAAACTTGCCTGATCATGGCTCTCATGTAAATTCACCAACATCACCATAAACTCATCTCCACCAATCCGCGCTACGGTGTCGCCTTCACGCACACTTAGCACCAAACGTTGAGATACCATCTTCAATATTAGGTCGCCTACGCCATGACCTAAGCTGTCATTTGAATATTTAAAGTGATCTAAATCAACAAATAAGAGTGCACTATATAGCCCTGTCCTTGCACTGGAAGTCATGACAAGATGCAACCGATCTTCAAACAGCCGTCTATTTGGCAGCTTTGTGAGCGGGTCATAGAACGCTAATAGATGCAATTCATCTTCAGCCAGCTTCCGAGCTGTAATGTCAGTGATGGTTGCAACATAATTCGTAATGACCCCTTCGCTTGATTTGACGGCAGTGATATTAAGCCATTGCGGATATATCTCACCATTTTTTCGCCGATCCCATATCTCACCTTGCCACTGCCCAATCATATCTAATTCCGACCACATAGCAGAATAGAACTCAGCTCCATGACGACCAGAACTGAGTATTTTGGGCGTTTTTCCAATTGCATCAGCTTCGGTATAACCAGTAATTTTAGTGAAAGCGTTATTCACTCTTAAGATGACATGTTTATCATCAGTTACCATCATCCCTTCCTGAGATTGAAATACAGTTGCTACAACTCGTAACTCTTGCTCAACTTGCTTTACTTCAGAAATATCTGTAATGACAACACTCATTTTTAAGGTATCAGTGTCAATTGAGTTGAGAGTATAAAGCGGTGAAATTTTATAATTTAATAAAAGACAATCTAATCTGGCATAAAATTGAGAGCCGTCACCCCTTATTAGCTTAACTTCACAACTTCTATTTCGACTATTGTGCATCACACCGTCAAAGAAGTTATTCCAACGACTTCTATCCTCAGGTGCGACAAAGTTTAAGAAGAAGTGCTTGAGTAGCTGCGTAAGATCTCGCCCTAATAAATCAGCACTCACCAAATTCGCTTCCTCAATGGTGCCGCTCTCAGTCAGGACTATGTAACTCACAGGGAAAGCCTCACAGAGACTGTCACACCTACTGAGTGACGCCTCTATCTTCTCCTGAGCCCGTTGAAGGGCTTCATTCTGTAACTCTAAATCAATTTGATGTTCAAGCAAATCCTGCAACAATTTATTGCTTGGTACACGGTACTTTTGCTCAGACCCTAGCTGCACCCGCCCATGTTGTGAATGTGCAAAGTCTTTTAATGTAAATATATTTGACTTATTATCCGTCATATTCATCATCTTCAATGAAGTGCATTAAGTCAGCACGAACAACGCTTATAGAAGATTGAGATATTAGAAATGATAGGCATAGCTAGATAATGCATCGCTCTTAGCCTCGCTTTGCAACACTCAAGAATGATGGCAAATTCAAGCGCTCGCAGAAATTTTCATCTGCCTCTAATGATTTAAATACATCATCACTAGTAAAAAAACCGCGCTGTTTAGCAGTACGATAAGCCGAGTTTGCAAACCTATGCTCACGCCAATTCGGCTGAGAGTCCGCATTACGTAAACTATCCTTGGCCTTACCTTTTGAATCAAGTGCATGTCTCATTTTAGTAACTCCTCAACAGACAACTTTAGCAATTAATTAATTTACATTAATTTACAATCGATACTATGTGAAGTGAAGTGTGTAAGCAATTGAATAAAAGGTGAAATAAAGTAGTAGAGAATGGTTATAAGATATAACCATTTTATAGGAAAGGTTAAGTCAATTAGCGATTAAAATTAGGCTAAGAACTCAATCCTTCTTTTGAAATGAGATAACTACGTAGATTTTCAGTGCGACTATCTAAGCCTAGTTTTTTGCGAATATTTTTTCTGTGGATACTAACCGTTTCAGGTGAAAGTGATAGCGTAGATGCTATAACTTTGGTAGAGAAGCCCTCTCTCACCATTGTCGCGACTTGAATTTCTTTAGGAGTTAGGCATTTATACGACGATGTAATGCTTGTTGGGCTGCCATAAGTTGAGATAAGTCTTTGTAAGTTAGCCTCAAGCGTATTGATTAAACGTAATTGCTTCGTATCTTTATTTCCACTTTTTAGTCTTTGTAGAAATGGCAACACTTCTTGCTTAAGCTCAATAGTGAGCAAATTTTTAGCATCTGAATTTTCAGACTGACGCATTTTAATCATTACTTTTAATGCGGTATTCATTTCATCAGACTCACCTTTAATAGATGTAAGCTCTTTAGCTATCTTTTCAACCTGCCTTTCAAGAACTTTACGGGCCTCTATTAATACTTTCTCAGCTTGTTTCTGCAAGGTAATATCTACTAGCGTTCCAACATAATTTTTGGAAAAGCCATCAAGATTTGTTACAGGAGTTATCGTCATTAAACCAGGAAATACCTCACCACTTTTACGCTTACTCCATATTTCTCCTTGCCAAAAACCATCACTAAGTATGGTTTCAAACATAGACTTGAAAAACTCATGGTCGTGTAGACCTGCGTTAAGAATAGATGCACGCTTTCCTATTAGCTCATCAACACTATAACCAGTCATCTTAGCAAAGGCATTATTGACTCGAATAATCGTCGAGTTGACATCCGTTACCATGATTCCCTCTTGTGCTTGAAATGCAATGGCGGCAATACGTAAATCCTGCTCTGCCTGCTTACGTTCGGTCATATCCTGACCTTGTGCAATGACGACTCGAACGTCTTTTCCATCTGAGTGGTACAGCGTTGCTGTATTCCATGAAATGATACGCAACTCACCTATTGCATTTTTAACTGTAAGCTCTAACGCTTCCCAACACTCTCCTAGAGTCGTGCGTTGAATCATATCTAAAACATATTCTGCACTCTCTTCACTAAACAACTGCTGAACTGGGCGTCCAATTAAATCTAAGGCTCTTAAACCAGTTAACTTAGTCACGGTCTGATTAGCCTTAACAATTCTGCAAGAAGAATCCCAAACTACAATTGGACCATTAGCATGCTCAATTAAACTATCCAAGTAGTCTTTCGTTGCACGTAGCGACTCTTCTAAACGTTTATTTTCGGTAATATTTGTCAGAGTAATACGTAAAGTTAAGGTCTTGCCATCGGCCAAAACTCTCATTGCATCTACGTGAACGTAACATAAACTTGAGTCGGCGCGCTTGATTTGCATATCAAAGCTTTGCCTCATATCGACAGTAACTAAGCTAGCAAGTCGCAAGTAAAACTGGTCACTGTTCTCAGGCGCCACAAATCGGGAAAATGGTAATGACAGTAATTTTTTCCGTTCAACGCCTAAAAGCTCTGCACCAACAAAGTTAACATCAGCAATCAAGCCTTTATCGGTTAAGGTGAAATATCCAATAGGTGCAAACTCAAAAAGATCTAGATAGCGATCTCGTGAAACTTCTAATGCGACTTGCGCTTGCCGTAACTCTTCATTTTGCATTTCCAGTTCAATTTGATGGACTTGAAGTTCATGCAGTATTACTTCGGCTGTAATGCCATCTGCTGGAGCCGCAATAGGATGTTGTTTCAGCTGTAGCTCAGCCTCAGGTCTATAGTCGTGAGCCTGGTATGGTTTCTTTTTGCCGTTTTCTGGAATGTCAGACATTCACGACCTCAATCGCCAACAAAATTAATTGGGCATGCCCCAATTTACTTGATATGCGTCTAGCATTAAGCAGCATCTTGCGGTGCCCAACAATTGGAAAATCATGTTCAACAATAAAGCTGTCAAATACATCATCATTCACTACTACGTTATCTAACAGTTTGCGTAACTCAGGGATATCCCACTGTTTATTACCTAATTCAAAAATTGAGTGATTGATAACTTCATCCGAATGCACTTTGAAAACACGATAAAACGAGTGACTAACTGAAACTACACTCAATGTGCTATCAAGAACAATTAATGGCTCACGCACTGTATTTACAACACTTTCAGCCAGTTCTAATGCTTCATGCATTGCAACTGACTCAAGCCGTGAAGTGATGTCAGTGAAAGTCAGCACCACGCCATCAATCACATTATCCAAACTTCGATACGGCTGAATGCGTGCAAGACACCAAGCACCATTGATATCGCGCATTTCACATTCAAATGAAATTAAAGTTTCTAACACATTTTGCGCGTGAGTTAACAAATCATCATTGATCAGATTTGTTTTAATATCACTAAAGTGACGTCCTACATCTGACTGCGCTAGTCGATATTCACGGGTAGCTTCACGTGTAAAACGACGAATATGCATATGACTATCAAGAAAAATAATGCCTACATTGATGTTATCCAACAGATTCTTCATATCGTTCTGCATGTCAGATAACTGTTCTATTTTTGATTGCAACTCCACATTCACCGTAATCAACTCCTCATTGACTGATTGCAGCTCTTCTTTTGATGTTTCGAGCTCTTCATTGGTGGATTGCATTTCTTCATTGGTAGATTGCATTTCCTCGTTACTGGAAAGCATCTCCTCAACTGCTACCTGCTGCGCCTCAATAATAAGCTGCAAAGTTTCCTTAGTATTGGCCAGCTCTTTCTCTAGCGCAATTATGCGAAGCTGAGCAGTAGTATCAGAGGTAAGTAAACGGGGCTTTTTCTTGTTTGGCTCTTCAGCAACATCCTGAAAACTAATCAGCAACACACCTTCAGTGATATCAGCACTTGCTTGCTTGCGCAGACTAAAACTCACTACAGTGAAGCTGCCGTTTGTTTTAACAGATAACTCTTTGTTTAGTGTTGGAAGACTGTCCGTTGCCGCCAGAAAAATAGCAGCTCTTAACTCTGCCTGTAGCCCCTCACGAGCCATTTCAATGACGTTCAATGTAGCCTGTCCTGGAGCTGGTCGCAGATATTTTCCTGTGTCACCGTGGACATATAAAATATTGCCCTGCATATCAGTCACCACCGAAGCTGGCGCATAAGTTTGAAGTAAAATGCGCTTCGCAAGCTCACTAACATTCAGCTCTCGAGGCTTCTTGCTTATTGTCTCAGGTGTTCTATTTACACCGCTTGACGCCCATGACAAGCCGCTATGCAACAACTTTTTAACAGAAACATCGGTATGAATGGCACGATATAACTTTAACTTACGACTTATTGGATCAAACAACTCTGCATGGTTACCTATACTCTCTGACGGAGAAACTATCAGCACTCCCCCAGATTTTAATGAATAATGGAACGCAGGAATAAGCCTGTTTTGCAAAACAGGCTCCAGATAAATCATCAAATTACGGCAACTTAGTAAATCCAACTTAGTAAACGGCGGGTCTTTAATCACGTTTTGAACGGCAAATACGACCATCTCACGAAGTTCTTTTTTTATTCGATATCCATTTTCTTCTTTGATAAAAAATCTGCGTAGTCTTTCTGGAGAAATATCCTGAGCGATATTCGGCAAATATAAGCCGGCGCGCGCTATGGCAATAGCCTCATCATCAAGATCTGTTGCATATATCTGCGTTTTAAACTCTTTATGAGCTTCTTCCATGATCTCACGCATCAATATGGCGATGGTATAAGCTTCCTCACCTGTTGCGCAGCCTGCGACCCAAACACGGAATACATAATCGTCAGGCTTACCCTCTAAAAGTTGAGGCAATACACTTCGTTTTAGCTCAATAAACACTTCTGGATCACGAAAAAAACTCGTCACATTAATCAGTAGCTCTTTAAACAACAATTGCAATTCTGCAGGATGTTCTTTTAGATATCGTGCATACATGTCTGCACGTTCAATATTGTGAATAGACATTCTCCGCTCAATACGACGTGTAATCGTCGTTTTTTTGTACTCTGAGAAATCATGTCCTAGAGCAGTACGCAGCATCATTAAAACATGACTAATACTGCTGCCCTCAACCTTGGTTTTGATGTCATCATGTGCAAAGAGTCTAGGTAAATCCCCCATCAGCACTTTAGGCATCTCTTCTACTGGCAGAATATGCGTTGCATAGCCTGCTTGAATTGCACTGCTAGGCATACCCGTAAATTTAGCTGTATCTGGCGATTGCACTAAAGATACCCCGCCAGCGCCAAGGATGGCTCGTAACCCTAATGTGCCATCAGTGCCATTTCCGGAGAGCACAATGCCGATTGCATTTTCCCCTACATCTTCAGCCAAGGATCGCATAAAAATATCGATTGGTAAGCGCTGGCTACGAGACTCACTCGGAACATTCACTTGCAACTTACCATGAAAAATTGCCATATCACGGTTTGGTGGAATTACATAGATATGATTTGGGATAACGTCCATTTGATCTTGAGCTTCAACCACGGACATATTGGTTGAACGTTGCAAAATTTGACTAAGAATACTGCTGTGAGTTGGATCAAGATGCTGAATTAAAACGAGAGCCATTCCACTGTCAATTGGCATATGTTTAAAGAACTGTTCGAATGCTTCGAGACCTCCAGCCGAGGCGCCTATGCAAACAACTGGAAAACTATTGTCATGCACAGCATTATCTGCTTTTTTAGCAACAGATTTCTTGGTTACCATACTAGTAGCCATTGTGCCGCCCCTTTAGAGTAATACTTTTTTATCATCAACTGGTGACATGAACTGTCCAGTAGTATTTTATTATATAAGCATAAATATCATGCCACGATGCTAATCATATCATGCTGTTACTGCCTTAGCAGAGTACTTGATTATGCTACCGCAATAACCATTTCAAATTGTCTAGCTTGAGTAAAAAAAACAACTATATTTTGAGGCATTTCAAAATATAGAGAGCTTATGCCGACCCTCTGAAACCCTCTTATCTCCTCGAAGGATGTGGTAACAAAGTATCAATTAAAAATTATAAGGAAACTTAACCCCGACAGTCACATCTGGCGCATCTGGCGTTACGCCCATACCTACGCTGGTTACCATAGAAAGCCTATCAGACATAGCGTAAGTCACGCCAAAGTTAAGTGAACCAGAACTTGAGTCACTTCCAACGATAGTCTGCCACGATTGACCTTTCTGTTTAATTCTAGACTTATCTGCGAAGCGATGCGCATATGACATACTCATACTCATACGGTCATTTAAAGCGAACGCTAAGCCACCACCTAGCTGATAAGAGTCACCTAAATCAACTTCACCTGCAATCTTATTAGTAGGTACACCACTAATATCATCAAAACCATGAGTAAAGTTGTGTGCATATCCAACGTTTGCAAACAAAATTGCTGGATCTATGGTCTTCACGAATGTAAATCCTGTAGAAAGTGTCCATACTCCGTTACCGGTTGGCAATTCATCAGGGGCGGATAGGTTCCCACCAGTCCCGGGTACAACCCTGAACTTAATTCCATATGGATCTTTACCAGTAGGCGCCTTGACTCGCACGTTCCAAACCACATCTGGACTTGAGGGTGTTTCTGGGAATAGTCGATAATATGCCCCCGCACTCACGTCACCTAAAGATGAGTTACTTACATCATGCTCAGCCAATACTGTGCTGGCATTATTCACACCACCAGACTCATAAGTTGAGGTCCGATATATGAATGGGGCGTTAAAGTCAAATTGCAAACGGTCCGTGATGCCATATCGTCCTGTCACATCAAATTGCACAACATCTGATTTGATATGGTCAAGATTGATGTTGCCAAGAAAAATAGAGTCCAGCGCCAAGAACCCTTCTAAGGTCAACTGACGACGATCTGAATGGCTGTAAGTAAGCCCAGTTTCTAGCGTAAATGTTTTATTGAACAATGCATTTTGCTCGCGATAAACAGCTTCTGCACTACGAGATGCTGGCGCCTCTTTGATTACAGGTTCACCGCTGCCTTGCGTAGATTGCTTTTCTTCATCTGAACTTTGCGTATTGTCATCAGCAACAACGGTCTTATTCACTGCATGCATCGGCCTTGCTTGAACTTGTTGAGGGTTTTCTAACTGTTGTAATCTTTTTGACAGTGCTTGCAAAGCTGCGCTTTGTGCTTCATATCTATTATTCAACTCGCCTAACTGCTGTTTAAGTTGCGCAACATCCTGCGTACCATCAGCCCAAACATTAGAGGTGAAGCAACCAGCTATCGCAAATGACATCAAACTCAAATTAAATAAATTATTTTTCATCAATCACCCTTACCAAAAATTAATCAAGTTAGAGATCTGTCTATACCATGTGCGATTAAAAAAATTCATAACTAACCATTACATTCGTTAAATGCAATGGGCACAAGCTATTCACAACCCTTGACTGCCACTTTATAAGTCTGGCTGACAAGGTGCAATGTATTATAAGGGGGGATTTATTAGGTAAATAATAGTTAGTTTATATAACCATTACAGCTTTAAAAAAAAATCTATTACTCATATCAATAATCATAAAAACTCAGGTACTAAGACTGCCGCCCCATTCAGCCTCCCAGCTCTAAGATCAGATAACGCCTCGTTAGCTGACTAAGAGGGTAAACAACACTACTGATTTTTATTGGAAAATTGCTGACTAGTGCCATAAAAGCAAGCCCATCAGCATGAGTAAGATTTGCAACACTACGCAGTGTCCTCTCCCCCCATAATAATGAATATGGAATGCTTGGAATATCTGACATGTGAATACCTGCACAAACAACTGTGGCACCTTTTGAGGTTGCTTTTAACGCCAAAGGCACCAAAGCACCTACAGGCGCAAAAATTATGGCAGCATCCAGCAATTGTGGTGGCATATCCTTTGAAGATCCAACCCAAAGAGCGCCTAATTGTCTGGCGAAATCTTGTGCTTGAATATCACCTTCTTGTGTAAAGGCGTACACCTCACTGCCATCATGAGTAGCAATTTGCGCAATAATGTGTGCGGCTGCACCAAACCCATAAATGCCAAGTCTTTCCCCGTCATCTGACAACATTAAAGCTCTATAGCCTATAAGTCCCGCACATAGCAAAGGTGCAGCTTCAATATCGGAGTAATGACTATCCATTAAAAAGCAGTAGCGTTCATCCGCCACCGCCATCTCCGCAAAACCTCCATCTAATTGGTAACCAGTAAATAGTGCCTTATCACACAGGTTTTCACGATCAGTTTGGCAGTAATAACATTCTCCACATGTCCAACCTAACCAAGGCACGCCAACGCGATCACCAATTGAAAATTGATTTGCATTTACGCCCAAACCAATAACTTCCCCAACGATTTCATGACCAGGTATTAATGATTTTTTTGGGCTTTTAAGATCACCGTCAATAATATGCAGGTCAGTTCTACAAACGCCACAAGACAGAACGCGAAGCAACACTTGATTTTCTTTTGGCAAAGGGTCTGGCACATCTTTATAAACCAAAGGTTGGCCTTGCTTCTTTAATAGCATCGCTTTCATGATGACTCTCCTTACATATTAAAATTTAGACTTGTTATAAACTCGATAGAACCAACGCTTAACAAATTCAACCATCACAAGGTAGCCAATACCCATGGTTAACAAAATGGTGAAAAACTTTATTGGTAGAGGAGAAAAGCCAAAATATGCACCTATGCTTGTGAATGGCAGCGTAATAGCTACGCCGACAATTAATAAAGATGTATATACAAGCCAACTATTAGGCTTACTTTTGAAGATATTACGACGCGTACGAATAATAAAGATGACTAACACTTGCGTCACAATTGACTCCACAAACCAGCCAGTTCGGAACAATCCTTCTTTTGCATTGAATACATTCAACATCACATAGAATGTCAGAAAATCGAAGATTGAGCTGACGGGACCAACTAGCAACATAAAATTACGTATGAATTTCATGTCCCACTGCCTTGGCTTTTTAAGATACTCAGTGTCTACATTGTCAAAAGGAATGGTGATTTCTGAAAGATCATAAAGCAGGTTATTGAGCAATATTTGTATTGGCAACATTGGTAAAAATGGCAAGAATAATGCCGCACCAGCCATGCTGAACATATTACCGAAATTAGAACTGGTACCCATCATGACGTACTTCATAATGTTGCCAAAGGTACGACGCCCTTCAACCACGCCTTGATGCAATACGTTTAAATCATGCGTTAGCAGGATGAGGTCTGCTGCATCTTTTGCAACATCAACGGCAGTATCTACCGAAATACTAACATCAGCTAAATGCAGCGCTGGCGCATCATTAATGCCATCACCCAAATATCCAACGACATGACCACGTTGCTTGAGCGCTGTTATCACACGACTTTTGAGTGCTGGCGTCACACGGCAAAATAAATTGATGCTATTTACCTTTGCTCGTAGCGCCTCATCACTCATTTGCACTATCTCAGCTCCAGTTAGAACACCTTTGACGTTCAGTTCTAATTGCCTGCATACATACTGAGTAACCAGCTCGCTATCTCCAGTAACTATTTTGATAGTGATTCCACTTTTTTGTAATTTAGCAAGTGCACTGCTAGCGCTAATCTTTGGCGGGTCAAGAAATGCTGCAAATCCCGCGAAAACAAGTTCAGCCTCATCGCTAACATTGGCATGCATGTGCCCAGACTCCACCTTTCGCCAAGCAATACCTAGCACTCGAAATCCTTGTTGCGCCAATTCAACTGCACGTAAATTTAGCTTACTCAACTTATTTGCATCTAGCAATGAGATTTCCATTGATGAAAGCTCATAGCGATTACACAAATGCAAAACATCTTCGCATGCGCCTTTTACTACCAGAAAACGATCATTTTGATTTGACAGCAGCACAGAAACTCGCCTTCGCTCAAAATCGAACGGTACTTCATCGAGTTTTTGCCAAGCGCTGACATTCAATGTCTCATGGCGCAAAATAGCCTCATCTAAAGGGCTTTTTAAGCCAGTTTCAAAAAAACTATTGAGATAAGCCCATAACAAAACACGTTC
Source organism: Methylotenera sp. (assembly GCF_029945535.1). GTDB lineage: Bacteria > Pseudomonadota > Gammaproteobacteria > Burkholderiales > Methylophilaceae > Methylotenera. Next base: position 811,136 of record NZ_JAQSCU010000010.1, read on the forward strand.
ACTATCCATACCTGCGTAATCAAGATGACGCTCCAGACGTATCTTGGCCTCTGTAAGAGTGCCAGTTTTGTCGGTACAAAGTATGTCCATACTACCTAAGTTATGAATAGCCGAAAGACGCTTAACAATGACATGCTGGTGACTCATGCGTATTGCTCCACGAGAAAGCGTCACGGTAATAATCATAGGAAGAAGCTCAGGCGTGAGGCCTACTGCAAGCGCCAATGCAAACATGAACGATTCAAGCCATGGTCGGTGTTGTAGCAGAATAACCAACAACACAAACAATACTAAAAAAAATGTTAACCTAAGAATCAACATGCCGAAACGGTAAACACTTTGCTCGAAAGCCGTAGGAGGTGGAGTGATATTCAATGCGCTGGAAATATCACCCAGTGCAGTATGTGAGCCTGTTACACATACCAAAATTTTTGCGGAACCACTCACAACATGTGTGCCAGCAAAGACTACATTGATTGCAGCATCTAACTCAAGAGGCGCTTGATTAATTTCAGGTTCTATTTTATTAGTTGAATGCTTTTCTATAGGGTAAGGCTCACCCGTTAACAGTGCCTGATTTACAAAAAAATCATCCGCTTCAATAATTAGTCCATCAGCAGGTACAAGGTCACCAGCACTTAATAACACAACATCGCCTGGTACAATCAACTCGACATTAACCTCTGTAAGATTCTGATCTCTAAGCACAGTTGCTTTTACGGCCACCGAGCGCCGCAAAGCCTGCGCCGCATTTTCTGCACGATGCTCTTGAATAAAATCAAGCGTCACACTAAATACAACCATACAGACAATAATGACAAAGCTCACTAGGTCCGCTGTAAATGCAGAAACTGCACTTGCTACCAACAACAGAATGACTAGTGGATTTCTAAAGCGTGAAAGAAACTGCAAAACCAAACTACTTTTTTTAATGACGCTTATGATATTTTCACCGTACCTTGCTATACGAACATTCGCCTCCGCACTTGTTAGCCCCTCAGCGCCAGCAGACAGATGCTGTTGTTGGATTCCTATAGACTCTAGCCAATGTTGATTATCTAAATTAAGCATCAAAAACTTAGCTTTCTTTTTAAAAATATTTGCTGCCACAGAAAATACATCAGAAAATCTAAAGATAAATAACCTCTAACTCTAATTTTGTGAATTTAATTGCAGAACCATTCAAGCAATTGATGAAAATCAAAAACTGTTTATAAGCCCAATTTAAAATTTGCATAAACTTGCTGTTTTTACATTCAACAAAAGTAAATATTAAAAGGGGTTGGTAAAAATGCACTCAATACTTATTCCAGTGGATGGTTCCAGTCACTCTAAACATGCAATTAAGTATGCTATATCTTCGATTAAAGAAGGCCTGCGGGCAGAAATTCATTTGATTAATGTTCAACCAGACATACTTCCAATGGGAGATTTACCGCTAATAGATTTGGATTTAGTTGAAAAATCGCAACATGAGCAATCAAAAAAAGTGATTAGATCCGCCAGTAGATTATTAAGGAACGCAGGCCTGAGTTACACCAAAAACATATCCAAAGGGTCCATAGCTAACAATATTGTTAGCTATGCCAAAGAACATGGCTGCAATAGCATCATTATGGGAACAAGGGGTATGGGGTTAATTGGCAATGTCATATTGGGCTCAACATCAAATCAGGTCGTTCGTTTGGCGAAGATCCCAGTGACTCTGGTCAAATGAAGTATCTATTGCAATTAAGTCAGCTTTAATTTTGTTGTGACAAGGCAATCTATTACGAATGTAAATTAAACCTTGGATAGGCATAACTTTATGATTTTACATAACGAATCAAACTCAACATTAAAAAGGATTCTTAAAGCTGAGGTTAAGATAAGCGCTGGTAATGTAATATTAACAGGAGAGCTCTCTTTGCCGAACAACACGGAAGGCATCGTCTTATTTGCCCATGGTAGCGGCAGTAGCAGGCATAGTGCGAGAAACCGCTATGTTGCCTCAATATTGCAATCCACAGGAATTGGCACACTATTATTTGACCTACTGACTGAAGACGAAGAAGCAATCGATAAAGTTACGGCTCATTTACGATTTAATATTGGCCTATTAGCAGAACGCCTCATCCAAGTGTCCCATTGGGTGCAAAAAAATCCCAGTACGGCTAATTTAAAAATTGGCTATTTTGGCGCTAGCACTGGCGCAGCTGCAGCATTAGTTGCTGCGGCTGTATTAGGCAAACAGATTTTTACGGTGGTTTCACGCGGAGGCCGTCCTGACCTTGCTGAGGGCGCACTCAGCGCAGTGAAATCTCCCACGTTGTTCATCGTAGGTAGTTTTGATAATTTAGTCATAGAACTTAACGAACAAGCAGCAGAGTTAATGACGTGCGAAAAATCCATTAAAGTCGTGTATTCAGCTTCGCATCTTTTTGAGGAGCCTGGTAAGCTGGAAGAGGTTGCAAAAATATCTTCTGAATGGTTTGCGCAGAAATTAAAAGAATCAAAATAGTTTTATAAAAAAACACTTTGCGGGTTCACTCGCCCTTCGAGTGCATCAATTTCATCAACTTCAAGCACCTCGTCCGGATTGATGTGCAAACTATGTGCTACCACACGAACAATATGCGCCCATGATAACCGATTCACAAATAGCATACCTGAGGTATCAAGCGTACCACCATGGTTGGTATAACCCTTAAATACTGTGTTGTCACCTGTATCAAGCGGTCTGAGTACGCCAGACATAACTTCTGGATGTGTATGGCATACGAAAACTCGAGTTGTAATATGCTTAGGATATAAACTGTGACGTAACTCTGTCGGCGCACAATGTAACAATTCGCGGCTACCTCGCGGCTGACGGAATCGACCAGGCTCAAGCAAATAGTTAACAGCGACTTTAACATCTCGATGCTCTAATCTTTCTGCAGCTTTAAGCGTTTCAATCATCTGGTAGGCACCGATAGCAGTTAAAATCACTTCAGCATTAGCAAGCTTAGAGGCGTTAAATGTAATGCCGCCATTCTCAACCAGCTCCTGTGCTGAGCCCATTGAGAACAAATCAGGAATACTGTCGGACTTAGGGATAACATAACAGAATATTTTACCGTGCGTGCGATAACAAGCCTCTAGACTAGCCACAGCAGTATTAAAATCAGCAGGAAACATCACTCTAGAGACATCCGCGGGCTCATTGAGAAGCGCTTCACACAAAGCTGGGTCTTGGTGCGAGCGTTCATTTTTACCATTTTCATAAGTATTTGAGGTCAAAATAACAGGTACAGAAAGCCAACCAGCTTTTCTGCCACGTGAGGCAAGATGATCAGACCAAATGATTTCCTGGCGCAAGGCGCCAAGCATCTTAGGACCGAAGGCCTCATAGGTAACTGCTAGGTTAATACCACCTTTGTTACCAAGACATGCACAAATAACGGTTTCTTCGTTCAGCGCTGTAATCACAGCTCCATTAATAGACTCAGCAATTCCAGACTCAGCTTCTGTTACACGGTGCTTTAGCAAGTCTAATGTAGCGCTTAAGTGGTTTGAACGCATTTCATCTGGATTACCTACACGAGGACGCAAATCTGCATTTGCTTCAACGAAGGCCAAAAAGGTATAGTCGATAGCAACCATTGGGCAACTTAATGCATAGTCAGCGATATCAAAAGTATTGCTATTAACTACCTTATATGACAACTTAGGGAAATGTTGAATATAGACATCTCTGTTCGCGATTGTGTTATCGCGCTCTAACAGCCTGTCAGTTAATGCGTGATTGCTCAGCATGCCACTTGCTTGCAAGATTTTTTCTAATGGCACAAACATCTTATGCGCATATTCATTGAAGTGTTCCGTCGCCAGATTGTTGAATTTAGGATTTTTACCAAGCGGCAAACCATGTGCATCATTCGTACCTGCGCCATAAAACCCTGCACCTTTTTTAGCCACGGCAATACCATATGGCAACATTACAGGGTAACTTAACTCTAGCTGGGCAACACTCGCCCTCTCCGCTAGCCGACGTTCACCTTCAAGTATCATACAAGCAAACGCCGCAGGATCAGTACCATCAAACACGATGGGGTCAAACGAATATATGGTCAGATGTTTCTTGAACCATTCAAGACCTTTGCCCTGAGAAAGGGTAGCACGTTGATCAATTCGGCGACCGTTAAAGATCATGATTGGCACCACGGATCCACTATCCTCTGGGCGCCACCAGCGTGGAACCCAGTCTGATCCTCGCTGCTCTTCAAATGCACCATCGGATAAAAACGTCACTAGTCGCTCACCCACAAGTGGCATATGCACGTATTGCAGATCGGCAAAACCTAGATACCCACCTTCTAATATTGCTCCAGCAGTATTGATATTGACATGACTACCTAAGGGAGAGTCTTGATTACCATGCTCGTCTAATTTGTAAGAATAAAAATCCTGCACAAATCTGGACAAACCAAACTCTGAAATAGAATATCGCTCAGCATGTTCGGGACGCATATTATCTAGTAACAAATTAACAGAATCTACCGCAGCTACTGCATGACCTTGCCCCATCAACCAAGCACGAGTTACCCCACTTATAGCATTTGCCAGCATATAGCCCACATAAGCTGGCACCATGTTTAAAGAGCCTCCTGTATGACCTTGCGGGTTATCTTTAAAATCCTCACGCGATAAAGCCTTACCGTCAAGCTTCACTTTCTCAGCATAGGTCATATGCACAACTAACCACATAGCAGCGTTTGCCAGCTTATCAGCCGCGCAGAGTAACTCTAAAAGATACTCAGGCTTTGCACCATGCACCTGCAACTCATTCAGAGTCTCATGTACTCATAATTCGGTTTCTCTTGAATGCTTGATATCGCCATATCCATTAGCCCAGTGCGCAAATGATCTTGAATCGTCATGATGGTTCACCTGTTATTAATTTGCAATATCAGAATTTATGATGTCTTTGGTTGATACTAAAATGGATTTGAAAGTGACTTTTGATGAAAGTCAAAAGTATTGCGCGCTAACTATTTATCATTCACTCAACATTCAACTTATAAGTATTCAATGTCGTATTGAAAGGGCATCTGTGCTTGAAGAATTCATTCATTCTCCCCGTGTTGCTTATTTCTCAATGGAAATAGCTTTGTGCAATGAAATTCCAACATATGCTGGCGGCTTAGGTGTTTTAGCTGGTGATATGGTAAGGTCGGCAGCCGATTTAATGTTGCCTATGGTTGCAGTAAGCCTCATCAGTCGTGCAGGATATTTTCATCAAACAATTGATGACCAAGGACATCAAACAGAAGAGTCCGATAGCTGGAATCCTGAATTGTGGGTTAAACCACTTAACGCCAAAGTTGCCGTCACGATAGAAGGTCATGTAGTTTGGATTGGCGCATGGCTGTATAAGGTAAAAGGTCTTAGCGGCGGTATTCAACCAGTAATTTTATTAGATACTGATCTTAACGAAAATTCACCTGAGGACCGAGTACTGACTCATTATCTATACGGCGGCGATGCAACTTATCGCCTCAAGCAGGAAATTGTATTGGGCATAGGTGGCGCAAGAATACTTCCTGCATTGGGTTTTACTATTTTTCACTATCACATGAATGAGGGGCATTCTGCCCTGCTTGGCTTGGAGTTACTTCATCGCTATGCTTACTCACCTCAAGAAATCAGGCCCGGAGAAGCACTTTATGATATTCCACGTGTACGAGAAATGTGCAGTTTCACCACACATACTCCCGTCGAATCTGGGCATGACCATTTTAACTATGACATGGTCACCACAACGTTTGATGGTAGCGTTGACCTTGCCACAATCAAGTATCTAGCTGGTGAAGATTGCTTAAACATGACACGCTTAGCCTTAAATTTAAGCGAATATGTAAATGGCGTTGCTAAAAGCCATGCTGATATTTCAAATAAAATGTTCCCCGGTTATCAAGTACACGCTATTACTAACGGCGTACACCCCCTAACATGGGCATCTGATGGCTTTATAAAACTCTATAATAGTTATGTTTCAGGCTGGCATCATGAGCCAGAGCTGTTAATACGTGCTGAGTGCTGTATACCAGATAAGGAGATCTGGGATGCACACCAGCAAGCTAAAGCAGCGCTGATTAAGCAAGTGTTTGACATGACTGGCATTCATTTGGATATCAATATTCCGATTCTTGCCTTTGCTAGGCGGATGACTGCTTACAAACGACCTGATATGCTGTTTTCAGATATTGAGAGATTAAAGCAGATAGCTAAAAAATTTCCTTTTCAAATAATCATGAGTGGTAAAGCGCACCCCAGTGACAAAGAGGGCAAATCTCTCATTGCGGAACTACACAACGATATTGAACAACTCTCTAGTTTAGTTCCTACAGCTTACATACCTAACTATAATTTAGACATTGCGCACAATATGGTGTCTGGCAGCGATGTATGGCTAAATACACCGCTACAGCCTTTCGAAGCTTCTGGCACAAGTGGAATGAAAGCTGCGATCAATGGTGTACCAAGTCTTTCTGTGCTGGATGGATGGTGGATAGAAGGATGTATTGAAGGCATCACTGGCTGGGCTATCGGCAGTATAGGCAACAATGAAGTTAGCGACGCCATCGACTTATATGACAAATTAGAAAAGGTGGTTCTACCTCTTTACTCCAGATCTGATAAAACGCTCTGGATTAAAGTAATGAAGTACGCAATCAGCAAAAATGCATCTTATTTCAATAGCCACCGTATGATGCGGCGTTATCTGATTGAGGCATACACAAGATAGTTCAGCATGACTGCCCACTTATACGTGCTGACACGTGTAGCAAGCATTGCAATCACCAACATATAATCAGAGTCTGAATGTTCAGAACACGGCTTTTCAACCCATTACTATAGTTAAGGAGTTGTCATGAAATATTCTTTGCTGAGCATCGCTTTATGCATTTTAGCAAGCTGCTCTACACAAAAACATGTCCCAAGCTCCGCTGCAAATAATTCAGCAGTAGAAGAAAAAGCGCTGGTCTGCGCTAGCTGCCATGACCCAAACATTAAAACAGGATTTGCCGAGGCGCCACCGCTCACTGGAAGGCCTTATAAAGAACTAGTGTCAGCAATACAGAAAGTTCGTGACCATGATGCTACTCAACCGTCATTAAGACATGACTTAAGTGATCGGGATATTTACCTCATAGCAACGTACTTTTCTAGCATTAGATAACTCATTTAACGTTTATATAATACACCGTCTGACGATATCGTTAGATATGAACTCAGTTGATTAAGTGATTTTTTAGCACTAAATATTTAGCATCCTCAGCTATCAGTAGCGCCTCATCCACAGCAACAACATATACACTAATTTTTGAAGTATCTGTTGAAATCTGCATGCAGTCACCGGTACTAAGATGATGGGCAAGCTGATTACGCTCTGCATCCAGTTGCAGCCCACACCACGACATGTCATCGCAAATATGCTGGCGTATTTGTGCTGAGTTTTCGCCGATTCCACCGCCAAATGTAATGCAGTCAGCGCCATTTAGTATCGCCAAATACGCCCCTAAGTACTTACGCGCACGGTAACAAAACATCTCTATGGCAAGCTTGGCATTTTTATCGACATCTTGCTTATTTAATAAATCACGCATATCTGAACTAGATTTTGTTATGCCGATTAAACCTGAATGGTGAAGCAACTTATCTTCTATTTCACCCAACTGGTGACCATTTTTAAGTAAATAGATAAGCAATCCAGGGTCTATATCGCCGGCCCTCGTTGCCATCACTAAACCTTCTAGTGGCGTAAATCCCATGCTGGTATCTATAGGCTTACCATTTAGGCAGGCCGCAACTGAGCAACCATGCCCAAGCTGGAATGTAATCATTCTATGATGATGCAGCTCTAAATTAATCTGCTGCTGCACCATGTACCGATGCGCAAAGCCATGAAATCCAAATCGCTTGATACCATGCTGCCGTACCAAGCTTTCTGGTAAGGCATATGCTGTATAGCTTGGAAGCTCATAGAAAAATGCTGTATCAAATACCACAACCGTTAGCACTGGGTCTGTTAACCGGTAACTGGAGAGTATTTTTTGGGATTTCCGTACGACGGACATCGCTTGGGGAAGATGTAGTGGAGCAAACTGATTTAACAAATCTAAATGCTCAATCACCTCAGTGGTCACAATAGTGGGCATATAGAAGTTCGAGCCACCGTGCACCATACGGTGTGCCACGATCCGAACATTACGTAACAGCGAGCCAAATGGCCATAAGTTCTGCAACCAATCTAAAACCCACTCTGCTGCATGCTCATGCGTATGTACATTAATATAAATATTGCCCTGAACCGCACCATCACTCCAGGCGAATGATGACTCTACGCCAATATTGCTCACGGTACCGCCCACTGCAAACTCCATAGCATCATTAAACAGAGAAAACTTCAGTGATGAGCTACCCGCATTGAATACAAGTATAGAAAAAGCCGTCATATTTTATTCACCATTGAGAATTAAAGCGTGATGACATTAGCGTAAGTGTTTACACATATTGTGCTCAAGTTCCAGACATGATTTGATAGATATCAAATTGACATGGACTTTTATTGCATTTGCCGCTCACTAATCAATAATTAGTGATATATCAAAGAGGAGAATAGCATTAGCACGATTGCGATTAGCAAGGCTAGGATTGATATAGAAAGCCTCAAACCGTGCTGTTCCAGCTGTCACGTGCATGAAATGTGCATGCCAACTGGGGCATCATCACACTTGCTAAAAAAGTTAGATATGCTAATTTCAGTCAGAAAACGGGTCAAAGCAGGCTCCATCATATATCACACAGGCAGTCAGTTTCATGCGATATATGCGGTTAAAAGTGGCTTCATCAAGACAGAAATTCTGCATGAAGATGGACGTATGCAAATCACAGGCTTTTATATGTCCGGAGAAATATTAGGTTTTGATGGAATAGCGACTGATCATCATATTTGCACCTCTATTGCTTTAGAAAACTCAGAGATATGCATTATTCCACTTAGCTGGATAGAACGTTTCAATCAAGGCTCTGATGAGCTGCAGCGCCACTTTTATAAGCTCATGGGTAGAGAAATTGTTCGCGATCACACTATTATGTTGTTACTGGGTAGCATGCAAACTGAGGAGCGCGTCGCTGCATTCATGCTAAATTTATCACAGAGATTTCAAGCCAGAGGGCTTTCACCATATTCACTAACGCTGCGCATGAAACGAGAAGAGATTGGCAGCTATCTGGGCATGAAGATTGAAACCGTAAGTCGCATACTAACAAAATTTCAAGAGCAAGGTCTACTCGAGGTGCAACAAAAAAACATACGAATTCTTGATATGAATGGTCTTAAAAGAGCCATTAGCCAATCACCAGAAATATAAGACACATCACCAAGCTCAAAACTATAATCTAAAAATTACTTAAACGCGTTGATGTACGCACTTTTCCGCAGCAAGCCAGTAATCAAGTGGTGAGCGCTTAAAACCATCTCTTTCTGCGAGAAGAAATGCCTCACATTGTACAATGCGGTGCACTTCCAGTTCATAAGCTATGGGTAAATGGTTAATGTTATGTGCTGCAGAAGCAGCATGCTGACTACATTCATCCCACTCACGATCTTTCATATCAACCATCCTTGTCATTCAATTAAAGTGACTAAATAACCATTGCATTTACTGAGTCATCGTGGATTGCAATATACTCACTACCTCATCATCTTCAATCTGAGGAAAATTAACGTAATACTGCCCAACCGATTGAAAGTTAGATGAAGCCTCCAGACAAACCACCTCATCAGCCAACTCTGTAACCTTTTTTACAGTTTCAACCGGAGCAACAGGCACGGCACAAATTAATTTTGCTGGCGTTTTCTTCCTGAGTGAATGTAATGCAGAAATCATCGTCGCGCCTGTAGCTAAACCATCATCAATCACGATGACAATTCGCCCATTTGGGTCAATTGGAGGCCGAATAGGTGAATACTGTAAGCGGCGTTTTCGGATAATATCCATTTGGATCTGCTTTTCGTACTCAATGTAGTCAGTATCCGCACCAGCCAACTCAGCATATTCAGCAATAAAAATGCCGCCACTTTCATCTACCGAGCCAATAGCTAGCTCTGGCGAATATGGTGCGCGTAGTTTACGGACGAGTACTACATCCAAACTACCGCCAAGCTTATCTGTGATAATTTTAGCCATTGGCACTGCACCTCGAGGAATAGCAAGAACGAGCGGGTTTCTTCCTCTATAAGCGATGAGCTTTTCAGCAAGCCTGATGGCAGCTTCGTTGCGATCGTAAAACATAATAGAAGTCTAATTAATCGTTGGCATTAACAAATCAATCTTAAACTCAGCCTCATATGGCGGCACATTACATTCAATAATGTCTGTCAGTGCAACATCCAGTCTCACACCAGAAATATCTACACTTATCGGCAGCTTGTTTGCACCTCTATCCACAAGTACAACCGTTCTTATCTCAGAGGCTCGCTTTCTAGCCAAATACTCGACTGCACGCAGCATAGAGTGTCCTTTAAATATGACGTCATCGACAACCAAGACTGTAGTATTAGATAAATCCAGCGTTTCGAATTTGGGATTTTCAATTAACATTGTCTCTGGATATAACAAGGTTAAATCATCAGCATACCGTTTAATCTGCAAATTCATTAAACCCATTTTAGATAATTTAAAATGCCGCATAAGCTTAGTATGCAACATTTCAGCTAACGGTGCTCCGCGCCGTAAAACTCCAACAATCATAATGCGTTCCTTGGTAGCTAGGAACCCAGCTGCCTGCCAAGCCATACGGTCAAGTACAGAGTCTAACTCCTCAGTCTGATACAAACATGTCCTAGCACCTATTGGTGGAAACTCCACAGCTAACTCCTTCAATCTATTGTTTAAAAAACATCAATTATCTTTTTTGATGGCATCTTTGATGCCATGAGCAGCATTTTTTGTAACTTCAAGCGCTTTTTTCGCAGCTTCTTTTGTAGCCTCAGCAGCTTTTTTTGCAGCGTTTCTTGAGTCCTCTATAGTTTTCTTAGCAACATCTTTTCCATGCTTAACTAGCGCCTCAACGGCCTCAGTTGCCTTAGAAGTTGACGTTTTAGCAGCCTCGGCAGCTTTTTTGGCCGACTTAGCTACTTCCTGAGTGACTAGTTTGGTGTCGAGCGTTGCTTTCTTGGCAGACTCCTCAGTCTTTTGCACAGCAACTTTAGCAGCCTCTTCGGCCGCTTGTGCAGATTTCCTAGCAACTTCCGCAGCTTCTTTCGTGGCTAGGCTCAAAGCCTTCTCGGCGTTGTCTAGAGAAACTTTAGCTAAATCTGCAGCTTTCTGTGTTGCACTCTGAGCTTCCGCAGCCGCCTTTTCTGACTTTTCATCGGTTTTTTGCAGCACTGTATTTGCGTTCTCTGACGCATTTTTAGTAAGTGCTTCTGCACCTGTAATATTGCTAGTTACCAACAGCATCAACAACAGAAAACATTTAGATTTCAACATCACAAAATCTCCCTTAATGTCGGCGACAGATTAACAAACCAACGATTACCCCAACACTGGCTGCAAAACCAATTGATTTCCATGGATTCTCATGCACGTAAGCATCAGTATCTTCTTTAATGGCTTTAGCCTTAGTAAGGATTGCTGTTTTAGATTCGCCAATCGCAGCTTTCGCCGCCTGAATCGATCCTTCGACCTTAGAACGAGCTTCTGCGATTTTTTCACCTCCTGTATTCGCAGTAACTTTCAAGAGCGCCTCTGCATCGGCTATGACTTCTTTAAAGTCTTCAACTAAGCGCTCTTCACTCTGTTTATCTAATAACTTTTCCACTTTTCATTCCTTTATTTATCAATAAATTTGAAAATCCACTTGTTAGGTTAAAACTTAATGCGTCATAGTATTAATGCGCTATGGCATTAAGCGCTAGACACTTAGGTACAATCAGTCGGGTATTTCTAGTATTGGCCACCAAAACACCACCTGTTGACGTTTACCTGAACTAACACTTACCCATTGTTGTTTCATAACGCCATTGCTTTCAGCAATAATCAAATACTTACCTGTCGGCAATTTAAGAAACAGGTATGGGCCTTCAGTAACAACATCAAGCAACAAATGGCGGCGTCTATCTTCAATTTGTACTTTTACATCTGCTAAAAACTCTTCGTGATTACTTAGTTTTTGTATAAAAACTAAGTCAAGTGGATAATCTTTAGCCATTTCTCGCATTAAGTTTGCCTCACATAGTCCAATGCCACCAGTGGCGTAGGTAATCTCTCCTACAGCTATAGACTTAACTGTTGCCTCACATGGAGTACAATCCTCATAGCAGGCATACACAGGATCTGCTAAGGCCATGATTAAAACCAATGAAAATAAAATGCTCGAATGCTTCACGGTCAACTTCTTTCTTAAAATATTGTGATGGCGAAGATCCATCATGCCAATCTAGAAAAGATGCATTGAGCACAATCTAGTGAGAGATTTGCAACTGGCACAGTTGCTAGAAGCGCGCCATCAATGCGAGAAATTTACGTCACAGATTGCCATGCGTAAATTCGGGCTAACACGTAAGGATAAACCCTTACGTGTTAGCCCGAATTTACGAAGCTTAATGCAATCAATTAAATTACTTCCATCGGCGGTACATGCCCTACAACGCTTAGTTGTTTAATCTCTCCCCGAGATTGGTATCGCCGGCTCCTATTAATTCGGAGGATACTCAAAATGAATATCAACAAAACGCCTTCCAGTATTCATGCAAAAAGCCAAGATCGTCCACTTTTTGAACGGGATATAGACGCATATAAAGCTAAAGATAAGTTAACTGAACCTGCGGTATGTCCTGAATGCAATTCTGTCTTTCATGAAGGGCGTTGGCAGTGGATGACTGTGCCGGTGTTTGCGAACCGTGAAATATGTCCTGCATGTCATCGAATAAATGATAATGAGCCTGCTGGATACGTGATGTTGGACGGTCCTTTTTTTAATGACCACCGTGAGGAGATTAAGCTACTAATCCAGCATCACGTAGAACATGAGCGCAACGAACATCCTCTCAAATGCATCATAGCTATACATAGCGAGGGTGATGGAATTATAGTGACAACAACAGAAACGCATTTAGCCAGTGGCATAGGCGAGGCTATATATCAGGCTTACCAAGGTAAGCTTAAAGTAAGCCATGTTTCGGGTGAAAACCTAGTACGCGTTCACTGGAGTCATTAGGTTTATTGATGATGAAGCAATCTACAAGGCGGTTTCTGTCATCGCTACTTGTGCTGATAGGTGCTGGGCTAATTTTCTTAGCTACCGAGGCATGGCTTGGAGTGTTGTTAATGGCCGTGGGCGTATCGGTTGAGCTAATCGCTATTGCCTTAAAGCTTTGGAACAACTAAAAATCTGATTTTAATGCTGCCATATTTTAGCTTTTTTGCACCTCAACTTAAAGCGAGTTTAATATCAATAAAAGCTTAAAGAAAGCAGAGGAATAAAATTGCGTTTTGTTTGGCATATCATCAGTTTAATTTTTGTTATCTATTCCCCACTTGTAATAGCAAAGCCATCAGAAGCTCATATCATAGGCGGGGTATTCATATACAAAGTTCAATCTGGTGATTATTTAATCAAGATTGGCGCTCGCTTCGGCGTTGAGGCAACATCACTAGCACGAAACAACTACATAGAATATAACAGTCTCCTATCAATAGGACAGCATCTGCTTATCGACAATCGTCATATCGTGCCATATATCAATGAAAATGCGCTGCTGATTAATTTACCACAACGTATGCTCTACTACTTTAAAGATGGAAATCTTGCAGCGGAATATCCTGTTGGATTAGGCAAGCCAAACTGGCCTACGCCCTTGGGTGAGTTTAGCGTGATTGACAAAGCGACCAATAAACCTTAGCTTGTACCAAAGTCGATTCAAGAAGAAATGAAACGCGAAGGTCATATAGTCAAAGTAAAAGTGCCTCCAGGAGCAAATAATCCTTTGGGTAAATATTGGATTGGGCTTAGTCTATCAGCAATAGGCATCCATGGCACCATCGCTCCTTCAAGTGTTTATCACTTTCAGAGCCATGGTTGCATTCGATTACATCCAGATGATATTGCTCAGTTATTTGAAAAAACACCAATCAGCACTACGGTAAATATTGTTTACATCCCAATATTACTCACTGAATCAACCGAAAAGATATTTTTAGAAGTTAATCCAGATGTTTATCATAAAAACAGTAATTCGATAGCTGTAATTGAGCGCTTAGCACATGATAGAAATATGTTCGATAGAATTGATTGGCTGAAGGTGAGTCATGTATTTGAGCTTAAAGAAGGCATCGCTAGTGATGTAAGCCTAACTATAAACCAGCATTAAAATGTTATTTGAGTTCACTTAATGTCTACAAAAGCTAAACATCCACCCATCAAATTATTAAAAAGCATGACACTTGAACAAGCTTTTGAGGTGATGGCGTTTAACTGTTTGTCTCAGCTGGAATCAAGTGCATTAATATTGTCGGAAAACTACGATATTGAAGCTCTGCATCAAATGCGAGTTGGGCTACGCCGGCTTGATGCGCTTCTTGAGTTTTATAAAGACATGGTGAAAATTTCCAAGGAATTGAAATCTGAACTCAAGTGGCTGAGTCAACAGTTAAGTATAGTGCGCGATCGCGATGTGCTTGTTCATTCGACGCTACCAATGATCAACAATAATCCCGAGGATAAATCGAATGACTCCGAAATTCAGTTGACGCAATATATAGCAGATCATTTGGAGGTTGAAGAAAGTCATCAACACATCATTGCGCTCATTAGGTCACAGCGATATATCAAGTTTTATAGGAAACTAACCGAATATCTTCTTCAATCTGGCTGGCGGCAGGAGTTATCGGCTAAAAGCCGGAGTCTAATTACCCAAGAAATAAGCTTTACTGCTCCAGCTCAGCTAAAAAAACAACGTAAAGTTTTAGTTGAACTCTATAAAAAAATCGACTTTAAGCAAAGAAAAAGCGTTCATCGAGTTCGAATCGCAGCCAAAAGATTACGTTACAGCATAGAGCTATTTCAGTCGCTTTATCCTCAAAATAAAGTATCAGCCTATATTAAGAAATTGATAAGGTTTCAAGACTGCCTCGGTCTTTTGAATGATATCAAAGTAGCGAATCAACTACTCAAAGATATGAATGATGTAGATGATGACTTACTGAAAGAAAAAAAGCGTTTGAAACACTCACTCAAGACTAACTTAAAAGCTAAGCAACAACAAGTGGATGGCATATGGCGCAGTGTCAGTTTAACAGCCCCATTCTGGCAAGCTTAAATTAAAAGTTTACTTTTAAGAGCGCAATTCCGACCTACTATTTAGCATCATCCTGATATCTATAGTCTGGCGGTGGAGGTAGAATCCCCCAGTAACACAATAAGAATAAAAAAAATCCTACTCTTCATGGTGACTCCAACTGCACGTACAAATCAAAAAAGCCATTAAGAATCATCAAATTACTTTTGTTTTTTTATTTCAGCCTCAGCTTCCAACCAATCCTGAATCTCATGACCAGGTTCGTAACCTCGAGCCTCAGCTTTATAATATGCTGATACGGCAATACGTGAAAAAATCTGCTCCTTAGATAGCTTTTTAGGTTTATCTGTCATTGAATTTTTAGTATCAGATGGAATAGTTTTGCTTACTTTTGAAGAGCGCATTTCACTTCCTGCCAAATTTCTAAAAAATTCTACGACCCCACATCACTCTGAGACGTTACCCTCAACTTTCGGAACGCTAAGATAATTTAAAAGACAATTAAGGTAATCATATAAATAATTGCTGATTGATGTAAATTCGTGCAAACACGTATGTGGTAACGCTTAAATAATCTACATGGCAATTTGTAATTGAGATAAAAACCTACCTGTAACTAGTCCTTATTGACTATCGGGAGTATATAAATCACACCTTGTTAACGGTAGGTTTGGCATGCCAAGGTGTTTACGCTCCGCTAATATTTGATATATTCCAGTTGCGCCTTGTTCAAACTGTATTGCACACCCCGTCATATATAAACGCCAGATACGGTAGGTGCGCTCCCCTACTAGCCTTACGGCCTCTTGCTGATTTTCTTCTAATCTATTTACCCAATGCCGCAGTGTGTAGGCATAGTGTGGGCGTAAGCCTTCCACATCAAATATTTCAAAACCAGCATCTTCCATCCTGCGTTGAATATTACTGATAGTGTCTAACTCTCCGTCAGGAAATACATGGCGATTGATAAATTTGGTAGATACGCTATCAGCCCATTCAGGCTCATCGGATGTTATTCCATGATTAAGAAACAATCCATCTGGTTTAAGCACTTGATGTACGATAGAGAAATAGCCTGCCAGATTTTTCAGGCCAACATGTTCAAACATCCCTATGCTAGAAACCTTATCATAAGTTCCAACTCGAGCAAGATCTCGATAATTCCTCAGCTCAACTGTTACCTTGCCTTCTAACCCTTGTCTTTTTATTTCTGCAAGTGCATATTCATACTGATTTCTGCTAAGCGTAATGCCATGGGCTTTCACCCCATAATATTTGGCTGCCCAGCATACCAGCGCACCCCAACCGCAACCTATATCAAGGAACTCATCGCCAGCCTGAAGCCTAAGTTTGCGACAGATATGGTCAAGTTTGTTATTTTAGCTAAATCTAAGCCCTGTGCTTTGTCTTCAAAGTATGCACATTAGTAAACCATGCGCTCATCAAGCCACAGCTTATAAAAAGCATTAGGAACATCATAGTGAAAAGCTATCGATTCAACATCATTTTGCCTGAGAGTATTATGGCGATAAAAATGCATAATGCGTTTCGAAAAAGAGTCGTTCTTGAAACTCTTTTGCTTTTGAATACCCAACTTAATGGATTGAAATGCCAATTGCAATTTTTCCTGAACGGGCAGGCTCAGCTTTTCTAGATAATAACGCAGACCCACAGCTGCATTAAAATCACCTGAAACCTCAACATCACCATTGAAATAGGCTTCTGCTAAACGGATAGGATCACGAAACCAAACAAGATGATAGAGTACCTTATTATGTTTAATAGCAAGTGTAAATACCGGCAAGCCTTCACCGATCTGAAGCACAGTATCGTTCCAAAGGCGTACCGCAAATGTCCCTTGATACTCTTTGAATAGCCTATGCAGTATATTTTTTGCTAATGCTGCTACTTGGTTACTTTTATTTTTATTCCACTCCAAATTAGCTTGTATAGTCATTTTTACTATCCTTATCTGATAAGCACCTCACCAGCAAAACAGGTACAGGACTAGTACGAGCTACAGTCTCAGCATCACTACCCATCACTAATCTTTCAATGCCTCTCAAACCATGAGTTCCCATCACTATTAGATCAGCGGGCCACTCTTCAGCCTCGGCGATAATAAATTCGGATACTTTAGTACTCATTGCTTCGATCCCCTTTGAGTCACACATTACACCTGCTTTATGTGCAGCCTCCTCGGCCTTTTTTAAAACTTGCTTACCATTACGACGCAGAACCTCATCGATAAAAATAATATTTAGATCACCAGATGCATCTAAAATTGGAAAATACAAATCTATCACATGCAAAAAACGAAGCTCGGCCTTTTGATCTTTAGCAAGATTTATTGCTTCATTTATCCCACAGTTGGACGTTTGACTGCCGTCAACTGGACAAAGGATCTTTTTATACATAGAAGTTATCCTTAATACAAAATAATCAAATTAAATCAATACTCATTAATGACTACTTAGTCTGAAGCAATCCTTGTAAAAATTAATGGCGCTTTTCTGGACGTTGGTGGCGACTCAACGTTCGGGTAACCTAAGGCAATAGGTGCTACAGCTGTAAAGTTGTTAGGAATACCAAACTTATTTCTTATATCAGATGTATTAAAAGCCTCTACCGCACTTCCAATCACACAGGATCCTAAATTCATTGCGCATGCAACCAACATTAAATTCTCAGCAGCCAACCAGCAATCTGCGGCATAAAAAGGCGATGATGTTTTTCCGCAAATTAGAATGAGTGCATCAGCATCGTAAAAAATATTAAAGTTTTGACTCTCGAAAACATCAAGCAATTGTTCTGGGTCATCTAACTCCCTTTGTTTCAACCCAGTTAAAAAAAGTGGCTTTGCGTAATCAGACAGGGTCTTTAATGTCTGCTCATCCTGAATGATGACAAACCCCCATGGCTCTTGGTGCACTGCAGTCGGAGCCCTTACAGCAGCCTCAAGCAAACTGCTAATTATGCCTTGGGGAATTTTATTTTTTTTAAAACTACGTACTGAACGTCTTGCAAGTATCGTCTCAAAGATATCCTTTTCAGCTTTAATTGATAACACGATGTAAATACCTCCATATGAGTAATCCGTGACCTCCATTGACGTTTACAGTAACAAGAATGTATTTAGTAAGAAATCCGCGTGAACACGTATAGTCCATGTGTTAGCTACTAACAAATAGCGCTATCGTAAAAATATGCTGTGAAAGCCTGAAGTTACCGCATTAATTAATTAGAGTGCTACCTTCAAGTGCGATTCTAGCTAGATCTAGTAAATTTAAAGCGCCTGTTTTTTGCATAATCCTAGACTTATGAATTTCTACAGTGCGGTGACTGATATTTAGATGACGTGCAATTTCCTTATTTGAGTGACCTTGGACAGCTTCGGCCAATACGTCACGCTCTCGCTCAGTAAGACCTGCAAGGAGTAAAGATGCATTTCTATATCTGGCACTTTCAGTCAAAATTCGACCAGACTCACTTACAGCCATACGAACCGAATTAAGTAGCTTTTCTGCACTGACTGGTTTAGTTAAAAAATCTACGGCCTTTGCTTTCATGGCTTTCACAGTCATTTGAATAGTGCCGTGCCCCGATAAAAAAATAACTGGCAGTAAAATATTGCGTTCACATATGACTTCTTGAAGTTGCATTCCACTCATCCCAGACATCCGGATATCAATAATGGCACACCCAAATTGCTCAGACTTATAAGCGGCTAAAAAATCTTCAGCACTTTCAAATAACCTTACTAAATAACCCTCCTGTTCAAGCATAAGAGTAAGTGCATCTCTAATTGCAGAGTCGTCATCAACAATATAAACTGTAGCGTCTGATTGGGTCATGATGATTTCATGTTGCAAATGGTAAAGTAAAATGGAAAGTCGCACCTTTGGTAGCATTTGGCTCAAACCAAAGTTCACCCCCATTAGCTTCTATTAGTGCTCGACTGATTGATAGCCCCATTCCAATGCCTGTGGGTTTGGTTGTGAAAAACGGCTCAAAAATATGTTTTTGTGTTTCGACATCAAGACCAGGGCCGTTATCCTTAACTAAAAGATGGGCCAAATTTATACTTTTGTGAGTTTGCACTGTAATCATAACTTTAGAGTCATCAATTCCAATGCCTTGCATAGCTTCAACGGCGTTTCTAATTAGGTTGACTATTACCTTTTGGACTTGAGTTTTATTTCCTATAACGTTTGGCATTTTCTTCTCCAGTTGGAGCTCCGGATAAAACCCTCCATAACCATCGTCTTTAGCTATAGTTAAAGCCTCTTTCACAGTTCTATTAAGGTCAAAAACCTCTCGAACTAGGTTACTCTTATTTAGGAAGGAGAGTAACTCGTGCAGGCTGTTACCAGCCCGTTGCGCTTGGTGAACACACCCCTCTAACGCACGTTTAAGGTTGTCTGGATAGATACCACCTACTTTCATAGCTCGAAGTGCTACTTCACTGTATGCCGAAATGGCCGTTAATGGCTGATTGATTTCATGGGCAATAGCTGAGATGGTTTGCGCTGCTACTTGTTCTTTAAAAAGAATTTCATTTTCATTACGCTGTTTCCGTAACTTATCTTCAAACACTTTTTGTCTTGTTATGTTTCTTGCTACACCTACTAGCCGAGTTGCGTGCCCATCCTCAAAGTGCATGCGACCTACCGCGGAGACCCATTGCTCTGAACCATCAGAAGGATTAATGACCCTATATTCGGAGTTATACTCCCCATTACCTTTAGGGTCGATTGCATTATCAAGTGCAGACTGTCTAGCCTTGCGGTCTTCTGGATGAATGACTGTACTAAATCGCTTGTTTGAAATTGAGTCAGTTGACTCAGCCCCCCAAAGTAAGCGCATGTCCTCGTCCCAGTGTAGAACGTTACGATTAGAATCAAAATCAAATATGGCTAAATCAGCAGCCTTTGTTGCAAGTTTAAGTCGCTCTTCACTTGCTCTATATGCCTCTTCCGCAACCCTCCTTCGATCTGTTGGATAGAAAATTGCCAAAGTGCAAAGTTGCTCATTCGTTTTTAAAGGTGTTAGGCTTATATCTAAAGTCAGTTCTTGCCCATCACTCCTCAGTGCAATAAGTGCCCGACCATTACTCATACTGCGCGCTTCAGGTTTATGAATATAGGCTTTGCGGTAATGTTTATGATATTCCCTATGGCGAACTGGCATAAGCGCCTCAACCTTAAGCTTACACATATCTTCTTTAGTGTATCTAAATAGCGTAAGTGCTGCGGGATTAGCTAATACAATAAGACCGCTTTCATCAGACAAAAGCATAGCATCAGGACTGACATCAAACAAAGTCTGAAAACTCAAACCTGAAATTAGCTCCATCAACGAACATCTCCATTCGCACTAAATTATCAATTTATAGTTTCAGTCTAGATAAGAACTCGCTTAATGTCTATTAACTTGAGCGTAAATAGGTGTTTGCCCTTACGTGTTCCCCCGAATTTACTGAGGTTGGTCCGTCACGTAAATTTCACAACTCGGCGATACGTAACACGCAATAGCATGTTAAAAATCTCTCCCCAGATTTAAGTGTCGCCGTTTTTCTATGTTTTATGTTGCAGGAGGATGTATGGATCTTTTAAAAGGCCCTAAGGCAAATGTTTGTAATCCAATCCCAGTGATTGGAATAGAGTCTAGTCCAGAGACATTTAGTGAGGTTAATCATACAGCACTTTCAAAAATTGCTAAATGTGCCTATTACAAAGCTGAAGCACGCGGTTTTGAGCCAGGGCATGAAATGGATGATTGGCTTGCTGCCGAGGCGGAGAACATTCAATGAGTATGACGTACACCAAAGTGCAGACCAACTTAACGCATTCAAAAATTTCTTGCGTGCAGGAAAACACTTATCCTGAAGATGGCGCGGCGGTCTTGACTGTGCAAACTAACGGCAGAATTTTAGACTTCAATCAATCTGCCAGTGATTTATTGAATTGTAATGGCAGCAATCTTGCGCAGCAGCATATTTCTATACTTCGTCCGAAATTGGCTGAGGTTGCATTTTTGGTTGGTGAAAATATAAACCCTAACTTACGTTTTTTATCACGTATCGGCTATCACTTTGAGGTGGTTACCATGAACGGCATGCGCTTCGCCAGCAAGTTATTTTTTGTAGATATTGAAAATCTCGGTGAGTGCTGCTTGCGACTCATTATTAGACCTATATCAGAAAAATTCTTAGTCAGTTAATTAAATGTGAATTTAAAAGGAGAACATAATGGACACACAAACTAAAGGCAATATAGCAGTAAAGACCAGTGGAAAAGATGTTGCAAAGAACGCATGGCCATCTATTCACCCAATTGCAGATATGGAAAAAGCATTTGATCGATTTTTTGGTCGCAGATGGCCATCTTTATGGAACTGGGACACGCCTGCTGTAGACACCATATTTGAATTCGATGGTCAGCGTTTACCTAGCTTGGACATAATCGACAGAGATTCTGAAGTTATAGTTCGGGCTGAGATTCCGGGAATTGAGAAGAAGGATTTAAATATTTCTTTAGCTGACAACATACTTACAATTAAAGGTCAAACTAATTCTGAGAGTAAGGAAGAGAAAGGTGATTATTATCGCCATGAAATTTCCAGTTCATCATTTGCACGTTCAGTGAGTGTTCCCGGAACTGTTGATATTGCAAATATAGTGGCAAATTTAAAAGATGGGATTCTTGAAATTAAGTTGCCAAAAATTGAGGCTTCAAAGCGCCGTAGTATTAAGGTGCAATAAAACAATATAAATTTAAATATAGGTAGCTCACATAATGGACGCTATTTTGGGTGACATTTCCCCTGTCACCCAAGGTACCTTGTGCTGAATTAGATAATCAAAGTCACGGCTGAGGATTAGCTAGACTAATAATTGATTCATGTCACTAACGTTTTACTGTTTTTAATTTTTTACTAGAATTAGTCTAAGGAGATCAACTAATATTCTAACAGTAAATATGGAGGCCCATAGGTCTCTTTATTAAAAATTGTAATTTCATGACACGTGACCGGAATCTCCTGTCATTTCTTAGTTTTGTTCTATCACAGTCTCTATATTAAAGTCTTATTATAGAGATGTAGCATGATTGAATGGATTGTAATTGAATAATTATTATTATCGAAATTTATTGAATTAATGACTGGCAGCATTGGGCCCAATGTGTCGGAAATGAGCGACTGCTATTGGGAGCTGAAATTCAATAATCAAGCAGACAAAATACCATAAAAAACAACCAATCAACAATTTTGAAATTTAACTAAAAATTTTCTTAAAACTTCAAATACACAGAATTTTACGAAGATCCAATTAATCTTGAGGTAGCAACTTGAAGTTTTCAACTACGGCGAAGTAGTGTCTTGAAGTTTTTACTGCTGACAAAATCTCTTTCAAGTCTTCTTCATTTCCAGTTGTCTGTTGAATTGCACTCAGAATTGACCCACCTAGCAATATAAATTGCACTAGAAA
>NZ_JAQSCU010000011.1 GCF_029945535.1 Methylotenera sp.
ATTTCTAGTGCAATTTATATTGCTAGGTGGGTCAATTCTGAGTGCAATTCAACAGCTTATTCAATTGAGAAGAGCTTTTATAAAACAGTTGATGCTCTTAATTTTCGCCAAAAGTGTGCCGTGAGTACAAAAAGAAAAAGGCCTACATCGCTGTAAGCCTTATCTTTACTGGTGGCCCCCCTGTGAGTCGAACACAGCACCAACGGATTATGAGTACAGATTACTCGGAAAAGATTCGCTTGAAAGTTGAAGATTCTTAAGAGATTTTCTTTGGGTCATTGTGCCCCACTCTAAAAACTGAACCTATACCGAAACAAGATTCCAAAAAAGGCGCTAATTTCTTCGAAAAAATAAAACGAATCAATTAGTTGGAAAACTTAAATCCGAAGGAAACCTGAAACTAGTTTGGAAAATTGCATTTTCTAAAATTACTAATCTATGCTTGATTATTTTTTTCGACGCTTTACCATGAAGCCCATTATGCCGAGACCCATTAACATCATTGCAGAAGTTTCGGCTTCAGGAACAGCGTAAGTTAACTGACCTGTAGCAGACAAATTCCATGTATCCCCAGCCCTATTTGATGGGTCCTGTCTGAATTGTGACTTTACTGTTTGTGCTACCCTGGAGCTAGTTACTGGTCTTGTAATACTATAAAATCCTAAGTCAGTACCCAAAAAAGCAGTCGTATCTATACTTTTATATTGATTAAAAACGTTACCAACACCAACTATAACACCTGAATCGAAACCACCTCCGATAACCAAACCAGTTGATGTGCCTGTAATAGTTGAATTCAAGCTTTCAAATTGGGCAATTACACCTGAACTAATGGCCTCCTCAGCCATCAATGCATCCATTTGACCGTTAGCCAAATTACCTGGCAAAGCATTTGAAGAAACTAACAATTTATCATTGGCATTATATGAAGTTGGGGCGGCAGGGTTGGATTGATAAAAACCTAGCACTTGATATCTAATACCTCCAGTAAATGCCCCGGAAATGAAGTTTGTCCAGTTAGCGTCAGCAGAGTAGTCAATTGCAATATTGCTACTACCCGTGAATGATGAAACATTACCAGCCTGACCTAAAGCAGCAATAAACGTTTTTTGTGCTGCTGCATCATAAGCTACCAAGAACATTTCATTATTTGTTAAAGCGTTTGCAAAACCTGACATTGTGATGGAAGCAAAAAATGTAACCACCAATGCTGTGAATTTAAAACTCATTTAATACCCTATTTATAAAAGTTAATTTTTAGCTTGTTACACATAATACATTTGCTTGATAGCTAAACGTTATGCCACTGTGTCCTACTCTGAAAACCGAACCCGGGCCGAGACTTAAATTCAAAAATAACTTAATTTATGCTTGTTGATTTTTGCGACGCCTTGCCATAAAGCTCATTAGACCAAGACCGATTAACATCATTGCGGATGTATCGGCTTCAGGAGTATCTGAGGTTATAGGAGTAAGAGGACCTGCAACGTAGGATAATTGACCGTTAGCTCTTAAGTGCCATGTATCAGCATTCGCGGCAACATCAGTGTATTGAGTAGTAACTTGAACGGCTAAACCAGCTGAAGAGGTAGGCCGTGTAATAGAGTAGAAATTTAAATATTCACCTAAAGCAGCCTGAGTGTTTACATTTAAGTATTGGCTAAATACATTATTCTTAACAGCACCTATACCATCTGCGCCAAAACCCGATACCAAACCAGTTGATGTACCTGTGACTGCAGCATTTAAGTACTCAAATCCACCCATAATACCTGAAGGAGAAACTGCACCTGCCATTAATTGGTTCATGCTGTTATTAGTTAATCTACCCGGAGTTGTAAGAGAAGAAACTAATAGCTTATCGTCAGCGTTATATGAAGTTGTGCGAGTTGGATCTGACTGGAATAGACCAATCACTTGATATGTAACATTTGATGACCCAGCAATAAAATTTTGCCAGTTAACATCTCCTGAATAATCAATACTAAAACTAGTTGTACCAGTGAAAGCTTGTGCAGTACCAGCTTGACCTAAGGCTGCGATAAATGTTTTTGGCGCCCAGCCGGATGTATCACTCGCCACCAAGAAAATTTCGTTGTTCGTCAAAGCATTTGCTGCACCAGACATAGCTGAAGCCACAACAGCAGCTAGAACTAAAGCGTTTAATTTAAGATTCATTTTTTTCTCTTTGTATAAACAATTTTTCAACTAACTAAATAGAAAATAAGTAAGCTTAAAAAATCTTAGCAAGATTGTTTTGACTTAAAAGTGAAAACTGCAATACACAAGATTTCTTTTATGAGATCAAATTACACCTAAATTAAGTCAGCAATAATATTAGGTGTAGTGCATTAGGTCTATTTGGCTTTACTTTAATCAAATTGATTGGATCCACTGTCTCCATGAGTGACACTTTCGTGGGCCATGAGATTAAGTGAGTTGCGAAGTTGTGATTCAAAAATCATTCCGATTTAGGCTAAAACTCTCCCCTAAAATTACCCACGCACCATGCGGCGACATCAAAAGTCCGTTTTAAATAAAATAGAGTCGCCCGCGACTTTTCCGGGGGTGCAGGGGACGGGACCTATCCGACTCGACCCGACAGCGTACGCAGGCGGAGTTTTTTCGAGGCGACGATACTCTGCCCATGCCATCAAATTCTTTTGTGACTTAGGACACGGCCCGTGCGAAAAAATTTTGCAGTAAATATTAAGCAATTCGCAAAAATAAAATAAGAAGGCGAGCAGGATTCTTTCACCCTAACTCACCTTTAAATTTACTTACACTTCAACAAGTGTTTCTTATTTCATCGCTCCTTTGATGATATGTGAAGCATAGCCTGCACCATATTGAGCATTTCAAAGTTTTCACTATATTTGCGAGTTTTCATTCTAAGATTTAGTAATCAATAATCTATTTGACATAATTTACTATTATTATTAATTAGCCTAGAAGCCAACGTCTATATTCCACATAAATCTAGTTTTATTCTATTTAGGATACCGAGAGTTAAGCTGTGAATACAAAAAAACCTATTGCAGGAATAGACTATTGGCCTAATGAGAATGAGTGGTTAAACCCTACCCCTGAACAACCAACGCTGTTTCATCAAGCGCTTCTATTTATATTACTGTTTGTATGTTTGCAATTTAGTTGGCTATCGGTAAGAGATTATACTTTTGGTCATTTTATTCGAGGCGAAATTACAGTTAAACCTGTAGTGACGCTAATTAATTTACTCTCACCTCAGATTCATGCAGTTGCATTTGGTAATCAAATTATCGCACATGGCGGAGGCTTGATTATAAAATTAGGCTGTGAGGGAGTTGAAGCTTTATTTATTCTAATTGCAGCAATTGCAACAACCTCATTATCAAGAGCATCTATGCTAAAGGGCATATTTATAGGCGCAATCTATATTTATGCATTAAACCAAGCACGCATATTGATATTGTTCTATACCAATAGAACGGATAAAGTGCTATTTCATTTATTGCATACAACCGTTGCACCAATGGTGTTAATTGCCTTGGTAGGATTATTTTTTCAATGGTGGTTGAAAACCCATCAAAGCTCCAATTAGCCCCCAAACATAGATCATGCAATTCCAGCGTATCTCATTATTTTTTGGAGTCGGTTTGCTATTGCTAATACTGACCCACCGTTATGCTAATTTAATCATCAATACCATTATTCCTCTTTATGAATGGATGGTGCACCAAATTGATTATCGCTTTGATAAAACTATGCTCTATATTGCAAATTTTCAAGGTGAAAGCTATCTACAGTTAGACGTGGAAATTTCGCAACCATTTTGGTTAGGTTTACAGAAAATTGCACCCACTCAACCCATTTACAACTCCACAGGGATGGCTGTTGCAAATGTTTTGCAACCAATTGTACTGATTTTCACAATTGTTTTGGCATGGCCCGTTAAGCACTGTATTGTTCTGATATATCGTATTTTATGTGCGCTTCCAGTTATTGTATTTTTGATGTTGTTTGACATTCCATTTCAATTGGTAAATAGCAGTTGGCAAGGTTTAGAGCAAACCCTTAAGTTAAATATAGCGACTACGAAATGGTTTGCTTACTGGAGTGACTTTTTAAACGGTGGCGGGCTAATGGCGTTAAGTATTACCGGTGGATTATTAATCATCGCCTTAGTCGATATCATTCCAAACGCTATTAAATCAACCGCCTTGAACGTAAACTCAGCAACATTAGAATAGTTGCCATCAGCAACATACCCCATTCAGGAAGTGTAGGCACGTCTGCATCGTTTTGATTTGTGTTAAGCGCTATTGCAAGAATACTGTCGTTATTTGATGCAGTGCTATCTGGTACATCAGAGCTTACACTAGATGAAATTGACGTACTCGCAGTTATGCTATTCCAAGTAAGTTCAATGATGAAAGACTGTGTAGCACCGCTCGTTAACGTATCAACTGAGCAACTGACAATACTGCTACTTAATGAACAAGTACTAGGTGCTGATACAAAGCTAGCACCAACAGGAATTATTAGTGTTACCTGTACGTTGGAGGCTGATTGTGGACCAGCATTACTTACATTCAGCGTATAACTACTAGTACTACCTAAGCTAATACTTGTTGGGCCAGATATACTAGAAGATAAATTTGCTTGTGCACTAGTATTTAAACTCCAATTTAAAGCAACTGCTCCTTCTGAGTTGTTCGCTCCATCCACAGCAAATTGATACTGTGTGCCCGCCACGGCTTGAAAAACTAAATTGCTGGTGTTGAGGTTTCCATTGTTGTCATTTGCAGCCTTTTTGCTTAATGCATTTACACTTGTACCAGTATATACGGCAAGCAAGGTATCAAAACTACTACCAGTGCTATATAGAGTCACCTGACCAGAAGATGGTGCTGTCCATGCCCACCATATTGAACTGCCACCGCTATTGTTTGCATGATTAGGCTCTCCAGTTTCTTTGGTCCCTAATAAAGTATTTCCGCTAGCACTTCCTGAAGTACCGCTTAAGCTAGTTCGATTTAGAAATGTGTCATTAGCAGGTCTGGCGGCGGCTACTAAGTTTAGACGTGGTTTAGTAATGCTGTTTCTTGTATCAATCACTGGCACACCAGTACTTGTTAGGCGTGATTGTGTTTGGACCAGCGTTTCGTTAGGAAAGGCTGCCCTTAAAACCGCTACAGCCCCAGTAACATGTGGGGCGGCTTGTGAAGTGCCGCCGTAAGTCACCCCAGCTGCAGTAATAAGAGCACCAGGTGCCAGCATTGTTAAATAGCTTGCGCTGTTAGAAAAACAAGTGACCTTATCTGCGGATGTTGTGCTATCTGTGCAACTAGGGGAAGTAGCCCATGTCAGCGAGCCAGCGTTTGAATCATAAACTGCACCGACAGAAATAGCCGCTGGCGCGCAAGCTGGGCTTGTTAACCCATTAGTGAATGTAGAGTTGCCAGAAGCGACAACAACACTAATCCCCGCATTTTTTGCGTTAGCAATTGGTGTAGTTGACCAATCACTCGAACATGTTGAGGTGTACTTAGTAGAGCCACCTAAACTCATATTAATCGCAACAATATTGAGTGATGTTCGGTTGCTAATAGACCAGTTGATTGCAGAAATAATGTCAGATGCTAATGCGCCACTTGAGCTATCAAACACATTGAGCGCTGCAATTTTACTGCCAGGTGCTACGCCTAAAACAATTGCGGATACATTATTGCCATGACTATGATCGGTTGCTGGGGAGGTTGCAAATGAATTTGAAGCGACTATGGGGCAGGTAGAGGGCGTATTTACTCCAGTACAAGGGCTGAATGCAGAATTGCTAATATCTAATCCTGAATCAATCACAGCAACAGTAGCACCAGTGCCCAAATATGCGGAATTGCCAGTTCCAACTGCAGCAACACTTGGTTGGTTAATTAAAGGCAGACTTTCAGCCAATCCAAAGTGCATTTTTTCATTTAAATATACGGCTTTAACACCAGCAGTAGCTAAAAGTGCATCAAGCCCTTCTCTAGTAGAAAATCGCTTTAAAGACATCGGCAGGTGTTGATATTCTTTCAGATGCTTAATATCTGATCGTATAAGCGACTGATCCACTTTACCTTTCAAACCAAGATATTTATCTGCCTTATAACGCAAGATAGCTTCATCATCGGTATGATTAAATATCTTATTACGCATCCCCTTAGCCGTTTTTTCAATCAAGGTGTCATCATATTCCACAATTAAATCGATTGCATTACCTTGTGAAAGTTGTTGAATTGCTTGGGCTGGAGCAGTTGCAGCCAACAACTCGTTTGTACCCAGCATCAACAACTGTGCTAATAATACAAAAGTAACTGAGATTTTATTGCTTATAGATACCTGCATAGAAACTAACTTAATACTCAACAGCCTCGGATGCTGTTAAGTTAGTTTAAGTTTGTGACATCAGAATTATGCTAGGACTAACGAAAAAATTTATTGTGAAGTCTTTAATTAAAACATATTCTTTATACCTTTTATAACGGGTCCGATTTGGTTTTGTCGTCACGCGTTATTAATAGATATATGGTGTAAGTTAGTTGCGAAGTTGTGATTCAAAATCCGTTGCGATTCGCGCTATAAAATCTCCCCCAAAATTGCCCAGCGCCATACGCCGTATGCAAAAGTCGGTTTTAAATAAAATAAATCCCCTCGCGACTTTTCCGGGAGTGAGGGGCGGGACTTGCCCGACTCGGCCCGACGGTGTGCGCAGGCGGAATTTTTTCGCGGCGGCGATACTCTGCCCATCCCGTAAAAAATTTTTGGGCCATAGGGCACGGCGCGAGCGAAAAAAATTCGCTGTAAATATTAAGCATTTCGCAAAAATAAAATAAGAAGGCGAGCAGGACACTTTCGCCCTAACTCGCCTATAAACTAACTTAAACTACAACAGGTACTTCTTGTTTCATCGCTCCTTTGATGATTGCTGAAGCATTGTCACTCGCGTCATTTAATGACTTCATTGAAAGGTGCGCATACCGCTGTGTAACAGATGGATCACTATGGCCAAGTATCTGCTGTACGATGTAAAGACTGCTACCTGAGTTAATTAAGTGGGATGCTGCTTGATGCCTCAGGTCGTGTAGCCTCAAATGAGGAAGCCCAGCTTTCTTTCTCAATTTATCCCAAACCTTGGCAATAGATACATACGGTAATTTAGTCTTTTTGTTAATAAAAAGATTATCATGAACGCCTTCACTATCCAACTGATTTAAAACGGTAATTGCGGTAAAATTTAAAGGTACGGGCCTCATACGTTTACTTTTACTGTTAGAAGCTAAAACACGAAACACACGTTTTTCTTTGTCTACCTGCGACCATGTAGCGGAAAGAACCTCCCCTAAACGGCAGCCAGTGGCTAAAAGAAACATCGTAATAAGACAAACAGATCTGCAAGAATCAGTTCTCAGGACCTCCAGTAAGTTACCAAGTTGCGCGTCATTCATATACCTTTCCTGCTTATTGTCTTCTTCGAACATTTGAATACGGCTGGCTGGGTTCTTTTCCAGCATATCCCATGAAATAGCCAAATTAAACATTCTACGAATCAGCTTAGCATGGTGGTTGGCCGATGCGGCGGCCAGCCCTTCATTGAGTACACTCGCATGAAAATTTTGCACCTGTAATCGCGTAATTTGATTCAGACGTTTATTTCCCAGTACCGCTTTAATACGTAGACGGTACAACTCTTCATCTCGAGCCCACGAGCGCTTATGACTTTTTGCATAGGCTAAATAATGGTCATTAAAGAAGTCATCAAGAGTGATTACGGCTTTAGCGGCTTTCTCATCGGCTCTCGGATTGCCTCCAAGAGCTACTTCAGCTCGTAATGATTTTGCGTGGCTTCTTGCTTGAGCTAAAGTTATGTCAATGCTACCTCCTAGCTTAGTAGTTTGAGTATGAGAATTCACGTCGCGATACCTAAAGTACCACGTCGATTGTCCTGTTTCACGAACTTCCAGAAACAAACCTGCTAAGTCTTTATCGCAATACTCTATACGTCGTTTACCCTGACTTGTTAATTCTGAAATCATGCTCTGTGTTAAGTGTATTACTGGCATAGTTGAACCTCCATATTAAAAATTAATTGTTGAAGTCTGCGGCCTGAAGTAGCACCGCAGTCTGATAAAACCGAAAGTTAAAAATCTTCTTCTAATGCGGATGGCATTTCAGCCTTGGGGATTAACTGCATTTGATCATGCGTAACATCTGAATCGTCCGTAACGCTAGAGCCTTCGCCACCATTAGCTTCCGCAGCGTCGTTACCTTGTGACGGCAATTCTGAGGGTGCTAAGTAGCGCGCAAATGCATCAGTGAATTGCGATAAGTCGTATCCTTTGAGTGTATTCGAATGGCCAAACCGAACGGTTTTTGAGCTAATGTCATACGGGCGCAGTTGTTTAGCCAATTGACTAGGTGACAGCGGTTTACCTCTGTTGTAGGTAGCCCATGGCAGTTCTTCGTCGTCAACCAGAGTTGCAATTAGACCTGCAGTGCTGATTCTTTCAACCTTTTTACTTGCAAATACTTGTTGTATATCCATCAGCAATTGATTGGCAACACTGACTGACTTTTCACCTGAGTTTGAGAGCTTCAATGCGGCAGCTATGGCTCGCTTGAACCATTCCTCACCAGCGCAATAAGCAATCGATAGTAGCCCAGACCAATTGTCTTGATCTCTGTCACTAAGCGCATCTGGCAATACTGTGCGTGCCGCTCTGACTTGTTGAGAATAATCTTCAGAAAAGCGTGCTAATTTAGAGGCTATGGTTGTGAACAAGTCTTTTTCGGCATGGCGTAATCTTGAAACTGACTCATGTGCTAATTTACGACGTAGATGAATAATTATGGCGCGGCTCAAAGTAGAATCTGGGAGGTGCTTCTCGAGACAAATACCAGCGAAAGCCTTAGCGCCCCACACTCTAAACATTTTCGGTTCGTGATTTTCTCCTGTCACTCTGATGACATAGGCATTAGTACGAGTATGACCCGCATTGATGAGCCCTTTAATCTCATTGTTTTCTCTGATGAAGGTGTCGGCCTCGTCAATAAATAATGTGGGGCCATACAATTCGCATGCTCGAAATAATGCTGCTGTTGAACAATTACTTGCAGAAAGTGGCTTATACGATAAGCGGCTCGCACAATCTAACAGTTGAGATTTGCCGCAAGCCTTTTCAGGTGCGTTGACTAGTAGAAGCGGTGCTATTTCTACATCATCAATTAGCCATGTGAAGGCGACCCAAAGCGCGATTGCATAAGCTTGCTCTATATCTAGTACGATGTAGGTTCGGATGGTAGATACAATTTCATCTAGCAGATCTGCAGGTACTATGGGTTCTTCGTAAGGGTCAACATCTGGAAACGGTAAGCGATCTTCATTGCTATTGACTTCACTACGCGCAGTCTTCACTAGTGTATCTAGCGTTTTAACTTGAATGCCTAATAACTTTGATTTTTCTTTGCGGGCGCGATCGTAATCCATCGGGCTTAATAATGCTAAGCCTGCAATTACTTCACTCTCGCTTGGCTGCGTTGCCGGGTCGCTGGTAGGCAACGATTGAGCTTCACCCCCTAAGGGTGTGCCATTGACGGGACTAATAGGTAGGGAATTTAATTCTGACATTATTTGCTAACCTCTAATTCAGCAATTAACGCTTCTAAACAAACAATAAAGTCTGTAGTAGACCTTTGAATACAATGATAATGCTGGCACTTAAACCCTCCATTTGAGTTATTGCCTTTGCCATCAAAGTAAACTGTGCCGTTATCTCGTCCTTTTGTGTGTTCAGCTACCCATGGACAAGTGATAGCGTGCTTACCATTACCCAATGATTCTTTATATAAACCTAGAGTCTTTAAGGCTGTAATAACTGAATTATCTTCAGGAGAAGGTAGAAGTGATGCTAAGAGCTGCTCTTGTGTAACTTTAGTTGGTTTCATTTAGGTATCCTTTTATCTGTATTTTTAGTTTCACTTCAATATTGCAAAAGAAGTGGTCTTAGCAAGAGTTGCTGATAGGTGATTTTTAAGGTTACGTCGCTATCGCTGCTCTTAATATACATACGTTACTGGTAACTTTTTTCAGGAAAATTGACGTGTTATTTTTATAAATATCCTATTAATATCAATAAGATAAAATATTTAAAAAATATTTTAATAAGAAAATAAATGTAGGGTTACTGGTAACAGCAAGGTAAAATCAATAGGTTCATAGTCTTGTAATTCAGGTGTGTTAAGCTAGTTCCACACGATAAAAAGGACATGAATAATGAGTGCATCTCTCACCATAGAAGAAGCGTTATCGCTTTTGGTCAATATGGATTTCATACCGGATGGTGAAACTGTTTTGAGCATGGCTGAAGCTTTTTTGGAGGAGGCTACAGCGGAATATAAAAACGCTAATAACTTAGATAATCCACTGCGGAAGCGGCTTGAAATTCGCATGGATGTCTGTGAAGCTAGGTGCAAACTTGTACAAATGCTGATGGATTCACTTGCTGAATACGAATTTAATGCAAATGAGTCATTAATTGAGTACGACGAGGATACATCTATTGGGAACCCACTTTTGACACGCTTTAGTCTTGGTAAATGGGCTTATGATCGCTTTGGGATTAACATCCCAAACATAGGATTGTTTGAAGGAATTTCAATCGAAAATGTTGCGAAACTGGCAAAACTCATTTCTCACAACAATGCAAAACAACCAAGCTGGCAGGATGTCACTATCAAAATTCAAGCTAATTACAAGATAAGATATTCGCTTAATGGAACTAGCTGGAAACTTACATCTTTTTTTGATATTGGCCTTATGGGTTCTCGTAAGACTACACCGAATGGGCTTGGCTCTATTTTAATAGGTCTAAGTATTAAGGAAAAATACCCATCAAATGGCGTCGCTCAGGGTAAACATAGGAAAGCCATTGCAATCCTCAGTAAACATCTCTTTGAATTGACTAAGGTGTCAGGCAAAGCATTCTATAAAGCTGGTAACGATGGCTATAAACCTAATTTCAAATTGATAGACGATACAAGAAATGCTGATGAAAGAGCCAAAAAGGAAGCCGTGCACGTTAATTACGATGACCAGGCAGAGGCAAAAAATTATGATAATCATGGAGTTGGTAAAAATGAGCCGGGAAGTAAATATCTTGAAGAGCATGACAAATAAAATTTATAGTATTTAAATTTGCCTAGCAATTATTAGATATGTTTCATTACGGCGAATTTCCCGTTTTTCGCGCACCCCAACAAAAACTGCCCGTTTTGCCGCCACGCCGCCACGTTCGATACGGGGCATGGCTCTTGGCGTTTCAGCTCTGTGGCGGGTAATTTTTTGTGCCGACTCGCGCGGTCTTTTGTGACGGGACGTTTCGGCAACGCGATTTTAGCCGAAACGCAGAAACCCATGCCGTGATTGGCACTGCGGAAAATGTGTCGGCGTGGCGGCAAAAATTCGGGGGTGGCGCGCGGTAGGTAAAAATTTTCGGTATGGGTATTTTTACGTGAATAACTTGGCAAGGCAGACGCAGGTAATCTGTGTATTTTAAATGGATGACCGAGTGCTATAGACTGGTATAACTGTCGCTAACATATTCAATTAAAGAACTCATAAGTGGGACAAAGCAGTCAAACCGTTTTGCAACGTCAATGAGTACTGTGAACCCAAAGCTTACATTTTTAAATGATTAATACTATTTGTTTTCTATACTATAGTCCGATCGGCCTACGTGGATTCGGCGGTGTGTCATGAAAATAACATTCAACATAATCACAATGATTCAAAGGGCAAGAATGTTTAAATACATGTTACTTAATGTAGCTTGATTTTTTCTAATAGCTCACTGGGAAATTTAATATTAATACCTTATTAGCCAGCATATCCTGATGCACGGGATAAATAAATCATCACCTCTTGAAAAACTATAATGAAACAGCAGACAATAATACTTCTTTCGTCTCTATTGATCGCATTCACGCTTACTGGGAATGCTGCAACTTCAGGAGGTTCAGGTGGGGGCGTGATCATTGTAGGAACTTCTCCCGATACATATGTGAGCGTTGACGTATACGTCCAGCCTGGGGAATGGACACAGAATACTGGGCTTGAGAAAAGAAGCTTATCAAATGTAAGCGGCTCCGCTGCGGCAGGGAATGCCAGCTCAAATGCTTCAGCTGATGTGCCGCAAGGGTATTAAGTGCGTTCGCCAACGCAGGTAATGAGCCTTTTTTTTCACAGTCTGCTGTGGCTTCGGCAAATGCAAGTTTTCGCGATAAGCTTACAGTCATAAGTTCAGGTACATCAAATAAAGCAGTGTTGCATGCGAAGCTTACCGGAAGTATTACTCCAGGCTTAGGTGATGAAACTTTTGACTATGCAACTTTTGATTTAGGCGTAGTCACTGGAAGTGGTGTTCAACGTATTGATGGTTTATTTACTGCCAATCCCGTGTCTTTTTGTAACCCCATATTTGAAGGTTACCCCAGAGACTGTGTTGCTGATGTTAAGCCTAACTATCAAACTGATATCGCATTTAATCTACCTTCGGATGGAGGAACATTCCAGATATTTGGCACTCTCTTCGCTCAGGCAACTAATGGTTCGGTGATTGACTTTAACAATGGTTTCCACTTTTGGCTAGAAGTACCAGAAAACACAGTGTTACAATCTCTATCCGGTTTCCCAGTAACCCCAGTACCTGAGCCAGAAACTTACATATTATTACTTTCTGGTTTGGGGCTATTGGGTGTGGTTGCACGTCGAAATAAACAAGTAAATCGCCACTAGATTACTAGATACTTTTGACCAGATACCTGATGTCAAAACATTCAAGGCGAGCGACAACTTTGGGCCCTAAGCGGCCTGTCATCAAATAAAAACCTCAATGATTTTTCAAGTTTAAGGTGTACTTTAGTTAAATGATTTGCGTCCGTACTTGCTATTTATTATTATACGGACAGAGCAAACACTAACTATAAGATTTAAAAAGAAAAACAACATGTCAAAATCAATATTCACAATATTATTATACGGACGCGTGCGTCCGCTTAATAACAGTTAGGTTTTAGTCAAGGGAAGTAACGGTTATGCAATTCGCAGTCGCACTGATTGAGTATTTGATTTCAGGCATAGTCGCTTCTGTTTGGGTAGTGGCGCTTTTAACGTACTACGGTGATATTACTATTACTGAACTTAAGGGCCTCAAAGACGAACTTGCTGTGGCAGCAGTGGTTTATTTTCCCCTTGCTTACATTCTTGGAATATATGTGGATGCCACATCGTCATTTTTAATCAGAAGAATGATAGGCATTGACAAGAATGCCAACGCTAAGTATTCGGCTTATAACTGCATCCGCTCTAAAATTGGTCGTTTTTTCTACTTTATAGCCGGAACCCCAAAACCAGACTCGTATGAAAGAAGCTCAGAAATACTCTCACACTCAATTTCCGATGCAGTAAGGACCATGGAAGCCTACGTGAGTCGCGACCGAATCGCTCGCGGGGTTGCATTAAATTCATTCATTGGTGTCTTTGTGTCGCTCCTTTGTGCGCCTCCAGACAAAAGATGGCTACTGTCACTCGTCTGCATCGTCTTAACCATATACTCACTAATAATGTATAAACGCCTACGTCGGCTTTCGTCACATTTCAAGAAAGTTGCTCTGGTTCATATTCGGAAGACCAATCCGCAAAAATGAATCACACACCTAACATGGCGGTCAACATGGACGCTCCGCCGATAAAACCGGCTCCGCGCCCGTTACCTTTACGTTAGACGTCAAACACCATGCTCAGCACTTTCGGATTATTCGGTGTTACCTTGCTTATCGCTGCGATACCGCTGGGCATTAAATCGAACAGGCGTCTTCGTCTCTATCAGCGAGCGCAGGAGTGGCCGAAGGTCCGCGCTACAATAGTTAAGTCATCAGTTCGAGAGTCAACTGACAGCGATGGAACGTCATTTCTCCCTGAGCTCTCGTATCGTTACTCTGTAGACGGAACCGAATACAACTCATCCGAGCACACTGAAGGCCTCCCTTTTCCGAGCACGGAAGAAGCCGCACGCCAAATGGTAAGGAGTCTTCCGGTTGGGAGCAACGTTGACGTTGCGGTGAGCCCTACTGACCCGAAATGTGCCGTCCTAGACACTGGGTACCCCAAGATGTGGCAAATCCTGCGCCGAGCAAGCATGGTTTTTTTCGTTGTTGGCGCCGCGATTGCCTTACATGAAGTGCTCTTACCAAAATGACGTTGGATACCTGTTCACAGTCAGCTATGGGGATTTTGCAGCCTACCAACCTTGATTTACGTTCGGCTGGATTGGGTCGAATGTGAAGGTTAGTGCTGTCTGCTTTCAGATGTTCCAATAGCAGACTTTTGACTTGAAAGCTTCGGGCCCATAGCGGACGATAAAAACTCACTAAAGTCGTCAGTACCATGAGTGCTATCAACAGCAGTGCTAAAAAGATTGAAGACATTATTTCTGTGATTGACGGAATTGCCTTCCAAACCAATATTCTTGCATTAAATGCTGCTGTAGAAGCCGCAAGAGCCGGTGAGGAAGGTCGTGGCTTTGCTGTAGTTCCAGGTGAGATACATAACCTTGCCCAACGCTCAGCTAGTGCTGCAAAAGAGATCAAAGACCTCATTTCTGACTCTGTCAGTAAAACCGCGGAAGGAACAACGCAGGTTGAGCAAGCTGGTAAAACCATGCAAGAAATTGTCACTTCTGTACAACGAGTGACGGACATCATGCTTGAAATCACTGCAGCATCTACAGAGCAAAGTGCAGGCATTGACCAAGTCAACGCAGCCGTCACGAACATGGACGAAACTACTCAGCAAAATGCAGCTTTGGTTGAGGAAGCCGCTGCTGCAGCTGAGTCATTAGTTGAACAAGCTGGGAGCCTAATTGATGTGGTAAGCGTGTTTAAGTTGAGTGGAGACAGCGCCATCTCGGCAAGAAAGCCTAAAAGTCATTCGCAAGTGCGCTTAGTGTCTTCAAAACCAAATTCACGGGCATTTGTTGGTTAGAAGTTGCGCACGAAAAGAATTATATGAGTTACTTTTGAAGGGTTTGTTTACTAAACGTAAGACAAACCCCGTCATAAATAACGGACAGACTATACTTATATAAATCTTTGAAAGAAAATATAATCTGTCTCATTAGTTTATAAAGTTATTTTGGGCAAACCCATCGTGAGATGGTGACGCAAAGCTTCCGGCCTTTTATCCAAAGGTAGCGGGGTCGCAGGCAGACATTATGCCTTATTGCCCTTACTCATTCAAAAGAAGGGTATTCCTGTGTCATCATTTGCAACAACTATAAGTCTAAATTCACGTACGTCACATTCAGCATTTTCCCATCCGTGCATCTTAAAAGTTTATCAACTATGTTTCCGTTGATAGCCTTCGCTGAAATTAATAGCTAGTCTCACCATCTCTGTAAAAAACTTCATAGGCAAGTCTGACCTATAAAACTATGACTATCTTATGGTTAAAATTTGCAATGAAATGCTACGATAAATATGGTGAAAATTGGAGTAACCACAATGAGTCCTAATTTATCCATTACTGAAAGTGTCACTCAATTATCATCTAATCCACTAAGTGGTGTTGGTGAGTAACGTAACAAATAATATCTCACCATCTTTTAAGTTAACTATTAAATAAATCGATACATGTCTAATCTAAATACCAAATTTCTTGTCGTGGACGACTTCTCAACCATGCGCAGGATCGTACGCAACCTTCTCAAAGAGCTGGGTTACAACAATGTTGAGGAGGCGGAAGACGGCGTTGTCGCCGTCAAAAAACTCCAGGGAGGTGATTTTGATTTCGTCGTTACAGACTGGAACATGCCAAATATGGATGGGCTTCAGCTTTTGCAGTTTATCCGCTCTGACACAGACTTAAAGCATGTGCCAGTATTGATGGTGACCGCAGAAGCTAAAAAAGAAAATATTATTGCAGCAGCTCAAGCAGGCGCTAATGGTTATATCGTTAAACCATTTACCTCAGTGACTTTAGGTGAAAAATTATCCAAGATATTTGAAAGACTTGAAAAGGTGGAGGCTTAATCATGAATAGTAGTTCTTTGCAGAATCATATGGTGGAATCAGCTCCTCTAAACATAAATGATGAGATGCTAAATCGTATTGGACAAGTAACTAGAGCTCTCCATGAAAATTTAAGAGGCTTGGGGCTGGATAAAGTGATTGAACAAATTGCAAAAGACATGCCAGACGCATGTGAACGATTGCATTATGTAGCAAGAATGACTGAGCAGTCAGCTCAACGCGTGCTAAATGCAACAGATTTAGCAATGCCTATTCAAGCAAGTATAGCGTCTGAATCAGCCTTGCTTAAACAAAATTGGCAAAGAGTGAAGTTAGAGCCATCTTTGAAGGCCGAATATAACGAAACTGTCGAGGAAACTTTGACATTCTTAACATTGACTGAGAAACAATCATTAGAATCTAAAGCATTGTTGATGGACATCATGATGGCTCAAGATTTCCAAGACTTGACGGGGCAAGTGATCAAGAAAATTATTGCACTGACTCAGGATTTGGAGAATCAATTAGTCCAGGTTCTCGTTGACTTTTCACCAGCGATCAATAAAAAAGAAAGCAGCTTCAACCAAACATTGATTAATGGTCCACAAGTTTCCATACATGCAACAGATTCATTTGCCAATCAGCAACAAGTCGATGATTTATTGGATGACTTGGGATTTTAGTTATTTAACAGATTTGTCTTTTCAGCGGGTGTAAACAGATATTAATACTTAAGCATTGATGTTAGTTATACAGCAAGACTTTTGACTTAATCATTTCTAAGCCATAAAGGTGGTATTACCACAGTCATTTATAAATCTCACTCTAAACTTTTGACCGTCTGCAATGGGTCGACTTTTGTCTGTGACAGGGAAAGGTTGACTGTCAGCTAAGGGGATTTAAGCCGACATACATTTATGATTTTTTATGAATGATTACTCTGATACAATTTATTACAGATAACGAAAATATCACGACTGATTTCAATTACCCCTGCAAAAAAAAAAGATAGCCCGCGATAACGCGTGCAACCCCTAGCCGAAACTGGCACTTTTGGCGCCACGCCGCCACATCCCTTTGTTTACAAGGCTCTCAGCGTTTCGGATCCGTGACGGGAAATTTTTCGTGTCGGCACGCGCAACTAACGCCAGATATTTTGTGACGGCTCGTTACGGCAACGCAATTTTTACCGAAA
Source organism: Methylotenera sp. (assembly GCF_029945535.1). Lineage (GTDB taxonomy): Bacteria > Pseudomonadota > Gammaproteobacteria > Burkholderiales > Methylophilaceae > Methylotenera. Next base: position 17,282 of record NZ_JAQSCU010000011.1, read on the forward strand.
CGCAGAAACCGATGCCGTGATTAGGTCTGCGAAAATGTGGCGGCGTGGCGGCAAAAATTCAGGACTGCGCGCGAAAGAATTTCATGAAATTTGCAAAGCTCTATATGCATTCAGCATTTATTCTTACCTATATAGCATATATGTAACAGTATGGTTACTTTCCTCCCCACTGTAACAATTGGGGGTCCTATCGGACTATATTTGGAGAGTTTTCCTTAACTCTCATTTCACATTCAAAGCGTAAAGTTGATGGGTAAGATAATTTATCTATCAACAATGACATAGTCAACATAGATGGTCAGTAATGATGTGCAGCAAATGGCCAACGAACGTAACTTCATAATCACTATTAATGAATGTAGATGAATGCTTAACAAGTTCAGGTGGATCAATGTCCTCGTGATTTCACCAGAATTTCAAATAAAAAGTTTTATAAGTTTGTAATCATCTTAATTGTTAATAAAGGAAAGAACATGATCAAATCATCGCTTCAATTAAAAGTACTCGCCAGCCTTTTGCTAGCTTTCGCTGGCAATGCATTTGCTGACACTTATACCAATGTGCCGAGTGGCGCTAACACTGGTTCACCGTTTGCTTACTTTGGTAACGCTGCAAATCCAAGCGGTGACTCGCCTAAGGTAGGCGAAGTGTTCTCCCTAATCTCAAACTCGACTCTGTCATCTTTCAGTTTCTATGCGCTGGGAAATATTACTTCATCGCTTCAACTTAATGTTGCACAGTGGAATCCAGGCACAAACGCTAAGAACCAAGCAACTAATTTGGTCGGCTCATCCCTGTTGACAACAACTGGTTCAGCTGTAGAGACTTTTAACTCAACTGGTGGCTTTACCACTATTAGTTTCAACAACCTTGGTTTGAACCTGAATTCCAATACCAAGTATATTGCATACCTGACCAGCAATGATCCTACTGTAACGGGCATTCAGTTATCTCGCACACAAACTACGGCAGATACTTCTGGCTTCGGTATTGGCAATGCTTATCTAAGCACAGTTCCAGGTACTGGCTGGCAGTTGCCTTTCAACGGTAATGGTTTCTTAAGTTTACAATATACTGCAGTTACTGCTGCGGTACCTGAAGCTGACAGTTCAGCCATGATGTTGGCCGGCCTTGGCTTGATGGGTTTTGTGGCACGCCGCCGTAGCAAGCACCAAATCTAATTAGATTGTTTCTTATTTAGGAATGCCACGGGGGCTTAGGCTCCCGTTTTCGTTTGCAAGCATTAAGATGTATATGTAATTCGAAAGCTTCATTTTAGGAATTTTAACCGTTTCTAATTATTTATAGATTTTGTTGCATGGTTAAAGTTTAGTAGTAATATATTCGAAACTAATTCTTACAAATGTAGTTTTCTGAATTGCGAAAGGTTAGCAAAATGAGAAATGTTAATCAGGATTATCTGGCAAAAGTCACTAATTTATCAGAGGAAAATATTGATGGTCTGTTCAATCGTTTTCGTCTTGAGTTGGTGCGCTTCTTTGAAGAGCAGAAACTGAGTATTGAAGAAGCGTTCGCTATACAACTTGAAGTTGAAGATCAACAGCTTCAGGAATGGCGTGAGAATAGGGTTAAGTTAAACGAAGTATTTAAATACTCTTAGTTTATTAAACTTGATATTAGAAGTTTTTTCTTCTGCGACGTTTGGCTAAACTTAATTGAATATTGTTAAGTGTAAAATCATCTAACAATGGATCAGAAAATTTAAGGCTGTAATCTTGCTCGATTAAACAAGCCTGCTGTTGATTAAGTTTAGATAAGTCATGAGCAGTATCTGTATTGGAATGCAAGCTTCTAATATAGTAGGCTATGGTGTTATCAGCTTTTAACCAAGCGACGCCGTGGGCAATCCATTCATTCTCATTTACATTGTAAGATACTTTGAACTGGATATAGTCGATATCATATTTCACCAGTTTGAAAACTAGCTTATTAGGAATATGCAAATTCAGTTCGTTGTTACTAATACTTAGATTCACAAACTCTTGCCGCTAAATACAAAGAAAACATTATACCCGCTATCATTATTGCGACTTATTTTGCATATTGAATTTTATTGCTTTGAACGGAATGACTCTTTCTTTTTAATTCACAAATTATAAAAAATATATGTGAATCACCTACCCCAATAGGAGCAGGTTAATTCAATGCGTCACTGTTAATGACGCTCTGCTAATTTGTAATGCTACTTTGATATGTAAGCAAACAGATGAATGTTAAGAGGCTGATAAATGGATGGTTTATAACAAGTCCTATAAATATAACCATCCCCCATATGCCAAACGTACTTGCTGATTGATTCAAATTAAACTCTCCTGATTAGAAACCATTTTGGCTTGTCATACTGTCAGTCGATTGCGGACAATATGACACTAGCTTCTTTATGTTCCAGCATATATGCGCGTAACCAGTGATAATGATTGGCACATATTTCTGCAAATGCTGTGTTGTTACTGAAAGACAAATGACTGTAGGTATACAAGCAGGCCGTAATGCCTAAAGCATCTGCTGAAAGCTTACCTTCATAGCCATTGTCACAACTGA
>NZ_JAQSCU010000012.1 GCF_029945535.1 Methylotenera sp.
CAAGCTGTATTGCTATAGCCTCAATAGTACTGAATATTTTGTCATCTATTCTGCGCACCAACTTTGTACGCATGCGGCTTAATAGACGTTCAGCATCCTCAACGCTTAAGTTAGCAGCTCTTTCAAGATATTCTTTATCAGGCTCTCTCATTTCAATCTCCCCTTTTAAGTACTGACAGCATGTAAATGTTTATTGGCAGTATAGTTCATTGAAATTAATATCATATTAAATTTTAGGGAATCTATTCATATTAATGTAGCGCAGTGGAACCATCACACTAACGCTAAGAACCAAGCAATCAATTCTGTCGGATCTTCCTTGCTGACAACAACTGGTTCAGCTGTTGAAACTTTTAATTCAACAGGTGGCTTTACCACTATTAGTTTCAACAACCTTGGTTTGAACTTGAATTCAAATACTAAGTATATTGCATATCTAACCAGCAATGATCCTACTGTGACAGGCATTCAACTGTCGCGCACTCAGACAACCGCTGATATCACGGGCTTCGGCATTGGTAGTGCTTATCTCAGCACTGTACCAAGCACTGGCTGGCAGTTACCGTTCAACGGAAATGGCTTCCTTAGTCTGCAATATACTGCTACTACAGTTGCTGCAGTACCTGAACCAGAGTCTTACGCTATGCTACTCGTTGGTTTGGGTTTGATCGGTGCTGCTGGGCGACGCCGCAAGTCCAAACAATCTTAAAGGTTTGATATAGACGGGTGCTTAGGCTCCCGTTTTTGCATATCACTTTTCATTTTCTTCCATCCAAAGATTAATGCTGGATTTGTCTGCAAACTGGGTTGCGTTACAGTTGCTATTTAGTTGCGTTTAAGGGCGTCAGTTAAACCCTTAAGTTGCTTCAACATAGCTCTAAATTTTCGTCTATCTTCCAAATGAGCTTTCCTAAATTTACTACTGGGAGTACTAGGCCTTCCTGTCGATTTGCCGCCATGCATACGGCACCTTGCCTTGCCATGAATGGCTGGTGACTTGCACGGATGACCTGATCTGGTTTTTGCCCCACATCTTGGCGCACAGTGCATGGGGTAAATTATATTTTTCATCTTGCGCTTCCTCCCTGAATATTTCCAATCACCGCTTGCCCCCCATCGGACACAGAAACGTGCTTTACAACAATATGCTGACTACCACCTGATTTAAGTCGCTGCATTGTCAATATGGCTTTTTGATAGGATCCCATCATCATTGCAGCTATATGCATCAATCGTGCTTTATTTGCTACATCTTCTTCAAAGAAAGCCTCTGCCATCAAGTCCATGTAGCCTTTGTGACAAATTGCCATCTGGTGTGACAGCATTTTTTCAAAACTATTTTCTGCCTTGCAATCTAACTCAGCAGTCATTGCCATAGCTACACAATCATTCCCTAGGTAGCTGAGCAACTCCCCGCGGTGGTTTGCAGCATCATTGATAACAACCTCAGGAAGCAATCCCACGACGTCTAGTTTTGACTCTTTAATGCTCAGCGCGACTTTGGTAGTGCTTTCACTTAATTGCTGCTTAATAATTTGTGTTGTTTCATCACGGCCAATACGTGAAGCGAGGACACATTCATTGCAAATGTATCCACCTCCACGCTTAACAAGCTTGAAGGTCGACTTACATTTTCTACATATTTTTTCTGGAATTGGTTGCTGCATTTTCATCGTAATGTATCCTTAATAGTTGGTTACTTTTTATTGTTAACCCATAAAGTTTATCGCTACTAATTTTTTGCTTTTTTTAACTTAAAGCCATTTCTATATGCAATATCTACAGCACTCATAGGTGTACGTTTTTCATGTGCCATACAGCCTTCGGTGCAATAGCCTTTTTGGCGATAGATTAAAAAATCTACAGACATGAATTTCAAGCCACAAAATATGCAACTCTGATATTTTTTTAGATTGCACATACTGTGTCCTCACCAGTAATTGGAGCTTGTGCAATTGGCTTTCTTATTCCGCTTTTGCCTTTTCTACCTACTACTCGTTTAGGCTTCTTAGAGTATGTATTGGTATTAACTACATTGTTTACGGTTGTCGTAGTTGGAGAAGTTGCCAAAAGTGCATTTTCAGCTACGGTAATCGTAGCTGGTGGGATACTCACGCTTACGATAAGCGTAGTTGCACAACTACGCTTATCGTGTGGCTTTTCTGATTTTTTATTGATTGGTTTTGCACGTCTTGGAGTAGGTGGCAATTTGCATCTTGCCCAAGCTCCACGCTGGAAATCAGCTTCCTCAATATCCAATCCCACAAAGTTACTGATAACCAGCCAAGTAACGGCATATAGATTTGTGCCATTATTCAGGCCACCCCATCTTGTTTGTGTAATTAATCCACGCTCTATTAACTCAGCACGTGAAGCATAGACGCTACTTGAGGTATAGCCTTGCTTTTTTAGCCATTGAGGTGCTAGTTGAATATGACCGTTATTTTTACCATTAACTTGGCGAATTAATGCAAACAGTAATGCTTTAGCTTTGTCTGTTGCACCAGTAAAAGATGAGTTATCCTGCACTGAATGTGGTAACGCGGAAAACCCACCATCAAAGGTTTCAGGTTGTTTTTTTGGATTATTAGCCATAGATTAACTTTTAAATTTGCTTATATGATGAGGCTTGTCAATACGTGATAAATTTAATTCTAATTTCATCATGACTTAGCTTCTAAGCTTCGTTAGTTAAAGCGATACGTGAGTCCACCCAATCCTCAACGTCAGTTGATAACCAACCGACCGCTCTCGACCCTAGCGAAAAAGGTTTTGGGAAAGATCCATCCTTGATTTTTGAATATAGACCTGAACGACTTAAGGGTACAATTTCCATCACTTCATGGATTCGTAAGAATCTGCGTGTTGAATTTGTTTGAGTTGTGTTGCCGATTGAGAGGCTTTGGTGTTCGCGTAACATGGTATGTCCTTAAGCAAGGCTTTTGTGCCATGCTTAAGTGCAATAGCAACAAAAGCGGTTAATAAATAAACGCTTTTGTCGCCACCCAACGTGCTATTTCAAGCACCTGCCTAGTTACGGGGGTAATTATGCTAAAAAATACTATATGGTTTGATAGCCTTCCCAGTTACTCCTATCTGGACGAGCGATGGTCATATAACTTAATTAGTCTTACTTTCTTTGGCTAACTAAGTTACTTTAAGCGTCATTTTGATTTAACGCAAGGTCTAATAGGATGTATTTAGGTGTTATTTGGTTCTATGCTGTTAAGCGTTCAAAACAACTTTGATTGAAGAACTCAATATACAAGCAAGTCAATTGCCTTGCCTTTGTAATGCTTCAGGCTTTTAAATTTGAAGGTACATTAATTAGCGCACATTAATACGACTGCTTTTAATTTCATGGAGGAAATAGCTGAGCATAACGGCACGATAACGGCACGTTCAGAAGAAAACAGCGCAAATGAAAAAAGGCTCCCATCGCTGGAAGCCTTTTAGATATTGGTAGGGCGTGCGGGGATCGAACCCACGACAAACGGATTAAAAGTCCGCTGCTCTACCAGCTGAGCTAACGCCCCATTGTGAAACTAACTACTTAATGGGTAATTCTTGTGTTTCTGGTATTTCTTTCAGCGCTGCTTTGTTACTAATAAAGCATCACTTACGAAAGGGCGCAATTATGCTAGAAACTTAGTACTTGGTCAATGCTAAATTAGCAAATTAAGTAAACTTTTTATATTATTAATGCTGACTACGCCATAAACCCCGCCGAATATGCGTTTAGAGCAAATATCGTTGGATATTTGCTCTAATTTTTAACGCATACCTGGCATTTTCCCGCCCATTAAATTGCCCATGTTGCGCATCATTTTTGCCATGCCGCCTTTTGCAAACATTTTCATCATCTTTTGCGTTTCTTCAAACTGCTTGAGCAAACGGTTCACTTCTTGCACTTGCACGCCAGAGCCATCTGCAATGCGTTTCTTGCGTGTGGCCTTAATCAACTCTGGTTTACGGCGCTCAAGTGCTGTCATGCTGTTAATAATGCCTTCTATGCGGCGAATGGCTTTGTCTGCATCGTCTGGATTCATTTTATTTGCCATGCCAGCCATTTGCGCAGGCATTTTATCCATCAGTGCGCCCATGCCACCCATTTTGCGCATTTGCGACATCTGCGCTTTAAAATCATCTAAATCGAAGTTTTTACCTGACTTAACTTTATCAGCAAGCTTCTGTGCTTCAGCCATGTCGACATTTTTATGCGCTTGCTCAATTAAGCTCAGTACATCGCCCATCCCTAGAATGCGTGATGCCATACGTTCTGGGTGGAATGGCTCTAAGCCATCAACTTTTTCACTCACGCCGACAAATTTAATTGGCTTGCCTGTAATGTGACGCACAGAGAGTGCCGCACCGCCACGTGAATCACCATCTAACTTGGTAAGTATGACGCCTGTCAGTGGCAAAGTGTCGCCAAAAGCTTTTGCCGTATTGACTGCATCTTGACCTTGCATTGCATCGACCACAAACAGCGTTTCAATCGGATTAAGTAAGGTATGCAACGCTTTGATTTCCGCCATCATGGCTTCATCAATACCTAAGCGACCTGCGGTATCGAAAATAATGACATCGTAATAACCGCGTTTGGCGAAATCTAAAGCCGCAGCAGCAATATCTGCTGGCTTTTGAGTGGCGTTACTATCGAAGCAATCTACATCTAATTGCTTAGCCAGCGTTTTAAGCTGCTCTATCGCCGCTGGGCGATATACATCGGCACTAGCTAACAGCACTTTCTTTTTTTGTTCTTTTAATAATTTTGCAAGTTTGGCTGAGGTAGTCGTTTTACCAGAACCTTGCAAACCTGCCATCAAAATAATGGCTGGTGCAACCACTGCTAGATTCAAACCCACATTTGCCTTACCCATTAAAGCGGTAAGTTCGTCATGTACCACTTGAATGACTGCTTGGCCTGGCGTTAGGCTTTGAAGCACCTCTTGGCCCTGAGCGCGCACTTTCACCTGCGCAATAAATTCTTTTACCACAGGCAGGGCAACGTCCGCCTCAAGTAGTGCCATACGCACTTCACGCATCGCATCCGAAATATTTTCTTCCGTAAGCCTAGCTTGGCCACGTAAATTTTTGATGACGCCCTGTAGGCGGTCGGTTAGATTTTCTAGCATAGCATTCTCTTACAAATCATTAGATAGTTGATTTTACATCAACCTATTATATTTACAGCATATTTGCGCCATAATCACGTTATGCAAAAATTAATTCCTTATTTAGTCGTTTTCGTTATTTATATCGCGGTAGCTGCGGACTTTTGGCGTGGCGCTAAAACCACTGCAAGTAGCCAATCACTCAATCTACACTCAGCCATGATTGCGCTAGGGTTGGTTGTTCACGCATGGTTGCTGTATCAAGTTATCTTTGTAAATGGTTTTAATCTTGGGTTTTTCAATATGCTCTCAGCGATCGCTTGGCTGACAGTGTTAATTTACTGGGTGGCAGACTTAAAACATCAACTCACTAGCCTGCAAGCTTTTGTTCTACCTCCATCGGCTATATTTGCCATTCTGCCTGCCTCAAATGTCACTAATCACTTAATGCCTTTAGCTGAATCGCCCTTATTTCTGGCGCATATTGCGATTGCATTACTGGCCTATAGCTTATTCACCTTCGCGACATTTCACGCGCTGCTAATGACCGTTGCCGAGCGCACGCTGCATAACAAGCCGACACTCATCAAATTGCCTAGCTTCCCACCGCTAATGGTGATGGAAACCTTGTTATTCAGAATCATCACGCTAGGTTTTATTCTGCTAACAGTCACGCTCATCAGCGGCATGCTATTTTCTGAGGAGATTTTTGGCAAACCAATGCAGTTTAATCACAAAACTGTATTCTCAATTGCCAGTTGGATTATTTATGGCGCACTTTTATTCGGACGCTTCCAATATGGCTGGCGTGGTCTAAAAGCCATACGCTGGACTTTAACTGGATTTATGTTATTAGTATTAGCTTACGTAGGCAGTAAGTTCATACTTGAAGTAGTACTTGGTCGATAAAAACCAGCAACTGACTAGTCACGCAGGCTGATAGCTGGCCATGCTTGCGCTTTTGCATAGGCAGCTAAAGTTTCATCCGCATCCACCGCAACAGGATTGGTCACCAGCTTCATTAAGGGCAAATCGTTGTGCGAATCACTGTAAAAATAGCTGACATCGTAATCACTCAGCTTACTACCGCGCGCTTCTAACCACTGATTAAGACGAATGACTTTACCTTCTTTGTAAGTTGGCACACCTGTCACGCCACCTGTATATTGACCAATCACCATTTCAGGGTCGCTGCCAAGTAAATGCTCAATGCCATAGGCCGTTGCAATGGGCTTTGTGACAAAGCTATTGGTTGCAGTAATGACCACACACAAATCACCAGCGGCTTTATGCTTATCCACCAAGGTTTGCGCTTTTTTCGTCATCATCGGGCGAATCACTTTATCCATGTATTTAACATGCAGTTCATCTAAGAACTGTTTGGAGTGTTCTGATAGCGGTTTCAATTGAAATGCTAAAAACTCAGTAATATTCAAACAACCATTTTTATAGTCTTGATAAAACTGTTCGTTACGATCTTGATGTGTCTTTGCATCAAGCAAACCTTCGCCGATTAAAAACAAACTCCAGTTATAGTCGCTATCACCTGCCAGCAAAGTATTGTCTAAATCGAATAGTGCTAAATTTTGTTTCATATTAAAGGTCTTTTAAATTAAATTTTATAAGCTAAAGGCTGTTTAAACTTCTTTGCCACTTTCAGAAAGGACTAAGAATACGCCAAGCAAAATAATCGCCAGCGCAATAAATTCATTTGTAGTGACATGCTCGTTTGCAAACCAGATTCCAACCGTGAATGCTACAACAGGATTAACAAACGTATTGCTACTCGCCACTAACGGACGCAGGGTTTTAAGTAAATATTGGTAAGCGCTATACGAGACGATAGAGCCTAAGACTACCAAAAACAACATCGCACCCCAAGATTTAGCACTGATATGTTGCGGCCAGCTTTCACCTTGAAATGCGCTCACACATAACAGCACGATGCCGCCGGCCAGCATCTGCGCGGCGCTTGCCATTAAACCAGCTGGCATATCCATGCGTTTGCTCCATACTGAACCAAACGACCAGCAAGCTGCGGCAAATATCAACAGCATTGCACTCGCGAACTCTCCATGCAGGCTACCACCAACATTTAGCAGCACGATACCTATTAAACCAATAGCGATACCCAACCATTCTTTATGGGTAATGTGATGCCCCCAAATAGACGAAAAAATCGCCATCCAGATTGGCGCAGTCGCTATTGAAAGTGCCGCAACACTTGATGAAACCGTTTGTTGCACATAGCACACCGTACCATTGCCGAGTGCCGGCAACAGAATACCAATTGCAGTTGCGCCTAGCCATTGCCGCTTGGTGGGGTTAGGCGCACCCAAAAAGCGCATCACGATATATAAAATTGAGCCTGCAACCGCAAAACGTATGCCAGCCATCAAAAATGGCGGAAAACTTTCTATGCCAAAACGAATAGCAAGATAAGTTGAGCCCCAGATGAAGTAGGTGCAGAACAGCGCTAGAACAATCAGCAGGCTTTGATTTTTATTACTCATAATCGATCGTTAAGTTGTTAAATCGACCAAAGACGAGGCGCTTAAGCGCGGACAGTACGTTTAGTACGGAAAGCGAAAAGCAACAAAGTATTTGGTCGATTTTTACGGAAAATCACACCTGCGGATGCGCACGCTCAGACTTAGACTGAATCTTATTCAATGCATTCAAATAGGCTTTTACTGATGCCACTACAATATCAGTATCCGCCCCCTGCCCATTCACAATACGGCCACCTTTAGAAAGACGTACCGTCACTTCGCCCTGCGCATCTGTACCACTGGTGATATTGTTCACTGAATAAAGCTGCAACTCAGCGCCACTGCTTACGATGGTTTCAATCGCTTTGAAGGCAGCATCTACTGGACCACCGCCATTAGCTTCAGCACGTGTTTCAACACCATTTTCTGATACAGTAATAATGGCATGCGGTACTTCACCAGTAATGGATGACACTTGCAAATACACTAATTTGAAGCTTTCTGTTGCCTCAGAAACAAAGTCATCGCTCACCAAAGCATGCAAATCTTCATCAAAAATCTCTGATTTTTTATCAGCCAAATCTTTAAATTTTGCAAACGCCACATTCAACAAATCATCGGTTTCCAACTCAATACCAAGCTCTTTCAAACGGGTTCTAAACGCGTTACGACCTGACAATTTACCCAAAGTTAATTTGTTAGCATTCCAGCCTACATCTTCTGCGCGCATGATTTCGTACGTTTCGCGATGCTTCAAGACGCCATCTTGATGAATACCAGATTCATGTGCAAAGGCATTCGCACCTACAATTGCTTTGTTTGGCTGTACTGGGTAGCCCGTAATGGTTGACACTAACTTACTAGTTGTGACAATTTGCGTGGCGTCGATACTTGTAGTTAAGTTAAAGATATCGCTACGGGTTTTAATCGCCATGACCACTTCTTCTAAGCTGGCATTACCGGCGCGCTCACCCAAGCCATTAATGGTACATTCCACTTGACGTGCACCATTCATTACCGCAGCCAATGAGTTAGCTACCGCCATACCCAAATCATTATGACAGTGCGTCGACCATACGACTTTATCGCTATCTTTTACGCGCTGTATTAAGGATGCCATACGCTCGCCCCACGGCGCAGGTATTGAATAGCCAACGGTATCTGGCACATTGATCGTAGTTGCACCCGCTTCAATGACTGCATCAAACACGCGTACTAAGAAGTCCATATCTGAACGCACTGCGTCTTCGGCTGAAAACTCTACATCTTTGGTATATTCCAACGCCCATTTAACTGCCTGCACCGCACGCTCGACCACTTGGTCTTCCGTCATGCGCAATTTGTTTTCCATGTGGATTTTGCTGGTGGCAATAAACGTATGAATACGACCGCTAGCTGCATGTTTAATCGCCTCGCCTGCACGTCGCACATCGTTTTCACTAGCACGCGCCAATGAACATACCGTTGAGTTTTTAATGATTTTGGCGATTTCTGAAATTGATTCAAAATCACCTGGGCTGGCAGCAGCAAAGCCTGCCTCAATGACGTTAACACCCAATTTTTCAAGTTGTCGTGCAATACGGATTTTTTCTTCTTTGGTCATCGCTGCGCCTGGGCTTTGTTCGCCATCGCGCAAGGTAGTGTCAAAAATAATAATTTGATCTTGTTTAGCTGCTTGATTCGTCGCTGTGTTCATAGTCATTACCTATCTTTTATTCTGTTTAATTTTAGCGCTATCTAACTCAAATGCATTGAGCACAAATAATAGCATTTCGCTGCGATTATTACGCAACGGCATTTAATACAATGGGGTGTGGGGGTATAGTTTGCGCGCTAGCGCAGATTGTTGCTACGGAGCGCAGCAGTACGTAACGCAAAAAGCTTGCGTAATAATAATGCGCTAGCGATGACACTAGCCGCATAAATAACTGATGAAATATGTGAAATAAACATAGTGATATAAATATAGTATTTTTTACATAGTTGCGCAAGTGTTTAATTTGATGAGCGCAACTTCAAATGGCAAGAATCGTAGAGTAAACGATTTACTCAGGTTTAACTTTCTCAAATTTTTCCTGTATCCACATGATGTAACCTGACAGCGCATAAGATGCCATCACGAACAGCAACACTTCTGGCGGGCTGTATGAAATCAGCACAATCACTAACATAATGGCCAAAATCACAAAAAATGGTACGCTTTCTTTTAGGTTAATGTCTTTGCCACTGTAATAACGCAAATCACTCACCATAGAAAGACCCGCGAATATAGTGAGGCCCCAAGCCATCCATTTCCATTGCAATACACCGAAGAATACATCACGACCACTCACACCGTATTCGTACGAAACCCATACAAAACCAGCCAATAATGCAGCTGCACCTGGGCTAGGTAGGCCCTGGAAGTAGCGTTTATCTTGATTGTCATCATCTAACTTAGTGTTGAATCTTGCCAAACGCAATGCAGCACAGGCGCAATAAGTAAATGCCGCTAGCCAGCCTAATTTGCCCAGTGGTTTCAATGCCCATATATATAGTATAAGCGCTGGCGCAACGCCAAAAGACACCATATCTGAAAGGCTATCGTATTCTGCACCGAAGGCGCTTTGTGTGTTGGTCATACGGGCAACACGACCATCTAAGCCATCTAAGACCATCGCCACAAATACCGCAATTGCAGCAAGCTCAAAGTTACCATTCATAGCCTGCACAATGGCAAAAAAACCTGAGAATAATGCAGCTGAAGTAAACAAATTTGGCAGCAAATAAATACCACGGTGGCGCAAGCTAGCGCTATCAGTTTCCCTGCGCTTTACTTTATCGTTAGATTTAATCTTGTCGTTAGGCTCAATCATGCTTGAACAACCATTTAAAATTAAGGTGAGCTAGTATATCAAACACTAGCTGTAGCAAACAATTTACTTAAGTGGTTCACGGCGTAAAGTAATACCGCACTAGGTGAAAGAAAACCGGCGCAGCAAAACTCACAGAATCCATTCTGTCTAACATGCCGCCATGGCCCTCTATCATGTCACCCCAATCTTTAGCGCCCAAACTGCGCTTGATGGCAGACATCACCAAGCCGCCCAGAAAGCCCATTATTACGATGACCGTAGCCATACCTGCGCTTTGCAGTGGTGTGAATGGCGTAATCCACCACAATCCAGTGCCCACTAAAATTGTCGACAAACCACCGCCGATTAAACCTTCCAGCGTTTTATTAGGACTGACGACAGGGGCAACCTTAGTTTTGCCAAACAAGTTACCGAATACATATTGCAGCACATCGCTCAATTGAACGATCAGTAAAAAGTAAAACAACAGCAAGGTATTTTGACCTTCAAAGTTTGTAATTGGCAGCAAAAGCAATGCTGGCGCGTGGCTGATGCAATAAATAGAAATCATCACACCCCATTGAATTTTAGCTGCGCGCTCTAAAAAATGTTCGGTATCCTGCGCGAGCACTGAAATAGAGGGCATCAATAAAAAAGCATAAACGGGGATAAGTACGCTAAACAGGCCGTACCAATCGGTGTAAATCAAATAATAATGTAAAGGTATCAGCAGAAAAAAAGCCAATGACAATGTGCGGTGATCGCCTGCGCGTGTTGGCGTAAGCGTCATAAATTCACGCAATGCAAAATATGAAATAAAGCCAAATAAAATTATGGTGCCCAACTTCCCTGCCAAAAAGGCAATAATGAGAATTGCCACCATCACCCACCATGCATTCACACGTGAAATGAGATTATTAATGAGCTTGAGTGACTTTTCTGATGGGTTATTTTTAGCTAGCAGTTGACGTTTTAACGCCCAGCCAACAATTGAGGCAATGAGCAGCAATGCGGCTACCGCGCCTATTAACCCATAAAACTTATGCGTTGGGTCTAGCATTTCAAGCGTGTTAGCAAAATTAGTTAGCATGGCTATACTTTCCTGTACTTTCATTCAATCAATTACCCTAAATCAAACTCAAAATCGCAGTGCGAGCACGCGTTAGAAATGCTTTTTTATGCTCATCGGCTTGCCATGTAAGCGTAGCGCCAAATCTCACCGTACAAATTAATGGCACTGGCAAATAACTGCCTTTTGGCATGCAACGATGTAATGTATCTAAATAAACTGGGATAAGTTTTACATGAGGAAAAGCTTCGGCTAAATGATACAAACCGCCTTTAAAATCGCTAGGCTCAGCCTGCGCTTTACGCGTGCCTTCTGGAAAAAGAATCAATGAATCACCCGCAGCAAGCGCAGCTAACAGCGGCGCTAATGGATCGCTATGGCGCGAAACCTCCCGCTCGATTAACACTGCATTCAACACTTTCAATGCAATAAAGCGCTTAATCTTGCCACGCCCCCAGTAGTCTTTAGCGGCTACCGGCCTAGCTTTTGCGCGAATAGCTGAAGGCAATGCAACCCATAAAGCCAGCGTATCTAAATGACTAGTGTGGTTCGTAAAATAAATACTTTGCGTCAAACTAGGTGCAGCGCCTACCCAACGCGGATGAGCACCGACTAAAAGCCGAACCAAACCTATCATGGCCAATCGTGTGATATCTATAAGCATATTGGCTAAGTTAATGAATGAACATTGCGTTTTTTATTAAGGTTTATTGTGGTTTATTGATACAAAAATGAGTATAGCAAAGCCTTGTGATAAAATCGCGGGTTCTTAAAAGACGGTTCAAATAGCCATACCATGCAATTTACCTTACACAAACAAGATGGCCTTGCCCGTCGCGGTACTGTTCACCTAGCGCATGGCGATGTGCAAACACCTGCATTCATGCCAGTGGGCACTTATGGCACGGTTAAAGCGATGTCGCCACTCGAGCTTAAAGAAATTGATGCGCACATCGTTTTAGGCAACACCTTCCACCTATGGCTGCGCCCTGGTTTAGAGGTGATTGCAGCCCACGGCGGCTTGCATAAATTTATGGGTTGGGATGGCCCAATACTGACCGACTCAGGTGGCTTCCAAGTATTCAGCTTAGGCGCGATGCGTAAAATTTCGGAAGAAGGCGTGAAGTTTAAAAGCCCCATCAATGGCGACACCTGTTTTTTAACGCCAGAAGAATCCATGCGCATTCAAAAAGTGTTGAATAGCGACATCGTGATGATTTTTGACGAATGCACACCCTTCCCAGCGACGTTAAAAGAAGCTAATGACTCAATGCAATTAAGTTTGCGTTGGGCAAAACGCAGTAAAGACGCGCATCAAGGTAATAACAACGCGCTATTTGGCATTATTCAAGGCGGCATGTTCGAAGAGTTGCGTGACGTATCGCTAGCAGGTTTAACTGAAATTGATTTTGACGGCTTTGCTATTGGTGGCTTATCAGTAGGCGAGCCAAAAGAAGATATGTTACGCATATTGGCGCACACCGCACCAAAAATGCCACAAAACAAACCACGCTATTTGATGGGCGTCGGCACTCCAGAAGATTTAGTCGCCGCGGTTTCGCAAGGTATCGATATGTTCGATTGCGTGATGCCAACGCGCAATGCCCGTAACGGCTGGCTATTCACCCAATATGGCGATGTGAAAATTAAAAACACCCGCTACAAAACGGACACCCAACCCTTAGATGCTGATTGCGCTTGCTACACCTGCCAAAACTTCAGTCGTGCCTATTTGCACCATTTACACAGAGTAGGCGAAATTCTAGGCGCGCGTTTAAACACCATACACAATCTGCATTATTACCAAGTGTTGATGGCAAGTATGCGCAGTGCGATTGAAGTGGGCACTTTTGAAACTTTCAAATCAGAGTTTGCAGTTAAGCGTACACAATTAAACACTTAAGATTACCAACGCTACAAACCATGTAAATATTGCCTTGTAGAGTAAGTCTTTTTGTTGGCAGTACGCATGTCATTAAAGCGTTCATTGCCAACTAAAAAGCATAAGGTGTTGTACTAAATTGACGAGTCTGCAATAAATAACAGTCTGTGTTAAAATCCGAAGCTAATTTTTTACAATATCCAGTTCATTTTAAAGAGAGTTCAACGTGTTTATTTCAAATGCATACGCAGCAGGCGCTACAACAGGTGGCGATTTAATGAGTTTTCTTCCACTCGTTGTAATTTTTGTATTATTTTTCTTCATGATCATTCGTCCGCAAATGAAAGCGGCAAAAGCGCAGCGCGAGATGATTACAGCTTTACAAAAAGGCGATGAAGTTGTTACTAGCGGCGGCATTGTAGGCAAGGTAACTAAAGTAACTGAGTCTTTTGTGAGCCTTGAGATTGCTGCAAACACTGAAATTACCGTGCAAAAACAAGCGGTACAAAGCGCATTACCTAAAGGCACGATTAAGAGTCTTTAATCACTATTGATTAAGACTTTTTCAACACCACAACGTTATTAATTAGAGCCAGACTATGAACCGCTATCCAATGTGGAAGAACATCCTTGTTGCAGTCATGATTTTGATTGGGCTGATTTACACGATTCCAAACTTCTTTGGGGAATCTCCAGCCGTACAAATCACTCCTGCTAAAAGCACCACCAAGCTTGACTCAGCTTTACTGGGTAAGGTTGAGGATATATTTAAGCAAGAGAAGATTGAATATGATGGCGTGTATCAAGATGCACGTGGTGTAAAAGCACGCTTTAAGAACACCGACACACAAATCCGTGCTAAAGATGTATTGCAAGCAAATTTAGGTACTGATTATACGGTAGCGTTAAACTTGCTTTCACGCTCACCAAGCTGGTTGCGCAGCTTAGGTGCTAAACCAATGTATCTAGGTTTGGATTTACGTGGTGGTGTGCACTTCTTAATGCAAGTAGATATGAAAGCCGCTTTAAGTAAAGCAGCTGAGCGCTTTGTTGGCGATTTCAAAATCGCGTTGCGTAAAGAACGTATTTCTTATGTTGGCGTGTCACGCGAAGGCGAAACAGTGCAAATTCGTTTCAATAATGCAGATGAATTGACTAAAGCTCACGCAGTGATTGCTAAAGAATATCCAAACTTGACGCTGGAAGAATCAACCATTGGTGAAGAAAGAATTCTAAAAGCCTCACTTAATTTGGTTGAGCAAAAATCTATTCAAGACTTTGCGATTAAACAAAACATTCAAACACTGCATAACCGTATTAACGAGTTAGGTGTTGCAGAGCCTATTATTCAACAGCAAGGTGCTGACCGTGTGGTAGTACAGTTGCCAGGTGTGCAAGATACTGCAAAAGCGAAAGAGATTTTAGGTCGTACCGCGACACTAGAAATTCGCATGGTGGATGAAGAGAAAAGCGACGCTGCTACACTAGAAAAAGCGGAAAAAGGCCAAGCACCGGTAGGTGACGATGTCTTTAAAAACCGTGATGGTCGTGCAGTTCTGGTTAAAAAGAACGTAGTACTCACGGGTGATTACATTACAGATGCAGGCCCTGGCGTAGATGGCCAATCTGGCAGATCTACCGTAAACGTCACTTTGGACGCACGTGGCGCTCGTATTTTCCAACAAGTGACACGTGAGAACGTAGGTAAACGCATGGCGATATTGCTGATTGAAAAAGGCAGTACGGAAGTGATTACCGCACCAACCATTAACGAAGAAATCGGCGGCGGTCGCGTGCAGATTTCAGGTATGGCAAATACGCAAGAAGCCACTGATGTCGCATTGCTACTACGTGCTGGCGCACTTGCCGCACCTATGGATATTGTTGAAGAGCGTACCGTCGGCCCTAGCATGGGGCAAGACAATATCAACCGCGGTATCCATTCGACCCTGTGGGGCTTTGCTGCCATCGCAGTGATGATGATGGTTTATTACATGGCTTTTGGTGCAGTTTCAGTGACTGCACTTGCCATTAACTTGCTGCTTTTGGTTGCGATTTTATCCATGTTACAAGCAACGCTTACTCTGCCAGGCTTGGCGGCGATTGCATTGGCACTGGGTATGGCGATTGATGCCAACGTGTTAATTAACGAACGTATTCGTGAAGAGTTGCGTAATGGCAACACGCCACAAGCAAGTATTCATGCTGGTTACGAACGTGCATGGGATACCATCTTAGACTCAAATGTAACAACACTGATTGCAGGTTTAGCGCTATTCATGTTTGGTACAGGCCCAATTAAAGGCTTTGCGGTAGTACACGTTTTGGGTATTTTGACTTCAATGTTTAGTGCGGTATTGGTATCACGCGCAATAGTGAACTTGATTTACGGTTATCGCCGTAAGCTAACTAAGTTGTCAATTGGTCAAATTTACAAAGGCTAAGCAATAATAAACCTAGCAGTTTGGTAGGTCGGACTTTAGTCCGAGTTGTCGGGTTAAAACCCGACCTACCAGCAAGTAAAATGTCTCAAACAAATGCAATCTAAATTTTAAGAGTAAAAAATTATGGAATTATTTAGAATCAAAAAAGATATTCCCTTTATGAGTTACGGTCGCCTGACGACTGCAATTTCATTGGTGACATTCATATTAGCCGTTGTATTTTTAGCCACTCGCGGTTTGAACTTCGGTGTGGATTTCACTGGCGGTACGGTGATGGAAGTAAACTACCCACAAGCAGCGAATCTGGAAAGCGTTCGTAAAGCGGTAGATAGCATAGGCCTAAAAGAGGCGACTGTACAAAATTTCGGCTCTAGCCATGACGTATTGATTCGCTTACCAGTTAAAGCAGGCGTTTCAGTGGCTAAACTTTCAGAGGAAGTAAAAGTCGCGTTAGTCGCTGCGGATGCTACCGCTGAAGTGCGCCGCGTAGAGGCTGTAGGCGCGCAAGTTGGTGATGAGCTTTATGAAAATGGCGGTTTAGCGCTATTTTTCGTAAGTTTAGGCATTATGCTTTATTTGTGGTTACGCTTTGAATGGCGTTTTGCAGTAGCCGCTATTATCGCCAACATGCATGACGTGGTAATTATTTTAGGTTTCTTTGCGTTCTTCCAATGGGAATTCAACCTAACGGTATTAGCCGCTATTCTGGCTGTTCTAGGCTACTCAGTGAATGAATCCGTAGTGGTGTTTGACCGAGTACGTGAAAACTTCCGTAAAATGCGTAAAGCTAGCGTGGTTCAAGTGATTGATAACGCGATTACTCGCACTATGTCTCGTACCATTATCACGCACACCATGACACAAACTATGGTTGGCTCGATGTTGTTATTCGGCGGCGAAGTATTGCATAACTTTGCATTAGCGCTAACGATTGGTATTTTGTTCGGTATTTACTCTTCAGTATTGGTCGCATGTCCAATCGCCATGTGGCTGGGGGTTAATCGTGCCAACTTAATTGGTGATGTAGAGAAAAAAGAAGGCGGCAAGAAAGAAGTCGTAGTTGAACCAGATCCTTCTGAGTTCGCATCTTAACCTTCGTATAAACCTCAAGTAAATCAATCAAGTGCAGATACATTGCACTTGATTTCTTACCCTTCTGCCGTATAAACTCCCTTTATCTTACATCTCACAAATTAGACCCCATTGGATAATATTTCCTTAAGCTCCCAGTTTGGCATTCTGGTATTGCTGCTGCTGTGTACTGCGTTTTTCTCAATCTCAGAAACCAGCCTCATGTCAGTCAACCGTTATAGGATGAAACATTTGGCAAGACAAGGCCATCGCGGCGCGCGCTTGGCCAGTGTATTGCTATCAAAAACTGACAAGCTATTAGGCGTTATTTTATTAGGCAATACGCTCTGCATTGTGGGCTCATCAGCCTTAGAAGTAGTCATCAGCCATCAGTTATTTGGAGAGGGTGAATACGTGCTAGCCGTTGGCTCACTGGCACTGACATTCGTTATTTTAGTGTTCAGTGAAATATCGCCCAAAGTGATTGCCGCAGCGCATCCTGAGAAGTTTGCCTTTGCCTGCAGTTATTTGCTCTACCCTTTGCTATGGCTATTTAACCCTATCGTTTCATTCGTCAATCTTTTCGTAAAAGGCTTTATGTATTTATTGGGCATGAAAGCCAATTTTGCAGAAGCGCATCACGCCGTCACCACAGAAGAATTACGCAGCATCGTCACTGATGCGGGTCACTTCATTCCCAAAAAGCACAGGTCAATTTTATTAAATCTATTTGATTTAGAGAAAATTACCGTCGATGACGTTATGACCGCTCATACATTGGTAGAAAGCATAGATTTCGACGCACCGCTTGATGAAATTATGCAGCAGATTTCAAATAGCCAACATACGCGCTTGCCCGTTAGACAAGGTGAAAACGAAGAAATTATCGGCATACTGCATCTGCGTAAAGTGATGTCGCAATTGCGCGCGCACCATGAAAGTGACGACTTTGATAAAGAAACGCTACGGGAAGTGATTGCCGAGCCTTATTTTGTACCCTCAGGTACACCGCTTTATACACAAATTCAGCAATTTCAAGAAAAACAACAACGCGTCGCTCTGGTTGTTGATGAATATGGCGAATTTAAAGGGCTAGTGACCTTAGAGGATATTTTAGAAGAAATGATAGGCGACTTCACTACGCAATCGCCTTCTCGCCTAGGTAGTTACCGCAAAGATGAAGATGGCGGTTGGATAGTTGATGGTAGCAGCACGCTACGCGACCTGAATAAGAAGTTAAACCTAAGCCTACCACTGGAAGGTCCGCGCACGATCAATGGCCTGATTCTAGAGCACTTTGAAGATATTCCAGAATCCAACACCAGCTTTAAAGTGGGTACGCACGTGATTGAAATAATCCAAACGCAAGACCGCATTGTTAAAAGCGTTAAAATCTTCCCTTAAAGCATCGTTCTTCTTTACTCAGCCCTAACCAATACAGGCCTACTCTACTCGGTGCAGCCTGATTCAAACTCAATAACTCGCATAAAATAATTGCTGACAATCAGCCACTATTTTGCACGTTTATTCCACGCAATGAATTTTATTTAATGATTTACGATAACCCTATTGAAATTGGGCTTGAAATTTCTGTGGTTTGGCTCAAAATAGGTTCATATGAGCCAGTTACAGAAAAACGCCAAGCCCTTTGAAAATGATGTTGCACTTAAGCCGGAAGTGGCGAAGCCCAAGTTGCCGCCTATGTTTAATGTTTTGTTATTAAACGACGACTACACCCCTATGGAGTTTGTTGTTGAGTGTATAGAGCGTTTTTTTAACAAAACCCGTGAACAAGCGACGCAAATTATGCTCAAAGTACATACAGAAGGCTTAGCAGTATGCGGTGTATACCCGCAAGATATTGCAGAAACGAAAATGAATCAAGTACTTAGCTACGCAAGAGATCAGCAGCATCCTTTGCAGTGTGTAACAGAACCAGCTTAACATCTGCCTGCACATTAAAACTGCAATATTGAAATATGGAATTTAAATTTAGAGGGTTATGAAATGATTGCTCAAGAGTTAGAAGTTAGCCTTCACATGGCATTTATGGACGCTAGACAAAAGCGTCATGAGCTCATTACGGTTGAGCATTTGCTACTTGCCATGATAGACAACCCAACCGCAGCCGAAGTGATGCGGGCATGCGGTGCGAAATTAGAGGTATTACGCACCGAACTAAACCAATACATAGAAGAGCATACGCCAACAGTGGGCGGTCAAGAAGATGTCGATACACAACCTACACTAGGCTTTCAACGCGTGATTCAACGTGCGATGTTACATGTGCAGTCTTCTGGCAAAAAAGAAGTAACAGGTGCTAATGTGCTGGTCGCGATCTTTGGTGAAAAAGATTCTCATGCGGTATTTTTCTTGCATCAGCAAGGCGTAACGCGTTTAGACGTGGTGAATTTCATTTCACATGGCGTATCAAAAATTGGTGAAACTGCTAAACCTGAAGGCGCTGATACAGAAGCTGATGTTGAGGCTTCTCCCGCTGGCGCACTTGAAAATTACACCCTCAACTTAAATGCGCAAGTTGCAGCGGGAAAAATTGACCCACTTATTGGTCGAGGCCCTGAACTTGAACGCGTTGTGCAAACGCTATGCCGTCGCCGTAAAAACAACCCACTATTAGTTGGTGAGGCTGGCGTAGGTAAAACTGCGATTGCTGAAGGCTTAGCACGTCGTATCGTGGAAAAAGATATTCCTGAAGTATTAGCCAATGCCACGGTTTACTCGCTAGATATGGGTGCATTACTGGCTGGTACAAAATACCGCGGTGACTTTGAGCAACGCTTAAAAGCGGTAATGAAACAGCTTGCTGAAAACCCAGATGCTATTTTGTTTATTGATGAGATTCATACTTTGATAGGTGCAGGTTCAGCCAGCGGCGGCACTTTAGACGCTAGCAACTTGTTAAAACCAGCGTTATCAAACGGTACGCTCAAATGCATAGGCGCAACGACTTACCAAGAATATCGTGGTATTTTTGAAAAAGACCATGCGCTATCACGTCGCTTCCAAAAAGTGGATGTGACTGAACCTAGCGTGGCTGAAACCATTGAGATTCTAAAAGGCTTGAAATCAAGATTTGAAGAGCATCACAGCGTGAAATACTCAGCATCTGCGCTAACGACTGCGGCGGAGCTTTCAGCTAAATACATTAATGACCGTCACTTGCCAGATAAGGCTATTGACGTGATTGATGAGGCTGGTGCTGCGCAACGTATTTTGCCGAAATCTAAACAGAAAAAAGTAATTGGCAATAAAGAGATTGAAGACATCATTGCAAAAATCGCTCGTATTCCGCCTAAAAACATATCTGCGGATGACAGAAGTGCACTTAAAACACTTGAGCGCGATTTAAAAGCCGTGGTGTTTGGTCAAGACAATGCTATTGAAGCACTTACCTCTGCCGTTAAAATGGCACGTAGTGGTTTGGGAGGCAACAACAAACCTGTTGGTAGCTTCTTATTCAGCGGCCCGACTGGTGTGGGTAAAACTGAAGTGGCTAAGCAATTGGCTTACATCATGGGCATTGAATTGATTCGCTTCGATATGAGTGAATACATGGAGCGCCATGCGGTTTCGCGATTGATTGGTGCGCCTCCCGGCTATGTTGGCTTTGAGCAAGGTGGCTTGATGACCGAAGCGATTACAAAGCATCCATATTGCGTATTGTTGCTTGATGAAATTGAAAAAGCGCATCCTGATATTTTCAACATTCTGTTGCAAGTGATGGATCACGGCACGCTCACAGACAATAATGGCCGCAAAGCCGACTTTAGAAACGTCACGATTATCATGACAACTAATGCTGGCGCAGAGAACCTGTCTAAAGCAAACATTGGCTTTACCAATGCGAAACAAGCAGGCGATGAGCAAGCTGATATTAAACGCTTATTCTCACCTGAGTTCCGTAACCGTTTAGATGCAACCGTATCATTCGCCGCATTGTCACAAGACATTATCATTCGTGTTGTTGATAAATTCTTGATTCAATTAGAAGACCAATTGCATGACAAGAAAGTGGAAGTCACCTTTAGTGATGCATTGAAAGTTTACTTGGGCAAAAAAGGGTTTGACCCATTGATGGGCGCAAGACCAATGTCTAGGCTGATTCAAGATACGATTCGTAAGGCGCTAGCGGATGAGTTATTGTTTGGCAAATTAGCAAACGGCGGCAGCGTACATGTGGATATTGACAGCAAAGATGAAGTGAAATTGATTTTTGCTGATGATAAAGCACCTTCAGAAAGCGCATTAGCAGAAGTTTAACTTTGCACTCTTTCTAGTAGTAAAAACAACAGCCAGCTTATTCAATATAAGTTGGCTGTTTTTCCATCACGCTGATAAATAGTTCAGATTCAACAAGTCTACTTAGCCAAGCCTGCAATTTTGGATAAGGTGCAGCTTCAAACCAAGCAGGGTCTACCGCAGCAAACTGGCGAACGAATGGGAAGATTGCAATATCGGCCAAGCTAGGCACGGCGCTAAATAAATAAACATTTTCAAGCAGTAGTTTTTCAAGCTTTTGCAAAAACACTTCAGCCTCTACCCGATGCTGTATTTGCGTTTTACTTGGATAACGTTCTGGATACTTGTAAGCATCTAAAGCTTGTTTAAACGCCGTATCATTCTCTAGAATAAGCGCATCAGCACTCGCTGACGTTTGGGTACCTAGAGCATGCTGTTGCAATGCCCAATGCATAATCTCCAAGCTCTGCTCAATCACTGCGCCATCTTGCAACACCAGCACTGGCACGGTAGCTTTAGGCGAAACTTGCAACATGTGTGCTGGTTTATCGCGTAATGAAATTTCACGAATCTCAACATCTACTCCAGCCAGTTTCAGCGCCATACGCGCACGCATGGCGTAAGGACAGCGACGATATGAATATAAGATTGGTAAAGCCATTACACTTTAAACCTATCCAAGTGTTTTACAAATATCGTGCACTAGCTTAGGTCCTTTATATATCAACCCGCTATACACTTGTACGAGATCTGCTCCAGCTGCGATTTTCTCTACTGCATCTGCTCCGCTCAAAATGCCACCCACACCAATAATCGGCAAAGCGCCTTGTAAGCGTTGTGATAATTGCTGAATCACCAACGTTGACTTCGTTCGTACAGGCGCTCCAGATAAGCCGCCTGCTTCTTCTGCATGCGCCATGCCTTGCACCAATTCACGAGATAAAGTTGTGTTGGTCGCAATCACACCGTCTATTTTATGTTGCATCAACAAATCAGCGATTTCATTCACTTGCTCAAGCTCTAGGTCTGGCGCTATTTTTAGGGTGATAGGCACATATTTACCATGCAGATTAGCTAGCTTGGTTTGTTCTAGTTTGAGCGTAGCCAACAAGTGAGACAAAGCCTCTTTTTCTTGTAGCGCACGTAGATTTTTAGTGTTTGGCGATGAAATATTCACCGTGATATAGCTGGCATACGCATACACTTTTTGCATACCAATCAAATAATCATCGACTGCATTTTCCATTGGCGTATCAAAATTTTTGCCTATATTAATACCCAGCACGCCTTTGTATTGTGCGGCTTTCACGTTCTCGATTAAATTATCCACACCTAAGTTATTAAAGCCAAAGCGGTTCACAATGCCTTGTGCCTCTTTTACACGAAACAAACGAGGCTTTGGGTTACCAGGTTGCGGGCGTGGTGTCACGGTACCGACTTCTATAAAGCCAAAACCTAATGCTGCCATGCCATCAATCACCGCACCATTTTTATCCAAACCCGCGGCCAAACCCACTGGGTTAGAAAACGTAATCCCCATGACATTTCTAGGCTGACAGGTAGGCGCTTGTTTTAAGCATTGCGTTAAATGCAACTTAGTCGCTAGCTTGAGACTCTTAATTGTGACATCATGCGCGACCTCGGCATCTAAGCAAAACAACAAGGGTTTTGCCATGGCGTATATATTCATATTGGGCTTAATCTTTTAAATTGATAGGTAAAACTGCTGGTATCTGGGAAATTATATTTATCTAAGCGCTATTATAATTAAAATTACTGGAATGCTAACCCTAAGTTATACATGTTGAACTATAAGAAAGAGATCATCTACCCGCTTCTTGCGGCGTCGCTATTAATTAGCGTGGTTATGTTGAGTCTTTTTTATACGATGTACAGTTTTGATAAAATTGAAAAAAGCAAAGATTTTATCGACACGCAACGCTTTAACATTATCACGTTAAGAAATGCCGTATTAGAGGCTGAAACTAGTCAGCGCGGATATTTAATCACAAATAATGTCACGTTTCTCGATCATTACAATGAAGGTAAAATTCAGGCGTATAAAACCTTAGATAAACTCTCCAAAAGTAGCGAGAAGCTACCCTCGTTAGCGCCAATTTTAGAAAAAATACAGCGACTTTGCGACGATAAATTTAGCATTATAGAAGCCAGTACCTCGGTGCAACTTAATGCTGGCTCCTACGCATCACACCTAAGCTTATCTAAAGACCGCGGCAAGGCCGTTATGGACAGCATACGCACAGCGTTGATGGAAGCTGACAAAGACTTGCTTGAGCGTCGACATATACTCAGTAACCGCATGCAAACAACGATCCGTTTCAGTATTATTGCAGGCGTCACTTTAGCGATAATGATTTTTGGCATCTTGATCTTTTCCTATCTACACACACTACACTTATTTAAAGCCATTTTATCCAGCTCAAACAAGGTTGATCACCTTAGCCATCAAGCCACACATGACCCACTCACCAATTTATTAAACAGACGTGGATTTGAAAACAGGCTTCAAAGCATTCACGATAATGCGATTATAGAAAAACAAAAATATGCCTTTTTTTATATGGACCTAGATAATTTTAAAACCGTCAACGACCAATACAGCCATGCAATAGGCGATCAACTTCTTATTACCGTCAGCCAGCTATTTCAAAACTGTTTAAGAGAACACGACGCCTTGGCTCGTTTGGGCGGTGACGAATTTACTTTAATCGTGCAAAAATTTAAAGACAAAGACGAGCTAGAAACACTAGCCAACCGTCTCATCAACGCATTAAAAAATCCGATTCCAGTCGAAAATGCCATGCTATCTGTTGGTGTTAGTATAGGCGTGGCTATTCACCGCTCAGATGCATTCACCCCTAAAAAACTCATGATGGCTGCGGATAAGGCGATGTATCACGCTAAAAATTCGGGCAAGAATAAAGTCGTATTTTTGAATAAAGCACCAAGTCAAAACTAAAGCCACTGGATTCCGACGAAAGTCGGAATCTAGTGGCTTTAACGATATTTGAAGAATTTTTAACCATGTCGGGGGCAGCCCGACAGCTAGTCACTTTCTTTATAACTGCCTAAAAAGAAAGCCCCACGGCCTAACGGCTCCCCTACGCTACTCAACATAAAGGCAGCAATCGGAAACTCGCCAATAAATTCACTTGGCTCAAACAGCCGCTTGCTGAAAGCTCCTTTATGTCTGCGTTGCTCAGCGTGGCGCAAAGGGCAGGATATACACACCACAGCCGTCATTCCCGCGAAAGCGGGAATCCAATGTAAGGTTTTTAAAAACAAAAATGGATTCCCGTTTTCACGGGAATGACGAAATTAGTAAGGATTCAGAAAAGTTCATTCAGAATGAAGGTAGTACATAGGTGGTTTTGACTTTCAATCCCCTGCTACCGCGCCTGAGTTTTGCATGATGATGGGGAGTTTTCGGCAAGCGGCTGTTTGAGTATAAGCGAGTTTCCGATTGCCGCCCCATGATTATGTAAATCTCAGGAGATAAGCGGTAGGGGCAGCCTTTTCTTTGGTTACTTTCTTTTGGCTAAGCAAAAGAAAGTAACTCGCCCGTCGCGCGAGAGCGACCTAACAGATGTACAATTGATTTCAGTATATTAGGAATACATAAATGGCTGAATTCATCAATCCACAAGAAGGCTTTTTTAAAGAGGGATATTTTCCAAATGTTGGAAACACAATGTTAGAGGTATACAGACTTCTAACAATTTTCTTAGCCAGCAAGAACTTTGCTTCACTTCTAACAAATTATCCAGGAGAAGGCTTTGACCCTATTTATAAAGTTCAGGAAGTTGAGGAGGATGAAATTACTAGGTTATTGCTTACTCTTTCAATTACAGCAAGGGTAATTGATGACCGTGAGAATCTTATTTTTAAAAATATATCCTCACCCTGCGGCACTCTTCAAGCGAACTTAGATAACGAGACCGTAATTCAGCTCAACCTTCGTGAAGCGTGTAATAAAATTATTCACGCCAAAAAAATACATTTCGATGTCGAGGGTAGAGATATGCTAGCGTACTTAAATCCATTTATTTATATATATGGCGAGTCATCAAATGGAAGAGCATGGAAAGCTACTTTAGACATTATTACATTTGCAAAAGAATACTCATTAGTTCTGTCTAAGGTCTAAAAGTTGACAGCTTTCCAAGGCTTAGTTAATTTAATTGAGGAGCCTAATTTAAAGCCACCTCCACCAAATTATCACTAAACGTAGTCGAATGCCCCATATCCCCAAACTCCGCTGAACTAATACAATTGACCGTCCCATTATTCAACTGCCGCCAATACCCAAGCGTCGCCACAACAATCCCCGCATTCACATCATCCGAAATTTTTGCCAAACCCTCGAATGCACCACGGTCATTAAACACCTTCACCACATCGCCTGCCTTAATATTTCTGGCTGTGGCATCCAACTGATTAATCATGACAAACTGCTCACCCTGCCCTTTAATTTTCTCCGCCACATTGGCATAGCATGAGTTTAAAAATCCATGACTCTTAGGTGAAATAATATTCAAAGGGTACTTAGCCGCCAAAGCTGGGTTGGTATCAGGCGTTTCGCGCGAAGCGACATAATCAGGTAATGGGTCTATATCCTCACCCGGTTGAAAGCCTTCATACATTTGGCGAAAAGGCCCTGCCACAAAGTTTTTAGCACCTTCTGCGATGAATTGACATTTGCCACTAGGCGTAGGGAACTCACCTTTGGCATGCCGTGCTCGGGTATCTTTATCACCAAAGGCTTTTAAGCGTGCAAAGCCGTGTTGGCGTAGATAATCTAAATCAATACCTTCGCAAGTGGGTGAAGCCCAATCCACGTAATTTTCTAGGCATTCGGTATCGTTCCATTTGAAATTATCTTCTTCGTAGCCCATGCGTTTGGCAAGCTGCCTAAAGATTTCATTATTAGGAAGCGCCTCGCCTGGTGGGTCTATGCATTTTTCATTGTAAGTGAGGTATAAATGCCCCCACGACAGCACCATGTCTTCCATCTCTGCGCCCATGGCGGCTGGCAGCACAATATCGGCATAGGCTGCTGTGTCAGACATAAAATGCTCGGCCACCACTGTAAATAAGTCTTCCCGTTCCAAGCCTTTGATAATTTTGTCAGTTTCAGGCGCTTGAGTGATGGGGTTGGTGTTCCATACCATCATCGATTTAATCGGCGTATCGAGTTTTGTTTCACCCGTTAGCACGCGGCCTAGTTGTAGATTGTTAACGACTGGCGTGCCTTCTGGGATTAAATCTGGGCGCGAAATCACACCAAACTTATACGGATGCTCCCACACTGGGAACTGCAAAGCACCACCGCCTACGTGACGCCATGCGCCTATCAGTGCAGGCAAGCACGTCACTGCCCGAATGGCTTGGCTGCCGCCATAGCTTCTTTCAAGCGCTACACCTAAGCGAATCGCCGCAGGCGGCGTGGTAGCGTATTCACGTGCAAATTTACGAATATCATCCGCTGAGATACCAGTAATTTCTGCCGCCCATTCTGGCGTGCGCGTTTTAGCGCGTTCAGCGAGTTCTTTGTAACCTATGGTGTAGTTATCAATATAATCTTGGTCAACCAAACCTTCTGCAATAATCACGTTCATCATCGCCATAGCGAGTGCGCCGTCAGTGCCTGGTTTGGGGGCAATATGCCAATCAGCCTCTTTCGCGGTTTTAGAGACGTAAGAATCAATCACCACAACTTTGGCACCTCGTTTTTGTGCCTCGTGGATAATATGCCAGTGATGTAAGTTAGTACTTACTGAGTTACATGCCCAAATGACAATGTATTTGGAGTGGCTAAAGCTTTCAGGGTCAACGCCGGCGGTCGGGCCAACGGTTAACAGCCATGCGGTGCAAGAGCCTTCACCGCAAAAAGTACGCTCGCATACAGTTGCGCCCATGCGGTTAAAAAATGCGTCGCCACCGTTAAGGCCATGCACCAAGCCTTGGTTGCCCAAATAGCTATTCGGCATAATGGCGTGAGGACCATCACTGGCGATTATGGCTTTCCATTTACTGGTAATTTCAGTCAGCGCTTCATCCCAAGTAATACGTTTAAATTGCTTAGTGCCTTTAGCGCCTGTGCGTTTAAGCGGGTAGAGCAAACGGTCTGGGTGATAGTGTCTTTTTTCGTAATCTTTGAGCTTGACGCACAAGCCGCCGCGCGTCATGGGGTGGTCTTTATTGCCGGTGACTGAGATAAGTTTGTTATCTTTAACGGTGTAGACCATGCTGCAAGTGTCTGGGCAATCATGTGGACAGCCGCCGTGAAAGGTTTTAGTGGATGTATCAGTTGGTGCGTTCATACTTCTCTCCGCTTATATTTAAGTTAAGGATTATGTCTGGCCACTTACAACTATTTAATCTCGCAACGATTTAATCACTTTTATTTTTTAAATTATTTTTAAATCTTGGTCAATATATACCCACCTGTATATCAATGCAATGGCATAATTATCAACTAAATTATCGTGCAAACTTTTAAACCAATGAAAACAAAAAACAATCCTTTGCAATTACTGGGCGGCCTAACTCCAGGGGCGTTTCTGGCGGAATATTGGCAGAAGAAGCCTTTGCTGATTAAAAATGCTATTCCTGATTTTACGGGCTTATTAAGTCCTGATGAACTTGCTGGCTTAGCTTGCGAGGATGAAGTGCAGTCACGCATTGTGGAATATAAAAAAGGTAAATGGCATGCAACACATGGCCCATTTGATGATGAAGCCTTTGCTAATCTGCCTGAAAAACCAACAGCTGATAACAATTGGACGCTACTTGTGCAAAGCGTGAATCACCACCTACCCGAAGGCGCCGCCTTGTTACAGCGATTCGATTTCATTCCACACGCGAGGCTTGACGATTTAATGGTGAGTTACGCGCCCAATGGCGGCGGCGTAGGGCCGCATTTTGATAGTTATGATGTATTCCTATTGCAAGGCCAAGGCAAACGACTATGGCGCATTAGCGAGCAAACTGATTTAAGCTTGGTTGATGGTGCACCATTACGTATCTTGCAGAATTTTGACATCTCGCAAGAGTGGCTGCTTGAAGCAGGCGATATGCTTTATTTGCCACCTCATCTTGCACATTGGGGTATTGCTGTGTCCGATGGGGCGATAGACTGCATGACCTACTCTATTGGCTTTAGAGCGCCTAAAAACCAAGAGCTTGCTACTGAGTTTTTAGGTTTCATGCAGGATCAACTGAATCAAGATAAGCTTGTATTAGATGGAATCTATCAAGATGCAGATTTAAGCTTACAAGACCACCCTGCCGAAATTGGCAAAGAAATGATTACTAAAGTCAGTGTGAATTTACAAAAGATTCAATGGTCAGATAAAGTGATTGCAGAGTTTTTAGGAACGTATCTTTCTGAACCTAAACCCGATGTTGTATTTGAACCAAATAAAAAAATGTCTATGCGTAACTTTAGCGAAAAGCTGGCAAAGATCGGCATTGCACTGGATTTAAAAAGCCAAATGCTATTTTCCACAGATCACTTTTATCTCAATGGCGAAGTCGCAACATGGATAGGCGAGCCCGCAAAAATTCTAACTAAGCTTGCAGATCAACGTTATATTGAGGCTAGCAGCATTCAAGATGCACTATTGCTGCAACAGCTTTATGATTGGTATATTGCAGGTTACCTGAGTTTTGATTCTTTATAAGATATTTAAACCTATGACTACTAACGACATTAATAACGAACTTACTCCAGACCAGATCATGGTTGGTGAGCACCTATACGCCGAGGCCATTAATCTAATTTTAGCCAGTGCAGAGCGTGAGTTATTGATTTTTGACCAAGATTTAAGTCATGGCGATTTTGCCAGTAAACAAAAATATGCGTTGTTTCAAGCGTTTTTAAATAAAAGTCCAAGCAATCAACTAACGATTGTTTTACAAGACACAGGATTTTTTCAAAACAAATGCCCACGTTTACTAGAGTTATTAACGATTTACGGGCACAAAATGACGGTGTACGAAACCAATCAATCGGCAAAGCACGCGAAAGACTGCTTCATATTGGCTGATGACAAACATTACGTTAAGCGTATACACATCGACCAAGCGCGTTTTAGGTATGGTATGGATGATCTTGCAACGGCGGGATTACTCAATACACGATTCAAAGAGTTGCTTGAGGCAATACAAGATGTTGTGACTATTTCAAGACTAGGTTTATGAAGCTACGAAACTCGATTACTGGCAAATGGTTAGGAACACTTTCGCTAGTAGGCTATTTACTTACACTATCGCTATACTCAGTCAATGCACTAGCGGCAACCGAGTTTAAGATTATTGACTTACAACATCATTTTGCTGAAGACATTCTACCCATCATTCAGCCTTTAGTCGGTAGCGATGGCACTGCAACTGGCATGCAGAACCACTTAATTATTCGAGCTAGCCCAGAAAAAATGATAGAGATAGAGCAAATTATCTCTACATTGGACGTTGAGCGTCAAAATCTTAGAATTACAGTAAGTCACCAAAGTAATTTACAGTCTAACAATGATAACGTTACCGTGAGTGGTCGCAAGCGCATAGGCAAGGTCACCATAGGAACGAATAAATATCCTAGAAATGCAGTTGATGGCGTTCAACTAGATATTGAAAACAATCAAAGTAGCATACGCAGCAATGGTAACCAATTCATCAACGTGATGGATGGTGAGCGCGCATTTATTCGAGTTGGACAATCAGTACCATATACCCAAGAATGGGTCACGCTAACCCAGCGCTATACAAGTATTCAGCGCAAAACCGAATTCGTGGATATCAGCACAGGATTCTCCGTGCGGCCTCGTAGCATTGGCAATCAAATCGAACTAGAGATCACGCCAAGAATTGCGCAGCTCAACCAAAATAAATATATAGACTTTGAAGAACTCAGTACGATTGTTAGGGTGAATCGTGGCGAATGGCTTGATTTAGGTGGGACCATGCAACAAAAAGATGAGGTCAGCCGCGCTATTTTAAGTAGACAAAATGGCGAGCAACTCCAGAACAATTCACTGTCGATTCGTGTGGAATAGGGAAAAATTGATACAAAACTGTTAATTGTTGTGAAAATAATACATTTAGTTGGAAATTTTGTCGCTTTCTTCTTGAAAGACACTGGTTTTTTAAAAAAAAACTGGTAAAATTTGCATCACTCGGTATAGCTAATTAGGTAAAACTTTTAAGCGGTTATCGAAAAAAGTTTTTTTAACTAGTTATAAACCTTAAGGAATAAAAAATGACACGTTCTATTTTACTAGCTGCATTATTAGCTCTTGCTCTAACTGCTTGTGGCGAAAAAGCTGCTGAAGCTCCTGCTGCTGATGCAGCTGCTGCCGCTGAAGCTGCTGCACCTGCTGCTGCCGAAGCTGCTGCACCTGCTGCTGCCGAAGCTGCTGCACCTGCTGCTGCCGAAGCTGCTGCACCTGCTGCTGCTGAAGCTGCTGCACCTGCTGCCGCTGAAGCTGCTGCTCCTGAAGCTGCTAAGTAATTAGCCTTTAGTCAGAAGTGACAAAAGCCGACTTTTAGTCGGCTTTTTTACGTGTATCATTTCTATACTTATTCCATTCAACTCGAAGTAATCTCTCGCCAATTAAAACCTTGTAGCTGGTCAGCAATTCCAACCCAATCATCATCGCAACCTAATACTTTTGCCAAGCTAGCCTTAGCAAGGGCTGGTGTATTGTTTTTTGCACTTAGGTGTGCAGCCAGAATGTGTTGTAACTGACTGTTATCTAATTTTGATAGTAAATTTGCTGAATCTAAATTTTCTAGATGCCCTAAATCTCCACCTACACGCTTTTTGAGCGCCCAGCTATATGGTCCAGTTTGCAACATACTGGCATCATGATTACATTCCAATACCAGCGCTTTACAGCCACTTAACGTTTCAACAATATGCGGCGTAATGCGACCAACGTCCGTCAGTACGCCTAACTTGTGGTTACCATCAGAAAAAACGCATTGCATCGGTTCGCGCGCATCATGCGGCACGGGGTATGGCTGAACGTAAATATCACCCACAGAAAATTCACTATGGCTATCAACAACATTCAATTGAAGGTCATGCTGTGCGGGGATATATCTGCTAGACATTTTAAGTGTGCCATAGGTGAGCCACACGGGGATTTTGTACTTAGCAGCAAATTTAAACGCGCCGCCAGCGTGATCATCATGTTCATGCGTGATGACGATGCCAGCTAAATCATCTGGCTGTAGATCTAAGCGTGCCAGTCTGGTGAGCGTTTCTTTAATACTAAACCCACAATCCAACATGAGTCTAGTTTGGTTGATTTCTACGACTAGCGCATTGCCAGCACTGCCACTACCCAGCGAAGCAAAGCGCATCGTATATTGATTAAGCCATACCTAGGTCAATACCCAGATAAAACTATTTTAACTGCTCATACATTAGTGCAACAATTCGGTTTGCCGTAGTCGTTTTAACGCGGCCACCGTCTTTATCAACCACTGTCACCGTAGTACCGCCTTTTTCACCATCAGCTACTTTGATGCGATATTGTTTTTCTGGATTAGTTTTTTGTTTGTCGTCACTACCCCAAAATTTTAGTTTCTCAACCATGCTTTTTTCTTCTTTAGCTTCTTTACCAGCTCCAGAAGTTTCTTTTTTGTCATCATCGCCCCAGAACTTCAAGGTTTCAAATAATCCTTTCTTTTTCTGTGGCGTATCGTCGATATCGACATCGGCATAACGCACAAAGAATAGCCCGTTTGAGCGATCTTTATCTTCAATCACAAAGCCTACTCGGTCTAAAGCTAAACCAACTCGACGCCATGCACGGTCAAAAGCATCATTTAACACTAAGGTCGCACTACCATCTGCTTCTTTAATAACGTCTGCACGTTTTGGTGTTGTAGCTTGCGCCAATATTGTTTTAGATTTTTGTTCTTCAACACCAAGTTTTACCATTAAGCGACGTAATAACTCTGCATCTAATTCAGCATCTCTGGCATCAGCTGTCACTGCAGTTTTTGCATCAGCTCTATATCCAGTATCAATTTCACCAAGTTGCGTTTGTACACGGTTTTTACCGTCATCCGGTGCTCCGCTTACTGAGCGATGCGTCATATAGATTTCAGTCGTATTCGCTTCATCACCGCGATCTAAACGTGTACGGAATTTTTTCTTATCCGCAAAACCTGATAGTTTATCTAACCATTTATCAAATTTTTCGCCTACATTGCCTGACTCATCTTTTTTAATAGCTTCAGAGTCAATCCATTCAGTTTCCATTACGCCAATTTGTGCATCTTCTGAACGCACAGCAAATCCTTGATCGGTCCAGAACTCGCGAATCACAGGCCAGATTTTTTCCGCAGGTGCATTCACTACCAACCAACGCTGCGCACCGGCTCTTTCTAATCTAACACCATCAGGATTCGTTAATACTTTCTCAACACCCGCTTCTTGACTATCTTGCGCTTGGCTGTATGTTGAATAGCTAGTATTGCCTGGAATAGAATATGCATCGCTAACCGGGCTAGCGGTTAAGTCTGGCGGCACTTCTAATGGCTTAGATCTGCTAGCGCCTTTATAATCTGACTCGTTATTGATAAACGGAATAGAATCGCAACCGACTAAAGTGGCAGTGAGTAGCATGTAAATGGCAGTGCGCTTGATATGCATTTGTTTCATTCAGACCTCTTGAGAAAACGATTTTTCTTTATGTAAAAAGTGCTTTATATAAAAATATGACTTATAAAATACCCGCTGGTTTGCATGCATTGCGTAATACATCATGATATTGCGCAGACAAATGCACCATAGGTAACCGGATACCCATTTTAATTAAACCCATTTGCGCTAATACCCATTTAACTGGCATTGGGTTAGCTTCAACAAATAATTTTTGATGCAACTGGAATAGTTTCGCATTGATTTCACGTGCTTTAATCGCATCACCCGCAACAGCCGCAACACACATCTCGTGCATCAATTTTGGCGCCACGTTGCCAGTTACTGTAATCACGCCTTTACCGCCAAGCAGCATTAAAGACATTGCGGTAGCATCATCGCCACTTAACACAGCGAAGTCTTTTGGTGCGCGTAAGATTAAATCCGTCCCACGCTCTATGCCGCCTGTGGCATCTTTAATACCAATAATATTTTTGTGAACGGCTAAACGTAGAGTTGTATCATTAGTAAGATCACAACCTGTGCGACCTGGTACGTTATATAGAATCTGTGGAATATCAACAGCATTGGCGATTGCCATAAAATGCTGATACAAACCTTCTTGTGTAGGTTTATTGTAATAAGGCGCCACCAGCAAGCAAGCATCCACACCTAGTTCTTTGGCTTTCTGTGTGAGTTCGATGGCTTCTTTAGTTGAGTTAGCACCAGTGCCTGCAATGACAGGCACACGACCATTCACTTGGCTCACTGCCGTTTTTATCAATAGACAATGTTCATCAAAGTCTACCGTTGGTGATTCACCTGTAGTACCTACAATGACAATCCCATCGGTACCTTGATCAATATGATAATCAATCAACGCGTTCAATGAGGGTATATCTAAACGCCCGTCATCAAACATTGGCGTAACGATAGCAACTAGACTACCTTGAGCGACTAAACTACCTTGCAGCATAGCAAACCTAAACTATTTGTAATTCACTATTTTAACTTAAAAGTTCAGTAAATAAACAGCTTCTATATGCAAACTTATCAGCTAGCTAATTTGCTGATTGGTAATAAATATTCGATGTGCTTATATCTGTATAATTACACATGCTTTGATAAGCGTAAAACTTAGCGTTATATTTCACGTCATAATGCTATGAATGCTGTTTTGACAGGCTTTTCTGGGGTTCGCGGTCAAGCTTAAACACGGTATAATTCGCACTGATTTACCCTATCAATTACTTAATCAGTATTGCACAGAAGCTCATATGACTATTGATTTTCACCATTACATTATGATTTTAATTGGCACAGTGCTTGTAAACAACATTGTGTTGGTCAAAATTCTAGGGCTTTGTCCATTTATGGGCGTTTCTAAAAAACTGGAAGCGTCAATCGGCATGGCGGGCGCGACCGCATTCGTATTGAGCATCGGCTCTATGACAAGCTGGGGAGTTAATCAATATCTGCTTGAACCGAATAATCTGCAATATCTGCGCACGCTTTCATTTATCGTCATTATCGCCAGTGTGGTGCAGCTGACCGAAATGATTATGGAAAAGAATTTTCCTCCGCTGTATCAAGGTTTGGGGATATTTTTACCTTTAATTACTACTAACTGTGCGGTACTGGGTATTCCACTATTGAATGCGCAAGCCAGCCATAGCTTTCTAGAGTCTTTATTGTTTGGCATGGGCGGCGCCATTGGCTTTTCACTCGTGCTTATCTTATTCTCTTCCATGCGCGAAAGGCTGGAAGCGGCTGATATACCAGTTGTTTTAAGAGGTTCTGCAATTGCCATGGTGACCGCTGCGCTGATGAGTTTAGCTTTTATGGGTTTTGCTGGTCTAGATAAATACTAGGTTAAGTATTAAACAAAAGCCTCAGATTAATCATAAGCTAAATATTAAGTACTCAAGAATCTCTACATGTTAATTTCACTTTATATCATGCTTGGCCTTGCTTTGGTGCTAGGCACTTTATTAGGCATCGCCGCTTTGCTATTCAAGGTAGAGGGCGACCCGCTGGTAGCGCGTATCGATGCAATCTTGCCACAAACGCAGTGCGGTCAATGCGGCTACCCAGGCTGCAAGCCTTATGCAACAGCCATCGCAGTTGGTGAAGCAGATATTAATCAATGCCCTCCTGGTGGTGATGCTGGCGCACATGCATTGGCAGATTTAATGGGCGTGGAATATAAGCCTATCAATGCAGCTAATGGCGTCGAAAAGCCAAAAGCAGTGGCTTTTATTGATGAAGCCACATGTATTGGCTGTACTTTATGCATACAAGCCTGCCCAGTAGATGCGATTTTAGGTGCAGCGAAACACATGCACACCATCATCAGTTCGGAATGTACAGGTTGCGAGCTATGTTTGGCGCCTTGCCCCGTAGACTGCATTACGATGGTACCAATCGCAGAAAATCCAGATAACTGGAAATGGAAATACCCTGTAATCCCCATTAAGGCTGTGCCTTTTGAAGCTCAGATCGTCAGCTAAAATTACAAGTTAAATATTAGACAATATAAATAAAACCAAGATAAATAAAACCTAAGCATGAATGCAATTATCAACTTTGCGAGCAATTTAATTCGCGGCGTCTCTAGCAATAAGGACGTCTTTAAATTCAATGGTGGCGTGCATCCGCACGATCACAAGGCTGAATCGACCACGCTACCTATTGCTCAGCTTGCCCTCCCTGAAAAACTCATACTGCCGCTACGCCAACATGTAGGTTATATTCCTAAAGTTTTGGTGCAGGTGGGCGACTTTGTACTAAAAGGTCAAATGCTTGCTGAGCCAGAAGGTACGGTATCTGCCGCGATTCATGCGCCAACCTCTGGCACGATTACCGCCATTAGTGAACAAGTTATCCCTCACCCATCAGGTCTACCTGATATGTGCATTACGCTAACACCCGATGGCAAAGATACTTGGGCGCAATTACAGCCAACGGACTGGCGAAATGCAGATAAAAAAGTGCTGGTAGATAGCTTGCGCTCATCAGGCATTGTTGGCTTAGGCGGCGCGACTTTCCCTACGCACATTAAATTGCGCACCAACGGCAAATCTAACGTACAGACTTTAGTGATTAACGCAGCAGAGTGTGAACCTTATATTACTTGCGATGACATGCTGATGCGCGAACGTGCAGACCAAGTCATCAAAGGCATAGAAATCGTACAACATTTGCTTGGCGCAGAAAAATGCATCATAGGTATTGAAGACAATAAACCTCAAGCAGCCAGTGCAATGACAGCCGCCTGCACAAGCAAAGCAATGCAAGTAAAAGTCGTTCCTACGCTTTACCCTAGTGGCGATGCGCGGCGCTTGATTCACCTGCTACTTGATATTGAAATTCCGAATGACAAGCGTTCGACTGACGTTGGCATACAAGTATTTAACATCGCCACCGTGCTGGCTGTTTATCGCTATTTTGAGTTTGGTGAACCAGCCATTAACCGCATAGTGACGATGACGGGCAATGTTGCTAAACCGCAGAATTTTGAAGTGTTATTTGGCACACCGCTTGAGGCGCTCATAAAAGCGGCAGGCGGTGCCAAAGCGGATACTACGCATTACATTATGGGCGGCCCAATGATGGGCTTTGATTTACCTAACGAGCAAGTGCCAATTACTAAAGCGGCAAACTGTATTATTGCTGCCGCACCAGATTTATTTGCAGCGCCACCACCAGCGATGCCCTGCATACGTTGTGCGCGTTGTGCTGATGCTTGCCCAGTTAACCTGCAACCACAAGAACTGTACTGGTTTTCAAAGGCAGATAACTTTGAAAAAGCGCGCGACTATCATTTATTTGACTGCATAGAATGCGGCTGTTGTACTTATGTATGCCCAAGTGATATTCCATTGGTGCAATATTATCGCTATGCGAAAAGTGAAATTATTGCCTTGGATAAAGCTAAAGAAGCCGCCGACTTAGCGCGCGAACGCAATGACTTTAGATTAGCGCGAATTGAGCGTGAAAAATTAGAGCGTGCGCAAAAACATGCAGAACGAGCTCTAGCAGGCAAAGCAGAAGCTAAATCTTCGGAAATTGCTGTTGCTGAAGCTACTAAAGAGCAACTTTCAGAAAAGCAAGAAACTGCACCTAATGTTGAAACGACTACTTCGGCACCTAGCGATAAACAAGTTGCGATTGCCGCAGCTATTGCTCGCGCTAAAGCGCAAAAATTAGCGTCAGCTAACGCTACAGAATCAACAACAGAGAGTGCTACAGCAACTGAAGCCATTAAAACGCCAGAAGTTGAAGCCGCAGAACTGAAAGCAAAGCAAGATAAACAAGCCCTTATCGCCGCTGCCATTGAGCGTGCAAAGGCACAAAAGTTAGCAGCAGCACAAGCAGGCGTTACGCCTAAAAATGTAGAAAACGTCAGCGCAGCAGTTCAGGCGGAAATTAATGAAACTGATGCGCTGCGCGAAAAAGTAAAACTGGCCACAGAAACCAAAAAGCCTGAATAAATAGGATAATCATTTGAACCGCTCACCCTACATCACCGACGCACCAACCGTCAGCATTATTATGCTCAAAGTGCTGCTGGCGCTGGTGCCTGGCATTATCGCTTACACTTGGATTTACGGTGGCGGCATTTTAGTGTCACTGACAATCGCGACAACCACGGCTTTAGCTGCAGAAGCTATGTTACTTAAAATCCGCCAACGCCCAATCAAGCCTTATTTAATGGATATGAGTGCCGTAGTAACAGCATGGTTACTCGCATTGGCCTTGCCGCCTTTAGCGCCTTGGTGGTTAGTAGTGGTAGGTACATTCTTTGCGATTGTCATTGCTAAGCAACTATATGGCGGCTTGGGTTATAACCCTTTTAACCCAGCAATGGTCGGTTATGCTGTACTGCTGATTTCTTTCCCACTGATTATGACCAAGTGGCCAGCGCCATTATTATTGGCAGAGCATCCACTTAGCTTTATTGAACAATTACATTTCATTTTTAGCAATGTGCTACCGAACGACATTAAAGTCGATGCGATTACTTCAGCCACACCACTCGATTACTTAAAAACGCAATTAATGCTAAAGCATGAGGTCGCAAGCATTACTGAAGCGTCTATATTCGGGCAGTTTGGCGCTAAAGGCGGTGAGGTAGTGACTGGCGCTTATTTACTTGGGGGCTTGTATTTAATACAGCAACGCATCATTAGTTGGCACTTACCAACGGCATTTTTAGCGGCTTTAGCGGCAATTTCATTTACGTTTTGCGCAATCAACCCTGCACACTACGCCAACCCGTTATTTCATTTAATGAGTGGCGCATCGATGCTATGCGCATTCTTCATAATTACCGACCCGGTCAGCGGTCCAACAACGCCGCGCGGCAAACTTTACTTTGCAGCCGGTGTTGGCGTACTCACTTATTTAATACGCGTTTATGGCGGTTACCCAGATGGCGTGGCATTTGCGGTGTTATTAATGAATATGTGTGTGCCGCTCATTGATGCGCTGACACAACCTCGCGTCTTTGGACATAAAAAATAGTATGCAAGAAACCATCTTTAAACATGCAATAAAAACTGCCATTACGCTGGTCGCCTTTGCCTTCGTTGGCACTGCGATGCTTGCATACGTGTTTAACATCACTCGTGCGCCTATCGAAGCCAGCGAAAAAGAGGCTCGTTTGGCGCTGTTTAAAGAAATATTGCCTGAAAGCACCTACAACAACGATTTGCTAAAGGATACTGTTGAAATCGCGCCTAATGAACAATTAGGTAATCGCCAGCCCACTGTAGCCAATATCGCAAAGCTCAACAACAAAACTGCCGGTGTGATACTAGAATCAATTGCGCATGATGGTTACAGCGGCGACATCAAGTTACTGATTGCGATTCGCGCAGATGGCTCAATAAGTGGTGTACGAGTGCTGGCACATAAAGAAACACCAGGTCTAGGTGACTATATCGAGGTTGCACGCGGTAACTGGATAAAACTATTCAACGATGAATCGGTCAATAAGACACCAGCCACACAATGGCAAGTGAAAAAAGATGGTGGTAAATTTGATTATATGGTCGGTGCAACCATCACACCACGCGCAGTAGTGAAAGCCGTTTTTAAGGCATTGCAGTTTTATGATGCAAATAAAACGACACTTTTTGCAGTTGCTAAAGTTGAATCGAACGGTCAATAAGGATTAGCCATGAGCAACCTCTATAAAGAAATTACCATCAATGGTCTATGGAAGCAAAATCCTGGCGTGGTTCAGTTACTTGGCTTGTGTCCAACTCTAGCTGTCACAACTAGCGCAGTGAATGGTTTAAGTTTAGGCTTTGCCACAGCTTTAGTCATGGCTGCTGCCAATGGCTCTGTGTCACCTGTACGTAGATTTGTACCTAACGAAATCCGCGTGCCAGTATTTATTTTGGTGATTGCAGCACTAGTGACTGTGATTGATTTAACCATTAACGGTTTCGCTCACCAATTACACAAAGTACTAGGCATCTTTATTCCACTGATTGTGGTGAACTGTATCGTACTGGCTAGAGTAGAATCATTTGCTGCTAAAAACTCACCTGTGCCGTCGATGCTAGATGGTTTTATGATGGGTTTGGGCTTAGCGTTGGTATTAGGTTTATTAGGCGCAATGCGTGAGTTTGTGGGTAAAGGC
Source organism: Methylotenera sp. (assembly GCF_029945535.1). Lineage (GTDB taxonomy): Bacteria > Pseudomonadota > Gammaproteobacteria > Burkholderiales > Methylophilaceae > Methylotenera. Next base: position 39,499 of record NZ_JAQSCU010000012.1, read on the forward strand.
ACCATATTATCTGGCTTGGATTTAGTCTTTAGCAGCATGCCTAAACAACTTTACACCATCCCTGATTATCATGGCTTCTTATTAGCTGTATTGCCGCCTGGTGCGTTCCTAGGCTTAGGCACGCTCATCGCGATTCGTAATTGGATCGAAATTAGAAAAGCTGCCAAAATCAGTACGCCTACGCCAAATCTAAAACCTGCGCTGAGTCATTGATATTGATGGTCATTAACATTCATGAATGAGCAAAAACGCTTTGAAATCTTTAAGCGCCTAAGTGTAGCTATCCCCAACCCATCGACAGAGCTCAAGCATAGCAGCACGTTTGAGCTACTGATTGCGGTGATCTTATCGGCTCAGGCAACTGATAAGGGCGTGAACCTTGCCACTGATAAGCTATTTGCTGTCGCCAATACGCCAGAAAGTATTCTAGCCTTAGGTGTAGATGGTTTAGAGCATTACATCAAAACCATAGGCTTATATCACGCGAAAGCAAAGAACGTGCTTGCCACCTGCCAAATGCTGATTACGCAGCATGATTCGCAAGTACCTAACACGCGCAAAGCCTTAGAAGCCTTACCCGGTGTTGGTCGCAAAACAGCCAATGTCATTCTAAACACTGCATTTGGTGAGCCCACAATTGCAGTAGATACGCATTTATTCAGGCTAGGTAATCGCATTAAACTTGCAACGGGTAAAACTGTTTTAGAAGTTGAAATGAAATACCTAAAAACGATACCCAAAGAGTTTATGCAAGATGCGCATCATTTACTCATCTTACACGGACGCTATGTTTGCACCGCACGTAAACCAAAATGCGGCGAATGTTGTATTCAAGACTTATGTGAATACGGCGCTAAAGAATATGCCTCGTATCCTACACCATCTCCAATACAGCCATGAAAGTCGCCACCAGCCTAGTACTAGGTAAGAAAGCTAGCCCCGCCTTAGTTGCTGAAGCCGTTTCTAGCGCAATGTCAAAGGCAGATATTACTGTTGCCTCTAGTGTCCTGCTGCTACTTACCTCTGAATTTGCAGATGACCCGCAACCAGCGATTACTGCCGCTGCAAAAGTCGCCAACTGCACACAGGTTTTTGGCTGCTCGGCTACAGGTATATTTACAGAGGAAGACTGGGTTTTAGATTCTCCAGCCGCGGCTGTCATGGTATTTGGCGACGATGTGAGTATACAAACCGCAAAACATTATCAGCCTGACCAAGTGTTATTAACCATCAGCGCGCCAAATGCGATTAACAGCACTTGGCTAAACGACGGCAATGCGCGTTATGGTGGCGTATCTGGTGATGCTGTAGGGCAAGGGCCTTTCTCTGTCTGGCAAAATGCCAAAGGTGGAAATACAGGAAAAGTAGATGCGCACATCAATGGCGTGAAGCTAGCAACCAAAGCATCACATGGCTTTAAAATGCTCACCAAGCCCAAACAAATTCAGCAAACAAATGATTTTGATATTGCGCTATTAAACAATAAATCACCGCTAACTGCCTTACAAAAGGCTTGGAAGTTGCACAGCAAAAATACCGCTCCAATCCCGTTGCACTTAATGATGGCAGTTTTTGCCGATAGTGCAGAAGCGATTAATCAAGGCGAATTTAACCAAACCAATTTAATCAGTGTTGATGAAGCTGCTGGCTACGTTACCTTAGCGCAGCCACTTAAGGTAGGGCAGTTTTTAAGTTGGGGCTTACGTGACCAACTGGTTGCTGAAGCGGATTTGCTACTAACGACTCAGCAATTAAAGCAAGAGTTAGGCACTACCCCTGACTTTGGGCTATTATTTTCCTGCTTAGGGCGCGGCCCTTTTTATGATGGCATTGACCACGACTTAAAAATCATTGCTCAACAATTGCCAAACATGCCTTTAATAGGATTCTATGGCAATGGTGAAATTGCAAATATTGCCGGTAATAACCAACTGCTACCGTACTCAGCCGTGCTTAGTTTGTTTGCAGAACATAGCGGCTCTTAATTTGAGAGCCTGTTCATTTACAATAATGCTGTCTATTTAAAAATCGCCAATCTAAAAGTCCCATTTATAATTTTATGAGCTTATACAATCCCACTCGCGATCAAGCGCGTCAATTTTTATTTGATGCATGGTCTAAATTCAAGCAACACTTAAGCCTGACAGATTTAGAAAAAATCGCGGTAGAAGTCATACAAATGCATCCTGAATACCATGTGGTATTTGATTCGCCAGAACATTTTATGCACCAACAATACTTTCCTGAAATGGGCGAAACCAATCCATTTTTGCATATCACCCTGCATTTATCTGTGATAGAACAAATTAGCATCAACCAGCCTATAGGCATCACACAGATTTATGATAAATTACGTCAGCAACATAGCGATACTCACCTTGCGTATCATGATTTGATTGATTGCCTTGCTGAAACTATCTGGCAAGCGCAGCGTAATAACCAAGCTTTAGATTCTGAACATTATCTGAACTTGCTAAAACAAAAGTCAGGATTAGTTTAATGAATAAAAATGTCAATGACTGGCTAAACGATCACGGCGATTATCTATATCGTTTTGCCTTAGCAAGGTTACGTGACCCTCATCAAGCTGAGGACGCTGTACAGGAAACCATGCTAGCCGCGATTAAAAGTGATAGCTTTGAAGGTGACTCTTCTGCCAGAACTTGGTTGACCGGCATACTCAAACATAAAATAATCGACTTGCAACGCAAACAAATTCGCGAACAACCACTTTCCGATTTAATCGATCTAGATGCATCCGACACCAGTATGGATGATTTTTTTGACAAGAGCGGCCATTGGCTGGATAAACCACAAACGCTAGACATGCCGGAAAATGCACTTGAGCAAAAACAGTTTCTCAGTATTCTAAGTGGATGTATGGACAAGCTGCCAGCTAAACTAGCCGCCATTTTTATGTTGCGCGATGTACACGAAGTAGATAATGAAAATATTTGTAAGGAACTTGATATTACCGCGACCAATGCTTGGGTGATGTTGTATAGAGCTCGAATGGGGTTAAGAAAATGTCTGGAAATAAATTGGATCGCTGGTTAGTAATATGGATACCATAAAATGAAATTAATGCTTACCTGTAAACAAGCCAGTCAGATTATTTCGCAGTCATTAGACAATCCTTTGTCATGGTCAGACCGCATAAAATTAAAGTTTCATCTATTTATTTGTAATGCTTGTACGCGCTTTAATCAGCAATTACGTTTAATTAAAAGTGCAGTGCAACGCATGAAACTTGAAACTGAAAATGACGACACTATACAACTTACTGTAGATGCGAAAGCCAGAATTAATCAGGCAATTGACTCTAATCATCACTAAACGCATATTTTAAGTTTTATCATTTAATTTTTTAAAGGATTTGTCATGAATAATACACAAAAAACTATCGCTCTTGCTCTTAGCGGCGCATTCGCTTTATCAATCGCAACTACCTCAATGGCTGCAGCGCAGAACCCATTTGCTGCAAGATCATTATCATCAGGTTATCAAGTAGCTGATGCCGATACCAAAATGAAAGACGGTAAATGCAGCACTGGTAAATGTGGCGCAAATAAAAAATCAGCGATGAAAAAAGCTGAAGCTGAAAAAGCTAAAGAAGGCTCATGCAGTGCGGAAAAGATGAAAGATGGTTCTTGTAGTGCTGAAATGAAAGCTTCTGCAGAAAAAGCAAAAGAGGGTTCATGTAGTGCCGAAAAAATGAAAGACGGTAATTGCAGCGCTGAGATGAAAAATAAAGCTAAATAATATTAATACGTTACCTGATGAAGCATCACTGTTTTAGCAGTTAATATAGTTATGTTTAATCAGACCGACAGCAAAATTAACGGTGTGGGTTTGGGGCTAAAGCGTGAGCTTATCCCTCAAATCCAAGCCGCCTTTGGTAATAGCACTATTGCCAATCTGAATTTCGTTGAAATCGCCCCAGAAAACTGGATAGAGATTGGCGGCAAAGCGGCAAAACAGCTGGATTGGTTTGCTGAACGCTATCCTATTGCTTGCCATGGTTTATGCCTTTCACTTGGTGGCCTAGCCCCACTTGATACAATCTTCTTAAACCAAGTGAAGCAATTTCTACAGCAATATCAAATTCCACTTTATACCGAACACTTAAGCTACTCAACCGATGGCTACAAAGGTCAACAAGGCTATCTGTATGACTTGTTGCCCGTCCCCTTCACTGAAGAAGCGGTGCATTACGTCGCTAAACGCATACGCCAAACTCAGGACATTCTTGGACAACGCATTGGAATAGAAAATGCTTCTTTTTATGTGCAAGCGCCAATCTCGACGATGGATGAGTTAACCTTCATCAAAGCTGTATTGACTGAGGCTGATTGCTTATTACACTTAGACATCAACAATATTTACGTGAATAGCGTTAATTTTGGCCATGATCTGAGCGATGGACTAAAAGCTGATCCAATCAAAATTGCGCAAGAGTTTTTACGAGCTATCCCAGGTGAACGTATCGCTTATGCGCACATGGCGGGGCATTATCAGCAAGCACCAGATTTACTGATTGATACCCATGGCGCAGATGTAATAGACCCCGTATGGGCGCTACTTGAAGAAGCTTACCGACTATTTGGCGCATTCCCAACCTGCTTAGAGCGTGACAATAATATTCCGCCCTTGCACGTATTGATGCGTGAAGTTAATAAAATTGCTGATTTTCAGAAGCATGCTAAATCATAACTAAATATGACTAAAGATCTGCCTAATTTTCAGCAGTATCAGCAAGCGTTCACTGCGCATATCCGCGATCCGCACAATCAATCTAGACCTAAAAATGTAAAAGCCAAGGGTATGGATGTGTACAAAGAGATTGTATTCAACAATCTCTTTGAATCAGTATCTGCTTGCTTTCCAGTAGCACAAAAGGTTATCGGCAAGCGGGCGTGGCTCAAATTAGTCCGTGATTTCTTTCGTGAACACTCTTCATCGACGCCTATTTTTAGAAAGATTCCTGAAGAGTTTCTTGTCCATTTATCTAATATTAATGCACTTACTCCAGAAAATATTCCACCTTATCTAACAAGCCTTTGTCATTACGAATGGGTTGAGTTGCTAGTTTCAACCATGGCAGATGAGGCTAATAAGCGTGATATTAATCTAACTGGTGAGCTGCGTTTGAATCAGCCTGCATTTACGCATACGATGCAGTTACTTAATTACGAATATGCAGTGCAAAAAATATCACCTCGTTACAAACCGAAAGAGAAAGTGAATACACAACTTTTAGTTTATAGAAATGCGGAGTTTGAAGTGAAGTTTATAGAACTCAACACCGTTACATATCGGTTAATTGAAATTCTAAAACAAGATAGACTGAACTGTGAGCAAGCACTTACTGTGCTTGCAAAAGAGATAAACCAAACCCAAACTGAAAGTATCATTCAGTTTGGGTTAGCTATATTGGAAGACTTGAGAAGCCAAGGCGTGATTCTTGGCGTGTACTGAAATTTAGTATCGAAGAGAATATAAAGCCTAATTAATCGAAACTCACTTGTTGCATCTGGCGCTCTTCTAGCGTGACCAGCAAGTCTTTTTGCGCGTCTTGCCCCATATCCCACCACGCTCTAATTTCATCGATAGTGCGGTAGCAGCCATGGCACAGACCGTTCTCTTCGTCCATTGCACAAACACCAATGCATGGTGATTTAACTTCTGTTTGTATATTTTCAGACATAAATTAACGCTTTCAGTAACTGATTAACTTAATACGCCATGGCATTGTTTATATTTTTTGCCAGAGCCGCATGGACATGGATCATTACGGCCGACTTTTACACCATCACGTATGACAGGTTGACCACTGGCTAACAGCGCTTCAGAATTATCTGGATTTGCTAATGCTTCGTCATAATCAGCATGTTGATAATGCACATTTTCTAGTTCCACTGGCTTTTCAACCGCTTCAACATCTGCCTCAGTTTTTACTTGAACGAGCATCGTCACTTTGGTAACTTCGCTTTTCACTGTATTCAGCAAGCCTTCAAACAACTCAAACGCTTCACGTTTATATTCTTGTTTAGGATTTTTTTGTGCGTATGAACGCAAATGAATACCTTGGCGTAAGTGGTCTAGTGCAGCTAGGTGTTCGCGCCAATGGTTGTCTAAGCTTTGCAACATCACAGAACGTTCAAACTGTCGCATCACATCAGAGCTGGCTTGTTGTTCTTTCTCAACGTAAACACTATTAGCCGTGTCAATCACGCGCTCGCGCAAGGTTTCTTCATGCAAATCTGGGTTTTCTTCCAGCATTTTTTGCAAAGGAATATCTAAATTTGCCTCAGCTTTTAGCTCGCGTTCTAAACTTGGTATATCCCATTGTTCTTCAACGCTGTTTGGTGGAATATGTGTTGCAATCATGCTGGTAAGGACATCTTCACGCATTGCCTTAATGGTATCTGCAACGTCAGCAGCTTCTAACAACTCATTGCGCTGCTCGTAAATCACTTTACGCTGATCATTTGCTACATCATCGTATTCAAGCAATTGTTTACGAATGTCAAAGTTGCGACCTTCAACTTTACGCTGCGCATTTTCAATAGCACGCGTGACCCATGGATGCTCAATTGCCTCACCATCAGGCATATTCAATTTTTCCATAATCGCAGATACACGGTCAGATGCGAAAATACGTAGTAGCTGATCTTCTAGTGATAGATAGAAACGGCTTGAACCAGCGTCTCCCTGACGACCAGAGCGGCCACGTAACTGATTATCTACACGACGTGACTCATGGCGCTCAGTACCCGCAATATGCAAGCCACCAGCAGCCAATACAGCATCGTGACGTTGTTGCCATTCAGCTTTAAGAGTCACAATGCGGGCTTCTTTTTCAGCATCGCTTAGTGCAGCATCGTGTTTAACAGCTTCAATATCAGTCTCTGGATTACCACCTAAAACAATATCTGTACCGCGACCAGCCATATTGGTAGCAATCGTAATCACACCAGCACGGCCCGCTTGGGCAATAATGTGCGCCTCACGCTCATGTTGTTTCGCATTTAAAACTTGGTGTTCTAATTTTTCAGCATTCAATAACTGAGAAATCAGCTCTGAGTTTTCAATTGAGGTTGTACCGACCAACACTGGCTGACCGCGACTTTGACAGTCTTTAATATCTAAAATGACCGCAGCATATTTTTCATTCGCTGTACGATACACTTTATCCATATTATCTTTACGCAACATTGGGCGATGCGTTGGGATCACCACTGTTTCTAGCGCATAAATCTGATTGAATTCATAAGCTTCGGTATCCGCAGTACCCGTCATACCTGAAAGTTTGGTATACATACGGAAGTAGTTTTGGAATGTGATAGAAGCCAGCGTTTGATTTTCTTTTTGAATCTCAACACCTTCTTTAGCCTCAACGGCTTGATGCAAGCCATCTGACCAGCGACGACCTGGCATCATACGGCCATTGATTTCATCCACAATCGTCACTTCACCATCACGAACTACATAATGCTGATCTCTATGATAAAGGTTACGAGCGCGCAGCGATGCGTATAAATGATGTACCAAGGTGATGTTAGAAGCTTCATACAAACTTGAGCCTTCAGCCAGTAAGCCAGCTTCTGTTAGTAAGTTTTCAGCATGCTCATGACCTTCTTCAGACATGACGACATTTTGGCCTTTTTCATCAACCCAGAAATCGCCAGCACCTTCCTCTTCAGTTTGTGCAACTAACTTGGCAGCAACCACATTGATTTGATTGTAAAGCGCAATACTGTCATCAGCTTGACCGGAAATAATCAACGGTGTTCGTGCTTCATCGATTAAAATCGAATCAACCTCATCAATCAACGCATAACTTAAACCGCGCTGAACACGATCTTCACTTCTGTGCACCATGTTATCGCGCAGATAATCAAAACCGTATTCATTGTTAGTACCGTAAGTAATATCCGCAGCATAAGCTTGGCGCTTTAAGTCTGTCGGCATTTGCGATAAATTGATACCGATTGAAAGGCCTAAAAAGTTATAAAGCTTACCCATCCACTCAGCATCGCGCTTAGCTAGATAGTCATTCACCGTCACCACATGAACGCCCTTACCTGCTAATGCATTTAAATAAACAGGCAATGTCGCACATAAAGTTTTACCTTCACCTGTACGCATCTCGCCGATTTTACCGGCATTAAGAACCATGCCGCCTATCATTTGCACATCAAAATGACGCATACCCAACGCACGTTTACCACCTTCGCGTACCACGGCAAAAGCTTCTGGCATCAACTGATCTAAGGTTTCACCATTTTTAAAACGTTGCTTGAACTCCTCAGTTTTAGCTCTTAAGGCCTCATCTGATAAGGCCTGTATCGCTGGCTCTAACGCGTTAATTTGCTGTACTTTTTGCGCGTATTGTTTAACCAACCTGTCGTTACGGCTACCAAATAATTTTTTGAACAACGTAGATATCATGAAATGAGTGACTTTCGGCTTGAGAGGATAAATGCTTTTTTAATGAAGGTTAATTTTTATAAGCTGCGCTATTTAAGTTGCAATACTAACTAAGTTGCAACTTAAAGTGCAAAACTCTTTATTTTAGATTTTAAACAACTTCTTAACGGTTAGTTGCGTCATATATGGGGCTTATTCTTATAAATTCAATTGCTAGCTTTAAGATATTTTCTAGGATCCAATGCGTTACCATTGAGCCTAATTTCATAATGCAAATGCGCCCCTGTAGAGCGCCCTGTACTGCCTACCAATGCTACTACTTGGCCTTTCTCTACACGATCGCCAACCTTAACCATCAGTTTTGAGGCATGCGCATAGCGTGTTTCTAAACCAGATCCATGATCAACTTTTACAATATTACCATAATCCGGTGTACGTTCTGCGGTTGTGACTATGCCACCAGCTGCCGCATAGATTGGCGTGCCTTCAGCCGCAGAGAAATCTAAGCCTTCATGAAAGGCTTTATTGCCATTGAATGGGTCAATCCGCCAGCCATAGCTGGATGAATTAAATGCGGCATTGACTGGACTACTATTAGGCAACATATCTTTCAACACCCCTTGCTGCAATAACTTTGCTTCTATATCGCTTAAATAATCAGTATCAAAATCAATTTTAGCCATAGTTTCAGTAATTTTTTGCTGCAAATCTAATTCAGTAATGGGTGCATTAAGCACCAATGGACCACCGCGACTAGCGGGGTCGGCTTTGCCCGCATTGGTGCGAAGCTCAGGACTCACAGGTGTTATTTTTTCTGACGCAGGCTTTTTCTCACCAGCCAACTTGGCCAGACGCTCGCTTTGCGCATCTAAGCGCATGATGCGTGCTTGCAACTCGCCCAGTTGTAGCGCGTAGGCATCTAAATGTTTTTGTGGATTATTAATACCGAAGGCTTGTTTAAGTTTTGAAGGGATCAATGATTTATCCCCTTGTTGCGTTGTAGATTCCTGTGGCACAATCAAGGATAGCATGATGACTACTGGTAACGATATCAGTAACAGCGCTATCAAGCACACTTGTAGCGTTGATAGCGTTTTCGCTTTCGCCATGTTATTTGAGACAAAAATGATATTCATAGCAGCCCTAATCACCACTCCAGTTATTTGTACTGACCATCATCATGCGCCAGTTTAACTCTCTGCTTAAACAACCCGAGTTGATTGCATTAAATGCGCGTAACTTAGAAGCTCAAGCCGCACAAGATATCTGGAAAGCAGTAGCGCCTGATAATTTGGCACAATTTAGCCATGCAAGCAGTATTAAAAATAAACAACTTAATTTATTTGCTGACAACAATGCAGTCGCTGCAAAAATTAAACTTTTTATACCTAGCTTGTTGATTAAGCTAGAAAACCAAGGGTGTGAAGTTACTTCAATTCAGGTGAAAGTGCAAGTAAAATCTACCCCGCCAGCCAAAGCAAAACGGATTAAAAAGCTCAGTTCGCATGCAGCAACAGAGCTAAATCAACTGTCAGAAAAACTATCTGGCACACCGCTTGGTGACGCACTGGCTAGATTAGCTACGAAAGCTAAGTAAAATATAAATCACACTGCTTCCAGTGTTTTTCCTCGTCACTCTTCCACTGCCAAATAACCAAAAGCCACCCATAAATCTATAGGTTGTTAGCTGCGCTTAATAGTGCAATAATGAATCGTTGTTACAAATTATTTACATTATTAAAGTAACTTGCAGCAGCAGATTTGGTTAGATTTTTGGCACTTAGTCTTAAATTTGTATTTGTTTTATTTTTAACATTTTAAATTTAGTTTTTAAATATTGTTTTAAGTTAGCGATTTATAAAAATTTAGATAGGGAGAAGTCATGTCATCACCACTAATGATTGCCGTTGGCGCCGCTGTTCTAGCTGTGTTATACGGTGTAGTAATGAGTAAATGGATTAGCAATTTACCGGCAGGCAATGCGCGTATGCAAGAAATCGCCAGCGCAATTCAACAGGGGGCAGCGGCATATTTAGCTCGCCAATATAAAACCATCACTATCGTCGGCATCATTCTAGCCATTTTAATTGGCATATTTCTTAATATCACCACTGCGATTGGTTTTGTTATTGGCGCTTTCTTATCTGGCGCTTGCGGCTTTATTGGCATGAATGTCTCAGTAAAAGCTAACGTGCGCACAGCACAAGCAGCCACTGGTGGTATTGCACCTGCATTAGATGTGGCATTTAAAGGCGGAGCAATCACGGGAATGCTGGTGGTTGGTTTAGGCTTATTAGGTGTAGCTGGTTTCTACTGGTATTTAGGTGGTGAAGCTGCAACAGACTTGAATCCGTTAATTGGTCTAGCTTTTGGCTCATCACTTATTTCTATATTTGCACGCCTTGGTGGCGGTATATTTACCAAAGGTGCTGACGTTGGTGCTGACTTAGTGGGCAAAGTGGAAGCAGGTATTCCTGAAGATGACCCACGTAACCCAGCCGTGATTGCCGATAACGTAGGCGATAACGTAGGCGACTGCGCGGGGATGGCAGCCGATTTATTTGAAACATACGCTGTGACTTTAATTGCAACCATGGTGCTAGGCAGCCTACTGTTAACAAACGCAGGCGCCAATGGCACACTCTACCCCTTGATGCTTGCAGCTGTTTCTATTGTCGCCTCTATCATTGGCTGCTTCTTTGTTAAAGCCTCTCCTGGCATGAAAAATGTAATGCCAGCTTTATACAAAGGCTTAGCAGTAGCGGGTACTTTATCTTTGGCTGCCTTTTACTTTGTGACTATGAAAATGTTCCCTGAAGGCTTGATCGCTGGCGACTTAACTATCTCTGCAAACCAGTTATTTGGCGCTTGCGCAGTGGGCTTAGTCCTTACAGCGGCATTAGTGTGGATTACCGAGTATTACACAGGGACTGATTACGCACCGGTAAAACACATTGCACAAGCTTCAACAACCGGTCACGCGACTAATATCATTGCAGGTATTGGCATTTCAATGAAGTCGACTGCTTGGCCTGTACTTTCGGTTTGTGTAGCAATTTTCGTGTCGCATCACTTAGGCGGTTTATACGGTATTGCAATTGCGGCAACCTCTATGCTCAGTATGGCAGGTATCGTAGTGGCGCTGGATGCTTATGGTCCAATCACGGATAATGCGGGTGGTATTGCTGAAATGGCTGGCTTACCTGCAGAAGTGCGTGATGTGACTGACCCATTAGATGCGGTTGGCAATACCACTAAAGCTGTCACTAAAGGATATGCGATTGGCTCTGCGGGTTTGGCAGCATTGGTGTTATTTGCCGATTACACACACAAGCTACAAGGCGCAGGTATTGACGTTAAGTTTGACCTAAGTGACCCAATGGTGATTATTGGCTTGTTTATTGGCGGCTTAATTCCGTTCTTATTCGCTGCGATGGCGATGGAAGCGGTTGGGCGCGCAGCTGGTGCAGTGGTTGAAGAAGTACGCCGTCAGTTCCGCGACATCAAAGGCATTATGGAAGGCACAGCTAAACCAGAATATGGTAAAGCCGTAGATATGCTCACTACAGCTGCGATTAAAGAAATGATGATTCCATCACTCTTGCCAGTAGCAGTGCCAGTGGCGGTAGGCTTATTACTTGGCCCTGTAGCATTAGGTGGTCTATTAATGGGTACAATTGTGACTGGTTTATTCGTTGCGATTTCCATGTGTACGGGTGGCGGTGCTTGGGATAACGCTAAAAAATATATCGAAGATGGCAACCACGGTGGCAAAGGTTCAGAAGCGCACAAAGCGGCTGTGACTGGCGATACCGTTGGCGATCCTTACAAAGATACTGCAGGCCCAGCAGTGAATCCATTGATTAAAATCATTAACATTGTGGCTTTACTGATTGTGCCATTGCTCCATATGTAAGCTGGTTAATTAAGCTAATAAAATACAGTGGATTAATTAAAAGGCGGCTCAGGTCGCCTTTTTATTTGGCTTTCTTACATGTTCTATTATCAAATTATCTAATGATTAAACTTGAAAGCTAGGTTGCCGAAATTCACTTTGGAGCTTATCGATAATTCATTGATAATACATAGATCGTCACCACAGCTAAAAACAGGAAAAATTACTTGAGACATTCTGAATTTCATCGCTCGCATCATATTGGCTGGCTAAGAGCAGCCGTATTAGGCGCAAATGACGGCATTATTTCAACCTCCAGCTTGATTATTGGCATTGCGACCGCGCATGCGACTCACCATAACATTTTACTCACAGGCATGGCTGGCTTGGTCTCTGGCTCTATGGCGATGGCCGCAGGTGAATATGTTTCTGTAAGTTCTCAAGCAGATACTGAAACTGCAGATTTAGCGCGCGAGCGTGATGAACTTGCGACCCAACCTGAACATGAGCTGGAAGAGCTGACGGGTATTTACATGCAACGCGGCTTAACACATGAGCTTGCCAAGCAAGTGGCGACACAACTCACGGCAAAGGATGCGCTTGCGGCACATGCTAGAGATGAGCTAGGCATTATAGAGGCTATGAATGCACGACCGATACAAGCGGCATTGGCATCAGCTGGAACATTTGCTGTTGGTGCTGCATTGCCTTTACTCATTGCATTTTTTGCAGCTGAAGCCAATATCGTGCCTTTTGTAGCAGTAACATCGCTGGCATTTCTGGCTTTACTGGGTGGCTTAGCGGCAAAAGTTGGCGGCGCAAATATTTGGATTGGCACTGGACGTGTTGCATTTTGGGGTGCATTGGCAATGGCTGCTACGGCTGGGGTCGGAAGCCTATTTGGTGTTGCTGTCGCTTAATCAGAAGTCAATTAAGTCAATAAAAAAGGCAGCTTTCGCTGCCTTTTTGTTAATAGCTCAAAGTCTAACCTAATACTTAAAACGCTGGTTTAACCATAGCGTTATTATAATTAGCTACACCTTCTAAAATCTCTTTTTTCGCTTGGTCAATATCACCCCAACCGTTAATTTTCACCCATTTGCCTTTGTCTAAATCTTTGTAGTGCTCAAAAAAGTGTGAAATCATATTCAAACGCCAATCAGAAACATCTGTATGCGCTTTCAAATGACCGTACAAACCACATACTTTTTCAACTGGCACCGCTAACACTTTAGCATCTAGGCCTGCTTCATCTTCCATCAACAACACACCTAAGGGACGGCAGCGCACAACTACACCTGGAATCAAAGGCACTGGCGTCATCACCAATACATCTACAGGGTCGCCATCGTCAGCAAGCGTATGCGGCACGTAGCCATAATTGGTGGGGTATTGCATGGCAGTACCCATAAAACGGTCTACAAAAATCGCACCGCTTTCTTTATCAACTTCATACTTAACTGGATCACCTTGCATCGGGATTTCAATGATGACATTGAAGTCATTTGGTACGTCTTTGCCGGTTGGCACATCATTTAACGACATTGCTTTTTCCTAGATAATAAAATGTATTGGTTAATTTTCTGAGATTTAATTTTGAGCCGCAATTATAGCAAGCAGATTGGCAATAATATCAAAGGCTTGTAACTAAATTATGACTTTGGCCTGCTCTCTGCAGCTTTGAATAATTTCTTTGGGAATGAAAAATAGCGCGATATACAGCAAAAGCGGAATGATCACTACATCATCCAACTGACCTAATACTGGAATAAAGTCTGGAATCAAATCAAACGGTAATAACAAATAGCCTATTGCTAGCCATAAGCATATCTTGGCAGGCAAAGGTGTTTTTGGGTGTTTAAGCACTAAACGATACACCTCAAACTCTTGCTTGAGGTGTTTAGTGAAGGATTTGAGCTTTTCAATCACGTGATGTGCTGATTTGCGCTACTTAATCAGCGGCAAGCGGATGACCTGTCAAACGCTCAAAGGCCTCCATGTATTTTTCACTGGTTTTTTGTGCAACATCTGCCGGCAAGGCTGGTGCTGGCGCAACTTTATTCCAGCCGGTACTTTCCAGCCAATCACGCACAAATTGCTTATCGTAACTTGGTGGGTTGCTACCAACCGCATAGCTATCAGCCGGCCAGAAGCGTGATGAATCTGGCGTTAACACTTCATCCATCACATGCAATACACCATTGGTATCTAAACCAAATTCAAACTTAGTATCGGCAATGATAATACCGCGAGTAAGCGCATACTCTGCCGCCTGTTGATAGAGCGCAATGGCAACTTTTGCGACTTGTTCAGCCATGTCTTTTCCAATCAAATCTGCACATTGTTGCAAGCTGATGTTTTCATCATGCTCGCCCACGGCAGCTTTGCTGGACGGTGTAAAAATTGGTGTAGGTAACTTAGAAGCTTCTTGTAGCCCAGCAGGTAACTCAATACCACAGACTGTGCCTTTAGCTTTGTATTCTTTCCAACCGCTACCCACTAAATAACCACGCACAATCGCTTCAATAGGCAAGGCCTTTAACTTTTTCACGACTACCGCACGAGAGCCAAGCTGCGCTTGCTCTGCAGGACTGCTCACCACAGACTTTGGATCAATCCCAGTTAAATGATTTGGCACAACATTCTTAAGTTTCTCAAACCAGAAATTAGCCATCTGCGTTAGCATCGCGCCTTTATTGGCAATGCCTGTGGGCAATATCACATCAAAAGCTGAGAGGCGATCTGTGCTGACTAACAACATGGTATCGGCATCAATATCGTAAATATCGCGCACTTTACCTTGGTGGATACGTTTAAGACTTTGAATGGAGGTTTCTAGTAAAGGTGTATTCATATTGATTTGTTTATATGGTTTATATATGGCTTATTGATAAAGTCTAGCTAAGTGATACAGTTAAAAATGCAATTAGCTTATTATAAACTTTATCTATATCAACTGACTTATGAATTAACTAATTCAACTGATTCGCTTTGATTAAAGCGCCTGACATTCATCAAGCTATGAATCTGGCTAGGCTTGTTTGTTCTCACCAATTTTTACTATTTTAAGTGTATTTGTACCGCCCGGACTGCCAATCGGCTCACCGAATGTGAGTAAAACCAAGTCGCCTAAATTAACCGCTTTTTGTTGCAATAAGACCTGCTCCATTTCTTGCAGAATTTCGTCTCTATTTTTAGTACCTTGCTCAATAGGGAATGGATAAACGCCGCGATGCAAGGTAAGTTTTCTGCGCGCATATTTATCTGGTGAAAGTGCATAAATCGGCATCTCTGAATCCGCACGAGATAGCCATTGTGCTGCATTTCCAGATTGTGTAAGTGCAGCAATCGCCTTCACTTTTAAGTGCTGCGCCGTATAAATTGCAGCAGCGGCTATCGCTTCATCAGTCCTAAGAAATACTTGCTCCACTCTGCGCACATGAGGCTGAATATAATATTCTTTCTCAGCCTCCATCACTACGCGATGCACCGCCTGCACGCTTTCTAATGGATACTGCCCTGCCGCCGTTTCAGCTGATAGCATAATCGCATCAGTGCCATCCAACACGGCATTGGCCACATCAGACACTTCAGCACGCGTTGGAATCGGGCTGGTAATCATAGACTCCATCATTTGCGTGGCGGTAATCACTAATTTGTTTTGCTCACGCGCCATGCGTATCATACGTTTCTGCAAGCCTGGAATTGCAGCATCGCCAACTTCCACACCCAAGTCGCCTCGAGCGACCATAATCGCATCTGACGCATCAATAATAGATTCTAAATTATCAATCGCCTCAGCCCGCTCTATTTTAGCGACTATGCTAGCCTTACCTCCGGCTTGTTGTACTAAAACGCGAGCAAGCTCTACATCTAAAGCGGTTCTAGGAAATGACAGTGCAACATAATCAGCTTCTAATGCAACGGCCGTTAGAATATCTTCGCGATCTTTTTCCGTGAGCGCTTCAGCTGATAAACCACCACCAAGGCGATTAATACCTTTATTGTTGCTCAATACGCCGCCATTCATCACCAAGCAATGAATCTGATTGCCTTTTACTCTATCCACTTGCATGGTAATACGGCCATCATCCAATAGTAGAATAACGCCCTCTACTACCTCTTGTGGCAGGGTTTTGTAATCCAAACCGACATGATCTTGATTGCCTAACTGACAATCAGAATCGAGTATAAAGATATCCCCAGTTTTTAAAGTGATTTTGCCTAACTCAAACTTACCTATACGTATTTTTGGCCCTTGCAAATCACATAGCACGCCAATCGGACGGTTTAATTTCAAGGCAATCGCACGTACCATTTCGGCACGATTAATATGCTCTTCTGCGCTACCATGCGAAAAGTTTAATCTCACTACGTTTACACCAGCCATAATCATGCGTGCCAGCATTTCCTCGCTGTTTGAGGATGGGCCTAGTGTTGCAACAATTTTTGTTTTACGTAATGTCAATGTAGTGCCTTTTCAACTCGGTATAACTATAAGTATATGCTTAAAATTCAAATAAAAATGGGGCTTATCGCCCCATTTTTTGTATCACTCATTTGAGAAAAATTAAGCCGAGGCTCTCTGCTCAAGTATCTCAACTGCTGGTAGCTTCTTACCTTCTAAAAACTCTAAGAATGCACCGCCTGCTGTGGAAATATAATCGACTTTATCTTCGATACCATACTTCTGTATCGCAGCAATCGTGTCGCCACCACCCGCCAAGGTAAAGGCTTTTGTGTTCGCAATGGCATGAGCAATCGTTTTTGTACCTTCACCAAATTGGTCAAATTCAAAAACACCTACCGGACCATTCCAAACCACCGTACCTGCATTTTTAATGATCTCCGCTATTTCATTAGCAGATTTCGCGCCAATATCAAAAATCATATCATCCGTGGCCACATCAGCCACGTCTTTCTTGATTGCAGGCTCGTTTGCATCAAATTTCTTACCGCAAACTACATCTACTGCAATAGGCACTGCCGCTCCTCTTTGGTTCATTTTGTCCATTAAGGTGCGAGCCACTGGCACTAAATCATCTTCACAAAGTGATTTTCCAACTTCATTGCCAGCGGCTTTCAAGAAGGTATTAGCGATACCGCCACCTACTACCATTTGATCAACTTTTTCTGACAAACTTTCAAGCACAGTCAATTTAGTGGAAACTTTGCTACCACCAACAATCGCCACCATAGGGCGCGCTGGACTGAGTAGTGCCTTTGTTAAGGCATCTAACTCATTCACCAATAAAATACCGGCCGCGGCCACTGGTGCGAACTTCGCCACACCATGCGTTGAGGCTTCTGCACGATGCGCTGTGCCGAATGCATCCATGACAAATACATCACAAAGTTTGGCATATTTTTGTGACAATTCGTCGGTGCTTTTTTTCTCACCTTTATTGAATCTGCAGTTTTCTAAAACAACCAATTCGCCAGCAGCAACTTCAAAACCACCATCTACCCAATCTTTTACTAATCGAACAGACTTGCCTAATTTAGCAGAAATCACATCAACCACTGGTTTCAATGAGTTTTCTTCTGAATAAACACCCTCTTCAGGACGACCTAAATGTGAAGTCACCATTACCTTTGCGCCAGCTTTAAGCGCATATTCAATAGTTGCCATCGATGCAGTAATACGTGCGTCAGAGGTAACTTTGCCATCAGCGACTGGTACATTCAAATCTGCACGTATCAATACGCGCTTTCCATTCAAATCTAAATCCGTCATTTTAATTACATTCATTACCTTTAACTCCCCCAAAATCTGTCTATTACAAATGGCTACCTATGGCTATTCACTGCTATTTCTTATGATTTTATCCAATAAAACTCGACGACCTCTTTATCACCCATCGCTTTTTCTATAATAGCGGCTAAATCTATATCCGCACCACGCGCTTTAAGCATTTCCAATGCCTCACGATTTACCCGATAATCTTGGTCATCTTTATGTTCTGCGGCTAACTCATCATTCAAAAACTTCAATTGGGCGTAGCTAATCTGGCCTAACCAACGATTATTGCTTTTATCTTTAAGCGTAATCATCTATTTCCTTACTTTTTTATTATTTGAAATCAAATCGAAATAGACTGGATACAGTCTATTTCTAATGACACTAAATGATAGCAATTACTTGGCAATATGTTGCACCAAGCGCATCAAGTTACAGGTGTAACCATACTCATTATCATACCAAGCGACTATTTTTACAAAAGTTGGATCTAATAATATGCCGGCCTCTGCATCGAATACAGATGGGCAAGTTTCACCACGGAAATCGGTAGAAACCACTTTCTCATTAGTGTAGCCAAGCACGCCTTTTAATTCGCCTTCAGAAGCCGTTTTCATGGCTTGGCAAACAGCTTCATA
Organism: Methylotenera sp.; assembly: GCF_029945535.1. Lineage (GTDB taxonomy): Bacteria > Pseudomonadota > Gammaproteobacteria > Burkholderiales > Methylophilaceae > Methylotenera. The sequence continues at coordinate 58,205 of NZ_JAQSCU010000012.1, forward strand.
AGTTGCATCACTGTTCAACTCGCAAGTTAAATCAACGACTGAAACATCAGAAGTTGGTACACGGAAAGCCATACCAGTCAGTTTTTTATTTAACGCTGGAATGACTTTACCAACGGCTTTAGCCGCGCCAGTACTAGATGGGATGATATTTTCCAAAATACCGCGACCACCGCGCCAATCTTTGTTAGATGGACCATCTACCGTTTTTTGCGTTGCTGTTGCTGCATGAATCGTTGTCATCAAGCCACGTTTAATGCCAAATGCATCGTTTAATACTTTAACCACTGGCGCTAAGCCGTTGGTTGTACATGATGCAGCTGAAACAATCGCCTCACCTTTATATTCTTTGTGATTCACACCATAGACAAACATTGGTGTGTCATCTTTACCTGGCGCAGACTGCACTACTTTTTTAGCGCCTGCATCAATGTGTTTTTGGCAAGTTTCTTGTGTTAAAAAGAAACCTGTACATTCAATCACGATATCTGCCTGAACCTCATCCCACTTCAGGTTTGCTGGATCTTTTTCAGCGGTTAAACGTATCGTTTTGCCATTCACAACTAAGTGATTACCACTAACAGCCACATCGCCTTTGAAGCGACCGTGTACAGAGTCATATTTAAGCATATAAGCCAAGTAATCTGGTTCTAACAAATCGTTAATTGCGACCACTTCAATATCAGTGAAATCTTTGATTGCCGCGCGAAACACCATACGACCGATACGACCAAAACCATTAATTGCTACACGAATTGCCATGATAATTCCTAATTTTTGATGTAAATAATCGCCATGTAAACGAAAGCAAAATGATTAAATGACGTATAAAAATACTAAACTTATAAAAAAATAGGGCACCCCACAAGTGAGGTGCCCTATTAAACTAAGCAGCTAGTTAAATTACAGCACCTTAAATTACAGTACTGATTTAACCGTTGCAACTACATTTTCAACTGTGAAGCCGAAATGTTTCAACAACACACCACCAGGAGCTGATTCACCGAATGTATCGATACCAACAACAGCGCCTTCTAAACCTACATATTTACGCCAGAAGTCAGTTACACCAGCTTCAACCGCCACGCGTACAACGCCTGGAGTTAATACGCTGTCTTTGTATGCTTTATCTTGACGATCAAATACGTTAGTTGATGGCATTGAAACCACACGTACTTTAGTACCAGCAGCATTCAACTCAGCAGCCGCTTTAACCGCTAATTCAAGCTCTGAACCGTTAGCGATAATGATGACTTGTGCGCCAGCAACATCAGACAATACATAACCACCTTTGCGCATTAAATCAAATTGCGCAGCATCATGTTTCATGCCTGGCACGTTTTGACGGCTTAATACTAAGCTAGATGGACCAGTTTTGCGCTCAACCGCAGCAACCCAAGCAACAGCAGTTTCTGTTGAGTTACCTGGACGCCATACGTCCATGTTTGGAATTAAGCGTAAACCAGCAGTATTTTCAATTGGTTGGTGTGTTGGACCATCTTCACCTTGACCGATAGAGTCATGCGTCAATACAGCGATAGTGCGTTGTTTCATCAATGCCGCCATACGCAACGCGCTCTTCGCGTAGTCAGAGAACATATGGAATGTACCGCCGAATGGAATCAAACCACCGTGCAATGCCATACCGTTCATGATTGCGAACATACCGAATTCACGTACGCCGTATGAAATGTAGTTACCTGGTTTTTTAGCATCAACGTGCACAAAGCTGCCAGTTGAAGTTAGGTTAGAACCAGTCAAGTCAGCAGAACCGCCTAAGAATTCAGGTAATAATGGCGCTAATGCACCGATAACGTTTTGTGAAGCTTTACGTGTTGCAACGCCTTCAGCTTTTTCGTTTGTAGCTGCGATGATTGCATCAGTTGCCGATTTCCAGTTAGCTGGTAAATCACCTGCCATGCGGCGTGTATATTCAGCAGCTTCCGCCGGGAATGCTTTTGCGTATGCTGCAAATTTATCATTCCATGAAGATTCAGCGGCTGCGCCTTTAGCAGTTGCATCCCATCCAGCATATACGTCAGCAGGAATGACGAATGGCTCGTGGTTCCAACCGATGTTTGCACGTGTCGCTGCAACTTCTTCTAAACCTAATGCAGAACCGTGGCAATCATGTGAACCAGATTTGTTTGGTGAACCCATACCAATAACTGTTTTACAGCAGATCAATGATGGTTTGTCTGTTACTTTTTTAGCAGCAGCGATTGCAGCTCCGATTGCAGCAACATCATGACCATCTACTGACTGAACATGCCAGCCGTATGATTCAAAACGTTTCGCTGTATCGTCTGTGTACCAACCTTCAATGTGACCATCGATAGAAATACCGTTGTCATCCCAGAATGCTGTTAATTTGCCTAAGCCCCAAGTACCAGCTAAAGCACAAGCTTCGTGAGAAACGCCTTCCATCATACAACCGTCACCTAAGAACACGTATGTGCTATGGTCAACGATTTCATGGCCTGGTTTGTTAAATTGATGCGCCATTAATTTTTCAGCCATTGCGAAACCAACACCGTTTGCAATACCTTGGCCTAGTGGGCCAGTTGTTGTTTCAACGCCTGGTGCATAGCCATATTCTGGGTGACCAGCACATTTTGAATGTAATTGACGGAATGTTTTGATTTCGTCCATTGGCAATGCATAACCTGTGAGGTGTAGCAATGAGTAGATCAACATTGAACCGTGGCCATTTGAAAGCACGAAACGATCGCGATTTGACCAGTTTGGATTTTTTGGGTTATGGCTTAGATGGTGATTCCAAAGCTCTTCTGCAATTTCTGCCATGCCCATAGGCGCGCCTGGGTGACCAGAGTTAGCCTTCTGTACCGCATCCATAGATAACGCACGGATGGCGTTGGCTAGGTCTTTACGTGTTGCCATAAATTTCTCCCTAATAATTAACTTGTAGTTTTACGATTCGAATCTGACTAACTAATTGCTTGAACATCACTGCAAGTCTTATAGAAAATCGAACAAAACCTTGATTGAATTCTTTAAAAAGCCAGCGTATTGCACTGCTTTTTGGTAAAAGTGAAATTATTGCTTAATTACCCTTTTTCGGCAAGGGCTTAGGCTGTATTTGGTGTGTAGAAAATAATATTTTTAGCATTTAACTCAATTGATTATTTATTTATTGCGTAAATTACGTCCATAAAAAAGCCAGCGGGTGTGCTGGCTTTATAAATTGAAGCACGTACTTAAAAAAATAAGTCATCAGTTTGACGAATTATTTTTTTCACGAGGTTTAACTACAAAAGCTTAGCGGCCCATTCTTGGGCAGTTATCTCTTTGTCGCCTGAAGTATCTTTATGTGCAAAAATGGTCTGATGGTAAGCTAAAAACTCCGCTCTTGTGACCTTATGGTCGCTATCAGCATCCATCATTCCCATCATTTTCATTGAGCGAAGCTCACGACTATAACCACCTGTTGCAAGATCAAGCTTAGAATGTTTAGCTGGTCCAGCCCATTCTTTTGCATCAACTGAACCATCTTTGTCTTTATCAAGCTCTTCGAAAATACTATTGTAATAAGTATCCGCTTCGGCAGCTGTCACCATGTGATTGCCATCAGCATCTAACATTTTCATCATGCCCATTTTGCTAAACTCACGTGCATAACCACCCGTACTTAACATTGCATCTGCCGCAAAAGCTGGTGCCGATAGAACGCCTGCTGAAAGTAAGGTTGCTACCACTAATACTACGTTTTTAATTTGAATGTTCATCTTAATATCTCCTGAATAACCACTATTTGAAAAATAATTTTGCTAGCAAGCCGAATTTAGCTGGCAACCATTAGTCTTCTGGCGCATCAAGTTCCTTACAGTTAATTATTATTTTTCAGAAACATCTTAAGCTCAACACTAATTAACTCCTTAATTTTTGTTTATTACCTTAAACTATCTTAATGAAATCTATGCGCCATTTATTTTTAATTCTGATCGCAAGCGCGACTTTCTCAGCCTTATTCGCTACACAAATTAACGCCAAACAAAATGACTCCAACGTCTTGCTCGCGAAGGTTTATCAGCCAGGCACGAACGTACAGCAATACTTGGTCAGTGAGAAGTTTGATGGTGTGCGTGCAGTATGGGATGGCAGCACTTTTCATACGCGTACAAATCATGTCATTGCGGCGCCAGCATGGTTCACTAAAGGCTTACCTACAACACCGCTTGATGGCGAACTTTGGCTTGGACACGGCAAATTCGAGGCACTTTCTGGCGCGGTAAGAAAAGATGTGCCGATTGACGAAGAATGGCGTGGCATCTCCTACATGGTATTTGAATTACCAAATGCAACAGGCACATTTGCAGAGCGTGCAAAACGTATTGTCAGCATCGTAAAACTGGCAAATACTCCACATCTAAAAACTGTAAAACAATTTAAAGTGAATGACGAAGTAACGTTACACAAACTGCTTAAACAAATTGTTGCTCAAGGTGGCGAGGGGCTAATGCTGCATCGCGCCGACGCACCTTATGTGACAGGCCGTAGCGATGTGCTGCTTAAGTTAAAATTGTTATACGATGCCGAAGCGACCGTAGTGGCGCATACCGCTGGTCAAGGGAAATATAAAGGCAAGCTTGGGGCGCTAGAGGTAGAAACACCAGAAGGCATACGCTTTAAGTTAGGGACAGGCTTCACCGATGCGCAACGGGAAAATCCGCCAACAATTGGCAGCACCGTTACCTACACTTATCGTGATAAAACTAAAGCCGGCAAGCCAAAGTTTGCCAGCTTTTTACGAGTTCGCAATGAGCAATGAGCAATGACGCTACTGCCCAAGTAACGACTTTTTTAAACTAGTATCAACCGCATGATCGCCTAGCCAAACACGCAATAAAGCTTGATTGAACAACTCGCCGTCAATTTTACCTAGCAACCTGCCATTCAAACTCACTTGCGTGCCTGCTGTTGTGCAGTCCAGCAGAATCACATCACCCTCTTTCACTTCTTTTGCCGATACCATCATTTTTTGGAATATCTTCATTTGCGCGTCAATCGAAGTCATTTCAGCCTGAGTATTATTGTCGGCAAAACCTTCGTTCATACCATCCAACAACTGCTCTGAACTTACATCGCGTAAAAAATGCATAGAAATACGCTTATTGCCATGATCATTGATCACGGCATTTGCATCGCTTTGCTTTTGCGGCAAATAAAGGGCACCAGCATAGACCTTAAACATCATCTTGGTCCGTAAGCCAGCGCCATTTAACACCAAAGTGCTGCTGCCGACTTGCGCGGTTTCATCAATCTTTACACCTTTGACTTCTAATGCCTGAGCAGAAATAGTAAGCGCTAGCAATATTGCAAAAATTGAGCTTTGAGCAAGCGCCTGTTTAACACCAAGCTTACTAAATCTAGATTTCATAAAAGTACCTTTAGCATTCAATTTAAGCCAAGCTCACTCGAGCGCCACTGCTTATAGACTGCAAAACTGCCTCTATCACTTTGCAGTTGGCTTTCGCGTCAGCAAAGCTTAGATGCGGCGTTGTATTATTAATTACACAATCGCCGAAATGCTCGATCTCCAAAGTAAAATGATTACTTGGCGCGAAGCGCTCTTCTGCATACTTACCATCTTCCAGCGCCCATGAAATCACAGGTACATCGTTTTGAAACACCCAAGCGGCATGGCACTTCACCCAACCTTTAGTGCCGATGATTTCATATTCTGATTTACGACTACGCTCAAAGCTAATATCAAAATGACCGAATCGGGCACGGCCTTCTGCATCGTTACCAAAATCCAGCACGCCACTAGTGACAATATCCGCGCCAACTTCATTTAGCTTGGCATGCGCGATCACGCTTTTAGGCTCCAAACCGCCATTCAAACCAAACGCCCAACGCAAAGAATGAATCGCATACGGGCCAATATCCCACATTGCGCCGCCGCCCTCTTTCACGCCGCTAGCAATGCGGTACATACGAGCTGGACGCATCAAAAATGAGTAAGACGCTTTGCATGACAATACGTCACCTATTAAACCCGACTCAACAATCGCTTTGACCCGCGCATGCTGCGGATGAAAGCGATACATGAAACCTTCCATCACTTTTACATTGTTTTTAATCGCAGCTGCTTCTATCGCTTCAATATCTGCCACAGTTAACGCCATTGGTTTTTCTATCAACACATGCTTACCTGCATTGATGGCTTTAAGCGCCCATTCTGCGTGCTCGTTGTTCGCCATCGGACAGTAAATCGCATCGACGTTTTTATCATGAATAAGCGCATCCATGTCGTCATAACAGATGACGTTTTGATGGCAAGGCGCATATTTATCCAAGGTAGCTTTTGCCGCACCTGCACGACGACTTGCGATAGCAACCAATTCCGCATTAGACGCTTCAATAATCGCAGGAAGCAAGCGCTCATTAACACGCGCTGCGCCTAAAATTCCCCATTTAACTTTACTCATAAATTACTCCACTTAATACTGCATCCGATACTAGCAACTTGCTCTTTAGGACCGACTCCTGTTTCAGCGATTTGCTTCATGGCGTGAAACAAGTCGCGCGTGCTATGGGGCGCGGTGTCTTTGCGCGACTCATCGAAGCGGCCACGATATTGCAACTCAGCCTTATTATTAAATCCAAAGAAATCTGGTGTGCATACGGCGTTGTAGGCTTTAGCCACCGATTGAGTTTTATCCCACAAATAGGGAAATGAAAACTCCATTTGATGCGCGACTTTTTGCATATTTTCGAAGCTATCTTCTGGGTAATCTGCTGGGTCATTAGACATAATCGCCACAGTGTTAACACCCAGCATTTTGAGCTCGAGCACATCATTGACCAACCTTGGGAAAATAGCTTTTACATATGGGCAGTGATTACAAATGAACATCACTAACAAGCCATTTTTACCCATGATTAGGTCACGTGAAATCATGCTGCCATCAATATTTTGTAGACTAAAATCTGGCGCTTGCCAGCCAAAATCACATACAGGTGGGTTTACACTAGCCATAAAAAACTTTCATCATAGTTAGAATATATAGGCCTTATGATACTTTATTCCTGTGCAAGCGGGAATCTAGCGTCAGATTTAAAATCAAAGCCAATTTCCAGTTGCGCAGCAATGACTGGCATTAGCTTTTCAATATAGAATGACGGTTATGAGTAATTTACGATTTTTTAGCACTGAAGATTTGGTCATTGGCGCAACGGTCAAACTGTCTGAAAATGCCGCCACCCATGCCACGCGAGCGCTTCGCTTAAATGCGGGTGATCTCATTCACTTGTTTAATGGCGATGGTTTTGACTATGCTTGTGAGTTAATTGTAGTTAAAAAAAGTGAAGTGATTGCCAAGATTAATGCTAGCCAAGCACGTGATACAGAATCGCCACTCAACATCACTTTACTGCAGGGCATCTCTAGTGGCGACCGCATGGATTACTCCATTCAAAAGGCAGTGGAGTTAGGTGTAAAGCAAATACAGCCAATTGCTACCGAGCGTAGCGTGGTTAAACTCTCTGCTGAGCGTGCAGAAAAACGGTTAGAGCATTGGCAAAACATAGTGATTTCCGCCTGCGAGCAATGTGGTCGCGCGACGATTCCTCAAGTACTAGCGCCAAAAACCTTAGCTAATTGGTTATCGAGTAATTCAGCCTCTAGCGCTACCCGCATTTTGCTTAACCCAATAGGCGCAAAACGCTTAGCAGAACTGGATAAACCGAGCGGTGAAATTCAATTACTGATTGGCGCTGAGGGTGGCTTAAGCCAAGCAGAAATCAATTTAGCCCTATCGCAGGATTTTCAATCAGTGATTCTCGGCCCAAGAATTTTACGCACAGAAACCGCAGGCCCGACTGCGATTGCCACACTACAGTCGCTTTGGGGGGATTTTTAGCGGGTTTAGATACAAAGAGTTTAAGTTTAAAACAAGCCACCTATAAATAATTTGCATTATTTACATATATATTTTATATTATTGTAATAATTACATTTTATACTGTGAATTTACACTAAGTCATCACTATGTCTATTGGTCACTCTATACGCTTTCGGCGCAAGTCGCTGAACATCACACTGCAATCTCTCGCCAATCAAGTAGGGGCAGACGCTGGTAATTTGTCGCGCATTGAGCGCGGCGAATTAGGCATTAACGAAAATACTTTACGCAAAGTCGCTGAGGCGCTCAATTGCACCCCAGCTTATTTGTATGCGCAAAGTGATATGCCAAAAACAGCTTTATCTGTGCAAGAACATCACCAGCCATACCTCACAACTTTATCGCAAGTGCCTAGCAAAAACAGCACCTCAAACATTAAAGATTTCGTACAGTGGTTTAGGTCTGTTGCGCCGTACATACATGCGTTTGGTGGCAGAACTTTTGTGATTGCATTCGGCGGCGAAGTGGTTGATGAAAAGCAATTTGTTGCACTTTCACATGACTTAAACTTACTCGCCAGCTTAGAGGTCAGGTTAGTGTTAGTACACGGCGCACGTCCACAAATTGAAAAGCGCCTACGTCGCGACAAACTGTCACCTAAGTTTGTGAATGGTCTGCGCGTCACAGACGATGCCGCAATGGAAGCCGTAAAAGAGGCCAATGGCGCGATTCGCGTTGAAATTGAAGCACTGCTGTCTATGGGTTTGGTGAATTCACCGATGGCAGGCTCTGACATTAGGGTGGCGAGTGGTAACTTTGTCACCGCAAAACCGATGGGCGTACGCAATGGCATCGATTTACAACACACAGGTGAAGTACGTCGGGTTGATGCAATCGGCATCCAAAAACGTCTTGATGACAACGAACTAGTGCTGTTATCGCCACTGGGTTATTCCCCCACAGGTGAGGCATTCAATTTAAGCTTAGAAGACGTAGCGGTGAGCGCTGCCGTTGCGCTAGATGCTGACAAGCTGATTTTTTTGATGGATTCCGAAGGCGTACATAATCTACGCGGCGAATTATTGCGTGAAATGACCGCAGGTAAAGCTAAAAATCTACTACGTAACGTCGAAGGCAATGAACAAGCAATCAACATTTCTGAAGACATTAATTACTACTTACCTGCCGCGGTAAGGGCTTGTGAACACGGTGTGGCACGTACTCACCTGATTTCGCGGCATATTGACGGCGCGATTATTCAAGAGTTGTTCACACTAGATGGTATCGGCACCATGGTGACCGAGCTTAGTTTAGAAAGCATGCGTCAAGCCAATATTGACGACGTAGGCGGCATATTAAAGCTGATTGAACCGCTAGAAGCCGAAGGCTTTTTAGTACGGCGCGGACGCGAACATATTGAAATGGAAATCGAACACTTTTATGTGATGGAACACGACAATCGCATTATTGGTTGTGCAGCTTTGTATCCATTTAGCGCTGAGCGCACTGCTGAATTCGCCTGCCTCGCGATTGACCCAGCCTACAGAGGCGGCGGCCGTGGCGATAAATTATTTTATTACTGCGCTAGCCAAGCCAAGGAATTAGGTTTTAAAAGCTTATTCTGCCTAACTACACGTACTGAACACTGGTTTTTAGAACGTGGGTTTAAGGAACAGAATGTAGAAAAACTACCTGCTGAGAAACAGAAACTTTACAACTTTCAGCGTAAATCAAAGGTGTTTAGCAAAACTTTATAAGCAAATTTTAGATACAATGACACAAATCGCATTTACAAAATTTAAGCTCATGGAAAACTTATGTTAAGCCAAACAACTGCTGCAAAAAAAGCTCGCACACTCGCCGAAGCACTACCTTATATCAAACGCTTTTTTGATAAAACTATTGTCATCAAATACGGCGGAAACGCTATGACAGACGAGCATCTTAAAGAATGTTTCGCTCAAGATGTTGTATTGCTAAAGCTGGTTGGCATGAACCCTGTGGTCGTGCATGGCGGCGGTCCGCAAATCAACGAAATGTTAGATAAGCTCGGCAAAAAAGGTGAGTTTATCCAAGGCATGCGTGTGACCGATGCTGAAACTATGGACGTGGTTGAAATGGTGCTTGGCGGTCAAGTCAATAAAGAAATTGTGAACTTGATAAACCGTCATGGCGGTAAAGCGGTTGGATTAACTGGTCAAGATGGCAACTTCATTCACGCCCAAAAGCTGCTAATGGAAGATATGAACGACCCATCAAAAATGATTGATATTGGTCAAGTTGGTGAAATCACCGCGATTGATCCGAGCATTATCAACTTTTTAGATAAAGGCGACTTCATTCCAGTGGTTGCACCGATTGGCGTAGGTGCTGATGGTGAAACCTATAATATCAATGCTGATGTTGTGGCAGGCAAGCTTGCGGAAATCTTAGGTGCTGAGAAATTAATCCTGCTGACTAATACGCCAGGTGTATTGGATAAAAGCGGCGAGTTATTGACAGGCTTAACTCCAAAACAAATTGATGACTTAGTTGCAGATGGCACGTTATCAGGCGGCATGTTACCTAAAATCAGCTCAGCATTAGATGCAGCACGCAGCGGCGTAAAAGCAGTACATATTATTGATGGTCGTGTAGAACATGCATTGCTACTGGAAGTATTGACGGACGAAGGTGTGGGTACGCTAATTAAGGCTAAGTAAATTGGGTGCAAACTGTAGTGCAAGCGGCAGGAGTGCTAGAGTCTGGATTTTCGATCTAGATGATACCTTGCACAATGCATCTGCACACATCTTTCCAGTGATGAATCGTACCATGACGAAATATATCATGGACAATCTGACCTTAGATGAAACGGCTGCGCATCAGTTACGCCAGCACTATTGGCGTATTTATGGCGCTACGCTTAAAGGCTTGATGCGCCATCACGGCACTAGCCCACAGCACTTTCTTGAAGAAACGCACAAATTTTTAGATTTGCCAGAGATGGTGCTTGAAGTAAAACGTTTGCGCCACATGCTGCAAAGCCTTTCAGGACGTAAGTTAGTGTTCACAAACGCGCCTAAAAGCTATGCTATGCGTGTGCTGAATATTCTGGGCATTAGCGATTGTTTTGAACTTGTATTTAGTGTGGAATCAACCAAATTTCATGCGAAGCCTTCTATACGCGGCTTTCAAATGCTACTCAAAACCATCAAAGTAAAAGCCAGTGATTGCACAATGCTAGAAGACAGCCTGCCTGCCTTGATGACCGCAAAACGTTTAGGCATGAAAACAATCTGGGTGACAAAAAAACTACAAAAACCAAATTTTGTGGATTATCGATTAAGTGAAGTGTTAGCACTTACTCACCTTAAGTTATAATTTGCAAAATTTAATAACCAGAACTAAATAACAAGTTTAATAAAAAGTTTAGAAAAAATTCTTAGGGGAAAAAGATGGCAGGGGAACGCAAGCAGCAGATTCTGGAAACGCTCGCTAAAATGCTAGAGACGCCAAAGCGTGAGAAAATCACAACCGCATCACTTGCGGCAAAACTTGAAGTGAGTGAAGCTGCGCTTTACCGCCACTTTGCCAACAAAGCCCAAATGTTTGAGGGCTTAATTTCATTTATTGAGGAAACAGTTTTTGGTTTAATTAATAAAATTGGTACCGAAGAAACAGATGGCTTGAGACAAATTCAACGCACAATTACCATGCTACTCGCGTTTGCTGAAAAAAATCCGGGTATGACACGCGTGCTAATTGGCGATGCATTAGTCAATGAGGATGAGAAACTTCAGGTACGCATCAACCAACTTTATGACAGAATTGAAGTCACACTCAAGCAAAGCTTACGCATTGCTGAAACGCAAAGTGGCAGCAAGGGCGATGCAGAAGCACAGGCTAACCTAATTGTCTGTTACATCATTGGTCGCTGGCAGCAGTTTGCTAAAAGTGGCTTTAAGCGCAAACCAACTGAGTATGTACAGCAACAAATTACTACACTTATCAATTATTAAGTGTGAATTATTAATCAGTTTGATCAAACAAAATTTATAACACTGGGGACTTAAATTGCAAGGCACGATATTTGGATTTACAGAAGCACAAATTAGCCAATTCGGTATGAATTATGCCGTTACTGGGTTAATGTTGTTAATGATGGTGATTGTCGGAAAACTCGCTTGGGATTCAAAAGCGGGGAAGTTTGGTGGTATCGCGTTATTTATTGGGTTAACGCTTGGCGTTGCTGGATTTGTAATCAAGCTTCTAATTGAACATTTTTTAAAAATATAAGCCTACTCGCGATTACAAGGCCTGCTTTACAGCCTTGAGTCTTGCTTCAAATACAGCCGCTTTTATTTTTTCCGGCTCGGAATATGCACTCGCAATAGCACCCGCATCTACACTAGATGCGGCTTCTAGCACTTTAAGCATTAAATCTGCAGCGGGTGTTGCGCAGTTTTCAAAACCTGTTCGCCCACGTGAGTCTGCCTCACAAGCTTTTAGAAAGTCTTTAAATCTAGCAGGTTGGCGAATCGCATCTAGCTCGACTAGAAACTCTAATAAGGTACTTGGTTTCATTTGAGGCGCTTGGTGCAATTTGCCATGGAACTTAGCCACAATATTGCCAAGTTCTTTACAATCGTTAGGCACACGTAAACGCTTACATAGCGCTTTAAGCAAACTCGCGCTACGCTCTTCATGGCCAATATGCCGAGGTAATATCTCTGCTGATGTAGTGCCTTTACCTAAATCATGCATCAAAGCAGCAAAGCGCACTGGTAAGCTAAAGTTCTGCTTGGCAGCATAATCTATCACCATCATCACATGTACGCCTGTGTAGACTTCAGGATGATGCTGTGGCGGCTGTGGTACACCCCAAAGCTTGTCTAATTCAGGCATTATTTTTTTTAGTGCGCCGCAAGCGCGTAACACATCAAACATGCGGCTTGGTTTAGCTTCCATCAAGCCTTTAGCAAGCTCTTGCCATACGCGCTCTGCAACCAAAGCATCCACCTCACCTGCGCTCACCATGTCTTGCATCAGTTGATTGGTTTCTGAGGCTACGCTAAAGTCTGCAAATCTGGCTGAAAGGCGTGCTGCACGAAGGATGCGCACAGGATCTTCAGCAAAAGCAGCACTCACGTGGCGCAAAGTTTTAGACTGAATATCCGCTAAGCCTTGGTATGGATCAATCAACTGACCATCTGCAGATTTTGCAATGGCATTAATGGTTAAATCGCGACGTGCCAAATCCTCTTCTAAAGTCACATCTACTGAAGCATGTACGGCAAAGCCTTTATAGCCTTTTGCAGTTTTGCGTTCAGTACGGGCTAATGCATACTCATCATGCGTTTTAGGATGTAAAAATACAGGAAAGTCTTTGCCTACGGGTTTATATCCCGCAGCTTCCATTTCTTCTGGCGTGCTGCCGACCACCACATAGTCTTTATCTTTTACAGATAAACCCAGCAACTCATCACGTACTGCGCCACCGACCAAATAAATCTGCATGACGCGACCTATTTACCTAGCGGCGTTGCGACGAAAGCGATCATAAGCGCCACGCGGTGTTTGATCGACCAAGTATTGTGGAATCACTGTTTCCATCGCAGTAGGAGTGATATTGAATAACGCAGGGAAAGCTTGTTCACTCACACTATCAATTTCCATAGAACGCACGTTGTCACGCGACATTAGCTTAACGGGCATCAGCTCCATCATAAACGCTTGCGCATATGAAAGTTTGTCACACAAGCCAATAATTGGTCGCTGTACTTGCAGTGCATTCATCACAGTGTTAACCAACTCACGGAAGGTATACACCTTTGGCCCAGCTAATTCGTAGATTTGACCATAAGTTGCGTCATTTGCGATGCTCGCAACAAAGCAACTAGCCACATCTTCCACCCAAACTGGTTGAAATTTTGCGTTGGGTTTGGCCAACATGACGACGGGTAAGGTTTTGATCAGTGCTGCGAATAAATTAATAAAACTATCGCCTCGACCAAAAATAACAGAAGGCTGAAATATTGTGATATTTAATTGATTTTGAAATTCAAGCAAAGCCGCTTCACCTGCGCCTTTAGAGCGCAAATACTGACTCGGCGCGCTTTTAGCTGCTTTTAAACTGCTCATATGAATCAAGCGTTTAATGTTTAAATCTACACAGATTTTTGCTAACTGCGCAGGCAATTGATGATGAATGGCATTAAAAGTTGAATGGTGGCTTTGATGCAATATACCTAGCAAGTTAATGACGACATCTGACCCTCTTAAAGCTGAGTTCAGTGATTGGTAGTCGTTGACATTGCACTCTTGCACCTGAACATTTGGCAGCAAGAATAAATGCTTGGCAGAATCCCTACGGCGCGTCAGCACTTTGACTGAGTACCCTGCTGCATCGAGCTTGGCAACAATCGCGCTACCCACAAAGCCTGAGCCGCCTAATACACACACTTCTTTTAATTGATCTGTTGTTTTAAACATTGGTGTTCCTAACCTATACTTCCAAAAAATAACCGTATCACTTTACTCTGTTACTGATCATCGTCTGCACTGATGTCTTCTGGCTTACCAGTACCAGGAATAATGCCTAAGCGTGCTTTTAATGTTTGAATTTTTACATTCTTATTTTCGCTGACTAGACGTGGTGCGTAAATCTGTGCATTGGCCATCACTTTTTGTACGTAGGTTCTAGTTTCAGCAAATGGAATACTTTCAATATAAATTGCCGCTTCCATCGGCTCAGTCGCTTGCCATCGTTTTGCACGACTTGGACCTGCATTATAGCCAGCAGTTGCCATCACAGCTTGGCCTCCCATCAAATCTAAGGTGTAGCGCATGTAGTACGTGCCGAACTCAATATTAGTGCTCAAATCATGAATCATACTATTGTTATAACTATTCATGCCCATGCGCTTAGCCACCCATTTAGCCGTTGCTGGCATTAGTTGCATTAAACCTGCAGCTCCCACGCCTGATTTCGCGTAGTGCATAAAACGGCTTTCTTGACGTGTAATACCATATACCCAAGACTCATCCAAACCTACCTCATTGGCTGATTTACGAAACAAATCCCGATAGGGTGTTGGGTAGCGTAAATTAAAATTATGGGTTTGCTTGGTGTTGTCGGCAGTGCTAATTGCAACGTCGTACCATTTTTGGCGCAAAGCGAATTCAGCGGCAGCTAGTAACTCCCTGTCATCATAATGTCGTGTTGCCCAAAGCCATTCTGCCTTGGCTTCCCAACGCATATCCAAACGTTGCAGTTCAAGTGCACGTTTGATTTCTGGCTGGCTTGCTATCGCGGTGACTTCATTATCTGTCACTTTATATTCTATAGCTTGGCTGCTCATCACGCTTTCTAGCTCTTCCGCAGCTAACCAGCCATAGTAGTGGCGCTCAGTTGAGAGCTTACTGAATATTGTATTAGACTCAACCAAATCACCCGTTTCTCTTAACGCTCGCGCCTTCCAATAACGCCAAGCGCTCTCTTCTTGCTGCTTGGTACTCATAGCAGCAATAGTTTTCAACACCACAGGCCAATTTTGAGCGCGTAAAGCGGCACGCACTTCCCATGCGAGCTGTTCTTTGTCTAAGACACTATTTTCCGCCAAAGCATAAAACTCAAGTGCTTGTGGATTGTGCCCACGCGCAGCATGGTAGGCGATACGCCCCCAGCCAAAAGCTCGATTATCAATATCAAATAGACTTTGCACTTTACTGTAAGTGCTAATCGCTGCATCTACTTTACTACGTGCCAAACGGTCAAGCGCGTATAGATTTACTTCTGCACCAAAGCGCGTTTTAAAAGAGACAGTTTTTTTCTCTAATATAAGCTGTGGCGACTGATAAGCTTTATCGAGCAGTTTGAGCGTAGTTGGCTCCACATTGGGCAAACGGGTAATCACACTTTTAGCTAAGCTCAATTTGCCATCTTGCAACGCAAGCCTGAATCTTGCCCAAATATCATCATTAGTGAGTGCACCTGACTTTTGTAACGCATCAAACAATTGATTGCAATTGCTCGGCAAGTCGGCACTTGTCATCCACAAAGTTTTAGCCTGACTTGCCACTTCAAGATCGGCTAATTGAGTATGACCAAGCATTGCATAGCATTGCACGGCAATATCTTCGCGCTGGAAATTGTTGAGCTCTTCAAAAAACGGTCCCCAATTTTCACTTTTAGCCAGCTTTTTGAGCCACTCGCCGCGAACACGGTCGGTGAATGGCATATCCACATACTTAGCTAAAAAATTCTGGACTTCTTCATCTCTGGCTTGATCCATATTGAGCAGCATCAACCAGTAATCGGCATACGGTGCCAATATATATTGCTGCGTATTCAGCTGTGCGACATCTTCGGTAAGTGCAATTGTGTTCTTTGCGGCGTAAGAATCACGCGCATGTTGAAACAAGGCTTCATCTGATAAGGCGAAGGCTTGGCTTGAAAGTGTGATGGTTACTAACGCTAGTAAAAGGCGAGTAAATATCATGATACGCCCCTTGTTTGATGATACTGGTTGCGATGCCAGTTCGATATTAAGTTTATTCGTAAAATTAGGTGTATTAGTAAACTGGCGCAGCAAACAGCTGCGTTTCTGGCGTCGAAAAAGTTTCCGGCGCATCTTCTTGTTTTTCAAATGTTGCATATTCCCATGCGGTTTCATCTTGCATAAGCGCACGTAACAATTGGTTATTCAGTGCGTGGCCTGATTTATAAGCGTAGAAAGCGCCCAAAATTGGGTGCCCCAACATGTATAAGTCACCAATCGCATCTAATACTTTGTGTTTTGCAAATTCGTCGTCATAACGCAAACCATCGTCATTAATCACGCGATACTCATCTAACACTATGGCGTTATCTAGACTTCCACCACGCGCCAAACCATTGGAACGTAAATATTCAACTTCGTGCATAAAACCAAAAGTACGCGCACGACTAATTTCTTTAATGTAAGAGTCTTCAGCAAAATCGATTTTTACCTGACTTCCTGAATTTTCAAATACTGGGTGATTGAAATTGATAGTGAAATCGACTTTAAAACCGTGATAAGGCTCAAAGCGCACCCATTTATCGCCATCAATCACTTCAACTGTTTTTTTAACGCGTATAAATTTTTTAGCTGCGGCTTGTTCAACAATGCCAGCTTCTTGCAATAAATATACAAATGGGCCTGAACTACCATCCATAATCGGTATTTCAGAAGCATCTACTTCGATATAAACATTGTCCACGCCTAAACCAGCAAGCGCAGACATAATATGTTCAACAGTTGCAACACGCGCGCCATTGGCCTCTAACGCAGAACACAAACGTGTGTCATGCACTGCATTAGGAGTCGCTAAGATTTCATTGGGTTGAGGCAGATCAACCCGTTTGAAAACAATACCAGTATCGGCTGCAGCTGGGCGCAGGGTAAGAGTAACCTTTTCGCCGTTGTGCAGACCAACGCCAGTGGCGCTAATCGCTTTTTTTAATGTACGTTGCTTTAACATCAATATTCCTAATTTCTAAAACTCCAAGTTCCAAATCCTAAGTCCGCGTCACTTACAAAAAGTAACATTTACCTTAGTAATCAAGCAAATAGTAGCATATTTTATGCAGTTTCTCTAAGGCGCATTAGCCGCCCCAATGCCAAGCACTGGCTTACTTAAGACGCAAACTTATAGTTTTATTAAATAGTATTATTTAACTATTAATTAACGCTTAATCCGCTTGTTTGCGTAAAAATGCAGGGATGTCGTATTCTTCAACACCTGACATTTTCATTGCTTCTACTTGCGCACGGCGATTGTTTGAACTGAACACTTGCGGTGTATCATCTTCATCCATACTACCACCCACAAACATTGGTTGGTTAGTTGTACCGTTACGCACCACTTCTTGTGTCATCACGCGAAGTTCTGGTTTTTGTTGACGACGTTGTGCACCTGTTAACCCAGTTGCTACCATCGTTACACGCAAGCCATCACCCATTGCTTCGTCAAACACGTTACCTACAATCACCGTTGCATCATCCGCTGTAAACGCTTTAATTGTATTCATCACATCATAGTATTCTTTCATTTTGAAAGAAGCAGATGTTGTAATATTGACTAAAACGCCACGCGCATTCGCAAGGTTGACATCTTCAAGCAGCGGACTTGCAACCGCTTGTTCAGCCGCAATACGTGCACGGTCTGGACCAGACGCAATTGCTGAACCCATCATCGCCATACCCATTTCAGACATCACTGTGCGCACATCGGCAAAGTCAACGTTCACTAAACCTGGGCAATTGATGATTTCGGCAATACCAGAAACCGCATTGTGCAACACATCATTAGCCGCTTTAAAAGCTTCTAAGAATGGTACATCTTCGCCTAATACTTCCATCAATTTTTCGTTAGGAATCACAATCAGTGAATCTACATACTTTGATAACTCTTCTAGACCATCACTTGCAACTTTAGTGCGTTTTCCTTCAAAAGCGAAAGGTTTAGTCACAACAGCAACAGTCAGGATGCCCATTTCTTTTGCGATTTGCGCAATCACAGGGGCAGCACCAGTACCAGTACCACCACCCATACCTGCTGTGATGAACAGCATGTCTGCACCGTCAATCAACTCAGCAATCGCATCACGATCTTCAAAAGCTGCATCGCGACCAATTTCTGGTCTAGCACCTGCGCCTAAACCCTTAGTCATCGCCACGCCCATTTGCAACACTGTTTTTGCTTGGCTCTTTTTCAAAGCTTGCATATCAGTATTTGCGCAAATAAATTCAACACCTCCAACGCTTTTTTCTATCATGTGCGCTACCGCGTTACCACCACAACCACCCACGCCAATTACCTTAATAACGGCTTCTTGAGCATTTTTTTCCATAATTTCAAACATTTAATATCTCCTCTTTTTAATTTACATCTGCCTGTTGTTACAAATTAACTACTTAACTTCTGCCTGAACTACACATACAACTTTTTACTACTTAAAAATTGCCTTGAAACCAGCTCTTCATTTTCTCTAACATTCTTCCAAATGAACTTGATTCCATTTGCCCGCTAATATGTCTTTCTAACTGCTGCTTGCCCATTAGTACCAAACCAACACCTGTGGCATAGCGTGGGTTGCTAACTACTTCTGATAAACCACCAACATATCTTGGTAAGCCCATACGCACTGGCATATGGAATATCTCTTCGCCAAGCTCGACCATGCCCTTCATCATTGCTGAGCCACCAGTAATCACGATGCCAGATGCGATCATTTCTTCCATGCCGCTGCGACGTAATTCATTGAGCACCAGCTCATACAATTCAACGATGCGTGGCTCTAGCACTTCCGCCAATGTTTGCACTGACAATTGACGTGGCTCGCGGCCATCAACGCCCGGCACTTCAACGATTTCACGCGGGTCTGCCAATTGACGTAATGCACAACCATGCTTCACCTTAATATCTTCTGCTGATTGCGTTGGCGTACGGAAAGCAACTGCGACGTCATTAGTCATTTGGTCGCCAGCGATAGGCACGACTGCTGTGTGGCGAATAGCGCCCTGTTTGAATACCGCGATATCCGTGGTACCACCACCAATATCAACTAAACAAACGCCTAACTCCTTTTCATCTTCAGTTAATACTGCAAGACTTGAAGCAAGTGGTTGCAATATCAAATCGCTCACTTCAATGCCGCAACGCTTGATGCATTTCACAATATTTTGCGCGGCGGCTACTGCGCCAGTCACGATATGGACTTTCACTTCCAGCTTCATGCCGCTCATGCCCAATGGTTCGCGTACGTCTTCTTGACCATCGATGATGAACTCTTGCGTAAGAATATGTAGAATTTGTTGGTCAGCTGGTAGAGCAATCGCACGTGCAGTTTCAATCACGCGGTCGACATCCATCTGCGTCACTTCTGCATCTTTAATCTTCACCATGCCATGCGAGTTCAAGCTTTTAATATGGCTACCTGCAATACCTGTGTAGACATTATTAATTTTGCAGTCCGCCATCAGCTCAGCTTCTTCAAGCGCGCGCTGAATTGATTGCATGGTGGATTCAATATTCACCACCACGCCTTTTTTCAAGCCGCGTGAAATATGCTGACCTAGCCCGATCACCTTTACTGTGCCTTCTGGCTGCAATTCAGCGACGATGGCAACAATTTTTGATGTACCTATATCTAGGCCTACAATCAAATTCTTATCTTCTTTTATTCTACTCATGGCTTGCTCCCTCCGTGCTTAACACACGGTTATGTCTGTTGCTTAATAATGTCAGTTGGCTTAGTTTTGCCAGGTTTTGAAGTACTTGGCTTTATAGTCGTTATATCTATGCTTTTATCTTCAATAACTGGCTTAACTTGTAAATCTGCTTTAACCTGTACTGGCTTACGCACCGCAAACCCATTGGGATAGCGCAAATCGGCATAAGTCACTTTCATATTCAAGCTCGCGATCGTGCGGCTATACACGCTGACAAACTTCTCTAATCTTGGCTGCATTTCAATGCGTCCTAGCTCCACCACCATGCCATCTGCTGTAGTAATTTCCCAAGCGCGTCTTGGCGTAAGTGCCAAATTTGCAATTTCTAAATTAGCGGTTTTCAATATTTTGCTAAACTCACCATATTGAGATGCCACTTCGATCACGCCATCACCCGGACCATAAAACACTGGTAAATCACTACCAGAAGCCGCATGAAACAACTCACCATGCGTATTCACCAATGCGATGGTTCCCCAACGTGCCAATGCTTGATGCTCTTCAATCACCACTTCTAAAGTATCTGGCCAGCGGCGACGCAAACTCACATTGCGTGCCCAAGGCAATTTCTCAAAAGCATTACGTGCTTTCACTAAATCCAACGTAAAGAAATTACCTTTTAGATGCTTAGCAACAATCAGCTTCACTTGCTCACGATTCACGTGGCTAAGTTCGCCATCCACTTTCACTTCACGTAGCGGGAAAATAGGCAAATGCACCACGGCAAAGAGCGCCGCATATAGCATCACCACCACGCTCAAAGCAAAGAGCAAGCTAGCAATCCAATTTAGCAATGTAGGTTTATCCCACATCCGCAAGCTCCAAAATACGCACGACTAATTGTTCAAAACTAATACCCGCCGCTTTTGCCGCCATCGGCACTAAGCTGTGGTCTGTCATCCCTGGGCTAGTATTCACTTCTAAGAAGTAATGATTCGCTGCGTCATCCATTAAGAAATCTACACGCCCCCAACCACGGCAACCTATGGTTCTAAATGCCTGTAACGCTTCTTGCTGAATTTGTGCCTCTTTCTCAGCGCTTAATCCGCAAGGGCAAAGGTATTCAGTATCGTCACGTAGGTATTTCGCCTCGAAATCATAAAATTCATTTTTTGGCACAATGCGAATAATTGGCAATGCTTGATAACCGCCTTTACCGTCGCCAATAATTCCCACGGTATATTCACCGCCATTGATGAATTTTTCAGCAATCACTAATGGGTCGGCTTCTGCGGCAATTTTATATGCTGCCTCTAAACCACCTGCTTGTTTTACTTTGCTGATGCCTAGGCTAGAGCCTTCATTAGCAGGTTTCACAAACAGCGGCAAACCTAAACTTTTCTCGACGGCAGCAAAGTCACTGGTCGCTGTTACCAACTCAAAATCTGGCGTGATAACATTCATCGCACGCCACAATAATTTAGTGCGCCATTTATCCATACCAATCGCTGACGCCATCACGCCACTACCGGTATATGGAATGTGCAACATCTCTAATGCGCCTTGTATGCAGCCATCCTCGCCATAACGACCATGCAAGTTGATAAAAACGCGGTCAAATGCTTCTAAGTCATGCAGTGGTTTATCGCGCGGGTCAAAACCATATGCATCAATACCTTGCTCTTGCAAAGCCGCCAGCACCGCACCACCACTTTTGAGTGAAACTTCACGCTCGCCAGATTTCCCACCAAGCAATACGGCTACTTTTCCAAATTTCTTATTCAAACTGTTGTCATTCATACCTTAATATTCCCCAATGACTTTTACTTCTTGCTGCAATGCCACGCCTTGTTTCTCTAACACGGTTTCGCGCATATGTTTAATCAGTAACTCAATATCCAGCGCGTTCGCATCGCCAATATTCACAATAAAATTAGCGTGCTTTTCCGAAACCTGCGCACCGCCTATGATGTAACCCTTCAAACCACTGGCTTCTACCAACCTTGCGGCATAATCGCCTTGTGGGTTTCTGAATGTTGAACCCGCACTAGGTAAATTAAGCGGTTGTGAAGCTAATCTTGTCGCTAATAAATCTTTAATCTTTTTTGCTGACTCATGCGCATCGCCCGCTCTTAAAGTCAACCATGTGGCAATAAACCATTCGCCTGCTACTGGCATATCAACATGGCGATAACTGGCAATAAACTCTGCCGCACTACGTTTAGTTAACTCACCCTGTCTGTTAATCGTAGTGACGCTATTCACGACATTCCAAGTTTCAGTGCCATAACAACCTGCATTCATTGCCAGCGCGCCACCCAATGTGCCAGGAATGCCTGCAAAGAATTCCGCGCCTTGTTTAGCTTCTTTTGCGCAAAATTTAGCTAACTTTCCACATGTCACGCCAGCCTCGGCGTAGACTAAATCGCCATCCATCTTCAAGCCCGTCAACACGTTATGCATGATGATGACAGTGCCGCGTACACCACCATCTCGCACTAGTAAGTTGGAACCTAAACCGACAAAGTAGATTGCCTGATTCGCATCTACATTTCTTAAAAACTCCTGTAAATCTTCCAAATCCGCTGGAATATACAGTTGATCTGCCTTACCACCCACGCGCCAGCTGGTATAGCGAGTCATAGGCTCGTTTAATAGTAGCTTTCCTGTGCGTTGTTGAATGGCAGCCATCATCACGTTTAATACGCTCCTTCTTCTAAAACACTCGCGGCCAAAGTTCTGGTTTTTTCTGCAACTTGCCCGATTGAACCAGCGCCCATCACGATGACCACATCATCGGCTTGCGCCATGTTTAGAATTGCCTCTGGTAACGCATCCGTAGTTTCAATAAATAGGGGCTCAACCTTCCCTAGAACACGTATTGAGCGAATCAAAGAACGAGTATCCGCAGCCACGATAGGTGCTTCACCTGCTGAGTAAACTTCCGTGAGCAACACTACGTCGGTACTTGAAAGCACGCGCACAAAATCTTCAAAGCAATCACGTGTACGTGTGTAACGATGTGGCTGAAATGCCATCACTAATCGACGATTAGGAAAAGCCGCGCGTGCGGCAGCAATGACCGCTTGCATCTCAACTGGGTGATGTCCGTAATCATCAATCAGCGTAAATGCACCGCCACCTTTAACTTCAATTTCGCCATAGCGTTCAAAACGTCTGCCTACACCTTTGAACTCCTTTAATGCTTTGATAATCGCCGCATCAGGTACATTCAGCTCGCTGGCAATTGCAATCGCCGCAAGTGCATTGAGCACATAATGGTTACCCGGTAGATTTAATGTCACATCAAACTCTGTCACTACGCCATTGATACGTTGCGCTGTAAAATGCATTTTTCCGTCATCCGCGCGTACATTAATGGCGCGTACACGCGCATCTTCACTAAAACCGTAAGTCATCACAGGCTTAGTCACGCGCGGCAAAATCTCGCGAATATTGGCATCATCGATGCAAACCACAGCCATACCCCAAAACGGTAGTTGCTGTAAAAATTCTACAAATGCGCTTTTTAACTTATCAAAGCTGTGCTCGTAAGTATCCATGTGGTCTTGGTCGATATTGGTCACCACGGCCATCACAGGCGTGAGATGCAAGAATGAGGCATCTGACTCATCAGCCTCTGCCACGATATACTCACCTGTACCTAATTTAGCGTTGGCATTGGCTGCTTCTAACTTACCGCCAATCACAAAGGTTGGATCCATACCTGCCTCAGCCAAAATGCTGGCAATCAAGCTCGTTGTCGTGGTTTTTCCGTGCGTTCCTGCAACGGCAATGCCCTGTCTAAAGCGCATCAACTCAGCCAACATCAACGCACGTGGCACGACTGGAATATTCTTCGCACGAGCGGCTTTTACTTCTGGGTTTTCTTCATTCACTGCGCTTGAAACCACTACCACGTCTGCATTACCAAGGTTTTCTGTCGCATGCCCTTGAAAGACAGTTGCGCCAAAATCAGTAAGCCTTTTGGTCGTGGCATTCACGGCTAAATCAGAACCTGTGACTGTGAAATCCAAGTTAATCAACACCTCGGCAATACCGCTCATACCTGAGCCGCCTATGCCAACAAAATGTATGTTTTTGACTTTATGTTTCATGTGTTTTACGCTAAAGCGCTACCTCCATACAAATTTTTGCAACAGTTGCAGTTGCCTCTGGCTTGCCTAAAGCACGGGCTTTAATCGCCATCTCCAAGCACTTTTCGCGACTTAAATCTTTTAACAAAGCCAGTACTTTTTGCACGGTAAATTCTGTTTGTGGGACTAAAATTGCGGCACCTGCATCAGATAAATATCGTGCATTTGAAGTTTGATGATCATCAACAGCATGTGGAAATGGCACCAACACACTCGCTACGCCAGCAGCAGAAAGCTCTGCAACTGTCAGCGCACCCGCACGACAAATCACCACATCAGCCCATGCATACATATCAGCCATATTATTGATAAAAGCTTTGGCATCCGCGCTGACACCAGCGGCTTGATAGTTTGTTTGTAACGTTGCGATATGCTTTTCGCCCGCTTGATGCGCCACTTGTGGACGATTTTCAATAGCCATTTCAGCAAGTGCTTTTGGTATGATTTCATTCAAAGCCTGAGCGCCCAAACTGCCACCCACTACCAGCATATTTAATGCACCAGTATTTGCTTTCATTCTATTTTCAGGCGCCGCAACCTGTGTGATGTCTGCGCGTACAGGGTTACCTACCAGTTGAGCTTTTTTGCCAAACGCACTTGGAAATGCAGCCAATACACGTGCTGCGAACACTGCCAATACTTTATTGGTTAAGCCAGCAATTGAGTTTTGCTCATGTATCACCAATGGCTTGCCTAACAATTTAGCCATCAAGCCACCTGGAAAAGCGGCAAAACCACCCATACCCAACACCACGTTTGGCTGATGCTGACGAATAGCTGCAACACTTTGCGTAAACGCTTTGAGCAACTTCACTGGTAGCAACACCCAGCCCATTAAGCCGTTGCCGCGCACGCCTCGCATAGTAATCATGGCTTTTTCGTAGCCTTTATTTTCAATCAAGCGATTTTCCATGCCACCTTCTGTGCAAAGCCACACAATGTTCCAACCTAGATTTTTCAAATAGTCTGCCACTGCCATTGCAGGGTAAACATGACCACCCGTGCCTCCTGCCATCACCATTAATGTTTTTGCTGGCGCACTCATGCTGGTAGGCCTTTCTGCAAGCGGCGATTCTCAAAATCAATTCTGATCATGATGGCCATGGCGATGCAGTTAGCCAATATGCCGCTGCCGCCAAATGAAAGCAGTGGTAAGGTCAAGCCTTTTGTTGGCAACAACCCCATATTCACACCCATGTTAATGATGCCCTGCACACCCATCCAAACACCTATGCCTTGCGATAGTAGTGCCGCAAAATAACGCTCATTGGCGATAGATTCCTTGGCAATACCAAATGAGCGAATCACTATCCATGAAAATAAGCCAATGACAGCTAACACGCCCACAAAGCCTAGCTCTTCAGCAATCACGGCTAATAAAAAGTCGGTATGCGCTTCTGGCAAATAAAGCAATTTTTCTACGCTTGCCCCTAAACCCACGCCAAACCATTCACCGCGACCGAATGCAATCAGCGCATGTGAAAGTTGGTAGCCTTTTCCATACGGATCAGCCCATGGGTCCATAAAGCCGATGACGCGCTCGAGGCGATACGGCGAGCTCCAAATCAAGAAGACAAAGCCGACGACTAGCAATATTAGTAAACCCACGAAAATACGTCCGTTTATGCCACCTAGCCATAAAATTGAAATTGAGATTGCCGCGATCACCGCAAATGCACCAAAGTCAGGCTCACGTAGCAGCAAGCCGCCCACTACTAGCATCACCATTAACATTGGAAAGAAGCCGTGCCTAAAACTATCCATCACAGCGGCTTTGCGCACGGTATAGTCGGCCACGTACATGGCGGCAAAAAGCTTCATAAATTCAGAAGGTTGTGGGTTAATCACAAAGAGACGCAACCAGCGACGGCTTCCGCCTGCTTTCAAACCAATGCCAGGAATCAGCACAAGTATCAGCAGCGCTAATCCAATCAAAAATAGATAAGGCGCCATTTTTTGCCACCAAGCGACTGGCACGTTGAACGCCACAAATGAGGCACTGAGCGCTACCACCATGAATATTGCCTGATGCACTAAGTAGTAACTACTGTTATAGCCAACGCCTTTATCTGCTTCAGCGATGGCGATTGAAGCCGAGTACACCATGACTAAACCTATGCCTAGCAAGCAAAGTACAACCCATAGCAAACCTTGGTCGTAGCTTGGGGAGTTGATACGTTCGCGATTGAGCATAGCCGCAATCATACTAGCTCCTTCAGGCTGGTTTTTAATGCAGTCACCGCTGCAACAAACACTTCTGCACGATGCACGTAGTTTTTAAACATATCAAAACTTGCACAAGCGGGTGATAGCAACACAGCTTCATCAGCTTTGGCTAATTTTTTTGCAATGTTGACTGCCTCTGGCAAGTCAATCGCTCGATAAAGCGGAATATTCGTTGGAATAAGAACCGCCTCAATCAAAGGTGCATCGCGACCAATCAATACGACTGCGCTTGCGTTCTCAGCCACAGCTGCTGCAAGCGGCGTAAAGTCTTGGCCTTTACCATCACCACCTGCGATTAACACGACTTTTTGTGCTAAGCCAGTGAGCGCCGCGCAAGTTGCACCAACATTGGTACCTTTTGAATCATCGTAATAATCTACGTCATTGATATTGGCAACCCACTCAACGCGGTGTGGCAAGCCTTTAAAATTGTAAAGTGTTTGAATGATATGGGCGTAATCAACGCCAATACCACGACAAAGCGCAACGGCTGCTAGAGCGTTAGCCGCGTTGTGCAGACCAACAATTTTCAAATCTTGCAAGTTGATAAGCTCTTTATCACCTTCGCATAGCCATGTATCGCCATCCACTTGCTTCAAGCCGTATGAATTTTCTTCGTCATCATTACCCAAGCCAAATGTTACTTGCGCTAATTTGGGGCGCGCCATCATCATGCTCCACGCGTCATCGCGATTAAGCACTTGCAACTTAGCATTGTAGAAAATCCGCGCTTTCGCAATGGCATAATCTTGAAAGCTTGCGTATCTGTCCATGTGATCTTCAGATAAATTAAGCATGGTAGCGGCATCAATCTGCAAGTTGCTGGTTGTTTCCAACTGGAAGCTAGAAAGCTCAAGCACGTAAACATCAGGCGTTTCCATCATTAACGCATCCAGCACCGGCAAACCAATGTTGCCAGCAACGATGGTTTTCAAACCCGCAGCTTTACAGATTTCACCCACCAAAGTCGTTACTGTCGTTTTACCATTCGCACCAGTGATGGCAATCACTTTGGCGTTAGTTGGGCGGTATTGGGCAAACAACTCAACATCACCCACAACACTCACGCCACGTTGTACAGCAGCTTGAATCTCAGGCTCACTCAATGGCACGCCTGGGCTTGCTACGATTAAATCTACATCAGCAAAACTAGCAGCTTTAAATGCACCCATATGAATGGTCACCTGCGGCAACTCAGCTTTTAAAGCATCCAAACCTGGAGGATTTTCACGTGTATCTGCCACAGACAAACGTGCGCCTTGCGCGGCAAGCCAGCGCAAGGAAGATAGACCTGTTTCACCAAGGCCTAGCACTAATACTTTTTTGTCTTTTAGGGCAATTTTCATGTTGATGTATTTAATAACCCGTGTGTTTATCTTAATTTCAAACTAGCTAGACCAATCAACACCAGCATCATGCTGATAATCCAAAAGCGCACGACGACCTGTGTTTCTTTCCAGCCTTTTTCTTCATAGTGGTGGTGTAATGGCGCCATTAAGAAAATACGTCGTCCCACGCCATACTTTTTCTTGGTGTATTTGAAATACAAAACTTGCGCAGCTACAGAGAATGTCTCCACCACAAATACACCGCCCATAATGAAAAGAATAATTTCTTGGCGCACAATCACTGCGACGATGCCCAACGCTGCACCCAATGCCAACGCGCCTACATCACCCATAAACACCTCGGCTGGATATGCGTTAAACCATAAGAAACCCAAACCAGCACCAGCCATGGCAGCGCAGAACACCATCAATTCACCAGCGCCAGCAACATAAGGAACGCCTAAGTATTTTGAGAAATACAAATGACCAGCAACATAAGCAAAAATACCCAGAGCTGCCGCAACCATGACGGTGGGTAAAATTGCCAGGCCATCTAAACCATCAGTTAAGTTCACTGCATTACTGCTACCCACCACCACTAAATAGGTCAATACGATAAAGCCTACGGCACTTAATGGCAGCACTAGATGCTTAAAGAATGGAACGATAAGTGTAGTTTCCACAGGCGTTGTAGAGGTTTTATATAAAAATACCGCGACAGCCACGCCAATCAAGCTTTGCCAAAAGAACTTCGCTTTTGCAGATAAGCCTTTGGGATTTTTGTAAACCACTTTACGGTAATCATCCACCCAGCCAACCGCGCCAAAACCTAAAGTGGTAAACAACACCACCCACACAAAACGGTTACTTAAATCTGCCCAAAGTAAGGTTGATATGGCAATAGAAACCAATATCAATGCGCCGCCCATGGTAGGCGTGCCTGTTTTAATCAGGTGTGTCTGCGGACCATCATCACGCACGGCTTGACCGACCTTGTACTCAGTGAGCTTGCGTATCATGGCAGGGCCTGCGATAAATGAAATAGCTAAAGCGGTAAGTGTGGCTAACACTGCGCGTAAGGTGATGTAATTGAATACATGAAACCCACGAATATCGTGTGACAGCCATTGTGCTAACGTAAGTAACATTTAGTGCTCCTCTCCATTTTTTACTGCGCCTGTTTTTACAGCACTTGTTTTTATAGCGTCTGTATTTTTAATCACTATTGCGTCCACAACTCGTTCCATCGCCATAAAGCGTGAGCCTTTTACTAGCACATTCGTGCCTTGCTGCATTTGTTTAAGTAAATCCGCAACCAAATCTTGAGACGTCGCATAATGCTTAGCACCAGTACCAAAAGCTTTAGCCGTTTCAGCACTCATATCACCGAGTAAAAACAAGCTTTTTAGACCGCTTGCTTTAGCGTAGCTGCCAATTTCGGCATGCATTTCTACCGCGTTATCGCCAAGCTCTCCCATATCGCCAAGAACCAATATTTTTTCACCCGGCATCGCCATCAACACATCAATCGCCACTTTCATCGACATCGGGTTTGCGTTATAGGTATCGTCAATCACTAAAGCACCGTTCAGTCCTGCTTTTTGCTGTAAGCGGCCTTTTACACCTGCGTAGTTCTCTAACCCTGATGTAATCGCCTGAAGGGACGCACCCATCGCCAGCGCTGCAGTAGTTGCCGCGAGCGCATTCATTACATTATGCAAACCTGGTGTTGGTAAACTTACGTTTACCGCGCCTTGTGGCGTTGTGATTTCAATGTCGCTTGCACTAGCATGCAATTGATATTGCGCAGTAACATCCGCTTTATTTTTAAGCCCAAAAGTCATGATTTTGCGTTGACCAGCTAAGCCCAACCACAGCGGCGCAAAGATATCATCAGCATTAATCAGCGCTGTGCCATCTGCCGCCAAACCTTCAAATATTTCGCCTTTAGCTCTGGCGATCGCTTCAAACGAGCCAAGTTCGCCAATATGC
The DNA here is from genome assembly GCF_029945535.1 of Methylotenera sp. Taxonomy (GTDB): domain Bacteria; phylum Pseudomonadota; class Gammaproteobacteria; order Burkholderiales; family Methylophilaceae; genus Methylotenera. Next base: position 87,952 of record NZ_JAQSCU010000012.1, read on the forward strand.
GCATTGCCCGCGTTATTGATCAGCGCAACTGTTGGCTTGCCAATTTTAGATAAATAGCTGATTTCGCCTGTGTGGTTCATGCCCATTTCAGCTACGGCATAACGATGTTGAGCTTTTAACTTAAGCAAAGTGAGCGGCAAACCAATGTGGTTATTTAAATTACCCACTGTGGCTAATACTTGATCTGGCTGATCGCATGCAGCCCTTAGAATTGACGCCAGCATTTCTTTTACCGTTGTTTTGCCGTTACTACCCGTCACCGCTGCAAGTGGAATGTCAAACTTACTGCGCCAATATGCGGCCAACTCGCCCAAGGATTGGCAAGTGTCATCTACCAATATTGCAGGCTGTACATCAAGTGCTTTATCTGAAATCAACACAGCAGCAGCGCCCTGTGCAAGGGCTTGGGCGGCAAAGCTATGCCCATCAAAATTATCACCTTTTAGCGCGACAAATAATTGGCCTTTGGTTACGTTGCGGCTATCTGTGCCCACACTGGTGAACGCTACATCTGCGCCCAAAAGTGTCGCCTGCATCGCTTTGGAAGCTTCGGATAGCAACATCATATTGCAGCTCCGTTTCTGAAATTTGCTTGATACTGGTTTAACACAGCTTGTGCAATCAGCGCATCATCAAATGGGTGTTTCACACCTGAAATTTCCTGATAGTTTTCATGACCTTTGCCAGCTACTAAAACAATATCACCTGAATTTGCACATTGAATCGCCGCACTTATTGCATTTGCGCGGTCAGTATCAATTACATAACCAGCATGCATCTCACTAACGACAGCAGCAATAATGGCTGCTGGATTTTCACTGCGCGGATTATCTGAAGTCACAAACACTTGGTCTGCAAGTTTGCTCGCGATGCTGCCCATTAGCGGACGCTTACCCACATCACGGTCGCCACCACAGCCAAATACACAGATTAATTTAGCTGAAGTCTTCGCCAAATCGATTTGCTCTTTTAATGTACTTAATACTTTTTCTAAAGCATCTGGCGTATGCGCATAATCAATCACAACTAGAGGCAACTCTCCGCCGCCAAATTGCTGCATACGTCCAAGTACAGGCTTGATTTTTGATATCACCTCTAGCGCATCAGACAAACTTACTTTAAGCGCCAATAATGTTGCCAACACCGCCAGCACGTTATATGCGTTAAAACGACCGAGTACCGGTGCGCTTAGCAGAGCATGACCTTGCGGTGTATTTACCTGCATAGTCAAGCCAGTATCATGCAATTTCAAATCACCACCTTGCACATCCGCACTTGTTAAGCCGTACGTCAAGCAAGGTTTATCTTGTGCATTCAGCGCAATTACTAAAGATTTCCCAAATACATCATCTGCATTCACTACTGCTGTACTTAAACCGTCCCAAGCAAACAACTTCTGCTTGGCAGCGGCATAGGCTTCCATGGTTTGGTGATAGTCCAAATGATCACGACTTAAATTTGTGAGTACAGCAATATCGAATGCCACGCCATTCACGCGCCCCTGATCTAAACCGTGCGATGAAACTTCCATGGCAACGGCGTCTGCTTGCTGTTCAACATAATCTGCCAGCATCGCTTGCAGCAATATCGCATTTGGCGTGGTATTAGCGGCTTCAGTTTGAGCACCTAAAAAACCATTGCCTATCGTGCCCAGCACAGCTGTTTTCTTGCCTAATAATGTCAAGCATTGCGCAATCCACTGGCTCACCGAAGTTTTGCCATTCGTGCCAGTCACACCTATCATGGTTAGTTTGCTTGATGGGTTTTGATAGAACTCAGCGGCAATATCACCTACTTGTTGCTTTAAATTTTGTACCGGAAGGTTGTTGACTTGCCAATCAGCATTCCAAGTAAAGCCCTCTTGCTCCCAAACCACAGCTGAAGCTCCCGCTTGTATAGCTTGAGCAATATACTGACGACCATCGGTATGCGATCCTGGATAAGCCAAGAACAACGAGCCAGCTTGCACTTTTCTGCTATCAGCAGTGATAGAAGTAAATGATTGGTTGAATGAAGAGAGAATACTCACATACCCTCCTTAGCATCTTCAGCATCGCCTTCAAGTACCACGTTATTATTTGGTGCATCTTGTGGCACTGCGAACAAACGTAAGGTATCCGCCATAATCGTGCTGAATACTGGTGCCGCAACAGTACCGCCGTAATAGGCGCCGTTATTAGGCTCATCTATCATCACTGCGATAATAAAACGTGGATTAGACGCAGGCGCCAACCCTACAAATGATGCAACGTACTTATTCTCCTCATAACCATGCACGCCAGGTTTGTGCGCAGTACCTGTTTTACCACCTACGCGATAACCCAACACTTGCGCTTTAACCGCCGTACCACCCGGTTGCACAACTAACTCCAGCATATCCTTAACACTATTTGCCGTAGCTGCTGAAAACACTTGTTGGCCTATTGGCATGTCATTAATCTTAAGTAACGATACAGGGCGCAATTCGCCTTCATTGGCAAACACGGTATATAACCTGGCCAATTGCAACAAAGTCAGGCTAATACCGTGACCAAAAGACATGGTCGCCATCTCAATAGGGCGCCACGTTTTATATGGGCGCAATCTGCCAGTAGCCTCACCGGGAAAGCCAACGCCTTCCACATGACCTAAACCAAGCTCGTTATAGACATTCCACATAAACTGCTTATCTAGCGTAAGTGCGATTTTAGAAGCACCTACGTTAGAAGATTTTTGTATCACTTGCGCAACCGTTAAAATTCCCTGCGGATGTGAATCGTGAATGGTGGCGGGGCCGATACTAAGGCTACCTGGTGAAGTTTGAATTTTGGTATCTGGCGTATATTGACCAGATTCAAGCGCGGCGGCTGCTGTGACTGGCTTCAATGTAGAACCTGGTTCGAAAGTATCAACAATCGCACGATTACGCGTTTTGCCTTTAATATTCACAGGGTTGTTTGGGTTGTAGGTAGGCACATTCGCCATCGCTAACACTTCACCTGTTTTAGCGTCCAACACAATTGCCGCGCCAGCCGCTGCTTTATTTGCTTCCACAGCTTTAACTAATTCGCGATACGCGATATATTGAATTCTAAGATCTAACGCCAATGAAACATCACGACCGTCTTGCGGCACTTTTACCGCTTGCAAGTCTTCAATAATATGCCCAGATCTATCCTTAATCACGCGACGGCTTCCATCCACACCAGATAGCGGGCCATTCATCGCCAATTCATAGCCCTCAAGCCCTCTATCGCCCGTACCTTTATCGCCTGGGCCAGTGAAGCCAACCATGTGCGCAGTGACATCGCCCGCTGGGTAATAACGCTTATACTCACGCTGCAACTCAATGCCCGGAATACCAAGTTTCATTACCTTTGCTGCTAATTCAGGTGAAATTCGACGCTTTAGATAGATAAACTCGCGTTCGTCATTAGCTAACTTTTTCTTAACTTCATCAGGCTTTAAATTTAACAATGCTGCGATTTGTTTTGTTTGAGCCGCATCAATCACGACGTCTGGCGGGCTTGCCCATACAGACTCCACTGGCGTACTGATAGCTAACAGCTCACCATGTCTATCGGTTATTTTGCCACGTTGAGAAGTTAAAACAAGGTTGCGGCTATAGCGAGCGTCACCTTTATCTTGTAAGAATTTTTTGTGGATACTCTGTAAATAAACGCCACGCCCTAGCAATGCCAAAAATCCAGACAATACTAAAATCAACAGTACGCGTCGGCGCCATGCTGGCAACTTCACCACAATAGGCGCAGCGATAGATGAGCGGCTGAATGGGCGCAATGCCATTATGGCGTTACCCCATTTGGCTGAGTTACTTGTGGCGCAGGCGGTACGGCAGCTGTTTGCATATCTGCAGGTGAAATCACTTGCACACGCTTCGCATCTGGCACTTGCATTTGCATTTGTTGTGAAGCAATTTGTTCAATGCGCGAATGCATCGCCCAAGTACTTTGTTCAAGTTGTAGCTGACCATACTCTTGCTCAGTTTGTTTTGCAGTCTGGCTTGCACGCTCCAATTCAATATAGAGATTGCGCGCTTTGTGCTGTGAATTCACTAGCCCTAAAGCTGAGAATATCAACGCAAAAAACAAAATGAGATTTAGCCGTGTCATGCTACGTCGGTTCTTTCAGCCACACGCAGTACCGCGCTTCTTGAGCGCGGATTCGCTTTAACTTCTTTTGCGCTCGGCTTAATAGTTTTGCCCACACCCTTTAGTTTGGGTTGCGGCAAATCTGCTGCGCGTACCGGAAAGTTAGCAGGTAAGTCATCACGATTCGCTTGGTCGCGGATGAACTGCTTCACAATACGGTCTTCTAGCGAGTGAAAGCTAATCACCGCCAATCGACCCTGTGGGGCTAACAATGCCAAACATTGCGGCATCGTTAGCGATAACTCCTCAAGCTCTTGATTGACGTAAATCCGTAAAGCTTGAAATGTACGCGTTGCGGGGTTCTGCCCAGGCTCAAACCGCGTGACTGCCCCTGCCACGACCTTGGCAAGTTGCCCTGTAGTGGTGATGGCGCGCCCGTCATTGCGCTCCGTAATAATCGCCCTTGCAATCTGCTTAGCAAACCGTTCTTCACCATAATTCTTTATAACCTCCCCTAAATACTGCTCCGTTACATTGGCTAAAAAATCTGCCGCTGTTTGCCCACTACTTTGATCCATGCGCATGTCCAGCGGCGCATCGTACCTAAAACTAAAACCGCGGCTTGCATCGTCGATTTGCGGTGATGAAATACCCAAATCCAGCAAAATTCCGTCTACCTTTGAAACGCCCATTTCGCTCAACTCGGCCTGCATGCCCGCAAAATGGCTATGCACCATGCTAAAACGTGGATCTGTAATTTCTTTGCTTGACTCAATTGCCTTCAAATCACGGTCAAACGCAATCAAACGACCGTTAGCACCTAACTGCTCTAATATTTTCCTAGAATGTCCACCACGACCAAATGTGCCATCCACGTAAACACCATCCGCTTTAATGGCAAGCGCCTGCACTGCTTCTTCAAGCAGCACTGTGATATGGGAGTTTGTATTTGGGCTTAATTCAGACACTTCTGTTTGCGGCTTTTCTAAATTTAAAACGCCTTGGTTTAAAACACCGTGTGCAGACGCTTTTTTGGGGGACTCATCTTTTAAAGTCGTTTCTTTTAAAGACAATGATGCTTTGGTGGGCGCGCTGTTCACGCCCTTAATCACAGCGAGAAGCCCTCGAGTTCTGATGGCATAGAAAAATTGTCGTCTTGCATCACTTGTGCAAGTTGTGCACGCCAAGCTTCCATATTCCATAATTCAAAGTGACTACCCTGACCAACTAACATCACTTCTTTATCCAATCCTGCAAAATCACGTAGCACTGGCGATACCAACATACGACCTGCGCTGTCCATAGACACATCTTCCGCAAAACCAACCAACAAACGCTGCAAAGCACTTGATTGCTTATCGAATGACGACAACGCCATCATTTTGGCTTGAATTGGCTCCCAAGCAGGTTGCGGATACAGCAACAAGCAACGATGTGGATGCGCGGTCAACACCAAATCACCAGCACATTGAAGCTGCAAAGCCTCCCTGTGCTTAGTTGGCACTGCTAATCTGCCTTTAGCATCTAAACTTAATGATGTCGCGCCGCGAAACATGTTTAAATAATTAACCTAAATTGTTGCCATAAAAATATGGCAAATAAAATGATGAAAAAAGTGAGGAATTTCTAACCGCCCTTAGCCTCAGTTAGAATTAGGTTCAAGCAGAAATCTCCACAAAACCCCACTTTTCCCCACTAAGATGAACTATAGATAAAAAAATAGGGCAATGCAAGCCCTTTTTTACTATTTTCTCTTTATATCTCAATGACTTAGCGCATTTTAATACTAAAAATAATATCGTTATAAATTAAGCACATACGAAATTAAGTGAATGTAGATTATCAGAACAATGATGAAAGCAATTGAATTGTAATTAGCGAACTGAATTAGCAAGAATTGTAAACTTTTGTTATTCCCACCTAGACGTTAACCAGAGCAAGATTTAACCTTAGCCCGCGCAGGAAAAATAAAATGTTGAGGAATGAAATAGAATTTAATTGAAGCTGGCCGATAAGCCGGGTTCTGTTTACGTTTTGCAACGCACGACAGTCATTCATCTAGGCGCACAATTACTTGTACGCTCAAGCAACCTACCCGCTAGCAGCGCGAACCACGCCTTATTACGCTAATGTAAACATCGGCGTAAAGTGCTAGCCTATTTGGTCTTGCTGCGAATGGAGGTTACCGCGTTTCACCGTAACTAAATACGCTCGTCTCTGTGGCCCTATTCCGCGCCTTATACTCAATGAACTAATTTCTTAGCCCCAAGCTTTCAACGTACGGCCGTTAGCCGTCATCCCGCTCTATGCAGCCCGGACTTTCCTCCCCCCACTTACGTGAGCGGCGACTGTCTAGCCAGCTTCGGGTAGTATTTTAACATGCCTCAGGATGCAATTCTTAAACAATCTAGATACCGTTATAATCTATCTACCTAACAACTATTGTATTTAATCATGCCACTAGAAAAAGCCGGTCAACTTCATCCTTCATGGCAAGCAGTCATTGGTGAGGAGTTCGATAAACCTTACATGCAAGCGCTACGTGCTTTCTTAAAACAAGAAAAGGCCGACGGAAAAACGATTTTTCCACCTAGCCCATTGATTTTTAATGCATTCAATCACACACATTTTGACAAAGTACGTGTAATCATTGTTGGACAAGACCCCTATCATGGTCAAGATAAAGGACAACCACAGGCTCATGGCTTAAGCTTCTCAGTGCCACAGGGCGTAGCTTTACCCCCTTCACTAATGAATATTTATAAAGAAATTGAAGCAGATTTAGGCGTAAAAATGAGCAGAAAAGGCGACCTAACTCCGTGGGCAAATCAGGGGGTATTGCTAATCAACGCCACACTCACAGTTGAAATGGCCAATGCTGGCTCACACCAAAAGCGCGGCTGGGAAGCCTTTACCGATGCCGCAATTACCGCTTTAAATAAACACAGAGAAGGATTAGTGTTTGTGCTGTGGGGCAGTTATGCGCAGAAAAAAGGGGAAATGATAGACCCCAAAAAACATCTGGTACTGAAATCACCACACCCCTCGCCTTTATCAGCGCACCGAGGCTTTTTTGGCAATCATCAGTTCTCTAAGATTAACGACTACTTAAGCAAACACGGTCAAGCTCCAATTGAGTGGCAGCTTTAAATTGCGCAACAAGAACGAACAAAACAACTACCGCTTATACTAAGCGCACTTCCACCCCGTCCGTCATTCCCGCGTAGGCGGGAATCTAGGCAATGTGAATACCAGCAACTTTTCAATCAACACGCACTCATGACCACCACCTAAACTGGATTCCCGCCCACGCGAGAATGACGGACGAGAGATTCTTGCATTAAACCACCAACCATGAAAACTCACAGTTTTTGACTTTAAATCCACTGCTACCGCGCTTATGCCTGTTGTATTGCGCGAAAAGCTTCGCGATGTAAACATCGCTCCTACAAAAGTACAAAGCTTCAGCTGGTTTTGACATAAAATCCCCTGCTACCGCGCCTGATCTTCTCAGTTTCATGGGAGTTTTCGGCAAGCGACTGTTTGAGCGAAGCGAGTTTCCGATTGCCGCCCATGAGGCTGAGTAGAACAGGAATCAAGCGGGAGGGCGTAGCCTTTTCTTTGGTTACTTACTTTTGGCTAAGCAAAAGAAAGTAACTCGCCAGTCGCGCGAAAGCGACCGCTTACAATATGCAACAGTGAAACGATATGCAAATAAAGGTATTGCACACCTACTCACTAAGAACTATGTGTTGCTTGAGGAAATGGCGAGACTTTAATCCAGGCTTATGAGGCCATACGAACAAAAATTGATGCTCTTCTGAACTTATAACATTATCAACTTCATTAATACCAAAGCATTCGCCATTTAGAAGAACGCACTCATATATTTCAATGAACTCATTATTAACAAGTGATATTAATTGCTTCGCATCTTTCTGCTTAAGACGCTCTGGGGTAGAAATACGCCCACTGACATCAACATTTCTGTTTGCTCGCTCCAAGCTAACATAGGTTGATTGCTGTTTCTTTAGTTCAAGCTTTTTAGCCTTAATAAACTTAACCAACTTCGGTGAATAATCAAACACATCTCTTGCAATAAATGCATATTGCTTCTCAGTATGGGAATAGAGCAACATAAGCCAATGTTGCTCAAAATCAGCTTCGGGAAAACCTTCATTCGTAATAGAACTATAATAATAATGAGAAACCCATTTAGCTTTAGCGAGCTCCTCCAAAGCCAACACCGCAAGTTGAAATGCTGAGGGATAAGAAGAATTCTCGTAAAGTAAAATTGCGTCCGAATGAAGACGGAGCGAATTACGTAAAGATTCGCGTGCTAAGCGCTGAAATTTATATCGTGATAAGGTTGTTCGCATACCTTATTTCTTGCAGACGACCACTACTTAAGGCTCCAACTTATTACCTGCCCCGCCCTCAAAGGCACCAACACATCTCCTCCATCAAACGGCAAACTCTCAGGTACTTTCCAGCCCTCTTTCACCAAAGTAATCTGCTCTTTATTCCTTGGCAAACCATAAAAATCTGCCCCATAAAAACTCGCAAACCCCTCCAATTTATCTAAAGCTTCCGCCGCTTCAAAAGCCTCTACGTAAAGCTCTATCGCCGTATGTGCCGTGTACATTCCAGCACAACCGCAAGCCGCCTCTTTAGTATGCTTGGCATGTGGTGCACTATCTGTACCTAAGAAAAATTTAGGGTTACCAGAAGTAGCAGCTTTTACCAAAGCCACACGATGCTCCTCGCGCTTTAAGATTGGTAAGCAGTAGTAATGCGGCTGTATGCCACCTTTAAACATGTCGTTACGGTTCATCAATAAGTGGTGCGCGGTAATGGTTGCGGCGACATTGCTTGGCGCACTCATCACAAAATCTGCCGCATCTTTAGTGGTGATATGCTCAAACACGATTTTTAAAGCAGGGTATTTTTTTAATAGTGGAATCATATGGCGCTCAATGAATACGCGCTCTCTATCAAATACATCCACATCGGCATCTGTGACTTCCGCATGTGCTAACAGCGGCAACCCAAGCTTTTCCATCACATCTAGTGCGCTTGCGCATTTATCTAAGCTGGTGACGCCTGAATCACTATTGGTGGTTGCGCCTGCTGGGTAAAGCTTCACGCCATGAATAATGCCGCTCGCTTTTGCTTTGGCGATTTCTTCCGCTGTGGTGTTGTCAGTCAAATACAATGTCATCAACGGCTCAAATTGCATGCCAGCGGGTAGCGCTTCCACAATACGCTGACGATAAGCAGTAGCTAACTCAATAGTTGTGACTGGCGGACGCAAATTAGGCATGACAATGGCGCGAGCAAACTGGCGTGCCGTATCTGGCAACACCGCTTTTAAGGCTGCGCCATCACGTAAATGTAAATGCCAATCGTCTGGGCGGGTGATTTTAATTGAAGTCGTGGTAGGTGAATTTGGAGTAGTCATATTTAAGGCTTTAACTGATTGAGTTAGATATTTCTTTAAGGATTTTCTTTTAGCTTTAAGGCAAATTCGTACAACACATTTTTCTTTTCATGCGTGATTTCAGTGGCTAATTTTACCGCCTGCTTAAGTGGCAAATCGGCAAGCAATAACTTCAATACTCTGACTGTTTCCTCTGGAATCTCTTCCGCCTCTTTTACCGCAGCAGCTTCTACCAATAACACAAATTCGCCACGTTGCTGATTAGTATCGGCCTGTAACCAAGCACTGGCCTCATCTGCTCTACATGTGTAAAACGTTTCAAAAGTCTTGGTAAGCTCACGGGCGAAGGTCAAACGGCGCTCACCGCCTAGCACGTTAGCTAAATCTTCCACGCACTCCACAATACGGTGTGGTGCTTCGTAGAACACTAAAGTCACGGTTTGTGATTTTAAGCTTTCCAATACTTTACGGCGCGCGGCACCGCTTGCTGGTAAAAAACCGTGAAAGTGAAAGCCATTTTGCGTAATGCCAGACGCTGATAAAGCCGCAATGACAGCGCTCGCACCCGGAATCGGCACAACTTTAACGCCTGCCTTGCGCACTAAATCAACCACCACAGCACCGGGATCACTTATGCCAGGCGTACCAGCATCTGTAACCAAGGCTATATTTTCACCTGCTTGAAGTTGCATCAGTAACTTTTCTGCGGATTGACGTTCATTATGTTCATGCACGGCGATAAGCTTTTTGCTAATGCCAAAATGCGACAACAAACCCGAGGTGTGGCGCGTATCCTCCGCGGCAATCGCATCTACCGTTTTAAGTGTTTCTAAGCCGCGAATAGTCATATCGCCCAAGTTGCCGATAGGCGTTGCGACTACATATAATGTACCTGTTGATGTAACCGCGCTCATGCAGGCCAGCCATTTAATTTAAAATAGTTCATACTAGAAGTTTACAGCTTTAGCTAATATCTCGTCCATGAAATTAAGTTTATGAAATTAAGCAAAAACAACGCAGGACTTGAGGCCGAAAAGTTAGCTGCAACTTTTTTGGCGAATCACGGCCTTAAATTAGTGACGCAAAACTATCATTGCAAATACGGTGAAATTGATTTGGTGATGAAAGATGCCAAAACGCTGGTGTTTATTGAGGTTAGGTTAAGATCAAATAGTCAATTTGGCAGCGCTGGTGCCAGCATTACAGCGCAAAAACAGCAAAAACTCATTTTGACGGCGCAACATTATTTACAACAACATGGCGACTGCCAATACCGCTTTGACGCCATTTTAATGAATAAAGCAGACGTCAATCACATCGAGTGGGTTCGTAATGCATTTGACGCATAATGAGCGTATCATTCGCGAAAATGCTGTTTTACAGTGCTAATATAAAACGTATTTAAAGCTTAAAGATATAAGTTAAAATTAACCTAGGGGTTATCTAAAGTAACATCAAGGAGCAATCTATGAAATCAAGTATGACCAAACAAACCGCACTAAAGCTAATCTTATCCGCAGCACTCATTTCACAAATCACCGCTTGCGTACCCGTTGTAGTTGGCGGTGCCGCAGCGACTGGCGCAATGGCGGCTGATAGACGCACTTCTGGCATTTATGTAGAAGATGAGAATATCGAACTAAAAGCTGTTAAGAAAATGGAAACAAACTTGGGTGAAGACGCGCATGTGAACGTCACCAGCTACAACCGCAATGTATTGCTAACAGGTGAAGTGCCTGCGGCTGAATCTAAATCTAAAGCGGAAAACTTGGTAAAAGAAATCACCAACACACGCTCAATCACTAACGAAATTACTGTTGGGCCTAAATCGACTATTGGTTCACGTAGCAACGATAGCTACATCACCTCTAAAATCAAAACAAAATTTGTAACTGAAAATAAATTTCCAGCTAACTATGTAAAAGTAGTCACCGAAAATGGCGTCGTTTATCTATTAGGTATAGTCACTAATAAAGAAGCTGATGAAGCGGTAGAAATAGCTCGCAATACTGATGGCGTGACTAAAGTGGTTAAAGTATTTGAATACTTACCATAAAGGAAACACCTGCGCGCCTTGGGCATCTCACCAGCTTGAGGCGGCGCATTTAAACTGAAAATGCTATAATATGCAGCACGAATAACACAGAACACCTCTGAAATACGGCTAAAAGAACTGGTAAATCACACATGACAACACAACCCACAATGACACAAGTAAGCGGCGAAATTATCATCGAAAGTAACACGCGTGCAGGCAAACCTTTTCGCCCTAGCGACTGGGTGGATCGTATGTGTAGCACTTACGCGACGTTTGGCGAAGACCGCAAACTGAGATACTCACCGTACTTAAAACCAAAAGTGGTAAACGGCGTACGCTGCCTAGCCGTAGATTTGAAGCTAAAAACCGTGAACCCTGAAGGCTATGCGCAACTGATGCATTTTGCTGATGAAAACCAATTGAATGTTTTAGACGCTGAAGGCAACAGCATCGCGGTGCCACACTAACTGAATACGCTGGCGTCTAACTAATTTACTTAGCAACGCCAATTATCTTTTCAATATATTGCTTAGTAATTAAGCCGCGTTTAATTTTAACCAACTCACCTTGTGGGTTAAAAATAAACGTGGTGGGCAACACATCCGCCGTTCCAATTTGCGCAGCAACCTCATCGTCACCCAGAACAATTGGATACGACATCAACATATCATCCACGTAACCTGCCACTTCTTTAGTACTTTTGTAATCAAAAACAACACCCAATACCATCAAGTCTTTTTTTCTGCGGTGATCGTAAAGATTGACCAAATCTGGCACCTCTTCTAAACATGGTGGACACCAAGTTGCCCAATAGTTCACAAGCACCCATTTACCTTTGTAAGCAGCCAGTTTGTGTTTAACGCCAGCGGTATCTTTTAATTCAAAAGAAATAGGTGTCGTCTCCGCAGCAGTCGCCAATGAATTGGCCGTGAGGGATAGTAATAAAGAAAAACAAAGTAAAAGTTGGCGCATTGAGTAATTTTCTAAAATACAAGGTTTGAAATCAAGCAAACCGTCCATTCTGCCGCTAATTAAGCGCCATCCAGATGAATGTTATTTTGCCAGTGTAAATACTAGTGTAAATGTAAACATTATCATACAATCATAAATCTGCCCTAGGCCTATAAGAAGTAAAAAAATGGCGTTAAATCTTAATATTCCTTCACTTAAAGATAATCCAATTATCATTGCCGAGACTCGGTCACAGAAAATCAGCCAGTCGCTGTTAGATCATATTGCCAAGAATCCGCTAGACATTGCCTCGCACTTACACAGTGAATTAGAAATATTAAACCGCCAGAAAATATCTCCAACCAATAGAGTACAAGCGCTAGATGCGTATCGCCCGCTATTAATTAGCACCGTGCAAGCGCTTGCTGAAGACTATAGCAACGCGGCTTTACCATTACACGACAAAGCCAAATTGGCAGCTGCTGCAGCAGAGTCATTATGGCTAGAGCTAGGCTATGGCTACAAACTTGTGTTGGTTGATTTGCAAAATCAGCTGATTAAATTGGGCACCGACAAAAGTTCGGCAAATGCCATACAACGTGCGATGCACGCTGTAGCAGAACACGCATTGACCTACTATCAAACATACTCAACGCCGCCAGAACATATATGGAGCGACTTGCATCAACTTTATTTTTGCGCCATAAAACTTGGTGTACAAAACGTTAAAGTAGATGAAGAGAAAGCCGTAGTCGGGTCAACCGCGACAATTGCCAACACCATAGAAAACACTTACAAGCATGCATTATTGATGTCACTTGCTGACCCTCAGCATTTAACACAGAAGAACATGCGTTTAGCCGCTGAATATTTAGCATTTCATGTTGAAAACGCAAGAATATCGATTGTTGCGCCTTTAGAAATCACCACTAGCTGTTTTATTGTCAATCTATCTTCAAACAAACCACCGGTTCCATATAGCAAACAGAAAGTCGAACCCAATCCTGACAGTGACATTCTGTTACAGACCTTAGATTTAGTGATTGGTATCCACCAAGATTTAAATTCTTTGCAAAATAATCAACTGCCTAAAGATGGCGGCGTTCCTGCAAATGCAAATCGTGATGAATATATCGATTTGTTAACTTACCTCATCAAGCACTGGGGCGTGACGCAAAAACGCATTTTCAACCGCACCAAGTCAGAAGGTGAAATTGAGATTGTGACGGGTATTCCTGCCATACATTATTTCTCTAGTGCAAATGTAGAACACACCGCGCATGCTAACATTGGCAAACTCCAACATAGCGAAAATATGCCAGAACCTTCACGCTGGCATATTATTAACATTAGCGCGATTGGAATGTCGGTTAGACGCCACGCGACTGCCGAGAAAAATATACGCATTGGCGGACTATTAGGTTTTAAAACTAAAAGTGAGCAGTATTGGTCTATAGGCTTAGTGCGCTGGGCAGCCTGCGGTAGTAGAGATAGGCTAGATATAGGCGTACAGCTAATTGCGCCGCGCGCGCAAAGTGCAATCGCTCACATCGACAAAACAGGCCGTGAAGAAATGATATTATTACTGCCTGAACTCGTTGCAGTAAAGCAACTTGCGACAGTTATTGCTCGGGTTGGCACATATCAACCTGCGCGCCAATTATCGATCACGTACAATAACAGCACACATGTGATTATGCTCACTAAAATTGTGGAGCGTTCACATCATTTTGAACGCATACAATATAGTGTCATTAATTAGTAAAACTATCTTTAATAGAAGTGGTCATCACTTAACATTACAGAAATTTACTTTTAACTAGATCTTTCGCATTTTGCACTTCACTAAAACAGTTTTTTTCGTTACGATACGTAATAATTTTTTTTAAAAGCATTAACCAATTAGAGGTTTTCCATGAGCGAGCATATCACACACCTTAACGACGCAAGTTTTGAACAAGATGTACTGCAGTCACAACTTCCTGTTTTAGTAGACTACTGGGCAGAATGGTGTGGCCCTTGCAAAATGATTGCGCCAATCTTAGATGAAATTTCTAAAGAGTACGCTGGCCGTCTTAAAGTGGGCAAACTAAATATTGATGATAATCAACTAACGCCACCAAAATACGGCATTCGTGGCATTCCAACATTGATGCTATTTAAAAATGGTAATGTTGAAGCGACAAAAGTTGGCGCATTATCAAAATCTCAATTAACAGCATTCATTGACAGCAACATCTAAACCATTTAGGCTGTACATGTCATCACAAATGCTTGATTTCTAACCCCTTAAAATCAAGCATTTTTTGAAATTATCCTTTAATTTAAATCTGTAGTTCTCAATCCTGCCCCACACAATTCTTGTTTTAGTGAGCCTCCATGCACTTATCCGACCTTAAGCATTTACCCGTTACAGAGCTAGTAGAAATGGCTATCGCCGATGAAATTGATAATGCTAGTCGAATGCGCAAGCAGGATTTGATTTTCGCCATTTTGAAACATAAAGCGAAAAAGGGAGAAAGCATTTTTGGTGATGGGACGCTTGAGGTGCTACAAGATGGTTTTGGATTTTTGCGCTCGCCAGACACGTCTTATTTAGCTGGTCCAGATGATATTTACGTATCACCTTCACAAATCCGCAGATTCAATCTGCACACAGGCGATAGCATACAAGGTGAAATTCGCATCCCTAAAGATGGTGAACGTTACTTCGCACTAGTTAAAGTCGATGTAGTCAACGGTGAGGCGCCTGAAAACACTAAGCACAAAATTCTGTTTGAAAACTTAACACCGCTATTCCCAACGATTCCACTTACATTAGAGCGTGATATCAAAGGTGTAGAAAACATTACTAGCCGCGTAATTGATATGATTGCACCAATTGGTCGCGGTCAACGTGGCTTATTGGTCGCGAGCCCGAAAAGCGGTAAAACCGTGATGATGCAAAACATCGCGCATGCAATTACTGCAAATCATCCTGATGTAATTTTAATCGTGTTGTTGATTGATGAGCGTCCTGAAGAAGTGACAGAAATGACCCGCTCAGTAAGAGGCGAAGTCGTTGCGTCAACCTTTGACGAGCCAGCAACACGCCACGTACAAGTTGCTGAAATGGTGCTTGAAAAAGCTAAACGCTTGGTTGAACATAAAAAAGACGTCGTCATTCTATTAGACTCTATTACTCGTTTAGCGCGAGCTTACAATACCGTAATCCCATCTTCTGGCAAAGTATTAACTGGTGGTGTGGATGCCAATGCATTACAACGCCCAAAACGTTTCTTTGGTGCTGCGCGTAATGTCGAAGAAGGTGGTTCATTAACTATTATTGCTACAGCCCTCGTTGATACTGGCTCTCGCATGGATGATGTCATCTATGAAGAGTTCAAGGGTACGGGTAATATGGAAATTCATCTTGACCGTAAAATGGCTGAGAAACGTCAGTATCCTGCTATCAATGTTAATAAATCTGGCACGCGTCGTGAAGAGCTTCTTATCGAAAAAGATGTGCTACAGAAAATTTGGGTGCTTCGTAAACTACTCTACCCTATGGATGATCTAGAGGCGATGGAGTTCTTGTTAGACAAAATCAAAGCCACGAAAAACAATGCTGACTTTTTTGACAGCATGCGTCGCGGCTAAATAAGCTGTAGTTGTTAAGGCTATAGCTTACTAAGATTTATCAGCTTAATTAACACATAACCTTGCGCACGAACCAGAATGCAAATATAATGCGCGGTTACAGCGAAACTGTATTTTTACAGCAATTTGCACTTACTAACGAACTACTAAATAGTGCCGTATCTTTCGGCAACACATATTGAGGCTATATTATGAAAGATGGAATCCATCCAGAATACCGCGACGTTGTTTTTCAAGACATCGGTGCAGATTTTAGTTTTATCACTCGCTCTACTATCTCAGCGCGCGACACAATCAAATGGACTGATGGTAAAGAATATCCATTGGTTAAAATCGAAGTATCATCAAAATCACACCCGTTCTACACTGGTAAACAAATGATTTTAGATACTGCTGGTCGTGTTGATAAATTCCGTAAAAAATACGGTATGTAATCATACTTTGCAATCTAGATTGCAAATATCAAGGCAGCTCAGGCTGCCTTTTTTATTTTCGTAACTAAAAGACTCAACATCGATAACGCAGCTTCATTTAATTCAACAGAATTTCTTGCTGCGCGACACAATCGGTTAAAATAAACAATTAAGACTAATAAAAAAGCAAACTTAGCGACTCAATATTATGCGTTTTCAACTGGATCACGACTGGCAAGGTAATATGTCAACACCGCGGGCACGCATAGGTGACGGGGCAAAAACACAACTATTACTTTTATTATGTGCAATCTGGATTGTATTAGGCCTAATTGGTCATGCACCTTGGAAGCCGCTAGAGTCTACCAGCATCAATATTGTCAAAAATATTTTAGATGGTGGCAGCATACTTGCGCCTTTAGTTAGTGGCGAATCCTTTCCTTCGACCCCTCCTCTTTACTACCTAAGTGCAGCTGCCAGCGCAAAATTACTCTCTCCACTACTAAGCACTCATGACGGTGCCAGGCTGTTCAATACCATTTGGTTAGCCATATTATTGCTCATGGTGGGAATGACCGGTAGAGAGCTGTGGACGCGTGGTGTCGGGCGTCACGCTACATTCATTATGATAGGTACCATAGGTTTGATTATCAGCGCACACAGCTTGAGCGCTGAAATCGCAAACCTAACTTGCTTGGCGACTGGCTTTTATGCATTAGCGCTGTCTAAGCGCCGCCCTTGGCGTGCAAGCGCTCTTTTGGGAGCCGCGCTTGGCATCGGGTTTTTAAGCTTTGGTGTAATGCCAGCACTTATTTTACTAAGTACCGCACTTATACTGCCTTTAATATTCAAAATTTGGCGCACAAAAAGCTTTGCAAAGTTCTTGAGTCTAGCCATTGTGATTGCCGCCCCAATGATATTAACTTGGATTCTATTACTGCAAAATTACTACCCTGCAATGCTATTGAGCTGGTGGCAACTCAATCTTAATAATTTCAACCAATTAAACCACCTCTATTTTTTACGTATCTTAATTTGGTATGCTTGGCCTGCCCTGCCATTGGCAGTATTAGGCTTATGGCGCTATCGCCAACAGTTGCTCAGCAAACCTAAATTTCAGTTGATGATTAGCTTTTTTGTTTGCAGTTTATTTTTCTTAGGGTTAGGTGCCAGCACTAAAGACATTAATGCACTACCTTTACTTTTACCACTTGTAGCACTAGGTGCAGGCAGTGTAGAACATCTAAAACGCGGAGCGGCTGCGGCTTTGAACTGGTTTGGCGTCATGCTATTTGGGCTAATTGGTGCGCTGATTTGGTTAGGTTGGGCAGCAATGCTGACTGGCTATCCTGTCAAAATTAAAGAGCGCATGCAGTTCTTATCTGGTGCATATGCAACTCATTTTAACTGGTTATCATTTGTTATTGCCTTAGCAATTACCCTCATATGGATGTTTGTTTGCATGCGGGCTAAACAAACCAATAAGTCCACAGTGACCAATTGGGCAGTAGGAATGACTTTTGGCTGGGGCTTATTAATGACGCTTTGGTTACCACTGATAGACTCAGCTAAAAGCTATCAAACAGTGTTTTTAAGCATGAATAAAGTACTACCAAAAACATATAACTGCATCAACAGCCTAGATGTAGCTCAGGCTCAAGGCTTATTGCTTAATTACTACACCAATATTCAACTACTGCCTTTTGAAACCACGCAGCAATTAAATTGTGATTTTTATTTATTGCAAGACGTAAGAGGTGTAGGAAAAATGCAGCCTGGTCAGGAGTGGAAACAGATTTGGAACGGCAAACGCGCGGCTGACAGAAAAGAGGGCTTTAGGTTATTTCAGCGCGTAAAGTAGCATAAGAGCCTCAGCTACCTAATTCAGTAACTTAAATAGTTCAAAGCTTTAAATGTGCTTTAATCGCGTTCTGCACTTGAGCATGTATGCCAGCACCGCTTTGTTCACTCACATACTCTGCAATTTGTTTACGCATCGATAATGCCCAAAACTTATTGATATGCTCTGCAATGTCTTTTTGAGCGTGACTTTGGTTTGGATATGATTCGTAAAAATCACCGATTTGATTAGCCATTGAAATTAAGCGTTGAATATCCATTTTTACTTTTCTCTAATCTTACTCATTCATAATATTGTCAGCGTGACTGTAAATCACATAACGACCTTCTCTTGCAAATCCAACTAAGGTTAAGCCGCATTGTTCTGCTACTCGCACTGCCAAACCTGTGGGTGCTGAAACCGCGACTAACATGCCCACGCCAGCGCTTGCTGTTTTTTGTACCATTTCAAAACTTGCACGACTGGTGGTAATAATAAAACCAGTCCTATCAAGCTCTTGTTTTGCTAGTGCGCCAACCAACTTATCCAGTGCGTTATGCCTTCCTACATCCTCACGCACCAAGCTCACCGTGCCATCAGCCTGTACATAAGCACTAGCATGGGTTGCGCCCGTTTGCTGTTGTAACTTCTGCTGCGCCTGTATGGTTTTCAAGCCAGTCACTATGGCGCTTGCATTAAACCTGCGATATGTTTTTAGCAACGCTGGATAACGCATGGCTTGTGCTAAATTTTCAGCGCCACATAATCCGCAGCCAGTTTTACCTGCTAAGGTACGACGTCGCTCTTTAAGCTGCATAAACCGTTCACTAGCAATTTCACAATGCAACTCTATGCCATTACTTTGCACTTGTAATTCAATGCCATATAGCTCACCAGCACTTTGTACGATGCCTTCGCTAAGCGAAAAACCAAGTGCAAAATCTTCTAAATCTTGTGCCGTTGCCAACATCACCGCATGTGAAACACCGTTGTAAATCAGCGCCACCGGTGTTTCTTCTGCCAAACAATCTTGCGTTTTTACTATTTCACCATTTTGCCATTGTGAAACACTCAACGTGCTTAATGGCACATCTGCAACCAATTTAACCATATGTAAATCTGCCAACTACACACACCTTCATACCAACAGAAGCTGGTATCCATTGGCTTGCTTTGCACAGCTATTGGTAGCAACTGTATTCCAGCTTTCACTGGAATGACGTAGTAGCTGATGAATGACGG
Source organism: Methylotenera sp. (assembly GCF_029945535.1). Classification (GTDB taxonomy): domain Bacteria; phylum Pseudomonadota; class Gammaproteobacteria; order Burkholderiales; family Methylophilaceae; genus Methylotenera. The sequence goes on from NZ_JAQSCU010000012.1 coordinate 107,606, forward strand.
CTAACATTAAATAAACTTATTGCTAAAGCTCAATTTTTGCTGCTTCTAGGTCTCTATCGGCAAACGCCAACTGTGCTTCACTAAAGGTTTTGTAATGTTGCTGCCAATCAGAAAGCTGATTCACGCGTGTCACTTGTACGGCGGTGACCTTAAACTCAGGACAGTTTGTTGCCCAGTCCGAATTCTCAGTCGTAATGACGTTTGCGCCAGATTCTGGATGGTGGAACGTGGTGTAAATCACACCAGGTTGCACACGTTCAGTAATTTTTACACGCAATACAGTTTCACCTGCTCGACTAGCAATACCTACCCAATCACCTTCGTGAATGCCGCGCTCTGCTGCATCATGCGGGTGAATTTCCACAATATCTTCGCTATGCCAAGCTACGTTCTTAGTACGACGTGTTTGTGCTCCTACGTTGTATTGCGAAAGGATACGACCTGTCGTTAGAATCAGTGGGAACTTAGGCGTTACTTTTTCAGTGGTCGCCACATATTGCGTCACGAAGAATTTACCTTTACCGCGTACGAATTCATCGATATGCATGGTCGGCGTGCCTAGTGGTTGCTCGTCATTGCACGGCCACTGTATGCTGCCTAACTCGTCAAGTTTCTTGAAGCTAACGCCTTTAAATGTTGGTGTTAGGCTTGCCACTTCATCCATAATTTCAGAAGCGTGTTTATAGTCCATAGGGTAGCCAAGCGCATTCGAGAATTTAGCTGTCACTTCCCAATCTTCCATACCATTTTTTGGTGTCATCACACGGCGCACCGGTGAAATACGACGCTCAGCGTTGGTAAATGTACCGCTTTTTTCTAAGAATGATGCGCCTGGGAAGAATACATGCGCGAACATTGCAGTCTCGTTCAAGAACAAATCTTGCACGATCACACACTCCATATTCTCTAGCGCATGCGTTACATGCTGTGTGTTAGGGTCAGACTGCACAATGTCTTCACCAACACAGTAAATCGCTTTAAAACTGCCTTCTATGGCATTGTCCAGCATGTTAGGGATACGTAAACCAGGATCATTACTTAACGGACGACCCCATGCGCCTTCAAATAACTCTCGCGTAGCTTCATCTGACACATGACGATAACCTGGGTATTCATGTGGCATAGAGCCCATGTCACAAGAACCTTGCACGTTATTTTGACCGCGTAATGGGTTAACGCCCACGCCTTCACGGCCAATGTTAGCGGTTGCCATGGCTAAGTTTGCAATACCCATCACCATGGTAGAACCTTGGCTGTGCTCGGTAACGCCTAAACCATAATAAATCGCAGCATTGCCGCCAGTAGCATATAGTCTTGCTGCTGCGCGCAGCTCTTCAGCTGGCACGCCCATTGCCAAACCTAATACTTCAGGTGAGTTTTGTGGGAGCGCAACAAAATCACGCCACTCTACAAATGAATCCCACTCACAACGCTCTTTTACAAATTCCTCATTCACTAAGCCCTCAGTCACAATGACGTGTGCAATAGCGGAGATTAATGCCACGTTAGTGCCTGGTTGTAATTTAAGGTGATAATCTGCTTTAACGTGTGGAGAGTCCACCAAATCAATCGCGCGTGGATCGGCAATAATCAGTTTTGCACCTTCGCGCAAGCGACGTTTCATTTGTGAAGCAAACACTGGGTGACCATCTGTTGGGTTTGCACCAATCACAAAAATGACATCCGACTGCATCACGGAGTCAAAGGTTTGCGTACCTGCTGATTCACCTATTGTTTGTTTTAAACCATAACCTGTCGGGCTATGACAAACACGTGCGCAAGTATCCACGTTGTTTACACCAAACACTGCACGTACTAGTTTTTGCACGACATAAACTTCTTCATTGGTGCAGCGTGACGATGTAATACCGCCCACAGAAGCTTTGCCATATTTGGCTTGAATGCGGGTAATTTCACTGGCGGCATAGCTAAATGCTTCATCCCAGCTCACTTGTTGCCATTCATCATGAATGCTTTTACGTATCATAGGTGTGGTGATACGGTCTTTGTGTGTTGCGTAACCCCATGCAAAACGTCCTTTTACGCATGAATGGCCGTGGTTTGCGCCACCATTTTTATTCGGTACCATGCGAACGACTTCTTCGCCTTTCATTTCAGCGTCAAATGAACAACCAACGCCACAATAAGCACAGGTTGTTGTCACGCTGTGCTCAGGCACACCATGCTCAATCACGGTTTTCTCAATCAATGTTGCCGTTGGGCAAGCTTGCACACAAGCGCCACAAGACACACATTCTGAATTCATAAAATCGGTTACACCAGCAGCTACTTTTGATTCAAAGCCACGACCTGAGATAGTGAGTGCAAAGGTGCCTTGCGTTTCTTCACAAGCGCGCACGCAACGTGAACAGACGATACATTTACTTGGGTCAAAGGTGAAATAAGGGTTGCTTTCATCTTTTTCTGCTTTCAGGTGATTTTCACCTTCATAGCCATAACGCACTTCGCGCAAACCTACTGCGCCAGCCATGTCTTGCAGTTCACAATCACCATTGGTTGCACAGGTTAAGCAATCTAAAGGATGGTCTGAAATATACAGTTCCATCGTACCGCGACGAATATCGGCAAGCTTAGGCGTTTGCGTATGTACTTTTAAACCTTCTGCTACAGGCGTTGTACATGAAGCTGGATAGCCACGACGACCTTCAATTTCCACCACACACAAACGGCATGAACCAAAAGGCTCTAAGCTATCTGTTGCGCATAGTTTAGGCACGTTAATGCCCGCCATAATTGAGGCACGCATAATAGAGGTACCTTCTGGCACGGTAATTTCTCTATCATCAATCATCAACGTGACTTGAACGTCTGAATCACTCGCAGGCGTACCATAATCTAATTGATCATCATAATTAGTGCGGCTGTGCTCATGTTGATGATGCGTATTGCTGTATTTAATGTCGTCCATTTTAATGCTCCTACTATTTTGTAGAGCGGGTTTTAACCCGACATATCAGGCCAAAGCCTGACCTACTTAGCTATTCCGAAATCTTCAGGGAAATGATTCATCGCGCTTAACACTGGATATGGCGTCATGCCACCCAATGCGCACAGCGAACCATTCAACATAGTGTCGCTTAAATCGCGCACCAACTTAATGTTTTTCGCAGTATCTTTGCCTGCAATGATTTTATCAATTACTTCAACGCCACGGGTTGAACCTATACGACACGGCGTACATTTTCCGCATGACTCTATCGCGCAGAATTCAAATGCATAACGTGCCATTTTCGCCATATCAACCGTATCATCAAACGCGACAATACCGCCGTGGCCAACAACCGCCCAAATATTGCTAAACGCTTCATAATCTAAAGGCGTATCGAATTGGCTTTCTGGCAAGAACGCGCCTAATGGCCCGCCCACTTGCACTGCGCGAATCGGCTTGCCTGTCGCTGAACCACCACCGTAATCGTAAAGCAGCTCACGCAAGGTAACACCAAACGCAAGTTCGACTAGTCCACCATGTTTTAAATTACCTGCCAACTGAATAGGCAAAGTGCCGCGTGAGCGACCCATGCCGTAATCCGCATAATATTGTGCGCCTTTATCCAAAATAATTGGCACCGTTGCGAGTGAAATTACATTATTCACAACAGTAGGTTTGCCGAATAAGCCCTCAATCGCTGGTAGTGGTGGTTTAAATCTTACTAGACCTCGCTTACCTTCTAAGCTTTCGAGTAGTGAGGTTTCTTCACCGCATACATAAGCACCAGCTGCGCGACGAACCTCTAAATTAAAGGTATGTGTTGAGCCAAAAATTTTATCGCCCAAATAGCCTGCCGCCTCTGCTTTAGCAATAGCTTCGTTCAAAACTTTAAGCGCATGTGGGTACTCACTACGCAAGTAAATATAACCTTGTGTCGCACCTACTGCAACCCCTGCAATCGTCATGCCTTCAATCAGCACAAACGGGTCATCTTCCATAATCATGCGGTCTGAGAACGTACCAGAGTCACCTTCATCCGCATTACATACAATGTATTTTTGGTCAGCCTGACAGCCCAATACGGTATTCCATTTAATACCAGTTGGGAAAGCAGCGCCACCACGACCACGCAGACCTGAGTCTGTGACCGCTTTAACAATCTCAGCACCTGATAATGTCAGTGCTTTTTTGAGGCCTTTATAGCCATCGTGGGCAATATAATCATCTAAAGAAACTGGGTCCGTAATACCAACACGCGCAAACGTTAAGCGCTGTTGTTTTTTCAACCATTCAATTTTTTCGGTTAAACCTAAACTCAAAGGGTGATTTTTAGCATTCAGAAAATCTGCGTCAAAAAGCGAAGGGACATCTTTAGCTTTAACGGGACCATAAGCAACACGACCTTGGTCTGTTGCTACTTCAACCATTGTTTCAAGCCAGTAAAGACCACGAGAGCCATTACGGATAATTGTTATTTCTAAACCGCGTTTTTTTGCTTCCAGAGCAATCGCACTAGCTACTTTTTCAGCGCCCATTGAAAGCGCGCTAGAGTCGCGAGGAACATATACTTTAGTTGTCATCATTAAGCCCTTGCCTCTGCAATCAATGCATCCAAATCTTCAGCAGAAACACGTCCATAAACTTCTTCATCCATCATCACAGCTGGCGAAAGTGCGCAATTGCCCAAACAGTAAACGGCTTCCAGCGTAATCGCATCATCAGAAGTCGTTTGATGATAATCCACATTCAAGCACTTTTTAGCATGCGCCTCCAATGCTTCGGAGCCCATAGATTGGCATGACTCAGCCCGGCAAATCTGCATCACATGGCGACCTGGTTTGTGCGTACGGAAATGATGATAAAAAGTCACCACACCATGCACCTCAGCCACGGATAAACTCAGAGCCTTACCAATCTGAGAATAAGCAGATTCTGGCACATATCCAATGTTATCCTGAATGGCGTGCAGCAATGGCATTAGCGCACCGGGCATATGCTGATGCTCACTAATCAAAGCCCCTAATCTGACATCTAAATCTTGTTTTGTTTCTAAATCTTGCAACTTATTCTCTCCAAAACATCTAACATTATATGCATGTACGCATTAGTATAATACACTTGTTAAATCGTTACCAATTCGACAAGCAATGGCCAAAAAAGTGCTTAATTCTTCAAAAATACTTACTCAAAAACCGCAGCAAAAACTGATAGACCAATTTGGTCGTACAGTAGATTATATCCGTCTATCTATTACAGATCGCTGCGATTTTCGCTGCGTGTATTGCATGTCAGAAGACATGACATTTTTACCGCGCGATGAAGTATTAAGTCTTGAAGAATGCGCGCGGCTCGTCAAAATATTTGTCGGATTAGGCGTAAGCAAAGTGCGCATTACTGGCGGTGAGCCGCTAGTCCGCAAAAATGCATTGTGGCTTTTTGAGGAAGTCGGCAAGCTTGAAGGCCTTAATGAGTTAGTACTCACTACCAACGGAAGCCAGCTAGAGAAGCAAGCCCAAGATTTAAAAAACGCAGGGGTGAAGCGCATTAACATTAGTGTTGACAGTCTCAACGCTGAGCGATTTAAGAAAATTACGCGCACAGGTGAGTTGGATAAAGTGTTGCGCGGCATACAAGCCGCCAAACAAGCTGGCTTTGAAAATATCAAATTAAATACCGTGCTCATGCGCGGCGTGAATGATGACGAAGCTTTATCATTAGTTAAATTCGCTATCGACGAAGCGATCGATATTTCATTCATTGAAGAAATGCCTTTAGGCGAAGTAGACCACACAAGAGAATCAACATTTTGCAGCAATGAAGATACTCTTAAAATACTCCAAAGTGAGTACCCGCTCATCACCAGTACCGAAACAACTGGTGGCCCTGCTCGGTATTGGCGAGTCGCGAATACAAAAACCAAAATTGGTTTCATTTCACCGCACAGCCATAACTTTTGCGAAAGCTGCAACCGCGTACGCATCACCTGCAAAGGCGAGCTTTACTTATGCTTAGGGCAGGAAGATAAAGTCGATTTAATGCCTCTGTTGCGTGCAAATCCAAATGATGACCAAGCAGCCATTGACGCAATTTTGGCCAGCATGGCAATTAAACCTAAAGGACATGACTTTGATTTACGCCGCGCAGAACCTGCGGTGATTCGGTTTATGTCACATACAGGTGGATGATTAGAAAAATATCATTATGTTAGATAGAATCTTTCCAGCCATTATTTCCCCCATTATTTTCAATCTTGCAGTTGTCATCATGCTAGGAGTTTTCAGTCAAAGAAGTTATCTTTTTAGAGTATCTTTTGGCAATATTGAATCAATAGTTTTAGGATATACAGGACAAAAACTTTTCTTGTTGTTTGTCATCATTCCTGCTGTTTATGGATTAATTTTTGGTTCAAAAGGTGTATCTGAATTCATTGGGCATGTCTTTTATTCCATCATGGAAGAACAAAAGAACTTAACTATCACTTTTGCCATTTGGGCAATCATTGCGCTTACGGCTTATTTCATGCAAAACCAGATTCCGACTTAAATCATGTCAATCTCAGCAATCATCCTATCAGGCGGCCGTGCCACTCGTATGAACGGTGTGGATAAAGGCTTGGTGCTTTTACAAAGCAAATCACTCATTCAGCACGTCATTGAACGCTTAACGCGACAAGTTGATGAAATACTCATCAATGCCAATCGGGAGCTGGCCCAGTATCAAGCTTTGGGCTACCCCGTGTTACAAGATGAAGTGGAAGACTTTTTAGGGCCGCTAGCTGGATTTAGCTTGGGCTTGCAACACGCCCAACATGATTATGTACTCACAGTACCTTGCGATTCTCCATTATTGCCAGTTGATTTAGCCCAACGTCTGATGGCTGCACTAGTTGAAAACAAAGCAGAGATTGCCGTAGCGAGTAGTGACGGCAGCACCCACCCAGTATTTTGTCTGTGCAAAGAAACTGTGTTGCCATCCCTCACCGCTTATTTACAGCAAGGTGAGCGCCGCGTGAGCACTTGGCAAAAAAGTCTGCAATATATTGAAGTAGATTTTAGTGATCGCAACGAAGCTTTTACAAACTTAAATACGTTTGAAGATTTAGCAGTATTGGAAGCTGCACTTAATAATACTTAAACCTTTACCCGTCATTCTGAGTGAAGCGAAGAATCCAGTGGTTAAGACACATTGCTTGGATTCTTCGTTGCAGTCAGAATGACGTAGGAATAGATTGATTTTTCCAAGAAACCTCAAAATATAAGCATCTCAAAATATGACCAATAAAACCATTCTTTCTGAACTAGCAACCAACCCTAGTTGCATGGACGACTACGATCCAAACTCCATGCCTGTCACTAAAGCACGACAATTCATCAAGCAGTTTTTAAGCCCTGTTATTGAAACTGAAGTTTTACCGATTCGCGAGAGTTTAGGTCGCGTATTGGCGGCAGATATATTGTCGCCAGCTAACGTGCCCAATTACGATAACTCGGCGATGGATGGCTACGCGTTCAATGCTGCAGATATAAGCAAGTCTACCGAGTTAAAAGTAATAGGGTCAGCATTTGCAGGTAAAGCCTTTGTCGGCGGCATTCAATCTGGAGAATGCGTACGCATTATGACGGGTGGCATGATGCCCAAGGGCGCAGATACGGTCATTATGCAAGAGCGGGTAAACGTTGAAGGCGACTTGATTCGCTTTACAGAAGCGCCAAAACCTAAAGCAAACGTACGTTACACAGGTGAGGATTTGCAATTGGGTAAGGCGGTATTGCCTATAGGCCATATGATGCGTGCGGCTGATTTAGGCTTAATCGCTTCACTTGGTATTGGCGAAGTAAATGTGTATCGTCAACTCAAAGTGGCTTTCTTCTCTACAGGCGATGAATTAGCCAGTATCGGCAAACCTTTGCAAGAAGGTCAAGTATACGATAGCAACCGCTACACACTTTACGGCATGCTAAAACGTCTTGGCGTAGAAATCATAGATATGGGCGCAATTGCTGATAACCCTGAGTTGCTTGAAAAGACCTTACTTAATGCTGCAAAACTAGCTGATGCAGTCATTACCAGCGGCGGCGTTTCGGTTGGCGAAGCTGATTATATGAAGCAGTTACTAGCTAAACATGGTCAAGTGATGTTTTGGAAAGTCGCCATGAAGCCAGGCCGCCCTTTAGCTTATGGCAAAATCCAAGGAAACCAAGATAAGCATGCACATTATTTCGGCTTACCTGGCAACCCAGTGGCAGTGATGGTGACTTTTTATCAGTTTGTACGTGAAGCCATGCTGGTATTAATGGGACAGCCCAATCCAGCACCATTACCCACGTTTAATGTTGTATGTACCGAAAATATCAAAAAACAAACAGGCCGCACGGAGTTTCAACGCGGCATATTATTTGCAGATAATGATGGCACATGGAAAGTCAAACCGACGGGCGCACAAGGCTCGGCGATTTTAAGCTCGATGTCATTGGCTAATTGTTTTATTGTTCTCAGTGAAACTGTTGGCAACTTAGATGCAGGTGCTTTAGTGCAAGTGCAAGTGCTAGATGGCTTGGTTTAAGATAGCTTTTCAAATTCATGACTAGCTTGTTGTATAATTTTCAGTTGATTTGAAATTCACTACCGATTTCTTTAGAAATTTTTTACTCACCTATTTGGAATATTTGTGCCTCTGAACATCGCCGTCAATCATTCCAATAACCGTCAATCTGGTGCAATCAATGCTAACAGCAACACGCTTATATGGGCGGTTATCTGCTCAATCTTGCTGCATATTTTGCTCGCGTTTATTATTCCCAATGTTAAGTTTGAGGCTATTAAAAAACCAGTTTTATTAACCGTTGAATTAAGCAAAAAACCTGAGCCACCGCCTGCGGCTATACCAGAACCTGTCAAAGCCGAACCTGAACTGATTAAACCAAAAATAGAACCCAAGCCTGAGCTTAAACCCGTCACCAAACCTCTACCAACAACAGTGGTGAAAAACGAACCTACACCTATTGCTCCGCCTCCCGCAGTTGTGACCCATCAAACAGAAGTTATTGCAGTTGCACCTAAGGTCGATGCAGCGCCATCACCAATGCCACCTGCGCCAGTAGTGATGCCTGATCCTAAAACTGCTGCGCCAAACCAAGAGGATATAGATGATGCTCGCGGCAGATATGGCAATACCCTCTGGGGCGCGATTGGCAAACACAAACAGTACCCTCGCATTGCACAAATGCGCGGCTGGCAAGGTGAGGCCGTTGTCGAGTTACTACTTGATGGCAACGGTAAACTTAAATCAAAAAAAATTATTCAATCAAGTGGCTTTGAGAGCTTAGACAAACAAGCCCTAGAAATGGTTGAAAAAGCGGCGCCATTTCCAGCGCCACCAGAAGCCTTACGAGGCAGTAACTTTAGTATCAAAGTACCTATTCCATTTAAGCTTGAAGATCAGTAGCTTTTCAAGACTCATCACAATTAACTTGCCAGCATGCTAAGAAAAAACAAATCTCTAAAAGACCTACTGCTGATTCATGAGTTGGCATTTATCTTACTCATTATCTTGGCGGCCACTGCTGGCGCCATTGGTATTCATTTGTGGGAAAAGTCTAGCCAAGAGGCAAGCCGAATCAGCTTATTAGTAGTCGAGGTGCAGCAAACCCGTGGTGATTTATATCGCCAAATGAAAGAATTATTTGACGCCTACTTTTTGGATGATGCTACAGCACGCAAAGAATATAGTGACTTTACCATCTCGATTGAAAAGCATTTTGATCAATTACAAACCATTACTGTAGGTGAAGCAGAAAAATCTGCCATTAATGAACTGCATGCTAGTTACAAAAAATTTGTAGTAGAAACACCCGCTTTATTTGAACAATACCAAAGTCTAAGTAACGACAAAACCAAACACGCGCTAAATACTGACATAGAAACAGGACTATTTAAGCGCTTTGAAGACATTCTTGCGCACACCGAAAAGTTATTGAATCAAAAGCAAGCTCAACTTAACAAACAGCTCGTTGAAACCAAGCGCACCGCAACTATCTTACTGATTATTCCACTCATATTGGCTGTATTACTGTTGATTTTTTCTAGAATATTCTTGAAACGTGCCATTGTTAAACCTATCAGAGATGTATTGAAAGCCACGGCAGAGATTAGCGCAGGCAATCTTACTTACAAAGCACCCGAAGAAGGTGTTGCCGAACTGGCTTCGGTATCACAAGCCATTAATGAAATGGCGGAGAAACTGGCCTCTAGCCAAGAAGCGCTGGTACGCACCGAAAAACAAGCAGCGCAAGGTTTATTGGTGCCTATGCTGGCACATAACATTCGCAACCCGTTAGCGAGCATACGTGCCACCGCTCAAGTAATGGATGATCCAGAATATGACACAGAAACGCGCTTATCATTACGCGGCATTATCGACACTGTAGATAGGCTAGAACGCTGGACGGGCGCACTGCTGGCTTATTTATTGCCACTAAAACCTCAGCCAGAAAATACTAGTCTGCAAGAAATCGTGAGTGGTGCGCTAGCGCCGCTGCAACAAAAGATAAGAGAAAGGTCAATTGAGTTCATTCTGCCAAATTGGCCTAAAGCTACTGCAATATACACAGACCAGCATTTGCTAGAACAAGTGATTTACAACTTATTATTAAATGCGATTGATGCTTCAAGTAAAAACAGCACTATAGAAATTACGCTAAAAGTAGCGCCGACAAAATATACGCTATCACTGCTAGATCAAGGCTGCGGCATGCCATTTACGCCAGATCCTAGCGCCATGAGCGCACCAACCACCAAGAGATTTGGTACGGGTATCGGCATCCCATTCGCATTTAAAGTATGTGATGTGTTGGCTGGCGAATTAAAATTTGAGGCGCGTCATGAAGGCGGTACGGCTATCACGATTCTACTGCCTAAAACTTTGAACTTATCTGTCAATTAAAGCCCTTATTTAAAAGTCATTAATTAAAACCTAAAGCCATCAATATTTAATTATCAATTTACGGCTAAATATCGATAATTCTTCGCATATCCTATTGCCTATTTCAGGCTTTTTATCAACAATGGAGGTAGACAATATGACCGATACACTAATACTCGACAAAGCAGTTCCAGATTTTCAGTTACCCGCTACTAGCGGTGTGACTTTTCAGTTATCCCAATTTCTCGGTAAAAATCTTATCATCTACTTTTACCCCAAAGATTCCACCCCAGGCTGCACTACACAAGGCATTCAATTTAGAGAGGCTTATGCCGATTTTCAGAATCTGAATACTGAGATTTTTGGCGTTTCTAGAGATAGCTTAAAGTCGCATGAGAACTTTAAAGCAAAATTTAGCTTTCCCTTCGAGTTGCTGGCAGATACCGAAGAGCTTGCTTGCTCGCTATTTGGCGTCATGAAAATGAAAAATATGTACGGTAAGCAAGTACGTGGTGTTGAGCGCAGCACTTTTGTTATCGATAAAAATGGTACGCTTATTAAAGAATGGCGCGGCGTTAAGGTGGATGGCCATGCTGCAGAAGTTCTTAACTTCATTAAAACTATTTAGTATCAACTTACTTGTTTAAATATTATAAATTTCTTTATCACTCACAATTAGAAAGAATGTAATGGCAAAAAAATCGCTAAATGCTACCAAGCTTTTTGTACTTGATACCAACGTATTGATACATGATCCTTCTAGCTTGTTTCGCTTTGAAGAGCATGACATTTTTCTGCCCATGGTAACGTTGGAAGAACTTGATAACAATAAAAAAGGGCTCACTGAAGTTGCGCGTAACGCCCGTCAGGCAAGCCGTAATTTAGAGGAAATTGTAGGCACCGACTTAACCAATCTTGAACTTGGCTGCCCACTTAACGTGAATGGCAACCGACATCTAACAGGGCGTTTATTCGTACAAACGCTGCAAGTCACTACTGAGCTACCGGGGCTTGCAGGGCTAAAAGCAGATAATCAAATTTTAGCAGTCGTGCTTGAGCTGCAAAAAAGTCAGCCAGACCGCCAAGTTATTCTTGTCAGTAAAGACATCAACATCCGTATTAAAGCTCGTGCAATGGGGATGCCTGCGGAAGATTACTTTAATGACAAGGTGCTTGAAGATAGCGACCTTTTGTACAGTGGCATGAAGGAGCTACCTGCTGACTTTTGGGAAAATCACAGTAAAGAAATGGAGTCATGGCAAGAAGCTGGTCGCATGTTCTACCGCATTAGCGGACCTTTATGCAAAACGTTTCTAGTGAATGAATTTGTCTATTACGAATATGAAAAACCATTCCATGCTTTGGTGCGTAGCGTAGATGGCAACAGCTCAGTATTAGAAGTCGTTAAAGACCATATGCAGCCTAAGCACAATGTTTGGGGCATTAATGCACGCAACCGCGAGCAAAACTTCGCGCTTAATTTACTGATGGATCCAGAGGTGGATTTTGTCAGCTTATTAGGTCAAGCGGGTACGGGTAAAACATTGCTCACATTGGCATCCGCACTCACACAGGTACTTGATAAAAAGATCTACTCTGAAATCATTATGACGCGTGTCACGGTTTCGGTAGGCGAAGATATTGGCTTTCTACCAGGGACTGAAGAAGAGAAAATGGGCCCTTGGATGGGAGCGCTAGATGATAATTTAGAAGTACTCAATAAAAGTGATGAGGATGCAGGAGAATGGGGACGTGCAGCCACGCAAGATTTAATTCGCAGCCGTATCAAGGTGAAATCACTGAATTTCATGCGTGGACGTACATTTTTGAATAAATTCTTAATCATCGATGAAGCGCAAAACTTAACGCCTAAACAAATGAAAACGCTCATTACGCGTGCAGGCCCTGGCACTAAAGTGGTTTGCCTAGGCAACATCGCACAAATCGATACGCCATACTTAACAGAAGGCAGTTCAGGTCTGACCTATGTGGTCGATAGATTTAAGGGCTGGAGCCACAACGGCCATATTACGCTGCAACGTGGTGAGCGCTCTCGTCTAGCCGATTTTGCATCCGAAGTTTTATAGTTCTATTGATAAATCAATAATGACTCAAAGACTCCTCCATAATTGTGCTGTAGCACCTCAATGTGAAGCACAGCATGGTGGAGTCGGAAAAGTCAGTATTGATTTAGAAATGAAATGACCAAAGGTTTTTATACCCTATTAATTGCTCAATTCTTATCTGCCGTTGCAGATAACGCCTTACTGTTCGCCTCTATCGCATTACTTTCGAAGCTCAATGCGCCTGAGTGGCACGAACCTTTATTGCGCGAATTCTTTGTAATTGCGTATATAGTATTAGCACCATTTGTAGGCCCATTTGCTGATGCCCTGCCTAAGGGCAAGGTTATGTTTTTAAGTAATGGCATAAAGTTCTTAGGTTGCTCGCTGGCTTTATTCGGCTTGCCCCCTTTGTATGTATACGCCATTGTAGGCATTGGTGCTGCAGCTTACTCCCCTGCCAAATACGGCATATTGACAGAAATGTTGCCTCACTTTCAGCTCATCAAAGCAAACGCTTGGATGGAAGGCACCACAGTTACCGCCATTATCTTAGGGCCAGTATTCGGCTCCAGCATTTCAGCTCACGATCCATATTTCGGTATCGCCATCATCACCTTAATTTACTTACTGGCAGCAGGTTTCAACTATTACATTCCGAAGGTACCTATCGATCATAAAATGCCAAAACGTGACCTGGTTTCCCTTCTAAAAGACTTTTGGCATGCCTTTACAACCCTATGGCGTGACCCACAAGGCCAAGTATCACTCGCTGTGACTACTTTATTTTGGGGTGCAGGTGCTACACTGCAATTTGTAGTGCTGCGCTGGGCGGGTCTAAAACTGGGCTTAGATGAACAATCTGCAACAAAACTAATCGCTATACTCGCTGTTGGTATTGCCATCGGGTCAGTGGGCGCATCCATGTTTGTTAAGTTAGAGAATGCAGTCAAAGTTTTACCGGCAGGCATACTCATGGGTATTTTAGTCATGAGCATGATACTGGTTGACTCACCCGAGGTCGCCGCCGTTGTGTTATTTTGTATTGGTGTTCTGGCGGGTTATTTCTTAGTGCCCCTTAACTCATTGCTGCAGCATAGGGGGCATACTCTACTTGGCGCAGGACATTCCATTGCAGTGCAAAACTTCAACGAAAATATCGGCATTCTTGTACTGCTAGGCATTTACACTTTGATGGTACATGAAAATTTATCTATAGATATAATTATCATCATATTTGGTGCATTTGTGAGCATTAGTATGGCCATTATTTACAAACTATATTTAAAACATACTAAAACGAAATGCTAGCGTAATCATTTCGAAAAAATCTTTAATCAATAAAAAAGGTCGCTATCGCGACCTTTTTTATTGATTAAAGATTTAGTGAGTCGTACTTAGTGAAGCTTCACTTGTGACTCAGCTCGTCTGGTAATAGTGCGCGCTAGCGTTTGCAATGCGGTGCTCCAGAAGCCATGTAAAGCCATCAAATGCATTTTATAGAGTGACTGATACATCAACCTAGCAAATAAGCCCTCAATAAACAAACTACTGCCAGAGAGTGATCCCATCAAATTGCCAACTGTAGTGTAACTACCTAGATTGACTAAAGAACCGTAATCTCGATAGGTAAACTCTGGCAGTTCAGTTTTACCAGCTACACGGCACTTCACTGATTTAATCAACATAGATGCTTGCTGATGTGCCGCCTGCGCACGCGGGGGAACGCTCTCACCCGCATGACCAATCCATGGGCAAGCAGCACAATCACCAAATGCGAAAATATTCTCGTCTAAAGTCGTTTGCAATGTTCGATTCACCACAAGCTGATTGATGCGGTTAGTCTCTAAACCATCTATCTCATGTAAAAAGTCTGGCGCCTTAATACCTGCAGCCCAGACGACTAATACTGACGGAATAAAGCGACCACTATGTGTATGTACACCTTTATCCGTCACCTCTGTAACGCGTTCGCCTGTGTACAAATGCACACGTAGCTTGCTAAGCTCTAGCTCCACTGAGTTAGATAGCTTAGGTGGAAGCGCAGGTAGTACGCGCGAATTAGCCTCAATCAATGAAATCTGAATATCGCGATCTGGATTAATTTTATCTAGTCCATAGGCCGCCAGCTCACGCGTCGTATTATGCAACTCGGCTGACAACTCAACACCTGTCGCCCCCGCCCCTACAATAACCACTTCTAATTGGCCTGCATGTACTGGTGCTTGCTGTGTCTGCGCACGCACAAGAGCATTGTGTAAGCGTCTATGGAATTTTTCCGCTTGGTCTTGGGTGTCTAAGGCTATTGAATACTCGCTGGCACCTTTAACGCCGAAATCATTCGTGGTACTGCCAACCGCAATAATCAAAGTATCATACTGCACGGTACGACGAGGGATAACTTCCTCACCATCTTCGTCAAAATAAGGAGAAATAGATATTTCACGCTTAGCTCGATCGAGATTATCCATGCTACCTAAGCGGAATTTGAAATGATGCCAATGCGCCTGTGCAAGATAATTTAACTCGTGCTTATCAGGATCCATACTGCCAGCTGCAATTTCATGCAATAACGGCTTCCAAACATGGGTTTTTGTCTTATCGATAAGCGTAATCATGGCCTTACCTTTGCGGCCAAGAGAATCGCCAAGTTTTGTTGCCAATTCTAAACCACCCGCACCACCACCTACGATTACTACCTGGTGTAATTTATTATTTTCAGTGTTTTTCAAAGGAGCCTTTACTGGGATTAAGTAAATACAATTCACTAAAGTTGTTAAGCAACATTACAAATAAAAACAGCTATTGCATTATACAATAGCCGTCTTCGTAGTTACAGTAGCTGTTAGACTTTTGACTAACGCTACTCAGCTAAAACTTATTTCAACCATGTTTTCTCGCCATCACCTTGATACACTGTGCGAATATAACCAATAGCTTTTAAAATATCATCTGTTGTCAAGCCATCACCCACATGACCTGGCAATTGATTATGCCAAATAGACATAACACCGCCTGATGTGCCAGGTGTGCCATTCGAGATCGTCTCAAACATACCTTTATCAGTCGCATTTTTTGCATAAACCCATTTAGTATCAAAAGCACCTGTACCGCCATTTTTAACTAGCGATGGTGCCATAAGTCCGCCTAAATTACCGCCATGACATCCAGTACAGCCATTTAACGTCATTACTTTTCTCCCTGCTTTTGCGGCTTCTGCATCTGCGGCATATTTTTTAGTATATGGGTTCATGCAAGTTGCCAAAAACTCTTTAGCCTCTGGCGTATCTGTTGCAACCGCTTTAATAGCCAATGGGCTGTTATCTTTTGTTGAGACTAAACTACAAGTTTCTGACGAGCCTGCAGATGCAGTTGACTCTCCAGCTGCGCCGGTGCTCGCAGTTTTATCACCACAACCACCCAATACTGCCAACATCACTAACAATGCTAAGCTCAACGTACTTTTACCCATTTCAAATCTCCCTGAATTAAACATAAGCTTCAAATTAGAATACTGAAAAATGACTCTAAATTTTATAAACTTCCACACGTCGCCACAGCATTACCAACCCTTTAGCTGCTAAGGCTGGCACGTAAAAAAACGGCTGCTGTAATTATACAGCAGCCGTTCAAGTTATTACAGCACTACGTTTTTATAGCTAATAGATGACTAAATCATTAATTATATTGACTTATTTCATCCAATCTTTATCGCCATCGCCTTTGTAAACAGTACGAATATAAGCAACTGCTTTCAATATTTCATCTGTAGTTAAACCATCGCCAACATGTTCTGCTTGCTGAGCATGCCAAACAGGCATTAAACCACCTGAAACACCTGGTGTACCAGCAGAGATAGTTTCAAACATACCTTTGTCAGTTGAGTCTTTAGCATAAACCCATTTGGTATCAAATGCCCCTGTACCGCCATTTTTAACTAATGAAGGTGCCATCAGGCCACCTAGATTACCACCATGACAACCAGTACATCCGTTAAATGTCATCACTTTTCTACCCGCTTTAGCTGCTTCAGCATCTGCTGCGAATTTCTTAGTATATGGATTCACGCAAGTGGCTAAAAATTCCTTAGCTTCAGGTGTATCCGTATCTGTTGCTTTAACTGTTAATGGACTACTGTCTTTCGTTGAAACTAAACTACAAGCAGCGCTTGCTTGTGTTGTTGCAGTTAAACCTACAAAACCAAGCATTGAAATTAATAACGCAGCTTTAACTGATTTAAAACCTAACATATCATCTCCTTATTGTAATGAATTTTGCTACGATCATTTTGCAAACGCATTACTGAACGTGTTTTCATCTAACGTACTTATTATTTAATTGGTTGACACTTCAATTTCAAATACTACGTTAGTAACTATTGTTGCCATTGCTTAGTCGCATAAAAACGGCTGTTGCGGATTATACAATAGCCGCTGAATTAATTACAGCTTAGTCAACGCTATGACTGATTACATAAGCTGTTTAAAAGTTATTTCAACCAGTCTTTGTCGCCATCACCTTTGTACTCTGTGCGGATGTAAGCAATAATTTTTAATATTTCATCTGTAGATAAGCCGTCACCAACATGATCTGGTTGATGTACATGCCACACAGGCATCAAACCGCCTGAAATTCCTGGAGTACCGCCAGCGATTGTCTCAAAAATACCTTTATCAGTAGAATTTTTTGCATATACCCATTTTGTGTCATATGCGCCCTGCCCACCTTGCTTATTTAATGCCGGCGCCATGACACCTTCTAATTTGCCACCGTGGCAGCCAGAGCAGCCGTTATATCCAAACAGTTTTTTGCCACCAGCTTTAATTAAGTCTGGGTTTGCTGCATAAGCTTTTGTGTATGGGTTAATACAAGTTTCTAAAAATGATTTTGCTTCTGGCGAGTCAGTATCTACAGCCTTAACTGCAAGTGGAGTGTTATCTTTTGTTGAAACTAAATTACAAGCTGCACTAGCCTGTGTCGCAGCTGCTAAAACGACAAAACCAAGCATTGAAATTAATAAAGCAGCTTTAATTGATTTAAAACCTAACATGCTATCTCCCAGATTGAATAAAAATCACTACTAGTGCCCATAAGGACATTGTTACACTTGTATTTCTAGCACATAAAAATGCTTGGTTAATTTCTCAACCAAGCAGTTTGTTAGCTTACTTCTAATACTAGTTAATTGCCTTCTACCTTTTTAGGATTGGCACCATATTTTTTATATGAATTCATCAAGCTATCGCCTTCAACTACTGGCACATGTGGAATACCATAATCATCTAAAATTTTCATGATTTTATCTTGGTTGCGATCTAAAGCACCTTGAATCATTTCCATGCGATCTTTATCTTTTTTACGCACTCCAACTGAAATATTCCAGTACTCTTTACCTTTAGCATTTTGTGTTTCATACTCAGGAATCGGTGCAACCACCATTGGTACTTTTGATTGCTTAGCATAATAGCCACCTATAGGACCCCAAGCAATGGCAATATCAATATCTCCCTTTGCTAAATCATCAATCATAAAGCTAGCTGGCAAGTTTAAATCGCGCTGTATACGGTATGGACGAGCATTAGCAATTAATCCATTTGCATCCATTGGAATAGTTGCTGGGCTGTGATCGACTACACCAATGAATCCTTTATGTAAATCAGGTGATGTCCAGTCGGTAATATTGAAATTACTATCTTTACGCCAAACAAACACATGGCCTGAACGATAGTAAGGCTTAGATGTTCTCATCATGTCACTGTCTGAAGTAGTACCAATAACCACATCGCAACGGTTAGCACCTAAGGTATTCCTGAAGAAACCTTGGCGACTATAAGCATATGTATAAGTTAGCTTTTTACCTAAATCATTGGCTAACACTTCAGCAATTTTGTCTTCAAATCCCTGTTTTTTGACATCTGAATATGGCATATTTTCTGGATCCGCACATACTTTAAATTCAGACTCATCTACAACACGCCTAATTTCTCCGATACGACCTTCGTCAGGACTAAGTGTTGGGATATCAGGATCTGCTGCATAACTGATGTTTGCTGTAATGGCTAACAGTAACGTCAAGCCCAATTGCTTCTTAACATGCTTCAACATTATTTATTCCTTAATTTTCAAATATGCAGTTATTAACAACCGCCTTATTGCATAGAGTGCTTGGCTGATAAAAAAGTTCTTATCTTTTAGACCTTACAGTAATAGCATTTTAAACAACTCAATATTGTAACTAATTTGCTGCTTTATAAGCAGTTTTATATTAACTATATATATTGATATTGATTCATATTATTTGTATTAAATATAAAAAAACACCCCGACAAGTCGGGGTGTTTTTAGTACTACATTTGAACTAACTTGTATTTAGTTACAATTTAATCTTACGACTAAATTATAGGCTGAATACTGTTAATGCACCGCCGCCAGGAGCCGCGTTGTATTTTGTCAATTCAGCATAACCACCCGCAGCGCCTAAAGCGTCTGTTGGGTTAGTCATACCAAGGTTCATCGCAACGCCAGCCCAGCCACCGATACCTGATAGTGTACCAACGTATTGTTTACCTTTTAGGCCGTATGTGAATGCATTACCAATCACGCCAGAACCCACTTGGAATTTCCAAAGTTCTTTACCTGATTGTGCATCAACAGCCTTGAACCAACGATCAAGAGTTCCGTAGAATACCAAGTTTGAAGCAGTAGTTAAAGCACCACCCCAAGCTGAGAATTTCTCTTTGTTGTACCAAACTTTTTTGTTGGTCATTGGATCATAAGCGCCGAAGCCACCCATAACACCGTCTGGACCAGCAAACATAGTCAATGTAGCACCAACCCATGGTTGACCAGCTACATATTTAGACTCAACTGGCTCGTATGTCATACATACGTGGTTCAATGGAGTGTAAATTAAACCAGTTTTTGGTGAGTAAGCAGCTGGTTGTTGATCTTTAGTACCCAATGCAGCTGGGCAAACGCCTTTAGCATTGTAATCTTGGTGAGTTGAAGCAGAAGCTAGTTTTTTAGGCACGCCTGTTTTCAAATCAACACTAGAAGCCCAGTTTACGAATGGGTGTACTTTTTCAGCAGCAATCAATGAACCGTTTGCAGCATTCCAAGTGTAAGCAAAACCGTTACGGTCATGGTGCCATGCGTATGTTTTACCACCTTTGTCGAACAAGATTACTTCGTTAATACCATCATAATCCCACTCATCGTGTGGAGTCATTTGCATGCCCCATTTTGCAACGCCAGTGTCTAAGTCACGTGCGAATATAGTCATAGACCATTTGTTATCGCCTGGACGTACATCTGGATTCCAAACTGATGGGTTACCTGTTCCGTAGTAAACCAAGTTTGTGCGTGCATCATACGGCCACCAGCCCCATACAGAGCCACCACCATGTTGCCAACCATCTTTAACTGCTTGTGGTTTTAACCATGTACGTGTACCAAGATCTTTTTCACCAATTTTGATTTGGTCATTTGGCAATGCAGCGAATGAACCGCCTTGTTTGTTACCACCGTTTACATCTTGGTAAACTGACAATGCACTGTATTGTGGGTTTTCTTTATTGAAATCTGCACCAATCAACACTTCAGAATCTGGACCTGTTGAGTATGCTTTCCATGCTAAAGAACCATCTTTTAAGTTATACGCAGCGATAAAGCAACGTACACCGAACTCAGCACCTGAACAACCTGTAAGCACTTTATCTTTGATCACGTGTGGAGCATTAGTATTTGTAGCGCCGACTTTTGGGTCATTTACTAATGTAGACCATACTTTAGCGCCAGTTTTAGCATCTAAAGCAACCAAGTTACCATCATTTTGTTGTAGATAGATTTTGCCGTCTCCGTAGCCTAAACCACGTGAAACGTTATCGCAACATAGTACAGCTTGTACTGATGGATCTTGTTTTGGGAAATATGACCATACGATTTTTTGATTATCGTTTAAATCAAGAGCGTATACGTTGTTTGGGAATGCTGTATGTACATACATCATGTTACCAACAACAACTGGTGAACCTTCGTGACCACGGTTTACACCAGTAGCGAATGTCCATGCTGCTTTAAGGTTTTTAACGTTACCTTTGTTAACTTGAGCCAAAGCACTGTGTGCTTGGTTTGTGTAGTCGCCACGTGGCGCTGCCCAGTTGTTTGCGTTTTTAATTGCTGCTTCTTGGTCTGCTGCTGCTGATGCTACCATTGGCAAAGCCGCTGATAGACCTGCAACCAAACCTAGTGCTAATTTGATCTTGTTGATTTGCATATTAATCTCCAAAGTTGAACTACTAAGGGTTTATAAATAATCTCTTTTACTTGTTGAAGTTTTTGATGTTATCTCAAATTTTCTAGCAACTAATTGATACTATTTCTCATCACATTTTCATGTGCGTACAGCACTATATTCTAGTCACACACGAATTGCAATACATTAGTTACAATTTACTTACAATTAGTTCTACATTTTTTAAAATAAGTATTTAGCGTTAGGCTAGATAATGTTAAAATTTATTAAAAGTCATTTAAAATCAATTAGAAAGCATCTTTTCTGCCATGCAAAATAAAATTTACAATTTGTATCCTGAAGTCAATAATTTTGAGAAATTCACTTTAAAAGCAGGAAATCTTCATGAAATCTATTATGAAGTTTGTGGAAATCCCAAAGGCAGTCCAGTCGTTTTTTTACATGGTGGCCCAGGCAGCGGATGCAGCCCTACGCAACGTCGTTTTTTTGACCCCGCACACTATCGCATTATCTTAATTGACCAACGTGGTTGTGGTAGAAGCAAGCCACAAGGTGAGATTGAGCAAAACACTACGGATGATTTGGTGAGCGATATTGATGCAATTCGCGCAGTACTGAACATTGATAAGTGGTTAGTATTTGGTGGCTCATGGGGCAGTACCTTAGCTTTGGCTTACGCATTAGCACACACAAATAGAGTAACAGGTTTAATACTGCGTGGCATTTTCTTAAGCCGCCCTTCTGAACTAAATTGGTTTTTAGGGCAAGTGCAGGCGTTCTTTCCAGAACCCTGGGAATCTTTGTGCGCCTACTTACCACCCAATAAAAGACACAACCCTATAGAGGCATATGAGCAACTTGTTTTCTCTGATGATATAAAGATTAGTATTCCAGCAGCCATACGCTGGAATACATTTGAAAGTAGCATTATGAGTTTATTGCCTAGACCTGCTGCGCCAAGTAGCGAAATCAACGATGAGGTCGAACTTGCTCGCGCCAGAGTACAAATACATTACATACAGAGTAACTGTTTTGTTGGTCAACGCGATTTACTAGCTGAAGCTAAAATCAAGCTAGCTCATATTCCAACAGACATCGTTCAAGGACGTTATGATATGGTGTGCCCACCGATTACCGCTTGGGAACTTAGCCAAGCGATGCCGCACGCTAATTTTCATATGGTAGAAGATGCTGGACATTCAGCAATGGAAACTGGCATTACCTCTGCCTTAGTAGCAGCTACTGAAAAATTCAAATCATTCAATATATAGGTTGCATACTGAATAATGACGAAAGAAAAAGTTAACACTAGGCAACAATCAAGCTTACAAAGCGCTTTCAACAAACCTATTGAGGCTTATGGCAAACAGCGTTACAGCACGCCGCTGTTTGTCTTGCATGAAATGTTTGGCGCTTTTCGTCGACATAACGTATTCGGTTTATCAGCTTCATTATCGTTTTATGCAATGTTTGCGTTGATTCCTCTAGTGTTACTTTTATTTTTTTTGCTGAGCCATCTTGTATTTACCTCAGATTATGCAGTGGTCAAACTTGCCATCATCACTGGTAACTTAGTACCAAAGTTTAGTAGCGCCATTATGGTAGAGGTTTACAATACCGCTCAGCAAAAGGCCGTTTGGGGTGCTGCTGGACTATTTATATTGCTTTGGACAGTAACGCCACTAGCAAGCGCCATGCGTACCAGCTTTTACACCATTGCCACATTAGTTGAAGCGCCGTCTTATATTCAACGTAAGATAAAAGACATCATCGCCGTTATCGGCATGTTGGTACTATTCTTTCTGTTTACCTTTGCTGGCCTCATGTTAGAAAAAGTGATTACCTTTTTGGGCGCAAATCACCAGTTCTTTCAATACGATATTATTGCAGCACTGACTTCACTGGTATTAACTACGCTACTGATTGCAGTTTTCTATTTTGTATTCTTCCCCGTTCGACTCAACCTAAAGCATATTTTGATTGGTGCCCTCTTTACTGCAGTGCTTTGGCTGCTGATGAGGCCAGCGTTTACTCTATTCTTATCTCTTAATCAATCTTATGGTTCCGTATTCGGCAGTATGAAAAACTTATTCATCTCGATTACTTGGTTATATTTTAATTTTTCAGTATTTTTACTTGGCACAGAACTCATTGCTACATTGCGTAAAAAAGATGTACTCATATTAAAAGGCTTGTTCGCTGATAATCAACAAGAGGCTCAATCTCAAACGAACTACCTAGAGAAACTAATGCAGCGCTATGGCAGAAGCTATCAACAGGGTGAGCATATCTTTAACCATGGTGACTTAACTCGCAATCTGCATTATTTGGTAAGCGGTCAGGTTCAACTACAGAAAAATGGCAAACTCTTACGGACCATAGAAGCTGGTGAATACTTTGGTGAAATGGCAATGCTCACCAATACACCCGCTATTGCAGACGCCGTAGTGAGCTCAGAACAAGCCGACGTCATTCTTATTTATCCAGATAATATTGAAACCTTACTTTTAGACGAACCTAAAGTCGCGATGAAATTCTTACGCCAAATGGCGAGCAGATTACAAACGCAAAGTAACGCAGATGTAAGTTAGTTAATTTTGCTCTAAAATAGCCCAAACTATTAAACAAGCGATATTACTCACATCATGGCAAAACCAGCTTCATCATTCGCCCCGCAGCCCAGCCAGCTTGAAATGCAGCCTGTATTGAGCTTATTCAATGCTGGCAAGCTTGCAGAAGCAGAGGCCGCCGCAAAGAAATTAGTCGTTCGCTACCCAAGCACTTTTATTCTTTATCAAATATTAGGCATTTCTCAAGATGGCTTATCTAAGTTTAGCGAAGCCGCTGACAGCTACTCAAAAGCACTGACCATACAACCCAATACGACAGATTTACATTTCAACTTAGGTATTACCTTAACTAACCTGAATCGATATGAAGAGGCAGAAGCCAGCTATCGTAAAGCAATTGCACTACAAGCTGGTTTTTTTGAGGCGCATGGCAACCTAGGCACTGTGCTACAAAAACAGGGGCGGCTTGAAGAAGCCGTAGCTAGCTACCGTAAAGCACTGAGCATTCACGAAGACCCTAGAGGTCATTTCAATCTTGGTACGGCACTTAGAGATAAAGGTACGCTAGACGAAGCAATCACTCATTTTAAGCAAGCCATTAAAATGTTTCCTAACTACACTGATGCCCACAATTACCTCGGCGAATGCTACCGTGACCAAGGCAATATGGAAGATGCGATTAAGTGTTACTTTGACACCTTAGTACTCAACCAAAACCATGCTGGCGCAAACTACAATATGGGCGAATTTTTATACCTTGCAGGTCGGTTTGACGAAGCGGTTGATTATTTAGAGCGTTCAAAGCTAGATGACTGGCAAGAACGCGCACTTTACTGCACATACAAAGCCGAGCATTTTGATTCGTTTAAAACCAAGCTAGATCAGATTGTTCATACCCATGAAAAACACAATGCGCCTTTTTTACAAACCTTATCTACCCATCATGCGGTAAATTTTGGTACAGAGGATCAATATAATTTCTGTAAAAACGGTTTTGATTTTGTTTATCAAAAAAGCATTGAAGAATTGGCCGAGCCTAATAGCCAGCTATTAAAGGACTTGCTCAACGACATTAACAACACAGCCATAGAAGTGCGCGCCCAAGGCATGATTATTAACGGCAAACAATCTGCTGGCAATCTATTCAAGCGCCCTGAGGCCTCTTTTAGAAAGCTAGGCGAAATTGTTAAACAAGAATTCCTGAATTATAAAAATCAATTTGCCGGTGCGGATTGCGAGCTCATTAAATCTTTTCCAAAAGAACTGGAATTTACCAGCTCTTGGTATGTGAGGTTGCGTAGCGGCGGCTATCTAGAAAGACATATTCATGAAGTTGGGTGGATAAGTGGTGCGGTATATCTTGTTTTACCAAAAGATAAAAAAGACCCTACAGAAGGTTGTTTTGAATATGGCTTGCATGGTGATAATTACCCACAAAAACACAGCGACTTCCCAGTAGGCATTGCTAGCCCTAGCGTGGGCGATATTGTATTATTCCCGTCATCGTTATTTCATCGCACGATTCCGTTCACCTCTAATGAAGAACGCATCTGCATTGCTTTTGATTTAAAGCCAGAAGGTAATATTTTCATGAAGTCTAGTTATTAATTGCTAACCATAATATGTCAGAATTAAATAAACAAAATGTGTCAATATAAGCTACTTTTCTGTCGTACATTGAACACTTGACGTCTACCATATAATCGTAGAATCGCACAAAAGCTTAAAGTAATTAAATACTAAAATAAACCATAGCGGCACTTACTCTTTTGATTTATTTAGATTATTTTAGTTTTAAACTTACTTAATTTTATAACTTAGCCCATTCACATAAGAATGGCTTGAATGTTGCTTTTATTGAGTAAGTAAAAGTAATCTTCAGCTAGTTTCAGGATAACTATTAGTGATAAACATACAATCATTTGACGATTGCTCTGTACTTGTTGTTGATGACCAATCAACCAGCAGGGCTATACTTGCTCAGGTAGTAAAGAACATTAACCCTAATATTACTGTAGCTGAAAAAAGTAACCCAGAGCAAGCATTGGAATGGGCGAAAGACAATGTCGCTAATCTAGTATTTGTAGATTACTTAATGCCTGAAATGAATGGTATTGAGTTTGTGCGTTTACTTAAAAAACTTCCAGAATATGCATCAGTACCGGTGATTATGATCACCATAAAAAAAGATGCAGAAACTCGTTATACCGCACTGGATGCTGGAGTAACGGACTTTATCAACAAACCTGTTGATATGCACGAATGTGTAGCACGTAGTAAAAATTTACTCACAATGCATATTCAGCACATCACGCTGCAGAATAAAAGTATCCTGCTTGAAAGTTTGGTCACCGAAGCGACAGCAGATATTAAAGCGCGTGAAAAAGAAACATTGATGCGACTCGCGCGTGCGGGCGAGCACAAAGATTACGATACCGCTTTGCACTTACAGCGTATGTCTTTATACAGCAGAGCACTAGCTGATGCTATTGGGCTTGATGAAGATGAAGCTGAAATTATTGAGCTTGCTGCGCCTTTGCATGATATTGGTAAAATTGGCACGCCTGACCTTATTCTGCTTAAAAAAGGTCCTTTCGATGAGGAAGAGCTAAAAATTATGCGCAAACATCCTCATGTGGGATTTAAGATTTTGGAAGATAGCCCGTCTAAATATCTGCAAAAAGGTGGCGAAATTGCTCTATCGCATCATGAGCGTTATGATGGCTCAGGCTACCCCAACGGTATTAAAGGCGATGAAATTCCACTTTCTGCGCGCATTGTAGCGATTGCAGACGTGTTCGATGCGTTGACCAGTGCACGTCCATACAAAAAAGCTTGGAGTTTTGAACAAGCCTATCAATATATATGTGATGAGAGTGGAAAACACTTTGACCCACAATTGGTGAATGCAATGATTAAAGTGAGAGCCGTTTTTGAAAAAATTTATTCTGAGAACTCAACCTCTCCAGAATCACTATAACCTTTGAAATAAATGAGCGTTAGCAGCATCAGAAGTGCCCGAAAATTTAGGCAAACAGCCTTACTCATTGACGACCAATCAACTGTATTGGATATTCACGCTGCAATATTGAAATCACTTAAAATGGATCTCAAAATTGTAAAAATGACCGACCCAGTTGAAGCATTAGAATGGATGCAAAATAAACAAGTGGATTTAATTATTACCGACTTTCGCATGCATCAAATGGATGGCATGCAATTTGTACAGGCCATTAAAGATGCCTGTAATGTGCTATGCCATTCTATTATTGTCGTGACTGCAATTAAAGATCAAACCATACATCAAGAACTCCTTGCCGCAGGCGCTTCCGCCTGCCTGACAAAGCCAGCTCAAACACACAAACTTGCCACTATTGCTAAAACCTTACTAGAGAATAGCCGAGATAAATATAGCGGCGCTGTGTTGGAATCAAAGTAAATATGCTGACATCTTTAAAAAACTGGTACAAAAAATCTGCCACACAATGCGACCCTTTGGAGCTTGAGCAAGCAAATATTAGAATTCCCGCGGCAATTATCATTTTTGCTCTCGCAACCTACAGTTTTTTTACTCACGCCTTGGGTCACCCAGACTTAGTCGCTTTTAAAATTTTATTCGTCTATGCAACGCTCTCTTTGCTACTGATTGCCACCATTCTAAAAGGTAAATTAAATCCAATTTATAGAAGACTCGCAGGCGCGTGGCTGGATATAGTTGCGGTTTCAGTATTTATGTCACTCACTGCGGACATCGGCGTCATGCTTGTAGCAGTCTATCTTTGGGTGATTTTTGGTAATGGATTTAGATATGGCAAAAAATATCTCTACCATGCACAGGTGCTTAGTATCATCGGCTTTATATTTGCAACCAATCTAAGCTCATATTGGGAAACCCACAAAACCATTGGCTACAGCCTGATCACAATGCTTATTGTGCTACCACTTTATGTAGCAAAACTTATCGCTCGTCTTCATGAAGCAAAAAATAAAGTTGAAGTTGAGCGCCAAAAAGCAGCTGATGCAAGTATTGCTAAAACCCAATTTGTGGCCAATATGAGCCATGAAATTCGCACACCGCTCAACGGCATCATTGGTATCAGCACGCTACTCAAAACCACGTCCCTGAATGCAGATCAGCAAGATTTACTAAAAACACTGGAAGGTTCGTCGAAGCTATTACTTTCATTGCTTAATAATGTTCTAGACTTCACTAAAATTGAAGAGCGTAAATTCACGGTTGAAAAAATTGCATTCTCACCTAAGGAGGCCATCTATGAAACTATGGAAATCTTCCATTCCCACGCTAAAGCAAAAGGCATTCAATTAGGCGCTAGCGTTTCCGACTCACTCACAACGTTAAATGGCGACGCCTTTGTATTACGCCAAGTGCTAGCTAACTTACTGGGCAATGCGATTAAATTTACGCATGAGGGTAGCGTCACAATATCTGCCACCGTATTACAAGACGATGCCGCAAAATCGACCGTGCGTTTTGAGATTGCAGATACTGGAATTGGCATACCCGCAGACAAGCAAAATAAAGTTTTTGAAAGCTTCACTCAAGCCGATGCCTCTACAACACGTAAATTCGGCGGAAGCGGATTAGGTCTTACCATTGCGAAGCATATGGTTGAAGAGATGGGCGGTTCACTTTGCTTTCAAAGTACAGAAGGCGTTGGCAGTCACTTTTGGTTTGTGCTTTCACTAGAAAAAACTAAGCAACTCGGCTCATCTAGACAGGCTATCATCCCAACAGAACCAAACCCCGAAAAACCAGCAATGGCAGCCATTGAGCCTATTAGTAAAGGTCAAGTAAATGGGTATTCAAAGTCTCTAAAGATTTTAGTGTGCGAAGATGAAAGTACAAACCAAAAAATAATCACTCGTCTTCTTTCACTACCAGGTCACCAAGTTGACATTGTGAGCAACAGTGATGAAATGCTAGATAGTTTAGAGCACAATAAGTTTGATCTAGTGATTACTGATCTGAATATGTCTGGCATGAATGGCGCGGACGCATTAAAACTATATAGGTTTACTCAGCCGAACGATCACGACACACGCTTTATTCTATTTACTGCAGATGCAACTTTATCAGCTAGAGAAATGGCTAGCGACGCTGGTTTCGATGCATTCTTAACTAAACCAATTGATGCCGCTACTTTATTTAACACTATAGAACGTATTCTGAATTTAGCGCCAAACACCGCCACGCAGTGGATGAACAACGCACTTAATAGCCCAGTGAGCAGCAATCTCTCATTTAGCCACGATGTTATATCGCTTGATTTAACTGCGCTAAAAGAACTCGAAAAGATTGGCGCTGGGGATGATTTGTTTATGCACAGACTGTTGAGAAACTATTTAACAGACTCTACTAAGCAGATCGCTAAAATCGAAACAGCCGTTAAACAAAAACAATTTGGTGTGCTGCAAGATTACTGCCATGCCCTAAAAGGCAACAGCTTGAGTGTGGGCGCTATACAATTAGCGGCAACGGTTGAAGCTTTCGGAAAATTAAGCGCATCAACCCATGTCTCTCATACAATCGAAATGCTAGATATTCTTAACAAAGACTTTTCTCAACTTACGATTGCCGTAGAAGGCTACCTCAAAAGTCCAGAAGCAGCCCTTACTAAATATCCATCTTAAGCAGTTTGTTTTTCATGGATAGGTATAACATCTGAATTCACTTTACTGTTTTGCGCGCGAACCAAACGATCCATTACCTTTAAATTACGCTCATCCAGTCTAAGCGCTGCATCAACCCATATTTCAGTAATATCATTCAGTTCATCAATAGTCAGAGGATTCACACGTTGCTTAGCTCTGTTGATTGCTTGGAAAGAATTAAGTGAGCGGTGATTTTTTTTGATCCAATTAGTCAGTGCATACTCACCTTGCCCATCTTCTGCCAATACGTCTACTACCCCCATCTGATAGAGCTCTTCACCTGTATAAATTTTACCAGAACGCACCATCTTTTCAGCCACAGACATTCCGACTTTGCGTGATAAAAAGCTAAGCGCACCCATTCCAGGAAACAAATTAAAAAGCACTTCTGGTAGACCCATCACAGCACTTTTTTCAGCAATTAAAACATGTGCAGATAACGCTGATTCAAATCCACCACCCATTGCTTGCCCTTGCACCAAAGCAATTGTAGTAATCGGGGCACGCATATTATAAAAAGTCCATAAATTCTCTACGCAAAGCTTGGCATATTCAAATAAATGCTCTCTATCTTGAGCTTGAATTAACGTCCTGAATACAGACAAATCGCCACCTAAATTAAATACGCCTTCTACACTTGAAGCTAAAACTAAATAATTAACTTGCTGAGAGGTGCCTTGTGAAAATACTTTTCCATTCGAATTTTGCAGATAAGTATGATGCTGCAATAAATCATTTAAGCAGGTTTTATTAAAACATGGACGTGGTGCCGGATTCATAACTGACCACATCACACCAAACTCGTCGTCAAAACGTGTGTCGATTTGTTGAAAATTTGCAATGCTAAATTTATTAAAATCTACAATAGTGTTCATGCTAAACCCCTTAAATTATTTTCGTTGAGAATTAAAAAAACTAACGACTACAACTATAGGCTCAAAAAATTACTCTCTCAAGTGAATGATTTTTGAATTAAAAAATCACTCACTAGATTTGTTGGAGAATTACAACAGAATATTTCAAGTTGATTTGTAACAAATATGTATCAAAAAGTATCTTGATATGTTATTTTTTTGCATCTAATTAATTATAAAAATCCGAATTATGAAAAAAATATTACTCACTTTTGTGATTTTTTCTGCCCCAGTGGCTGCACAAGCCGCTGGTTTTGCATTAATTGAACAAAGTGCCAGCGGCATGGGGAATGCCTTTGCAGGTGGTGGTGCGGTTGCAGAGGATGCAAGCACGATATTCTTTAATCCAGCAGGCATGACTTATATACCCGGCACTCAGATAGTTGGCGCGATTCATCTTATTAAACCTACAGCTGAATTTAACGGCTCGATATCTAGCACAGGCAAGCTTGGTGGCAATGGTGGTGATGCTGGAGACTTAGCATTCATCCCTAATTTTTACTATAAAGTAGATTTAACTGACACAGTTAAATTTGGTCTAGGAGTTAACGCACCTTTTGGTCTTAAAACAGAATATGACTCTACTTGGATGGGGCGTTTTCAAGCTATTAAATCTGAAGTTAAAACTATTAACATTAACCCAGCTATTGCCTTCAAGTTAAGTGATCAACTTTCAGTAGGGGCCGGCATATCAGCTATGTGGGCTAAAGCGGAGCTCACCAGTGCAGTAAATACCGCTGGTGATCCTATTGCTAAAATTGAAGGTGACGACTGGGGGTTTGGTTTTAATGCAGGGGTCATTTACCAAGCAACAGCAGATACTCGACTAGGCCTTGCATATCGCTCAAAAGTTCAACAAAATTTACAAGGCACATCTCAGTCATCTTTTACAGCACTCAATAGCTTGCCTAATAGAACTTTAAACACAAACGTAACAGCTGATCTTACATTGCCAGAAACTTTTTCCGTTAACGCTTTTAGTAGCATAAATGATAAATTTGACTTAATGGCTGATGTCACTTGGACACGTTGGAGCCGATTTAAAGAGCTAAACGTAATTAGAGCTAATGAATCCTCTTTGAGCGCAACCACTGAAAACTGGAGTAACACTATGCGCTACGCTGTTGGTGCAAATTATCACTATAGTGGCGATATTAAACTTCGTGCAGGGCTTGCATATGATCAAGAGGCTATTGATGATAATTTTCGTACTGCACGCATTCCAGGTAATGATAGAAAGTGGGCATCTCTAGGTGCAAATGTGAAATTAACAGCAAATTCAAGTGTGGATTTTGGGTATGCTCACTTATTTATTAACGATGCATCGATTGACGATAATAGAATCGCAAATGGTAAAGGTGAAGGGCATTTAACTGGCACTTACGAGGGCAGCGTTGATATCTTGAGCGCCCAATATACACATAATTTTTGATTGAATTGGTTAACACATCTTTGTGCTTGATTTAATAAGAAATGATTTAACATTTTAAATGTTTGATAGCTATACTAATCACTACAGATCATTGTTCAGCATGGAGGATTCAGTAATGAAAAAACTATTCTACATAGATTACCCTCAAGAGCACATAGAAGGCCAAATGCACCGCTATCGCTGCGTTCACTGTAAGGAAGAAACCACAACCATCAACGGCAGGCTGGAAGGTCATCTCTCTTCATGTGAATACAGAATCAAACTAGAAGGTGCGGGTTACGAATCAGAAGAAACATCATCAACGAATAACCTAGTTTCACATGATGCTGATGATTTTGATTAAACCACTTTAAGAGTACAAATGATAAGAGTATCTAGATTACTCATACTAGAAACTCTTAAAACTATTGTCTGAAAATAAAAAAGCTCACATAGGTGAGCTTTTTTATTTTGATTAGCCCTGTAAGCTTAATACAGCAGCAACGGATTTTGAATACACGACAACTCTGCTTAAAAATATCAAACTTATTATCCTAGCACTCAATCTTTTTGTAGTGTGTTGAATTGCATTAATAACTGACCCACCAATTGCATTTAAAATTGACCCACCC
>NZ_JAQSCU010000013.1:0-1421 GCF_029945535.1 Methylotenera sp.
CTAGTGCAATTTATATTGCTAGGTGGGTCAATTCTGAGTGCAATTCAACATATAGTGCTTTAAACCGCACTTATCTTACCAGCTAAGATTACTTAACGCGGTGCCTCAAATCTAAGCCAGGCTTAAAGTGCGGCACATGCTTAGCATCTACTTGAACTTTTTCACCAGTTTTTGGATTTCTGGCTAGTCGCGCTGGTCTAGTATTTATATTAAAACTTCCGAATCCGCGTATTTCAACTCTGTCTTTTTTAGCAAGACTTTCTGAAATTGAATCTAAGATTAGCTGCACTGAAAGCTGAGCATCTGCATGAGTAAGCTGCGGAAATTGTTCGGCTAATTTTGTGATTAATTCAGATTTTGTCATAGTCTTAAATGGCTGCAAATAAATGAAGTAACATGATTTGTCTATAACAACGTCTATAACAGCACAAAAAAAGAGCGGGTTCCGAAGTGGTTACTAACCCCGAAACCCGCTCTGCTGTTGGTGGGAAAGAGTCAACCGTACAAATCGTTTATAGCAAATGCTGGCCTTAATCTTTGTTCGTTAATTTTATGATATGCCCCCAAATATGCCCCCAAATTTTGTGATATCGACTATTAAATGGTAGAAAAATGTAAGCTTATTGTTCACCTTCGTTGTAAATGTTATCTAAGTTATGAATTAATTTTAGTGCCACGTTTTTCTGCAACATGGTGATAGGAGCCTTTATGCGTTTTTCCTTTGTAGAGCATTAAGCAGGCAAAAGTAAGAGTGCCAAGTGCAACCACCACATGCCTGACGCTAATTGTATATATTGGATTAAACTCAGGAAGAGAATGAAGAATTAATGCTAGCCATATGAAAAGCGTAAATAGACTTACCCATTGGTTTGTCTTTGATGCTGATATAGCAGCTGGCCCAGTTATATAATTTTCAACAAAGTCTGATTCCGCTGGACGATGAAGAATAGTTTTGTAAAGTGGCCCAATGACATCATCCTCAAGCATATCAACATGATTTTCCCAATTCTCTTGCCAATATTTACTTCCTCTATTTACAAGAAACCAAGCCCACGTAAATAAGAGGCCTATGCATCCAACAATGTAAGCTAAATAATTTTTTTCATTTAGGTGTTCTGAGCCAAGGATTGCAAAATAACCTGCAAAGGCTACTGCAATTAAAGCCCAAAAATATGTAGCTCTTTGCCAATAGAGGCCAATTTCAAACTTACGTATATCGAGCGCATGTTCAAGTGCTTTTTCTGTCTTTTCTTTATTTTTTGGTTCAGATAAACCAAAGGATTCTTTGTATTCTTTTTCGTTCATTGATTACCTGCAAATAATAATAATTTATAACGTCTGAATTATGGGGCTGGTTTTAGCCAGTCGCGCTTTTCGGTAACGGCAACTCTAACGGTAACGGTAACGGTAACGGTAACGGT
>NZ_JAQSCU010000013.1:1521-667796 GCF_029945535.1 Methylotenera sp.
AACTGTAACTGTAACTGTAACTGTAACTGTAACTGTAACTGTAACTGTAACTGTAACTGTACTGACTGTATACATATACGTAACACTGTCACATCCAGCATTTACGCGCCTCGTTACGTTACGTTATTGTTAATGTTACGGTAACAGTTAGTGTATACGTAACATTAACAACCCCGTCAATTTTGGCTTACATAGAAATGTTACTTTGTAACTGCAAATTATCGGAGTCTGATAGATAGCGTTCAAAGGCATCGTTAAATTGCGAAGCTTCATATCCCTTTGCAGTTTCATAAGCGCTAAAACGTATTGTCTTGGATGCAATACCATAATCTTTCAGTTTATTTGATAGCTGTCTTGGCGTTAGTTGCTTTCCACGGTTATATGTATACCATGACTTTTCTGTATCCTCACAAAGTGCATTAATTAATTCAGTGGTAGTAATTTTAATAACTTGTTTGGCATAAAATATCTCTTTAATATCGGCCAATAACTCATTCGCGCTGCTTTGCGGGGCTTGCATAATACTAGAAATTGTTAAAGCAACATTTAAAGCTGTTTTTGGCCAGTGATTACCAGCAACGATTGCAATTTGAAGTAAGGGCTCCCAATTGTCTTGTTCTCGATCGCCAAGATCATCAGGAAGCATCGGGCGGGTATTTTTTACTTGTTGATGAAAATCCTCCGCAAATCTTGCAAGCTTCGCAGCTAAGTTTTGAAATGTGTCCGATTCGGCATGCCTTAGCCTTTCCACTTTTTCGTCCGATTTTTTTCGCCTCAGCTCAATGATGATTGAGCGGCTTGTGACAGTTTCAGCTAGTTTTACAGCATTAATACCTGCAATTGCTTTCATTCCCCATACACTAAATTTTTTAGGATCAATATCATCACCTTTCACCACGCATCGCCACACATGAGCGCTGTCACGTGTATGTCCAGCATTTATTAATCCACGCAATTCTTCGTTATCTGCAAGTACCGTCTCAATTTCATCAATAAACAATGTCGGTTTATAGGATTCAATCATACGGAATAACACGCTTTGACTAATGCTACTTGCCTGAGCCGTTCTTGGCGCAAGTTTTCCTAGTACGGTGAGTAATTGAGTTTTTCCGCATGCTCTTTCAGGTGCATTAATTAGCAAAATTGGCGCGCAATGAATTTCGTCCAAAAACCAGCATGCACTTACCCATAAAGCCGCTGCTTGTGCTTGATGAATATCTAGCACAATAAAACGCTGTATGGTCGATGTAATTTCATCTAATAATTCAGCAGGATTTATAGGCGTATGCCAAGATTCGATACCATCAAACTGTGTGTTTTCTTTACTGCTGTTTGATTGAGCCTCTTTAATTTGCTTATCTAGAGTATCAGGTCTAACATTTAATTCTTTTGCTCGCTCTTTTCTAACACGGTCATATTCCAAAGGTTTAAGCGCTGCAAGCTGCCTGATTACTTCCTCATCGTTGTGGCGAGGCTGATTAATAGCAATTTCTTTATTCTCAGTTGATACCATCATATCAATTACCTAAAATTAATCGATTATGGAGCGTTATGATTAAAGTGCTAAACATGGCTTTCACCATTAATTTTTTGGCTAGCTAGTATGCGTGACTTTTCCCATGCTTCTATGTCTGAAATATGCCATGCAGTTGTGTTTTGAGATAATTTTATAGGTGCTGGAAATGTGCCTTTTTTAACCCACGCCCAAATACTTGAGCCTGAAACTCCAATACGAGTTTTTAGTTGAGGTAATCTATAAAACTGAGGTGCGACTAACACTTGCGATTTTGATGTATTTTCCATTTAAGCGTTCCTTTTGTATTGGATTGCACAAGACGGTATTGTCTTGTATGGGTTCGTATTTAATACATCAAACTCTGAGGCGTACGTGGATTCCCTTTAGCTTAATGAGGATTCCCGTTGCTGATAGTACTTACAGGGGTTTAGTGGGTAAAAGGTCTACACCCTCCTTTAACCATGTTCTAATCGTTTTGGGATCAAGCGTCTTTCCATGGCTTTTAAGTGCTTTCAAAATATCATTTGTAGTAGTTGATTTAGCCGCTTTTGGCTCGTATCCATAAGCATCAATTGCAATACAAGCAAATGCTTTAAGTAGGTTTTCAGTTTTTTGGGTGTTATCAGGCGCTTTTTTCTCTAGATTATCAAACTCGGATTTCAGTTTGTAATATTGCTCACGCCAGTTTGTAGCGGTATGTCCGATTTTTGCTAACTCGCTTATTAACTCACTTGGTAACTCTATTTGCAGTTCTTTTGCCCAGCTAATAAAAATTACCGGTGGTATGGTGTTGCCAAATTTATTCCAGCGCGTTGCGCGTAATGCCAAGTCTCTGCGTTTTGCAAATGAAATTGCAAACGCGGACTTGTCTTGTAAAGGCTCAATTTTCTTCCAAGTAACTTTATTTGGATCTTTACCAAATGAAAGCGCAATCGCTTCATCTAATGACCAATATGCAGCTTTGCTCCAGTGCAAGAAATCAGCATCGGCCTCATGCTGATTATAGAAACGATTTTTTTCTTCCTGAATTGCGTATACCCTTGTCCGTTCAATTTCCTCTGCTATCGATTGCTTATGCAATGCTAATAATTCATTTACAGGCATTCCGCGCAACGAAGCTTTGAACTCTTCAATTTCTGCTACTTGCTTTGGAAAGTCTGAGTTTTTGTAGTTACTCATGTTAGCCAATGCAGGGGCCAACGAAGTTATAAGAGCGCCAAATTTCTTTTTCGTGAAATAATCGATTGCCCCATTAACAGGATTGCTCATGAATTAGAATCTCCTATAATTATTTTCACTCATCACCCTAACATCTCATACCTAATTGAATTCCACATTAGCGTATATCAGCCTTAATCTAGTTATTGCTGAATAATTTACTACATCACATTAACTGATTTTTTTAGAGGTACATTCAAATGTCTCTGTGGTAATAAGAAACTAATACCCACTGGAGTCAATATCTAATCTACTTGATTTAGGCTTTATTAACTTGGTTAAGATATTGTTTCATTATTAATATTGATTCATTTAAATGATTTACTAAATCATCTTCAGAAATCTGTTCCTTAGTAAAATTCCTAGGGTTGATGAATTTATCATTGTATTTTGTACGATTATTGATTCCTGAAATGTTTATATAACTTGAACCTTCTTCACTTTCTGATCTGCTTTTAGTTTTAAATGGACCTAAATCTACGGCATTAGGGAACATTGCTCCTGCAACTAGACCTTCTCCATTGCTACCAAAGCAAATTGCTACTGAAATCGAGTTCGAAACCCTTTTACCTACTGGAACTATTGCGACCCATGGTACTTTCGGGAAGAAGCCGGAGCCATAGGAAATTGTAATGTCCAATTTTTCAAGGCTTGTAGATGGAATTAATAATTTTAAAGACTTAGCTACTGTCAGGAGATGCTGAGTAGTAATTTTTGCTTGTCCAGAGCTGGTTTTGAGAGCTTTTCTTGAAAAATTTGTTGCACAAAAGTTCAGAACATTTTGAATATTCTCAATCAATTTACTCATCAACTTATCCTAAATATATATCATGATTAAAACTATAAACTCATAATAAAAGTTTCAATCCGATTGTTTTTTACAAAATGAATACTTTTCCCAAATATCTCTTATGTCTTAAAGCTTACAGACGGTAATTTTAGTTATTTAGTAGCTATTGTTTAAATATATTATCTCTATGGTATTTAAGATAATTTTCTCTACCAGCAATCGGAAGCAAATCTATAACTAGATTTGGTGTGAGGTTAAGTTTTTCAACATTGCTTGCTGATATCCAAGGTGAAATAAGTATTCGTTTGTCGTCAGCAAAAGTTATTAGACCCGAGTCAAACATGTAGTCAATTGTAGGACTCAGCATAAAGCCATTTTTTGAATCAAACTTTTCTTTAGTTGATGATTTGGTCCAAGGTTTTATATGACTAGCAATCAATAGTTTTTCGTCATCAATAAGAGTTACAGGGCAGAACTGACACTCACGCAGTAAATTGGATCGATACTTACCTTGACCAATCCTAGCTTTAATGACTTGAAGTTTTTCTGCTTGGGTCAGGTCTTGGCTTTCAACTTCTTCTATCGCACTTTCGATTTCATTAGGGTGCAGAGTAGATCCGAAAATATCCATGTAGTTAGTAAATAATCGTAAATAATAAATGACACTTTTATCAGCAGCGACCAGCTTCATCATCGAAAGATGGCAAACATTTGGCAGAGAAAGAGTTCTAATCAGCTTGTAATATTTGGATGCTGAATTTATATATATTCTAGGCCCTTCAATTTGATTTTGATCGTCTATCTCAAACCAAACAATTTCAGGTAAATCGTGAAGCTGCTTAAGCCTTTCCTTGTAGTATTCCGGCAGTTTACTTTTAAGGCGATAATCTAATTTTGGTGCTAAATACTCGGGTTTTAAAGCATCTAAAAAAAGAAGTAGATCTTGTTTTAATAAAAAGCACCTGGCGTTAAATCCTCGCCCATTAAAAAAATTTCTTACTGTTTGATTGTCTTGACCTATATATAGCTTTGCTTCCCCATTGGCAGAGCCTAGTTTGTTTGAAGGTGCAACAAAGGAATCAGCTATAGTAATTTTGTCTATGCTATCAAGTCTTTGGTATTCTTTACCGTCAATATTCAATATGCTATCTTCCGAATCTTGTAATATCCATTTGCTTTAATATTGCAATTAGTACATCCACAACAATGCTATTGCCAGCCTGTCTATACATCTGCGTATCACTAACACTAATTTTAAACGTATCTCTAAACCCCATTAGTCTTAAGCACTCTCTTGGAGTAAGCTTTCTAATACGGCCTTTGTTGTGGGTCACATAGTTATCAACACCAGCTCTGTGCATTTTGTGCATGCTTTGTAACAATGGTCTAGCTATTTGCAGGTCTGTTTTGTTACTAGTTTTGAATGTTTTTGTTCCACCGGCTAGTACATATGTCTTTACTTTTTCGGAAAGATAATACTTTTCTTCCACGTCATTAATATTGAAAATAAAGTCGTCAAAACCTTCGTCTTCATTAGCTCCTTCGAATACAAAGTCACCATGCCAGTTAAATTGTTGATTTGCTTTTTGACAAAGCGCAATGTCACCATTTATTTGCGTATACTTTTTTTGTCTATTCCAAGATTTCGTTACGAACTTTACCCCTTTATTTCTTAGGTAATATTTTGATTCTGTGAAATCCTCTAAAAAATCTTGCATAGTATGAGTTAAATCGATTTTTTTTGGAAATTCATAACTCTCGGATTTATCTTTAAAGCCTACAACAAAAATTCTCTCTCTATGTTGTGGAATTCCATAATCCTTACTGTTCAATAATTGTGTTGATATTTTATAGCCGAGTTGTTTAAAAACATCCTGAACAACTAACCAAGTTCTACCTTCATCATGATTAATTAGCCCTTTAACATTTTCATAAATGAATACTTTTGGCTCGCACTCATTCACTACTCTTGCAAAGTCATAAAATAAAGTTCCTCTTATGTCATCTAACCCCAACCTTTTTCCAACCATGGAGAAAGCTTGACAAGGGCTTCCTCCAACTAATAAATCTACTTGATTTTTATATTTTGTAGCATCAAAAGTTGTTACATCATCATGCCAGTCAGCCTCGTCGATATTGTAGTTTGCAAAATAACTAGTTTTACAAAATCCATCTATATCGCCTGCGAATACAATTTTATGGTCTAAACCTAGGCGGCTTAATGAATGTTCTATTGCACCAATTCCGCTGAATAAGGTTGCAACATTAATTTTTGCTGAGGTATTTGAAAGATGTTTATCCACCCATGACTCGTGATCGTCATATTGGATTTCAGTTTGCTGGCTGTAAGCAGCTAATTCTTGGAGTTGGATGTTAAGAGACATAGATTTTTAACTTGCAACTAACCTTATACGTTTAGTGATAATTATATATTAAAAATAGAATCTTTTAACTTTAAGTATTCGTTGATTGTGAGTTTTAAATAGTACGATTTTTTGCTCATAAGTACTGTAAAAATCAAACCTTTGTTTAAATATTAAATTAATTACAAGCTAGATTTTCAGTAACACTTGTTTCGATGAGAAAGATTGTGTGCTTACTTTTAAATTATCTAAATAATTTGCCCAAACTTGCATCATTGACTTTCGTTGCTCAATGAATTTTGTTCGGTTGTATGCTGCTCCAAGTGTGTCTGGTACTTTATGAGCCAATTGATGTTCAATAATATGCGGATCAATGTTCAGACGCTCATGCAGAATTGTGCGTGCCATAGCTCTAAAGCCATGCCCTGTAATTTGCGTTTTAGTGTCATATCCCATGCGTTTAAGTGCTGCGTTGATAGCACTTTCACTCATTGGTCTAAGTGGAGAATGCCCCCCAGTAAAGACATATTCACGATGTCCTGAAAATCCATGAATTTCTTTTAGTATCTCTATTGCTTGACGGGGCAGGGGTACTAAGTGGTCTGTTTTTGTTTTACTTACTAGGTACCTCCATTCACCAGTCTCTAAGTCTATATCTGCCCACTTAGCCATCCTTAGCTCGCTAGGACGTACAAAAACTAAGGGTGCTAGGCGTAATGCACATTGCACTGTTATTGTGCCCTTAAACCCCTCTATAGCCCTTAATAACTCAGCAACATCGTTAGGTTCTGTAAATGATGCCATATGCTCAGTTCTAGAGGGGGGTAGAGCCCCCTTTAAATCGACTGTTACATCTCTAAGGGCTCTACCAGTTTGTACTCCATACCTGAATACTTGACCGCATGTTTGTAACGCACGATGAGCGGTTTCTAGAATGCCTAATCTTTCAATACGCTTTATTGTATCTAGCACTTGTGGAGCGGTAATATCCGCAATTGGTTTGCTGCCGAGCCAAGGGAAAATATAATTTTCAAAACGCCTAATGACTTTTTCTCTATGGCTAGCTGCTTTATTTGCCATGTGAGAAGAAAGCCATTCACGCGCTACGACCTCAAAGCTGTTTTCTGATTTTTCAAATTTAGCAGCTTTAACGGCTTTTTTATTTTCACTAGGGTCAACCCCTTTTGCTAATAAGCTTCTAGCATCTTGTCTGCGCTCTCTAGCAAGTGCTAAAGACACATCGGGATATACACCCAAAGCGAGCTTTTTTTCTTTCCCATCGAAGCGATATTTTAATCGCCAATATTTTGAGCCGTTAGGCATCACTTCAAGATACATGCCCCCACCGTCTGAAAGTTTGTAAGCCTTTGATTCAGCTTTACTTTTTCTAACCTGAATATCTGAAAGATTCATCTAAATTAACCTATTAAAAAGTTGCCTTGGGGGCATCAAAAATCAATTGGGGGCATAACTATCTGTATTATGCCCCCAATGAGGTTTAAATTGCAATGAATTGGAATGTACGAGGATAAACAAAAAACCCGCACAAACTGTTTGTTTATGCGGGTTTTGTGTACTGTATTGTATTCCGTAATACAGTGAAATGGTGGTGAAAGAGGGACTTGAACCCTCGACCCCAGGATTATGAATCCTGTGCTCTAACCAGCTGAGCTACATCACCGTTTAAATCGGTTGCCAAAACTTTAGCAAGGGCGCAATTCTAGTGGTTTAGGCGCAAATTGTCAAAGCTAGTTTGCAGTTTTTGCCCTTAATTTTGCAGCAAATTGACATTGAACAAGGCGCGTGAAACGTAGGTAGTACAATCAGTACGACAAGTGAGCGCAACGCCGTGCAATGGCGATTTCATGCAAAAGTGCTAAACGTTGAACCTGAAGTGCATTACATCGCCATCTTGCACAATATATTCTTTGCCTTCCAAGCGCATTTTCCCGGCTTCTTTGCTGCCTTGTTCGCCTTTGTTTTTCACGTACTCTTCGTATTGAATCACTTCTGCACGAATGAAGCCGCGTTCAAAGTCTGTGTGAATGACGCCTGCAGCTTGTGGAGCGGTTGCACCTTTTTTCACTGTCCAAGCACGTACTTCTTGCACGCCAGCGGTAAAGTAAGTTTGTAGGCCTAGTAAATCATAAGCGGCACGAATTACGCGGTTTAGGCCTGGTTCTTCTTGACCGAGTTCTGATAAGAATAACAACTTATCTTCTTCGTCTAACTCAGAAATTTCACCTTCAATTTTTGCGCAAATACATACGACTGGTGCATTTTCTGCTTTGCCTAGCGCAACTACTTTGTCTAATAACGGGTTGTTTTCAAAGCCAGATTCATCTACGTTGGCTAAGTACATCACTGGTTTTACGGTAATGAGGCATAGCGGTTTAAGTAGTTGAAGTTCGTCGGCGTCTAGGTTTAGTGTACGCACAGCTTTGGCTTGGTCTAAACATGGCACTACTTTTTCTAAAACTTTTAATAGTGCAATCGCGTCTTTATCACCGCTTTTAGCTTTTTTGTTTTCGCGCTGCATGGTTTTTTCTACAGTTTCCATGTCGGCAAGTGCAAGTTCGGTGTTAATTACTTCAATGTCTGACAGTGGATCAATTTTGTTTGAAACGTGAATCACGTTGCCATCTTCAAAACAGCGCACCACGTGGACAATAGCATCAGTTTCGCGGATATTAGCTAAGAACTTGTTCCCCAAACCCTCGCCTTTTGAAGCGCCCGCTACCAAGCCAGCGATATCAACAAACTCAACAATCGCAGGTTGTACTTTTTGCGGTTTTACGATGTCGATGAGCGCTTGCATACGCGTGTCAGGCACTTCTACAATGCCTACGTTTGGCTCAATCGTGCAGAAAGGGTAATTCTCTGCCGCAATACCAGCTTTGGTAATAGCGTTGAATA
The DNA here is from genome assembly GCF_029945535.1 of Methylotenera sp. GTDB lineage: Bacteria > Pseudomonadota > Gammaproteobacteria > Burkholderiales > Methylophilaceae > Methylotenera. Next base: position 10,325 of record NZ_JAQSCU010000013.1, read on the forward strand.
GTGTGGACTTGCCCACGTTTGGTAAACCAACAATTCCGCATTTCATCTAAATTCCAATCATTTTTACCTTATCATTCCGTGCTTGATATGGAATCTAGCGTCTTTATGTAAGTCACTAGATTCCGACTTTCGTCGGAATGACGCAGGTATGTTTATTTTTTAGTATGCAACTTTAACATTGCGCTTTCAAATTCGCCCGCTAGCAATGAATCTATCAACTTGGTGCTTTCATACACTTTTTCGTCTATAGCCGCTTGCTCATCTTTTGTTGGCGCTTTTAGAACAAAATTAACCACTTCGTTTCGATCGCCTGGGTGACCGATGCCCAATCTCAAGCGCCAGAAGTCTTTTGTGCCTAGTGCAGCCTCAATATCTTTTAAGCCATTGTGACCACCATGGCCACCACCAACTTTTAGTTTTAAACCGCCCGCAGGTAAATCCAGTTCATCATGAATCACTAATATTTCAGCGGGTGTGATTTTGTAATAATTTGCTAATGTGGCCACTGATTTGCCGCTAGCGTTCATAAACGTAGTTGGTTTAAGCAGCCAAGTATCCGCTTTCGATGCTAACTTGCCAGCTACGCCGAAAAACTTGGCGTCTAGGGCCAGTTTACTATTGGTTTGTGCGGCGACTTCATCTATCCACCAGAAGCCTGCATTGTGCCGGGTTGCGGTGTATTTTTCGCCAGGATTACCTAAGCCAACAAAGAGTTTTATACCAGTCATAAAGCAATAGTACCAATAAAAAACGCGCACTTCATAGTAAAGTGCGCGTTAGTTAGCATACTTGTAAATTAAGCAGCTGGTGTTTCTTCAGCAGCATCTGCAACGCCGCCACGTGTTTTAGCAATAGCTGCAACAGCTGCATCGTTACCGTGAGCTAATTGTACAAATTCAACGCCCTTTGCCAATTTGATTTGTGACAAGTGAATTGAGTGACCCATTTCTAAACCAGCTAAGTCAACTTCAAGGAACTCTGGCAAATCTTTAGCCAAGCAACTTACGTCAGCTTCAGTCAAAATGTGTGCAACGATACCGCCGCCTGTTTTAACGCCTGGCGCGATGTCAGCATTGATAAAGTGGAATGGCACTTTAACGTGGATTTTTTCAGTAGCACTTACACGTTGAAAGTCAATGTGCTGAATAGTGTTACGAACCGGGTGCATTTGGAAGTCACGTAACAATACGTTTTCTTTTTTGCCTTCTAAGTTCAATGTTAATACTGAAGCATGGAATGCTTCATGACGGAACTCTAAGAATAATTCTTTAGCGTTAATTTCAAGTGTTACGGCTTCTTTACCAGCACCGTAAACAACACCTGGAACTGTGCCTGCGCGACGAAGACGGCGGCTCGCACCCGTACCTTTTACATCACGCTTTACTGCATTAATTTCGATAGACATTTTACTACTCCTAATTTGATACTACTTTTACTGCTAGGCTTTTGATGGCCTCACTACACAAAAACTGCATACCGCGACCAGTATGCAGGGTTAAAAACTTTTAATCCATAAACAATGAGCTTACGGAATCTTCACTACTAATTCTACGAATCGTTTCAGCTAATAGTTCTGCTGTGCTTAATTGGCGAATCTTTTTGCAATTAGCTGATTCAGCACCGAGTGCAATGGTGTTGGTCACTACTAACTCATCTAGTTCTGAGTTCATAATACGATCAGCTGCACCGCCAGATAATACTGGGTGTGTGGCGTATGCGATTACTTTCTTGGCGCCAAATTTCTTAAGTGCTGCAGCTGCTTCGCAAAGCGTATTTGCCGTATCAACCATGTCATCCATAATGACACAGGTGCGGCCAGTAACGTCACCAATAATGTTCATCACTTTAGCGACGTTTGGTTTTGGGCGACGTTTATCGATAATCGCTAAATCAGAATTTAATTGTTTAGCTGCCGCACGCGCACGTACAACACCACCAACATCAGGTGAAACAACCATTAAATTATCATGATTTTGTTTTAATAAATCTGCTAACAAAATCGGTGTGGCGTAAATATTATCAACAGGGATATCAAAGAAGCCTTGAATTTGATCTGAGTGCAAATCCATCGTTAGTAAACGGTTAACACCAACGCCTGTGAGCATGTTAGCAACTACTTTAGCGGTAATGGCTACACGTGCTGAGCGCGGACGGCGATCTTGACGTGAGTAACCAAAGTAGGGGATTGCAGCAGTGATACGGCCAGCAGAAGAGCGACGTAGCGCGTCCACCATGACCATGACTTCCATTAGGCTGTCATTGGTTGGGTGGCTGGTAGATTGCAATACGAATACATCTTTACCACGTACGTTTTCAAGCAGTTCAACAGTGGTTTCGCCATCGCTAAATGTGCCAACGTGCGCTTGACCAAGCTGAATGCCTAAGTGCTTAGCTACTTCTTGCGCAAGCACTGGGTTAGCCGTGCCAGTAAAGACCATTAAGTTGCCGTTAGACATCTGTTGATTTCCTAATAAACCGTGCTTGTAAACACTGTGCTTAAAGCCTCAGCATCAAACTATCAATAAAAACTTTGCTATTAGTAAAAATATAGCTATAAAAACTTACAAAAAATAAAAGCGCGTAAATCAAAAATCTACACGCTTTTATCTATGAAAAAGCAGCTTTAATCTGCTTTCTAAATTTGGCTGAGGAGGAAGGACTCGAACCTTCGGATGCTGGGATCAAAACCCAGTGCCTTAACCAACTTGGCGACTCCCCAATATTTTAATCAGACTATCTAATCAACTTGTAAAGTTCATTAGCGGGTGCTGATTCAACCCTTTTGCAACAAATCCCTGAACACCTTTAGGTTTTTGATCACATATATCTACTGCAGTTTTCTTATCTGCTACTTCTAAAAATACCGAAGCACCAGAACCACTCATTCTTGCATCGCCAAATTGGCTAAGCTTAAATTGATTTAACCAAGTTAAACAATCTAAAACAGCGGGGTATTCACTGCAAACTACTCTTTCCAAGTCATTTATAAATTCAGCATTTAAATTACCTGCTGTTAATTTAGCCGTCCCAGAAAAGTCCGACATTGTCTTAGGATTCGTATTTTTTGTCAATTGCTTATTGGCAAATATTTGCGCTGTTGATACATGTACATTCGGATTCAGCACAACATAGTAGGAATTGTGCAGATTTATCTCCGTTAATTGCTCGCCTATGCCTTCTGCCCAAGCGTTTTTTCCAAAAATAAAAAAAGGTACATCAGCACCTAATTTCAAGCCTAATGCCATGAGTTCTTTGCGGCTTAAGTTAAGTTGCCACAAGTTGTTTAAAGCTAAAAGCACAGTCGCAGCATCTGAGCTACCGCCACCTAAGCCGCCACCCATAGGGATGCGTTTTTCAATCAAAATTTCTACACCAAGTGGGCATTGCGTATATTGCTGTAACAATTTAGCCGCACGAACACATAAATCTTGCTCTGCAGGAACGCCAGCTACTTCATTGACACGTTTTACAACGCCGTCTGAAGTAGGCTTGAGTTTTATAGTGTCATATAAGTCGATTAGCTGAAAAACGGTTTGCAGCAAATGGTAGCCATCTGCTCGCTGGCCTGTAATGTGCAGAAATAAATTGATTTTTGCCGGCGCTAAAAATGATTGAAAGTCTTGCATAGATGCGTATTTTAGCGCATCTAGCCTGCCGTTAGATTGACCAAACTAATTTTAATTAGCAGTTTTAATATTTATGCAAAATTGTTGCATCTGCACTACTCAATAATCACCCTGCCATTCAAAGCTTGCACCGGACGGTTGTTACTGTGATGCACAGCTTTCTTAAAGGCGTCAATTTGCTCTTTTGAAGCGGTGATAGGATTTTTCATTAATAGCCAGCGTACGCCCTCGCTGCAAGGAGGTGTGGTTAATGAGCCGCTAAAGCGGTAATAGTTTTTATTATCTGGCATGAACTCACTGGGCATGACGCGATTTTTTAGTGCGATTGGTTCGCCTTCTTCTTCGGGTAGTTGTTCCCAAAGTTTAGCTAATGCTGGGTTAGCTTTTCCTTCGGTGAACATTACGCCTATCACCGCTAGGTTGCCTTTAGCATCAGCATGCACAAAGTGCGCTTCCAGCGGAAAAGACTTGCCGTGTATTGTGTTTTCGCTAGGTGCATGGAAATGCACTTGCTTCATTTGGAAGGCACCGTTATCGAGTGCAAGCATATTGCCTTCTTTAAAATTAATTTGCACGGTATGGCCATTGTTGAAAATATCTTTTGCGGGGAATTTCTGTATCGCCTTTAAAGATTTAATCGCTGCATGAATGCTGTCTTCAATATTGATTGGCGATTGATTGCGACCTGCATCGCAGGTCGCAAATTCAGGGCTGAGTTTTGCCCAATTCTCAGGGCCTTCTTTGCCTTCGTAGGCCCAGTGTGGTTTGTGGCCGCCTTTTTTAATATCGGCAGGTTTTATTGCTGTCGATTTGGCTGTGACGGCGGCAGTTTTAGTGTCGGTTGGTTTTTCTGCTACTGGTTTGGCCGGCGCTTCAGGCTTTGTTGTAGATTTTTGCGTTTCTACATTGGTTTTGGCAGCAGCAGGTTTTGTCGCCACAGCCGTAATGGTAGGTTTTTCTGCCTGGCAAACATAGCGCATGGCTATATCCATGTCTGTTTCTGGCACAGGTTCTATAAACTCGGCACTTTTAGCATCGATGCCTGCTGAATAAACCAACTCGCTATTTAAATATTGAAAAACTTGAGAAGTCGCAGATTTTTGTGCTGAGCAGTCAAAAAACCAGAGTAATTTGGATAAGTTATATTGTTTGTCTATGGTTTCTGGATTTTTTTGAAGGGTTTTGTATTCAACCTTCACCCAAGCTCTTTTATATTTATCTTGCTGCAATATAGATTGCTTATCCAGCATTATTTTTTCAATATTGTTGTCGCTAAGCTTGACCCATTGTGCTGCTTGGCTATTGTTGCATATAGCAAAACAGAATATGAATAGTGCGATTAATTTTTTCATTGTATCTACGTTCATCATAATTGGAGCCTTCAACAAATTTATTTCAGCCTAAATTATGCGGAAATAGTGATGGTTTTTAATGATAAAGTACGGCTGGGTTTAGACCTTAATTCCTAGATTTGGAATATTGGGCTTGAAGTTTGAATGATTAAAAGCTAGCGTGAGCTTGAATCAATTGCTTTGAGTTAATTGGAGGTATTTGAGTTCGCAATGCTTGAATTTGTAATACGAGACCAACTTTCAACCAATAATTTCAAATAGACCTTTTCGTTTCTAAGTAAGATTTTACTCGGCAAAAAGTGACCATTTTGATCGGTATAGTTTTCGTATTGAATATCCCAGCCATCTTGCTTTAAGGTGCTCAAATAACCTTGTTCATTCCATGTGCTGGCTTGAATGGCGCTGCTACTCGGACGTCCTAGTGACCAATCTGCAAGACCGGCTAGTGGCAATTGCCATCCCAACGTTTTTTGAGTGAGTGTTTCAGCATCTGCGGCGGTAATACTGTTTCCTTTAGCATCTTCTAGAGTGACGTTCTCAGAGGTTTTTTTAATGCTCGCCAGTTGCCCACCGAGGGGTGAGTACAAGGCGATGTCATCGTTTATTTTGCTGTGCTGCCAAGTCAGGCTGCCAGAGAAGCCTTTACCTTCTGCTTGCACGCCAATGCGACCTTTAATGCTGAATTGGTCTATGCCAGCAATATCCTGCAAATGCGCTTGATGGCGATCTTGGGAGGCTGAGTTAGGGTTAACATCAGGCTTAGGTAGACTAGTGCAACCCGTCACCGTAGTAACAAAGCTTAAGGCAATAAATAAACGAACGAACTTCATTTGTAAATCTTGCTTCATCTGTAAATCTTAAGTGAAAAGAATTACGATTTGAATTTATTGGCTGTTGTAATCAATACTTCGTTATCTGGATTTTTGCTAAGTGCATCGGTCCAGAGTTTTTTAGCCTCATCATGCTTACCTTTTTGCCATAAAACCTCACCTAAATGTGCGGCTATTTCAGGGTCTTGATTCACTTGGTAAGCTTGTTCCAAGTATGTGATTGCCTTATCTAACTTACCTTTTCTGTAGTACGCCCAACCAAGACTATCTAACATGTAATGATCATTTGGGCTGATAGTTAAGGCTTTTTCTATTAGCGTGACGGCTTCATCTAGCTTGATGTTGCGATCAGCGAATGAGTAGCCCAGTGCATTGTAAGCTGCAGCAAAGTCAGGCTTCGCTGCGATGGTTTTGCGTAATTCGCTTTCCATAATATCTAGTTTGTTAACTCGTTCAGCAGATAGTGCGTAGTCGTAAACCAACTCTGGAGTATTGGGGAGGTTTTTAACGGCTTTATCCAGTAAATCAAACGCATCTTTATCGCGCTTAGCTTTTGCTAGCAACGAAGCTTCTGTTTGAATAACGATGATTTGCTGCTCAGTCGTTAAATCTTCCAAAGCATCAAGCTTTTCAATGGCTTTATCAACTGATTGAGTGCGTGCGATGATGTTCGTCAAACCAATCTGAGCTTCTAAAAAGCGTGGCCCTGGCTGCACTTTGCTATACCAAGCCATTGCATCCGCATCGCGATTTTGTTTTTCAGTGACTTGTGCTAAGTAAATATATAGTTGGTCTGTATCTTTAAAATCCTGTGTTAGAGATTGCTGAAAATAACCCTCAGCACCTGCAAAGTCGCCAGCTTGAAACGATAGTAAGCCAATAACAGCCGTTACTTCTGGACTATTTTTGCCATATTGCAATATGGTTGGATATTGTTTTTTCGCGGCATCATATTGCTTTTGATTCACCATGATTTTAGCCATGTTGACGCGAACTTCATTTGATTCAGGATATTGATCTAAGAATGATTGATAAAAATCTATGCCAGATTGAGGCGCTTGATTAAATAATATTTGTCCCTTGAGTAACGCTGCAACATTCCAGCCTGGCTTAAGCGCTTCGGCTTTATCAAGTGCCTGTAGCGCTACGTTGTTTTGGTTTGCCGCATAGGCCGATTGTGCAATTGCGAATTGCGCTTCAGCCAAATCTGGATATGGTGCGGCAAGTGACTGAACCAGATTCAACACGCCAGCTTTGTTTTTGCTGCGGCTAAGCAGGTTGTTAAGGTATAAAAAACCGCCAGCACGTGTCTCTTCCTTGTCAAAAAGTTTCGCTAAGTAGGGTTTGGCTGCATCTAATTGGTCTGTCGCGATGAGTATTTCAGTCATGGCTTGTTGCGCTTCGTTAGAAGTCGGATCAAGTTCAGACCAAAGCTTTATTGCAGGTACTGTCATGCCAGGTACGTTACCGTAAGCCGCAACTTTGGCGGCGCGCTCTGCCAAGCTGGCATCTTGGGAGGTTTTTGCTAGCTCATAAAAAACTTTGCTTGAAGTTGCTAAATCACCGCGTTGCCCCGCAACTTCAGCCACTAGATATTTAAAAACAAAATCCGCTTCAGCATTGAACTGATTGGCTTGTGCCGATTTATTGGCTGGTCCACCTGTCACTGTCGCGCAACCACTCATGCACAAGGCGCTAGCTATTAGGCTTGTGCCGATGATGTTTTTAATCTTGAACAAAGTTCTGTTTGAATGGAGTTTAGTTTCAGATAGATGAGGCATTGGGCGCATAAGTTATTTTGTAATTATTAAAAATGAGTGGGAATAAGCTTTAAAAATAAGGTTTAATAGTCGCGGCAAATTAATATGTAAGATAATAAGCCATTACTACAGTATTGTACTGTCCTATTTCTTAGTCCGTGACAGGTGCTGCAAGTTCCTCCATAATTATGGATTGACTGCAATGAATGTCAATAGAACTTTCCTATATTGCGCTTCTCAAACGCAGAAGTAATTTTTGGCGCTGACAGGTTGTGATTTTTAAAGATAACTGATTGATTTTTAGTCACAATAACCTGTATTTTTGTAATGACAAATAGAGTAACTATGAATAATTTTACAGTAGAGGCAACTGAACTCACACGGCTATACGGTGGCAGGGAAGCCGTCAGCAATGTGAGTTTTACTTTAAGCAAAGGTCAAGTTTTGGGCTTTTTAGGCCCAAACGGTGCTGGTAAATCGACTACCATGAAAATGCTGACAGGTAATCTTGCGCCAAGTAATGGCTCAGTCAAGATTTGTGGTATTGATATGATGGAGAGCCCAAAAGAAGCCAAAGCGCTTATTGGTTACTTGCCTGAAATGCGCCCTTTATATAAAGAGTTGACTGTAGATGAATATTTAACTATCGCGGCTAGATTGCATAGAGTCAGTTCTGGCAGTATCAAAAAAGCGGTGGAAGTGGCAAAAGAGCGCTGTGGTTTAGGTCACATGAGCAAGCGTCTGATTGAAAACCTTTCAAATGGTTATCAACAACGCGTCGGTATTGCCCAAGCCATTATTCATAATCCAATGGTTGTCATTCTAGATGAACCAACAGTTGGTTTAGATCCAATTCAAATTCGTGATATTCGTGCATTGATTCGTGAAGTAGGTGCTGAACGTAGCGTCATTATCTCTACCCATATTTTGCCTGAGGTTGAAATGGTATGTGACCATGTGCAAATTATTGATAAGGGTAAGCTAGTATTTAACGGTGCAATTGATGTGCTTAAAAAGCATCGCATTGGCAATAAATTATTAATCGGTATGCACAACGCGCCATCTGCAGATGAAATGTTGAAAATTGCTGGTGTCACTGAAGCTGAAAATGTCTCTGCTGGTTTAATGCGCGTTCGCTTTGCTGATGACACTGCACCTGCTGAATCTATCGTGCAGACAGCGGTTAAAAATGGTTGGGGCTTGTATCAAATTGCGCCTGATCAAACTAGTCTGGAAGATGTATTCGTGCAACTCACCTATCAAGAACAGCCTGTTGCTGAACAGCCTGCCGCGTAAACTTAAGGTCTCATCATGATTATCAATGTAGCAAGAAAAGAACTTAAAAGTATGTTTGCCTCGCCTATGGGCTGGGTAATTTTATCCTTACTGATGTTTTCATTCGGTACATACTACTTAAACGGCGTGAATGATTATTTTGCCGTGATGTCGGGTGCAATGCGCCCTGCAGAACGCACAGGCGTAACGCAGTTCGTCGGGCAAATGGTCTATGGCTTTGCGTCATTTATGGTGTTATTTGCTGTGCCCTTATTGTCTATGCGATTGATTTCTGAAGAGCGTCGCAGCCAAACGTTACCATTCTTATTCAGCGCGCCAATTTCACTCACAGAAATCGTAATGGGTAAATTTCTAGGTTTAGTAGCATTTTTAAGTATCTTGGTCGTATTTATTGCGTTAATGTTATCTACGCTTAATATTTGGGCTGACATTGATTTTGGCTTCATCATTGCCAACTCGATCGGTTTGTTGCTCATGATTGCTAGCTTTTCTGCACTAGGTTTGTATTTTTCAAGCATGACGCAGCAACCAGTGATTGCAGCAATCTTAACGTTTATCGCTTTATTCGCTTTAATGTTTTTGGATCGCTTTTTTGCAGGTGACCCAAGCAATATGCTAGCAAGCTTGTCGCTTACTCGACACTTTCAATCGTTCTCAGGTGGTTTAATTGACTCGGGTGATATTGCCTACTTCTTGTTATTTATCATCACATTTCTAACGTTAACTGTACGTCGTTTAGATGCCGACCGCTTACGCGGCTAATCGAACTTAGTTTCATATTAAACCCAGCAGAATATTAGGTCTTGTAAAATGAATATCAATCGTAAATTACGTTTTCAATTGTTAGTGCAAAACAGTTTTTTTGTCGTACTGTTTTTATTGCTGGTGATTCTGCTTGGCTATTTAGCGAGTCAATATCGTGTTGCAAAAGACATCACACAAGCTAACCGCAACATTCTTACGCAAGGCAGTGTTAACGTGCTTAAGCAGATGAACGCACCTATTAATATTACGGTGTTTGCGACTAAAGATGATGCATCAGGTGGCGACAACTTCCGTAAAGGAATGATTGATTTTGTAGCGCGCTATCAACGTGAAAAGAAAAACATCAACCTCACTTTTGTAAACCCGTCTATTGAGCCAAAGCTGGCACAAGATGCTGGTGTTAAAGAGGATGGCGAAGTGATTGTTGAGTACAACAAACGCACCGAACATATTATTCCGCCAATTGCTGAACAAGAAATGACCAACTTATTGGTGCGATTGTCACGTACTAACCAGCAAGCTGTGATGTATTTGGATGGTCATGGCGAGCGTAATTTATTAGGCGTAAAGAACTTTGATTTGGGCGAGTTCGGTAAACAATTAGAGAAAAAAGGCTTTAAATTTGCCAATCCAGATTTAACCATCGCGCAAAGCGTACCAAGTAATGGTTCGATGCTTGTGATTGCTAGTCCTCAAGTGGACGTCAGTGAAGTTGAAGCGAAGAAAATCAAAGCTTATCTTGAGGCGGGCGGTAATTTATTTTGGTTGCTAGATGACGACAATTATCGCGGCATGAAAGAAGTCGCAGATTATCTAGGCTTGCATGTTTCGCCTGGTATCGCGTTAGATATGGCTTCAGCACAGTATGGCGCTGATGCGCGCGTTTCATTTGCGAGTTTGTATGGTGAGCATGCAATTACTACTAACTTTATGTTACGCACTTTGTTCCCAGAGGCGCATGAAGTCAGCGCGCAAGGTACAGATGAAAATGGCTGGAAAGTCAGTAATCTAGTTGAAGTTGCACCAAATGGTTGGTTAGCATCAGAAAAATTAGCTAAAGATGCTAAACCTACATTTAACGAGAAAAAAGACAAACGTGGCCCAATCAACATCGGCGTAGCTTTAGAGCGTACCTATGGCAAAAAAGGTCAGCGCGTAGTTGTGATGGGTAACGGTAACTTCTTATCTAATACCTTTATTACTAATGGCGGAAACCTAGACTTAGGCGTCAATATGGTGAACTGGCTTGCGGGCGACGATAAGCTCATTACCATACAGCCAATGCCACTTAAAGATATTAATGTGACTATTCCAGATACTGATACAGGCCGCATGGTTGCTTGGACTGTGTTCCATGGCTTTCAATACTTCATCCCGTTTGGCATGATGATTGCGGGCTTCTATTTCTGGTGGAAACGCAGAAAAGCTTAAGCTAGTAAGTATTTAAGTAAGTGAGTTTTAAGTTTAAATTGAGATAAATTAAGGTATACATGAAAAAACGCTGGTTACTTAATTTGGTGATGTTGTGTGTAGTGGCAAGTTTGGTGGCATTTTTATATTTGCGTCCTAAACAAACTGCAGAACAAGAAGCCAGCTATGATATCTCTGCATATAAGCTAGCTGAATTCAATGCAATTAGTGTGGAGTTCCCAGCTAAAGCGGCAGTTAAGTTGGACAAAGTGAGCGGTTTCTGGCGTTTGAGTGCGCCGATTAACATGCGCGCGGACCAAGCTTCAGTGCAACGTATTTTGTCTATTATTGCAGCAAGATCAAAAGATAAAATTACCAATCCTGATTTAGAAAAATTCGGTTTAAACAACCCTGCGCTTAAATTGAAGCTTATTAGAGACAAAAACAGCCAAGATAAAAACAGTGTAGAAGAATTCACATTCGGCACACACAACCCTGTGACTGATGAGCAATATGTTGCTCACAGAAATGCAGTGTATTTGGTGTCTAACAACTATGCTGAAGCGGCTTCTACACAGGTTATTGAGTTGATTGATAAGTCACCACTAAAACCAACTGAGAAAATAGCCGGTTTTGATTTTAGTCACTTAGAGCAATGGTCAGACACAAGGTTGAATGTTGATTTAGCTGATGGAAAATGGAACGTTTCAATCGCAGCAGCCAAGCCACAACAGAACGAAATGAACGAGTGGTTAGATTTTTCATGGGTGCATAATCCAGCGAAATCTGTAGAAATGTATACGCCAGATCGTAAAATCACTTACCCATATGTAATGATTAAATTAGCGGACGGCAGCAAAGTGCGTTTTGATAAGATTCAGGAGTCACCTGATTTACTGTTAGCCCGTCCAGACGAAGGTTTGATCTACAACTTCCCGGCGGATGCTGGTTTCACGATGTTGAATCCACCAATTAACATTCCTAGCAAGTAATTCCATTTCTTTATCAACACTGTCGTTGTTGCCTTCACCTTGCCGTGCTATAGCACTGTCTTCGGCTTGTCGCCTAGACATTATTAATAAAGAAATGGAGTAAAGTTTATGCCAGAACTCCCAGAGGTAGAAACCACCCGCCGTGGGCTTTTGCCTCTTGTCGGCAAGGTGGTTAAATCGGTTACCATTCGCCATCCTACGCTGCGCTGGCCTATCCCTCAGACTCTGCTTCAAACATTACCCAATCAAACACTACGCGGCCTTACACGTCGCGCAAAGTACATTTTGTGTGAGTACGACACTGGTGTTTTGTTGTTGCACCTAGGCATGTCTGGACGTGTTCAATTGCTGGATACAAATTATCCACCAGAAAAGCATGACCATTTCGATATTGAGTTTACTGATGGTCAAGTATTGCGGCTGCGCGACCCACGTCGCTTTGGCGCAGTATTGTGGATAGATAACAAAGATAATCACCATGTGCTGTTGAATAGCCTAGGTCCAGAGCCGCTAGAAGAGGGCTTCAACGCTAAATATCTGCACACTGCATTAAGTAATAAAACGCTAGCTATCAAAAATGCCATTATGGATGGCCATATCGTGGTGGGTGTAGGTAATATCTATGCCTCTGAGTCGCTATTTCGAGCACGCATTCATCCAGAAACATCAGCTAGCAAACTGACTTTAAGGCAGTGTGAGAGGTTAGTGGTGGAAATCAAAAGTACTTTAAATGATGCCTTGTCTGCGGGCGGTAGCAGTCTGCGAGATTTTTTTGGCGTTGACGGCAATATTGGCTATTTTCAGCAAGAGTACTTTGTCTATGCGCGCACTGATGAACCATGCAAAGTCTGCACAAAGCCGATTAAATGTATACGCTTAGGTCAACGCTCTACATTTTATTGCGAGAAGTGTCAGAAGCGATAGATTAAGTTTATTTCTGAGTTCTAGAATTAAGCTTTAAATCTATAAGCACCAAAATATCAATAATCCCGCCACTTGAAGCAATACGAGCAGGCTTACAGCTAGGGTTAATCTTTTTTGCCAACGCGCCTGATTTTCTTGAGTTTTAATTAATGCATCAATGGCCTGTCTGATAGGCGCATCTTGTTCGGCACGCGTTTGCTGTGTTAAAAACTGATGTACTAAGCGCGGCATTTGCGGCAGATTTTTTGCAACATAAGGCAGCTCTTTTTTCATTGTTTTTACAATGCTGCGCCAACCTATTTGTTCGCTCATCCAACGTTTTAAAAATGGTTTAGCTGTTTGCCACAAGTCTATATCAGGATCTAAATCACGGCCTAAGCCCTCAATATTCAGTAAGGTTTTTTGCAACATGACAAGCTGTGGCTGAATAATCACACCGAACTTACGCGACATTTGAAATAAGCTTAATAACGTGCGCCCAAATGAAATATCTTTAAGTGGCTTGTCGAATATTGGCTCACATATTGCACGTACAGCGGTTTCTAGTGCTTCAACATTGGTATTTTTTGGTACCCAACCAGATTCAATATGCGCAACTGCTACGTCACGATAATCGCCATTGAAAAAGGCTAGAAAATTGCGCGCGAGATAGTATTTATCATTATCTGTCAGCGTGCCCATAATACCGAAATCGAGCGCGATATAACGCCCATCATCGGCTACTTGAATATTGCCAGGGTGCATGTCGGCATGAAAGAAACCATCGCGAAATACTTGTGTGAAAAATATTTCTACGCCATCGTGCGCAAGCTTAGGGATGTCTATGCCTTTGGCGCGCAGCACGTCAACTTTGCTAATGGGCGTACCCACCATACGCTGCATTACCATCACTTGCTGGCGGCACCAGTCCCAATGCACATGTGGAACTAATAAGCGCTTATCTGGGAAGTTGCTGGACAGTCGCGTACAGTTGGCGGCTTCTAGCGTTAAATCTAACTCGCTATGGGTATGTTCTGCAAACTCTGCAACGACTTCACGTGGTTTTAAGCGTTTAACCTCGGCGGATATACCTTGCAATAACCATGCGGCGGTATCTAAAAGTTCTAAATCATGATTAATAACTTTTGCAATGCCGGGGCGCAATACCTTTACGGCAACTGGCGTGCCATCGAGTAAGTAAGCAAAATGCACTTGTGCGACAGATGCGCTGGCAATCGCTTTCTCTTCAAAGCTTGAAAACACTTGATTAAGCGGTAAGTTAAACGCTTCATGTATAACTGACTCGATTTCAGTAAACGCAACGGGAGGTACTTGGTCTTGTAGTTTGGCAAGTTCATCAGCAATATCTAGCGGAATTAAGTCGCGCCGAGTGGATAGCATCTGCCCGAATTTGACAAAAATTGGACCTAATGCCTCGAGCGCTAACCTTAGACGTTCGCCGCGAGGTTTGCTTTTGTCACGCCAAAATAGTAAAACATTGATGATGCTCTGAAGTGGTTTTAATTTGGTATGGCTTAAAATGAATTCATCTAGGCCAAAACGTAGTGCAATATAAATAATATAAAAGAGCCGAAAAATGCGCATATGTTTAGTCGTTGCTATCTACAGCATTGCTGTTTTTGTTTAATTTTCTAATAGACCGTTGTCTAAGTTGGCTTTGATATTCTTAGCCAGCTTGGCTAGCTTTTTTTCAAAGCGCGCTACATCTGCACCTAAGGTATCAACTTCCGCATTGAATTGCTCAACATGACGCTTTTTGGCTATAAGTGGCATTTCTTCTTGCCAATACTCGCTCAACATTTCTGCCAGATTGACGCTAGTTTCTTTCAATTTATTTGCTGCATCACGTGTAAATGTACCGATTTTATTTGCAGGAATATCGCCAATCAAATTGCTTAAATCATCCTCGTAATCCCAACGCATATTCGAGAATACTTTGGCTAACTCTGCGGCTAGATGCGTATCACCTTCAATATTAATTTGCCTTTTTGCGGCTTCGTCTTTAGCGAGCAGGCGTAACAGTAAGCTCGGCGGAATCGTTACCACGGCATCGGGAATGTTAGTTTCACCCGCCATGGCTAAATTGCCACTCTCTAATATCACTAAACTAGCTGAGATAAAGCTCACATTAATCTGTATAGATTTACCTGCAAATGGCTTTAGCAGATTACTTGCCCAACTATTTTGCGAGATTAGATGTTGCAATAAACGCGTTGACAGTGCTTTGAGCATATTAAGTTTTATAACCTTTATGCAAAGCAACTACCCCTGCGGCAAGATTGTAGTAATCGACTTTGCTCAAGCCTGCATCAGTCATCATTTGCTTGAGCGTTTCTTGGTCTGGATGCATGCGGATAGATTCAGCCAAATATTGATAACTCTCTGCATCTTTAGCGAGAATTTTGCCCATAAAGGGTAATAGCTTGAATGAATATACATCGTATATTTTAGAAAGCGGCTGCCACACTTTTGAAAATTCAAGTACCAGCAATCTACCGCCCACTTTAAGCACGCGCTGCATTTCTGCTAAGGCTTTATCTTTGTGTGTCATGTTGCGCAAACCAAACGCGACTATTACGCAGTCAAAGTGGTTGTCGGGGAAGGGCAGTTTTTCTGCATCGCACTGTAACGCTGGCACGCTTAAACCGGCATCCAGCATGCGGTCACGTCCAACAGCCAACATGGAGGCGTTAATGTCGGTCAGTATGACTTGGCCGTCAGCACCAACTTTTTTTGCGAATAACTTGGATAAATCGCCGCTGCCACCCGCAATATCTAACACTTTATCACCTGCTTTTACACCACTTATTTCTATAGCAAAGCGCTTCCAACCTCTATGCAAGCCTGCTGACATGACATCGTTCATCAGGTCATATTTGCTCGCCACAGAATGAAAAACCTCACCTACTTTTTTTGCTTTTTCATTTTCAGCAACGGTTTTAAAGCCAAAGTGTGTGTTTTGATTGCCGTCTTGATTTATGTTGTGTTCAGTCGTCATTTAACGTTATCCGTATTAACTTTCTTTGCGTTTAATACCAGCAGCGCTTAATCTGCCTAAATATTCTAGCCAAAGCGCTTCATAGTCTCGGCCCAGGTCATATAAGTAGTCCCATGAATATAAACCTGTATTATGACCGTCAGAGAATGTAAGCTTGACCGCATAATTACCAACTGGTTCGATAGCTGTGATATTCACATCTTCTTTACCAACTTGTAATACTTCTTGCCCAGGACCATGTCCTTTTACCTCCGCCGAAGGAGAGTAAACACGTAGAAATTCGCAAGATAACTGGCATTCCATATTGTTATCAAACTTGATCTCTAACAGACGCGAAGCTTGGTGCAATCGAATGTCAATTGGACGAGGAGTGTTGTTGGTTAAGCCGCTCATGATGACTCTTTTAGGTAAAATAAGATGATAACAGAATGGCATGGCTTGATGATGATGCATCAGTGCGCCGTTCGTCATCAAATTTAGCCCGTCTATCTAAATTTTATTTTAAATGTAAATAATAGTTAATTGATTCGGTTGATTATTATATAAATAATGATAAAGTTCTATTAAGTAAAAATAGGTAAGGATTGACATGGCTCAAGAAAAATCTAATGGCAAGCTGGCGAATCAATTTGCAGCATATACCGAATGGCGCAAAGCCTTGGTTGATACTATATCTGATTATAGGAGTTGGCTGAATGAGCAAGAACTCAATGACGGTCAAGTTGATCAACGTATACAGCATCTGTTAGATAGACTTCGTGAAGATAAATTAAACGTTGCATTTGTAGCGGAATTTTCTCGTGGTAAATCTGAGCTTATTAATGCAATCTTCTTTGCAGGTTACGGTACAAGGTTATTGCCTTCAAGCGCAGGCCGCACAACCATGTGCCCGACAGAGTTGCTCTACGACAAAACTAAGCCAAGTTCAATTATGTTGTTGCCAATTGAAACGCGCTTATCTGATGCCACCACCACAGAATATAAACGTTATCCAGAAGAGTGGAAAACAGTCACCTTTGACATTGAGTCTAACGAAAGCATGGTCAGCGCTTTTAAAGAGGTGAGTAATACTAAAGCTGTGTCAGTCTTAGAAGCTGAAAAATATGGCTTGTTTGATCCAAACAGTGCAGATGACGCGCTAAGCGTTAACAAGGACGGCACTATTGATGTGCCAAGTTGGCGCTATGCGATGATTAACTTCCCGCATCCGCTACTTGAGCAAGGCTTGGTTATTTTAGATACACCAGGTTTGAATGCAATTGGTACCGAGCCTGAATTAACCTTGAATATGTTGCCAAATGCCCATGCTGTATTATTTATATTGGCTGCGGATACTGGTGTGACTAAATCGGAAATTGATGTGTGGCGCCAATACATTAGCGGCACACGCTGGAAGCAAAAGGGTCGTTTAGCTGTACTTAATAAAATTGATGGCCTCTGGGACGAGCTAAAAGACGAAGAAGAAATTCAAAAGGAACTGACTAAGCAAATCAAATCAAGTGCAGATTTATTGGGCTTAGAAACCAACCAAATATTCCCTATTTCTGCCCAAAAGGGTTTGTTAGCTAAGGTTAACAACGATCCAGAGTTACTCGAAAAGAGTCGTATTTTAGAGCTAGAGCGTGCTTTGTCTGACGAACTGATTCCATCTAAAAAAGAAATCGTTCGTGATAATACGCAAAACGAAATCGAAGATTTAATCGCCAATTCTCACTTGATTTTAGATGCGCGTATTTCAGGCATCAATGATCAGCTGCTTGAGTTGCGTGGCTTGCGTGGTAAGAATGAAGACGTTGTTGAACACATGATGAATAAGGTCAAGGTTGATAAAGAGAACTTCGAGAAAGGTCTACAGCGCTTTCAAGCCTTGCGTAGTATTTTCTCTCAACATACCAATCGCTTGTTCACACTTTTAGGCATGGAAGCGCTTAAAACGCATGTGCATTCGACACGTGAGACTATGCAGAGCGCAAGTTTCACTAAAACTATTCGTGATGCGATGGATAATTTTTTCAGTGAGTTGAAAACACGCTTGGTTTCATCTGATGCACAAATAGATGAAATTAAAAAAATGATGGATGTAATGTATGAGAAGTTCTCTAAAGAGCATGGTCTGCGCAAGTCCGATCCACCTGCTTTTTCAACATTACGCTATCAAAAAGAACTGGCTAAATTAGAACGTGCATATAAAGAGCAATTTAATACTGCATTTAATATGATTGCCAATGAGAAAATGACGCTTACCACTAAATTCTTTGAAACGCTGGCTAGTCGTGTGATTCATGTGTATGAAGTGGCAAATCGTGATATTGAAAATTGGCTAAAAGCAGTGATTTCGCCAATGGAGTCACAAGTGCGTGAGCATCAATTGCAATTGCGTCGTCGTTTAGAAAGTATTAAACGTATTTATAAAGCGACTGATACTTTGGAAGACCGTATTTTAGAGTTAGAAGCGATTGAGAAGAGTATACAAGCCCAGTTGGATGACCTGAAAGTATTGCGTATGCACATGAAAAATGCGCTAGCGTTTGAGCCAGTTGAAATTGAAATGGCTGCGTAATTTAACAGTGTTCGTTAATAGAAAATAAAAAAGGCTGCATTGCAGCCTTTTTTATTTAACTCTTACTAAAACCTAAATATTAACGACTAGCTAACATCAAAGTCTTCATTTTTTGCATAGCTTTTTGCTCGATTTGGCGAATACGCTCAGCAGAAACGCCGAACTCATCAGCTAGTTCATGTAAAGTTTTGCCGCCTTGATCTTGCAACCAGCGCGCTTCAACAACACGACGGCTTCTGTCATCTAAGTTCTGAAGCGCATTAGCTAAACCTGTGGTTTCAGCCATTTCAGTTTGCTTAGACTGCAAAGCTTCTAGTGGCTCTAAACCTTCGTCAGGTAAGTAAGCTATTGGGCTGTACTGCTCATCGCTATCATCGTCAATATTTGCTTCAAGCGAAATCTCATGTCCATTTAAGCGCGCTTCCATTTCCAGCACTTCTTCAGGCTTAACATTCAACTCTCTAGCAATATGCGCTACTTCAGCTGGTTGCAAACTATTTAAACCAGTTTTCATACTACGTAAATTAAAGAATAGTTTACGTTGTGCTTTGGTTGTCGCAATTTTTACCATACGCCAATTGCGCACAATATACTCGTGCATTTCAGCTTTAATCCAATGCATCGCAAAAGACACTAAGCGCACACCACGCTCTGGGTCAAAGCGTTTTACTGCCTTCATCAGACCGATATTACCTTCTTGAATTAAGTCTGATTGAGGCAGGCCGTAACCGTTGTAGCCACGCGCGATACTGGCGACTAAGCGCAGATGCGAGACAATTAACTGGCGCGCAGCTTCTAAATCATTGTCAGCTCTAAACTTCACGGCAAGTGAATACTCCTCTTCTGCGGACAGAACTGGATATGCCTTAATCACCCTAGAGTAATGCTCTAGGCTGTCAGATGCGGTTAATACTGGTAATGTTAATGCGTTACTCATTGAACTTATTTCCTCCAATAGCTAATATATTAGCACTCTTGCTATTAGAGTGCTAGTGGCTAAATGGTTCAAATAATAGGTAAAAATAGCTTAATTAATTTTAATTGAGGCTATAGAGCGAGAAACCGCGAGATATGATCCCAGCCAGCCAATGAAAATGGCGAAGCCGATGATGCCGACAAAAAGCTGACCGTTGAATAAAGGCAAGCTGAAGTCGCTGCTGTACAAGCTGGATAGTTGTTGCACCGATAGATTGAACACCTTAACCGCCAACACCAGCATGATGATTGCAAGCAGCCCGCCAAATAAGCCGTACAGAATGCCAGCATACAAAAATGGAATTCGAATAAAGCTATTAGTGGCTCCTATTAACTTACTCACAATGACTTCATCTTTTTGCGTGAGTATTTGCATGCGTATGGTGTTGCCTATAATAACTAGCAAAGCGACAGCAAGTAGGGCGGTTACAAATAATATGATTTTTTTGCCTAGTGCTAATAGCGCAGATAGGCGCTTTGCCCAGTCGGTATTCAACAGTACATGTTCAACACCAGGAATGCTTTGAAGCTCTTTTTTTAGTGCCTCTAGCGTCTCTGGCTCAGTAGATTTAGCTTGAATAAAGAATGCATCTGGTAGCGGGTTTTTTTCTAAATCGGCAATTTTACTGTCTGTTTCATTGTCAGCTTCGGCTTTACTCTTAAGTGCCTGCCATGCATTTTCTTTGGTGACTAAATGAAAGTTTTTAATAGAATCGTTTTTTGCTAAAACCTCGCCGATTTCAGTCACGGCATCTTTATCTGCATCAAGCTTTAGAAAAAGACTAATCTCTGTTTCATCTTGCATGTGATTGGTAAATTTTGATAAATGATCTACACCTAAATAAAACAGCCCAGGCACACACAGTGCAACGGCAATCACTAGACTGATCATAAATGTAGATAATGCATTATTTTGCATACGACCAAGCACCAGTTTAATGGTTTGTATGTGCTGGTTGAGCCAGTTATTCATGATGAACTCCATCAAGCCCAGATTGAGTATGCGTCAGTTGACCTTGATTAAGATGTAGCACACGGTTTTGAACAGCACTCATACCGAGTGCATCGTGCGTGGCTACGATTACCGTTACGCCAACTTGGTGGAATGCATGAAAAATTGCCATAATATCTGCCGCGTAACTGGCATCTAAATTGCCCGTTGGTTCATCTGCAATCAATATAGAAGGGCGACTTACCACTGCACGTGCAATGGCTAAACGCTGTTGTTCGCCACCGGATAGTGTTATCGGCATGGCTTTTTCTTTTTGCAGTAAACCAACTTTATCTAAAGCTGCGCGCACACGTTTTGCAGCTTCATTGCCAGTGATGCCGTTGATGTGCAACGGTAGAATCACATTTTCGAAGCAGTTGCGGTCATACAGCAACTTATGGTCTTGAAAAATCAAACCAAATTTGCGACGCATAAATGGGATGGCGGAAGGTTTAAGTTTGCTAATATTTTGGTTAGCAATCAGTACCGTGCCACTAGTCGGTTTTTCAGTCGCCGCAATCAGCTTGAGTAACGTGCTTTTACCTGCACCAGAATGTCCTGTCACAAATACCAGCTCACCAGCTTCAATGGTAAAGCTGGCGTTTTTTAAGGCTTCGTTGCTACTGGGGTAGCGCTTGGTGACTTGGTCAAATTTAATCATTGGACAGATTATATCGTTAAATGGTGAATGAAATTATTAATCAATCATTGCATCAATAAAATCAGCAGCAATAAACGGTCGTAAGTCATCTATGCTTTCGCCGATACCAATATAGCGGATTGGGATCGGGCGTGCTTCAGCAATCGCCGCAATGACGCCGCCTTTAGCGGTACCATCTAGCTTACTAAGAACCAAGCCTGTAACACCTAGTGCGTCGTCGAAGGTTTTTACTTGCGTCACGGCATTTTGGCCAGTGTTAGCGTCTAGCACTAACAACACTTCATGTGGCGCACCAGGCAATGCTTTATCCATTACGCGCTTCACTTTAGCAATTTCGTCCATTAGATGCATTTGTGTGGGCAAGCGACCTGCAGTGTCTGCCAGTACGATGTCGATATTTTTAGCTTTTGCAGAGTTAATGGCATCAAACATCACGGCAGCAGCATCACCACTGGTTTGCGAAACCACATGTACACCATTGCGCTCCCCCCAAATTTGCAATTGCTCGCGTGCTGCAGCTCTAAATGTATCACCTGCGGCAATAAGTACAGATTTGCCTTCTGCTTGAAATGCATGAGCAAGTTTGCCAATTGAGGTTGTTTTACCTGCGCCATTCACACCCGCTAGCATAATCACAAATGGCTTGTGACCGCTGGTATCGAGCGGCTTTTGTAGTGGTGTGAGTAAATCAGACATCGCTTCTTTTAGCGCAGCTTTGAGCTGAACTGTATCATCTAGACTTTGCACTTTTACGCGGTTTTTGATGTCGGCAAGCAGGTTTTTAGTAGCATTCACGCCTACATCTGAAGTAATTAAAATGGTTTCTAGTTCTTCATAAACTTCTGCGTCGATTTTTCCGCCACCAAACAAGCTAGCGAGTTGGTTACCAAGCTGTTTACGTGTTTTGCTGAGGCTTTGTTTTAGACGCTCACTCCAACTTTGTGTGGCTACTGGCGCCTCGGTGATTGCTGTATCTACTTGCTCAGTAGTGTCTTCGTGTTCAGGTTGGGCTGGTTTTTTTTTGAAAAAATCGAACATAGCTACTCAATAATTTGGCTGATTTGATAAGCGCTATTTTATCTTAATTTTCAGGTCATGCCGTGAAGTTACTTTTAATCCTTAGTTGAGAAGTGTTACTTATGGCGACTTTCAATCAGTTCGAAGACGCCCATGCCAACTAACATAGAAATTAGAAATACAATGCCTTTGATGCTACCCGTGCCGAATAACACAAATGCAGGTGCAGGGCAGATGCCAGCTAAACCCCAGCCAATGCCGAATATTAGCGCACCAAGCACTAAATTCTTATCAATTGCGCGCAAAGTAGGAATGTTCATAGGTAAGCCTAAAACGCTGCTTGTACGTTTACCTGCAATTTTAAACGCCATAAAGCCAACGGCTATTGCACCGCCCATCACGAGCGCTAAAGAAGGATCCCATAGTGCAGTAATATCTAAAAAGGCTAATACTTTGGCGGGGTTCGCCATACCCGCTAGCATAAGTCCAAAGCCAAATATAAGACCAGAAAGCAATGCGGTAATAACACTTAAACGACTTTTCATTTTTACAATCAACCCAGTAAGTGACGCGCAATAAATACAGTTAAGAAGCCTGTGCCCATAAAGGCGAGCGTGGCGATGATGGAGCGTGGCGATAAGCGAGAAATTCCACATACGCCATGGCCGCTGGTGCAGCCTGAGCCTAGACGTGCGCCAAAGCCAACAATTAACCCAGCAACGACAAGTAAGCCGTAATTTGCATCAATGGTGATTTCAGGTAATTTTCCGAATAGAAGCCAAATAATAGGCGCGATAATTAACCCAAAAGTAAAAGCAATGCGCCAAGCTACGTCACCTTTAGCAGGTTTAAATAGTCCGCCGATAATGCCAGTGATGCCAGCAATGCGGCCGTTTAATAATATTAAAAGTGCTACGGAAATGCCGATTAGCCCACCACCAGCTAGTGCAGACCAAGGCGTGAAGTGATTCCAGTAGATTGTCATAAGTGTTTATTAGCGTTAAATAATAAAGAAGCCGCACATATTATATGCGCGGCTTTGTTACTTGGGTTATTAGTTAAACTAAAGCTGCCAGCCGTAAGCAATGCCCAGTGAGTCTTGATACATTTTTAAGTTGGCTTCACCGCCGCCAAAGCCTTGGAGCGAGCCATTTCCATTGACCTTTTCTTCAAATGCGTGAATATATGAGAGTGAAACTTCAGATTTATTGGCAAGTACCCAAGTTGCACCTAGTGTTGCATGATCTTGAACCACTCCAGGAGCGAGTATTTTGAACAAAGTATCCGTTTGACGAATCGGTTGTGTTGAGTGATTGTAGCCTGCTCTAAGTGTGAGTGCATCGCTATAGGCATAGCTGGCGCCTAACTTTGTCGCTGTCACGTCACGCCATCCAAACCCCGCTCCATTATCAGAACCTAGGCCATTTCCGAGATTTGATAAAGAAGCATTAGCAATAGAATTAACATCACTGTAATTTATACGCTCTACATCCGCTGCTAGTGTGAGTTGTGGTGTCGCTTTGACTGCAATACCAATGCCATACGTCGAAGGGATGTCAAAATCACCTTGCTCGGCAAACAGGCCTTTGTATTTGTCAAACTTGCTCATGTAGGTACGGCTTTGGTAGCTTGCACCCAAGCTCACTACGTCATTGATTTGTCCAATCCAGCCTAAATGCAGACCTGCGCCGTAAGAGTTGTCGTGACCATTGTTAGTCAGATCACTGGGGGATGAGCTTGCTGGGGCAAAACCTTGCAGCCCCTTCGCTTCAAACCGTTGATAAGCTAAGTTTAGAGAGGCGCCTATGGTTTGAGTTGGGGTAAGTTTCCAAGTGACGGTAGGCGCAACGAATACCTGTATCAAATCAACACCTGCACTCCCTGTACTGCCGAATAAAGGAATGCCATTTTTATAATCGGTATTCATCCCACCGTTACCATAAACACTCACGCCTAACGTTAAGTTGGGGTTAATTTGACGATTGTAACCAAACTCTGGAATGATAAAGTTTTCAGTATCGTTAGCGTCATAGGTGTTATTGATATTTGGTATAGGCGCGCCGTTACCAGTGATCTGACTTTCACGTTGCGGCCTGAACCAAGTCACACCGAAATCAACACGGTCACCAATTAAACCCATACCGGCTGGGTTTGCTGCTGCAGCAAGTGCATCTTGTGGTAATGCAATGCCCACGCCACCCATCCCTTGAGATTTAACGCCATAACCATGTGCAAAGTAGCCATCGGTGGCTTTGGCCTCGGCAGATGCTGCAATAATAATGAGAGGTAGGAGTTTTAGTGTAAGTTTCATTGCTTGCCTTTGTTGCGGTGATTAATTGTATGTCGCTAACTTTAGTCACTAATTTAAATAAGATAAAATACTTTATTAGGATATGCATATAATTATTTAGAATAATATAAATTGCGTTTTAGCTTGGTATTTTTCTGTGATGAACTAACGCGTAACTATTCATGTCACACAGCTGGTTTAGAATGATGGAGACTTTAAAACCTTAGCCAAGCTATAATCAGACAAGATTTATTTAGAAGATAGTCATTAACAAGAATTTGGAGAAGTACAAGGTGCGTATCAAAAGCTTATTGATTTTAATATTAGCAATGCCAATTACCGTTTTTGCAGAAAGTTCAATACAGGAGTTCAAACTTGATAATGGTTTAAAACTTGTGGTGCAAGAAGATCATCGTTCGCCGGTAGTGGTTTCGCAGGTATGGTATCGCGCCGGTAGCATGGATGAAGTGAATGGTAAAACTGGCGTAGCGCACGTGCTAGAACATATGATGTTTAAAGGCACTAAAAAAGTGAAAGCAGGTCAGTTCTCACGCTTAATCGCAGCAGCAGGCGGTAAGGAGAATGCCTTTACTGGTGCTGATTACACTTGTTACTTTCAGCAACTTGAAAAGTCACAATTACCACTATCTTTTGAGTTAGAAGCTGACCGCATGGCGAATCTACAACTGACTAAAGAAGAGTTTGATAAAGAAATTAAAGTGGTGATGGAAGAGCGTCGTTGGCGCACCGATGATAAGCCGCAAGCCATGGTGAATGAGGCTTTTCAAGGTACGGTTTATCGCGCCCACCCATACGCACGACCTGTTGTAGGTTTTATGAACGATCTGGAAAATATGACTTATGAAGACGCGCGTGAGTGGTATCACAACTGGTATGCGCCTAATAATGCCACGCTAGTCGTTGTGGGGGATGTAAAAGCAGGTGATGTTTACAAGCTTGCCCAACAATATTTTGGCAAACTAACGCCAAAAGTATTGCCTGCTCGCAAGCCACAAGTAGAGCCGCCACAAATTGGCGAGCGCCGCATTATAGTTAAAGCACCCGCTAAACAGCCTTATATTCTCATGGGTTACCATGTACCTGCATTGAATAACCCAGAGTCAGACTGGGAGCCGTATGCACTAGAGGTGTTAGCAGGCGTGTTAAGTGGAAATCCCGCTGCGCGACTTAATCAAAGCTTGGTGCGAGATACGCAGTTGGCTGTTGATGTGAGTGCAGGTTATGACCTTTTGGAACGCGGACGTTTGAGCTTGTTTGAGTTAGACGGCACGCCAAGCGAAGGCAAAACCGTGAATGAAGTAGAAGCGGCTTTGTTGCAACAAATAGAAAAAATCAAAACATCTGGTGTGACCACTGAAGAGCTTGATCGCGTTAAAGCGGGCGTAATTGCCTCAGACGTTTATCAGCGCGACTCTATGTTTTACCAAGCCATGCAGATAGGTACGGTGGAAACGATAGGGTTCTCTTGGAGAATTTTAGATGGTTACCAAGCAAAATTGCGCGCGGTGACGTCAGAACAAGTGCAAGCAGTCGCTAAGAAATATCTAGTTAAAGATAATTTAACCATTGCGACTTTAGATCCGCAGCCGATAGATCCGAATGCGAAGCCGCAAGGCAAGCCCCATGTACATTGAGCGTCAATTGAAAATAGCGTCGCAATACGTTGTTGCACAACACCTCGTGTATAAAACATACACGTCGGCATTGAGCGCCTAGTCTTGCTTAGCCATTTTCAATTGACTGAGTTAAGTTAATTTTAAAGTTCGTCATTTCCGCGTAGGTGAGAATCCAGTTAAGGTAATAAAATGAAAATAATTCAAATTTTAACAATTGTAGTGAGTAGCTTAGTTGCGCTTAACAGTAACGCTGCAGTCAAAATCCAGCAATGGCAAACCAGCACAGGTACTGAGGTTTATTTTGTAGAAAATCATGATCTGCCGATTGTCGATTTAAGCGTCAATTTTGCTGCAGGTAGCGCGCATGATACCGCTGAGAAATCAGGCGTAGCTGGTATTACCAAATACATGATGACATTGGGTGCGGATGGCATGACTGATGAAGTCATCGCCAATAAAATGGCGGATATTGGTGCTATTTTGAGTGGGGATTTTGATGCTGATCGCTCAGGGTTTAAATTACGTACTTTAAGCAGCACACGTGAACAAACGCTTGCGCTAGAGGTATTTACAAAAGTTCTACAAAAACCAGACTTTCCAGAAGTGGTGTTAGCGCGTGAAAAAGCACGGATTATTTCTGGCTTGCAAGAAGCTGAAACGCAACCAGAAAGTATTTCAAACAAGGCTTTTATGAAAGCGCTGTATGGCTCGCACCCGTATAGCTTGGATGAAAGTGGTGAGGTAGATACCGTTGCTAAAATTAAGCGTGAAGATTTACAGAATTTCTACAGCCAATATTACGGTGCAAAGGGCGCAGTGATTGCCATGATTGGCGATTTAACACGCGAACAAGCAAATAAGATTGCTGAGAATATATCGAGCGGACTACCAAAATCAGTCGTGATTGCGCCGATTCCACCTGTAGCATATCCGACTAAAGCAGTAGAGCAGCGCATTGTGCATCCTGCATCACAATCCCATATTCTATTAGGTTACCCTGGCATTAAACGTGGTGACCCAGATTTACTTCCCTTATATGTTGGTAACTACATTTTAGGTGGAGGTGGCTTTGTGTCGCGTTTAACTGAAGAAGTCCGTGAAAAACGTGGTTTGGTATACAGCGTCTACAGTTACTTTATGCCGATGGCAGAATTAGGCCCATTCCAAATTGGCTTACAGACCAAAAAAGACCAAGCAGATGATGCTTTGAAGTTAGTGCGTGAAACTTTAGATAAATTTCTCAAAGATGGCGTTACAGAGTCTGAGTTAAAAGCCGCAAAGGCCAATATTATTGGTGGCTTTCCTATGCGCATTGATAGCAATGGCAAGATTTTGGACTATTTAGCTGTGATTGGTTTTTACAAATTGCCGCTTAGCTATCTAGATGACTACAACGCAAAAGTAGCCAGCGTCACTACCGCGCAAATTAAAGAAGCATTTAATCGCAGACTTAAAGCTGAGAATTTTGTAACAATTATTGTCGGTGATGCTGCAAAGTAGGGTTTTGAAGTAGCTTCATAAATTTGCCAAGGTCTTTAGTAGTAAAATGCTGGTTTTATATCTAGCAAAACCAGCATACCCAGATGGCAACACAAAAACTAAATACCGTGCGCATTAATGCGGGCGAGTGGCGAAGCCGCTTAATCAAGTTCCCTGATGCGACAGGCTTGCGCCCTACACCAGAGCGCGTGCGGCAAACGGTATTTAATTGGCTTGGGCAGGAGTTAACAGGTCAAAACTGTTTGGACTTATTTGCAGGTACTGGCGTGATGGGTTTTGAAGCACTATCTCGCGGTGCAAGCTCTGTCACCTTAGTAGAGAAGTCCACTCCCTCCTATAAAGCCATGCTTGAGAATAAGCAGCTATTAAAAGCCGAACAAGCGCAGGTTTTGCATCAAGATGCCATGCTTTTTCTGAATGCTAATCAACAAAAATTCAACCTGATTTTCTTAGACCCACCTTACAATCAGCAATGGCTCCCAAAAGTATTGCCTTTGCTCTTGCAGCATTTAAAGCCTGATGGGTTTGTGTACGCAGAAGCGGAATATGCATTAGATGAGAATGCCGAGTTTGCAGCAGGCTGGCAAGTCGTCAAGCAAAGCAAAGCGGGTAATGTGTTTTATCATCTGTTAAAATTAACCCATACTAACGACTAAGTGACGAATATGAGTAAAAATCGTATCGCAGTTTACCCTGGTACTTTTGACCCAATTACCTTGGGGCACGAGGATATTGTGCGTCGTGCGGCGGATTTGTTTGATGAAGTGATTGTGGCTGTTGCTGGCAGCACAAACAAAAAAACGCTATTTAGCTTAGAAGAGCGCGTAGTGTTGGCTAAAAGTGTCTTTGAACATGCCGATAATATTAAAGTGGTCGGCTTTAGCGGCTTGCTGATGCAGTTTGTGCAAGACCAAGGCGCAAAAATGGTGATTCGAGGCTTGCGTGCAGCTTCCGATTTTGAATATGAGTTTCAGCTAGCAGGTATGAACCGTAAACTTTATCCGCAATTTGAAACCTTATTTTTGACGCCATCAGAACAATTCATGTTCATTTCTTCAAGTTTAGTGCGCGAAGTAGCCGTGCTGGGCGGCAATGTACATGCTTTCGTATCACCCATGGTGGAAGATGCGATTAATGAAAAATTAGGCAGCAAATAATGGCCTTAATGATTACCGATGATTGCATTAATTGCGACGTTTGCGAGCCAGAATGTCCTAATGGTGCTATTTATCAGGGTGAAGAGATTTATGAAATCGACCCCAATAAATGTACCGAGTGCGTAGGGCATTACGACAAACCGCAATGCCAAATCGTGTGCCCAATTGACTGCATTCCATTCAATCCTGACGTGGTTGAATCTAAAGACCAATTGATGCATAAATACTATCAACTTACCGCTGTTAAATAATAGTTACACAATAACGAAAAAGGAATTTATATGCGCATGCTACACACCATGCTCCGTGTTGGTAATCTGGAGCGATCAATCAAGTTCTATACCGAAGTTTTAGGCATGAAAGTACTACGCCATAACGACTTTCCAGATGGCAAGTTCACTTTGGCATTTGTAGGCTATGGCGCAGAAAGTGACCATACAGTGCTTGAGCTTACTTATAACTATGGCGTAGAAAGCTACGATATGGGCAAAGCTTATGGACATATCGCATTAGAAGTTGATGATGCGTATAAAGCTTGTGAGGCTGTACGAAATGCAGGTGGAAAAGTCGTGCGTGAAGCAGGACCAATGATGCACGGCACCACTGTAATTGCTTTTGTTGAGGACCCAGATGGCTATAAAGTTGAATTCATCCAAGCTGGAACTTATTAAGTTAAATTGTTTGTAAATTAGTCGCTTAAAACTCATGACTACTTCTTGGTTTTTATACCTGCTGGAATGCAATAACGGCGCTTATTACGCAGGTATTACCAATGATGTAGAAGCGCGCTTCGCCACTCATGTATCAGGCAAAGGCGCGCGTTATACTCGCGCGAACCCACCAATCAAAATTATCGCTTCAAAACCATATCCAGATAGATCTAGCGCCAGTGTGGCAGAGGCGCAATTGAAGAGTCTACCGAGAAATAAAAAGCTGCAATATTTTAATGAATAACACCGAGTTGAATATAGCGGAACTAAAATTAGCCGTGCAAGCTGCGCTCGATGGTGACTGGGACAATGCACATAATATCGCTCAAGACTATAAAAATACCACTGCCAATTGGCTGCATGCTGTACTGCATAAAATTGAAGGTGACGAGTGGAACAGCAAGTATTGGTATGCTAAAACAGCGGGTAAAAAGTTTGAAGATTTTACTGATATCACTAAAGAGTTGAACGCGATTCTGACAAGTTTAAGTTTATAAAAAAGCCCGCAGTTACGGGCTTTTTTTTGTAACTAACTAATCAAGATGCCTGGTAATCAATCCATTATTCACAATATTTATATGTTGTTAAATGAAGGGGATTCTTTAGCGCTGATTTGATACCAATCCACCTTACGTGTAATCACCATAGTCACAGCCAGTAAGCCGAACACCAGCAATGAGCCCATAAGTAATGCATTATCCTCTGAGGCTAATATTGCGTACAAGGCGCCGTAAAGAGACGTTAGCAAGACAGCGAACAGCATACCATTAGCTTTACTTTTGAGTACATAGCTCAGGTAGTAGCCCAATAAGCTTACGCAGGCTAAGCTGGCTGAAAAGTAGGCTGCTGCAAAGCTGATATGTTCTGATAGCGAAATAAGTAGTAGGTAAAACAAAGCCATAGCTAAGCCAACAAAGGTGTACTGTGCTGGGTGGATGCGTAATTGTTTTAAGATTTCAAAAATAAAGAAGCCCGCAAAAGTTAACCCTATGAAAAGTAGTCCGTATTTAGTTGCGCGGTCGGCTTGGCTGTAGACGTTAATTGGTTCTACAAAGCCTATATTGAGTGTTTCTAATTCATTTTTTCTTTCACCGCTTTCAAGATTGCTAATTAATGAAGCTTGGTTGCTGCTAGAAAGTGAAGAGACCGCCCATTGTGCTTGAAAGCCTGCTGGTGAGATTTTTTGAGTGGCTGGGTCTGGTAAGAAGCTACCGCCAAAATGAGGGTGCTGCCAGCTCGATTGCAAATTAATCACGTTGTTTTCCGCGATAGGCACGTAGTTGTAATTTTCCATGCCGCGCAGGTTCAGCTTGAATTCAAAAGCAATATTTTGTTCGTAAGTATTTTCAATCTGACCAACTTGCACGTGAACGCCATTACCTAATAATCGAACATTACTACCTTGCTCAAAATTAAGCGTGCGGCTATTCCAAGTAAATTCTGGCTGCCCGCTAATGCCACGTGGGTCGCTAATGCCGATAGCGATGTAAGCAGGCTGAATGCTAAGGGTGCTGTTCTGGCGTTGCGCACTAATGCCTAAATGAGCAGGGAGTTTAAATGTACCTTTAAAATTTCCGCCTAATTCATACGTCAGCGCTTTATAAATACCTAGCTTTTTAAACTGATTGGTGAAACCACCTCTCAATTCTAGATTTTCAGGCAGAATAAACTTCCAGTGTTGCTCACGTACATTGACGGTTTTTTTAATGCCGTTTTCCGTGGTGCTTTCTGCGTATTCCTCAATATATGGCACTACTAATAATGGGCCAGTAATGGTTTGCTCGCCAGCAGAGCTTTTTGCGATTTCCTGTTTAACTTCATTTTGCCGATTTTGTCGTTCTGAAATTAGCGAGTTGATGTACATCACCGCCCACGACATGACCATGGTGAGAAGAAAAATTCCGATGACTTTAAAAATAAATGCCCGATTCATGATGAACTCCGAATGTGTAATGTGGAGTTAGCAGAATAGTGGGCACAGGTGAAGTGTTGATGTGCTTGTGTGAAGTGAGCGTGAAGTATTGAGTTATTTTTTTTGTAATGTGATGGTGGCAACTGCGCCATGTATGTCGCCATTTGGTTGTTGTGTGTTTTCTAACGTGACCGAGCCGCCATGCAGCTTAACAACTTCTTGTACAAAGTTTAACCCTAGCCCCGTGCTTTTTTGCCCAGCATTGATTGAAAAATCAGGGCGAGGTAATGAGTAAAACTTATCAAACACCTTGTCTAGAGCATAGTCAGGGATTCCGCTTCCTATATCGTTTATAGTGAGTTTTATTTGCGTTTGGCTAGTTTCAGTCGCTACGTTAATTTCACCATTTTGGGGACTAAAATCAAGCGCATTCTCTAGTATGTTATATATCGCCTGACCGAGTAAAAATGTATCAGCTTGAATCTCAATTGGATTAAGTGGTGAAAATTTAAACTGGGCATGATTTTGTGCGGCTTTGTTAGTTAAGTGCATAATCTGCGTTTGCACTAAATCATTTAAATTTACGTTAGTTAAATGTTGTAATTGTTGTTGATGTTCTAAGGTTGCCAAGCCCAGCATGTTTTGAATTATGGTCTGTACGCGATTTGATTGCGTTTTAATTTGCGCTAAAAAATGCGCTTGGGTTTCTGGTGGCATGCTGGGTGAAATAAGCTCTAAAGCTGCTTGAATGGCCGTAATTGGGCTTTTTAACTCATGTGTTAAGTGCTGAACGGAGTCTTGAATATATTGTTTGCCATCTAACTCGCCACGCATGGTTTGCATGGCTTTGGCGAGTTCAGTGAGTTCGTCATTACTGGATGTAGGCGGCGCAGCTTTTTCACCATTTGTAACTTTTACTGCATAGTCGCGCAATGCGTTAATTTTTCGGGTAAATCGCCATGTGAACAGCACGCCGATAATGAGTGAAAGCCCAAACAGTAAAGCGCCCCAACGAATGATTTTATTTTGCGCACGCTCAATAAATGGCAATAGCGTGCGGTTAGCCTTAGCTACCGTGAGTGAGCCGATAATCTTACCGCCGACTTTAATCGGCGCCGCAATGTACATAATCGTGTCGCTTTCTTCATCGCCAATCACAACGGGGCTCGAGCGTACACCGTACTTGCCTTTAAGCGTGAGATAAACATCGTTCCATTTGGAATAATCTTGGCCTAGTGCTAGATTCGCCGAATCAAAAATAACAATGCCATTGGTGTCGGTAATATAAACGCGGTAGTCTGCAGACTGTTTTTTGATACCCCAAATATTCGCTTTGGTGGCGTGTGACTGATATTTAATGAGGCTTTGTGCAAAGTTGCCAGTCTGAATCGTGTCGGTTTTTACATCGTTGGCTGCAAGTTCAGCCAGAACGTTTGCTGTATCTACCAGCGTATCTTCCATGGCTTGGCGTACGCCAGGTTTAACTTCATCGACAAACACATACAGCACAAACCAAGCCGCAAGGCCCACCAGTAAGAAATAACCTAAGAAAATTTTAAGACTAATTTTCATGATTCATTTTCATGGGAATTTTTAAGCCTGCAGGCTATAGCCCATACCACGATGGGTAATGATGGCTTCAGTTTGCGTATCAACCGCGCGTAGTTTCGCACGCAAAGTTTTAATATGCGCATCCACAGTGCGCTCCAACGTATTCTCGGCATTCACCCAAACAATATCCATCAATTGATTACGTGAGAATACGCGTTGCGGTTGCTGAATCAAAGTTTTAAGCAGTAAGAATTCATAACGCGTTAAATCTAACAGTTGACTACGGTATTGAATGCGATTGGCTAACTCATCCACTATAAATGAATTATTTTTATCACGAGTTTCTTGTTTTAACACTGTGCGGCGCAGTATTGCGTTCACACGCGCTACAACCTCGCGAGGACTAAACGGCTTGGTGACATAGTCATCGGCGCCTATTTCTAAGCCAACAATACGATCAATTTCATGATTGCGTGCGGTTAAAAATAGTATGGGAATGTTAGATTCAGCACGAATCAGTTTGCATACATCAAAGCCTGTCATGTCTGGCAGGCCTACGTCTAAAATCACAAAGTCAAAAGTCTGCTGTTTAATTTGCGTCATCGCATCGCCACCTAAAAGCTTGTGTGTGGTGGCGATACCTGCCTCCTTAAAAGCATAAATCAGCGTTTCAGCGATTGCAGGTTCGTCTTCAATAATCAGTACATGGAGTGGCATGCCAGTATTTTAGATGAGAAAAGCTTTTAATGTGATGTTTCATTACTTATCTGATATAAGACATCGCTAATGGCTTGCTCATCATTCGGGCGTACTAGGCGACTAAGTTCGATACCATCTTTTAGAAATACTAATGTGGGCCAGAGTTTGACTGCATACAGACGTCCTAATCTCTGCCCTTTACCATCCTCAATCTTGATATGTTTCACATTAGGATAATTAAGTAGGGCTTTAGCTATGATTGCTTGAGCGGCTTGGCAATAAGTACACCAATTGGCGCCAAACTCAATGACAGTAAGACCATTTAATTGCTCGATTTCTGCTTTATTCATTGAGTATTTTGCATCATGATTATTTAGGTTCATTGCAGGGCTTGCTTAAAATTGTTTCGATTTCCGGATTCATAGGCATAGCAGTGACTTAGCGCTTATATCCCCACACACCTCACAATGTTATCCACAGAAATTGTGGAGACTCATTATCACCAGAATCCTTATTGCAGTTATATCGCAAATCTCTGTTAAAGTGAATTTTTAATCGCAACTCGCTCAAAAAGTTAATTTGTTCTTTAAAATAGCGCCAAGTCAATTAAACTTCAATAAATTAAGCTGGATTTAATTAGACGTGCAACATCAATTTCAAAGGTTAGAGTAATGGCAGAAAAAGAATACGACGCAGACTCGGTAAAGGTTCTGAGAGGATTAGAACCTGTACGTGCCAGACCCGGCATGTACACACGCACAGAATCTCCTACGCACATTGTGCAAGAGGTGATTGATAACGCGGCCGATGAAGCATTGGGTGGTCATGCGACCACTATTCAAGTCACTATTTTTAAAGATGGTGCGGTTGAAGTCACTGATAACGGTCGTGGTATTCCTGTTGAAATTCCAAAAGGTGAAACACAGCCGGCCGTTGAGCTTGTCTTCGTACAATTGCACGCTGGCGGTAAGTTTGATAAAGAAGACGAAAATAGTTCGTATCGCTTTTCAGGCGGTCTGCATGGAGTAGGGGTTTCTGTCACCAATGCGCTATCTACAAGATTAGACGTGACGGTTAAGCGTGATGGCAAAGTGCATAGCCTTTCTTTTGAAAATGGCAACTGCGTTACGCCGTTAACAGAAACAGGCAAGTGCCTTAAAAAAGATACTGGTACCACGGTAAAGTGCTGGCCTGACCCTAAATACTTTGATTCGCCCAAGGTTTCACTTCAGCAGCTAGAGCATCTTATTAAATCAAAGGCGGTGTTGCTGCGTGGTGTAAGCGTGACGTTGTCAATTGAAGGCAATGACGGCTTTGAAGAACGCTCTTGGACTTACGTTGACGGCTTGCCGCAATATTTGGATGAGTTAATCGGCGAGCGCGAGTACGAGGATGACGAAACGCCGATTCCTATCATCTCGGGTGAGTTTTACCATAATGAGAATACTGATGGTATATCAAAAGGCGAGGGCGCGATTTGGGCGTTATCTTTTGGATCAGGTGGCGGGCGCGGTGAGTCTTATGTGAACCTGATTCCTACGCTCTCTGGCGGTACGCACGAGGCTGGTATGCGTAATGGGGTATTTGAGGCGGTTAAGTCGTTTATGGAGCATCACAGCATGATGCAACGCGGCGTTAAAGTCTCATCAGAAGATGTATGGAATAACGTGTGCTATGTATTGGCGGCAAAAGTGTTGGATCCGCAATTTCAAGGTCAAACCAAAGAGAAGCTGACCAACCGCGATGCCATGAAAATGGTGGCGTCTGCCGTGAAGCCTTATATGGAAACTTGGCTAAGTCAAAACGTAGACCATGCAAAGCGCATTTCTGACTTGGTGAACCGTTCTGCGGCGGCACGTAATAAATCTACGCAAAAAATTGAAAAGCGTAAATCAAGCGGCATTAATCTGATGCCAGCAAAATTGACTGATTGTGAAGCGGCAGGGACGATGGAAGCGGAATTGTTCTTAGTAGAAGGTGATTCCGCTGGCGGTAGCGCGAAGATGGGGCGCAATAATGAGTTCCAATCCTTACTGCCTTTGCGCGGTAAGGTCTTAAATACATGGGAAGTTGACGCAGGGCGCATCTTCGGCAACTCCGAAGTGCATGACATATTTGTGGCGCTAGGTATTGAGCCGCACACACTTAAAGATAATCCGGACTTTTCGGGTTTGCGTTACGGTAAATTATGCATATTGTCTGATGCGGACGTTGATGGTTCGCACATACAGGTGCTATTACTCACAATGCTATTGAGGCACGCACCTAAGCTGATAGAGCGCGGTCATGTGTATATCTCACAGCCGCCGCTGTACCGCATTGACGTGCCAGCACAAGGTAAAACGAAGCCATTACGTAAAATCTACGTGTCAGATGATGCTGAGAAAATGTCTACGATAGAAAAGCTCAAGCGCGAAGGTATCGCTGAAGAAAAGCTAGGCATACAGCGTTTCAAAGGTCTTGGCGAAATGAACCCAGAGCAGTTGTGGGAAACCACCTTGTGCCCAGATACGCGTCGTTTGGTACAGGTACGTTTGCCCGAAGGCGAAGTCGCAGGTGCACTTAAAATGTTTGATATGTTGATGGCTAAGAATGAATCTGCAGCCAGAAAAGAATGGATAGAACGTCGCGGTAATGATGTAGAGGCGGATGTTTAATGGATACAACGATAAATACAAACATGTTAGAAAATAATAATGAAGAAAATGCAGTGCCAATTGGCGAATATGCAGAAGAAGCTTATTTAGCTTATGCTGTTTCCGTAGTGAAAGGTCGTGCGCTGCCTTCTGTTGAAGATGGCCAAAAACCTGTGCAGCGCCGCATTCTGTTTGCAATGAAAGAAATGGGCTTGGTGGCTGGCGTTAAACCAGTCAAATCAGCTCGCGTGGTTGGTAATGTACTCGGTATGTACCATCCGCATGGCGATAGCTCTGCGTATGAGGCGGCGGTTCGTTTGGCGCAAGATTTTACGTTACGTTACCCGCTGATTGATGGGCAAGGTAATTTCGGCTCACGTGATGGCGATGGTGCCGCTGCAATGCGATACACCGAGATGCGCTTATCACCTATTGCTGATTTGTTATTGTCCGAAATTGATCGCGGCACAGTCGATTTCCAAAGTAATTATGATGGCGCTTTTCAAGAGCCCGTGTTGCTGCCAGCTCGTTTACCAATGATGCTGTTGAATGGCGCTTCTGGTATTGCTGTGGGTATGGCGACTGAAATGATTCCGCACAATATGCGCGAAATCGCCAATGCGGTATTGCATGTGATGGACAACCCAGACGCTACCACTGCTGATTTTATGCAGCATGTGCCTGGCCCAGATTTTCCAGGTGGTGGTCAGCTGATTACACAAACTGCAGACATTCTTTCTACCTATGAAACAGGTCGCGGTTCATTAAGGCTGCGCGCTAGATGGATAGTCGAGCCGATGGCGCGCGGACAATGGCGCATAATCATTCATGAATTGCCGCATGGGGTTTCTGTGGAAACGATACAAGATGAAATTCTTGCCATATCGAATCCTAAACCGAAAAAAGACAAAAAAACCATAGATCAAGATCAGTTGCTAGTGAAGCAATCTGCCTTGAGCATGATAGATACGGTGAAAAGCGAAGGCAAAAAAGATGTTCGTCTGATTATCGAACCAAAAACCAGTAAGGTTTCCAGCGATGAGTTGATGGCGTTCTTGCTGCTACACACCAGCATGGAAGTCTCATGCCCAGTGAATATGGTCATGATAGGCACCGATGGTCGCCCTGCGCAAAAAGGCATGATTGCGATTCTTAAAGAGTGGATTGCCTTCCGCCTGAATGTGGTGCGCAGACGCTGTCAGTTTGATTTAGACAAAATCAACAAACGTATCCATATTCTAGAAGGACGCATGATCGCCTTCTTGCATATAGATGAAGTGATTCGCGTGATTCGTAACTCAGATGAACCGAAAACGGATTTGATTGCAGCGTTTCAATTAAGTGAAATACAAGCCGAAGATATTCTGGAAATCAGGCTACGTCAGTTAGCTAGATTAGAAGGCTTTAAAATTGAAAAAG
Organism: Methylotenera sp.; assembly: GCF_029945535.1. GTDB lineage: Bacteria > Pseudomonadota > Gammaproteobacteria > Burkholderiales > Methylophilaceae > Methylotenera. The sequence continues at coordinate 47,993 of NZ_JAQSCU010000013.1, forward strand.
AATTAAAAGATTTACGCGAAGAAGCCGACGGTTTGCAGAATATCTTAGGTAGCGATAATAAATTACGCAAACTCACTGCAAAAGAAATCAAGCAAGATGCGGAAAAATATGGCGATGACCGCCGAACTTTAATCGAGCCAGTAGAGCGAGCGCAAGGCGGTCAAAAAGCCTTTGTGGTAGATGAACCTGTGACTATTCTTATCTCTAAGAATGGTTGGATTAGAGCTAGACAAGGCCATGGCGTTGAGCGCGAGTCTATTGCGTGGAAATCAGGCGACGGCGAGTTTGCTGTGATTGAGACACGCACAGTGCTACCGATTGTCCTATTAGATACCAACGGCAGATGTTATGCCTTTGATGCATCTACAGTGCCAGGCGGTAAGGGCGATGGTATTCCGCTCAGTTCAATCATTGAAGTGCAAAACGGCGCTAAATTAGCGCATGCGCTTTCCGGAAAAGACGATGACCGATATTTATTCGCCACATCGAATAGCTACGGATTTGTTGCGCCTTTGAAAGGCTTAGTGGCAAGACCTAAAGCAGGTAAAGCTTTTATGAAGCCAGAGGATGGTGCCTTGGTATTGCCACCAATCAAATTGGATGAGCGTACGCACGTTGCGGTGACTTCATCCGAAAATAAATTCTTGGTGTTCCCTATCAGCGAAGTGAACGAGTACCCAAATGGCGGCAAGGGCGTACGTATGATGGATATTCCAGATAAGGCCTCATTGTCTCGTATTGAGCTAAGTGATGGACTTTCAGCTAATGTGATTGTTAGAGGTAAAGTGAAAGTACTTGAGGGAGAAGCTCTAAGTAAATTTTTGCTCAAACGTGCTAGAAAAGGGCATGACGTGAAGGAAACTAAAGCTCCAGTAAAGCGCCAAGTTTCACTCTTTTAATCTATAGTTGAATTTGGTTTCTCATTTCAATGAAGCCTTAAAATAAAACAGCCCGCTATTGCGGGCTGTTTTGTTTTAAGAGTAGTTTAACCAAAGAAATCTTTTGCTTTATCTACCCAGCTTTTATTTTTTGGGCTATGTTTACCAGAGTCCGCTTGAGTGCTGGTTTCAAATTCACGAAGTAAATCTTTCTGTTTTTCCGTTAATTTAACTGGTGTTTCCACAACTACGTGCACCATCAAATCACCACTTTCAGATTGGCGTAGCGGTTTAATGCCTTTACCACGTAACCTGAATACGCCACCGGTTTGCGTTTCAGCTGGAATTTTCATTTTGGCAGAGCCGCCTAAGGTTGGCACTTCGATTTCGCCACCTAAAGCTGCTGTACTAAAGCTAATTGGCATTTCGCAGTGTAAGTTTCCGCCTTCACGTTGGAAAATGTTGTGCTCTTTTAGGTGAATCACAACATATAAATCACCGGTTGGGCCGCCATTCACGCCGCCTTCACCTTCGCCGCTTAAACGAATTCTATCGCCTTCATCTACACCAGCTGGAATTTTTACTGAGAGCGTTTTGTTCTGTTTGGTTCTGCCCGCGCCGCTACAAGTTGGGCAAGGGTCTTTGACCATTTTGCCATTACCGTGGCATTTTGGACAGGTTTGTTGTACCGAAAAAAAGCCTTGCTGCATACGTACTTGGCCGTGGCCCGCACAGGTCGTACATGTTACAGGCTGCGTACCAGGGCGTGCGCCCGATCCCTTACAGGTTTCACAAGTAGATTGCACAGGAATACGAATTTTAGATTCAGTACCTTTTGCTGCATCTTCAAGTGAGATTTCCATGTTATAGCGTAAGTCAGCGCCGCGATATACGTTGTTGCGTTGTCCACCAGCGCGACCACCACCGAAAATATCGCCAAAAATATCACCAAAGGCATCACCGAAACCTGCGCCACCAAAGCCGCCTGCACCGCCACCTTGCTCTACACCTGCATGGCCGTATTGATCGTAAGCTGCACGCTTTTGGTCATCAGACAGCATTTCATAAGCTTCTTTAGCTTCTTTGAACTGTTCTTCTGCTTTTGGGTTATCTGGATTACGATCTGGGTGGTGCTTCATCGCAAGTTTGCGATAAGACTTCTTAATCTCTTCTTCTGAAGCGTCTTTATTAACGCCCAATATTTCGTAATAATCTCTTTTAGTTGCCATAATTCAGTCAGTATTTAGTTGTTGTTAGCAGGGTGTTGATAGCGAAAAGTCGTTAGCATCATTGTGTGATGCTAACGACTATAAGCTAAAGACTAAAAATTGTGAATTAGTCTTTTTTCACTTCTTCAAACTCAGCATCTACCACGTCACCATCGACTGTTTTTTCAGTTTCTTGGCTAGGTTGAGCACTTTGTGTGTTGGCTTCAGCTTGCTCAGCAGCATAGACTTTTTCACCTAGTTTTTGTGATGCTTCAGTCAATACTGTTGTTTTAGCTTCAATCGCATCTTTATCATCTGATTGCAACACTTCTTCAACACCTTTAATAGCCGCTTCAATGGCTTCTTTTTCAGCAGCATCTAATTTATCGCCATGTTCAGCCAATGATTTTTTCACGCTATGTACCATGCCATCTGCAGCATTACGTGCATCAACTAATTCACGGTATTTCTTATCTTCATCTGCATATTTAATGGCATCTTCTTCCATTTGTTGAATTTCAGCTTCAGACAAGCCGCTATTCGCTTTAATGGTAATTTTATTTTCTTTACCAGTGGCTTTATCTTTAGCAGAAACATGCAAAATACCGTTGGCATCGATATCAAATGTCACTTCAATTTGTGGCATACCACGTGGTGCTGGTGGAATATCGCTTAAGTTAAATTGACCAAGCGATTTATTCGCAGCAGCTTTTTCACGCTCACCTTGCAACACTTGAATCGTCACAGCATTTTGGTTGTCATCAGCTGTAGAGAATGTTTGTGATGCTTTGGTTGGAATCGTTGTGTTTTTCTTAATCACTTTAGTCATTACACCACCAAGTGTTTCGATACCTAGTGATAATGGGGTTACATCAAGCAATAATACATCTTTAACATCACCTTTTAACACACCACCTTGAATCGCAGCACCAACAGCTACTGCTTCATCTGGGTTAACGTCTTTACGAGGTTCTTTACCAAAAATCTCTTTTACTTTCTCTTGTACTTTTGGCATGCGGCTTTGACCACCAACCAAAATTACATCGGTAATATCGTCAATTGAAACGCCCGCGTCTTTAATCGCTACACGGCATGGTGCCATTGTGCGTTCAATTAAATCTTCTACTAAGCTTTCTAATTTTGCACGCGTGATTTTTACGACTAAGTGTTTAGGGCCTGTTGCATCGGCAGTAATGTATGGCAAATTCACTTCAGTTTGCGTTGCGCCAGAAAGCTCAATTTTTGCTTTCTCAGCCGCTTCTTTCAAACGTTGTTTTGCCAATAAGTCGTTGCGTAGATCTAAGCCGCCATTTTCTTTTTTGAATTCATCTGCTAAAAAGTCGATTAGACGGTTATCAAAGTCTTCACCACCCAAGAATGTATCACCGTTGGTTGAAAGCACTTCAAATTGATGTTCGCCATCAATGCTTGAAATTTCGATGATAGAAACGTCAAATGTACCGCCACCCAAGTCATACACAGCAATTTTACGATCGCCTTCTTGTTTGTCTAAACCAAACGCAAGTGCAGCTGCAGTTGGCTCGTTGATGATGCGTTTAACATCTAAACCTGCAATACGGCCTGCATCTTTAGTCGCTTGACGTTGGCTATCGTTAAAGTAAGCTGGCACAGTAATCACCGCTTCAGTCACTTCTTCGCCTAAATAGTCTTCAGCCGTTTTTTTCATTTTGCGTAACACTTCAGCAGAAATTTGCGGAGGTGCCATTTTTACGCCACGAATTTCAACCCATGCATCGCCGTTATCCGCTTTTGCAATGGTGTACGGCATTAAACCGATGTCTTTTTGTACTTCTTTTTCGTCAAAACGACGACCAATCAGACGCTTAACTGCGTATAGCGTATTTTTAGGGTTAGTCACCGCTTGGCGTTTTGCTGGAGCGCCAGCCAAAATCTCACCATCTTCTTGATACGCAATAATAGAAGGTGTAGTGCGTGTACCTTCAGCATTTTCAATAACGCGAGGTTTTCCACCCTCCATCACAGCTACGCAAGAGTTCGTTGTTCCTAAGTCAATACCAATAATTTTTCCCATAATTCCTATTCCTTATTTTTTACTAATTAATTTGCTGCATTACTTTGCGGTAAACAGCGGTGTTAAATTTTTACCTTGAAGCTATTGTGGTGATTGTTTTTGTTATTTCAAGGGTCTGAGATTGCTAAATTTAATTAAGATTTTGATTTAATTGAAAATCTAGCTTAATTTTTCAATCAATTACTTAGCCACCATCACTAAAGCTGGGCGTAGTACGCGATCATTTAGTGTGTAACCCTTTTGCAATACAGATGTCACTGTATTAGGCTCGCCACTATTTTCCAGCATACTGATGGCTTGATGTTTATTAGGATCAAACTTTTCACCTAATGGATTAATTTCAGCAATGTTGAATTTATCAAATACAGAAGCTAATTGATTGGTGGTGATTTGCACGCCATCTTTATAGCTTTGCACGTCAGCCGCTTCTATCAGCAAGGCAGCATCTAAACTATCTTTTACAGCAAGTAATTCATTTGAGAATTTTTCTAACGCAAACTTGCGCGCTTTTTCAATATCGTCCATCGCGCGTCGACGAATATTTTCACCATCAGCTTTTACGTATAAAACTGCGGCTTGCGCTTCTTTGAGTTGAGCTTCTAGTTCACCAATACGATCATCTAATGAGCCTGCAGCGCCACTTTGTTGTAAATCTTCTTCAGATTGTGAGATGTTGTTTTGTGAGTCCTGTGTATTTTCAGTCATGAAGTTTCCCTAATTATTTGTCAGTAACGATTTAGAACAATGAACAGATAATGGAGGCATTTTTTTAAATCTCAAGCATTCAAATAAAAAAAATGAAATTAAAGGGTAGCATCTAGTTGTAAAGGCACATTAGAGTGCTGGTGGGGGGGGCTGGTTGCGAACTTTATAGCGATCATACATCCATAAGTACTGGGCGGGGCATTGCTGAATGGTACGTTCAATTTCTGCATTCAGTAAAGTGGGTGTATCAATACCTTCAGCATTTACTGCACGAATATGAATGTTATAGCCACGTCCGAAACTTAAACGCTCTCCAAACGCCATAAATACTTGAGCGCCAGTCTTTTGTGCTAATTTTGAGGCAAGCGTCATAGTGTAGGCTTGGCGACCAAAGAATGGTGCCCATTCGCCTTCCCCTGCCAAGGGGGCTTGATCGGGTAAAATGCCAATAGCTTCACCACGTTTAAGTGCTTGTAATAGCTGCTTCACGCCTTGCGCATTGGCAGGTGCTAAAGTGATTTGCCCTCGCTCTCTTCCATCTGTAATAAGAGGTAGCAGCCATTTTTGGCGTGGAGGGCGGTAAAGTACCGCCATAGGGTGGTGTGCGCCGTAGTAAAGTGATGTAATTTCAAAACAACCTAAATGCGGAGTAAGAAAGATCACACCTTTGCTCGTTTGTAGTGCCTGTTCAACCGCTTCCCAACCAAATACTCGTTTTACCCAGTTTATAACTTCACTTTGAGGTTTAAACCAAATGGCAAATGTTTCTAGTGCACCTTTACTATTTTCTAAAGTGCTTTTAAAAAGTAGTTGGTTGAACTGAGTTTTATTCGTGGCTAAAGCACATTGCTTAAGATTACGTATAGCATGGTCACGATGATCTTTATTAAATAGGTAACTCATTAAACCCAGCATTGCACCAAGGCCATGAATGACTGGTAGGGGTAAATATCGCAAAAGTTTTAGGCAGGCTACTGCAAGTAAGATGACATTGCTTTTAAAAGTAGATTTTTTTGAATTCATTCGAAATCGTATTTAATACGTTAAGTTGTACGGTTGCTGTGAGTTACAATAACACAAGTATTATGCATGAGGTTATCCAGAGCTAAAATGTTGCAATAAGGTAGTTTGTGTTGGGAAGTCTAGATAAACATTAACCGCTAGGGTTAAGGTTTGATAATAATCTAGTTAGGCAAGGATTGAAGAGGTTGTGTAATCACAGTCATTTGCCTAAGAATGTGTTAAAAAATCCAGAAACACTCCCAATCAAAGTGCTGGAGAGAATGCTAAATAAGTTGCTGTCTATTTACCTCTATTAAGGTTTTTTCTTGAATATTCTGATAGTAAAACTCTCATCTTTGGGAGATGTATTGCATAACTTGCCAATTTTTTGGGATTTGCGAGCGCAGTACCCGGAAGCCAATATTGATTGGGTAGTAGAAGAGGCTTATGTGCACCTAATCGAGCCATTACAAAAGAATGCTGAATTTAAGGGTATCAATCGCATTATCCCGCTTGGATTTCGACGATGGAAGAAAAGTCTTTTTAGCAAAAAGACTTTTATGGAGATTAGCGAGTTTCGCAGGAATTTTCAGTATGTCAGCTATGATTTGGTGATTGAAACTCAAGGTTTGCTAAAGTCTGCCGTCGTTAGTCGTTTAGCAAAACGTAATGTAGGTGGGACAATTACTGGTCTTGGTAATGCTACTGAAGGTTCGGGGTATGAACCCATCGCGAGATGGTTTTATACGCATTGTGTGCAAGTGCCAAAGCAATGCCACGCTGTGGAGCGCTCACGCTTGGTCGCTGCGGCTGCGATGAATATTTCTACTGTATTAAGTACGCCAAAATTCTATCCACAGGCATTTGTGGAAATGCTCGCTAAAAATAATCAAAAAATAAATGCTAATTTTAATGTGCCGTATATCCTGATTTTTCATGCAACCGCGCGCGAAGGGAAAATGTGGAGTGAAAGTCACTGGGTTGAGATAGGTCAACACTTAGCTGCGAAAGGCTACCGTGTGATTTTGCCATGGGGCAATTTAGCAGAAAAAGCGGTGAGTGAGAGGTTGTGTCGACACATTGCAAATGCTGTGGTGCCAGAGGCTTTCAATTTGACACAGGCTTTTACTATTGTGGCTGGCGCACAGATAGTCCTTGGTGTGGATACAGGGCTTACTCATCTTTCAGCGATTATGTGTAAACCTACTATAGAGCTTTATTGTGATTCCCCACGTTGGAAAACAGAAGGTTTTTGGAGTGAAAAGATTAGAAACTTAGGTGATGTTGGTCAGCCACCAAGTGTGCCGCAAGTAATAGCCGCTATCGAACAGGTACAACCTCAATATCAACCTTAATAAGTCGCCTAAATGCCTGAATGACACGCTTAGCCTCAAGGGTGTCTAAACATTGGCTATAACTATTATTATTATCATCGCAACCCGCTTTGTGACAAGGCACACACTCACCGCGGCCTTGAAGTAGCAATACATTGCTCACCATTTGATATTCTGGAGAATACCGTTGCCAAGGGCTTTTGCTTTCATGATAGCCCATTGGCCATGGTGCCCATTTTACGGGGTTGGTAGGACCAAAAATTGCTAATGTGGGCGTTCCACAAGCGGCTGCGAGATGTGTTGTAGCGGTGTCTGGGCCAACATACGCAGCTGCATGATTTAAAAGCGTACTCATTTCTGCAAAACTGGTTTTTCCAGCTAGGCTGGTTACAAAGCCAGTTTCGTTTCCTACAAAATGCTTAGTAAGTTGAAGAGCATAATTCTGTTCTGCAATCGCAGGCCCACCTGTAATAATGACGTGGTGTCCTAAGTTGATTGCGTGCTCTATTAAGGCAATCCAGCCACTATCTGTCCACTGTTTATAATGCCACATTGGCATTGGATGGATGATGGTGTAAGGAATCTCTGTTAAATTGAACCTCAACTGTTCATTAAGGTGTGTTATTGCATCGCTTGAGTCAGCTTTTGTGGGCGTTAATGCATACTGTCTTTCAATACCCATGAGGTCAGCTAAATGTAAGTTTTGCACGACGGTATGCGTATTTTCTTCATCCAGTAAACTCCAGCGCAGACAAGATAGTTTCTTCCACCAATGCTTTTTCTTAAGGTTTGGAATTAAACCAATACGTTTTTTCCCAGCTATAAACGCGTATTGGTGTGCTCTATCGTTGCCCTGTGTGGTAACCGCGAGGTCATATTTCCTGAATAAAGTTTTTATTAGTTTTAAATATGCGCCTAAAGACGGGTGGTTGTCGCTTTCAATAATATTATTGCAATCTGGGTTTCCCATTAATATGCTACTGGTATTACGATAGACTAGTACGTCAATAATTGCATTTGGCCAAGCTGTACGCATTGATTTTAGTAAAGGAGTAGACAATAAGACATCGCCAATTTGTTGCGTGGCAATGAGTATCACTTTTTTTGGTGGGGTGTCTTTAAACATGAATGAAGTACCAGTGGTTAAATGAATTTTCGTTTCATTTTATTTAGCCAGAGTTTCATTTTAAATTTAAACGTATTGCTAGGTAGATTGAGCGGACCACTCCAGCTTTGTCCCCTGCGTAAATAGTATTGAGTGAACAGATTAGAGCTTATGCCCCATTTACGCAAAAATAAATGGCTGCCATTTTTTTTAAAAGTAAGTTTTCCGGTAGATTTAGACATGAAGTGATAAACGCGACTTTGACTTATGCCCTTAAAGTCTCTCACGCCAAACTCCCAAAGTTTCATTGAAAAGTCAGGATCAGAATACATACCAGGTGAAAAGTCCGTACTATATCCACCAACTAAGTCCCATAACATTGTAGGCAGCACACTTGGTGGCCATGTGGCACCGTTCCAGTCATCCTTAATCGGTTTAGAGAAGTGTTCCAGAAGTGTGGTTTCGTTAAAGTTTTCAGGGTTGCTACCAAAATCAAATGGTGCGATTACACACATATTTCCTGATTCACGTGGTTCTATCATGGTGCAAGATAGGAAAAAATAGGGGGAAGTTTGTTTCTTTACCTCTTCGTACAACCAAAAATCCCAATCTGGGCAAGCATACATATCGTCATTAAAATAGACCAACAATTTACTTGTGGCGAGTGTACGAGCTATATTCATGGCATAACAAATACCAATGTTTTCTACTGAATGAGTATAGTCTAAGCCTTGTTCTTTCACCCAAGACAGCGAGCCATCTATTCCCTCATTAAGATGGATAATAATTTGATGTGAGTAACGGGAGTTTTTTCTCAGGCTATTGATACAGGTTTTTAAAAAGTCTAAATTATTCCAACTTGGAATAACGATTGAAAACACTTCGTCTGTTGAGTTGATTGTGCCGTGGTGTTTGCTAACTGTAGGCGCTTTAGATAAAAAGGAAGCTTGCATTAAATTTTTTTATTTAAAAAATAGAGTTGTAAGTATTTATAATAAGTCGTTTCTGCATTATTAAACGCTAACATCAAACCGTGTGAACCATCTAAAAACCCTCGTTTAATAATATAGGTCCGAATGAATGCCCACATGCCATGCCCTATAGCGCCACATAGGTTTGTACGTTTGTTTTTAGCATAGAGTTCTGCTGCACCTAACATTGCATAACGTTGCATTTTATCTAAGACCTCATCAAGATTTTGATAACTAAGATGTAGTAAAGATTGTTTTAAATAACCAGCGGGCATAGCTATCAATAAGCTTTCGTGTACTAAATGATTACTAAATTTTGCACTGTCGCGTTTAAATAGGCGTGCCACATAGTCTGGTCGCCAGCCTGAGTGTTGGATGAATCGACCACAAAAGCTGGATAGTCTCGGCATAAAATAGATGTCGAATTGTGGAGATTTTAATACATCTTGAATTTCACTCTGCAAAGTAGCATCTATACGTTCATCAGCGTCTAAAGATAGCACCCAGTCTTTAGTTGCATAAGCTAAGGCGCGATTCTTTTGTACTCCAAAACCTTGCCAGTCTGCCGAGGTATAAACGAGGGAAGTAAATTCCCGAGCGATACTAAGCGTTTCGTCAGTACTACCGGAATCTAATACAATAATTTCATCTGCCCAAGCCACTGAAGTCAAACAGTCACGAATATCATGCGCTTCATTTTTGGTGATGATGATGACTGAAAGGCTAAGACTTTTTATGGAGTTCATTTTTATTGCCAAACAAAACTACCCTTAACACGGGTGCCATGCATAGACATAGAATATTCCATCAGTTCTTTGGATAACCAGTGTCTTTTTTGACGACTCTTTCTCATTTTATTTAGTTTACGTGTGAACCAACTATGTTTGAGTAAGCGGTAGTTATAACGATAACCTAGACCATCTTTTTCTGATAAGCCGCGCTCTTGCTTCATCGCACTTTGGGTGATGGAGCCAAAATGGTGCAGCCAAGTTGCACCAGTCATCGCGCCAGTAATATTGGCTTTAGCCATCTCGTTAAAAAACATGGTGTCTTCAAAGCCTAATAGTTTAGGGATTGGTTGAAAGTACCCAATATCTAACCAAACTGATTGATGCACCGCTAAGCAAACAGCATGATGCCCACCTACTCGCATCGCATCTTGCATTTTTAAATTTGATTGTTTAGCAAACTCATCCAGATCATAATCAAGAATACCATTGGAAATGGAGTTTGTTGTGAGAGGTCCTTCTATCAATGAAGGTGAAATCACTTTTATATTATTTTTTTCAGCAGCTTCGATTAAATTTTCAATCCAATGCTCAGTAACGATTACATCATTATTCATAATAATCGTCCACTCCGCCTGTAAAGCAAGTGCACCCTGATTCCAGGCTGTGCCACAACCCAGGTTAGTTTTATTGAGTATAAGTCCACCTAATGGTAATGATTCAAGATAACTACGAGTGCTGTCTGTTGAAGCATTATCCACAACAACTAGACGACTTAAATCTAACTTATGCTTGATCATGCTGTCGATACACATTTTTGTGTATTCCACTTGGTTATAACAAGCAAAGGTGATTGCGTATTTTTGAGGGTTCATGATATCCGACCATTAAAGTGCATTGCGTCATGGGACTTGTAAAATAGAATTTGGCCACAAAATATTGCTAAAGTTAAGCCATAAAATGAAGCAGAATAACGTAAGTTAAGTACCTCCATACTTAAGCTACTAATAAACTGACAGGTTAAAAAAGCCAATGCAAGGAAAGCAACATCTCGTATTTTTTTATTTGCACTACGAAGATTCTTAACAAAAAATATAGCAGGTATAAAAAATAATGCTAATGTAGATATTAAACCCCAAATGCCTGATCTGACCATGTTAGCTGTAATATCATTATGAAATCCAGCAGTGAGCGCGGTCATTTTAGTTGGCATTTCTGCAAAGTCCAGCGCAGAGTCGTTAATAACACTTTCAAAATTACCATCACCCCAACCACTTAGCGGCTTTTTTTCAAGTAAAAAAACTGCAATCCTTGCGAAGGATATTCTAGCGCCAACCGAACTGTCTTTATTTTGGTCGTTCCAGTGATAATTTGAGATTTCGTTAGCGGCCATTTCCGCACGCTGTTGGACTGTTGTAGATAAAAAGTAACTGAAAATGATTACTGTAATGATGCCTATGCCAGCAATAAATTTTTTCTTAAAAGTAAATATTCCATTATCAAAATAGATCCAAATTAGCCCAATTATTGGAATTGCCAGCCATCCCGTTCTGCTACCTGAAGCAATGGATAGATAGATGCCTGAACCAAATCCAATCAATTTATATAAAATGAGTAATTTAGAATAATGACGGTGTAATTTTATAGAAATTAAACTCATCAAACCAAATGTGAGACTTAAGCTGCCAAACTCTAATGGATCAACAGCTTGAGTAGATAATCGAGTTGCACCCCAAAACAAGTTCGGGTGAGTTACTATATTCGCTAGTGCTAATAGGGTTACTATTGGAAATATGTAGCTTAAAAGTTCAACTACACGAGGGCTGTTTTTTAACATTGCCCAGATCACAAAAATGCAAATTAAAATGTGCAAAGGGCTATCATAGTAATCCCAAGCGAATTGCCCTCTAAAGGATTGCCCCAATAGAATCGCAATAATGGGAAGTGAGAAAGTGATTGATAGTAATTTAATATCGAAAGCATTTTTATAGGAATCAGCCGATTTGAGAATATAGCTTTTATTTCTAAAAAAAACATAAATAGCAAGTAGTGCGCATACGGCAACTATTCGCGTCATCCAGCCGGAAACTGTAAGTAGAAACAGTGGAGATATTGCTAGGCTGAGTGTGAAAAGTTGCTCAGCAGATACGTTTTTGATTGAGTCAAGAGCGTTGATTTGGTTTTTAAGCATAGGCGAGATTTGTGGTTAATTGATCTAAGTTCGGGATTTAGCGTATGCAAGTAAATCTGAAACGTCTTGAGTGCAAAGTTTGTCCATCACTTTGCTAATTTCTTCTTGAGGCCAATCCCACCAAGCTGCAGCTAGTAAATCATTTCTAGTTGCTTCATCAAATCTCCATTTTATTAGTTTAGCGGGGTTGCCTGCCATTACAGCATAAGGTTCAACATCTCGGCTAACAACTGCCCCATTAGCAATGACAGCGCCATGACCAATAGTGACACCTGATAAAATAATACAGTTTGCACACAGCCATACATCACTGCCAACAACCACATCTCCGCGGCTACCGCCCTTTATATATCCCTTTTTATATTGGGCATCCATTTCAAAGAAAAACGGAAATGGGTAATTACTTACCCAGTCCGTTCTATGCTGTCCCCCGAGAAATATTTGTACATTGCTTGCGATGGAGCAATATGCACCAATTTTTAATGTGCTGCCTTCATTGTTGTCATGAACAATGGGCATCCCGTGGCTCGCAGTGCCGACCGTATAATTAGGGTAGCGTTTTTTAAACTTTTCTTGCTGGCGAGCATGGTTTTGGAGTTTACTTTTGTCAGTTTTATAGTTAGTAAAACTTGCCCAAATTATTTTTAAATAGTTTTTAAACATTATTGCCGCAGTATATGTCGTAGATGCCTAGTCTAAATAGAATCTAGGCATCAATTATGCCCTAATTTCAGGGTGTTTGTTTAGATATTGGCTAATAGAAGACACCATTCGTTTGACGATAAGCCCTGCATTGAGGATAATTGAGTCAGTACATTAATTTTCTGGTCTTATATAAAATGAAGCAATCCCATATAGAAGTTACCGAACGTATTATTGAGGTTAGTCGTCCTACGCGTTCTGCCTATTTAAACCGCTTAGATGACATTGCCAATCGTCAGCGTGGCGCTGATCGATTAGGTTGCGCCAATGTGGCGCATGCGTTTGCGGCGATGCCAGCGAATGATAAATTGCGTGTAGTGGTAGAAAAAGCGCCTAATATTGGCATTGTCACGGCTTATAATGAAATGCTGTCTGCGCATCAGCCTTATGTTAATTACCCTAATGTTATTCGTGATGAGGCGCATAAGTATGGTGCTACGGTGCAGGTTGCAGGTGGCGTGCCTGCTATGTGCGATGGTATTACGCAGGGTGAGCCCGGCATGGAGATGTCCTTATTCAGCCGTGATGTGATTGCGATGAGTACTGCTATCGCGCTTTCACATGATGTATTTGATGCGGCAATGTTGCTTGGTGTGTGCGATAAAATCGTGCCTGGCTTGCTAATTGGTGCTTTGAAGTTTGGCCATTTGCCCTGCATATTTGTGCCTGCTGGTCCAATGAGTACCGGCTTAGACAACACAGCTAAATCTAAAGTGCGTGAAAAATATGCGCAAGGTTTGGTTGGGCGTGAGGAGTTGTTAGCTTCTGAATCTGCCGCTTATCACGGAGCAGGTACTTGTACATTTTACGGTACTGCTAACAGCAATCAAATGTTGCTAGAAGCAATGGGCTTGCATGTACCAGGCGCCGCATTTATTCACCCCGCTGATGGCATGCGTGAAGATTTAACGCGTGAAGCTGTGAGATTGGTATTGGATATGACCAAACCACAAAGCTTCACGCCAATTGGTCGTCTAGTTGATGAGCATGTGATTGTAAATGCAATGGTGGCCTTGCTGGCTACTGGCGGCTCAACTAATCACCTAATTCATTGGGTTGCAGTTGCCCGCGCTGCAGGCATTATTATCGACTGGACAGATTTTTACCATTTAGCCAAAACTACGCCGTTATTGGCAAGCGTTTACCCTAATGGTAAAGCGGATGTTAATCAGTTTCAAGAGGCTGGCGGCCCGGGTTTTGTGATTCGCGAGTTGATTGAGGGTGGCTATATGTACCCAGACGTATTTACCGTCACTAAAGGAGGCTTGCATGATTTTGGCAAAAAGCCAACTAAAGAAGATGGTAAATTAGTTTGGAAATCATTCCCTGAAGAAAGTGGTGATGAAACCATTGTTCGTACTGTTGAACATCCGTTCAGTGAAACGGGCGGTTTACGTTTACTTAAAGGCAATTTAGGCCGTAGCGTGATTAAAATTTCAGCTGTGCCTGCAGACCGCCATATTATTGAAGCACCAGCGATTGTCTTTGATGCGCAAGAGGAGTTGTTAGACGCGTTTGATCGCGGAGAGCTGGAAAAAGACTTTATCGCGGTAGTGCGTTTTCAAGGACCTAAAGCGAATGGTATGCCAGAGTTACATAAACTCACACCTCCGCTTGCAGTGCTACAAAACAAAGGCTTTATGGTGGCAATTGTTACAGATGGTCGTATGAGCGGCGCATCGGGTAAAATTCCAGCGGCAATTCATTTAACACCAGAAGCGTCAGCAGGCGGTCCATTAGCTAAGGTGCGTACTGGCGATATTATTCGCTTAAATGCAACAGTAGGTATGGTGAACGTGCTGGTAGATGAAGATGAGTGGGCGGAACGTGAAGTGGAAGAGTTATCTGATACTAAGCGTCATAGCAATGCACATGGCTTTGGGCGTGAATTGTTTGGTGGGATGCGCAGGAATGTGCTCTCAGCCGAAGAAGGTGCAGTTACTTGGTTATAACTTTGCAAATCAACCGATAACGTCGTTGCATTCACTTGCCGTACTAATCGTACTGTCTGGGTTTATGCGCCTAGTTCTCGATTGATTATCAAAGTTTGAATCCGCTTTGAAGCTCAATTAAACTAAATAATATTCAATATAAGATACCCCTCTACCTTTTAGGGAGAGGGTTAGGGTGAGGGTGAAATCCCACTTAATGAAAGTACCCATAACAATTTTAATTAACTAGGTAGATAAGAAATATGAACACATTAGATTTAGCCAAACAAGGCCCAGTTATTCCAGTGATTGTGATTAATAACGTTGAAGATGCTGTGCCAATGGCTGAAGCATTACTTGAAGGTGGTATTCGCGTGTTGGAAGTAACATTGCGTTCTTCTTGTGCGTTACAAGCGATGGAGCAAATCGCTAAACACGTACCAGATGCCATTATGGGTTCAGGTACAGTGCGAAACTTAAAAGATGCACAAGCCTCACTTGATGTCGGTTGTAAATTTGCAGTGAGTCCTGGTTACACAAGTGAGCTTGGTCTATTCGCACGTAAAATTGGTTTGTCTTTGTTGCCAGGTGTTTCTACAGGCTCTGAAATCATGATGGCAAACGCAGATGACTATTACTTCTTAAAGTTATTTCCAGCAGTTGCTGTGGGTGGTATTAATTTGCTTAAAGGCTTTTCTGGTCCATTTGGCGATGTGAAATTCTGTCCTACAGGTGGTGTAACTGTTGAATCAGCACCTCAATTCTTAGCGTTACCAAACGTTGTAGTTTGTGGCGGCACATGGCTTACTCCAGCGGATGCTGTGGCGCGTAAAGATTGGGCGCATATTACAAAATTGGCTAAAGAAGCAAGCGCCATTAAAGCCGCATAAGTTTATTTAACTTAAATTCAACTGGGCTGGGCAATTGCCTAGCCCTTTTTGTTTATAAGACTTTGTCATTCTGACTTTAGGAATACTTTTTGAAAATTGATATTACAAAATATAAGACCATCGTGTTTGACTGTGATGGTGTCGTACTTGATTCCAATGTTGTTAAAACAGAGGCTTACTTTCGTACTGCAAAGAATTTAGGCGCGACAGATGCCGAGGCTCAAGCGCTAGTGGATTATCACGTTAATTTAGGCGGTATTTCGCGATACCATAAATTTGATTATTACATACGTGAGATTTTGCATCAGCCCGTCACAGATAGTGCTATTCAAGTTTTATTAGATGGGTTCAGTAAGGAGCTGGAAGTTGGCTTAATGCAATGCGATCTAGCAAAAGGGTTATTTGATTTGCGAACAGCTACACAGAATGCCAATTGGATGATACTTTCAGGTGGCGATCAGCAAGAAATTCGCACACTTTTTGCTAAGCGCAAGATTGACCATATGTTCGATGGCGGTTTATTTGGCAGCCCCGATAATAAAGATGAGGTATTGGCACGTGAGAAATCTAGCGCTAATATCCAGTTTCCAGCTTTATTCCTAGGTGATAGTAAGTATGACTTTGAGGCTGCAGATCGGGCAGGATTGGATTTTATTTTCCTTAGTGATTGGACTGAAGTGCCAGACTGGCAAGCATTTTGCCAAGAAAATAAGCTAACTGTACTAAATAATATTGCTCAATTAATTAGCTAAGTAATTTGTTTTAAGTTTAAATAAACATATCGTTTATGCTGATTTGGCTATCACTTTGATCACGGTAGTATAATAATCAGCAGTTCAATCATAAGGTTAAGTATATTTAGTATGAAATACTTCATAGTTGCATTGTTCTTAACTGCGGTAGGCTTTATTCATTTCCGTGGAAAAGTTCGTCATCCTATTCTTAAACAGTTATTTGATCACTCGGCTTTTGTCGCGCCATTCAATTTGTTTATGTACATATTTTCTAAAGTGCCGACCACGCCGTACTTGTCCGCAAGCCATTTTCCTGAAATGCAAGCGGTAACAGATTCATGGCAGGTTATTCGCGAAGAAGCGCTCAATATGCGCGAACAAGAGCGTATCGCAGCTTCAAAAAACAACAATGATGCAGGTTTTAATTCATTCTTTAAAACTGGCTGGAAACGGTTCTATTTAAAATGGTATGACGCGCAACACCCTTCTGCAGCACTTTACTGCCCTAAAACAGTGGAAATTTTAAGCAAAATCCCAAGTATTAAAGCGGCGATGTTTGCAGAGTTGCCGCCTGGTGCGAAATTGAATCCGCACCGTGATCCATACGGTGGATCACTACGTTACCACTTGGGTTTAACCACGCCGAATCATGACGAGTGCTTTATTAATGTAGATGGCGTGCCTTATAGCTGGCGGGATGGCGAAGCCGTGATGTTTGATGAAACTTACATACACGAAGCGTATAACCGTACAGACCAAGATCGGATTATTCTGTTTTGTGATGTTGAGCGCCCCATGCGTTACCGCTGGGCGCAGGCCGTTAACCGCTTTTTAGCCAAAAATATTGTTACGGCGGCAAGCTCGCCCAATGATGATGGTGATCAAACGGGTTTTATTAATAAGGTTTTCTATATTGCTTGGGTAATTGGGCAGTATCGCCGTCGTTTTAAAAGTTGGAATAAAACGGTTTATAAAATCACCAAATTTTCTTTAATCGTTTTGGTGATTTACTTAATTTGGAAAATATAGTTTAAAAGTGCTGTGATGCTATGCCAATGATTGAATCGAAGCTAAAGTCTTTCTTTCCTAAACGGATATAGCGTAACAAGATTAGTAGAAAGTCTAAATTAATCCTGAAGCAATATTGATTGTTAAAGCCACTAAAGTAGTATTAAAGAAAAAAGCTAAAACGCAGTGCACCAAGCCTGTTCTACGCATTTTTCTATTAGAGAAACTTACGTCAGCAGTTTGCCCTGAAGTGCCTATCACACAGGCAAAATAAAGAAAGTCACTATATTCAGGCATAGGTGTTCCTGGGAACTCTAATCCCCCTGAATCACTCTGTGTTTTGGTAACATAAAAGTCATGGGCGTAATGTAATGCAAACATTACTTGAGTAAATGTCCAAGAAGATAAAATAGTGAGCACAGCAAGCGTGATGTGTGCCGACCGAAGCATACCGTGCATGTCTTTGACAACTGATAGCTCAGCAACAATGGCGCCTATAGAGACTACAGCTGCAATAATCACCATACCTAGAACTACATATCTACCATCATCCTGTGCTATGGCTCGCGTACGTATCTTGTCATGGGTAGTCCAGAACATCATTCGAGCTGCGAATATCAAATAGAGCCAAGCGCCTGCATTCCAGCCGATGATTGCTCTGGTAACAGGGTGTAGCGCCAAAGATTTTGGTAAAAAAATTGCGATGAGAATTCCAGCTAGAATCGAACTGAATAGTCTTGGTCGTGACAGAATTATGCGAAATAATTTAGGTGGTTTTGATGTTGTTGAGGAGCTGTTCATTTTTGGTCGCTAGATAAGATTAAATTCCAAACCAAGCACATATGCCGAAACCTAATCCAATTAAGGCGCAGAACATGCTTGCATATTGTAACCATCTTCTGCGCGTTAGCAAGGCTATTGCCGCAAGTGAGATGGCAATCTGCAATGCAGTCGTTCCTGTGGCCCAACGATGATGAAGATGCATAGAGTGTTCAGAGCTTTCATCGGCCTTATGACTCAGTTCTTCAAATTTCTCAGCTTTCTTTTTGATGTCAGATTTCTCAGCCGCGTAACGCAAAGCATCATTCTTATTATCAACTTGGTCTTTGCCTGATGTTAATTTTGCTGCGAGTTCGGCTAAACTTTGTTTATTGCTTTTAGCTTGATAAAAATTCCATTGATCTGACGCATTGGTTTTCTGGATGGAAGCTTCATTTTTAAAAATAATGGCCTCACCAAGCGTGACGCTGGCTTCATACGATAAAATCGCACCTATAGTTGCCATTACTGCTGTCATCACAGCAAGCCTGCCGTTAAAGCCACGGCTTTCTTCATTGGCTTCTAGAACTTCTTCGTGCGGACCTTTCACCTCAAACTCTTCGCTCATTTTGACCTCTGTTTTTATTAATATAATAAAGCTAAATTAGCCTCAACATAATGTGCTTCGGCACTAGTGGGATTGTCATGTAGCAATTTGTCAATCATGGACTGTGCTTCATTGGATTTGCCTGCCTCCGCTGCGAGACAAACCTGATGCATAGAAGCGTCTTCAGCACTGAACGCTGGAGCTGTAAATGAGATTGGTATAAGTAATGCGGCTAATTGTATGAGTAACTTTACTTTCATGAGTAATCCTTATGCAGATATGTAATATAGTATATCTGCATATTAAGGATGCTTCCTTACAAGCAGCTGACACTGAAAAAACAGTATCTTCATCTTAAAGGTATTTAATTTTTCTTTGAGCCAGTTTGAGTTTTATTGCAATTGATTTTGATTTCTACAAGTGATGTAAATCAATTTCTGATGTGATGGATGATTTGTTGCGGGGATATTTTTTTTAGGCAGTTCAAATGACCGAGTGGGCATTCACGTTTAAAACAAGGACTACATGCCAGCCCTAAATACTCAACAACGGCTTTATCACTCATTGGCGGAGTATGGTGAGGGTTAGATGAGCCGTATATTGCGACCATTTTTTTATCTAATGCAGCAGCAACGTGCATGAGTCCAGAGTCGTTACTGATGACGTTCTCGCAAAGCGACATTAAATCTATCGCTTCACTTAAATTAGTTTTTCCGCCTAAATTTACGCATCGATTGTTGGTTAGAGTATTGATGGCAGTGGTGACTGGAATATCTTTTTCAGAACCAAATAGCCAGACTAGCCAGCCTTTGCTTAGAGCTTCACGCGCAACTTCAGCATAGTATTCTGCAGGCCAGCGTTTAGCTTCTCCATATTCTGCACCTGGGCATAGTCCTAATATTTTACTGTATGGCGATGGGATGCCTAGTTTCTGTAAAGTTGCTAGCGCATTGTCTTTGTTGGCTATGAGCGATGGATTGGGGATGTTGTCAGGTAATGGAGTGTTCTTTTCCAAACCCAAGGTAACAAATCTATCTACTGTGCGTGGTAGCTTGATTTTATCCAGTTTGCGCACATCATTGACCAAACCGTAACGAAACTCACCTAAAAAGCTGGTACGTTGTGGAATATTTGCGGCAAAGGGCAAGATGGCAGATTTAAGGGAGTTGGTCAGAATGATTGCTTGGGTATAGGCTTCATTGCGCAGACTTTTACCAAATTTAATACGTTCAAACAGAGCAAACTGACCGTGTTTGAAGGACAGGGCGATGCCCTTATTCACTTCTGGCATGCGCTCTATGAGAGGTAATGTCCATGCGGGTGCGGCAACGTCAATAATGCAGTTAGGGTCGTTTAATTTAAGCGTTTTGAACAGACTTTGTGCAAGCACCATATCGCCGACCCATGATGGGCCAAGTACCAATATTTTTGATTGAGTTGATTGCAACTTCGCCACTACGCACCTAGTTTTTTGATGATGTTGCTAGTGCTGCGGCCTTGCACCAATGGAATCAATTTGACACTACCGCCCCACGATTTAACCTCAGTGCCGCCTACTACTTGATCTTCTGTGTAATCGTCACCTTTTACAATGACATCTGGGCGTATGGCATCAATCAGTTGTAACGGCGTGTCTTCATCAAACAAAATGACCGCATCTACTGAAGCCAATGCGGCCAATACACGCGCTCTATCGCCTTCATGTACCACTGGACGCGTTGGACCTTTCAAGGCGCTGACAGAGCGATCTGTATTTAAACCTAAAATCAGTTTGTCGCCAGTTTTTTTTGCAGCTTCTAAATAGGTCACATGACCTGCGTGTAGTAAATCAAAGCAGCCGTTGGTAAAGACTATTTTCTGTTGATTGGCTTTCCAGCGGCTCACAAGTTCAGCCAATTGAGTGCCGTCACAAATTTTATCAGCCTGCGATTGCCCATCTTCGCTCACTAATGCTTTTAGTAGTTCGGCTTTTGAAACAGGTACAGTGCCGACTTTGCCGACTACAATACCTGCGGCAATATTCGCAAGTTGTAAGGCATCGTGTGGATTTAAGCCATGCGCTAAACCTGCAGCCAGTGTGGCAATTACCGTGTCACCAGCACCTGAAACATCGAATACTTTTTTTGCAGTAGCTGGAATATGTTGTATCTGTTTATCGTCAATAAGCGAAATACCTTCTTCGCCACGAGTGACGGCAAGAAAGTCTAAGTTCAGCTGATTTTTCAACTGTTCGGCGGCATGCAGTAATGCTTCTGTTTCATTGATATCGACGCCACAGGCCTCGGCAGTTTCTTTTTTGTTGGGGGTGAGCGTGCTGGCGCCCTTATATTTGCCGTAATCACGGCCTTTAGGGTCAGCAATCACGGGTATATTCAGATGCTTGCAATGCTCGATGATGGCTTTACAGGTGCTGTCACTTAACACGCCTTTAGCATAATCAGACAAAATGACCATGGCAGGTTTGTTGTTTAGGGCTTGAGCCACGTTGTTGAGTAGCTGCTGGTTTTCTTCAACACTAAAAGCTGCAGCGCTTTCATCATCAATACGCACAATTTGTTGATTGCCACTCATCACTCTAGTTTTTGAGACGGTTGGACGTAACTTAGAAGTCATAATGTTCGCGACTCCTATGCCAGAGTCCGCAATTATTTGCGTTAGAATTTTGCCAGTCACATCGTCACCGATACAGCCGATGATTTCGGTGTTTAGCCCTAAGCCAGATAAGTTTGCGGCTACGTTGGCTGCGCCGCCAGCTCTATCTTCTGATTGTTTAAGCAGCACGACAGGTACAGGCGCCTCAGGTGAAATGCGATTTACATTGCCCATTAAGTAACGATCTAACATCACGTCGCCGATGACTAATATAGATTTTTTGCTGCCTGTGAATTGACGTACAGTGTCGATTAATTGCGAATTCATATAGGTCATTTACTTTAACTTAGCAATAAGCATCATCATGCATTAAATAGTTTTGTACGTAATCTTGTACACCTTCTTCTAAGCTGCAGAACGGCTGCGTAAAACCAGCTGCACGTAGTTTAGCTGCGGTAGCTTCGGTAAAGTATTGGTATTTACCTTGTAGATCTTCAGGCATATCAATGTAGGTAATGTTGGGCGATTTACCCATGCTGGACATCACGCTAGTGGCTAAATCTTTAAATGCGCGCGCTTTGCCAGTACCAATGTTATAGATGCCATTAGTGCAGGCTTTGCCACTTAAGGCTGCGGTTAGAAAGTGCACAACGGCAGCGGCGGCATCTTTCACATATACAAAATCGCGTAACTGCATGCCATCCGAATAACCTTCTTTATGGCTTTTGAAAAGCTTAACAGTGCCAGTTGCTTTAAATTGGTTAAAGCTGTGAAACGCCACGCTGGCCATGCGCTCTTTATGATATTCGTTTGGACCGTAAACATTAAAGAATTTGAAACCAGCCCAGGCTGATGGTGCTGCCAAGCCCTTGTTTACCTGTTGTAAGGCCCATTGATCGAAGAAGTGTTTGGAATAACCATAGCCATTCAGTGGACGAAGATTTTCAATAGAAACATCATCATAACCATGCTCGCCGTCGCCATAAGTGGCGGCTGAGCTTGCGTAGAAAAAAGCTGCGTTATTGTTAGCGCACCATGTCCACAGATTTTGTGAGTAATTAATATTGGCTTCAACGAGCTTGTTAAAGTCGCGCTCAGTTGTTGCGCTGATAGCGCCCATGTGGATGATTGCTTCAATATCCTGACGGCCTTCCAACCATGGCATGAGTTGGTCTTTATCCAAATATTGCACATATTGGCGTTTAACCAAATTCTGCCATTGGTTTTCATGCGTGATGCGGTCAACAATCACCATATCATCACGTTGAAGTTTTGTATTGAGATGCCAGGCGATGATAGAGCCTATCATCCCTGCGCCTCCAGTAATTACTATCATAGTTTCTTTAATGAGCTTAAAGCAAAAGTATAACGCTTATTGATTGGCACCCAAAGCTTGAGCACGTAATTTAGTCATTTCGTTACTTTTCTTTACTAAATCGCTATCCCACTCAGTTGAAACCCAACCTTGCAGATTTTCTAGTGCAATTGCTGTCATGGCGTGTATCCAAGCTTCGTTTTCATTTAATGCTGGGATGTAGTTATACTCGCCGCCACCATTACTTTGAAATATGTGTTTGCCTTCCATGGCGATTTCTTCCAACGTTTCTAGGCAGTCGCTACTAAAACCTGGGCAGATAACATCAATGCGTTTCGTTTTAGCTTTGCCTAAATCTTCCAGAATGCCAGCAAGATAAGGTTTTAACCATTCTTGCTTACCGAAGCGCGATTGAAATGCGATTAAATACTCATCTTTGCCTAACTCTAAAGCTTCTGCCAATAAGCGACCAGTTTTGTGGCATTGGCAATGGTAAGGGTCGCCACTGGTTAAATGTACTTTAGGCACGCCATGAAAGCTCATCACTAACTTGCTTGGTTTGCCGTTGATTCTCCAATGCTCACGCACGCTAGAGGCCAATGCGGCGATATAAGCTGGGTGATCGTTGTAATTACGTATGCTACGAATTGCTGGCTGGTTGCGTGTTTTGAGTAATACGCGAAACACCGCATCCATAGCTGACGCTGTGCTGCTGGCAGCATATTGAGGGTAAAGCGGAAACACTAAAATGCGGTCGCAGTGCTGAGCTTTTAACTTATCAATGGCAGATTGCATGCTGGGGTTGCCGTAGCTCATACCCAATTCAACGGCAAAGGGTGATTTAATTTTCTGACCTAAGAAACCGCGTAATAAAGTAGTTTGTTTTTGCGCATGCACCAATAAAGGCGAGCCTTCTTTCAGCCAGACTTGCGCATATTTTTCAGCTGATTTCTTTGGGCGTATAACTAAGATGATGCCATTTAAAATAAACCACCAAATAGCGCGTGGGATTTCTACTACGCGAGTGTCGCTTAAAAATTGACGCAAATAGGGGCGTAAAGCTTGGGCTGTTGGCGCATCTGGTGTGCCTAAATTAGCCAATAAAATACCAACTTTAAGTTGGTCGCCGTGTTCGTACTTTGGTTCTGCGTTGTAGTAAGCCATATATGGTTTCTAAGTATTTTTTCTATTTAATTATTTGATAATGCATTTGATAATAGTTTAGCAGTGACATCTACAATCGGTATCACACGCTCATAAGCCATACGCGTTGGACCAATGACGCCTAACGTGCCGACTACCTGACCATCAGCTTCATACGGTGCGGTAATCATGCTGCATTCGTCTAAAGGTAAGTACCCACTTTCGCCGCCGATGAATATTTGTATGCCTTCAGCACGTTGGCTATTATCAAGCAATTGCATCAGCGAAGTGCGGCGCTCAAATATTTCAAATAACTTACGTAAGCTGCTTACATTAGTAGAGAGCTCATCCACTTGAAGCAAATTACGTTCTCCTGCAATCACAACACCATCTTTATTGCTATCAACTGCTTTGCTGCTTGCTTCAAGCGCCGCTGCCATGAGGCGATTCATATCAGATTGCATTTGTTGGAGCTCAATATGCAGTTTTTGTTGCACTTCTTCAAAAGTTTGACCTGAAAAATTTGCATTAAAGTAATTGCTGGCTTGAGTCAGCTCACTTTGCGAATATTTCTTTTCTGCCATCAGGATGCGATTCTGCACATTGCCATCGCTGGTAACGATGATGACTAATATTCGGGTTTCAGATAAAGGTAAAAATTCCAAATGCTTAAAAGCCACGCGCTTACGCTTAGGAATCATGACCAAGCCAGCAAACTGTGTGAGCTGCGAGAGCATGTCTGCAGCACTGGCAATGAGTTCGGTGGGGTTGGGTGAAGATAAGCCGCTTTTGAGTTGCTGTAGTGCTTGAGTTTCTAATGGTCGGACAGTCAGAAGTGAATCTACAAACAGGCGATAACCTTTTTGTGTCGGAATGCGACCTGCCGAAGTGTGCGGACTGGCGATAAAGCCCATTTGTTCTAAATCACTCATTACATTGCGTATGGTTGCCGCACTCACATCTAAGCCAGAATGCTGCAATAGCGTGCGCGAACCAATAGGTTGACCATCACTAATGTAATGTTCAACCAAGGTTTTTAATAATATCTGTGCGCGTTTGTCCATGACTGTAGTATTTTGCCCGATTTATGGCATTCGTCATACAGATAACTAGCTAATTTGTTCGCATAATACGCTTTTACAATAATCTTTAGCTTTCGCTATATCTTTAGCTTTCACTTGGCGCAAAAAGGCATCTGTGATTTAATTTCGCCATGAATCAAACATTTAAGTCTATCGCCATCATTGGCAAATACATGAACCAATCGGCTCTACAATTGATGCAGAGTGATTTGACAGATTTGGTGCATCATTTAGCTGTAAAAGATTTCGATATATGGATAGAAAATAACACAGCTCAATATGTTGATCTGACCGGCTTTAAAACGGAGTCGTTAGAAAAAATAGGTAGCAATGTTGACTTGGTGATAGTCATGGGGGGTGATGGCACTATGTTAAGCGTTGCTCGCAATCTAATTGATCATAATGTGCCGCTTGTAGGTATTAACCGCGGACGATTTGGTTTTTTAACCGATTTACGCGCCGAGGACATGCTTGAGCAGCTTGATAAAATTCTATCAGGTGATTTTATTGAAGAGCCGCGTGTGATGCTAACCGCACAGGTGGTGCGTGACGGACAATTAGTCCATGACAATTTTGCATTGAATGACGTGGTAATCAAGAGTGCTTTGCGATTGATTGAGTTGGAAGTGACTATCGACCACAAATTCGTGCATAAACAACGTGCTGATGGCTTGATTATTAGCACACCTACGGGCACTACCGCTTATGCACTCTCGGCGGGCGGCCAGATTTTACATCCTAATTTACAAGCGATTTCATTAGTGCCAATTTGTCCGCATACGCTCAGTAATCGACCAATTGCCGTACATAGTGACAGCTTAATTGAAATTACCTTGATGCAGTTTGACGAGGCGCACTTGAGCTTTGATGGTCAATTTCAGGTGACGTTGGAAGTTGGCGATAAAATTACTGTCAATCGTGCAAAGCAGACGATTTCTTTATTGCATCCAAGCGACTATTGTTATTTTGACATGCTCCGCAACAAACTGAACTGGGGCTAATTTTTTTATGCTACAAAGCCTATCTATCCGTGATTTTGTCATCGTCAATCAACTTGATTTAGATTTTGAAGCGGGTTTTACCGTGCTGACAGGTGAAACTGGCGCTGGTAAATCAATTTTAATTGATGCCTTATCGCTAGCTTTAGGTGCACGCGCGGAGGGCGGCGTCACCCGCGCTGGATGTGACAAAGCTGAAATTAGCGCCATTTTTGCTATTACAAATAACTTAGAAGCTAAGCAATGGTTAGTCGATGCGGAAATGGAAAATGAAGCGAACGAACTGATTTTACGTCGAGTGATGTACGCTGATGGCCGTTCGCGTGCTTTTATCAATGGCGCAACAGTCACGGTTGCTCAACTCAAAGAGCTAGGCGAATTGCTGGTGGATATTTACAGCCAGAATGCGCATCATTCATTGTTAAAACTTGCCACTCAACGCAACGTGTTAGATAACTTCGGCGGCTTGTCAGGCTTAGCAATACAAGTTAGCACCCAATATAAAGTATGGCATGTACTTAATCAGCAACGTTTAGAAGTCGAAAAAAATGCGAGTGCGTATGCTGACGAACTGGCAGATTTGCGCGATAACACGCGTGAGTTAGCGCAAGTTTCACTAAGCCCTGCCGAATGGGAGGAGTTACAGCAAGAGCATTTGCGTTTATCGAATGGCGCTGGCTTGATTACAGGCGGTGAGGAATGTCGCGAGTTATTGAGCGAGGGCGAGCTATCTGCCATGCGCTTGCTGACTCAGGTGCAGCATAAATTGCAAAGTCTGTGTGAATATGACGCAGCAATGGCTGAAGCGGCTGAAACGCTTGATTCGGCTCTTATTCAGCTTGAAGAAACCTCGCGTTTTTTAAATCGGTATCTTCAACGCGCAGAGCTAGACCCTGCTGGGCTTGCAAAGTTGGATTCTAGAATTCAGAACATCCATAATGCTGCTCGCAAAAACCGTGTTAAACCAGAAGAGTTAGCAGATTTGTTGATTAAATCACAAGCGCGTATGGCTGAATTAGAGCTGTTTGCAAATGATGGTGAACTTGCCAAGCAGGAAACTCAAGCTTTGGCTATTTACATGCAGTTGGCTAAACAATTGAGTGATGGCCGTAAATCTGCAGCGGCGAAATTGGGCGCTCAAATCAGCATGGAAATGCAGCGCTTGTCTTTAAGCGGCGGTAAGTTTGAAGTGGCACTCGCAGAGCAAGCGCCAACAGTCAATGGGCTTGAGCAGGTTGAGTTTTTGGTTGCAGGTCACGCAGGAGTGGCTGCCAGACCACTTGGCAAAGTGGCTTCTGGTGGTGAGCTTTCACGTATTAGTTTAGCCATTCGTGTAGTCACGGCGCAAAAAGAAACTATCCCGACCATGATATTCGACGAGGTTGATGTTGGTATAGGTGGCGGTGTCGCTGAAGTCGTGGGGCAACTGTTGAAGCAGTTAGGGGAGCAGCAAAACGACAAAAACTTAACTGAACGTCAAGTGTTAGTGATTACCCACTTGCCACAAGTGGCGGCATTAGGCACGCATCATCTACGTGTAAGTAAATCACTGGTGAATGCGCAAACGCTCAGTACAATTACCGTTTTAGATGATGGAGCGCGTATAGAGGAAATAGCACGCATGCTGGGCGGTATTGAGATTACTGAAACCACACGCCAACATGCTAAAGAGATGCTGGCGCGCTAAGGTTAATTTATTACGTTTTACTTATCGCAAGGTTGTTTTTCGCAAATGCCGTAAATAGTGAGTGAATGGTCTTGCATTTTAAAACCAAATTTCGCGGCAGCAGCTTCTTGTCTTTTTTCGATTTCGGCATCATAAAACTCTTCTACTCGGCCACATTTCACACAAACGATATGGTCGTGATGGCCGCCATGATTCAGCTCAAAAACGGCTTTGCCGCTTTCAAAATGGTGGCGTATTAACAAACCAGCTTGCTCGAATTGAGTGAGCACTCGATAAACCGTCGCTAAGCCAACATCTTCGCCAGAGTTTAGCATCACTTTATAAATATCTTCGGCAGACAAATGGCGTTCTTTACTATTTTCAAACAGGCTCAATACCTTAAGTCTAGGTAATGTAGCCTTCAGGCCTGCGTTTTTTAAGTCTTTTTGATCTTGCATCGTTGTTTACTCACATTTAATAATCACAGTGTTTTTTGGTTCGCTGTCTACGTGTTATATTAACGCTAATTCAAACTAAAGTCATAATATGCGTATTTTTTCTACTTTGCGGTACATAGTTATTTTATTCGCAGTTCTCTGCGCGTCATGCGGCACAGCATTGCCAACGATAAAACCTTACAAGCTGGATGTGCAACAAGGCAATGTAGTGACTTCTAAAATGTTATTGCAATTGCGACCTGGTATGACCAAGTCGCAAGTACGTTTCATTATGGGTACGCCCTTAATTCAAGATAGCTTTCACGGTAATCGCTGGGATTACGTTTATCAAATGCGCGAAAAAGGTAAGATTACCGAGCAGCGTCGTGTGATTTTAGATTTTGACGGTGAGGCTTTAAAAACAGTGCGTGGTGATGTGATTCCAAAAGGTAGCGAGTCAAAAACCGAAGAAGGTTCTACAAATAGCGGTACGCGCGTCATAAACCCAACAGAAAAACCTGCAGAAAAAGGCGTGCTCAATAAGTTGAAGTTTTGGCAAAAGGACGAAGCAACGCTAGCTAAAGAAGCAGAGGCTGCTAAAGCAAAAGCTGAGGCTGAAGAGGCTGCCAAAAGTGCAGTAGAGCAAGCTAAAGATGAGCTGGCTAGGAAATCTGCAACGCCTATAGAGGAGCCCAAGTCAGATGAGCCGCAATCAATGATGGCTGTGCCACTAGAGGCATTGCCAATGAATGTACCTACTGCAGCATCTATACCTGTGGAAGCGACTGCTACTATTGCTGCTGTAGCTGAAGTGCCACCAGTTGTTGAGCCTGCAAAAGAGGTTGTACCTGTGCAATCTAGCCCAGTAGTTGAAATGAAAGCTGCACCCGAAAAAAAAGCTACTGTTACGCAAGCTAAAACTGAACCTGTTAAAACTCTAGCTGAACCAATCAAGCCTTATGAATCAACTGCAGGTATGAAGTTTGATAGAAATCTAAAGTTGCCTGAAGAGGCTGAAGTAGAAGCCGCTCCAGCGCCAGCGGCGCCACGTGCAGGTAATAAATCTGTACCTAAGCCAAAAGATTTACCTCCAGAAGGTGAACCAAGTTTTTTTGACAGAATGCTAGAGAAAATTGGTTTCTAGTTTTTCAGAGCAGACTAACTCGCAAAACGTTGTTAGGTAATGACGAGAACATTTTTTTTAAAATATTATAGATTTATTAGGTAGTTAGAATCATGGCAAATCCTTTAAAAGTGGTCATCGCGGGCTGTTCTGGTCGAATGGGTCACGCTCTTCTTGAATGTGTATTTGCTGATGCGGACTTAGTGTTGCATGGTGCGCTTGATCGCTCAGGTAATCTTCAGCTTGGTCGCGATGCGGGCGAACAACAAGGCAAAATTTCAGGTGTAAAAGTTACCGATAATATAGATGAAGCCTTGGAAAATGCGGATATTTTGGTCGATTTTACCCGCCCAGAAGCTAGCTTAATGTATTTAGCTGCCTGCCAAAAACACAATGTCAAAATGATTATCGGCACGACAGGGTTTTCTGCGGAACAAAAGTTGCTGATTGAGGCTGCTTCTAAAAATATAGCCATTGTTTTTGCGCCGAACACCAGTGTTGGCGTATCTTTATTGATTAACTTAGTGCAGTCTGCAGCTAAAGTGTTGAATGAAGGTTTCGATATCGAGATTATTGAAGCGCATCATCGCTTCAAAGTAGATGCTCCATCTGGTACGGCTTTGCGTTTGGGTGAAGCTGCAGCAAGTGCGCTGGGTCGCAACTTAGAAGAGTGTGCCGTTTATGGCCGTGAAGGCGTAACGGGTGAGCGCGACCCTAACACCATTGGTTTTGCTACGGTACGTGGCGGCGATGTGGTGGGCGATCACACAGTATTGTTTGCGGGCTTAGGTGAGCGCGTAGAGTTGACGCACAAAGCCAGCAGCCGCGCTACATTTGCATCGGGCGCTTTACGCGCTGCAAAATTTCTAATTGGCAAGCAAACTGGACTTTTTGATATGCAAGATGTTTTAGGGTTGAGATAGTTACATTTAGTTAACCTTGGAACCCTAAAAGACACTGCTTGCAGCACCTCTAGCCACATATCTTGATTTCAAATCAAGAGTCCATTCAGAATTCAGAAACGAAATTTTCATGATTAAGTTCGCCGGATTAAAATCCTTTTTATGTAGCTCGAGATTCTTTTATATCCTGTTATTTACGATTACCTCGGCTGCTGGTGTGCTGTTTGTCATACATACCAAGCAAGCACAAGACGAGGAAATGCGTAGCAATTTAATTACCTATGCTAGAACTATCGAGAAATCTATCGACTGGCAACCGTTTGCTAAGACGCTAAATACAGATCCAGATCTAATTAAGGTAGAGGATTTAGTCGAACTTAATTCTAAGTTGAATAGCGCATGTAGAGTGAATGTGGATTGTCACTTTATTTATCTGTTGTATTTAGATAAAACTCAAAGCAAAAAACAGGTTCGATTTTTACTTGATGCCAGCCCTCAGCCGCCCTCAGAAATATCCAAACTCGCTGAGATATTTACCGAGGCGAGTGATGAACTAAAGCGCGTGATGAAAATAAGAGCGCCAATTGTAGAAGGTCCAGTCACAGACCACTGGGGCTCATGGATTAGTGCACGTGTACCCGTGACTGTGACGGTTAAAACGCCAAATTTTGTCATGTTGAATGTAGATGTGGCTGCAAAGGGCTGGAATAAACGTTTGCTAAGTAAAACTTTGTTTCCCGCCTTGCTAACGCTATTCTTTTTATTAATTTTAACTGGCTTGATTCTTAGAAACGAGTATGTGGAAAACCTACTCAAGCAGTTATTTGACTCAACCACTGTGCTTTCAGAATTAGCCTACTATGATGCATTGACTGGCTTGCCAAATCGTAGATTATTAGATGACAGAGCAGCGCAAGCATTTAAAGCCGCTAAGCGCTCCAAACAAATGGTCGCTATTATGTTCTTGGATCTGGATTACTTTAAAGCCGTCAATGATGATTATGGGCATGAGGTAGGTGACCGATTGTTAGTCAGTGTTGCGGGGCGTTTAAAAGAGTTACTCCGCACAGATGACACCGTCGCTAGAATAGGCGGCGATGAGTTTGTGATTCTATTGCCAAAAGTGGAAGATGAGCAGCAAGCAACGGTGGCTGCAGAAAAAATCATTAAAGCGCTGACTAAACCCTTTGAGATTGACGGTAAAGTCTTAGAAATTGGCGGCAGCTTAGGTGTGGCGATTTACTCTAAGTCAGGCGCCACGCCAGCTAATTTATTGAAGTGTGCTGATGAAGCGATGTACTCAGCTAAACGCCTTGGCCGCAATATGTTTGTTGTTTACGCAGACGATATATTAACGTCGAGCGAAATCTAATCCAGCTGTCAAATTCATTATAGATTTATACCAGTAACAATAAATGCTCGCGCTCCCACGAGCTAATCACGCGGTTGTAGGTGCCATATTCTAATTCTTTAACCGCACAAAAAGCATCAACAAATTTTGTGCCAAAAAGCTCATGCATAGGCTCACAATTACGCAGCAATTCAATCGCATCTTCTAAATGATGTGGCAGGTCATCCGCCATATTCCATGCGCTAGTTGTTAGTGCTTCAGTTGGCTGCAGCGCTTCAACTATGCCTTGGTAACCACAAGCTAGCGTGGCGGCAATCGCTAAATAGGGGTTTACATCTACGCCTGGTACGCGATTCTCAACACGTCTTGAACTTGCATCAGAGTTAGGTACACGTATGCCACAAGTGCGGTTGTCATAACCCCAACGCACATTAGTAGGGGCTGACATAAATGGCGCTAGTCTACGATATGAGTTTACGTAAGGTGCAAACATTGGCATCACTTGCGGAACATATTTTTGTAAGCCTGCGATATAGTGGAAAAACTCAGGGCTAGCGCTACCGTCGGCTTTGCTAAATATATTGATGCCGTCAGCATCAATAACGCTTTGATGTATATGCATAGCGCTACCAGGCTCGGCTTCCATCGGTTTTGCCATAAATGTGGCGAATATGCCGTGACGTAAAGCCGTTTCACGCACCGTACGTTTGAATAAAAATACACGGTCAGCAAGTTCTAGTGGGTCGCCATGCGTGAAATTGATCTCCATTTGCCCTGCACCAGCTTCATGAATCAAAGTCTCAACGCCCAATCTGTGCACGTCGCAGAATTTAGACAGCTCCATAAAGAATGGGTCAAAGTCATTTACCGCATCAATTGAATAACTCTGTCTGCCAGCCTCAGGCTTGCCTGTGCGACCAATAGGCGGTTGTAGAGGTTCATGCGGGTTTTGTTGGCGCGCAACCAGAAAAAACTCCATTTCAGGCGCTACTACAGGGCGCCATCCACGTTGCGTATAAAGGTCGATCACACGTCGCAGCACAGCACGCGGCGAAAGCGCTACTGGTGTGCCATCCCATTCCAAACAGTCGTGAATAATCACGGCCACAGGCTCTGCCGCCCAAGGCACAACTCTAAAGGTTGAAATGTCTGGCTTGCAGATCATATCGGGGTCGGTATCTCCCACATAAGGCCCGTTATCAGGTTGCTGACCATTCACTGTATTCAACAACACGCTTTTAGGCAAACGCATTTCACCTGCGCTTAAAAACAAATCTTTAGGTAGTATTTTGCCGCGTGCGATACCCGTCATATCGGGTATCACGCACTCAATTTCATGGATGTGGTTTTCAGTGATAAGTTGGGAAATCGATTTGTTCATAGCTAACCTTTAACGTATTTTATTTACTTCTACTTTAAAATTCTAAGCGGCTTTTTACAATCAAGTTACAATCAAAAGTTGAAAAGCAAGCCGCTTTTCGGTATGATTCGTTAATTCTGAAACGGGAAGAGTATAAAGCTCCTCCCGTTTTGCGTATCTGCCATTTGTTCATGATGAATACTATAATGAACTTAGCACTAAAAAATTAATTAATGTTCTAATCCAAGGAGTTACCGTGTCACAAAACCTGCCCGCCATACTAGTACTTGCAGATGGAACTGTGTTTCGTGGAACATCAATCGGTGCTTCTGGCCAAACAGTGGGTGAAGTTGTATTCAACACCTCAATGACTGGCTACCAAGAAATTCTCACAGATCCATCTTACACTAAACAAATCGTTACGCTGACTTATCCACACATTGGTAATTATGGCGTGAATCTTGAAGACGTAGAGTCTGGTCAAGTTTACGCCAGTGGTTTGATCATTCGTGATTTGCCACTTACGCATAGCAACTTTAGAAAAACTCAGTCACTTTCAGAGTATTTAAATGCTAACAATGTCGTGGCGATTGCTGATATTGATACGCGTAAGTTAACCAGAATGTTGCGCGAAAAAGGTGCGCAAACTGGTGCGATAATCGCGGGTGAAGCTGATGAAACTAAGGCGATTGAGTTGGCACAAGCTGCGATTGCTGGTTTCCCAGGCTTGTCTGGCATGGATTTAGCTAAAGTGGTGAGCTGTGACAAGCCTTATGAATTTACTGAAGGTGAGTGGGCGTTAGGCAAAGGTTTTACTTACGCGGCTACACCAAAATTTCACGTAGTGGCTTACGACTACGGTGTTAAACGAAACATTCTACGCATGCTAGTTTCTCGTGGCTGTAAAGTAACTGTGCTACCTGCGCAAACTTCAGCGGCAGAAGCGCTGGCTTATAAGCCAGATGGCGTGTTTCTTTCAAATGGCCCTGGTGATCCAGCGCCATGTGATTATGCTATTTCTGCCATTAAAAGCATCGTTGAAACTGGTATTCCAACATTTGGTATTTGTTTAGGTCATCAGCTGTTGGCGTTAGCGAGCAATGCTAAAACGCATAAAATGAAATTTGGTCACCACGGTGCAAATCATCCTGTGCAAGATGTTGAATCTAAGCGTGTATACATTACGAGTCAAAACCATGGTTTTGCGGTAGATGCAGCAAATTTACCCGCTAATATCAAAACCACGCACGTTTCATTGTTTGATGGTAGCTTGCAGGGCATTGCGCGTACAGACAAACCTGCATTTAGCTTTCAAGGCCACCCAGAGGCAAGCCCAGGTCCAACCGAGATGAGCTATTTGTTTGATAAATTTGTGCAGTCTATGGAAGCGCAAAAGCAAGGTGCAAGAAAGTAAAAGCTTTAAATGGAGTTTATTGAGCTAAGCAAGTGGTTGAATGTTTGGTTTGGTAAGCTGCCAAGAGATTGGCAACTTTGGCTAACACATTACTATTGGTGGATTGTTGGATCATTTTTATTGATTGTTATTTATAAAGTTGCGCGACAAGAGTCCGTGGCGCAAAGTGGCAAGGTTGAAGTGAAGTGGTACAGCCCAATGCAGTGGCTAGATCGCTTCCAGCAGATTAAAGCAGAAAGTCGGGAAAAACTGCCTGAGAGTACGCGGTCAATTGTAGATAAGATTTATCACGTGATTGAGTTGGGGCATGTGGTTGCTGATTACATATACGCATTGATTGCGTGTTTTTTAGGGCTTCTAGGTATTATTGCTTCAATCATACTTAATCCCTTTACAGCTTGGTGGTTGTTTTTACCGTCAGCGTTTTTGTTCTACATTGGTTATAAAATGTTGCGCGCTGGGCGTGTTAAATAGTAGTTTTAAAAAATTAAATATCTATAAAGTTAAATTGAATGGCAAAACGTACAGACATTAAATCTATTCTAATCATCGGCGCGGGTCCAATTGTGATTGGGCAAGCTTGCGAGTTTGACTATTCTGGCGCGCAGGCATGTAAAGCGCTTCGTGAAGAAGGTTACCGCGTGATTTTGGTGAACTCTAATCCAGCCACCATCATGACTGATCCTGAAATGGCCGATGCGACTTATATCGAGCCTGTGACTTGGCAGGTGGTTGAAAAAATCATTGCTAAAGAGCGTCCAGATGCTTTGTTGCCAACGATGGGCGGCCAAACCGCGCTGAATTGCGCATTAGATTTAGATAAACATGGCGTATTAGTAAAGTATAAAGTTGAGCTAATTGGCGCTTCAAAAGAGGCGATTGATAAAGCTGAAGATCGTCAAAAATTTAAAGAAGCCATGACTAAAATTGGCTTGGGTTCAGCGCGTTCTGCTGTAGCTCATAGCATGGAAGAGGCCTTGCAAGTGCAAGCAAGCATTGGTTACCCAACGATTATTCGCCCATCATTCACTATGGGCGGTAGCGGTGGCGGTATCGCTTACAATCGTGAAGAGTTTGTAGAAATTTGCGAACGCGGTCTTGATGCTTCACCAACCAATGAATTGCTGATTGAGGAATCGCTATTGGGTTGGAAGGAATATGAGATGGAAGTTGTGCGCGACTCTGCGGATAACTGCATCATTATTTGCTCAATTGAAAACTTAGACCCTATGGGCGTGCATACTGGTGACTCAATCACCGTAGCACCTGCGCAAACGCTGAGTGATAAAGAGTATCAAATCATGCGTAACGCCTCACTTGCCGTGTTGCGTGAAATTGGCGTGGATACTGGTGGTTCAAACGTACAGTTTGCCATTAATCCTGATGATGGCCGTATGATTGTGATTGAGATGAACCCGCGTGTATCGCGTTCATCAGCATTGGCTTCAAAAGCAACTGGTTTCCCAATTGCAAAAGTGGCTGCTAAGTTAGCGGTTGGCTTTACTCTAGATGAGTTACGTAATGAGATTACTGGTGGTGCAACACCGGCGTCATTCGAGCCTAGTATTGACTACGTAGTTACAAAAATCCCACGTTTTGCATTTGAAAAATTCCCACAAGCAGACTCACGTTTAACTACGCAAATGAAGTCTGTGGGCGAAGTAATGGCGATCGGTCGCACCTTCCAAGAGTCATTCCAAAAAGCCTTGCGTGGTCTTGAAGTCGGCGTTGATGGCTTGGATGAAAAAACAACAGATTTAGACACTATTACCAAAGAAATGGGCGTACCAGGCCCTGAGCGTATTTGGTATGTCGGCGATGCCTTCAGAATGGGTATGAGCGTTGAACAAGTATTCGATATTTCAAAAATTGACCATTGGTTCCTAGTTCAAATCAAAGATTTAATCGATAGGGAACAGGCGCTTAAAGGCAAGCAAATCGCTGATTTAGATAAACAAGCTATGCTGAAATTAAAGCGCAGTGGTTTTTCTGACAGACGCTTGGCCACATTGCTTAATACCGACCAGCACGCTGTGCGTGCTTACAGACAAGCTTTACAAGTGCGCCCAGTTTACAAACGCGTAGATACTTGTGCAGCTGAGTTTTCGACCAACACTGCTTACATGTATTCAACATACGAAGAAGAGTGTGAAGCCGCGCCAACCAATAAAAAGAAGATTATGATTTTGGGCGGTGGCCCGAATCGTATTGGTCAAGGTATTGAGTTCGATTATTGCTGTGTGCATGCTGCATTTGCCATGCGTGAAGACGGTTATGAAACCATTATGGTGAACTGTAACCCTGAAACGGTTTCAACTGATTACGATACTTCAGATCGCTTGTACTTTGAGCCGGTGACGTTGGAAGATGTGCTTGAAATCGTAGCGTTAGAAAAACCAGTAGGCGTGATTGTGCAATATGGTGGCCAAACGCCTCTTAAACTAGCGCGCGATTTAGAAAAAGCTGGCGTGCCTATCATTGGTACAACGCCAGACGCGATTGATATGGCAGAAGATCGCGAACGCTTCCAAAAAATGTTGCAAGAGCTTGGTTTAAAACAACCGCCAAACCGCACTGCGAGAACGCCAGATGAAGCGATACGCTTAGCTTTGGAAATTGGTTATCCGCTCGTAGTTCGTCCTTCATATGTGTTGGGTGGTCGTGCGATGGAGATTGTGCAAGAGCAATCTCAACTTGAGCGTTACATGCGTGAAGCGGTAAAAGTGTCGAATGAGTCACCTGTATTGTTAGACAGGTTTTTGAATGACGCGCTAGAAGTTGATGTGGACGCGCTATGTGATAACACCGGTGACGTGATTATCGGCGGCATTATGGAGCACGTTGAACAAGCTGGTGTGCATTCTGGCGACTCAGCCTGTTCGTTACCGCCGTTTAGCTTATCAGCCAAACTGCAAGATGAGTTGCGTGACCAAACTAAACAAATGGCGCGTGCCTTGGGCGTAGTAGGTTTAATGAATGTGCAGTTTGCTATTCAAGGAAAAACAGTATTTGTGTTAGAAGTAAATCCACGTGCATCACGCACAGTGCCGTTTGTTTCTAAAGCCTGTGGTTTGCAATTGGCTAAAGTGGCTGCGCGCTGCATGATAGGGACTTCACTTAAAGCACAAGGCGTGACGCGCGAGATTGTGCCTCCATTCTATTCAGTCAAAGAGGCGGTATTCCCGTTCATTAAATTCCCTGGCGTAGATACTATTCTAGGCCCGGAAATGAAGTCTACGGGTGAAGTGATGGGCGTTGGTGCAACATTCGCAGAAGCTTTCCTCAAGTCACAGCTTGGTGCTTCGGCTAAGTTGCCTGAAGGTGGCAGAGCGTTTATTAGCGTGCGTAAAGAAGATTACAATAAAGTGGTTGAAATCGCCCATGCTTTGCATGACTTAGGTTTTGAGTTAGTCGCGACTAAAGGCACAGCAACTGCATTGACAGCTAATGGTCTAAAAGTAGCTTCAGTGAACAAAGTGGCTGAAGGCCGTCCGCATATTGTTGATATGATTAAAAATGGTGACATTAGCTTTATTGTGAACGTGACTGAAGACAAGCGTGCAGTTGTTGATTCTTACGAAATTCGCCGTAGCGCGTTGCAAAATAAAGTGACTTACTACACAACGCTGGCTGGTGCTAAAGCGGCATGTGTAGGTATGGCGCATATGCAAGAATTGACAGTTGAGTCACTTCAAGACTTGCATAAAAAGCTTTCTTAAAATACACTAGATTTTTAATTCATAACCACACTTAATTTTTGGTGTGTGTTTTAAAAGCCACACTCTATATGAGTGTGGTTTATTTTTTTAGCTTAATAGATTTTAGATAAGGTTTAGCAATATGGCAGTTACCCAAATACCCGTTACCGTTAAAGGCGCAGAGCAACTAAAAGAGGAGCTTTTGCGCTTACGCAGCGTAGACCGCCCATGGGTCATTCAGGCCATTGCAGAAGCACGCGCGCAGGGCGATTTGTCTGAAAATGCTGAGTATGAAGCCGCTAAAGAACGCCAAAGCTTTATTGAAGGTCGCATAGCCGAAGTTGAAGCTAAACTTTCAAATGCCATGATTATTGATCCATCAACGCTGCATGCTGATGGTCGTTGTGTATTTGGCTCAACCGTTAGAATCGAAGACTTGGATAGCGGTAGCATCATCACCTATCAAATTGTTGGTGACGATGAAGCCGATATTAAAAATGGTAAAATTTCCGTGAGCTCACCGATTTCACGTGGTTTAATTGGTAAATCAGAGGGTGATGTAGCAGAAGTTGTGGCACCAGGCGGTGTTAAAGAATATGAAATTTTAGAGGTGCAATACATCTAATGACAAATCATTGGCTAGATAAATTTAGTTTAATACTAATCACTTTCTGGGTCGGCGCTTTGTGGACAATAGGCGCAGTAGCGTATTCGCTATTTCACACTTTGCAAGATAATCAATTGGCAGGTCAGCTAGCGGGGCAATTTTTTACCTATGTGTCTTACTTAGGATTGTTTTCAGCGTTTTATCTGCTGATTCACCGTTTGTTAGGTCATGGTACACAGGCGCTTAAACAGTCCTACTTTTGGGCGCTTTTTGTGATGTTGCTATTAGTATTGGTTGGGCATTTTGGTATTCAACCGATATTGGCGCAACTGAAAGCAGATGCTTTTCCTGCAGATGTTATGCAAAGCGTGTTTGCTAATCGATTTAAAGCTTGGCATGGCGTGGCAAGCATTGCGTATGTGGTGCAATGCCTGTTAGGTTTTGTGGTGGTTGTTAAAAAATAATAGTATTTGTAGGAGCAATTTTTAAATCGCGAAAGCAATGTTTAATAACTTCGCGATTTAAAAATCGCTCCTACACAAGTTAATTATTTGACTGGAACAACGATTTTTGGCTTAGTAGCTGATTTTCTATACACCACTAATTGTTTACCAATATGATGTACGGCTACTGCATTGGTTTGCGCGCAAATATCTACCAACAATTGCGCACGTAATTCTCTATCATCACCCGTAACTTTGATTTTAATCAGCTCATGCGCATCTAAGTTCAGGTTGATTTCTTTTAATACAGCCTCTGATAAGCCTTTATTACTTATCATGACTACTGGATTTAAATTGTGTGCAAGGCCACGTAAGTAGCTAATTTGTTTTGAGTTCACGGCGGTATGTCTTCTTGAGTTATCTTATTGATTTATATAGGCGAGCAGTTTAACAGATGAAACTAAAACCTTCCAGCAAAGCTTGGATACATGAACATATCAATGATGAGTTTGTAAAACGTGCGCAAAAGGAAGGTTATAGAGCGCGCGCGGCCTATAAGCTTACGGAAATTGACGATAAAGATAAGCTGATTAAGCCTGGAATGACTATCGTAGATCTAGGCTCAACGCCAGGCAGTTGGTCGCAAGTGGCCGTTCAGCGATTAAAGGGTCAGGGACGTATTATTGCTTTAGATTTGCTCGAAATGGAGGCAATTAAAGGCGTAGAATTTATTCAGGGCGATTTTCGTGATGAAGCTATACTAAAAATATTAGAAAAAAGTTTAAATGGTAAGCAAGTAGACCTTGTAATTGCCGATATGGCACCCAATATGTCAGGTATAACTATTGTTGACCAAGCAGGTGCAGCGTATTTAACAGAGCTGGCCTTGGAGTTTAGTAAAGAATGGCTGAAACCAAGTGGAAATTTTTTGGTCAAGGTATTCATAGGCGAAGGTTTTGACGACATTGTAAAAAATATGCGGACTATGTTTGATAAAGTTGTGACGCGTAAACCTAAGGCGTCACGTGGCAGAAGTAGCGAAGTGTATTTGTTAGGATTAGGTCGTAAAGCCTAATTAAGAGCACTATTTTGTAGTTAATCCTAAAGACAATTTTTGTAAAAAGCGTAAGATAGTAACTATAAAATTAGCAAGTAGTGAATTAAACAAGTAGTCATAAAGTAGTGAATTAGCTACATAAGATAATTCCCTTTCAAAAAAGGAACGATATTTTGAACAATATATTTAAGAATATTGCCATTTGGTTAGCGATTGCCATGGTGTTATTGGCAATTTTCAATGTGTCTGGCGTTAAAAATGGCGCAGATAGCCAAGTTGTGTATTCACAATTTATTCAGCAAGTCAAAAACGGTCAAATCGATAAAGTGCAAATTGACGGACGTGTCTTGCATGGCACTACGCACGACGGTAAAAAATTCAACACCTTCGCACCCTCTGACCCTTGGTTAGTTTCTGACTTATTGAAGAACAATGTAACAGTTGAAGCCAAGCCAGATGAGGAACAATCATTATTGATGAGCATTTTTGTTTCATGGTTCCCAATGATATTGTTAATTGGCGTTTGGATTTTCTTTATGCGCCAAATGCAAGGTGGCGGCAAAGGTGGTGGTCCATTCTCTTTTGGTAAAAGTAAAGCACGTCAATTAGATGAAACTAATAACACCACAACATTTGCTGATGTTGCAGGTTGTGATGAAGCTAAAGAGGAAGTGACGGAAATTGTAGAGTTTTTACGTGACCCAACTAAATTCCAAAAGCTAGGTGGCCGTATTCCACGTGGTGTATTAATGGTTGGCCCTCCAGGAACGGGTAAAACGTTGCTTGCTCGTGCAATTGCGGGTGAAGCTAAAGTACCATTCTTTACTATTTCAGGTTCTGACTTCGTAGAGATGTTCGTGGGTGTCGGTGCATCTCGTGTGCGTGATATGTTTGAGAATGCGAAGAAAAACTCACCGTGCATTATTTTCATTGATGAGATTGATGCGGTAGGTCGTAGCCGTGGATCTGGTACAGGTGGCGGCAATGATGAGCGCGAACAAACATTAAACCAATTATTGGTCGAGATGGATGGCTTTGAAGGTAACTCTGGCGTGATTGTGATTGCTGCGACTAACCGTGCAGATGTGCTAGATAAAGCTTTATTACGTCCGGGTCGTTTCGACCGTCAAGTGATGGTGTCATTGCCTGATATTAAAGGTCGTGAGCAAATTTTGATGGTGCATATGCGCAAAGTGCCAATTGATG
The DNA here is from genome assembly GCF_029945535.1 of Methylotenera sp. GTDB lineage: Bacteria > Pseudomonadota > Gammaproteobacteria > Burkholderiales > Methylophilaceae > Methylotenera. The sequence continues at coordinate 89,193 of NZ_JAQSCU010000013.1, forward strand.
TGGATGTAAAAGCAGACATTTTAGCGCGTGGTACGCCAGGCTTCTCAGGTGCGGATTTAGCTAACTTAGTGAATGAAGCTGCATTATTTGCAGCGCGCCGTAACAAGCGCACTGTGGATATGCAAGATTTTGAAGATGCAAAAGACAAAATCTACATGGGCCCAGAGCGTAAATCTATGGTGATGCGTGAGGAAGAGCGTCGCAATACTGCTTATCATGAGTCTGGTCATGCGGTAGTGGCCAAACTATTGCCAAAAGCAGACCCGGTGCATAAAGTAACGATTATGCCACGTGGTTGGGCATTAGGCTTAACATGGCAATTGCCAGAGTTTGACCGTATCAGCAACTATAAAGATAAGATGCTGGAAGAAATTTCTATTTTATTTGGCGGTCGTATTGCTGAAGAAATCTTTATGCATCAAATGTCTACTGGCGCCTCAAACGACTTTGAACGGGCGACTAAGCTAGCGCGTTCTATGGTAACTAAGTACGGTATGAGTGATGCGCTTGGTATTATGGTGTATGCGGGTGATGAGCAAGATTCTTTCTTTGGTAGCATGAGCTCAAAAACGGTTTCTGAAGCTACGCAGCAGAAAGTGGATGCGGAAATTCGTCGCATCTTAGATGAGCAATATGGTATTGCACGTAAGTTGCTAGAAGATAATCGCGATAAAGTGGAAGCGATGACAACTGCTTTAATGGAATATGAAACGATTGATGCTGACCAAATTAACGACATTATGGCGGGTATTGCAGTGCGCCCGCCTAAGCCTACGCAAAGCAAAGCTAACCCACCGCGTGATTCTGGTTCAGCGGGTTTAGGTGCAAAACCTACACCGCAGCCTGCAGCTAAAAACGAGTAAGAGGTAAAATTAAAAAGGGCTAGATTTCTAGCCCTTTTTTTATGTTCAAAAATTTAAGTATAATGCTGTATGCAATCTGACTCTCAATCATACATTCGACCACAGCAAGAATTCTCATGCGGCAAGTATCAACTTACGCTTAATCGCCCACATGTCATGGGTATTGTGAATGTGACGCCTGACTCTTTCTCTGATGGCGGAAAATTCTCATCCACTGATTTAGCTGTTGAGCATGCTTTAAAGCTTATAGCTGAAGGCGCTGATATTTTAGATATAGGCGGTGAGTCTACGCGTCCGGGTGCGGCAATTGTTAGTTTAGACGAAGAACTCAAGCGCGTGATTCCGGTGATTGAAGCTTTAAGCAAGTCTTGCAACGTACCTATTTCAATTGATACCTATAAACCCGAAGTCATGCGCCAAGCAATTGCGGCAGGTGCTGACATCGTGAATGATGTGCGTGCTCTGCAAGAGCCGAATGCGCTAGAGATTGTGGCACAAAGCAACGTAGGCGTTTGTTTGATGCACATGCAAGGCACACCTCAAACCATGCAGTTAGAGCCGCATTATGTTGATGTGGTAAGCGAAGTTAAGCAGTTTCTAATGGATAGAATGAATGCAGCACTGGCACATGGCATAGCTAAAAACCGTATTCTGCTAGATCCTGGTTTTGGTTTTGGTAAAACACGCGCGCATAATATTGCACTCATTCAACATTTGGATGCGTTAGATGCAATCGGCTTGCCTTTACTCGTTGGATTATCACGTAAATCTGTACTTGGTTCTATTACTGGTGCAGATGAAGGGCAGCGCTTATATGCAAGCATTGCGGCCTCAGTCATTTCAGCTATGAAAGGCGCTAAAATATTACGTGTACACGATGTGAAGGCGACCGTAGATGCGCTTAAAGTTGTGACAGCTATTCAATAAATAAAACGCTGTTAATCAGACGCTCTAAAAACTAAAATAAAGTAGGATACATAATGAGTAAAAAATACTTTGGTACTGATGGCATTCGCGGCAAGGTAGGCGAACATCCCATTACTCCAGATTTTTTGATGCGTCTGGGTTATGCCGCAGGTAAAGTACTCACTTCTGTGAATAGTAATCTTGCAAAGGGCGCACATCCCGCTGTATTAATCGGCAAAGATACACGTATTTCTGGCTATATGTTAGAAGCCGCATTAGAGGCTGGATTGTCCGCCGCTGGCGTGGATATATTGCTTACCGGACCAATGCCAACGCCTGCTGTCGCTTATCTCACACGCGCATTGCGTGCGCAGGCTGGCATAGTGATATCAGCATCGCATAATCCTTATTACGATAACGGCATCAAGTTCTTCTCAAGTGAAGGTGCAAAACTGCCCGACGATATTGAGCATGCCATTGAAGCTGAGCTAGAAAAACCTATGCAGGTGATGGAGTCAGCCCAGCTAGGTAAAGCGCGCCGTATAGACGATGCAGCAGGGCGCTATATTGAGTTTTGCAAAAGTACTTTTCCTAACGATTTAGACTTGCGCGGTTTAAAAATCGTGTTGGATTGCGCACATGGTGCGACTTATCATGTGGCACCGAATGTATTTCATGAGCTAGGTGCAGAAATTGTATGCATCGGCAATAAGCCTGATGGGCTTAATATAAACGAGCAGGTCGGCACAACGCACCCGCGAGCATTGCAGAAGGCAGTACTTGAATATCAAGCAGATTTAGGTATAGCATTTGATGGCGATGGTGACCGTGTGATGATGGTCGATGCACAAGGTGATTTATTAGACGGCGATCAACTGCTCTACATTATTGCTGTAGGTTTGCAAGCAGAGGGTGCGTTAAACGGCGGCGTTGCGGGTACGCTCATGACCAACCTTGCATTAGAGCATGCTTTGCAAAAACATCAAATTCCATTCGCTCGCGCCAAAGTGGGTGATCGATATGTGTTGGAGTTGTTGAACGAACACAACTGGAAGTTAGGCGGCGAGAACTCAGGCCATATCCTCACGCTGGATAAGCACACCAGTGGCGATGCGATTATCGCCGCGCTGCAAGTGTTGCATGCCTTAAAGCAAAGCGGTAAAACGCTCACTCAAATGAACGCGGAGCTGGTGCTTTATCCTCAAGTGCTCATTAATGTTACCACTAAGACTAAGCTTGATTTAGAGATACCAAAAATTCAAGATGCTGTTAAAAAAGCTGAGGATGAGTTAAATGGAACAGGTCGTGTTTTACTCAGAGCTTCAGGTACGGAACCTAAAATTCGAGTGATGGTGGAAGGGCAAGATAGCGCTTTGGTACAAAAATTAGCGGAAGAAATTGCTGAAGTAGTCAGGGCTGTGGCGAGTTAAAAGAAACTTAACTGTAGATTGGAGTTTGGCTAATGTGATTAGCCAAACTCCGTTTTAATGACGTTTGTTAGCGAGACTAGCTATTCGCGTCTGCTTCCATCTGTTCAATTGTAGTGTGGCGTACGTCTTTACCTTTTACCATGTAAACAACATATTCAGAGATGTTTTTTGCGTGATCGCCGATGCGTTCAATCGCTTTGGAGACAAATAACACTTCTAGTGACATTGAAATAGTACGTGGGTCTTCGAGCATAAATGTAATCAGTTGACGAATAGTCATTTGGTACTGACCATCCACTTGCTCATCCATTTGCGCAATCGGTAAAACTTTTGTAGCATCTGAGCGCGCGAATGCATCGAGTGACATGTGCAACATTTCACGCGTTAGATTAGCCATAGTTTTGATTTCTGCAAAACGTGGCGTCCACATGCGGTCAGTTTCGCTTGATTTTAATGCTAGACGTGCAACTTTTGCAGCTTCATCACCAATACGCTCTAAGTCTGTAATGGTTTTAATCATCATCAGTACCATGCGTAAATCTCCAGCAGCAGGCTGGCGCAAGGCAATAATATGGCTGCAATCTTCGTCAATTTGTACTTCAAGCGCGTTAACTTGGTGGTCGTTATTAATGACTCGTTTAGCTAGCTTGGCGTTTGATGTGGTTAATGCCTCCAAAGCATCAACAATCTGCTGCTCAACTAGTGATCCCATTTCAAGTACTTTGGCACGTACTGATTCTAATTCTGAGTCGTACTGTTTGTAGATATGTTCAGATACCATCACTTATTCCTTTAAAAACCTTGCTCGATAAAACATATTAAAAATATCATTGGTTTGGCAACTTATAACTAAACAAATGAGCGACTAAAAATTAGCCGAATTTACCTGTGATGTAATCTTCTGTTTCTTTACGGCTAGGGCGCGTAAAAATCGTATTGGTTTGATCAAACTCCATCAGCTCGCCCAAGTACATATATGCGGTGTAATCTGACACACGTGCCGCTTGTTGCATATTATGCGTCACGATAACGATGGTGTACTCTTTTTTCAACTCATGAATTAAGTCTTCAATACGCGCTGTAGAAATTGGGTCTAGCGCAGAACATGGTTCATCAAGCAACAATACATTTGGTTTTACAGCTACGCCACGGGCAATGCACAAGCGCTGTTGTTGACCACCAGATAGACCAGAGCCACTTTGATGAAGTTTGTCTTTTACTTCATTCCAAATGGCGGCTTTTTGCAGCGCCCATTCAACACGGTCATTCATCTCGGATTTTGATAAATTCTCGTAAAGCTTCACACCAAAGGCCACGTTGTCATAAATAGACATTGGGAATGGTGTCGGTTTCTGAAAAACCATACCAACTTTTGCGCGTAGTAAATTCAAATCTTGTTCGGCTGAGTGAATATCTTTGCCATCAAGCAAGATTTTTCCTTCCACACGCTGCTTAGGATAAAGCTCATACATACGGTTAAAGGTACGTAGCAAGGTTGATTTTCCGCAGCCAGATGGGCCAATAAAAGCGGTTACTTGGCTTGCTGGAATATCAATATTGATATCTTTAAGCGCATGAAATTTACCGTAGTAGAAATTCATGTTTTTGGCTGAGATCTTCGCTTGAAGCGATTGCGTTGACATGCTCGTGGACATATTTAAGTAATCCTAAACTAACTGTGAGATTGATTTTGACGAAACACCGTGCGAGCCAAGATATTAAGGCCAAGCACGAATAAGGTAATGAGTAATGCGCCAGCCCATGCAAGGTGCTGCCAGTCTTCATATGGACTCATTGCGAATTGGAAAATCACAACCGCTAAACTTGAAATTGGTTGGTTCATATCAGTGCTCCAGAACTGATTATTCAACGCAGTGAATAATAGCGGTGCGGTTTCGCCGCTGATGCGAGCAACTGCAAGTAGTAGCCCTGTTAAAATCCCAGTCCTTGCTGATTTGTAAACGACATTCACAATGACTTTCCAGTAAGGCGCACCAAGTGCTGCTGCAGCTTCACGCAGTGTACTAGGCACTAATGACATCATGTTTTCTGTAGTACGCACTACAACAGGTACCACCAATAGTGATAAGGCGAATGAGCCAGCCCAACCAGAGAAGTGGTTAACACTATGTACGGCTACTTCATACACAAATAGGCCGATGACGATTGATGGTGCTGATAACAAGATGTCGTTAATGAATCTAGTTGTTGGTGCTAACCAGCCTGATTTTCCGTATTCTGAAAGATAGGTTCCCGCTAATATACCTACAGGTGTACCGATGACGGTAGCAAAAAACACCATATATAAACTACCAACGATGGCATTTAACAAACCACCTGAGCTGCCAGGCGGTGGCGTCATTTTGGTAAATACATCCAGCGTTAAGTAGCTAAAACCTTGGCTGAACAATGTCCATAAAATCCATATTAAGAATGTAAGTGCGAAGATGACAGTGCCAACAGATAAGCTGAGTGTGAGTCCGTTGACAAATTTACGACGCATGTAGCGCTTGTTATCAAGGCCTTTCATGACTGTTTCCCTTCACGCAGTGATAAGCGTATCAATAACAATTTAGCCAGTGACAGCACAATAAATGTGATCACAAATAATGTTAAACCTAGTGTAATGAGTGATGAGGTGTAAATATCACCAACTGCTTCAGTGAACTCGTTCGCTAACGCAGATGAAATCGTATTACCTGGCATCATGAGTGAGGCGGAGAGTTCGTGGGCATTACCAATGACAAATGTCACCGCCATTGTTTCACCAAGCGCTCTACCTAAACCAAGCATGACGCCACCAACCACACCAATTTTAGTATAGGGAAGTACCACGTTCCAAATAACTTCCCAAGTGGTGGAACCTAGTCCATAGGCAGACTCTTTAAGCATACTAGGCACAATTTCGAACACATCCCTCATGACTGAAGCTGTATATGGAATCACCATAATAGCGAGAATAAAGCCTGCGGTGAACATACCAATACCCATAGGTGGGCCTTGAAATAAAGCGCCGATTAAAGGTAGGGCACCAAGGTTATCGTTCATCCAAGGTTGCACGTGGTCAGCAAACAAAGGTGCGAACACAAACAAACCCCACATACCATAAATAATACTTGGAATACCTGCTAGTAGTTCAATCGCTACGCCAATCGGGCGTTTAAGCCAATTAGGAGAGAGTTCTGTGATGAATATAGCAATACCAAAGCTCACTGGAATGCCGATGAGCATGGCAATTAAAGCGGTGATAAACGTGCCGTAAATAGGCACCACACCACCAAAGTCAATTGTGACTGGATTCCATGCGGTACTTGTGAAAAAAGATGCACCGAACATCTTTAATGCCGGCAGGCTACCCACTAACAAGGTAATAATAATGCCAAACAGTAAGATGAAAACTAGAAAAGCAAAAAACATGGTGGTGTAGCGAAACAGCTTATCTAGCGTCGCTCCGATGTTCTTATTTTGTGGACTATTCGGCATTGAAATTGATTCTCGAATGATGTTTTGTTCATTTAAAACTGCTGAAGGGGCGTACGTATCCATCTTTATATTTCCTTCAGCAGAGTTTAAGTTGATATTGTTGGCAGGCGGAATTAATATTCCACCTGCCAACTTTAGTGACTACTTTTAATTATTATCTTTAAAACTATTTAGTCCAAACTGCAGCGCCATCTTTGCTTTTGATGTTTGTTTTCCAGCTAGTTTCAATCAATTTTACAACGTTGTCAGGCATAGGTACGTAGTCCAAACCTTTTGCCATCAAAGCACCATTAGTGTAGCTCCAATCAAAGAACTTAAGCACTTCAGCGCCATTAAGTGGTTTATCTTGTATTTTGTGCATTAAGATGAAGCTAGCGCCAGTAATAGGCCATGTTGCTTTGCCTGGTTCGTTAGTAAGAATTTCGTAAAAGCCAGGTGCTTTTTCCCACTCAGCGTATTTAGCAGCAGATTGGAAACTTTCGATACTTGGTTTAGTGAACTCACCATCACGGTTTTGCAAGCTTACTGTAGGTAAATTGTTTTGTTTAGCGAAGGCATATTCAACATAACCAATTGAACCTTTAATACGTTGTGCGTATGAAGCAACACCTTCGTTGCCTTTACCACCTAAACCAGTTGGCCAAGCAACTGAAGTATCAGCACCTACTTTATCGCTCCACTCTTTACTAACTTTGCTTAAATAGTTAGTAAATACAAAAGATGTACCTGAACCATCAGAGCGATGCACTACAGTAATCGCTGTATCTGGTAATGCTAAGCTTGGGTTAAGTGCTTTAATTGCTGGGTCATTCCATTTAACGATTTTTTTCAAGTAAATGTTAGCAAGTACTTCACCGTTTAGGCGCATTTCGCCATCAGTAACGCCAGGTACATTTACTACAGGAACTACACCACCAACAACCGCTGGGAATTGCACTAAGCCCGCTTTTTCTAGCTCTTCAGGTTTTAATGGTTTATCAGAAGCGCCAAAATCTACTGTTTTGTTAGTGATTTGTTTAATACCACCGCCAGAACCGATAGATTGGTAATTTAATTTAACGCCAGTTTTAACATTGTATGACTCAGCCCATTTTGCATAAATTGGGTATGGGAAAGTAGCACCAGCACCAGTAATGTCAATTGCGAATGCGCTAGGGGCGATGATAAGACCCGCTGCTAAAAGAGCTGCCTTAAGATTAAAGTTGCTAACTTGCATTAATTTCTCCTGTTTGTTTCATGAGTAGGTTTAACTTGATGACCATTCTAGAAATCAAATATGACAATTTAATGACAAATTGAAGAAACGTTATAAATAAAAAAAGGGACTTCTGAGAGTCCCTTTTTAATTTAATAAACTAAATGATACTTATTTTAAGAATGTGCTACCAAAATGATAGCTAATTGCGGCAATTAAACCTGCACAAGGGATAGTAAGTACCCATGCCCAAACAATGCGAGATGCCAAACCCCAGCGCACTGCGGAAACGCGTCTTGATAGCCCAACACCCACAATCGCACCAGTAATCGTATGCGTAGTTGATACAGGAATACCAAGCGAAGTGGCTATAAATAAGGCAATCGCACCAGACGTTTGTGCACAGAATCCCCCAGAAGGACGAATACGTGTGATGCCCATCCCCATAGTCCGGACTATGCGCCAGCCACCAAACAGCGTGCCGCATGCCATCGCAATCTGGCAAGAAATGACTACCCAGAATGGCACATGGAAATCACCTTGAATGTAGCCGTTGGCATAAAGTAAAACTGCAATAATACCCATGGTTTTTTGTGCATCGTTACCACCATGGCCTAAACTGTAAAGTGATGATGATACAAACTGCAGCTTATTAAACATGCGCTCAGTTGGGTAGGGCGATGATTTTTCGTATATCCATAACACTAGCACCATCAGTATCAGCGCGAGCAGCATGCCGAATAAAGGCGAAAGAATAATAGCGACTGATGTTTTAATCAGGCCTTCGGCAACAATAGCGCCAGTACCTGCTTTAGCCACGCCAGCACCAACTAAGCCACCCACTAATGCATGCGATGACGAAGATGGAATACCAAACCACCAGGTAATCAGATTCCAGGATATGGCGCCGCTTAGTGCGCCAAATATCACAGCGTTATCAATAATTTCTTTAGAAATAATGCCTTTACCAACAACGTTTGCGACGTGTAGCCCAAAAAACAAAAAGGCGATTAAGTTAAAAAATGCTGCCCAAACTACTGCTGCCTGCGGCGTGAGTAAGCGGGTAGAAACCATAAGTGCAATGGAGTTTGCCGCGTCGTGAAAGCCGTTCATAAAGTCAAATATGAGGGCAACGAACACCAGCATCGCCATGATGAGGATTGCGTGATCCATACCGTGCTCCTTAAATGCGTTCTAGCACGACACCGTGGATTACATCGGCTACATCTTCACAGCTATCAACCGCCATTTCAAATAAATCATAAAGTTCTTTTGACCGAATCAGTTTACGTGCGTCAGATTCTTCATCAAACAAGCGGCGCATACCGGCACGCATGACGTGATCTGCTTCACCTTCGATCGCGCTGATTTCTTCACAAGTGCGTAAAATGCGTTCTGCATTTTTCATGTCAGAAAGCATATTCACGGCGTCACGTACTTTTTCGGAGGCACGTAACAGGATTTGACTTAATGCCACCATTTCAGGGGTGAAGTCACTGTGACCGTAAATTTTAGAACTTTGTGGAATGTCTTCCATGTAGTCGATAATGTCGTCTAGCGCCATGGCTAGCTCGCGAATTTCGCGGCGATCAAATGGAGTAATATAAGTTTTATGAAGTGAGAGAAGAATTTCTTTGGTGTATTCATCCGCTTGCGATTCGATAGCTCTGATTTCAGCAAAATGTTCTTCGAATTTAGTTGGATCGTTCACTGCCGACATCATGGCAAGTACTTTGGAGCCTTTCACTGCGCTATCTGCTAAATTGTTAAACAACACAAAATAATTGTCGTTGCGTGGTGATATTGCAGCCATTAATCGGCCGAAAACAGCATTTGCCATACTTCATTCTCCCAATATTTTTATTACAAATTTATTGCAATTTTATTTCAAAATTATTATTTTGCTATTTTAACCGCCCACGATTAAATCCGCGAGCGCTAATGTCATAAATAACTAAATATCTTACGATATAATTCATTCAAATTTTTTACACTAATGACAGATAAATGACTATAGAGAAATTATGAATCAAAAAGTAACGTTGGTTTTAACAGAGTTTATTGGTACTGCGCTATTGTTAGCGATAGTTACGGGTTCTGGCATTATGGGTGACACACTTTCGGCTGGTAATGCTGCCGTTGCTTTGCTTGGCAATAGCATTGCCACTGGCTGTGGGTTATATGTGCTGATTACCTTATTAGCGCCTATTTCGGGCGCGCATTTTAATCCCGTGGTCAGCATTATGTTTTGGAGTGAGGGTAAATTAAGTCTTTCAGCACTCTTTAATTATGTGACCGCCCAATTTTTAGGGGCGATTAGCGGTGTGTGGCTTGTGCATATGATGTTTACTTTACCGCTCATTCAAATCTCCACCAAGCCACGTGTTGGCTTTGGTATTTGGCTTAGTGAGTTAACTGCTACATTGATATTGCTTACAGTGATTCGTTTAGGAGTTAAGTACGCCAGCGACAAAGTGCCTATGTTAGTTGCTTTAACTGTGACTGCTGGATACTGGTTCACATCATCCACTTTTTTCTCAAACCCAGCGGTGACCGTCGCCAGAAGCCTCACCAATACCTTTGTCGGTATTCAGCCTGCAGATGTTGGGGTCTTTATTTCTGCACAGATTGTGGCGGTATTGTTAATGCTTATCATCATGAAAGTTAACTTTAAATGAGCGTCATTATTTACCATAATCCATCCTGTGGAACTTCTAGAAATACCTTGGCTATGATACGCGCCAGTGGTGCGGAGCCTGAAGTGATTGAGTATGTCAAGAGTCCGCCAAGTCGCGAGCGTTTAGTTGAGCTTATCGTAGCCATGGGTGGTAACGTACGTGCGCTTATCCGCGAAAAGGGTACGCCTTATGCTGAGTTAGGTTTAGATAATGTTGGCTTGTCGGATGACGCTTTGATAGACGCCATGCTACAGCATCCTATTCTCATCAACCGACCAATTGTGGTGACTGATAAAGGTGTGAAATTATGCCGCCCATCTGAATTGGTGTTCGATATTCTGGAAAATCCAAATATTGGTACTTTTACTAAAGAAGATGGTGAAGTAATTAGCATGGCGACTAAAACTTGTTAGTCAATCCAAGCACTATTGTGAGCTCTTCGATTGATGGCGAGAGTTATAGTTTGGCTGCGGACAATGCTTGCGTAGCAGAAAACAATATCGGCGAACTATTGACGCATGTATTCCACCACGCTGCGCCACACAATGCGGTGGTGGTATTTGATACACGTTGCGAACTAGCCATTGCTTTGACACAGGCTTATAGACGTTGCCTGCCAAATGCACAATTGATTGACTTTGACACACACACACCAGATGCCGTGTTAGCTGTATTGTCTGGTTTAGTCGCCTCAGACTTGGTTGTGCTCGTTCAATCGACCAACTTCAGGCTGGAGGCTTTTCGCATTCGTGTTGAATTATTCAAGCGCGGACTCAAAGTTATTGAGCATCCGCATTTGAGTCGTATGGTAGGCGCTGAAATGGGCTACTACATTGATGCGCTGGCGTATGATCCTGTATATTTTCGTGGAGTAGGTGAGCAACTCAAAGCTATCATTGACAAAGCTCAGTATGGATGTCTAGACAGCGGCGGAGATCAGTTTTTGGATGCTCGCTTGATGTTTGGTTCAGCGTTTGAATCTGCCAAGCTCAATATAGGCGATTACAGCGAGATGCAGAATGTAGGCGGGCAATTCCCCATCGGTGAAGTATTTACCGAGGCGCTTGACCTAGAAGCTGTGCACGGTCGTGTTCGCATTTTCGCTTTTGGCGACACGCAGTACATAGTCAATCGTCCAGATAAACCCATCACTTTGATTGTTGAAAATGGACAAGTAGTCGCCACTGAAGATAGCACACCAGAGTTTGATGCTGTATTGGCTAATATTCGCGCTGACGAGCAAGTCGTCTGGCTACGCGAAATTGGTTTTGGGTTGAATCGTGCATTTACCAAAGACCGCGCTGTGAGTGACATCGGTAGTTATGAACGCATGTGCGGCGTGCATTTGTCATTAGGCGCTAAACATGGCGTTTATGGCAAACCTAACTTTAAACGCGGTGATGGAAAGTATCATATCGATGTATTTGCCGTCACTGAACGAGTCACTTTAGACGAGCAAGTGGTTTATCATGATGGCGCTTGGTGCGTCGGAGTAGAGTAAAAAAGGGGTGTGTTTTGCTGTATAATATTCGCTTTCAATCGCATCGCAAGTCATTGTAGAAACCATTATGGAAGCCGAACAACTCAATATCATCGCTAATCGTCTAATCGACTTAGGCGAGCGCAACAACGACCTTAGGGGGTATCTTTGACTTTGAGACTAAGTCTCAGCGTCTAGAAGAAGTTAATGGCTTGTTGGAAGACCCGAAAGTTTGGGATGACAACAAAAAAAGCCAAGCATTAGGTAAAGAAAAGCGTGCATTAGAGCTTGTCGTGCACAGTCTACAGGCAGTTGAAAGCAGTTTAAACGATAGTCGCGAGCTATTTGAAATGGCGCGTGAAGAAAACGATGATGACACTTTATTAAGTGTAGATGTCGATTCACAAGCGGTAGAAAAACAGGTCGCTGAGATGGAATTCCGCCGTATGTTTTCTGGCGAGTTAGATCCAAATAACTGTTTTATCGAATTTCAATCGGGCAGTGGTGGTACAGAAGCGCAAGATTGGGCGGCTATGCTGCTCCGTATGTATCTACGTTATTGCGAACGCAAAGGCTTTAAAGTTGAAGTGCTAGAAGAGTCTGATGGCGATGTAGCAGGCATCAAAGGCGCATCGATTAAGGTGACTGGTGACTATGCTTACGGCACTTTAAGAACAGAAAATGGTGTGCATCGCTTGGTGCGTAAATCACCGTTTGATAGCAACGCCAAACGCCACACTTCATTTGCCAGCGTTCAGATTTTCCCTGAAGTCGATGATTCAATTCAAATTGATATTAACCCAGCTGACTTGCGTATCGACACTTATCGCGCCAGTGGGGCGGGTGGTCAGCATATTAACAAGACTGATTCTGCGGTGCGTATTACCCATCTTCCTACTAATACTGTGGTGCAGTGTCAGAATGACCGCTCACAACATCGCAATCGCGATGAAGCGATGAATATGCTTAAGGGCGCGTTGTATAACCTAGAACTAAACAAGCGCAATGCAGACAAACAAGCGCTTGAAGATGCTAAAACCGATATTGGTTGGGGGCATCAAATCAGGTCTTATGTGTTAGACCAAGGCCGCATTAAAGATTTACGTACCAATGTAGAAATTGGTAATACGCAAGGCGTGCTTGATGGCGACCTTGACCCATTTATACAAGTCAGTTTGAAGCAGGGAGTTTAAGAATGAGCAGCCAAGAGAATAACCAGCAAAATAATGAAGTAGTCGCCGTAGACGAAAACCACGTGATTGCAGAGCGTCGTGAGAAGCTAAAGTCCATTCGTGAAGCCACAGGTGGCGTAGCGTTTCCTAACGATTTTAAGCCGCAACATAAAGCAGCTGATTTAATCGCAGCCTATGCAAATCAAGAAAATGAGGCATTTGAAGCTACACCAGTTAACGTTGTAGTGGCTGGTCGTATGATGTTGAAGCGTGTGATGGGTAAGGCTAGCTTTGCAACCATACAAGATGGTAGCGGCGCAAATGCAGGCAGCCGTATTCAGCTTTATGTCGCCAAAGACATGATCAGCGAGGAAGTCTATGAGCAATTTAAACATTGGGATTTGGGTGACTTTTTAGGTGCAACGGGCCATTTATTTAAAACTAAAACTGGTGAGCTTTCAATCAAAGTCACTGAAATCCGTTTGCTGACAAAATCTTTACGCCCGTTGCCAGAGAAGTTCCACGGTTTGCAAGATCAAGAAGTTAAATATCGTCAACGTTACGTAGATTTAATTACTAGCGAAGAAACACGTGCGACTTTTGTTGCACGTAGCAAAGTCGTTTCTGCGATTCGTAATTTTATGATTCAAAATGAATTTTTAGAAGTTGAAACGCCGATGTTACACCCGATTCCGGGTGGTGCTTCAGCTAAGCCATTCATTACGCATCACAATGCTTTAGATATGCAAATGTACATGCGTATCGCCCCAGAGTTATATTTGAAACGCCTAGTTGTTGGCGGTTTTGAGCGTGTGTTTGAAGTGAATCGTAACTTCCGTAACGAAGGCTTGAGCGTTCGTCATAATCCAGAATTCACCATGATGGAATTTTATGCGGCTTATACTGATTACCAATGGTTGATGGACTTTACTGAAAACTGTATTCGTACCGCAGCCATCGCAGCACGCGGCACTGCAGTGCTGGAATACCAAGGTCGTGAGCTAGATTTAAGCAAGCCATTCCAACGCTTAACGATTGTTGGCGCTATTCAAAAATACGCACCACAATACACGCTTGAGCAGTTAAACGACGAAGCTTTCTTGCGTGCTGAAATCCTTAAACATGGTACAAAACCTTTTGATCACGCTGGTTTAGGCGCATTGCAATTGGCATTGTTTGAAGAAACTGCTGAAAGCCAATTGTGGGAGCCAACTTATATCATCGACTACCCAGTTGAAGTTTCACCATTGGCGCGTGCCTCAGACAAAAATCCAGAAATCACCGAGCGCTTTGAATTGTTTGTGACTGGTCGCGAAATTGCAAACGGGTTCAGCGAGTTGAACGATGCGGAAGACCAAGCCGCACGCTTCCATGCGCAAATGAAAGCCAAAGAAGCGGGTGACCATGAGGCAATGTTCTATGATGCGGACTTTATTCGTGCTTTGGAATACGGCATGCCACCAGCAGGCGGTTGCGGTATCGGTATTGATCGCTTAGTCATGATGATTACCGACAGTGCAAGTATCCGTGATGTAATTTTGTTCCCGCACATGCGCGCTGAATCTTAAGTTAGATGTAGAAGACATGATAAAAACCGCAAGCTGAAAAAATTAGCTTGCGGTTTTTTTACGTCATATATTTTTTTAAATGACACCAGTTCATATCCAGACAAGTTAACTGATGTAACTCAGATTTTTAGGAACACTCAATGTCAAAACATCTTCAATTAGGTTTGTTAGCAGCTTTGTTGCTCGTTAACGTTGGCAGCACATTAAGGGCACAAGAATCTGCTCAATTTGATTGGTCTTCACTACCTACAAAGCCAAACGCTAATAAGCATGCAAGTGTTTTGGCTACTTTCCAACTGCCAGACACTGATATATCTACGCTGAATCCTAATATTGATTTAGGCGACAATGCTCAAGCAGTTAAGAACGGTTACCCCAATCGCCATATTCCTGGTATTGGTTCAGCGATTGTTGCTATACCGAATAAACCAGGTGAGTTTTACATGTTAACGGACAGGGGTCCGAATTTTGACCATACTAATTGGCTCGGTAGCATGAATGGTAAGACTTTTCCATTACCTAAATTCACTCCAGCAATCGTGCATGTAAAGCTCACTCAAGGCAAAGGTGCAATTGGGCGGATTGAAGTGATTCGTGCCATCCCGATTGTTGATAGCAAAGGTAAACCAGTGACTGGTTTAAGCAATCATGAAGTTGATGAGCAACCATACTCAGGCAAGTCAAACTCACCATTGAGTTATCACCCCGCGGGCTTAGATACCGAAGCTTTGCAACTTTTACCTGACGGTAACTTTTTAGTCTCAGAGGAATACGGGCCTAGTATTGCAGTCATTGACACGAGCGGTCACGTGCTGATGCGCTATGTGCCTATTGGCAAGACCTATGATGGTGTAAATTACCCTGTCAAAGAAATATTGCCATCAATCTATAAGGAGCGACGTGGTAACCACGGCTTTGAAAATGTCAGTGTCACGCCAGACGGCAAAACCGCTTACGCAACCCTGCAAAGCCCGATGGGAAACGAAAACAAGAAAGCATATAAAAAAAGTCGGTTGGTTAGAATCTTGCGCTTAGATATTACAAAGCCTACAGATGCAAAAGTCACTGGGATGTTTGTAGTATTGCAAAGCGATAAATCAGCCTATCCAAAAACAGATAAGCAAAAAGATCTGAAATACTCCGATGCTGTAGCAATTTCGCAAGATAAGCTTTTGTTACTAGAACGCGCGACCAATAAAGTGAAGTTAATCGAGGCTGATTTAAGCCTAGCAACCAATATCCTTACACATATAGATATGAATACTTTGCTATTTGAGAAGGAGGGCGAAAAGTTAGGTAAGCTCACTATTACACCCGCTAGCACAAGAGAAGTATTCGATAGCCACGATGTGCGTTCAAAAATTGATACTGATAAGCTGGAAGGTTTAGCGGTTTTATCGTCCAATGTTGTGGTGCTAAGTAATGATAACGATTTTGGCGTAGGTGAAAATACCAATAATTACCCTAGTAAAGCATGGGTCGTGCGTTTAGGTAAAAGCCTACTTATACCTTAATGTAGGAGCGGCTTGCAGCCGCGAACAACCCAAGAGTAAACTCTAAGGCGATGTTTGACCATCTACTCTCTGACCCACGCTGGAGCATTCGGGGCTGCAAGCCCCTCCTACTAAAGCTAAACAACGCCCGCTAAAGTAATTTAGTAGGCGTTGTTTATTGTTGTAAGCATGCAACAATGCTGTTGCTAATTACCCAGCGATTAGTTCTTTGTCATCAAATTGTCATAAAAAAATAACAAACTGCTCGTGTTGAAAAAATACATTGATGCAGTTAATTTTATGAGGAGATTTTTGATGAATTTTAAATTACGTAACATGGTAGCCGCAACGCTAGCAGGTTCAGTTTTAATGGGCTTTGGCACAAGTGCAATGGCTGACTCTACATTTGATTTAGTACAAGCTTTAGTTGCTAAAGGCGTATTGACAGAGGAAGAAGCATTACCATTGTTGAAAGGTCGTGAAAATGACATTCAAGTAGCAGATAAAAAAGTTAAAAAAGCAGCTAAATTGGGCATGGCAGATGCTATTGATAACGCTACTTTATATGGCGATATTCGCGTTCGATATGAAGATCGTCAAGGTACAGGCGCAACAACTGGCGCAGATGTTGATGAGACAAGAGAGCGAGCGCGCTATAAGTTGACACTTGGTGTTAAAACTGAATCTGGTGATTGGTATACAGACTTAGCGTTAGCGATGGGCGCAAATGGGCGCTCAGACAATGCTACGTTTGGTAAATCTGCTACTACAAATATTAATGATAAAGAAACAGTGTTTGTTAAACGCGCCATGGTTGGTTACAAAGCTACTGATTGGTTAGCGATTGAAGCGGGTCGTATGAATAACCCACTATATACAACACCTATGGTATGGGACGCTGACTTGAACTTTGAAGGTTTAGCTGAAAAAGTAAATTACAAGATGAACTTTGCAGATTTATTCTTCACTGCAGCTCAAGCACAATATCAAGGTGATAGAAAAGACTTTAGTACTACAGGTGATACTATTACTACTGAACTATTTGCATTCCAAGGTGGTGGTCGCTATCTATTTAATGACACAACATCAGCCAAAGCTGCTTTAACTTACACTAAATACAGCCACAACACTAGCAATACATCATTTAAACCAGGAACTGGTACTGACGGTGCGGGTGCTGCTACGGTGCCAGGTACAGTTAATGCTGCAGGTACAGCTTTTGTTCCTGCTGTTGCCGCAAAACCAGGTTATGCAATTGCTGCTTCTGGTGTAAATGATTTAGATACGATAGAAATTCCAGCTGAAGTTAACTTCATGGCTAACAGCAGTATTGGTGTTCGTTTATTTGGCGATTATGTATACAACACTAACGCTGATGACCGTGCAAAGCATTCAGGGTTAGCTGCAGCAGCTAACGGTTCAGACGGTAGTGATGATACTGCATGGATGTTGGGTGTAGCTGTTGGTTCAGCTAATGACTTTAAATCGTTTGAAGCTAATAAAATGGTCAAAGGTGATTGGTCTGCACGTATTTGGTACCAAGACGTTGGTGTTTGGTCAGTTGACCCAAATGCCGTTGATTCAGACTTCATGGACTCACGCGTTAACATGAAAGGTACTATCTTAAAGACACAATATAACTTCACAGATAATGTTTATGCTAACTTTGCATACGGCCACGCAACACGTAAAAATAACACTTACGGCGCTGCTGGTGCTGCACAAGACTTAGCTTTAAACTTAAAAGATTTTGATTTAGTTCAATTAGATCTAACATACAAATTCTAATTAGTTAGTTAAGTATATAAAGCCCGTTCTCGTGACGGGCTTTTTTTCGTTTGGCGACATACCGTATGTACATCTCAAAAAGTACAATCAGGTATAATTCGCGTACATAGTTTTGAAAGGTAAACCGCATGTACCAACACCCGTTACTTAATCGCGATAAGATGTCTCCACAAGAGGCTTTGGATATTTTGATTGAAGGTAATCATCGCTTTACTCATAACCAAACTTCAAAAAAAGATTACCAGTCTTTAATTGAAATTACGAAAGATAAGCAACATCCATTTACTTCATTTTTAAGTTGCAGTGACTCTCGCGCACCTGTGGAATTATTGTTTGATCAAGCTTTGGGTGATGTGTTTAGTGTGCGTTTGGCGGGTAATATTGCTTCAGATAAAGGGATTGGTAGCTTAGAGTTCGCAAGTAAATATTTAGGTTCTAAACTAATTGTGGTGCTTGGCCATACGAGTTGCGGCGCGATAAAAGCGGCTTGCGATAATTTCAGGGAAGGCCATATTGGCGAGATTATTAATCATATTCGTCCAGCTGTTCGTCAAGAGAAAACGGTGCTGGAGTCGCGTGATTCAAGTAATGAAGATTTTGTAGCTAAAGTATGTGCGCAGAATGTTAGAGTGCAAATTAAGCAAATTTTGCATAGCAGCGACATTATTGAAGATATGCTCAACGAGAAGAAAATAGGCTTGATTGGCGCTGTTTACGATATATCTACAGGCCAAGTTAACTTTCTAGAAGAAACCTTAAAACTCTAAAAGCTTGAAGCTTTTAGCTGAAAAAGGTGCCAAATAAATAGAAGGCCTAGCGGTGGCCTTCTTTAGCCATATTGATTGAGTACTTAGGTATTTCAACCACCAAATCTTCAGTACCTACAAGCGCTTGGCAAGATAAGCGCGAGTTAGGTTCTAATCCCCAAGCTTTATCTAATAAGTCATCTTCTTGATCATCTGATGGATTGAGTGATTTAAAACCTTCGCGCACAATCACATGGCAAGTAGTGCAAGCGCAGGCTTGGTCACAGGCGTGGTCAATATCAATATGGTTTTTTAACAATACCTCACATATCGAATCGCCTGTTTTAGCTTCAATCGCTGCACCATATGGGCAGAGTTCTACATGTGGCAGTATGATAATTTGAGGCATTTTGTTTCCTTGCTAAATTTTTTCATTATTTCCACCTGCGCGGAAATGAAGGCGTTATAAGTTGATTGAATCTAAGTTTTTACCGCTTAATGCATGGCTCACGCTAGCATTCATGCGAGCTGCAGCAAATGCTTCGGTCGCGTGATTTAAAGCATCTACAGCTTTATTAATGGCGGCAGCATCTTCAGCTTGGCTAATCGTTTGCAGATTTTGTATTTCAGTTTCTATGGCTTGCTTTTCCTGTTCACTTATCAAGTGGCTGTCCGCTGCTAGTGCTAACGTGACTGAATTAATAATGGCACCTGCCGATACGCGAGCCTCAGCCAGCATACGTGCCACTTTGTCAGCTTCTGCACTGCCGAATGATGATTTCAGCATATGCGTGATTTCATCTTCGCTCAGTCCATACGATGGTTTAACGACTACATGCGCTTCAACACCGTTCGTTTGCTCACGAGCACTGACGGAAAGTAAGCCATCAGCATCTACCTGAAAAGTCACGCGTATACGTGCTGCGCCTGCCGCCATTGGTGGAATGCCGCGTAGCTCAAAACGTGCTAGGGAACGACAGTCGGCTACCAACTCGCGCTCGCCTTGCACCACTTGTATGCTCATGGCCGTTTGACCATCTTTGTAAGTGGTAAAGTCTTGCGCACGGGCAACGGGCAACGTGCTATTGCGTGGGATAATTCTTTCCACCAAGCCGCCCATAGTTTCTAAACCTAAAGAAAGCGGGGTCACATCCAATAACAACAAGTCATCTTCGCTGCGGTTACCTACTAAGGCATTCGCTTGAATTGCTGCACCGAGTGCAACCACTTTGTCTGGGTCTAAATTTGTCAGAGGCGTTTGTTTAAAGTACTCTTCAACAGCATGTCTCACTTGTGGCATGCGTGTAGCACCGCCAACTAATACAACGCCTTTAATATCTTCGAGCGTAAGTTGTGCATCGCGCATGGCTTTACGAGTAGGTGCAAGCGTTTTAATCACCAACTGCTGTGTGAACTCTACAAATTGAGTCGCGCTAAGCGTTACATCAACTAACAACCCATTATTCAAGCGGCACACAATCTGCGCTTCATGGTTATCTGTTAACCATTCTTTTGCCTGACGCGCCTTGGTCAATAGCAAGCGTGTGTCGTTCTCACTTAGAGGATTAAAGTCACTGGTACTTTCTCTAATTCTATCTAATACCCAGCAATAAATGCGGTGGTCGAAATCGTCACCACCAAGTGCAGAATCACCATTTGTCGCAAGCACTTCAAACACGCCTTTGGTCAGCTTGAGTATCGATACATCAAAGGTGCCTCCACCTAAATCATAAATGACAAATGTGCCTTCCGCAGCGTTGTCTAAGCCATAAGCCACAGCAGCAGCGGTAGGTTCATTCAGTAGACGTAACACATTCAATCCAGCTAAGCGTGCGGCATCTTTTGTAGCTTGGCGCTGTGCATCATCAAAGTAGGCTGGCACTGTAATCACTACACCAATTAAATCGCCGCCAAGTGATTTCTCAGCGCGGGCTTTAAGTGTTTTCAAGATTTCAGCAGAGATTTCTACTGGCGTTTTTAAACCAGCGCGGGTTTGAATTTGTAATAGTTTGGTGGCGTTTGAGCTATCTACAAAGTTATATGGAATGTGTGCTCTGTCTGCAATATCCTTTAGACTGCGTCCCATAAAACGCTTGGCTGAGGCAATGGTATTGACAGGATCCGCACTTTGTTGAGCTTGCGCATCGTGTCCAACAACTACGTCACCCTCGGGCATATAACGCACTACGGACGGCAATAGCGCATGACCATGCTCATCTTGCAGTACAGTAGCCATCCCACTTTTAACTGTGGCCACTAGAGAGTTTGTGGTGCCAAGGTCTATACCCACTGCCAACTTGTGTTGGTGTGGTGCGGCACTCATGCCAGGTTCGGATATTTGCAGTAATGCCATTAGATAATTGCCATCAGTTTATTGCTATCTTAAATGTCTATTTGTTCTATTGCGCGATTAATGTCTTCAGACACTTTATCGATAAAAATGAGCTTACGAGTGGCATCAGTGGCAGCGGTATAATCTTTCTGCACATCTAGCAAACTAGTTAAGCTATCTTGCAAGCTTTTTGCTTCAACTCGAATTTCAGCTAATAAGCTATCTAAAGCAGTGATATCTTTAGCCGATACTGCATCTTCCGTCGCTTCACGCCATTCCATTTGCTGCATCAAAAAGTCTGTAGGCATGGCTGTATTAGTTTCGCTAATCGCAGTGATGCCTTGCAATTCTAATAGATATTTAGCGCGATTAGCCGGATTTTTAAGGCTTAGATAAGCTTCATTTGCTAGCGTTGCTTGTTGCATGGCACTTAACTTTTCTGCTGCTGGAGCAGTCACAAACCTGTCTGGGTGAGACTCAGATTGTATCTTGCGAAAATTGCTTTCTAGTGCGGCTAACTCAATATTAAAAATTGGTTCAAGTCCAAACAACTCAAAGTAATTCAAACTCACACTGTAAAGCTTTCACCGCAACCACATTCGTCTTTCACGTTGGGATTGTTAAACTTAAAGCCTTCATTTAAGCCTTCTTTGGTAAAGTCTAATTCTGTACCATCGATGTAAACAAGGCTCTTAGGGTCAACAATCACTTTAACGCCGTGACTTTCAAACGTGGTGTCTTCTGGATGCATCTCATCTACAAACTCCAGTGTATACGCCATACCTGAACAGCCTGTAGTTTTCACGCCCAAACGTAGGCCAATGCCTTTGCCGCGATTGGCAAGGAATTTTTCTACGCGGTTAGCCGCGGTTTCTGTCAGTGATATTGCCATAGATTACGCAGTCACTTTCGCGGCTTGTTTTGCTTTAATGTCAGCAACAGCTGCTTTAATTGCATCTTCTGCCAATACTGAACAGTGAATTTTTACTGGTGGCAATGCTAACTCTTCAGCGATTTCTGAATTCTTAATCGCATAAGCTTCTTCTATGGTGCGGCCTTTAAGCCACTCTGTTACCAAAGAGCTAGACGCAATGGCTGAACCACAACCGTAAGTCTTGAATTTAGCATCTTCAATAATGCCGCTATCATTCACTTTAATCATTAATTTCATTACATCGCCACAAGCTGGCGCGCCAACCATACCAGTACCTACGTTTGGATCGTTTTTGTCTAACGTACCAACGTTACGCGGGTTTTCGTAGTGGTCTAAAACTTTGTCTGAATATGCCATTTTCGTACTCCTCTAGTGGGCAGCCCATTGAACTTTAGAAAGATCAACGCCATCCTTAAACATTTCCCAAAGCGGGGATAATTCTCTTAATTTATCAATTTTGCTTTTCATCAAGTTGATTGTGTAATCAACGTCTTCTTCAGTCGTGAAGCGGCCAATTGAGAAGCGAATTGAACTGTGTGCTAACTCATCAGTACGACCTAACGCACGCAATACATAGCTTGGCTCTAAACTGGCAGATGTACATGCAGAGCCGCTTGAAACAGCAATGCCTTTCACGGCCATAATCAGAGATTCACCTTCTACATAGTTGAAACTGATATTCAAGTTATGTGGCACGCGGTGTTCTAAATCACCATTCACGTAAACTTCTTCCATGGTTTCTAGTCCATGCAACAATTTATCGCGTAAGCGGCGAATGCGTGCGTTTTCCAAATCCATTTCTTCGCGAGCAATTCTAAACGCTTCGCCCATACCAACGATTTGATGCGTTGCTAATGTACCTGAACGCATTCCACGCTCATGACCACCACCGTGCATTTGCGCTTCAATACGAATACGTGGTTTACGGCGAACATACAAAGCGCCAATGCCTTTAGGGCCGTAAGTTTTATGTGCACTGAAGCTCATTAAGTCGACAGGTAATTTTTCTAGATCAATATGTATTTTACCTGTGGCTTGCGCCGCATCTACGTGAAAAATCACGCCATTTTCACGACAGATATTGCCGATTGCAGTAATGTCTTGAATCACGCCAATTTCATTGTTGACCAACATCACAGACGCTAACACAGTATCAGGACGAATCGCTGCTTTGAATTTCTCTAAATCTACTAAACCATTTGGTTCTGGTTCTAAAAAGGTAGCTTCAAAACCTTGGCGCTCAAGTTCACGTATTGGGTCAATCACCGCTTTATGCTCAGTTGCTACGGTGATAATGTGTTTGCCTTTGCCGCTGTAAAAATTAGCTGCGCCTTTGATTGCAAGGTTGTTTGATTCAGTCGCACCAGACGTCCATACGATTTCGCGCGGGTCTGCACCCACTAATTTGGCGACTTCTTCACGTGCATTTTCAACGGCTTTTTCAGCAGTCCAACCATACGGATGGCTACGTGAAGCTGGGTTGCCAAAATCTTCCGTTAAATATGGAATCATTTTTGCGGCAACGCGTGGATCCACAGGTGTAGTTGCTGAATAATCCAAATAAATCGGATGCATACTATCCTCTGCGTGTTTTGAAACTGGCATTTCTAGTGAAGCTGACATTCTTTTATTTATCCTTGCATTTTATTAAATCGGTTTGGGTTGTGTAGTGCCGGCTAAAAAATTCGACCTACAAAACCTTAATTAAGCGGCTATCGCCGTCAATTGTTTTAATCTCAAAATTTCATTATTCAATGTGGCCAAAAAACTTGCCACTTGTGCTGCAGTGTTGTGTGCACCAAAACTAACTCTTACTGCGCCACGTGCCAAATCTGCCGGTATGCCCATCGCCAAAAGTACGTGGCTAGGTTCAGTACTGTCGCTAGAGCAAGCTGAGCCGCTAGCAACCGCGTAACCTTTACGATCTAAGGCCATGACCAGTGTTTCACCTTCAATATTGTCAATCGCAAAAAAACTCGTATTCGGTATGCGTGCTACTTGTTTGCCGAAAATACTGACATCTAATGCTTGTAAACCTTGCTCAAGCTGATTGCGTAACGCTGGAGTGTGAGCCGCAAAATTCGCCCGATTACTCATGGCTAATTCACAGGCTGCACCAAAGCCAACAATTGCCGCAACGTTTTCTGTGCCGCTGCGTAAACCTTTTTCTTGCCCACCACCATGCAATAGTGGCTGTATATCCATTTTCTTATCTACTATCAGTGCTGCGGCACCTTGTGGGCCATGAATCTTATGACTGGAAATAGTCATTGCATTTACATTTAAATCTGCAAAATTCAGATCAATCTTACCAAGTGCTTGAACTGCGTCCGTATGCATGAACGCACCTGCACTTCGAGCCATTTCAGTAATAGAGCCAAGCTCCTGTATGACACCTGTTTCATTGTTTGCCAACATGACTGAAACCAAGCCAGTTGGTGTGTTTAACTGTAGTTTAAATTTCTCTAAATCCACTTTTCCGTTTGCATCGACTACAATTTTTTGACTGACATAGCCATGTTGTTGCATCGCTATCGCTGGTCGAGTCACGCATGGATGCTCAATGGCGCTAGTTAAAATTTGTCGTGCAGTCGCCGCTGATTTAATTGCTGCAATGCCTTTTACTGCAAAATTATTAGCTTCAGTGCCACACGAAGTAAATACTACTTGCGAGGTATAGGCGCCACAGGCTTCAGCTACTTGAGCTCTTGCATGTTCCACGGCATCACGCGCTGAACGACCAAAAACATGGCGACTGGTTGGGTTGCCTGCTTGGTTTGTCATCCAAGGTAACATGGCTTCCAATACGCGATTATCAAGCGCAGTAGTCGCATTATGATCAAAATAGATATTGGCCATTGCTAAAGTATCGTGAGTGCTAAACGACTGCAGCCTCGATAGCTGAACCTTTCTGGCTGCAAGCGCTGTTCGTGCGCGGCATAATGGTAACTTTTTTATCTGATGTCTGTGACGCAACCATATCGGCTAAGCTTACGCCGGCAAGGTAATCTAAAATCTTCGTGTTGAGCGTAGACCATAAGTCGTGCGTCATACAGCGACCTTCATCTTTACAGTTTTCTTGGCCACCGCAGTGCGTTGCGTCGATTTGTTCATCTACCGCATTGATGATTTCAGCTACTGAAATATCTGCATAGTTTTTTGCAAGCTTGTAGCCGCCGCCAGGTCCGCGCACACTGTTCACTAAGCCTTGACGGCGCAAGCGGCTGAATAGTTGCTCTAAATATGAAAGTGAAATGCTTTGACGTTCGCTAATACCTGCGAGTGTCACGGGTTTAATTTCATTAAGCTCACTACCTGCAATCTTACTCTCGCTATTAGCTAGCGCCTCGTGCAAGGCTAAGTCCAGCATCGCAGTCACAGCAAAACGACCTTTTGTTGTAAGTTTCATTAGTAAATAGCACCTATATAATTACAGGCAATTTTATAATACCTGATAACTTTAGTCAACTATTAGCCCATTTAAGTTCACTCGATTACACAACTCATTTAAGTTGCTTAATAATCCAAATGTAAGGAAATTTATTGATGACTAGTGACTTTTCTAGGTGATTATTCTGACGTGATTTTCTTAGTGGCTCTGCTTTTTATTGGTTGATTTACATCAAATGCCGTAGCAACCTTAGTATCACTAGTTTCATCATTACTAAGCGCTTGTAGCTGCAATGTTAATTCAGCTAATTTAGCATCTTGTGCTGCACTGTGTTCTAGCAATACCTGTAGCGCCTTAGACATTGCTTCATGATTAAACTTATCGTTATCGTCAATTACCGCATAAGCCGTAAAGCTGGCGCTTTTGCTAGACTCTTCTTTATTGGCTTTCTCTTCTTCTAAAATCCGCGCTGGTATACCAACAGCTGTAGCATTGGCAGGTACATCTTTAACCACAACTGCATTTGAGCCGATTTTCGCACCAGTTCCTACGGTAATTGGACCGAGCACTTTTGCGCCAGCACCAATCACCACGCCACTTTCAAGCGTCGGGTGACGTTTACCTTTGTTCCATGAAGTGCCTCCTAATGTGACACCATGGTAAAGCGTGCAATCATCACCAATCACTGCCGTTTCGCCAACGACTACGCCCATGCCGTGGTCAATAAATACACGGCGACCAATTGTGGCGCCTGGGTGAATCTCAATACCTGTGAGCCAGCGAGCTAGATGCGAATTAAAGCGCGCAAGCCAATATAAGTGCTGCTTCCATAGCCAATGTGATAGGCGGTGCATCAGCAACGCATGTACGCCAGGGTAAGTTGTAAGGATTTCCCAATGTGTGCGCGCCGCAGGGTCGCGCTCGAACACGATGGAGATGTCTTCTTTTAAGTGATTGAACATAGCGATATTATGCCATAACTTGTAATGTCGATTGCTTTAAAAGCAATGAATATGCTGGCATTGATGAACTTATGTTGAGTGATGTGTAACTCAGATTTAATTAATACTTAGTATGTTTTTTCGGTTCTATCGTTAACGTTAGAATACCTCTAAGCAAGTTAACTTCTTCTTTTTCTAGCTTGGCGCGGGCATAGATACGACGTATACGCTCGCTGAGTTTCTTGGGAGCGTTGGGGTTGAGGTAGCCGATTTTAATGAGGGTATCTTCCAGATGCGCATATAAACCTTCTAACGCTTCATTGGTGGCGTATTCGGTTGGCGTGGTTTCATCCAGCTTACCTTCAAGCACAGCCATACGTATTTCGTAACACATGACTTGCACTGCGGCGGCTAGATTCAGCGAAGAATATTCAGGGTTTGCTGGAATCATGGCAAGTAGTTGGCAGCAATCCAATTCAGCGTTCGAAAGACCGCTCATTTCTGTGCCGAATACCAAAGCAATAGGCTGAGTAGCCGCTATTTTACTGGCTCGCAGCGCGGCTTCACGCACATTTACAAGTTCATGCGAAATTTGACGTTTACGTGCACTCATGCCGATAGCTAGCACGCAGCCTTGCAATGCTTCGCTTAAAGTTTCGGTTACGATTGCATTTTCGAGTAAATCTGCCGCGCCAGCTGAAAGGGCAGTGGCATGGGCGTCTGGAAACTTATCTGGTTTGACCAAATATAAATGCTTCAACCCCATGGTTTTCATTGCGCGTGCTGCTGAGCCAATATTCCCAGGATGACTGGTTTGGCATAGCACTACACGTACATTGTGTAAGGGTTCAGCTTTTGCTGAGTCTGATTTTATTGCGTCTAAATTTGCTGTCATGACATATCACCATTAAAGTGTCATTTTATCATTCTAAACTCTGCACTATATGGATTTTGAACATTTAAATCTGCTGTATGGTCATGAAGCGTGATTAAAACTTTAATGCAGCAAAGATATTGTAAAAATTAAATTGTTTAAATGTTAAAGGTATACTGGGGTATGGTTCGTGCAAATATTTTAGTCATAGGATGATGAAGAAACTTATTTTTTTATTAAGCGTTGCGATGATTATGTTTTCAAGTACGTTGTTTGTGAATAAGGTACTCGCAGCGGACTCTCTGATTAGACCAAGCAATGTCGCGGTAGTCGTAAATACGGCTAATAAGAATAGTCTGGCTATCGGCCAGTATTATTTAAAAGCACGCGGCATTCCGTCGAGCAATCTTATTCAAGTCAACATCCCTGGAAATCCTAAAAAGCTCACGGTTGAGCAGTTTAATCAGCTCAAGCAAGCTATTGATGAAAAACTGAAACCGGAGATGCAAGTAATCCTGCTGGTTTGGACTGCGCCTTATGCGGTGGAGTGTAACGCAATTACGTCTGCACTGACATTAGGTTTTGATGCGCAGCAGTGCAAAAAAACTTGCGACCCTGGCAAAATGAGTCCTTATTTTGATAGTGCTACGACACAGCCTGTTGATGCGGGTTTGAGGCTATCAATGATAATGCCCACGGAATCGGTGGATGAGGCAAAAGCATTGATTGATCGCGGCGTATTAAGCGGATTTATGATGAGTGAAGCGAGCGCTTATTATTTAAATACCTCAGACAAGCTGCGCAGTTCTAGAGCTGAGTTTTTCCCAAAATCTATGCAGATTCCTGAGAGAAAGCTACAGATACAAACTTTGCAATTAGACGCAATTGAAAATATGAAAGACATCATGGTGTATGAAACTGGTCTTGCGCATGTGCCAAAGCTGGATACATTGGGATTTATTCCTGGCGCGCTTGCGGACCATTTGACTTCATTTGGTGGAGACCTGCTCGGAGGCGGTCAAATGAGTAGCTTGAAATGGCTGGAAGCTGGCGCTACAGCTAGCTATGGTACCGTGTCAGAGCCTTGTAATTATTGGCAAAAGTTTCCTAACCCTACCGTGCTGCTTGCGCATTATCTTTCAGGCGAAAGTGCCGTGGAAGCTTACTGGAAAAGTGTTGCATGGCCAGCGCAGGGGTTGTTTATTGGTGAGCCTTTAGCGAGTCCATACTGTAACTCTTGCAGAGTGTTGCAAAATGTTCAGTGAGGTTTGAGTTGGTATTTGAGTTATTAGCATTAGACACATAGGACTCCATTTGCAGCCATTACACTTAACGCTGAAATCACGCGTGCCACAAGTCACGATTACCAAGCTGATCATTGCGGCAAACATTATAGTTTTTGTGGCCATGCTGTCCAAAGGCGCAGGTTTTTGGCATTCGCCCAATGCTATTCAACTTGCTTGGGGGGCTAATTTCGGCCCAGCAACGCAAGATGGCGAGTGGTGGCGTTTATGTACGGCGATGTTTCTGCACTTTGGCATCATTCACCTGCTGGTAAATGTATGGTCGCTTTGGGATGCGGGGCAACTGGTTGAGCGCATGTATGGGCATCTTCGGTTTGCTGGCATTTACGTATTGAGTGGGTTAACTGGCAACTTAGTGTCACTGGTTATTCAAGGGAATGCTGCGGTGTCTGGCGGTGCGTCAGGCGCTATTTTTGGCGTTTATGGCGCACTGCTGACTTTCCTCTGGCGTGAACGAGAATCGATTGCGCGTTATGAGTTTCGCTGGTTGTTCTGGGGCGCTTCGGTGTTTTCTGTGGCGACTATCGTGTTTGGTTTTATTGTGCCAGGGATTGATAATTCCGCCCACATAGGTGGTTTTTTAACGGGTATTTTCAGTAGTATTTTACTTTCGCAATCCATTGAGGTTAAGCCTGTATCGCGCAATACTAAGTTGTTAGCTGCTGGCGTTATTGTGCTCGCCTGTGTGGTTTTGGTGCTGAATATTCCAGCACCTAAGTATCGCTGGAGTGATGAGTTGCTATTGCGTAAGAAAGTGGATGAGTTTTTATTGAAAGACCAGGCCATTAATCGCTCTTGGCTACAAATTATGCATGAGGGTAATAAAGGCGAAGCTACGTTTGATTCATTGGCGAATCATATAGATGAGGAGATTAGCGAGCCTTATGAACAAAGTTTTGAGCAATTATCACAATTGCCGAGTGACCCGGCATTGCCCTCAGCCGCTAAACTTAAAAACATATTGCAGTATGTTGAAAAAAGAAAGTCTGAGTCACAAGTGCTGGCGGATAAAATGCGAAGTAAACCTATTATGCAGCTGCCGCAACCTTAAAATATCTGTTTGCGCCAAAACTTTAAATTACTCAGGTCAATATCGTTCATGGCAATTGGTGAATACGTGAAATAGTATTAAAATGCTGACTTATCAGTTCTTTAACATGAATTTAAAGCTTGAGTCATTACTTAAGTATTCAAGGTTAAGTAATGGTCAAGCCATACTTAGCCTAAATTTTATTCAATACAGGTTAAAGCAACAGACTACCAACAAAGATTCGAGAAAATATGCATCCTATGTTATCCAATGCAGTGAAAGCTGCACGCCGCGCTGGCAATATTATTACACGTGCCTCTGAAGACGTAGGCTCACTCAAAATTCAAACCAAAACTTACAATGATTTTGTCACTGAAGTAGATAAAGCTGCAGAGGGTGCCATTATCGACATGCTGAAGGATTTGTATCCAACGCACGGATTTTTGGGTGAAGAAAGCGGCGAATCGAATTCTGAAGCTGATTTCATTTGGATTATTGATCCGTTAGACGGCACTACCAACTTTTTACATGGCATGCCGCAATATTGCATCTCAATCGCCTTGCAAGAACGCGGCGTATTGACGCACGCGGTAGTGTATGACCCAAATCGCAATGACTTGTTTACCGCAACCAAAGGTCGCGGTGCATTCTTAAATGACAAGCGTATTCGTGTGTCGCAACGTACAAAGCTGCAAGATACTATTATCGGTACAGGCTTTCCATTCCGTGATTTCACGCATCTAGATACCTACTTAGATATGCTGAAAGACATGATTAAAAAGACCACAGGGATTCGCCGTCCAGGTTCAGCCGCATTAGATTTGGCTTACGTGGCTGCAGGTTGGTATGATGGTTTTTGGGAAATTGACCTGTCAACTTGGGACGTCGCCGCAGGCGGTTTAATCGTGCAAGAAGCGGGCGGTATTGTGGGAGACTTTGAAGGTAATGAGTCATGGCTTAAAACAGGCAATATCGTTGCTGCCAACCCAAAAATATTCTCTCAAATGCTGCAAACCTTAAGCCCGCATTTAACTGACGATTTAAAAACACCTAAATAACGATGATAGAACACGTGTTCGAGCGGCATATGAGTGAATCTGTTCATTCGCCGCAATCAACCGCTAAGTTTATTGCAAGCTTAATTGCAGAAATTAGGCCGTCAAAGCCAAATCAGGTGGAAGCGGCCATCAAAGCGATTCAAGCGCTGTGTTATTTGCTCAACAGTCACCCTGAAAAAGCGCGCCAGTTGCGTGAGGCGATATTAAGACTATTAAGCGAACATAAACCTATTTCACTCTTCTTAGTAACCCGTCATTCCGCTTTTTCGGGGTTCTTTACTGAAATGCGGAGGCGCATAGGGCATAAGCTCTTACCTGAAGCGGTTGATGAGTCTTATCTCATTGATTTATTCGCATGTTTTTTCACTAAAACCAGCGATGAGTTATGGGTGCAGGCTGTACCTGATGAGGTTTGGGAGCAGCTTATCGTAGCAATAAGGTTCAATGAGGCTACTACTGATATTACGGAACCTATTATTGAATCATGCCGACAGAATTTTTTGGCCGCGACTCAGGTGCTTTCATACCGAATAGCGGCTTTAGGCTTAGAGCCTGAGCTGTTACGCAATCACCCTGAACTTGAGCAACATACTTCACCATTTATAGCGCAACAAATAGAGTTGGCTGAATTTCTGGCATCGCCAGATGCAGATACTCATGAGTTAAATTCAAAAAGTAACGAGACTGATATCAAGCATATTTTAGTGATGCTGAATCAGTGTAGTGAAGTGGTCATGAAAATTCGACGTAATAGTGCGGTTGTTGGTACCAGCATACAATTGACTTTTATGTTGCAGAGAATGGCGCAACAAGTGAGCCGATTAGAAACGCTATTAGAGATTCTTGACCACACCAGCAGTGATGTTAGTGACAAAAATCAAGAGACAAGGCCTAAAGATGCTCACTCTAAAGCGAATCTAAAAATCGTTCAGCTTTTCAAAGAGCTGGTTTATAGCGAATGCCATAAAAACGACGTTAGTGAACACTGGCGTGAGAATATGGAAGTGATGGCGCTACGTGTGACTGAAAATGCAAGCCGTACAGGTGAACATTACATCACAGGCAATCGTAGCGAATACTTTGCATTAATGCGCTCAGCAATGGGAGCGGGCGTTATTATTGCCTTCATGGCAATGATTAAAATCACACTTGCCAAACAGCACATGGCGCCGCTGACTGAGGCCATTTCATTTAGTTTAAATTATGGCTTGGGTTTTATTTTAATCCATATATTACATTTCACTGTAGCGACTAAGCAGCCTGCTATGACGGCCGCTGCGATTGCCGCCAGCATTGATGCGACTGATATTAAGTCTAAGGAAATGGATAATCTGGTCGCGATGATTGCTAACACTATGCGTAGCCAGGTCGTCGCAATTTGTGGCAACGTTGTATTAGCAATACCTATCGCAATGTTGATTGCTTTTGGCACATTGCACTTAACTGGCCAACACTTTATTACGCCAGAAAAAGCACACAGCCTATTGGCTGATATTGATCCTTTGCATAGTGGCGCCTTACTTTATGCTGCTGTGGCGGGTGTTTGCTTGTTTTTATCGGGTTTAATTGCTGGCTACCATGATAATTTAGCGATTTATAACAAAATCCCTCAGCGCTTACGTGCCGTGACGTGGATGCAAAAACTTTTGGGTGTCGCACGGCTTAATCGCATTGCGAATTACGTAGAAAACAACTTAGGCGCATTGGCTGGTAACTTTTATTTTGGTTGTTTGTTAGGTGGCATGAGCGCAATAGGCGTGTTATTTGGTTTGCCGTTTGATATTCGACACATTGCCTTCTCGTCAGCTTTTGCTGGTTATGCCGCTGTTGGCTTAGACTTTATGTTAAGTTGGCAAGCAGTTGCCTATATTGCATTGAGTTTGGTGTTAATCGGTTTTGTAAATCTTGCAGTAAGTTTCAGTTTGGCGCTTTATGTGGCTATGAAGTCGCGTAAGGTTCGTTTTAAGCAATGGCGATTATTGTTGGGTAATTTGGCAACCAGATTAAATCAACATCCAGGCGAATTCATTTTTCCGCCTAAAAAATCGACTGATAACACTATTGCTCATCATGAGTAAAACTCAACAAATTGCCAGCCCTGCGGATTCAGTAGCTAGTCACACCGCCTCGACTCACACTCCAATGATGCGCCAATATCTTGGCTTAAAAGCACAACATCCAGACATGTTGTTGTTTTATCGCATGGGTGATTTTTATGAATTGTTTTTTGAAGATGCTGAAAAAGCCTCGCGCTTACTTGGCATTACATTAACGCATCGCGGTAGTAGCAACGGTCAGCCTATTAAAATGGCGGGCGTGCCGTATCATGCGGCTGAAGGCTATTTGGCTAAGTTAGCCAAGTTAGGCGAAGCGGTTGCAATTTGTGAGCAAATAGGTGATCCCGCAACTAGCAAAGGCCCTGTTGATAGACAAGTCGCTCGTATTTTAACGCCAGGTACTTTAACCGATACTGCGCTGTTAGACGAATCTCGCGATAACCAGTTACTCAGCATCTTTCAAGCAGAAGGCGTGATTGGTTTGGCGCGTTTGAACCTTGCTTCTGGTACGTTTATTTTAAGCGAGATTGCAGTCGGGTTATTAGGCCAAGAGATTGAGCGCATTGCCCCCAGTGAGATTTTGCTGGCGGATGATTTTCAGCATACGGCAATTGCTTTAAGCAAAGTGGCTAAAAAGCGTTTAAGCCCATGGCAGTTTGATTTTGACAGCGCGTTTAATACCCTCACCAAACAGTTCAACACTTATGATCTGAATGGTTTTGGCTGCGGCAGTCTTAATCCAGCCATTTGTGCGGCGGGTGCTTTACTTGATTATGTGAAACACACGCAACGCACCACCTTACCGCATATCAACGCCATTTCGGTTGAAGTGACAAGTGCTTACGTTCAACTAGATGCTGCCACGCGCCGTAATTTAGAAATTGACATGACTTTGCGTGGAGAAGCTAGTCCCACCTTATACTCATTGCTTAATACCACGCAAACTGCCATGGGCGCACGGCTTTTGCGCCACTGGTTGCATCACCCATTGCAAGATAGAAATTTGGTGATGAAACGCCATGAAGCAGTGGCTGAGCTGATTCAGAATAATAGTTACACAATGTTGCCGCTAAAGAATATGGGCGATATAGAGCGCATCACAGCCCGCATTGCCCTTAAGACAGCTAGGCCGAGAGATTTATCGGGCTTGACTGCAAGTTTGCAGCAACTACCTTTACTGCAAGAACAATTGCAAAGCTCACAAACCAGTTTGTTGCAAACACTGGGTTCAAGTTTAACGGCACCGAACGCGGTTGTAAGTTTGCTGATTACTGCGATTAAAGCTGAGCCTAGCGTTGTGTTGCGTGAAGGTGGCGTGATTGCTGATGGATACGATGCTGAGTTGGATGAGTTACGGGCCTTGCAAAATAACCATGGCGAATTTCTATTGCAATATGAAGCGGCCGAAAAAGCCCGCACAGGCATCACTAATTTAAAAGTTGAGTACAACAGTGTGCATGGCTTTTATATTGAAATGAGTCGTACGCAAGCGGAAACCGCCCCTGCAGAATATCGACGTCGCCAAACGCTTAAAAATGTTGAGCGCTTCATCACGCCCGAGCTTAAAGCGTTTGAAGACAAAGTACTGAGCGCGAATGACCGCGCACTCGCGCGCGAGAAGCTGCTTTTTGCCGAAGTGCTAGAGAAGCTAATGCCGTTTATCGTCGCCCTGCAGACCAATGCTGGTGCGGTTGCTAGCTTAGATGTATTAAGTTGCTTTGCAGAACGAGCCGAAACGCTCAATTATGTAGCTCCTGAATTCATTACAGAAGCGGGCATTCAAATTGTAAATGGTCGCCATCCTGTGGTTGAAAGTATCGCCCAGCCCTTTATTGCCAATGATGTGGCGTTAAATCCCTATCGCCAGTTGTTGCTCATTACCGGCCCAAACATGGGTGGTAAATCAACCTTTATGCGGCAAACCGCGTTGATTGTATTGCTGGCGCATTGCGGATGTTATGTTCCGGCAAGTTCGGCTAAAATCGGCGAAATTGATCGCATTATGACACGAATCGGCGCATCTGATGATTTGGCGGGTGGTCGTTCTACCTTTATGGTGGAAATGACAGAGACCGCTAACATTTTGCATAATGCGACTGATAAAAGCTTGGTTCTGCTAGATGAAATTGGTCGAGGTACTTCAACCTTTGATGGTTTAAGTTTGGCCTGGGCTGTGGCTAAGCAGTTGCTAGAGAAGAACCGCAGTTACACGCTATTTGCAACCCACTATTTTGAACTTACGCGCATTGTGGATGAGTTTAAACAAGCTGCTAATGTGCATCTAGACGCGGTTGAGCATGGTCATAATATAGTCTTCATGCATAAGGTTGAAGAGGGTGCTGCTAATCAAAGTTATGGCCTGCAAGTGGCGCAGTTGGCGGGTATTCCTAAATCGGTCGTAGCAAGTGCGAAGCGCAAACTACTGCAACTTGAGAGTCAAAATGTGGGGAATAACCATTCTCAAGTAGATTTGTTTGCAAGCGAAACAATTGCGCCAGAAATAGTGTTGCATCCAGTGGTTAATGCATTAGAAGGCGTTAATCCAGACGACTTGACGCCTAAGCAGGCTTTGGAAGTACTTTATCACCTAAAAACCTTTGTTTAAGTGTGTAATTGTAATTTTTTGATAACACGCTTTTAATCATTAGTAATGTTGTTCAAAAATGACTAGAATCTTTATGTAAATCGCAGAATCTACGCCTTAATTACTTTAACTAAAATTTGGTTCCGCATGCTCAGCCTAGTAAAACAAAAAATATTACAATTTTTAGTGACTCTTCCAGCCAAGATTTTTGCTGGATTGTTCATATTTTATTGTTTGTTTGGCTACTTTGCTGTGAACCCTTTGGCTAAGAAGCTTGTTCCTTGGGTAGCGGAAAAGAAATTAGCGAGTATAGGCAGTGTTGGCAAGGTGACTTTTGACCCTTTGCGTTTAAAAGCGACTATTGAAAACTTCAAACTAACAGAGAAAAGTGGGGCACCTCTAGCTGGTTTCACTAAGCTGGTTGTTGATTTTGAAGCGAGTGGCATCTTTAAAAGGGCTTGGAAATTCAAAGAAATCAATCTTGTTGATCCTCAAGCACTTATTGCCATCTCCCCACAAGGCAAGCTTAATTGGACAGATTTAATTGCCAAGTTAAATGAAGATAAAACGCCCCCTGACGATACGGTTCCACGATTAATTATTCAGCAGCTTTCTGTCAAGCTGGGTAATATCGACTATGTGGATGCTAGCCGAGCCACACCACTTAAAGCTGCAATCACCCCTTTAGATTTTGAACTTGGTCAATTTTCGACCTTGCCGCAGGATAGAGGTAATTACTTGATCGCCGCTAATTTTCCGGAGCAGGGTGGTACGCTTAAATGGAAAGGCAATATCGGCGTAAATCCAGTGGCTTCAAAGGGTTTAGTTGCGCTTGATGGCGTTAAACTAGCCAAGCTTATGAACATAGTTAAAGGCGTTAACTTGCCGTTAACAGTGAGCCAAGGCGATGCGCAGACGAGCTTTGAATATAACTTCTCACTACCAAACGATAAACCTAAGCTTGTACTGAATAACGTTGCATTAAATTTGAATAACATAGTTGGCGATGCTCCCAATGCAAAAATCAGCTTAAAGCAGGCTAATCTTACTATACCGCGCTTAGATTTTGTGATGAACAATGCGCCGCAACTACAGTTTCAAGATTTAAACATGAAGTTTGCAGATTTTGAGATCAAGAGCGGCAGTCAGTCTTTACTAGTTTTGCCGCAAGTAGCGGTTAATCATGTCAGTTTAGATTTAGCTGCACGTAATGCTAAGGTAGGACAAGTTCTTCTGCCACAAGGCTCAGTTAGTGCTGTGATGGGTAAAACTGGCACAGTCAATTGGCAGCAAGCGTTTGCTGCCCCTACTAATGAAAGCGAGCCTGCTAAAGCAGTTAGTTCGCAGCCAAGTCTAGCAAAAACTGCTAACACCACTGACATTGAAGCGCCGTTCACACTAGAAATAGCCGATGTGCAGTTGCAACATTGGAAACTTGCATATCTAGATCAAACATACTTAAATCCATTGCAAGCGAATGTAGCGGACTTTAATTTGAGCCTAGCACTCGCTATGCCCAAAGGTGAGGTGGCAATCACACAGATTCAAAGTAAAGCGACGGGTATTAGCGCGAAGTCAGCTGCAAATAAGCAAGTGGTGAGCTTGGATAATATTCAGCTCTATGATGGCGAAGTTAAGATGGCTGAACAAAAAGTAAGCATCCCTTCAGTGATTTTTAGCGGCCTTAAAACCCAGATTATTAAAGAAACCAATAAGCCGCTTAACTGGCAAACGATACTTGCACCAGCAACAAGTAGTGCTAATAATACAGTCGCAAATAAAACAAGTAATAAAGCTGATTGGGCCGTATCGCTTAAAAAGGTTGCACTTGAAAATGCAAATCTTCATATTGAAGATCGCAGTTTAACTACGCCAGTAGTGATGGATGTTGAGAAAATTAACGTAGAGGTGCGTGATGGTTCGTTGGACTTAACGCGAGTATTACCTATAAAAGCTGATTTTAAAGTTAAGCAAGGTGGTCAATTTAGTACGCAAGGTAAGCTCACGCCATTGCCATTTTCTGCTAATCTTGATGTAAAACTCAATCAGCTTTCACTTATTCCATTTGCGCCGTATGTCAATCAATTTGCTTTGCTGACACTCAATCAAGGTGCGGCAGATTTAACAGGTAAGCTCGCAGTAAAAAATAGTAAAGTCCTAGCGCTTAGCTTTAATGGCGGCTTTGATGTTAATCATCTGAATGTTGTGGAAGAGGCAAGCGGCGCACCATTCTTAAGCTGGGATCGTCTTGGCAGTCGTAGTCTGCAAGTTTCGCTGGCACCCAACCGTCTACAGTTGGCTGAATTGCAAATAGTCAAACCTGTAGGCAAGTTTATTATCAATCAAGATAAAAGTTTGAATGTGACAAAATTTCTGCGCAATCAGCCTGCTACTGTGCTAGTTGCGCCGACGAAAGTCGCTGTAGTAGCAGCTGAACATAAAGCATTGCCTGCTAGCGACGGTATGCTAGATAGTGCTAAATCTTCGATTGCGAGTAAAGGAAAAACTGCAGATGACAAATCGTTTGCACCACCGCCTTTATCAGCTACTGCGCAAGCGGAAGCCTTTCCTATCAATATCGAAACAATCAGAATTGACAATGCCGCACTAGAGTTTGCCGATCTGTCACTGGTTCCTCAATTTGGTACTAATATTCATTCGCTCACTGGTGTGATTAATGGAGTGTCAACTAACGCTGCTTCTACCGCACAAGTGGAGTTAGACGGTCGCGTGGACGACTATGGTGCGGCGCGTATTCGTGGTTCTCTACAACCATTTAACGTCACTAATTTTACTGATTTGAAATTATCGTTCACCAACATAGAAATGAACCGGCTCACGCCATATTCTGGAAAGTTTGCAGGTCGGCGTATTGATTCAGGCAAGCTTTCGGTTGATTTGGAATACAAAATCAAGCAGCGCCAATTAGCAGGCGAAAACAAATTTGTGATTAACAAATTAAAATTAGGTGAAAAAATCAAAAGTGCAGATGCTGCTGATTTACCGCTGGATTTAGCCATTGCCATTTTAGAAGATAGTGACGGTGTCATCGACTTAGAATTACCTATCACAGGTAGTTTGGATGATCCACAATTTAGCTATGGAAGTATCGTATGGAAAGCCATTAGAAATGTGCTTGGCAAAATCGTCACTGCGCCATTTCGCGCTTTAGGTAAATTGTTTGGCGGTAGTGGTGATAAGCTAGAAGCGATTACTTTTGAAGCTGGCGGGGCGGTGCTTAGCCCGCCAGAGCTTGAAAAAATTAAAATGGTCAGCACTGCATTAGCAAAAAGACAAGGCTTAGCACTTGGCATCGTGCCTGCTTATGATGAAGCCTTAGATATACCTGCAATACAAGAACATGCAGTGCGTGGCAAGGTGGCGGAAGAAATGGGACTTACATTGGCAGAAGGTCAGGCTGCAGGACCAATCGATTTGAATAATGCTAAGGTACAAAAAGCTATTGATAATCTTTACGATACGCTTACTAAAAAGAGCTTATTGAAAAAACTGGCCTCAAAGTTAGAAAAACCCAAAGAAGGGCATTACGAAGAGGCTTTAGAGAAACTGACGGCCAGCATACAAGTATCAGACGCTGACTTAAAAACATTAGCTAAATCTCGTGGAGAAGCAATACAAAGAGCCTTGTTAGCGGCTGGCGTTAGTGTAGACAGAATGCATATAGACGCACCAGAAAAACACAAGGGTGATGGGAATGCAAAAGATGTAAATACTAGGCTAACCTTAGATGTTAATCAAAAAGTGTCAGTCAAAGCAGAGTAGCAAAAGTCTCGCTAATATTAAACAGCAATAAAAAAAGCACTCATCAAGAGTGCTTTTTTATTTGTTCCTACTTTATAACATCAAAGTCTAAAAACTTCTTAGTGGTGATGACCGCCAGCGCCGTGCACGTGTTGATGCGTTACTTCTTCTTTATTTGCTACGCGAACATCAGTGACGGTTGCTGTAAAGATCAAACGCTCACCAGCCCAAGGATGGTTACCATCAACCACAACTTTGCCATCTGCGATTTCAGTGACTGTGTATAGAATCACTTCACCAGTTTCGTCTTCACCTTCAAACTGCATGCCGACTTTTAATTCATCCGCTGGAAAAGCGCTAGCTGGTTCGATTTGCACTAACTCTTCGTCGTACTCACCAAAGCCATCTACAGGTTGTAAATCCACAACCACAGAGTCGCCCACATTTTTACCGTGCATGGCTTCTTCCACTTTTGGGAAAATATTATCGTACCCGCCGTGCAGGTAAGCTACTGGATCTGTGCTGGATTCAAGCACGTTGCCATCAGCATCTTTAAGTTCATAAGTCATTGTTACTACAGTGTTCATGGCAATTTGCATGGTGTATCCTTGTCCTAAGCTAAAGTTCTAAATCAAAGTTTGTAAAAAATATTGGGTAAGATTTTAATCTATTTTTGTAAAGCGTGTTTAATTTTAAGTGTTGAATGTGACAGTTAAACTTAACGACCTCGGCCACCGCTTCTGTGTGTGCTGTTTGGGTTAGTGTTCGTTCTGCCGGCATTACCGCGGCCTTCATTAGGGCGTGCAGCATTTTGTCGATTAGGTTGATGACGACTTGGACTTGGCGGAACAAATAAAGCTGGTTGTGGCATTGCTTGGTGGCGCGCAGCTTCTGACATATTCCTTGTGTTTTCGCCTTGCGCAGGTCTAGCTTTGTTGCCTTGTGCTGGGCGACCCTCTGTATTTGTTCTTGCATCGTTTCTTGGTGCTTGGCCGTTACGCTGACCATTGCCTCGGTTTTGATTGCGACCAGCATTAGGGGTCGCGCCATTGCCTTCAGTACTAGCTGGCACATGCGCCTTACGTTGCTGACCTTGGCCATGTCCGCGTGGCGGTCTACCGTGAGCTTGCGTTGAACGAGGCGCTTCTGGTTCAGGCTTGTCAGATGGCGTGAAGCCTTCAACTTGCACCTTTGGAATCTCGCGTTTAATCAGCTTTTCAATATCTTTAAGCAGCTTCAATTCTTCGCGATCTACTAATGAAACCGCAGCACCACTGCTACCTGCTCGGCCTGTACGACCAATGCGATGTACATAATCCTCTGGTACGTTAGGCAATTCAAAATTCACGACTTGCGGTAATTGGTCAATGTCTAATCCGCGTGCCGCGATATCAGTCGCTACAAGCACGCGCATCGTGCCGTCTTTAAATTGCGCTAATGCTTTAGTCCGTGCGCTTTGGCTCTTGTTGCCGTGAATGGCTGCGGATTGAATACCATCTTTCACCAGTTTTTCAGCCAAACGATTCGCGCCATGTTTGGTGCGAGTGAATATTAATACTTGCTGCCAATCATTTTGCTGAATGAGATGGCTCATTAACTCGCGTTTATGGCCTTGCGCAACCATGTGTACAGTTTGTTCTACTAACTCAGATGCAGTATTGCGGCGAGCCACTTCAACAAAGCCAGGATTGTGCAATAAGCCATCGGCTAAGGCTTTGATTTCGTCAGAGAAAGTTGCAGAGAATAATAAGTTCTGGCGTTGCTTAGGCAGCATCGCCAATATTTTTTTGATGTCGCGAATAAACCCCATGTCCAACATGCGATCAGCTTCATCTAGCACTAAAATCTCAATGCCTGACAAATCAACGTTCTTTTGGTTGGCGTGATCAAGCAGTCGACCTGGTGTAGCAACTAGAATATCCAGTGGTTTTTTCAAACGTGCGATTTGCGGATTAGCATTCACACCACCAAATATCACGGTAGAAGTCAGCGGCAGATATTTGCCGTACACTTTTACAGATTCTTCAATCTGTGCCGCAAGTTCACGCGTTGGTGTGAGCATCAAGCAGCGCGGGCGACTCTTTACGACTTCACTCAAAGGTTTTTGGCTAAGCAAATGTAAAATCGGCAAGGTAAAGCCTGCTGTTTTACCTGTGCCGGTTTGCGCACCAGCCAGTAAATCGCCACCGCTTAATACTTGCGGTATCGCTTTAGATTGAATTGGGGTTGGGGTGGTATAGCCTGCATCGTTAATTGCACGCAAAATGGGTTCAGATAAGCCTAACTCGTTAAAGTTAAGGATTGTTTCAGTTGTCAAAGTATAAAGCTCCAGCTTGGAATTTAAGCCGACCTATTACTTATGAAGCAACACCAATCGAGGTAGGCAAATGTAATAATCATTCAGGTGATTTGAAAATCAAGAAGATTAAGCGTCAGGACCGCTACGCTGATTGGTTGGCATAGGGCTAGTATTTCTACAGGCATTATACGGTGAATTTCAATTAAAGCTAGCGAGATGTTGGTTTAGTTTTTTGTATAAGAAAATGTAGTTTTTTTAAAAATCAACATTTAAATTTAGCAAATCGTTTAATTAAATGATTGACTAATTTATCTGCATTTGTAACAAAAGTGCTTTCCACAATATCTGTGGATAACTCTGTGATTATCTGTGAAATGCAATCGTAACATGGCGTTCTATAAGGGTTTTGTAAAAATCGTATAAATAGTAATCATTTAATTTTATACAATAAAATCAATGTGTTACGTTTATAGTTTAGATTACTACGATTTATCTTGCACACTTAATGTAAAACTTTAAGTGGTGTGAATAACTTAGCAAAATTTTGATTAATTTTCAAAAAATGGCTTCTAGTAATATCAACCACTTACAAACTATTTACTTGATTGTTACAACTCTAAATCTGTCACTAAGTTCAAGTATTATTAAGTTTAAATATTAGTAGTATCGATGTTCGTGTCGCCAATTCCAAGGTGCAATAGGCTTTTTATCCGCCCAAAGCCCTAGCATGTGTCGACGTGCATTTTTTTCAGCGTTCTCAATTGTCGTGTCGCTAGAGTATTGGGTGTAAAACCAAGCTAAGCCATGTTCGGCTAAATAATAACTAGCATCAATGCCATTGCACTCTAGTTTGCCTAGCGAACGCTGGTATTTGTCTATGCCAGATATTTGTACGGCGACAATGATATTTTTGCCTTTACATAGTTTCATGAGTGCGCGGCGGGATTTTAAACCGTAACTTTGGTTGCGCTCTGGGGCATCTATGCCAGTTAGGCGTAATTTGAATTCATCTTGTGAGTCGTTAGAAGCGATAGGGCGCAACTTAACCGTATCGCCGTCATACACGTAAGTGACTGTGTAAGTGCTTTCTTCAGCTTGGCATGTTGTGATAGAAAGACATAGGCAAATACAGGTGAAGCAAATTCTAGAAATCAACGTGGAGACTCTTTGCGTGACTCACTCATTGTCTAGTAGGCTGTCATAGTTGGAAGGTTCAAGCACTGTGGGAATAGGTTCTGCTTCCAAGTTTGTATGGTCTTTACTGTAATGCAAGCCGCGACTCTCTTTGCGTGAAATGGCGCTTTCAACAATGAGTTCAGCCACCTGTAATAGGTTACGTAGTTCGATTAAGTCGTTGCTGATTTTGAAGTTGCTGTAGAACTCATAGACTTCATCACGCAGCATGTGAATGCGATGTAGGGCGCGACTTAGTCGCTTGTCGGTACGTACAATACCCACGTAGTTCCACATAAAGCGACGCAGCTCGTCCCAAGTATGTGTAATCAGCACTTCTTCGTCCGCATCGGTTACGCGACTTTCATCCCAATAAGGTAATTGTGGCGATGGTTTTGTTGGCTGGCTGAGAATGTCTTTTGCCGCCATTTGACCGAATACCAAGCATTCAAGTAGCGAGTTACTAGCAAGGCGATTGGCACCATGTAAGCCAGTACAAGCGGTTTCACCCACAGCGTACAAGTTTGCAATGTCTGTGCGGCCTTTGTCATCTGTCATGACGCCGCCGCAGGTGTAATGCGCGGCTGGTACCACTGGAATGGGTGTCTTGCTGATGTCGATGCCGAATTCTAAACAGCGTTTGTAGATATTGGGAAAATGCTCTTTGATGAAAGATAAAGGTTTATCGGTAATGTCTAAATAGACACAATCTAAACCGCGCTTTTTCATTTCAAAGTCAATGGCGCGGGCTACCACATCACGTGGCGCGAGCTCTAAGCGCTCATCATGATCAAACATGAATCGCGTACCATCGGCAAGTTTTAATAATCCACCTTCACCGCGCACCGCCTCGCTAATCAGAAATGATTTGGCATGAGGGTGGAATAAGCAGGTGGGGTGAAATTGTATAAACTCCATATTCGCCACACGGCAACCGGCGCGCCATGCCATGGCAATGCCATCACCTGTACTAATGTCTGGATTCGTGGTGTAAAGGTATACTTTACCTGCGCCACCTGTGGCTAAAATAGTGTTTTGTGCAGCAATGGTCAGTACTTTGCCTGTGCTTTTATCCAGCACGTATGCGCCTAGGCAGGTGTTGTCATCTGTGGGTTCAATCTTGGAACTATCCACTTTATT
Source organism: Methylotenera sp. (assembly GCF_029945535.1). GTDB lineage: Bacteria > Pseudomonadota > Gammaproteobacteria > Burkholderiales > Methylophilaceae > Methylotenera. Next base: position 132,874 of record NZ_JAQSCU010000013.1, read on the forward strand.
TTGATTGATTTTGCTTGTGGTAATCAAATCAACGGCAATGTGATATTCCATTAAAGTGATGTTTGGATGCTGCTTCACTTTATCTGAAAGCGTCATTTGCACTGCGTGGCCAGTCGCATCAGCCGCATGAATAATGCGGCGGTGACTATGCCCGCCTTCACGGGTTAAATGGTAACCAGAATTATCATGTTCGCGTGTAAAACCAACACCCTGTTCAATTAGCCATTCAACAGACTCTTTAGCATGCTCCGCGACCATTCTTGTCACGGCTTCATCACATAAGCCGCCACCTGCGACTAAAGTATCTCGTACGTGATTTTCTATTGAATCTTCATCATTAAGTACTGCAGCAATACCGCCTTGCGCCCAATCACTGGCGGTATCGTTAATACTACGTTTGCTGACCAAGCAGACATTCTTATGTTCTGCGGTTCGCAGCGCTAAAGTTAAGCCCGCAAGGCCGCTGCCAATAATCAGTACATCAAATTGCTGCATAGTATTTTTAGTATAAATTTTGAATAAATGAAATGCTGTTTTGAAACAAACTCTGGAACTAATGAGAGTGTATCGCTGTCTTTAAAATAGGCAATAGATAAGCTCAAATAAACCTAGTAAAAGCAATAGGAAAACAGTAGTCAACAATTGAATTGTAGTTTTGTGTCGTTGCTGAGAGGAAACTTAATGATGCGTATAGGTAATATAGTCGAATTCACTCAACTAAACTTGGTACAAAGTTTAGTACAACCCGCTGTGCAAGGTTATACTGCGCAGAGTGAAAAGAGTGTGAGTAAGAAAAACACAAATGAGCTTGCAATTGAGCAGACCAAACCTAAAGGAAGCCTAAGCGTAGTGTCCGTTAATCCAATATCTGGAAATCGCGAAATTGACCATGAGCTGGTGCTACGTGCACAGCGTGGAGATAAGCGCGCGTTTGGTATGTTGGTCGACAAGTATCAGCGTAAATTGGCGCGTCTACTATCTCGCATGGTGCGCGATCAATCTGAAATTGAAGATATTGTGCAAGACACCTTTATCAAAGCGTATCGAGCATTACCGAACTTTCGTGGCGATAGTGCCTTTTATACTTGGCTGTACCGCATCGGTATTAATACTGCAAAAAATTACTTAGTTTCTATGGGTCGCAGGCCAACCGTAAGTACAGGCGTCGAAATTGAAGATGCTGAAAACTTTGAAGATGGCGATGAGTTACGCACAATGGAAACGCCAGAGTCATCCATGATGACTAAGCAAATTGCGCAAACTGTGAATGACACTGTCGCCAGTTTGCCTGAAGAGTTGCGAACAGCCATTACCTTGCGTGAGATTGAAGGCCTAAGTTATGAAGAAATCGCAACGATTATGAACTGCCCTATCGGCACGGTAAGATCACGTATTTTCAGGGCACGCGATACAATTTCACTTAAATTAAAGCCACTTTTAGATACGCCTGATAATAAAAGATGGTAGTGAGATTTTTAGATTTTAAAAAGCATAAAATTAGCATTAAGTGAAATAGCTTTTTAAGATACAAGGGTTGAGATTAACGCATGAGATTTTGGAGTAAAAAATGACCGAACAAATATCCGCACTATTAGATGATGAAATTGCTCTGGAAGATGCCGAGCATTTGATGGCAGGCATGCAAACCAATGGCCACGCGGGCGAGGTCTGGAGTCAGTACCATTTAATAGGTGACGTAATGCGCGGTGCAAATGCGTTGAGCCCTAACTTTAAACAAAACTTAATGGCAAAAATTGATTTAGAGCCTACTGTGTTGTCTCCCAATGCCGCTTGGGTTAACGAACCGAAAGTGTTAAGCGAGGCAAATGAGTTGAACGAAGCGCGAAGTAAGAAGCAAGCTTTAGATGTGAAAAGTAAATTACCTGCGACTCATTTGCCTGTTGTATGGTCAGTTGCGGCATCATGTGCAGCGGTAATGGTGGTGGGCTGGATGGTATTGCAAACTCAAGTTGGCAACCAAGCGGCACCTGCTATGGTTGCTCAAGCGGCACTTTCACAAGAGGTGGCTACATTACCCGCAACAAGTGAGCAAGGTGTTCCAGCTGAGTATTTAATGGCACATCAAGCTTCTGCGCCTTCTGCGAGTTCATATTATATTCAATCAGCGAGTTATACAGAGTAATGCGCATTAAAGGGTTTGTTTTAGCTTGCTTGTTCGCAAGCACTTTGTCTAGCGCGAGTCAGACCGTACTCGCTGCCAGCGATGATGACAAGTGGCAGATATTGCAAAAAGCGGCTTTAGCTGCTCATGCACTAAGTTATCAAGGTATCTTCGTTTGCCAGTCTGGACAACAATCTAAATCTGTTCAAATTAAACATTTTTTTGATGGGCAAAATGAATTTGCCCGCAATGTTCTGCTTGATGGCTCTCCTCGTGAGGTGCTTAGCCAAGGCGGTGATTTAATCATTTATAACCCTAAAAATGAAAAAATAGTCATAGAGAAACGCAGGGGGCAAAATATGTTTCCGGCAGTTTTGCCTGCAAATCTAGCGGCTGTGAAACAGAGTTACACCGTGCGTACTGGCGATATTGAGCGTGTTGCAGGCCGTGAAGCACAAATACTATTTTTAGAGCCAAAAGATGACTTACGTTACAGTTACCGCTTTTGGATAGATACTGAATATGGCCTTATATTAAAATCGGTGATGTTTAACAGTCGAAATGAAATGATGGACAGTATTTCGTTTACTCAGCTCAATTTAGTGAACACTGTTGATTTAGATTGGTTTAAACCGAAAATTGACAGTAAGAAAAATTATGTGATGGAGGATGAGGTGCCAGCGCAAGCTGATTACAATCCTAGTCCGCATTGGATGCTAAAGCAGTTACCAGCAGGCTATCGTAAAGTGGATCAGATGCTGCGTACGGTGCATGGTAAGCCTTTACCGGTCACGCATGTAGTGTTTTCAGATGGTTTAGCTTCGGTGTCGCTGTTTATCGAACCTATAACTAGCGGTGTGAAACCTAGAGCGGGTCATAGCGTAGTTGGCAATACTAGTTTTTATTCTAGTGTTGCAGGTTATTTGCAAATTACCGTATTGGGCGAAGTGCCAGAAGCTACCGTTGCAGCAATTGCAAACTCGGTAGTATTTGTTAAATAATTCATTACCCATCCACCATCAATACAGCTTAAATCCTCGTTAAAATTCATTAAAAAGTAATAAAATATTGCCATGATAGAAGAATACGCAATAGTCACAAAGTCCGCAGGTGCCACAGCTACGCTAGAGATAGAACGGCGTACCGCATGCGGGCTTTGCGGCCAAAAGCATGGTTGTGGTAACGCCACTTGGGGCAAGATGCTTGGGCATGATAGCCATGATTTTGTTGCTGAAAATCAAATCAACGCGAAGGTGGGTGATAGCGTTGTGGTGGGAATTGATGAACAAGCCGTACTTAGTTCTGCTTTTTTTCTTTATGTAGTGCCATTAGTCGGTTTGTTAATAGGTACGCTTGCCGCAGATTACTTATTCAAAAATCAATTTTATGTGATCCTTGGTGCGGCGTTGGGTTTAGTGCTGGGCTTCTTATGGGTTAAAGGTCATCTGATTGGCCATGATAAATCTGGCGTGGCATTTAGTAAAAAGTATCAAGCGGTTATTTTGCGTTTAGCTGATGATGAGGCTGGGGTTGATCATTCAAAGCTTGATAAAACTTAAAGCTACCCCAATTATAGTTGTGAGTAAGTTGGAGTTTGGTAACTTAAAATTAAAGTTATTAAGTTTCATGATGTTTCTAAATATTAAACGAGGTGAATAGATGTTAAGAAATTGGATTACTGTCATTGGTTTTGGATTAATTACCGCGATAAATACCAGCGCCTATGCAAAAGACCTACCAGACTTTACTGAGCTCGCTGAAAAGCACGGTGCTGAAGTGGTGAATATTAGCGTCACTCAAAATGTACATGCTGATCCTAGCGCCATGCCTTTCCCAGGTATGGAAGGTGATGAGCAGATGCAAGAATTCTTTAAGCGTTTTGGTATTCCAGGTATGCCTGGGCAAGGTGCCCCTCAGCAGGATTACAAATCGCAGTCGCTGGGTTCAGGTTTCATTATTAGTAGTGATGGCTACATACTGACTAATGCGCATGTGGTCAATGAAGCGGATGAAGTCATCGTTAAGTTGTATGATAAACGTGAGTTCAAAGCCAAGATTATCGGCGTGGATAAGCGCACAGATGTAGCTTTGGTAAAAATCGAAGCGACTGGTTTACCTAAAGTAAATGTGGGCGATCCTGCTAAATTAAAAGTGGGTGAATGGGTAGCTGCGATCGGCTCGCCATTTGGTCTAGAAAATACCATGACAGCCGGGATTGTCAGCGCGAAAGGGCGTGCTTTACCTCAAGAAAATTTTGTACCATTTATTCAAACAGACGTCGCGATTAACCCAGGTAATTCAGGTGGCCCTCTATTTAACTTGGCTGGTGAGGTTGTAGGTATTAATTCACAAATTTACAGCCGTAGTGGTGGCTCTATGGGTTTGTCGTTCAGTATTCCAATTGATGTCGCGATTGATATTTCAAATCAGCTGAAAGCTTCAGGAAAAATTACTCGTGGCTGGCTAGGCATCGCTATTCAAGAGATTACTAAAGAGCTTGCTGAATCTTTCGGCATGAAAAACACCAATGGTGCATTGGTCGCAAGTGTTGAGAAAAACGGTCCTGCCGATAAAGGTGGTTTAGAAGCGGGTGACATCATTACTAAGTTTGACGGTAAAGCGATTACATCTTCAGCTGATTTACCACGTGCTGTGGGTGCGACTAAGCCAGGTAAGATTGCCGCTGTTGAAGTGTTGCGTAAAGGTGCAGTTAAAACGTTTAGTATGGGCGTAGGTGAAATGCCAACTGAGACAGCTGAAGCTGTACAAAACAGTAAACCTGTACCAAAAGCTGAAGCTAACAGGATTGGACTCACTTTAAAAGAGTTAACTCCACAGCAAAAGAAAAAGCTAAACGGAAAAAATGGTCTGTTAGTGATGGAAAGCGCTGGGGCAGCTGCTCAAGCAGGTATTCGCCGTGGTGATGTAGTGTTAGGCTTAAATAATAGCGAATCGCAAAGTGTAGATTTATTCAACAAGCAAATTAATGCTGTCGCTGTTGGTAAGACAATTGCTGTATTAGTCTTGAGGGGTGAAAACACTCTGTATGTACCAATAAAGGTGACTAAATAGTTTGTAAGTTATTAGTTTTTTCAATAAAAAAGCCGCTTCAAGCGGCTTTTTTATTCTGATGAAATCCAGAATCAAGTTAATTTTATAGGTGGTTATTTTTCATTCGAGTGACCAATTACACCTAAAAATGCTCTCACTAATCCGTAGGCAATCCAAGAAGCAAAGCGTTTGAATATATTGCCTCGCGTCCAATGTTGTGGGTCAATACGAATTGCCCCATCTTCGATACTTGCTTGAATGTCGGTTCTTAGTTCTTGAGCAAATGCTGCATCTTTTACTACCACATTAGCCTCCCGCGCTAATAACAGGCTAAAAGGGTCTATATTTGAAGAGCCAACTGTCGCCCAAGTATTATCAATCACCGCCACTTTGCTGTGCATAAAGCTTTTGCGATATTCGAAAATCTCAATCCCCGATCTTAAAAACTCACTATAAAAAGCATGTGTAGCGAACATCAGGAAATACTCCATACGTCCTTGCAATAATAATCTAACCTTAACGCCGCGTTTAACTGCGGCTAGTAATGCTAGGCGAAATCGTCTACCAGGCACAAAGTAAGCATTGGCGATGATAATTTCAGATTTAGCGTGGTCGATGGCATCTAGGTAGGCATCTTCAATATCACTTCTATGCAACACATTATCGCGTAGTACAAGTGCCGCTTTAATATTGTATTGTTGAGGATTAGACGAGTTCACCAAATTTACGGTTTTAGTTATGACTAGATTAGGTCTTCGTATATGTATCCAAGCAATTCTGCGCCAAAGCTTTTGCAAGCTAGCAAGGATGATAGGTAATAACTTTCCTTCAATTCGCACAGCGTAATCAACGCGAGGCGGCACGTTGTTTGGAGCATTATTAGGTAGGTCGTAATCGTCAATAATATTAATACCGCCAACGAAGCCAATATGCCCATCAATTACGGCAATTTTTTGGTGCAATCGCCGCAGACGCTTCTTTTTTAGTGACCAAGGTGATATTTTTGGACGGTAAAACATCACTTGCACACCTGTTTTTTCAAGCGCTTCTACATAGCTTTTGGGTAAATCTTTGCTGCCGAAGCCATCCAATAAAATGTTGACCGATACGCCACGTCTAGCTGCATTTTTTAGAGCCTCACCAATCTGTATACCGGTGACATCGTCCTTATAAATATAACTTTGTAAGTATATTTCTCGAGTTGAGCTCTCAATGGCAGCCAAAAGCGCAGGGAAATACTCCGTCCCACTGCGTAATAATTGAATTTGATTGCCATCAACAAAATAGGTCATATTTTATTGAGTGTTGCAGTAAGAATCGCATGGTCGGAAACTTTTAAAAAGTGCGCACCTGAATGTACTTCTACATGCTTTACGTTAAAGCCACGCACGTAAATTCGGTCTAGCCTGAGCATGGGTAACCAAGCTGGAAAGCTCTTCGCAGGTTTTCCTGCGTGGTGTTCAAATACCTCATGCATGTGTAAGCGTTTGGCGAAAACTTGCCCCGTACGCATGCCCCAATCGTTAAAATCACCCGCAATAATTAATGGGGCATCGGCTGGAATATGTTGTTCAATATACTCGGAGACAGCCACTAACTGCTTGCGTCGCCATTGTGCAAATAGCCCTAGATGTACGCAAACTGCATGTAAAGGCACATCCCAATTCGGGATGTTGATTTCACAATGTAACATGCCTCGTTGTTCAGTGGCATGCGCAGAAATATCTTGGTTATTGGTTTTAATAATGGGAAATTTGGAAAGTACTGCATTGCCATGATGACCTGCAGGATAAACTGAATTCTTACCGTAAGAGTAATCAGACCAAACCTCATCAGCTAAAAACTCCATTTGCCCTGAAGTAGACATAGACGCAAAGCGCTCGGTGTGTTTGGTGTGTGCATCTTGTACTTCTTGCAAAAAAATCACATCGGCCTGTAGCTTTCGTAACATATCACGTTGAAGATGCAAAGAAAAACGGGCGTTAAAGTGAGTAAAACCCTTGTGAATGTTGAAGGTAGCGATACGCAGTGTGTTATGCAAAATTGACTTTACGACTGATATTATTCATGAGTTTTATCATACTCTAAAAGCGTGGCAGCGTTGGTTGGCTAGCGAACATTTGCTATAAGTGAATATTCTGTGTTTATCTATATAAAAGTTATAAAATATCTTTCATGGATATATCCATAGATATATCTATCAATATACGGCGTGAGGTAAATGATGAAAATAAATCCTTTAATTTTTCTTTTCGCTTTGATATTAATGTCAGCGAACTCTTTGAGTTATGCAGATAGCGAAATTAGTGATAAAGAAACAGGCTGCAAAATTTGGAACTCAAAAATCCTAGTGGGCTATACCATCAGCTGGACTGGGCAATGCAAAAACGGTAAAGCTGACGGCACGGGCAGTCTGCAATGGTTTTTCAACAAGCGCCCAGAAGGTCGTTACGATGGTGATTATGTCCTTGGTAAGATGCAAGGCCATGGCACTTATGCCATGGATGATGGCAGTCGCTATATAGGTGAATTTCAGAATAATCTGCGTAGTGGTAGAGGTGCTTATCTATGGGCGGATGGTACACGCTACGAAGGCGACTATCAAAATAATCTGATGGATGGCAAAGGCACTATTTACTGGGTAGATGGTAGTTTTTATGCGGGTGAGTTTCAGCAAGATAAAAAATTCGGTTTTGGCAAATTAAGCTTAGTACTCAATAATCCATATATCAAAGACTTTGCAGATTCTGGTAAATGGATTGGTAATTACTATATTGTCGAAGGTGTTTTTGCCGACGATGATTTAATTGCTTCTTGTCAGAGTGAGGCTGCTTGCATAAAACAATTAACACAAGTCATGCAGGTCAACGGTCGAAAAAATGCAAAAGTGAAAAATTAAGTCCATATTGCCAATTTTGAAGGTAACTCCACAATTAATTACAAACTAATCAAGCATTTGTTGTAAAATCACGGCTATTGTGAAAAGGCGCTTCTGGCGCCTTATCTTTATTTATAAAGCAGGATTAACCTAATAAAGCAACATTAAAAGTTTTAAAAAGCTTAAAAAAGACTAAATGAAAAATATTCGTAACTTCTCCATTATTGCCCATATTGACCATGGTAAATCTACACTAGCGGATCGCATTATTCACCTCTGTGGCGGGCTAGCTGATCGCGAAATGGAGGCGCAAGTGCTTGATTCTATGGATATTGAGCGTGAGCGTGGCATTACGATTAAAGCTCAAACAGCGGCACTAGAATACAAAGCAGATGATGGTCAAATTTATCACCTTAACCTGATTGATACTCCAGGTCATGTGGATTTTAGCTATGAAGTGTCACGTTCACTTTCAGCTTGTGAAGGTGCGCTATTAGTAGTGGATGCCAGTCAAGGCGTTGAAGCGCAAAGTGTTGCTAACTGCTATACCGCGCTTGATTTAGGCGTTGAAGTGACTGCCGTGTTAAATAAAATCGACTTGCCATCTGCCGACCCTGAGCGCGTGATGCAGGAAATTGAAGATGTAATTGGTATCGATGCAAGTGATGCGGTGCGTTGCTCAGCCAAAACTGGTTTGGGCGTGCGTGATGTGTTGGAAGCTGTTATCAAAAAAGTACCGCCGCCAGTAGGCGATGTGACTAAACCGTTAAAAGCCTTGGTAATTGATGCGTGGTTCGATAATTACGTTGGCGTGGTAATGTTAGTGCGTGTGATAGATGGCGTATTAAAGCCAAAAGATAAAATTAGATTAATGGCAACACACGCAGAGTATTTGTGCGAACAAGTCGGCGTATTTACGCCAAAATCATTACAAAAAACTTCGCTTTCTGCAGGTGAGGTAGGCTTTGTGATTTCAGGTATTAAAGAGCTCGCTGCTGCAAAGGTTGGTGATACTGTGACACTGGCGGGTAAGCCAGCTACAGAGGCTTTGGCAGGTTTTAAAGAAGTGAAACCACAGGTGTTTGCTGGGCTATATCCAGTTGAATCAAGCCAATTCGAAGCGCTACGTACCGCGCTCGAAAAACTAAGCTTGAATGATGCCAGTTTGCTATTTGAGCCAGAAAACTCTACTGCATTAGGTTTTGGTTTTAGATGTGGCTTCTTAGGTTTGCTACACATGGAAATCGTACAAGAGCGTTTAGAGCGCGAGTACGATATGGATTTGATTACCACTGCGCCAACTGTGGTGTATGAGTTATTACTCAAAAGTGGTGAAGTGGTGCAAATTGAGAATCCGTCACGCTTACCTGAGTTGTCGCGTGTCGAAGAAACGCGTGAACCGGTCATTAATGTAAATCTATTAATGCCACAAGATTACGTAGGGCCGGTGATGACCTTGTGTAACAATAAACGCGGTTTACAAAAGAATATGCAGTACATGGGTAGGCAAGTGATGCTTAGCTACGAGATGCCACTGAATGAAGTGGTGCTAGATTTCTTTGATAAATTAAAATCAGTGTCACGTGGCTATGCTTCAATGGACTACGAATTTTTGGAATTCCGTGCGGCAGATTTAGTCAAGCTTGATATTATGGTGAACGGCGAACGAGTCGATGCGTTGAGCATGATTGTTCACCGAGGCAATAGCGTGCGTCGTGGTCGCGAAGTGGCAGCTAAAATGCGTGAACTGATTCCTCGCCAAATGTTTGATGTAGCCATTCAGGCTTCGATAGGTGCAAATATTATTGCGCGTGAAACCGTTAAAGCGATGCGTAAAAACGTGATTGCGAAATGTTATGGTGGGGACGTTTCGCGTAAACGCAAACTGCTTGATAAGCAAAAAGAAGGTAAAAAGCGCATGAAGCAAGTGGGTAACGTAGAGATTCCACAAGAAGCGTTTTTAGCTATTTTACGTATTGAAGATTAAGTAAGTCTAAATAATAGGCGATAAGGATAAATAATGTATTTTGCTTTATTCATGGTGGCGATACTCTTAGTAACTGGCTTTATTTGGTTACTTGATAGTTTGGTCTTAAAGAAAAAACGTCCAGTCGGCGCGGCAGAGCCTGTCGCTGTTGAGTATGCTAAAAGCTTCTTTCCTGTGATTTTTGTAGTGTTTTTCGTACGCTCTTTTATCGTTGAGCCTTTCAAAATTCCTTCAGGCTCTATGATGCCAACGCTGTTGGCAGGCGATTATATTTTGGTGAATAAATTTACCTATGGCCTACGTGTGCCAATTTTAAATAATACGTTCTTTGAGATTAACCACCCGACTCGTGGTGATGTGTTCGTATTTCATTATCCGCCTGAACCGTCAGTAGACTATATCAAACGTGTCGTTGGATTGCCTGGTGACAAAATTCGTTATCAAGATAAACGACTAACGATTAATGGAAAGTTTTTAGATGTGCAGGATGTTGGTGATTACGCCTATGTGAAACCAGGTTTAAATATGGTGACAGCTAAGCAATATCATGAACAGTTAGGTAACGTAACGCATGATATTTTGATTAATGAATGGGTGAATAGTTACGATTCTGATGCAATTGGTGCAAAATTTGCAAATGATGAGGAAGTTACTGTGCCTGCTGGACATTATTTAGCGATGGGTGATAATCGTGATGACAGTTCAGACAGCCGCGTGTGGGGATTTGTACCAGAGAAAAACTTAGTCGGCAAAGCGTTTTTTATCTGGATGAATTTTGATAAAGGTTCTCGAATCGGTAATCCAATTCATTAGTTTATAACATTCAATTTTCTAAAACATGGAGAAATTTATGCATAATCCTCAAATAAAAAACCCAATGAAACATCAGGCTAGTCATAAGAAGCAAGCTGGTGCGACGTTGCTCGGCATGTTGTTTGTCGGGGCAATGTTGTTTTTTGTTGCGATTATTGCAATGAAAATTTTTCCTGCTTACCAAGAGTATTTTTCGGTTAAAACAGTTATACGCGCTATGAACAAAGAATCTTTAAGTGGCATGAGCAAAAAAGAAATTCAGGATTCTTTTGATAGACGAGCTAATACCTCATATATCACAGTCATTCACGGCACAGATCTAATCATGGGCAAGAGTAGCTCAGGTGAAACAACAGTTGCTGCGCAGTACCAAGTCATCACTCCGCTTTTTGGCAATATTAGTGTCATGATGGATTTTAATGCTTCGGCAGACGGTAAGTAAGTTAGAAACACAGGTATCAAACATATTCAATGACTCAGCAGGATTTATCAAAACGCCTTAGTTACAAGTTTGTAGACAAAAATCTGCTGACTCAAGCACTGACTCATCGTAGTTACGCTTCTCAGAATAATGAGAGGCTCGAGTATTTGGGAGATGGCGCGCTTAATTTCATTATAGCTAATCAGCTATATCAGCGCTTTCCAAGTTTGGCTGAAGGCGATTTAAGTCGCTTGCGAGCGCAATTAGTAAAAGAAGCCACCATCAGCGAAATTGCATTTTCATTAGATATTGGTGACGCACTGAAGCTAGGCGAAGGCGAATTGAAAAGCGCCGGCTGGAGAAGGCCGTCTATACTGGCGGATGCTTTGGAAGCCATTATTGGCGCGGTGTATCTTGATGGTGGATTTTTTGCGGCAGAGGCTTTGGTTTTGGAGCTTTATACTGAAAAACTTAGCACGATAGACCCTAAAATTATTGATAAAGATCCTAAGTCTTTATTACAAGAAGTTCTACAAGGCAAAAAGATTGCTGTGCCAGAATATGCTGTTGTTCACACTAGCGGTGAAGCGCATGCACAGGTATTTATTGTAGAATGTTTCATACAAAAACTCGATATTCGTACCGTAGGCGAAGGCACTAGCCGCCGCATCGCTGAGCAACAAGCAGCTCAACTTGCATTACTCGCGTTAGAAAAAATTCGATTTGGTAAAAGCCAAATCGCATAAATTATTATTGGATACCCCAAAATGACAGACTCAAACTTGGATTCAGATTTGGATGTGGACACCTTGTCTGCATTCAAATGCGGCACCATTGCAATTGTAGGCCGCCCTAACGTAGGGAAATCTACGTTGTTAAATCATATTTTAGGAATGAAGTTAGCCATTACTTCGCGCAAAGCGCAAACTACGCGCCATCGTTTGCTGGGCATTCATACTACAGAAGATACCCAGTTCTTGTTTGTAGATACGCCAGGCTTTCAACAAAAGCATCTTAATACGCTGAATAAAGGTTTGAATAAAACCGTGACACAAGTACTCACAGAGGTTGATGTGGTGCTGTTTGTGATTGAGCCTATGAAATTAGGTGAAGCTGACCGCAAAGTATTAGCATTATTGTCAGATAAAACCCCGACAATTTTGGTGGTGAATAAATCAGATTTGATGGGTGATAAAGGTAATTTGTTACCACTGATTCAAGACTTTGATTTAGAATTTCCATTTACAGACATCGTGCCTGTGAGTGCAAAAAAGAGTCTCAATTTAGATGAGTTGTTACATACGATTCGCAAATATTTACCTGAGCAAGCAGCGATTTATGCTGAAGATGAACTGACCGATAAAAATGAACGTTTTCTAGCTGCCGAGCTAGTGCGTGAGAAGATTTTCAGATTGGTTGGTGATGAACTTCCTTATGCCGTCGCGGTAGAAATTGAAAAATTTGAAGTGGTTGGTAACTTACGCCGTATTTTTGTCGCCATTATTGTCGATAAAGATAGCCAAAAACCAATGCTCATTGGTAAAAGTGGCGAAAAAATGAAGCAGATTTCTACTGAAGCCCGCCAAGATATGGAGAAATTATTTGGCGGTAAAGTTTACCTAGAAACTTGGGTGAAAGTTAAAGGCGGTTGGGCCGATGACGAAAGAGCACTAAAAAGTCTGGGTTATTAACTAGGCGGTAATTAAGCTAATTAGTTTAGAGTATTCAGTATGCCGAATAATGTCTATAACATTCCTGTTTATGGCAAGCCAATCGAGCTAGATGAACAAGGCATTTATTACGCAATCAATCGTAAAACCGGTGATATCAATAATGTATTCCAGCTGGTTTATGAAGGTGATGCTAAAGAGGACCAAGATTGGTATCTATATCAGTTAAAAAATACTGGTAAAAATGGCGAAATGGGCTGGGTGATACTGGCAGACAATGGTGACTACCCTTTAAAAAGTGTTTCTACCGAAGAGATTAAGCATCATTTTGATAAGCCCGAATATGCGGAGCCTAAAGGCGCCTGGCAACTTATGCGAAATTCACGATATGGATTTGGCAAATTCACCCCCATCAACGCAGATGAGAACGTGCGTTTTGCGTTTATTCTTTTTTCAGGTGCAGAAATGTTGGTGCCATTATTGATTTTAAAGGCGGATGATCAGAGCTTGCAAAGTTTAGCTGAGCCTGAACAATAATGGCGGTTAGTGCTAATTCACATCGCCAAGATAACCAACCTGTCTATGTGCTTCACACCTACCCGTTTAAAGAAACCAGCTTAGTTGTAGAGTTATTTGCACACGGCTTTGGCCGTGTGGCCACTACGGCAAAAGGGGCAAGGCGGCCACGCTCTGCCATGCGTGGCATGTTGCAGTCTTTTCAGCCTTTACTCGCCACTTGGTCTGGCAAGTTAGAGCTTAAAACGTTGCATAGCCTAGAGTGGGGTGGAGGCTTGTTGCTGCTTAAAGGTGATGCGCTGATGTGCGGCTTTTATCTGAATGAATTGTTGTTACGATTGCTCCCACGTGAAGATCCGCATGAAAGCTTATTTGAGTATTACAGCGCAACCTTAAAGATACTAGCTAACGGTGAGGATTTAGCCACTACGCTTAGGCGTTTTGAACTGAAGTTGTTGCAAGAGTTAGGTTATGCAATTCCGCTACAGCATGATGTGAGTAATGCACAGATTTTAGAAGATGCCAATTACCGTTATGTTGCCGAATATGGTGCAACAAGGCTAAATGGGTCGCCAACGCGTATAAATAATGGCATACAATTGTTCGGCAAAACCTTAATAGATATGGCGAGTGACGATTACAGTAATGGACAAACGCAGCAACAGAGTAAACAACTGATGCGTTACTTATTAGCCCATTACTTAGGCGATAAACCATTGCATACGCGGCAGTTGCTCATTGATTTGCAGGGTTTATAATTTTATAAAGTTTAAAGATAGAAGTTAATCATGATTAAATTAGGTGTCAACATCGACCACGTAGCGACCATCCGCCAAGCGCGTGGTACCAAATATCCAAGCGTGGTTCAGGCAGCTTTGCGCGCAGAGCAATCGGGAGCAGATAGCATCACGTTACATTTGCGTGAAGATCGCCGCCATATGCAAGATGCGGATGTCCACGCTTTGCGTAACTTGTTGCAAACTCGCATGAATTTGGAATGTGCTGTAACTGATGAAATGATAGAGATTGCTTTGGAAGTTGCACCGCAAGATGTCTGCCTAGTTCCAGAGCGTCGTGAAGAGCGCACTACAGAAGGTGGCTTAGATGTCATTGGTAATTTTGCAAATGTGCATAAAGCAGTAAAAAAATTAAGTGATGCTGGCATCCGCGTGTCCTTGTTTATTGGCCCAGATGCAGCACAAATTGACGCAGCAAAAAAAGCTGGTGCGCCAGTCATTGAACTGCATACAGGTACATTTGCCGATGCGGAGAATTCAGCTGATAAAGCCCGTGAGTTGCAGCGCATCAAAGATGCCGTGAGCCACGGTTTGAAATTAGGTTTGGTAGTGAATGCAGGCCACGGCTTGCATTACCATAATGTGCATGAAATCGCATCCATTGAAGGAATAGACGAGCTTAACATTGGGCATGCAATTGTTGCTCATGCATTATTTGTTGGCTGGGATAATGCGGTGCGTGAAATGAAGGCACTGGTTAAAGAGTTTAGTTATAAATAACTCAACGGATTGAAGCTCAAGTAAATGATTTTTGGAATTGGCACTGACATCGTAGAAGTCGCTCGAATCGAGGCTTCGATTCAGCAGTTTGGCGATGATTTCGCTAAACGCATCTTGGCTGAGAGTGAGTTAGCCAGCTATTTTGAGTCGCATATCAAAGCACGTTTTCTAGCTAAGCGTTTTGCTGCAAAAGAAGCTTTTTCTAAGGCTTTAGGCACGGGGTTGCGAGCGCCTGCAACCTTCCAAAACATTGCAGTTTCTCATGATGATTTAGGCAAGCCCTTGTTGGTTTTAGCGTCCGAGTTGCAAGCGTTATTGAAATCTAAAAATATCACGCAAATGCATATTAGTATTAGTGACGAGAAGAATCTAGCCGCCGCATTTGTGGTGCTGGAAGTGGATAACACAGCATGATAGAGACGATAGATACAGCACGCCGATTTGGCGGTGTTTCAAGGTTATACGGTGTTGATAGCTTAGCTAAATTACAAGCGATGCACCTATGTGTCATCGGTATCGGTGGTGTGGGTAGTTGGGCCGCGGAGGCAGTTGCGCGCAATGCTGTGGGTACGATTACATTGATTGATTTAGATAATATTGCTGAGTCCAATGTAAATCGCCAATTACATGCTGTAGAGGGTGTATTTGGAAAAGCCAAAGTGACCGCAATGGCCGAGCGTATTCGACTGATTAACCCAGCAGCGGTGGTGCATGAAGTTGAAGATTTTGTGACAACTGAGAACGCTAATGAAATACTCAATTGCAATTTTCATGGCATCATCGATTGCATAGATGATGCGAAAGCCAAAGCCGCTATTGCTGCATTCTGTCAGCAAAAGAACATTCCATTAGTCATGACTGGCGCAGCAGGTGGACGTTTGGATGCAAGCCGCATCAAGCAGGCAGATTTAAGCCAAGTCAGTCACGATAAGTTGTTGGCAAAAGTACGTAACTTGTTACGCCGTGAATATGGTTTTGCAAAAGCCGATACAGGTAAAAATAAGCCTTCAAAGCTTGGCATTCAATGCATCTATTCAGATGAAGAAGTTATCATGCCCGATCGTGTATGTGAAAAAAATGATGCGGCAATCACAGGCTTAAACTGTGCAGGATATGGTTCTAGCGTATGTGTGACCGCGCCATTTGGATTTGCAGCAGCGGGCTTGCTAATTCGAGACTTGTTAAAGAGTTAATGAGCCTGAAGCTAATGAGTATTCATGTCAGAATCTAACATTTTGTTTTCGAGTGTTTGGTGAATTTGCTCTAGCAAAAAACTTGTAGATTCCCGACCTAGTTTTGATTCTCGCATTGCCATATGCCACATAGAGATGCAACTTCTCAAGTCGTACTCATTGCTACACGAGTTAACGCACACCTTGATGCTGTGTCCCATCAACCCTAAATAATCGTCCGTCGACTCTAGAAGTATGGTTTTAATTGCCGCAATTTTTGCTGAGTCGATAGGCAACTCATCATTGATTGCGTTGATGAACGATAGTGTAGTCAGTGTTGAATGACTGGATGCTTTATTCTTAGTTAACGAGTTTATGTTGTTGAATTGATGGATGTAACCATCTGAAATTAGTTTACTTAGAGTGATTGTTAATTGCTCTTTTTTAAAAAACTTTTCAAGCTCATCAACATTACGAACCCCATTGACCAGTAGCAAAACTTGCCGCTCTCTTACACTTAGCGTGCGATTTTGATTGATAAATTCATTGAATCCAAGTGCTGATTTTTCATACACCATATTTATTATTTTTCTATATAAAAATCTACAGAAGGATTTTGGTGTAGAAATATTACAAAAAAATGTCAGTAAATCTAGTTCTATCGTGTAGATTGTTTTTCATCAAAATTTCATCAATTTGTCACAATCGGCGCATAATATCCTATGCATATTAATACTGAAAAACATATGCGCTCAACCTACCCACCGTTAAAACTACTTAATCGCGACATTAGCATTCTAGCGTTCAATCAACGTGTATTAAGTCTTGCACAGAATCCTGATTATCCATTGCTAGAGCGCTTACGCTTTCTTTGTATTGTTTCTTCGAATCTAGATGAGTTCTTTGAAGTACGGGCTGCGCCGCATGTTGACGCAATGCGTGAAGATGAGCGCAAAAGCGAGATTAATGTGCAAAGTTATGAGGCCATATCAGAAGCCGCTCATGCTTTAGTTGATAAGCAATATCAAATTTTCAATCATGAGGTGATGCCAGCGCTGGCAAAGCACGGCGTATATTTGGTTTCGCATGGCGATCGTACTGCGGAGCAACGTAAATGGGTGGCCAAGTATTTTGAAACTGAAGTGCGCCCGTTGCTAGTGCCTGTAGCGCTTGATCCTTCACATCCATTTCCCTTAGTTGCTAATAAATCACTCAACTTTATCGTGTTGTTGGGCGGCAACGATGCATTTGGCCGTGATAACAATATTGCTATTGTTAAAGTGCCAAGAGTATTACCGCGCTTAATTAAATTCCCTAAAAATCTAAGTGATAAGCAGCAAAAATTTGTTTCTTTATCTAGCGTTATTAGAGCGCATTTGGCTAGCTTGTTCACTGGGCGCGAAGTGCTTAATTTTTCACAGTTCAGGGTTACTAGGCACTCCGACTTGGCTGTAGATGAAGATGATGTGAAGAACTTGCGTACAGCTCTAAGGCAAGGCTTAGTGCAACGTAACTTTGGCGATGCGGTTCGTTTAGAAGTGTCACATGGTTGTGATGAAAAGCTCGCTAAGTTCTTATTGCAGCAATTCGACTTGCCTAAGCAGTCTTTATATCGCGTTAATGGTCTTGTGAATCTCGCTCGATTGATGCAGTTAGCGGATTTAGCCGAAGGCGATGATTTAAAATTCAAGCCGTTTGAGCCTAAGCGCAGTGAGCAGTTGGTTTCTGGACAATCATTTTTTACCCAGTTAAAACAAAAAGATATATTGATTCACCAGCCTTACGAGAGCTTCGAGTCAGTCATTGATTTCCTGCGTGAAGCGGTTTATGACCCAGATGTATTGTCAATTCAGCAAACTATTTATCGTACAGGTTCTGATCCACGCATGCTTAAATTGCTGCAAGAAGCCGTTAGGCGTGGCAAAGAAGTGATGGCTGTGGTTGAGCTTAAAGCGCGCTTTGACGAAGAAGCCAATATCAACTGGGCTGAAGACTTAGAATCAGTTGGTGCGCAAGTGGTATACGGCGTCGTGGGTTTAAAGACACACGCTAAGATGTTGCTAGTCATGCGACGTGAGGGGGCACATTTAAAGCACTACGGCCATGTTTCTACTGGCAATTACAACCCAAGAACAGCGCGTTTATATACCGATGTAAGTATGCTAACGTCCGATGTGCAAATCACTCGCGATATGGAGTATTTGTTTAGACACATTGCTAGTCAAATACAATTACCTCGCATGCAAAAGCTACTTGTTGCGCCGTTTAATTTGCATAGACAAATGTTAGCTAAAATTAGAACTGCCGAGCTTGCTGCGAAAGCAGGTAAAACTGCACGTATTATTCTGAAAATGAACGCACTGACCGATGTTGCATTGGTACAAGCCTTAGTCAATGCTGGGCGTGCTGGCGTTGAAATCGATTTGATATTGCGTGGCGCCTGTATCTTGCCTGTAGATGCGCCTGGCCTAGATGGACGTATCAGGGTGCGGTCAATTATAGGAAGGTTGCTGGAACACTCTCGCGTTTTCTATTTTAAAGTAGATGAAGTAGAAAATATGTGGCTTTCAAGTGCCGATTGGATGAACCGTAATATGATGCGCCGTGTAGAAATTGCTTGGCCTATTGTCGATGCTGATAATCGCGCGCGAATTTTGCTTGAATGTTGCCAGATGTACTTGGATGACAGCAAAAATTCATGGTTACTTAACGCAGACGGAACTTATACTTTGAGCATACCTGCGTTGCCTCAATCTAAAGCGAAAGAGAACGAATTCAGCGCGCAGCAACAGTTACTAAAAAAATACGAAAACTAATGTAGAAGATTTAATATAGAGAACGTGGCGTAAAAACGTAGCACAGAAAATACAATGGAAAATTTGATTTTATGGCGACATGCCGAAGCTGAAGTGCAAAGTAAAAGTGGCGCAGATTTTGACAGAGCTTTAACAAAGAGCGGGCATAAAGATGCCGTTAAAATAGCGAAGTGGTTGAATCAGCATTTACCTAAGAATACTGAGGTGTACTGCAGCCCGGCAATACGTTGCTTGCAGACTGCAGCTGCTTTGCAAGCACTGTGTTCAATTCACGTTGAAGTGGCTGACTTTCTGAGTGTAGATAGCACGCCAGAGATCATTGCTAGCAAAGTTAGCAATGATGATAGTAGCCGCACCATCTTAATTATTGGACACCAGCCCAATTTAGGTACGTTAATTACAAAGCTACTTGGCATGAATGAGAGTGCATGCGCAGTCAAGAAGGGCGCAGTTTGGTGGCTGCGCCAACGTGTGAATGAGGGTGTTATGCAAAACTATTTATACGCAGTTAAACACCCTAATTTATAGGCGATATTATTTCTTTTTTGGACGGCCTGTTTTAATCGTAGGCACTTTGCTCATAGCCACTTTTAAGGCGGCATCAGTCATCGCAGCTAATTGCATAATGCCCGCGCGTAATAACTCACTTTTTTTCGCAGGATTGCCTAGTTTGGCTAAACGTTCTTTCAACACGTAAAGCTGTGCATATTCAGCTTTCGGCATTGTAAAGCTGTCACGTTCCATTTTTAATTTAGGTGCTTTTTCTTTTGTAACTGGTTTGGTCTTTACAACTTTTGGCGCAACTGCTTTTGGTGTAACTTTAGCTGGACTAGTCGCAACTGGTTTAGGCGTTGCTACTTTTGCGGTAACAGCCTTAGCTGCTAATGGTTTTGGGGTAACAGTTTTTTTAACTGCAGTTTTCACTGGAGTGTTTTTTTCAACAGGCCCTTTTAGTGCTGCAGCTTGTAGCTGATTGATTTTTGACATTATGGTCTCCTAAATAAACGGTATAAACAGTTTATACCGTTACAGAATGTTTGAATGTGAATTTTTTATGACAAAATGTT
This sequence comes from Methylotenera sp., assembly GCF_029945535.1. Lineage (GTDB taxonomy): Bacteria > Pseudomonadota > Gammaproteobacteria > Burkholderiales > Methylophilaceae > Methylotenera. Next base: position 152,904 of record NZ_JAQSCU010000013.1, read on the forward strand.
AAATATTTGAAATTTCTAGATGCCAGTTAATTTTCTGCCACGCGATAGTTTCTTCATCTAATAGGTAATAAGATTGCGGAAATTTTTCAGGCCAATATTTTGGTATGATTAATTGAATACTGTTTTGTTTGAAGTGCAGTTGGAACCCACGTAGGTTAGGCATCTGACGCGCATGGCACAAAATAACTGCAAGACGTAAACACACGAGCTGCATAACGAAAATACGGTCAGAAAAGTCAGTTTCCAGGCGCTTTAATTTACCTTTATAACCCAGCGTTAACAGACTTAAACAATGAAGCTCGCTTTGGGAGAACCCTGCTGGCTCTGTATGTTCTAGAATATATGCGCCATGTAAATTCGCGTCAATTGGCGAAACTGCGCAGCCAATCTCATGCAGTAAGCTAGCCCAGTGTAATTTACGAGCGTGCACTTGTTGTTCGCCAGCTGCAAAATGTATATTCTCACTAATTTTCTCGAATAACTTACCAGCGACGTCGGCCACAGTTTTTGCGTGCGGTTCATCTACATCAAACTTACGTGCTAAACGCTGAACAGAGGCGTTTCTTAAATCGACCATTTCGTTGTCACGTGCGAGCATGTCATACAGCAAACCATGTCGCAATGCGCCCTGAGCTACGTTTAACGTTTCAATTTTTAAGAAGTCAAATATACCGATGAGAATAGATAAGCCACCTGCAATGACAGGCTTTCTATCTTCTTTTAAACCTAGTAGCCGTAATTTATCTACGTGCTTAGTTCGTAATAATTCATCTCTAAGCCAATATAGACCTTCTTTAGTGATGGTATTAACTGGTCGCCCATATTGCACTAACACGTCAGCTACCGCGCCCACAGTGCCAGAGGCGCCGTAGGCAATGTCCCATTGTGTGTGGTTAAAGTGTGTACCTAATGTATCAAAAATAGATTCAGCAGCAATTTCTGCGCGGGTAAAAGCATTTTCGGTGTATTCACCTGAACCAAAATGCTTGAGTGACCACGCAACTGACCCCACATGCAGTGACGCTGTATGCTGTGATGTAAAGCCTTGACCTAAAATAAACTCAGTAGAGCGGCCGCCAATGTCTATGACTAAACGTCGCTCATTCGATTGCGGTAAAAATCTGCTCACGCCTTTGTATATGAGGCGGGCTTCTTCCACACCCGAAATGACTTCTACATCAAAGCCCAACGCTTTTTTAGCTAGCTTAATAAATACATCACGATTATTAGCTTCACGTAAGGTTTGGGTGGCAACTGCACGAACATGTGATGGGTCAAAACCTTGTAGGCGCTCCCCAAATCTAGCTAGGCAGCGAATTCCACGTTCCATCGATTCGGCTGTTAAATTGCGGTTTTCGTCTAAATCTCCACCTTGTCGTACGGCCTCTTTTAGGTATTCTACGCGTTGAATATGGCCGCTATCCAATCGACCGATTTCAAGTCTGAAGCTGTTTGAACCTAAATCAATCGCCGCGAGCAAGGTTTTGTCGGCAGGTATTACTGGTAAATTAATTAGGTTATTTTGCATGGTCGCCAACTTAAACTTTAGAATGTTCTATAAAACAATATTATTGTTTATTTTGTAATTATAGTTTGAAAGTTTGATGACAATTGTAAAATTAAATATCAGGGATTTGTTTTATCGATAGTGGCTTCGGCAGAACCAGCACCGAATGTCAGCGTCACATCGTCACCCTGTCGAAGTTGCTGGCTTGAACTGATGATCGTTCCTAGTTTATTTTGTACAAAAGCGTAACCGCGGGTGAGTACGGCTTGTGGGTTAAGATGGGTTAAATTCTGGCTCGCACGTAATAAATTTTGCTGCTTATTTTTTACTTGCTGATTCATGGCAGTATTCAAACGCAAAGTCATTTGCGCGAGTTGCGATTTTTGCTGCTCAATTTGTTGAGACGGTGAAATTAGCCTACGCGATAAGTAATCTAGGGCTTGCGCGCGCTGATTAAGTTGATATTGCATCATTCGGCTTAATTGCTGCTTTAGTTGATTGAGTGCGGCTAGTATATTTTCTCTGGAAGGAGTGGCTAGCTCGGCAGCAGCTGTTGGCGTTGCGGCACGCACATCGGCTACAAAGTCGCAAATGGTAAAGTCAGTTTCATGACCGACGCCACTAATGGTAGGTATCGAGCACTCTGCAATGGCTCTAGCAACGATTTCTTCGTTGAATTGCCATAAGTCTTCAATGCTACCGCCGCCCCGACAAATAATCAGCACGTCACACTCAGCACGTTCATTAGCCAATTGAATTGCATCAGCAATCTGTATTGCTACACCTTTACCTTGTACTGGTGTGGGGTAAATCACAATCGGAATACTAGGCATGCGGCGTTTGAATGTGGTGAGTACATCGCGTAAGGCTGCAGCATCAGGAGATGTCACTATGCCGATTTTTTTGGGGTGTGTTGGCAGCGACTTTTTAAACGCAGCATCAAATAAACCTTCTTGTTGAAGCTTGGATTTTAGCTTTTCAAATGCCTCGAATAGAACACCCAAACCTGCGCGCTGTAAAAACTCGATGGTGAGTTGAAAGTCACCACGTGCTTCATACAGCGTGACAGTGCAACGGGCTTCAACTTTATCACCTTCTTTTGGCACCCAATCTAAATAGCTGTTGCGGCCTTTAAACATCACACAGCGTACTTGAGCACTGCTGTCTTTAAGTGAAAAATACCAATGCCCGCTTGCTGCACGCGTTAAGTTAGAAACTTCGCCAGATACCCAGAAAAGCGGAAAACTTTGCGTTAATACCTGATTGGCTAAACGATTTAGTTCGCTCACGGTCAAAATTTTCCCGTTACGAATTTGCTTTTCATTCAATAAAGTAGGTTCAGTCATCAGGCGTTATCTATTACAATGTTTTATTGGGTCAATTATAAGCGACAGCTAACAAATCGCACAGCTAGCAAAATCGCGCAGCTAACAAAATATAAGGTGTTTGAAATGAAATGTGAAATGGTAAATAAATTACTCAGTGGTAAACGCGGCTATTTGCTAGGTTTTGTGGCTTGTTTTGGCTTAGTCGGTTTGGCATTGGCGATACAAACGCACTATCAACTAAATCCTTGCCCGTTGTGCATATCTCAGCGCATGGTATTTATGGGTTTGGGCGTACTTTTTTTAATTGCAGCATTCATTAAACCTGCCACTATTCTTAGTAAGTTATTTACTTTATTACAGGTGCTAACGGCACTCGGTGGCGCTGGCGTGGCAATTAGACATTGGTGGTTACAAGCGCATCGCGATACGATGATTGCCGATTGCGGTGTTGGTTTCGACTATATGTTTGAGAATTTTCCATTACAAAAAGCGCTTAAATTGGTGTTTCGCGGAACAGGGGATTGCGCCTCAATCGATTGGACTTTTCTTGGCTTGAGCATACCGCAAATGGCACTTATCGCCTTTATTAGCATGGCTGTTTATGCTTTATATCTAGCCAAGCTAAACAAATAATAAAACCACACATAAAGAAACCTAAGTAAATGTATAAAACATTAGATAATTTTGTCGGCAATACCCCTTTAGTTAAACTGCAACGCATGGCTGGCAAGACCAGCAACACGATATTACTTAAGCTCGAAGGCAATAACCCTGCAGGCTCGGTAAAAGATAGGCCAGCTTACAGCATGATTGCTCGAGCTGAGGCACGCGGTGATATTAAACCTGGGGATACGCTAATTGAAGCGACCAGTGGCAACACGGGCATTGCGTTGGCGATGGTGGCGGCGATGCGCGGTTATAAAATGATATTAGTCATGCCAGATAACCAAAGCATGGAGCGCCGTCAAAGCATGAAAGCCTATGGCGCAGAGCTGATATTAACGCCTAAAGATGGCAGCATGGAACTTGCACGTGATGTGGCGATGAAGCTGCAAGCAGAGGGCGAGGGCATCGTATTAGATCAGTTTGGTAATAGTGATAATCCTCTAGCGCATTATGAAGGCACTGGTCCTGAGATTTGGCGCGATACTGGCGGTAAAGTGACGCATTTTGTATCGAGCATGGGCACCACAGGCACAATTATGGGCGTTTCGCGCTATTTAAAAGAGAAAAATCCAAATATCCAAATTGTTGGAGTACAGCCAGAGGACGGTAGCCAGATTCCAGGTATACGTAAGTGGCCGGTTGAGTATTTACCTGAGATTTACGAGGCTAACCGTGTAGATGAGTTGCGCTATGTGAATCAAAAAAATGCCGAAAATATCACTAGAAAGTTAGCTACTGAAGAGGGCGTATTCGCAGGAATCTCAAGTGGCGGTGCTTTATATACGGCGCTACAGCTTTCTAAAGAGCTAGAAAATGCAGTGATCGTCACTATTGTTTGCGATAGGGGCGATCGTTACTTATCTACAGGCGTGTTTCCTTCGTAAATATATCTTTCATCAATGCCTCCAGCTTAAATGTTTCGTCAGCTAGCCATTGTTTTTAGTGTATGCATCAGTTTGTTTTATCAGCAGGCTTATGCCATTAGTGCTATTCAAATTCAAGTCGGCGAGGTTGATGCACCTGCGGGTAAACTCAAGAATGCACAGTTTCAGGTAGATTTAAAAGGCACGAAACCGACGCTAAGCTTGAAAGCAGAAGTAAAGCCGACCAACGAAAAAGAGTTCATTCCCTTCAGCCTGCAATGTGCGCAATTCAATACTGAAAAAATTGGGCAAATAGATTGTTTGAATGGCAGTTTTATAGCCAAGCAAGTAAAGGCGCCATTTTCAGTAAATTTTGTGAGTTATCCTAACGATTTTGCAATCGACGTTGCCTTTAACTCAGCTAGTTTTAGTGATGAGTCAGGCTTGCATGCGGGTGAAAATCTCACTGGTCAAATTAAGCTTGCCGCAAAAAATATCAACAAAATTTGGCAATGGAACGGCCTGATTAGCTGGGACAAAGGCGAGTTGTTTTGGCAACCATTTTATTTTGGCAAAGCGGGTAATAGGTTTGAAGTTAACGGTACTTTTAAGCAGCCTATGCTGAATATTGAGAATGCTAGCTTACTGGTGAATGAGGTCGGTAAGATGAGCTCAAGTGTGCAAATTAACACTGATACTAAAGTGGTCGAGGATATTAAAGTCACCGCTAAAGACGTTGATTTTGCAGGGCTTTATGCCATATTTTTGAAGCCTATGGCTGAAAAATCTGTGTTTGGTAATTTGGAGGTATCGGGCAAAGCTGATTGGCAGTTCGAGATTAAAAATTTAGAACCGAGTAGTTTTGAGTTGAATCTGCGCGATGCCAATATTGAGGATAAAAACGGCAAGTTTGCTTTCAAACACATGAATGCGCATTTGCCATGGGATTACAACAACGCTAAAACTGTGAACATTGAATATGAAGGCGGACATTTGCTCAAAATGCCTTTGGGGGATACGAAGTTAAGTGCGGTGATTAACCGATATTCATTCACCACACCACAACTCACATTGCCGATTCTAGATGGCGCCCTAAACTTTACCGATTTATCTGCGGCGATGATTGCCGATAACTGGTATTGGCACGTAGGCATGAATGTTGCGCCAATTTCAATGAGTGAGTTTAGCAAGGCGCTGGGTTGGCCTATCATGCAAGGTAAAATTTCTGGTCACGTACCGCAATTGACCTATGCAGGTAAGCTGCTGGTGATGGATGGGGCGATGGTTTTTAATGTATTTGATGGCACTATTGGGATGGATAACCTTAAAATTGAGGATCCGCTAGGCGTGGTGCCAAGGTTGCAAGCAGATTTGCAGATGCGTGATTTAGATTTGGGTGATTTAACGCGCACCTTTAGCTTCGGCGATATTGAAGGTAAATTGGATGGTGACGTTAAAAGTATGGTGCTAGAAAACTGGAAGCCTGTTCGTTTAGATGCCTCCATCCAAACCAGCGAAGGCAAACATCTTAAAAAAATCTCGCAACGCGCGGTTGAAAATATTGCCGCTTTAGGTGGTGAAGGTACAGCAGCAGCTTTGCAGCGGACTTTTTTACGTTTCTTTAAAGAGTTTAATTACGAAAAAATAGGGTTAAGCTGCAAGTTGCGTCAAGATGTTTGCGAAATGGGTGGCGTTGAGTCAACCGCAACAGGGTATGTCATCGTTAAAGGTAAAGGTATACCAGCGGTGAATGTAAATGGTTATACACAAAGAATCAGTTTGTCTGATTTGTTAGGTAGAATAAAACGTATTACTGACGGTAATACCAAAGTGATAGTTAAGTAGTCATTATGAAGCAGTAATAGTGAAGTAGGTGCAAATGGTAGTGTTTTGCGCATTAATTAGGTTTATTTAGAATTGTGCTATCGAATAAGGAACAACAATGAAAAGTAATTTAAACAAAAGTATAAGTTTGTTAGCAGTCATTGCAGGCTTATCTGCCTGCGTGACTATCAATATTTACTTTCCCGCCGCAGCTGCAGAAAAAGCAGCCGATAAGATTATCGACGATGTCTGGCAACTCAAAGATGACGCGCAAACAACGACCAAGCCTACAGATGCTCCTATTGCTAAGTAGGTCGGGTTTCAACCCGACATGCACGACTCAAGTTGGATCTATACAGATTCACTTGGAAACGAACCGATAAAAAAGGAAATAACATGCAAAAACTAATGAATATCTTAATAGTGATGATGGCGATGTTTTTATCAAGCAGTTTGGCAAATGCTGTGCCAGATTTAGAGGTTAATACGCCTGCGATTTCGGCGATTAAAAACAGCATGCAAGCGCGCCACAATCAATTGGCGCCTCATTATGCCAGCGGTGCTATTGGTTTAACCAAAGATGGCATGATTGCAGTGCGTGATACCACCGCTGTGCCACTCAAGGATAGACAAGGCATTAATGCGCTAGTGGCTGCTGAGAATGCTGATCGCAATGCTTTGTACAAAGAAATCGCCGCAGGTAACGGTCACCCAGAGTGGCGTGGCGATATTCAAGGTACGTTTGCTGGCCGCTGGATAGATAAAGCGCAGAGCGGCTGGTATTATCAAAGCGACAGCGGTTGGGTGAAAAAATAGTCAATTTCTAGGCTGCTTAGACAGCCTTTATTTATTATAGTCAGTTTAGTTTTGATTGAAATAAGCTATTAATCTAATGTTATTTTCAGTTTAGACTTCATGATGACAGGCATACACTAAGCTTAACTTTGATAAGTTAATGGAGTGCAAAATGCCAAGTCATTCTTCAAGCATGCCAAGCAGTGTCTCAAATAACGTGATTAACTTTCCCTCTTTTGGTAAGGCTATTACCTTGGATGATCAAGGTGTTTACTATGCCATCAATACGCGAACGCAGGCTATCCACAGCATATTTCAATTGGTTTATCAGCATGATGATTGGTATTTATATCAGTTGGAGAGCGCCGAGAATGAAGATGAGACACGCTGGTCACTTTTGATAGGAAGTACAGATTACGTGCTTCATAGCATGACCTCCGCACAAATTAGGCAGCACTTTTCAAAGCCTGAATATGCCGAACCCAGAGGTGCATGGCAAGTGATTAAAAACTCAAAATTTGGTTTTGGTAAATTTACGCCAGTTCAAGCCGATGAGCCAGTACGTTACGCAATGCTAGCATTTGTAGACGGTGAAATGCTGACACCAATACTGATACATAAAGCTGAAGAGTCAGCAGAATCTGAACAAGCCCCAACATTAGACGCAGCAGAGTTTGCCTAAATAGTCACACGGGCTGGTTGCTCATTAGTTGTTGTATCGTGTATGCTTTTGGCATGACGCCTACCTTAGTATTTGATATCGAGACTATTCCTGATACGGATGGCCTGCGAGTTTTGTATAACCTGCCACCGGAAACTTCAGCAGACGATGTTGCCAATATCGCCTTGCATCAACGTCGCCAGCAAAATGGCACAGACTTTTTACCATTGCATCAACATCGCATCTGCGCCATTTCATGTGCCTTGCGTGAAGGTAATAACTTTAAAGTTTGGACACTTGGCGATGCAGATGCCACAGAAGCTGAAATCATCCAACGTTTCTTTGATGGTATCGATAAGTTCACCCCGCAAATCATCTCATGGAATGGCAGTGGCTTTGATTTGCCGGTGTTGCATTATCGCGGACTGATACACGGCATTAACGCCAGTCGCTATTGGGATTTGGGGGAAGACGACAAAGAATTCAAATGGAATAACTACATTAGCCGTTACCACATGCGCCATTTAGATTTAATGGATGTGATGGCGATGTACAACGCACGCGCTAATGCCCCCTTAGATGATTTAGCTAAGTTGTGCGGCTTCCCAGGTAAGCTGGGTATGGATGGTAGTAAAGTGTGGGATGCCTATAAAGCAGGCAAGATTGAAGAAATCCGCAATTACTGTGAGACGGACGTCGCCAATACGCACTTGGTATTTTTACGATTTCAACTCATGCGTGGAAATCTGACACAGGCAGCCTACGAAGCAGAGATTAAGCTTGTTCGTGAGACATTGACGAGTTACAGCGCACCGCATTGGACAGAGTTTCTAGCGGCTTGGTAGTACTCTTTTGTAGCTGCGGAGCTACTACATATATCATTGAGCTTTTAACAATGTGCCAATAATGCGTTAAAATCACACCTCACTCAGAAATACAGGCTTTCACATGGCACGTCACGCTAGAAATCGCAATAAACCTCCAGCCATCCTCGAAACAAAACATGCGACTATTGAGTCGCTAGACCAAGAGGGACGCGGTGTTGCGCATGTCGAAGGTAAAACTATTTTTATTGATGGCGCACTGCCGAATGAAAAAGTCACCTATCAATCCATCCGCATTAAACCGAGTTACGAAGTTGCTAATGTCGTCGAGATATTAAAACAATCCAATCAACGCGTGACACCTAAATGTCCGCATTTTGGATTGTGCGGCGGTTGTAAATTGCAGCATTTAGATTTTGCAGCGCAAGTGGCGGCAAAGCAGCGGTTACTTGAAAACGACTTATGGCATATCGGCAAAGTAAAGGCCGAGAACATGCTACCGCCTTTATATGGTCCTACCTGGGGCTACCGCCACAAAGCACGTTTAAGCGTTAAATATGTAGAAAAAAAAGAACGCGTATTGGTTGGTTTTAATGAAAAAGCCACACGATATGTGGCGGATATGAATTCATGCGAGGTATTAGTGCCAGAAGTTTCTGCACTGATAGCACCATTGCAGCATATGATTTTGCAATTAAGCATACGTGACAAGTTACCTCAAATTGAGCTGGCAGTTGGCGAAGCTGACTTAGAAGCAGGAAAAGATCACCCTGTAATCGTGCTGATCTTGCGCATTATGGATGCTCTAAACACTGATGATGAAATATTGTTAAAAGCTTTCGCAGATGTACATGCTGTCCAAATTTGGACACAGACTAAAGGCCCTGACACGATTAAGCCATTTTATCCATTGGCCGGATCCGTGCTTAAATACAGCTTGCCAGAGTTCGATTTAACTTACCCGTTCAAGCCTAATGAGTTCACGCAAGTGAACCCACAGATCAATCGAGTCATGTTACGCCGTGCCATGCAGTTATTAGCTCCGGAAGAAAATGAAAGAATCGCAGACTTCTTCTGCGGAATTGGCAATTTCACTTTACCAATTGCTCGCAGTGGTGCTAAGGTATTAGGCCTAGAAGGCTTAGCGAATTTAGTCGATAGAGCCAATGAAAGTGCAGCTCTAAATAGTATCGAACATGTGAAATTTGGCGTCGCCGATTTATTTAAAATGACGGAATCAAGCTTAGCTGAACTTGGCCATTTTGATAAATGGTTAGTAGACCCACCGCGCGATGGCGCTTTTGAATTAGTCAAAGCGATTACGCCTGAAACCGCACCAAAATTAATTGTTTACGTGTCATGTAACCCTGCCACACTTGCGCGTGATGCTGGGGTGTTAGTCAATGAAAAAGGCTACACCTTAGCTGCGGCAGGCGTCATTAATATGTTTCCGCATACGGCTCATGTTGAGTCTATTGCACTATTTACGCGCGGTATATAAAAACCTTAGTCCATAAAAACTTCAGCTGACATGCTTGTCTTGGTGAGTTAAGCGTTGTTGTAAAAAAGCAACGCTTAACTATTTTTGTATGCCTAGTTGATACACATCAAATTGCTTATCCATAGCGCCTCGTAAAATTCACACATCGAATCAATTTATTTTTATGTGGAGAGTTTTGAAATGAAAAAAACATTATTGGTGTTAGCACTTGCAGCTACTTTTGCACCTGCGTTAGCTCAAGCAGAAGCGGGTGATTGGGCTGTACGTTTACGCGCTGTAGATGTTGCACCTAATGAAAGCAGTGATTTGGGTAAGATTGCTAATGCAGCTGGCGTTGCGGTTTCGCCGAATGCGGAGTTAACTGTAGATAATAATGTTATTCCTGAGCTGGATATTTCTTATTATTTTACTAAAAATATTGCAGCTGAATTGATTTTGGCACTTGGTACACGCCATGATGTAAATATTGCTAACAATACTGGTGCATTAGGAAATCAAAACTTAGGTTCGGTGAATATGTTGCCTCCAACATTAACTGCTCAATGGCACTTTATGCCAGATCAAACTTTCGATCCTTATGTTGGTGCAGGTGTAAATTACACACATAGTTTTGATCATAACTTGACAGCAAGTGGAGTTGTTCCAATTAGAATTGATCGTAATATGTTTGGTTTCGTTGCCCAAGCTGGCTTTGATATAAACCTTAAAGATGGCTGGTTAATTAATGCTGATGTTAAGTACGTGACAATGAATACAGATGTAGAAGCACAACTTGCTCCTAACACATGGACAAAAATCGATGATTTAGATATTAACCCATGGGTATTCGGTATCGGTATCGGTAAAAAATTCTAAGAACAAGTATTAATACAAAGATTTTAAGGCTCCACCTTTGCCTCTATCGTTCTCGGTAGGGGCTTTTTTTATGTATTAAACTTTTATCATTAAATTTTACAAAGTGTAGACAAAAAAATAGCCGATAGGAAAATGCTATCGGATATTTATCATTAAAAAGTATTAGATGATTTTTGAGAAGCGTGCCCGATTACGGTCAGTCTGTAAGTATTTATCAAATAGCATGGCAATCGCTCGTACAAAGAACCAACCAGTATCGGTTACCTGTAAACTGCTATCATCCAGTTCTACCATGCCTATGGCTTGCTGCTCTTTTAATGGCGCTAGTTCATTTGCGAAGTAAGTTTTGAAGTCAATCACATAGGCAAGCTCAATCGATTCATATTGCAATGCGCCTTGGCACATAATGGCCATAATCACTGCACGGCGTATTAAATCGTCCCTAGATAGTGCTAATCCACGAACCACAGGGAAGCGACCTTGGTTTAGATAGTCATAATACTCTTCAATCGTTTTAGCATTCTGGCTATAAGTAGCCCCCACGCGACCTATTGCAGAAACGCCTAGGCTGATTAAATCACAATCTGGTTGCGTACTATAACCTTGGAAATTACGATGCAGTCTGCCTTGTCGTTTTGCGATGGCTAAATCATCATCTGGTAAGGCAAAGTGATCCATGCCAACATACACATACCCAGCCTCGATAAATGTTTTTAGGGCATTCGATAACATGGCGATTTTATCTTGCGCTGCAGGTAACTCATATTCGCTGATGCGTCGCTGTGGCTTGAACCTCTCTGGCAAGTGTGCGTAGCCGTATAACGCTATTCTATTAGGCCTAAGCTCAACGATTTGGTTTAAAGTGCGAGTAAATGACTCTGGCGTTTGCATTGGTAGCCCGTAGATTAAATCTACATTGATAGAATCAAATTTAAGACGGCGCGCGGCTTCAACTAGAGAAAATACCTGTTCTGCAGGCTGAATGCGATGCACAGCTTTTTGTACTTCTGGGTCAAAATCTTGCACGCCAAAACTTAAGCGGTTAAAGCCTAATTCGGCTAGATGCTTTAGGCGATGTTCGTTGACGGTGCGTGGATCAACTTCAATTGAATACTCACCGTTTGGCGTAAAAACAAAGTTGCGCTTCAGCATGTTCATCAGTTCAGTCAGCTCATCATCTGAGAAAAAAGTAGGTGTGCCGCCACCTAAATGCAATTGTGAAATGGTTTGTACTGAGCCTCTTTTACTACCTAAATGCTCCATATGCAAATCAATTTCGCGGTTTAGATAGCGTAAATATTCTGCGCTACGTTCATGATGTTTGGTCACGATTTTATTGCAAGCACAGAAAAAACAAAGGGATTCACAAAATGGAATATGCACATAAATCGATAGCGGTAGGGCAGCGCCAGCAACACTTCTTTGTTCCAGCGCTAATTTGTAAGCGTCTTCAGTAAAGGCCTCTACAAATCTATCCGCAGTAGGGTAAGACGTATAACGTGGGCCTGACACATCATATTTCTGCAACATATCTGTTGTCACGCCTGGCATGATATAACTAGTGTTTGCTGTCTGGTTCATACTCGTTATATTTTCAACAGGCTTAATTGAAATGTTATTTGCGCACATTATTCCACTCCTACAATCTAGTTCAGGCATAGAACTATGCCAGCTTTGTTTGAGTAACTCCTTGATGCAAATCAAACGATGACACGTGATATTTACGAAACCTTGCTTACTAGAAATATTGGCATGTTGATAAAATATAATTATCTTGAATTATCCCTAGTAACCAGATGGGATTGGCGCTATGCTTATGCTGCCACCTTAAGTTTTATCAAAATATGAATCTACCCATTACCCCAGAATCTGTAAAAGTCGCTTGCTCAAACTGTAACTTGCGTGAGCTGTGTATGCCTACCGGGTTTAATACCGATGACATGAAGAAGCTAGACGAAGTGGTCGCCACGCGTCGCAGAGTGAAGCAAGGTGAGATGCTTTTTAGTAATGGCGATGTATTCACCTCACTGTACGCGATTAGAACAGGTTTTTTCAAAACTTGTGTTTCAACTGAGGATGGTCGCGAACAAGTGACGGGTTTTCAAATGGCAGGTGAAATTATCGGCTTAGATGGCATTGTTACAGACCACCATAGCTGTAATGCTGTGGCCTTGGAAGATGCCGAAGTCTGTGTGATGCCTTTTGCCAACGTAGAAGATTTATCCCGCGAGTTTCCCTTATTGCAGCGCCATGTGCATAAAATTATGAGCCGCGAAATTGTGCGCGAAAATAGTGTGATGATGTTGCTCGGCAATATGCGCGCAGAAGAGCGCTTAGCCGCGTTTTTACTGAATTTAACACAACGCTTACATGCCCGTGGGTTCTCGCAGACAGAGTTGACGCTCAGAATGTCACGAGAGGAAATAGGCAGTTATCTTGGTATGAAACTAGAAACAGTTAGCCGCGCTTTTTCTAAATTTAGTGACGATGGCATCATTGAAGTGAAGCAACGTTATGTACGTATTTTAAATACTGACGCGCTCAAAAAGATATTCAACCCAGAAACCTGTAGTTAAAATCTTATTATTTCTAGCGTTATAAATATTGATAACGCTAGCTTCCAAATCCTAGAATGACTTTACAACACACACTTACCGTATCTGACCATAACCGTGATGTTAGCGGTATGAAGTATATCTACCCTGTCGTTTCTCGGCGCGCTGGCGGCGTTTCAATTGGTATTAATCTTAATGTCAATAATGCTTGTAACTGGCGCTGCGTCTATTGCCAAGTACCCAATCTTGCGCGCGGCACGCCGCTGCCAATTGAACTGGATCTATTGGAAAAAGAACTCAGATCTTTTTTGACCTATGCGCTGGATGGCGACTTTATGGAGCGCTATGTTGCTGAAGGTGATAGACATCTGAAAGACATTGCTTTTTCAGGCAATGGCGAGCCTACTAGCGCCAAAGAGTTTCCCGAAGTAGTGACATTGGTGGATAACGTCTTGAGAGACTTTAATTTGCTTGGTGAAATCGGCAATACCAAGCAAATAAATCCTATCAAAGTGAGGTTGATTACTAATGGTAGTTTGATGGATAAACAAGCTGTACTCGATAGTGTGAGCCACCTAGCCAAGTGTAATGGTGAGGTTTGGTTTAAGCTTGATGCGGGTACTAAAGAAGGTATTGCAAGAGTTAATGATGTGAATCTGAATCCAGAAAGTCATATTCAACGGCTTAAAAAGTGCGCGGCAGCGTGCCCAACTTTTATACAAACTTGCATGTTTGGATTAGATGGCGAGCCTCCAGCTGAGGCTGATGTTTTGGCTTATTTAGCGCTAATTAGCCAAGTTAAGGATGTTGTGCCGGGCGTCCATCTTTACGGACTTGCACGCCCGTCATACCAGGCTGAAGCTGAACGATTAAGCCGTTTATCAGAAGAGTGGCTGGAGGGCGTGGCGCAACGTATACGCCAGCTAGGTCTCACCGTATACGTAAGTCCATAGTTAGCGCGCGTCTGCTAGAAAACCGGCTACTGCACGTTTGAGCGGTGCAATACGATTTCCTAGGTGTAACGCGCCAGCTCTGAATAGTCGTGCTGGTGGGCTATTGCTGCTATAAATTTTAGCAATCGCATGAGTAGCAAGAAACAGTGGGCGCGTGTCACGTCTATGCTTTTGTTCATAGCGTAGAAGTAGTGTATCAGAGGCAAAGTCTTTGCCTGATGCTATTGCTGCTTTGATTTCAGCCGACAAAGTTGCAACGCCCTTTAAACCAAAGTTAAAGCCATGCGCAGTGACTGGGTGCATACCAACCGCAGCATCGCCTATTAACGCAAAGCGTTGCCCGATAAGGCGCTTGGAATATACCGTGACTAATGGATAAGCGTGTTTGGTTGAAACTAGGCGCATTGCACCAAGTCTATGCTTGAATCTGGCTGAGACTTCGCGGTTAAAATCTTCCTCATCCATTTTCATCAAAGGATTCATTTCATCCGGTGCTAGTGTAATCACCACAGACGAACGCGATCCATTCATAGGTAACAATGCCAAGGTTTGTCCGTAATCAAACCATTCCCATGCCGTATGTTCATGAGAAATAGGGTGTTCCATGACGCAGACCATCATAGTTTTACCGAAATCATGCATGTCAGCCGCGATACCCATTGTTCGACGGGTTTCGGAGAATCGGCTATCAGCACCTATTAATAATTTAGCTTGAATAACCTCGCCGTTATTCAGTGAAATTTGGGTGTTGTTTGGGTTAGTTTTGACGTTAGTGACTTCTACATCTGTTCTAAGACTGATGGCTGAGCCTGATTTAACTGCCTCGTATGCGGCTTTACGAATGAGGTGGTTTGAAACTAAATAGCCTAGTTCAGCTTTTTGCGTATCGCGGTGACCAATATCCATTGAAAATAATGAAGAGCCATTAAAAACACGTGCATCTCGCAAAGGTGAAACCGCATCAGGCGATATAAATGACCATATACCTAGCTCATGCATGAGTTGTGCTGAGTGATGCGTTAGCGCGATTTCGCGACCATCAAAAGCAGGAGAAGATAAGCTATGTTCAGATTGGCGTTCAATGACTATTGTTTGTAATCCTGAGTCAGCAAGCGACTTAGCAAAGCATAACCCAGCTGGACCAGCACCTATCACAACAACATCCACATTAGTCACCATGACAGGACTGGTTATTAGTTTTCTATTGGTTTCATGCCAGTTGCAGCATGGTTGCGTGCTTGCATTGCGGGCGCCATGCCATCATGCTCAGCGCTTAAGGTTTTATTGATTTCCATCCCTTTGCGATAGTAATCATCAATGACCGCATCAGGTCGTGTAATAGCTAGATATAAAGTAATGAAAGAGGCGATAACAACCACTAAAGGCCCTCCAATCACTAGCCAAACATAGCCATATTTCCACCAAGGTTTCGTATCTAATTTTTCCACAGCATATCCTTTATATTTAATTTAATGGCTTAAGTGATTACCTAGGCACTAGAAAAACAGATTTTTCAGTGACAATTTCTTTACTTTCAATAGCTTCAATTACAAATTGAATTTTATGCGAGCCAGACTCGGCGGCACCATCAGGCATTTTTAAAGCAACGATTACCCAGCGCGATTCTGTAGGTTTTACTATAAATGTATGATCATTTTCATTGGCTTGTTTGGTGTTTTCAGCAGATTCAGACTCTTTACTTATGGATTTATTTTTATCGCCTTGAGTTTCTTTAGTATCTTTCGCGTCTATTTCAAGACCTTTTAAGCCCGTTACATTGATACGATAATGCTGGGTTTCTTCCGTACCATTCATAATCTGCATGCGGTAGACATTTTCTAACATGCCATCATCGCTCAAGCGTCCTACCACAGCGTTGTCGCGCATGACATCAACTCTGAAAGGTGTTCGAAACCATAAGCTTGCTAACAAGCCAGTAATGAGTAGTAGAAGCACTGCGGAGTAAATGAGTACGCGCGGACGGAGTATGCGCTTAAACATTTGTTGATGAGACCAATTATTTGTTAGCGCATTTTGCGTAGAGTATTTTACTAAGCCGCGCTCATAGCCCATTTTATCCATTACGGTATCGCATACATCTGCACATGCACCACAACCTATGCATTCGTATTGCAAGCCATCTCGAATATCAATGCCAGTAGGACATACCTGCACACATAAGCTGCAATCAATACACGAGCCTAATGCTTTGGTGTTAACTTCAGCCTTACGTGAGCGACCACCACGAGGTTCGCCGCGTGCTTCATCATAGGTAACAATTAGCGTATCGTCATCAAACATGGCGCTTTGAAAGCGCGCATATGGACACATATATTTGCAGACTTGCTCGCGCATGAAGCCAGCATTGCCATAAGTTGCAAAACCGTAGAAGCAAACCCAAAACGTTTCCCATGGGCCTAAACTCACGTTGACCACCGAGTGTGCAAGCTCACGAATTGGCGTGAAGTAACCTACGAAGGTAAAGCCAGTCCACAATGCAAATGCAATCCAAGCAAAATGTTTAGCCACTTTTCTGCTGAGTTTTTTTGATGACATTCCTGCTGCATCAAGCTTCATGCGTGCCGCACGGTCACCTTCAATTTTTTTCTCTATCCAAAGAAATATTTCCGTATACACGGTTTGAGGGCAGGCATAGCCACACCATAAGCGACCAGCAATCGCAGTAAAGAGGAATAGAGATAGCGCTGAGATAATTAGAATTGCAGTGAGATAAATCAAATCTTGCGGATACAAGACTAATTTAAATATATAAAAGCGTTTGGCTTCAAGATCGAATAATAGCGCTTGGCGATTACCCCATTCTAACCAAGGCACGCCGTAAAAGAAGAGCTGAGTCAACCAGATCATGACCCAGCGCCATTGAGTGAAAAAACCTGAAACACTGCGAGGATAGATTTTATCTTCTGATTGGTACAAAGAAATCACGACTTCATTTAAAGGAATCGTTGCCTCTGTTGTTTTAACGCTTGGTGCTTTTTTCATGCATCCAACTTTCTAAAACTAGCTTAAATTGCTTTGTTTTTTACTACGCTGTATTGAAACTACACGGTATTAAAGGGGGTGCTTTAATACCGTTTGTTACTGTGCTTAATATCGCTAAGCTTATTTATTGTTTGAAAAACCCCAAACATAAGCCGCTAAAACATGAATCTGAGCTGGTGTGAATTTTTCTTTCCACGCTGGCATTTGGTTGACTTTACCTTCATTGATACGTTTGATAATGGATGCTTCACCTGCGCCATGCAGCCAAATATTGTCAGTCAGATTTGCTGATCCAATGTCTGTGTTGCCTTTACCTTCAGGGCCATGGCAGGCAGCGCAAGCTGCAAACTTATCTTTACCTAAACCTGCGCGACCAGAATCATAAATACTGCCAGATAGGCTAAGTACATAGTTAGCAACGTTTTTAACATCTTCTGGTGTGCCTACAGCTGCTGCCATTGGTGGCATCATACCGATACGGCCACCAGTGATGGTTTCTTCAATCTTAGCTGGACTACCACCGTGTAACCAGTCGTTGTCAGTTAGATTTGGAAAGCCACGGCTGCCTTTAGCATCTGAACCATGACACTGAGCGCAGTTGTTCATAAATATACGCTCGCCAATGGCTCTAGCTTCAGGGTTCTTTGCAAGGTCTTCGGTTTTCATCACGGCAAATTTGGCGTACATTGGTTCTAGCGCTTTGTTTGCTGCTGCAACTTCTTGCTCGTATTGTTTCGTTGCAGTCCAGCCTAATTTACCTGCAAAACTGCCTAAACCAGGATAAGCCGCAAGATAAAACAAGGCAAAGATTACAGTGAGAATAAACATCCCAACCCACCAGCGTGGTAATGGGTTGTTCATTTCACGAAGATCACCATCCCAAACATGATCACTGGTGTTATCAACGCCAGAAGTCGCGACTTTAATTCTGCTTGCAATCAATAGCATGATTACGCAAAAAAGTATGCCGCCTAGTGCAATCACTGTAATGAAAATGGGCCAAAAGCCACTAGTAAAATCACTCATTTTATTTTCCTTTATTCTTCAGTGTATGAAGTTTTATTAACTTTAATCTTCTTTAAAAGGCAGGTTAGCTGCCTCTTTAAAGTCTGAAGTATTTCGATTTCGCCAAACCCAGATGAGAATGCCAACAAATACAATAAAACTAATAATTGTCGCAGCAATGCGCAGTGTGGTTATATCCATTTTGGGTTCTTCCTTATATTGAGGTTACTTCAAGATATTTTGCTTATTTCAAGTGAATACCTAAAACTTGCAGGAATGCAACCAAAGCATCTTGTTCAGTTTTGCCTTTGACATCTTCTACAGCACTCGCAATTTGTGCGTCAGTGTAAGGTACGCCTACAGTGCGAAGCGCACGCATATGAGCTGGCATTGCATCCGCATCAACAAGCGTTTTTTCTAACCATGGATATGCTGGCATGATAGATTCAGGCACAAGATCACGTGGGTTATTCAAATGAATACGTTGCCAGTCATCACTATACTTACCACCAACACGTGCTAAGTCTGGACCTGTACGTTTACTACCCCATTGGAAAGGGTGGTCATACACTGATTCACCAGCTACTGAGTAGTGTCCATAGCGCAAAGTTTCAGCGCGGAACGGACGAATCATTTGTGAATGGCAGTTGTAGCAACCTTCACGCGTGTAGATGTCGCGACCAGCCAATTGCAATGCCGTGTATGGCTGTAGACCAGTGATAGGCTCTGTTGTTGATTTTTGAAAGAACAGTGGAACGATTTCCACTAAACCACCAAACGCCACTGTGAGCAAAATCAACACAATCATTAGAAAGTTATTGGTCTCAATTTTTTCGTGGCTAAAACCACTTTTTGTTTCACTGTTTTTATTTAAGTCAGACATGGTTTTTCCTTAAGCGTGAGCAGTAACAGCTGGAATGTTCACAACAGCAGCTTTACCGCTGCTTGCCGTTTTGAGTACATTCCACAACATAATCGTCATGCCGCTAAGGTAGAGTAAGCCACCTAGCGCACGAATCATGTAGTACGGATGTTTTGCTTTTACGCTTTCCACGAATGTGTATGTCAATGTGCCATCAGTGTTAATTGCACGCCACATTAAACCTTCCATCACGCCTGAAATCCAAAGTGATGAGATGTAAAGCACGATACCGATAGTCGCTAACCAGAAATGCAACTCAATGGCTTTAATGCTGTACATTTGTTTTTGACCAAACAAACGTGGAACCATGTAATAAAGCGCACCCATTGAGACTAAACCAACCCAGCCTAATGCGCCTGAGTGAACGTGACCAACTGTCCAGTCTGTGTAGTGTGAAAGTGAGTTGACCGTTTTAATCGCCATCATTGGACCTTCAAAGGTACTCATACCGTAGAAAGATAATGAAACAATTAAGAAGCGTAAGATAGGATCTGTACGCAATTTGTGCCATGCGCCAGACATTGTCATCATACCGTTAATCATACCGCCCCAACTTGGCGCCAACAGAATCAAGGAGAATGCCATACCTAGAGATTGAGTCCAGTCAGGTAATGCTGTGTAATGCAAGTGGTGAGGACCCGCCCACATGTAAGTGAAAATCAATGCCCAGAAATGCACGATAGACAAGCTATATGAGTACACAGGACGTTCAGCTTGTTTAGGTACAAAGTAATACATGATGCCTAAGAAACCCGCTGTAAGGAAGAAACCAACGGCATTGTGACCGTACCACCATTGCACCATCGCATCTTGCACGCCAGCGTATGCTGAGTAAGATTTCATGAAGCCAGCAGGAATTGCCGCGCTGTTTACAATGTGTAGCAAAGCAACTGTCAGGATAAATGCACCAAAGAACCAGTTGGCGACATAAATATGTTTCACTTTACGTGTACCAATCGTACCAAAGAACACAATCGCGTAAGACACCCAAACGATGGCAATCAAAATGTCGATAGGCCATTCTAGTTCAGCGTACTCTTTACCTTGCGTGTAACCCAACGGTAGTGAAATTGCCGCAGCTACAATCACTAATTGCCAGCCCCAGAATGTAAAAGATGCCAACTTAGGCATAAACAGCTTAGTTTGACACGTGCGTTGTACTACATAGTAAGAAGTGGCAAACAATGTACAGCCACCAAATGCAAAAATGACCGCGTTGGTATGTAGTGGACGCAAACGCCCAAAACTGGTCCAAGGTAAGCCTAGATTAAGTTCTGGCCAGACAAGTTGTGAGGCGATGATAACGCCCATTAACATGCCAAAAACGCCCCAAACTACGGCCATGATTGAAAATTGCCGTATGACGCCATCTTCATACGTAATTGCTTGAGTTTTAAGGTCTTGCATTTGTTTCCCCTATAGCACTTATTGATAATTCTTTGTGAGTTTCACACGTGACATTTTGTCGCACATTCCAGTAAATCTAATTGATTTATGTCAATTAGATTGAAATTGAGCTTAGTTTCTAAAAGGTCGATATTCTAGCCCTGTTGGATGTTCTTAGCTAGAATTAGTTGCTTGATAACGTAGAAGATTTTTGAATTTAAGCCCAAGTAAAACTGTTACAAATAGATACAATTTTCACTGCAAAGTTTCAGTGATTTTTTAAATTAAGTATAATTTGTTTAAAGCCACTAAAAACTGACGGTTTATATTGAGGCTGCTTAAGAATTGCTACGATATGTACTTAAAAAATAAAAACTATTTGTTCATTAGCATTCTGCTAAGTTTTGCTTTTAGGCGTTGTGCTGTAAAAGCCAAGCTAGCTCATCATAATACTGCTTGATAATAATGCTAAGCTTAAATATTCATTTAGCCTAAGCATCTAAGAAGCGCATAATCTAGTAAACTTCGATGCTATGAAGGCATTGAAAGTTTTAGCGCAGTTTTGTTTGATTTTACTAATGTTGAGTACAGGCTCCTGTACTCAACAAAATTCGTCCACTTCTTCACATGAAATTGTATTTGCCATTGGGCAAATGCCTCTTAACTTAGATCCGCGTTATGCCACAGACGCCGCTTCGGAGCGCGTGAACCGATTGGTGTATCAAAGCTTGGTAGATTTTGATACGCAATCAAAGCCGGTCGCCAGCTTGTCTACTTGGGTAGAGCTCAGTCCGACAGTGTTCCGATTTGCTTTGAATAAAAATCGCGCATCGTTTCATAATCAAATGCCGCTGACAGCCAATGACGTAAAAGCCACTTACGATTCATTAGCCACTTTAAAAGACTCGCCCAATACTGCTGAGTTTGCCAATATTAAAAATATTACGGTCATTGATAATGACACAGTTGAGTTTCAGCTGAATCAAGCAGATAAGCACTTCTCAGCTAAACTCATTATAGGAATTTTGCCAGCCAAACTCATTGCCGAAAGTTATGACTTTTCGCATTCGCCTATGGGCAATGGCCCTTTAAAATTTATCGCTTGGCAGAATAAATTAACTTTGCAACGTGTCAACGATGGTCAACGCATCAGTTTGATAGAAGTAAAAGACCCAACTGTACGTGTGTTAAAGCTGCTGCATGGTGAAGTCGATTTGTTACAAGGTGAGTTGCCGCCAGAGCTAGTGAAGTATCTGCAAACTAAGCCCGATGTAATTGTGAAAACTGGCATAGGTGCTAATTTTTCTTATCTGGGTTTAAATTTTCAAGACCCAGTATTGCAAAAGCTTAAAGTCAGGCAAGCCATCTCGCATGCCATAGACCGTAAGCAAATCATAGCAAAAGCCATGATTCAACATAGCCGTGAAGCGGACATGATTTTGCCTCCCGAACATTACACGAATCAACTCCATGCAGATTTAACGCTCAATGACTACAACCCAGTTTTAGCAAAGCAGCTTTTGCAAGAAGCTGGTGTTAAGTTGCCACTTAAACTTGTTTATAAAACCTCAACAGATGCACAGCGGGTGCGCTTCGCTACTATATTACAAGCTCAAATGGCGAAGGCAGGCATAGACCTTGAAATCCGCAGCTTAGACTGGGGTACATTCTTTGAAGACGTAAAACAAGGCAACTTTCAATTGTACGGTCTCACCTGGGTCGGCATTAAAACGCCTGAAATTTATTTAAAAGCTTTTGGCACACACAGCGTTCCTCCGAATGGCTTTAACCGTGGCAGATACGCAGATGCTGAACTAGATAAACAGCTTGCTGAAGAAAACTGGCAAGCGGCAACAACGCGTATTCGTCAACAGTTACCTTATGTACCATTGTGGTACGAAGGGCAGTTTGCCGCCATGAGTAAAAGCATCACCAATTACAACGCAAAACCTGATGGAAATTGGGATGATTTGGGTACAATTAGCTATGCGCATTGAAATCTCCATATCCAATCAAACTCTCACGCTTTTCGATAACTTCGGCGGAGTAAAGGCTAAATACAATGTATCTACTGCGGCGAATGGCGCTGGGTGCGAGAAAAATAGTGGCTGTACACCATTAGGGCAACATATTATCCGCGCTAAGATTGGTGCGGGGGCGGCAGAAAATACGGTGTTTGTTGGGCGTAGACCTACGGGTGAAATCTGTACGCCAGAGTTAATGGCGGAGTTTCCAAATAGAGATTTGATTTTGACGCGTATTTTGTGGCTTTCTGGCACTGAAGTTGGATTTAATCGGCTTGGCAATGTAGATACCATGCAACGCTATATTTACATTCATGGCACACCAGATAGCACAGAGCTTGGCAAGATTGGCTCGCATGGCTGTGTGCGCATGCGTAATGCGGAGATGATTGAGTTGTTTGATTTGGTTGATGTTGGTACGTCTGTGGTGATTTCGGAATGAGTTGCCAATCCAAGCCCGTCATTCTGAATGAAGTGAAGAATCCAGTTTTTTCTGACCAAATTGCTGGAACCTTCGCTATGCTCAGGATGACAGTTAAGTGTGTGATGGCAAGTTAGGATGGTTTTGTGTTCTTAATTAAAAAGCTATCAAGCTTTGCTACCGTCATTTTTGGCGTGTTGCTACTTACTTTTCTACTGATTCATCTTGTACCAGGTGACCCAGTGGAAGTCATGCTAGGCGAATCCGCCAGTAGCGCTGACCGCAACCAATTACGTGCTGACTTGGGGCTAGATCAGCCGCTTATCCAGCAGTTTGGGGCCTATCTGGCTAAGCTGTCGCAGGGCGATTTAGGTAAGTCTATACACACAAAAACGCCGATTATCGAAATGATGAAAACGCGTTATCCAGCCACCGTAAAATTGGCGTTGTTATCCTTGATTATTGGCATCGCTTTAGGTGTGCCTATGGGTGTTTATGCGGCTTTAAAAGTGAATCATTGGCAAGATATTGTAGTGACTTTGGTGAGCGTGCGTTTATCGGCTATGCCAGCTTTTTGGTTAGGACCTATGTTGATGCTGATATTCGCCGTATGGTTAGGCTGGCTGCCTGTCAGTGGCATGGAGTCTGGCGCTTCGATTATTCTACCTGCGTTAACTTTAGGTTTTGGGTTAAGCGCGATACTCACGCGTATGACGCGCACCAGTCTGCTGGAAGTACTGAATGACGATTATATTCGCACCGCCCGCGCCAAAGGTTTAACTGAGCAGGCAGTGATTTTACGCCATGCTTTACGTGCCGCTTTATTGCCGATTATCACGATTGTTGGTTTGCAAATGGGTAGTTTGTTAGCTGGCACAGTAATTACCGAAACTATTTTTAGCTGGGATGGCATTGGTCGCTTGCTTGTGGAAAGTATTGAGAAGCGTGATTACCCCGTAACGCAGGCTTGTGTGCTGATTGTCGCTTTGAGTTATGTCTTGGTGAATTTAGTCACAGATGTTTTATATAGATTTGCTGACCCTAGAGTTAGAGTCAGCGCGTAAATTTTGCTTGATGATTAAATGAAAAAATTCGCCTCTTCTATTTTGATTTTCTGGCTAGCCGCCGTTGTTCTTGGGCGCTTGTTGCAGCTTAACCCAAATCAGATTGACTTGAGTGGCATTCTCAGTTCGCCGAGCTTTTCTTACTTATTGGGAGCAGATGATTTAGGCCGTAGTATTCTGGCACGTCTTTTACGTGGTGTTGAAGTTTCGTTTATGGTTTCCATCATCGTTACAGTCATCACCATGTTGGTTGGCGTGTGTATAGGTTTACTAGCAGGTTTCTATGGCGGCAAGATAGACCGTGTATTGATGCAGATTACCGATGTTTTTTTAGCCTTCCCAGGTATTTTGCTAGCAATCGCATTCGCGGCGGTACTCGGCCCAGGCTTGATAAATTTGATGATCGCTTTAAGCATTACTGGTTGGGTGAGCTACGCAAGACTCACGCGCGGACAAGCACTTGGGCTGCGAAATCGTCAGCATGTATTGGCTGCGGAATCGTTAGGGGCCTCTGTACCTCGCATGATATTTAGGCATATATTGCCCTTGCTCACATCAATACTGGTCGTAGAAGCAACTTATAGTTTGGCTAGTGTGATGATTGCCGAGGCCAGCCTGTCTTTTCTTGGCTTAGGCATACAAGCGCCGAATGCCTCCTGGGGCGCCATGCTACGCGATGGTGTGCGATACATGCTAATCGCGCCGCATTACGTGTTAATTGTAGGATTAAGCTTGATGAGTTTGATTTTAGCGATTAACCTAGGCGGCGATTATTTACGTGATAAGTTAGACGTAAGAACAGAAACCTAAATTTGTAGGTCGGGTTTTAACCCGACCTACAGAGTTGTTGAAAATAGATTTTAAAGGGTGAAATATGTCATTAGGTCCTATTATGTTGGATGTGGTTGGTACAACGCTCACGGCAGAAGATATACGCCGTTTGCAGCATCCATTGGTGGGTGGTGTTATTTTATTTAAACGTAACTATGAAAATAACGCGCAATTAGATGCCCTGACAGCAAGCATTCATGCGGTTCGCCAGCCACCGCTTTTAATTGCGGTGGATCATGAAGGTGGCCGCGTACAACGCTTTAGAGATGGATTTACTAAAATTCCAGCTATGCGTGAGTTTGGTAAGATTTGGGACACCAATCCGAAAAAAGCGAAAGAGTTAGCAGTAGAAGCAGGCTGGATTTTAGCGGCAGAATTACGTGCGCACGGCATTGATTTCAGTTTTACGCCAGTACTTGATATGGACTATGGCGATAGCTTAGTCATTGGCGATAGAGCGTTTCACCTTAAGCCACAGGCTATTAATGATTTAGCTTTTTCACTGATGCAAGGTCTTAAAAAAGGTGGTATGGCAGCAGTGGGTAAGCACTTTCCAGGGCATGGCTTTGTGGTGGCAGATTCACATGTGAGCATGCCTGTAGATGACCGCGAGTTTGACCAAATCGCACAAAATGATATGCAGCCTTTCAGAATGCTGATTGACGATGGTATTCAAGCAATTATGCCAGCGCATGTCATTTACTCTAAGGTGGATGATAAGCCAGCTGGATTCTCACCACGTTGGTTGCAAAAAATCTTAAGAGCGCGCCTCGGTTTTAACGGCGTGATTTTTAGCGATGATTTAAGTATGGAGGCAGCAACTGCGGGTGGCGATGTGACCACGCGTGCTTTAGCCGCTTTAAATGCTGGCTGCGATATGGTGTTGCTATGCAATCAGCCAGCCATGGCAGACGAGCTGCTGGCGAATCTCAAATGGACGATTTCCGCGCAAAGCATTGCAAGGCTAGCGCGCATGCATGGACAAAGAAATCCGCTCAGTTTAGATCAATTGCACGAAAGTGCGGACTTCGTAAAAGCTGTGCATCAAGTGGCCTTAGTTGGGAAATCTGAAGGTGAGTTGTTTGTCTAGGTAAGCTTCATCATCATTAATTTGTAACAATTTATCACTTGAAACTTATTGGCTTAAACGCTATCTTAGTAAGCAGTGTCTTAATAAACACTATCTTAATAAACTTAGTAATTAAGTTTTTATTACTTAAAGGAATTCACAATGTTTGACAATACACCGGTTCTAGGTCGTTCAGAATCAGCACAACTGGCTACTAATAAAGTGTTGCGTAACACCTATGCAATGCTGAGCTTAACCATGATCCCAACCGTGATTGGTGCTTTTATTGGTATGGGCATTGATTTTAGTGTTATAGCCTTGCACCCATTTATGGCATTTGGCGCATTTATGGCAGTGACTATTGGCATGCAAATGGCGATCACCGCTAATCGCAACAGTGGCTTAGGTATTGTCTTGCTTTTGGTTTACACATTCCTGTTGGGTGTGATGTTAGGCCCATTACTGCAACATGCATTGCATTTACGTAACGGCGGCCAGTTAGTAGGTTTGGCGGCAGCAGGTACAGGTATTATCTTTTTGACATTAGCTGGTATCGCCAGCTCTACTAAGAGAGATTTCAGTTTCTTAGGTAAGTTTTTGGTGATAGGTGTAGTGGTCGTGTTTTTAGCGATTATTGCTAACCTATTTTTACATATTCCAGCATTATCACTCACTATTTCAGCGGTATTTATTCTTATTTCATCAGGATTCATTTTGTATGAAGTGAACCAAATCGTACGCGGTGGTGAGACTAACTACGTGATGGCAACCCTGTCACTGTTTATTAGCATCTACAATATATTTAGTAATTTATTGAGCATCTTGATGTCTTTTGGTAGTAACGACTAGGTTTTAAATAAATTCTTATGCAATAAAAAAACCCGCTATTTGGCGGGTTTTTTATTGCTTATTTTTTAATCGCCGTTGCTTAAAAAATTCACTCAGCATTGCGCCACATTCTGCGGCTAACACACCGCTAAATACTTCAGTATGATGGTTCAGCTTTGGCTCTGCCATTAAATTCACCACGCTGCCACAAGCGCCTGTTTTAGGGTCGCTCGCACCATATATTAACCTAGCGATTCTGGCATGTTGAATTGCACCTGTGCACATCGCACATGGCTCTAAAGTCACGTAAAGTGAGCAGTCAACTAAGCGGTAATTGCCTAAACTCTTAGCGGCATCACGTAAGGCGGCTATTTCTGCATGGGCTGTCGGGTCGTGTGTATCAATCGGCGAGTTGCCTCCGCGACCAATCACTACACCATCTTTCACAACAATCGCGCCTACCGGCACTTCGCCAGCAACGGCGGCTTCTTGCGCAAGTGCTAAAGCTAGCTGCATGTAGCGCTCATCAGGGGTTTGTTGATCTGTATTGATTGAGTGTGAGGTCATTTTATTTTTAGGTTTTTTACTAATTGTTTGAGCAAGCTTAGGGTTTGTTGATTAGGTGCATTGGTTATATTGCTACTAGCTTGATGTTTAGCATATTGCATTGACGAGTATAGCGCTGATATTTCTAGTATTTCAATGGCTTGATTTGGTAAGGCTTTAGCGGCACGATTACCAAAATCAATTGCACCTTCATGTCTTAATTTAGTTACACCAGCTTTAGAGAGTTTCTTCAAAAACTGTTGGTAGATTTTGTTTGTTGGATTTAGCACAACGCCGCCGTTATTGCGCAGCAATAAGTAGCTTACAAAAAGCATCAGGGCAATCATAGTCGTGACTAATATCAGACCGATATCTTCCCATGCGATATCTTTATTGATCAGTTTTTTGAGCAGCGCGAGTTGCTTGTCTTGGTCGTAGCCTAGTACCCATTGATTCCATCCGTTATTGACTGCATCCCAGTTCATGTAGAGATTTTTCAGCACTGGGTAATCTTGACGTGAGAGTAACGGTAATAAATTGGAATCTGGTAGTGCTGTACCAATTCCGAATTCTATGCGGTCTGGAGATACAGCCGAGGTAGGGTCTACGCGCACCCACCCTTGATCTTGTATCCAAACTTCCGCCCACGCATGCGCGTCAGATTGGCGAACGATAAGGTAATTGCCATTTGGGTTGATTTCACCGCCCTGGTAGCCTGTAACGATGCGTGCGGGCACACCTGCGGCCCGCATCAAATAAACAAAGCTGCTGGCATAATGCTCGCAAAAGCCGCGTTTGGTATTGAATAAAAAATCATCAACGGGTTCTTTGCCTAGTCTTGGTGGCGCAAGTGTATAGACGAAGGTTTGCTCACGAAACATTCTGAGTGCAGCTTCTACAATTGCCGTAGGCGACTTATTCTCGCTGACCCATGTGGCAGCAAGTTGGCGCGTTTTAGGATTCTCGTCCTCTAGCAATTGCAACGCCAGCGTGCGTTCATGCTCACTTAGTTTAGCGCCTAATGTGTAATGCAAGTATGAATGCCCCTGATAGCGAATGCGCGTGCGAATAGGCTCTTTGGAAAGCACCTGCATATCATGCTTGATGTGAGCTTCAGCTGGCAATGTGCTTGATGCTATATCGGGTAAATCAAGCATTAGCAACCAGTTGCGATTATGTGGCTCTAGCGTGATGGTGTAATCAGTCGCTTCGCCTGAAGTTTCTATGGTTTCCGTAGGTAAAGGAATGTTGTCGCTAGTCATTTGCCAGCGCCGACCTTCTTGATGCCACAACACTGGGCCGCGCCAGTAGAGCTGATTGTTTGCCGGAATCGCAGATTTGAACTCAACACGAAAAGCGATTTTGCTAGATAAACTGAGTTGACTGATATTGCCAGGTTCCATGCTATCTGAAAGCCCAGTCATGCCGCTGTAAGCATCTTGTGGAATACCCCAAATTGGACCTGGAATACGTGGAAACAGCACAAACAACACCAACATGATAGGCGTAGCTTGCAGTAGTAGTTTACCTGCTAGTTTTGCTTGAACTTTCCATATCTGTGGGCTGATGGTAGTTTGCTTAGTTTGATGGCTCACACTAATGAGACAAGCTGTAAGGCCTATCAATGCGAGTAAGACTGCCAGAAAAACCCAGATGGCTTGTGTAAAAAGTAGGATGTTAACCGTGAGAAAGTAACTTAACACTACCATCACCACAAAGTCGCGCTTTGTTCTGGTTTCAAGTAATTTCATTGAAATCATGACGGCTAATAAGCCAACACTTGCATCGCGTCCAAACAGTGAGCCATAGGTGACTAAAACTGCGATACCACCAGCAATCGTGAGCGGAAAGCGCAGCCACAGTTTGGGGTAAGCCCAGTTATTTTTTTCAATTAAATAACGCCAAATTGCAAATACCACAAAACATGCAGGCACCCAGTTTTCCAGATTAAATGCATATAGCGTGAAGGTGATACTTAACGAGAGCAGCAACCAAATAATGGCTTGCTTGCTAATGTTAATTTGTGCCTCCGTTTGACTAGCCATTACATGAGCGCCAATGCGGTTAAACATTGATGGTAATGAACATCGCCAATGCTAGGTTGAATGCTGAGTTGTGGTAAACGTAGACCGTATCTCAAGTGCTGTGCGTCAGCATCTACCACCCAACGCGTGAGTTGGCTGATGCGTAATTCGATATTGTTGCCAGTCGTTGCATTAAAATCTAACCACAATGTAGAGCTGGCTTCCCCCTGAAATTGCTTAACCAGCAAGCCTTGTTCGCGGGAGGATGCTTTCCAATCGACGCGTTTAGGCGAGTCGCCAAACTGGTAATTGCGATGCCCCGCAAAATCATCGTCACCTTGCGTGGTTGATAATTGTCCAGTGGCGCCATCGGCATCTGCACTAGGTAGTATTTGACTGCGCAAGCTTGGGTTGGGGTATATCAGGCATTGGTTTGCCGTTTCAGCATATGCCCAAACATGAAAGAGTGACACAGGAAATTCGGTGCTAAAGGTAATGCGAGGCGCTTTTAGCCATCCGCGCTTTTGGCTGCGTAAAGATAACCTAAATATGCTTTCATCAAGTGCAGGAACATCTTGAATATCAGCTTCTTCATCTGCAAATTTTGCAAAGATGCTGAAGCGGGCACGATTGCTATCATCAATGACAGCCAGCTCGAACACTGCTTGTTGGCCTGCAAATACAGGGTTTGCGCGTTTCGCTTCGATTTTTAAATGAGCTAAATTACGCCAAGTATGTAGCATGCTGATTAAGCCTAATCCAGTTAATAAAAACGTGATGGCAAAACCTAAGCTGATGGAATAGTTGATTGAACCTGTGAGTAGGCCTATTAATAACAGGCCATACATCCAGCCAAACCGTGTCGGTAATATGTAAATATGCCTGCGGCTTAGCGTAGTGGTTGAATCTATGGCGATAGCCGTGCGAAACCAAGTTTTTGGCGAGCTGAGTTTAAAGTCGGGCTTGAGACTGGACTCACTCGATAGGTTTAAGCTTTCTGCCATGCTGAACGTCAAGCTTAAACAGTGACAGATTTTAGCAGTTGGGCGATATTATCTACGCTACCTGTCAATGTGCTATTGCTGACCAATCGGTGACCCGCCACACTTGGCAATATGGCTTGAATGTCCTCTGGAATGACATGGTCGCGACCATCCAACATTGCCCATGCTTGTGCACACTGTTTTAAGCTTAAACCTGCACGAGGTGACAAGCCTGCATTGAATTGTGCAGATTGACGTGTGTATTTTAGAATAGCTTGCAAGTAATCGAGTAGCGCATCCGAAACATGAATGTCGTGACAAGCAGCTTGTAGCGTTTGTAACTGTTTGGCATCAATCACGGGGCTTAGTTTTGCCAGTTGCTCACGACCGCCATTGCTTTGTAATAGTTTGCGTTCAGAAGCTGCATCTGGGTAGTTAATGGTAATACGCATCAAAAAGCGATCTAGCTGCGACTCTGGTAATGCAAAAGTGCCGATTTGAGAACTCGGGTTTTGCGTGGCAATCACAAAAAATGGTTGGGGTAGGGTGTAAGTGACTGCGTCTATTGTCACTTGAGCTTCTTCCATCACTTCAAGTAATGCACTCTGCGTTTTGGGAGTGGCGCGATTGATTTCATCGGCTAATAAAACATTGGTAAATATTGGTCCGGGGTGGAATTTGAAATTGGCGGCATTTCTATCGTATACAGAAACGCCTAGCACGTCGGCAGGTAGTAAATCGCTCGTGAATTGTACGCGTTGAAATTGTAGACCAAGTACTTGCGCCAAAGTATGCGCCAAGGTGGTTTTGCCCATACCAGGCAGATCTTCAATAAGTAAATGCCCTTTAGCCAATATGCAGGCTAGAGCAAGTTTGATTTGTTGCTCTTTGCCTAGAATGACTTCACTGGTTTTGGAAATAATGGCATCTGTTATTTTTTTCATGTGTGTAATTCAAAAAAGAACTCAAAACATGATAATACAGATAAAGCTTAATTAAAACTTAGGCAGCTATTAACTTACTTAAAAACATAACCAATATAATTCCAATAAGGGTCTCGACGATTAACGCTTACATCAGTAATTCGTCTAAAGTCAGTTGTTTTAACTTTTCAATCAACCATTGCTGAGCTTTGCCGCCTTTATTATGCCAAGCAAGGTAGCTAGTGATTTTTGGTTTAGGCTCAGCAACCGCTTTTATCACTAACTCACCGGTGGCTACATGTCGTTCAGCCATTCTTTTCGGTAAATATCCCGTACCTAAACCTGCAACCTGCGCCTGAAGTTTAGCTTGCATATCAGGTACTGATAACACTTCCTGACCATTAATGATGCCTGAAGTTTTTGGCTCTAAGCTACGTGAGCTATCTGACGCAGAAATTGCTCGATATTGTTTGAGGTCAATGTTTTGTAATGGCTCTGCTATTTGTGCCAATGGATGGTTGACCGCAACCGCATAATGAAATTCCAAAATGCCGATCGCTTTAGTTGTATAACTACCTGCGTGCGGACCTTCACCTGGCGCGCCGACTGATATTGCCGCACGGCCAGAGACTAAAGCATCCCAGCTTCCACCGTACACTTCTCGTATCACTTTTAGACGTGTGCCAAAATTTTGTGAGTAGAACTCATCTATTACCTTATATAGCGCATCTAAGGTGAATAGTTCGCTAATCGCGATAGTCAGCTCAGTTTCTACCCCACTTGCAACGAGCTTTACGTGAGACTCAAGCTCGCTTGCGGCATTAAGTAGATAACGCCCTTCACGTAAAAGCTCGGCGCCAGCTTCGGTAAGCTCAGCTCTATGCCCGCTGCGGTTGAATATTGCGACACCTAAATCTTGTTCTAACTTACGTACTGTATACGTAATAGCAGATGGCACGCGGAATAAGGACTCAGCCGCAGCAGCAAAGCTTCCTTTGCTTGCAATAGCGTCTAGTACTTCTAGAGATTCTAAAGAGATTTTAATAGTCATAATAATCATTATAGTAGTTGAATCTAATAGTTGAATAGCTATATTTGCATCAAACTTTTTGAATTAGATATGCAAAAATAACCGCTATTAGGCGAAAGGCAACTCACTTATAGTACTTATGTAAATACTCATATGCGCTTAGATGGCTTGTTTGTGGGCTTTGTATGGATTTTGTCTGGTGTTTTTTTAGTGAAAAAATTAAAAATAAATGATGCATAACATTAATTAAAATCAAACTTCATGAAAGAAATATTATGAAACCGAGCCCAAATAACACAAAACTAAGAAAATCTTCTGATCGAGGCTATGTTCATCAGGCTTGGTTAAAGAGTTATCACTCATTTTCATTTACTGGTTATTACGATCCTGCGTATATGCACTACTCCGTATTGCGTGTGATTAATGAAGATGTATTTGCGGCAGGGCGGGGTTTTGGCATGCACCCGCATAAAAATATGGAGATTATTACCTATATGTTGCAAGGTGAGTTGCGACATGCAGACAGCTTGGGTAACACTGCTGTTATTAAAGCTGGTGATGTACAGTGTATGACAGCAGGTACAGGCATTGTGCATAGTGAAATAAACGCTTCTGAGACCAATGCGGTACATTTATTACAAATCTGGATATTTCCGGAACGTAAACTATTAGAGCCTAGCTACAAAGATCAGCACTTTACCCAAGCTCAAAAGCAAAACCGTTGGTGCTTGATTGTCTCTCACGATGGCCGTGAGAACTCGCTTAAAATTCACCAAGACATTTCACTTTTTACCACATTGCTGGCTGAGAATAAATCGTTGGACTACATGCTACCCGCTCATAGAAGCCTTTATATTCAGCTTGCCAGTGGGGAGATTGAAGTTTGTGGGCAGCATTTATCAGCGGGTGATGCGCTGATGGCAGACGGTTCAAAGGAATTTACATTTAAGGCGTTAACGCAATCAGAAATACTTTTGTTTGATCTGCCTATTCATCATTCAGTGGATATTATGCAGCAGTAGTGAACGTTGTTATATATCGGCTGGTCAAATTTCGCTAAATTGGTAAGTTGAAAATAACTTTTTTGACTGATTGAACTAGCGAGGCGAACATGAAAAAACATCTCTTAAAAATATCGGTTTTACTCGCATCCATGATGCTTTCTAGCTTGGTCATGGCTGATCCTGATACTTATCGTATCGACAATACCCATAGTTTTGCAAATTGGACGATTCGTCATGTCGCGTCTAAGACATCTGGCACTTTTAGTGACGTGAGTGGTAAGTTGATAATTGATTCAACCAATTTAGCAAACTCCTCAGTCATGGCGAAAATAAATGTACTCAGTGTTAATTCCAGCCATGCTAAACGAGATGAGAATATCAAAAAGAAAGAATACTTAGACGCGGCTAATTTTAATCTAATGACTTTTATGAGTACAAAAGTTGCTGTGAGTAGTTCTTCTAGCAGTGCGCCTGCCGAAGGGATATTGACTGGAAATTTCACTATGCACGGTGTGACTAAAGAAATATCCTTTCCATTTAAAATATTAGGTTTCGGTTCAGATCCATGGGGCGGCTACCGAGTGGGCATTGAAGCACATACTATGATTAAAGCATCTGACTATGGCTTTGGCTGGGCAAGCAAAGCGGGCGCGCCTATAGGTGACGACATTGAAGTCACCTTGTTAATAGAGGGCGTTAAACAGCCTGCAGAGATTGTCATCAAGTAATCATTTCTAAGTAATATCCTTCGCGTAATTGATATCGCACATTCACAGCAATCATATGGAGAAATATATGGCATTAGATTTATTCAGCCCAGTCAGTTTGGGTTCAATTGCATTAAAAAATAGAATGGTGATGGCGCCATTGACGCGCAATCGTGCAGGTGAGGGTGGCGTACCGCAAGCCATTAATGTGGCCTATTATGAACAACGTGCCACTGCAGGCTTAATTATTACCGAAGCTACACCGATATCAGCCATGGCGCATGGTTACCCAGCTTTGCCTGGTATATATACAGATGCACAAGTTGCGGGCTGGAAAAAAGTCACTGACGCAGTCCATGCTAAAGGCGGAAAAATCGTCTTGCAATTGTGGCATGTAGGCCGTATTTCGCATCCAAGTTTACTGCCTAATGGTGTGCTACCCGTTGCGCCATCCGCCATCAAACCAGCAGGTAAAGCCTTTACTTATCAAGGTTTGGTAGATTATGTAGAGCCGCGCGCATTAGATGCCAGCGAGCTTGCAGACATCGTTGAGGATTATGTACACGCGGCTAAATGCTCACTCGCTGCAGGTTTTGATGGAGTGGAAATACATGCTGCCAATGGCTATTTGCTAGACCAGTTTTTACGTGATGGTACGAATAAACGTACAGATAATTATGGAGGCAGTTTTGAAAATCGTGCTCGCTTGTTGATGGAAGTCACCAAAGCGGTTGTTGACGTTGCTGGCTCAGACAAAGTGGGTATTCGCATCTCACCAGTTAATCCATTCAATGATATGCAAGATAGCAATCCTCAAGCCTTATTTAATTATGTGGTAGGCGAACTGAATCAATTTAATCTTGCTTATTTACATGTGCTAGAGGGTGGCGTACATGGCGGGGGAGTCGCAGATCCATTTGATTTTGCAGCATTACGTCAACTGTTCAAAGGCGCTTACTTAGCTAATTTAGGATATGACAAAGCGCGTGGTAACGCGGCAATTGCTAACGGTCAAGCTGATGCGATTGCTTATGGTGTACCGTTTATCGCCAATCCAGATTTAGTGAAACGCTATAAAACGGATGCTGCACTCAATGAAGCAGATTCAAATACTTTTTATGGTGGAAGCGAAAAAGGTTACACTGATTATCCTTTTTTAAACGCCTAATTTGGAGTAAAAACCTTCATGCACAATCCAGCAATCACCCAAGTCGACATTGATAAAACCCTAGCTAACCGTTGGAGTGGTCGTGCCTACGATGCTGCAAAACCGGTTAGCACAGAGCAGATTACTGCCTTGCTTGAAGCGGCTCGTTGGGCACCATCTTGCTTTGGGGATCAACCATGGCGCTTTATTGTGTGGGATAAAAATACAGATGCAGCCGCTTGGCAACAAGCGTTTGACTGTTTAGCACCAAGTAACCAAGCTTGGGTGAAAGATGCCTCTGTACTTTTACTAGTGTGTGCGGGTAGTTTGTTTAACCATAATCAGCAACCTAATCGTTGGGCGCAATATGACACTGGTGCAGCGGCCGAAAACCTATGCTTACAAGCTTCAAGTATGGGTTTGATGGCACATCAAATGGGCGGTTTTAATGTGGATCTAACACGTGAAAAATTCAGTATTCCAGCGCAATTCACGCCTATGGCGATGGTTTGCGTTGGTTATGCTGCAGATATTGCAACGGTGACTGGCGAAGCATTAGTACGTGAAACTGCGCCACGGTCACGTCGCCCATTAAATGAATTGTTTTTTGCCAATGGTTGGGATCAGCCTATTAATAAATAGGTTAGCTAACTTTAAATACTTGATTAACTAGCATTTTAGGGTTTAGTTAAAGCCGACTGGGCTTAACTAAACCTGCTAGGTCTGCTAAAATCTAGTCTGATAGTTACAAATTATTTACAAGTTACTTAAATCATCAAATTAATCAATTAAATTTAGGATCTAGTCATGGCGGTTGTTGCACTCAACAAAGAAAATTTTAAAGAAACAATCGAAGGCAATAATTTTATTATTGTTGATTTTTGGGCACCATGGTGTGATCCATGTATAGCATTTACGCCAACATTTGAAGCTGCTGCTGCAAAAAATCCTGATATTGTATTTGGTATGGTGAATACTGAAACAGACCCTGAAATTGGTGAGTATTTTGAAGTGAATCAGATTCCAGGTGTTTTGGTCATTCGTGAGCAAGCTGGTATTCATGCGCAAGTCGGTGAAATTGGCGCGCCAGCATTAGACGCAATTATTCAATGGGCACGTGATTTTGATATGACAGAAGTGCGTTCTTATTACGCAGAGGAAGCTAAAAAAGCTAACTAGTGGTAAATCATAGATTAAAATAAAAAAAGCGGCTCTAAGCCGCTTTTTTATTAGCTGTGTAGTACGTTGTTAGAAAGAACCTGTCGTAATTAATCTGAACAAATAATATGCGCCAATGAGCATCATCACATACATCGGTACATCACCACTTTTCTTAGTTTCAGATTTACTTCCAGAACTCATCCAGCGATTAAGCAGCCACAACACAAAAATAATCACTGGAATCATCATCATACTTGTAGTGGATTCAAATAATTTACCCAGTATTTTTTTTAGTATGCCATCATCACTAAAAAACTCCATGGCAATCCCAACAATACCAAGCAGCATCAGGCCCATACGACCCATTGCAGCTAAAACACCCAACTTACTTTCAGGGGCAATATCCTTATTTTTGAGGTATTTATTCGGATCTACCTTATCATTTGGTTTCTGCTTGGCCATATTGAATTCCTTAGTATTTAAAGCTTATCAGTTTGAGTTTTAACTAAATCAATGTTAATTAGAGGCTAGATATTTACTTGGATCCACCGATTTACCTTGGCGGCGAATTTCAAAATGTAACTTTACTGAGTTGCTGTCAGTATTGCCCATTTCGGCAATTTTCTGACCGCGGCTCACTTGCTGACCTTCTTTAACCAGTATTAGACTATTGTGCGCGTAAACTGATAAGTAATTGGCATTATGTTTAATGATGACTAATTTGCCGTAACCGCGTAAATCTGAACCGCTGTAAATAACTTTGCCAGAGGCGGCAGCAGTAATTGCCTGACCTGTGCTACCACCGATATCAAGCCCTTTATTGCTCGCCTCATTAAAGTTTGCCACGACCTTACCTTTAGTTGGCCATGCCCAATCAATATCTTCGCTTGAATCAACGCTTGATTTTACGTCAGAGTTTGGTTTTACTTCGGCACTCGGCTTGGTGTCAGATGTGGACGCGACGACAGGCTTAGTTGTTGGCGTAGTTGTTACAGCTTTATCAACAGGTTTCTCAGTGCCTTTGTCAGCGGTTTTTTCAATCGTTTTAGCGACAGGTAAAGGTTTTTTAAGCGCTTCTTCGCTGTAAGGTTCGCGCATGGCTTTAGGCTCAGTAATCGCGACTATGATTGGCGCTTTAATTACTGCACTCGTAGTCGTAGTAGTGCTGGAGCTAGCCTCTGTATTGATTGGCGAGATTTCGACGCCATCGTTAGTGGTTGTTGAAACAGGCTTTGTTTCAACCGTGGCTGATTTATCTTTTAAGGCGTTAAATTTGAGCGTTTGCCCAACATTGATATTGTAAGGCGCGCTAATATTGTTAGCCTGAGCAATATCTTTATAGTAGTAACCAAACTCAAGACCAATACTAAATAGCGTATCACCTTTTTTAACAACGTAAGTATCTGGTCGCCAATCACCTGTTTTGTACGTAGGTCTATTGGTTTTTTTCGCAGTGTTTACATTATTAGTTGCGCTTGGCTTGCTTGTTGGTAGTCGATCAATGACTGGTGCTGGAGGGGTGCTGCTACAGCCTGCAAGGAATGCAAAGATGATTAAATATAAAGCGTTACGCATCGTTATGATGTGCCCCCGAGTAAAGGCACAAACTTTACTGGCTCGAGTTTAGTGTGGCGATAATCTTTTTGAGTATGTCGCTCTACAAGGTATAAGATTTGCTCATCGGTGCCCACAGGAATCACTAGACGCCCACCAACAGCGAGTTGATCTAATAAGTCTTGCGGCATATGGCTGGCGGCAGCGGTGACGATGATGCCATCAAATGGTGCATATTCTGCAATCCCTATATTGCCATCAGCATGACCTAACTTAACATTCACACATTTGAGTTCACGCAGATGGCCGCGTGCTTTCATCACCAAAGGGCGAATCCGTTCAACAGAGTAGACTTCTTTAGCAAGCTTGGACAATACCGCGGTTTGATAACCACAACCAGTGCCAATTTCCAGTACTTTATCGAGCGGTTTGCCATTACGTAGAATCTCTGACATGCGCGCCACGATGTAAGGCTGTGAGATTGTTTGACCAAAGCCTATGGGTAGCGAAACGTCTTCATACGCACGAATCGACAGCGCTTCATCTACAAAAATATGTCTAGGTGTACTTCCAATCGCTGAAAGCACAACTTCATCTTTAATGCCTTGTTCGCGCAAACGCACTAACATACGGTCACGCGTGCGCAGAGATGTCATGCCTATACCTGACTGGGTTGGAGGTCTTGCGAGAGCCACTATTAGTTCTTTCCTGCGTTATTCTTTTCAGTACTGCTAATATCGAGGTTAAGCCAGTCTTTGATTTCCGTCAGCTGCGCGTGGTTGGTTAAGTCTACTTGAATCGGTGAGAGTGAAACTTTGTTATTCGCCACTGCGTAAAAATCAGTACCTTCGCCACCGTCATTTGGCTGACCAGCGGCGCCTACCCAATACACCGTTTCGTTCCGAGGTGTTTGGAGTTTTATCACAGGCTCAGCTTTATGACGTTTACCTAAACGAGTCACCACGCGACCTTGCAGCTCGCTATATGGAATATCGGGTACGTTAACATTTAACAATGTGGCTGATTTAAAGCCGACTTTTTGGTAATGCTGTACTAGCTCAACGGCTACTTTCGCCGCAGTTTCAAAATAGGTGGAATTATGTTGTGACATCGAAATTGCAATCGACGGAATGCCAAGTAAATAGCCCTCCATAGCTGCAGCTACAGTGCCTGAATATATCGTATCATCGCCCATGTTAGCGCCATCGTTAATACCGCTAATTACCATGTCTGGCATGGTATCCATTAAGCCAGTCAATGCAATATGAACGCAATCTGTTGGAGTGCCATTGACATAAAAAAAGCCGTTTGCGGCTTTTTTTACACTGAGCGGTCTATCTAATGTGAGCGAATTACTCGCGCCGCTTCTATTTCGCTCGGGGGCAACTACTGTGATATTGGCAATCTTAGCAATGTGCTCAGCTAAAATGTTAAGGCCTGGCGCAAAATAACCATCGTCGTTGGAAAGTAGTATTTTCATGCGTAGCTTGTCGCTAAAAGAGTTTTCATATGCAAATTATAGTGTAAGACGGGCTGTTTAGTACGCGGCAACGCTAAAAAATGCTTGAAAACGGAAAATGCCCGAAAAGTAGCAAGTAATTGAGGATTAGCCTAGTTTTAAAGCGCCGTTTTTTAGCTAAATCTCAATATTTAGTCAGTTAACTACAAGCTACTTCTTTAAGGTCAGCTTCAGGGAATTCAGGTTTTAGTTTTTTAAGCTCAATAACTTCAGTGTCTGTTAGCCTGTTAAATTGCAAGCTTGCGTGTCCTTTGCCTTGGTTGCGCAAGGCTTTTACCACCTCTTTAACACCTTTGGCTTTCAATTCATTCAGTAAATTGGTGGCGAGTTGCTCATCTTCAAAAACGCCAAATGAAATGGCATTTCTCCATCGGGCATCTTGCACAATATACATATCTTGAATGCCTAGCGCTTTTAATTCTAGCGCCTTAGCTTGCGCTGCTTCCACTGATTTTAGTGGCGGCTTATAGACCCAAAAACGTTTAGCTTCTAGCGAAGATTGTTCTTTAATCGAAGTTTGTATTGATAAATTTGATACAGCGGTTTGTGCACCCGTCAAATTGGCGGCTGAAAATACGCCCCATTCATAGCATGTTGTTTTAGCAGGTGTTAGCACAGGCGCTGGGGTGGCGATTGTTGCGGCTGCGGCATCTAGGGTCGGAGGTGTAATGGCTGCTAAGGTTGGTGCAGTTGCAGCAGCGCCTTTTTTAGGTAGGGCATCAATCTGTTGTTGGGTCACAATGCTGATTTTTTCAGGGTGTATGGCGAGCAATGCCGCTTTTGGCGCGCTAGGCAAAATAACGTCTTTATTAAAATAGGCCAGTAAACCTACGTTAATCAATACTAATAACCAAACCAACTTTTTCATTACTTTTCACTCTTCGTAAGGTTTTCAGGCGCAAAGTTATCTATCAAATACAAACCGCGTAAGACCAAATTATCTACGATTAATGCAAGGTTTGTCACGTCACTCAAAAGATTATCTTTGATGAGCTGCGCGTTGCCACCGCTAATGAAAATATAGGGCGCTTGTTTATCGTCAGAGTTGAGTGCAGCAAGCGCAGTATGCATTTGCTTGATTGCACCACAAGCAGCATTAATGGCACCAGCGCGCATGGCGTCAGCAGTATTTTTGGCAAAAATATCTTGATACTGGTGTATTACGGATGGTATTGATTTTTCTTTATGGAGCTTGGGTAATTGTGCAGCAGCTACCCCTAAACTTTGCTGCATTAAGTAGATGCCAGGCAAAATCATTCCACCGATAAACTCACCTTGATTGTGATTGTTTACCAGTGCATCTATAGTCACTGCGGTACCCGCATTCACCACCACGCAAGGTGCTTGTTTAATATGCCAAGCCGCGACTAGTGCTGCCCAACGGTCGGTACCGAGTTTTTCTGGTTGATCATAACGGCTGTTTACGGCGCATTCACTGGCTTTTGCCGTTATCCAGTGGGTAGGAATGTGTTTCGGCAGTATTTCTTCAAGCTGTTTTTTGATGTACTCACCAGCCACGTTTGAAATGATGACACGTGCAGCAGCTGGTAATTTTGTGTGCACGATTTCAGCGTTCAGGCAGGCGCCGTTGACTAGCAGCGTGCCGTTCGTGTCAAATAAGCCCCACTTAACGCGAGTGTTCCCTGCATCTATGGCTAATAAATAATCCATTTTATGACGCTCGCAAACTAATCTCGCCCGATGAAAAGCGTTGCTCACCAGCGGCTGTGCTCACTAATAAGTTACCGTCTTCCGCCACGTTAACGACAATACCTGTCGTTTCGCGACCATCGGGATGTAACATCCTGACTGCTTGTTGATGATAGGCATGGTAGCTCGTCCACTCATCGCGCACGCTCGCAAAGCCGCGTTGTTCAAAAGTGCTGAGAACGTCAGTTAGATGTTTCAATAATTCGCCAAGCAGCAAATTGGGGTTGATGGGTGTTTGCGTCACGCTAGCTAAATCGGTGGCGGGCTGATCAATTTGTTGTTTGATGCTTGCTGGCAGATTTAAGTTAATGCCCACACCAATCACCGCAACGCTTGGGCCTTCCATATCGCCTTGCAATTCAATCAAAATCCCTGCTAATTTTTCGTGGCCAATTAGCACGTCATTTGGCCATTTGAGCTGCGCCTGCGTTACACCAAAGTGATGCAGAGCGCGAATTAAGGCAATACCTACCGCCAAACTCAAGCCAGATAAACCAGCCGCACCACATTGAAAGCGCCATAACAGTGAAAAAGTTAAACTAGCGCCCAAGCCCGCTTGCCAAGTGCGACCACGTCTGCCGCGACCGTTGGTTTGTAAGTTGGTAGCCACGCAGTTGGCGTGCGCTTGCCCCGTGCTTAGTTTCTTCATCAAATAGGTATTGGTCGAATCTAAATGGTCGTGAATCTCCAATTTAAGCAAAGAACTTTGTGGTCCCATTGCGCTCAATATAGCTTGTTCATCCAGTAGCGTGACTGACTGTGGTAGTTTGTAACCGCGTCCGCGCACTGAAAAAATCTCAATGCCGAGTTTTTCTGCGTCCTGAAGTGCATTCCACACCGTGGCGCGAGAGACTTTTAATTGCTGCGCAATGGTTTCACCCGAGTGAAATTTGCCATCGGTGAGCAGTCTTAAAATAGGGAAAGTAAGTTCGTTCATAACGGTGAGAAGTTTAGCACAAGCTCAATTAAAGTAAGTTATAGCAAGTTGAGGCAAGGCGCGCTTCAACAGTGTAAAATAAGCATAATTATTTCGACTTCAAAATTTAAGTTAAAAACATGTCATCAGAAAAAGCACCCATTCCTTTAGGCTCTAATTTTATTCGAGCGATTGTAGATAAAGACCTTGAACAAGGCGTTTACGCATCACGCAAATGGGCGGGCAGCCCTGGTGATGCGGCGCATCAAGCAACGGGTCAGCCAGACCCAGCCAAGATTCGCACACGCTTCCCGCCCGAACCAAATGGATATTTGCACATTGGTCATGCCAAAAGTATTTTTTTGAATTTTGGTTTGGCGCGTGATTACAACGGCGTGTGCCACATGCGTTTTGATGACACTAACCCAGAAAAAGAAAGCCAGGAATACGTTGATAGCATCACCGATTCTGTTAAATGGCTAGGTTTTGGTTGGGAAAAAACATGGCCAGAAGGTAACAAAGAGTCTAGTTTGTATTTTGCCAGCAACTACTTTGACTTTATGTACCGAGCCGCTGAAGCGCTGATTGAAAACGGCCATGCTTACGTGGATAGCCAAAGCGCAGAAGAAATGCGCATTAACCGCGGTACACTGACTGAAGCAGGTAAAAACTCACCGTGGCGCGACCGCACTGTGGCGGAGAATCTTGCACTATTCCGCGAAATGCGCGATGGAAAACATGCTGATGGCAGTTTGATTTTACGTTCTAAAATTGACATGGCATCGCCTAATATTAACCTGCGCGACCCAGCCATTTACCGTGTGCGCCGTGCGCATCACCACAACACTGGTGATAAATGGTGTATCTACCCAATGTACACTTTTGCGCACCCGATTGAAGATGCGCTTGAGCAAGTCACGCACTCTATTTGTACCTTGGAATTTGAAGACCAACGCCCATTCTACGATTGGCTATTAGAGCGCCTTGCCGAAGCTGGCTTGCTAGCGCATCCGCTACCAAAACAATACGAATTTGCGCGTTTAAACCTCACGTATGTGGTGCTGTCAAAACGCAAACTCATTCAATTAGTAGAAGAAAAACACGTGAGCGGTTGGGACGACCCACGCCTGCCAACGCTTGCAGGCGCGCGTCGCCGCGGCTACGTGGCAGAAGGCTTTAAACTGTTTACCGACCGCATTGGCGTAAGTAAAGCAGATTCATGGATTGACTATTCAACCTTTGAAGACTGCATGCGCGAAGTGCTAAACATCAATGCAGAGCGCCGCATTGCCGTGTTAGACCCAATCAAGTTGGTCATCGACAATTATCCAGCAGACCAAGTGGAAGATTGCTTTGCACCAAACCATCCGCTAAAACCAGAACTAGGCAAACGCGTAGTGCCGCTCACCCGCGAACTATGGATAGAACGCGAAGACTTTATGGAAGTACCAAGCAAAGGCTATTTCCGCCTCACGCCAGAAGGCATGGTGCGCTTGCGTTATGGCTACGTGGTGAAATGCACTGGTTGTGAAAAAGATGTCGATGGCAACGTCACCGTAGTGCATTGCGAATACTTGCCAGATACCAAATCAGGCACACCGGGTTCAGACAGCGTAAAAGTAAAAGGCAATATTCACTGGGTTTCTGCTCAACACGCTTACGAATGCGAAGTGCGCTTATACGACAGACTGTTCAAAGAAGCGCATCCGGGTGAAGGCGATAGAGATTTCTTAACTGACATTAACCCAAACTCAGTCACCGTCATCACCGCGCAACTAGAACCAAGCTTAAAAGACGCTAAAGCCGAGGACAGCTTCCAATTTGAGCGCCATGGCTACTTTGTTGCAGACAAAAAAGACAGCGTGACTGGTAAGCCTGTGTTTAATAGAACGGTGACTTTGAAAGATGCTTGGCAGAAGTAAGCTTTAATTCATTATGATTTATAAGGTGAAAGAATGAATTCAGAAGACTTAAATAAAATTTCCTTATCGTTGAGCAAACGAGCAGAAAGTAATGATGACGAACATTTAGCTCGAACTTTTGTTTCAGTCGGAAATATTCCAACACTTTTAAGTAACAACGATTCGGCAATTATATTTGGAAGAAGAGGAACAGGAAAAACTCATTTGTTGTCGTTCATAAATAAGACAAT
Organism: Methylotenera sp.; assembly: GCF_029945535.1. Lineage (GTDB taxonomy): Bacteria > Pseudomonadota > Gammaproteobacteria > Burkholderiales > Methylophilaceae > Methylotenera. Next base: position 197,165 of record NZ_JAQSCU010000013.1, read on the forward strand.
ACAAGATAGTGGTTCAGTCGTTATATCTATAGACATGCGAACTATAGGTTCATCTTCTGGACTTTATGCTGATAGCAGTATTCCTCTACCAGAACGAGCAACTAGGCTTCTTCGAGACACTGCAAATGCTGTATATGACAGAATAATAGAGTCGTACACAAATCCCGGTACACAGAAGTATGGTATAGATATAGTAAAAGCTATTGATAAATTAGCCGATGCCGCCGCAGAAGTTAAGGTTGAAGGTCAAGTTAATAATGAGATTCAGGCTATTACCTCGTTGAATGATGAGGCGAATTTTGGAATAGGCATTAAACTCAAAGCTGCCCCGCAACTAGATCTTAATTTAGAAGATAAACTTGTTACCACAGAGTCACAAACTACAAAGCGAGCTGTTACTGGTAGGGCAATAGCAAGAATTAATTTTGGTAGTCTCTCTGCCTCTGTTAGTAATATCGTTGCAAATATGCCTAATAAAAGGCTTTGGCTACTTCTCGATGAGTGGAGTGAAGTTCCTATCGATCTTCAACCATATCTGGCTGACATGATCAGGAGAGGCTTTTTATCTGTAAGAGGGGTTACTGCAAAATTTGCAGCGATTGAACATAGATCATCGTTTCGTAAGGTAAGTGATGATGGTTTAATGAGTGTTGGAATTGAACTCGGGGCAGATGTGTCAACAAGTCTCAACTTAGATGACTATATGGTCTTTGAAAATGATCCGCACGCAGCCAGTGAATTCTTTTCAGAGATGCTATTTAGACATATGAAAGCATCGGCAGATAAAGATGGTGTTGAATTCGATTTAAAAAACCGAGCAGAGCTTGTTAACTCTATGTTTACACAAAAAGATGCTTTTGATGAGTTTGTGAAAGCTTCAGAAGGCGTGCCTCGAGATGCAATCAATATTCTTTCAAAATGTGCGTTAAAAGCGAACAAAGACAAAATTAGTACACCAACAGTAAGAGACTCTGCAAGAAATTGGTTTATGTCATCAAAACACAATGATGTATCTAGTAGAAATAGTGCATATAAGTTACTTGAATGGATTGTTCAGGAAGTAATTAAAGGCAGAAGGGCGAGAGGATTTTTGCTGAACGTGAAATCCCGGGACTCATTGATAGACTTTCTGTTTGACAATCGAGTGATTCATCTGATTAAGCGAAGTATTTCCTCAAAAGAGGAACCAGGAGAAAAGTTCAATGCTTTTACTCTGGATTATGGATGCTATGTTGAACTAGTTAACTCTTCAGCTGCACCTAGGGGGCTTTTTGAGGCAATTGAGGAGGAGGCAAATGGAGCGAATAAATTTATAGATGTGCCGCAAACAGACTACAGATCAATAAGACGAGCAGTTTTGAATTTGGATGAATTTTATTCAAAAAACTTAACAGTTTAATCTGATGATTTCAGTTTCAGTCGATAAATCTAAAGCTTACCGCCTCGTAAACCACGGCCCCACCATCCTCGTTTCTGCTCGCCACAATGGCAAACAAAACATCATGGCAGCGGCGTGGGCTTGTGCGCTGGATTTTGATCCACCTAAAATCACGGTGGTGATTGATAAAAGCGCTTACACCCGCGAGTTGATTGAGGCTGCTGGTACATTTGCCATTAACGTGCCATGTGTGGCGCAGGTGGATATTGTGCGCAAAGTGGGGACGACTTCTGGACGTGAATTGAAGGACACTGACAAATTCGCCGAGTATGGTTTAGAGATTTTTTCTGCGACTGAAATTGATGCGCCTTTGCTAAAAGGTTGCGTGGCTTGGCTGGAGTGTAAGCTGATCCCAGAGCCGCATAATCAAAATACTTACGATTTATTTATTGCTGAAGTGGTTGCGGCGCATGCAGATGAGCGTGTTTTCAGTGATAGTCATTGGCATTTTGAAGGTCATGATGAGCTGCGCACCATACATCACATTGCGGGTGGGGCGTTTTTTGCAACGGGCGAGGCAATTCAGGCTTAGGCATCCATCATGCAGCAAACACCGCTCCTCATTGCTACTCTTAAAAAAATACTAAAAGCTAATAACGTAACTTACAAAATCTTGGCGGATAAGCTAGAAATGAGTGAGTCGAGCATTAAGCGTATTTTTGCTGAAGAGAGTTTGTCTTTACAGCGTTTAGAGCAAATTTGCGCGCTGATTAATATAGATTTATCTGACCTAGTGCAGATGATGAACCGCGACAAACCGCGCATTAGCGAGCTAACCGAAGAGCAAGAAAAAGTCGCAGCGGCGGACATGCGTTTGCTAGGCGTAGCTTTTTTGGTGGTGAATGGTTGGGCGTTTGATAATATTCTGACGCGCTACCCAATCAACGCCGCGGACTTGGTGCATTATCTCTTGGTGTTAGATAAATTACGTGTGATTGATTTAGAGCCTAACAACCGAATTCGTTTGCTGATTTCCCCTAATTTCTCGTGGCGCAAAAATGGGCCGATTCAACGTGCTTTAAGCCAAACTGTACAAAAAGACTTTATGGAGGGTGATATTGAAAGCGCTGGCGGTCAGCAACAGTTCGTGTCTGGCATGCTATCTGCCGCTTCTCGCGATGAGATTTCAAAACACTTAGATCGCTTAAGCTTGTTGTTTAATGAACTTAAACATCAAGATCAACGTTTGCCGTTGAGCCAACGCACAGGCTTTAGCATGGCCACCACACTGCGGCCGTGGCGTGATGGTTTATTAGAATCCATGATTAAAAAGCACGAAAACCAATAGCTTTAACTCACTTCACTACTTATTTCACCAGAGCGCGCATCGTGTAGCTCTCCTTTTGGTATCAAATTTCAATACTTTAACTCGCCATCGTTGTGGTTAAAGTATCTTTTAAATAAGCTTCAATCTCCCTCATTTAACTGAGTTTTGAATTGGAGTGTTGAAATGCTTATTGCCATTAAGGCCTTATTACTTACGTTGCTGGCTGACTTTGTTTCTGGTTATATTCATTGGCTAGAAGATGTGTACGCGAAGCCCGGTATGCGTTTTATTCATCAAATTGCAGTGGATAACCAATTGCATCACACGCGTCCACGCGAGTTTCTTAAAAAGAACTGGTGGCAGAGTTCGTGGGATATTGTTTTAGCTTGTGCGGTGCTGATTGCAACTGCTTGGTGGTTTAACGTTCTTAGCTGGGAAATTGTGCTGTTTTCAGTGTTGATTACCAATGCCAACCAAATCCATAAATGGTCGCATCAAAATCACTCAGAAAAACATGCCATTGTGAAATGGTTGCAAACGATGCATATCTTGCAAGGGCCGCGCCAGCACGGTAAACACCATAGTGGTGAGAAAAATACGCATTATTGCGTAATGACAAACATGTTGAATCCGCTTTTAGAAAGGATACGCTTTTGGCGTGGGCTGGAAAATTTACTCAGCTTTACTTTAGCTTAACGTAATTTAACGAGTCGCTCCCTATAATGGTTTGCATATCGAGAGGTCAGCAGCATTGCTTAAGTTGACCTAATCAATGAGGAGTCATCATGAAAAGCAAACAAATACACGTTAAGTCTTTATTAGCCGCTGTATTAATTTCTGTGGCAAGTATGAGTTTATCCAATAGTGCATTGGCGGATTCATTTCCGTTTAGTGCAACACCAAGTCCTGCAGTTAGTGCTATCAAAGTGGCGCCGACTTCATCGCCACAAAAGCTGAGCGTTAAGAATGTTGATGTGGATGCGTTTAGCTTTCCATTCTTGCAAGGCGTAGCGCTTACAGCAGAGCAACGAGGTGTGTTTTCACAAATTTTAAATAAACAAATGCCAGTGATTAGTTCAAATATTGAAACTATTGAATATGCACGTGGTTTGCTACGTGATATGGCGCTAGCAAAAACTTACGATGAAACGATTGCCAATATTGCCGCTGATAGTATTGCCAATGGCACTGCTAAGCTAGCGGTATTACAGGCAGAGCGTGAATATCAAGTGTTGGCTTTGTTAACACCAGAACAAGTGAGTGAATTAAGAAAGTAAAACCAAATGTTGTTTTAAAGTTGTTGATATTAAGCTGATGTACTTTAGCTTACACCTATCCCCTTGAGTTAGCCTTAATAAGCTGCTCCTTCGCGCACCTAGTCGTTTTAGGTGCGCTTTTTTTGCCAATTTTTGATGAGTAAAGCTAACATTTTATTGCAGGCTGGCATTACAATGGTTTGATATATTCATTTGTAAAGCATCACTAGATTATGAAAAAACCTCGTTTACTTCGCCGTAAAAAACATCGTGTAAGTAAAATTGGCTTACCGCCAGGTGCGCTGGTTTATGTAGGTAATGCCGATACTAAAAACTTAGCCAAACCTAAAGTCAGTAAGATTATCTATGATGCTAGTGGTTTGGTTGAATGTGAGTTATCGAGTGATGACCTCACCAACTTTAAACGCGATGACACCAAGAAGGTCTGGCTCAATATACATGGCGTACATGATGCGGCGTTGATTAAGCAAGTGGGCGACTTGTTTCATTTGCATCCCTTAGTGATTGAAGACATCCTTAACACCGAGCAACGCCCGAAAATTGATGAATTTGATGAGTATATTTTTTTAGAAACGCGGCTGTTTTATTATCATGCAGAGAGCATGTCGACTAGCTCTGAGCAAATTAGCTTGGTGCTAGGGCATAACTTTCTACTGACATTCCAAGAGCGCTCAACGGGCGCATTTGAGCCCATACGTGAGCGTTTACGCGCAACCCGTGCGCCGATTCGAGATTTAGGTGTGGATTATCTGGCCTATGCTTTGTTGGATAGCATAGTCGATCGCTATTTCAGTGTGTTGGAAGAAGTGAGTGACGCGAGCGAAATTTTAGAGGAGCAGCTTTTTAAAAGCCCAACGAATGCAGAGCTGCACAGCATTCACCAACTCAAACATTCCAGCATTGAATTGCGCCGCGCGGTATGGCCATTGCGTGAGGTGATTAACAGTTTAACTCGCAATGAAAAAGGCTTTTTTAAGCCTGCCACCATGCCGTATTTGCGGGATGTTTACGACCATACCGTCAATTTCATTGAGTCGCTAGAGTCGATACGAGACACTTTGAGCGGCATGATGGATATCTACATGGCAAGTGTGAGTCAGCGTGTTAACTTAGAACTTCGCGCCTTAACCGTAGTGGCCATGCTGTTTATGCCCGCTACCTTGATTGCAGGTATTTTTGGCATGAACTTTAGGCATATGCCTTGGACTGACCATGACAATGGTTTTTGGTATGCCCTTGCCATTATGACGGGTATTGCGCTAGTGATGATTTTGATATTCTGGCGCAGGCAGTGGTTGAGTAGTAAGTCCTAATTTATCATCTCTATTTTTTGAGATGAGAAATGATTAACCTTTAATCAGCGCTGCATACTTGGCACGAATCTTCGCCGCTTTCGGTGCTGCAACAGCCATGCAGTAAGGATTTCCAGGATTTTTATCAAAATAATACTGGTGATAATCTTCGGCTGGGTAAAATGTCTCGGCGCCGTTAATTTGCGTGACGATTGGTGCGCCATAAACCTGTGCTTCATTAAACTCTGCAATCATTTTTTCAACTGCATCATGCTGTGCTTGATTCTGGCAGAACACTGCTGAGCGATATTGCGTGCCTATGTCATTGCCTTGGCGATTAGGCGTAGTTGGATCGTGGCTGACCAGGAACACTTCTAACAAAGTTTCAAAGCTCACCGCATCTGCATCAAAACTAATTCTAATGCCTTCAGCATGGCCTGTATCGCCATTGCAAATGGCTTTGTAAGTTGGGTTGGTCGTATGCCCACCAATATAGCCAGATTCAACTTTACTTACGCCTTTTAGCTGGCTAAACACTGGCTCGGTACACCAAAAACAACCGCCTGCGAAAATTGCAATTTGCTCATTACTCATGATACGTTACCTTTAAAGTTATTTTTATCTCGTTAAAATTGACTGGTTGTTAAAACTTATTACAAAACTGGCTAGCTCAATAAACACTTACTAATCATACGGTTGCTAAATCTCTCTTACTTGTATTATTTCAGCTATAAGTCGGATGTAGTCTAACTGGACTACTTTTAAAATTCTAAGCGGTAACAATTCACCTGTAGTTTGTATGTACTTTGAAATTAAGTTTATCAAATCGTTCAACATTCAAACTATAGGAATCGCAAATGCAAAAACCATTGTCACTCATCGGGTTAGCAATATTATCCTTAATCACAGTTCAGGCAAATGCCGCGGTGTTAATTACTGAAGTCGCGCCTTGGGGTAGTGGTAATGCCCCTTATGCTACTGACTGGTTTGAACTCACCAACACAGGCTCTTCTGTGGTGAATATTTCTGGCTGGAAAATGGACGATAACTCTAACTCTTACGCTTCGGCTACTAGCCTTACAGGCATTACCAGCATTGGTGCTGGTGAATCAGTCATTTTTACAGAGAACGCTGCTAATGCTAGCTTTCTAAGTACTTGGTTTGGTACAAATATACCTGCAAGTTTGCAAATTGGTAGCTATACAGGTTCTGGTGTTGGTTTAAGCGCTTCAGCTGATGCTGTGAATATTTATAACGCTAGCGGTGTGTTACAAGCCAATGTCACCTTTGCTGCATCTGATGCGATTGCGCCGTATCAAACTTTTGACAATGCTGCGGGCTTGAACAACGCTGCAATTTCTACCTTAAGCGTGGTGGGTGTAAACGGTGCGTTTGTAGCGTCAAACGATGTGAGTGAAATCGGATCACCAGGCAAAATTGCAGCAGCCGTGCCTGAGGCCGACTCTTACGCCATGTTGTTGGTTGGTCTTGGCTTAATGGGTTTTATTTCACGTAGACGTAAAGGCTAATTTATCATGAAAATATCACAAGTTATTTTTGCGCTTGCAGCTACTTTTTCTGTCTCTGCGCAGGCTGCAAGCTCCATCAATTTAGCTAATTACAGTGTAAGTGGTACATATGCACTCGATATTTTAGGTGGTGTAGGCGGGTCAATTTCTGGCCTTGAAGGTTCTGCAATCACTTATGCTCAAGATCGCAGCTCACTTTTCTTCGTTGGTGATGAAGGCACTGGTGTTATCGAGATTTCGAAAACGGGCGCAACGCTTGGCAATAACTTCTTCGATTGGACAGGTACTGGCAGCACCAAGCATGATACTGAGGGGCTAACGTACTTAGGTAATGGTCAATTAGTTGTAGGCGAAGAGCGTTTGCAAGACGCTTATAGCTTTAGTTATGTGAATGGTGGAACGGTTACACTAAAAAATAACTTCGTGTCTATGAGCAATACCGCGGTTGGCAATAACGGCATGGAAGGTATTAGCTACGACTCACGTAACGGCAGTTTTGTGACGATTAAACAACAATCTCCAGAGGATGTTCTTTCTGGAAACCTGACTTTTGCTGCTGCAACAGGTATTCCACCAAGCACTTCTGGTGATGGGTCATCACCAGCTGGCGGTGGTACTTCAACGGTGACTAATTTGTTTAACCCTGCTTTATTGGGTTTATCAAGTCTATCTGACGTGCAAACCCTATCAGCAGTGAGTGCACTTTCTGGAACATCAGGTGCGGACAATTTACTTTTCCTGAGTTTAGGTTCAAAAAAACTTGTTGAAACTGACCGTTTGGGCAATATATTAAGTAGCTTTGATCTTTCAACGGTCTTGCCGCACAATGCCATTGAAGGCGTGACTATTGACGAAAATGGTACGATCTATCTAGTGGCTGAGCAAGTGCAAGATGCAACAGCACTGGCTGGTGAGAAGTCACAGCTGATTGTACTCACCTCTACCGCACCAGTGCCGGAGCCAGAAACATACGGCATGCTTTTGGTTGGATTGGGGATTATGGGCGCAGTAGCTCGTCGTAAAAATAAACAAGCTTAAAGTGCGTTTGTATTAGAGAGAGTATTAAAAATGGGAGCTTAGGTTCCCATTTTTTTAATACTATTCTTTAAGCGCTAATAAATCAGCGTATCATTTTGCGATGATTGTAATGTTTAATAAACCATGTCCTTAAACGCGTTATACGTAGATTTCAACTCTTACTTTTCCTCGGTAGAACAACAGCTGCGGCCTGAGTTACGTGGCAAACCAGTAGGGGTGCTGGCGGTGATGGCCGAGACCACGTGCTGTATCGCCGCGAGTTATGAGGCTAAAGCGTTTGGTATTAAAACAGGCACTTTGGTGAAAGAGGCACGAAAGCTATGCCCAGAGATGATTTTCGTAGAAGCTCGACCATCCGCCTATGTGACGTTTCACCATAAACTGATTGAAATCGTGGAAAGCTGCACACATGTAGAAAAAGTGCTTTCGATTGATGAAATGGTCTGCAAGCTCACTGGTAGTCAGCAACTACCTGTAAATGCACTTAAGCTTGCAGCCAAAATTAAGCGTGAGATCAATAAACAGTTTGATTTTATTCGCTGCTCAATAGGTATTGCGCCAAATACATTTTTGGCAAAAACTGCATCGAATATGCAAAAGCCTGATGGTTGTGTGTTGATTGAGCAACATGAGTTGCCACAGCGTTTGTATGGTCTGAAATTGCGCGCTTTAAACGGCATAGGCAAGCAGATGGAAGCGCGATTGAATCGCTTTAAAATCACTACGGTTGAGCAATTGTATGCGGCAAATCGTCAGCAGTTGCAGTCTGCGTGGGGTAGCATAGAGGGTGAGCGCATGTATGACAAACTGCGCGGCTTAGAGCCTCATTACGTTAAAAATGCGCGTAGTAGCTTGGGGCATTCGCATGTGATGCCGCCAGAGCAGCGTAATACGGCAGGTGTGAAAGCCGTGTTGCATCGCTTGCTGCAAAAAGCCTGTATGCGTATGCGTAGTTATGATTTATTGGCTTCAAGAATTAGCGTGAAAGTAAAATTCCGCAATCAACCTAGCTGGAGCCCAGATAGCGCGATTTCACCTACAGATAACACTTTACGTTTGATAGAAGCGCTCGAAGCCTTTTTGCAGCATTATCCACAAACTAACAATGAACCGTATGCAGTTGGCGTATCTTTTTCTGGCTTAGTGACGGCAGATGAAGTAGCGCGTGATTTGTTTCAAATCGAGCCGCTAGAGAATGAGAAAAAGCTTAATAAAGCCATAGATACACTCAATCTCAAGTTTGGTAAAAACACCATCTATTTTGGAGGCGCGCATGATGCCTTAAAAGATGCGCCTATGCGCATTGCTTTTAACCATATTCCAGACTTAGTGGTGGAGGGTGATGGTGATGACTAAACAGTTTTACTACAATTGATAATTCACTTTACCATGTTGAATATCCACTAAATTGTCGGTGATTTGCATGATTTCCTTTTTGGAGTGGCTAATGTAAATCATCGGGATGTTAATTTCGGTGGATACTAATTTTAAGAACGGTAATATCTGATTTTTCAGTCTGTCATCTAAAGAAGCTAGCGGCTCATCTAGCATTAATAACCTTGGTGAGCTTAGTAGGGCGCGCCCCAAGGCTACACGTTGTTTTTCACCACCAGAGAGTTGATGTGGACGTTGCTTTAATAAAGCTTCAAGTTCTAGCAATGCAACGATTTGTTTCAGCTGAAATTGCTGGTTTTTTACTGGTGTAAAATTTAAGGCATAGCTTAAGTTATGTTCGACGGTGAGATGCGGAAATAAGCGCCCCTCTTGAAATACTAAACCAATTTTACGCTGATGAATCGGCTTGTTGATGCGTGCTTGGCTATCAAATAAACACTCACCATCTATCACAATGCGGCCACTATCGGGCTGTGTGATGCCTGCAATGATACTTAATAACGTGCTTTTACCTGCGCCAGAGGGGCCATATATTGCCGTAACACGTTGACTTAATTGCAGTGAGGCATCTAACTCAAAGTGTTTGCGCTTAAGGCGTACTTGAACTTCAATCATGGTGACGACCAATATTCTGATTGGCTTTACGTTCTAGCCTATCGCTGATCATCAATGCGCCCAGCGCCAGTGCCATGCTCAAGATAACCAGTCGTAGCGCAGGCAAATCGCCATCGGGAATCTGCGTGTAGCTATAAATGGCTAATGGCAGTGTACGTGTTTCATTTTCAATATTACCGACAAAGGTAATGGTTGCACCAAACTCACCCAAGCTGCGACTAAATGCCAGAATCAAGCCGGTAATAATGCCTGGCATAGATAGCGGTAAAGTAATGGTGAAAAATACTTTTAGCGGATGTGCACCTAAAGATTGCGCTGCAATCTCCAAGCCTTTATCTACTTGTGAAATCGCTAATCTTGCTGAACGTACCATTAGTGGAAATGCCATGACTGCAGAAGCGACCACCGCGCCCATCCAAGTAAAGGCTAAGCTGATACCAAAAATATTATGCAAGTATTTGCCGATTAAACCTTGGTTACCCAATAATAGTAGAAGCAAGAAGCCCGGCACTACAGGCGGTAACACTAAAGGTAAATGCACAAGGCTATCAAGCAACGATTTACCAAAGAATGATTTTCTGGCGAGCACCCAAGCCACTACAACTGCGGGCACTAAAATCAGTACGACACAAAATAGCGCCACCTTTAAAGACAGCGCTAATATGCTTATTTCAGATGGTGTGAATCGTAATATATCTAGCATATAGGGTTATTAAAACTTTTATATAAATTCTCAAGGCAGGTTGGCTAAAGAAGATTAATAGTGAAGCCATATTTGATAAAGATTGCCTTTGCTTTTTCGGATTTTAAATAATCATAAAAGCCGGTAGCTGCAGGACTTGCAGTTTTTACCAGTGCCAAAGGATACACAATTAAGTCGTGACTCGTATCAGGGAACGCAGATAAAACTTCAACTTTGTTTGATACCTTGGCATCGGTCGCATAAACAATACCTGCATCACACTCACCGCGCTCAACAAACACTAAAGCTGCTCGCACGTCTTGTGTGCCAACAATACGCATTTTAACGGCATCCCACCAATTAAGATTTTTTAATGATTGCTTCGCGTAAATTCCAACTGGCACAGACTCTAATTCACCTGTACATAATTTTCCACTAAAAGCCCCTACAATATTAAAGCCTTTGTCCATTTCTACCTTAAATGCTTTATTTTTAGGCGCAATCAGCACTAATTGATTGCCTAATAAATTCACTTTGCTATCGACTTTAAGTAGAGATTTGTCTTGCAGATAACTCATCCACTTGGTATCTGCTGAGATAAAAATATCCGCAGGCGCGCCTTTTTCAATTTGTTTAGCTAATGTGGAGGACGAGGCAAATGAAGTTTGAATTTGCACAGCCTGTTCTTTTTCATATTGAGCAGCGATGTCAGTGATGGCGTTGGTTAAGCTTGCTGCGGCAAATATCGTGACTTTATCCTGAGCATTTGACGCGATGCTCATCAACATGAGCATCGCGCTAAGTATCAGCTTGATATAACTATTTTTAATCATGATTTTTACCTATTAATATTGATGATGATTTTGAATTGAACTGACCTTAGAAATCTAACTGAGCGCGCATGGTCAATGCATCTTCTTTGTCGTTTAGCTTGCCATTCACGTTGATGTTCGTATCAAATTTTGTATGCACATAATTCATCATGATGCGTGTGTATGGGTTGAGTATCCATTTGGCGCCAAGCGTCCATGCATCGGCTTCGTTGGTGCCGAGTACAATGCCGCCAGTTTTAGATGGTGTAAATACACCTGCAGCACATGTCCCTGCTGGCGTGATTGAGCCATCGCCGATATTTCGCACAGTTGTTGCCGCAGAACATCCACCGCCTGCAAATGCAAAGTCGCTCGCATCAAACTTGCTATACCTTAAGCCAAGCTCTAACGCTCCCCAGCCATTTTTATTGATTTCAAAATTGCTTTTAGGCAAGATGCGACCAAATTGACCGTCTTTGTAACTGTCTGCATAGTTCTCACCTGTGACTAACCACATCGCTTCTGCGTACCAAGCTTTAACGTCTTTATCATAATCTCTTGCTGGAGTAGCTCCTGTACCCGTTGTTGCCGCAGATGTTCCTTGATAATTAGATACATCATATTCTCCTTGAAGTTTCACTGGACCGTGCGCCAAAGCCGTTTCAACGCCGTAACGTGTTCTATCTACGCTATCTCCAGTAAAGGCTGCTGGGGCAAAAAAGTTCACGCCACGTGCTTCAGTTTGGCTTGCAGATGCGCTTGCTGTGGCTTGTATACCATGGTTATACCAACCACCAACATGCGTCACGGTTTTATCCCATCCTACCCATTGTGCTGGGTTGATTGTTGCGCGTAAGGTGACATCCTTGCCGTCTTTACTCTGCGCTGTGCCAAGCGCTTCATCATTGCCTTGACCTGTTCCATTTGTCACAGCAAAAGCATAAGTGCTGCCTTTAAACGGTGTGCCATAGACTATGGCGCCTCGCTCATAAATATCATCACCAAACGTGTTGTAGGCTAGTGAGCGCTCAAGAAAATCTGAATAGGTATCAGTTGTTGAGTTTTCTAAACTTTTGAATGTTTTAAACTGACCGATACGAAACTTAGCTTGCGGCCACCAATTGGCTTCTACATAGCCATTCACAAGCCGCGTGCTAGCGGCTGAGTGATCAATCTCTAAACGAAGTAAATAGTTTTGATAAAAACCTAACTGTGTGTTAAATCGTGCGCGACGGATGCTCCAAGTATCAGGATTACCCTCATCGCCGCTGAATGAGCGGTAGTCAGCTTGAACACGTCCATTAAACTGTAAGTTCCAATTGCCAGTGCCATCTTCAAATTTAATCCCTTCTTTGAAATTGGCGTAGACAGGATTGCCTTTGCTGTTGCCTTTTTCTTCAGATTTGGCAATTTTTGACTGGCTGACTTGGTTGCTTATTCCAACAAGCTCTTTGGTTAACACGTCTATTTGTTTGTCTTGCTCGGCACGTTGATCTATCAACTGTTGTACTTTTAGCTCTAAACTCTTAATACGCGCTGCTGCATCATCATCTTGCGCAAACAATGTGGTTGGAAAAGCAGTCGTAATCGCTAAAACAAGCAGTGATTTCGAAAAATGATGATTAATTTGCATGGCTATCCCCTTAGATTCTTTCTATGTAAGTTGTCTTTTATATACTCAATTTTTTATTTATACCTAATACTTTTTAGGCGCACGGCTTATTACTCACATTTAACCATAACTAACGCTATATTCAAACAGGAATAGCGGTGGCTGAATTAATTTTTATCTTGCAAATGGAAGGTGGTTTTTATTTAATCAGACTTTTTCAGATTACTGAGAATGTGGTTCAGCTCAACTTCGACAGCAGCTTGCGCCTTAGTGACAAGATCTCGATAGTTTTTCAGAATAAAACGACCGAAATCGGTGAGCTGTGCGCCGCCACCATGATGACCACCAGGTGAGCTGCTTACTAGGGGCTGATTAAACGATTTATTCATGACGTCTACCAGCTCCCAAGCTCTGCGATACGACATATGCATTTGCTTGGCTGCGGATGAAATAGAACCGCAAGCGTCAATAGTTTCTAGCAACTCAGCTTTACCTGGCCCCATGACTACTGAGCTGTCGTTTGCAATTCTTATCTTAAGTTGATTATTCGCCATGGCATCAGTGTAATATATTTCAGCCGCCGCTAATGAATTTAGCATTAAATCAGCTAAGCTTTTAGTGCCATGGGTTATTTGAATTTAACTAGTTACGTCTTAAAATCTCGCACCACGAATGTTACAAACTTTTACCGCAGGATTTTCTGCGGTCATCATATCAATAGCACTTACTTTCTGTAGCGTTTCGGCCTTAGATTCTGGCTGGGCGGCGGTAATTGTGCAATCTACGCATTTACCTTTTGATTCTTCGTAGCCTTTGATCGCCTCTAAGCCTTTCACATTGGTCATAATCGTTCCATCTAATATGGCTTCACCAAATTTTGCACCTGTAATGTCCGCGCCAGTTAAATCTGCTTTACTAAAGTCCGCGCGAAACAAATCGGTATTGCGTAAGTTTGCACCTCTAAAATCGGCAAATCTGAAGTTAGAGCGATTGATGTCAGCACCTTCAAAATTAGTGTGGGCGAATTTTCCGCCAATCGCATCAAAGCGCATCGCGCCCATCGGTTGGTTGCCAATATCTAAACCAAAGCGCCCTCTAATGACGGTAGCATCACTCATGTTGACGTTGCCTAGCGTGCCTATCATGCGTGCATTGGTGAGGTTTGCACCTTGAAAGTTGGTTTTATCAAAGATTGCCTGAAAGATAGTCGCGTCAGTTAAATCAGCACCGCTTAAGTTGGCATCTTCAAGTCTGGCAAGATTCAGATAACTTTTTTGCATATTGGCACCACTTAAATTTGCACCGCGTAAATAAGCGCCAAAGAAGCTGGTATTGACCATTTTGCAATGACGTAAATCCATTTTATCGAACTCTAAATATCCGGCGTCTTTATTACTTAAGTCACAATTTGTGCTGTTAATTTGCTTAAGTGCATCGGCTTGACTGATTTTTTCACGTTCTGGTTCAACATCTTTAACTGCTTTATCTGCATTTTTGGCATAAAAGGCACTCGCTTTATTGATGACTTCTTGCGGATTGGCTAAAAATGCTGCTCTTGCGGCTTCACCACTGAAGCAATAAGTTTTACCACCAAATACTTCTTTAATTTCACAGTTAGTCGTAAATGAGATGCCTTGTGATAAACCATTGGTACATTGATTATTAAACTCTGCGGCGTAGGAGTGGCTACTTAGCATTAGACCGATGACTATTGTTAATTGTTTGATTATATTCATATAGTTCTCCAATGTTCTGCTTTATGGTTAAGCAGCTAAATGCATTATTCACTCTTGATTGCTAATACTTTGTAACTAATGTCACATAACGATAAATAACTACTACTAAGACTATTGATTGGTCGGTTAGTTTCTCTAATGAAAATCATTAGTTACAAATTCGTAACAATTGTCTGTAGTCCAAACAGAAAATAGACGCGTTAACTCACCATCTGCAAAATAAATCGCAGAGATTGAATGTTAAAAGTGCTAATTTTTGAATTCAATCCATCGCGCTAATTAGGCGTAACTAAGGTCTAGCGACTTAACTTAAATCATAAAAGTCAGCTAGACAAAAAGGAGAAATAAAATGAGTTTTGTAAAAAACGTGCGAGTAAAAATGTTAGTACCAGCTTTATTGACTGCAGTGTTTGCAGTGCCAGCAATGGCTGATCAATATTCTGATACAGCCCGCGTGCTTTCATCAACACCTCAAATAGAGCGTGTGAATGTGCCGCGCCAAGAATGCCGTACAGAATATCAACAACAAAGCTATAGCAATGGCGGTAATAATTCTATGGCTGGTGCCATCATCGGTGGTATTGCTGGTGGTTTGCTAGGTAATACTGTGGGTCGTGGTAATGGCCGTGTTGCTGCCGCTGCGGTGGGTGCTGGTGTAGGTGCCATAGCCGGTAATAGTATCGCGAATAATCAACGTGGTTACGGCGGTACGCGTAGCGTGCCAGTGCAAACATGTTACCAAGTTGATAATTGGCAAAGTGTGACTACAGGTTATTTAGTGAGCTATGAATACAACGGTAGAACTTATAGCACTGTCACGAATGAACAGCCTGGCCGCTATATTGATGTGAATGTAGCAATAGAGCCACGTAGCCGTGTAGTTTCGCAAGTAAGTTATGTGGAGCCTGCTAACTACAATAGAGGCTGGGATGATGATCATGATAGCCATGACCGCGGTCGCCGTGGTTGGGATAAACATGATGATGACCGAGGTGACAGACGTTACTATTAAGCCTCACTGTAAAAATCGTAAGTAAAGATAGCAGTTAATTAAATAATAGTTTATTAGTCTAGCCCATAAAGCTAGGCAATGATTAAACCCAGTAGCCCCAAAGAGGTTGCTGGGTTTTTTTATATTTCAGAATTTCCTATGCGAAATCACCCATGCAATGATGCTTGCAAGTAAAATCTAGCCTATAGGTATTATTAAGATGAGTCTTGTGTGAAATTAACGGTAGATTGCGTTTTAAACCATGAGTTAGCCAACTTGCAAGGTGCAAGTGCATTGTCACGTCTGCTGGCAAAAGCTCAGGTTGCACAATTGAACGTACCATTAGAAGCCTTAATTTCTCAGCAATTTGGATTAAATGAAAAGGGCGACTTGCCTATTGCCGCCATTAGTGCCGCGGCGGATGGCTTAGCGGTAAGTGATAGTTATTGGCTGCGAGCCGACCCAGTGCATTTTGTGATGCAGCGAGATTGTTTTAGTCTAAGTGAACCCGCACCGTTGTTCATAAAGCCAGAACATGCAACGCTGATGGTTGCCAGTTTAAATAAACATTTTGAACAAGATGGCTTGGTATTCTGTATTGGCAAATCAGGCGCATGGTATTTGCATGCGGATAAAGTTGCGCACATTGCAACAACCTTGCCCAGCGTGGCTATGGATAAAAACGTGCATCACTTTATGCCGCAAGGTGTAGATTCTGCAAAGTGGAAATCTATACTGAATGAAGTGCAAATGCTGCTGCATGATCACTCAGCCAATGAAGCACGCGAATCTAGTGGTGAGCTTGTGGTAAATAGTGTTTGGTTGTCTGGCGGCGGCGTCATGCCATCATCTAAGGTGTTGCAGCATGATGTTGATTTAATCATTGCGAATGATGTTTTAAACCAAGGTTTGGCAGCATGGGCAAATATATCTTGCCAGCCCGTAGCTGCGAGTTTAGATAAAATTTTGCAGAGTACGGCACAGCATGTGCGGCTAACATTGCCACAAAGTAATCACTCTCAAACTAATGGCTTAGATGAAACTTGGATTACATCTTTATTTGCCGCATTAAGAAATAAACAGATTGAGCAACTCACTTTGAATTTAGGTTTTTATGAAAAATGCTTAGTGGTTGTGATTAAACCGTTAGATATCTATAAGTTTTGGCGAAAACCAAAACCTATTATGCAATATCTGGAATGACCAAGATCAAATGACCAAAATTGTACAACGTAATATTCCATCTCAAGCAGCGCAGGCTTTGCAAGCATCAGGCGCATCCTCACTGATGGCGCGGTTATTGGCGGCACGCGGCATTAGCGATGCAAATCAACTCAGCATTTATTTAAGCAATCTATTGCCCCCTAATACGCTGACCAATAACGTAGCCATGGCAAAGCTATTGGCTGATGCGATTCAAGCCAATAAAAAATTACTGGTGATTGGTGATTACGACGCTGATGGTGCTACCGCAACGGCTGTCGCCGTGAAAGGACTAAAAGCTTTTGGCGCAACGGTCGATTTTTTAGTACCAAATCGCTTTGAATACGGATATGGCTTAACGCCTGAGATTGTAGCGCTAGCTGCTATGCAGCAACCTGATGTGATTATTACCGTCGATAATGGTATTGCCAGTGTAGATGGCGTAGCAGCAGCGAATGCGCTTGGCATACAGGTGTTAATTACTGATCATCATTTACCAGGCCAAGTCACGCCAGAAGCTGCTTGTATTATTAACCCTAATCAACATGGTTGTAGTTTCGCCAGCAAGAATCTGGCTGGCGTAGGCGTAATGTTTTATTGCTTACTCGGTTTGCGTGCTGAAATGCGAGAGCGTGGTCTTTTTGCAGAAAAGCCAGAGCCAAATTTAACAGAATTACTCGATTTAGTCGCATTGGGTACAGTGGCAGATTTGGTGAAGCTAGATGATAATAATCGCATTCTAGTCGAACAAGGTTTGCGCAGAATCCGTGCAGGCGCTTGTTCGCAAGGCATATTGGCTTTATTAAGAGTTGCAGGCCGTCAGCCGCAAAGTACCAATGCACAAGATTTAGGTTTTTATGTAGGCCCTCGTTTGAACGCCGCTGGCAGGCTGGATGATATGACTTTAGGCATACAATGTTTACTTGCCGAATCTGAACTTGAAGCCACAACAATTGCACAGCGTTTGCAAGATTTAAACGTGCAGCGCCGCAGCATAGAAGCTGACATGCAAGATGGCGCAAGCCTGTCGTTGGAAGAGATTAATATTGATAATCAATTTGCGATTAGCATTTATCAGGAAGATTGGCACCAAGGCGTCATTGGTATTTTGGCATCGCGCATTAAAGAGCGCTATCACCGCCCTGTGATTGCCTTTGCAAGTGCTGGTGATGGCTTGCTTAAAGGGTCGGGTAGATCTATTGCTAGTTTGCATTTACGCGATGCGCTTGATTTGCTCAGTAAACATCAGCCAGATTTAATTTTAAAGTTTGGTGGGCACGCCATGGCTGCTGGCCTCACTATTAAGCAGGTTGATTTTGAATTGTTCAATCAAAGTTTTGAGGCTGTAGTGAAAAGCTTGATTACTGAAGCCGATTTGGAGTCCGTGTTAGAGGTTGACGGTAGCTTGAGCAAAAGCGAAATGACTTTTGCAACGGCACAAGCGCTGGAAAACCAAGTATGGGGGCAGGGGTTCGCAACACCATTGTTTTATGATGAGTTTGAAGTGCTGAATCAGCGTTTGCTAGGCGAAAAACATCTTAAACTTAGCTTGAAAAAAGATGCAAGTGTCATTGATGCGATTTATTTTAATCACGCCGAGTTTTTACCAAGCACAATTCAAGTCGCTTATCAGTTGCAAACCAATAGTTATAACGGTACGCAAAAAGTGCAACTGAATCTACGTTATGTGGCGATTTAAATCTGATTAGTCGTCGCTTTTTTCTTTTAGCGTATCAAGGCTAGCGGCATATTCGACATGTTCTTTCTTCAAATGAGATATCCACCAGTCTTTTAAAAATTTAAGTAATATAAAAGCATCTTTATAGGCGATGGCTTCTTGGGCAGCAGCGTCTACATCTTTTGTGAATTGCTTTTGAGCCATAATGTGCTTATGTAACTCTTTATATCCTGCCTTAGATAATATTCCTTCTTCAGTTTTGAAGTGAAAGCTAGAGTAGCTTTTAATAATATTGAGCGTTGGTGCAAGCGCAGAAAGCCCCCAACCCTCTTGGATGAAATAGTAGAGTGAGTTAATGGTGGCAACAATCGCGCGATGTTGCTCATCAATAATGGGAACACCAATATCATCATGTGGTTTCCAAACAATATAAAGTACATTCATCATAAAGTATTCTCACCTATAGCAATGTTATGTGATTCTGGTTTTGTCTTAGCTACGAGTAGTCGTATAAAATATCTCCAATGCGGATTGAGTAAATTTTATGGCTAAGTTTATGACTATAATAGTCTACAGGTCTTTAAGCTTACCCTTAATTAAGGCGTAATAAGCAGGCCAGTTCTGCTTTTGGTCATTAAGCAACGTGATGGATTTATCTTACAATCTTTAGCAAACTTTAGGATTTGATATCATCAAAACAGCACAATCTAACCCTCATTTGTTAATGCAAAGCATGCTGGGAAACACTTTGCCAGCACGTAAAGTTGATGCGCATAAAGGCACATTCGGCAGTCTGGCGATTATTGGTGGTGGCGCTAGCATGGTCGGCGCTGTGTTGCTGTCAGCCAGAGCTGCCTTGTTGAGCGGTACAGGGCGAGTTTATGCAGCTTGTTTATCAAGCAACTCGCCTAGTGTTGATATGCTGCACCCTGAAATCATGTTTCGCAAACCAGCTGACTTAACTAACTTAGCGCAACTGGATTGTGTTGTGATTGGTCCTGGGCTTGGTCAATCACAAGCAGCTATCGAGATGTTGGAGTTCTGGTTGAGTCAAAATGTAGTGTTATTGATAGATGCTGATGCGCTTAATCTAATGGCTAAACATTCATATTTAACTGCAATTTGCAAAAAGCGCCATGCTGAAACAGTCATTACGCCTCACGCTGGAGAAGCCGCTAGATTGCTTGATGTGACTAGCGAAGATATTCAGCAAAACCGAACTGAAAGCGCACTTAAGTTAGCGCACATTCTGCATGCGACCTGCGTGCTTAAAGGTGCTAATACCGTGGTGGCATATGACGATGGCAATTACTTTATTAACTCTACAGGCAATGTTGGTCTCGCTAGTGGAGGCACTGGGGATGTACTGAGTGGCATTATTGGCAGCTTCTTAGCACAGGGTGTAAGTGGCTTAAATGCAGCTAAGTTAGGTGTTTTTGTACATGGAGCGGCGGCCGATGCACTAGTTGCAAAAGGAGTCGGCCCGGTAGGTCTTGTTGCATCAGAGGTTGCGATTGAGGCACGGAATATCATTAATCAATTAAGCTCACAGTCTGCCTAGTTAATCTTAACGTCTAGTTAAACGATGACTATCCACAATTAAAAATGTAAAATCCTGTTTGTAAATATCAACTAAGGTTAGCATGGGTAAAAAATTAGTCGTTGCCAATTGGAAAATGCATGGCAATATGGCCGAAAATAAGCGGTTGCTTCAAGCTTATATTAATCAGCTGTCCTCCCTAAAAAATACTGATGTTGTTGTTTGTGTGCCATATCCTTATCTAGCGCAAGCGCAATCCATGTTGCAAAATACCAATATCGCTTGGGGTGCGCAAAATTTAAGTAAAGATGCAGTAGGGGCACACACAGGTGAAGTGAGCGCCGCAATGATTAAAGACTTTGGTGCAAGCTATGTGATTATTGGTCATTCGGAACGTGCAACGGCCTATTGTGAATCAGATGAAAATATCGCCACTAAATTTGTGCAAGCGCAAGCGCATGGTTTAACGCCTATTTTGTGCGTGGGTGAAACTTTGATTGAACGCGAAGCAGGTGTCATGCAAATGGTGGTTGGTAAGCAATTAGATACTATTATCAGTACATATGGCGCAGCCGTATTTGCTAAATCAGTGGTTTCATATGAGCCAATTTGGGCCATTGGTACAGGTCTAGCTGCAAGTTCTGATCAAGCGCAAAGCATGCACGAATTTATTCGTGGCAAGGTTGCTATGCTAGATAAAGAGGCTGCAGCAAGCATGAAAATCCTCTATGGGGGCAGCGTAAACCCGCAAAATGCGGTACAATTATTCGTTATGCAGGATATAGACGGAGGTCTTGTCGGCAAGTGCTCATTAAATGCACAAGAATTTGAACAAATATGTCGCGTTGCAGCCTAAAAAGGCGTAACAAATTATTGCGGTATGAGTTCTGTATTGGTTGTAAAAATTAAATAGCATTAGGTGGAAAATGGAAAAATTAGTATTAGTAATTCATGTGATTGCAGCGCTAGGCGTGATTGCCTTGGTTCTTTTGCAGCATGGCAAAGGCGCTGATATGGGCGCTTCATTTGGTAGCGGCGCATCTGGCAGCTTATTCGGTGTGTCTGGCTCGGCTAACTTTATGAGCCGCGCAACGGCGGTTTTTGTGTTGATATTCTTCACTACAAGTTTAACGCTAGCTTACATGTCTAGCCATAAAGAGGGTGGTGGCAGTGTGGTTAAAGTCTTGGCAGAGAAAAGTGCTGTTGTGAATGCCTCTTCTTCAGCAGCAAAAACTGATGCTGTTACTCCGCCAGTAGTGCCGGCGCAAGATATACCAAAATAGTTAGATATTCTGAGCTAGTCTCAGAAAATTGCCGTCGTGGTGGAATTGGTAGACACGCAACCTTGAGGTGGTTGTGACGAATAGTCGTGAGAGTTCGAGTCTCTCCGTCGGCACCAAGTAGCAGTAAATCCTCATAAAATCCTAATCAATATAATCGGTTAATGTATTTTTACTTTGTGATGAGTATTACCTATAAGGTTCGCAATTGACTGGTTATTTTTTGAGGCTGTTGTATACAGAATTGGCTATGCTCTTTTTAAACTGTAAGCTTGTGTAAGCAATTCTCAAGTAGAATGTTACCTTTAGTAATTGAATCCTACTTAACAACTAGAGGATATAGATGCTTTTTGTAATTGATTTTGATGGTACGCTTTCTGTTGGTGACACGGTAGATGCAATGCTTGAGCGATTCGCAGATGATCGATGGAAAGATCTTGAAGACGAATGGTTAAACGGTAATATTACCGCTATAGAATGCATGAAGCAGCAGTTAGATTTGGTTGAGGTTGATCAAGTTACTCTGGAGAATTTCTTTCGCGGCATTCAGCTTGATGCTAGTTTTATTCCATTTCATAAATATATTAGCCAATTCGCTAAAGTAGCGATAGTCAGTGATGGCTTAGATCATGCGATTGATGTGGCTACTCACAATGCTGCAATTCCCGAAATGCCGATTTATGCAAATAAACTAACGTTTAAGCCTAATGGTGTGTCAATTAGCTACCCATATCGCAACACAGAATGCAAAGCAGGTAATGGCGTGTGTAAGTGTCAAATTGCTGAGCAGTTATCTTCAGATGTGGGTGGTCCTGTGGTGTTAATTGGTGATGGTAAATCTGACTATTGCTTGGCTAAACATGCGGACGTTGTGTTTGCAAAAGGCAAATTAATTACTCATTGTGAGCAAGAAAATATTCCTTTTAGAAGGTTTCAGACGTTTGCTGAAGTTTTAGATGTGGTCAAAAAATGGGATTCTGCCAAAAAGCTTACAGCGAGAGCGTTGACAGGTCAGCAAGTAGCGTAAAATAGTTGCTAATCAAGCAGTAATATTACAACTACAGTTTAATTTATAGCTTAATTTATAAAATAACTTTGAGAATGAAAGAGTGCTTTTGATGGATGCAAAGATAATTGAGATTTTAGATAAAAATAACAAATATTGCTCACATGGCGATACTGTGAATTATGCAGATCCACCAAAAGTGTTTGAAGATTGCCAAGGCAGCTTCTTGTTCGATGAAAATAAAACACCATATTTAGATTGGCAAATGTGGTATTCCGCGGTGAACTTTGGTTATAAAAACAAGCGTTTATCAGATGCTTTGCATAAGCAAGTAGACACATTGCCGCAGTTAGCTAGTCAATATTTACATAAAGAAAAAGTAGAGTTAGCAGAAATAATTTGTAAATACATGGAAGATAAATACGGTGAAAAAGGCCGCGTTCACTTTAATGTAGGCGGCGCTCAAGCTGTTGAGGATTCATTGAAATTAGTACGTAACCATACAGGTAAAACACATCAGTTTGCCTTTATGGGTGGTTACCATGGACGTACGCTTGGCGCTTCAGCTATTACATCTAGCTTCCGCTATCGTCGTCGTTTTGGTAACTTTGCTGATCGAGCACATTTTGTACCATATCCATATTGCTTCCGTTGTCCGTACGACATGAAAGTGGAGACCTGCAACACATATTGCCATACACAGTTTGAAAAATTATTTGAAACTGAATATCAATCAGTTTTAGATGTGAAAACAAATGAGAGTGAATTTGGAGCGTTCTACATTGAACCTATGCAAGGTACTGGAGGTTACATTATTCCACCAGAAGGTTACATGGCTAAACTCCAAGAAAGCTTAAGAAAACGTAATATATTACTTGTTGCCGATGAAATTCAAATGGGTGTTTACCGTACAGGTAAATTATGGTCTTGGGAAAACTTTGGAATCGTTCCAGATGTGTTTGTATTCGGTAAAGCGATTACAAACGGCTTAAATCCGCTTTCAGGTATTTGGGCTAAAGAAGAGTATATTAATCCAGAGAAATTTCCTCCAGGAACTACGCACTCAACTTTTGCCTCTAATCCGCTAGGTACAGCAGTGGCTTTAGAAGTGCTGAAAATGACGGCTGAGGGTGATTTTGAGGCGCAGGTTAATGAACGTGGTGCATACTTTCTAAAAGCGATTGAAGGTTTAAAATCGCGCTGGAAATGTGTGGGTGATGTCAGTGGCTTAGGTTTGGCATTGCGTATTGAGTTATGCACTGATGATGGCTTTACTGCCAGCCGTCAATTAGCAGACCAAATGTTTAATGAAGGCTTAAAAGGCGATATTGATATTGGCGGTAAAATGTATGGCTTAGTGCTAGACATTGGTGGCTATCAAAAGAATGTAATTACTTTGGCACCATCGTTATTGATTACGAATGAAGAAATTGATCTAGGTATCCAATTGTTTGAATCTTTACTTAAACGCTGCGGCGCTAAGTAATCGTTGCTGAACATTAGAATACTATAAAGATATGAGTAATCACGTGCACGATGCTTTTGAAAAGCCAAGTTCAGGAAAGCCTACTATTGATGAGTTGTTGGGGCCTGTTGGTTTTATCGAGCGTAAAGGTAGTGTAGGCGTATTGTTGGTTCATGGCCTTACGGGCACGCCTACTGAGATGAAGCAGTTTGGCAAAGTGATTGCTCGTAAGGGCTTCACTGTTGCTTGCCCTGAACTGGCAGGGCATTGTGCTACCATCGAAGCGCTATCAGCTACTAAATGGCATGATTGGTACTTGTCAATTGAGAAGGCATTTGATGCACTTAAACAAGAGTGTGATCATGTATTTGTAGCAGGTCTTTCTATGGGCGCTTTGATTGCACTTTTACTCGCGGCAAAAAAAGGCAATCAAGTTGCTGGCGTTATTCTACTTTCAACAACGTTTTTTTACGATGGTTGGAACGTACCAAAATTAAAGCAAGCAATCTTATTACCACTTGTACTTTATACACCGCTTAAATATTTTGTACATTGGGAAGAAACCTCTCCATATGGCATTAAAGATGAGCGTACGCGTGCATTAGTACATGCTATTTTAGAAAATCGCGATAATCAGGCGGCAGATAAAATTGGCTATTTCAAAACGCCAGCCACTGTGATTCTAGAAAGTGTGCGTTTGATTAATGCGACTAAAAAAGCGCTGAAACAGGTGATTGTGCCAACTTTAATTGTTCATGCAACAGAAGATGATATGGCTAGTATTAAAAACGCACATTACACACAAGCGAATATCTCATCCGAAACTGTAGAAACCTTTTTTGTCGATGACACTTACCATGTACTTACGCTCGACAAACGTAAAGATGATGTTGCTAAGCGGGCTGCTCAGTTTTGCAAAGAACAAGCACACATATTAACTTCGAACGCTAAAATTTTAATCGCTGCATAGAAGTTGCTGAGAAGTGAATAGATAATGACAACAAATGATAAAGTAAACCCAAGTATTGAAGAAGTTTCAAATGCATTAGCAAAAATGATTGCTGATAAAATGGAAATTGATATTGCGACTATTCTGCCTGAAAGTAATTTACAAGAGCTAGGATTAGATTCGCTTGATACCTTTGATATTATTTTTAGCGCGGAAGATTACTTTAAAATTAAAGTACCTAACGACCAAGTAAATATTACTACCTTGCATGATGTTGCAATCTTGGTGCATCAGCTAATACTTACTCAGAAACCTTAAAGTTTAGAACAGAAATTTAAAATAGATATGGCTTATTCGTCAAATGCGCAACGGGTAGTCATTACTGGCTTAAGTATCGTGTCACCGCTCGGTAATAGCCTTGCCGAGTTAACAAAAAATGTATTTTCTGGCATTTCTGGTATCAAGCGCTTAGATACTCCATTTGTAGATCAAATGGATTGCAAAATAGCCGCGCAAGCTCAATTCAATCCTGAAGACTACTTCACTAAACATACCTACTCAATGTTGGACCGCACTAGTCAGATTGCGCTACATACTAGTATAGAGGCGATTAAGGATGCCCACTTAACTATAGATGATGCCTTGAAACCTCGCATGGGCATATATCTTGGAACAGGTATGGGCGGCGCGCAGTCTGTGGAAGATGGTTATGTTAGACTTTTTAAAGATGGTGCGAGTAGATTAAAGCCTTTTACCGTGTTGATGGGTATGAATAATGCAGCGGCTTCGGCCATTGCTTTAGAGCATAAACTCACCGGTCCTAATCAAACTTTCTCTACGGCATGTTCTTCATCCGCAGTGGCTATTGGCGAAGCTTCTAGATTGATTCGTCATGGATATGCTGACGTGATGTTAGCTGGTGGTACAGAAGCACTCTTGACCTTTGGTACGATGAAAGCATGGGAAGCCTTAAGAACACTGGCAGAAGAAGATCCCAGTGATATTGGCGCCTCTTGTAAGCCATTCTCGGTAAACCGCACAGGCTTAGTACTTGGTGAAGGGGCTGCGATGCTTGTATTAGAGTCTTATGAACATGCGGTCGCGCGTGGCGCTAAGATATATGCAGAGGTTGCAGGCTATGGTGCTGCGAATGATTGTAACCACATAACACAACCCTCCGTGAATGGGCAGTCTGCAACTATGCAAGCAGCGCTCAATGATGCAAATTTAAGCGCAAATGCAATTCAATATATTAACGCGCATGGTACTGGTACAAAGCTAAATGATATTACTGAAACCAATTCTATTAAGAAGGTGTTTGGTTCACATGCGCATGAATTGAGCGTTAGCTCGACTAAGTCTATGCATGGTCATTTGATGGGTGCGGCAGGCGCGCTTGAGGCAGTCATCACTACGCTCGCAGTGCATAGCAACACACTGCCACCTACAATTAATCTAGCGCATCCAGATCCTGAATGCGATTTAGATTATGTGCCTAATCACTCTAAAACCTTACCAAAGCTTGAATATGCTATGTCAAATTCATTTGCGTTTGGCGGTACAGGCGCTGCTTTGATTCTGAAAAAATTAAACTGATGATGTTTCTTCCGTGCAAAGCGGTAAGAAATATTTATCATTTCAACAAAAAATATTAAGCATCATATTAACCTTCGCTAGGTAAATTCTCTTTGTCTACACTCGCCATTTTTGTTTGGTTGTTAAATATCGTTGTTGATACTACAGGGCATATTGCGTTCAAATATGCAGCTGTTACCGAGAGTGAAAGCGAACTTCTGCGTTGGAAAAGCATGTTGTCATCTTTGCCACTCTGGGTTGGTATATTCTGCTTTTGTTTAGAGTTTATGTTGTGGTTAGTTTTGCTTTCCATGCTGCCATTGTCGCTTGGTATATTGCTTAGTGGGTTCAATACTGTAGCCATCATGATTGCTGGCAGGTTGATCTTTAAAGAAATGTTAGACCCTTTACGTATTATAGGCATCACCTTTATTACAGTGGGAGTGGCACTGGTTGGGGGCTACGCGTGAAGAAGCTATATTTCTATGCCATCGGCTTTGCAATCTTAATCGCTTTTGATACCTTAACGCAGGTTTCTATTAAACTTGCATCTGTACAAGCTGGCGCATTTGTAATGAGTGTAGATTGGTTACTAGTTGTGCTGTATAACCCTTGGTTATACGCGGCTGTGCTAGGTTACATAGGGGCATTTTTTGCTTGGATGACTTTGTTAAAGCACGCCCCAGTCGGCCCTGCGTTTGCAGCTTCGCATTTAGGGCTAATTCCAGTATTGCTGATTTCAGCCAGCTATTTTGGTGAAAAGCTGACCACTATGCAATTACTAGGTGCTGTGAGCATCATGGTTGGCATTGTGTTCTTGAGTTTAAGTGAGGCTAAGTATCCACATGGCTAGTATCCTTATGAATAAAGCGTAATTAAGGCAAAGCAACATGGCTCATTTATTTCATGAACCGCCACCAACTGCTGGCTTGCCTCTTTCAATGTCGGATTTTTTACCAAGTAAAACTTCGCTTGAAGAAGGTTTAGCGGTTTTTTTACAGCAAGAATATGTACAAATTGAAAGTTCAGGTACGGCGGCTATTATGGTTGCACTGGCAGCACTTAAGCACTTAAGTAATCGCCGTTCCGTCATTATTCCCGCATACACTTGCCCATTTGTACCGCTCGCTATTTTGCGCTGTGGCCTAAAACCAATTATTTGTGAAACTAAAAAGAATCATTTTGATTTTTGCTTAACCTCGCTTGAATCCGCTTGTGATGAAGATACCTTGGCGATTATGCCTACTCACCTTGGTGGACGCGTTGCAGACCTAGCTAGCATTATGAAAATCGCGCAAAAATGTGGTGCCTATGTGGTGGAAGATGCCGCACAAGCCTTAGGCGCGCGTTGGCAGGGGCAGTTGGTTGGTACGCTTGGTGATATTGGCTGTTATAGCTTAGGCGTAGGTAAGGGCTTAACCATTTACGGTGGTGGTGCAGTTATTGCACGTAAAAGTGAAGTGCGAGAGGCGTTAAAAACCACCCATGTTGAAATCGTACCTTTTAAACTGACATGGGAAATACAGCGATTATTAGGCCTGATTGGCTATTATGTATTTTATCGGCCGCTAGGTTTAGGTCTTGTTTTTGGCATGCCATTACGGAAGAACCTTCAAGAAGGTAAGTTAATTGAGGCGGTAGGGGATGACTGTTTAGCCGACTTCCCTGTACATCATGTAGGGCGTTGGCGTAAAGCCATTGGGGCAAAAGCCTTAATGAGATTACCCGATTTTCATGAGGTCAGCCGCAAGCAAGCGTTTAATCGTAAGGCGCAACTCTGCAAAATTCATGGCATAAACGTGATGGACGATGCCGAAGGAGACACAGGCACATGGCCATATCTTTTGGTATTAATGCCTACGCAACAATCGCGAGATGCTGCCTTGGCAGAGCTTTGGTCAGCCAAACTGGGCGTAGGGCGTTTATTCATATATGCTTTGTGTGACTATGAATATTTGCCCTTTAGTGAAGTTAAAGCGCCCAATGCACAAGACTTTGCAGCACGTACATTAACCATCACGAATAGCCCGTGGCTGGACGAGAGCGATTTTTCGAAGATTTATGAAGTATTGGAACGCGTAATTGGTTGAATATACGATTAACTGGTTGAATTCTGAATCAGAGATTGCCTCTGAGTTATGGGAAGCCTGCTTTCCTGCGCCCTTTGAAGGTCGCTGGTGGTACAAAGTACTTGAGCAATGCGGCATTGCCGACCAATTCACATTTTTATACGCACAAGTCAGTGACTCCAACGGCCCAATCGCAATAGCACCAGCTTTTGTTATGAACGTGCCGATGCGATTAGTATTGCCAGCACCACTATTGCCATTAGCAAATATTGTTGGAAAAGCCATACCATCCGCTTTGTACCAACGCACGCTATTTATCGGCTCACCTTGCAGCGATGAGGGCAGGGTAGGCATGCTCAATAACGTCAATCGTGTTGAAGTGCTGCGTCTCGTCAATGACTCAATGGTGCTTCAAGCCAGAAAGCTCAATGCATCTATGCGCGTTTGGAAAGATTTTCCGCAGGAGTATGCACCAGACTTTGCCGCATTCCCGTCTAACTTATTCCCATTAGTCAGCTTCCCCGGTACTGTGGTGGAGTTACCAAACTCGACTAAAGAAGGCTATTTAAGCACCCTTAAATCGTCACGCCGCAATAAGTTAAAAAAGAAATTAAAAGCTGCGGCAGGCGCACCTGTAGATGTAGAAGTCATTCAGCAGCCAGATAACGCCATAATGGATGAGATTTTCAACCTGTTTTGGCAAACCTATGAAAAAGGCTCAACCAAATTCGAGCGATTAAATCGCAAGTTCTTTGATTTAATCGCTGCTGAAAAACACGCTTATTTTGTGGTGCTAAAAGAGCGCGAAAGCAAACGAGTAGTTGCATTTATGCTGTGCTTTGCAATGGGCGACCATGTCATTAATAAATTCATCGGCATAGATTATACAAAACCAAAAGAGTGGTTTTTATATTTCAGATTATGGGAAGTCGCAGTTGATTGGTCTGCCTCTATTAAAGCAAAATCCATACAGAGCGGTCAAACTGGTTACTCGGCAAAAGTTGAATTGGGTAATCAGTTGATCCCTCTCACTAATTACTGTCAGCATAATAATTCGATCGTCCATTGGGTGTATGCTAAGGTGGCAAGAACCATTAATTGGGATACATTAGATGAGGATTTAGCGATTTATTTGAAGGCATATCCTGATGAAAAGCCAAAGTTGCAGTAAGGCCTTACTGATTAATTGCTCTGTAGTAACATTTCGATTTTATGATTGTCGATTTACTGGAGTTTGAATTGTTCTGGTGTGTCTAAATTAATCACAGACGCAGGGTAACTATTCGAACCTGCGTTTAAAGAAATTCTTGATATCATCAACATAGCTAAATACTGATGGAATCACCAATAGGCTTAATAGCGTAGAGGTCATTAGACCACCAATAACAGCGACAGCCATAGGAGAGCGGAATGAGGTGTCACCAGCACTCCAGCCAGCGGCAATTGGTAGCATACCTGCACCCATAGCGATGGTTGTCATCACAATCGGTCTTGCACGTTTGTGGCAGGCGTCTATTAAGGCGTCAAAGCGGCTTAGGCCGTGATCGCGTTGTGCCACGATGGCATATTCCACCAGCAAGATTGAGTTCTTAGTGGCGATGCCCATGAGCATGACCAGTCCAATAAGTGAAGGCATAGAAAAACTTTTGCCTGCGACTAAAAGTGCTACAAATGCACCACCTAATGACAAGGGTAGCGCGACCAAAATGGTAAATGGGTGTAAAAAGTCTTTAAACAAAATGACCAATACAATGTAGATACATAGCACGCCGGTGAGCATTGCCAATGCAAAGCTGCCGAATAATTCATTCATGACTTCCGCATCACCGATTTCAGTTTGTTTAATACCTGCAGGTAGCTTTTGTAAGCTAGGTAGGTGTTTTACCGCTTCGGTAACATCGCCTAAAGTAAGTTTGGAGAGTTCAACTTCAATCTGTACGTTACGCGTGCGGTCATAGCGGTCTATCACTGCCGGGCCGCCTTCTAAATTAAAGTCTGCTACCTGCGCGAGCATGACGGGGCCTTTAGAGCCGGGCACGGTTAAATGTTCTAATATGCTTTGACCTTTACGTGCTTCATCTGATAACTGGACGACAATAGGCACTTGGCGCTGACTAAGATTCAACTTAGCCACAGAAAAATCATAATCGCCATCGGTAGCGATACGCAATGTTTCACTAATCGCATTACTGCTTACGCCTAAGTCGGCAGCTTTACTAAAGTCTGGGCGTACTATCATTTCAGGGCGAATGAGCGTTGCGCTAGAGGCAATATTGCCTATGCCAGGAATCGTACGTAAATCTTGTGTAACGGCATTAGACGCTTCTTGTAAGGCAGCAGAATCATCACCACTCAACATCAGTATATATTTTTCACCTGAGCCGCCTAAGCCAACTTTGCTACGGACACCTGCTAGATTAGTGAGTGCGTCACGAATACGGCTTTCAATTTCTTGCTTAGGGGGTCTTTCAGAGCGAGGATCTAGGGCAATTGTCAGGGTTGCTCGTCTTGTTTCAGCAGCGCCCGTACTCACAAAAGCATCGGTACCTGCGCTGCCGCCACCAATAGCTGTATAGATTGTTTTGATATGGGCAATACTTTTGATGATTTGTCGTGCTTCTTCGGCTGATTGCTTGGTTTGTTCTAATGTTGAGCCAGGGGCAAGCTCTAAGTAAACTTGTGTCTGTGAGCTATCATCCGCAGGAATAAAGCCAGTAGGTAGCAATGGAATCAGTTTAATTGAGCCAAATAAAAATAATATAGCTGCAATCACTGTAATTAATCGGTGTTGCAAGCACCAATGGCTCCAACGTAAATAGGTACGCATTATTGCGCCATCTTCTTGATGGGTATTGTTTGGTTTGAGCAGGTAAGCTGACATCATTGGTGTGAGCACACGCGCCACCACAAGTGATGCAAAGATGGCAAAAGCCGCAGTCCAGCCAAATTGTTTAAAGAATTTACCTGGGATACCGCTCATAAATGCTGTAGGTAAAAATACGGCAATTAGGGTAAATGTAGTGGCAATCACGGCTAAGCCAATTTCATCGGCAGCTTCCATCGCTGCTTGATAGGGCGTTTTGCCCATGCGTAAATGGCGTACGATATTTTCGACTTCTACAATGGCGTCATCTACCAAAATACCAATCACGAGTGATAGCGCTAAAAGCGTAACAATGTTGATACTAAAGCCAAAGCTGGACATGCCGATAAACGCGGGAATAACTGATAATGGCAGCGCTACTGCACAAACAAAAGTTGCACGCCAGTTACGTAAAAATAGAAGCACAACGAACACCGCAAGAATGGCACCTTCTATCAGCATGGTGATAGACGCTTTGTATTCATCTCGAACTGGTTGCACAAAGTTAAATGCCTCAGTGAGTACAATATCTGGGTGCTTGAGCTTGAGTTCAGCAAAGGCTTTTTCTACGCCATCACCCACTTCAATTTCGCTCGCACCTTTGCTGCGTGAGATTTCGAAACCAACTACTGGTTTACCATCCAGAAATGCTGCGGAGCGTGGTTCGGCAAAGCTATCTGACACATTAGCGATTTGATTGAGTGTAATTTTCCGGCCATCAGTTAAGTTAAGTTCAATATCGCCGATGGCTTCGGCAGATTTGACTATGGCAATGGTGCGCATGGGTTGTTCGCTATCACCAAGTTTAGTGCGGCCGCCAGCAGACTCCATTTGGCTTAATTTCAATTGATGTGAAATTTCTGCCACCGTAGCATTGAGTGCTTGTAGTTTGCTTGGATCTAGCTCAACGCGAATCTCACGATTGACGCCGCCTACACGGCTGACTTTGCCCAAGCCTTTTACACTGAGTAGTTTTTTGGTGAGTTCGTTATCTACAAACCAAGAGAGCGCCTCATCATCCATGCCTGGCGAGCTAATGGTGTAAGACAATATAGGTGATGATGCTACGTTGAGTTTACTGATTTCAGGATCACGTAAGTCGCTAGGTAAATCTGCTCGGACTTGTGCTACGGCTGAGCGCACATCGTCTACCGCCTCTTGTACAGGTTTTTCCAAGCGGAACTCGACCGTAATGCTGACTACGCCATCTTGCACCTTGGTGTAAATATGCTTTAAGCCCTGTAATGACGCTAAGTTGTTTTCAATCTTACGCGCAACCTCAGTTTCTAGCTGCGCAGGCGAGGCACCGGGAAGGGACGCGGTAATATCCACAGTAGGTAAATCAAGATCAGGAAAGTTTTGCACTTTCATTGCTTGATAGCTAATGACGCCTGCGAACGACAGCATCACAAATAGCATGATGGCAGGAATCGGATTTCTAATACACCAAGCAGAAATATTCATGCGGTTATGGGTCTTTATAAAAGCTAATTGTTAAGGTTTTATTTTTTAGTATTAGCTTGCGGAGCAATCTTCACTAAATCATTGTCAGATAAAAATGCACCACCAGTAGCTACAAGCTGCTGGTTAGGTTCTATACCGCTGATAATTTCAACGAGATTACCTACACGCCTGCCAGTCTTCACTTTAACTTGCTTGGCAATTTTTTTACCATTGATATTGCTAACTGCAAACACGTAGGTAAAGCCATCACGTAGCACCAGCACTTGCTGAGGAAGCGCTAAGGTGCTTGATTGACCTAAGATAAACTCACCTTTTGCATACATACCAGCTTTTGCTGAGCTGTTAGCTGGTAAATCAACGTAGATAAGCGTATTGCGGGTTTGTGTATCCACTATTGGCGAAATCATACGTACTTTACCTTTGAAGCTTGAGCCATCTGCTGCAATGACGTTGGTTTGCATGCCTGCTTTTATTTTGGCTAAGTCACTCGATACAACTTCGGCACGCCACTCTAGGCGACTTTGTCTAATTAATTTGAATAGCTCGCTACCTGCACCCATCACCGCGCCAACCGTAGCGCTACGTGAAGAAATAACGCCGCTATCAGGCGCATAAATTCTAGTATTTTTTAAGCGTATCTCTTGTGTGGCCACTGCAGCTTTTGCTACTTCAACTCTTGCTTTAGACGTGTCTGCGGCGGTTGTATATTGATCAATTTGCTGATTCGACATAGCGCCAGTATTTTGTAAAGTGCGTGCGCGGTCTGAATTATTGATTGCCTCTCGGCCTTGTGCTTCGGCTTCCATTAAACTTGCTTTAGCTTGGTTTAATTCCGCCTCAATAGACTCCGCAGAGAAAGTTGCGAGTAATTGACTTTTTTTCACAACATCACCCACATTCACTAACACTTGTGTGAGTCGTAAGCCGTTGGATTCACTGCCAATAATGGCTTCTTGCCAGGCTACGATATTACCATTGGCTGATATTTTGAGCGGTAGAACAGTCTGTTGTGGCTGTATGAGTGTTACCGTGAGCGCTGGCGTAGAGATTGTTTCTGTGCTGGTTTTTTCAGCAAGACCAAGAATTGGAGCAAATGCTAAGATTGGTAAAAGTAATAGGAGAAACTTGTTCTCTAATAAATTGGCTGGTAATGGCTTAGTTACTTGTGTCATGGCTTATCTCATTGAGCTGAATCAGTAGGCGCAGAATCTGTGGCTATAGAATCAGCTTCCAGCTGTTCGGTTTGATTAAGTTTTTGGTCAAAAATAAGTGTTGGGGAGTTTAGTGCCGCAGTCCAGCCACCACCCATAGCGCGATATAAAGAAATCCATGCAAGTACCCGTTCATTCTTTAAGATAAGTAAATTATTGTCGGCTTGCAGACTCGCACGGCGCGCCTCTTCAAGTTCAAATAAATTACCTAGGCTGGCTTTGTTGCGAGCTTCAGTGGCAGCTAAAGATATTTTAAATCCTTCTGCAGCTTGATTGGCATCGTTAAAGCGTTGTGCCGTACTGTTTAGAGTGGCTAAAGCTTCCTCTACCTCACGCACAGCATTTCGTGCCACGCTTTCGTAAGTGACTTTGGCGGCTTCATATTGTGCTTTAGCATTTTCTACATTAGCAGCTCTGACTCCAGCATCAAAAATCGGCAAAGATACTGCCAGAGGGCCAATTGACCATGTCAGCCCGTCTAATGCAGATCGATTTTTGCTGAATGTACGAGAGAATGAGTCGTAACTTAACGCTATATTTCCTGCTAAGCTTAAGCGAGGATAACGCTGTGCCTCATTCGACACAATTTCAAAACTGGCTGCAGCAACATTTCGCTCAGCATTCAGAACGTCAGGGCGTTGTGCTAGTAGACCTGCAGGCATTTCGGCTATTTCAATATCGGCAGGGGTGGGTATTACACCACTATTAGTTGCAAGTTTTGCAACTAACTCAGATTCAGGTATTGCTGTGATAGCAACTAAACTTTTAATATTTAAAGTACATTCTAGTGCTTGTTTCTTTTGCAGATTGGCTGCTTCTGCAGCTTGGGCTAAGGATTGACTGGCGCTGGCAGGCGCTAAAAAACCAGCTTTTGCTGTTAAATCTGATAGTCGAGCCGTTTCACGACTAGAATCAGCATTCTTTTTTGCTACTATATTCAAGCTCTCACACAACCGATAGTTAGAGTATTGCTTAGCTGTTTGAGCCGCTACGATTACACGGGCATCGTGCCAAAGTGCAATATTGGCGACTAACTTAGCTTCTTCTTCATGTTTACTTGCTTTATTTCTACCCCAAACATCAAGCTCCCAACTTGCATTCGCACCAACTGAAGCAGTCGTGCTGGTCGGAAATACTGTGCTGCCATTGGTGGATGGGAATGCTGAACCTGACCTACTTCTGCTGATGCTAGCGTCAGCGGTAACATTTGGTAGTAACTGAGAGTTAGCTACCGTAACAGCAGTTTGAGATCCCGTTACTCTAGCTTTAGCGCTTTCAATATCTGGGCTAACTTTCTGAGCGGCTTCAATTAACTCTACAAGAACTGGATCATTGAATTGCTGCCACCAGTGTTTAAGGTTAGTTACTGTGCCATTGTGAGGTTGTGTCGCAGGTAATGGTTCAATCCACTCTGCTGCAGGGTAAGTTGGCTTGAAGTTATTCTGCTTTACAGTAGTGCAACTACAAATAAATATGCTTAAAAACGCACAGCTTATTAAATTGTGTGATTTTATTTTCATGCTTTTTGCGCACAATTCTGTAACTTTACGTTCAATTTAACATCTCTTAATATTGTTTCGCAGATAGTTGCTTGAGGAACATAAAATATCATAATTAAATGCGTTTTGGAATTTATGTTCTGCCTTGCAATTAAACAAGCAAGGGCTTTGAGCTTAGAATCCTATAAATCTGCTATAAAGTCAATTTACTCGTTAATTTTGTTTTAAGCTTATAGCAAGGCTCATGCTTAATGGGTTACAATTACGGCTTGTCTGAGCTAGCTGTTGAAGTTTTAATTTAAAGCTTGAGGTGTTAGATTTAAAAGTGGCCACAAATTCTTCATAATAACTTTAAAAATAAAATGTTTTAATGTTTAAATTAAGGGGTTATTTGGAATGTGTTTGTAGTAATAGTGTCATAAGTGACATGTAAAAATATTTATATGTTTGATTCGAGTAGCTTTAGATTTCTTGCTGCTTAATTTTCCAAAAAGTTTAGTTTTCAGAAATTGAGTTTGGGGCTAGTAAGTGTTAGAAAATTACTTTCCGATATTGATGTTTATTCTCGTGGGCTTAGCGGTCGGCGTTGGGCCTCTGGTATTGGGTTTATTGGTTTCACCACATAAGCCGGATGCTGCAAAAAATTCTCCATACGAATGCGGTTTTGAAGCGTTTGAAGACGCCCGTATGCGATTTGACGTGCGTTATTACCTCGTAGCTATCCTATTTATTTTATTTGACTTGGAAATTGCCTTTCTATTTCCTTGGGCGGTTGTGTTGCAAGAAATTGGTTTGTTTGGCTTTATTGCCATGATGATTTTTTTGGGCGTACTGGTGATCGGCTTTATTTACGAGTGGATGAAAGGTGCCTTGGAATGGGATTAAACCTCAGAGCGGGACTAAGTAAGCCATGAGTATTGAAGGTATTTTAGAAAAAGGGTTCGTCACCACTACGCTAGATACGGTGATTAATTACACCCGTACTGGTTCGATGTGGCCGATGACTTTTGGTTTGGCGTGTTGCGCGGTAGAAATGATGCATGCAGGCGCTTCACGTTATGATCTGGATCGTTTCGGCATCGTATTTCGCGGAAGTCCTCGTCAGTCAGATGTAATGATTGTGGCTGGCACACTTGTCAACAAAATGGCGCCAGCGCTACGTAAAGTGTATGACCAAATGGCGGAGCCACGTTGGGTAATTTCAATGGGTTCATGCGCTAATGGTGGCGGATATTATCATTACTCTTATGCTGTCGTGCGTGGATGTGATCGCATCGTTCCGGTTGATGTCTACGTGCCGGGTTGCCCGCCAACCGCAGAGGCATTACTCTACGGTATTATTCAGCTACAAAATAAAATCAAACGTACTAACACCATCGCGAGATAGTGCGAGCTAAAAGAAAAATATGTCAGCTAAATTAGATCAATTATTAAGTGATTTGCAAGCTTCGCTAGGCGACAAAATCACTAAGCATGTTGTAGCGCTAGATGAAATCACCATTGAATGTAAAGCTGCAGATTATTTAGCGGTTTGCCAAATATTGCGCGATGCAGCGACTTTGAAGTTTGAGCAGCTAATCGATTTGAGCGGTGTAGATTATCAAACTTATGGCGACGGTGCTTATGATGGCATGCGCTATGCAGTGGTTTGTCACTTGCTTTCTGTGTCACTCAATCATCGTGTGCGTTTACGTGTATTTGCTCAAGATGAAGACTTTCCAATTTTGCCGACTTTGGTCGACGTATGGTCAGTTGCGAACTGGTATGAGCGTGAAGCGTTTGATATGTTCGGTATCATGTTTGAAAATCACCCAGATTTACGTCGCCTTCTGACAGACTATGGCTTTGTTGGCCATCCATTCCGTAAAGATTTTCCTATGATTGGTAATGTTGAAATGCGTTACGACCCAGAGCAGCAGCGCGTGATTTATCAGCCTGTGACCATTGATGAGCGCAATAATGTGCCGCGCGTGATTCGTGATGAAGGAGCGCATCGTGGCTGAGATTCGTAATTACACCATGAACTTTGGTCCGCAGCACCCTGCAGCGCACGGCGTTTTGCGCTTGGTGTTGGAGTTAGATGGTGAAGTAATTCAGCGTGCAGACCCGCATATTGGCTTGCTACATCGTGGTACTGAAAAGTTAGCTGAAAACCGTACATATCTACAATCTGTACCCTATATGGACAGGCTTGATTATGTGTCGATGATGTCGAACGAACATGCGTATGTGATGGCGATTGAAAAAATGATGGGTATCGATGTGCCCATCCGCGCGCAATACATACGTGTAATGTTCGACGAAATTACTCGCGTGCTAAATCACCTGTTATGGCTTGGCGCACATGCTTTAGACGTGGGCGCAATGACGGTGTTTTTGTACGCTTTCCGCGAACGTGAAGATTTGTTTGATTGTTATGAAGCCGTTTCTGGTGCGCGCATGCATGCTGCGTATTATCGTCCAGGTGGTGTGTATCGCGATTTACCAACGCAAATGCCGCAATATCAAGTTTCGCCTTTGCGTAATGCTAAAACCGTTAAAAGTCAGAATGAAAACCGCCAAGGTTCATTGCTAGATTTCATTGAAGATTTCGTCAATCGTTTTCCTAAATATGTTGATGAATATGAAACTTTGCTCACTGATAACCGTATCTGGAAACAACGTACTGTCGATGTAGGTATCGTCACCCCAGAGCGTGCTTTACAGTTAGGGATGACGGGCCCAATGCTACGTGGCTCCGGTATTGCTTGGGATCTACGTAAAACACAGCCTTATGAAGTATACGCAAATATGGATTTTGATATTCCTGTTGGCGTGAATGGTGATTGTTACGATCGCTACTTGGTGCGCATGGAAGAGTTTAGGCAATCAAACCGCATCATTAAACAATGTGTTGATTGGTTGCGTAAAAATCCAGGCCCAGTGATTTCCAGTGATAATAAAGTTGCACCGCCAGGCCGTGAAGGTATGAAAAGCAACATGGAAGACATGATTCACCACTTCAAGCTATTTACCGAAGGTTTCCACGTGCCAGCAGGTGAAGCTTATGCTGCAGTTGAACATCCAAAAGGTGAGTTTGGTATTTATATGGTGTCTGATGGCGCTAAT
The DNA here is from genome assembly GCF_029945535.1 of Methylotenera sp. Lineage (GTDB taxonomy): Bacteria > Pseudomonadota > Gammaproteobacteria > Burkholderiales > Methylophilaceae > Methylotenera. The sequence continues at coordinate 235,759 of NZ_JAQSCU010000013.1, forward strand.
AAGCCGTACCGCCTAAAAATACGTGCGCCAGGTTTTGCCCATTTAGCGGCTTTAGATGAAATGACACGCGGCCACATGATTGCTGACTTGGTTGCGATTATTGGTACGCAAGATATTGTATTTGGCGAAATAGATAGATAATTAGGTCTGATAGATAAAAAATGTTAAGTCCACAAGCCATAGAGAAAATAGATTACGAGCTGACAAAATATCCAGCTGACCAACGCCAAGCGGCGGTGATGAGCGCCTTGCGTATTGTGCAAACAGAGCGCGGCTGGTTGTCGAAGGAAAGCATTACTGAAATAGCACAATATTTGCGTATGCCTGAAATCGCCGCGATGGAAGTGGCAAGTTTTTACAATATGTATGATTTGTCTCCGGTTGGAAAATACAAAATCACAATATGTACTAATATTTCATGCATGTTGCGCGATAGTGATGAGATTGTTAATCATTTAAAAGCTAAATTGGGTGTTGGATTTAATGAAGTGACGCCCGACGGTAAATTTTGCCTAAAAGAGGGTGAGTGCATGGGCTGTTGTGGTGGCGCGCCTTTGATGCATGTAAACAATACTGATATGCATGAGTTTCTGACGGTTGAAAAAGTAGATGCGATTATTGAGGAGCTTAAATAATGGCAACTAGTAAATCCGCGGTTGATAAAACGGCACTTCATAAGCCAGTCGTGATGACTGATTTAAAAGGTCAAACTTTAGTGACCTTACGCACGCTCACAGAAGAAAATCCAGCATCGTTAGAGACATACATTAAACTCGGTGGTTACTCAGCGTTAAAACGCATCGTGACTGAGAAAACTAAAGCGACCGATATTATTACCGAGGTGAAAACTTCCGGCTTACGTGGTCGCGGTGGTGCAGGCTTCCCAACAGGTCTTAAGTGGAGCTTTATGCCGCGCTACTTTGATGGCGTAAAGTACTTGGTTTGTAACTCCGATGAAGGGGAGCCTGGCACATTCAAAGACCGCGATATTATTCGCTACAATCCGCATCAGTTGATTGAAGGTATGGCAATTGCCGCTTATACATTGGGGGCGCGCGTAGGCTATAACTATATTCACGGTGAAATCTGGCAAGATTACGAGATATTTGAAGCGGCTTTGCACGAAGCAAAAGCAGCTGGTTACTTAGGTGAAAACATTTTAGGTAGCAACTTTAATTTTGATTTATATGCAGTGCATGGGTACGGCGCATACATCTGTGGTGAAGAAACTGCATTGATTGAATCAATTGAAGGTAAAAAAGGTCAGCCACGTTTTAAACCGCCGTTTCCAGCAAGTTATGGTGTATTTGGTAAGCCTACCAACGTCAACAATACGGAAAGTTACACTTCTATTCCTTGGATATTAGAGCATGGTGGACAAGCTTTTGCTGACTTAGGTGTACCTAATTCGGGCGGTACAAAACTATTCTCAGTGTCTGGGCATGTTGAAAAGCCAGGTAACTACGAAGTTAAAATGGGTACGCCATTTAATGAGCTATTAGAGCTTGCAGGTGGCGTTTGGAAAGGTCGTAAGCTTAAAGCGGTGATTCCAGGCGGGCCATCAACGCCAGTGATGCCAGCAGAAGCGATTATGGCTGCGACGATGGACTATGAAGGCTTAAGTAAAGCGCGCTCTAGTTTAGGTGCTGGTTCAATGATCGTGATGGATGAAACTACTTGTATGGTGAAAGCCTTGCATCGTTTATCTTATTTCTTCTATGAAGAAAGTTGCGGTCAATGTACGCCATGCCGCGAAGGCACCGGTTGGGTTTATCGTGTGATAGACCGCATCGTTAACGGTAAAGGCAAAATGGAAGATTTAGATTTGCTAACAGATGTAAGCAACAACATCGCAGGTCGCACTATTTGTGCGTTAGGCGAAGCTGCGGCAACGCCAGTGTTAAGCTTCATTAAACATTTTAGACCAGAGTTTGAATACTATATTCAGCATGGTAAGAGTATGGTGGAAAGTCAATAATGTTAAATATTGAAATAGATGGCAAAGAGTTAGAAGTCGAACACGGCAGCACGATTATTGATGCTGCGGATAAGGCTGGCATTGCCATACCACGTTTTTGTTATCACCCTAAATTATCCGTAGCGGCTAACTGCCGTATGTGCTTGGTGCAGGTTGAGAAATTCAACAAGCCATTACCAGCTTGTGCAACGCCAGTAGCCGATGGTATGAAGATTTTCACACGTTCTAAATCTGCGATTGAAGCGCAGAAGAGTGTGATGGAGTTTTTATTAATTAATCATCCGCTTGATTGCCCGATTTGCGATCAAGGTGGTGAGTGTGACTTGCAAGATATTGCTGTAGCTTATGGCACCAGTGGCTCACGTTACACTGAAGAAAAACGTGTTGTTTTTAATAAAAATATTGGTCCGCTAGTCAGCACTGATATGACACGTTGTATTCAATGTACCCGTTGCGTACGCTTCTTAAAAGAAGTCGGCGGTATGATGGAGCTTGGTATGGTCGGTCGTGGTGAGCATGCTGAAATTACTGCTTATGTCGATAAGAGCGTGAATTCAGAGCTGTCAGGTAATATCATCGATTTGTGCCCAGTTGGTGCGTTGACTAGCAAACCCTACCGATATTCAGCCCGTAGCTGGGAGCTGACACGTCGCCCAAGTATCGCGCCGCATGATGGCTTAGGTTCGCACATCGAAGTGCATGTAAAAGACAATAAAGTCATGCGCGTATTGCCGCGTGAAAAAGATAGTATTAACGAGTGCTGGTTGTCAGACCGTGATCGCTTCTCTTACGAAGGATTAAACAGCCCAGACCGCCTTAAAGTGCCGATGATTAAACATAACGGCAATTGGGTGGAAACTGATTGGAAAACAGCACTAGAGTTTGCTGCAGGTCAAATCAAAGATATTACTAATGAGCATGGCGCAGAATCACTAGGCGTGCTTGTTTCACCAAATAGCACGATGGAAGAGGGCTATCTAGCTAAGAAATTGGCTGACGGCTTAGGTTGTGGCAACGTGGATTATCGTCTGCGCCAAACTGATTTTAGGTTAGATGGCAAGCGTTTAGGTACGCCATGGATGGGCTGTAATATACAAGAGATTGAAGAGCTAGATCGTATATTAGTGATTGGTTCAAATCTGCGTAATGAGCATCCGTTATTAGCGCAACGCTTCCGTAAAGCGGTAGCGAATGGCGCTAAGCTATCTATCATCAGTCCGCTGGATAACAATCCTTTGATGGATGTCGCGCATAAAGTCATCGTGCGTCCGAATGATATGGTCAACGTGCTTGGCCAAGTGCTTAAGGCAATGTCTGGTTTGCAAAAATTGTCACTATGCTTGCCGCCAACACTTACGCAATTGCTGTCAGATATTAAAGTACGCCCAAATACTCAAGCGATTGCTGAAAGCATGGCTGGACATGGTGAGACGTACGATTTGATTTCACCAAAAGTCGGTATTTTCTTAGGAAATATGGCGTTAAGCGATCCTAGATTTACTGAAATGTATAGTATGGCTGAAGCTATCGGCGGTATTTCAGGCGCTAAAGGCGGTATTTTGCCAGCCGCAGCGAACAGCACTGGTATGCATATGCTAGGCGTGATGCCAAACGGTACTGGTATGCACGCACGTGCAATGCTAGAAGTGCCACGTAAGGCATATTTACTAGTGAACATTGAACCTGAACTTGATTGTCAGCATGCTGCTTTAGCTAAAGCAGCGATGGAAAAAGCCGAATGTGTTGTTGCACTCACTGCATTTAAATCTCAAGCTTTAGAAAATGCCGACGTATTGTTGCCAATAGCGCCATTTACTGAAACTTCAGGCACATTTATGAGCATGGAAGGTCGCGTACAAAGCTTTACTGCCGTGACTAGACCACTAGGTGAATGTCGTCCAGCATGGAAAGTGCTACGAGTATTAGCAAACACTTTAGGTTTGCAAGGTTTTGACTATGAAACTAGTGAGCAAGTTAAAGAGGCGGCATTTGCTGGTGAAAAGCCATCTGCTGTTGTTTGGCGTAGTTTGAATAATAACTTGAAAGAGTTAGTTGAAATTCAAATTAACATTAAGCATGAAGGCTTGCAGCGCATCGGTGAAGTGCCACAATATGAATCTGATCCAATTGTGCGTCGCTCAACTCCGTTACAAAAAACTAAATATAACATCAAACCAATGGCGCGCATGTGCGCGAGTCAACTGGCTGAGTTAGGTCTGATTGACGGTGACCTTGTTTCAGTGAAACAAGACAAGGGTAGTGCCGTGCTCACTGTTAAATTGGATGAACACGTAGCTAAAGGTTGTGTACGTGTAGCAGCCGCACATGAAGATACGATAGGTTTGGGTGATTTGATGGGCGATATTACTGTTGAAAAACTATCACCTGAGCAACTCAAAGCTGATGCAACTGCGGAGGCGCGAGCATGATCGCATCCTTCTTAGGGCTATGCTCCAACCTATTTGGTAGCTACTGGCCAGCAGTGCAACTGACTGTTTGGACTTTGATTAAAATTGTTGCCATTGTTGCGCCATTAATGGGGGCAGTTGCTTACCTCACGCTAGCTGAACGTAAAGTCATTGGCTATATGCAAGTGCGCATTGGTCCTAATCGCGTGGGTTATTTTGGTTTATTACAGCCAATCGCCGATGGTTTAAAACTTTTATTTAAAGAAATTGTTATTCCTACTGCTTCAAATAAAACCTTGTTTTTATTAGGTCCAGTATTAGCAATTGCGCCTGCCTTTGCGGCATGGGCGGTAGTGCCTTTCGATGCTACTCTAGTGCTGGCTAATGTTGATGCTGGTTTGCTTTATATTTTAGCAATGACCTCAGTCGCAGTTTATGGTGTGATTATTGCAGGTTGGGCGTCAAATTCTAAATACGCATTTTTAGGGGCGTTGCGTTCAGCGGCACAAATCGTGTCTTATGAAATTGCCATGGGTTTTGCACTAGTCGGCGTGTTAATGTGCGCTAATACATTGAATCTAGGCAAAATTGTAATGGCTCAAGAGGGTGGCTTCTGGCACTGGTATTTCTTACCACTATTTCCTTTGTTCATCGTTTACTTTATTAGTGCTGTCGCTGAAACTAACCGTGCACCATTCGATGTGGCTGAAGGTGAGTCAGAAATCGTTGCTGGTTTCCATGTGGAATACTCAGGTATGGCGTTTGCAGTGTTCTTCTTAGCTGAATATGCCAACATGATTCTAGTGTCTATGCTCGCTGCAATCATGTTCTTAGGCGGCTGGTTGTCACCTGTGCCGTTTATTCCAGATAGTTTCTTATGGCTTTTAGCTAAAGTAGCTTTCTTGTTGTTCCTATTCTTATGGTTCAGAGCGACTTTCCCAAGGTACAGATATGATCAGATCATGCGTTTAGGTTGGAAGGTGTTTATTCCGATTACCATTGTTTGGATTGTGTTTGTTGGCGGTATGATGCAAACGCCATATGCTTACTTGTTCCACTAATTTGACTACTTTGATATTGACTTAAAAATTTATGATCGCAAAAATTAAATCAACGCTTTCTAGCTTAATGCTAGTCGAGCTACTAAAAGGGATGGCGTTAACAGGCCGCTACTTTTTTGCGCCTAAAATCACGGTGCAATATCCTGAAGAAGTGACACCACAATCAAACCGTTTTCGTGGTTTGCATGCGTTACGCCGTTATCCAAACGGTGAAGAGCGTTGTATTGCTTGTAAGTTATGCGAGGCGGTATGTCCAGCGATGGCCATTACAATTGAATCTGAGCAGCGCGAAGATAATACGCGTCGCACAACACGTTACGATATTGACCTCACTAAATGCATTTTTTGCGGCATGTGCGAAGAATCATGTCCAGTGGACTCTATTGTTGAAACACGGGTGTTTGACTATCACGGTGAGCAACGAGGTGACTTACTCTACACTAAAGAGATGTTGCTGGCAGTTGGTGATAAGCATGAGAAACAGATTGCTGCTGATCGTGCGCAAGATAAAGAATTTAGATAGTTAAAGCATTTAGATAGCAAAAGAATTTAGATAAATATAAGAGTTTAGGTAGAACCGAATCGATATGACCTTTTTTGGCTTACATTTTCAAGACATCGTTTTTTATACGCTAGCAGCTGTATTGCTGTACGCGGCTATCAGCGTGATCACTACCCGTAACCCTGTGTATGCTGCCTTGTACTTGGTATTAGCGTTCTTTACTGCAGCTGGAATTTGGTTGTTATTAGAAGCCGAGTTTTTAGCGATTGCACTCGTATTAGTTTATGTGGGTGCGGTCATGGTGCTGTTCTTATTCGTGGTGATGATGCTGGATATTAATCTTGATAAGTTGCGCGAGGGCTTTTGGAATGCATTACCTGTTGCATTGCCTGTTGGCGGCTTAATGGCAGTAGAAATGGTGATGATTGTTGGTGTGCGCAACTTTGGTGTTGATAAAGTCATTGCTCCAGCAGCGCATCCAGCGGATTACAGCAACACCGCAGAGTTAGGTCGCGTGCTTTACACAGATTATTTATTGCCATTTGAATTAGCTTCAGTTGTGTTGTTGGTAGCGATTGTTGCGGCGATAGCGTTGACCTTAAGAGATAGAAAAGAAAGCAAATCTGTAGACCCATCTAAACAGGTACTGGTAAAAAAAGCTGATCGTCTTCGTATATTGAAAATGGACGCGGTCGTTGAAAAAACTGAAGATGCAACGAATACGCAGGAGACTAAATAATGGTTGGTTTATCTCACTACCTAATTTTAGGTGCGCTGTTGTTTGCTGTTAGCGTGATTGGCATATTTTTAAATCGTAAAAATGTAATTATTTTATTGATGGCAATTGAGCTAATGCTACTTGCTGTAAATCTTAACTTTATTGCGTTCTCACATTATTTACACGATATTGCAGGTCAAGTTTTCGTGTTCTTTATCCTGACTGTGGCGGCTGCAGAATCTGCAATTGGTCTAGCAATTTTGGTGGTGTTGTTCAGAAATCTACGCACTATTAACGTAGATGATTTAGATAGTTTAAAAGGGTAGCGAAAAGAATGACAATGCAACAAATTTATCTCGCTATTCCTCTATTACCGCTATTAGCTGCAATCATAGTCGGCTTGTTTGGTAAGCAATTGCCGCGTGCCGCAGCTCATGTAGTCACGATATTGGGCGTAGGTGCTTCATTTGCTCTGTCGGTTTATGTGCTGAATGATGCAATGACAAGTGCACCCTATAATGCAACAGTCTACTCATGGCTAAAAAGTGGTAATTTCACTTTTGAAATTGGCTTCTTAATCGACAGACTTTCCGCCATGATGATGGTAGTTGTGACTTTTGTTTCGCTGATGGTCCATATCTACACTATCGGCTATATGCATGAAGATAAAGGCTACGCACGCTTTTTCAGCTACATATCTCTCTTTACCTTCTCAATGCTGATGCTAGTAATGAGCAACAACTTCATGCAGTTGTTCTTCGGTTGGGAAGCCGTTGGCTTGGTTTCTTATCTATTGATTGGCTTCTGGTATACACGCCCAACGGCTATTTACGCAAATTTAAAAGCCTTCTTGGTGAACCGTGTTGGTGACTTTGGATTTTTGCTAGGTATAGGCTTGGTATTGTTCCATTTCGGCAGCTTAGATTACGCCGCGGTATTCTCAGTCGCGCCGCAAATGGCGGATGTACAGATTAACCTCATAGGTAATGCGCAGTGGTCATTGATGACTGTGACCTGTATCTTGCTGTTCATCGGCGCAATGGGTAAATCTGCACAAGTGCCCTTGCACGTATGGTTGCCTGACTCTATGGAAGGCCCTACGCCGATTTCAGCATTGATTCATGCAGCAACCATGGTGACGGCTGGTATTTTCATGGTGGCACGGATGTCACCTCTGTTTGAGCTGTCTTCAACAGCACTATCTTTTGTGATGATTATTGGTAGCATTACAGCGCTGTTTATGGGCTTTTTGGGCATTATCCAAAATGACATCAAACGTGTAGTTGCATACTCAACTTTGTCGCAACTTGGCTATATGACGGTTGCGTTAGGTGCTTCAGCTTACTCGGTGGCGATATTCCACTTAATGACGCATGCGTTCTTTAAAGCCTTGCTATTTTTAGGTGCAGGTTCTGTGATAATGGGTATGCATCATGACCAAGATATTCGCAACATGGGTAACTTGAAAAAATACATGCCAGTGACTTGGATTACTTCACTAATTGGTTCACTAGCTTTAATCGGTACACCATTTTTATCAGGCTTCTACTCGAAAGATAGCATCATTGAAGCTGCAAAAGCGTCAACGATTACTGGTAGCGGCTTTGCTTATTTTGCAGTATTAGCGGGTGTATTTGTCACGGCTTTCTATAGTTTCCGAATGTACTTCTTGGTATTCCACGGTACTGAGAAATGGCGTGCTGTAAAACATGACGCACACTACGATGATGAACATGGTGCGCATGACGACCATGATCACCATCATGGCTTATCACCTACTGATGACCCACACGAACCAGGTTGGGTGATTAAGTTGCCGTTAATTTTATTGGCAATACCGTCATTAGCGATTGGTTATTTCGCAATCGAGCCAATGCTATACGGTAGTTTCTTTAAGGGCGTCATATTTGTTGATTCTGCAACGCATCCAGCCATGCATGAACTTACCCATGAATGGCATGAAGTCATGCATAACGCTGCAGGTATGGCTTTGCATAGTTTGATGTCATTGCCACTATTGCTTGCAACTTCAGGTGTTGCGGTAGCGTGGTTCTTCTATATGAAGCGTCCAGATATTCCAGCAAGTATCCAAGCTAGATTTTCTACTATCAATAAAATACTTGAGAATAAATATGGCTTCGATAGCTTTAATGAACGCGTATTTGCCGCAGGCTCAGTCTTTATTGGTAATAAGCTTTGGCAAATTGGTGATGTGAAAATCATCGACGGCGCCATAGTCAATGGCACAGCCAACTTGATAGGCAAGCTTTCAGGTGTAGTACGCAAGTTGCAAACAGGTCTTATTTATCACTATGCATTTGCCATGATTATTGGTGTATTTTTGATGCTCACATTCTTTAATAAAGTATAAAAATGTTGAATTACTTTAGCTCCGACTACTTCTTTAGTCATATTTTAAGCTTCTCAATTTGGGTGCCAGTATTAGCTGGTATCGCGGTATTGTTCACCTCTAATGATAACAAGCCAGACACTACTCGGTGGGTGGCACTTATTGGTGGTCTAGCAGCCTTTTTGGTCACCATTCCACTTTATACACACTTTAATTTTGCTGATGGTGGTTTTCAGTTTCAAGAAGGTTTTAACTGGATTCCAGCCTTCCATATTAACTACCATTTAGGTGCTGATGGCATTGCTATTCCACTGATTCTGCTAACAAGTTTTACTACGGTCATAGTCATCATCTCCGCATGGGAAGTGATTGAGAAACGCGTTGCGCAATACATGGCAAGTTTCCTTATTATGAGTGGCTTGATGATAGGCGTATTCAGTGCCTTAGATGCTATTTTGTACTACGTATTCTGGGAAGCGATGTTGATCCCAATGTTCCTAATCATTGGTATCTGGGGCGGCCCAAACCGCGTTTATGCAACTATTAAGTTCTTCTTGTACACATTGCTAGGCTCGCTATTAATGTTGGTGGCATTCATTTATTTATACATGAACACCAATAGCTTTGAAATCATAGATTTCTATAACTATCAAATGCCGCTTAATGTGCAAGTTTTGATTTTCTTGGCATTTTTTGCAGCATTTGCAGTAAAGATTCCAATGTGGCCAGTGCATACTTGGTTGCCCGATGCTCACGTGGAGGCGCCAACTGGCGGTTCTGTAGTATTGGCTGCAATTGCGCTTAAGCTTGGCGGATATAGCTTCTTACGCTTTGCAATGCCAATCGCACCTGATGCCGCACATTATTTATCAGGTTTTATGATTACCTTGTCATTGATAGCCATTGTTTATATCGCGCTGGTAGCTTTGGTACAAAAAGACATGAAAAAGCTCATTGCTTATTCATCTATTTCACACATGGGTTTTGTTACATTAGGCTTTTTCATATTTAATAACCTAGGTCTTGAAGGTGCGATTGTTCAAATGGTATCCCACGGCTTTATTTCTGCGGCTATGTTCCTATGCGTGGGCGTTTTGTATGACCGTGTCCACAGCCGTGAAATCAAGTCCTATGGTGGCGTAGCCAATACCATGCCTATTTTCGCAGCATTTGCAGTATTGTTTGCCATGGCTAATAGTGGTTTGCCTGGCACATCAGGCTTCGTAGGGGAGTTCATGGTGATTTTAGGTGCTATTCAAGAAAACTTTTGGTACGCGTTCTTAGCTTCATTTACATTGATTTTTGGCGCAGCTTACACCTTATGGATGGTGAAGCGTGTGTTTTATGGCGAAATTGCTAACGCAAAAGTAGCTGCACTTAAAGATCTATGCCAACGTGAATTCTTGATATTGGCGATATTAGCTGTTTTGGTATTGGCTTTAGGTATATACCCGCAGCCACTTACTGATATGACAAACGCAACAGTTACACAACTTCTTTCACATTTAATGCAAAGCAAGCTACCTGTAGGTTTGCCGTCAGGTCTATAAGTCATGGAAAATATTCGTTACGACCTCATAACAGCCTTACCTGAAATTGTCATCGTATGTATGGCGATGTTTATTTTGTTGGCAGATTTATTTCTTAAACCTGCCAATCGCATCGCTATTTATTTGCTAGCACAGGTCACATTATTGGTTGCGGCTTACATCACGTTTACTACACATGTACCAAGCGTTAGCTATGCGTTTACCAACACCTTTGTTGATGATGCGATGTCAGACGTATTGAAATTGATGATTTATTTGGGTACTTCATTAATCTTTGTTTATAGCCGCCAATATTTACAGCAACGTGATATGTATCGTGGTGAATTTTATGCTTTAACGCTATTTTCAGTCGTGGGTATGATGATTATGGTGTCAGGCCAAAGCATGCTAACGCTGTATATAGGCCTAGAGCTATTATCGTTGAGTTTATACGCATTAGTAGCGCTTGACCGTGATAACGCAAAAGCAACCGAAGCTGCCATGAAGTACTTTGTTCTTGGCGCATTAGCATCAGGCATGTTGCTATACGGCATGAGCATGATTTATGGCATGACAGGTAGCCTGAATATTGCTGAAATTAGCGGCGCATTAGTTGGTGCTGATAAATTACATTCTGTGTTGATTTTAGGTTTGGTGTTTATTGTTTCAGGTTTAGCTTTCAAGCTGGGCGCAGTGCCATTCCAAATGTGGGTGCCAGATGTTTATGAAGGTTCGCCAACAGCAATGACAATGCTGATTAGCTCCGTACCTAAACTAGCCGCTTTTGCATTCGTGATTCGTCTGTTAGTACAAGCATTGCCGTCATTAGCCATCGATTGGCAGCAAATGCTCATGTTCATGGCGGTCTTGTCCATCATAATCGGTAACATCACGGCCATCGCGCAAACCAATTTAAAACGTATGTTGGCCTACTCAACAATTTCACATGTCGGCTTTATGATGTACGGCTTGATGAGTGCTAGTACTAACGGTTTTGTGTATGCAATGTTCTACATCGTGAGTTATGTATTAATGACGCTTGCGGGTTTTGGTATGATATTGCTGCTATCACGCAAGGGTTTTGAAGCAGATAAGTTAGATGACCTCAAAGGGCTAAATCAACGCAGCCCATGGCATGCATTTTTAATGTTGATTGTGATGTTTAGTATGGCTGGTGTACCGCCAACTTTAGGTTTTTATGCTAAATTTTCTGTGCTACAAGCTGCGTTACAAGCCGGCTACTTATGGTTAGTTGTATTTGCGGTATTAATGGCGGTGATTGGTGCGTTCTACTATTTACGTGTGATTAAAATGATGTATTTCGATGACCCTGTAGATCGCAATCCAATCGAAGCGCCAATGGACATGCGTATTGTGTTGGGCATCAACTCACTGGCTTTATTAGTGATTGGTTTAATGCCAGAGAAATTGATGGAGCTTTGTATTTACGCTATTACAAGAAGCTTAAGTTAAATTTCAATCAGTCGAATTTCATCCGCAGTTTATAGTTGCTTTGTAAACAATCGTAAAAAATCTATCTCCTATCAGGCTTAACTCATTAGGCCAGCGCTCTTCATAGCAAAAATATACAAAAAGTACTTGTATATTTTTGCTTGTCATTCAAAATACAAACAGATTAAACTCAATTAAAACTTAGTATTCAAAGGCTCATATGCGCTTAGATGACGAACGTGAAAGCAGTAACGTAGAAGATAGACGCGGCAGTGGTGGTGGCATACCTATAGGCGGCAAAAGCATCGGTCTCGGCACTATCGCAATTGCCTTAGTGGCTATGTATTTTGGCGTTGATCCTTCTGTAGTACTCAATATCGGTCAAGGCTTGCAGCAACAGGCGCCAACTGAAGCCCAAGCAATTCCAGCCGATGACCCAATGGCGAAGTTTGTAGCTAAAGTACTTGCTAGCACGGAAGACACGTGGGGCAAAATTTTTGAGGCGTCTGGTCAACAATATCCTGCACCGAAACTAGTGTTGTTCAGTGGTCAAACTCCCACGGCTTGCGGTTCTGGTCAGGCTGCGATGGGACCGTTTTATTGTCCGGGTGACCAAAAAGTCTATATTGATTTAGCCTTCTATAATGAAATGAAAACACGTTTTCATGCACCAGGTGACTTTGCTCAAGCCTATGTAATTGCGCATGAAGTCGGGCATCACATTCAAAACATCACTGGCATTTCAGATAAGGTACAGCAAGCTCGCCGAAGTGCGCATAGCGAGGCTCAATCCAATCAGTACTCAGTAAGGTTGGAGTTGCAAGCCGATTGCTATGCAGGCGTTTGGGCAAATCGTGCGGATGGTGCAGATCGTATATTAGAAGCCGGTGATGTGGAGGAAGCGCTGACCGCAGCGGCTGCGATTGGTGATGATGCCTTGCAAAAACAAGCGCAAGGTTATGCAGTACCAGATAGCTTTACACATGGCACATCTGCGCAACGTACACACTGGTTTAATCAAGGTTTAAGCACTGGCGATATTAAAAAATGTGATACTTTTAGTTCGGCATCCGTTTAGTTCACTAGCAGTTTAATAGTAGCAATTCACAACAGAGTATTTTAATGCAAATGCTAGATCATGATTTAACAGAACATTGCATCGATTCACAAACCATTGCAACGGGAGGGATGCTTACTGTTAAGCGCGATCAAGTTCGCTTGCCGAATGGGCATACTAGTCAGCGTGAATATGTGACACATCCAGGCGCAGTGCTGGTTGTGCCGATTCTGCCGAATGGCAACATTGTGCTTGAAAAACAGTTTCGTTATCCCTTACATCAGGTGTTTATCGAACTACCAGCCGGAAAAATCGATGCAGGCGAAGATACATTAGTCACTGGCAAGCGGGAGCTTGAAGAAGAGACTGGCTACACAGCGAGTCATTGGGTGAGTTTAGGGTATCAGCATCCATGTATAGGCTACTCTAATGAGGTGATACATACTTACTTAGCTTATGGCTTGATTGCTGGCGCACATTTTCGTGATGATGATGAATCTTTAATTGTTTATGAAGATAGCCTCGCTAACTGTTTAGAGATGATAAAAAGCGGTGAAATTACCGATGGAAAAACAATTATTGCTTTGTTTCTTACCGAAAAGTATTTGGCGCTTCATCCTGATTTACTTCAATCTAAGTAATTAAATCATGGCAAAAGTTCTTATCGTTGGATGTGGTGATTTAGGTGGCACCGTTGCTGCGCAATTGTCAGCTGCTAACATTCAAGTAACGGGTGTGAGGCGCAGTGATGTAGCCATTAGTGGTGTGCATATTATTCAAGCCGACATTACCGAAGTCTCTAGTATAGAGGTGCTTAAGCCAATCCAGCCCGACATTATTATCTATTGTGTTGCTGCGAATGGTCAAACAGATGAGCAGTACAAAGCAAATTACGTTGATGGACTTCGCAATTTACTCGCTACACAGTCAGAAAATACAAATCTGAAGCATGTATTTTTTGTGTCTAGCACGCGCGTATACGGGCAAAAAACCGATGCGTTTTTAGACGAGTCTACGCCAGCGATAGCCGCGGACTTCGGCGGTGAGCGCTTGCTAGAAGCAGAAGCGCTATTAAATAAGCTCACATGTAATACCACGGTATTAAGGCTTTCTGGCATTTATGGCGCGGGTCGTTTGCGTATGATTAATTTAGCAAAATCACCGCAGAATTGGCCTGCGCAAAATAGTTGGTCTAATCGAATTCATAAGGATGATGCAGCAGCTTTTATGGTGTTTTTGGTGCTGCAGGTGTTGGCGAGTAAGCCTATTGGAGCTTGTTACATCGTCACTGATTCTAAACCAAGTACTCAATATGAGGTATTAAGCTGGATTGCCAATCAAATGCAGATAAATAGTGACGTTACAATGCCAGCAATAGAAGGTGGTAAGCGCTTGAGTAACCAGTTCATGTTAAGCACTGGTTTTCAATTGCAATATCCTGATTTTATCTCTGGTTATCGAGCCTTATTGGCTACTACAGTAGCCACAGCTTCTGGTCTGGTATGAGGTTTATCGGTATTTTTAGTGTATTTTTCTGCGGCTTATTTGCAAGCCCAGCATTTGCACATGAAGACTTCAATATTTGGCTAAGTGAGTTGAGACAAGAAGCTATAAGCGTAGGCATTACCGAAAAAACTGCCAGTGCTATCGTTAATCATGTGGAAATATTACCTAATGTTATTGAATTAGATCGCGCACAACCTGAGTTTGTTAGCCCGTTTCTTGATTATTATCAACGAAGAGTCAATACACTCAAAATCACTGAAGGCCGTAAGCTCCTTGTTCAACATGCTGAGTTGCTGGATAAAATCGAGGTGCAATACGGCGTACCTAAAGCCTTGTTAGTAGCGTTTTGGGGAATGGAGTCTAATTACGGCCGTTATCAAGGCAATATTGATACCTTATCTGCCTTGGCAACCTTAGCCTACGATGGGCGACGCGCCAGCTTTTTCCGCAACCAACTTTTAGATGCAATGCGTATGGTAGATGCAGGCAATGCCAACACCGAGCAGTTTGTTGGGTCGTGGGCGGGCGCATTTGGCAATATGCAGTTTATGCCAACTACTTTTATTACTTATGCTGTTGATGGTGACGGGGATAAGAAAATAGATGTTATCAACTCTCAAGCCGACGCGTTCGCATCTGCAGCCAATTATTTATCCCAAGTCGGTTGGCAAAAAGGTCAGCCCGCGATGGTGGAAGTGCAACTGCCCGCGGATTTTGAATGGCAAATGGCTCAGTACACTTTAAGAAAACCAGTAGGTGAATGGCGCAAGCTAGGTGTAAACACGATGCAGGCAAGCAATCTAACTGCTGCAGGTGGATTGACGCAGGTACATAGTGCAAATAAAAAGATAAAAACCAAAAAGCACAAAACAAACATACATCAGATTAATTTTAAAATAAAAAACTCTACGACTGCATTTGCTAGTACTCAGATTTTAGATGCTACTAAATCTGCGCTTCCTAACGTGTCAGGACAAGCGGCTATTATCTTGCCACAAGGTTGGCGTGGTCCAGCTTTTATGGTGTTTGATAATTTCGATGCAGTCATGGATTGGAATCGCTCAATCAATTATGCACTCTCAGTTATGCAATTAGCAAAGCGTCTTAATGGCGAGCCGCATATATTAGGAGGTCAGTTTGCAGAACTTGGTGCTTTGTCATTTCTGCAAATGAAGGCCTTGCAAATTGAGCTAAATAACCATGGCTATGATGCTGGTGAACCAGATGGCTTTCCAGGCGTGCGTACGCAAGATGCGGTAAGGGCTTTTCAGCTAGCGCAACGTTTACCAGCAGATGGCTATGCTAGCCCGAATGTTTTTAACTATTTAAAAACTGCGCAATAACAAACGCAATCGCGAATATATGCATATAACTCACGTTTGTTATTTGCGCCAAACACGACAATCAGCTAAAATCGCGCTCTGCTTGAAATTACACAGAATGTATTCAAGCAGTTGATTAAAATATAGGCGGTTAGCTCAGTTGGTTAGAGCGCTTGGTCGACATCCAAGAGGTCAGCAGTTCGAGTCTGCTACTGCCTACCAAATTCTAAAGTACTGATTTTTAAGGTACTGAAAATTAAAGCTAAAGCCGTTAATTTAACGGCTTTTATTATTTAATAGGAAATAATATGCCTGTAATTCGCTTGCCTGATGGCTCAGAACGTAGTTTCGATGCACCTGTAACCGTAGCGGATGTCGCTATGAATATTGGCGCAGGTCTAGCAAAAGCTGCGCTGGCAGGTAAAGTGAACGGTGTATTAGTCGACACCTCATATTTGATTAGCCAAGATGCAGAACTTGCTATCATCACCGATAAAAATCCTGAAGGCGTAGATATTATTCGCCACTCAGCTGCCCATTTGTTAGCTTACGCAGTGAAAGAACTTTTCCCAGATGCGCAAGTGACGATTGGTCCAGTCATTGAAAATGGTTTTTTCTACGACTTTTCATACAAACGTGCTTTTACACCCGAAGATTTAATCGCCATTGAAAAGAAAATGGCTGAACTTGCTAAAAAAGATGAGCAAGTGACACGTAAAGTATTGCCGCGCGATGAGGCTGTGAGCTATTTCAAATCGATAGGCGAGCATTACAAAGCTGAGATTATTGCCAGCATTCCAGCAGGTGAAGATGTATCACTGTATACCGAAGGCAATTTTACTGATCTTTGCCGCGGTCCTCACGTGCCGAACACAGGTAAGTTAAAAGCCTTTAAATTGATGAAGTTAGCGGGTGCTTATTGGCGTGGCGATAGCAATAACGAGATGTTGCAGCGCGTGTATGGTACTGCATGGCGCAATAAAGAAGAGCTAGAAGCCTATTTGTTCCAACTTGAAGAAGCCGAAAAGCGCGACCATCGTAAATTGGGTAAGCAGCTTGATTACTTCCATATGCAAGACGATGCGCCAGGTATGGTGTTCTGGCATCCGCGTGGTTGGAGCATCTGGCAAGAAGTTGAGCAATACATGCGCAAAATGTTTCGTGATTACAACTATCAAGAAGTGCGCACACCTACCATCATGGATAGGACTCTGTGGGAGAAGTCAGGACATTGGCAAAACTACCGTGAAGGTATGTTCGTGACCTCGTCAGAAAGCCGTGATTACGCAGTCAAACCTATGAATTGCCCCGGTCATGTGCAGATTTTCAATAGCAGTTTGCATAGCTATCGCGACTTGCCTTTGCGTCTCGCAGAATTTGGCTCATGTCATCGTAACGAGCCGTCAGGCTCGCTACATGGCTTAATGCGCGTTCGTGGTTTTACGCAAGATGACGCCCATATATTTTGTACCGAAGAGCAGGTTGAAGCAGAGGTTGCCGATTTTATTAAGATGCTTTACAAAGCTTATGGTGACTTTGGCTTTAATGATGTGTTGGTGAAGTTATCAACTCGCCCTGAAAAACGCATCGGTACTGATGCTGACTGGGATAAAGCAGAAACCTCGCTTGCAAATGCACTTAAATTAAATAACCTTGATTTTGAATATCAGCCAGGAGAGGGCGCATTCTATGGCCCTAAGATTGAATTCACCCTCAAGGATTCTCTAAGTCGCTTATGGCAGTGCGGTACTATTCAATTAGACCCTAACTTGCCAGAACGATTAGGTGCTGAATATGTGGCTGAAGATAATAGCCGTAAACATCCTGTGATGTTGCATCGCGCTATTGTTGGCTCTATGGAGCGCTTCATTGGTATTCTGATTGAAAACTATGCAGGTGCTATGCCACTTTGGTTGGCGCCTGTGCAAGTGATGGTACTCAATATTTCTGAAAATCAAGCAGATTACGTGCGCCAAGTAGTTGAAATGCTAAAGAAAAATGGCATTAGATGCGAATTTGACTTGAGAAATGAGAAGATAACCTATAAAATACGCGAACATAGTATGCAAAAAATGCCTTACTTGCTAGTTGCAGGTGAGCGTGAGATGCAAACGGGACATGTAGCCGTGCGTACCAGAAAAGGCGAAGACTTAGGTTCTATGCCGATTGAAGTGCTAATTGAGCGCTTAAAAGCAGAGATTGAAACTAAGGCTTAAGCTTGCTGAAAGCCACATTGAAGTTGGTTTTTAGTGTATTTCTGAAAATGCGCGGCTTAACTATTTGGAGAATTTGATATAGCACAGGACAAAGAAACACGAATTAATGGCGACATTACAGGGTCGCAAATTCGTTTGGTGGGCATAGAAGGTGAGCCTTTGGGCATAGTAACGTTAGCTGAGGCTTTTGCGAAAGCTGAAGAAGCTGATATTGACCTAGTGGAAATTGCACCGAATGCGGTGCCACCAGTGTGCAGATTGATGGATTACGGCAAATTTAAATATGCCGAAAGCAAGAAGCAGCACGAAGTTAAGCTCAAGCAAAAACAAGTGCAAGTAAAAGAAATTAAGTTCCGCCCTGGTACTGATGATGGCGATTACGCAATTAAAGTGCGTAATATTATTCGCTTCATTGAAGATGGTGATAAAGCAAAGATTACCTTGCGTTTTAGAGGTCGTGAAATTACGCATCAAGAGTTTGGTTTAGCCTTACTTAGACGTGTAGAGGCAGATACAAAAGAAGTGGCGCTTGTTGAGCAGTTTCCAAAAATGGAAGGTCGCCAAATGGTGATGGTGCTTGGCCCACATAAAAAAATTAAGTAGTTAAGTTGTAAAAATTGTAGTAACCCCTGGAGTGATACGGCTAAACGGCATGCCTAAGCATTCATAACTTAAGTTCAAGGAGAACAAAATGCCAAAAATGAAAACCAAGAGCGGTGCTAAAAAGCGCTTCAAATTCTTGGGTAATGGTAAAGTGAAACGTACTCACTCTCACTTACGCCATATCCTCACTAAAAAGACCACCAAGCAAAAGCGTAAACTACGCGGCACGGCGATCATCTCACCAACAGACGTCAAACGCGTTCGCGCAATGATGCCAACACGATAAGGAGACCGATATGCCTAGAGTAAAACGTGGTGTCATCGCTCGCGCAAGACACAAGAAAGTATTAAAAGCCGCTAAGGGTTATCGCGGTCGTCGTAAAAACGTTTACCGCGTTGCTAAGCAAGCGGTAATGAAAGCTGGTCAATATGCTTACCGTGACCGTCGTCAGAAAAAACGTCAATTCCGCACATTGTGGATTGCACGTATCAATGCCGGTGCTCGTGAATTAGGCTTAACTTACAGCCGTTTCATGAATGGTTTGAAAATTGCATCAATTGAAGTGGATCGTAAAGTACTTGCTGACTTAGCAGTATTTGATAAAGCAGCATTTGCCAAATTTGTTGAAATGGCAAAAACAGCTTTAGCTGCTTAATTTGTATAGTTTGAAATTTCAAATTTAAATTATCAAGTTTGAGTAAAAAGAGGCCTCGGCCTCTTTTTTTTACTGTAAAATCAATGCATTGTAAAATATAGCTCTAATCAGAAGTTCATTTAAAGATCAAAAAATATATGGCCTATTTAACGCATTTAATTTCAGAAGCGCAGGCGGATTTCGCAAATAGCGCAACAATGAATGACTTGGAAGTAGCAAAAGCTAAATATCTAGGTAAAACAGGTCTACTGACCGATGCTTTAAAAGGTTTGGGTAAACTTAGCAATGAGGAGCGTCCAGCTGCTGGTGCCGCTATAAATGTGGTTAAGCAGGGCGTTGAAGCCGCTTTAACTGCACGCCGAGAAGCTATTCTAAATGCAGAACAGGCTAAACAGCTTGCGCAAGAGTCAATAGATGTAACCTTGCCAGCACGTACTCAGCCACAAGGTGGTTTGCATCCAGTGACGCTTACTTTAAGACGCGTTGAAGAGCTATTTCATTCCATTGGTTTTGAAGTGGCTACTGGGCCAGAAATTGAAACGGATTTTTATAATTTCACTGCGCTGAATATTCCTGAAGATCATCCGGCGCGTGCCATGCATGATACGTTTTATATCGATGAAGCTAATGTGTTGCGTACACATACATCGCCGGTACAAATTCGCTACATGGAAAACGCATTAAAAACCAACAAAACGCCGCCGCTTAAAATTATTGCGCCAGGCCGTGTGTACCGCGTGGATTCTGATGCAACGCATTCGCCTATGTTCCATCAGGTAGAAGGCTTATGGGTTGATGAGGATATTAGTTTTGCGAACTTAAAGGGCGTAGTGCAAGACTTCTTGCAAAAATTCTTTGAACGCGATGATTTGACCGTACGTTTCAGACCATCATTCTTCCCATTTACAGAGCCTTCAGCAGAGATGGATATGAGCTGGAATGGTGGTTGGTTGGAGATTGGTGGCTGCGGTATGGTTCATCCTGAAGTGTTTAAACATGTCAATCTCGATAGTGAAAAATACCGTGGCTTTGCCTTTGGTCTAGGTGTAGAGCGCTTGACCATGTTGCGGTATGGTGTTAATGACTTACGCCACTTCTTTAACAATGACTTGCGCTTTCTAAGCCAATTTAAATAATAAAACTAAATTTAAGGTCACAAAAGCATTATGCAGTTTTCAGAAAATTGGTTACGTAGCCTAGTAAATACTGAATTAGATAGTCAGGCTCTGAGTCA
The DNA here is from genome assembly GCF_029945535.1 of Methylotenera sp. GTDB lineage: Bacteria > Pseudomonadota > Gammaproteobacteria > Burkholderiales > Methylophilaceae > Methylotenera. The sequence continues at coordinate 256,351 of NZ_JAQSCU010000013.1, forward strand.
CGCTCTCACTATGGCTGGGCTTGAGGTTGAAGAGATGCAGCCCGTTGCCGCGGCATTTAGCAAAGTGGTTGTAGCTAAAATACTTTCTGCTGAAAAGCATCCAGATGCAGATCGCTTACAAGTATGCAAAGTCGATGTCGGCTTAGCTGAGCCTTTACAAATTGTGTGCGGTGCAGCCAATGCACGTGCGGGTTTGCTTGCTCCTTGTGCGATGGTGGGTGCTGAGTTGCCTGGCATCTCAATCAAACAAGCTAAAGTGCGTGGCATAGAGTCTTTTGGCATGATGTGTTCATCTAAAGAGCTTGGTATTAGCGCTGAAGCGACAGGTTTACTAGAGTTAGATAGCAATGCAGTTGTTGGTCAAAGCATTCGTGAGCATTTAGATTTAGACGACAATCTACTCACATTAAAGTTAACGCCTAATCGTAGTGATTGCTTAAGTATCACCGGTATAGCACGTGATGTTGCTGCTATTACAGGCGCAGAAACACGTTTTGAAGCTATTGTAGCGGTGCCTGCAATGGTGACAGCAAGTAAAAATGTGATTGTGACTGAGCAAGCCGTTTGCCCACGCTATTGTGGTCGATTAATCAGCGGTGTTAATGCGAAGGCAAATACACCTGATTGGATGGTTAAGCGTATTGAACGTAGTGGTTTACGCAGTATTAGCGCATTAGTAGATGTCACGAATTACGTGTTACTTGAGTTAGGTCAGCCTATGCATGCTTTTGATGCAAGCAAGCTCAATGGTGATATTACAGTTCGTTTTGCAAGTGCCAATGAATCACTAAGTTTACTTAACGATCAAACTGTGCAGCTAAAAACTGATGATTTAGTCATTGCTGATGCAAGCGGCGCTGTTGCGCTTGCAGGCATTATGGGAGGTAAGCCGACTTCAGTTGATGATGCCACAACTGAAATTTTCTTAGAAAGTGCTTTTTTTACGCCTTCAGTCATGGCAGGTAAAGCGCGTAGACTGGGCTTAAGTACGGATTCTTCTTACCGTTTTGAACGTGGTGTGGATTTTGGTAACGCAAGAAATGCACTTGAATATGCCACTAAACTGATTTTGCAAATCTGTGGCGGCCAAGCAGGTGAAGTGACAGAAATTGTTGGCAGCTTGCCAGTTCGTCAGCCTGTTAAATTAAGAATAGCACGCTTGGTATCAGTATTAGGCATTGCCTTTGAAGAGGCTAAAGTCGCACAATTGCTTACGCAGCTTGGTTTTCAATTCGCGAAAGTGGATGGAATATTTACTGTTACGCCACCAAGCTATAGATTCGACATCAGCATTGAAGAGGATTTAATCGAAGAAATCGCGCGTTTGCATGGTTACGACCATATTCCAGCAACTGCGCCAGTCGCTAATTTGCTTATGTTACCTGCGCCTGAAGCAAGACTTCATCAAAACAAACTGCGCGATAGCTTAGTTGCAGTAGGTTACCAAGAAGTTGTGAATTACAGCTTTGTAGATGAGAGTTGGGAGCGGGATTTGCTTGGCAATGCCACGCCCATCAAACTTCAGAACCCTATTGCAAGCAATTTAAGTGTGATGCGTACTAGTTTGTGGGGTGGCTTGCTAGACACCTTAACTTATAACCTGAACCGTAAACAGGACCGTGCATTCTTGTTTGAAATTGGCGCTGTTTATTTTAAACAAGCTAATAGCTTTATTGAGACTGCACGTGTTTCTGGTCTTGCATATGGCAGCGCAAAGCCTGAGCAATGGGCTGCAAATAGTGATGATGTGGACTTTTTTGATATTAAAGCGCATGTTGATAGGTTAGTAGGCGCTAAAGTGACTTATGAGAAGGCAGAACACAATGCTTTGCATCCTGGACAAACGTCGCGAATTTTACTTGATGGCAAAGCTATTGGTTGGCTAGGTAAATTGCATCCAAAATGGCAACAACAATATAGCTTAACGAAAGCTAGCTATTTATTTGAGCTAGATTTAGAAGCAATAACTAGTCATCCAATACCAACTTACCAAGAAGTTTCTAAACTACTACCAATTCGTCGCGATTTGGCAGTTGTTTTGGATGAAAATATTGCCGTTGGTGAGGTCTTAAATTCGATTAAAAAAGCCGACATTCCATTGATAATTGACGTGGCATTATTTGATTTATACCAAGGTCAAGGGGTCGCTGAAAATAAAAAAAGCCTTGCATTATCAGTACTTATGCACGATACTCAAAAAACATTAACTGATAGTGATGCCGACACAACCATTACTATTCTGCTAGAATTATTACAAAATAAATTTGCTGCAACACTTAGAAATTAGATCACAAAACTATGTGACTTGATTTTAATTATTTAGCACTGTTTTAATTTGTGACGTTGTAAATTTAACTTTTTAAAATAATAATCTGTATATTAAAAATAAGCTCAAAAGCTAGAAATGAAATGGGAGTAGGTATGACATTAACAAAAGCTGAACTTGCTGATTTACTCTATGAGCAAGTTGGGTTAAATAAACGTGAAGCCAAAGATATGGTTGAAGCATTTTTTGAAGAGGTGCGTATTGCGTTAGAAGCTGGTGATAGTGTGAAGTTATCAGGATTTGGTAATTTTGAATTACGCAAGAAATCGGAGCGTCCAGGCCGTAACCCTAAAACTGGCGAAGAAATACCAATTACAGCCCGTCGTGTAGTGACTTTTCATGCGAGCCAAAAGTTAAAAAGTAAAGTTGAAGCAAATTACCTTAACTAAGTGAATGATTAAACAAATTTAACAGTATGAGTGAACACAATATAAAAGTGCAGTTACCGCCGATACCAGCAAAGCGCTACTTTACCATTGGTGAAGTCAGTGAGCTCTGCGGTGTAAAGCCCCATGTGCTCAGATATTGGGAGCAAGAGTTTACTCAACTCAAGCCTGTTAAACGTCGCGGTAATCGTCGCTATTATCAACATCACGAAGTACTGCTTATTCGTCGCATTCGCGAGTTGTTATACGAACAAGGCTTTACTATTAGCGGTGCACGTAACCGCCTTGATGGACCAGATGAAGCTGAGATTAAAGCCGATGCAGTGCAGGTACCTACACAATCAGATTTGAGCTTAAACTCTTCACTATCTGCTAATAATAAAGAATTTGATTTCACTTCAGTTAAAACTGAGCTATTAGAGATTCTTAGTTTACTTCGTCCAGTAACAGTACCAGCTTAAATACACACCGATTTATTTCTGAACGCCTTTTATTGCGACCAGCCTTTTACGATATAATGACACCTTGTTGTGAAAATCATTACAACATCGGTTCGGGGCATAGCGCAGCCTGGTAGCGTACATGCCTGGGGGGCATGGGGTCGCAAGTTCGAATCTTGCTGTCCCGACCAAATTTAATTAAAAATCAATAGCTCGTAAAGCCTTAAAGTCGGATATTGTGCTGGGTATCTGTTATCTATTCCTACGGTACTCCAAAGCCAAGCTGACTAATTCATGCAGTTTGCGCACATCCATTTTTTTAAATACACTTTTTAAATATTGTCTGACAGTTTCGGTGCAAATTTCCATGACTTCAGCCACTTCTTGCACGCTTCTGCGTTCAGTGAGTAGGACTACGCATTGGATTTCTCTGGGCGACATATTGAATCCTTTTTTTAAGCGTTCCGCCCAACGCTCATAGTTAAGTTCTAAATCTTTGATGATAATCAAGGCGCTATGGCCTTCGCGTCTTTCATCTAATTGTTTTTTTAATCGGCTTATAGATAAATAATAAGGCTTAGGTTGTTGATTGCGATGTATGTATAAGCCAACTGAGGTATCTTGGGTCAGTTGCGCGTCAATTGCAGTTTGAATGGCTTTTTGCAGCCTTAAATTATCTGGTACTAAATCGGCTAACAAACTGTTATCGACTACACTTAATCCGTTATTATTTTCTAGTAGCATTTCAGCGGCTTTAGAAGCAAACAATACCTCGCTGCGGCTAGAGACAATAATCACGGCTTGCCCGATCTGATCAAAACCTTGTTCTAAAATTTTGCTATGCCAACTTTTTTCTAAGACTGCGACTGACTGATTAGTGAGCGTCATATTAGTTACTCCATGTCATTAGCTTTTAGATTTTCATTGTTATTATCTTCTGTTGATTCTGTATTGGTGTCACCAGTTACCTGTTTTGGCTGAAACACAAATTGAATATCTACGTATCTTGGGTTCTCAGCATCAAAGTTTTCTAGATCAAGGTTTTCTGCTACCGCTGGAATATTTTTTTTTGATAATAATGCCTCTTGCGATTGACTGTAAACGCCAATAATCTGGGCATTTGGATTTTTGATGATGCTCCAGTTTTGTTGATGATTTAAAGGGTCACCATATAATTTTCGTAAATGCCGTACCGGCATAATAAAGCGGCTGTCTAATAGCAAATCCTCTAATTTAGTTGGGAGAGACTTGATGCCATTGGGCGATTGGTTGTAATAACTTTCTATAGCACGTTGGTATTGATTGCCAATAAATAGCCAGTCTTGTTCTTTTTCTCTTTTAACCAAAGTATCTTCATTTTGCGCGACCACTGCCATGCTTACTGATATCGCCACCACTAAAAAAAGCACGCCTATATAAGCAAATCCGTCATGATGAGTAGTGTTTACCATGTGTTGTATGCCTCGCCATTGCGAGCACTTGTACTTGCACCGCTTGCAACATCATAAACTCTATTGCTGTTGTCGGGTGGCGAGGTCACTTGCCAGGTGTCGCTTGTCTCGGTAATGGGGTCAACTGGAATGAATCGCAAATAACGTTCTGATACTAGAGTTTGTAAGTTAGCGGGGTAGTCACCTTTGTCTGAATGATAGTGGTCTATTGCCTCACGCATTTCTTTTAGATTTTGTTTTAATGCAGTTTCTTTACTACGCTCTAAGCCATCAAAATAACGCGGCATGGCAATCGAGATAATACTGGCAATAATCGCCATTACCACCATTAGCTCGATAAATGTAAAGCCTTTGTTATTACTTTTAATGGATGGTTTACCACTGCACATACGCGACTCCATTCAAGCCGACATCGCTGCTCAGTGAGTAAACATCGTAAACATCATCTCCTTCGCGTGGGTTTTCAGCATCGCTGGCGTAGCTGCGTTTACCCCAAGTGTCTGCAGGATTAATCTCATCATTGGATGATAGATGCTGATTTTTTGGATACATCGGGTCAATTGGCAGCCTTCTTAAAAAGCGTAACTTCTTCTTTTGAGGGTCGGTGACATCCTCTACTCCTATGACTAAATTTTCTAAATGATGTGGGTAGCCGCTGTCCCCTATAGATTTTTTGATTTTACCTTGGTCAGAGGCGGCCTTATATTCATCGATTGCAATGCGTATTTCACGCAAACTCTGCTTTAGCTCTAGCTCTTTCTTTCGCTGAATGTTTTTTTCAAGATAGGGTGTTGCTACAGCTGCAAGCAAAGCAAGTATCGCAATGACAAATACCAGTTCTACGTAAGAGAAACCGTATTCCTTTTTAACTGTACTTGTTTTTTTAGTCACGCTGTTCATTTCTAACTTATTCCGCGGGCTTAGTGATGGGTGCAGATTTTTGATCTGCGTTTAATCCGCCGCCAAGCGAGAACCCAGATGGTAAAGGCAGGTTGATATTCTTAGGCGTATCATCACGGCTTGCAGGCGCTGCGGCTGCTGGTGGTTTTGGCACCATAAATGGCGCTACACCATCAACAAAAGCTGGCGATGGAGAATGACGGCCGACTTGACCTTCTGAGCCAGTCCAAATGTCGGCTTCGTGTGCTAGTTGTGGCGTGCGTTGGCGGATGATATGCGGTGTGATTGATAATACGATTTCTGTTTTAATTTTGTCGTCAGTTTGATTTGAGAATAATTTACCTAGCAAGGGAATTTTGGATAAGCCAGGTAGCCCGCTCATGTTTTTGCGGTCTTGGTCATCAATTAAACCTGCTAGCACTTGAGTTTCACCATCATGCAAACGTAATACAGTTGAGGCTAAACGCGTGCCAATACGAAAGGCGACACTTTCGCTACTGCTTGAAGTAGCCGTGACTTTATCGCCAATAGAGCTTACGTTTAAATTTACTTTGATCGTAATATCATTCGTAGCGCTAATCGTTGGCTCAACCTCTAGTTTTAAACCTGCATCAATATATTGTACGGTTTGTGAGGAAACGCCCGTAGAGGCCACATTAGCCGTAAATACTGGCACCTTTTCACCAATGTGAATTCTCGCAGTTTCTTTGTTTTTAACGCGAATGCGTGGATTAGCCAGTAAGTTAGCATCACCGTTAGTTGCGTTAAACACTAGGCCTGGCAAGCCATTCACTACCAAAGAGTTTCCAGTCACGTTGCGTAAATCCCTTACTGTAAGAATCTTGCTGTCGGGTATTGGCACGCTTACGCCAGTAGGTGGAACTACACCAAGGTTTTGCAAATAACTGCGTTTAATTTCCATGACTTGCAGCTCAAGCATGACTTCAGGGTCAGGTTTGTCTTGTGCGTAAATAATTTTCTCGGCAAGGGCTAAAATCTCAGGGGAATCTTTAATCAGTAAGGTATTTAGTCTAGAGTCAATTTCCATGCTGCGCATATTGAGCATGGTTCGCAATATGGTACTCATTTGTTTGGCATCGGCATAATCTAACGTAAAGCTTCGCACACTTAAATCTTTGTAATCGCGCTGGTGCAATATGTCATTCACGTAAATAATGGTGGAGTTCTCACTTAATACTTTTTTCTCTAGTTGATTGGTTTCTAGCAACAAATCTAGCGCTTCGCCAAAAGGCACGGCTTTCAAAAATATGGTGGCATTTTGGTCGCTTGGTACATCTTTATCGAGTATGAAATTGATTTTAGTGGTCTTAGATAGTGATTCAAAAATCATTTTAAGATTTACATCTCTAAATTCCATAGTGATGGGCTGATTAAAACTTAATTTTTTGCTTGTTTTAGCTTTGGTGATTTCAGCTTGCTTGGCAAGTAAGTTGTTGTAAAGAGGTAAAGCTTTTTTGTGCTGCGGACTTTCTAAAAGTACAAGTCGCAGCTTAGCCATTGCTAGTTCATCATTAGCTTCATTTTGATTCATTAAACTTGCAGCCTCAGCAATGATGGCATCATGTTTTTTAGCGATTTCTATCATGGTGAAGCCTTGTGTTGCGCGTAAATTACCAGGGTCATATTGCGCTAAGGTCTCATAAATTCTAGTTAATGCATCGTAATCGTCACGTTGCCAAGCTTCATTTTCATCAGCCAGTAAGGCATTGATTCTTTGTTCACGCTCAGCAATATTTGCTAACTTCTCTGGCACTTGCGCCGCGTGAGTAGGGCTTTGTAAGCGGCTATCTACGTGTGCATCTGGTTCTAGTTTAGGTATAGGTGTTTGGCATGCAGTGAACTGCAAGACCAGTAAATACAAGCCTATTTTTTTTAATTTTGTATTTTTCATGGCTAGATTTTCCATATGGACTTCCCTAACTTCCTGTTTGTGCGCTTAAGGTTTGTGTTTGATTTAAAGGTAAATATAAAAACTGAATTTCTAGCGCACCTGCATTTTCGTGTACGGCTTGCACTTTGTATTGTCCTAGCAATACATCGCCTTGTTGGATAGGCGTCACTTCCCCCTGAACATTCAACATGACGCCGCTACCAGCGCCAACAAGCATGCGCCCTAAATACTTAAATGGCAGTGCTGGAGCGACTGGTTTAGGCGCAATAAATACAGTATTTCTTGCTTGAGGCGGTGCCTTTACTGGTGGTATGGAAAATAGATTTTCATTGCTGTCAGGTAAGTCTCTGGTTTTTAATATGAGCGGAGTATCGTTGCTTGCCAATTTTTGGCCGTTCAATTGCAACGTGTTTAAAACACGTGTGGGCTGTGATATTTCTATAGATTCCTCATGTTTGCGGCTTTGCAATGTAAGCCAAAGCGTTGCAAGCAGGGCAGTCATCAAAATAAGATTCCGTTTCGTTAACATGACTTATGTTCGCTTAAAAAATAACGTTAATTGAATACGCGCTTCCACGGCTTCATCTAGTGCGCTTGTTCGACTTAGATTGAGTGAGTCAATCGCGACAAAAGGCATGTTCTTGAGTACCGTATTTAAAAAAAGATGAATTTCAGCATACGATGCCAGCACGCTAAGTTCGACTTGGTAACGGCTTAATGGCTGCTGAATATTGCTCTCTGTTTTATACGTGACTTCATTCAGCAGTAATTGCTGTTGTTTTGCAATTGCAACCAACTCATTCAGTTTGCTTGCGCGTGTGGTGATGCTAGGGAAAGCGCCAATGTAACGGTTAACCTCTGCATCTGATGAGGTTATAGGTTGGTTAGGATGCAACTGTTCAGTTGAATCTTGCTGCAAGCTGGCCAGTTTATGAGTGAGTGGTAGGTAGGTGAAAAAATAAGCCAATAAAGTCATGAGTATGAAAAACAGGCTGACTTTACCCAATAAGCTCAATGATTCTAACGACCTGAATAATCGCCATTTTGCTTGCATGATGATGGTTGCGTTGTTCATATACGCCAGCCTAGATTAAGCTCAAACACATACAGCAGTTTGGCTTGGTCATCTTCCAAATGTTGGCTGACTAATACTGCGTCGGTGAAGTTGCTATTGTTGCGTAACGCATCTAAGAAATTGGTGAGGTCAGAAAACTCTGCAGTTTGACCTGTAAGCTTGATTTCTGCGCGGCTTTTGTTTGGACTGATGCCCAAAATGGCAATGTTAGGATTCGCAAGTTTTACAGTTTCAAGTGCTTTTAACATTTGCATCCACGGTAAATCAAGTTGCTGTTGTGTTTGTTGCGCTAGCCTTAACTTATCTTGCATGGCTGGAGCCGCTGCTAAGTTAGGTTTAGCGTTGCTTTTGGACTGTGCTCGGTTTTCTGCTAAGTTGATTTGATCGCTTATTTTTTTGTTGGTGTCTTGGTATTGTGTATACAACAAAGTCATTGCCAGCAAAGTGATGGCGAGTATCCCCCAAGTCCACAAAGTGTTGTTTAGTTGTGTGTTTTCAGCAAAATCCAAGTTTATTTTTAGCGACTTGTTATGACAAGGCAGACCAGCCATCCATAAGGGGTGGGCTTGAGTTGAGTTGCTTCTGAGCACTATCTTTTGTAGCTTGCTGCTAGTTTTCTCCCAAACTTTGTGCAGTGCTGCAGAAACATAGCTGTTCACTTTGCTTGGCTGCTCGTTGGTTGCCATTTGCAATAAGTTGCGATTGATTAACTGTTCTGCATGCTGATATTCAAGCCCTGAGGGTGGCGAATCTATCACAGCTTGCTGCCACTCCTCGTTATGTGTGCGGCATAACAGAATGCGTTCTGGTTCTGCAACTAATATCCAATCACGTTGAGGTTCTGCTGCGTTATTGAGTAATGTCATCAGCAGTGGCTGAATAGAAGTTACTGTGAAGTTTAGTGCCTTTGCGCTAGCTTCAAGCTGTACAAAAAGACTTTCATCCATAGCGGCGGCGATCATTGTTTGCCCATAGTTACCAAAATTCACGGATACTTTCCATGCGTCAGCCGCTGCACCATATTGTTTGCGAAACTCATGCTGCGCAATCGACTGCCAATCTTGTTTGGTAAACACTTCGTTTTGCCAGGGTAATACTAAGTAACGAATCAATGTATTTGAAAGTAGCATCCGCACATGCTGGTGCTTAAGTAATGATTGATGCGCGTTGAGTATTTCAGCTAGTTGTGCAACATTTGTCCATGCTAACTTATTGTCTGTGAGTAGCTTAGATTGCCCATCAGCTTGTTTAAAAGCAATGCCCTGATGGCTAATCGCTAACGTGCTTAGTTTAGACCATGGGAGCAACACGTAGCACCTCCTCTAATGTGGTCTCGCCTCGGTAAGCCATTTCTAAGGCGGCATGGTGTAAAAAGCGCGTCCCTTTCTTAACAGCCAGTTCTTTAATTTGTCTGATGGATGCGCGGTTAGCAATCAGTTCTCTTAGCTCATCATCTAACAGTAAAATCTCGGCAACAGCACGACGGCCTTTGTAGCCTGTGCCACGGCATGCACCACAACCTTTGCCACGTTTAAAGGTTGCATGGGCTGGAATAGTTAAACTCTGCATTTTTGCCGGCAGAGTGATAGTTTCTGGGCTGACTGGTTCTGCACAGTGGTGACAAACTGAGCGTAACAATCTTTGTGCGACGACAATATTGAGTGCTGAAACAAAACTATATGGATCAACGCCCATATTTAAAAAGCGACCAATGACGTCAAAAGCATTATTGGCATGTACGGTGGTAAATACCAAATGCCCGGTAAGTGCAGATTGCACGGCGATTTGTGCGGTCTCAGCATCGCGAATCTCGCCCACCATAATACGGTCAGGGTCGTGTCGCAAAATAGAGCGCAAGCCTCGTGCAAAGGTGAGGCCTTTTTTCTCGTTGACGGGAATCTGCAAAACGCCTGCAAGTTGGTATTCAACAGGGTCTTCAATGGTAACGATTTTGTCATCGCCATGGTTTATTTCACTAATGGCGGCGTACAGCGTGGTGGTTTTTCCGCTGCCAGTCGGGCCTGTGACCAATACCATGCCATAGGGTAGGGTGAATTGTTCGCGCATGGTTTGCATGCTGGCGGCATCAAAGCCTAGTACGTCAAGACTTAGTCCACTGGCTTTATCAGCCAATGTTTGCTTGTCCAACACACGAATAACAACATCTTCACCATGAATGCTGGGCATGACTGACACCCTGAAATCTACATCACGACCACGGTACACAGAGCGGAAGCGTCCATCTTGCGGTACGCGTTGCTCGGTAATATCTAGCTCAGATATTACTTTAATGCGTGAAATCACTTGCTCTGCTAGTTTAGGGTCGCTGATTGCACCTACTTGGCTTAACACGCCATCAAGGCGATATTTAATCACTAAGCCGGTTGGCGCGGTTTCTAAATGAATATCACTGGCTTCTGCTTTGAGCGCATCGTAAAGAGTGGAGCGCACTAATTTGATGACGGGGCTGGCGTCACCCTCAATCATATTGAGTGACAACTCCTCGGTGGCATCCGCCTCATTTTTTGTAAGTGTAACATGGCCAATTGCCGTTTGTACCGTGCGTGTATCTTCTTCTTGTTTAGCAAGATAAGCCGCAATATCTGCATGGTGTGCTAAGTACGTCGTAAACGCACCGCCAATTCGTTCTGCAGCCCAAGTTTGCAGGCGCTGGTTGTAAATGTCAGCAAAGACAAAAATGTTAGCATTATTTCCATGCAAGGAAACATCATGCAGTAGTACGCATTCGTTCTGTAAAGATTCTGAGAATGAAATACGGTCAAACGCTGGTTGTAGTGCTAGCATTTGCGTAAGTGTGAGGTAGGGGTAAGCAAGCGTATTAGCTAATTGTTGCGTGAATGCTTCTGCTGATAGTTGGCAATTTTCTTGCAGCACTTCAATAGCTCGCTGCCCGCTAATTTTTGCAGTTTGAGCAGCTTGCAGCAGTATTTCGTTTAAATTGTGTTTGTTTTGAATCATTCGATACCACTCGCCAGTTCAAAGATTGGCATATACATCATCAACACAATGCCACCAATTAAGATACCAATAAGTGCCATTAATGTGGGTTCAAATATCTTAGTAAATCGGTCTACCCAGCGAATCATTTCTTCTTCATGAAAGCTTGCTGCGCGCTCCATCATTTTATCTAAAGTGCCTGTTTTTTCGCCTACGTTGAATAAGCGCATGGCGACTGGCGTGGTGAGTTCAGACTCAGATAGCGCTTGGGAAAACTGTTGACCTTCGGTAATGAGTTTTTTGGCTTTTTGTAGATTGTTTTTTAAGCCGGCGCCAAGCAAACTTTCTACCATGGCTAAGCCATTCATCACGGGAATGCCGCTTTTGAGCAGCATAGAAAATGTGCGATAAAATCGTGCTAAGTGATATACCCGAACCTTGTTACCAAAAAATGGAATCTTCCATAAGGCATCGTAAAGTTTGGCGCGTATTTCCGGGCGAGAAATCATGATGATCAGTGCGGCAATCATTGCGACTAATAGTCCTAAAATAATATAACCGTAGTGCTGTGAGAGATCGCCAATCTTCAGCAGAAATTTGGTGCTAGTGGAAATGTTTGTCACTTGCGTTGCGTAAATCTTACTAAACTTCGGTATGACAAAAACCACTAGAAATGCCAATACCATTAAGCCGAAACTCGTGACGATGGCTGGGTAAACCGATGCGCTGACAATACGTTTTTTGAGTAAATCGACATTTTCTAAATACTGGCTATAACGCAGCAAAGCTTCAGGTAAGTCGCCTGTGGTTTCAGCAGCGCTGATTGTGGCAATAAACAAGGTGGGGAATGCGTTAGCATTAAGCGACATGGCTTGCGATAAGGTTTTACCTTCTTGCACAGATATGAGTAGCTGCTGCAATGTAAGCTTAATTGCTGAGTTATTTTCTTTATCGATGAGCGTTTGCAGCACATCCATGACAGATAAGCCAGCTTCGAACAAAACTCTAAATTCTTGGCAAAACAGCATCAGCGGAAACTGGCTTTTTTTCTGGTTGAGTGTTTGCTGAATAATTAACGATACTGAGGTCTTAACTTGTAAAACAATTAAACCTTGTTGTTCTGCCTTGACTCTAGCGTCTTCAATAGAATTCGCATCAAGCTCAAATTGGTAGGGGGCTTGACCTTCACGAAGAACGCGTAGTTGATATTGCATGATGATAGCCTATTAATCGCTAATGTCTGCATTTTCATTAGTGCCACCAGCTCGACCGTCTGCCCCATAGGAGAATAAGTCAAACTCAGATTTTTCACCTGGAATACGATAAATGTAAGGATGATCCCACGGATCATTTGGAATGGCTTTTTGCAAATATGGCCCTTGCCATTTGCTGTTACCTTGTGGTGCAGTCATTAATGCCTCTAAGCCTGCTTGTTGATCTGGATAGCTTCCAGTATCTAGGCGGTAGACATCTAGCGCTTTTCTTAATGAGTTAATTTGAGCTTTAGCTGTTTTTACTTCAGATTTACTTAGTTGCCCAAAATAGCGAGGCCCGACATAGCTGACTAATAAGCCAATAATCACCATGACGACTAAAAGCTCAAGTAGCGTGAAGCCTTTGTTAACTTTAATCCACTGGCGATCATTTCGCATAAGAGAGCCTTTTAACAGCAAACTAATATTGATTATACTAGCTTGTTTTAATTGTTTTTATTGTTAGTTTTTCACCAATAAAACTCCCATAAGGCTAGGGAGTCTTATTGGCTTCCATCTTAACTAAGGTGCTGAAGCTACGAAGCCTGATTGATCGCCAATTGCTCCACCAATACAAGCTGGATGGTCACCAAGCGCGGCAAAAGTAGCTGTTAATTTTAACTTCTCAACTTGAGTCACAGAAGCTAACGGCTCTAGCCCTAGTAAATTACGCATTTTCCAAACAAATGCGTGGTCTGTGCATGAGGTGTCACCAGAGACACCAATGCCGCCAATTTTTACACCATTTTTGTAAAGTGGAAGACCGCCACCGAATACGTTAATGCCACCAATCCTTTTACCTACTAATGGATCGTTAGTTTTACCAAAGTTAGTTGGTGAGCCTTTGTATGCGCCTTCTGCATCTACTGGGTTACTTTCTTGTAAACCATATAGACTGCCGCCTGGTTGAACCGCCGCATATAAAGCACCGCTAGAAATAGCTAGACCATCTAAACTGAAAGCATTGCCAGTATTGGCTTTTTGCGCAGAAATTACTCGGCTACCGAGCCATTGAGAGTTGCCTGCTAAAGAGCCTTTAGCCCCCGTATTGACTACAGCACAAACTTTACCGGTTTCATCTACAAATGTAGCCCACATATTTAAAGATAAGCCACCTGTACTTGCAGAGGCAAGTGCGGTGTTTGCAGCTTTTTGTAGAGCACTATATGTAACATCTTGGCAGCCAGCGTTGGCATTTGCAGCAAATACGCTTGCTAGTAGTGCAAATGTTAAACCTGCGATTTTCTTGGTCATTTAATTCTCTCCTTGAGAAATTAAGCTATTTAATAAAATGAGATATTGAATGTGGTGGAATATTTATTTGAAAAATATTACGAAATCAATAGTAGACCAAAATAATTGAATGAAATATCCCCTAAATAGGAGTATTCAGATGAACTTTTAGTGACAGGAGATTAGATTAAAGCAGGCGAAATCGGCCAGTTTGTGTAAAGGCAAGCTGCTGTAAATGTTAGCTTAGATGGAGATACACTTGGGTAAAACGTTAGGACTTAGTCAATCTAGCTGGGTAAGCTAAAGACTCTAAGACTTGATGTGCTTAGCTTGTTTAGATTAACTTAAACAGCGATAAACTACTGAGTTCCACAAATGACTTTTGAGCGGCTTCCATAATCGTTTGCTGTTTTGCGAAGTCTGAAAGCGCGCTGGCATAGTCGGTATCTTGCAAGTCTGAAAGCGATTTACTGTATTGCAATGCGCGGTCAGAGCCTGCGGTGTCTAGATTGTCAATTTCATTGAGTTTTGCACCTATGTCAGCACGTACATTTAACACGTTATCGACTGAGCCTTTTAAGCTAGTAATTGCTGTTGATATTCCAGTGTTATAGGCAGCTTGTGTGGCAGCATTAGTAATGGGTGTATTAAGCAGCGTGACTAGCTTGCTTAACGCAGCAAATACATCGTTACCATTACCTTGAAACACATTATCGCCAGTCGCGTTGACTGCCATTTGGCGTTGTGAATCTACCTGTAATAGTTGCTGATTACTATCCCCCGCATAGGTAGCCCCAGCGGCATTAGCAACAAACGGCGTGGTACTAGATTTAAAACCAGCATACAGGTAGTTGCCAGAGGCATCTTGTGTATTGGCAAGTCCAATCAGCGCGTCAAGAGAGCCTTTTAATTCAGAGGCAATAAAACCTCTTTCTGTATCCGATAGCGTGGCATTTCCTGCACCAACTAAGGTGGATTGGGTGGAAACGAGTAAATTAGTCACGCTGGTTAGGTTAGATTCTAAAGTGTTTAGTTTAAGCTGCGCTGTTTGGCGAGTATCGGCAAATTTAGTATTAGCACTTTGAGCAGATGAAATCTCTAGCGCGCGTGCAGCTGCAACAGGATCATCTGAAGGTGATGATATACGACGACCAGTAGAAATCTGTTCTTGTAATTTGGCTTGTTCAGACTGTATGTTGCCGATTCTAGTAATGCCTGATTGGTAGATGCTATTTGTACTTATACGCATGATTTTTCCTTAAGCTAAGCTTATGCTCCCAGTTGTAATAGGGTGCTGAAGAGTTGAGAAGCGATTTGCATCATTTTTCCGGCTGCCTGATAAGCTTGCTGATAACGTAGCAGGTTAGTGGCTTCTTCATCTAAATTCACGCCAGATTCTGACTGCATTGCTGTGTTTGCTTGCTCTAATACTTTAGTCTCAGCAGCAGAGGTGATTTTCAACTCACGCGTTTTGTTACCCACACCATTCACGAGTTCAGCAAATGCGCTCGAATATGTGGTGGAGCTGTTATTGATGGTTCCCTGTTTTTGCAAGCCTGCCAATAATAGGCCGTTACGATTATCGCTGGGGCCGCTTGCAGATAATGTGAATTTATCACCATTTGCAGGTGTGCCGGTGATAGCGAAGCTTAGTCCTCCAACGGAAATGGTTGCACCACTGGTATAGGTGATTGGTGAGCCCGCTGGATAAACTGTAGGGACACCTGATACCGTCACCGTCACGGGTTGTGTTGATGGGGCCATGGATAGCGTTCCAGGCACGCCACTTGAGTAGGTGAGACCTAAAGTACCCGTTAATGTGCTACCCGCTGGGGGTACACTGATGCTTGCAGTGCCAGTATTGGTTGTATTCGCGACCGAACTTAGCGTGGCGCTACCAATAGCCAATTTTTTGGCGTCAGTAATAGCTAAGCTAATGGTTGTGGCTACATCTCTTGTAGGGCGGATGACATATTCATCATTAGCAGCCATGCCTGCTGACACATTAAAGCTCAGACCATCTAATGATGTGGCTGGGGGCGTCGGTAAGCTTGCAGACGTAGGTGCGGCAGGGTCGTTATACAAGACCACATTATCCGAAAGACGAGAAATCTTATAGTTTGTACCGTCAAATTGTAAGCGATAGTCGCTGGTGGTGACGGCACGAGCATCCACAATCTGACTAGTCACAATGGCGGTGCCAGAATTGCTTCCACTAGCACTGACCGTTGGCGTTGCAATGTTAAATAAATTACCACCTGCATTGCCATTTAAATCTACACCTTGTTGGTGCTGTGTATTAAATGTGTCGCCCAGAACAAGCGCAATTTGACCTATTTGATTTTGTATGGGGTCTAGTGATTCTGCTCTAAATTGTAATAAGCCGCCAATCGCACCGCCAGGTAAGCTATTCGTGCCTAAAACGGTGGATTTTCCAGATGATTGATATGCAACTTCCAATCTTGTCGGGTCTGTTGGTGAGCTTGAGGTGGTCAGCGACATCACGCTTTTACCAATGACCAATGGTAAGCCGTTACCTACGTATATGTTGTAACTACCTTGTCCTTGCGGCACTACGGTGGTTTTAATTTGTTTGCTTAATTCAGTAACCAATTGATCACGTTGATCCATCAAATCATTGGGGGTATTACCATTACTGCTGATCGCGGTTTCAATCGAATTGTTGAGTGACGCAATTTGTTTTGCATAGGTGTTGACTAAATTAACGCTCCCTGAGAGGGCGGTATTGATGTCACTTCTAACTTCATTCAGGCGACTGTTAGTGCTTTGTAGGCGGTTTATCAGCGATTGTGCAGAAGATAACATTGATTGACGGGTCGGAATATCGCTAGGGTTAGCCGATAGATCCGTCACACTACTAAAGAAGCTAGAAATGGCTGGATTTAAGCCTGCAGAAGCGTCAGACAGCATATTGTTAATGTTACTAAGCTGAGCCGCATAAGTTTCGCTACTAGCGCTACTAGCTTGGCTATTAATCACTTGTTTAGCTAGTATTTCATTAAAGGCGCGAGTGATACTAGCGACCTCTGTACCTTGTCCAATATAGCCGCTTCCAGAGCTTTGAGCTTGTGCTGCAGCTTGTACAACGACTTGTCTTGAGTACCCAGGTGTAGATGCATTGGCGATATTGTGACCAGTCGTGCTGAGGCCAACCTGAGCTGCTGCTAGTGCGCTTTTTCCTATACTTAGTATGTCAGCCATGATATTTACTCTTTAGAAAAACTGTGTACAACTATGATGACGGTCAGAAAATAGAAAACTTTAGACCACTCATCTTAATTTAATTAATTTTGATTTAATTAATTTTGGCCTTAATGCTTACCTTACGTATTGTGATATTGCGGTTAGTACGTGGTAATTGTTAAGGGATCACTTTCTGTATCACGTTCGCCAGTTTGCTTGCGTAATTGGGGTCAGTCGCGTATCCAGCATTCTGCATGGCTTGCGCATAACCATTCACGCTATCTAAATTTGCCATCACTTTGTTGTAGCGTGGATTGTTATTCATCATATTGGCAAAGTCTTTGAAGGAATCGGCGTAGCTATCGTAAGCGCGGAATTTTTCGATACGTTTTTGTTTTACGCCGTGGATATATTCTGTAGTGGTGGCTTCTACCACTTTGCCATCCCAATTGCCCGAAGCTTTAATGCCGAATAGGTTATTACTTGGTGTGCCATCTGCGCCTTTTAATTCGCGTTTGCCCCAACCACTTTCAAGCGCGGCTTGACCCAACATCAGATGGGCAGGCACGCCAGTAGTGCGACTGGCTTCTTCTGCATGTTTGGACATACGATTCTTGAACTCAGCTGCGCCATCACTTAATGACTTAGCATCAACCTTGTTATTGATCAATGATGTATCTGTAGGCGAGCTTTTATAATCAATCAGTGCTTTAGAGTCTGGTAGATTATTGGTGGGTTTGTTACTGCTTGGTGATAAAGGGTTACTGATAATAGCATTAGACTTTGCGTCAGAGGCGGACGCTGATGGTGTATCAGTTACTGCTTGTTCCATGGTGTTATTGATGGGGTTGCTACCTTGACTAAGTTGCCTAACAAGTACATCCGAAAGACCTAACCCTTTTGAGGCTAGGTTGCTACTTAGTTGCTGATCCAGCATCGAAGTGAATGTACGGCTTTGCTCGTTATCAAAAGGATTATCTTGCGGTGAGGCTTCACGCATGCTTTTCAACATCATGTTCATGAAAATTGCCTCAAACTGCTTAGCAACGCCCTTAATGGCTTCTGGTGAATTTTCTTTTGCAGCATTCTTTAAGCCATTTAGACCATTGGCATCAAAGGCTACTCCTCCAGATAAATCTGCACCGCTAATCATGATAAATTCTCTACGAAAGTCATGTTAAATCACTTCTAAATCCGCGTGCAATGAGCCAGCGGCTTTCATGGCTTGCAAAATGGCAAGTAGGTCTTGTGGTGTTGCACCAATCGCATTAAGTGCTTTTACTACATCTGATAGATTAGCGCCGCTATTCAGTTTTAAAACCTTGCCCGGTTCTTTGTTGATTTCAATTTGTGAGCGTGCGGTTGATACGGTTTGTCCGCTTGATAGTGCGCCAGGTTGGCTAATAACAGGGTCTGTGTTGATGACTACAGATAAATTACCGTGCGATACTGCGCAGTTTTCCAATGTGACAGCTTGGTTCATCACCACAGAACCAGTTCGAGCATTCATGATAATTCTTGCGGTAGTAGGGGCGGGTGCAACATTGATTTTTTCTAAATCGGCAAGAAAGCTTACACGGCTAGAGTTCGCAGGTGCTTGCACGCGAATAACACGCCCATCTTGTGCAAGCGCAGTGTTTTGACCAAAACGTTTGTTAATAGCATCTACGACTAAAGATGCAGTTGAAAAGTCTGATTCTTTAAGCTCTAAGTTAACGTTATCCGTTAGGTTGATTGTATTTGGAATTGAGCGTTCTACTGTTGCACCATCAGAAATTCTACCGACGCTGAGGTGATTGATTTGTGTTTGGCTACCATTAGCTGAAGCGCCTACGCCGCCGACCACTAAGTTACCTTGCGCCATGGCGTAAATCTGGCCGTCAGCACCTTTGAGTGGTGTCATCAAAAGCGTGCCGCCACGTAAACTTTTTGCACTACCCATTGATGAAACGGTCACGTCTAAAGTTTGACCTGGTTGAGCGAAGGCGGGCAAGCTACCTGTAATAATCACAGAGGCCACGTTCTTCATTTGTACGCTAGTGCCAGGAGGCAAATTCACACCCATTTGCTGCATCATACTAATCATACTTTGCACAGTGTAGGGCGTTTGGTCACCTGTGCCATCCAAGCCCACAACAAGACCGTAGCCGATTAACTGGTTGTTTCTCACACCTTGAATTGTCGCTAAGTCTTTTAATCTTTCGGCATGCGCAGACTGAATAAACATCAAGCTGACGAAAAATAGTACGCAGCAGATGTAGCGCCATACATGAGAGTTATTTTTTGTGTGTTGATATGTCATGATGTTCACTAAAGCGCACCCATGCTTAAGAAAAAGCGTGCCACTAGAGCGGCAATACTTGCGGCATCCACTTTGGTATTGGTTCTATATTCAATACGTGCATCCGCTACTTTACTAGATGGTACAAAGTTGCCAACAGTGATGCTGTCTGGGCTTACCACACCTGAGAAACGTACGAACTCAGTGCCTCTATCGAATGAGATCTGTTTTTCACCGCTCACTGATAAGTTGCCGTTTGGCAATACATCAATCACCGTCACGGTAATCGAGCCATTGAATACATTGCTGGATTTAGCATCATCTTTTTCTTTGACTGAGTTAGATGAGCTGCCTGCAAAGCTAGCTGCAGGTACATTATGGCCAAATAAACTGGTAATTGAATTAGCTGCTTTACCGTCTTTACTACCATTGCTTTCAGAATTTTTGGTGGTGTTGGTATTTTCTGTAATGTTAATCGTGACAGTATCCCCCACATAGCGTGGGCGACGGTCTTCAAATAAAGGGTGATAAGCCGCTACATTAAAAATAGCACCATTGTTGGATTTAACCGGAGCTACAGCGGCTGGCTTTGCTGTCATGGGTTGTTTTACAACGGTTTCTGGAGTAAAAGCGCAAGCGTTTACTAGTAAGCATGATGCTAACGCAATGCCTTTTAAGGCTAGATTACACACTTTACGAGAATGAGTATTTAACATATTTAACTCTTTTTTTGCTTAAGTTGGATTCAATTAATTTTCATTTAATTTTTATTGAGTCAACATTACATCTGCGTCAATTTTTGTAACATTTGATCGGATGTGGTAATGGCTTTGCTGTTAATTTCGTACGCACGTTGGGTTTGAATCATATTGACTAACTCTTCCACCACATTGACGTTAGAAGTTTCAACGTAGCCTTGTGTCAATAGGCCCGCACCATTAGCACCAGGCGTGTTAGCTGTAGGGTTGCCGGAAGCCGTTGTTTCTACAAAAAGGTTTTCACCTTTGCCTTGCAAACCAGCTGGATTAATAAATGTTGCCAGCTGCAAAGTGCCAATTTGTGTGGTGGCAGTTGAACCCGCAGTCGTGACTGAAACCGTACCATCGCGACCTACGGTAAAGCTTTGTGCCGTGGCTGGAACAGTAATCGCTGGTTGAACAGGAAAGCCGCTAGACGTTACTAATTGACCTTGGCTATCTACCTGAAAAGAACCATCGCGGGTGTAAGCCGTAGTGCCATCTGGCATCAACACTTGAAAGAAGCCTGCGCCTTGAATAGCCACATCTTTGTCGTTGCTAGTTTGTTGTAAATTACCTTGGCTGAAAATTCGCTCTGTCGCCACAGGCCTTACCCCTGTACCTAGTTGTAAACCTGAGGGCAATTGTGTTTGTTGAGAGGTTTGTGCACCAGGCTGGCGAATGTTTTGATAGAGCAGGTCTTCAAACACGGCACGGGAGCGCTTAAAACCATTAGTGCTGACGTTTGCCAAGTTATTGGCAATCACGTCCATTTGTGTTTGTTGGGCATCTAGGCCAGTTTTTGAAATCCATAGTGAGCGTATCATTTTATTTCCTCTCAAAAATCAGCAGATGTTTGTAATTAACTAATCAATGCTGATTGATATATCAGAATGCTATGAAACAATCTTAACCCAACTAGACTCAACCCAAACTTAGGAGTTGAGAGGCTTTATTAGCGTTATTCTCAGCGCTTTGCATGAGCTTCATTTGAGTTTCAAACTGTCTGGCTAAACTAATCATAGAAACCATCGCATCTATCACATTAACGTTACTGCTTTCCAGCGCACCGCCAACAACATGCACGTTTGCATCGACCTCTGCGGGGTTACCATTGCTGGTTACAAACAAGCCATCTTCAGCGCGTACTAAGTCTGCTTCAGGTGGGTTGACTAGTTTTAAGCGGCCTAATACATTGGACGCACCTGGTTTAGAACCATTCGCAACGGTTGATACCGTTCCGTCTTTGCCGATAGAAATTGCAACATCAGGCGGAATACTGATAGGGCCGCCATCGCCTAATACCGTTAAACCAGTAGCGGTTTGTAACACACCATTTTCACTGACTTTGAGGGAGCCATTACGCGTATAGCCTTCAGAGCCATCAGCTCGCTGAATGGATAACCAACCCTTACCTTGAATCGCCACATCTAAATCACGGCTAGTCGATTGAATAGCGCCAGGGTTAAAGTCTGCGCCTACGGTAGAATCCACTACAAATGCACGGGTTGCTAAACCTTCGCTGATCACAGGTACGGCCCTGAACGAATCAACTTGTGCCTTAAAGCCAGTAGATGTGACATTGGCTAAGTTATGGGCAGTTGTTGCCTGTTGTTCAAGTATGTGTTTTGCGCCTGTCATTGCGGTGTAAATCATGCGATCCATAGCGGCTCTCCTAATTCTTTAAATAGCTTATTTATTAAGACTTATTTACTAACGTAAGTTAACTAAAGTTTGTAAAACCTGATCTTGCGTTTTAATGGTTTGCGCATTGGCTTGATAGTAACGCTGTGCGGTAATCATGTTGACTAATTCAGCCGTTAGGTCGGTATTGGAGTCTTCAACGGCTGAGGATTGCAGTACACCTAATGTGCCTGTATTAGGAACGCCAGTCAGTGGTGTACCAGAGGTTGAACTCTCACTCCATGCATTGCCACCGAGCGACTGCAAGCCATTAGGATTAGCAAAGCTTGATAGTACGACTTGTCCAAGCGCTCTTGATTGACCGTTGCTGTAGCGTCCAACGATGATGCCATCCGCGCCAGTATTAAATCCTGCAAGGCGTCCTGAAGTGTAGCCGTCTTGCGTTAGGCTATTAATGCTGTAGTCCGAACCAAACTGCGTACTAGCCGAGTAATCTATAGTAAGTGCCATTGCCGCTGCACCCGTTGCAATGGTTGGCGTTGTTGCAGGTGGAACTGGCGGTTTTAATGGTGCAAATGTTACTGGGGTTGGGCTCGGAGGTGAACTGGTAGGGCCAAGACCAGTGCCAGTAGCTGGGAATGTTAATGTTGCCGTTGCTGCAGGTAAGACGGTGGTGGAAATGCCATCTGCCGTTGTATAGACTTTCCAAACATTGGGTGCAGGGTCTTTAACAAAGTAGGTTTGCAAGGTATGAGAGTTACCTAAGCTATCAAATACTGTTACAGCGGTAGAATCGGTATAAGTAGTTGGGTCTGTAGGGACGAATGGTGTAACAGCAGGTGTTGCTTTGCGCGAATCTAAATTCACTAATCCAACTATTTTCGCAGATGCTTTAGGCTGTAAGTCTGAGGTGTTAATTTTCAGGTCTACAGTTGCGCCTTTTTGTATAGCGCCATTGGTATCCGCCGCATAGCCAGTCAGATGCTTACTTGCAGAATCTACAATAAAGCCATCTTTATCCATTTTAAATTGGCCATTCCGTGAATAAGTCACAGCGCCGTTATTGGTCATGCGGAAAAACCCACCGCCATTGATAGCAATGTCTAAGGAGTTGTTAGTGCTAGTCACGTTTCCCTGTGTGAATTGTTGCGCAACGGTAGATAGATTGGTACCAATACCAATTTGTGTGCCGCCACCGCCAGTGAGTGAGTTGGCAAATACATCCGCAAATTCTGCGCGTGATTGTTTAAAACCTACCGTGTTAGCATTGGCTACGTTATTGCCAATCACTTCTAACTGTTTTGATGCTGCATTTAAGCCGCTTAAACCTTGCTGAAAACTCATGGTGTTCTCCTGTTATGTGTATTTAATAGTTGCTATCAATATGGTGTGTAAATTAGAAAATTTCTTTTACGTCGGTAGTACTTACGCTAGCTAAATTGCTTAAATTCAATTTAACACCGCTTGTGCCAGTAGAAACACTCATCACTTCGGCATAATTCAGTGCATCAGCTGTAACGCTCTGGCCTGCAGTGGTGGCGGTAACTTCGAATTTATAACTGCCAGTTTTTGCTACTGAACCGTCATCTGCAAAGCCATCCCATTTAAATGGCAAGGTGCCAGCATCTTGCGCACCTAGATTCAATGTTCTGATAGTTGAACCTGCAGAGTCTTTAATTAGCACGCTAAGCTTATCTGCACCTGTTGGTATATCTATGCCAAAGTAGCCGCCAGTGCCACTAGTGGTCACCGACGTACCAGGTACCAAAACGTTATGGCCTATCATGTTGGCGGCCTGATAAGATTGCCCAGACTGCATGCTGCTCATCAGCGATTCCACCGTGCTATTTAGCTTGTTGATGCCTGTCACAGTAGAGAGTTGCGCCATTTGGCTAGTCACTTGTGCGTTATCCATTGGGTTTAATGGGTCTTGATTCTTCATCTGTGTGATGAGTAAAGTCATAAATCTATCTTGAGCTGTATCTACGCTACTTTTAGCGGAGCTACTAGTACCATTTACGCTATCTAGTAATGCTTGGGAAGGAGTGTTGGTAGTACTTTGTACGGAGGCCATAATATTTACCTTTGTATGTAAAATTTAAATGATTTAACTTGCTGTACTTTATTGATTAGGTCGGTCTATTCTTGTGCTCTTTATTGTTGTCCGATCGTCAGTGTTTTAAGTAGCATGGTTTTAGCGGCATTCATGGTTTCGACGTTGTTTTGGTACGCACGTGAGGCAGAAATCATATTCACCATTTCTTCTGTCACATTGACGTTTGGCATGGTGACGTAACCTTTATCGTTCGCCAGCGGATGCTTAGGGTCGTATACCACTTTGGCGGGTGAGTTATCTTCAATCACCTTTAGCACCTTCACGCCACTTGCGTCTGGAGAGCCAGTAGGCGTTGCACTAAATACCACTTGTTTGGCCTTATATGGCGTTCCGTTGGCGCTAGTGGCGCTATCGGCATTGGCAAGATTACTGGCAACCGTGTTTAAGCGCTGTGCTTGCGCACTCATGGCTGAACCCGAAATATTGAATACGTTAAATAGAGACATTTTTTATCCTATCCCAATAAAAATTAAGAACTTTGCAACGCTGCAAGCATTTGCTTTAACTGAGCGTTGATGAGCGTTAAGCT
Organism: Methylotenera sp.; assembly: GCF_029945535.1. Classification (GTDB taxonomy): domain Bacteria; phylum Pseudomonadota; class Gammaproteobacteria; order Burkholderiales; family Methylophilaceae; genus Methylotenera. Next base: position 280,796 of record NZ_JAQSCU010000013.1, read on the forward strand.
TGCTTCATAACGAATACCATTGTCGGCAAATTGGTTGCGTTCTACGTCCATATCAACCGTGTTGCCATCTACGCTGCCTTGAATAATTGGGCGAAATAAAGGTTCGCCCGGCGCAGCGCTAGTGTTACTGTTGCTTGCACGAGAGCCATCTAGATGTAGTGGCGAAGTTTTTGCTGTTTGAAAAGCATCTTTATTAATGCCAGCAACCGCACTTTGCATAGCGGCCTTAAAGTCGATGTCGCGCGCTTTAAAGTTTGGGGTGTCAGCATTAGCAATATTCGCTGCAATCAGCTCTTGGCGCTGGCCGCGCACTCTTAATGCGTTTTGATGAAAACTTAAAGCTTCGTCTAATCTATTCAGCATGATGAATTCCTTTTATAACGGCATAAACTTTTTTTAAACATTCTTAAAGAAAAGTCATTGATTGCCGATAACTTAGTTGCAAACCACTTTTTGCAAACAATTTGTATTACGTGCAAGTCTAGAATTAAAAGAGTGACTTTGATTGTTAAAGTAAAAGGGTAAAACTTGCCCTTTTCTTAATTTTGCTATGCGGCTAACGTCGTAGAATACATATTGAGTTTTTACCATTGCCATGGGATTCGATATGTTCAAGCGCCATCAATTTAATGTACTTACCGGTTTAGTAGTCTTTAGTTTAATCGGTGGTTTTATTAGCTCCGCAAGTAGCTTTGCCGAGTCTGCAACGCCTGTTACTGCCGTTGCGCCACCAATGACAAAGCAGAATTTGGCATTAATAAAAACAAAAATTACAGAATTTCTAGAAACACAGACCATTGGCTACCCTGGCAAGGTGAGCGTACGTGCTGGTTCAATAGACCCTAACTTAAAGCTAGCGCAATGCCCTGATATGCAAGTTTTTATGCCAACAGGCAGTAGGGCATGGGGTAAAACAAGTGTAGGCGTGCGTTGCAATGCTCCAAATGTTTGGACTATATATGTGCAAGCAACAGTTAATGTCATGGCGCAATATTTGGTGGCTGCATCACCATTGGCGCAAGGCCAAACGGTAACTGAGCAAGATATGATGTTTGAAACTGGCGATTTAACACAGTTGCCTGCAGGTGTATTTACTGAGCAATCGCAAGCGATTGGTCGTACCGTGAATATCTCTACGAATGCAGGTGCGGTACTTAGACAAGAGTTACTTAAAATTGCGCCTGTAGTACAGATAGGGCAAACCGTGATGGTGACGTCTAAGGGTAATGGGTTTAGTGTTTCAGCCGAAGGTCTATCGATGGCAAAGGCTAACGAAGGGCAGGTTGTGCAAGTGAAGGTCGCGAGTGGTCAAATAGTGACAGGTATTGCAAGGAATGGTGGTCAAGTAGAGGTTGGATTTTGACGTGAAGTTTAAAGCTAACTTCATAATTTAAAAACGTTAATTTATAGAGAATGAATAAAAAGCTTACAAAGTATTAAAGTTCGCTTAAACTATGCCGATATAAGCAATATGAATGCGTTAGTTGTAGTTAAAAGTAGCGCAAGGTAATTTAAGCGAAAAGGATAAATAGCCATGAAAATTAATGACTCTATCAAGAATACAGCTGGCCTCGGTATTGATAAACCAGTCGCTGGAAAACTAGGCTCAGCTAATAATAAAAATGCACAGGCTTCACAAGTTGATGCTAAATCTGCTGAAAGTGTCACACTATCGCCATTGTCAGCACAATTGAAATCACTTGAAGAAAAAGTCTCGGCTAGTAGTGTATTCGATGCTGAAAAAGTTGAAGCGATTAAATCGGCGATTGCGAACGGTCAATTTAAAGTGGATTCAGAAAAAGTCGCTGATGGTTTGATTAGCTCTGTGAAAGATTTCTTATCTACGCAGAAATAGCGACAAAATAATGTACTAAATATAACGAGGACAACATGAACAAGCCAGCTTCTAATCTGATGATTACTTTCGAGCAAGACGCGAAATTAGTGAACAGTCTGCTAGAAGTATTAACGCGAGAGCAATCAAGCTTGGTGTTGTCTGATATTGACGCTATAGAAGCAGTAATGGAAGAAAAGTCTGTGTTATTGCAAAACATTAGTCTCACAGCTAATAGTCGTTATGCTGCACTTGCTGCAGGTGGTTTTGCACCGAATGAATCTGGTATGACAGCTTGGCTTAAAAGCCAAACCAAACCTGCGTTAACCGAGTCATGGGAACGTTTTCAGAAATCAATCAGCCAAGCCAAAGAAATGAATCGGCTCAATGGCGTTCTCATCAATAAACATTTCAATCGCAATCAACAACTGCTCAATCACTTACAAGGTAGCTTAGATAATAGTGGCGTTTACGGCAAAAATGGCCAAGCAAAATCACAGTCTGGCTCTCGCTCATCTTTAATTGCTTAATGATTTTTTCTTGTTATAATTATGGCACTTTAATGGACTTAAAGTAGTCACTGTAACTTGCAATTCGACTTAGTAAATTCTGCTTACTTTCATTAAAAAAGTAACGTGATTACTTTTCATTCAAAAATAATAATAAGTGTAAAGGAGCGTACCTGATGGCTTTGGTACCATTAAATGGTGATTAGTAAATTCTTATTACCTCTTGTATGTATGCTGCATGCCTTGGTTACGATGATTTGGCACATATATATATTGCTAGCAACAACACCTCTAAACAATCTTTTTTGCCCCTTCAGTTTTAAGCATGTCATTTTAAATAGACCATTACGCTGTTCATATCAGCACTATTTACCAAGGTTTATCTCACCTTTTTCTCTGAGTCGCGACTGTTCGCTATGAATGTAGGTCGCAAGTTAATGCTCATAGTAGTGGCTAGTGTTCTGCTAGTCATCATCCCCGCCGCCGCAGGCATTTATCTTTACTTAAAGCAAAGTCTGCTTGCAACTGAGGCGGCTACGCTTACCAATGAAACTCAGACTATTGTTACTAATAACACTCAAACTCTACTCGGTTACGAGTTCAGCCTAAAAGCATTATCTAGTACGCTCGAAAAAACCTTAGCTGAGCCGCCTAAAGTGGGCGAAGCCGCAGCTTTTGACCGATTAGTACAACGTTACCCAGATCAGGCATGGCGCAATCGACATGAAGGTTTTGATGGACGCACTGAAGCAGGGATGTTTTTACCATCAGATGCAGTTTTAGATGCGGAGCAAAAAAGTCTGCATTTGCGAAGTAAGCATTTGTTAGATATTTACGGCACCTCAATTACCAATGCTTACGGCAATATATGGCTACTAACAAAAGATAAAACGGAAGTCATTTACGATCATTTGTATCCAGAATTTGCAGCGTTAATGAAAGCTGATACGGATTACACTTCAACTGCTTGGTTTACTTTAGGCGATCCTGCCACAAACCCTAAGCGTGAAGTGCGTTGGACGCCGCCACTGCTTGACCCAGTATCTAGCAGTTGGATCATCAGTGCGGTTTTACCGCTAGACGTTAATGGACGTTGGATAGGCACAATAGGGCGCGATATTAGCATTACTAAAGCACTTCCTTCTTTAATGCAAAAAAGTCAGCGCTACGCCGGTGAGCAGCTCTTTTTGATGGATGCAGAAGGTAATTATATCGATGCAGGGCCTTGGCAAAAGCAGCTCGAGGCTCATCCAGATACGTTTAAATTAGACTTAACTCAAGAGCCTGAGTTGGCTGAACTCTTAGGACATAAAGCATTAAGTTTGAGTACACATGTTTATGATAAGCATGTGAGATTTAATGGTCGTGAGTATTTGGCTATAGATGCCCCTATGCCTTACCTAGATTGGCGCTATGTGCGCTTAGTGCCTGTGAATGAGATTTTGGCGCCTATGCGTCAGTTATTTTACTCATTAGTAGGCATAGTGCTTGCTATTGGCTTGCTGATTGGCTTCTTGATTGACTTGGCTGTTCAGCGCAACATTATTAAGCGCCTGCAAACTTTAGCCGATGCTGTGCGCAGGTATGGTTTGGGTGATATGAAAGCCCGCGCAAATTTGCTGGGAAATGACGAGCTCGCTAAAACCTCGCAAGAGTTCGATACGATGGCTAAGCGCATTGAAAGCAACGAGCGTGAACTGAGTCTCGTGATGAACAATATCCCTGTTACGGCTTCTAGAGTAGACAACAACCTACGTTATATTTTTGTAAGCCACCAATATACGGTCATTTTTGCTAAGCCTATGGAAGAGATTGTTGGGCATACCATGCAAGAAATTCTCGGCGAAGACTTATTTGCACAGGAAGAACCCTATGCCAGACGTGCAATAGCTGGTGAAGCGGTTAACTTTGAAATTAGAGCTGATATTTTAGGTTATGGTGAAATGTATGGTCTAGTGCACTTCACACCTAACTTGGATGAAAATAATCAGGTTGATGGCTTCTTTATTAGCGTCGTTGACATTACCGAACGTAAGCGAATTCAACAAGACTTGATGGAGCGTGATGCGCGCTGGAAATTTGCCATTGAAGGATTTGGCGATTGCTTGTGGGATACCGATGAAGTCGCGCAGACCATTAATTACTCTAAAGCATGGTTTGACATGATTGGTTATTCTGAAAATGAACTTAGTCATAGACTTGATGAGTGGGAGTTGCGCATACACCCAGACGACAAAATGTCCACACTTGCAAAGCTGCAAAGCTGCTTAGACGGCAACACGCCTACTTATGAGTGCGAATACAGAATGTTATGTAAAGATGGCAGTTATAAGTGGATACACGACCGTGGCATTGTGCTAAGTAGGGGTCATGATGGCAAAGCCTTGCGCATGATCGGCACTGCAAGTGACTTTAGCTTTCGTAAACAGCTGGAAGTTGACTTGAAAGCGAAAGATGATCTTTGGAAATTTGCGATTGAAGGTTCTGGCGATGGTGTTTGGGACTGGGATATTCAGTCCAATACGATAGAACACAGTGCACGCTGGAAAGAAATACTTGGTTATTCGTCATTAGATTCGCTTCCAACTGGTGAAGCTTGGGAAAATCGATTTCATCCTGATGATAAAGCGCGCGTGGAAGAAGAAATGCGTTTATATCTGGATGGAAAAACTTCCATTTATAGAGTTGAGTGTCGACTCAAGTGCAAAGATGGTAGCTATAAATGGATTCTTGGTCGTGGCATGGTCGTTAGTCGAGATGAGCACGGTAAGCCATTACGCATGATTGGTACAAGTACCGATGTGAGTAAGCGGAAGCAAGCTGAAATTGAACTAAGTATCGCCGCAACTGCGTTTGAATCTCAGCAGAGTATCATTATCGCTGATGCTAAACGTAAGATTGTGAGAGTGAATGCTGAGTTTACTAAAATTGCCGGATACTCTGCCGAAGAGATAATTGGCCAGTCTATCGACATACTTAAATCAACTAAACATGATACGAATTTTTATAAAGACATGTGGAAGACAATTAATGAGGTTGGCACATGGAGTGGTGAGGCTTGGAATAAGCGTAAAAATGGCGACATCTACCTTGGTCAGCTCACGTTAACTGCAGTAAAGGACGTGCATGGCCTCGTTAGCTATTATGTGGGCACGGTGCTTGATATTACTGAGCGTAAGAAAACTGAAGAAGCTTTAATTGAAAGCGAATATCGTTCAAAATTTGCCATTGAGGGTTCAGGCGATGGCGTTTGGGATGTGAATATTCAGACTGATGAAGCGACTTACTCTAAACGCTGGGCAGAAATGCTGGGCTATGAGCCAAGCGAAATTATGCCAACCCGTGACGAGTGGCGAGCACTTATTCATCCTGAAGATAAGCCACGCGTTTTAGCGGCTGGTAATGCTTATATTGAAGGTGAAACAGAAGTTTATATGGTGGAGTATCGCATTCGCTGTAAAGATGGCGAGTACAAATGGATGTTGAGTCGAGGCATAGTGGTCAGTCGTAGTGAAGACGGTCGGCCTCTACGTATGATTGGAACGCAAATTGACATCACAGAACGTAAACTTGCTGAAGAAAAGCTAAAACGGATGCAATTTGAGCTATTGGAATCTCACGAGCGCTATGTCGATTTGTATGAATTTGCGCCTATTGGGTATTTATCTATTACCAAGCACGGCATGATTACCGAGGTTAACTGGAAGGTGACCGCGATGTTAGGCTTACAGCGTAAAGATATTAATCAGCATCGATTTGAGGAGTTTGTCGTAGAGGACGACAAAGGTTTTTGGCGTCGCCAGTTCACAATGATTAAACAGCAGCAGGGCGGCGAAGAGTTAACCTTGTCGCTTAAGCTTGCTAGTGCAGATGGATCTATATTCAACGCAAATCTTCACTGCTTACGCATGGATAATGACGATGATCAGCCTATATTACGCGTAACGCTTGAAGATGTGACTCAGCTAAAACAAGCTGAACAAGTGATGCAACTACGCGAAAGTTACCAGCGCTCATTGTTAGACAACTTCCCATTCATGGTGTGGTTAAAAGACAAAAAGCATCGTTACCTTGCGGTTAACCAAGCCTTTACTCAAGCAAGTGGTTATGACTCAGAAGATTTATTACCGGGCTTAACTGATCTTGATGTATGGCCCAAGGAGCTAGCAAAAAAATATCGCTCAGATGATATTGCGGTATTAAGAAACGGTGTGCCAAAAGCTTCAGAAGAGATTGTTGAAATAAATGGTCAGAAAAAATGGTATGAAATCTATAAGTCACCAGTCACGATTGATGGTGATGTAGTTGGCACTGTTGGTTTTGCACGTGATATAAATGAACGTAAACACGCTGAAATGTTTGAACAATTTCGTAGCCATATACTAGAGCTATTAATTGCCGATTTAACACTGCAAAATATTCTGGAGGCAATAGTACTTGGCGTAGAGCAGTTTAACCCTGAAATGCTGTGTAGCATATTGCTGCTTGATGCAGAAGGTAAGCGTTTGGGTAATGCTGCGGCGCCAAGTTTACCTACATTTTATAACTCTGTAATCGATGGTGTTGAAATTGGCTTGGGTGCTGGGTCTTGTGGTACGTCAGCTTTCACTGGGGAGCTTGTTATAGTTGAGGATATAGAAACGCATCCTTATTGGGAGGGCTATCGAGAATTAGCGTTTAATTCTGGCTTGGAAGCTTGTTGGTCGCAGCCTATTTCGGCTCCCAGTGGAAAAATACTAGGTACATTTGCAATCTATCATCGTAAACCTAACACCCCAACCCCACGAGATATTACTTTGATTGAGCAGTCAGCTAATCTAGCGAGTATTGCCATTGAACGTAAGCATGCTGAAGATGATTTGCGCATCGCCTCAATTGCTTTTGAGTCGCAAGAAGGCATGATGGTGACTGATGCAAAAAATATCATCTTGAAAGTCAATCAGGCGTTTTGTGATATTACCGGCTATACCACTGAAGAGGCGGTTGGGCATACGCCACGTTTGTTAAGTTCTAGCCAACACAGTGAAGGTTTTTATGATGCCATGTGGGAATGTGTGCATGCGACAGGTCATTGGGCGGGTGAGGTTTATAACCGCCGCAAAAATGGTGAGGTTTTTCCACAACATTTAACGGTTACCGTAGTTAAGAATGCCTACGGTATTGTGACCAACCATGTGGCCACTTTAACTGACATCACCATGAATAAAGCCGCTGCCGAAGAAATTAAACATCTGGCTTTCTATGACTCTTTGACAGGCTTGCCTAATAGACGCTTGATGGTGGATAGATTAAACCAAGCTTTGGTATTCAATGCACGTACAGGTAGAGATGGCGCGGTATTGTTCTTAGACTTAGACCACTTCAAGACATTGAATGACTCTTTAGGTCATGATGTTGGTGACTTGTTGCTACAACAGGTTGCGGAGCGCTTGGTCAGTTGCGTGCGAGAGGGCGATACTGTCGCTCGTTTGGGCGGTGATGAATATGTGGTTTTACTGGAAGGCTTAAGTGAAGACGCTCCAGAAGCTGCGACTCAGGTTGAGGCTATCGGTGAAAAAATTCTTGCCTCGTTGAATCAAGCCTATCAACTTGGTCAACATGAGTATCACTGCACACCGAGTATAGGCGTGGCATTATTCAGTAATCATAATCAGTCACAAGAAGAGTTGCTGAAACATGCAGATATTGCCATGTATCAGGCGAAAAAAGCAGGCCGTAATACCATACGGTTTTTTGATCCAAAAATGCAAGAAGTGATTAATACTCGGGTAGACCTAGAGCGCGAGTTACGTAAAGCTATCGATAAGCAACAGCTACATTTGTATTACCAAATTCAGGTAGATGTTGCTGGGCGCCCGATGGGGGCGGAAGCACTTATTCGCTGGCTGCATCCTGAGCATGGCTTGGTTTCACCATTCCATTTTATTCCGCTCGCTGAAGAGACTGGTTTGATTCTACCCATAGGGCAGTGGGTGCTAGAAACTTCATGTCATCAGCTTAAAATGTGGGAAAAAGACGCGATGACGCGCGCGCTTACTTTGTCCATAAACGTAAGTGCTAAGCAGTTCCGACAAGCTGATTTCGTTAATCAGGTACAAGAAGCTGTTAAGCGTTACGATGTTAACCCCATGCTGCTCAAATTAGAGCTTACAGAGAGCATGTTGCTAGACAATATTGAAGATACTGTGACCACCATGAACCGGTTGAAAGAGGTCGGTATTCGCTTCTCTTTAGATGACTTTGGTACTGGCTACTCTTCACTGCAATACCTTAAACGCCTACCTTTGTATCAACTGAAAATTGACCAGTCATTTGTGCGTGATATTGCCGTGGATAGTAGTGATCAGGCGATTGTAAGGACAATTGTTGCGATGGCGCACACGCTTAATTTGAACGTTATTGCTGAGGGTGTAGAAACTGAAGAGCAACAAGGCTTACTGCTTAACAATGGATGTACGCACTACCAAGGTTATTTCTTTGGAAGACCAGTACCTATCGAGCAATTTGAGGTACTGCTTAAATCTCAATGACTAGGCAAATAGGTAGATTATTGATAACAGAATAGTCTTATTTTGCGATGGTTTTAGGGGTGATTTCTAATGCGGCATCTTTTTGATTGGGGGTATCGTAAAGAATCATAATCGATACACGACGATTTTTAGCGCGTCCTAGCTCTGTATTGTTTTCAGTGATAGGTTGAGTAGCACCAAAGCCTAATGCGCTTAATCTAGCCTCAGCAACGCCAGTATCGCTCAACATTCTCACTACGCTGCTTGCACGTACGGCTGAAAGCTCCCAGTTTGAGTAAAATAAGTCATTGTGAATGGCAATATTATCCGTATGACCTTCTACCTGAATCATGCGGTCATTATCTTTAATCATCGGTGCTATTTCACTTAATACGGTTGAAGCTGCGGCAGCCAGCTCCGCTGAACCTGGTGTGAATAATAAGCTGTCATTAATGTCGATACGAATGCCGCGGTTGTTTTGCATCACGCGAACCTTACCTTCGTTAATAAGAGGTGAGAGTTTGTTGGATAAGTCTATGCCCATCTTTGTCAATGACTCTCGTTCTCTGCGTATTTTTTCATTGTAAAGGTACGTCAGCGGTAGTGGTTTAATCAGTGATCCTGCCTGATTTTGAGTTTTGTTCTTAATATTTGGGTTAATGTTTCCATTGGTTTTTAAGTGCCCAGTGCCACCTTCACCCGTAAATGCGGTTCCCATTGAAGACATCAACTCATTATATTTACCTTGATTGACCGATGAGATTGAATACATCACCACAAAGAATGCAAAAAGTAACGTGATGAAGTCAGCATAGGAAACCAGCCAGCGCTCTGGGTTCTCATCATCATCGTCTAGGGGTTTTCTTCTTACTAACATAATGTTGGCATTGATCTAAATAGACTAACGAAGATAAGCCAGTAATCGTTCTTCAACGACTCTAGGATGATCACCACTGGCAATAGAAACCCATGCGTTTAGCAGCATTTCTCTGCGCATCATTTCGTGCTGAATCAATCCTTTAAGCTTGTTTGAAATAGGCAAGAATACCAAATTGGCTAAGCCAACACCGTAAATAGTGGCAACAAACGCCACGGCAATACCGCTTCCTAGCCTGCTTGGGTCAGATAAATTCTCCATTACATGAATCAAGCCAAGCACTGCACCCAAAATACCGACAGTCGGCGCATAGCCGCCAGCGGCACTCCAAATTTTGGCGGAGTTACGCTCTTGAATCTCGAAAAAGTGCATATCAATAGCAATCACCTGCCGAATTTTCTCTGGTGGCGTGCCATCTATCATTAGTTTTAGGCCTTTTTGAATAAAAGGATCAGTTTCTTTTTTTAAGTAAGTTTCCAGCATGAAAATGCCTTCTTTGCGGGCAAAGTTGCTCCAAAGAATGATGCGATTGGCAAGGGCTTTCCTGTCATCTAATGGTGGAGAAAATACTTGGCGTACCATCTTCAAGCCAGCGATAAAGCTGTTTAAATTTGTTTGTAGTAATACGGCACCGAACGTGCCGCACATCACAATCAAGAATGCGGCAGGCTGTATGAGTGAGCTTATTTGCCCACCTTCGATGGCTTGTCCGAGCAGTATGCCTATTAAGGCAAGTGCTAAGCCGCCTAAACTGCTCCAGTCCATGATTTCTCTTTTAGATTAGAACGCAGCCTAGCAACTGCTTGGCTATGTAGTTGGCAAACGCGTGATTCAGAAACGTTCATCACCGCACCTATTTCTTTTAAGTTTAGCTCTTGCTCGTAATATAGCCCCATCAGTATTTTTTCACGCTCAGGCAAGGCGGTAATTGCACCTACCAATGCATCGCGGAAGTCGCCTTCCAACAAGCTTTTAATGGGGTCGCCCCTATTATCAGCATTAAATCGATCAAGAAAATGCTCACCGTTCTCTGACTCATGAAAATCTTCATAGTAAATCAGTTGGTGTCCACTGCAATCACCCAGCATGTCGTAGTAGTCATTCAATGAAAGTTGTAGTTTTTTAGCCACTTCATTTTCTGTGGGCGGCTTGCCTAACTGTTGCTCTAGCTGACTAATTGCTATCTCTACATCTCGCATGCTCTTGCGCACGCTGCGCGGCAACCAGTCTGCGCTGCGCAGCTCGTCTAGCATAGAGCCGCGAATTCTTTGTGCAGCATAAGTCTCAAACTGTGCGCCATGTGTGTCTTCATAACGATTAATCGCATCGAGTAAGCCCATCATGCCAGCCTGGATTAAGTCATCTAGTTCAACACTAGGTGGCAGTTTGGCTTTAAGCTGATAGGCGAGCTTTTTAACCAAAACGGCATGCTTGTTTAGCAGCTCGTCTTTCTGGTCTTTTTTTCCATGAATGGTATACATAGTGAACCTTTAGCCTAATTGATAGATGCCATGTGGTTGATGGCGGCGCTATCCTGTTTGTAATTTAATCGTTGCGCAATCTGCTTGAAAGCGGTTGAGGCGCTTGCTAATGGAAATGCATCAATCACTGAGCGACCAAGTTTGGCGGCACGGCTTAGGTGGTCATCGCATGGAATCGAGCCAAAGAACTCAAGCTCGATTTGCATAAAGCGTCGTGCAACTTGCGATATATTGCGGAATACGATTTGCGCCTGAGCGTCAGTCGCGTTGTCTACAATAATGCCAAAAGAGCGTCTGCCTAGTTGGCTGCAAATTTGTTTGATAAGCGCGTATGCATTAGTAATCGATTCGGGCTGACGCGTTAACTGAATGATGATTTCGCCATTATTTAGAATTTTAAGCGGCAATAGCTGATTTTTATTCAGTGTGGCGTCCACCAGCACGATTTCATATTGATGGGCTAACTCACCCAAAAGCTGATTAGTCAGCTCGCATTCATCACTATCCATCGCAAGATTAAATTGATTTTTTTGCATAAGCTTCCCAACATTAAAGCCATAGCTAGTGCTGCTAATAGCGTCAGATAGCGAAAGTACTTCGCTATTCATTTCAATAATTACATCAAATAATGAGGGTGATTTATCTACGCCATATTTAACTTCACGTGAATCCTGAGAGGCATGCACCACCAGCACATTGCTACCTTGGCCGAATATGGAAGCGGCTAAGTTAGTCATCATGCGTGGTTGATCTTGTGTGCTAGCAGCAGAGATAATCGACACCACTCTTGGCTTTGGTGCAGCCATAATGCGGCGTAATCCAGCGGCTTGATCATGATGAAAGTTAGACATGGCTTAACCCCGCTAATTGAGATTGGATCGTGCTGCCAACAGTATTACCCATGACAAAGGGTAGTTCATCACTCAAGAATTGGAATGGTTGATTGTTAATAGACTTAAGTTTTAATGCATGCTGAATCAAATAAGCTTTATTGGCGAGATGGATATCTTCTGGCACACGTTGGCCATTTGCTACATAGTACAGTTTTAATTTCTCTCTAATCACTACATCCAAAGCGTTACCTATTGTTGCCGCTTCATCTAGTTTAGTGATGATGCAGCCTTCTAAGCCTTTGCGTTTGTAGGCTTTAATGACATCGGTAAGTGTTTCGCCAGTGCTAGTTGCATTCAGACATAGCAGTTTTTTTACTGGCATATTGGTGCTAGAAAGCATGGCGATTTGCTCTGCCACCATACGGTCGCGTTGACTTACACCTACTGTATCAATTAGCACTGTATGTTTGTTTTTTAGTTCGTTAAGCGCAATTTTTAAATCAGCTTCATCTTTCACTGCATGCACCATCACACCTAAGATTTTGCCGTAGATTCTTAATTGTTCATGACCGCCGATACGATAAGCATCTGTGGTGATAATGCCCAAGTTTTCTGTGCCATGTTTCATCACATAACGCGCTGCAAGTTTGGCCGTAGTCGTAGTTTTACCAACGCCAGTTGGGCCAATAAGAGCAAAAATACCACCTTGGTCTAATACTTCAGTTTCATTTTCTATCGTGTTTAAATTGATGCTGAGAATGGCTTTAATCCATGCCATAGCTTTTTCTTCACTTAGATTTTCAGGCATTTTCTCTGTGAGTTGTCTAGATAGCGCCGCGCTAAAGCCAGCAGATAATAGCGTGCTTAACATTTTTGATTTGATAGGGTCGCGCTGTTGTATGTTGCCCCATGAAATGGCAGTGAGCTGCGATTCAATCACGCTACGCATATTGCGCATTTCATTCAGCATGTCAGTCATTTGTTGGCTAGACTGTATGCTAGGCAATGCGTTAGGGCTAGCAGGCTGACGAACAGGCGCTGCTGGACGGCTAGCTTGTTGCATAGCTGGCTTTTGTTGCGCAGCTGGTCTTATTGGTGCAGTCGGTCTTGGTTGCGCAGCCTGTTTTTGAACTTCAGCTTGCCTATTTATGGCAACGTTATTTTTTAATTCAGCACGCCTTACAATCTCGTCGTAATCTTCGATTTCAGCTGGCAATGATTCGCTGTTATCCATATGTGTATCAGCCGCTTTATTGCGATTGTTTTTGCTGAGTAAAGACAGCAGAGTAGGGGCATCATTACTCTCTTCACTAAATGAACGCTGTTGATTCTCATCTCTGGCAACCATCGCATTCATGTCTTCTTCTTTGAAAGCCATGATCTCATTGCCACCGTTCATCGCGCGGTTAGATAAAATGACCGCATTTTCTCCCAGTTCTTTACGCACCATGCTTAGTGCTTCCCGTGAGTTTTTTCCGAAAAATCGTTTAATGTTCATGCTGAACCTCCAATAAGACTAGTGACACGTATGGTTTTTGAATCAGGTAATTCGTCGTGTGACAACACACGAAGATGCGGTACAGCGCGGCGTAAAAATTTAGATAACGCAGCGCGAAGTGGAGCTGAAACCAGTAATACTGGCGTCATACCCATTTGTTCCTGTTGTTTAGCAGCAGTTTCTGCTTGTCTGGACAATGTTTCTGCCATGCCTGGCTCAATTGCTGAGCCTGCTGTGCCATTACCTTGCATTGCTTGGGTTAATAAGCGTTCAAGGTTGCTATCAAGCGTCATCACAGTGACTTCATTACCAGTAGGGAATAGTTGTTGCACGATGGCGCGGCCAAGTTGAACACGCACTACAGCGGTTAACTCGCTAGTATCTTGCGTTTGCGTTGCGTATTCAGAAAGTGTTTCTACAATAGTGCGCATATCGCGAATATGTACACCTTCAGACAATAAGTTTTGCAGTACTTTTTGAATCACTGAAAGTGACAATAGTTTTGGTGTTAAGTCTTCAACCAATTTTGGTGAATCTTTGCTGATATGGTCTAGTAATTGTTGTACTTCTTGGCGACCAAGCAATTCAGCAGCGTGAAGTGAAATAATGTGATTCAAATGAGTTGCAATCACAGTGCCAGCATCAACTACGGTGTAACCCATGTTTTGCGCTTCATCTTTAATGTTGCTCTCTATCCATACTGCAGGTAAGCCAAACGCTGGGTCTGTCGTCATGGTGCCAGGCAATGAGCCAGATACCATGCCTGGGTCAATGGCTAAAAACTGAGCATAATTAGATTCACCGCTAGCAATTTCCACACCTTTAAGTGTGATTTTATAGCTAGAAGGTTTGAGTTCTAAGTTGTCACGAATATGCACAGTCGGTGCTAAGAAACCAACTTCTTGTGCAAATTTCTTACGTAAACCTTTGATGCGTTTAAGCAAATCACCGCCTTGCGCTTTGTCTACCAATGGAATCAAACGGTAGCCAACTTCAAGGCCGATTAAGTCAACAGGCGTTACATCGTCCCAAGTGGCTTCTTCTAACGTTGAAACCACTTCAACTTTTTCTTCTACTACAGGCTCAGCATCTTCAATTTTTTTCTGTTCAGCGATAAAGTAAGCCATGCCAGCCAATATTGCAGCCAACAACAAGAATGCAAAGTGAGGCATACCTGGAATGGCACCCATGCCGCCGATGATGCCGGCGGTGACATACACCACTTTTGAGTTTGAGAATAACTGTGTAACTAACTGACCACCAATATCTTCATTATTAGCCACGCGTGATACCACCACACCGGCTGCCACTGAAATAATGAGTGACGGGATTTGTGCCACTAAACCATCACCAATGGCTAACATGGTGTAGTTTTTAACTGCATCAGCAAACGCTAGATCATGCTGCACGATACCTACCACTAATCCGCCTACAATATTAATGATGATGACCATGATGCCGGCAACTGCGTCACCACGTACATATTTACTTGCACCATCCATCGCGCCGTAGAATTCTGACTCTTGACCAACTTCAGCACGGCGACGGCGTGCCTCATCTTCGCCAATCAAACCTGCGTTTAAGTCAGCATCAATTGCCATTTGTTTGCCAGGCATTGCGTCTAAGGTAAAACGTGCGCCAACTTCAGCAATACGTCCAGCACCTTTAGTCACAACTGTAAAGTTGATGATAGTTAAAATCACGAAAACTACGATACCAACTGTGTAGTTACCACCGATTAAGAAGTGACCAAAAGCTTCAATCACTTTACCCGCAGCGTCAGGACCATTGTGACCTTCAGCTAACACTACGCGAGTTGAGGCTACGTTAAGTGATAAGCGCAACATAGTTGTCATGAGTAATACGGTAGGGAACGCAATGAAGTCGAGTGCTTTTTTGGTTTGTAGACCAATGAGCAATACCATGATCGAGATAGCGATATTGAAACTAAACAACACATCTAGAATAACAGCGGGTAGTGGCAATATCATCATTGCTAAAAGCAAGACGATAATAGCTGGTGCCGCAATATTACGGCTTGCGAACTTGTTCATCCAAGGTGGTAGATTAAGCCCGTTCATTAGATGAATACTCCTGCATCTTCAATATCATTCACACTAGGCGCTGGTAATAGGCTATGTGGATCAAGCGCATCAGGTACAGCAAGTGTTGTTGGAATTTCTGGGTAGAAACCACCATCCTTTTTAAAGATGCGCATTTGGAATACATAAGCCAATATTTCAGCCACTGCCGAATATAAAGCTTCAGGAATTTCGTTACCAAGTTCTGTGTGTGCATACAAAGCACGTGCCAATTTTGGTGACTCCATGATTAATACTTTATGCTCACCAGCAATTTCACGAATTTTTAGTGCAACCTCATCTGCACCTTTAGCCACCACAACAGGTGCGCGCATGCCCTCATCTTGATATTTAATCGCAACTGCATAGTGGGTAGGGTTGGTAATCACTACGTCTGCATTTGGAATTTCAGACATCATTCTGCGTTTAGCCATCTCACGTTGTTGTTGGCGAATTTTGGCTTTAATTTCTGGGTTACCGTCAGACTCTTTAGATTCTTGTCGAACCTCTTCTTTAGTCATTTTTAGCTTGTTAGCGTAGTGATAAAGTTGATATGGCACATCAATCGCAGCAATAAATACTAAGGTGCTGACGATGGTTAAGAAGCCAGTCAACATCAAACTACCTACTTGAGAGATGCTGGATTTTAATGGCAACGTAGAAAGTGTAAGGATAGGTTCCATATCATGTGATATGACAACATATGCCACTATTCCAACGAGCAATACTTTGGCAATGGATTTAACTAACTCAACCAGTGAATTTTTAGAGATGATATTGCTTAACCCTTTAATAGGGTTTAGGCGGTTAAATTGAGGTACGAATGCTTTACCACTAAATATCCATCCACCAACCAATATTGGCGCAGCAATCGCAACTGCTACTAAAATTAAAGCTAGCGGCGCAAATGCCGTTAAGAGTGAAGAGATTGAATCTGCGGTTCTCATTAGTAACACCGTAGGTTCAAAAGCTGCAGTGCGATCAAATTGTAAACCTGAGCTCATGGTGGTTTTCAATGCTTGATTAAGATGTTCGCTCATCATCAGTATGGTTAAGCCAGCGGTGAAAAGCACAGTGACAGTGGCCAACTCGCGAGAGCGTGGCACATCGCCTTCTTTCCGAGCTTCTTCTAAGCGCTTGGAGGAGGCCTGTTCTGTTTTTTCTAAATCGCTGTCTTCTGCCATGACGATTCCTAAAGTTTGTTCAAATCAACATTCAAGTAAAAAATATTTTTTGTTACTTTGTTGACTACATGGAATGAATTATCAGGCGAATTGATGCGATTGCATCTTTGGAATAAAAGGGTGAAACCAGCCCTTTCTTGAGTGCCTAGCGTTAAATTTAGCTAGATTTGATGACTTATACAGCTCTTTTTGAAAATATTTTTATAAATATTTATAATTAAATTCATTTACTTAGAGTTATCTTTAAAAATATTTAATATTTATTTGAAATTTTCCTAAAGTTTTCTAAAGTGTTGCCGATAAATATTTATTAGATGAAACCGAAAGTGTTTTTACACATTATTTTGTAATCGGATTAAAGAAATTGAAATGAATGCCGTTACAACTCTTAAGGTATTGAGTTTTAGCACAGAAATTAATACGTAAACAGTAGTAACGGTAAAGCTTTGTAAAACTTTAGAAAAATTTTAGGATATTTTTTAGAATGAAATTACATATTTAACACACTCTTACACACACTTAAGTTATTTTATATTTCTTAAGTGATTGATATATATAGATTCCATTAGCCCCTTGTAGGTGTTTGTAAGACAAACACCTACAAGGGTGCGTCCGCTTATCCTACCGAATTAACCGACAAACCCTAATTGTTAAGAAGTGTTAACAAGCTCAAAGTACAACTCATACGCGCAACACATTATTTACAACCGAAGTAAAAATGAATGGGGAAATAAAATGAACGAATTTGAAATGATGGCAGAAATTAAAGATGCAAACTTAAATTACTTAATGTTAGCTCAACAGTTAATTCGTTCAGATAAAGCCACTGCAATTTTCCGCTTAGGTATCAGCAAAGACATCGCAGATTTGCTTGAAGGTTTAAGTAACTTACAGTTACTTAAACTCAGCAATGCCAACATGATGCTAGCACGCTTCCGTTTTGATGATAGCGCAATTTTGGGCATGTTAACAAACTACACAAAAGATCGTGCACAAGCTCACTTGCATACTGCCGTTTTAATGGCAGGCCAAAACGCCGAAGCAATGGCACATTAATCAACATGAGTTAGCGAGTAGTATTTGACTATAAGTTAAGGGGAATATAATGGAAAAGAAAAGTGTAGTGAACGAAGCAGAACAAATCCAACTAGCGATTAAAATGATTAAACTAGGTGCTAGATTACAACTGCTGGAATCTCAAACAACCTTATCTCGTGAACGCTTAATCAAACTATACAAAGAGCTAAAAGGCGTATCGCCACCAAAAGGGATGTTGCCATTTTCTACTGATTGGTTCTTAACTTGGCAACCAAATATTCACTCATCTATTTTCTTTAATATTTATAAATTCATGGTGGATTACACCGATGAAAAAGGCATACATGCCATCATTAAAGCTTACAGTCTTTACTTGCAACAAGTTGAACAAGAGGGCGAAGAAGAACCAGTATTGTCAATGACACGTGCTTGGACATTGGTACGTTTTGTTGAAAGCAAAATGTTGAAAATGCAAAGTTGCAATTGCTGTGGTGGTAGTTTTATTGTGAATACCTATGACTTAAATCACAAGTATGTATGCAATTTATGCCACGTGCCTTCACGCGCAGGTAAAACTAAAAAGGCTAAAGAATTGACTTATAAATTAGTCGCTATACCAGCATAAATATCGAGTAAGCGACTTGTTATAACGCTATTGGTTATCAATATAAATTATGCAAAAAGTGCTTAATAAATATGGTTTGAAATATGAGGTTAAATCTAGTCTGGCGCAATCGCAGTTAGAGCCGAAATCTCAGCTACGAAAGCCAGTAGGTCAGAAGTATTTAGACAAAAAATCATTGTTAAAGAATGATAAAAATAAGTTACGAACGATAGTTAGGCCAAATATGCGCTTAGTACCAGCAACACTTGCGGTGTTGATTCAATGTGCCGCGTTGCTGATAGTAGCTGCAATCACGTGGGCGGTGAATTTTGCTGCCACATCCTATTTTGGCGTGAACTTAAATATTTCAATTTTTACGTTAGTATTGATGCAGGCACTGACAGCCGCGACATTTTCTTATGTTGCAGGCATGGCAAGTTGGTGGCGTTGGATACACTTATGCTTTCCGCTCGCCGCATGGGTTATGTTCCAATGGCATATCCCTAATGCGGTTTATCTTGTCGGTTTCGTTATCAGCTTGAGTCTATTTTGGACGACATTTCGCACTCAAGTTCCATTTTTTCCATCTCGCCCCGTGGTTTGGCAGCAAGTAGCCAACATCATTCCGCAAGATAGTCCTGTGCGTCTTATCGATATTGGCAGTGGCTTAGGTGATATGTCTATGTATATGGCTAAAACAAGGCCAGATAGCCAAATTGAAGGTATCGAAATAGCACCATTGCCGTGGATAATTAGCTTTATTCGCGCTAAATTCCGCAGGTCTTCAGCTACATTTATCTTGGGCAATTATCAGGCCTTGGATTTTGCAAATTATGATGTCATTTTTGCTTATCTATCACCTGCAGCAATGCGCATGTTGTGGGATAAAGCCAGCCAAGAAATGCGTCCTGGTAGCTTATTAATCAGTCTTGAATTTGAGATTCCAGATGTGCCAGAAAGTATGCGTATTCTCGGTAACAAGAATACACCAGAAATTTATGTTTGGAAAATTGCTTAGCCAGCCTTAGTGTTTATTTTCTAGCAGATTTACTCAGTTTTAATTTACGCTAGTTTTTATCTTCCAGCTTCATTGCTAAGCGCCTTTCTCTGCATTTCTACACTTATTGCTTAGTCTTCTTGCTAAGTACTAATCACAATATAAGCCTAAAAATAGCCCTTTATTCCACAGATTGATTTGCCTAGTAGCTTGATATTCTTAACTCAATTAGATAACCGTAATTATCTAGCCCTACAAATTTATTGATCAAGTCTGGAGTAATCAAACATGTTTGTCATTATCGGATACGTTGTTATATGCGGAACGATTTTTGGTGGCTACGCTATGGCTGGCGGCCACTTGGGTGGCTTGTGGCAACCGTTAGAATTACTGATGATTTTTGGCGGGGCGCTAGGGTCTTTTGTAGTGGGTAATGACACTAAAGCACTTAAGGCGACACTCAAGGCTTTGCCGACTTTGTTTAAAGGTTCTAAATATAACAAAACACTTTACTTAGATTTACTGGCGATGCTATTTGAGATTCTCGCCAAAATCCGCAAAGACGGCATGATGTCGATTGAAAATGATGTTGAAAATCCTGAAGCCAGTCCGTTATTCAGCAAGTATCCAAAACTATTACACGATCACCACCTAACAGAGTTTATTACCGATTATTTGCGTTTAATGGGTTCTGGAAACATGGACGCTTTTCAGATTGAAACATTAATGGAAAGCGAGATTGAAACGCACCACATGGAAGGCCATGTGCCAGCGCATTGTATTGCCAAACTTGGCGATGCCTTGCCGGCATTCGGTATTGTGGCAGCCGTGATGGGTGTAGTGCATACCATGGAAAGTTTGAGTTTGCCACCTACTGAATTAGGTATTTTGATTGGTCACGCATTGGTGGGTACGTTCTTAGGTATCTTGCTAGCTTATGGCTTCGTTGGTCCGCTTTCTGGCTTGTTAGAACAGAAGTTAGAAGAAAGCACCAAAATGTATAACACCGTAAAAGTCACGTTGATTTCTAGCTTAAATGGCTACGCACCTGCGATTGCCGTTGAGTTTGGTCGAAAAATTCTTTACTCAACAGAGCGCCCAGGTTTTGCCGAGCTTGAAACGCACGTTAAACAAGCTAAAGGCAAATAACTAATTGTTAAACAACAATTACTGAATACGGAGCATGCAATGGCTGAAGAACGCGTAAGACCGATTATTGTAAAAAAAATTAAAAAAGGTGGTGGCGGCCACCACGGTGGTGCATGGAAAATTGCTTACGCCGACTTTGTTACCGCCATGATGGCGTTCTTTTTACTGATGTGGCTGCTAGGGTCAACCTCAAAAGCGCAAAAAGAAGGTATATCAGAATATTTTAAAACACCGCTAAAGCAAGTCTTAATGGGACCGTCAATGGGTGCAAGTGACACCATTATTAAAGGTGGTGGTGGTAAAGATTTTACGAAAAAGTCAGGGCAAGTTAAAAAAGTGGAGGGGCCTGATGGTAAGAAAACAGCAGTTGATGCGGAAGATGCTAAAAAAGCTTTAGAGCAAGTTGAAAAAGTGAAGTTAGAAGAGCTTAAAAAGAAAATCGAAAAAGCGATTGATGAAAGTCCAACTTTAAGCAAGTTTAAAAACCAATTGTTACTGGATATTACCTCCGACGGCTTGCGTGTGCAGATTGTGGATGAGCAGAATCGTGCCATGTTTAACTCATCTAAAGCTGATATGCAGCCTTACGCCAAACAGATATTGCAGGAGTTGGGTAAGACTTTAAATGATGTGCCTAACAAAATTAGCTTATCAGGACACACCGACGCAACCCCATATCCTAACGGTGAAAAGTCTTATAGCAATTGGGAGTTGTCATCTGACCGGGCTAATGCATCTCGTCGAGAGTTGGTAGCCGGTGGTATGGATGAAACCAAGTTGTTAAGGGTGGTTGGGCTTTCTTCTGCGAGTTTGTTTAATAAAGAAAACCCATTTGATGCGACCAATCGACGTATCAGCATCATCATTATGAACAAACATGCTGAAGAAAATGCTTTAAAAGATGGGGCTGCCGTGAATGTGTCTTCTGAGTCTAAGGGCGCGGATTTAAGTGCAGCGATAAAAGTGCCGTAATAGATGTTTAAACATAAAAAATAAAAAATTGAATAGATTAGTTTTACTAGTTGTATTCACACAATTGAAATTAAACACATTGGAACATGATTATGCATATGAATACTCCACCAATTTTAAAGTTAAGACACCTGCTTACTGACGTTTCAGATCACGGTAAGCAGCATCTGATGCGAGTTGAAGCTGATTTGTTGCAGACTACCTATTTACTCAATAAAGCGATTGAAGACCTAAGTGCAAGCTTCATTTCGGTACATGACTCAGTCACTAAGCAGCAGCAAATATTAGATTCATTAGTTGAGCAGCATCATTTTAATCATGAGGAAACTAAGCAGCTCGAAGTATTTAAGCAAAACATAGTCAATGAAGTGAATGCTGTCATTACTGGCTTGCAATTTCAAGATCTAACGAGTCAGTTGCTGACTAGAACTGTCAATCATGTGAATGGGTTAAAAGATTTGTTGCAAGAGCTAGTCACGCATGACGATGCAATAGTGCCAGGCAATGAGCAAGAGCAGTTGATTAGCTTCCTTGAAGAGGTCGACCGTAAATTGCATGCTAGCAGTCATAACTTGGCCGCAGGTTCGCGGCCTTCAGTTAAGTCAAAGGATATGGCGACAGGCGACATAGAGTTATTTTAATAAATGCGGCTAAATATTAAGCATTATCGGCCAGTAATTAATGTGAGTTAACCCTTAAAACGCTTTAAAAATGATACGTGAGTTTTGGTGCTTAATTAACAATAAGCAAGTTTAACAATGAGCAAGATTAACAACGAAAAAGTGAGTAAATGAAATGGCAAAAACAATTCTAGCAGTAGATGACTCAGGTTCTCTTCGCCAGATGGTGGCATTTAGTCTTAAAGCCGCTGGCTATGATGTGGTGCAGGCGGTTGACGGCCAAGATGGCCTAGATAAAGCAAAAGAGAAGACAGTAGATCTGGTACTGACTGACCAAAATATGCCAATTATGGATGGCTTGACGCTGATAAAAAACTTGCGTGAGTTAGGTTCATATCAAAAAGTGCCAATTTTAATGCTCACTACCGAATCAAGCGATGAAATGAAAGCTAAAGGCAAAGCCGCTGGCGCCAATGGTTGGTTAGTAAAACCTTTTGACCCAAAACGCCTAATTGAAGTGGTACAAAAAGTGATTGGTTCTTAAGTTTTTCGTTAACTCTTTCCTCAATGCAGGGAAGGGCTTAAGTAAGTATTGATGGTAATTAAGTAATAAAGCAGTAAATACATAATTGGAGTACAGCAATGACAATTGATATGAGTCAGTTTTACGAGGTCTTCTTTGATGAGGCAGAAGAGTTATTGGCTGAGGCTGAGCGTTTACTTCTTGGCATAGACATAGATAGCCCCGATGACGAAGAGCTCAATGCGATTTTCCGCGCAGCCCACTCAATAAAAGGTGGCGCTGCCACTTTTGGTTTTATGGACATGACCGAAATTACTCATGTGCTAGAAAACTTACTTGATAAAATTCGTAAACATGAAATGGCGCTCACTGCCGAACATGTGGATGCTTTTTTAGCGGCTAAAGACGTGTTGAAGATGGAAGTTGACGGACATAGATTAGCCACAGCGGTAGACCAAGAGCAAGTGGCTGACGTAAAAATGGTACTCAAATCACTATCAGAGGCAGGCAGTATAGTTATTTCTGCAGTCCCGGTTGCGCATGTGCCAGAAACTGTTGCAACTGCTCCAGTGGTTGAAGCTCCTAAGCAAGCCGAACCTGTTGTAGCGCAAACAGCAGTGCCCGATGACGGCTTAACTCATTTTAATATTGAATTGCCTGAAGTTTCAGAAAAAGACATGTCCAACCTAAAAGATGAATTAGGCTTATTGGGGGATGTGGTATCGAGCAAAAATGATAAAGGTCGTTATGTCTTTAAATTAGCAACTGACTCAACGCAAGCCGATATTATTTCAATCTGCTCATTTGTATTAGACCCTGATGATTTAGTCATTACTATTAGTGCAAGTATTGCAACAGCTAGTGCGCCAGTTGAGGCTAAGCCAGCCATCGTTGAAGATGCTGGTTTTGGTTTATTTGAAGATGACGATGATGTGAAGGTTGTTACAACCAGTGCGTCGACCGAAGAAGATAAAGACAGTAAGTCTGGTGTGAAAATACATGAAGAAGTTGGTTATGGTTTATTTGCTACAGAAGGTAAAGAGAATGTGGAAGAAGGTTACGGCTTCTTTGCACCATTCAGGCCACACAAAGATGCTGAGGTTGCTGAATTAATCGGTGACGAGACGGTAGTCACTGAAGCTAATTCAGGAGCTATAGACGTTGCTAAAGATGAAGTTACCGCCTCTGTAGCTGTTATTGCAGGTGCGCCAGATGGTATTGAAAGAAGAAGCCCAGGCCGCCGTGAAACTGATAAATCTGCAGCTACTGCAGAAACTACTTCGATTCGTGTAGGTATCGAAAAAGTAGATCAACTCATTAACTTAGTGGGTGAGTTGGTGATTACGCAGGCGATGATAGAACAGCGCATTAGTAATTTAGATCCAGTGCTGCATGAGCCACTCATTAATAGTGTAGGGCAACTCACACGTAATACGCGCGATTTACAAGAGTCCGTGATGTCAATTCGTATGATGCCTATGGACTTCGTGTTCTCACGGTTCCCTCGCATGGTGCGAGATTTAGCGGCTAAGTTAGGCAAAAAATTAGACTTTGTAACGGTTGGTGCAGCTACTGAATTAGACAAAGGGTTAATTGAGCGTATTGTCGACCCACTCACACATTTAGTGCGTAACAGTGTGGACCATGGTATTGAAACCCCCGCAGGACGTAAAGCTTCTGGTAAGCCTGAAACCGGCACGCTAACACTCTCAGCTGCACACAAAGGCGGCAGTATTGTGATTGAAGTGACAGACGATGGTGCAGGTTTAGACCGCAATAAATTATTGGCAAAAGCCGCAAAAAATGGCTTGCCCGTTAGCGAGAGTATGAGCGATACGGATGTGTTTAATCTGATATTTGCACCGGGTTTTTCAACCGCAGAAGTTGTCACCGATGTTTCAGGTCGTGGCGTGGGGATGGATGTAGTAAAACGAAACATTACCGCCATGAATGGTGTAGTAGAGATTCGTTCTGCGCTAGGTTACGGCACCACTATTTCCATTGCATTACCACTGACACTTGCAATCTTAGATGGTATGTCTGTGTCACTAGGCAATAGTATTTACGTTATTCCGCTCAACCTCATTGTAGAAACGTTACAGCCACGTGCTGAAGATATTAAAACGGTGACTGGTGAAGGTCGCATGGTGCACGTGCGAGGTGAGTATTTACCGATTATTGCATTACATAGTCTGTTTAATCACCACACTGATATCACTGATCCAACGCAGGGGGTATTAGTGTTGCTGGAGTCAGACGGTAAGAAGTCAGCCTTGTTTGTTGATAGATTAGTCGGACAGCAACAAGTCGTGATTAAGAGCTTGGAAACTAACTACAGAAAAGTGCCTGGCGTATCAGGCGCCACTATCATGGGTGATGGCGGCGTGGCATTGATTCTAGATGTTTCAGCCATTATTCAAATGGGACAAACCAGCAACTATCTCACTGGTGCACCACCATTTGCACATTACCAAAATGCCCAATCAATTGAAAAAAATAGTAATCCATAAGGAGCTTACAAAATGAGTACAGAAAACGTTAGTAGCGCAACAAATTCAACAACCTCTTCTGGTAAATCAAAGAATGCTGCAGGTGAATATTTAACCTTTGTATTGGGTGAAGAGCAATACGGCTTAGAGATTTTAAAAGTACAAGAAATTCGTGGTTACGATGCAGTTACGCAAATCTCTAATACACCAGAATTTATTAAAGGCGTGGTAAATCTGCGAGGAAAAATCGTGCCTATTGTCGACTTGCGTATCAAGTTTCACTTAGGAAAAGTTGAATACGATGAGTTCACCGTAGTGATTATTCTTAATTTAAGCGGCCGCGTTGTTGGTATTGTGGTAGATGGCGTTTCAGATGTGATGGCGCTTAAAGAGGAGCAGATTCGTGATGTGCCATCTTTGGTATCAAACATTGATACCAAATACATTGTGGGTTTAGCTTCTGTAGAAGAGCAAATGTTTATTTTAGTGGATATTGAACAGTTGATGAGCAGCCAAGAAATGGCGCTCATGGATTCAATAGCAGTACATTAATTTACATGTTGCTGAATTGAAAGAATAACAAAAATAAATATTCATCATATTTAAGAAGTTAGAGGGAAGCCCATCATGAAAATCAATATGCCAGTCACAAATAACGAAATCACTTTTGATGATTCACAGTTTATGTTGACTAAAACAGACCTAAAAGGCGTAATTACTTACGCTAATAAAGACTTTATCAATGTCAGCGGTTTTAGTGAGGCTGAGCTTGTAGGCAGCAACCATAATATGGTGCGCCATCCTGATATGCCAGTAGAGGCATTTGAGGACATGTGGAATGACCTTAAAGCGGGTAAGCCTTGGACAGGCATGGTGAAAAACCGTACCAAAGCGGGTGATTTTTATTGGGTAGAAGCTAACGAAACACCTGTTTTTGAAAGCGGAATTGTGACTGCCTTTCTATCTGTGCGCAGGAAACCTAGCCGCCAACAAGTGGAAGAGGCAGCAGCTGCATATCGCTTATTTAAAGATGGTAACGCTGCAGGTTTAAGTATTGTGCATGGCAGAGTCGTTAAAAAATCCATACTCAGTCCACTCAAAAATAAGATACAGAACATTCAAGTAGGTCAGCGATTGGCTGGCATCATCTTGTTGGGAGTAGCCGCTTTAGTAGTGCAAGCTGCAATTGGTCTGTATGAAATAAGCGTATCAAATAAAGCCATTAAAACAGTACAAGAAGACCGTTTAATCCCCACCAGAGATTTAAGCCAAATCGTTAAATTGATGCTGGAAAATAACACCTCGTTGAGAACTGCGCTTAGTAACGTAGAAATTAGTACGGTTGCTAAAAAATCCGTATTGGTATTAAAACCTGAAGAGGCAATAAAAGCCGCCGATGCGATTGATAAAAATATTGAAACTATTACTGGCATATGGAAAGCTTACATGGCGACGTATTTGACGCCAGAAGAAAAAGTACTGGCAACTAATTTTTCTGAAAGCCGTGGCAAGTTTGTTAAACAAGGCTTAAAGCCAGCCATACTAGCGCTCCGAGCAAATAATTATGACGAAGCAACAAAATATGCGGATATTGCCCAAGGCTTATTTAACAACACGGCTCCAGTAGTTGATCTGTTACTTAGATTGCAAAATGATGTAGCTAAAAAAGAGTTTGACTCAGCACAAGCACATTATAAAAATATCCAGTTACTCACATTTGCAGGCTTAGGCCTTATTACAGCACTTTTAATGTTAATTGGATGGTATGTGTCACGTTCAATCACCAAGCCTTTAGACAAGTCTGTAGGTGCTTTTAGTCAAATTGTTTCAGGAAACTACCTTACTGCGATTGACGTAGACGGTGATAATGAGTTGGGTAAAGTGCTGCAGGCATTAAAAACTATGCAAACCATGCTAAGTGTGAATGAGCATATGCTAAAAGAGTCAGCTAGACATACTTTAGAGCAATCTACGCAATATGAAAATCAACTCGCGGCGATTAATAAATCAACCGGTGTGATTGAATTTAGTATGGATGGGAATGTGATTGCTGCCAATGATATTTTCTTGAAAGTATTGGGTTATAGTCGTGAAGAGGTTATTGGCCAACATCACAGTACTTTTGTTGAACCAGCATACAAAACAAGCGCTGAATACAAGGCATTTTGGGACAAACTTAATAGCGGCGAGTCTATTACATCTCAGTTTCTACGCCTAGGTAAAGGGGGTAAAGAAATCTGGTTAGAAGCTACCTACAACCCAATTTTATGTGCTGCTGGCAAACTCTATAAAGTGGTGAAATATGCAGCCGACATTACCGAGCAAAAACTTAAAAATGCTGACTTTGAAGGTCAAATGGCCGCGATTGGTAAATCTCAAGGCGTGATTGAGGTAAGTTTAGATGGCATTGTGCTTAAGGTTAACCAAGTGTATTTAGATATGCTCGGCTATACAGAAAAAGAACTGCTTGGTAATCATGCCAGCATGGTGTTAGACCCAACTTTTGCTAAGAGTGAGGCTTATAAAACCTTGTGGGGTAAGTTGGTAAATGGAGAAACTGATTCTGGCGAACACAAACGTATTACCAAAGATGGTCGTGAAGTATGGATTCAAGCTTCTTACAACCCAGTTTTAGATTTAAAAGGTAAGCCTTTCAAAATCGTGAATTACACCATGGATATTACCGCAGCTAAATTACAAACGGCTGATAATGCTGGCCAAATCGGAGGCATACATAAAACACAAGGTGTGATTGAGTTTGATTTAACAGGTAAAGTGCTGTCAGTGAATGACATATTTGCAGGTGTATCTGGATATTCCGAAAAAGAAATCGTAGGCAAACATCACAGCATGTTTGTAGAACCTGCTTACCGTAACAGCCATGAATATAAAGCTTTTTGGGATGCCTTAGGTCGTGGTGAGGAGCAAGTTGGCCAATTCAAACGTATTGGTAAAGGGGGTGCTACAGTTTGGTTGCAAGCCATTTACAACCCAATTGCAGATATGAATGGGAAGCCATTCAAAGTGGTGAAATATGCCACAGATATTACCGAGCAACGTAACAGCGCGACGATTTTGGATGAAGCCGTGGAAGAAACTCAAGTCATCATTGAAGGCGCGAAAGTAGGTGATTTAAGTAGCCGCGTGTCGCTAGAAGGCAAAACTGGCGCTATTGCCAGCCTATGTGACGGCGTGAATGCCCTCATGGACAAAATGACCGAAGTGATTGTACAAGTGCGTGAAGCAGGCGAAACCATTAACACCGCAGCAGGTGAAATCTCCTCTGGTAATAATGACTTATCACAACGTACCGAACAACAAGCCTCTAGCCTAGAAGAAACTGCTGCAAGTATGGAACAGCTAGCATCAGCCGTTAAAAATAATGCTGAAAATGCTAAACAAGCCAATCAGCTTGCAGTTGCAGCCTCAGGTGTTGCAGTAAAAGGAGGTGAAGTAGTTTCTCAAGTGGTTAATACCATGAGTGCCATTAACAGCAGTGCAAAAAAGATTGAAGACATTATTTCAGTCATTGACGGTATTGCCTTCCAAACCAACATACTTGCATTGAATGCCGCGGTAGAAGCAGCCAGAGCAGGCGAACAAGGCCGTGGTTTTGCAGTTGTTGCAGGTGAAGTGCGTAACCTAGCGCAACGCTCTGCCACCGCAGCTAAAGAGATTAAAGAGTTAATTTCTGACTCAGTGAGCAAAACAGCAGAAGGTACAAGTCAAGTTGAACAAGCTGGTAAAACCATGCAGGAAATTGTGTCATCAGTGCAACGCGTGACTGGCATCATGGGGGAAATTACTGCTGCTTCAGTAGAACAAAGCGCAGGCATCGACCAAGTGAATACCGCTGTAACCAGCATGGATGAAGTCACACAACAGAATGCGGCATTAGTTGAAGAAGCTGCTGCTGCTGCTGAATCCCTTGTTGAGCAAGCCGAAAGTTTAATTGATGTGGTGAGTGCGTTCAAATTAATGGGCGGCTCTCCATCATCTTCTGGTATGAATAAAAGCCGAGCACCGTTACGTTTAGCTTCAAACCATACTAAACCTAAGCCTGCCGCAAGGACAGCATCTAATAAGGTATTAGCTAAAACTGGCACAGATGATAACGAGTGGGCAGAGTTTTAGTGCTGACATAGCAATGTAGTAAAAAAACAGCACCTTTCGTTGCTATTTTTTGTGACTATTCATTAAATAGTTATTTTCAATATTTACTCGAAATTTAAAAAGCTAAGGTAGGGTGAGCTCTTGAAACCACGCGTCACCAACCTTGAAGTATTCAACGCGTGGGGTTAAACCTCACGCTACAAAAATTGAATTTTTTGATAAAAAAGTTATGTTTAAAGTTATGTATGAATATCTATAAATTTTTACAAATTATTTTCAATATTTTCTAAAGTTTTAAAAAGAAACGCCGTAATAACACACATGAGGCTTTGCGATTATTGTTCCTAGCATAACCTCCCGCCTCTTTGCCGTGTTGAGGTGTTATGAACGGCAAAAATGAAATTTATAGAAATGGATTAACATATGAAAAAACTAGTAATTACAACCTTAGCAACCACTTTATTAACAGTAGCTTCACTTAATTTATACGCAGCAGAGGTATGTAAAGTTTCAATGATGGGACGTATTTGTTTTGAAGAAGGCAGCCCAGAAGCAACAGCAGCACATATGAAAGGTGATGCGGTAGCAGATTCTACTAAGCGTAAAGAAGCTGCAAATGAAAAAGATGATGCTTCAGCTAAAAAAGTGGCTACAAAGTAACATCAACGTAAACCAAACCAAACCAGGCTAAGTTTATTTAGCATCATCAACACAAAGCCCTCTGAATCACTTCCCGAGGGCTTTGTCGTTTCAGTGGCTACTTTTAACGCATCAGCTATGACTAAACCAAACAGGCTAAACCTTAAAAATGATGTGCATTTATTGCTTTATTTGACAATTCAAATATGACTACTGCAGAGCAAAATCACTATATGGAAATTGTATTCAAGCTTTAGGTAAAGCTGACGTAAATATTAAGGTAATGGCATTAGGTAGGCGTTTAAGTGGTTTTTAAATGCTGAGGTTAGTTTTGAAAAACACTGGTGAATCCACGTTATAAACAGCTAAATAAATTGGAGTAATAAAATGAGTATGGCAAAAAAAATGTACCTGTTGATTCTAGCTGCGGCTTTAGGATTAGTGTCGTTGGCTGTTATTGGCTTATATAAAGTTAACAAGGTGTATGAAATCACCAACTTTGCCAATACTAACTCTGTACCTAGCGTGCAATTGTTAGATGAAGCATTAGCGGATTTTGAAAAAATGAACGGCTTAATTTGGCAGCATATGGCTAGTACAGATAATGCCAAAATGGTAGATATTGAAGGTAAGGTAGCAGCTGCGCATAAAGCGCTCACCGACAATCTAGACAAGTATGAAAAGACTATGGTTAGCGATAAAACCGATGCTAACTTAGTAGCGGCAGATCGCGCTGCGCTGACTGCGTTTGATGAGATGGGTGGCCAAGTACTAACAACGTCTTTAGCTAATAAGAAAAATGATGCGCGTACCACTTTGTTAGCAGGTGGAGATGCTATTTCTGGTGTACAAAAAGCCATTAGCAATCACCGTCAATACAACGTTAAATTAGGCACTGATAGTGCTGAAAAAGCCGCTTCAATTAAAAACGCGACAGTGTTTGAGTCTTTAATCATGTCAAGCTTAGTTTTGTTAATAGTTGTTGTACTTGGCTTGTACATTACAAGAAGTTTAATGAAGCAGTTGGGTAATGACCCCGCGGATTTGGCTTTTTTAGCCAAGAATTTTGCGGATGGTAATTTAACTCAAAAAATCATTGTGGCTGAAGATGATAAATCGAGCGTTGCTTACTCAATCAAGACATTACAAAAGACATTAGATGGCATTGTGCAATCATTGCAATATGTTAGCGCGCAGCATGATGCTGGCGATATTGATGTTGATGTAGACGTCAGTCGCTTTAAAGGTGGTTACGCAGATATGGCGGCTGGTGTGAACAAGATGGTGGCAGGTCACATTGATTTAAATAAAAAAGCAATGGCGGTTGTGAAAGCTTTTGGTGAGGGTAATTTTGATGCGCCATTAGAAAAATTTACAGGTAAGAAAGCTTTTATTAATGAAACGGTCGAGCAGGTTCGTAGCAACATTAAAAACTTTGTGGCTGAAATGAATAGCATGTCAGCTGCACATGATGCGGGTGATATTGATGTAAGAATGCAAGAAGAGAAATTCATTGGTACTTATCGCGAAATGGCACAGGGCTTAAACGCCATGGTCAATGGTCATGTAGACATGAACACCAAAGCGATTGCGGTTGTACAAGGTTTTGGTGAAGGTAACTTTGAAGTTTCATTAGAAAAATTAGCCGGTAAAAAAGCATTTATTAATGATGCTATTGAAAGTACGCGCAGCAATATTAAAACGTTTGTGACTGATATGAATGCTATGTCGTCAGCACATGATGCTGGTGATACTGATATTCAAATGGACGAGGCTAAATTCAAAGGTACTTATAAAGCCATGGCGCATGGCTTAAACAGCATGGTTGCTGGTCATATTGATATGAATAAGAAAGCAATCGAAGTTGTAGAAGGATTTGGTCATGGCAATTTTGAGTTGCAATTAGCGCAATTACCAGGCAAAAAAGCATTCATTAACAAGGCGATTGAGCAAGTGCGTAGCAATCTACTAGCGTTAAGTCGAGATGTGAATATGTTGTCTGAAGCTTCAGCAGATGGTCGAATAACTGAACGTGCTGATGCAACGCAACATCAGGGTGACTTCCGCAAAGTGATTGAAGGTTTTAACGCTACTTTAGAAACCATCGTCACCCCAATTATCGCGGTCAAAGAAGCCATAGAAACCATTACCACTGCAGCCAATGAAATTGCCACTGGTAACAATGACCTCTCACAACGTACCGAACAACAAGCCTCTAGCCTAGAAGAAACCGCGGCTAGTATGGAACAACTCGCCTCAACCGTTAAAAACAATGCAGAAAATGCCAAACAAGCCAATCAGCTAGCCGTCGCCGCATCAGGCGTCGCTGTAAAAGGTGGTGAAGTCGTAGGTCAAGTCGTCAGCACCATGAGCGCCATCAACAGCAGTGCCAAAAAGATTGAAGACATCATCTCCGTCATTGACGGTATCGCCTTCCAAACCAACATCCTTGCACTCAATGCCGCTGTAGAAGCCGCCAGAGCAGGCGAACAAGGCCGAGGCTTTGCCGTAGTCGCAGGCGAAGTACGCAACCTAGCGCAACGCTCAGCCAGTGCAGCCAAAGAAATTAAAGAATTGATTTCAGACTCAGTCAGCAAAACCGCTGAAGGCACAGCACAAGTAGAACAAGCCGGTAAAACCATGCAAGAGATAGTCGCCTCTGTACAACGAGTGACAGACATAATGGGTGAAATTACAGCCGCCTCAAGCGAGCAAAGCGCAGGTATCGACCAAGTCAACGCCGCGGTCACCAGCATGGACGAAACCACCCAGCAAAATGCCGCCTTAGTAGAACAAGCGGCAGCTGCAGCTGAAAGCCTAGTAGAACAAGCAATACAACTTGCCGATGTGGTCAGTGTGTTCAAACTGAATAATGGCAGTAGCTCAAGAGATAACCGACGTGCAGCGAATACCACGATGAGAGCGCCTGTCAAAAA
Source organism: Methylotenera sp. (assembly GCF_029945535.1). Classification (GTDB taxonomy): domain Bacteria; phylum Pseudomonadota; class Gammaproteobacteria; order Burkholderiales; family Methylophilaceae; genus Methylotenera. The sequence continues at coordinate 313,682 of NZ_JAQSCU010000013.1, forward strand.
GATTCACGCTGTAGCAAGCAGACCAGCCCCTAAAGCAGCGACTAAAACAGGCACTGATGATAACGAGTGGGAAGAGTTTTAAGATGCACGCTGGCATTGTGAATTAGTTCGCAATGCCAGTGAGTTCGTTAGAAAAGTAGCGTGGGTTCTTGAACCCACGCGTCACCTACCTTGAAATATTGAAGCACGTGGGGTTAAAACCCAAGACTACAAAAGCTGGTAAGTGGTTTTGAGTAGTAATACTAAATTTTCAGCATAAGTAATAGGTGGGTTAAATGAAAAAAAATCCTAAAGAAAGCTTGATAGAAAAAAATGTGAGTGCTTTTAATGCTTCGCAACTCGCGTGGATATTACTCGGCACATGGTTGGTATACAGCACGTTGATGCTTTGGCACTTTCACGAACAGGTAAGTAAAAACGCATCAGTGTGCCAAGTAGCACTTTGATTTGATAATTTTTAGCTTAAGACATTGGAATGAACATGAAAAATAATACGCTAGCACTAATAGATCCTCAGGCTGTAAAGGCTGATCGTTTGATGGGATTAACTCTGGCATTACTGCTTTTGGTGAGCATGGGAATTGCCGCCGCCAATGGTACGTGGTTTGAGGCACTGGCTGTCGGGCTACCCGCGGCCATTTTGCCTTGGCTGTTAATTCGAATAATGCCGGGTAGCGTTCAAACGCGCATCAGTGTAGGTATTGCATTCATGGTGTTCTCTGCATTAGCTATTCAGCAGACGCATGGCATGCTAGAGGCGCACTTTGCGATATTTATTTTGCTAGCATTCTTGCTCTATTATCGTGATTGGAAGCCAATTCTAGCGGCTGCGGTAGTCATCGCCGTTCACCATGTCGCATTCAATTTTCTGCAGGCGGGTAATACAGGCTTCTATATTTTTGCGTTGGGCCCTAATCTTAACGTGTTGATTATTCATGCGCTATCTGTTGTTTTTGAAGCTGCATTGTTGATTCTAATGGCGATTAACCTTCGTAATGAAGCCAATATGATAGGTGGTGAGCCAAAAGTGGTGATGGAAATGGCGCGCAGAGTGGCGAATGGTGATCTAACAGTACAAATACAAACTCAAGCTGGCGATACTGGTAGCGTCAACGTCGCGTTAAAAGAGATGGTGAATAATTTAAGTGCTTTAGTGAATAACATGCAACATATGAGTGCTGAGCACGACAAAGGTCATATTGATGAAGTGGTTAATACCAGCGCATTTAGTGGCTCTTTTAAAGAGGTTGCTCAGGGCGTAAATGCAATGGTGGCTGGGCATATTGATTTAAATCGTCAAGCAATGTCGGTAGTCAAAGCTTTTGGTGAAGGTAATTTCGATGCGCCATTAGCGCAGTTTTCAGGCAAACAGTCTTATATAAACGAGACTGTTGAGCAAGTGCGCAGCAACATTAAGAATTTTGTGGCTGACATGAATGTCATGGCTGTTGCGCATGATGCAGGTGATATTGATGTGAGGATGGAAGAAGAAAAATTCATCGGCACCTATCATGAGATGGCCAATGGTGTAAACGCGATGGTGGGTGGTCATGTGCAAGAAAAAGACCAAATGATTCAACTGATACGCGCACTTGGCGATGGTGATTTTGAAGTTAAATTGCAACAATTCCCTGGTAAAAAAGCCGAAATCAATAAAAACTTAGACAGGTTAAATGCCAAGCTTAAAGGCATTGTAGATTCAGTGAAATGGGTGACTGCTGAGCATGAACAAGGCAATATCGACATGAGCTTGCACGCACATATGTTTAAAGGAGGCTTTAGTGAAATCGCCTCTTCTGTAAATAAAATTGTAGGTGGTCAATTAGAGTTGACTGAAAAAGCATTAGCTTGCGTTAAAGAGTTTGGTGAAGGGAATTTTGATGCACCGCTAGAAACTTTCCCAGGTAAAAAAGTCTTTGTTAACGAGGCAATTGAGCAAGTACGTACTAATCTGAAAGCCTTGAATGAGGATGCGCAAATGCTAGCAGATGCCGCACGTGAAGGTCGCGTGATGGTACGTGCTGACCTTGAAAAACACTCTGGCGATTATCGTAAAATTGTAGAAGGCATGAACGAAACATTAGAGATGATTGTTAAACCAATCGTCACGGTTAAACAATCTGCAGAAGCGATTAATACCGCGGCTAAAGAAATTGCACAAGGTAACGCAGATTTATCACGTCGTACGGAAGACCAAGCCGCTAGTTTAGAGCGCACTGCATCAAGTATGGATCAACTTTCATCTACCGTTAAACAGAATGCGGATAACGCCAAACAAGCGAATCAGTTGGCCATTGCAGCCTCTGGCGTGGCCGTTAAAGGTGGCGATGCCGTGGGCGACGTGGTGAGTACGATGAGTGCGATTAACTCCAGCGCTAAAAAGATTGAAGATATTATTTCTGTGATTGACGGTATCGCTTTCCAAACCAATATTCTTGCACTTAATGCCGCAGTTGAAGCGGCTAGGGCAGGTGAGCAAGGTCGCGGCTTTGCGGTAGTGGCAGCAGAAGTACGCAACTTGGCACAACGTTCTGCCAGTGCTGCAAAAGAGATTAAAGAGCTTATTTCAGATTCTGTGAGCAAAACGGCAGAAGGTACGAGACAAGTTGAAATGGCTGGCGAAACCATGCAAGAGATTGTTAGCTCAGTTAAACGCGTGACCGATATTATCGGTGAGATTGCCGCTGCTTCAACCGAGCAAAGCACAGGCATTGCACAGATTAATGAAGCGATTATGAAGATGGACGATGTGACACAGCAAAATACCGCCTTGGTGGAGGAGGCAGCAGCAGCAGCTGAATCTCTCATGGAGCAGTCTGAAGAAATGACCGCGGTAGTGAGTGTGTTCCAGTTAGATAGCGGTACTCAAAAAACAGTACATAAAGGTTCTGCATCACCCAAAAGACACATCAGTAGTATTCAAACAAGGTCTGATAAAAAAGAATCTACAGTAAGAGCCGTCAAAACGGGTACGCATGACAGCGAGTGGGAAGAGTTTTAAATAAGAGTTTTATATTGATAACTAAGTAAAAAAGGTCGCAAATGCGACCTTTTTTTATGAAATTTATCAAGATTTGCCGCTATGAATCTCGACTAAACGCTACAATCATGGCATGCCTTTAACACCTCATACCATTACCATCTGTGCGACTGCGCGTCTTGTTCGCGGTGTGCTTGCTCAGCACCAGCAACAACAGCTTAAAAGTGGTGCTACGCAGTGGCAGTCAGCACAAGCTTATACGCTACAGCAGTGGTTAGATGAATTGATAAACCATGCAAGTTTACTGGGTTTTCTACCTAGCGACGCCTTACCCGCGCTGACATTGAGCACCATTGCAGAAACCTATTTGTGGGAGCAAGCCATTGAAACTTGTCTTGCTAAGCATGAAGCGGCCGCATTGTTTGATATACGCTCGATGGCAAAATCTGCGATTGAAGCGAATAATCTAATGCTCAATTGGCAACTACTTGAGGCTGATATTAATCATGATTTTATCACGCAAGAAACCCGCCAATTTTTGCGCTGGCGACATACGTTTGAGGATTTTTGTGCCAAGCAAAATGCTGTCGAATCTGCACGATTAACTTCATTACAGATAGCGTTATTTGCACAGTTTCAACAACAAATTATCCGTGAGTTAGCATTGCCAAAGCGCATTCAGCTAGCCGGTTTTGACCGCGTTACACCATTAGAGGCACGGTTATTTGATCTGCTAAAAAACTGTGGTGTACAAGTTGAAATGATGGCAGTGAATACGCACAGCCATACTGAGATTAAACACTTTGCAGCGGTTGATGCGAATAGTGAATGTCGCGCTGCCGTGGCGTGGGCACAGCAAAAACTAGCAGAAAATCCTAAGGCGCAACTAGCGATTATTAGTCCCGCATTGGGCAGTATTCGCCGTGAATTGGCTGATTTACTCGATGATACATTTCACCCCGAAACTTTACATTCCAGCTTATATGAAACTCCACGCTGCTACGACTTTTCATTGGGTTTAGCGCTCACAGAATACGCTATCGTGCAAAGTGCATTGCAGCTTTTGAGGCTAGCTGCGAGCAAAGCAGATTTGATTTTTGATGAAGTCACACCACTTTTGCAAGATGTGTATTGGGGTAGTCAGCAAGAGTTAGATGCCAGAGCGCAGTTGGATGCGCACCTGCGCAGAAATATGAATGCTAGTTATCACTTAGAATCACTCATCAAGCAGGCAAGTAAACTGCTAACCAATGGCACGCCATTAACTGAGCTGCTAGAAAACTTAACGCAAATTTCAAGATTTCAAAATCAGCAAAGCAAGCAACGCCAAGTACTATCAGCTTGGGTGGCGGCTTTTGTACAATTATTAGACGAGTTGCATTGGGCAAAAACGCGTTCGCTTTCTAGCCATGAGTTTCAAACACAGCAAGCTTTTTTGAAGTGTTTAAAAGAGTTAAGTAGCTTAGATGCGATATTTGGCAATATTTCTGCAAGCGTTGCCGTGCAAAAAATCACTGAGCTTTGTAACGCCACTATGTTTCAGGCCGAAGCTAAAGGTGATATTAGTATTCAAATTCTTGGGCTTTTAGAAACACCTGCTGTGCAATTAGATGCCGTTTGGGCGCTGAATATGAATGACCAGCATTGGCCGCCAGCGGTAAAACTCAATCCGCTGCTACCTGCCGATTTGCAAAGAAATCGCGGCACACCGAATGCCAGCGCTGCAGTACAAAGCCAATTTGCGTCATTGGTACATCAACGTTTGATGACATGCGCACCAGAGGTGATTTTTTCATATGCAACAAAAGAAGATGAGCGAGAGTTGCGCCCATCGCCATTGTTGGAAATTCAAGCAGAATCAGCAGACATTGTAGGTCGGGCTTTAGCCCGTCATGTCGGGCTAAAGCCCGACCTACAAAATATGATACCCATTCAAACCCTTGCAGAGCGCTTAGCGCAGCCTGCAAGCTTAGAGCTGCTTGGTGATTTTATCGCCCCCGCAGTTTTGCCAGATGAAAGTGTGCGAGGCGGCGTAAATTTATTTGCCGCCCAAGCCAAATGTCCAGCATGGGCTTTTTATCAATATCGGCTTGGTGCAGCAAAGCTGGAAACACCAGTGGATGGCTTAGATACAATGTCACGCGGTAGTTTACTGCATAAAGTACTACAACTTTTTTGGCTGGATTGCGAAACACTAAGCAATCTAAAAGCCTTATCTCAGCCCTTATTAAGCGAAAAAATCGATACGGCAATTGAAAAAAGCATACAAGCTTTGAGTGATGAGATTAGTTACCACATTCCACCACAAGTCTTACAAATTGAAAGAAATAGACTTCACCAGCTCATGCAAGCGTGGCTGGCATTAGAGTTAGAACGCGCAGATTTTGTAGTCGATGCATGTGAGAAAAAGTTTGAGTTAGATGTAGAAGGTTTAAAGCTTAATTTAAGCATAGACCGTATTGATAAGCTCGCAGAAGGCGGATTAGTGGTCATTGACTACAAAACTAGTGCAGCAGTTAGCAATTCAAGCTGGGCTGAAGACCGCATCGCTGAACCGCAGTTGCCTATTTATGTCGTGCTGGCGCTCAAGTATGAGCAGGTTGTTGCAGTAAGTTTTGCCAAAGTACGTAGTGATGAAACCAAGTTTATAGGCTTGTCTGCTGAACAAGATGTGCTGCCCAAAGTGACTGCCTTAGGTAAAGTGCGAGAGAATTCAGCATTTTATGGCTTTGGTGATTGGGATGCTTTGTTAGAGCATTGGTACACAAGTTTGACTAATATCGCACAAGAAATCAAAGCAGGGATTGCAGAGGTGACCATGAGCAATGAAGCAGATTTGGTTTATTGCGATGTGAAGCCGCTGTTGCGCTTACCTGAACGTTTATTGCAATTTGAGCACATGCAAGTAGCGTTAAGAAATGGCGGTGATGCATGATGCTAGCTGTAAAAGCTCCAGATTTAAGCGCTTTAGATTTAAATGAAATGGACACTTTAAACCGTGTTCGTGCATTAGAACTCGCTTCTTTTATTGTCGAAGCACCTGCTGGTGCAGGCAAAACTGAGTTGCTCACGCAGCGTTATTTGAAATTACTGGCTACCGTTAACGAGCCAGAAGAAATCATCGCGCTGACCTTTACCAATAAAGCGGCGGCTGAAATGCGTAACCGTATTTTGCTCAGCCTAGAAAATGCGCAAAATCAAACGGTTGAAGCCGCAGCCCACAAATTAAAAACACGTGAATTAGCCAATGCTGCGTTATTACAATCCAATGCAAAGTCATGGGATATTATTAACCAGCCAAGCAGGCTGCGCATTTTAACCATAGACGCTTTGTGCAGCAGCTTAACGCGGCAAATGCCGTTGCTCAGTAAGTTTGGCGGTCAACCTGCCGTGAGTGACGATATTGATAGCCACTACATAGAAGCGTCACGACGTGCGATAGCCCATATCGTGCATGAAACTAAGCCAGATGATACGGTCACCATTGCTTTAAGCTACTTAGATAACAATAGTGAAAAGCTCGCTGAGTTGCTGGCAAAAATGTTGGCAAGACGCGATCAATGGCTGCCACATGCGGTTGATTTGCATAGCAAAGACATTGAAGAAGTTTCTCAGAATACAACAGTTGCGCTGCAACATTTAATTGCTGAGAACTTACAAGCGGTGCTCAATACCTTAACATCTAGAGTGCAAAGGTTATTCATGCCGATTGCCAGATACGCTGCGAGTAATTTAGAGCCAGATGCTGAAATTGCACCTTTGCGAGATTGGCAGCAACCACTCACCGCAGAGGCTGAATGCTTACCAGAATGGCAAGCACTGGCGAATTTTCTTGTCACCAAGTCTGAGCGAACGTTTCGCAAGAGCCTGAATAAAAACATGGGTTTTCCAGCGACGCCTGAAGGTAAGACTTACAAAGAGGCTTACTCTGAAATAGTGAATAGTTTAGAAAGTAGCCTAGTTATTGCAAGCGTGCTCGATTTGCCTGCTTTAGTCAATATTGCTGAGAATCAAGAGATTATTAAAGCGCTCACAAGATTACTGATATTGGCTGAGCGGCATTTATGGATAGCCTTTCAGGCGGCTGGCGAAGTGGATTTCGTTGCCATTGCGCAAAGTGCACAACTGGCGCTAGAAAACGAGCAGGGCGCGACTGATTTAGCGCTTAAACTTGACTATAAAATCTCACATTTGTTAATCGATGAGTTTCAAGATACCAGCCCAGTACAAACGCGTTTAATCGAAAAACTTATCGAGGGCTGGCAGAGCCAAGATTCAGAATCTGGTGATGGGCGCACGCTATTTTGCGTAGGCGACCCTATGCAGTCCATCTACCGTTTTCGTAAGGCAGATGTGAGCTTGTTTCTGCAAGCTAGCGAGTTTGGTATCGGTCATTTGCCGCTGACACGATTGCAACTAAGCCGTAATAATCGCTCGCACCCTGCCGTAGTTGATTGGATTAATAATGCATTTAAGCAGATTTTTCCTGCGAACGATAATATCAACCAAGGTGCCATTAGCTACAGAAAGTTTACAGCTACGCGACCCACTATAGTGGGCGAGGGCGTGACTTTACATCCGTTGATTTTAGAGGAGGCAGGTCAAGAGGATAGCCCAAAAGCTGACCTTAAGCAGATTGAAGCGAGCTATGTGGCGGATTTAATCGTCAAACTTCGTTCTGAGAATAGCGCTAATCATAATATTGCCGTTTTAGTCAGAAGTCGCAGCCATTTAAAAGAGCTTGTTTCTGAAATTAGACGTAATCACCCAGCACTGAAATTTCAAGCAGTTGAGATTGAACACCTGAATGAACGGCAAACCGTGCAAGATGCATTGTCCTTAGTCTGCGCACTGCATCATCGTGCCGATAGAACGCACTGGCTCAATGTGTTACGCGCGCCTTGGTGTGGATTAACGTTAGCGGATTTGCATGCGCTGGCAGGGGATAACCATCGTGCGACTATCTGGCAATTAATGCAGGATAAGGCGAGATTAAGCCGCTTGAGTGAAGATGGTCAATTACGCTTAGCGCACGTTAATGCCGTGTTAACCGCTGCATTTAATGGGCAAGGTCGCATGCCGTTACGTCGTTGGTTAGAAAGTACCTGGCTGCAATTAGGCGGCGGCAAATGCTTGGTCGATGCGGGTGATAACCGTGATGTGCAGGTGTTCTTTGATTTGGTCGAAAAAACCGGTCGTAGCGGGCATTTAGATATTGCCTCACTAGAATTAGGAATGCAAAAGCTTTACGCAAAGCCAGATATTGAAGCTGATGGCAGTGTGCAGTTTTTAACGATTCATAAATCAAAAGGTTTGGAGTTTGATGCTGTGATATTGCCAGCGTTAAATCGTCAACCTAGAAACGGCGATAATGAGTTGGTGCTATGGCAAGAAGTGATGGTGGATAACCATTTACACTTAATTGTTGCGCCATTAAAAAGTAAAGCTGTTGCTAAAAGTAATACTAAAAATAATACAGGCGCTGACGTATATGATTTTCTTAAAAATCTAGAAAAAACGCGCGCAGATAATGAGCTGGTACGCTTGCTGTATGTAGCTGCAACGCGTGCGCATAGGCAGCTACATTTGATTGCTAGCTTACAAGCCAATAAAGAAGGTGAAGTTAAACCTACAGCAAATTCCTTGCTACAAGCATTATGGCCTGCGGTAGAGGCAGATTTTGCCCAAGCGATACCTATTACGCAAAATGTTAATGCATCTGCAACGCTAGATATAAATCAATTCAAACCGCAATTACAACGCTTGCCTAGTGAACATTTTATACAGATTTCCAACTCAACTCTTACTGGTGATGATATTGTAGGTCGGGGTTTCACTCAGAATAAGGAGTTTGATTTTGAACGACTATATTCTGTGGGGAAGCCAAGTACTGGCTTAGCCCGACATGACGGGCTAAAGCCCGACCTACAAATGAATGAACAACCTGACGTTTTAGGTGATTTCTCAAGTGAGCGTTCTCGTGAAATTGATTTCCAAAAACACTGTGGCACACTCGCGCATCTATACATGGAACTGTTCGCAAAAACAGATTTGCAAACTTGGACAACCCAACGCTTACAACAATGCCAGCCAGCTATGCAAAAGTGGCTGGCGCAACAAGGGCATGCTAAGCAATTAGCTGATCAGGGTGCAGTGCAAGTGTTAGCAGCTTTGCAAACCACCTTAGCAAGTGAAGCCGGACAATGGGTTTTGCAAAACCATACGTATGCTGTCAGTGAGTTAAGTTTGTTACAGACACAAGAGGATGGTGTTAAGAACCATGTGTTAGATCGTACTTTTGTTGAGAACGGCGTACGATGGATTGTGGATTATAAATTGACGACTTTGAATGAGGTGAAAAATACAGCAGATGACTTAAGTCTGCTGGCTGAGCAGCATCGTCCGCAATTAGAGCGTTATGCAGGCTTGTTTAGTCATGAAAATTTGCCTATTAAAAAGGCGGTGCTGTTTTTGAATGTGGGTAAATTGGTGGAGTTATAAGTTTGTAGGGTGGGGTTTAAACCCCACGTGGTAAATGATGCCATCTGCTAGCTGCTAGCTCAGGATCAAGAACACACCTATCTGATTAGTACACAGTTTATTTCGCCTCTAGGCGAGTTACTTACTTTTGCTTGCTCAAAAGTAAGTAACCAAAGAATACCGGCAGGTGGCATCCCCAACCTCGCTAAGTGCTAAAGCACTAAGTCGGTTGCGAAAAGCACCCCCTCCCGCTTGTTTCCTATTCTGCTCAATTTCATGGGTGGCAATCGGAAACTCACCTAATAAAATCAATTGGGTTCAAACAGTCGCTTGCCGAAAACTCCCATGAAACTGAGCAGAACAGGCGCGGTAGCAGGGGATAAAAGGGCGATGAAGTATGTATGGACGTAAGGTTTGATTCTATCAGTTTTGCTTAAAATGACGTCGCACATACCAAACCACGAACAATAAGCCAGCGGCAGCAATCACATAATGAAACTCATGAAAGTATACTTTTAGACTTTCCCAGTTTTGACCAAATTTCATGCCTGCGTAGGCTAATAGCCAGCACCAAATGAACGAGCCTACAAAAGTGTAAATAATGAATTTAGACATATTCATACGCACTACACCAGCGGGGAAGGCAATGAATGTGCGTATCGCAGGCAACATGCGGGCAATGAGAATAATAATTTCACCGTGCTTCGCAAATAAACGATCGGCCAAATCCAAATCTTGTTTAGACAGTAAAATATACTTTCCGTATCTCTCCGCGAGTGGGCGACCACCAAACATACCTACGTAGTAGGCTGGAATTGAACCTACTACACAGCCAATTGCGCCAGCTAATGCTACTAGCCACAATACCATTTCACCTTTGTAAACCAAAAAACCAGCAAATGGCATGATGATTTCTGACGGTAGTGGAATACAGGCAGATTCAATCGCCATGAGCAGTACGATGCCGCCGTAGCCCATCGTAGAGATGACACTCATAATCCATGTGGCAATAAACGCGATTAGTTTTTCTAGCATGGTATTAACTACTTTCTTATATAAATTCTTTGAGTAACGTTTTCACAAAATCAGTTCTTAGGTTCAGGTCTTCTAACCCTATCGTCACTCTTAACTTATCAGGGCCATTCATGCGACAGCGGCGGTCACGCTGTAATAAGGCAATCAACTTGGTTGGGTCAATATCTGCTTTGGGGTTAAATTGTAGCTGAATAGCTTCAGAACTGGCGTCAATTTTAATGATGCCAATCGCTTTAGCTGCTATTCGTAATCTATGGCAGGCGATGAGTGCTTCGCCTTGCTCTGGCAGTAAGCCAAAGCGGTCGATCAGCTCTTCTTGCATATTGTCTAAATCATCGTCATTTATGCAGTTAGCTAGGCGTTTATAAATGACCAAGCGCTCATGCACATCTGGGCAATATTTGGTGGGTAGCAGCGCGGGCGTATGTAAATTGATTTCAGTCGTGACACCTAGCGGTGCATTTAAATCAGGCTCTTTGCCCGCTTTGAGTTGCTTCACTGCATAGTTGAGCATATCAGAATACAAATGAAAGCCAATTTCCTGCATTTCACCACTTTGGCTGTCACCTAATAATTCCCCTGCGCCGCGAATTTCTAAGTCGTGCATGGCAAGGTGGAATCCAGCACCTAGATCTTCCATCAGTTGAATCGCATCTAAGCGTTTTTGCGCTTGCACGGTGATTTTACGATCTGGATCTGTGAGCAAGTAAGCATAAGCTTGGTGATGCGAGCGACCTACGCGGCCACGTAGCTGGTGCATTTGCGCTAAGCCAAACATATCGGCTTTATTTAGAATAATAGTATTGGCCGTTGGCACATCAATACCAGTTTCAATAATGGTCGTACAAAGCAATAGGTTGTAACGTTGATTATAAAAGTCACGCATGACATGTTCTAGCTCGCGCTCACGTAGCTGGCCATGTGCGACAGCGATGCGAGCATCGGGCACAATGCGTTCAAGCTTTTCGCGCATGGAGTGGATGGTATCCACTTCATTATGTAAGAAATAAACCTGACCACCACGCTTAAATTCACGCATGACGGCTTCGCGAATGATGCCTTCAGAATAATCGGTATGGAATGTTTTAATGCTCAAACGTTTTTGCGGTGGCGTGGTGATAATTGAAAACTCGCGCAAGCCTTCCATTGCCATGCTTAAGGTACGTGGAATCGGTGTGGCTGTTAGCGTGAGTATATCGACTTCAGCACGTAAGGCTTTTAACTGCTCTTTTTGGCGCACTCCGAAACGGTGCTCTTCATCTAACACCACTAGACCTAAATTCTTAAACTTCACATCTTTTTGAATCAAGCGATGCGTACCGATAATAATGTCAATTTGCCCAGCTTCTAAGCCAGCCAAAGCTTCTTTTTGTTCTTTGGCAGTTCTAAAGCGCGAGATTTCAGCAATTTTAATCGGCCATTCAGCAAAGCGATCTTTAAAGTTATTGAAATGTTGCTCGGCTAATAGCGTGGTTGGTACTAGCACGGCGACTTGACGGCCGCCCATCACCGCTACAAAAGCCGCACGTAGCGCAACTTCAGTTTTACCAAAGCCTACATCGCCACAGACCAGTCTATCCATCGGGCGACCAGATTGCATGTCTTTGATAACGTTTTCTATGGCTTCTAATTGGTCTGGCGTTTCTTCAAATGGAAAACCTTCACAGAAGGTTTCATAATCGTGCAAGCTTAAGGTGAATGCATGACCACGACGTGATGCACGCTGAGCGTATAAATTGAGTAATTCAGCAGCAGTATCACGAATTTGTTTAAGTGCTTTTTTCTTGGCTTTTTCCCAATTGCCGCTACCTAAACGATGCAAGGGTGCAGATTCAGGTGGTCCACCAGAATAACGTGAAATTAAGAAAAGCTGTGAAACTGGTACATACAGTTTATCGTCACCAAAATATTCCAATAGCAAAAGCTCAGTTTCACCTTCACCAAAATCAATATTTACCAAGCCTTTGTAACGGCCAACGCCATGCTGCTCATGCACCACCGGGTCGTCCATGCGTAGCTCAGATAAATCTTTGAGCATGCCTTCAGTGCTACGGGCTTTTTCTTTTTCTCTACGACGTTGTTGGCGAACTGTGGCGGCATACAGTTCAGCTTCAGTAATCACTGCGATTGATTCGTTGACTGTTTTATTTTCTAAGCAAAAACCATGATGCAGCGGTGAAACGCCTAGCATTACTTTTTCTTTAGAATCGACGAACTCCGCCCATGTTTCAATTAAGGCTGGTTGTAAACCATGTTCAGCAAATAACTGCGAAATGGTTTCTCTGCGGCCTAGGCTTTCTGCAGCAATTAAAATACGACCAGAAAAATCACTGATGTAACTTTGTAGCTTATGCAAAGGCGCCTCAGCACGGCGTTCAATATCCAGTGCAGGCAAGCCAGTTGATTTGCTATTAGTGTTTAATAAAATACGTGTAAATTGGTGTGTGGCGCTGAAGAAGTCTTCTGTTTTAATCAGCAACGTTTCAGGTGTTAATAACGGACGTTCTGCGTCATGTGCCAATGTGCGGTAACGAGATTGCGCCTCGCGCCAAAACTGTTGCGCGCTATGGTCTAAATCGCCATGCAAACAAAGCACGCAATCCGTTGGCAGGTAGTCGAGGAGGGTCGCTGTTTGTTCAAAAAATAGCGGTAAATACCATTCAATACCGCCAGAAGCTATGCCTTTGCTGACATCTTTATAAATCTTGGCGCGTTGTGGGTCGCCTTCAAAGGCTTCTCTAAACTGGCCACGAAATAGCGCGACACCCGCTTCATCTAGTGGAAACTCACGTGCAGGTAATAGTCGAATTTCTGGCACTGGATAAAGGCTGCGCTGTGTGTCTACATCAAACGTGCGTATGGTTTCAATTTCGTTATCAAATAAATCAATACGATAAGGTAGCGCTGAACCCATAGGAAATAAATCGACTAAACCGCCACGTACACTAAACTCACCATGCGAAATCACTTGGCTCACATGATGGTAGCCCGCTTCAGCACATTGGCGTCGTAATGCTTCGGTATCAAGTATCTGACCTTTTTTAAGCATAAAGGTATTCGCACTTAAGTAAGCCTTGGGGCTCAGGCGAATTAAGGCGGTTGATAACGGCACAATAATCACGTCACATGAATTTTGGCTAATCTGGTAAAGCGTTGTGAGTCGATCAGAAATTAAATCAGGATGTGGTGAAAATTGATCGTAGGGGAGCGTTTCCCAATCAGGCAATAAATTAACCGTGAGGGAGGGTGCAAAGTACGGAATTTCTTCAAGCAGCCGCTGCGCATCAAACGCATTTGCAGTAATAATCACTAATGGTTTTGTGGGCGTGGCACTTTTAATTTTAAGCGCTAACTCAGCTAAAGCTAGTCCATCTTCGCCATTGGTTGAAAGCTCAACACGGTTAGATTGACCTGATTTTGGAACTAGCAGTGAAGTCTGCGACATGAATAAATTTAATGAAGTTTTGAAAGGCTAGATTATAACGGCACAGGCAATAGTGAGCTGTTTTTTCTTACAGTTAATCACTTAAATAATGGTGTATTTTTGTTGATTTATATTGAATTAGAGACTTTTGCACGAAGTAACCTTATATACTAAAAACACTCAATTCGTCATTCTGAGCTTAGCGAAGAATCCATGGAACCTGTTATGTCGATGGATTCTTCGCTAAGCTCAGAATGACTGTTTTTAGCATTTTTGTTTGAAATTGAACCATTTACTTTTTGTACAAACATTTTAACTAACCAAAGGTTTATTTAACATTTTCTCTAACACTTTTAACGGTGCTGTTTCTGGCCATTTAAGTGCGTTAACGGGTAGGGAGAATGTTTGTTCCATCATGTATTGACCAGCCATGGCAGCGTGCAGCACTTGGTCAGAATAGACAATCCAAGTGGTTCCTGGCATGAAGTTGACGGATTGCTGAGGTGCATGCTGTTGGTAATGCATGTCAGCTTTGAGTTGGTCGTGCAACTGCAGCATACGATGGTCGTATTCGGTACGCGTTCTTTTGGTAATATGAAGCTGCTTCATTAACCAAGCTTGCATAGGCAGCAATGCTTTGGTTTTAGGTAAATAGGCTTCTGCCATTTTATCAAACGGTTCGCCTACCCGCCAAACACGTGGTTTGCCATTAGGATTGACATTATTAAACACCCTGAGCAGTCGTGTGCCTTGTGTAGGGTTAGATGGAAACGCATCTGAATGTAAGCGAGTATCATCTTTACGGTATGAACTCGCACGAGTTTCCACTTCAAGTGGTCTAAAGCTTGTATTGGCAACGGTGAGGTTTGGCACATAACTCGGTAATATTGCCGAGATAAGCTGTAGTGACTGATCTGCATAGCGCTGTATCATCGCTTGTATTGCCGCTAAGTCGGCCTCGCTGCCTATTGCGCCTTTTAGCCCACTACAAACTCCTGCGCGAGGCCTTAATGAGATATTCTTAGATTTTTTATCTGCCCAATCTGTGGAGAGGAATTTCTGCTCTTCGGGTAATAACTTGAATTCGAGTTGCGGTAGCGCAACCACATGCCCATGCTCTAAGGCATCAATCACTTCATCGCTCACAGAGGAATTTACCGTGATGTCCCACTGATTAAAATCAAATGTTTTGATGATATTCATTACTTCAATCCTAGCGTTTATGCCGTTCCACCTACTGTCAGTGCATCAATTTTAAGGGTAGGTTGACCTACACCAACAGGCACGCTTTGACCTTCTTTGCCACAAGTGCCGACGCCACTGTCTAAAGACATATCGTTACCTATCATAGAGACACGTTTTAACACTTCTGGGCCATTGCCAATCAAAGTGGCCCCTTTTACAGGGTAAGTGATTTTACCGTCTTCAATCATATAGGCTTCAGCTGCGCTGAATACAAATTTACCGCTGGTGATGTCTACCTGACCACCGCCAAAGTTTGCAGCGTACAAGCCTTTTTTGACTGATTTGATGATTTCTTCTGGTGGTAATGTACCGTTTAACATATAGGTGTTAGTCATGCGGGGCATGGGGATATGTGCGTAACTCTCACGGCGTGCATTGCCTGTCACAGGCATATTCATGAGGCGTGCATTGAGTGTATCTTGTATATAACCGCGCAAAATGCCATCTTCAATCAGTACCGTTCTATTGGTTTGGTTACCTTCATCATCCATGCTCAGTGAGCCACGTCTATTTTCAATCGTACCATCATCCACAATAGTAATGCCTTTAGCCGCGACTTGCTGACCTATCATGTTTGAAAAAGCCGAGCTGCCTTTGCGGTTGAAGTCGCCTTCTAAACCGTGACCGATGGCTTCGTGTAGCAAAATGCCAGGCCAACCTGCGCCTAACACTACCGTCATGCTGCCGGCTGGGGCAGGGCGTGCATCCAAGTTTACAATGGCTTGATGCACGGCTTTTTGCGCATATTCTTGTAGAATGGCATCAGTAAAATAACTATAGTCAAAGCGACCGCCACCACCGCTAGAGCCTTGCTCACGGCGACCATTGCTCTCAGCAATTACATTGATGGAAAGGCGCACAAGAGGGCGTACATCAGCTGCCATCACGCCATCGTGGCGTGCGACCATGACCACTTCATATTCGCCAGCAATGGAGGCTGTCACTTGTGAAATACGAGAATCTAAACTTCTTGCGATAGTCTCTAAGCGCTCGAGTAATTTTACTTTAGCGTCGGCTGAAAGCGATGCAATCGGATCTTGTGGAAGGTAGAGTTGCGATGCTTGACGTTTTATTACCGAGTTGGCCGTTTGCTCACCACCAAGGCTAGCAATTGCCTTGGTCACTTTGGCGGCTTCTTGAAGCGCGCTTAAAGTAATGTCGTCAGAGTAAGCAAAAGCGGTTTTTTCACCACTGACTGCGCGCACGCCTACACCTTGGTCGATAGAAAAGTTGCCGGATTTAACTTGGCCTTCTTCTAGTCCCCAACTCTCAGCGCGGCTGTATTGAAAATACAGGTCAGCGTAGTCAATTTTGTGCGACATCATATCGCCTAAAACATTTTGCAGCTTCGCAATATCTAAGCTAGCTGGTGCAAGTAAAGACTCGGTAGCTAGGTCAAAATGCGTGCCTAATATTTTAGGTGAATTTGCTGATGTGTCGACTTTAGTGGTCATCAATGGTGATTCCGATTGTATAGGTTACGTTCTATTTACTTACAAGATTTACTTAATAGTACGGTGTTTAAGTGCAGGTAAACTTTTTCTCAAGCTGGCCTGGTATTGTGGGTTCATCGTAGCAATTACAACGCCAGAGCCACGAGGTAGTCTGTCTAAAATAACGCCCCATGGGTCAACAATCATACTGTTACCATGTGTTTCGCGCCCTGATAAATGATAACCACCTTGCGCTGGCGCTACTACATAACAGAGGTTTTCGATAGCGCGCGCACGAATCAAGGTTTCCCAATGCGCTCTGCCAGTAGTATCAGTAAACGCCGCTGGCACAATAATCATACTGACTTCACCCATGGCACGGTAAAGTTCAGGAAAGCGCAAGTCATAGCATATTGATAGGCCAATTTTACCAAATGGTGTATCAACGACTTGAATCTCATTACCAGATTCTATGGTTTTTTCTTCGTGATAATGCTCGTTACCTAAGTCTAAGCCAAACAAATGAATTTTATCGTAGCGTGCAACCTGCTTACCTTTATCGTCATATACCAAGCAGCTATTGCGAACTTTATTAGGAAAATTGCTGGAGAGTGGGACTGAACCGCCAACTAACCAAATTTTATGCTTTTTAGCCATTTTGCTTAAAAATGCTTGAATTGGACCTTTGCCTTCTTCTTCTCGCACTGCGACTTTGTCAGTTTCTTTCAGTCCCATAATGGCGAAATATTCTGGCAACGCAACCAGCTTTGCACCCTGATTAGCCGCAACTTCAATCAAACGCTCTGCTTCATTTAGGTTAGCCGAAACTTGCGGGCCTGATGCCATTTGAATGGCGGCAATCTTGATGATGTTGCTGTCAGCATTCAAGCTGCTTGGTTTTGCCTTGGTGGTTCTTAAGCGCGAGGTAATAGCCATAATTAATCCAAAAGTTTTGTTATTAATGCGATTGTTAAGTTGATATGATTTCTAATTAGTTAGATTGATTGAGAGGTGAATTGGTGCCCGAGTCTGGTTTAGCTTCTTTCGTTTCACCTGACTTCAATTCTTGTGGGTTATCCCACGTACCAATAATCTCATACTCACTAGAAGCAATTTTATTCAGTGGATCTTTTAATATTTTTTGCGCTAAAAAAGCAACGGCGCCAGCTAAAGGACCTCCTGCTAGCGCTGCAAGAGAGAGGCTATCACTCACATGCGGTAAAACTTTTACTGTTAAGTGTTGAGTCTCTTTTTGCAAGTTAGTTTCACCTTTAATGTTGACATCTGCCGCTGGACCAGACATGACGAAATTGTCACTATGCATTACGCCTTTGCTGACTTTAACTGTGGCTTCTATTTTATCAAAAGCAAAGCCATTACTAAATAAGTCTCTAAAGTCCAAGGTTAAACGGCGGGGCAAGCTTTGTAGGCTGAGCAGGCCTAGCAATCGACCAACACCAGGTTGTACTTTTAAAATCTGCCCTTTATTGAGGCTGAGTTGAAAGTTACCGTTCATACCCGCTGGATTGAACTCATGTGGGCTGCCAGGCCAATGTAGCTGTCCTGTGAGCGTCCCATCGCCGCCTTTAATGGTATCTGGGTAACCCATATTTCTAAGCGTTTTACCTAAGTTCTTAATATCCCATGAGATAGAAAGAAAAGTGTTAGGACTTCTCACCCAGTTATTCCACTGACCTTCGGCACTGATTTGGCCATCTGGTGTACTGAGTTTGAGTTTTTGAATATTCCAATTATCTTTTTGCGGATAAGCAAATAACTCTAAAGCACCAAAATTTTTCTTATTAAACTCAAAGTTGTCCGCGGTGATATCTAGCGAAGGGTAGTCTTGTTCCAGTTTAAAGAACTCTTTTGCAGCGACTTCTTTTGTTTTGATGCGATTGGGCGCAGGTTCTGGTATGGTTAAATTACTCAGGCGAGCAATAAGCTTTCCGTTGTTTTGGCTAATCCATTGTAAGTCACCAGATATCTCTTTACTTTGTATATTGGCATGCAGGCCATCTTTATCTGAGTTGTTGGATACTCTCAATTGGTTTATACGCCTATCGAATATATCTAATGTATTTATTTTAATGGCTAGTTTTTGTATTGGTAATGCTGGGCTTTGTTTTGATGAACCAGAGAAATCTTGCATGACCTTACGCCATGCATCAGCATCAAGATAATCGAGGTTACCGTAAACTTGCAGTCCTTTAACATTACCTAGATCTACGTTGCTTGTGAACTCATTGTTATTGATAGCGCTAGTTGTAGCATTAGCATTGAGCCTAATGCTGCCACGATCAATCTGTAGGTTGTCACTGCTACCCGTACGGACAATTTTTGCAGCCAGTTTATTAGCTAGATTCATCGTAATGGTATCTGTGGTGGCATCCTGCTTTTTATCAAGGCGCATATTCCAACGCTCGTTTGCAGTCTTGTTAAAGGGTGCAGGTAAGCGCGATGTGATACCGACTAAATCTGAACGTACGCTGATAGTGACCACTGGTTTTTGAATCGTGATATCACTTACCCAATCGGTACTGCCAGAAATATAATTCGCACCTTTTACCCAAGAGCGATTAACAGGATCCTGATCCAGCAGCGCTTGTTTGATGGCTTCATCATTCAATCTGCCTTTGGCTGTGACATGCACGACTTTATCTTTACCAGAGTCAATATTTACCACCACTGGCGAGCCGAAGGCATTCGCATTGATATTTTTGGCTGATAGACTGCTTTCTGTAAATGCCAACGCACCATTAATGTTAGTAAGGGCAGGGATGCTTTCGCTATCCATGCTGCCATTGGTAATTTGGTACAAACCTTTGTATTGTGCTGAGTCTAAGTCTTGCAAAGGAATTTTTAAGCCTAAATTGAGCTTGCCTTGACCGCTGGTTTTTAAATCGTCAGTAAACCCTAGTGTCACTGTTGAAACTGGGCTTTTATTGACAAATTTAATGGCTTCAGCCGTTGGTCCTTTAAGCTCACTTTCAATGCTGAGTATTGGCGAGTCAGCATCTAATTGTGCAATCACGGTTTTGCTTTTAACGATTTGATTACCAAATATATGGCCAGCATTTGCATTCAGCTCCATGCGCTTACCTTCAAACAGCAAATTAAGGCCTAAGCCCTCTATCACAGGCCAATCAGTGCCATATTCCAGCGTACTATTGCTGACTTTGGCGGTCACTCTAAATAAGCCTAATTTAGCATTCAAATTATTCTTGCTGTCTACAAATGGGAAGTCAGCCAATCGACCTTTTACCGTCAGGTTGATGTCATCGGCACGCCCAGACAAAATAGAAGTATCTAACCAATGTAAGGTATCTTTGCCGAGAATAGTTGGGTAGTAAAATGAAGCAAATTTAGCGTCACCTTTACCAAATCTACCAGTCAAATCAAGATAGCCACCCTTATTGCCATCCATTAAATATTCGGCGTTGAGTGTGCCTACCAAGTGTTGGCTGCTGACATTGAGCTGACTCGCTTTGATGGTGGTTTCTTTATCGCTAATACTCCAGCTAATGTCTCCCGTTAGCTTGTCTACAGGAATAGGCCAGCGTAAAACGTCTTTAAAATCTAACTTGGCATTTTGTGTGTTAAGTGACACTTTTCCAGAGTTTTGATTAGCCTTAATTTCCCCTGTCAGATTGTTAAAACCAGGGATTTGTTCATAAGCAAGCATGCCTAGATCGTTAAACTTCGCGTTGAATTGGTATTTTTTAGTAAGGGATTGTTTGCCTTCCCAGCTAAGCAGCAAATTATCGAGCTTGCCAGTGGGCGATAAGCTATTAATTTTTTGCGCTATGTCTGCAGGCAAAGGTAGTTGCACTAGGTAGGCTTTGATAAATGCCAAGTCTATATGTGTAAGTTTGAGATTAAACTTTTCATTACCTTGCTGCGTTTTAGCATAACCACCAGCAGCATCTTTCAAGGTCAAACCATTGCTAGTATTGAGCGTTAAGTGGCTTACGTTAAATGATTGCTCTGTCGCCGAACTTTTCCAGTCAAGTTCGCCCACTAACTTGTTTAATATCAGTGGCTCAGTGTTGGCCTTGAGTAGTAACTGAACATTGTTTAAAGCGACATTGCTAGTCACAGATTGCACCTGATTTTTAGCAAACTCAATGGTAGTGTCTGTGCTACCAACACCAGACTGCAAATTAATAGGATGCGTTATCGTTGAATAATCAAACCACGGTTTAAAGGCAATCACGTTGGCATTTTTTAACTTTGTTTCTACACTGCCGTGCCATTCAGATAAGCGACTAATGTCGTTACCATACACATTGGCATTAATCATAATAGGCTCACTAGTGCCTGCAGAAACGAGGGTGCTTAGTGTAACGCGATGGTTCTTGATAAAGCTTTTCCACGGCGGACTGACCACTTGTAGATTAAGTTTTTCTAAACTCAGAGCAGGTGCGCCACGCATTTCATCTAGCCAAATGATTTTGGCATTTAGTACATCAAACTGAGATTGCCTTAATAGCCAATTTGGTAAATCAGGTTTTGATTGCCCTTGCATGCTAATGCCGGCAACAAAAATGTCACCATTTAAGTTGCGGCGTATAGTTAACTCAGGTGAGCGAATAGTGAAGTTGGCTAAATGCAGCTCTAGCAATGGAATACTTAACCATGAGAACGATATTTCCGTATCTTTAAGGGCTAAGGCCGGGCGATTCTCGGCATCATAAAGGTCAATATTCGATAATGATAAATGCGGGTTAATGCCTTGCCAGCCTGCTTCAATATTGCCGATCACGACTTTCTGATGCGCCGCCTGCGTTGCGTAATTGGCGATTTTGTCTTTGTATTGATTAATACTTGGGAATACATAAAATTGAATAACGAGCGCTGCAATCAAAAAAATGACAATGATGATAGTAGCAAGCAAAAGCGCAATGCGATAGAGCCTGAGTAGAGATTTTTTGACCATTTTTAGTGAGTTTACTTTATCTTTTTATTATTTTTAGAAGGGGTGGTAATTCATTTAAATCTTGCAAATTTGAAATCGTTTTAATTGACATCATTTTACTTCAATATCGACATCCACAGATGATTAGATACCAACTCATATAGGCAAATATAAGTAAAATAGCGTAAAGATTTAAGATATTTTCTTAAAGATTTCTTAAGACTCTCGTAGTAATAATTTAGAATAGCGTTTTTGGTCAAGTCTAGTTGACCAATACTTCACTTAACATCGAATTAATATTGGTCCTCACTTGATTCAATTCAAACAACTTACGCTAGTTCGCGGCTTAAAAGTCCTCATTCAAGCCGCTTCTTTGCAGCTTCACCCGGGTCATAAAGTTGGCTTAACAGGTGCAAACGGCGCTGGAAAGTCGTCACTTTTTGCTTTGTTGCGCGGTGAAATGCAACTCGAATCTGGCGATTTTGAAATGCCCGCTAGTTGGGTGGTCGCGCATGTGGCACAAGAAACACCAGCTTTAGCGATACCAGCCATTGAGTTTGTATTGGATGGCGATGCTGAATTGCGCAATATTGAAGCAGCGCTAGCGGATGCGGAAGCTAATCATAAAGGTGAGCTGATTGCCGAACTGCATCATCGCTTGATGGATATTGATGGTTACAGCGCAAAGGCACGCGCGGCCGAGTTGCTAGGCGGTTTAGGTTTTAGCCAAGCAAATTTACAGCAAGCGGTTTCTACCTTCTCTGGCGGCTGGCGTGTGCGTTTAAACTTAGCGCGGGCGCTGATGTGTCGTTCTGACTTATTGTTATTAGATGAACCGACCAATCACTTAGACTTAGATGCAGTGATTTGGTTAGAAGGCTGGCTGCAAAGCTATCGTGGTACGTTGTTATTGATTTCGCACGATAGAGATTTCTTGGACGCGATTGTGAATCACATTGCGCACATTGAGCAGCAAACGCTGACTTTGTATCGCGGTGGTTATTCAGACTTTGAGCGTCAACGCGCAGAAAAACTGGCGCTGCAACAGGCGATGTTTGAAAAGCAGCAACGTAAAGTGTCACATTTGCACAGTTATATTGACCGCTTTCGGGCGCAAGCCACTAAAGCCCGTCAGGCGCAAAGCCGCATTAAAGCGCTAGAGCGTATGGAAATGATTTCCGCTGCGCATGTAGACTCACAATTTAACTTTGAGTTTAGAGCGCCAGTTGCCGCACCAGACCCATTATTGGTGCTGGATGAAATGTCGGTCGGCTATAACAATGTTGCCCTTATTAAGAATATTGTTTTAGCCATTAGACCAGGCGAGCGCTTGGGCTTATTAGGGCGCAATGGTGCTGGTAAAACTACGCTGATTAAATTGCTCGCCAATGAATTACAGCCTTTAAGCGGCAAGCGTGTTGAAGGCAAGGATTTAAATATAGGCTACTTTGCGCAACATCAGTTAGAGCAATTGCGCCCGGATGAATCGCCACTGCAACACATGATGAAGCTAGACCCGCTCACGCGTGAGCAAGAACATATGAATTATCTTGGCGGCTTTGATTTTAAAGGTGATATGGCGCGTTCGCCATGTACAAATTTTTCAGGCGGGGAGAAATCACGTTTGGCGCTGGCTTTGCTGATTTGGACGCGACCTAATTTGCTGTTGCTAGATGAGCCAACCAACCATTTAGACCTTGAAATGCGCCATGCTTTAACGCTGGCGTTACAAGATTACCAAGGTGGCGTCATCTTGGTTTCGCATGATAGAGCCTTACTGCGCGCCACTTGCGATGAATTTATCTTAGTAGCAGATGGTAAAGCCGAGCCGTTTGATAGTGATTTAGAGGGCTATAGTCAGTGGCTAAATGAGCAGCGCTTAAAAGACAAACAAGCAACGCAAGCAGTCACGGAAAGTCAAACTTTGACAGATAAGCCTAGCAAGAATGACCGCGCTGCCAATAAAGCCGAGCGTCAAGCGAGAATCGCTGAACGCAGACCGTTAGTGAAAGAGGTTGAACAACTAGAGCTGAATATTGCCAAATGGCAAACTGAGAAAAAAACATGCGATGACCGCTTGAACGATAGCGAACTTTATAGCGCTGTAGATAAAACTGAATTACAACAATTGTTAAAGAAACAAGCCGAGCTAGCAAATCAAATTGAAGTGGCTGAAGAACGTTGGCTGGAATTGCATGAGCTTTTAGAGGCAATGCCTGCATTAGATTAGAGGGTTGCGAAGGATTTAATGGTGGATACCCCATGGACTGTAGGTCGGACTTTAGTCCGAGAAGTCGGGTTAAAACCCGACCTACGGCCCAATAGATAATATATTTCTACTCACTGCTTAATCCATGGTCTATCCGCAGTGAATAAATTTTAAAACGAGTTAATTACATCAAAAATAGGATCCGCAATGGAAATGCAATACTCAAAACGCATCAAACTCATGCACGCTTTGTGCCTGACTGAAACATTACGTGACGATGAGGCTAAGCCCAATATAGATTTGAACGACTACGATGCGCTGGCTTCTGCCGATTATTTAAGCTGTTACGTTACCTTTAAGGCGATTCAAGCAGCAGAGCGTTCTCCGCTGGCTGAGCGCACTGATAACTTTGATATGTTGAGTGTCTATCAAGCTTATGCGTTGCTGGCTTATGCGTTTTTTACGACCCCATTAGCGCGAGAAGATATTTCACCAAACTTTCAAACTGCGCAAATCACTATCGCTAAAACGCTGTTCGCAGGCTTGCCAGACGCAGAGTTGATTGAAATCATAGAGTCAGGTTTGCAAAAGTTTAAATTGATAGGTGATGCTGAGGTTGACCATTGGTTTGAGTTTAGAGAGAACTTAGATAAATTAACTGTAGCCTTTGTTATTGCTGGCACCGATGATGAAAGTCCGCATGATAAAGAGGATGTGATTCCATTATTCGGTCAGTTGTTAAGCCAACTATGTGAGGCTTTTGAGAACGTTTAATGCTATTAAGTTGGTAAAATAAAAAACCGCCTATTGAGAATCTCAGTAGGCGGTTTTTTATGAGCAAACACTCAATATTGCAATTACATACTACGATTTTCTAACGGACGGCTTTGTTGTTTAAAGCGAGTAGGGCGTTTGTCGTCATTATCCCTACGCTCATCATTGTGGCCAAAACCATGCTCTTCCATTTTAAATTCACGCGCTTTCTTACGTTGTTCTGGCGTTAATAGTGCAAATACTTGTGCATCATGGCGCGCCCATGCAAGTACTTTTTCTTTCTCCAATTTAGCTGCTTTGTCTGAAAGTTGCTGTACTTTTGCATCATCAAATTTTTCAGCTTGTGCCGTTGCACGCAACTCTTCCATCAATTGTTGATGTTGTTTATGCTGATCACGTATCACTGGAATCTGTGCATAGTTTAAGTTAAATAATTGGTCTTTTTGTACACTGCTTAAATCCAAGCCGCGTAAATAGGGTGGTTTGCCTTCATGCACGTCATGACGTGACTTGTCTCCACGCTCACAACGCGGCCCTTTATCACCATCATGTTCTGCGTGAGCAAGGCTTGCAGCAGGTAACGACACTGCTAAAAATGACGCAAGCAGGATTTGTTTAAATGAAAACGTTTGTTTAAATCTGAATGGGGTGCTCATGATAAATCCTTTGTATGATTAACTTTAATTAAAAGCTGCTTAAGTTGTACAAGCCGTGATGGTCACTTTTCATACGTGTTTAAGACGATGCCATTCTGCATTCTGGCAATGTTAAAGGGCGTTAATTGCATGTAAATCTGAGTAAAGTCTACAATCTAGGATTGTGGCAAGCGCAATGGCTGGTTATGATGACCATCAATAATGATTAAGAATAAATTGATTTTAAATAGATAAAATTGAATTGATTAGATTGATTAGGTAGAAGCGACACATGCAAACAGTATTGCTGATAGATGACGATGTTGAACTGGTTGAAATGCTCAAAGAGTATATTGAGCAAGAGAACTTTAACGTGCAAGTCGCACATGATGGGTTGGCAGGTGCGCAAATGCTCTTAGAGCAGCCATTCGATATTGTGGTGCTAGATGTGATGATGCCACGGTTAAACGGCATAGAAACGCTAAAAGCCATCCGCCAGCATAGCAATGTACCTGTGATTATGCTTACAGCTAAAGGCGATAATACCGATCGTATTGTAGGTTTAGAGCTTGGTGCGGATGATTATGTACCCAAACCAAGCAGCCCACGTGAGTTGGTCGCGCGTATTCGTGCTATTTTGAGGCGAGTGCAACCGCTTGAAACAATCAATGCAAGTACTAAAATCACAGTCGGTGCGCTCTGCATCTGGCCTGCTCAGCGCCTTGTTGAATGGGATAGTCAACCCGTGATGCTCACTAGTACTGAATACAGCTTATTAGAAATTTTAGCTAAAAATGCAGGACAAATCGTTTCTAAGCAAGACTTGTCGCAACAAGCACTAGGACGCCCGCTAGCTAGATTCGACCGCAGCATAGACGTGCATTTAAGTAGCATACGCCACAAACTAGGGCTATTACCTGATGGGCGACATTGCATACAAACCGTATTTCGCTCTGGCTATCAATTGCTTAAAAGCTAATGCTACAAACGCACACAAATTAAGGACATCAGATGGGTCGTTTGTATTGGAAGTTTTTTATTTTCTTCTTTTTAGCACAGTTAACTTCAGTCATTGGCGTTGGTATAGCCGTTTCTATTGTGCATGAGCGAGAAGAACTGCAACGTGAGCATGAAGTTCAAATGCAATCTCAGAATAAAGCTATGGCGCCGCCGGTGCTTTATAAACCATTTAAACCCAAACATAAACGTTGGTTTCCGCTGATGCCCATATTGGTTGGCGCACTGGCCAGTTTTATTTTTGCAGCAATTTTGGCTTGGTATTTTTCAAAACCTATTAAACAATTGCGGCAAGCATTTGCCAGCGCAGCGAATGGCAATCTTGATGTGAGAATTGGCGAATCTATGGGTAAGCGCCGAGATGAACTGATTGACTTGGGTAATGCCTTCGACGTGATGGCAGTTCGACTCGGCGCGTTACTGCAAAGCCAAACGCGTTTGCTGCACCAAGTGTCGCATGAGTTACGCTCACCTTTGGCGCGTTTGCAAATAGCCGTAGGTTTGGCGCGCCAACAACCAGATAAACTGGAATCCTCACTCATGCGTATAGAGCGTGAATCTGCAAGAATGGATGATTTAGTGGGTGAGTTGTTAGCGCTTTCCCGCTTAGAATCAGGCGTGATTAAGCTAGAAAAAGAACGCGTCAATTTAAACGAGTTGCTTACTACCGTTTTAGAAGATGCACGTTTTGAAGGTGAAGCAAGAAAAATCACCATCGACTATGTGCCGCAAGTTGAAACACCTGATAACTCACTCAGCATGCTCGGACAGCAAGATCTATTGCACCGCGCCATTGATAATGTTGTCCGTAACGCACTTAAATACAGCCCAAGCCAATCACACGTTTCAATTAAAACCAGTGTAGAAAACGCCCTCATCAAAATTCAAGTGAATGATCAAGGCGCAGGCGTTGCAGAAGACGAGCTGGACATTATATTCCAAGCGTTCTTTAGAGGCAGTAACACAAACCAAACTGATGGACATGGTGTTGGGCTTGCGATTGCCAAACAGATTATAGAGGCGCATGGCGGCACAATCACCGCAAGTAATATCAACACTGGTGGATTAAGTGTAGCTATTAAACTGCCTATTACTTAAGTATTCAGGCTAGGTTTTGTTTAATGTATCGACTTGATAGGTAGGTTAACCATTAGTGCAAATAAGCGGGTGCTAAAAATAATATGATACCTAAAACCATGCAGCAGCCAGCCCACAGCCCTGCAGCTTTGGCAGATTTTGCCAACAGTGACATCGGCGTTTGCCCAAATGCAATAATAGCAACCCCATTCATCATAGCTTCCAAACCGCCAGTGCTAACCTCTGCGCCGCCATACTTACTTGTATAGCCATAATAATGCTGAGTCACAATAATGAAAATGCCATAAGCACACATAAATACACTCATGCCAACAATAATCCATTTGGCTAAAGGTGTAATTTTTTTAGATTCAGTAGAAGTCATTTTTTTAATGGTTTAGGCCAAATATCCGACTGCCTGACGCACGTCCTGCAGGCTGTTTTCCGCTTGAGCATGATCGTGAAAAACACCCATCACAATCGATTTGGCTGGTAATACGGACATTACCAAGCTGTATGTAGTAGCCTCATCTTCAGACAAATTCTCCAATATTTTTATATTAGTAATCGCACTGAACTCGTATTTTCTCTCTTTTATGCCAAGTAGCGGCGTGTGCGAAATATAGACAATCTGTCTATTCCCCTTGTCAAAAACCACTGTTTGTCTGGGAAGTAGTAACCCCTGCTTCAAGCAATATCCGCCGAACATCCAGAATGCGATGATTGACAAAATCGAGGCAATAAGCCCGCCGATCTTTGCTGCCCCCACAATCTGACCCATACTATAGATAATATCAACAAAAACATACGACCATGCAATTGCCGCAAGGCCTACGACTACAAACATGGTTCTTAGCACGGTCATATTAGCCAGCTCTTTATAACAGAGTTGGTTTTCAGACGGAGTAAATGCAAAATCAGCAGGCTTTAGTGCGTTACGCTTGATGGGTGGATGAGGCATTAAAATTTAACTTCAATCAGTCTTTTCTTTGCTTCATCCCAGCTAGGCTCTTCTTTTGTTTCCCATGTGACGCTCTTCGCTAGGCCAATTTTCTTAATGTTTTTCATAGCATCAAGATGAGCTCCGTTATTTCGAAACTGCCTCATTGCCTCATGATCCTTCCAGCCTGTTAATGTATAAACCCCTCGCAACTTATAAAATATTAAACCATCAGCTTCATTTAACTGCTTGATTAATTTTTTGACCATAGGCAGAAAATAAAATAAGGAAAGTATGCTGTTAAATTTTATTTGAGTGGCTGTCACTATCATTTGTAGATGCCCTAACGCTTGAGTTAACGGTCGTCGTTAAGTGTTCTGCTTGAGTGGTGGCTCGGGCTTAAAGAGAAGACGATTAGCAAAAGTAGCAATACCCCAATAAACCATCATCCAAAATACGCATAATAATAACCACCCTAGCATAGTAAATGTTGCCCAGCCAAAACCTTCGCTGTGCCCAAACACGGGCAGACCGACTGATTTAAAAACCAGTAAAGGCAGAAAAAGTGTGGCGCTAACTAAATTAGTAAACCACACAGCATGAACCGCCCATTTAGTGCTCATTAGCAAAATAAGGGTAACGTGCAGCAACACCAGCGCTGAAAAAATAGGGAGGAAATATGGTTTTTTCATACGTATACTCGTTTGATCGTTCTAGCCATGTCACATCATCTAAAAGTTAGGTCGATTTGTCTACCTTTTTTAAGGCAAGTCCAGCGTCCCGCTTGAAGATGGGTTGGGCTGTTTAGCCTAGCGATTACGGGCAAATATAGTTCCATTTTCGACCTTGACGTTTAAATTATATTTACTAGCTATATCTTTTAGTACAGCGTCCCATGGAGTGCATTGATAATTGAAAGCATCAGAACCGCTGATCGATGGGTCAGCCACTAATTTATTACCTGAGAAATCTGCAATTACATTTAGTGTGGTTTGTAACGGCATATCTGAAAAGTTGATACTCATTTCTTTGCCCTTACATTTTTTAGTGCCAGATGACGTGGCTTCTGTGATGGGAGAGGCGGCTGTAGATGGCTGTTTTATTTTGTTTGAAATGTCGTTTCCTTTTGCGCATTGAGTAGCTTGATACTCGACTTTTCCATTTTGTTCGCATTTATAGATAGCGCCAAACGAGCTTTGGTGGAACAGCGCTAATAAAAACAAGAATACTAATCTTTTCATATGCAAAAATCTTTTTGGTCTAACTTTTGAATTAAGGGACACGCTTTAGCCAGTCCCGCTTGAATGATGGATTAGGCTGAGCTGAATGTGCAAACTGTCACTTTTAGTAAAACTGACCATATGAGCTAACTGTATTTAAAGGTGATAAAAAGTAAAAGCGACAGCGGAATTAACAATATAACCCAACCTAAGAATACTTCAATTTTCTGGACTTTTACCTCAGAGTAACCAAGTTTTTTTGCGATTACATTTACAGCGATATTTATTAAATCCGCAACCGCACCAACTATTGCATCAGCAAGAGACATAAATCTGCCTAACGTTGAGATAAGGGGCTTGCCTAAACGTATTCTAGTGCGTCTAGGGTCGATTTTCAATGCTGTTGAGTACCCTGATTAAGCAAGCCCGCTTCATCGTCGGGTTAGAGTCCTTTGCGCGCGCTTTGGTTTGGTCTTAAAAACTATGGGTTCGCCCCTCGCTGAAACCTAGGCGTGACGGTCGTCCCGTCACGGGGGTATGGCCTTCTTAAATGGACATGCACCCCTTCGCGTAGCGAACCACTCACAGATATTACTTAAAGCTCACTGCACCTCATGGCGGCTATTTCTACGCCCAGTCGTGCGCTCAAGGCGTTTCGTAAGCGACATCATTGCTAGAAAACTCATGGTTATGGGCTACCGTAAGACAAACCGCAGAGGCGCGTCAGCGACTCAAGCGGTTTGGCTGACGGAGTGTCCCTTAATTTATATTACGGACACATCTGAAACGAGAGAAGAAAATCAACGGTGTAAAACTTCCTCAAAAGTCACAAAAATCACTGATATTTGGTTACGGACACGTTGCGAACTCTAACGTAAAGTAGGCATCCTATTTAATGCTTTTAAAAGCGTCAAATATGAAAGCCATTTAATTTTTTTAAATAAAGTATATAATAAAATCATAGTATTAACTATTTTTAGTATTGCCTAAAATTAATATTTTTATACGGCGTAAAATATGCAAAACTCAGAAACCAATTCAGTAATCAATGTTGTTAAAAGTGTTGAGCCACCTAAGCTTTTAGAGCAAGTACGTGGGAAGATTCGACTTAAACATTACAGCATTCGTACTGAGCAAGCCTATTTAGATTGGATTAAACGCTTTATTTTGCATTTTGACAAGCGCCACCCAAGTGAGATGGGTGCGGTAGAGGTTGAGGTGTTTCTAACGTATTTAGCGGTGGAGCGTAATGTTTCAGCTAGTACACAAAATCAGGCTAAAAGTGCTTTGTTGTTTTTGTATAAAGAGGTGTTGGGTGTTGCGCTGCCTTGGCTAGATAATGTTGAGCAGGCAAAAACGCCTAAGCGTTTGCCTGTAGTGTTAACCAAGACGGAGGTGCAAGCGGTGCTTGGTCGGTTGAGCGGTACGCATTGGTTGGTGGCGAGTTTGTTGTATGGCACAGGCATGCGAATTTTAGAAGTGTTGCGTTTGCGGGTGAAAGATATTGATTTTGAGCGTAAAGAGATTTTAATTCGTGATGCTAAAGGCTTTAAAGACCGCGTGACCATGTTGCCGCTCACTTTAGTTACTCCACTAAAAACACATTTAGAGCGCGTTAAGCAGTTGCATCAAAATGATTTAAATGATGGTTTAGGCGCGGTTTATATGCCGCAGGCGTTAGGGCTTAAGTATCCTTATGCTGCGCGAGATTGGATTTGGCAGTATGTGTTTCCAAGCGGTAATTTATCGCAAGATCCTCGCTCAAAAAATGAGGTTGAGCCTGTGATGCGCCGCCATCATTTGCAAGATCAATCTGTGCAGCGCGCAATGCGTCAAGCGGTGGTGGACTCAGCCATTACTAAACCTGCAACGCCACATACTTTGCGACATAGCTTTGCTACGCACTTGCTTGAAGGCGGCTATGATATTCGTACTGTGCAAGAGTTATTGGGTCATTCGGATGTTGCCACGACGATGATTTACACCCATGTGCTGAATAAAGGTGGGCGTGGGGTGAGTAGTCCGCTAGATGTTTTGTAGGCTGATTGTTTGTATGTTGATGTGCAGGCAGTTTTGAGTGAAAGTGACTTTAATGCTTAAAATTATCAATCTGTCATTCTGAGCGTCGCGAAGAATCCAGAAGTTTAGTCGCTTACTTCAAAAGCTGGATTCTTCGCGATGCTCAGAATGACGGTATCTGTAATAACTTTAGTTGTTATAGCTATTCTACTAAACAATCCCACGACTCCACTCTGCACTCACAATCGTCATACCGACGGAAGTCGGTATCTAGCGGCTTTAAGTCACTGGATTCCGTGTCAGACCGTAAAGGTCTTCACCGTGGAATATATGTGCTAAAGCACATTATTCACACGCGAAAGCACGGAATGACATGCACTTGGAATGTTTACTTGAATAGGTATTAGGCGTTAAATTCACCGTTTAAATAATACCAACGCCCATCAATTCGCTCAAACTGGCTTGTTTCATGCAGTCTTGTTGCTTTGCTTGCTATTTTATAGCGCGCAACAAACTCTACAATTGCCGTTATTTCGCTAGTATTTTCAGCATGCTTTATTTGTAAGCCAAGCCACTTAGTTGGAGGGTCTTCGGCCAAACCAAGTGAGGTAGGGCGAGTTTCAGGGTGCCAAGTACTAAGTAGGTAATCTTCTAACTGCAATACAAAAGCCGTATAGCGCGAACGCATCAGTGCTTCTGCGGTGGGTGCGGGTGAGCCTTTGTGGAATGGTTCGCAACATGCTTTGTAAGGCTTGCCGCTTTCGCATGGGCAGGGGTTGCGAGAGTTAGATTCTGTTTGAGTATTTTTCAAGAATAATTTTTATACCAAGAAACTCATCAACTTCGTCATTCCCGCGAAAGCGGGAATCCAAATTGACTTAAAAATGGATTCCCGCTTTCGCGGGAATGACGGTTTAGGGGTTGGAACTTTGAGTTAGTTGAACTCGCTTAGATTAATTTTAGAGTTAATTAAGCTCACGTGTTTCTAAAAACTCAATATCAGGGTAACGCTCTTGTGCCATTTGCAGGTTCACACGGTTAGGCGCTAGGTACACGTATTCGTCTGCGCCATCTAACGCCACGTTAAAGCCGTATTTATCGGCAATGGCTTTTAAGTCTGCATCTTTGCCGCGTAACCAGCGTGCAGTGTAGCAATCGTATGGTTCAAACACCATATCTACACTGTATTCATGTTCCAAACGGTGCGAAACGACTTCAAACTGCAGCATACCGACTGCGCCTAAAATTAAATCGTTACTTAAAAGCGGGCGGAATAACTGCGCTGCGCCTTCCTCTGCCAGTTGTTTTAGGCCGATTTGCAGTTGCTTCATTTTCATCGGGTTTTTAATGCGGGCACGGCGGAAAAATTCCGGTGCAAATGATGGAATACCCGTGTATTTTAAGTTTTCGCCTTCACTAAAAGTATCGCCCACTTTAATCGTACCGTGATTTGGTATGCCAATAATATCGCCCGAATAAGCTTCGTCCATCGTAGTGCGATCTTGCGCCATAAAGGTGATGGCATTATTGACGGCAATTTGTTTATTGGTGCTCACTTGCTTGATTTTCATGCCACGTTCAAAACGACCTGAGCAGACGCGCAAAAAGGCGATGCGATCCCGGTGTTTGGGGTCCATATTCGCTTGAATTTTGAATACAAAGCCTGAGAATTTGTTCTCATCTGGCGGTACTGGGCGAGTTGCAGTATTGCGTGCAAGTGGAGCCGGGGAAAGGTCAACCACCGCGTCCAGCAATGATTGCACGCCAAAGTTGTTAATCGCCGAACCAAAATACACAGGTGTTTGCTTGCCGCTTAAGTAGCGGTCTGCATTAAAGGTATGCGATGCGCCGCGCACTAGCTCGACGTCGATACGTAATTCACCAGCGACGTGGCCTAGCACTTCATCTAAACGTGGGTTATCAAGCCCTTGAATAATTTCAGATGTACCTTTATCTGCACGTGGATCAAAGAATGAAATGGTGTCAGTATATAAGTTGTAAACGCCTCTAAAGCCTTTCCCCATGCCAATTGGCCAGGTCATAGGCGCACATTCCATGCCTAGCGTGGTTTCAATTTCATCTAACAACTCAATTGGCTCGCGGCTTTCGCGGTCTAGCTTGTTAATGAAAGTAATGATTGGCGTATCGCGCATGCGACAAACATTCAGCAGCTTGATGGTTTGCGCTTCCACGCCGTTGACTGCATCAATCACCATGACCGCAGAGTCTACCGCTGTGAGCGTTCTATAAGTATCTTCTGAGAAGTCATCATGGCCTGGTGTATCCAGCAAGTTCACCATGTGTTCGCGGTAAGGGAACTGCATGACCGATGAAGTCACTGAAATACCACGTTGTTTCTCAAGTTCCATCCAGTCCGATGTCGCATGGCGCGAAGCTTTGCGACCACGTACTTCCCCTGCCACTTGAATCGCACCACCGAACCATAATAGTTTTTCAGTGAGCGTCGTTTTACCCGCATCTGGGTGCGAAATAATGGCAAATGTGCGGCGGCGTTTGATTTCGAGCTGTAAAGGGGTTGCGGGCGATGACATGGTGAACTTTAATCTTTGAAAAATGCTAAAACGACATTTTACCTTAAATTAGGTTTTTAACTTACAGCTAGCTACTTTGGCGTTTGGCTTATCGAGATTTTGGGATGGGAAGATTGATTTATAAATCGCCTTCATGGGCAATACGCGCTAAATCCAACAGGTTAGTCGCGCCAGTTTTATGCATGACTTTTGATTTGTGTATTTCAACAGTTCGGTGACTAATGCCCAACTGCCTTGCAATCTCTTTGTTTGAATGGCCTTGCACAGCAAGTGCCATCACGTCACGCTCACGCTCGGTGAGTTCAGCTAAATGCGATTGCACGCTTTGAAGGTTGGCACGCTCGGTGAGTATTCTTTCAGACTCTATAAGGGCGAATCGTACCGATGTCATGAGTTTTTCACGGGTGACAGGTTTAGTTAAAAAATCGATTGCACCAGCTCTTATTGCACGTACGCTCATTGGAATATCGCCATGCCCAGTGAGGAAAATGATGGGCAGCTGAATATGATGCTTTGTGAGCATTTCTTGTAACTGCATACCATCCATGCCACTCATACGAAGATCAACGATGGCACAGCCAAAACGTTCAGCTTGAAAGCTTTCAAGAAAAGATTCGGCGCTCTCAAAGGTGCTCACGGTAAAGCCTTCCTGCACCACCATCAGCGTTAGCGAGTCGCGTATTGCTGGGTCGTCATCAATAATGAAAATAGTGGCTTCAGTGTTCATGAGTTATTTTCAAGTTGAAAAAGCTAAAGTCGCAAAAGGTAGAGTAAAGTGAAACGTAGCGCCAGGTTTGTTGTTTTGTTCTAACCAAAGTTCGCCACCATTCGCCTCAGTCAACGCGCGGCTAATGGCAAGCCCCATGCCAATGCCGGTTGGCTTTGTAGTAAAAAATGGCTCAAAAATACGTTTGGCGGTATCTGCATCTAAACCTGGGCCGCTATCTTGTATGGTTACGTGCGCCATATTAATTCTTTGATTAGTGCGTACTGTAATTGAGATGGCTGAAGAGGGTGCACCTGCGCCACGCATGGCTTCTACGGCATTTCTTAGCAAGTTAACTAATATTTTTCGTACTTGAGTTACGTTACCAAGTACTTCTGGCATTGCAGGTTCTAAAGATAGCAGTGGACTAAAATCGCCATAACCATCACCTTTAGCAATGTTCAGTGCCTCTTTCAATACATGATTCAGCTCAAATCGCTCTGTTACCAGCTCACCTTTTTGCATAAAAGCCAGTAATTCATGCAAACTTTTACCAGCTCGCTGCGCTTGTGAAACTGCGCCTTCAAGCGCATGTTTGAGATTTTCGGGGTTAAACGTGCCGCTATTAAGTGCATGTAAAGCCACTTCACTATATGCAGAAATAGCTGCAAGTGGCTGGTTGAGTTCATGTGCAATGGCAGACACTGTTTGAGACGCCACTTGTTGTTTGAACAGTGCTTCCATTTCTGCACGTTGTTCTTGCAGTGTTTTCTCTAGAATTTTTTGGTCGGTAATGTCTCTGGCAACCCCTAGCAGACGAGTCGCATGCCCATTCGTAAAGTGAATGCGTCCCATAGTGGCTATCCAGCGCTCAACGCCATCGTTGGGATTTCTTACACGATAATCTACACTGTATTCGCCATTACTAGCGGGGTCAATGGCACGATCAATCACGGCTTGCCTTGCTACCCGGTCATCGGGATGTATCGCAGCCACGAACTTTTTATAAGAAACGGTTTCTTCAGATTCTTCTCCCCAAATATCTCGCATACGTTCATCCCAATGAATGATGTTGTGGCGATAGTCGAAATCAAATACACCTAATCCAGCGGCTTCTTTGGCTAGTCGTAGCCGCTCTTCACTAATTTTTAATGCTTCTTCTACCTTCCGACGTTTATCTGCAATGTGTAATGTTGCTAAAACAAAATGCTGATGACCTATGTCTAGTGGACTTAGGCTAATATCAACCGCTAGCTCACTACCATCTCTGCGCAGCGCGACTAAATCACGGCCTTTACCCATCGGGCGTTTTTCTGGATTTTTAGCGTAAGTGTTTCTGTGCTGATGATGCTGGCTGCGATAACTTTCGGGTATTAACGCCTCAATTTCGAGGTCATTTATTTGTTCAAATGTATAGCCGAGTAGCTCAAGCGCAACTGGGTTGGCTTGCTGCACGTGACCAGTATCATCTACCAGTAACATCGCATCAGCAGCCACATCAAATAGTGTTTGTACGCTCAAGTTTGTTAAAAGTGAGTCTTTCATAATGGCGAGTCTTTAAATAAGCGGTTCAACAAATATCCTCTATATTAAAAGTGCTACACGAACCGCTTCAGTCTACGATAAAAGATGAATCAATGTCCATCAATCTGAGTGCATATAAGGGTTAGCCCTTACGTGTTAGCACTAATTTACTTACTAAAGTAGCTACTGTAGATTACCCACTTCGGCGGTACACCCCAAGCAACTAATGGTTGCATAATCTCTGTTTTAAGATCTGTACCGTCGATCCCTTTTACATTATTTGATGGAGGAATTATGGAACTTTCAACGGTAACTCAATTGCTTACAAAAAACCATATTCCTGTATTTGGTATTGAATCTAAAGCTAAGTCTAAAAGCGATGCTAAATCTAAAAAAGAATCCAGTATTAGCATCAAAGAGTTAAGTGGTGAAGATAGACAATGCTTAGTGGCTGAGTCAGCTTATTATAAAGCGGAGGCAAGAGGATTTGAATCAGGCCATGAGTTAGAAGATTGGCTTGCAGCAGAAGCTGAGGTGACACAATGAACAACACAGCTCAAGTTGAATATATAGACTTTTCCAAAGCCGCTAGGGAAAGTGCCTGCTTATGCCGTAGCGAGCAAGAAACTGCAGTGTTAATGCTTTATGATAATGGCACCATACTCGACTGCAACCAAGCGGCTGCTGAGTTGTTAGATTGCATTCCAAGCAAACTTACTTGGCAACATATCTCGACTATCATGCCGGAATTAACGGAAGACACTTTAATGCAGGGCGAAAAAATTAACCCTAACTTACGTTTTCTTTCACACATTGGTTACGGCTTTGAAGTCATTGGTTTGAGTGGTGTGCATTTTGTATGCGCATTGTTTTTTAACGAAGTTGA
Source organism: Methylotenera sp. (assembly GCF_029945535.1). Classification (GTDB taxonomy): domain Bacteria; phylum Pseudomonadota; class Gammaproteobacteria; order Burkholderiales; family Methylophilaceae; genus Methylotenera. Next base: position 350,756 of record NZ_JAQSCU010000013.1, read on the forward strand.
GAATTTCGGACGCCATTGTTTGCGTTTGATACTTCGACCAATTTCTCAAGACTTAGCAGCCTCTTAAAACTCGCTATAGACTAAATATATTCACTGCTCCGCCACCCGGTGCGGCGTTCCATTTTGTGAGTTCTCGGTAAGCACCAGCCGCACCTGCACCGTCTGAATTTTCAGTGAGTCCTAAGTTAATGGCAATACCTGCCCAGCCACCAATGCCAGACATGACGCCTACATATTGCTTGCCTTTATTTGCATAAGTAAATGGGTTGCCAATGACGCCAGAACCTACTTGAAACTGCCATAGATTTTTACCAGACTTCGCATCCACTGCCTTAAACCATCTATCTAACGTGCCGTAAAACACCAAATCTGCACCTGTGACCATTGCGCCACTCCAAATAGAGTAGGGCTCTTTGTTATACCATGCGCTTTTACCAGTTAGACCATTCCAAGCCATAAAACCACCAGTCACGCCATCTGGACCTGGATGCATAGTTAACCCTGCGCCTACCCAAGGTTGACCTGCCGTATATTTAGCTTCAACTACATCGTAATCCATACATAAGTGGTTTAGCGGCACATAAAATAACTTGGTTTTTGGCGAATAAGCTGCTGGTTGTTGATCTTTCACGCCGAGTGCGGCAGGGCAGACGTTTTTGGTCGTAGTGTCTTGATGCGCAGAATATTTTGGATCTTTTTGCGGGATTCCTGTGCTTAAATCTACACTAGTTGCCCAGTTCACAAAAGGATGCATTTTTGCTGCCACTAACAGACTGCCATTGGTGCGGTCAAACGTATAGCCAAAGCCGTTGCGGTCAAAATGGGTTGCTAATTTTTTATTGTTTGCATCCCATAAAATTACTTCATTAATGCCATCGTAATCCCACTCGTCATGTGGTGTCATTTGGTAGCCCCATTTCGCCATGCCGGTATCGAGGTCACGTGCGAAAATCGTCATAGCCCATTTATTGTCACCAGGCCGCACATCTGCATTCCAAACCGATGGATTGCCTGTGCCGTAATACATGAGATTCAGTTTAGGGTCATACGAGAAATAGCCCCACACAGGGCCGCCGCCATGTTGCCAGCCATCTTGATTCGCTTGCGGTTTCAGCCAAGTTCTAACACCTAAATCAGTCTCTGGAAATTTCAGTTGTTCTTTTGTTAGCGCCTTAAATGAGCCATCTTCTTTGTTGCCACCATTGACATCTTGGTAAGTGGATAAAGCAGAGTAGTGCGGATTAGCTTCGTTAAAGCCTGCGCCGATGAGTGCTTCACTATCAGGCCCTGTGCTATAAGCTTTCCAAGCCAATGTGCCATCTTTAATGTTGTAAGCGGCAATAAAGCAACGCACGCCATACTCACCACCACTACAACCGGTGATTACTTTGTCCTTCATCACATGTGGTGCGTTGGTATTGCTCGCGCCAGTTTTAATATCATTGACTTTGGTTTGCCAAATGAGCTTGCCAGTTTTTGCATCTAGCGCAACTAATATGCCATCATTCTGCTGCAAAAAAATCTTGCCATCGCCATAACCTAAGCCACGATTCACAGTGTCGCAACACAACAAAGCTTGCGTTTGCGGGTCTTGCTTAGGAAAGTATGACCACAGTATTTTTTGATTGTTATTTAAGTCCAGTGCGTAGATATTGTTAGGAAATGCCGTATGCACATACATTGTGCTACCCACCACAATCGGCGAACCTTCATGGCCTCGATTCACACCTGTAGAAAAAGTCCAAGCGAGTTTAAGCTTGTTAATATTTTTTGCTTGGATTTGATTTAAGCCGCTGTAGCCTGTATTGGCGTAATCTTTACGTGGATGCGTCCATTCCTTGTCATTTTGCAGGTGCGTTCGTAAGTCATCACTTGCATAAGCCGGTGTAGTGAAAAGGCTACATAAACCTAAAATAGTTAGATAATGGCGTGGGAATGGCGGCATGTGATTTGACTTCTATTTGCGCATTAAAAAGAAGGCCGCCAGTATGAGTGCAATCAATACTAGCAAGCCTTCCATAAATGTTAATGCCTAATGATTAAAGCACTATTTTATACTTTATTTCACCACTTCTTTCAGTTGATCCAAAATCGCTGGGTTATCCAGTGTAGAAATATCCGAAGTGATTTCTTCACCTTTGGCTAAGCTACGTAACAGTCTACGCATGATTTTTCCAGAGCGCGTTTTTGGTAAGTTATCACCAAAACGAATTTCATCTGGTTTAGCGATCGGACCAATTTCTTTGCCTACCCAATCACGTAGTTGTGCGACGATTTTTTTCAGTTCTTCGCCTTCTGGACGTTGACCTTTTAGCACTACATAAGCAACGACAGATTCGCCTTTAATGTCATGCGGTTTACCAACTACGGCGGCTTCAGCAACCAATGGGTTTGAAACCAAGGCTGATTCAATTTCCATCGTGCCTAAGCGGTGGCCTGAAACGTTCAATACATCATCGATACGACCCATGATAGTGAAATTACCAGTTTTCGCATCGCGAACTGCACCATCACCAGCTAGGTAAATTTTGCCGCCCAGGTCCACTGGGTAATAGCTAGATTTATAACGCTCAGGGTCGTTATAAATAGAACGTATCATTGAAGGCCAAGGTTTTTTAATGACTAATAAGCCACCTGTACCCCAAGGCACGTCTTTACCCGTTTCATCTACCACATCAATGTCGATACCTGGGAATGGTAGTGTGCAAGAGCCAGGCACTAATGCTGTTGCGCCAGGTAGCGGTGTAATCACGTGACCGCCAGTTTCTGTTTGCCAGAAGGTATCCACAATCGGGCAATGGCTTCCACCCACGTTTTCGTAATACCACATCCAAGCTTCTGGGTTAATAGGCTCGCCTACAGAACCAAGCAAACGCAAGCTGCTTAAATCATAGCTCTTAGGATGGGTGCTTACGGTTGTTTCAGCAGCCTTAATGAGCGAGCGAATTGCCGTTGGTGCAGTGTAAAAAATCGACACTTTATGTTTTTGTATCATTTGCCAGAAGCGACCCGCATCTGGATAAGTCGGGATGCCTTCAAATACAACTTGCGTCACGCCCATGGCGAGTGGACCATAAGCCACATAAGTATGGCCTGTAATCCAACCTACGTCAGCCGTACACCAAAATACGTCATGGTTTTTTACGTCGAATGTCCAACGCATGCTGTTCATGGCATGTAATAAATAGCCAGCAGAAGAGTGCTGCACGCCTTTTGGTTTGCCTGTACTGCCTGAGGTGTAAAGTAAGAATAGCGGATGCTCTGCACTCAACATGACTGGTTCACATGTGTCTGCTTGCCCAGCAATTAAGTCGTGCCACCAGATGTTATTGTCATTCCAGGCAATCTCTTGACCAGTTTTTTTCAGAACCACTACATTTTTAATCGACTCACAGCCACCCATTGCGATGCCTTCATCTACCGCAGGTTTTAGTGGTAGTGCTTTACCGCCACGAAATTGACCATCAGAGGTAATCACGGCAACAGCACCAGCATCAATAATGCGTTCATTCAGGCTTTTAGCTGAAAAGCCGCCGAACACCACTGAGTGTGTTAAACCTAAACGTGCGCAAGCTTGCATCGCTACTACTGCATCAATACCCATTGGTAAGTAAATAATCACGCGATCACCCACGGTGAGGTTTAGTTTTTTTAATCCATTAGCAAACTGGCAAACGCGGTGATACAGCTCTTTAAACGTAACGTTAGTCACGCTGCCATCATCGGCCTCAAAAATAATCGCAACTTTGTTGGGGATAGTATTAAGATGTTTATCTAAGCAGTTTGCTGAAACATTCAGTTCACCATCTTCAAACCATTTGTAAAACGGTGCGTTATCTTCATTAAGCGTTTTAGTGAACGGTTTGTTCCAAACTAAAAGCTCGCGCGCCAATTTCGCCCAAAAGCCTTGATAATCGTCGGTTGCCTCTTTGCATAAAGCGTTGTAGGCTGACATGCTAGAGACATTGGCATTTTTTACAAAATCTGCGCTAGGTTCAAATACGCGGTTTTCATGAAGAACTGACTCGATTGACATGCTTAAAACTCCCTTTAAATTACTTTGATCTATTTATAATTTGATCTATTTATAATTGGTATATTAAATTGGACTATTTATAATTGGTTTTAGCTAGAATTTTTGTCTTCACTAGATACTTTTTGACAATATTTTAGTTTGACCACATTCTGTATTGTTACGACATTAAAACGCCATATTACCTTAAAAAACCTATGATAACACTTGATATGATTCTATCAGAAAACCGCATGAAATCTAGCGATGAAGCCTATGTGCAGCATGCTGTTGCTTGCAGCCCATTTGTTACAAAATTGTTTACAAAGGATGGTGGTTTGCTGACTGATTTGCTAGTAAACCTGCATCAAGAATATCAGTTAAGTGACATGCAGAATTTTTTATCAAACCAAAATATTTTTGATGAAACATCATTAAAGCAGGCTTTGAGACGTTTGCGTCAGCATGTGATGGCGAGAATCATCGTGCGTGATTTGAATGGTTTGGCAGATTTAACAGAAGTGATGCGTACGACATCTAGCCTAGCTGAGTGTGCAATTAATGCCTCGATAGACTATTGGAATACTTGGCTAGTAGATGCTTTTGGTCAACCTGTAGACGCGCAAGGTTACCCGCAAAGTTTTATTGTGATTGGCATGGGAAAGCTTGGTGGAGGCGAACTCAATGTTTCTTCTGATATTGATTTGATTTTTGCTTATGGATCAGAAGGTGAAACAACTGGCGAAAAATCCATCAGTAACCAAGACTTTTTTACACGTTTGGCGAAAAAGCTTATCGCAGCAATTGATGAAATCACCGAAGACGGCTTTGTGTTTAGGGTTGATATGCGTTTGCGCCCATTTGGTGGCGAAGGCGCGCTGGTTTCTAATTTAGACGCACTTGAAGAGTATTACCAAAATAACGGCCGCGAATGGGAGCGCTATGCTTGGATAAAAGGCCGTGAAGTGACTGGTGGCAAACAAGTATCTAAATTGCTTAAACCATTTGTCTTTCGTAAATATTTAGATTTTGGTGCGTTTGCCAGCATGCGTGATTTGAAAATCCAAATCCAGCGTGATGTAAACAGCAAAGGCATGCACGACAATATCAAGCTTGGTCGCGGTGGCATACGCGAGATTGAGTTTATTGCACAAGTTTTTCAACTCATTCGCGGTGGGCAAGATGCAAGTTTGCAAGTGAAACCTACACTTTCAGTCTTAGAGCTATTGAAAAATAAAGGCTTATTGCCAGAAAAAACTGTGGCTGAGCTTAGCGAGGCTTATGTATTTTTGCGTAATTTAGAACATCGATTGATGTATGTCGATGACGCACAAACGCAGGAACTGCCGAAAAGTGATGAAGCTAAAGCACGTATAGCTAAAGCGATGTGGTTTGACGATTGGGAGGAGTTTTTGGCGAAATTAAATGCTTACCGCCAGCAAGTGCAGCAACATTTTGATGCTACGTTTAGCGATGCTAGCGCGAGTCAGAATGTAGATGAAAGCACACTGGAGGTAGAGAAATCCATATGGAACGGTGCCATTGTCGAGCAAGAGTCAGTTCCAGCCCTGCAGAAAATGGGCTTCATTGAAGCCGCAGAAACATTACGTCGACTCAATACTCTGCATCAGAGTAGCCGTTACCGTCAGTTGCCAGAGTTAAGTCGGCAACGCTTTGATGCCTTGATGCCGTTGGTTATATCTCAAGTAGCCGAGATGCAAAATGCTGATACCACGCTGATGCGCATTATCGATTTGTTGGAGAGCATTTGTCGTCGCGCGAGTTATTTGGCTTTATTAGCCGAGCATCCGCAGGCCATGCAACTATTGATTAAATTATGTAGCAGTAGCCCGTGGCTTACGAATTATTTGGTGCAACACCCAATCCTTTTAGATGAGCTTTTAGATACGCGCACGCTGTATGCCGCACCTGATTTTTCTATCTTACGTGCAGACTTACTCGCACGTTTAGCTGAAGTTAAAGGCGATGTAGAGCGCGAAATGGACGTATTCCGTCATTTTAAGCATGCCAATATTTTCCGCTTTGCCGCGCAAGATATTAACGGCGAACTAAGCCCAGAGAAACTATCTGATTATTTGAGTGAGCTTGCTCAGCTAATACTCAGTGTGAGCTTGGAAGTCATTTGGCCAAATGTGCGCGGAAAGCATTTAGAGGTGCCGAAATTCGCCGTGATTGGCTACGGCAAATTAGGTGGCAAAGAGCTGGGCTACGCGTCTGATTTAGATATTATCTTTTTGTATGACGACGATGCATCCGAAGCGGGTGAAATCTACGCGCGCTTTGCACAACGCATTAATAACTGGTTCAACAGCTTGACCTCAGCAGGTTTGCTCTATGAAACGGATATGCAATTGCGTCCAGATGGTAACAGTGGTTTGCTAGTGAGTAGCGTTGCTGCTTTCAAAGAATACCAAATGCAAAAAGCGTGGGTATGGGAGCACCAAGCCATTACTCGCGCCCGTTTTGTAGCAGGTGACAAACAAATAGGTGCGGCGTTTGAGAAAATTCGCATTGAAGTGATGATGCAGCCGCGAGATAATGATGCGTTAAAGCTAGAGGTTCAATCGATGCGCGAGAAAATGCGCTCTGCACAACATATTGAAGCCAATATGTTTGACATTAAACACAGCATAGGCGGCATTATAGACGTGGAATTTCTAGTGCAATATTTAGTGCTGGCGCAGGCGAAGCAATACCCAGAACTCACAGGCAATATCGGCAACATCGGCTTGTTAAGGCTATTGGCATCGCTCAATATCATCGCCCAAGATTTAGCGGATAAAGTCGTATCGGCATATCGAGATTATCGCCATACTCAGCACATGCTCAAGCTACAAGGCGCGGCGCATTTGAGGGTGGAGTTATCAACAGTGAGTGAGCATGCAGCTGCGGTGAAAGTTTTATGGAAAAAAGTTTTTGTAGATTAAGTACTTTTAAGTTAAAAATGCAGACCCTATGATCCTTATTGGTATTGGCTCAGCGGAGTTGATGGGAAAACGTATTCGACATAACTTTTGAAAAGTAAGGCAGGTTGTTTCTCTAATCCGCCTTATATAAAGCTTGCTAGAAAGAAAAAATATGCATGAATTAATTAAATTAACTGGGACGGTTGTCGATGATTCTGCCGAGCGAATACCAATTGGAGGTGTGATTACTTTTGCAAAATTATTATTTCCTTTCCAGATTCAGGAAGCTAATTCATGGATTAAAAATTGGAATGTTTTCGAAGGGGTATTGCTAGGGGTTGTATTTAGTGATGCTGAGTGGCTATATCTGGAAGGCTCCGCTGTAATGGTAGGGCCAAGTATCGCAATTACAGCTAAACACGTTATAGAAGCTCGATTCAGCGGTATAGCTGAAGGTTTAGAAAATATGCATTGTATTGGAATAACGTCGCTTGGCCTTCAAATGTGGGCAGTAAAAAAAGTAACATATTGTTTAGAGAATGACCTTGCAATGCTTGGCCTAGAGCTTATATCTGCGATAGATGAAGGGGATACTCTAAATCAGTCCATCATAACAACTAAGGTTCCTGAAATTGGTGAGAACGTTATAATTTATGGATTCAAAGCAGCGGATAATAGATTTCAACGAGAGTCTATATGTAAGCCTTATGAACCCATGAGTAAACCTATTGAAAATATGCTTTTATTTTCTCAAGGCAAGGTAACTCAGCACTTTCTGACACAACGCGATAGCTTTTTAATGCCATGGCCCGTAATTGAAGTTGACTGTCCGTCATGGGGTGGAATGAGTGGTGGTCCAGTTTTTAATCATGAGGGTAGATTAATAGGGTTGTTGTCATCATCTATAGAAACGGCTTCAAACGATGGACCTTCATATGTTTCATTGATATATCCAGCATTGACTATGGTTTTTGAAGGTGGTTGGCCAGCTCCTTTATTCAAAAATCCTACATCGTTACTTGAGCTTGATCCACGCGCTTGCGAAATTGAAGGTCGTGAAGCATTATCTTTCGTTCGAAGTGAAGATGGAAAAAGTTGTCATACAGTCTACAGCCCTTTTAAAAAATGATACCGTTATAATAATTGATTTAACTTGAAATTCGACGGTTGCTCAACTAACCAAGTAAGGAGGGCAGCTGGCTGCCCTCCTTACAAAATTTCAAAATCCAATGGTAGTGATGGCGGGCAATATCAAAAAGTAATTCGAGAGCAAAGCTATATCGCTAGCGTGTTAAAATATCGGTCTATGAATGTGAACAAACCTGCAAGCCCAATTCCTGCTATATCAAACTCAGCCAGCTTAGCGACTGCTTTGCAAAGCTGCATGTTGGCTGATCGCCATGCATTGCGTCGTAAGTTGCGTGATGCGGCCGATTTACAAAAGCTAAAAGATGAAAAATCTGCTGCTAAAGCACAGCGCTTGTTAGGTGAGGTTGCGCAAAAAGTTCGTACATCTCAGCAGAAGTTTGCTTCTCGATTAGCTAGTTTGCCTAAGCCAGAATACCCACTTGAGCTACCAGTCAGCGGCAAAAAAGATGAAATCGCGGCGGCCATTACCAATAACCAAGTGGTGATTATCTGCGGTGAAACAGGTTCTGGTAAAACAACACAAATACCTAAAATATGTCTTGAGCTTGGTCGTGGTGTGGCGGGTTTGATTGGACATACGCAGCCACGCCGTATTGCTGCGCGTTCAGTGGCTTCGCGTATTGCGCAGGAGCTGCAAAGTCCGTTGGGTGAAGTGGTTGGTTATAAGGTGCGCTTTAACGATAAGTTGTCAGAATCCAGCTATATCAAGTTGATGACTGATGGTATTTTGCTGGCGGAAACGCAGGGCGATAAATTCCTTAATGCTTATGACACTATCATTATTGATGAGGCGCATGAGCGTAGCTTGAACATCGACTTTTTGCTGGGCTACCTCAAGCAGTTACTGCCAAAGCGTCCAGATTTAAAAATCATTGTGACTTCAGCAACGATTGATGCAGAGCGTTTTTCAAATCACTTTGTAGGCGCGCCTATCATTGAGGTGTCAGGTCGTACTTACCCTGTTGAGATTCGTTATCGCCCATTAGGTAAAGCTGGATTTCGCGCTAGAGAAATTGCGGAAACTGAAAATTCTCAGTTTGATTTAGAAGATGAAACTATCTTTGGTATCGCTAGAAAAGCCAAAACAGAAGCACGTTGGCTGGAAGAAGATGACGAAGAGGAAGCCATAGAAGAAGCGATTTTAGACGCCGCGGATGACTTGCTACGTCAAGGCGATGGTGATATTTTAGTGTTTCTGCCCGGCGAACGCGAAATTCGCGATGTTGCTGACCATTTACGCAAATATCAAGGACGTTCGGCGAAGTTAAAGCATATTGAAGTGCTGCCTTTATTTGCACGTTTAAGCATAGAAGATCAGCAAAAAATATTCAAAAGCCATAGTTCACGTCGCATTGTGTTGGCGACTAACGTGGCAGAAACGTCGCTTACTGTTCCAGGTATTAAGTATGTGATTGATGCTGGGCTAGCGCGGATGAACCGTTACAGCACACGTGCCAAAGTTGAGCAATTGCAGATAGAAAAGATTAGCCAAGCCGCAGCCAAACAGCGGGCAGGTCGTTGTGGACGTGTTTCAAGTGGTATATGTGTACGTTTGTATTCAGAGGAAGATTTTAACGGTCGTCCAGAATTTACCGAACCTGAAATTCTGCGCAGTTCGCTAGCCAGCGTGATTTTGCGCATGGCGGCATTGCGATTGGGTGATGTAACAGAGTTTCCGTTTATCGAAGCGCCATCATCTCGGTTGGTAAGCGATGGTTATTTGTTGCTACAAGAATTAGGCGCGGTGGATGCTAAGCGCCAAATTACTGAAATTGGCTTGCAGCTTGCACGCTTGCCTTTAGACCCGCGAGTAGGTCGCATGATTTTAGCGGCTAAGCGTGAAGGCTGTTTAAACGAGATATTGATTATCGCCAGCGTGTTGAGCATACAAGACCCACGTGAACGCCCAATGGACAAGCGCGAGGCGGCAGATAATGCACATGCAAAATTTGCAGGAGAGGGTTCAGATTTCATGAGCTACCTCAAGCTTTGGGACTTTTTTGATAACGCACTTAAAACCAAAAAATCGAACAAAGATTTGCTGAATCAGTGCCATAGCAACTTCTTATCATTTTTGCGCTTAAAAGAATGGCGTGAGTTGCATAGCCAAATCAAGCAAATTACCGATGAAATGGAATTTAAATACAACGAAAAAGAAGCTACTTTTGAGCAAATCCATAAAGCATTATTAGCTGGTTTACTGGGTAATATTGGTTTTAAAGATGGTGATAACGACGCTTATTCAGGTGCACGTGGTATTCGTTTTTATGTGGCACCAGGTTCATGCCTCAAAAAGACTCGTCCAAAATGGGTGATTGCTGCGGAGTTGGTCGATACCTCTAAGCTTTATGCGCGTTGCGTGGCAAAGATAGAGCCTGATTGGATTGAGCCGTTAGCGCGAGGTTTAACAGAAAGCCAATATTCTGACCCGCGTTGGGATAGGAAAATGGGTATGGTCAATGCGTGGGAGCGTGTTTCTCTCTATGGCTTAACTATTATTCCTAAGCGTCGTGTGCATTATGGGCCAATCAACCCTAAAGAAGCTCGCGAGATATTCATACGTGAGGCGTTAGCTAGCGGTGAGTTCGATACCCGAGCTGCATTTTTCACTGCAAATGAACGCTTAATTGCCGAAGTTGAAGAGTTGGAACATAAGGCGCGTCGGCAAGATGTGCTAGTAGATGAACATCAGTTGTTTGCCTTTTATGACGCAAAGATTCCTGCTGATATTTTCCAGGCAGCAACTTTTGAAAAGTGGCGTGAAACCGCTGAAAAAGAAAACCCAAGGTTGCTGTATCTGACTCGTGATGACTTGATGCGTCATGGTGCAGATGCCATTACTGCCGTGCAGTTTCCAGAAATGATTATGTTGGATGGCGTTGAAACGCATCTGAAATATCGCTTCGAGCCAGGCCATGTTTTGGATGGCGTCACGGCGACTATTCCGTTGGCCTTATTGAATCAGCTTAATCCAACACAAACCGAATGGTTAGTCCCCGGCATGCTACGTGAAAAGCTGACTTATTTAATTAAAGCATTGCCTAAAACTTTCCGCCGCGTTTGCGTGCCTGTGCCTGAGTTTGTCACGGTTTTTTTAGATCAAAATAAGGTGGGTGAAGGTGTAATTAAACAGGTTCTTGCAGCGCATATTCAACGTGTGACTACGCTAAAAATCTCAGTTGAAGATTGGACTGAAGAAACGCCAGCTCACTTGCTGATGAACTTTAGCGTTCTTGATGATGCAGGCCGTGAGCTTGCCATGGGGCGCGATTGGAATGCACTTAAAAAACAATTAGGTTCAGCCGCGCAACTCACCTTTAGAAACACCTCGCCAGATATTGAAAAGACGGGTCTAAAACAATGGAATTTTGGTGATTTACCGCAAACCTTGAGTTTTGAGCGCGATGGCTTAAAAGTGGTGGGTTATCCTGCATTAGAAGATGAAATCGATAGCGTTTCTGTGAAGCTTTTTGATACCGAGCGCGAGGCGGCTGTAAATCTACGTAAAGGTATTTGCCGATTAATTCGATTTGAGTTAAAAGAACAAATGAAGCAGTTGGAAAAAAGCCTGCCAAATTTTAATCAATACGCCTTAACGCTCAGAAACATAATGTCGCCAGAAGATTTACGTGAAGATATGATTACTGCCATTGCCGATCGCGCCTTTATTGGTGAGGACGATTTGCCACGTACTAATGCTGAATTTATGAAGTTGAAACAACGCGCCAGAACACGTCTGCCAGCCGTTAGCGAAGCGATTGCAAGGCAAGCGCAAGCGATTGCCACTGAATATCAACTGCTCACAGTGAAGCAAGGTCAAATGGCAACAACAGCCAATCGATTAAAACGCGACTTGGATCAACAAGTTGGGCAGCTGGTTTATAAAGGTTGTTTTAGTCAAACGCCGTGGGAGCACTTGCAGCATGTGCCACGTTATTTGAAGGCTTTAAGGTTGCGCATTGAAAAGCATCCTGCGAATCCAGATCGAGATGGCAAAAATGCAGGAAGCGTGGGTATTTTGTGGCAGAAATGGCAAGATAAAGTCAGTGCGCTGCATCAGGCTAATCAGGATATTCCACAAGACTTGCAGGATTACCGCTGGTTGATTGAAGAATTACGCGTTTCCTTATTTGCGCAAGAACTTAAAACGCCATTTCCAGTGTCGATTAAGCGCTTAGAAAAAACATGGGCGGACATGCGCTAATTAGCGTTTGCCTGTAGTCAACCATGGAAATTAATCAAACTACTCCACTCGATAAAGCTGTAAATCAGTTTGACGAATTCTTGCTTAAGCCGCGTGGCGATAAGCTGATTCGTATCAATATTAGTCGTAACACGCTGATTGCGATTATCTTTTCGCTACTGGTGCATGGGCTGCTTTTAATCGTTATGTTGCCAAAAATTGATTTTGATAACGCGGCTTCTCCACAGCCAACGGCATTGGAAGTGAGTTTGGCGCCACCAACTCCGCCTAAAGTTGAAATTCCTGAACCAACTCCTGTAAAACCAGAGCCTGAAGTCACAAAGCCGCTACCAAAAGTCATTACACGAAAACCCAGTAAAAATACAAAACCATCCACGTTCTCCGTGCCAGACGTGATTGCGACAAAACAACCAACGCCAGAACCAACGCCACCTAAAGAGGTTAAGCCAAATGACGCGCCAACTGATATGGCTTCTTACGTTAAGGCGCAGCAAGCCAAGCGTAACGCTATGGAAGCGGACGCGGCAAGACAAAATGCAGAAGCCGTCGCGCGTGAAGTTGGCCCTAGCCAAGAAAAGGTTAGAGACGACAGAATTAAAAGTAATTTAAAAGTTGGTACGAATGGCATTTTTGAAATTACTAACTTAAGTGGGCGGCATGCAGCCTTTGCATTTAAAGGTTGGACTAATGATTACAGCAGTGCAAAGCGTGAATCATTTGAAGTTGAAGCGGGCACTGGGCAGGACGTTAGATTAGTGATGATTAAGAAAATGATCTCTTTGATTCGCCGACATTATGATGGCGATTTTAACTGGGAGTCTCAACGACTAGGTCGTGAGGTAGTGAAGTCAGCTCGCCCAGAAGATAGTGCAGAACTGGAAGAGTTTATGATGATGGAGTTTTTTGGCACTAACTACAAGAACACACCTTATTAGCGCTTTTTACATAAAGGTGCGTTACATATTTTACATCTAGTGTTTATTGAGCTATATCATATTAAACTGTTTGCAATGCGCTAACATAATAACCAAGCCATTAACTGCAAAGTAAAACCATGAGTCAGCATCATCTCAAGCCCTTGTTTGCTCCTAAATCGGTAGCCGTGTTTGGGGCTAGTGACCGCGTTGATTCTGTGGGGCAAGTGGTGTTTCAGAATATGTTGCAAAGTGGTTACCAAGGTAAGCTCTACGCAATCAATCCCAAGCATAGCACTGTGCAGGGCTATAAGGCTTATGCCTCCATCACTGAAATTAATGAGCCAGTAGAATTGGTAGTGATTGCTACTCCAGCAGATGCTGTACCAGATATTATCGAAGCTTGCGGCCTAAATAAGGTGAAGGTTGCCATTATTATTAGTGCGGGATTTGGCGAAGCAGGTGCAGCTGGTAAGCAGTTGGAAGAATCTGTACTCGAAAAGGCTCATTACTATGGTATTCGTCTAATAGGTCCAAATTGCCTTGGTGTGATGTGCCCTGATATTGGCTTGAATGCGACCTTTAATAAAGGTAACGCCATTGCAGGTAATATCGCCTTTATCTCTCAATCTGGCGCGCTGTGTACAGCGATTTTAGATTGGGCAAATGCAAATGATGTTGGCTTTTCTAACGTAGTTTCTATGGGCGCCTCAGTTGATGTGGATTTTGGCGAAATCCTCGATTATTTAATTTCAGATACTAAAACGCGTAGCATTTTATTGTATATCGAAGGTATACACGATGCACGCGGATTTATGAGTTCGATTCGAGCTGCTGCACGTATTAAACCGGTGATTTTGGTAAAAGTAGGGCGTCACCCAGCAGCTTCCAAAGCAGCTATTTCACATACTTCTGCGATTGTTGGTTCTGATGATGCATTTGATGCGGCAGTTCGTCGCGCGGGTGTGGTGCGTGTGCAAACTATTACACAGTTATTTGCCGCGGCTAAGGCACTTTCATGCGGCTTTGATCCAACAGGTAACCGCTTGGCAATTGTCACCAATGGCGGCGGCCCTGGCGTGATGGCAACCGATTACGCAATTGATTTAGGCTTAGAGATTGCCGCGTTATCAGACGTGACCATTCAAGCGCTTAATCAGGCACTGCCAACAACATGGTCGCACGGCAATCCGATTGATATTATTGGTGATGCGCAAGTCGATAGGTATGAATGTGCGGTCAAAGCTTGTTTAGAAGATCCGAATGTGGATGGCGTCCTCACCATTTTGACGCCGCAAGCCATGACTAAGCCGCTAGAAGTGGCGAATGCCATGATTGCCTTGAGTCACAAATATAAAAAACCATTGTTAGCGTCGTGGATGGGCGAAGCGCAGGTGAGCGAGTCGCGCGCTGCATTTAATCGCACTAAGATGCCTAGTTTCCGTAACCCTGAGTCAGCCGTAGATGTATTCTCTTTTCTCTCTGCTTACCATAAAAACCAGAAGCTTTTAATGCAAATGCCAGGGCCAATCTCTCACCATTTGGCGCCAGATGTTGAGAGTGCGCGCATGATTATTGAAGGTGCTCTGCAAGAAAAACGTAAGATTCTGGGTGAAATGGAATCTAAAGCCTTATTGTCGGCATTTCATATTCCTGTTGCGCATACCATGGTGGCGCGCTCGCCGAATGAAGCATTATTGATTGCGCAACAATTAGGTTTCCCTGTGGCGATGAAAATCAACTCGCCCGATATTACGCATAAGTCGGATGTGGGTGGGGTGGTGCTAAATTTGGCCAATGCGCAAGAAATTCGCTCTGCCTATCACTCCATTATCGAGAGCGTTAAAAGTAAACGTCCAAATGCACATATTAACGGCATCTCCATTCAGCCTATGATCGTCAAACCAAATGGTCGTGAGCTGATGGTCGGTGTGACTAATGACCCTGTATTTGGCCCTATTATTACCTTTGGCGCGGGTGGTACGACTGTTGAGATTATTGCTGATCGCTCGGTAGCGCTTCCGCCATTGAATAACTTCTTGGTGAAAGACCTGATTAATAATACGCACGTGGCAAAAATGTTAGGTGCATTCAGAAATATGCCACCAGTCAATATGGAGGCGCTTGAAAGCGTGATGCTGCGCGTTTCTGAAATGGTGTGTGAGCTGCCAATGTTAATGGAAATGGACATCAATCCGTTGATATTAGATGAAAATGGCGTGTTGGCTGCCGATGCTCGCATTATGGTAGAAGTCCGTCCACCAAGCGCCGATCGTTATACACATATGGCGATTTATCCTTACCCGACTCATTTAGTCACCAACTGGCAGCTTGCAGATGGCACCGACGTGGTGATTCGTCCTATACGCCCAGAAGACGTATGGCTAGTGCAAGATTTCGTGAAGAATCTATCGGAAGAGGCGCGGTACTTTAGGTTTATGAAAAGCGTAGAGCAGCTCAGTGAGACATTGTTAGTTCGATTTACGCAAATCGACTACAGTCGTGAGATGGCGTTAATTGCGGTAAGAAATGAAAATGACAAGGAAATCGAGCTAGGCGTCACGCGCTATGCCATTAATCCAGATGGTGAAAGCTGCGAATTTGCTTTAGTCGTCGCTGATAGTATGCGCGGCACAGGTTTAGGGCATAAATTGATGACTGCATTAATGGATATTGCCCGCAACAAAGGCTTAAGTCGAATTGAAGGTGAAGTGCTAAAAAATAACGCCAGTATGTTAAAACTGATGAAGCGCTTGGGCTTTACTGCCACAGTTAACCCTGACGATAGCAGCATTAAGAATGTATATATAGATTTATAAATTATGCATACTGCTTACATCACGCATCCAGAGTTTCTTAAACATGACATGGGGCCAGACCATCCCGAGTGTCCTGCGCGTATTCATGCGATTCAAGACCAGCTGATTGCATCGGGTCTGTATGATTACCTTGTTCATTATGAATCATCAAAAGTCAGCAAAGCGATATTGGCCTTGGCACATACCGAAGAATACATCGATTGGGTGTTTAGCCAGTCGCCAGATTCAGGACTGATAGATCTTGATGGCGACACGATGATGAATCCATACACCTTAGACGCAGCTTTATACGCCACAGGTGCAGTGGTTCAAGGTGTTGATTTAGTCATGGCTGGTAAGGTTAATAATGCATTTTGCAATATTCGCCCGCCTGGTCACCATGCTAAACGTGGCGGCGCGTCTGGATTCTGCATTTTTAACAATGTGGCGGTGGCGGCTACATACGCGCTTGAGCATCATGGCTTAGAGCGCATAGCTATTGCCGATTTTGATGTGCATCACGGCGACGGCACCGAAGATATTTTTCATGATGATCCACGCGTGATGATGTGCTCAACCTTTCAGCATCCGTATTATCCATATAGCGGCGCCGATAGCGGTAGCGAGCATATGATTAACATACCGCTTGCGGCAGGCAGCACAGGTGAGCAGTTTCGTGACGCTGTTACAGAGCATTGGCTACCAGCGCTAGAGCGTTTTCAGCCTCAAATACTCTTTATTTCAGCCGGTTTCGACGCACACTGGGAAGATGATATGGGCGATATAAGCTTGCACGAAAAAGATTACTTATGGGTAACAGAAGCGTTAAAAGACGTAGCTAAACGTCATGCGAGTAATCGCATAGTCTCTGCACTTGAAGGCGGATATGCTTTGCATGCGCTAGGGCGATGTGTAATGACGCATGTTAAAAGTTTGAGCGATCTTTAGTCGCATACTTAATGCTAATTCATGGTTGATATTGAACCTTACGCCTAACGCACTGCCGTATTTGAGTGTATGCTTAGACGTTAAAATTAGATTGGATAGATATGAAAAAAATCATCAAAACAGAGTCAGAATGGCAAGACCAACTTACACCACTTCAATATGAAGTAACACGCCATGCGGCGACTGAGAGACCGTTCAATGGCGAATACGCAGATCATAACGAAGCTGGCATTTATACCTGTGTATGCTGCAATACGCCGCTTTTTGAATCTGATACCAAATTTGATGCAGGTTGTGGCTGGCCTAGTTACTTTAAGGCGCTCAACCCTGCAAACGTGCGTGAGCTAAAAGATAGCACTCATGGAATGATACGCACTGAAGTGATTTGTAATGTTTGCGATGCTCATCTAGGTCATGTATTTAACGATGGGCCTCCTCCTACAGGTTTACGTTATTGCATTAACTCTGCATCGTTGAGTTTTGAAGCTAAATAGGCTGTATTTTAGAGATTTTAGCTAGTTAGTATTTGAACTTTTGTAGCGCAAAGCGCCCTAAGCCTGTGTAAAAATAACGGCTAACCAGAATAGTGGCCTACTTAGTTAGCTGCATACTCAGTTAAAATTAATCTAAACTTCTCTACAAACGATCACTTTAATAAACATGACCCAACCCTTATTTGCAAGAACACCAGTTTTAAACGGCAGTGATGTTGCCGCTACGCGTAAAGAGTTTCTTGAATATTTTCTCTCAACGTTCAATCGCTACGAGCTGCTTTTTGAAACCTTAGTAAATGAAGATTCTTATCAGAATAAGCCTATAGCACTGCGTCACCCACTGATTTTTTACTTTGGTCACACAGCGACTTTTTTCCTAAATAAATTGCTTTTAGCAGGATTGTTGAAAGAGCGTGTTAATCCGAAGCTTGAGTCAATGTTCGCAGTGGGTGTGGACGAGATGAGTTGGGATGACTTAAACGATGCCAACTATGATTGGCCAACCTCTGCAGAAGTTAAGTATTACCGCCACCAAGTCCGAGATGCGATAGTAAACCTCATTCAAACCGCGCCACTTACTTTGCCGATTGATTGGAATCACCATTGGTGGGTGATTATAATGGGCATTGAGCATGAACGTATTCACCTTGAAACCTCGTCTGTGCTGATTCGTCAGCAAGCGCTTGAGTTAGTGCAACCACATGCTGCTTGGCAAGCTTGCACTCGCTCTGGCGATGCACCGCAGAACGATTTGGTTACGATCCCAGCTGGTAAGGTAGCTCTCGATAAAAAAGAGAGCGCTGCTGAATATGGCTGGGATAACGAATATGGCTTACATGAAGCGGATGTTGCCGAGTTTCAGGCGAGCCGATATTTGGTGAGTAATGCTGAATTTTTAGAGTTTGTCACTGAGGGTGGCTATGCGCAAGAGGCATTTTGGGCTGAAGAGGGGTTAAAGTGGAGACGCTATACACTGGCGGCTCATCCTACCTTCTGGGTGCGCAAAGGCGAAGTGTGGTGGCTGCGCCTGATGACCGAAGAAGTGGCTATGCATTGGGATTGGCCAGCAGAGGTCAATTATCACGAAGCCAAAGCATTCTGCAACTGGAAAGCACAGAAAACTGGCTTACAGGTGCGTCTACCTAGCGAGGATGAGTGGTATCGTTTGTATGATTTTGCAGGCGTTGCTGAAGTAAAAAATGGTGAAGTTGCCGCTTCTAATATTCATCTAGACCATGCCGCGTCGCCATGCCCAGTCACAGATTTTCGTCATGGTGAACTCTTTGATGTGACTGGTAATGTTTGGCAATGGACAGAAACGCCTATTTATCCATTCAGTGGTTTTAAAGTACATCCTTTGTATGACGACTTCACTACACCGACTTTTGATGGCAGACATAATCTTATCAAAGGTGGCTCTTGGATTTCTTGTGGCAACGAGGCATTACACAGTGCGCGTTATGCATTCCGACGCCATTTCTTTCAGCATGCTGGGTTTCGATACGTGGTTGCCGATGCACTAGCCAGCGTGCCAGCCTCACATTATGAAACTGATAAATTAATCTCAGAGTACGCGGAGTTTCACTATGGTGATAACTTTTTTGGGGTGGCAAATTTCACTAAAAGCCTTGCTGATATTGCGATTAGCGTGATGAAAGATAAGCCAGCACGCAAAGCCCTAGATGTGGGCTGCGCTTCGGGACGAGCTACATTTGAATTGGCTCGACATTTCGAACATGTCGCGGGTGTTGATTTTTCTGTGCGCTTGATTGAGTCTGGTGTGCAAATGGCTGAAAAAGGTGAGTTGCACTATACATTAGTCGATGAAGGTCAGTTGGTCAGTTACAAGACTCGTACCTTGGCAAGTTTAGGGTTAGGTAACTTAAAAGGCAAAGTAGAGTTTTCGCAAGGTGATGCCTGTAATCTCAAGCCGATATTAACTAACTACGACTTGATATTGGCTGCAAACTTGATTGATAGGCTTTATAGCCCAAAGAAATTCCTTTCGCACGTACATGAACGTTTGAATATTGGCGGAATTCTGCTGATTGCCTCACCCTATACCTGGTTAGAAGAGCATACCAAGCGTGAAGAATGGATAGGCGGATTTAAGCAGAACGCCGAGAATTTCACTACGCTTGATGGTTTGAAAGAGCAACTTAGCGCACACTTTCGCCTGATTGCAGAGCCTGTAGACGTACCTTTTGTGATTCGCGAAACTAAACGAAAATTCCAGCATTCGCTTTCGGAAGTGACGCTTTGGGAGCGAGTCTCTTGAGTTTTGATTTCGCTAAAATCATAGCGCGAGATGATACTGCATCGGTAAAGCAAGACGGACGTGCGGGCTACTTTGGTACGTCAGATATCTTGCCGTTATGGGTGGCTGATATGGATTTTTCTGCGCCAGAAGCAGTCATAAATGCGCTTACGCAGCGTGCTGAGCATCCAGTTTATGGATATTCTTTTTATCCAGAAAGCATGTATGACGCCTTAATTAGTTGGCTGAAAAGTCGACATGGGTGGACGGTAGAGCGTGACTGGATTGTGATGGCGCCGGGTGTTGTGACTTCATTATTTGCTAGTGTAATGGCATTCACAGAGCAGGGCGATGGCGTCATTGTTCAGCCGCCAGTCTATGCACCGTTTTTTTCGGCAGTGACGACCAACCAGCGTCACTTGATTGAAAACCCATTGATGTTAGTGGATGATGTTTACTATATAGACTTTGAGCACCTAGAACGCTGTGCCGCTGATGGTGCAAAAATGTTGATATTTTGCTCACCACACAATCCAGTAGGGCGTGTGTGGAGCAAAGCCGAGCTAGAGCAGCTATTAGCCATTACACGCCGTTACGATATAACTATATTATCTGATGAAATTCATGCTGACTTAATTTATCCAGATTTAAAGCATACTGAGAATCCTACAGAGAATTATATTGGTGAACAGCACACCACCTTAGCAATGCTAGCGAGCAAGAGCGATAAAATCATCACGGCTGTAGCGCCAAGTAAAACATTTAATATTCCTGGGCTTGGTTTATCCGCGATGATTGTACCAAACCCCGCACAGCGAACTGCCTTAAAGAAAGTGTTTGATAGCCTGCATTTAAGTAATACTAACCCATTCAGTATTGCGGCTTTTGAGGCTGCATACCGTGGTGGGGAAGCTTGGTTAGATGCGCTACTGATTTATCTGCGTGATAACCGTGATTTTGTGAGTAACTATCTCAAAAATAATATCCCCTCTATACGACTAATCCAGCCTCAGGGTACATACCTGCTATGGCTAGATTGTCGTGATTTAAAAATGACAGATTTACAACTAGAAGCTTTTTTTGTGAAAGAAGCCAAAGTCGGGCTTAATTTAGGTAAGTCCTTTGGCAAAGGCGGCAGTGGCTTTATGCGACTTAATATTGCATCGCCACGCAGTGTGATTGCAGAGGCGTTAAACCGCATTGCAACCACACTTAATGCACGCTAGTACTTTAAACGCTAGTTATACTAACGCGGCATCAGAAATGTTGATTTTTCTGATATTTGTTCATCTAGACCAAGTGCTTCAATTTGAAACTTGATTTTATGCGAGCCGCTACTGACTGAGCCATCAGGTATTTGTATGCTGATAGGTACCATGCGCTCACTGGCAGGATTCACCATAAAGACGCTACTGGAAGAGATAGATAAGCCATCTAAGCCCGCCACTGAAACGCGGTACGTCTGAGTGTCTTCGGTAGCGTTGGTAATCTGTAAACGGTAGACATTTTCAATAGAGCCATCCGAAGTGATGCGTGACATCACACCGCGATCACGAATCACATCGACCATAAATGAGCTGCGTAAGCTCAGTGATACCACAAAGCCCACGCATAGCAATAATAATATGCCGCCGTATATTAAGACTCTAGGGCGTAGAATTTTATGAGCAACCTCATGCGTTGCGCTAGTTTCATGTTTATCGTTGAGTGTTACCTCACTTAAACCTGCACTGTTGAGTGTGGAGAATTTAATTAAACCGCGTGGATAATCCATTTTATCCATGACGCTATCGCATGCGTCAATACACAAACCACAGCTAATACACTCATATTGCAAGCCATCGCGTATATCAATTCCCACTGGGCAAACCTGCACGCAGAAGCTACAATCAATGCAGTCGCCTAAACCTTGTTCTTTTGCATCTACATTGCGCGAACGGCCACTGCGCGGCTCGCCACGCTTTTCATCGTAGGTGACGATTAAGGTGTCTTTATCAAACATTACACCTTGAAAACGCGCATAAGGGCACATATGTAAACAAACTTGTTCACGCAAGAAGCCTGCATTGCCGTAAGTGGCTAATCCATAAAAACTTATCCAGAAAGTTTCCCAAGGGCCCAAACTGAAATTAAATATGCCATCAAACAGATGACGAATCGGCGTGAAATAGCCTAAAAAAGTAAACCCTGTCCAAATAGAAAAACTAATCCAGATGGCGTGTTTAATCCATTTTTTATAATGTGTTTTTACAGTGACTTTTTTGCTGTCTAGCTTGATACGTGTGGCACGGTCACCTTCAACTCTATATTCAATCCAGAGAAATATTTTGGTATAGACAGATTGCGGACACGAAAATCCACACCAAAGCCGGCCTGCAACCGTAGTAAATAGAAAGAGCGCCAATGCAGAAATAATTAAAATAACGGCAAGATAAATTAGATCTTGCGGATAAAGTATCAAGCCGAAAATGTAGAATTTATGGGTATCAATATCGAGCAAAACCGCTTGTCTTTGCCCAAATTCAAGCCATGGCGTGCCATAAAATATTAACTGGGTAATCCACACCATAATCCATCGCCAATTGGTAAAGTAACCAGAAGTGGCTCTTGGGTAGATTTTGTTCTGTGCTGCAAACATGGAAGTGTGCACTGCAATAGGAATTACTTTTTTTGGTGTCTTTTGACTAACCGTCATTTTTACATCTCACTGGCAATAAACTATTTCAATTTGGGGTATTTAATGGCTAACTAAACTTACTGCAATAAAACAATGCATTATCTGAATTAAACAGGTTTTATATGAAGCCAGTTTAGTTACAGTACAGAATAAGGTATTGCGGTAAATTAAAACAGAAGCAGATAGCTAAATAAAAAGCATATCAGTTGATGTCAACACATGTTTTGACCATATAAAAAGAGGCTGGCGCGGCATTATTTTATCGCATTAAATCCGAGACTATTTTACCAAGTTTCTCTAAGGAAGACTCGATGTTTTCATCCCAAATATGTCCATAATTTAATCTAATGTAATCAGTAAAACCTCTTTGGGCTGAAAATATAGGCCCCGGAGCGATGCTGATGCCGTTTGCTAGTGCGACACGATGAACATCCAGTGCGTTTACAGCATCAGGTAACTTTACCCATAAAAAGTAGCCACCTTGAGGTTTGGTTAAGCGCGTTCCTTCTGGAAAGTATCTTTGAATAGCATCTATAAATTTGATTTGATTCACTAAAAGAGTGTGACGAAGGTTACGCAAATGCTTATCGTAGCCGCCTTTCTGCAGATATTTTGCTAAGGCAAGCTGCGCTGGTGCTGATGCCGATAAAGTCGTCGTTAGTTTTAGCCGTTCTATTATTTTAGAGTATCGACCGGGTGCGACCCAACCTACGCGATAGCCGGGCGCCAAGCATTTTGAGAATGAGGAGCAATGCATCACCAAGCCATCAGTATCAAATGCTTTTGCAGGCATGGGGCGCTTATCGCCGAAATACAATTCACCATATACATCGTCCTCAATCAATGGTACTTGGTGTTGAGTTAACAACTCGACGAGTGCTTTCTTTTTCTCATTACCCAGTAAGCTGCCCAACGGGTTCTGGAAATTCGTCATTAACCAGCATGCTTTAGGTTTATGGCGCTCTAGTGCCCATTCCATTGCATCAAGATCTACTCCATCTTTTGGATGGCTAGGGACCTCAACCGCCTTAAGTCCAATGCGCTCGATGGACTGTAAAGCCGCATAAAAAGTAGGCGACTCAATCAGCACCGTATCTCCCGGCCGCGTCACCGCCATCAGGCAAAGATTTAAGGCTTCAAGAGCGCCATTGGTAATCACAATCTCGTCAGATGGTACATGCAAACCATCAACAATGTAGCGCAAGGCAATCTGCCGTCTCAGATCAGCGTCGCCTGGACTCAAGTTGTCTACGCTACTCCAAGGATCCATGACTTGTATGCTTGAAGCCATCGTTCGTGCTAGATTGCTTAAGGGAAATAATAATGGGCTTGGGAAGGCTGAACCAAGCGGAACAACCTTTTTCATTCTAGTTGATTCAAGCACTTCAAATACTAGTTCACTTACATCCACTTGAGTTAGTTCTTCATGTTTAACCATGACAGGTTCAGGCGATGCCGGAATTCCGCCAGAGCCACCAGTAACAAAATATCCTGAACGTTCACGCGCGCTAATTAAACCTCTTGCTTCCAGGAGGTAGTACGCCTGAAACACGGTTGACGGACTAACATTCCGACTAGAGCTAGCTTGTCTAACAGACGGCAGCTTGTCGCCTTTACAAAGTACGCCCTCTTGAATTGACAGGGCAATAGAGTTAGCTAGTTGTTCGTAAAGTTTCATTATGGAAGGTTAGGCGATGGCTTAAAACTGCATTAATGCTTTTCTAATTTCCAGTTCGTCTAAATCCTTACCAATAATCACAATTCGTGAAAGTGGTTCGTCTTCGGTCCAGCCTTCAAGCAAGGTGGGTGGGTAGGGGGTGAAATGCACGGCATGAATAGCTAGCGGTGCAGATTGGTCAGCCGCATGGATAATACCTTTCAGGCGTAATAAATTTTTACCGTATTTTTGGCAAAAAGATAATAAATGCGGTTTGAGTTGCGACCAGTTAAGTGGGCTGGGCATGATGACAGTGAAACTGGTGATGTCATCATTGTGAGTTTTTTGTGGCAATGTGCCTTTAGGTTGCGCTTGTTTAATTGGCGCGCGAAGCCAACGCTGTGGTTCAGGATGTTTAGTCGCTAAGTCGAATAAACCCACATCCACTACAAAAGCTGGGTCTAGCTCGCCATGCGCAATTTTATGTTGTGTTGCTCCGGGATTGATAGTGATAAGTTTTTCTTTAAGCGCGTTGATTTGCTCGGCGCTAGCTAAATCTGTTTTAGTCAGCACTAACACATCTGCCACGGCGGCTTGCTTTAAGGCTTCGGTATTTTCTTCAATTTGCTGTAAGCCATAAATACTGTCTATGGTCACGACGACTGCATCTAGGCGATACACAGACTCAATTACAGGTTCATTCATTAAGTTGGCAAGTATCGGACCTGGATCGGCCATGCCTGTGGTTTCGATAATCAGCCGATTAAATTGCGGAATAGCTTGCAGAGCGCGCTTAAAAAACAAGTCGCGCATGGTATCTGCTAACTCGTTTTTTAGTGTGCAGCATAGGCAGCCTGAGCTAAGCAGTACAGTGTTATCGGCAATATGCTCATTTTCAATATTCTGCGCTAGATTACTGTTGGCAAAAATCTGGTCTAGCCCTGCGTCACCTAATTCATTGATGATAATCGCGGTATCGCGCATATCAGGGTGATGCAGTAGTTTATTCAGTAAGGTAGTTTTGCCACTGCCTAAAAAGCCAGTGAGTAGAGTGACGGGTATGCGTTTATCCATGTCCATATTTTAAATGCAACAAAGCGAATTAGCTAATACATAAAGCGAAATCTCTAATACAAGGTAAAATGTCACTAATTTAGTTAGAACAACGCATATAAGCATTTATGAACGTATTTTTTGAAGAAGACGGCAGTTTTAAAATTGCCTCCATCATGACCGAAACGCAAGGCGCTTTGCAGGTGGAATCCGTCAGTGGCAAGCGCACCAAAGTGAAAGCCAGTAATGTATTGATGCGTTTTGAAACGCCTTTAGCTGGCTTTATGGAAGCTGCTAATACAGAAGCTGAAACGCTAGAGTTAGATTTTTTATGGGAGTGTTGCGGCGAAACTGAGTTTGGTTTTGAAGAGTTTTCCGCTGATTATTATGGACGTAAACCGACGCCAGTTGAGGCTGCGGCGATTGCGATTAAGCTGCACAGTGCGCCAGTGTATTTCAATCGTAAAGGTAAAGGGCTCTATAGAGCAGCACCTGCCGAAATACTAAAAGCTGCACTGGCTGGGCTTGAGAAAAAGCGCTTATTAGCCGAAAAGATGGCAGCTTTTGTTGAAGATTTAAAATCCCACAAAATGCCCGAAGAGCTGATGCAGAAGCGCGATATGTTGCTTTATGAGCCGGACAAAAATGCTTTTGAGTACAAAACATTAGATGCTGCTGCGAGCGCGTTGCATTTAAGTCATCTCAAGTTAATGCATATCTGTGGCGCAATTCCATCTGTGCACGACTATCACTTGGGTGCTTTTTTACGCGAATACTTTGCTAAGGGTACAGATTTCACTCCTGAACAAATAGCAGAGATTGCTAGCGATATAACTTTTGATTTGCCATTGGCAGATGCCGAGGCCTTTAGTATTGATGACAGCACCACAACAGAAATTGACGATGCGTTTTCAATTAAACAATTAACCGATGGTATCACTCGCATCGGTATTCATATCGCCGCGCCCGCTTTAGGTATTGCTGTTGATGGCGCGCTGGATAAAGAGGTGATGCAGCGTTTATCTACCGTGTACATGCCCGGCAATAAAATTACCATGCTGCCAGAAACGGCAATTCGACCATTTAGTTTAGATGCTGGACAGGTTAAACCTGTTTTATCTTTGTACTTGCATGTAAATGAGGCGCTGGAAATTATTCAACGTGATAGCAAAGTTGAGTTGATTAAAGTAGCTGAAAATCTACGCCACGATACATTAGAGCCGTTTTTTAATGAAAACACATTAGAGGCTGACAGCGGACATCCCTATTGGGCTAGGTTGCTGTATTTATTTGACTTAGCAGTTTCATTAGAAAAATCTCGCGGTAAATACGACCCAACAAAACCACCCCAAGTTGACTATAACTTTTATGTAACAGATGACAAAGTCAGCATCGTTGGCCGCCATCGTGGTTCGCCTATGGACAAGTTAGTAGCTGAGTTAATGATAGAGGCTAACAATCAGTGGGGCGCCTTATTGGCATCGCATGAAGTGCCAGGTTTGTATCGTGCGCAAATGGGCGGTCGAGTGTATATGACCACCAAGGCCGAGCCGCATCAGGGCTTAGGTGTAGCGCAATATGCTTGGAGCACGTCGCCTTTGCGCCGTGCGGTGGATTTAATTAATCAACGCCAGATTATCAGTGTCGTGCAAAACAACCAGCCTGTTTATCCGCAAAACAGTGATGCGCTCACTACACATATGCGTAATTTTGAGCTAACTTACAAGGCATATAGCGAGTTCCAAACGCGTATGGAGCGCTATTGGTGCTTGCAGTATTTGATTCAGGAAGGCTTTTTAGAGGAAAACAAGCAAGAGATTCACGCCACCGTTTGGCGTGAGAACTTAGTACGTTTAGATCATATGCCTTACATGACTAAAGTTTATGGTTTACCTGAACTTAAGCCCGGCACACGTGTAAGCTTGCAAGTGCAAGAGGTTGATACGTTGATGTTGGATTTGCGTACTAAATTTATAAAAGTGCTGGAAGAGGCCGCAGCGCCTGTGGATTTTGATGATGCAGATATCGAAGCTTTGGATAGTTTAGATTCAGCTACTCTCGATATGAATACTCCTGATTCAAATAACAGCGAAGCTACTCCAGATGATACGGTTGAAGTTGAGGCTGCTTAATGTTTCGTGTCGCTAAACATTTAATGCGCAATTTCACCAATACTAGTGCTGCAGACGAAACGGTTTATGTGAGTGAAGCCGATGGCGTGCGCTCATTGCATTTAGGCTCAGTCACCATACAAAGCGCCATGCGCATACGTGACCCGTTTGCGCTGGAGCTCACCTATACACGTGGCATTATGTGCTTTTTACTGTTTAGGAATAATGTTAAAGACATGCTTACCATCGGCTTAGGTGGAGGATCTGTCGCAAAGTATGTGCACAAACATTGCCAAGGTATTAAAAGTACTATTGTTGAGATCAATCCTAAAGTCATTCAAATGGCACGTAATCAATTTTCTGTGCCAGAAAATGATGACTATTTTGATGTGATTGAGGGCGATGGCTTGCAGTATTTGGCTGAGCATATTCATAGCACTGATGTATTGCTGATTGACGCGTTTGATAGCAACGGTATTCCACCAGATTTTTGCAGCCAAGATTTTTTTGATCAATGTTCAGCAACTTTAAAAGGTGACGGGATATTTGTAATCAATCTATGGGGCAGCGATAAGAACTTTGATATTTATTTGCAGCGCATAGAGCAAAGTTTTGAGCAAAAAGTGCTGATGATGCGTACTGGCAAGCCTGGTAATATTGTCGTTTTTGGCTTTAACAAAGTACCAAGCAACTTGAATGTAGCCAGTCTGCAAGAGCGTGCAAAAGCGCTTGAAGCGCAGCACCAAATAGAGTTTTCTGATTTCATCGATAAACTATGCAACGATAATCAGGTGTACCAAAAAAGGCTGATGCTCAGAGGCGATGCTGGTAGCAATTAAGCATTACCATAGTCTCGATAGGCAGCTAACAAACGGCTAGTTAACTTAGCAGTATTTAAACACTTAAATTTAAGAATATTTATTATGATACCCAATCGTTATTTCGCAACTTGCCCACGTGGTTTAGAGCAATTACTTGCTGATGAGTTACAAGAAGTTAAAGCCAAATCCATCAAGCTGACTGATGGTGGCGTGAGTTTTGATGGCGACTGGGCGGTGTGCTATGCGGCAAACCTGCATTCGCGTATTGCTACACGTATTTTGTGGCAAGTGGCACGTGGTAAATATTTAAACGAAGAAGACCTTTTTGAAGGCGCCTACAAACTTGATTGGCCGCAATGGTTTGATGTAAAAAATGACTTTATGGTGAAAGTGACAGGCGTGAAATGTCCTTTGAAAAGCCTAGAGTTTGCCACCTTAAAAATCAAAGATGCAGTGTGTGACAAGTTTAGAATGGCGGTGGGTAGCCGTCCTTATATTGATACTAAAACGCCGGCAGTACGTATTCATGCCTACTTGGCAGCTGATGAATATCAGTTCTATTTAGATACTTCTGGGGCGGCTTTGTATCAACGTGGTAATCGCGGCGCTAGTATTGAAGCGCCTCTGCGTGAGAACTTAGCGGCAGGTATTTTAAAACTATCTGGCTGGCAAGTCGGGCAGCCTTTGTTAGATCCAATGTGTGGTAGCGGTACATTTTTACTAGAAGCTGCAATGATTGCGCTAGACATGGCGCCCGGCTACAAAAGAAGTTTTGGTTTTGAAAAACTGAATACTTTCGTGCCGGAAGTTTGGAGTAAGATTAAAAACCAAGCCTTAAGCAAAGTGAAGAAAGTGACTTTTCAAAAGATTTATGGCTCAGATATTGATTTGCGCGCAGTGCGTATTAGTAAGCAAAATCTGGAAGATGCCGGTTTGTTAGAGGCTGTTCAATTGTCACATGTTGATATGATTGCCGTTGTTCCACCAGCTGATAATGGCGTGATGGTGGCAAACCCTCCGTATGGCGTGCGTATTGGCGAAGGTGATGATTTGGCTCTGCTTTATCCTAAAATGGGTGAAGTGTTAAAGCGTAAATTTGCAGGCTGGAATACTTATTTCTTAACCAATGATTTAACTATGCCTAAGCTCATGCGTTTGACGCCAAGTAAGCGTACGCCATTATTCAACGGCTCATTAGAGTGTCGACTGTTTGAAATTAAGATGGTAGCTGGCAGCAACCGTAAATAATCTTACATAGTTATAACGTCATAGAGAGTATCTATACCATGGCTGATTCATTAAACGATTTAAGAGCGCGTATTGATTCTTTTGTGCAAGAGCGTGATTGGGCGCAGTTTCATACACCAAAAAACTTAGCGATGGCGATGATAGTGGAGGCTGCGGAATTAGTTGAGCAATTTCAATGGGATACGCCACAGGAAAGTCAGCAGTTAACACCTGAAAAGCGTGAGGCAGTAAGCCACGAACTGGCCGATACTTTTGTTTATTTATTACGTATTGCTGAAGTGTTGAAAATTGATTTGATAGAAGCAGCGAATGCCAAAATCGAACTGAACGCCAAAAAATATCCTGTAGAAAAGGCGCGTGGCAGTAACGCTAGGTATACGGAATACTTGTAGGATTCTAAAACGTTTCTGCCCTGCAAACCTTATCAATAAAGGCTAGCAGGGCAGATGATTAAATACTTTTTAGTGTTTAATCAATATTCGTTACAAGCTAGCTAATGCAACATCGTAGTTAGGCTCATCTGCAATTTCTGCTACCAATTCACTATGCAAAACATTATTGTTTTCATCTAATACTACAACAGCACGTGTTGTTAAGCCTGCTAGGCTACTATCTAAAATTTGCACGCCGTAATCTTTTGCAAATTTAGCTGTGTCACGGAAAGTGGAAAGACTAACAACATTTTCAATACCTTCTGCACCGCAGAAACGGCTTTGTGCGAATGGTAAGTCGGCAGAAATGCACAATACAACTGTGTTATTCATGCTGCTCGCTTTTTGGTTGAAAGTACGTACTGATGTTGCACAAGTCGGTGTATCAACACTTGGGAATATGTTGAGTACTTTACGTTTACCAGTGAATGCATCAAGTCCAACTAAATTGCGTTTCGCATCAGCAAGCTGAAAATCTGGGGCTGTTTGGCCTTTTTGTGGAAAGTTACCGCCGATTGCAACGGGGCCGCCTTTTAAAGTGACTGTATTTGTCATGATGATTTTCCTCTTTTTATGGGTTTTGAATAGTAATGCTAGACCCGCTATCATAAAACAAAAACGCCCAGTTTGCACTGAGCGTTTGATAATTATCACATGCATAATCCCTTGTTTTAATAAGGTCTTTTGGTGTTGGTAAGTGATGAGTTAAGCAAATAGATCTTCACTTAAATAACCAATTGTCATCGTTTGGTTATGCAATACGCTATCACTAGTATCTGGACGCGGTGCAAACTCACCATAAGAGTAGAAGCCCGTGATCGCAGTTTGAGAGCCTAGAATTTGTTTGACTAGTTTAACTTCGTCAACCACTAATTCTGCCATCACACCTTTACGGCCAACGCAGCTCACGCAGATTGCTAAACCTGTTTGATTTGTGCTGGTTTGGTTGGTAACTAGGTGTGCCGCATCACCAGCACCTTCAACTAACCTGTCATGGGTTGCTTGGCAGAAACGCACGGTTTCACCTTCGTCTACGTTACCCGCAAAAGTAAGGCTATTTTTAGCGCTATCAATCGCTAACAGTGTGCGGATTTTCTCAATGTCACGTTTGCCTTCTTCAATAATGGCAAATGGAAATTTTAATCCGCTTCCTGGTAAGCCTTTTGCAGTTTGCGCGCCTATGTACATATTGTAGATTGGAAGGGCAGGTTTGCCATCAAGCTCTAAAACCACGTTCTTTTCTGATCGAGTCACTTTGCGTGGTGGACCATATGGCTTCCAGCCTCGACCTACGCCTGCGGCAGCCACTAAATTTTTGCCATACAAGCCAACGGCAATGACTAAACCATTTGAAATGGTCTCGTTAAAGATTTGCACGGTTTGGCTGAAATTAAAACCATCACCAGCCATGCCGCCCATAAGAGGAATATCACCCAGCACACTTTTAAAACCTTCTAAAAGTTCAGAGCCATTAACGTTCAATCCATCAGAGTAAACCAATACCGCTTTTAAATCGTCAGATTTCAATTGGCGCGCTAGCTCGACCGCTGTTTCATAAGAGTTTTGCATGCTAGTCATCTTGGTGTGAGTCACGCGCTGTATCGTTTTCTCCCACAACACAGCGGTAATTTGCAAGCTGTCATCAAAAACACCATCAGCTGAAATCTCGCCTGAAGTTGAACAGCCGATAATTTGCGCTGCAGGATAGCGTGTTTTTAGTATGCTCTCCAACTTCGAGTCGCCAAAGCGCTTTACTGAACCAAACACTAATACTAAGTTTGCCATGGGCAGCGGTGAGGCTGCAGGCAGATCTTTTAATGTCATTTTAGCTGTCAAAGATTCTTGTTTTACTATCATGCTCATCCCTTAAGTTTTAGCCTTAAACATCAAGCTTTAAGTACCTGTTATGGTACTTTTAATATAGTTGTTATAATTTGTAACAATTGTTAACAAATTATTATATGCTACCCATATGGGTAATTGTAATAATTTTATTATATATATCTGTTTTTACGAAAACTTGATAATACCTATATAAGTTAATATATTGCATATGTTTGTTAAACCTATTGCTTATTAGATGATTCTGTAGATACAATGAGAAATAATCAGCGCAATTGAACATAGTCAACTTTAGTACTGCGCACAAATAAGGGAGCTTGCTGGTGAGCCAAAAAAAGCCAAGTCAAGAAGAGCAAGGTAAGGAGTTGCAGCAAAAGCTGACTTTAGAGCAGCTGTCTGCAATCAAAGTCATGGTCATTGATGACAGTAATACGATACGTCGTAGCGCTGAAATATTCCTTAAAAATTCAGGTTGCTCAGTCATTTTGGCGGAAGATGGATTTGATGCATTAGCCAAAATCTCAAACGAACATCCAGATATTATTTTTGTAGACATCATGATGCCTAGGCTCGATGGCTATCAAACCTGCTCGCTCATTAAAAGAAACGCTCGCTACAAAAGTACACCTGTCATCATGCTTTCAAGTAAAGATGGATTGTTCGATCGTGCGCGCGGTCGTATGGTAGGTTCTGATCAATACTTAACCAAACCTTTCACACAAGAAACATTGTTAGATGCAGTGCAAACTTACGCTGCAATTAGTAAAGCTAACCCAAAAGAGGCAGAATAAATATGGCAATTCAAACAATTTTAGTAGTTGATGATTCAGCAACTGATAGATTTTTCTTAACAGAGTTATTAGAGACGGCAGGTTACACCGTGATTGGTGCGGAAAGTGGTGAAGAGTGTTTAACTAAAGTAGCTGCAAAACACCCAGATTTGATTTTATGTGATGTCGTGATGCCGGGCTTAACAGGTTTTCAGGTAACGCGAACATTGACTAAAGATGCGGCTACTGCACATATTCCAGTGATTCTTTGTACAGGTAAGTCACAGGCGACAGATTTAGCTTGGGCTTTAAAGATGGGCGCCAAAGCTTGTGTAACTAAGCCTGTGGTGAGTGCTGATTTGTTATCTTTAATTAAAACTTTAGAATAAAAGCAGTTTTATTGTTAAGTTGACACATCA
This sequence comes from Methylotenera sp., assembly GCF_029945535.1. GTDB lineage: Bacteria > Pseudomonadota > Gammaproteobacteria > Burkholderiales > Methylophilaceae > Methylotenera. The sequence goes on from NZ_JAQSCU010000013.1 coordinate 383,488, forward strand.
TTATGGCTAAAACCTCCAATTTACGAGAGTTTCAAGAAGCAATTCTCTTGCGACTTAAAGAAGCAACTGCAAAAGGTGGTGCTGTTTCGACCTCTCGTTTAGGCGTTGCTGTAGGTTCTAAAAGAATACTTATAAATCTACATGAAGTCAGCGAAGTTCTACCAGTACCGCCAATGCAACATGTTCCACTAACACTACCATGGTTTTTAGGGGTAGCTAACGTGCGTGGTAATTTATACAACATTACAGATTTGGCGCAATTTATGGGTTTGCCCCCAACCCCAAAATCCATCAATAACCGTATTGTACTGATCAACTCAGAAGTGACCACACAGGTGGCAGTCGTGATCGATAGTTTGGTGGGATTGCGAAGTGTGGAAGCGATGAAACGCAAGCCAGTCAGCAAAAACAACAAAAATAAAGAAATGTTCTTGAGTGAAAATTCATATGAAGACGTTGATAAAAATGAATGGTTTGAGCTAAATGTCGAAGCACTGGTTCAGGATAAAGCATTTATTCAACCAACAATAAGTTAGCGGTTAGTGAGTAAATATTTAAAGCATGATGATTATTTTTATAAAGCAGAATAATTCTGTGAACTGGGGTTCAAAATGGCATTAAATCTTGCGGTAGTAAAAAACCTGCCTTTACAAATAGGTGGTTTCTTTAATAACCTAAAAAATAAAAGCGCTGGCTCGAGCACATCTAGTGCTACTGGTATGAGTGGTAGTTTTAGGCAGTTGTATCTTCAAATTGTCGCTTTTATATTGTTTGCTGCTTTGAGCTTTTGGGTGGTTAATCAGGTTCGCGTGAATGGTCCAGTTTACAACAACCTGAAACAGTACCAAGATTTGGCGGCAGACGCGCTACCTCCGCCACTTTACCCTGTGGATGCGTTTGCGTTCTACAACCAAGCTTACGTAGCTTCAACGAATTTTAATAATGAGAAGCGTGACAAGGCGATTGCTAATGCTGCGAAATTTGAAACTTTATTTAAAGAGCGTGCTGCCTACTGGCAAAAAAATATTCAAAATGAAAAGCTGCAGGGTTCCCTAACAGCAACAATTAAAGCAGGTGAAAACTTCTTCCAAGTAGCGCATACCCGCTTTATTCCATCTCTACCATTAGGAACGGTGGCGGCATCTGCGCCATTATCAGACTTAACAGCGGCTTTTGAGGTGGCGCAGCAAACTGGTAATACGTTTACTACTGAAGTGCAAAGTGAAAACAAGGCCTTAGTTGAATCACAAAGTAGCTTTATTAAATTAGTGTTGTTTTTACTGTTGTTGATCGGTTTGGTTATCGTACTTTTGATGTACTTTTTCGGTAAAAAACAAGTAGAACAATCATCTGGTTTGACTGAGCAGCTAGCTAAAGAAGGTCAGGATAACCAAGCGGCCGTTCTGCAGCTGCTTGATGAAATGGGTGACTTGGCGGATGGTGACTTAACCGTTAAAGCGCAAGTGCGAGATAGTATTACTGGTGCGATTGCCGACTCTATTAACTACACGATTGATAGCTTGCGAGATTTGGTTACGGAGATTAACCGTGCAACGGAGCAGGTGACTTCTGCGACCTCAGTCGCGCAAGGCACATCATCACAATTATTGAGTGCTGCAGAAACGCAATCAGACCAAATTATGCAAACAACTGATGCGGTTACTGATATGACGCGTTCTATTCTACAAGTTTCCAGCAACGCGGCACAGGCTTCACAGGTGGCGCAGCGCTCATTAGAAGCGGCTTCGCAAGGTTCACAAGCGGTACAGAATACAATTTCTGGAATGAACGAAATTCGTACACAAATTCAGGAAACTTCAAAACGTATTAAACGCTTGGGTGAAAGCTCACAAGAGATTAGTGAAATCGTGGAATTGATTTCTGACATTACTGAACAAACCAACATTCTAGCGTTGAACGCGGCGATTCAAGCGGCGTCTGCCGGTGAAGCAGGGCGAGGCTTTACGGTGGTTGCAGAAGAGGTTCAGCGCTTGGCGGAACGTTCATCTGAAGCGACTAAGCAAATTAGTGCAATTGTGAAAACTATTCAAACAGATACGCATGGTGCGGTTGTTGCGATGGAGAAGAGTACCGAGGGTGTGGTTGAGGGTGCGCGAGTTGCCGATGCTGCGGGTCAGGCACTGACGGAAATTGAAACGGTTACCAATAACTTGGCGCGATTAATTCAGTCAATTTCTGCTGCAACGAATGCGCAAACTGAATCAGCAACAACGGTTGCGAACAACATGCAACTGATTCAAGAGATTACGACACAAACGACAGAAGGTACGCAATTGACTGCAGACTCTGTGGGTCAATTAACCTCACTTGCTGAAGAGTTACGCTCTTCTGTAGCTGGTTTTAAACTTTAAGCGTTACGGGCTTTATAAAAAGTACGTATCTACTTGGCTGTGAAATATAGAGCAATGGAATATAAATAAACTCCATGAGAATAACGCAAAATAAAATCGGGGCAAATAATGGCTGAAGCATTTGATATTGGCCCTTTGTCTTGGGTAAAAGATGAAATTGATCAGTCACTAAAAAAGGTGCAAGACAGTTTTATCGTAGTGATGGACAAACCTAGCGAAGTGGCAACTCTCCGTTTTACAACCGCACATTTATACCAAGTGAGCGGCGCTTTAGATATGGTTGGCCTTGAGGGCTGTAAGCGTTATTGTTCTGAAATTGAAAAACTCACTAGTAAACTAGAAAAGCTACAGATAGCTGTCAGTCAGCCTGTGATGACTGCTCTTATGCAGGCTGTAGATGCACTTACCAGATACTTGCAAGACTTGTTAAACGGTATGCAAGATACGCCGATAAGGCTTTATGAAAGCTTAAACCCGCTCGTTGAGCTGCAAGGCGAGTCATTAGATATTAGTGATTTGTTTTATCCAGATACTAGCTATAGCGCCCCCAAAGATCTGCCTAGCAACCCGATTGAAGAATCGGCAATTCCAATTTTTGTCTCCGAACAGCGCCCAGTTTTTCAAAAAGCATTATTAGACTGGCTTCGTAGCAAAGATGCAGAATCGCTCAATCAGATGCGCTTGGCGGTCTCGAATGTGCAACAGGTACAACAAAAAAATGCCTTAAAAACACTTTGGTGGACTGCGACAGCATTTACTGATGCTTTGGCTCAGGGTCCAGTAGCCGAGCAAGCTGGTGCAAGAAAGCTATGCAGTAGGTTAGATCAGCAACTGCGCAATATGTCTCTAGGTGATTTGAAAACGCCATCTCAGCTGTTGCGAAATCTGCTTTATTACGTGGCGGTTAGCGATAACAGCACGGATGAAATTGGTCGTGTAAAAGAGTTGTTTGAGTTAGATGACTTCTTGCCAGCAAGTAATCGACATGGTGCAACAGCCGCAACCGCGGCAGAGCGTGCTGCGTTAGCTCAGCTCAATGCGGATTTACCCGCACTAAAAGATTTATGGGCAAGTGTTAGCGGTAGTAATTCTGTTGTAGATTTTGACAGCTTTGCCGATAAGTTAAATCATCTGTCTATGGTGTTGTTAAGCCTGAACAATCAAAAAGTACTTAAGCTGATCAACGCAATTCAGGCAACGGTAAAAGCGCTGCAAGAAGATAAAGCTAAAATCAATGAAAGTGCATTTATTGAAGTGGCAGCATCACTTAACTTGCTTGAATACATAGGCGAGTATTACCAACAACTGGATGCTGAGGCTGATCAAAAGATCACCACGCAGACATCACGTTTACAATCCATTATTAAAGGTAAGGCACTTGCACCAGCTGTGGATGCTTTCGCAAGTGAACATCTAGATGCAAATGTGACCGAAGCTGTTGCCAAACAGATCATTAGTGAGTTACAACATGCTGAGAAAGCCTTTGATACCTACTTTAGGAACCTCGACAATGTAGCGATTTTGGACGAAACCACAAAACCGTTACAGCAAGTTGCAGCAGCGTTCGATATGCTGGAAATGCCAGTACCAAAATCAATCGCGCAACTTGCCTCAATCTATGTTGAGCATTTTAAAGCTCATTCTGTCGACGATGACCGTAATTCACAATTCGAGTTGGTGGCTGAAAGTTTGAGTATGCTAGGGCTGTATGCGGAAGAGCTACCCAATATTAGAGCGGAGTCTGAGTCTGCGCTATCTGGTGCCTTAATACGTTTAGAACAAGGTGCAAAGGCGTTTAATCCATTGGGTGATAACAATGAACTAGCCGAAAACGAAGCGCCTGCAACTGACATCGTTGAAATTTCAGAAACAGCTAATGTGGCGGCTGAAATAGCTATGGTCGATTCAGAGGCTAAGCCACATGAATCTATAACAGACAAAGCAGTTGATGAGGAGCTTCAAGTTATATTCTTAACTGAAGCTGAAGAAGTTTTAGCGAGTTTAGCGCAACATCTACAAGCTTTGCGAGTTAATCCAACAGAAAGCGAAGCCTTAGTAGAAGTGCGTCGTGCTTACCACACACTTAAAGGTAGTGGCCGCACGGTGGGCTTGGTCGGCATGAGTGATGTGGCTTGGGCGGTTGAAAAGTTACTCAATTTGGTGATGGAGCGCAAAGCGTTTCCAACAGTTAAGCAATTGGCGTTTATTGAGAATGTCAGTGCAGAATTTGCTGGCTGGGTTGCAGAGTTACAGAAGAGCCAAGTGGTTACGTTAGATCCTACTCCGTTCCAACAGCGGGCTACTGAACTTGAATCAGAGCTTGAGCATGATTTAGCGATGCATAAGCCAAAACCGCAAAAAGAAGAAGTGCTCATCGGCGGCACAAGAACATTAAGCAAAGCGTTCTTTAATATATTCTTAGCTGAAGCGCAGCAACATTTGGAAACCTTGATTGAAGCGCAAAAAGCTTTGGTTGTTAATTCAACAGAGTTACCTACAGATGATAGCTGTCGTGCAGCGCATACCTTAGGCAGCAATGCGCTGACAGCAGGTTTTAATCCAACGGGTGATTTGGCGCGCGGTTTAGAGCATTGGTTAGATGAGCATGCTGGAGTTTGGACTGAGCAGCATATCGGTTTGTATGGCAATGTAGTTAAAGCTTTGGCAGATGGCTTGGAAAAAGCAAAAGCGCTTAAAAATCCGAAATCAACACGCGCATTGATTATTGCGTTAAGTGAATCAACCGCAGCAATGCAAGCAGTTGCCACCCAACAAGCTGAAGCTGCCGTACTTGAGCACCAAGCAGAAGCTATTGGTAAATCAGCTAAAAAACGTAAAGCTAAAGAAACTCTACCCCAAGAAGCAATCCTGCTTGATGAAAAACCCATTGAATCTGCTGTTGTACCAGTGGACAATGAAAACGAAATCGCTGAAGCTATACAGGAGCTACAGCAACACACTGAGGCTATTCCATCATTAGTGAATGATGCAGTGTTAGCTGATATTCCAGCTAATCAGCTTAAAGAGTTGGCTGTAGACCAAGAGTTGCTAGGTTTGTTTGTTGAAGAAGCGCGTGAACTAGTACCGCAAGTCGGTAGAGATCTACGTGGCTGGCGAGCAAATCCACATGAGGCCGAATATCCAGACTCATTACAACGCGCTTTACACACCTTAAAAGGTAGTGCGCGTATGGCTGGGCAAAGCAATATTGGCGATAGTGTACATAAAATGGAAGACCGCGTGATTCACGCCTTGCGCCATAAAGCCACGGCTGATGACTTTGATGAAATGTTTGTCGAATTCGACCATATTGGCTACATGCTGGAAGACATTACCGGTGACGTGAAGGTTTCTGCCCAAGATGAAGACGTGGCTGCAACAGTCACCGTGCCAACGCGTTCAGTCGAACGTAAGTCGCAATTCTTACGTATGCGTGCTGACGTGCTAGATAGATTGATTAATGAAGCTGGCGAGGTTTCAATTATGCGTTCTCGAATGGATCGAGAAATGCAAAGCTTCAAGCAGTCTTCATCAGATTTAACTGATAGTATCAGCAGAATGCGTGCTTACTTACGTGAGCTGGAAATTGAAGCTGAAACGCAGATGCAGTCCCGTATGAGCTTGTTGCAAGAGGCTAATGAAACATTCGACCCGTTAGAGTTTGACCGATTTACGCGCCTACAAGAACTCACCCGTATGATGGCCGAGAGCGTCAACGACGTTGCGACAATTCAACACGGATTGGTGTTGAACCTAGACCAGACTGATGCGGCACTGCAACAGCAAAACCGTATGAATCGTGAGCTACAACAAGGCTTGATGGGCGTTCGTATGTTGCCATTCGCCACTATATCGGAACGTTTACAACGTATTGTTCGACAAACAGCAAGAGAGTTGAATAAACGTGTTGAAATGGTCATCGAGGGCGAGAATATCGAGCTAGATCGCGGCGTGCTAGATAAGATGGGCGCACCCTTAGAGCATTTGTTACGCAATGCTGTGGCGCATGGTCTTGAGTCTACAGAGGAGCGTAAGAAGCTCGGCAAACCAGAAGCAGGTCAAATCAAATTAAAAGTAAGCCTAGAGAACGATGAAATCACACTCGTTGTGACCGATGATGGCGCGGGTGTTAATCTGGCCAAAGTAAAACAAAAAGCCATTGAAAAAGGATTGTTAAGTGCTGACCAAGAAGTGTCAGACCAAGCCTTAATGGCGGTCATTTTTGAACCAGGATTCTCAACCGCTGACAGCGTCTCGCAAATTGCGGGTCGTGGCGTTGGTTTAGATGCGGTACGTAGTGATATTGCTGCTTTAAGTGGTCGTATTGATGTAAGTAATGTCACTGGTATGGGCGCGATGTTCAATGTTTACTTGCCAGTCACGCTTTCAGTTGCGCAAGTGATTATGGCGCGCGTAGGTAATAAGATGTTTGCGATTCCATCCGTGATGGTGGAACAATTACAAAAACTCAAACAGGGCGACTTGCTGAGCGCATACCAAGCGCGCAATGTGAACTGGGCTGGTCGTGACTATCCTTTACATTATTTATCTAAGCTCATTGGTGATGTTGACCATGTAGCGCAACAACATGCTTACACGCCAGTTGTCTTGTTACGCAGTGGTACCTATCGCACTGCGTTGCATGTAGATGAAATTATCGGCAACCAAGAAGTTGTGATGAAGCAGATTGGTACGCAGCTAGCGCGCGTGCCAGGGATGATTGGCGCCACGGTACTAGGTGATGGTGTGATTGTGTTGGTGATTAACCCAGTGCAACTGGCTAACCGTGAAGCGCTTTCAATTGGTGCAATTAAAGTAACGACGTTTGCGCCAATTGTTGAAGCGGTGAAGAAAGTAGCATTGGTAGTAGATGATTCACTGACGATGCGTAAAGTGCTTTCTCGCGTGCTTGAGCGTGAAGACTTTGAAGTAATTACCGCCAATGATGGTATGGATGCGATTCAAAAGCTACAGCTCATCACACCGGATATTATTTTGACTGATATTGAGATGCCTCGCATGGATGGTTTTGAGTTTTCACGCCATGTGCGAGATAACGACAAAACCACTAACATTCCATTAATCATCGTCAGCTCGCGTACTGCTGAAAAACATCGTAACGTTGCTAAAGAGTTGGGTGTTGATGCGTTCTTGGGAAAACCAGTGCAGGACGATGAACTTATTGAACAGGTAAACGCTTTACTTAAAAAATAAAAAACTAACTGCATTATTGTCAAGAATAATAATGCAGTTAGCATCAACTTTTTGTAGTAAATCCCACTAAGTTTTACTCTCTAAAACTTCCTCAATAAGGTAAAATTTACCTTATGTTGCAAACCAGTCAAACAGATATAAAACAACCCACATTCGTACACTTGCGTTGCCATAGTGAGTACTCTATTGTCGATGGCATCGTGCGTATTGATGACTATGTGAAGCAGGCGTTGAACGATAAAATGCCAGCGTTGGCATTAACAGACTTAAGCAATTTATTTGGAGCAATTAAGTTCTATAAAGCCGCTCGTGGTAAAGGTATTAAGCCAGTTTTAGGCTGCGATATTTGGCTGGAAAATACCGCCAATCGTGACCAGCCAACACGTTTACTTTTGCTATGCCAGTCACATGCTGGTTATTTGCTGTTATGTCAGTTACTTAGCCGCGCCTATTTGAGTAATCAATATCGCGGACGGGCAGAGTTTAAGCGTGAGTGGTTTGTTGAATGCGGAACAGAAGGGCTTATCATGCTCTCTGGTGCAATCGCTGGCGATGTAGGTCAGGCGTGTACGCAAGATAATCTGACGCTAGCAACCAAACTCGCTCAATCTTGGGAAAGCCTATTTCCAGACCGATTTTATTTAGAAGTGCAGCGCACCGCCATTGCCTCGGAAAATAGCACACCAGAGAATAATGCCTTGCAACATCAGCAAGAACATTATATTCAGCAAGTGCGTTCAATCGCTCACAGTCTTAATTTGCCCATCGTGGCAACACACCCTATACAGTTTATTACGCCTGATGACTTTAGAGCTCATGAAGCACGTACCTGTATTTCTGAAGGCTATGTGTTAGCGGATACTCGCCGCCCAAAAAACTTTACTACTGAGCAGTACTTTAAACCTCAAGCGGATATGGCTGCGTTGTTTGAAGATATTCCTGAAGCGCTGACCAATAGCGTTGAAATTGCTAAGCGCTGTAATTTGATGCTGACTTTAGGTAAAAACTATTTACCTAACTTTCCAACGCCTAACAATGAAAGTTTGAATGAGTATTTAATCGCAGAAGCGCATAGGGGCTTGCTTCAACGCCTAGAAGTGCTTTACCCAAATGAAGATGTACGTGCTGCGAAAAAGCCTGATTACGAGGCGCGTTTAGACTTTGAAACGAAAGTCATTAATCAGATGGGGTTCGCGGGTTACTTCTTGATTGTGGCTGACTTTATTCAATGGGCTAAAGGTAATGGCGTGCCAGTAGGTCCTGGACGTGGTTCTGGTGCTGGTTCTGTTGTTGCATATAGTTTAAAGATTACTGATTTAGATCCGCTGGAATACAATTTATTGTTTGAGCGTTTTCTAAATCCTGACCGCGTTTCAATGCCCGACTTCGATATTGACTTCTGCCAAGAAGGGCGAGACCGCGTCATTGATTACGTGAAGCAAAAATATGGTTTAGATGCGGTTTCACAAATCGCCACCTTCGGTACCATGGCGGCAAAGGCCGTGATTCGCGATGTGGGTCGAGTACTAGATTTGCCGTTTTATTTTGTTGATGGCATCAGCAAACTCATTCCGCTTGAGTTAGGCATTACTTTATCTGACGCTTTGGTAAAAGAGCCGCAATTAGCTGAACGTCGTGAAAATGAAGAGGAGCTGAAAGAGCTGCTAGAGCTTGCGTTACGACTTGAAGGATTGGTGCGTAACATTGGTATGCACGCGGGTGGTGTGCTGATTTCACCAGGTAAGATTTCTGATTTCTCACCTGTTTATTGTCAGGCAGATGGCGCAAGTTTAGTCAGCCAATATGATAAAGATGATGTTGAAGCAGTAGGGTTGGTTAAGTTTGACTTTTTGGGTTTACGTACGCTGACTATATTGGAGTTAGCTTTGGTCAACGCGAATAAACAGCGTGCGACTGAGGGTTTAGCACCTTTATCATTCGAAACATTACCGCTTAATGATAAGCCAACGTTTCAGTTGCTGAAAACCGCCAATACAACGGCAGTGTTCCAGTTAGAGTCCAAAGGTATGAAGGACATGCTAAAACAAGCATTGCCTGATTGCTTTGAGGATATTATCGCGCTGGTTGCCTTGTATCGACCTGGTCCTATGGATTTGATTCCAGATTTCTGTCGACGCAAACACGGTAAGCAGCGCGTAGAATACCCACACCCACTCACAGAGCCTATCTTAAAAGAGACTTACGGTATTGCCGTGTATCAAGAGCAGGTGATGCAGATTGCCCAAGTGGTTGCTGGTTACAGCCTCGGCGGTGCGGATTTACTGCGCCGTGCGATGGGTAAGAAAAAACAAGAAGAAATGGATGCGCAGCGTAAAACCTTTACTGAAGGTGCTGTAAAAAACAATATGACGGAGCGTCAAGCAACTGAGTTGTTTGATTTGCTCGAAAAATTTGCGGGCTATGGTTTTAATAAATCTCACGCTGCCGCCTATGCGTTGGTCGCGTATCAAACCGCATATTTGAAGGCGCATTATCCTGCGGCATTTTTGGCTTCAACCATGTCTGCTGATATGAACAATACGGACAGTGTGCGTATTTTCTATGAAGATTGTGCGCCTAATCAGGTGGAAATATTGTCGCCAGATGTGAATCAAAGTGAGTATAAGTTTACGCCGATTAGCAAAAATCAAGTGTTGTACGGTTTAGGTGCCGTCAAAGGTACAGGGCAAGCTGCGATTGAAGTGATTTTGCAGGCACGTCGCAAAGATGGCCCATTTAAAGACCTGTTCGACTTTTGTAATCGCCTTGATTTACGCAAAGTGAATCGTCGTGTGGTGGAATCGTTAATTCGTGCAGGTGCGTTTGATAAACTATCGCCAAGCCGTAATGCACTGTTAGCAGGCGTTGCCATGGCAATGGCTGCTGCTGAACAGAATAGCGCCAACAGTAACCAGAATAGTTTGTTTGGCGAAGTGGCAGATAAAGCGGCAAATATTTTGCCTACCGTGCCAGATTGGACTGAACAACAGCGCTTACAAGAGGAGAAAGCAGCCTTAGGTTTTTATTTCAGTGGGCATCCTTATTGGGCATACCAAAAAGATTTAAGTCAGTTCATTTCGACTACGTTGGCAAATTTAGCCCCCAAAGAGCAACCGCAACTATTGGCAGGTATTGTTTCAGGCGTGCGTATTCGCATGACTGGCCGTGGCAAAATGGCCATTGTTGGTTTAGATGACGGCACTACACGACTAGAAGTGGTGGTGGGTAGTGAGCTACTCAATCAGCAACAAGCCTTGTTGAAAGATGATCAACTTATCATCATAGAGGGCACTGTAAGGAATGATGAGTTTTCTGGCGGCGTCAGAGTCAACGCTAGAAAGATTTTCGATTTACCTACCTTGAGAAATAGCAAAGCCAGCTTTTTGAAAATATCTTGTAATGGTCAAGCTGATGCCGTCAAGCTAAAAGCCTTACTGAAGCCATATTGTAAAAACTCATCTGATGAAGTGCGTGGTTGTGCGGTTAAAGTTGAATATCACAATAAAACCAGTAAAGTGGAGTTAATGCTAGGCAATGACTGGCGAGTGGATTTGCATGATGAGCTGATTGCAGGTTTAACTGCTTGGTTGAGTCGTGAAAACGTAAAAATCCTATATAATTAAACTAATGATTTTTGAGAAAAAGCTAATCGCATGAAAATAAGTTATTTAGATTTTGAACAACCTATCGCAGAACTTGAAGCCAGAATTGAAGGTTTACAGTCTGCGCATGATGACAATGACGCTTTAGATATTTCTAAAGAGCTTATTGCATTAGAAAAGAAAAATAAAAAACTATCTGAAGATATTTATGGTAATTTAACTGCTTGGCAAATTTCGCAGTTGGCGCGTCATCCGCAACGCCCTTACACTTTAGACTATATCAAGGGCATATTTACTGACTTTGAAGAACTGCATGGCGATAGAGCTTATGCTGACGATCCTGCGATTGTAGGTGGTTTGGCACGGTTTGAAGGTCAGCCGGTGATGGTGATTGGCCACCAAAAAGGTCGTGATGTAAAAGAGCGTCAATACCGTAACTTCGGCATGCCGCGCCCAGAGGGTTACCGCAAAGCGCTACGTTTATTCCGCTTGGCTGAGAAATTCCATATTCCTATTATTACTTTGATTGATACTCCCGGCGCGTATCCTGGTATTGGCGCAGAAGAACGCGGTCAATCAGAAGCGATTGCACGTAATCTTTATGTGATGGCTGAGCTTGAAACACCTATTATCGGCGTGATTATCGGCGAAGGCGGTTCAGGCGGTGCGTTGGCATTGGGTGTGGTTGACCAGTTGTTGATGTTGCAATACGGTACTTACTCAGTCATTTCACCTGAAGGTTGTGCTTCTATTCTCTATAAGAGTGCGGATAAAGCTTCAATCGCAGCAGAATCTCTTGCCATTACCGCACCGCGTCTTAAAACATTAGGTTTGATAGACCGCATCGTGCCTGAACCATTAGGCGGCTCACATCGTGCGCCAGAAGTAGTGATGGAAACTTTACGCCTTGCACTAAAAGAAGAGCTTGCCAAATTAAAGCCTAAATCAATTAAAACTTTACTGGTTAGCCGTTATGAGCGCTTAATGGGCTATGGCAAATACAAAGAAGTCGCTGAGAAATAGCAAGAACGTTACAGAGCTTGTAACTCATCCTTTAATTTCACAACTCAATCACTTTTTAAGTTGCTACTTAAAGCCAAATCAGCATGTGCTGTTGGCGTTAAGTGGCGGTTTAGATTCTTCAGTGTTGCTGCATCTGCTTGCTGCAGCCAAACAAACTATCCCTTTTGAATTACTTGCCATGCATGTGCATCATGGTCTAAGCCCGAATGCCGATGCTTGGGCCGACTTTTGCACGCAGCAATGTCAGCTTTTGAATGTGCCGATTGAAGTCGTGTATGTTCAGCTCGATAAAAATTCCAAACAAGGCATAGAAGCCGCGGCTAGGCAGTTGCGTTATGCAGCTTTGTTTGATTATAAACTTAATGGAATCGCACCTGATTTTATAGTCACAGCTCATCATCAAGACGACCAAGCAGAAACCCTGTTTCTACAATTGTTTAGAGGGGCAGGCGTGAAAGGCTTGGCTTCTATGGGGGGCGTAGACGAATCTAGACGCTTAATGCGCCCTTTGCTTGATGTATCGCGCCAAACGCTACAAGAGTACGCAGAGCAGCAAAATATTCCGTGGTGTAATGACGAGAGCAACGACAATACACAATACGAGCGCAATTTTGTGCGGCATGATGTGATGCCCGTGTTAACAACTCGTTATCCATCTGTTAAATCAGTATTAGCCAGAACAGCCTCACACTTAGCTGAAGCGAATGATTTACTGGATACTTTAGCGAAAATTGACGCTGATAAATTATTGCAAAACAACAGCCTATGTTTGCAAGGTTTAACAGCATTAGACCTTCCGCGAGCTAAAAACCTACTGCGTTGGTGGTTTTCACAGAACCAACTCGCAATGCCTACTTCTGAGCATTTGAATGAAATTATTCAGCAGTTGTTCAATGCTAAGGCAGATGCCAATATCAATATCCAGCTACAACATTTAAGCCTAAAACGCTATCAACAACGCGCTTACTTATTTGCAGAGTGCCTTGCCGAATCTTTTGATATGACTTGGAATGGTGAGGCATATTTAAATTTACCAAACGGCGGTCAGTTACATTTCAAGCAAGTGGTAGGCTCCGGGTTAGCGCTAAAGCATGGTGTGACTAAGCTACGAATCACCAACCGAGATGGCGGTGAGCGCTTTAAGCCCGATGTACTAAGACCAACTCGAACGCTCAAACACCTACTGCAAGAAGCGAATATTCCACCTTGGCAACGTGAACATTTACCACTGATTTATTGGCACGATACCTTAGCGTTAGTGCCTAATATTGGCATTGCGCACGAGCTACAGGCTACTAAGAATGAAGAAGGTTTAGAAATTCTTTGGCAAGACATATAGAGTGAGTAGTCTCATTTTTTAAGAAGTGATTGCAGCTTAGGCCAAATGTTATCCAACATCATTGGTTGCCCTAATGCGTTAGGATGTAGACCATCATCTTGAATTAACTTTGGTTTGGCGGCAATATTTTCTAGCATAAATGGTACCAATGAAACTTTATGTTGTTGACTTAATTGAGGGTAGGTATTGCTGAAAGACTCGCTATATTTAGGGCCATAATTCGGCGGTATTTTCATGCCGATTAACAGTATTTTTGCATTGGCTTTCTTGCTTAGTGTAATCATATTGTTAAGGTTAGCTGACATCTCTTTCACTGGTAGGCCGCGTAAACCATCGTTAGCACCCAGCTCTAAAATGATGATGTTAGGTTTTGTTTTCGCTAGCGTGGTTGCTAGTCTGGTCAAGCCGCCGCTGGTGGTTTCACCGCTAATACTGGCATTAATGACATCGTATTGAAAATGCTGATCTGCAAGCTTCTTTTGTAAAAATGCCACCCAGCCTTGTGATTTTGCAACGCCGTATGCAGCAGATAGGCTATCACCATAAATCAATATTTTTGGATTTGCCGCATTTGCGTGTGAAATGCATGCAACGAAACTGAAACTCAGTAGACTAATGCAAAGTAACTTCCGTAACCATAATTTAGATTGCAGTAGTTTTGAGCGATTAAGTTTAGAATTTAGCTGTTTAAGAATTAACAATAAGTGGAAAAACATTGATGCAACAACCTCCTGCTATGCAAAAAAAAATAAGCCAAGCGACAATAATCCAAGCACAAAACTTAACTTACGAATTCATCAGTCATGATAACCATATTCAGGTTTTACGGGATTTAAATTTATCTATTTTACAAGGCGAGCAAATCGCCATTATTGGTAGTTCAGGCTCGGGAAAGTCTACGCTCTTGAGCTTGCTTGCAGGGTTGGACATACCAAGTAGCGGTAGCGTTCAAATTCAAAACAATGCGTTTAGCAGCTTAGATGAAGATGGCAGGGCGGCAGTACGCGCTAAAAGCATGGGGTTTATATTTCAGTCATTTCAGTTGCTACCTTCGCTGACTGCTTTAGAAAATGTCATGCTGCCTTTGCAATTAAAAAGTCACCCAAATGCAAAGGAACTGAGCTTGGAGGCGTTGAATAAAGTGGGTTTGAGTCAACGTGTGCAACACTATCCGAAGCAGCTTTCAGGCGGCGAGCAGCAGCGTGTAGCCATAGCACGCGCATTTGCAACACAGCCAGCCATTTTGTTTGCAGATGAACCCACAGGTAATTTAGACAAAGCCACTGGGCAAATCATCATTGAGCTGTTATTTAAAATGAATATGCAAGCGGGTACGACTTTGGTTTTAGTCACACATGATGTGCATTTGGCTAACCGATGCCAGCGCCAGCTGAAACTTGAGAATGGTGTTTTGACTGAGCAAACAGATTTGGTTGCAGCATGAATTTAAGTGTTGGCTTAGCTTGGACGCAAACTATCAGTTTGTGGCGCTCTGGTGCGTTACGTGTACTGGTTTTTTCATTGGTGTTAGCGGTAACCGCCATTTCCGCGATTGGGTTTTTTACGCAACGTGTAGAAACCGCATTAAATCAGCAAGGCGGCTTATTGCTTGGCGGCGACCTTGCTGTGATTGCTGACCACGCTATTCCTGATGCTTTGCTTAATCGCGCAGCAGAACAAGGCTTAGCGACGGCTAAAACTTATGAGTTTTCTAGCATGGTGGTATTTGGCGAAGCCAGTCAGCTGGCTGAAATTAAAGCAGTTGAGCAGGCTTTTCCACTAAGAGGTGACTTAACTTTAGGTAAGAATACATTTGATCAAGGTAAAGTAGTCAAAAATGCTCCTAAATCTGGCGCAGTTTGGGTGGAGCCAAGACTGGCAAATTTACTGAATATCAAAGTCGGTGATGTGGTTGAAGTGGGTGAGCGTAAATTGCACGTTGGTGCAATATTAGTACGTGAGCCATCACGTGGCGGCGATATGTTTGGCTTTGCTCCGCGCTTGATGATGAATGCCGCAGATTTGCCTTCAACCAAGTTAATTCAATATGGAAGCCGTGTGAAGTATCAGTTGTTACTCGCCGCTAGCCCTCAAAAAATCAATCAGTATTATGCACAAACTAAGCCAACATTAAGTCGTGGCGAGAAAATACAAGATGTGCGAAACGCTCGCCCAGAAATTAAATCAGCCTTAGATAAAGCGCAACAGTTTTTAGGCTTATCAGCCATGGTCAGCGTGATCTTGGCGATGGTCGCCATGCTGCTTTCCAGCTTGCCTTATATCAAGCAGAGTTTAGATACTTTTGCCTTGATGCGTTGTTTTGGCGCTTCAAAAAGCACAGTGTTGCAAGTGTTAGCCATACAAACCATTTTAATTGCATTTTTTAGTGCCTTACTTGGCATTTTGTTGGGATTCATTGCGCAGTTTGGCTTAGCTAAATTAGCAGGTAGTTTGTTTTTAGAAACGCTACCGCCGGCTTCTAGCACCCCAGTCTTTATCGGCTTGGCAGCCAGTATTGCCATGATGTTTGCAGTTGTGTTGCCGCATGCTTGGCAAATGCGAAACCTAACTGCAATGAATATTTTACGTCGCGAGACCCTGGCTCAGCCAATTTCAGCGCAAGCCAAGTTTCTACCCGCAGCGCTAGTCATGTGCGCGATGATTTTTTGGCAAGCGGGCGACGTAAAATTGGCTACTTCAACTATAGTGGCTTTAGTGTTGCTGTGTGTGGCGATTGTTGGCTTATCTTATGTGCTGGTCACTTTGGCAAATCGTTTATTTATGCTGTCACCAAAAAGTCAGGTATTAAACGATATGAAACTTGGCGTACTCGGGCTTAAGCGACGATTTGGCTTATCTACCGTGCAAATGATAGGTTTCAGCATGGGCTTAATGGTACTGATGTTGTTGGCCTTAATACGTGGCGATTTAATTCGCAACTGGCAGGCATCATTGCCGATTGATGCGCCTAATCGCTTTATTATTAATATTCAGCCTAGCCAAATCAATGGCGTTAAGCAGTTTTTTGAGAAACAGGACATCAAAGGCGGAAGCATTTTCCCTATGGTGCGTGGTCGTTTGATTAGCAAAAACGGTAAAGACATTAGCGCGACACAATGGCAAGATGAGCGTGCCAAGCATCTTGCCGAGCGTGAGTTTAATTTGTCATGGGCTGCGCAGATGCAAAGTGATAATCAATTACTGTCAGGACGCTGGTGGACGCCAAAAGAATACGGCAAGCCATATTTATCGATAGAGCAGGACTTGGCAAAAACATTGGGTATTCAGTTAGGCGATAAATTGCTGTTTGATGTTGCAGGTGATCCACTCACGCTCACTGTCACTAGTCTTAGAAAAGTAGATTGGGACACGATGCGTGCAAACTTTTTTGCAGTGACGCCACCGGGTGTACTTGATAACTATTCCGCAAATTACATTAGCAGTTTTCACCTGCCAATCGGCGCAGATGCGGCCATGAATCAACTGATACGAAACTACTCAAATCTGACGGTAATTGACGTCGCCGCGCTTATGCAGCAAGTACGTGGCATTATGCAAAAAATGAGCAGTACCATCGAGTACGTGTTCGCCTTTAGTCTGCTTGCAGGTTTAGCAGTGCTTTACGCTGCTTTAATCGCCACGCGCGAAGAACGTATCGCCGAAGCCACACTCATGCGTGTGTTCGGTACATCTCGCCGTCAAGTAAGCGTTGCTTATGTAGCTGAGTTTGCCTGTATTGGCTTGGTGTCCGCATTGATTGCCACTATTGCCGCTAATCTTTTGGCGTATTACATCAGTGCCCAGATATTAAATATTCCGTTTCAGTTTAATGCAACGCTTGCATTTGGCATCACGCTGATTGCTGCATTTATTATTCCACTGGCTGCTTGGCTAGGTTTGCGCGGATTTTTGAATGTTCCTGCAAGGCAGCTGCTCAACAGTATTTAATGGATGTGGTTGTATACAACCATTAATCGGCTGTAAATAACCATAAATTGGCTGTATACAACCACTTTTTGTGTGTACAATTTTTAATGTATCTCAGTATTAATCTTTACTATTTGATTATATTGGATATTTTTATAAATTAGAGTCTAGGAATGTATTTTGCTTATTTAACGCGGTGAAATACATCTAACCTAGGGGATAACATGCAAATTTCGTTACAACAAAAAAACATGAAGCCAAAACTAATATTGGTCGCAATTCTAGCTGCTTATGCAATGCCTCAAATGGTGATGGCTGAAAATAAAGCCGAAACGATAGAGCTTGGCAAAGTTGAAGTGGTGGGTGTTACTCCGTTATCAAGTCTTGGTGTGCCTATTGACCAAATACCTTCAAATGTTCAGGTTGCTAAAGGTAAGGACATTCAGAATCAGCAAGGTTTGAGTATTGCTGATTATATGAGCCAAAATATGGTGGGCGTGAATATTAATGAAGCTCAAAATAACCCATATCAACCTGATGTTAACTTCCGTGGTTTTACCGCTTCACCTTTAGTGGGTACTCCTCAAGGCTTGTCAGTTTATCAAGATGGGGTTCGCATAAATGAACCATTTGGTGATACGGTGAACTGGGATTTGATTCCACAAAATGCTATCTCAAGCATCGCGTTGATGCCAGGCTCTAATCCATTATTTGGTTTAAATACCTTAGGTGGTGCAGTTTCAGTACAAACCAAAAGTGGTGAGCATAATCCAGGCGGAGGCGTGCAAGTGTCCGGTGGCTCGTGGGGTCGTTGGGCAATTGAAGGTGAATACGGCGGCAAGTTAGATAACGGCGTAAGTTACTTCTTTGCAGGTAATAAATTTGAAGAAAGTGGCTGGCGCGATAGCTCGCCATCTGATGTGTTACAAGGTTTTGGTAAGCTAGGTTGGAGCAACGAGAAAACAGACGTTGATATTAGCTTTACTGGTGCGGATAATGAGTTGACGGGAAATGGTTATCAAGCTCAGAGCCTAATGAAAACTTTTGGTTATGATTCAATTTATACCAAACCAGATATTACTAAAAATAAGTTGATTTTTGTTAATGCAAAAGTGAGCACGTGGTTGTCTGATGAATTTTTGTTAACGACTAATGCGTATTACAGAAAGAATCGTACTAGTTCTTACAACGGTGACTTGAATGATGATTATGATGGAGCCACTAATCTTAATGAAGGCGTTATTAATCAAGGACATGTTAATCAAAAGGGTTACGGTCTTGGTACTCAGCTCACTTGGGTGACTGATAAGAACCAGTTAACGGGCGGTGTGAGCGCAGATTTATCCCGCATCAGCTTTAATCAAACTAGCCAAGAGTTTAGTACCTTTAGTGACGCTCGTGGTGTTGGCGGTACGCTTGATGATGAAGAGCTGAATGTTTCGCTAAAAGGCCGCAGTCGCACATGGAGTGTATTTGCTACTGATACTTATAATGCCACATCAAAGTTGACATTAACTGCCTCTGGTCGCTACAACAATACTCGTATTAATAATGACGACTTGCTTATTCCTGTAGGTGGCGCTGGTACTGGTTCATTAACTGGGTCAGATACTTATAGCCGTTTTAATCCTGCTGTGGGTTTAACTTATAGCATGGCGCCTGAGCTAAATGTATATGCTGGCTATAATGAAGGTAACCGAGCACCATCAATTATCGAGCTAGGTTGTGCAGATCCGAACGTTCCATGTCTTTTGCCTAATGCCTTGGCTGGCGACCCGCCATTGAAGCAAGTCGTAGCTAAAACTTTTGAAGGTGGCGTTCGTGGTAAGTTTAGTGATGTAGCGAAGTGGAGCTTGTCCGCATATCGTGCAACAAACTATGATGATTTACAGTTTATTGCAGCAACTACAGCTGGTGCAGGTTACTTTGATAATGTAGGAAAGACTCGCCGTCAAGGTATTGATTTAGGTTTAAACGGCGAGGCTGGAGATTTCCGCTGGTCAGCTGGTTATAGCTACATTAAGGCAACCTATGAAAGTAGCTTCGATATTGCTAGCGATGTTAACTCATCAAATGTTGGCGGTGTGATGACAATTAATCCAGGTGACAATATTCCAGGTATTCCAAAACACCAGTTGAAACTTCGTGGTGAATGGCGTGCCTTACCTACTTGGACAATTGGTGCTAGTGCGGTGTTCTTCTCAGACCAATATGCGCGTGGTAATGAAAATAATCAACACCAAGCTGATGGCGTTAACTACTTTGGTTCAGGTAAAGTTGGTGGTTACGGCGTGCTGAATTTAGATACACGCTATACATTACCTAACACTGGCTGGCAGGTCTTTGCTAAGGTGAACAACGTGTTTGATCGTGAATACTACACCAGTGCTTTGCTAGGCCAGAGTGGGTTTGATGCAAACGGCGCGTTTGCCTCAGGCAGTGGTGCTAATGAAACATTTTTAGCTCCAGGCGCTCCTCGCGCTGGATGGGTCGGTGTGCGCTATGATTTTGGTAAACCAAAATCAAGCACATCAGCAGTTGATGTAGATTAATCGGGGTCATTGAATTGCAATTAGCCCATCTTATCTCTGGTCAAGCTTCTGTCATTTTAAAGCAGCAATCTAAATTACTGATTGTTGAAGATGAAGTGTTGTTCGCTAGGGCTGTGATGCGTCGATTGCAAAAAGCTGGCTATGAGTGTGCGCATGTTGAGAGCTTGCAAGATGCGCGCACCATATTCAAACAGTTTTCGCCAGATATTGTATTGCTTGATATGCGCTTGCCCGATGGCAATGGTTTAGACTTGCTAGCTGATTTAGTGGCTAAAAATGTTGCTGTGATTGTAATGACTGCGCACGGTGAGATTAGTGATGCGGTCAATGCAATTAAACAGGGC
Organism: Methylotenera sp.; assembly: GCF_029945535.1. Classification (GTDB taxonomy): domain Bacteria; phylum Pseudomonadota; class Gammaproteobacteria; order Burkholderiales; family Methylophilaceae; genus Methylotenera. The sequence continues at coordinate 403,861 of NZ_JAQSCU010000013.1, forward strand.
GCAATCGACTACCTTAAAAAACCAATTGATTTAGAAGAGTTATTGTTATCTGTTCAAAAGGCTGAAGCTTCGGCCATTCAAAGCAATAGTTTGGATTACTCCCGTCAACGCAATGCGCATGCAATCGATGGTGTTGAGCTGTTGGGTGATAGCCCTGCGATGCAAAGTGTGAAATTACAAATTCAGCGCATTGCTCAGTTAGTCGCTGTTGATACCGTGCCACCTACAGTGCTAATCAGCGGTGAAACAGGCACTGGTAAAGATGTTGCTGCACGTCTTTTACATTTATCTTGTCAGGACAAAGGTCAAAATAACGATAAGCCGTTTGTCCATATTGATTGTGCTTCACTGCCGCCAGACCTAATGGAAAGCGAACTGTTTGGGCACGAGAAGGGTGCTTTTACTGGGGCATCTGCAACACGCCCTGGTTTGATTGAAGCCGCAGAAGATGGCACGCTTTTTTTAGATGAAATTGGTGAGTTACCTTTGGCGCTGCAAGCTAAGTTGCTTAATGTGCTAGAGCGCAGAATGGTGCGTAGGATAGGTTCCACCAAAGAACGTGCTGTGCCTGCACGCTTTATTGCCGCGACTAATCGCGATTTGCACGAAATGTCGCTCACAGGTAGCTTTAGACAAGATTTGTACTACCGTTTAAACGTCATGAGTATTGCCATGCCACCGTTGCGTGAAAGAGCTGCTGATATTCTGATGTTGGCTAAACATTTTGCCATGCAGACTTCAAGGCGTTATGGTTTAGCTGCGCCAGTATTTTCTACAGATGCGATTGCCATGATTAAAAGCTACGACTGGCCAGGTAATGTGCGTGAACTGCGCCATCAGGTGAGTCGTGCCATGTTGTTGTCACATCAAGGCAATATTACTGAGCTTGATTTAGCACTTCCCATGAATAGAGCGCTGTTGGATGCTAATCAGCATGCGACAAACGCGATGCTTAACTCACAGGCCACATTGGATGAGGTTGAGCGAGCTGTCTTATTAAAAGTGATGGCTGAGTCAGATAACAACGTTTCTAGAGCGGCGCGTAAGCTTGGTATTACCCGTATGACGATGCGTTACCGACTAGAAAAACATCAATTAAACATTAAAACAGAAGAGTAACTTTATTCATTGTGAAGTGCTTCTTTTATTAATTCCTCATAAGATTCCCCAGCAATTTCTCAATAAGATTTATCCATAACGCCACATTCTCAAATGACGGCAAAGCCGCTGCATGGTATGATTTGAGCAAATCAAAACTGGAAAAATGTCATGCAAATTGGAACGCCATTAAGCCTTAATGCCACTCGTGTAATGTTGCTCGGTAGTGGTGAATTAGGTAAGGAAGTGATTATTGCATTGCAGCGATTAGGTGTAGAAGTGATTGCCGTTGATCGCTATAAAAACGCACCTGGTCATCAAGTGGCACACCGTGCTTACACCATCGACATGACTGATGATAAAGCCTTGCGTGACTTAATCGCCCAAGAGAGGCCACATTTAATCGTGCCTGAAATTGAAGCACTAAACACCAATACACTTGCAGATATTGAGTCTGCTGGGATTGCGACTGTGATTCCTACTGTTAAAGCCGTGCAACTCACAATGAACCGTGAGGGTATACGCAGATTAGCTGCGGAAGAGCTTAGCTTGCCAACATCACCTTATGCTTTTGCTAGAAGTGAAGCTGAGTTACAAGCCGCGATTGATGCAGGCATAGGTTATCCATGCTTTATCAAACCAACCATGTCATCTTCAGGCAAAGGTCAGTCACGTATTACCAATGAGAGCGAAGTGAAAACTGCATGGGATTATGCGGCTTCAGGTGGTCGCGTGAATCAAGGTGTGGTGATTGTTGAAGGTCAAATTGATTTTGATTATGAAATTACCTTGCTGACGGTACGCGCTAAAAATGCAGCGGGTGAAATTCAAACTTACTTCTGCGAACCTATTGGTCATGTGCAAGAAAAGGGCGACTACGTTGAAAGCTGGCAACCACAAGCAATGACAGCAGGTGCATTGCAAGAGTCTAAACGCATTGCAAAGGCTGTGACTGATAGCTTAGGTGGTCTTGGCTTATTTGGCGTAGAGCTATTCATTAAAGGCGATAAAGTGTGGTTCAGCGAGGTCAGTCCGCGTCCGCACGACACTGGCATGGTCACCATGGCCAGCCAGCGCTTTAGCGAGTTTGACTTGCATGCACGTGCTATTTTAGGTTTACCTGTAGATGTGAGTTTACGTGATGCCGCAGCTAGCGCCGTTATTTATGGTCAACACGAGACTGATAATTTAGTGTTCGATGGCGTTGAAGCCGCATTAGCCGTACCTAGTAGTGATCTACGTCTATTTGGTAAGCCAGAATCTTTTATTAAAAGACGTATGGGTGTGGCGCTTGCTACAGGCAAAGATACTGATGAGGCAAGAGGCCGTGCAAAATTGGCGGCTAGTCTAGTTAAACCTAAAATCGCACCTAAAGTAATATAGGTTGGCTAAATTCAAATGTTAGATAAAATTGATGAAGTGGGTAGCAATAAAAGTACGTTTTTTGAACTGCTGGGTGGAGAAGCGAATGGCACTGAAAGCATCCGTAATTTAGTAGAAACCTTTTACGATATTATGGATAGCGACCCTAAAGTCGCCCCTCTTCGTGCGATGCACCAGCCTGATTTAACTTCAGCGCGCGAGAAGCTCTTTATGTTCCTTACTGGATGGACTGGCGGCCCACAGCTTTATATTGAGCGTTATGGTCACCCTATGCTGCGTGCGCGTCATATGCCATTTCAAGTGGATGAATCTGCGCGCGATCAATGGATGTATTGCATGATTAAAGCCATGCATCAGTTGAACTTTGAAGATGACCTCATGAAAAAGTTAGCCAATCAGTTATATGGAGTGGCTGACTTTATGCGAAACCAATAATTGTATTTATTGTTGTCGATGTAAAAATAACTAGTCCAGCAATATTTAAGAACACCTGAATCCAAAAAATTACCTGAAATGATTTTTTAGAAGTTTTGTGTCTAAATAATCTTTGCGCAAGCAGTGCGCCAGGCCAACCCCCAATTAGGCTCAGCAGTTGTAGAGTAGCTTCTGGCGTTCTTTGCGAATCACCTTTAGCAGCACGCTTGTCTAACCAATAAAAGATCAATGTAACTAGGCTAGCAGCCGCATAAATCAGTAAAACAATTGGCGATAAGCGATTCACAGCAACTGCAGTACATAAAATGCTTAGATAAGCTAAAGTTAAATAAACGGGTATCATGCTTTGATCTAAGCCGAGTGGCTTTTGCTTACGGTTGTTAACATAAAGCACCTCGCTGGCAGCGTCTCTACCTTTGGCGTCAATGATGAGTTGGTATGTTACCAACTCATCTCCTTTAGGTCGTTTACGATAGCCAGTAAATGCTTTTATATGCAAATAGACTTGCTTGCCGCCACCATTGGGTGTGATAAAACCAAAGCCTTGCTCATCTTTCCATGTGGTGATTTTGCCTTGATAGCGCATGTAAAGTGTTAAGAGTTTTGAATGACAATATTCGGAAATTTCCCGCTGTGATCTAAACTTGTATTAGCGATTTTTATAGCGGCTTTACGCGCAATCTCTTTGTAGATAGTGGCAATGTTAGAGTCTGGTGTGGCGACTACTGTAGGTTTTCCACTATCAGCTTGTTCGCGAATCGTGATATCTAAAGGTAAGCTGCCTAGCAAATCTACGTTGTAATCTTTGCACATTAGAGCGCCGCCGCCTGCGCCAAAAATATGCTCCTCATGACCGCAGTTTGTACAGATATGCGTACTCATATTTTCGACAATACCTAAAATTGGGATGCCGACTTTTTCAAACATCTTCAAGCCTTTGCGAGCATCAAGTAACGCAATGTCTTGTGGCGTAGTGACGATAATTGCACCAGTGACAGGAATTTTTTGCGCAAGTGTCAGTTGAATGTCGCCAGTGCCCGGTGGTAAATCAACAATAAGGTAATCTAAATCACGCCATTTTGTCTCACGTAATAATTGCTCCAACGCACCTGTTACCATTGGACCGCGCCACACCATAGGTGTATCTGCATCAATCAGAAATCCAATCGACATCGCTTGTATGCCGTGCGCTTCCATCGGGTCCATCGTTTTGCCATCTTTACTTTCAGGGCGACCGCTAATTCCTAACATTTGTGGCTGACTTGGGCCGTAGATGTCTGCGTCTAGCAAGCCAACAGTAGCACCTTCTGCGGCTAACGCTAAAGCCAAGTTCACAGAGGTGGTTGATTTACCTACGCCACCTTTTCCAGAAGCCACCGCAATGATGTTTTTCACGTTAGGTAATAATGTCACACCTTGCTGGGCTTTATGCGCCACGATACGGCTACCTATATTCACATTCACATTACCAACATCAGGTAAGGCTTTGAGCGCATTACTTACCAGTGATTGCACCTCTGCCATCACTGACTTTGATGGGTAACCAAGCACAATGTCTACACTAATATCATTGCCATTGATTTGGATATTTTTAGCAGATTTGCTGGTGATAAAATCTTTGCCAGTATTCGGATCTATGCAAACTTTTAAGGTGCTTTGGATAAGTAATTCTGAAATTGCCATTGCGTAAATTCCTGATTGTAGAGTTAGGGTTAATAACTTGAGTAAAAAGATAAGGTATTTTAACTGATAGTTTGATTGAATGTCTGTTTGATAGCTAAGTCATGGGTGTGCTTTGTTCAATAAAATAGCTAATCAGCGCTGGGTGAAGCCCGCGTCATTTGCTAGAATAGCGATTTAGCTTAATAGATCCATTTATCTCATGGCAACTGCAAACACCCCTCGTAAAATTCTTGTAACTTCAGCACTTCCGTACGCCAATGGCAGCATTCACCTTGGACATTTGGTGGAATATATCCAAACTGATATTTGGGTACGTTTTCAAAAAATGCAAGGGCATACCGTGCATTATGTGTGTGCAGATGACACTCATGGCACACCGATTATGTTGCGTGCAGAAAAAGAAGGCATCACACCAGAAGCCTTGATTGAAGGTGTTCACAAAGAACATACTGCAGATTTTAGTGAGTTTTTAGTTGAGTTTGATAATTACTATTCAACCAATGCACCTGAAAATAAAGAGCTTGCACAAAGCATTTATAAAAAACTAAAAGCAAATGGCAAGATATCTACTAAAACCATCGAGCAGTTTTACGATCCAGTTAAAAACATGTTCTTGCCAGACCGTTTCATTAAAGGCGAGTGCCCAAAGTGCCATGCAAAAGACCAATACGGCGATTCATGTGAAGTCTGTGGTGCGACTTACAACCCAACTGAATTGATTAATGCATATTCTGCAGTTTCAGGTGCAGCGCCCATTCGTAAAGAAACAGAGCATTACTTTTTTAAACTCTCAGAATGTGAACAGTTTTTAAAAGATTGGACACGTTCTGGCACGCTGCAAGGTGAAGCTGCGAACAAAATGGGCGAGTGGTTTGAAAATGGCTTGAATGATTGGGATATCTCCCGTGATGCGCCGTATTTTGGTTTTGAAATTCCAGATGCACCGGGTAAATACTTCTATGTGTGGCTAGATGCGCCTATAGGCTATATGGCGAGTTTCAAAAACCTTTGCCAAGCCAAAGGTCTGGATTTTGATGAGTATTGGTCTAAAGACAGTAAAACTGAGCTTTATCATTTTATTGGTAAAGATATTCTGTATTTCCATGCATTATTCTGGCCTGCAACGCTAGAGTTCAGCGGACACCGTAAGCCTACACAAATTTTCGCCCATGGTTTTTTAACTGTTAACGGTGAGAAGATGAGTAAGTCACGCGGTACATTTATTACTGCGCGCAGTTACTTAGAGCATATTAAAAATCCAGAATACTTGCGTTATTACTACGCGGCAAAAATCAACAGCACGATGGAAGATATTGATTTGAGCTTAGATGACTTTGTCGCGCGCGTGAACAGTGACTTAGTTGGTAAATATATTAATATAGCGAGTCGCACGGCTGGCTTTATTAATAAACGTTTTGATGGGAAACTACAGATATCAAATACTTTGCCGTCCGCCGTGCAGGAGATTAAAAGCTCAGCCAAACTTATAGCTGAGTGTTACGAGTCGCGCGAATATGGTAAAGCGCTAAGAGAAATTATGCGATTAGCAGATCATGCTAACGCAGATGTTGCTGAGGCTGCACCTTGGGTTAAGGCGAAATTGGAAGGTGATGAAGCAAAACAAGATTTACATTTAGACTGTTCTGCTGCGTTAGAAATGTTCCGATTATTATCTTTGTATCTTAAACCAGTTTTACCTAAGCTAGTTGGTGAAGTTGAGAAGTTCTTAAACATTGTCCCCTTAACATGGGCGTCTGTAGATAGCTCTTTCATTACAGGGCATCAAATTAATAACTATGAACATTTAATTACACGTATCGACCCTAAGGCAATTGACGCTATGACTGAAGCTAATAAAGAAAACTTAACCGCTACACCGCAAGTAAGTGCAGCAGCTGTAAGTAAGGCTGCACCAGTGACAGCAGCTTTACCAGAAGCTGAATATATCAGCATAGATGACTTCACTAAAGTGGATTTGCGCATCGCTAAAATCGTTAATGCTGAACATGTTGAAGGGGCAGAAAAGCTACTTAAACTATTACTTGATATAGGCGAAGAAAGACCACGCCAAGTATTTGCAGGCATTAAGTCTGCTTATGACCCTGCGACTTTAGTTGGGCGCTTGACGGTGATGGTAGCAAACTTAGCGCCGCGCAAAATGAAGTTCGGCATGAGTGAAGGTATGGTATTAGCGGCAAGCGATGAAAACGGTGGCCCATTTATTTTAAGTCCGGATGTAGGCGCAAAGCTAGGTATGCGCGTTAAGTAACTGTCGGTATTAATTTTGTGGGAATCTATGCACACAAATCTACAGATTTTTTATTATGTAATTTGCTATGATTTGTTGGTATAAGAAAGCGTTTTGTTTAAATAACTGGAGGAGTAAAAGTGAATTTTATTAAAATACCTTTATTGGTGGTTTTGTTATTATCAGGTCAAGCAATGGCTGCAGACAGTACAGCTAAAACAGCAGTTGGTGGCGGTTTAGGTGCTGCAGTAGGCACGGCGCTTGGAGGCGTTGTTGGTGGTAGCACAGGCGAGGTGTTAGGTGGCGCTGTAGGTGGCGGTGTTGGCGCTGGAGTGACTACTAAAGGTGAAGGTCAAACTGGCGCTATTGTTGGCGGAGCTGCTGGTGGCGCTGGTGGCGCTTATGTAGGTCGTAAAGTTAGTGGTAGCGGTACTGGAGCAGTTGTTGGAGCAGGTCTAGGCGGTGCTGGTGGTGCAGCAGTAGGTAAAGTGATTACTGAGCCAGGGAGTTCATCAGCTAAGCATGATCGTCAGTATAAAAAACATCATAAAAATCGTAAAGGTCATGCTTATGGACATAACAAGCATCATGATGATTAATCAAAATATAAGATAATAAAAAGCCCCGAATTTCGGGGCTTTTTATTAGGCAGTATCACATAAGTAAACAGCAATAACTTAACACGATTAAATAATTGCTTACCTATAGAGTTAAGAATTACTTAGCTTTTGCTTTCGCATCAGCTGCTTTTTTCTCAGCTTCAGCTTTTTTAGCTGCTTTCTTTTCATCTGCGGCTGCTTTTTTAGCGGCTTTTTCGTCAGCTTTAGCTTTTTTAGCAGCTTCTGCTTTAGCTTCTTTTGCTGCTTTAGCATCATCAGCTTTTGCTTTTTTTGCAACTTCTTTATCATCTGCTTTAACTGGTTTCTCAGCTTTATCTGCTTTCTTAGTCGCTGCTTTATCTTCTACTTTAACTGTCGCTGCTGGAGTCGCTTTTTCTGCTTCTTTCGCAGGTTTTGATTCTTTCACGGGTTTTGCTTCTTTAGCTGGAGCAGCTTTTGTGTCAGCTGGTTTTGCAACAGCAGTAGTTGCGCCGCTCACAGAAACTTCTTTTCGCACATTTTGTAATGTAACAGGACCTACGCCATCAACTTTTTCAAGTTCATCAACAGATTTGAAGCCACCATTTTTTTTGCGGTAATCAATAATCGCTTGGGCTTTTACTGGGCCAATGCCATCTAGGCTTTCAAGTTCAGCTTGAGTGGCTGTGTTAATATTTACGCCAGCTATCGCACTAAGGCTAAAGCTTAAAAAGGTAACTAATGCTAATAACATTTTTTTCATTTTTGATTCTCCAAGGTTTGAAAAGCACGGTTTAAAACTAATAGTAAAAAGTATTACTCAAAAAAAATTGAATTACTTGGTCAATCATAACTTAAAAGCTATCAATGATACAAATAGTTACAAGATGAAATATATCATGCCACAGTGATGCTTACGCCAAGCTTACAAAGCCAAGCTACATTCTTGATGAATCGCTTCTAACGCTTTGCGAGGGTTTTCAGCCTTAGTAATCGGGCGACCTATAACTAAATAGCTAGATCCATTCTTTAGCGCATCTGCAGGCGTAACAACGCGTGATTGGTCATCTTGGTTGACATTAACTGGACGGATACCAGGGGTTACTAGGCAGAATTTAACACCTAACTTGGCACGTAACATTGGCGCCTCTAGCGCAGAGCAAACAACGCCATCTAAACCAGCTTGCTGAGTTAATGTTGCTAGATTCATGACATGCGTAGCTAAGTCAGTTTGAATACCGACTTGATTTAAGCTGGCTTGGTTCATGCTAGTCAGTACAGTAACCGCTATTAGTAGGGGTTTGGACTCAGTTTGTTGAACAGCTTGCTGAGCGGCCTGCATCATTTCTAGCCCGCCACTGGCATGCACATTGAGCATCCATACGCCTAAATTACTAGCCGCAGTACATGCTTTAGCTACTGTATTAGGAATATCATGAAATTTTAGGTCTAAAAAAACTCCAAAATTCGAACGTGTTAGTTGCTCAACAAATTGCGGACCCGCCGCAGTAAATAACTCTTTACCGACTTTTAATCGGCAAAGTGATGCATCTAACTGTTCGACTAGTTTTAGTGCGCTAGCAGCGTCTTGATAGTCAAGCGCAACGATAATTTTAGGGTCGTTATTCATGGGTCAGTTTTGCATTAAATGGTGGTTGGTTCTGCTGGAAGTGCTTCCCATGCATTGCATGCTGGGCATTGCCAGTGGTGATATTTAGCTTTAAAGCCGCATTGCACGCAATGATAAGCTGTTTTGTTACCTATGGCATGGCGCACAGTTTGCTGCATGAGCTGAATATCGTTAAATGTAGTATTTTCTGAATTGTTGTTATGCTGCTTTAGGGCAATGGTTCTAGCTTGCAATAGTTGATCTAGCACGCTTAAGCTAGGCATTTTAATTAACTCGGTGCGTGCAAGTATGGCTGCGCTTTCAGGCCCTTTTTCAGCTAAAGTAGCTTCGTACAACACATTAATCAGTGAAGCTAATTTATAGTTTTGCAAGTAGGTTTGCAGCAGTGCTAAGCCATCGGCGGTTTGATTAAGCGCGCGATAGCTACTCAGTAATTTAGGGGCAATTAAGCCTAAATATTCTGGTTGCTGAAATTCGATTCTACGCCATGTTGAAATCGCTTCTTTATGTGCATCGGCTTCAGCTTCCATATCGCCTAATAATACATTTGCTCGCACACAGTTTTTATTCGCATTCAGCGCTTGTTCTAATTCAAATCTGGCGGTATGCAAGTCATTTGCTAATTTGGATTTAACCGCCATTTCGCAGTAATAATGAGCGACCTCAACGCGGAATGGTACGCCAGATAAGCGTTCTAGCTCAGTTGCGGCTTTGATCGCGCGTTCCCATTCGCGTTCTCTCACATAAATTTCTAGTAAAGCACGTAGAGCAGGTTGGCGGTATCTGTCATCATCAAGTGATTCAAAAAGCTCTTCCGCACGGTCCAGTAAGCCAGCTTTTAAGTAATCTTGGGCAAGCTCAGCAGTAACGGCTAATTTCTGTTGAGGTTCTAGATCCTTTTTATCTAACAAGCTTAAATGCAAGTGAATTGCACGGTCGACTTCACCGCGTTTCCTAAACAGGCTTCCTAAGGCAAAGTGCAGCTCTAATGAGTCTGTGTTGGCTTGTACAGCCTCAGAAAAAGCTTCAATAGCTTTATCGTGTTGATTGGTAATAAGAAAATTTAAGCCTTTAAAGTAGGCGGCAGGTAACGCGGTAGATTCAGCAAGTAGTTGTTTCAAGTCTACGCGAGCGGCTAGCCAACCTAAGCTAAAAAACAGGGGAAGTGCTAATAACCACCAAAATTCAAATTCCATGAGGTTTCGCTTTTACATGTACTTGGTTATATAAGTTGTTTGATTGATTCATGCTGCTTGCTTTGCCTAATGTTGCATAGGTGTAATTTTAGCTTAAATAGTTGAATATGGTTTGCTTTAACTCAAGCCTGTTTACAGGCAGGCAGTAAATTGATGGACAATAAAAACGGCAGCTAAAGGCTGCCGTTTTTATTTAAACACTAATACTTTAAACTAGAAGTTAATTCAGATACTTAAGCTAGGTGTTTAACCTAAGTCCACACGTTCACGTAACTCTTTACCAGCCTTAAAGTGAGGTACGTGTTTTTCAGGTACTTGCACTTTGCTGCCGGTTTTAGGATTACGACCTAAACGTGGTGGACGATAATTTAAGCTAAAGCTACCAAAGCCACGTATCTCGATGCGCTCGCCAGTAGCGAGGTTATCGGACATTGCATCTAAAATCGCCTTCACTGAGAGTTCCGCATCTTTAACTACTAACTGCGGAAAACGCTCAGCAAGCAAGGTGATTAGTTCAGATTTAGTCATGCTTTATGTGCCTTTATCTTAACTATTTAGTTTATTTCTTGCTGTCTAATTTAGCTTTTAATAAAGCACCAAGGTTGGTTGTACCAGCAGAAGCTGCGTCATTTGGTACTTGTGGTGCAGCATCTTTAGCTTTAGGTTTAGCTTTAGGTTTAGCATCTGTTTTTTCTTCAGTTGAAGCAGTAGCGCCTGAAGGATCAGCAGAAAGTTGTTTAACACCTAATGAAATACGCTCTTTTTCTACATCGATTGCTAAGATAACTGCTTGTAACTCGTCACCTTTTTTGAAGTTGCGGATAGCTTCTTCGCCAGTTTGTGACCATGATAGGTCTGACAAGTGAACTAAACCATCGATACCGCCTGGCAAGCCAATGAACACGCCAAAGTCAGTGATAGATTTGATTTGACCTGAAACGATATCACCTTTGTGATGCGTTGCAGAGAAATCATCCCATGGGTTAGCTTTACATTGTTTCATACCCAATGATAGACGACGACGTGCTTCGTCAATTTCAAGAATCATCACTTCAACTTCGTCGCCTAATTGAGCGATTTTGCCTGGGTGAATATTTTTGTTAGTCCAATCCATTTCTGAAACGTGAACTAAACCTTCGATACCTGGTTCGATTTCAACGAACGCACCGTAGTCAGTCAAGTTTGAAACTTTACCGAATAGACGCGTTGAAACTGGGTAACGACGAGTTAATGCAACCCATGGATCGTCGCCCAATTGTTTGATACCTAGTGAAACACGGTTTTTCTCTTGATCGAATTTCAAGATTTTTGCTTCAACTTCTTCACCTACTGTTAACACTTCAGATGGGTGTTTTACACGACGCCATGCTAAGTCAGTAATGTGTAGTAAGCCATCGATTCCGCCTAAATCAACGAATGCACCGTAGTCTGTAATATTTTTAACGATACCTTTAACCACTGCGCCTTCAGCCAATGTACCCATTAAGGCATCACGGTCTGCACCAGCGCTAACTTCCATTACCGCACGACGAGAAACAACGATGTTGTTACGTTTACGATCGATTTTGATTACTTTTAGGTCACATTCTTTGTTTTCAAAAGGAGTAGTGTCTTTTACAGGACGTACATCAACCAATGAACCTGGCAAGAATGCCATAATGCCGTTTACAGAAACGCGTAAACCACCTTTAACTTTACCGCTTACGAAACCTTTAATGATGCGGCCTTCGTTCATTGCGTCTTCTAAATCTAACCATGTTTCCATGCGTTTTGCTTTTTCGCGTGAAAGCAATGTTGAACCGAAACCATCTTCCAATTTTTCGATTAACACTTTTACGAAGTCACCAACTTGCACTTCGATTTCGCCTTGAGCGTTTTTGAATTCTTCAGCAGCGATAACGCTTTCTGATTTTAGACCAGCATTAACAATCACGTGATCTTGGTCAACTGAGATAACCTCAGCTGTAATCACTTCACCAGAACGCATTTCTTGGTGAGCTAAGCTTTCTTCAAAAAGCGCAGCAAAAGATTCCATCGGTGAAGCAGTAGAGTTAGAAGTAGAAGCCATTAAATAAAATTACCTAAAAAATAATCCCACCTAGCAGTGGGGTGATTAAAAAACCTGCGAATCAATGTGAAACGCAGACGAAAAATTCTTTAAAATTGCAAAGAATAGAATTATAACTAAAACATTGAAAAATAAAAGACTATTCGCTAAATTTATTCGTAATTTCCTACTAAAAACCGTATAAAAATTTAAGTATTTGGCAGAATTTGATATTTTTGCAAAATATAGTCCACTGCGTCCGAAATACCTACATTATCTGTTTCAAGTAAAATAGCATCGTCAGCCATGAGTAATGGAGCGCTAGCGCGGTTTTTATCTCTAGCGTCACGTTCTGTTAAGTCTTGTAAGATATTTTCATAATTGGCAGGTTGATTCTTGCCTAGTAGCTGTTTGTAACGGCGCAGGGCGCGAGTTTCAGTGCTGGCAGTGAGAAATACTTTTAACACTGCCTCTGGGAATATCACGGTTCCCATGTCTCGACCATCCGCAACTAGGCCTGGCGCTTTACAAAAACTATGTTGCATGTCGACTAAAGCTGCACGTAATGGCGCATGTACCGCAACTTGCGAGGCGCCTTTACCCATTTCTTCAGTACGTATCTCGTTGGAAATATCTTGATTATTAAGTAACACTTGCTCATTGTTAAATTCTATCTTGAGTGTTTTAGCGCATGCGGTAACGGCTAAGGCGTCACTCCAGGCGATATTGCTTTGTTGTGCAGCAAAAGCAACGATGCGATATAACGCACCAGAATCTAAGTAATGAAAGCCAAGCTTGGTCGCGACGAGTTGCGCTACGGTGCCTTTACCAGAGGCAGATGGACCATCGATAGCGATGACAGGGGAATGATTCATTTATTTGGCTATACTCATTTAACGATGCTCGCAAATTGCGCAAAGTAATCAGGGAATGTTTTATTCACGCATTTAGGGTCATTAATCGTAATCGGCACTCCGCCCAGCGATACAAGAGAGAAGCACATCGCCATGCGATGGTCATCATAAGTATCAATCACAGCATTTGGTGTTAGTTGAGCAGGTGGCGTGATTTTAATATAGTCAGCGCCTTCTTCTACAATCGCACCGACTTTACGTAGTTCAGTTGCCATCGCTGCGATACGGTCGGTTTCCTTTACGCGCCAACTGGCGATGTTGCGTAGGGTTGTAGTGCCGTCCGCGAATAGAGCTAAGATGGCCAAGGTCATTGCAGCATCGGGAATGTGGTTGCAGTCTAAATCAATGGCCTTTAGTTTTGTTGGTGCTGAAATTGATATGTGGCCGATTTCGGCAACTTGTTTATTGAGGATTGCACCCATTTTCTCAATTTCGTAAACAAATTTTATATCACCTTGAATGCTATCTAGATCTACGCCATAAATCGTTACACTCGATCCATTCTTGGCTGCAATTGCGCCCGCTGCTAGAAAATAAGAAGCACTGGAAGCATCGCCCTCGACGAATACATCTTTGGGTGAATAGTATCTGCTATTGGCTGGGACGATAAATCGTTGATAGCTATCACATTTAACTTCTACGTTAAATTTTCTCATTAGGTTTAACGTGATATCAATGTAAGGTTTAGAAATTAAATCACCTACAACTTCGACTGTGGATTCCTTTCCTGTTAACGGTAACGCCATTAACATTGCCGTTAGGAATTGGCTTGAGACATTGCCACGAATTTTAATGGGTTTGCTTACGTCAGGTATACATGGTGAAATTCTTAGCGGCGGAAAACCTTGATTACCTAGGTATTCTATATCTGCGCCAATTTGTATAAGCGCATCCACTAAATCACCAATCGGGCGCTCGTGCATGCGTGGCACACCATGCAAATGATAATGCCCTTTGGATAAAGCTAGGGCTGCCGTAAGTGGTCTAAATGCGGTTCCAGCATTGCCTAGAAATAAATCTGCATTTTTGTTGGGAAAGTTTCCATTACATCCTTTTACATGTATGTGCGTATGGCTTTTTTCAGTCACAATACCCAAAATTCGTAAAGCATCTAACATTCGCTCGGTGTCATCTGACACTAAAAGTTCATATATATCGGTATCATTTTCGGCTAAAGCCGCTAGTAATAAAGTGCGATTTGAAATGCTTTTTGAGCCTGGTAGCGTCATAGTGCCTTGAGCTTGATGGCTGGCGGGTAGGGTGATTTGTTCCATATTTATGTCTTTATTGTTTATTTTTTGCCCAAGCGTTTCGAGCTGTGCTTGCGCGGTCAAAGAGTGCTTGTAAGCCAGCACCGTCTTCGTTGGTGAGTAATTTTTTGAGTTGAGATAACTCGTTTTGATAAGCTTCTAATTCACTTAATAAAGCCGTTTTGTTAGCCAAGCTAATGTCACGCCACATTTCGGGGTGACTGCCTGCGATTCGAGTGAAATCTCTAAATCCACTGGCGGCGAAGCTAAATAGCTGTGCGGCATTTGGTCGAGAGGCGATGTCATCGACTAATGCAAACGCCAGTAAATGCGGTAAATGGCTTACTGCTGCAAAAATACCATCGTGCGTTTCAGCGGACATTTCACTTACATTAGCACCGCAAGTGCGCCAAAATTCAGCGACTATGGCAATGGCATCATTATTAGTTTCTGAAGTGGGCGTTAAAACAACGTTTTTGCCTACATATAAATCAGCCATAGCAGCGGTTACGCCACTCTTCTCTGCGCCAGCGATGGGGTGACCACCGACAAACTGATTAAATTGATCGCCTAATACTTCTTTTGCGCTCGCTAAAACATCACTCTTTGTGCTGCCCGCATCAGTAATGACGGTGTTGCTGCTTAAATGCGGTTTTATGCTTTGTAAAATGCTGGCTGTTTGTGCGACTGGTGCGGCAATCATTACCAAGTCAGCATCTTTAAGAGCTGCATGGATGTTGACTTCTTGTGTATCAGAAAACGCATCAATCACACTTAGATTTAGGGCTTCTTGCAGGCTTTCCTGACTGCGGCCAATGCCTGTAATATGTGTTGCGTTGGCTTTCTTAAGCGCCAACGCAAAAGAACCACCAATCAAACCCACACCAAAAATGACGATTTTTTTCAAAAGTTAAAAGTTTTCAGAAGAAATGCTGCAAGTTAAAAAACTGAATTGTAGCATTTTTGCTTACCGACAGTTACTTAGCGTGAAGGTGCGCAGAACCGTAAAACACCATTTAATAAATATGGAAGCGGTGTTTTTGACAACCAATGACGATTGTCTGCAATCAGCGGGTAGGCGCGGCTAAGTATGGGCCTGAGTGTTTTACTTCCCCAAATTTTGGCAAGGCTGCTAAATCCACCAGCGCCATAAGCGGCTGCAAATACATCTACACCTTTAATCCAGTTGCCTGTAGCATCTTGCGCGTGAATGCGCTCCATCATCGCCTCTTTGGTGGTGGGGCAAAACTCAGGTTCATTGAATGCTTGGTTTGAGCAATCGACTAAGATTAACTTGTTTTCAAAATCAGTTTCTTTAATTGTGTGCATTTCGCTGGCGCAAAGTGGGCACGAGGCATCGTAATAAATGGTGAGTGGAAATTTTATGCTTTGTGTCATTTTGTCTTCCTTTATGCAATGTTTTATACGTTTTTTTTATACGCTGTTACCGCGTATTAACATCTGAATTTTTGCACCATATTTCATGATTTTTGTTAGCGTTTCAGGTTTAAGTTTAATCATTTCGTCGCCCCAAATTGATAATGTTTTCATTAGCTCCAACATATCTTGAACACGCTTTTTAGCTTCCAATTCATTGTTATTAAATGTATTTTCTGACAAATAACGCTCTAAAAACTGTACGGTTGGATCAAACTCACGTGCTTTACGTTCTGTAATCACCGTGCGAAATAACTCCCAAATATCGAGCGAGGTTTCAAAGTAATCTCGTCTATCGCCCATCATGTGAGTAATGCGAACCAAGTGCCAGTTTTGCAATTCCTTTAGGCTGTTACTTACGTTAGAGCGCGCTACTTGTAAGGTGTCGGCAATTTGTTCTGCATTCGCTGGTTTGCCAATAAAGTATAGAAATGCATGAATTTGTGACACTGTGCGGTTGATTCCCCAGCGAGCGCCCATTTCACCCCAATGCAAAATAAATTGATTGCCCAGTTCACTTAACTGTATTTTTTCGTTTGATTCAATATTGGCTTCAGTGTTCATTTTTATCTCCTCTAAAAATACTATTTGACACAGTATCTCATTCGTCATATATTTCTGTCAATACAGAAATTAAAGAAATTATTGGTTTGTGTTTTATAAGGTGAAAAAATGAAAGTACTCGTGTTGGGAGGTAATGGTTTTATAGGAAGCAGCATCGTGGCAAAGCTTAAGCAGCAGGGCGTTCATGTGTTAATCGGTAGCCGTAATCCAACTGAGAATGTCGATATGGTGAACCTACGCATGCAAGAAATGTTGCTTGTGGATGATTGGCTGCCAGTATTGAAAGGCATTGATATTGTCGTAAACTCTGTGGGAATTTTGCGTGAAAGAAATCTTCTGTCACGTGTTCAATCAAAACGTGAAACTTATGACAAGGTGCATAATTTAGCGCCAACGGCCTTAGCGCAGGCTTGTGCCAAGCTTAATGTGCGATTAATTCATATTTCTGTGATTGGACTAACAAATCTCGCAAAAAGTCGTTTTATACGTTCAAAATTTGCAGGCGAACAAGGCATTATAAGTAGTGGTGCGCAAGCGATTTTAGTTCGTCCGTCATTATTGGATGACGCTGGCGGCTATGGTGCAAAATGGTTCAGAAGGGTGGCAACATGGCCTGTGCAGTTTGTGATGAAGTCAAAGGGTTTGATTGCACCATTGCAAGTAACCGATTTGGGTGAGGCTGTGGCAAATCTATGTCAAATGGAATTTGATACCTTACCAAAAGTAATAGAGCTTGGTGGGAATGAAATTTTTGCTATTGAGCAATACTTAACTAAGTTGCGCATACAAACCAATAAAACACGCGCCTTACAGATTGCAATGCCTAAAATTGCGGTGCGACTATTTAGCCATATTTTTGACTTGTTGGTGTGGACGCCATTGTCATTTGGTCACTTTGAGTTAATGCAAGGCTATAACGTGCCTGCGAAAAATATGCTGCCTATACTACTTGGACGTAACCCGATTGAGGTGGGCGTGAAGGCGGAGCGCGATTACTTGAATTTGCCTTACATGCAATTAGAGCTAGGAAAGCTAAAAGTGATTAGAGGCATTTAATCAATCGGTTAAGTGAGCTGCCATTCTCCATCAATCAGCATTTCAAGTGGCTTATAATTTTGTTTATAAGCCATTTTTTTGCTTTCTCTAATCCAATATCCTAAGTATAAGTAAGGAAAGTTGAGCGTTTTAGCCCATTCAACCTGCCATAGGATGTTGTAAGTACCTAAGCTTGCGCGCGGGTCGCTGGTGTCGTAAAAAGTGTACACAGCTGAGATGCCATCTAGCACGATATCAATCACGCTGACCATTTTAAGCTGATCGTTTTCTCTAAATTCTACCATCACGCTTTCTACGTTGGTTTGGCATAAAAAACTCTGGTATTGCTCAATCTTTTCAATTTCTGTAATTCGTTCTGCATCTAGTTCAGAATTTTGTTCAGATTCCGCATGACGTGCTGCTTGATAAGCTGCGTATAGTTCGTAATGCTCTTCATGATATGCAATCGGCAGAATGGTTGTAGTGAGATTTTGGTGTTGCTTGAACGCGCGTTTCTGACTGCGGGTTGGCACAAAATCACTTAGCATAACTCTTACTGGTATGCATTCTCGGCAGCTTTCGCAATGCGGTCTGTAGGCAAACTTACCACTACGTCTAAAGCCTTGCTGAATCAGGCCACTGTATATGTGTGCGTCAATTAAATGTTGCGGTGTGGCAATTAAACTTTGAGCGAGTTTATTCGGCAGATAACCGCAAGTGTAGCCAGTAGTGACGTAAAACTGCAATTTACTTAGGGGTGGTTCTGATGGAATTGTCATACTAAGCACTTACCAAAAATTTTAGATGTTGAATAAAAAGATCTCGCTCAATCTCACGTCCACCAAAGCTGGCGAGTAACGGTGTTTTCATCTGGCAATCTATCAGGCCAACATTTTGTTTTTGTAAGTATCTTACCAGATGTACAAAGGCTACTTTTGAAGCATCTGTCACATGATGAAACATACTTTCTCCATAAAACATGTGCCCAATCTTAATGCCATAACAGCCGCCGACTAATTGATTATCAAGCCAGCTTTCCATACTTATGGCATAGCCTAAACGGTTAAGTTCACAATAAGCGGCTATCATTTCATGGCTAATCCAAGTACCTGCCGGGTTATTGTTTTTGTCTAATCTAGGTGTATTGCTACAGGCGGTCATGACTGCACTAAAACTTGTATTAAAACGCACCTCGAAAGGCTGTTTTTTGAGTGTTTTTCTTAGTGAATTCGATATTTTTAGCTCATCTGGAAAAAGGACCATGCGTGGGCTTGGGCTCCACCACATCACAGGTTCGTTCTCGTTAAACCATGGAAATATTCCTTGCTGATAAGCTTCTAGCAGACGTGTTGCAGATAAATCGCCCCCAATCGCAATTAAACCATTTGGCTCTTTGAGTGCCATAGATAAAGACGGAAACTCGCAGTCATCCTCTAGGCTAGCGACACGTCCGCTGGGCAATTGATAATAGGCGTAGCTCATAAATTTCGTGTGAATTTAACGGTCGATTTGATTGAAGTTAAATGTTAGTTTACCTTGTTTAGCCTTTATGATTAAATGAATCCTATGTCTTTGTCATCACATAAACTTTTAAGATTATTCGTGTTGCTTTTGTTGACAGTTTTTATTAGTGAAACTGTCTATGCAAGCGGCATGATGGCATCTGTAGAAGTTACTCCCAGCCATGTAGAAATGCAGGCTGAGCCTTGCCATGACGAGCAGCTTGTTCAGCAAGCTCATAAAAAGCAACACGCGCATGCAAGCTGTAAAGATTGCAGTCATTGTTTTGCATGCTTTTCAATGATGGTGCAAGCGCCTTTGAGTACACCTGCTTTACAAAAAACGGTGATTGCAACAGCACTCTTTGTTGAAATTTATCATTCTCCTAGCACTGCCCAACCTCAAAAACCACCCATCGCTTAGCTCATAAGCTTTTTCCTGCCCGTCGTTTGCGCATTTGTAAGCGATGAGCAGGTCATCAATTTTAGTTTTATTGTAGATCTTACACAGTAAGACCTGATTCTATAGATGGGATGTATATGAGATTTTTCCGAATAATGCTCACTTGCGTATTAGCCAGCTTGGCTCTCGGCGGCTGCGCAACATTTTCCCAAGACGGCGGTTTTGGTGGGGTGAAAAAAGCAAGCGCAGAGCATATTAAGCAAGAAATCGTTTGGCCAAAAACTGAGGTAGAACACAAAGCTGTAGCCGATAGAGTAGCTGAGCTATTAAAAACACCTTTGAATGCCGATACTGCTGTGCAGTTCGCTTTGCTCAATAATAAAGATTTACAGGCTTCGTTTTACCAACTAGGTATTTCTGAAGCGGATGTTGTGCAAGCAGGTCGCTTACCAAATCCAAAGTTTTCTATGTTGTATGCCAGAAATAACGGTGATTACAAAATAGAACAAGCGCTGACTTTTAACATTTTTTCGCTGGTCACCATGCCAAAAATGTTGGAAATTGAGCGTAGCAACTTTGAAAAGACCAAGCAATCCGTCGCACTTGATGTTCTAAATTTAGCGAATGAAACGCGGCTTGCTTATTTTAATGCTGTAGCCGCAAATGAGCGTTTGAGTTATAGCGAACAAGTCAAAGAGTCTGCAGAAGCCAGTGCAGAGCTGGCAAGTCGCATGGTGAAAGCCGGTAATTGGAATGCGCTTGAGCAGGCGACAGAGCAAAGTTTTTATGCCGAGGCCATTGTGGAATATGCCAATGCAAAGAATCAACAAACCAGCGCGCATGAAGCATTGTCGCGCTTGCTTGCGCTACCTGTAGACCAGCTAAGTTTAGAAAAACGTCTGCCAGACCTGCCTCAACATATAGAGGAATTGCATGCTTACGAAAAAATGGCATTTGAGCAACGGTTGGATTTACAGGCGATGCGCCTAGAAACGCAAGCTTTAGCCAAGCAACTAGGGCTTACTAGAACCACACGTTTCATTAATGTCTTAGAAATTGGTCCTGCGCGAGTCTTAGAAGGCAGACGTGGCGATCCTTATAAAAAAGGCGTGGATATATCATTCGAGTTGCCTTTGTTTGACTGGGGTGGGGCAAAAGTCGCTCGTGCTGAGGCAACGTACATGCAGGCTGTGAATCGCACCGCGCAATTGGCGGTTAATGCGCAATCAGAAATTCGTGAAGCGTATAGTCGCTATCAGACAAATTATGAAGTAGCTAAACATTATCGCGACGAAATTGTGCCGCTGCGTAAAAAAGTATTACAAGAGAATCAGTTGCGCTATAACGGCATGTTAATCAGCCCGTTTGAGCTGTTTACCAATGCCCGTGCGCAAGTTGCAAGTGTGAATAGCTATATCGCAACATTGAATGAATTTTGGTTGGCAGAAACTGCATTGCAGATGTCACTTATTGGCAGTGCCAGCAAAGAAGGAAAATGAACATGAACGACTTTTTGAGTAGACGTAACTTTTTTAAATTAGCCGGTGCTGGTATCGCCGCATCTACCGTTAGCAAAGTTGCAATGGCGGCTTTGCCGGAGATTGTTTCAGCTGAAACTGCAAATACACAAACGCAGCTACATCCTAATACGGGGAGGCCTTATAACCCTGTTGTAACACTGAATGGCTGGAGTTTACCTTGGCGTATGAATAATGGTGTTAAAGAGTTTCACTTAGTGGCGGAGCCAGTTGTGCGTGAAATTGCACCTGGCATGAAAGCGCACTTATGGGGCTACAACGGCCAAAGCCCAGGTCCAACTATTGAAGTGGTGGAGGGCGATAGGGTACGTATCTTTGTGACGAATAGATTGCCCGAAGTCACCAGTGTGCATTGGCATGGGCAACCTGTACCCAATGGCATGGACGGCGTAAGTGGTTTAACACAACCTGCAATAGCGCCCAGTAAAACTTTTGTGTATGAATTTGAAGCTAAACGTGCTGGCAGCTTTATGTATCACCCACACGCCGATGAAATGACACAAATGGCGATGGGGCTGATGGGTAGCTGGGTTACGCACCCTAAAAATCCTAAATTCATGCCTGTAGATAGAGATTTTATCTTCTTGCTGAATGCTTACGATATTGACCCTGGAAGTTACACCCCAAAAATCAACACGATGTTAGATTTTAATTTATGGACATGGAATAGCCGTGCATTTCCAGGTATAGATCCACTTGTGGTGCGTAAGAATGACCGAGTGCGTATCCGTGTGGGCAATCTTACCATGACCAATCATCCCATTCATTTGCATGGTCACGAGTTTCAAGTGACAGGTACCGATGGCGGCTGGGTGCCGCCTACAGCAAGATGGCCGGAAGTGACTACAGATATTGGCGTAGGGCAAATGCGCGCGATTGAGTTTGTGGCAAATAATCCGGGTGATTGGGCATTCCATTGTCATAAAAGTCACCACACCATGAACGCGATGGGGCATCAGGTACCGACCTTGTTAGGTGTTCAGCAAGGAGATTTGGTTGATAAAATAAGTAATTTAGTACCAGATTATATGGCAATGGGCGAAACTGGCATGTCTGAAATGAGCGACATGGCGGCTATGATGCCGATGCCATTACCAGAAAATACCTTGCCGATGATGACGGGTAAAGGGCAATTTGGTGATGTGAATATGGGCGGTATGTTTTCCGTATTAAAAGTTCGTGAAGGCTTGGCAAAAGGTGATTACAAAGACCCCGGACATTATCAATTTCCAAAAGGTTCACTGGCTTATGAGTTTGTAGGCGATGCGCCAGAGCCGCCAAGGCAATCCGCGACCGATGAAAAAGCTGAAGTAGAAGTACAAGTGCGCAAACCTACAGGTCATACTGGACATTAATCAGGAGCTTTTATGCAATATATTATTTTTAAATATTTAATCACTGCAGGCGTAGTGGTCGTGGTTTCAGAATTTGCCAAGCGCAGTGATAAGCTTGGCGGTCTGATTGCTGCGCTGCCTTTAGTAACGGTGCTCACGCTGATTTGGCTGTATGTAGAGCATCAACCAGCTAGTAAAATTGCTAATCATGCCTACTATACTTTTTGGTATGTATTGCCAACTTTACCTATGTTTTTACTTTTCCCTTACTTGCTGCCTAAATGGGGTTTTGTGCTGACGTTGGTATCTTGCGTGATATTTACTATCGTCACTTTTTTACTATTTGCCTTGTTGGTAAAACAGTTTGGTATAGACCTAATTTAGATAGGGTTAATTTCAACAAGGTTGTTATAAAAAAAGCTTCTTAATCATACGATTAGCGCGTAAAATGCCCGAACTTAAAAATTTGTAGCGAATACCTTGGAACAATACACCACAATGCTCGCAAAACCCA
This sequence comes from Methylotenera sp., assembly GCF_029945535.1. Lineage (GTDB taxonomy): Bacteria > Pseudomonadota > Gammaproteobacteria > Burkholderiales > Methylophilaceae > Methylotenera. The sequence continues at coordinate 426,647 of NZ_JAQSCU010000013.1, forward strand.
TTCACAGCTACCGCCCTTATTGGGCGAAGCGGTTTGGTGCTGCGCCGATTTTACCTATGTCTCGTGCCGAGATGGACGAACTTGGCTGGGATAGCTGCGACATTATTTTGATTTCTGGTGACGCTTATATTGATCATCCAAGTTTTGGTATTGCTTTAGTCGGACGTTTGCTAGAGGCTCAAGGTTTTCGCGTGGGAATTATCTCCCAACCTGATTGGCAAAACGCTAATGCTTTTAAGTCACTAGGTAAGCCTAATCTATATTTCGGCGTGACTGCTGGCAATATGGATAGCATGGTGAATCGTTACACGGCCGATAGAAAAATCCGTAGTGATGATGCTTACACGCCAGATGCTGCGCCAAATAAGCGTCCTGATAGGGCTGTGCTAGTTTATTCGCAACGCTGTCGCGAAGCATATTCAGATGTGCCATTGGTCATTGGCAGTATTGAAGCCAGTTTGCGCCGTATTGCGCATTACGACTACTGGAGTGATAAAGTTCGTCGCAGCGTATTGATCGATTCAAAAGCTGATATTTTGCTTTATGGCAATGCAGAACGCGCTTTAATTGAATTAAGCCATCGTATCGCTAAAGGCGAAAAAGTCGCGGATATTCAAGATATTCGCGGTACCGCTTTTTTGCGTAAAAAGATTCCAGAAGGTTGGAGTGAAATTGAAAGCACAAAGCTAGACCGTCCGGGTACCGTTGAAAAGCACGTTGACCCCTATGAAATGAAAATGGGCAAGGCGGATGCAAGTTGTGCAACAGACGAAAACAATGCCAAGCCAACTCTACCTGAAGGTACGAAAGCGATTGAAATAGTACGTAAGCCCAAAGCCGATCGCGCTAAACAAGTGGTGCGTTTGCCAGATTATGAAGCTGTTGCCCAAGACCCCGTGTTATATGCGCATGCTTCACGTGTGTTGCACTTGGAAGCCAACCCCGGCAACGCGCGCGCTTTGGTGCAAAAACATGGCGATAGGGAAGTGTGGTTAAACCCACCGCCAATTCCACTGACCACCAAAGAAATGGACTACGTTTACGATATGCCGTATGCGCGTAAGCCGCATCCAGCCTATGGCAACGCAAAAATTCCTGCATGGGAAATGATTCGTTTTAGTGTGAATATTATGCGCGGCTGCTTTGGCGGCTGTACTTTCTGTAGTATTACTGAACATGAAGGCCGCATTATTCAAAGCCGTAGTGAAGCATCAATTTTGAAAGAAGTTGAAGAGATTCGCGACAAAGTTGATGGTTTCACTGGTGTGATTTCTGACCTTGGCGGTCCAACAGCTAATATGTATCGTATTGCTTGTAAGAGCGAAACAATTGAGAAAAATTGTCGTAAGTTGAGTTGTGTGTATCCCGGTGTTTGTGAAAACTTGAATACTGACCATACAGCCTTAATTCAGTTGTATCGTAAAGCACGTGCCATTAAAGGCGTTAAGAAGATTTTAATCGGTAGTGGTGTGCGATATGACCTTGCTGTGAAGTCGCCTGAATACGTCAAAGAGTTAGTGCAACATCACGTCGGCGGCTATTTAAAAATCGCCCCTGAGCATTCTGAAGAGAATGTACTCAGCAAAATGATGAAGCCGGGCATGGATGCGTATGATGAATTTAAAGCCATGTTTGAAAAATTTAGTGCTGAAGCAGGTAAGAAGCAGTATTTGATTCCATATTTTATTGCGGCTCATCCGGGCACTACTGAACTGGATATGCTCAATTTAGCGCTTTGGTTGAAAAAATATGACTTTAAGTTAGATCAAGTACAAACCTTTACGCCCACACCTATGGCAATGGCCACGGCCATGTACCATTCAGGCAAAAATCCATTGCGTAAAGTCACAGCAGATTCTGACGATGTGCCGATTCCAAAAGCCGGTAATGTGCGTAAATTGCATAAAGCATTTATTCGCTACCATGACCCTAATAACTGGCCTATGCTGCGTGAAGCCTTAATCAAAATGGGCCGTGAAGATTTAATTGGTAATGGCAAGCAGCATTTGATACCAGCTTGGCAGCCGCTTTCAAACAAGCCAATTACTACCGTGCGTGGTGAAAAGCTTGAGCGAACCATTCGACCAAGGCGAGTGTCAGAAGTCAAACGCAAATATTCCTAATCGGTCTTACTAGCTAAGTTAAAGTATTAGGCGTATTTGTATTGCTCATACTCCTAATACTTTAAGGTGGCTTTATGATTTTGCAATTTAAACGACTGTTCAGTGCAATTGTCACGTTTGGTTTTTTAGCGCTTACTATCACTAATGTTTACGCTGAACAGGGGTTATTCTGGAAAGTAGAATCGCCTGCCGGTAAAACTAATTACCTTTTCGGCACCATGCATACCGATGATAATCGGGTGACTAACTTTTCACCTGCTGTTGATAACGCACTAAAATCCGTAGATGCCTTTATGATGGAAACGCTAGCGCCTAATGACCCCAGCGTATTTATGATGCAGGATAGTGATTTGAAAAGCATGCTAACCGAGGTTGAGCTGGATAAAGTCTATGACTTAGCTGAGTTTCACGTGATGCACCGCAACGCTGCAATCCACATGAAGCCATGGTTACTTGCTGTAGTCTTTGATTCACCCAAACCCCTCACACCCTTCGCGCAAGATAATCTACTGATGACTAAGTCTGAAGACGTTGGTAAAGAGGTGATTGGGATTGAAAGTACAAAAGAACATTTTGGTGTAATGGATAGTTTTAGTCGCGATGAGCAACTAACTATGTTGCGCGCGGTATTAAAGCGCACCCCAGAGCAAAAAGAGCGTGATTTTGAATCGCTGATAGCGGCTTATTTAGCAGGCGATAGCAATAAAGTAGCCGCTCTAGACGAAAAAATTACAGGTGGCATGCTTCCACCCGCGTTGTGGGCAAAAATGCGCGCTAAGCTATTGGATGAGCGCAATGTGGTGATGGCGCAGCGTATTGCGGAAGAGGCTAATAGCAAAAGTGTATTCGTTGCAGTTGGCGCCTCACACTTGGCAGGTAAGGGCGGTTTAATTGCTAGGTTAAAAGAAGCGGGTTATAAACTAAGCCCAATCAATTAAGCTTCGTATGCTGTATTTAAGGCTTAGTTGTCTTGAGGTATTCGCTTTGTGCCGCTGAGGCAGCGAAAAAGTGAGCAAGTTGCGCATCGCAATTGCACCAACATATAACGCTTGCACCAATAAATTGCTTGTTAGTTTGCCAAAATTGACTGGTTAAACCAGTTTTTTTAACACTAGTTTTTTCTCAGTAAAACTCTACCTTATGCCGCCTACGTATTTATGCGGATCTATGACTTCACTCGATTCTTCGTCTTCTTCGAAAGATGGCGTTTGTGTTTTTTTGAAAGCGGTCGATTCATTTTTAGTGGCGTTTGAGTTTTCTACTGTTGCCAGCGAAGTAGATAACTTTCCGAACATCAGGATTTCAAAATGATCGACATATTCATTCAGGTCGTTTAATCCTTGATCGCGTGAAAGCGCAATAATATTTTTGGCATAAGCTTCGTTTTCAACGAGCCATTTAATATCAATGGTTCGACTTATTTTACGCCTGAGTATCACGCTAATCAGCGCGGCTACTGAAACTTTTTCAGTGCTATGCAAAGTGTCTGCCATTACATTATCCTCTCTGCATGCTGTGTTAGGTCAAGTCCATCGTGTTCATCTTCAGCATCAACACGTAACCCAACTAACAGATTTACAATTTTTAAAATAATCAGAGTGACTATTGCACTGTATGCCAAGGTGCTAAATGCCGCTACGGCTTGTAATGCGACATTCGCGTCCAGACCACTTATCGCTTTATCTGCAAAGACGCCAGTTAAGACTGCGCCAACTAAGCCGCCCACACCATGAATACCAAATACATCTAATGCATCATCGGCCCCTAACAAGCGTTTGAGGCTAGTAGCACCTATGTAACAAAGTGCACCGCTGGCAACACCAATAGCTAAAGCTCCGCTCACATTTACAAATCCAGAAGCTGGGGTAATTGCAACAAGACCAGCCACTGCCCCTGAGGCGAACCCCAGCATAGTGATTCTTGATTTGACTAACCATTCAATCAATATCCAGGTTAAAGCCGCCATAGCTGCCGCTACTTGTGTCACCAGCATAGCCATGCCTGCACGACCATCCGCAGCTAATGCGGAGCCTGCATTAAAGCCAAACCAACCAACCCATAGCAGTGATGCGCCAACCAGAGTGTAGACTAGGTTATACGGAATGAAAGGTACTTTGCCATAACCTACTCTAGGGCCTAACACATAGGCGCAAACAAGGCCTGCTGCGCCTGCATTAATATGTACGACTGTTCCGCCAGCAAAGTCCAATACACCCATGGATGCAAACAAGCCTGATGGTTCCCACACCCAGTGAGCCACTGGTGCATAAACAAATATAGACCAAAGTGTCATGAACAGTAGCATTGCTGTAAAGCGCATGCGCTCGGCAAAAGCGCCAACAATTAGCGCCGGTGTAATAATCGCAAATGTCATCTGAAACATGACAAATACCGATTCAGGAATAGTCGGGGCTAAATGACTGACTGTGAGTTGGCTAGTCGCTTTAATGTAGCCTAGACCAGATAACATTAGGCGATCTAAGCCGCCGAGAAATGGCGTTGTTCCAGGTGTAAATGCAATGGTGTAGCCAATGACTATCCAAATGATGCTCACTAGGCAGCAAATTGCAAAGCTTTGCAAAGCTGTAGAAAGCACATTTCTCTTACGCACCATCCCTGCGTAAAACAAGACTAGTCCTGGAATTGTCATTAACAAAACCAGTGCTGTGGAAGATAACATCCATGCCGTGTCACCCGAGTTGATTTTATCAAAACCAACTAAGTAAGGTTTTGTATAAACTACAGCAGCAGGGGCTACAGGAATTACTTCTGCTGCGGGAGTGACTGGTTGAGCAGTCTGCTCTGATATGTAAGATGGTGGAGGTACTAATTCAGGAGTATCTAATGTTGGCGCTGGTAAAGCAGGGCTTGCAGCCATAGGTTCTGGGTTAGCGTTTATTTCAGAAGCAGTTGTTTCAGAATATGCTGACACAGCCAGCATATTGATTGCTAAAACAAAAAGCCATATCCATAGACTTCTATTTTTAGAGTGCATAAGTTTTAATTCCTTAGTATTAACTATTTTTATTGGATTCAAATTAACAATTTGAACTATAAGATTAGTTTTAGATATTGTTATTTAGCTTAATATAAGCAAAAAATATGCCTTATTAAATATTATCTTATAGAAACTTTTTAACATTGTAGTTGAGGTTTTCCGGCTGATTTTTAACAGCCTCAATAGCCTCATTCATTAGCTGTGTAGCTTGAGCATTACCTATTTCGGTTTCTACCCATGAGCGTAAATGTTTTAGAAATGATTTAAGTTGATCGGGCTTATAAGTGCGTACTTGGATGGTTTTACCAGTATTAACTAGCGATAGAAGCTGATTCTGCTGACTTTCAGACCAAGGCATACTTTGAATCAACTCTATTAAGAAGGGCGTTAACTTTTCACTTATTCCACTTTCAAATCTCTCTAATGAATCTAAAATTTTAAGAAGTAAACTTTGAAATGTTAGAAATTCCGGAGAGTTGATCGCTTGTTGAGTAAATATCGTTGTGTAGTCACTTTGGTCTAGTTCGTTGCTTGGTTCAATTGTGAATTCAATCGCTGATTCGATGGGTGTTTTGTTATGTGCATTGTCTTTGAATCCTTTTGCATTCGCATCATTGTCTCCGTGGAGCAATGCACGGTGTAGAGCTCTTAGTAAATCTCGTTGTTGGTCAGCTATGCCATAGCTTTGGCAAACTTCTTTCGCAAAACTATTAAGTCCATTAAATATTGATCCTGTTCCGTTAAAATAGCTCGACCACTTTTCAATGACCTCATTAGCTTCTGCTTCAGTTAATACGCTTTGCAAGCCTAGATAAATTGAGTTTTGTTTTGAATTTTGAATAGTGGTGGATTGGGAGTTCTGATTGTTGGTCATTGTGATGAGCTTAAAATACTGATGATAGTTTTATTAAGCAAGGTCTGTACCAACCTTCGACGTGTCCATTTTTTAAATGTGTTTTGCTCTCGATACAGAATAAGATGAACATCTGCAGCACAGGCGTTTATCTTGTCTTCAATATTACCTAGTTTCCGTTAACTATTCTTAACGCAACTTTTTTATCATCACCGACTGCTTCAAATGGATGGCTAAGCATGTTGAGTAGATATTTAATATCAATCCCTTGAATCAGAAGTCTTCCACTATTCGCTTTAATAATTTGTTTGATTAATACACCATCTCTATTGACTGCAAGCGGAGTGGGCGTTACTTGGCTTTCATTAAACTGAGCTACTGAGTGTAATGAACCAACTAGCAATCCAATCTTGTGTTGCAAGTACTCAATCACAATGACTTGGCTGTTGCTATCGACTACGGTAAGTTTCCCACTTAGTAAAAATCCAAGATCAAATACCCAAGCATAGGTTTTGCCTTCATTTTCATGCTGTATAGCCAGCACGCCGACGCGTTCTGAACCGCTACCAATAGAAACGCGCGAGACTTGGGATGCGGGTAGTGCTTCAAGTATATATTCAGCTTCTACTGCAAATAGCCCGCCATCAATAAAGAATGTCGCGAATTCAGGATCTGCTGTTTGAGTCATCGAAGCTTCAATAATCGATGCTGAGTTGTTACCAGAGCTATAACTGCCTCTAACTTCCCCAAACGAATCAAAAACGACAGCGATAACATCTTCTTTGTACCCGTCACTCACTTTAAATTCGCGATATCCATTAGATGCACTGCATCCTAGTATTGAGTAGTGTCCATCATGTATCACAATACGAGAAGTGCTTTTGCCATTAGGCAATGCAAGTAAGTCAGTATCAATCTCCAGCATGCTACCTACTGGGCGATTTGGGTCAGTGCTTGAAATGATTTGACCTTGTCTATCGATATAAAAAGCTTTTACAGAGTCTTTTTCTGCAATACCACCCTGCAACATGGCAAAAAATTCAGTAGATGAGTCAAACACAATTCCAATGCCACCAACCACTGAGTTACCGTTTGGCGCCATGATGGCCGCATGATAGATGTATGTCGGAGCGTTGCCATAGAGGGCGTCTGTTGCAAAAGGTGATACATAATATTGTTGCTCTGTGCGCAGTGACATCACTTGTGCCAGTGTAGTATCGTCTACTCTTGTGCCTAGGATTGAGCCACTAGCTTCCGTTGGGTTTGTACTGGCAATAATGCAACCAGTATGGTCATACACAAATATTCGGCTATAGACGGTGTATAGCGAATTGATATATTCGAGAATATCGGTAATCTGAGTGACCGTTTTGCTATCGATTGTTTGTGAAGCAAGCGCCGCCCTTAATTCTGGCGTAACAGCCCACCAACGGCAGTCATCTGAGCGCTCATATAGATTGCGGTCAAGTAAATCAACCAGTAGATGGGAAACAAATTCTGAGTCTTGCAATCTTGAAGCAAGCACGGTTTCGTATAGATCATTAATAGATTGAGCGAACAGTTCATTGCTACGGGTACCCGTTTCACTAATTTGATCTAAAACAGTTTTTAATTTCAGTAACTCACCGCTTTGTCCTGCCGTCATTACCTGCCCATTCCACACCACGCGTCGTATGGTCGAGGCAGCATTCATCACTTCAAAGAGTGGTGGGCAGAAAGATTGCGCATGTGAAAGCAGGCCTTCAGCTACGACGGGGTCTAAGGTCTTTAAAGTATTGGTTTCCTTTCCAGTAAAAGCAATGTCTACGGGAATCATCACTTGGCCTTGCCAACCTTTTGGCCCCATATAGCCTTGATAACCATCGGAAGTGAAGGTGCTCACCAAGTATTTACGACCACTAAATACTTTTAAGTTTGATTGCATATCATCATTGACTGGTACTACAGCGCCGACAGGAACCCATATCTTATCGCTAGATTCTATGACGCAATTATCGCTATCAAGTAGCAGCATGACAGATCGCTCAGAAGGGTCGCCATGTGATTTAAAAATACTCGCCATTTCTTCAACAAAATCGAAGCATAGGCATAACACGCCAATAACTTCGCCGGTGTGAGGATGTCGCATACGTTTAGAGTAAATCAGCGCTTTATTTTTGCTAGGGCGTAGGTCAGAAGCACGATAGGTTTCGACATATTGATCTGAAGCTAATGTTTCTTTAATGAGAGGGTCTAAACTGCCTTCAATAGGGGTTTCATCATTAATTTGTACTAAAACATTACCATTGACATCCAGTAAAATGATTTCATCGTAGACGGTGTATTTTTTTCTGTAGGCACGTAAGCGTGCTCGAATAAGTTCATCATTGCCTGATATACCTGCAACAAACTCACATAACTCGTTATCAGTAGCTAGAAATCCTACATCGGCAGTGCGCTCATAAAGATTTCGTACCAAAATATCAATGACATATTGCGCTTTGGTTCCTATTTCACTCAACACAGTAGCAACTTTTTCTTGCACTAGGCTTAAGACAAGTTCTTTTTCTAGCCGATTAAAGCCAGCGCGAGTTGCTGCCATCGTAGGTAGAATACTTTTAGCTTCGGTTGGACAGTTCATTTTTGCCGAAGACTCAATCATCCGCCACATCAGATTTAACTCATGCAATGATTGTTCACAACGAATGACATCTCTCATGTAAGGGAGAAAATTATCAAGCTGAATCGTAGTAATTTGGCTCATGCGCATACCCGTAAAATTATTGTAGTGGTAAATACAAATAGAATTTCTTAAATACAGATAAGCAAAATGCACGCCAGCACAAAAAATGCAGTGTTGTTGCAGATTGGCTATAGTTTTGGCTATTGGCAGGTATTGTTAATCGATTCTAATCACTTAACTTTGGTGCATATTGCTATATAGGCGCACCTTTAATGTGAACTTAATCGCTAAATGTTGACTTGCTGATTAATTCGAATGCTCTAGGTATTGGCGCCATACCTTTAGGTTACAACAATAAAGACATCACTTACATTCATCATCATGTGTGGCATAAATATTGCTTTTTAAAGTAAAAGTTTATGGATTCTATATGGTACTAATCTACAAAAAATGAAATTGCCATCACAAACAACTAAATCTCTTATCTCCATTGATGCATTTGTTCATGATCGTCAGCGCATGCTCGATACGCTTGTGGATAATCTGGAAGGTTTAGTTTATTGCAATCTTTATGATCAGCACTGGACCATGATTTATGTAAGTGATGGATGCAAAGATTTAACGGGTTACTTTCCTGATGATTTAATTTTCAATAACCTAGTTTCCTATGAAGAAATTATCTTTAAGGATGACCGAGCGTTAGTTAGATATGCTATTGATGAAGCCGTTAAGCAAGGTAAACGCTTCGAAGTTGAGTATCGTATACGTCATGCAAACACTGACATTATATGGGTATGTGAACGAGGTAACCCGATTTACAATGCAAAGGGTAAGGTTCATGCGATAGAAGGCTTTATCCAGAACATTACCCAGCGTAAGGCTGCTGAACAGTCATTACATGATGCAGAATTTCGCTATCGCTCTATTTTTGAGAATGCGATTGAAGGGATCTTTCAGACATCGCCAAACGGGCACTATCTGATTGTTAATCCTGCATTAGCCAAGATATATGGCTACAGCTCTCCTGAAGAACTGATTAGTGTTCTTAACAATATTCAGCAACAGCTTTATGTGACACCTGGTCGTCGTGAAGAGTTTGTGCAAGCTATGTTAGCCAATCAAAGTGTGCATAACTTCGAATCATTAGTGTATACAAAAGATAATAGTACGATCTGGATTTCTGAAAATGCCCGCATGGTGCATGACAAAGCAGGAAACTTGCTCTATTACGAAGGTACGGTTGAAGATATTACCGCGCGTAAAAACTACGACCATAAAATAGAACATCAAGCCAAGCACGATAGCCTGACTGGTCTACCTAATCGCTATATGCTAAATGATAGGCTCCAGCAATCTATCAACTTCGCAGATCGTTACAAAAATAAAATGGCTGTGGCCTTTGTTGATCTCGATCAGTTCAAGCTCATCAACGACAGTATGGGGCATGAGGTAGGTGATCAGTTGCTATTGATTATGTCTAAACGACTCTCTAGCTGTATTCGTGAAATAGATACTGTAGTAAGATTGGGTGGCGATGAGTTTGTAATACTGCTGACTAATATCGAAAATGTGAATGACGTCCTAATCAGTATGCAGCGCGTACTGACTGCCGTTGCCGCGCCTTGCGTCATTAATGAGCTGGATTACGTTGTTACCTCTAGCATAGGCATCAGTATTTATCCGGATGATGGTATCGAGCCGAATACGCTGCTTAAAAATGCTGATTCTGCGATGTATAAAGCTAAGAAGGCTGGGCGTAATAACTATCAGATTTACACGCAAGAACTGAATGAAGCGGTAACTGAGCGCGTGACGATGGAGTATCGCTTAAGGCTTGCAATTGAAAACGGTGAGCTCTTACTGCATTATCAACCTAAGGTAGATTTTGCAACCGGCCTTATTAGTGGTGCCGAGGCTTTAATCCGCTGGCAAACTCCTGAAGGTGAACTGATTCCGCCTGTTAAATTCATTCATATTGCGGAAGAAACTGGACTCATTGAGAGTATCGGTGAATGGGTGCTTATTGAGGCTTGTAAAAAAGCCAAAGAGTTAAAAGAAAAAATGGGGCGACCTATTCCCATTGCGGTCAATGTATCACCTCGACAATTTAAACAGCCTAATCTTGCGCAGATTATCAAAAATACTTTAGAGCTTACCAACCTGGATCCAGATTGTCTTGAACTGGAAATTACTGAAAGCACATTGATTGATGATGCTGCAAAATTTATACAAACACTTCATGCCCTAAAAACCATAGGTGTTAAGCTTGCCATCGATGATTTTGGCACAGGCTATTCAAGTTTGGCTTATCTAAAGGATTTTCCAATTGATAGACTAAAAATTGATAAAGCTTTTGTCAGCAATCTTGAGAATGATCCAGCGAACACTGCCATCCTTAAAGCCATTATAGTGCTTGGACAAAGCTTAGGCATGAAGGTGATTGCAGAAGGCGTAGAAACGCGTTTCCAGCATGATTATCTACAATCGATTGGTTGTGATGAGCTGCAAGGTTATTACTTCAGTAAACCTATACCTGCAATTGAGTTTGAAGCCTTACTTCAAAACCAGCTTAGTAATTCTTAGCTTAATAAACAATCATTTAGTCATGAAAGTGATTATAGGTTACGTCTCATTTATTCACATGCGGTCCTGCCTTGTAATTGATGATTTCAGAGCTTTGTACCACGTGAATTAACTGTTCTGTATCAAACCCAAGCTCTTTGGCCTGCGCAATCAGGTGTTGTTTAATCGGGTAGGTCAGTTGTGGAGTTCTGGAAAGTATCCATAAGTATGATTTATCTGGTCCACAAACCATGACATAGTTATAGTATGGTTTATCTAACACCATGATGTTATAAGCGCCGTAAAATGGTCCAAAAAACGATACCTTAAGCTTGCCTGTATTGGTTTTATCGGCATTGGGTGGGTCAACAAAATAAGCTTTGCCTTCTGCTTCTTTCCACTCATTGGTTTTGGGATTAAAGCCGCGGTTGATGACTTTAATGCCGCCATCATCACGCAAGCTATAAGTTGCTGTAACCTTTTCTAAATCACGTTCAAATGAATGGTCTAGTCTGGCAATTTCATACCAAGTGCCAAGGTACTGATTTGCATCAACACTATCAACCACCTTTACATTTTCAGGTGCGCCCATGCATGCAGTGAGTGCAAGTGCTGCTAGCCAAGTAAAAAGTTTTTTCATAAATATTTTAAGTTTAGCTTCAAATGTGCGAGATTGCAGTGATAATCCAAGCGAGCGCATAAAAGTTTGAACCTTGTCCGTATAATCACGTGGAAAGTCTAAGCCTTTTCTGCGTTGTTCAGAGAAGTTAATTCTGACTCAGTCAACCAACGCCATTCGCCAACAGCTAGGTCGTCAGGCAACTTTACTTCGCCTATTTGTATGCGCTTCAAGCCTTCCACTCGGTTACTAATGGCGGCCACCATGCGTTTAACCTGGTGATATTTACCTTCAGCTAGCGTCATATGAATAATGTTTTCAGTAATGCGTGTGCAAGCCAAGGCAGCAATCGGCGCATCTTCATCGATTAACTGCACGCCTTTTAAAATATGGGCGATTTGCTCATCGCTCATCGGGTGCTTACAAGTCACTTCGTAAACTTTAGGCACTTTATGTTTAGGCGAACTCATACGATGAATAAACTGACCATCGTCTGAAATGAGAATTAACCCAGTAGTGTCTTCATCTAATCTGCCTATGCATTGCACATCGCGCACCACCAGTGGATGTGGCAATAAACTGTAGATAGTAGGGTGATGCTGGGTTTTGTGTGAACACTCATAATCGCTAGGTTTATGTAGCATTAAGTAAGATTTTTCGCGGTAATCCCACGCTACGTCTTTTACTGTGTATTGCAGATTTTCAGTATCAAAAACTGCATCAGGGTCATCGCAAATTTCACCATTAACGGTGACTTCTTGATTGAGAATTAGAATGCGGCACAGCTTACGTGCGCCAAAGCCTTGGTTGCAGATAATGCGTTCAAGCGGAAGTTTTGATTTTAATTTTTTAGCCATACGTGCATTATAACGTCAGCCATTAAAAAGCCCACGTGTTGTGGGCTTTTTAATGGCTGTATTTGAATGATGTTAATTAGATAGTTTTTTAATTAATCCTCTTTGCTTACAAAGTTATATAGCAAAGCCCCAATCACCCCACCAATAATAGGCGCAAACCAAAATAACCAAAGCTGATCTAACGCGATGCCGCCTTCTAACAAAGCCGGGCCAGTACTTCGCGCTGGGTTTACTGAAGTGTTAGTCACAGGAATACTAATCATGTGGATAAGCGTCAGTGTAAAACCAATGGCTAGTGGTGCTAAACCTGCTGGTGCGCGTTTGTCAGTTGCACCCATAATAATGAACAAGAACATCGCTGTCATTGCGATTTCTGTCACTAGCGCTGCCATCATGCTGTAGCCATGCGGTGAGTGCGTGCCAAAACCGTTCGAAGCTAAACCGCCAGTAAAGCCTTCAGCACCGCTAGCAATGGTGCGAATTAGCAATGCAGCCAGAATAGCACCAAGCACTTGCGCGATAATGTAGTGGGGTAATTCGCTGGCTTTAAATCTTCCACCAGCCACCAAGCCAATTGAAACAGCAGGGTTAAGATGGCAACCTGAAATATGACCTATCGCATATGCCATCGTCACTACTGTTAAACCAAAAGCGAATGACACACCTAGATAACCTAAACCTAAACCTGGAATGCCAGCCGCTAATACAGCGCTGCCACAACCGCCTAACACCAACCAAAAAGTACCAATTAATTCTGCAACAGAGCGCTTAGTTAATGACATATTTCCTCCTGAAATTTATAAGTGTTTAAAATGTAGCTTAATAATTATTTTAACCCCTAGCTACTTAGCTAATTTACTGTAATCCTTATGCGCTCACAAGTGAGTTTCAGTTAAACTGTCATTTTTAATATGTAAACAATTGTTCAATGTCATTTAAACACATCATTTCACGCGACAACCCAGTTTTTAAGCAGCTTAAAAAGTTAGCTGATAACTCACGTGAGCGCCGTAATGAAGGGCAAACCTTATTAGATGGCGTGCATTTAATAGAAGCGTATATGGCTACCTTTGGTGAGCCAGTGATGATCATTATTCCAGAAGGCAAAAGCAGCATAGAAGCGACTGGGTTGATTCAAACATTGACTGAAATCTCAACCATCATGTTACCAACGTTGATGTTTGCTGAACTGACACCAGTAGCAAGTGCAGCGGGTATCTTGGCGCTGGTCAAAATTCCGCAATTAGCTGCGCCAGAGCAGCCAAAATTTGCGTTGATGTTAGAAGATATTCAAGACCCTGGTAATTTGGGCAGCATGTTGCGCACGGCAGCAGCGGCAGGGGTGGAAGCGGTTTATTTAAGCGCTGGTTGTACTGACGCATGGTCACCCAAAGCCTTACGTGGTGGGCAGGGTGCGCAATTTGTATTACCGATTGTGGAACGTGCTAATTTAATTGCTGAGTTGGATAATTTTAATGGCAATAGTTATGCAACCGCCATGCACGGCGAGTCGTTGTATGCGCAAGATTTAACGCAAGCAACAGCATTCATAATTGGTAATGAAGGTGCCGGGTTGAGAAAGCAAACGATAGCTGCGGCGGATAAAAGCATTACTATTCCTATGACGGAGAGCCGGTTTGGTTCTGTGGAGTCGCTTAATGCAGGCGCTGCTGCGGCTATTTGTCTATTTGAACGCAAAAGGCAGGTATTGTGAGTAATCAATTAAAGTCTAAGCAAGCTGGTTTTTCTGCTATAGAAATGATGGTAGTGGTTGCGATTATTGCAATCCTAGCTATGATTGCCATTCCTTCAAGTTTGGGCCGTATTGTGAAAGAGCAGGTCAACGCGGCGCTGCCATTGGCTGATATTGTGAAAGAGCCTATTGCGGCTGCATGGAAGTTGACTAAAACATTACCCAATGATAATAAAGAAGCTGGATTGCCTGATGCAGATAAAATTGTGAGTAATTTGATTAGCTCAGTTGAAGTAAAAAACGGTGCCATTCACATGACTTTTGGCAATAAAGCCCATTCAAAAATTACAGGCAAAGTATTGTCACTGCGACCTGCAGTGATTGAAGAATCTCAAATCGTACCAGTGACATGGGTGTGTGGCAACGCGAAGGCGCCTGATAAAATGACGCTCAAAGGCGAGAATAAAACTAATGTGGCCCCAGAGTTTCTGCCTATGATGTGTAGATAAGCTCCGTGAAACTAGCTACGGCGTAGGCAGCCCTCTAATTGTTTAATGGATTTTAGGGCTAGTGATTACGGCGGCTTCAGTTACCATGAGTTGCACTGCGTCTACCTTGTCAAAAGCATAATGCGCATTACAAAAGTCACAGTTCACTTCGATTTTCCCTTGCTCTTCAATAATGCTATTGATTTCTTCATCGCCCAGCATGCGCAACATATTAGAGACACTTTCGCGCGTGCAACTACAAAAGAATTGTGTGATGCTAGATTCAAATAGGCGCACATCTTCTTCGTGAAATAATCGAGTGATCAGTGTTTCAGTCGGCAAATTAAGTAGCTCATCATCGGTCACGGTGCCAGCTAAATAACCTACACGATTCCAAATGTCTTCATCATGTATCTGTGTTTCTTGATTCATGGTCTCTGGTAATTTCTGTATCAGCATGCCTGCAGCAGAATCACCGTCGCAACTTAACCATATTTTGGTATCAATTTGCTCAGAGCGCATCATGTAGTTTTCCAATACTGCGCTAATGCTGTCACCTTCTATTGGCACGATGCCTTGATACGCCTGCCCATCTTTTGGGTCTAGCGTAATCATAAATTGACCTTGTTCGATTAGCTCAAACAAATTCTGATTATCGGTCACTTCGTCAGCCCATTTTGCCGTGGCGCGCATTTTTATAGTGCTGCCAACATCTGAGTTGCATTCGACCACTAAGAGTTTTAACGCGCCTTTACTTTGAATCTGCATCACCAAAGAGCCATCCATCTTCAGTGTGGCTGCAAGTAGAGCGCTTGCTGCCATTAGCTCGCCAAGTGCTTTTCGCAAACCTGTAGGTAGATGCTGTTTATTCAGTGCTTGTTGTAATGTTTGCGTTAGATTAACTAGGTTGCCACGGACGGGCGTGTTTTCAAATACGAATCGTTGCAGTGTGTCTTGGTGTGTTTTCATGCCGCTATTTTAACATAGGGCTGTTAAGTTATTGCTGATAAGGTGGAATGTCCCAGCTTAGTAACTGATTTCCCAGCAGTATCAAGTGGCAATGCAAGCGATCAGCTCCGTTCGCGCTAACATCAAACTCATATGTGCGTAAAAAACGTACGTGACCGCGGCCGTTACGCCCAAGCCACAATTTGCTACACGCCACAGTTTCATCAAGTAGCTGTAAGTTAAAACGAGAAGCGAGTTCTTGGCCTAATAAAATAGCGCGTTCTCGCTTGTCCATGCTATCAAGCCAGAACCAAGCCATGCTAATGAGTATGGCTAATAATGCAATTTCCATGCGGTGTTCTTTCTAAGATTTTCTTTTTACAAGTCACTGAAGTCGTTATTGATGATTTAAATTATTTGTACTTAAAATAAAGTCGATTATTATGTTGAATTGTAAGCTAAAGCTACCGCATATCAGATATAGTTTTATGAAGTCAATATGAAAAATAATAATCTAATGGATCAAACGCGTGAGAATGAAGCCGTTAGGGCTTATTTAAAGCTATTGCAGACTAAGGGTGCTGTCAGTGCAGCACTTCTTAGGCGCTCACAGTTTTTAGAAAAGCTCATTGTGAGTCTTGCAGGCAAAGAGTTAGATGGGAATGAATACCGCGAAGCGGTGGAGCCGCTGATGGAAACCGTGCCTACTGATGATTGGCATGACTGTCTGACTGCGGCACGTGAGTTTTATCCGTTCTGGAAAGAAGATATTAAAGCCATTGCAGCTTTAAATATCAATCCGGGTTTTGATGTCACACCACTACAATGGAAGCCGTTACCAACGTCATTAAAGTTGTTGATGGAAAGCTTAGTGACTGAAAAATTTGATGCGTCAGAAAATTGGCCATTAAAAGCCTACGCACAAGCGCTTCGCCAAGAGGGTTCAGAGCAATCATTGGTTGATACGCGCGTTAAACTGGCAAAAATCATCTTGGTACGTTTGAAAAATGCACCTGTCAAAAATCATAAATCTTATCGCACCGCAGTTGATCTGACATTGCCACTATTCAACATTAAAAATAATAGGCGCTTGTTTTTAGTAGTAGTGCGCGAGTTCTATCACTTTTGGATTGGCAATCCGGATGCAAGCAGTATGGTGCTTAAAGATGGCTCAGGAAACATTCTGCTCTAAGTAAATATCAATCGATATTATCAATATTGCACTTAAATAGTGCAATGCACCAATGCGGGCACTATTTAAGTGCTAACTACCATACCTTTAAAACTAATAAGCTCTTAAAATCAACAGTTTAAGTATTGGCGCGCTATTTGCTTTATTTTCCTAGATATTTTTTTAGAAAACTCTAGGGGAAATTGAAAAATGGAAGCATTAGTTTCGTCAAATGACGTATTGTTTGTATTATTAGGCGCCATTATGGTGCTTGCTATGCATGCGGGTTTTGCATTTTTAGAAGTCGGTACCGTTCGTAAGAAAAATCAGGTTAATGCGCTAGTTAAAATCATGGTGGACTTTTCCGTATCGACCATTGCTTACTTCTTTATTGGTTACAGCATCGCATACGGCGTCAATTTTTTCAGTGGTGCAGAGGTGCTAGCCGCAAAAAATGGGTACGGATTAGTTAAATTCTTTTTCCTTTTGACCTTTGCTGCAGCGATTCCTGCCATTGTGTCTGGTGGCATTGCAGAACGCGCAAAATTCAACCCACAACTTGCAGCCACTTTTTTAATTGTAGGTTTTATTTACCCGTTTTTTGAGGGCATCGCTTGGAATAACCATTTTGGCATTCAGCATTGGTTTCTCATTACATTTGGCGCTAAGTTTCATGATTTCGCAGGTTCAGTGGTTGTTCACGCGATGGGTGGCTGGATTGCACTTGCCGCTGTAGTTTTATTGGGTGCTCGCCAAGGTCGCTATAGCAAAGACGGTCGTTTACATGCACATCCACCTTCAAATATTCCATTTCTAGCTCTAGGCGCTTGGATACTTACTGTTGGTTGGTTTGGTTTTAATGTGATGTCAGCACAATCCATTCAAGGTATTTCTGGTTTAGTTGCAGTTAATTCACTCATGGCACTGGTTGGTGGCACGTTGGCGGCTTTAGTGATGGGTAAAAATGACCCTGGCTTTGTACATAATGGCCCGTTAGCTGGCTTGGTTGCGGTGTGCGCAGGTTCAGATGTCATGCATCCTCTAGGCGCATTAGTGACCGGTTGCGTTGCTGGTATGTTGTTTGTTTGGGCGTTTACACTGACGCAAAACCGTTTAAAAATTGATGATGTATTAGGTGTGTGGCCGTTGCATGGCTTATGTGGTGCTTGGGGTGGCCTTGCTGCTGGTATCTTTGGTGCTAAAGCGCTTGGTGGTACAGGGGGTGGCGCCGATGGCATCAGCTTCATATCACAACTTTTAGGTACGAGCTTGGGTATTGTGATTGCGCTGATTGGCGGTGTGATTGTTTACGGCACACTTAAAAAAATTACTGGA
This sequence comes from Methylotenera sp., assembly GCF_029945535.1. Lineage (GTDB taxonomy): Bacteria > Pseudomonadota > Gammaproteobacteria > Burkholderiales > Methylophilaceae > Methylotenera. Next base: position 444,956 of record NZ_JAQSCU010000013.1, read on the forward strand.
ATCCGCTTAAGTCAGGAAGAAGAGTTTGATGGCGCTGATTTGAGCATACACAAAATTGCATCTAGTGCAGAGGATTAAACGTTCATGACTTAAGGTGATTAAAAAGAATAAAGTCTGTCGAAAATTGAAACTAAAAGGCTCTTACTGAGAGCCTTTTTTGATACTACTAGGAAAATTTAGTCGCAATCCTATTAATGGATATTGGATATTTCTGGAATATCAGTATATTTAATATATGCAAACATAAACTTTAATAGCAAGAATTAAAAAACTAATGTCCGATTCGGCCCATTGCAGTCATTCAGTTTTTAAAGAAACCTTTGTTAAATCTACAGTTGAAATGCATAAAGATGTCTTTAGTATGCCTTTTATATATGCTGATTTAGTCTAAATTTAGTCCGTACTGTTTCTTGCATCCATAATTCTTGGTAAGTTGCTTTCAATCCAGTCTGCCAGTGTGCTGATGTGAGCAGCCACCTCTTCACCTAGTGGTGTCAAGCTATACTCAACATGTGGCGGCACCACCGGAAAAGATTTTCGGTTTAAAAAACCATCCGACTCTAAGCTTTGTAAAGTTTGGGCTAACATTTTCTCACTGACGCCGTTCACTTTTTTGCGAATCTGACTAAAGCGTGCTGTGCCTTCAAGCAACACCATGAGTACAAGTACTCCCCACTGACTTGTTACATGCTTGAGCACACTTCTGGATGGACATTCTGCAGCTAATAATTCACCACGTTGTAATCGCAAGGTTAATGGCAATAACGCAGTAGATTTTTCAATGTTGTCAGTTATTTTCATACTTACCTTTTTGTACGTACTTACTATTTGTTAGTTAGTGCGTTATCTTATCACTTCTATTTAATTTAAGGAGATAAAAATGATTGTTGTCACAGGTGCTTCAGGTCAATTAGGTAAACTTGTCATTCAGTTTTTATTAGAAAAAATCCCTGCATCTGAAATCATCGCAGCGGTACGCAACCCAGAAAAATCTAAAGAGTTAGCAGAGCTTGGCGTACAAGTCAGGCAGGCTGATTACAATGACCCCGCGTCGTTAAATCAGGCTTTTAAAGGCGCTGAAAAGATATTGTTAATTTCATCTAATGAAATTGGCCAAAGAACTGCGCAGCATAGTGCGGTGATTGCGGCAGCAAAACAAGCCGAGGTTAAGGTTATTGCATATACCAGCGTGCTTAAGGCAGACACGTCTCCACTGGCTTTAGCGGGTGAGCATTTGGAAACGGAACAAGCATTGAAAGCTTCTGGTGTGCCATTTGTCATATTACGTAATGGCTGGTATACAGAAAACTATACTGCAAGTATTCCTGCTGCATTGGCACATAACGCGTTCTTAGGTAGTGCGGGAGATGGCAAGATTGCTTCAGCTGCGCGGAAAGATTATGCCGCCGCGGCAGCAACAGTATTATTAAACCCCGTTATATCAGGGTCGATTTATGAGCTTGCAGGTGACGATACCTATACCTTAGCAGAATTTGTAAATGAAATTGCAAAGCAATCAGGCAAGGCTGTGAGCTATGTCAACCTATCTCAAGATGAGTTTGCAGCAGCGCTAGAAGGTGCGGGGTTACCAAAACCATTTGCAGCGTTAATTGCAGACTCCGATGTAGGGGTATCTAAAGGCGCACTGTTTGATGACAGCCATCAACTGAGTAAGTTGATCGGATACTCTACTCAGCCATACAGCACTTCAATTAAAATAGCTTTGCAAGGTTAGTCCAGACTAATCGATAGCTGATGTATTCATTTCAGCTATCGATTACAGTAGGTGTCTTATATTCTTTACGGGCATCTTAATAGATTAACTTGACTGGCTACTTTGGGCCGCTTATCGTCAATTTCAAATGAATGGGTAAAGATCGGCCCAAGGCGATCATTAGCACACAAAACTTACTTGAGAGGCAAGTAAACATCAGTAATCAGCTCATGTTCTGGGGTTTCTGGCAGTAAGTTTAAATAATGAAAATATAGCGGAAAATCACGTAGCTCCTCTCTACTATCGGGTAGCCATTCCCTATATAAATAGTATGCGCAGGCACCTAACCTATCATGCGAGCCATAATGTCGGATTACTGCACATCGCCCATGAGGAATCATCTTGGTGATCACACGCTGTGGGTTTTCTGGCACGTTTTCTAAGACTGATCCGCAAATATCAAATCGAAACTGTGACGGATCTGTCGTATCGGGGTTGTCATAAGCAACCCCATAAGTCTGGCTTGTTTTTACGGGGGATAAACCACTAGTTTTGCGCCAATCGATAAATATTCCCACTGAGTTATTAACCAATGAGGGAGCACCTCTATGCTCAAGCGCCGCCACCTTGATCTCCTCAAATTTTACAATCTGTACTTCCATCAGCTGTTTCCTTTCTTTTTTTGGCAATTCGTATCGTTGACTCCATGGTTCCCATGCCGGTTTTCGGCGAAATCCAGAGGGCGTTTGCCCAAATGTATGCTTAAAAGCACGAGAAAATGACTCAGGATTTTCGAAACCAGCATCCAACCCAATATCTGTTATCTTTTCCAACTTATTAAATGCAAGTCGGTAGGAAGCTCGTTTGAGTCGCATTAACTGTATATATCTAAAAACGCTGATTCCGGCATATTCAGAAAATTGACGATGAAAGTGATATGGCGAGAAGTTTGCCACTTGACTCAATATTTCCACGGTGAGTGTTTCACCTAGGTGATGTTCGATATAATCTAATACCTTATTGAACCGAGCTGTGTAAGTATTTGCACTTGCCATATCTTTTACCGCATATGTCTGAATGAGACAGAACTATACGGTGTCGCAAGACGCGTGTCTTGACTGAGATTGCTTTATATTGGGATTTGGCTTGAACCTAGGTTATTAGGTGATGCGCGGCTTCGTATTTATCAATATCAGCCAGCGTAGTCCGTATGCCATACGGGGATAATTTTACTTTTGATCACCGAACTTCCCCGTAATTCTTACAGACTACAGGTAATCTTAACTGTAGCTTAATTTAGCCACAGCTTGCGCTCTTCTAGTCACATTCAGCTTTTCAAAAACATGCTTTAGATGACTTTTTACCGTATTTTGGCTGATATACAAAATCATTGCGATTTCGCTATCGGTCTTACCTAGTTTTACCCAATCAATAATCTCTAATTCGCGCATGCTTAGATTGTACGATTTAATCGCAGAAACTCTTTCAGCTTCTGAAATGTCTACGGGTTCAATATGTTGAATTTTTCTAAGTACGTTATCAATATGTGGCATGAGCAGCCCCATTAATGAGTCTTGCACCATAAACGTGGAATCGGTACTAAAGAAAACGTATAGACAATCGTTACTTGCACGCAAGTCACTTAAACCATAGACGAGTAACGATTTAAATTCGTTAAATATGTCGGGTAGTTTTGATTTTATTTCGTCGTTTTCGTCGACCTTGTCAATATTATTGACAGTCAGCCAACGGTTATTATTGGCCGACCAAGTCTTGTACAACTGCCGCATAAGAGCTTCAGTTTTTTCTGGGGAATCAAATAAAGCTTGTGTATTGATGTTCGCCAAATTGGAAGCAACATCATAATTAAAGTTAAATTTTTGCGAGTTTCTGTCAAAATTACCCCAGCAAGCCAGTAGCATATTATGCGGCAAAACCTCAGCCACATTGGTTTGTAGCCAGTTGTAAAAATCAATATGTTTATTAACGCTGTATGAGGAAGCGATAATCGAAAGTATTTTTTCAGATAAATTAGGTGTTACAGGTTTTTGATTTTTTTTATATTTATTATCATTTTTAATATGTTGCAGTGAGTGGTCGACTGACGTTTTTGCGTTCATGAACATTTTAAATTGACTCAAAGTTAGTGTTATTAATAATAGCTATGCAAAATTTGTGCCTTAAAAGCGTTGCTGTTGAAAATTCGATTTTTTCTTCTGCTCACCTAGCATTATGTTTCAGTCTAACGCGGGTTCACTATGTTAAAATTTAGGTATGACAATTCAACTATCTCAGCTTTAAATATGGCGCGTTTTCATGTGATTATTCCTGCGGCTGGCAATGGCAGTCGCATGGGGGCAGATGCACCTAAGCAGTATTTAAATTTGCATGGTAAGACATTAATTCAGCATGTCATCAACGTGTTTGATCAATCAATTAGAGTTAGCACCATACATATTCTAATTAATCAGGAAGATGAGCATTGGCGTAGCACTTATTTACATTCCAGCAGCAAGCTGCAAGTGCATTATTGCGGTGCAGATACCCGCGCAGGAACGGTTTTAAATGGTTTAGAGGCTATTCAGAACCAAGTGGAAGATGACGATTGGATTTTGGTACATGATGCCGCGCGACCAGGTTTAAGTAATCTTCTGCTGAATCATTTGTTAAATACGTTAGAAAATGATGCTGTAGGCGGCTTATTGGCAATGCCTTTGGCGGATACCTTGAAGCGAGCGGGTGATGATCAGCGAGTTTTAGCCACTATTCCGCGCAATGATTTATGGCAGGCGCAAACGCCGCAAATGTTTCGCTATGCCACACTAAAGAAAGCACTTGCTGAGTTTAACGGCACGCCAACAGATGAGGCGGAAGCGATTGAGGCTTTGGGTTTAAAACCTAAATTGGTGACAGGTGAATTGCGGAATCTTAAAGTGACTTACCCGCAAGATTTAGTGGTATTGACAGCATTGCTAGAGGGTCAGTCTTGAACACGGTTTTAATAGATGAGTTAATGAGAACATGAATATGCGTATCGGTCATGGGTTTGATGTACACCAACTAGTGGTTGGCAGAAAGTGCATTATTGGCGGGGTAGAGATTCCTTTTGAAAAAGGCTTGGATGGGCATTCTGATGCTGACGTTTTGCTGCATGCAATATGCGATGCCTTGCTTGGTGCAGCGGGGCTAGGTGACATAGGCAAACACTTTCCACCAAGTGATAATAAGTTTAAAGGCATAGATTCGCGGGAATTATTGCGCCATGTCGTTGCCTTATTAAAAGTTAAAAGCTATGTGGTGAACAATATTGACGCGACTGTTATTTGCGAAGCGCCAAAGTTATCCCCCCACACGGCACAAATGTGCGCCAATATCGCGGCAGATTGTGCTGTAGACGTGACACAAGTTAATGTGAAAGCCACTACTACAGAGAAACTAGGTTTTACTGGCCGTGGCGAAGGTATTGCTGCTGAGGCAGTTTGCACTATTATTAAGAACTAAACCTGCTTTTAATTATCATTACTCTTTTTTAGTTAGAGTATGTAAACAGATATTTAGATGAATGAAACAAATTTACTTGAATTGAACACACATGTTTAAATGGTTTCAAAACCTAGCTTCACCTTTCCCCGATACACTCATCACCACGCCATCCAAAAACTTTTGGACGTTTGCATGGAGCTGTACGCAAGGTCTACGCCCATACCTGTTGGGCATGACAATTTTTACAGGCTTAATCGCCGCGTTTGAGGCCGCTTTGTTTGCCATGATGGGCAAAATTGTCGATTGGCTAAGCAACGTACCAAAAGATTTGTTATGGCAAAACTACACTACAGATTTAGGCGTTTTGGCCATTGTATTAATCTTGAGTACGTTTTTTATCGTCATGCAGACTATGTTTAAGCATCAAACATTGGCAGCTAATTTTCCTATGCGCATGCGTTGGAATTTCCACCGTTTAATGCTGAATCAAAGCATGAGTTTTTACCAAGATGAATTTGCCGGCCGTGTCTCTGCAAAAGTCATGCAAACTGCGCTGGCAGTGCGTGATGTGTGGTTTATTGTGGCAGATATTATGGTGTATGTTGTCGTGTACTTTGGCAGTATGGTGGGCATAGTGGCGTACTTTAACTCGCTCATTGCCATTCCATTCTTAGTTTGGTTAGTCGCTTACGTCGCTTCTTTAAGTTACTTCGTGCCACGTTTAAGCAAAACATCGCGCATGCAAGCCGATGCACGTAGCTTAATGACAGGGCGAATTACAGATGCCTACACCAACATCAGCACAGTCAAGTTGTTTAGCCATGCAGGACGCGAAGGCGCTTATGCAAAAGATGCTATGCAAGAGTTTATAGGCACCGTGCATGCGCAAATGCAACTGGTGAGCATGGTAGAAATCATCAACCATGCATTGAATATGTTGTTGATTATTGCAACCAGTTTAAGTGCGCTGTATTTATGGAGCAAAGGCCAAGTTTCAGTAGGCGGCGTAGCTGCTGCAACCGCTATGTCACTGCGCCTAAACGGTATTTCGCACTGGGTAATGTGGGAGATGACGTCTTTATATGAGCAGGTCGGCACAGTGCAAGATGGCATGAACACACTAACGATGCACAATAATATTAACGATGCCGCTGATGCAAAACCGATACAAGTTAAGCATGGCGAAATTAAGTTCGACTCAGTGGATTTTAGCTATGGTGGTAGCAAAGTTGTGCTTAAAAACCTTAACTTAAACATCAAACCAGGCGAAAAGGTGGGGCTAGTCGGTCGTTCTGGCGCAGGTAAATCTACCATTGTTAATTTACTATTGCGTTTTTATGAAGTAGAAAGTGGCAGTATTTTGATTGATGGCCAAAATGTAAATCGTGTCACTCAAAATAGTCTGCGTGAGAACATTGGTATGGTCACGCAAGATACGTCGCTTTTACATAGAAGCGTGCGCGACAATATTTTATACGGCCGTCCCGATGCTACAGAAGCCGAGATGATTAGCGCTGCTAAACGTGCTGAAGCACATGATTTTATTTTGTCGCTACAAGATTCAAAAGGGCGCACGGCTTATGATGCGCATGTTGGCGAGCGTGGAGTGAAACTCTCTGGCGGCCAGCGTCAGCGTATTGCCATTGCGCGAGTCATGTTAAAAGATGCGCCGATTTTATTGTTAGATGAAGCTACCAGCGCCTTGGATTCAGAGGTTGAGCAAGCGATTCAAGCCAGCCTATATAATTTGATGCAAGGTAAAACAGTCGTGGCGATTGCGCACCGCCTATCAACTATTGCAGCGATGGATAGACTCATCGTTTTAGATGAAGGCAAAATCGTAGAAGAGGGCAATCACCAAGCACTGCTCAAGCAAGGCGGTCTTTACGCAAGTCTATGGGCACATCAGAGTGGTGGTTTCTTAGGCGAGCAGTGATGGCTATATAAACACATTCTCTCCACTTCGTCATGCCGACGAAAGTCGGTATCCAGCGTAGTTAAAGTCACTGGATTCCAGCGTATGCTGGAATGACGAGTAGGCGTTGAGTTGTTATTTAAGCATTAAGGAAGTTTTATCAGAATTAAGGAGCCATAAATGACTATAGAAACTCGTCCACCAATCCCTCCATACACCCGTGAAACCGCCATTCAAAAAGTGCGCATGGCGGAAGACGGCTGGAATAGCCGTGATCCACAACGTGTGTCAATGGTCTATACCGTTGATTCGCAATGGCGTAACCGTGCTGAATTTCCAAAAGGGCGTGCTGAAATCGTCGAGTTTTTAACTCAAAAATGGGCAAAAGAGCATGACTACAGACTGATTAAAGAGCTTTGGGCTTTCGATGGGAACCGGATTGCTGTGCGCTTTGCTTACGAGTGGCATGATGATGCAGGCAATTGGTTTCGTTCATACGGCAACGAAAACTGGCAATTTGATGCCAATGGTTTAATGGAGTTACGCTACGCCAGCATTAACGATTTGCCGATTAAAGAAACTGACCGTAAGTTCTTTTGGCCATTAGGGCGCAGACCAGATGAGTATGCGAGTTTGAGTGAGCTTGGCCTGTAAATGAAGTAGGGTGGGCAACTTGTTGCCCACGCGGAAGAATCTGAATTACGCACCATTCCTTTTCGCCTCTAGGCGAGTTACTTTCTTTTGCGTGCTCAAAAGAAAGTAACCAAAGAAAAGAGCCCCCCTCCCGCTTATTTCCTGTTCTGCTCAGTTTAATGGGCGGCAATCGGAAACTCACCCAATAAAATCACTTGGGTTCAAACAGCCGCTTGCCAAAAGCTCCCATGAAACTGAGCAGAACAGGCGCGGTAGCAGGGGATGGAAAGGCGCAGAAGTTTTACGAGTGCTTATTTGGTATTTAAATCTATCAAACTCCGTCATTCCGACGAAAGTCGGAATCCAGTGGCTTTAAGCACTGTGCAATCTAGGCTATGCTTTTTGCATACATTGGTAGATAAGCTCACCGCCGTTGAAGATTAATACGACAGGATGGACAAGCAGTTACCCATCCTGATGGGTTACTTGGTAGGGTAGGGTTGTAACCCCGCGCGGTGAGTGTTGCTAATTCCGCTACGCGTGGGTTCAAGAACCCACCCTACTTGGCTGATAAAAGAATAAACGTAAAGTCCAATTCACCCTTTTGGTTGTTCAGCCAGTTCTTTCAAATACTGCTCAACATCCCATTCGCAGCCGCCACAGCCTGAAAGGGCGCCAGACCAATTGGAAATAGCTTCCATATCCATGCCTTCATTGAATAGTTTTTTGATTTTGGCGCGCGTGGTGCCGCTGCAAGTGCACATAACTTCATCGTCTAAATTGTCGCCTTGAGCCGTCATGATGTAATCGTTTAAGCTTTTAGCAGCACAATTACCGCGCCGCTGCCGCCATCTTGTTTTTTAGCTTCGGCGTAGGCAATGACTTCATCTTTTTGCATCAGCCAGCCGCGTAGTTTGTGTTTTAGCACAGGTTCGCGGTTGCGAGAGCCTAAACCTTTGCCATGGACGATGCGTACGCAACGGATGCCGCGTTTTTTGCAATCGCTGATAAAGGTGGAAACATAAAGTCTTGCTTCGTCGCTAATTAAGCCATGTAGGTCAATTTTGGCTTGAATCACCCAGTGTCCGCGGCGTAGCTTACTTAAAATGTCAGGCGAGTGACCATCACGCAGGTAAAGTAGCTCTTCACCTGTTTCAATTTCATGAGCTGGAATGTAGTGATCCGACAATGAATCAACAAGGGCTTGTTGCTCATCGCGGATAAATTGCAGTGGGATGGGCTTTGGTTTTAGTTTGTACTCATCTTTTGGTGGCGCGGTAAAAGGTTTGACGTCTTTTACCGCGTCACGAAAAAGTGAGGCTTCATCAGCTGCTGGATTGTTAGCTTGTGGCTCGCTGACTTTTTTTGCAGCATTTTGTTCAGCGAGTTTCTGTGCTGCCTCTGCTTGCTTTAAACGCTTTTTTGCGCTTAAAAGCTTACTTGTCGAGGTATCGTTCAGCATCTAGCGCAGCCATACAACCTGAACCAGCGCTGGTAACCGCTTGGCGATAAATATGGTCTTGCACATCACCTGCGGCAAACACACCAGGAACACTAGTTGCAGTGGCATTGCCAGCGCGACCCATTTGCGTGATGATGTAGCCGCCTTCCATATCGAGTTGACCTTCGAAAATGTCGGTGTTTGGCTTGTGACCAATCGCAATAAATACGCCTTGTAGCGCGATGTCTTTAGTGGTGCCGTCATTCACGTTTTTGATGCGCATTCCAGTCACGCCAGTGTTGTCGCCTAGCACTTCATCTAGCGTATTGAATGTTTCAAGAACGATTTTGCCTTCAGCCACACGTGCCATTAATTTATCAACCAGAATCGCTTCTGCTTTGAATTTATCGCGACGATGTACCAAGGTGACTTTGCTTGCGATGTTAGCCAAATACAAAGCTTCTTCAACAGCTGTATTTCCGCCACCAATCACTGCAACTTCTTGATTGCGATAGAAGAAGCCATCACAAGTCGCACAGGCTGAAACACCTTTACCAGAGAATGCCTCTTCACTTGGTAAACCTAAATACTTAGCTGAGGCGCCAGTTGCGATAATCAGTGCATCGCAAGTATATTCGCCACTATCACCCACTAAACGAATTGGCTTTTCAGTCAAATGCGTCGTGTGGATATGGTCAAAAATCATTTCAGTGTTAAAGCGTTCTGCATGTTTTTGAAAGCGCTCCATCAATTCAGGACCTTGCACGCCATCGGCATCTGCAGGCCAGTTGTCGACCTCAGTGGTCGTCATCAATTGACCACCTTGCGCAATACCAGTGATAAGTACAGGTTTAAGATTCGCGCGTGCGGCATATACCGCTGCAGAGTAACCGGCAGGGCCAGAACCTAAAATGAGTAGTTTGACGTGACGTGTTGCCATGTTGTATTGCTTTCTTTAATAAGTGTTGTTTGAGCTATATTGGGTTTGTTGGCTTATTTTTCAAGCAAGCTGCGTAGCATCCAACCTGTTTTTTCATGCAACTGTAGACGTTGAGTTAATAAATCCTTGGTTGCTTCATCAGAAGCTGCATCTGCCGCTGGGAATACGCTGCGTGCTGTGCGACAAACTGCCTCATGGCCTGCAACTAATTCTGCAATCATGTCTTGTGCTTTTGGCACTGATTCAGACTCTTTAATAGACGATAATTTTGCAAAATCGCGGTACGTACCAGGTGCGTAAACGTCTAATGCGCGTATGCGTTCAGCGACTAAATCTACAGCCAATGCAAGCTCGGTATATTGCGCTTCAAACATCAAATGCAGGGTGTTAAACATAGGCCCTGTCACATTCCAGTGAAAATAGTGCGTTTTTAAATACAAGGTATAGGTATCTGCCAAAAGGTGTGATAAACCTTTAGCAATAGCTTTTCTATCTTTTTCTTTAATGCCGATATCCATGATGGTTTCCTTAGTAGAAATGTATGTGTAGGTAGGTTTAGAGTTAGATTAGTATTGTATTAGCTACCAAGCGACTTTGATACTGCTATAATTAAATTTGATGCTAAAAATTTGTAAGGTTCGACTATCTTGTTTTTCAAAAAATCAACTCCTGTCAATGCTCGCCGTGAGGCAGAAGTGAGCCAGTCGCATGTGATAGGCGCAACGCTTATTAAAGAGGCTTGGTGGCTAATTTTAGTATTAGCCGGGCTTTTTATTACGGTGATTCTATTTACTTATCATCGTGAAGATCAATCTTGGTCGCACATGGCGGCAGATAACGCGCCTATTCAAAACGCAGGTGGCAGTGCTGGTGCATGGCTTTCTGACATGATGTTGTATCTATTTGGTTTTTCGGCATGGTGGTGGGCGGTATTAGCGTTTTATGCTATGTGGTTGGTATATTTAAAGTTAGAAGTGGTCGCCAGAAGCGAAAGGCCATTTTTACTATTCAATTTTATTGGCTTTACTTTGCTGTTTGTAGCTTCATGCGCCTTGGAGGCTGGGCATATTATCAGTCTGCCAGCCATGTTGCCAGACGCGCGCGGTGGCATGCTGGGCAACGCCTTAGATGCTGGTTTGCGTAGCCTGTTTGGCTACACTGGTTCTAGTATGTTGCTGCTGGTGATGTTTGTAGTGGGCTTTAGCTTATTTACTGGCTGGTCGTGGATTATGATCACTGAGAAATTGGGCGGCGCAATTATTTCAAGCTATGAATACCTAAAATTCAAATGGCAAGATAGACAAGATAGGCAAGCTGGAAAAGTGGTTGAGCAGGAGCGCGCTGAGTTTGTACAAACCGAGCGCAAACGTGTTGAAGCCCGTGAGCCCGTATTTATTGAGCCGCCAGTATTAGAAGTCGCAAAAAGTGAGCGTGTGCTAAAAGAGAAGCAAGCTCCACTATTTGAATCTATGCCAGATTCCGCGTTGCCACCTTTGCATTTGCTGGATGATCCTTCTGGCATGGTGGAGCTGCCATCAGCTGAAACGCTGGACTTTACATCACGTTTAATTGAACGCAAGTTAATGGATTTCGGCATTGAGGTTAAAGTGCTCACCGCACAGCCTGGCCCCGTGATTACTCGATTTGAGCTAGAACCTGCCGCTGGTGTAAAAGGTAGTCAAGTCACTAATTTAATTAAAGATTTAGCACGTGCACTTTCTGTAGTGAGTGTGCGTCTAGTTGAAACGATACCGGGCAAAACCTGCATGGGTTTAGAGATTCCTAATCCTAAACGCCAAATTGTCTATTTATCTGAAATTATGGGCAGCCAAGCTTATGCCGATGTGAAGTCACCATTGGCAATTTCACTTGGTAAAGATATTTCGGGCAAGCCTGTGGTGGCTGATTTGGCTAAAATGCCTCACGTGTTGGTTGCGGGTACTACAGGTTCAGGTAAGTCCGTGGCAATTAACGCGCTTATTTTGAGTTGGTTGTACAAGGCTGATGCTAGCCAAGTGCGTATGATTTTAATCGACCCAAAAATGCTTGAGCTTTCAGTCTATGAAGGTATTCCGCACTTATTAGCCCCTGTGGTTACCGATATGCGCCAAGCGGCGAATGCGCTGAATTGGTGTGTGGCCGAGATGGAGCGCCGTTATAAATTGATGTCTAGCTTAGGTGTACGAAATCTAGCTGGCTACAATCAAAAAATTAGAGATGCTGAAAAAGCGGGTGAAAAAATACCACATCCATTTAGCTTAACGCCTGATGATCCTGAACCATTAATGGAAATGCCATTAATTGTGGTAGTAATTGATGAGTTGGCCGACTTGATGATGGTGGTCGGCAAAAAGGTAGAAGAGCTGATTGCCCGTCTAGCGCAAAAGGCCCGTGCATCAGGCATACACTTAGTACTTGCCACGCAACGGCCGTCTGTGGACGTGATTACAGGTTTGATTAAAGCTAACGTGCCTACACGAATTTCTTTTCAGGTATCCAGCAAGATTGACTCGCGCACAATATTAGACCAAATGGGCGCGGAAGCCTTATTGGGGCAGGGTGATATGTTGTATATGCCACCTGGCACTGGTTACCCTGTGCGTATTCACGGCGCGTTTGTGTCAGACCAAGAAGTGCATAAGGTCGTGAATTACCTCAAAGCGCAAGGCGAACCAAACTACATTGAAGGCATCTTAAGTAATGAGGCTGAAGAGGGCGGTGCAGATTTTGCTGAAAGCGGCTCCAGTTCAAGCGGCGGTTCAGAGGTTGATCCTCTCTATGATGAAGCTGTTGGCATCGTGCTTAAAACTCGCCGCGCTAGTATTTCAGGCGTACAGCGTCAATTGCGCATCGGTTATAACCGCGCAGCGCGATTGATAGAAGATATGGAGCGTGCAGGCCTAGTTTCAGCCATGCAAAGCAACGGTAATCGTGAAGTATTAGTGCCGCATCACGACTCCTGACATCCAAAAAGCTAATTAAAGAATTACAAGGAATTAAATGAATCAATTAAAAGCTGCATTACTGAGCTGTCTGCTAATAGTGCCGTTAGCCGCCCAAGCGGATGGCGTGTCTAGCCTTAAAAAGTTTTATGATGAAACACATGCGGTGAAAGCAGATTTTCATCAAATCGTCACGGATAAACAAGGGCAAAAAATCCAAGAAGTCTATGGTGAAATGCAGTTAAAACGCCCAAATAAATTTAGATGGGATTACCATAAGCCATTTGAACAGCAAATTATCAGTGACGGCAAGCAAGTGTGGCTATACGACACAGAGCTAGCGCAAGTTTCAGTGCGTGAGTTAAGTAAAGCGCTAGGCTCCAGTCCAGCGGCACTCTTAGCAGGTGACGATAGTCTAGATAAAAACTTTAAATTAGTGAATGCATATCGCAAAGATGGTCTTGATTGGGTGAGTACTAATCCTAAAGATTCTGATACGGGCTTTAACAAAATATCATTAGCGTTTAAAAATGATGTGCTGCAAGAGATGGACATGATAGATAGCTTTGGCCATCAAACAAAAATCTTGTTTAGCAACGTTGTGCATAATCCGGTGATTGAACCTAAAACTTTTTTATTTCAACCGCCTAAAGGGGTTGATGTTGTTGGTGAGTAGTTCCGTGTTGCAATCAAATGAATACTGCGTTCGGAATAGGCTCTTTGCATTTTGACTAACTTATTCACCCCAAACCAGCCAGAAGCGCCACTTGCCGAGCGCTTACGCCCGAAAACCTTAGATGAAGTGGTCGGACAATCGCACTTATTGGCAGCTAACAAGCCACTGAGGCTAGCATTTCAATCGGGCAAGCTGCCCTCCATGATTTTGTGGGGACCGCCTGGTGTCGGTAAAACAACTTTAGCCCGATTAATTGCTAATACCGCAGAGGCTGATTTCATCCCTATTTCTGCCGTGTTATCGGGCATTAAAGATATCCGTGAGGCTGTTGAACGTGCTGAGCTTACCTTGCAGCAACATGGTCGTAAAACGATATTGTTTGTGGATGAAGTACATCGCTTTAATAAAGGTCAGCAAGATGCATTTTTGCCTTTTGTAGAAAGTGGCTTAATCACCTTTATCGGTGCGACCACTGAAAACCCTTCATTTGAAGTAAACAGCGCTTTATTAAGCCGTGCGCAGGTGTTTGTACTCAATGCTTTATCTGAAGCTGAGTTATCGTTGTTGCTAGATCGCGCTCAGCAATTAGTAGCTGAAAATGTCAAACTCGCTGATGACGTTCGCGAGCAAGTATTAGCCTATGCAGATGGTGATGCAAGGCGCTTACTGAACTTTGTTGAAGGTTTATTCAATGCAGCCGAAGGTGCAGGCGTCACTGACATTGATGAAGCGTTTTTGCAAACCACCATGGCGAGCAAGTTACGCAGGTTTGATAAAGGTGGCGAAGCGTTTTACGATCAAATCTCAGCTTTACATAAATCTGTGCGTGGCTCTAACCCAGACGCAGCTTTGTATTGGTTCTTACGCATGATAGATGGCGGCGCTGACCCCTTATATTTAGGACGCCGCATCGTGCGTATGGCCATTGAAGATATTGGCTTAGCGGATCCTCGCGCGCAAGGCATGGCTATTGAAGCTTGCCAAATCTATGAGCGACTTGGTTCACCAGAAGGTGAGTTAGCATTATCTAATGTGGTGATTTACTTGGCCGTTGCACCTAAAAGCAACGCTGCTTATAATGCTTACAATCAGGCTAAGGCTTTTGTCGCGAATGACAAATCACGCCCAGTACCATTGCACTTAAGAAATGCGCCAACCAAGCTAATGAAAGCCTTGGATTATGGCAAAGAATACCGTTACGCTCATCATGAGCCAGAAGCTTATGCAGCCGGCGTAGACTATTTCCCAGATGATTTGCACGATAAAAATACTGTGCCGCAATTTTATATGCCCACACCGCGTGGCTTAGAAGGTAAAATTACGGAAAAATTGGCGCACTTAAAAGAATTAGATAGAAAAGCAGCATTAAGCAACAAAACCAAAAAGTAATTGGCTGCAGGCTTGTATAAAAACACTATTTTATTTGTCATTCCCGCGAAGGCGGGAATCCAGTTAAGGTAGTTGACTCGCCTAGATTCCCGCCTTCGCGGGAATGACGAATAGAATATATTGATAATAAAGTTAGCGGATATTAGGAAATTAAATGTTAGACATACAAGCGTTAAGAACTGATTTAGACGGTGTTGTTAGCCAATTGAAAGTGCGTGGTTTTGAATTTGATTCAGCAAGTTTCACAACATTTGAAAACGAGCGTAAAACCGTACAAACTCGCACGCAAGAATTACAAGCTAAACGTAATAATACGTCCAAACAAATCGGCATTGCTAAGTCTAAAGGTGAAGACGTTAGCGCCATCATGGCAGAGGTTGCGGGCTTGGGCGACCAACTAAAAGCCGATGAAGCGCGACTGATTGAGTTGCAAGCTAGCTTGCAGAACTTACTATTAAATGTACCAAATATACCGCATTCAAGTGTGCCACAAGGCAAATCAGAAGCCGATAATGTAGAAGTGCGTAAAATTGGAACGCCGCGTACATTTGATTTCGAAGTGAAAGATCATGCAGATGTCGGTACGCCATTAGGTTTAGATTTTGATACAGGCACTAAGCTTTCCGGTACACGCTTTACCTTAATGCGTGGTCAAATTGCAAAGATGCATCGTGCTTTAGCTCAATTTATGTTGAATACTCAAACTGAACAACATGGCTACGAAGAGTGCTATACGCCGTATTTAGTAAATGCGGAAACGCTTACTGCTACTGGTCAATTACCAAAATTTGAAGAAGATTTGTTTAGTTTACAGCACAATGATAGCAAGCTTTATTTAATCCCCACATCAGAAGTCACGCTTACCAACACAGTGCGCGATGAAATCGTGCCTTTAGAGTCATTGCCTATCAAACTTACCGCGCATACGCCTTGCTTCCGCTCTGAAGCGGGTTCTTATGGTAGAGATACCAAAGGCATGATACGTCAGCATCAATTCGATAAAGTCGAGATGGTGCAAATAGTACACCCTGATACCAGTTATGCCGCCCTTGAAGAGATGGTAGGGCATGCGGAAAACATCTTAAAAGCTTTAGGTCTGCCATATCGTGTGGTTTCACTCTGCACAGGCGATATGGGTTTTGGCGCAGCTAAGACTTACGATTTAGAAGTATGGTTGCCTGCACAAAATACTTATCGTGAGATTTCATCTGTTTCAAACTGCGAGGCATTTCAAGCGCGCCGTTTACAGGCGCGCTTCAGAAATGAAAGTGGCAAACCTGAATTAGTGCATACGCTGAATGGTTCTGGTTTGGCAGTAGGGCGCACCTTGGTGGCAGTGCTAGAGAATTATCAAAATGCAGATGGTAGTGTGACTGTGCCGGAAGTATTAAGACCATACATGAACGGTTTGGAAAAACTGACTATTACTAAATAAACTTAATCAGCCTGCGCAATTTTAAATGTATTGCTATTAGGTGTATGGCTAGGTTGGTAGCGTTCTAAAATACGCTGATAGCTACGGATGGATTCAACAAAAATCACGGGTGCGCCACCACTAGCGTAGCCGTATTTGAGTGTGGTGTAATATTCAGGGTCATTTAGCATGACCAGCGTCTTTTTAATGTCTGCCCAACGGTCTGGGTTCAAATTCAAACGTTTTGCCAGCACTCTGGCATCTTCAACATGGGCATAGCCAATGTTATAGGCCGCTAAAGCCATATAGGTGCGGTCTGGCTCTGGAATGCGATCTGGTACCGTTTCTATCATCTTTACAATGTATTTGGCGCCTGCTGGAACGCTTTGTTTTGGATCCAGCCTGTCAGTCACGCCCATTAAGTCAGCGGTACTTTCTGTAAGCATCATTAAACCCCGCACGCCAGTGGGTGAAGTGTTAAATGTATCCCAATGCGATTCACGATAACTCACCGCTGCTAGTAAGCGCCAATCAATACCTGTAGTTTCTTGCGCTTGTTTGAATAGATGTTGGTATTTAGGTAACAAGCTATTTGATAGCTTAAGGAACGCTGTAATGTCTTGTGTATTCAATCGGTTACTGCTGCCGTAGTAACGGTCTAACAAGTTACGCAAGGTGCCATCTTTGCGAATCTGGTCAAAGAATTTATTTACCTTTTTTACGAGTTGCGGGTCCGCATTTTTTGGCAAAGCCCATGCAATATTTTCTGGCTTGCCTAAAGCCATGCCCACTGACAAGTTTGGGTAATAATTTTGCATCATGGCAACCAAATGACTATCTGCTATTGTGAAGTCTAAAACGCCATTGGCTACTTGGTCTAACAGTAGTTCCGAGTTGGTTTGGCGTAAAGCTTGCCATCTTAATTTAGGTTGTTCTTTTTGAATCTCACTCAGGCGCTCTGCAAAGCTTGTACCTGCTGGCACTGCAATGGTTTTGTCGACTATGGCGGCTAAGTTTCGTGGCTTATCATTTGATTCATTGTCGTAAATGAGTTGTTGCTGCGTTTCTTGATAGGGCTTGGCAAACTGGACAAGCTCTTTTCTAAGATGTGTCACAGACAGGTTTGCTGCGGCAATGTTTGCCTGACCTTTAAGTAGCGTTGGGATGACCTCACTGATGCTGTTGACCAATAAAAACTTGATTTGATACTCTGGAGCGTACTTCTTTACAAACAAAGTCGCTAAGTCATATTCAATGCCAGCATATTCATTATCACCATTGAGATAATAAGTGGCGGGGCCATTATGAGTCACAAAAACTAGCTCGTGGCTATTCAGTGCGGCCTGTTTGGTGAGCTTGTTAGCTTGTTTTGACGGGTTGTCAGACAAATCACAAGCAACCACGAGCAAGCCAACTAATACAAAAAAAACCCAGCGCAACAATTGGCTAAGCTGAATAGCACTTGTTTTACTATACATACGCATGGCGTAAGTTAAATCCAACGCTCGCTTATAAGACCGTTAGCCGCAATAAATACAGCATCTGTTAAGCCATAAAAAATGCCATGTTCAACAACGCCAGGCGTATTGCTGATTAAATCATTCAGCGTTTTAGCATCTAGTGATCGGTCAAACGTCATGTCGAGCACATAGCTACCGTGAGAGGTCACCCAAAAACCATCTTTTGCTACGTTGGGACGTAAGTTACCCTTTGCGCCTGCTGCCTCTAGACTTTTCTTTGTGACTTGCCAAGCAAATGGAATGACCTCAATTGGGATCACAAAATTCTGGCCAATATGACTAACGAGTTTGCTTTCATCTGCCACAGCAATAAACTTGCTAGCGGCTTTGGCGAGTAACTTCTCTTTAACCAGGTCACTGCCTCGACCTTTGAGCAAAGTCATGTCAGGCGTGACTTCATCAGCACCGTCTACATATAAATCGATGCTAGTGATATGTTCTAAAGCGACGATAGGTAAGTTGAGCGATTGTGCAGTGATGGCACTAATCGTTGAACTGGCTACTGTAGTAACTTTCAGGCCTTCTTCACGCTGCAGTCGTGCGAGCTCTTCTATAAAATAATTGGCTGTAGAGCCAGTGCCTAAACCAACAAGCATGCCGCTTTTAACGTACTTTGCGGCCTGTAAAGCGACCATTTGTTTGTCGTTCATTACATTCTCCAACCATTTTTACTAGATTGATTATTCTAGATTCATTTTCGAGTGACTTGGTATATTAACGTGAATATGTTCTTTTGGACATAAAAAAAGGGAGCTTGTTTGCTCCCTAATTGTAAATTTTCTCTAAGAAAAAATTATTGATGCATTATTTCAATACACGGTTTCTGTATTCACCAGTGCGTGTATCGATTTCAATTTTATCGCCTTGTGCGCAAAATAACGGTACTGGAAACTCGAAGCCAGATGCAATTTTAGCCGGTTTCATTACTTTACCTGATGTATCGCCTTTAACAGCTGGCTCAGTGTAAGTAATTTCACGAATTACTGTTGTTGGCAACTCTACAGAGATTGGTTTCTCATTGTAAAAGCGAATATCAACAGCCATACCATCTTCAAGGTAAGGAAGCGCGTCAGCCATGAACTCTGCATCTACATCATATTGGTTGTAGTCTGCGTCCATGAATACATAGCTAGGGTCAGCAAAGTAAGAGTAGGTGGCTTCTTTTTTCTCAAGCACAACCACTTCAAATTTGTCGCCAGCGCCGTAAATAGTTTCGCTAGGCGTGTCTGTTAACAAATTTTTAAATTTCATTTTTACCACAGCTGTGCTGCGGCCAGATTTAGTGTATTCGGCTTTAACTACGACCAATGGGTCACTGCCGACCATAATAACGTTACCGGCGCGAAGTTCTTGAGCTGTTTTCATGAGATTGCCTTACTGATTGAAATTGGTTAAATAATAAAGTCGCGAATTATACCTTAACTCGTACTTTTTGCAAAAAAATCACCAACTTAGAGGCTAGGTCATTTTGTGTCGCTAATTGACTTGCTTTGGTGAAGGTAAATGACTTTGTAGTATTAAGGGCATCTAAATAGTTTTGCCATATGTCGGCGGTTAAGTTACCTGAGACCCAAGCTAAATGCATTTTGTAGACAGCATCTTTGGCATACCCCTCACAGTCAGCGTAAAACAAATCTAAGAAAGCATTCAGTTTGGTCACGTGCGTATTTTCTGTTTGCAAATAGGGCTGCCAGATAAATGGTTTAGCCGCCCAAATCGCGCGTATCCAGCTATCTTCACCACGTACAAAATTGATGTCACAACTTGCAAGTAGCTGGTCGTAGTCGGCTTGGCTTAAGAATGGTAGAGCATGAACAGTTAGATTTTTTTTGCGGAGTATCGAGCCTGTTTCAATGATATCTAAATGAAAGAATTCAGCAATTTTAGGGAAAATTCTGCTTGTAGGTACGTGGCAATCTATGGGTTGATTAGACTCTGCCATCGCATTGAGTAAGTCAGCAATAGGCGCATGTGGGTAGCAGAATAGAGAAACTTTTAAGGTCTCGTTTCCCAGTGGCTGCTGACTTGCAATCAGCTGATTATTTTGAAAAATATTAGCTTCACGAATCAAACCTCCCGTGGCTTCGGTAAAGCCTGGGAAGAAGAAATGCCGTGCTGGTTTGGTATTGTTCGAGCTTCTGGCATGAAACTCTGCCACCCAAGATTCAGCTGACAGATATTCTAAATTTATCCAAGTCGAAATCCCTTGCATTTCGGCTAAGTAATTGGCTGGAAGCTCGCAACTGAAGGTTTCTAAGGCCACGTCAGCGGGGTGAGTAGTATCGGCGCTTTGCCAAGTGAGAATTTCTACATGATGGATGACTTGTGATGTGAGTTCACAATTTAAGGCAGGGATGATATGACTTGCGACTGTCAAATCATCAATGAATAACCTGACTTGCAAATGGTGTTCCTGCGCTAGCTGCTGACTAAGGCGCCAGCAAACACCAATGTCGCCAAAATTATCGACGATACGACAAAAGACATCCCAGCGTTTAGCTACGTTATTGCTCATTTAACTTAATTTAAGAGTGATTTAGCTAGGTGGATTGTATTGAACGTCAATGATTTCGTATTCTTCTTCGCCAACGGGTACGCTGACTTTCACAATATCGCCAATTTGTTTACCAAGCAGGGCGCGCGCCAATGGGGATATCCAGCTAATATAGCCTAGAGACGGTTGCAATTCATCTTTACCAACGATGCGGTAAGTGTGTTCAGTGTCGTCTTTAAGCGAAAATAAGGTCACCCATGCGCCGAAGAATACTTTCTCTAAGCCTTGCTGTGCGGCCGGGTCTACGATGACTGCTAAATCCATACGTTGCATTAAAAAGCGTAAGCGGCTATCGATTTGTCGCAAGCGTCTTTTACCGTAGATATAATCGCCGTTTTCACTTCTGTCGCCGTTACCTGCAGCCCATGAAACCACTTTGACTAGTGCGGGTCTCTCAACTTTGAGTAGCTCGGTAAATTCAGCCTCAATCGCCGCGTGGCCTTCAGGAGTGATGTAGTTTTTTTCGTCTGATACTGTTTTTTTTTGCAAAAGTTATTTCTCTAAAACACTAATGTTTTTAACAAAGTATGAAGTTTCGCCAAAGCATGCGCTTGGAATGCCTTTGTGCTCTTCATAGCTGAGTTTCACTCGTTTTCCCAACGAGTCGTTCACCATTTTTGCGATTGCATCATCTTTCACTGTAAACAGAAATTTCTCCGCTTGGGTGCCTGGCATGGAGACTAAAACGATTTCGCCTTCCCACGTTTTACATACATAACCCTTTAGCGAGAATTTCTGTACGTAGCCTGCGCGCTCGCCTGAAGAGTAAACCCAGTTGGTGCTTGCCCAAGTGTAAAGCGCAAACAGAGCGATTGGAATAATCACTATCCACGCGACATACTTTAATAAACTTTTTAAATTACTGAACATAAGCGACCTTAAAATTGGGTGAGAAAATGTGTTGAGATTTATGTAATCAAGCTAAAATCAGATAATACCTGTTCAGACATTTTTCTGAAACGTGTATTTCTCCAATTTAAATCTACCAAGAGTTGAGGTCATGCGTGAGTCCGGATAACAAAAATCAACTACCTACTAACGACGAAGCACCAGTCGCACCAACGCTAAAAGAAGCTTTTTGGTATTGGTTAAAACTCGGGTTTGTTAGTTTTGGCGGGCCAGCTGGGCAAATTTCTATCATGCACCACGATTTGGTAGAGAAAAAACGTTGGATTTCTGAAAAGCGCTTTTTACACGCGTTAAATTATTGCATGGTGTTGCCTGGTCCTGAAGCGCAGCAGTTAGCAACTTACATCGGCTGGCTGATGCATCGCACTTGGGGTGGGTTGATTGCAGGTTGCCTGTTTGTATTGCCTTCGTTATTTATTTTAATTGCCCTCACTTATATCTACTTACGCTTCGGTAATCAACCTTTGGTTGCAGGCGTACTATACGGTATTAAACCTGCGGTGGTAGCGATTGTGCTATTTGCCGCTTATAGAATTGGCAGCCGAGCTTTAAAAAATAAATGGTTGTGGCTGATTTCACTGGCCGCTTTTGTAGCAATCGTTTTATTTAGGTTGCCTTTCCCCTTAATTGTGCTGTTTGCAGCCTTAATTGGCTATGTAGGAGGCAAATATTCACCTGCTACATTTAATGCGGGTAGTGGTCACAAGGCTTCTGACAAAAGCTATGGCAAAGCCGTGATTGATGATAGTAGCCCTACACCAGAACATGCAAAATTCAACTTGTGTCATTTGGCTAAGGTGTTAGTGGTGGGCATTGCTTTATGGATGCTCGCTATGGGGTTGTTAATGGTGGTGTATGGCTGGCAAGCGACGCTCACGCAAATGGGTTGGTTTTTTACCAAGGCAGCTTTACTTACTTTTGGTGGCGCCTACGCGGTATTACCTTATGTTTATCAAGGCGCGGTTGACCATTACCAATGGCTTACGGCAACACAAATGATTGATGGCTTAGCTTTGGGTGAAACTACACCAGGTCCGTTGATTATGGTGGTGGCATTTGTTGGTTTTGTGGGAGGTTGGACGCAACAGGTATTTGGTGTTGATAGCCTTTTGCTATCAGGTATCGTAGCGGCTAGCGTGGTTACATTTTTTACGTTTTTGCCATCATTTTTGTTTATCTTTTTAGGTGCGCCACTGATTGAAAGCACACAAAACAACTTAAAATTTACTGCGCCGCTAACTGCCATTACAGCCGCTGTGGTGGGGGTGATTTTGAGTTTAGCCTTATTTTTTGCAATGCATGTTTTTATGCCTAATCAATCAACAATGCATATGGATTGGGTGGCACTTGCATTGGCAGTTGTAGGTTTTATTGCACTATTTAAGTTTAAAGTCAGCATTATTAAATTGATTCTGGCGTATGCCTTGATTGGATTAGCATTAAGTTTTATTTGAATGAAGAACGAAATTAGCGTTGCCTAGTCAAAAAATGGTTATTAATTCAAATTTAATCATAACTTAGACACAAATTTTAATAGGCGATCTCACATGAAAAAAATCCTACTTTCAGTTCTATTATTTGGAGCATCACATATGGCTAATGCTGCTTGTTTAGATATTTACAATCATCAGTTCACAACGTTGCAGGGTGAGAAAATCAATCTGTGTGATTATCAGGATAAGCCTATTTTAGTGGTGAATACGGCGAGTAAATGTGGCTTCACACCACAGTTTGAAGCACTTGAAGGCTTGTATAGCCAATATAAAAGCAAAGGCTTGTTGGTAATAGGCTTTCCATCTAATGACTTTAGGCAAGAGCCGGGTAACGACAAGCAAATCGGTGATTTCTGTAAACTCACTTATGCGGTTAAATTTCCTATGATGACTAAAAGCTCTGTCACAGGTGCAAATGCCAACCCGTTTTATAAACAGTTGATTGCTAAAACAGGCCAAGAGCCCCAGTGGAATTTTTATAAATATGTGATTCTGCCGGGTGGTAAGAATGTGTATGCTTACAGTAGCGAAGTGACGCCGGAATCTGCGGAGATTTTAGGTAAGATAAAACCAAGTTTGAAATAACCGTAAATTTGAAAGAACAAAAAAGGCGCGTATAGCGCCTTTTTTGCTGGTCTTTTATAAAATATGTTTTTTTAAACGTGTTTACGCGTTTTTTCCATAATGATGGCAGAAAGCTCTTCAACTGAGCGGCTAGTTGAATCTGCCCATGTGATACCAGCATTACGCATTAACGTCTCTGCTGTCGCAATCTCTTTACGGCAATTATCTAGTGAAGCATAAAAACTACCAGATCTGCGCTCATTACGCACTGCATGCAGGCGTTCTGGCTTAATAGTAAGGCCAAATATTTTATCCAGATGTTTATGCAGCACAGCAGGCAAAGAGCCGCGCTCAAAGTCTTCTGGAATCAGCGGGTAGTTGGCAGCTTTAATACCAAACTGCATTGCAAGATAAACGCTGGTGGGGGTTTTGCCGCAGCGTGACACGCCGATAAGTATGACTTGTGCTTCTTCTAAACCTGAATTGGTCATGCCGTCATCGTGATTCAGCGTGAAGTTCACCGCTTCCATGCGGTCATTGTATTTGGTACCCATGACACTGTGCGCAATACCCGCACCTGTCAGCGGTTGCTGATCTAACTCTAAGCCTAGGGGATCGATAAACGTATTAAATAAGTCAATGAAGTAAGCATTTGATTGCTTTAAGGTATTGCGTAACTCTATGTTACCTAAAGACATAATCACTACTGGGCGGCCACCGTCTTCTTCAGCCGCTTTGAGTATGTCTTCTTGCGCTTGTTTGATTTTATCCAAGGTATCAGAGAAAGGTAAGCGCACTTGGGTAAAGTTGGTACCTGGAAAATGTTCCAGTAACTTACCCAAGGCGCCTGCTGTAATGCCAGTACCATCTGAAATGAAAAATACAGTGCGTTTTAGCATTACAGCAACCTTTTTAATTTTGACTAGTTATTTTAGCTAGTTATTTCTTTGCTAGTCTTTGCCAAGTGCTTACCACTGTATCTGGGTTTAATGACATTGATTGTATGCCTTCAGCTACTAGCCATTCCGCAAAGTCAGGATGGTCAGATGGGCCTTGGCCGCAAATACCTACATATTTACCTAAGCGGTTGCAAGTGTGAATCGCCATTCTGATGAGTTCTTTCACTGCTTCGTTACGTTCATCAAAGCCGTCAGCCAAAATACCTGAGTCGCGGTCCATACCTAATGTAAGTTGGGTAAGGTCGTTAGAGCCGATTGAGAAGCCGTCAAAGTATTGAAGGAACTGCTCAGCTAATATGGCATTTGATGGAATTTCACACATCATAATTAAGCGCAGGCCGTTTTGACCACGTTTAAGACCATTCGCTGCCATGATTTCAGTCACGGCTTTGGCTTCAGCAAGAGTACGTACAAATGGAATCATCAACTCTACGTTGGTTAAACCCATTTCATCACGTACTTTTTTCATGGCAGTACATTCCATAGCGAAGCACTCTTTAAAGTCTTCTGCCATGTAGCGCGCAGCGCCACGGAAGCCAATCATTGGGTTTTCTTCATCTGGCTCGTAAATCTCGCCACCGACTAGTTTTTTGTACTCGTTTGATTTGAAATCAGAAGTACGCACAATTACTGGTTTTGGATAGAACGCTGCAGCAATAGTAGCCACGCCTTCAGCCACTTTATCAATGTAAAACTGTTTAGGTGAGGCATAGCCGCGAGCACGATTTTTGATGGTTTTTTGTATTGCCTGTGGCATCGCATCAACGTTTAAGATGGCTTTCGGGTGAATGCCAACCATGTTGTTGATGACAAACTCTAAACGCGCTAAACCTACGCCGTCATTAGGTGTTTTTGCAAAACCAAACGCCATGTCTGGGTTACCAACGTTCATCATGATTTTGCAAGGTGCTGGTGGCATTGACGCAGTTGCTTGAGTGCTCACTTCAAATTCAATCGCACCGTGGTAAACAAAACCTGACTCACCTTCAGCGCAAGAAACTGTAACGATTTCGCCTTCACGTAATACATCTGTTGCGTTTACAGAACCCACAATTGCTGGAATGCCAAGTTCGCGAGCGATAATCGCCGCATGGCAAGTACGACCACCACGATTGGTGACCAGCGCACTAGCACGCTTCATCACAGGCTCCCAGTTAGGGTCTGTCATGTCGGCAACTAGTACATCACCAGGTTGTACCAAGTGCATGTCTGCTGGATCTAACACAATACGTACAGGACCAACGCCAACTTTTTGCGTTACAGCACGACCAACCACTAAAGGTTTTTCACTGTGTTTATTGAGCTTAAAAGTCTCGGTGATGTTGTTTAATGACTCTTGTGATTTCACGGTTTCAGGACGTGCTTGCAAGATATATAGCTTGTTATCCACGCCATTTTTGCCCCATTCAATATCCATTGGACAGCCATAATGCGCTTCAATGGTCATGGCATAACGTGCTAACTCAAGCACATCTTCATTTGATAATGAATAACGGTCGCTATCAGCAGTATCAACTTCAATGGTATGCGTGCTTTTACCTGCACGAGTTGCATCTGAGAATACCATTTTGATAAGTTTAGAACCCATCGTGCGACGTACGATAGATGGCTTGCCAAGTGCTAGCGTTGGTTTGTGCACATAGAACTCATCAGGGTTCACTGCACCTTGTACAACCGTTTCCCCTAAACCGTATGATGAAGTGATAAACACAACATCTTTAAAGCCTGACTCAGTATCAATCGTGAACATCACACCTGCACAGCCAATATCACTACGCACCATTTGTTGTACACCAGCAGACAACGCTACATCAGCATGCACAAAGCCTTTATGAACGCGGTATGAAATCGCGCGGTCATTGTATAAAGAAGCAAACACTTCTTTAATCGCGTGCAGAATGTTATCTAAACCTTGAATGTTTAAAAATGATTCTTGCTGACCTGCAAATGAAGCGTCAGGTAAGTCTTCTGCCGTAGCAGATGATCGCACGGCGAAAGTTGCGCCGTTGCCAGATTTAGCTGTGAGCAATTCATAGTTTTCAGCTATTGCTTTATCTAATGCAGCTGGGAAGGGGGCAGCCATAATCCAATCACGCACTTGTTTGCCGCAAATGGCAAGCGCTTGTGTGTCATCCACATTCAAAGCATCAAGTGCTGCATTAATTTTAACGTCTAAACCATTTTGTGCTAAAAACTCACGATATGCGTCTGCGGTTGTTGCAAAACCGGTTGGCACGCGCACGCCTTTTGCTGATAGTTGCGAAATCATCTCGCCTAATGAAGCGTTTTTACCGCCAACTGAAGGTACGTCGATATTTCTGAGATTTTCAAATGGAATAACGTGGACTGACATGATAGTTCCTTAGATGTTCGAACGGGAGGATTAATTTTGGTTTAATATTTAGGTTACATTTTGCCTAAATAACGAAGCGCTGTCACCTGAAAAGAAGCGCTTGAGGCTAAAAAGTTTAATTGGTGCCTGTCTTTACGCACCAAATTGCATGACTGTCAGCTAAAATGCATAGGCATTAATGATGCATGAAGCTTCTCCTAATACCTTAATTAACAAGAAAAATGAACTGATGAAAAAGTTATGTCGCTAGTCAATTTTACTGAAATTACTGTTAAGAGCACGGCTCGATTACACATGGGTTTTTTTGACTTGCATGGTGGCTTAGGGCGCAAATTTGGGAGTATAGGCTTAAGTTTGGCTGCGCCTAACGTTGAGTTGTTAGCAATGCGTTCGGAAAAGCTCTGCGTTAGCGGTTTTGCAAGTAATCGTGCTGAAGAAGTTGCAAAAAAATTGATTGCTAAACTTAATCTCACTGGTGCCGTGAATCTTAAAATTAAACAAAATATACCCGAACATGCGGGCATGGGCTCAGGTACGCAGTTTGCGTTAACGATTGGTACTGCTATCAGTCAACTATATGGTTTGAATTTAAATACGGCGCAAATAGCTGAATTAACAGGTCGCGGCGGCCGTTCTGGTATTGGGATAGCTGCATTTGATCAAGGCGGGTTGTTAATTGATGGAGGGCGTGTTTCTCATGCAGCTCGTTCACACGCAAGTAAAGTGCAGCCAAGCCAAGCGACACTGACTAATCTAAAAGTACCACCATTAATTGCGCGTTATGATTTTCCTAAGGATTGGCGAATATTACTGATATTAGACAATAATCAGCCAGGTATTCATGGCGAAGAAGAGCTAGCTGCATTTAAAACATTGCCTATTTTCCCGGAAAATTTAGCGGCACATCTATGTCGCAGTGTGCTGATGCAAGCAATGCCTGCAATGGTAGAGAAAGATTTAGCAGCATTTGGGTATAGCATTAGAGAGCTACAAATGTATGTTGGAGACTATTTTGCACCTGCCCAAGGTGGGCGCTATGCTAGCAAGTACGTAGGTGCAGTTTTGCAACACCTGGAAACCTTGGGTGTGGCTTGCCATGGACAAAGTTCATGGGGACCAACTGGATTTGCCGTATTTGAAAATGAAGAACTGGCACAGAAAACCATGCTAGAGCTCAAAATGAAATTTACTGAACCTCATTTAACATGGCAAATATGTAGTGCTAACAATGAAGGCTCTGAAGTACTCAGAGCTTAATAAACGCACCAAAATTTTTAGAGCACCAAATTTAAGAGAAGCTGAAATCATGGAAAAAGATAGTATTTTGCATTTAATCACTGCGGCTAAAAATGCCAGTCCATTTGATGTGAACATGGCTATAGATGCAGGTTTTGACCAAGTTATTCCATACACCAACGTCGCGCTACCAGAGGTAGTTGGTTTAACGCAAGATGCTATTTTTTCACGAAGTCCATCAGGTATTAAGCGCGAATCTATATTTATAGGTGGGCGCGATATTGATTTAGCCATGGATATGTTAGGCGCAGCAGAAAAAGCCATGTTTCCACCATTCGAGATTTCGGTATTTGCGGATCCATCGGGTGCTTTTACTACCGCAGCAGCGATGGTTGCCAAGGTGGAATTGCAACTTAAAAAACATTTTCACACAGATTTAGCAGGTAAGAGAGTGGCCATATTTGGTGCAACTGGCCCTGTTGGTGGATGTGTAGCGGTTATTACAGCTAATTTAGGCGCTGAAGCTATTTTAGTAGGACACAAAACGGTGGATGAAGTGCGTGAAAAAGCCGAAGGTTACAATCAACGTTATGGTACTAGAATCGGTTTTGCCGACGGTACTAATGAAAATGCAAAACAAGCCATCGTAAACACTGCCGATGTCGTGTTATGTGCAGCTGCAGCTGGAATTCGCGTGGTCACCATTGGGCAAATTGCACAATCAAAAACCTTAAAAGTGATTGCTGATGTCAATGCAGTAGCCCCTACAGGTGCAGAAGGCGTGGATGTGATGGCAGACGGCGTGCTGATTGAAGGTACTGAAGTCGTAGGCATAGGCGCATTAGCGATTGGTAATTTGAAATATACAACACAACATAACCTGCTTAAGCAAATGCTCGCCGCTGACAAACCTTGCTATTTAGAGTTTATGGCGGCATTTGAAATGGCGCGTAGTTTAGGTTAACGAGCCTTTTAATAATTACCTGCCTAGATTTTATAGCGTGAAAGAAAAGCTGATTATCGCGGCGATTTCCGCGCGAGGGTATGCGCAAGCTGCTCAAGCGCAAGCTTACAGTGTGATTACCTTAGATGCTTTTGCTGACGCAGATACGCAAGCGCTTACTGAGCAATGTTTTAAGATTAAGTTCGGCGAAAATGGAGTGGATGAAGCTGATTTTAAGCATCAGTTTTCACAAATAGAACTAGATAGCGATAGTTGTTTTGTATATGGCAGCTTATTCGATACAAAACCTGCCTTATTGGCATGGGTTGCCGAGCGTGTAAATTTGATAGGTAATTCAGCCGGAGCCTTGCAGCTAGTAAGAAGTTTTGATTTTTTTAAGTTGCTTGATGATTTGAATATCGTGCATCCTGAGGTGCAGTTGAGCGCGCCAGATGATGCCGATGACTGGCTGGCAAAAAGTTTGTTTAGCACTGGTGGCACGCATGTAAAACCAGCTTCAATGTGCAAAAAAGATGATTATTTTCAGCGAAAAATTGAAGGTGTTCCTGTTTCATTATTGTTTGTTGCAGATGGAAAAGTAGCGACAACGATAGGTTTTAATCAACAGTTTAGCGCACCTACTGTTGAGATGCCGTATCGTTTTGCAGGTGCTGTTAACAATGTGGTATTGCCTCTACAGGTGCAGCAGCAATTTGTTGAAGCAGCTGGAAAGTTAACGGCTGCGTTGGGTTTAAAAGGTATTAATAGCCTTGATGCGGTGCTTGAAGGTAAAAAGTTGTGGATATTAGAGTTGAACCCACGTTTGAGTGCAACTTTTAACCTCTATCCAAATTTGCTGAAATCGCACATAGGAGCTAGTAGTGGTGAGTTTGTAAAGGTATCTAACGAGTTTTACCTAGCCAAAATGAGTACATCTAAAGCAGAATTGATTTTATATGCGGATCACGCGCTTAATATCCCAGTAGATTTTAGTTGGCCAGATTGGGTTGCAGATATACCGAGTTTTGAAAATGGCAGCATTAAAATTGCTGAGAATGAACCTATTTGTACTGTGTTTGCGGAAGCGCAAGATGCTTTAGCCGCACAGCAATTAGTATTACAAAAAACTAAAATATTAAAGAGGGAGCTGCTTCATGACTCAAAATAATACGATGGATGTGAGTGCTAATTCAATCAGCGTGAATCAGCGCGCTAACCTGATTGTCACGCAATTGCTTGCGCAGGCTGATGTTTTGCAACTTGGCATCTCTATTCATGCCTCTGGCTGTACGATTGTCGATGCGGGGATTCAGCATGCGGGCTGTGCAGAAGCAGGGCGCTTGATTGCTGAGATTTGTATGGGCGGGCTTGGTGAGGTCAGTTTGCAAGCAGACAATCGTTTTGCTGGTTTCACTGAGGCGATTGCCGTGACATCAAATCAACCAGTATTAGCTTGTTTGGCAAGCCAATATGCAGGTTGGGCGTTGAGCCATGAAAAGTTCTTCTCATTAGGTTCTGGCCCTGCACGCGCATTGGCGCAGCGTGAAGATTTGTTTAAAGAGCTAGCCTATAAAGATTCCGCTGATAGCACTTGCATCGTGTTGGAAACTGACAAAATTCCACCTATGGAAGTCATCGACAAGATTGTGCGTGATACACAAGTTTCAGCAGAGGATCTGACGATTATTCTTACGCCAACCACTAGTATTGCTGGCGTTGTACAGATCGTTGGACGGGTTTTAGAGGTGGCACTGCATAAAGCGCATACCATTCATTTCCCTTTAGAAAATATTGTCAGCGGTTCAGGTGTAGCCGTTTTACCGCCTGTGTCTAAAGACTTTATGACGGCGATGGGTCGCACTAATGACGCGATTTTGTTTGGCGGTGAAGTAAGCTTGCAGGTACGTTGTGAAGACGCTGCGGCTGCAGAGCTTGCCTTAAATTTACCTAGTAGTTCATCTAAAGACTATGGCAAAACCTTTGCGCAAGTCTTTAAATTTTACAATATGGATTTTTATAAAATTGATGCCATGTTGTTTAGCCCTGCTAAGGTGACAGTGACTAATCTACAAACAGGCAAAGTTTTTGAAGGTGGTCAATTAAACGCAGACTTAATTGCGCTATCATTCGGAGATTAGTCTTTATGTAGTGAGTTGTTTTGAAAATCCCAATCTTTACTGATGACCCAGGCTGGCATGGCGCGCGTTTAAAAGAAGCTTTTGCTAAACATAATGTAGAAGCAGTTTACGTCTCGTTGCAAGACTGTGTCATCAATTTGAATGGCGCTCAGCCTAGTATTCAAATCCCCAATTTCGACACTCTGCCACCTGCGGTTTTCGTCCGCGGCGTTTCTGGCGGTACCATGCAGCAAGTCATCACACGTTTAAACGTTTTACACATGCTGTCTATGCTTAAGGTCGTTATCTATAACGATGTAAAGGCCATAGAACGTACCGTAGATAAAGCGATGACAAGCTTTTTATTGCGTCGAAATGGTGTAGCTACACCTGCAACTTGGGTGAGTGAATCCAAAGCGCAAGTAGAAAATTTTCGTCATACTGCCAATCAAAATAAGCAAGTTTTAGTATTAAAACCCTTGTTTGGTTCTCAGGGGTTGGGCGTTCGTCAGTTATTAGTTAACGAAACATTGCCCGTGCCCATGCAGCAATTTGTGGATGGCGTCTATTATCTTCAGCAATTCATTGAAACTGGCGATGCGCCGCATGATTACCGCGTATTTGTTATTCAAGGCAAAGTGGTTGCCGCCATGAGGCGCATAGGGAGTAGTTGGGTGAATAACGTTGCAGCAGGCGGTCGCTGTGAAGGCGTTGAGCTTGATGCCAATCATGAGATGACAACGCTAGCTATACAAGCTGCCTTAGCACTTGATATTGATTATTGTGGTGTTGATATTATTCAGTCTATTTCGGGTGAATATTATGTCTTGGAAGTCAATAGTGTCCCTGCGTGGAAAGGCTTGCAGAGTGTGTCTAGGGTAGATGTTGCGCAATTATTAGCCGATGATTTTTTGTCTAAATTAAAGGCTTAACAATGGCGATTTCAGCAAAAATAGCACAAGCTTATCGAAACGCCTGCATGGTTGAACTTGAAGCTTTAAAGCCAGGTAACGTGCATGTGTTTGCCGATGGTCATGGCATGACGATACATGACTTTATTAAGAGCGCGGATGCTTCAGCGGCAGTAATCGCTCAAGAAAATTTAAGTGTTGGTGAGCGAGTATTCCAGTCAGTAAAAGCCACGCAAATAGCCGTTGGGATGAATACCAACTTAGGTATTATTTTATTATGTGCACCTTTGATTCATGCGGCTTTACATGATAATGAGGCTCCAGATGTCGTAAATCAAAGCTTACAGCAACGTTTGAATTTCACTTTAAATCAACTGAAGGTGGAGGATGCCACTTTAACTGGACAGGCGATTGTATTGGCAAATCCAGCAGGGTTAGGCAACTCTAACGTGAACGATGTTCATGAGTCCTCTAGTGTGAGCTTGCTAGAGATGATGGCTTCAGCACAGGATAAAGACCGCATTGCCTGGCAATATGCAAATGCTTTTGCTGATGTGTTTGAGTTTGGTTTGCCTCATTACAAGAAGGCGATGCATAAATGGAATAACCAAGCTTGGGCCACCACAGCGCTGTATTTAGGCTTTTTAGCAAGACAATTAGATAGCCATGTCATCCGTAAGTACGGTGAAGCGTTAGCCAAAGAAGTTATGCAAGAGGCTGTTGATCTGCAAACCCTATATTGGGCGACGGAAAACCCAAAATTAGTGCAAAAAAAATTATTAGTATGGGATGCTTCTTTGAAGGCGCAGAACATCAACCCTGGTACTAGTGCAGATTTGACTGTTACTTGCTTAATGGTGAGTAATTTTGAGGGAATTGTTTAGAGAATCTGAGTGGTGGCTGGGTTTTACAGCTCAAAAGGGTGTATTGTGGATAATGTAAATTAATGATAATTTGTAAGAATAATATTAAATATCAAACATTTGGATGTTTTTTGGTATTTAAACTAGAAAATAAAAATTGAGAGTAAAAATAATGGTGGAAGCTAATAAAAAACCAAGAATTGCGTTTTTAGAAGATGATTTAGCCTTTGCTGAAACAATTTTAGAGTGGTTTAACGAAGCTGGTTTTGAGGTAGATCACTTTGTGACAGGCTTAGATTTCCTTCGTAAGTTTTCCAATTCACAATATGATCTTTGTCTTTTTGATTGGGCGCTGCCTGATATGGAAGGCCCAGATGTCATGGTGAGCATTAAGCTCAGATCTAATAAACTACCTCCAATTATTTTCTTGACGGGCCGTAGCGAGGAGGATGATATTGTTCGCGTGATTGAATCAGGCGCTGATGATTACATGGTGAAACCAGCCAGCCGCCAGTTGATTATGGCACGAGTCAACGCGCTACTAAGAAGAACGCAGCCTGAATATAAGAACGAAACGGTTTGTGATTTAGGTAGCCTAAAAATTGATACTAAGCAGCGTTTGGTATTGTTGGATGGTGAAGAAGTTAAACTCACAGACAAGGAGCTGGATTTAGCTTGGTACTTTTTGAAAAATGTTGGGGTGCTTTTATCTAGAGTACATTTGATGCAGGTGGTATGGGGTTCCAGCGCAGATATCGAAACGCGCAAGGTTGATGTACATGTTAGCCATTTACGGACTAAGCTGAAGTTAACACCTGAGTATGGATGGAAGCTTACTTCCATTTATCAGCAAGGTTACCGTTTAGAGAGAGCTGAATAGTCATCTATGAAAAACTCTCTCCATATTTTCAGCATTGCGCTGTTGTTTGTTAGTATTGTTAGTCATGCCGATGACGTAAGTGCCGAACTGAATCCTGCGGGAAACCAAGAAACAGTTTGGGCATATAGTGTGCTTAAGGATGATTCTTTCGAGCGTATTTATCAAAAGTATTTAAATAAGCGTGCCAATATTGCTGCGCTGTCAGAATACAATCATCACCCGCTCAGCAAGAAATTACAACCCGCACAAGTCATCAACATTCCTGTTGAAATGCTTAGAAGAACACCTAAAAACGCACAGGTTTTACTGGTTTATGGTGATGTAAATGCTACTAGCATTGCAGGTGGCGATACGCATCAAGTGAAAAAAGATGACTTATTCGTGGCTGGTGATTCTTTAGCTACAGGTAAAAATAGTCTTGCAAAGTTGCTTTTTGCAGATGGCTCAAAGATCGATATTCAGTCAAACTCTAATCTAAGTATTCAAGACAGTTACCAATATGTGGGTAAAGAAACTTTTGTAACGAATTTGAAATTGGTCAAAGGCCGCAGCCAAGTTTCTGCTAATCCAGAGCATGTTGTAGGCAATACTTTAAAGATACAAACTCCGTCGGCAGTTGCTGCTGTACGCGGCACGCAATTTAGAGTGGCTGCTGAAGAGAATGTTTCTTTGCAAGAAACTCTAGAAGGTCGAGTAGCCTTTAGTGCAAGTGGCCAAGAAGTGTTGTTGGTAAAAGGTTATGGTAGCGCGGCAGAAAAAGACAAAGCGCCTTTGCCGCCGATTCAATTACCTGGTGCGCCAGATGTAAGCGCATTGCCAAAGTTATTTGAGATTAACTCTGCTGAATTTAACTTTTCTGCCCAACAAGGTGTCGTTGCATGGATTGGGCAGTTGGCTTTAGATGCAGACTTTACAAAAATATTGAATGAGCAAACCACTCAAGCAGGAAAGTTGATTTTTGCAGATTTAACCGATGGTCAATATTTCTTGAAGCTTAGAACGCAAGATCAGCATGGTTTGCAAAGTATAGATGCAACCCATGTTTTCCATGTTAAAGCACTGCCGCCAGAACCGTTGCTGGAGTTAATTGAGCCTTTAGATGGTGCGGTGATTCCGCTTGCGCCAACCGACTTGAGCTGGACGCCTGTACCAACAGCGACTAGCTACCTCGTACAAGTGGCTCGAGATATTAACTTTACTGATAATTTATATGAGCGTCATAGTTCTTACAGCAAGCTCACAATCAATCAGTCGTTTGGTGCAGGTGTGTTTTATTGGCGAGTTGCAGCACTGTCTGGCGGCAAGTCACAAAAATTTTCAAACATTAGAACATTCTCTCGTTAAACCTAGAGATCTAAATTTAGATCTCTAATGTAGATATTGTCCATCAGTGTGCTATTTAAATTTAACCAGCTAAGTGACCGTCTTTTTACAGCCCTGATATTGACGCTTTTTGCTTCAGTGTTGGCTTACAGCGGCTTGTTAGTTCGGTTTGACAATCTTCATTACGATTTAGGTCGTTACCTCACATTTAAACCAGCGCCTGCTGACATTGTGATTGTTGCAATCGATGAGGCTAGCTTGAAAAGCATAGGCAGGTGGCCTTGGTCTCGCAATGTTCATGCTGATTTAATTAATAAACTTAAGCAACAGCAGGCACGCGTGATAGGTTTGGATATTATTTTTTCTGAGCCTGAGTTAAGCAATCCTAAAGCTGATCTGGCATTGGCTGAAGCTATAGAAAAAGCTGACAATGTAGTATTACCCGTGTTATTTGAAGAGCCATACAAAGGCTCACCAATTAAGCAAAGTGTACCTTTGGAAAGTTTTGCGCTACATGCCGCGGCTTTAGGACGAGTCCATGTGCCATTAGATGCCGATGGTATTGCCCGTAGCATTTATTTGTGGGAAGGTTTGGGCTCAGCTAGCCTTCAGCATTTCTCACAAGCTGTGTTAGAGGCAGCCAAAGAGTTGCCTAGCAATCTCAGTCTATTTCCTGTCAATACATTACACACAAAAATATCTTTAACTAAGTCAGACCGCTTAATTTCACTTGATGAACGCAGAGTTAAGTTTTTAGGCCCACCTGGACATTTCCGACGTATTTCTTACATCAACGTGCTCACAGGAGAGTTTCCAGCTCATTTATTTAAAGACAAAATTGTTTTGGTCGGTGCAACCGCTGTCGGTATGGGGGATATATTGCCTACGCCAGTGTCAGCACAAATGCAGCCCATGCCCGGCGTTGAGTTTCATGCAAATACTATTGCGGCAATGCGAGATTCTGCTTTAATTGTTAACTTACCAATTTGGCTTACTTGTTTGATAAGCGTTATGTTGGCCTTGGTTCCATTACTGTTCTTGCCAAAGCTCAGCCCATTAAAATCTTTACTTTCTATTGTTGGATATTACTTTGTAGTGATGGTGATGGCTATCGCGATGCCATCTCTCTTTAATATTTGGGTGCCGCCAGCAAGCGCGTTAATCGCAATACTACTTGCATATCCTATATGGAGTTGGCGTAAGCTGGAGTCCGCTCAAGTTTATTTAGATCATGCACTCAAAAACCTTCATGATGATTTAGCTTTGTTAGGCGTAGATAAAAGAGAGTTGGAGTATGAAAACGATAAAGACTCCATGCGTTCACGTATCTCTAATGTAAGGCTGGCTTCAAAACATTTGCGAGATCTACACGGTGTGAGGCGAGACACCTTATCTTTTATTTCGCATGATTTACGTGCGCCGCTTGGGGCTGCAATTATGTTACTAAATGAAGATGATGTTAATCATAAGCATTTGCCACGTATTGCCAATATGCTTAATAAATCTCTCGCTATGGCTGATAGCTTCTTGCAATCATCAAGAGCCGAAATGGCTGATGCGAGTAAATTTCAAGATTTAGATTTAGTGAGTCTAGTTCAACAGGCCTTGGACGATGTTTATGCGGTAGCGCATTCTAAGAAAATAATACTCAATACTAACTTGCCTGACGATAATCTTTGGCTAAAAGGTGATTTTGGTTTGCTGCAGCGCGCTGTCACGAATGTTTTATTGAATGCAGTAAAGTACTCGCCATTAGAAGGCATGATATATGTAGAGTTAGAAGAAAGAAATAACGAGGCAATATTAAGCATTACTGATGCTGGGCCAGGTATAGAGTCAGAAAGAGTCGCTAAGTTGTTTAAGCGCTTTAGCCGAGCAGAAGGTGATCATCAGGCCGCAGAGGGTACCGGTTTAGGTTTGTATTTTGTAGATGTGACCATTAAAAAGCATGGCGGAAGTTTTTTTGTGCGTAGTGAGCTTGGTCATGGTGCAACATTTACTTTGACTTTGCCGTTAGAGTTGCAATAAATTTAACAATCAGCAATCAACACAAAAATAGTTCGTGATAAAAGGCTAATCAAATAGCGCTTATAACGACAGCGCTAGAATTTTAAGATATAATCTTGCACTAGATTTTATGCATGACTTCAGCAATTTCAAATATTTAATTAGCTTGCCTAGTTAGCAGGTTTGAAAAGCAAGAATACTTTCAAATAATTTTCAGGAGGCAATCAATGGCAAATTTATTAGACCAACTCAAAGCAATCACAACTATCGTGGCCGATACTGGTGATGTAGAAGCGATTAAAGCAGTAAAACCAGTGGATGCAACAACTAATCCATCATTAGTTTTAAAAGCAAGTCAATTGCCACAATACGCACCTTTAATTGAAACAGCGATTGCTTATGCAAAAGCACAAGGTGGTACTAAAGCAGAACAAATTGACAGCGCTGCTGACAAATTAGCAGTGTTGATTGGTGCTGAAATTACTAAAGAAGTACCAGGTCGTATCTCAACTGAAGTAGATGCACGTTTATCTTTCAATTTAGATGCAATGGTGGCTAAAGGCCGTAAATTGATTGCACTTTACGAAGAGTCAGGCATCAGCAAAGACCGCGTGTTGATTAAATTGGCTTCAACATGGGAAGGTATTAAAGCGGGCGAGATTCTTGAAAAAGAAGGCATTCAGTGTAACCTAACATTGCTATTCGGTTTCGGTCAAGCGCGTGCATGTGCTGAAGCTGGCGTATTCTTGATTTCACCATTTGTTGGTCGTATC
Organism: Methylotenera sp.; assembly: GCF_029945535.1. Classification (GTDB taxonomy): domain Bacteria; phylum Pseudomonadota; class Gammaproteobacteria; order Burkholderiales; family Methylophilaceae; genus Methylotenera. The sequence continues at coordinate 482,908 of NZ_JAQSCU010000013.1, forward strand.
TTAGATTGGTACAAAGCTAAAAACCCAACAACAGAATACACACAAGAAACAGATCCAGGCGTAGTTTCAGTTCGCGCAATCTATGCATACTACAAAGAGCATGGCTATAAAACAGTGGTAATGGGTGCTTCATTCCGTAACACTGGCGAGTTAATTGCGTTGGCTGGCTGTGATCGTTTAACTGTTTCACCAAACTTATTGCAAGATTTGGCAGCAACAGAAGGCACTTTAGTACAAGTGATGAAGGATAATGGCGCAACTAAGACGGCACCAGCAAAAATGACTGAAGCAGAATTCCGCTTTGAATTGAACCAAGATGCCATGGCTATTGAGAAATTGTCAGAAGGTATTCGCGGTTTTGTAGCGGATCAAAACAAACTTGAGGCGGCTTTAAGCGCAAAATTGTAATTTAGTCAAATTCTAAATTTTGTAATTTGAATGTAATGTTACAAGTTTAGAATTGACTTATATTTGCTAGACATTTACTATAAGTGTCCAGTTTTTAGTGTAGTAAAAAATTATAGTATTAAATTAGCATTTCAGCCTTAGATAAGATTGAAATGGAGTTTTTTTACTAAAATAGCAATAAATTAGTAAGATTTTAAAAAATTATTAAACGGAGAAACACCATGGCATTAACACAAATGGCTTTAGATTCATTAGATTTTGACGGTACAGTTGCATTAGCTACATTAGTAGCACCGCACGTAGATATTCTTGAAATCGGTACACCTTGCATTAAACACAACGGTGTTAAATTGCTTGAAGTTTTGCGCGCTAAATTCCCAAACAACAAAATCTTAGTTGACTTAAAAACAATGGATGCTGGTTTCTACGAAGCTGAGCCATTCTACAAAGCTGGCGCTGACATCTGTACAGTTCTAGGTTGTGCTGATATCGGTACAATCAAAGGTGTAATCGATGTTGCTAACAAATACGGTAAAAAAGCTCAAGTTGACTTGATCAACGTTGCTGATAAAGCTGCTAAAACTAAAGAAGTTGTTGCTGCTGGTGCACACATCATTGGCGTTCACACTGGTTTAGATCAACAAGCTGCTGGTCAAACACCATTCAATGACTTAGGTATGGTTGCTGCTTTGAACCTAGGCGTTGAAATTTCAGTTGCTGGTGGCGTTAAAGCTTCTACAGCTGCTCAAGTACGTGATGCTGGCGCAACTATCATTGTTGCTGGTGCTGCTATCTACGGTGCTGCTGATCCTGCTGCTTCTGCTGCTGAAATCACAGCTATTGCTCACGCTTAAGTTTAAGCTTGGTTTTAATTAACCAAACTCAATAAGTAATTATTGAAATGAGTAATTAAAAAATCCCGACTCTTTATCGAGTCGGGATTTTTTTTAATAAAGTGTTTAAACATAGTGGCTTGCTAAAAGAGCCCTGTTTAACCACAACATCTGGCTTAATTACAGTGCCATTGAATATTTAAGGAAAAAATCATGAGTAGCAGTCAAAAATTAATTTTAGACAAATTAACTAGCATTCTGTCTGAAACAGATAATTCTAAAGCCGCTGAGCTTTTAAAGTTAGTAGAAGGTGCTGGCCGCACATTCATTGGTGGCGCAGGTCGCTCACTATTAGTTTCACGTTTCTTCGCTATGCGCCTAGTACATGCAGGCTACAATGTCAGTATGATTGGTGAAGTGGTAACTCCAGCAATCAAAGCCGGCGATTTATTGTTATTGGTTTCAGGTTCAGGCGGTACAGAAACATTATTGCCATTCGTGAAAAAAGCAAAATCTGTTGGTGCTAAGTTAGTTGTTGTTTCAATGAAAAAGACATCTGCAATGGCAGATGTTGCTGATTTGGTTATCCAAATTGGTAACGATAATAGTTTCCCGCTAACAAAAGGTATGCCAATGGGCTCACAGTTTGAGCTTTCAACATTGGTGTTCTTAGAAGCAGCTATTGCTGATTTGATTGAGGCTAAAGGCTTAACTGAAGAAGGCATGCGCGCAATTCATGCTAACTTAGAGTAGTTGTCTAAAAATAATTATCTTAAAGTAATTATTTTTGTTTGTTAAAAGCCCGACTTGTCGGGCTTTTTATTGGCTTAAACTTTATTGCTTGATACTTTCAAGTTGCTCAGTTGAAATTTGCTTCTGGTGTAGAGCTGTGGCTAGTAATGCGGCGCTTATCCCCATTTCTTTTAGCATAACTAAATCGTCGGCATTTCTAATGCCACCAGCCGCAATGATATTAAAGCTCTTTGCGCGTGCCATAGTCTTATTCAGCAAATCTATATTCACACCATTATTCGCCCCAACATTGCTTAGCGACATCACAATGACATCCTGTGGCCAATACTCTGTATTGGTGAGCAGTTCCGTTGGGCCTTGGTAACCAAGCGGCATGAAGTCTAAGGATAGAATGTAGTTTTTGTCTTGAATATTAAGCGAAGTATAATTTTTAATATGAGAGAAGTTTTCACTACCGATTATTAAGCGTGCATCGAGTCCTAGCCAAAAATTAAGTTCGGCGTTGTTGCTAATGCCCGCATCAACCCACAACTCAAGCGCTGGGTAGACTGCTTTAATGGAAGCAATCACGTTATAATTATTTTCGTGGCTAGCCTCTAATTTTTGAATAGCATTTAAGTCCGCAATATAGAGCTGCTGAAACGGATAAACATCTAATAAAGCCGCTACAATATCTAATGGTTGTGATGACGGTGTGAGCTGCGAATGTATCGCTTGATACGCCGCTCGGTCACCTTTTTTTGCATGAACCACCACACCATTTAATAAATCGATTACTGGAATAACTTTCAAAATGGAATCGCCTAAAATAGAGCCGCTGTTAAAACTGTTTGTATGCGAGTTTATCACTGGTGGCGGTTTATGTGCGGAGGCATTGCCTGCATCGCTGGTTAAAGAAGGTGCGTTAATGCGTGATGCATTGCTGGCTGACTTGATTGAGCTTGATGGCTATGAAATTGTGATGACACATGATGCAAGATTAGCTGCTTCGCCCCTAGTTAAAAGCAGCCTGCAAGTTGATAACAACTTCGAAGTTAGCTTTAAAAATATGCTAACTCAAGTTGATTTGGTTTGGCTGATTGCTCCAGAATCAAATGGCACTTTGTTGAAGCTAAGCGAAATGTGCTATGAAGCTGATGTGATTTTTTTAGGTTGTGAGTTTGATGCTACTTTAATTGGCACCAGTAAATCTTTAGCTTGCGAGGCTTTACAAGAAGCTAAAATTTTGACAATACCTACCATTACAGGTGACGATTTTGTTCTAGATGAAGAATTTACTGTGGCTCAATCCATACAAGCGCTTAACCATAGCCGTTGGATTGCAAAGCCTGAGGATGGTACAGGTTGTGAGGGTATTAAAATATTTGATGACTTGCAAAAATTAATGGTTTGGCTAAAGCAAGATGATAGATATTTGAATTATATTATTCAGCCATTTCAGCAAGGCATTACTGCAAGCTTGTCTATGCTATGTCGCGCTGGTAAGGGCTGGTTATTAAGTTGTAATAAACAAAATATTAGCCTTAATGCTGATACGTTTAACTTAACTGGCATTACAGTAAACGGCATGCAGACTTATTGGCAACGGTTTGAAACACTTGCGCGTAAAATTGCTAAAATGTTGCCAGATGCAGCTGGGTATATAGGGGTTGATGTGATTGTCGATGTGGAAAATGACAAGATTTATGTGGTTGAAATCAACCCACGACTTACCACTAGCTATGTCGGTTTGCGTGAGGCAATCGGGCATAATCCAGCCAAAATAATTTTAGAAAGTATTAAAGATTCCCAATTCACAATGCCAGCATTGCAGAGAAACATGGTTGAAATTTCATTATGAACAAATCACCTACCATAGGCTGGGATATAGGTGGGGCGCACCTTAAAGCCGCTTTGCTTGATGCTGAAGGTAACTTGTTGCAAGTGCTTCAAGTGCCTTGTGCGTTGTGGCGCGGTTTGAATGAATTAGAAGCAGCCATTGACGAGGTGTTAAGTCAGTTTTCTATTTCAACTGCAACACACGCGATTACGATGACAGGCGAGCTTGTCGATTTATTCGCTAATCGCCAAACTGGCGTATGTGAAATTAGCCGCATAATGCATGCCAACCTTGTAGGTACTAAACAGTTTTACACAGGCTCCCATGATTTAGATTTTGCTGGATTTGTAGCGATAGATGAAGTGAATGCCCATTGGCAGCATATTGCTTCTGCCAATTGGTTAGCAAGTGCGGCTTTTGTTGCCAAGCAAGTGGAGCATGCTTTGCTGATTGATATTGGCAGTACCACCTCAGATTTTGTTTTGATTACTCAACATACGCCAGTTTGCTTAGGCTTAACCGATGCAGCGCGTATGCAGACTGAGGAGTTGGTTTACACTGGTGTGATACGCACGCCATTGATGGCGCTTACGCAAAAGATTCAGTTTGAGAATATGGTTACTTCTGTTGCGGCTGAATACTTTGCTACTACTGCGGATGCCTACCGTTTGACAGATGACTTAGTGGTCGAAGATGATATGACAGATACTGCGGACGGCAAAGAAAAGACTATTCAAGCCAGTGCGCAACGACTTGCACGCATGATAGGACACGATGCTGATGACAAGTCTTTAGACACTTGGATAGCGTTAGCACAGTCATTTAAACAGCAGCAAGTTTCGCGTTTGCAAGAGGTGGCAGCTCAACATATTTTACGTGTTAAAAATAATTCAAAATTAAGTATCATAGGCGCCGGTGCGGGCAGTTTTTTAGTGCGAGAAATCGCCGAGAATATGAAATTGCCGTATATAGACGTGGCAGACTTTATTGCTCATTCGCAATCTTTCTGCGATAGTGAATTAAAACATTGGGCAACGGTCTGTTTGCCTGCATATGCCGTAGCTTATTTGGCGTTCCATAATAATTAATAATGCAATAGAACCCGACATGAATTTGCTTAAACATAATTTGAAATATCAAGTGAAAACAGCGCAGTTATTTGCACGCTTAAGTCATAAACCATGGGCGATACTGCTTGATAGCGGCCAGCCCCAAAGTCAATATGGGCGTTATGACATTATTGTGGCAGATCCATTTATCACAGTGAGTAGCGTTGACGATGGTGTTAAAACTAAGACTAGGATTACTCGGCAGGGTATGGTGGAAGTAAGTGCTGATGATCCATTCGATATTCTGAACAGTCTGATGGCTCCTTATAAAGCCGCGCAGAATGTTATGCCATTTTGTGGCGGTGCCGTTGGCTATTTTTCTTATGATTTAGCGCGGCAAGTAGAAGTGTTACCAAATTTAAGTCTACCTAATCCAACTATTCCACACATGATGGTAGGTATTTATGATTGGGCCGTGGTGGTTGATCATCGTGAGAAAACAGCTTGTTTGATTTCAAATGGATTTCAGCAATCTACACGTGATGGCTGGGCTGATTTATGCGCTCTGTTTGATGCGCCTATAGAATCACAAAGTTTAGAAAACTTTAAGTTAACCTCTGCAGTAACTAGCAATATGGATTTTAACCAGTATGCCAAAGCTTTTAATACGATTAAACGCTACATTGTTGAGGGTGATTGTTATCAGGTGAATTTAGCACAACGCTTTTCGGCTAAAGCACAAGGAAATGCCTGGGTTGCTTACAATAAGCTGAGAGAAATCAGCCCCGCACCGTTTATGGCATATATGAATTTTGGCGATTTGCAGGTACTTTCAGGCTCGCCAGAGCGATTTTTGCAAGTGGTCGGCAATCATGTGGAAACTCGACCAATTAAAGGCACTCGGCCGCGTTCTGAGAATGCCGAGCAAGATCAGCAATATGCCGATGATTTGCAAGCAAGCATTAAAGACCGCGCAGAGAACTTGATGATCGTTGATTTACTACGCAACGATATTAGCAAAAACTGCGAAATTGGCTCAGTGAAGGCTGATAAACTGTTTCTACTACAAAGCTTTGCTAACGTGCATCATCTGGTCAGCATCGTCACAGGAATGTTAAAACCGGGTAAATCTGTGATTGATTTACTGCGTGGTTGTTTTCCCGGCGGTTCGATTACAGGTGCACCAAAGTTAAGATCCATGCAGATTATTGAAGAATTAGAACCCAATCGGCGCGGTGTTTATTGTGGTGCCATTGGCTATATTGGCTTTGACGGCAATATGGATACGAATATTGCAATTCGTACTGCTGTCTATTCGCAAGATGAGCATGGTGCAGGTGAAATTAATTTTTATGCTGGGGGCGGCATTGTGGCAGACTCAGTTTTAGAAAAAGAGTACGCCGAAACTTTGGATAAGGCTTCAAGTATGATGAAAACTATGCGATTTTTTAGGCATGCGGATTAGATAAGCATTTGAGGGTGACCACATGTGGGTAATCAAATTAGGCGGTAGTTTGCTCGGCGCACCAGAATTGTTGCGCTGGCTTGAGCTATTGGTGAAATTTGGTGATGGCAAAGTGGTGATTGTGCCCGGTGGCGGCTTGTTTGCAAACTCTGTGCGCGAGGCGCAGCAAATTTCAAATGCTAGCGATGAAGTGGCACATCAATTAGCACTTTTAGCGATGGATCAGTTTGGTTTATTGCTTGCAGGTATGAATCCTGGCTTGGTTACTGCGAGCAGTGAGTTAGAACTTGCTGAGCGCGGCTGGCAACATCGTGGCATTGTGTGGCTACCCAGCAAAATGGCTTTGGCTGATACTAGTATTCCGCAAAATTGGCAAGTGACCTCCGATAGCTTGAGCGCTTGGCTTGCTAATAAATTAGGTGCGGAACAGCTTATATTGGTGAAATCTAAGTCTTTAATCACCTATCAAAAAGAAGCGCCAAGCAAGTTGCAGCATTTAGTAGATGATGAATTGATAGACAGTCAATTCGTTAACTTTTCCAAAGGTAAAAGCTTTAATGCTTGGGCGCTAAATAAAGCGGACTACACTATTTTTGAGCAAGGTTTTAGTGTGCAAAAGCTGCAAGAAAAAGGTTTGCAGCTCAATAATATAATCAATTAAAGGTGATGTTATGACGACAAGTAAAGTGTATTCAGACCAAGAAGTTGAAGAGAAATTAAAGGCTGAACTGCCACATTGGTTTTTAGAAAATGGCTGGATACGCCGTAAGTATAGAACTAGCGGCTGGAAAGCCACGCTCATGGTGGTGAATACGGTAGGGCATTTGGCTGAAGCGGCATGGCATCATCCAGATTTAACAGTTTCTTATGCATTTGTAATTGTGAAGTTGTGCACCCATGACGCTAAAGGCATCACAGATAAAGACTTTGAGTTGGCAACGAAGATTGAGTCAGTGATTGCCTGGCAACCCGCATTAGAAGGTGGTGTGCTAGAAGGCACGCCCAATGAAGATGCGCGTTTTAAGTATATTAAATACGATTAGTTCGGATAATATTAAGTAAAGTTCTCTTTTTTAAACTGCCCAAAATGCAACATGATTGTGGGCAGTATTAATAAATTTAGTATCGTTGACGTCACCAAACCTCCAACAATAATCGTCGCCATTGGGCCTTCGATTTCTCGCCCTGGCTGACCGCTACCTAGGGCTAAAGGTAGCAGGCCCAGCGCTGTTACCAGTGCTGTCATTAAGATTGATGGTAGTCGTTCTGATGCACCTCGTATGCAGGTTTCTAGCCCCCAAACACAGTTTTCTTCGTCAATCAGGTGCTGATAGTGCGATACCATCATGATTGAGTTGCGCAGAGTGATGCCAAATAGTGTGACAAAGCCAACTAAAGAGCCTAATGAAATCCAACCACCGGTAAACATAGCTGCAATCACACCGCCAATCAGGGCGAAGGGTAGGTTAGCGAAAGTGAGTAACAAATTGCGTAATCTGCCAAAGGCGATGTACAGCATCAAGAAGATACCAACTGCTGCGAGTAACGAATGCACAATTAAGTCTTCGCGTGATTTTGCATTGGCTTCAGCTTCGCCTGTATAAGTCACAAAATTGCCAGACGATAATTGAATTTCAGTGTTAATTCGCTTTTTCATTTCTCTAGAAAAGCTAGCAATATCGCGATTCTGAATGTTGCAAGTCACAGTTTGAATGCGTTTAGCCCCTGCATGCAGAATTTTTGAGCGGCCATTTTCTTGGCTAATATCTGCTACATTCTTGAGATAGATAATCTTGCCATCAGGATTTTTAAGTGGCAGCGAGCCAATTTCGCGCAAATCATCTCGTACGGAACGGCTAAACATAACATTCACGCTGGTCACTTGATTGCCTTGATAGATTTGCGAAGCTTGCACACCTTCATAGGCTGCTTGTATGTTTTCTAGTACATCAAGTGATTGTAAGCCATACAAGGCAAGCTGCTCTGGTCGTAAGCGTATGGTGAGTTCTGGGGTGCCTGGTGGAGATTGAATTTGTACTTCTGACGCGCCTGGAATACTGCTAAGTATGTTGGCCACTTCACGGGCATCGCGGTCTAAGGCATCTAAATCTTGCCCGTGAATATTAATGACCATAGCGGCGGTGAAGCCTGAAATGGTTTCTTCAATACGTTCAGTTAAAAAAGTATTGATGGCAAAAGTCACGCCGATAAAGCCTGTTTCAGCTTTACCGTCATTATCATCATCAACAGCTTCGCCCGCTAATTCTTCACGTATGTTATTGAGTACGCGGTTTTGTTCCGGGCCTGACAAGCTATCTAACTCAACTTCAAACTCACTGTAATGTGTGCCAAAGGTATCTGCGGCATTAGGTGCGCGACCAACCCATTGCGTCACTGATTTAACGCCTTTGATGTGGCCAACAACCGTAGCAACTTTTTCACCTATGCGTAAAGACTCGCGTGCAGACGTTCCAGGTACGGCAGTCATGTGCATGATGTAATGGCCTTCATGCAGATTGGGGATAAATTGACTTTTAAATAAAGGCAAAATGCCTAGACCTAGCGCAATAATGATAGTTGTCAAGCTAATCACCATCACGTAATTACGCTCAATGCGTTGCAATAAGCGCACATAACCTTTTTTCATCCAAGCAATGAGTGGTGGGTCGCTACTGTCTAATTTTCCACGAGAAAAAAATATGTAACATAAAGCAGGGGTTAAAGTTAAAGCAACTACTAAAGAAGCTACAATCGCGCTAATGTAAGCATAGCCCAAAGGTGCAAACAGCTTGCCCGCCACACCTGATAAAGTCAGTAGTGGTAGAAATACCAGAACGACAATAATCGTGGCATATACAACCGAGCTTCGCACTTCCATAGAAGCATTAAACACGACTTGATGCGCAGGCAGGGGGTTAGTTAACAGTCGATTTTCACGCATACGTCTAAAAATATTCTCAGTGTCAATAATCGCATCATCGACCACTTCTCCCAATGCAATGGCTAAGCCGCCTAGCACCATAATATTCAAGCCAGTGCCAAAGTAGCCCAACACGATGGTAGCTGCGAGTAGTGAAAGTGGAATAGCCGTGGCAGAAATAAACGCAGTACGCACATTAAACAAAAATAGAAATAACACGGCAATGACCAGCGTGGAACCAATTAAAATATCAGTTTTAACGCCATCGATTGCGGTTTCGATAAAACTGGCAGGGCGGAATAGGGCAGGGTAGAAAGTGATTTGCTGTGCCTTTAGTTCTGGCGCCAGTTCGCGCATGGCCTTTTCAACCGCCTCAGTTACCGCTTTGGTATTGGCGCCCAATTGGCCTTGCACAGAAAAATATACACCTTCTTTACCGTTAATGGCTGCTGCACTAATGGCTGGTGCTGCGCCTTCTACCACCTGACCTAAGTCGCTCAAGCGTACTGTTTGTCCATTGCGATGCACAATAGGCATTTGTCCAAGCTGACCTACATTTTTAGCTTGGCCTTCTGTATTAATTAAAATACGTTGATTATTATTTTCAATATACCCTGCGCCGCGCACGCCTGTAACACGTGCCGTTGCAGTCAATACTTCTTGGATAGACAGGTTGTAGCGTATGAGCTTGCTAGGATCCACCAGAATCTGAAATTGCCGTACATCACCACCCAATACGTTCACATCCGCCACGCCAGGCACGGCCATAATGTGTGGGCGTATTGTCCAATCTACCAATGTCCGTAGCTCCATCAAGCTGCGTTTATCTGAGGTAATGCCCATCCCTAGAACTGTGCTGGCGCTTGATGCCAATGGTGTAATGTTGGGTACGATGTTTTTTGGTAATTGGTTATTGAGCGTAGCTAATCGCTCAGCCACCACTTGTCTGTTGCGATATATGTCAGTGTTTTCGTCGAAAATAATAGTGATAACAGACAAACCAGGTATAGATTGAGAGCGCATAGACTCAACACCTACCGTGCCTGATAGCGTGGTTTCTATAGGTTGGGTGACTAACTGCTCTACTAGGCTAGAGGATAAGCCCGGCGATTCAGTTTGTATAACGACTAGTGTAGGCGAGAACTCTGGGAATACATCTAAATTAGTGCGGCTAAGGCCATACACGCCATACACGACGAGTAGGCAAGCCAAGCCAATGACTACACCATGAAAGCGAATGGAAAATCGTACGAGGGCGGACATCATGATGGAGATTAGTCCTCGTTCTCATTTTTAATTTGATATTTCAATTCCTCTGATAACAATAGCTGCGCGCCACTAATCACCACTACATCGTTTGCCACCAACCCTGTAGTGTTATACCAACCACTAATCGCTTCACTTTCAATTTCAACTTCAGTGCTAATCAGGCGACGAACAAATTTATCTGCGCCGATTTTTTGGTAAACCCATGCCTGATTGGAGTACCAAACAACGGCTTCATGCGGAATAATCACGCCAGAACTCGTCTTACCTTGCGTGTTAAGCCTTGTTGTTACGCGCATGCCAGCACGTAGGCTGCCAGCGGGCGCACTGTAAAAATAAGTTTTACCTTGAATAGTACTGTCAGCTTGTGGTGCATCTGAGATAAATCGTGCTTTAACAAGCTGTGTTTGCGAACCCATAGGTGCAATTTGCAGTGGGGTATTTTTATTTGGCGTAACATCAAATGGTAAAGTGATTTTTAGCAGCACTTCACGTGATTGCAAAAGTGATTCAAACTCACTGTTACTTCTAGTTTGCGTTGCCCAGTTGGCTAACGTGCTACCCCATTGCTGACGCATATTATCGCGTATGCCATTGGCTAATGTTGCGGAAGTGGCTAATTTTGCTTTCTCACTATTCAAGCTCGCTTGTGCTTCTTGCACTGCGCGGTCAGACACGTTTTTATCATCTTGGTTTAAAAGCTGTAAGCGGTGTAAATTTTGCTCGGCGCTTGTAATCGTTGAGCGCGTCACATTGCCATCAGCAAGAGCGGCTAAATAACGGGTGCGCATTTCAATTAAGCTGTCGATTGGTTCTACCGTACCGAATGACGCCGTAGCCGATTGATTTTGTGTTGTTTGTAGTTTAGTGGTCTGTATGCCGCTTTGTTGTTGTAATGCAGTTGGCAATATGAGGGTTGCCGCACCTTTTTCATTTGCTTGATTGGCGACTACCAGAGATTTAGTCTCAATACCTTCTTCGCCTTTGGTACTCGCTGCTTCATATTCGTCTTTACCGTAAAAAATTAAAAACCAAAATAAAATGACAATTAAAGCCGCTTGCAGGCCGATAATAATGGTTGCCTTACGGTTCATTTTTTACCCTCTAATTTAATCGCAGCTTTCACTATGTTTGAACCTGCCGCACCATCATCGGCAAGCGGTTTTTGCAAAGTATTTTCTAATTGGTCTAGTGATTTGTTTAACTGAAAATTGGCTATAGCGACATTCTTCTCAGCGTTAATATCTTCTAATTTAGCATAAGTCATTTCTAATCTATCAATGTCACCTGCAGCTAGTTTTCGCTGCATGCGTTGAGTGTTTGATTGCTGTTGAGTCAATAGACGCTGTTGATGTTCCAATGCCTGTTTAGCCTGATTGACTTCAGCATTTGCAATGGATGCATCTAATATCACTTTCGTTTGTAATGCTTCAAATTGCGCAGCCTCAACTTCGCGTAGCGTAGTCGTTTCTGCAATAGCGACCTTGTTTTTATTCAATAAGCTAAGTAGACCAGATAAACCAAGCGACCAAATATTATCGCCAAATTCATAAGCTGCACCTGGGCTAATCACAATGTCAGGATATTGCCCGGCAATTTCTAACTTCAATTTAGCTTCTGCCGCCGCGTAACGCTCAAGTGCAATACGAATATCTAGGCGGTTGAGTAGGGCAGTGGTTTGTAAATCGGTTTTTGGAATATTGTCTAATGATCGCTTATGGTCAATTGCCAGTGACATTACCTCTACCTTTGCTAGAGGTAGCCCTACATTGCTGGCAAGTTTAGATAGTAATATCAGCTTATTTTGTTGCGCGGAATTGACAGTAGCGCTTATGGTTTGCAATTGTAGTTTTGCATTGCTAAGCTCAATATTAGAAGCTGCACCAGCACTGACGCGCTTTTGGTAGATATTCACAATTTCTGCGCGACGCAGCTCCTCCGCGGACAATAAGCGCAACTGAGTCTGATTAAACTCATATTCACTCAGCGTTTGTGCAATATTGTTTCGTAATTGCCAAGCCGTTTGTGCAATTTCAAGCTTGGCTGCCTGTGATAAGTGTTGAGCGTTCTCTATGCGTATATCACGCTTATTGGCAGTTTCTATTGGTACATCAATGCTCAAGCCAAAAGCAAATGGCTTTTTTGTTGGGTCGGGATCATCGCTGTGAGCTACATTACCGTTTAGCGTAGGTGCTGGGCCTTGCGCAGCTCTTGCCTCAGAAGATTGAGTTGCACGCCACTGAGCGCGCGCAACATCTAAGCTGGGGTGAAAAAAGAGTGCGCAATAGGTTAGTTCGTCTAAGCCCCATTGTTGAATTGGTAAGTGTTCGGCTGGGTAACCGTTATTTAGCAAATATTCTGTAAACGATTTGCCTGAAGGGTCTTTAAGCTCAAACTTGGCAGCTATAGTGGCAGGTTTAATGGGTTTAGCAGAATACTGTTGAAAACTACAGCCGGTTAAAGCTGTTGAAAAGCAAGTCGCTAAGGCAATTGCTCTAAGTAGCCTTGGTTGGTGGTTTGTGTTTAGTTTAGCGTGCTTAATCAAAGCAGTAATAATGGCAGCAGAAGTAATGAATGCAGAACTCGGGCATCATTACGGGAGTGTTACTCAACGATTTCTGCATTTACTGCGCTTAATGCATCTTGCAACGTCTCTTCACTTAAGCCGTTAATGGTTGTTGCAAGTAAGTCAGCGGCTTCTATCGTTGAAATAGCTAGATCGTGACTATCCATCTCTGCAATCAAGCCCGCAGCAGCACCCGTTACTTTCAACAAAGATTGGCGTTCGCGCATTAAAAGCTCTAATTCAGCTCTTAGCATACTGATTTCGTTTTGATTGATGTTAGTTTGCATGGTATCGACTCTATTTAAATGGTATTAATGATTCATATAATATATGTGTCATTCTCGCATAATCGTGGCTAGCTCTGCTAGATAATCAGTCGCAAACCCAAGCAAAAATGCATTTAAACTGAAATATATAAATATTTCAGTTTTATCTATTCCCATTTGCAGTAGTTAAGATATAATGCCCGCTTGTTCGAAACGGCAGCAATTTTGTCGTTATCTACCTGCGAGAGTGGCGGAATTGGTAGACGCACTGGATTTAGGTTCCAGCGCTGTAAGGCGTGAGAGTTCGAGTCTCTCCTTTCGCACCAAATATAAGGGCTTTCCAATTGGAAAGCCCTTTTTTGTTGTCTGAAAAATCTCAAAATTTTTAAAGTCATCACCCCTCAATCAGTGCAGCTAATAAAGTTGAATCTAACTTTAAATTTCCTTATAAATCATTAGGGTAAGTAAGTTCTGTTTCGCCGCCGCACCCGCAAGGTGCAAAATTAGTAAATTTGCACCAAATTCAAGCTAACTAAGCTGTTGTATTTATGTTGAATTGTTGTATATATGTGAATTATATGTTGCAGCACAGGAATAATTAATTCAATATCTGTACAAGAAAATTATTTTTGGTTTTAATCTTTTCATTAATTAAGGAAATCACATGAAAGCATTGAGTTGGATTACAAATCGTCACGTGGTAAGCGCACTATGCGCAGCACCAATTTTATTAAACTGTGCTTATACATCTGCAGAAGAAGTTGCTGCGGCTGCTTCTTCTGAAGCAGCACCTCCATATACACTTACATACAACCTTGGCGTATATTCTAATTATATTGGACGTGGTGTTAACTGGGGTGATGGTCCTGCCTTGCAAGGTGGTATTGATTGGGCGCACAGCAGTGGCTTCTACTTAGGCGCTTGGTTTTCAACTACAGACCCATTAACTTTAGGCGGCTCTGGTAGTGCTGTTAGCGTTGCACCAAATGGTGCCCCGCTAGGCACTGGTAATCATGTGGAGACGGATTGGTACGGCGGTTACACGCATGCATTTGGCCCAGTTACGTTGGGTATTGGCGGTAACTATGTATGGTATCCAGAAGGTGAAAAATCGTATCACGATAGAAATCAAGATACTTTTGAAGGTAATCTAAATATTTCTGCTTACGGCTTCACGTATACTTTCTATCATGCGTTTACCGACTGGTATGGTATTGGTAATACAAGAATTGGCGCAGCTGCTGGTCGAGGTCCAAATGCCGCAGAAGCGGCAGCTGACACTAGCGGTGTTGAATATCATGAATTCAAATATAGTAATACTTTACCATTTGCAGGTCTAAACTTGGCTGCCAAAGTGGGTTATCAACGTTCTAACGATATTTGTTTAAATCAGAAAGACTATTTGATTGGTTTGAATAGAAACTTTTCATTGCCAACTGCTGGGAAACCTCTAGATGGTTTTAATGCTGGCTTTAATTACACTGGAACCTTTGGTGAAGAGCAATGTTCAATTAACACTGCGTATTACACAGATGACAATGGCAAAGTGGTGAATGATCGGGCGTTTACGTTCTTTGTTAAACGTAGCTGGTAATAGTACTTCTGCAAATTAGCTAGAGTAAAAAGGGCGCTTAGGCGCCTTTTTTCATGGGTTATTAATATAAATACCTAGATACAATTTATTAATGTTTGCAAATAAAACTAATCCTTGTTGTTTGTGAACAAATGCCTAATATGCTATAGTTTGGCGCTTAAATTAAGCGAGTTTTAGAAAATTTTTGTGTGTTAACCTTAATCTAAAACTCTCAGCACACTTTAGAATCTTGACCTTTAGGAATAAACCGCATGGCATTGAATGTTGAAACTATCAGTAAACTAGAACGTCGTATTACGATTTCAGTTCCACTCCAACCACTTCAGGCGCAGATTCATCAGCGTTTGGCTCAAATGTCACGTACGGCAAAATTCGCTGGTTTTAGACCAGGTAAAGCGCCTATGGGATTGGTGAATCAGCACTATGGTGAGCAAGTGCGTGATGAAGTGTATTCTGGCGCGGTTGAGAAAAGTTTTGGCGATGCCGTGGACGAGGCTAAATTGCGCGTTGCGGGCTACCCAAATATTGAGCATAAACCATTTGATGCGGCTACTCAAAACTTAGAGTATACAGCTACTTTTGAAGTATTTCCTGAAGTTGTTTATGGCGATTTGGCTAAAATGAAAATTGAGCGCCCAGTGATTGAAGTGGGTGAGGCTGATGTTAAAAAAACATTAGATGTTTTGGTGAAACAACGTGTGAGTTATTCACCTGTTAAACGTGCGGCTAAAAAAGGTGATCGTATTAATGTCACGCTTAAAGCCTCTATTGATGGTAAAGAAGTTGAGTCTACTGGCGACAAAGGTATTGATTTAGTATTAGGTGAGGCTGGTCGTGTAGAGTCATTTGATGCTGAGCTAACAGGTGGTAAGGCTGGTACATCAAAACAGTTTGATATTAGCTACCCGGCAGACCATACACCTGAGCAACTTGCAGGCAAAACTGTCACTTATGATGTTAGTTATGTAAGCGTTTCAGAGCCAAAATTGCCAGAACTAGATGCTGACTTTGCTAAAAGTTTAGGTATCGAAGACGGTGACGTTGAAAAAATGAAGGCGGAAATCACTGAAAGCTTGAATCAAGAAGTGACTAAGCGTGTAAGTGCTAAGCTTAAAGAACAAGTATTCCAAGCTTTGGTTGATAGTGCTGATTTCGAGATTCCTCGCATACTGCTTGGTTCTGAAATCAACCGCATGATGGAAACTACTGCACAAAACCTAAAACAACGTGGTGCTGATTTGAGTACCATAAAACTTGAGCCTTCAATGTTTGAAGAGCAGGCTAAACGCAGCACTACACTTCGTTTGATTTTGGGGGAATTGATTAATACTAATGGTTTACATGCAAATGCAGACCAGATCCGTGCGATGGTTGATGTGTTCTCACAAAGCTTTGAGCGCCCAGCAGACGTAGTGACTTGGTACTACGCTGATCCTAAACGTTTAGATGAGCCATCAGCTTTGGCTACTGAAGAGAACGCTGTGGCTTATGTGTTGTCCAAGGCTAAAGTAACTGATAAAAAAGTTAAATTCGATGATTTAATGGGGAATGCCTAAATGACAGGTTTTAATATAAATAGTATGCAACAACCGCAAGCAGAGTTAGATATGAGCCCACAAGGCTTGGGTTATATCCCAATGGTTGTAGAGCAAAGTGGTCGCGGTGAGCGCTCTTATGACATCTATTCCCGTTTACTAAAAGAGCGTGTGATATTTCTTGTTGGCCCAGTCAACGATATGTCAGCAAACCTTGTAGTGGCTCAGCTTCTATTCTTAGAGGCCGAGAATCCAGATAAAGATATTTCACTGTATATTAACTCTCCAGGTGGCTCTGTGACTGCTGGCATGTCTATTTATGACACTATGCAGTTCATCAAAGCCGATGTAAGCACGTTGTGTATTGGTCAAGCGGCAAGTATGGGCGCATTTTTACTAGCTGCGGGTGCTAAAGGTAAACGTTTCAGTCTTCCAAACTCACGCGTGATGATTCATCAGCCGTCAGGTGGTTTCCAAGGTCAATCTACAGACATTGAAATTCATGCTAAAGAAATCTTGTATTTGCGTGCGAAGTTAAACGATATTTTGGCTCACCATACAGGCAAAACAGCTGCAGAAATTGACCGTGATACTGAACGTGATAACTTTATGAGTGCTACACAGTCAGTTGAATATGGCATGATTGATAAAGTGATTGAAAGTCGCACAGAAGCGGCATAAGATTGCTTTAAGTTAATGGTTTTGAAGTCGTAATAATAGTAATGTTGTTACAAAAGCTACAATTTAATTAGGAATTACACATGGCGAATAAAGCCGACGGCGACAAGCTACTCTATTGTTCATTCTGTGGCAAAAGCCAACATGAAGTAAAAAAACTCATTGCTGGACCTTCTGTGTTCGTTTGCAATGAGTGCGTTGACTTGTGTAATGACATTATCAGAGAAGAAGTAAAGAATACTGATGGCTTGAAATCTACAGATCAAAGCTTACCTACACCACAAGAAATTTGTAAGATTTTAGATCAATATGTGATTGGTCAAACACACGCTAAAAAGAACTTAGCGGTTGCGGTATACAACCATTACAAGCGTCTTGGGCACAATAATCTGTCTGATGGTGGTCAAAAAGACGAAGTTGAAATCTCAAAAAGTAATATTTTGTTGATCGGTCCAACAGGATCAGGTAAAACATTATTAGCTCAAACATTGGCACGATTGCTTGATGTGCCTTTTGTGATGGCAGACGCTACCACTTTGACTGAAGCAGGTTATGTGGGCGAAGACGTTGAAAACATTATGCAAAAACTATTGCAAAAATGTGATTATGATGTAGAAAAAGCCAAGCGTGGTATTGTTTATATCGATGAAGTAGATAAGATTTCACGTAAATCTGAAAACGCCTCTATCACACGTGATGTTTCGGGTGAGGGCGTACAGCAAGCCTTACTTAAACTAATAGAAGGTACGGTTGCTTCTATACCACCACAAGGTGGTCGTAAGCACCCAAATCAAGAGTTTGTTCAGCTTGATACGACTAATATATTATTTATCTGTGGTGGTGCTTTTGACGGTTTAGAAAAAGTTATCCGCTTACGCTCCGAAAAAGGTGGTATTGGTTTTGGTGCAGAAGTAAAAGGTAAAAATGACATTCGTCAGGTAGGTGCAGTGCTACGCGATGTAGAGCCTGAAGACTTGATTAAATTCGGATTAATTCCAGAGTTTATCGGTCGTTTGCCAGTGGTTGCAACATTAGAATCACTTGATGAAGCTGCATTGATGACTATTTTGACAGAGCCTAAAAATGCGCTAACTAAGCAATATATCAAGCTCTTTAAGATGGAAGGTGTCGAGTTAGAGTTTAGAGAATCTGCATTACTCTTAATTGCTAAAAAAGCATTAGAGCGTAAAACAGGTGCACGAGGCTTACGATCAATACTTGAGCATTCTTTACTCGATATTATGTATGAGTTACCTTCTTTAGAAAACTTGAGTAAAGTTGTGGTCGACGAAGGCGTTGTCCGCGGTGATGCACCAGCAATTTTAATTTATGCAGATAAACCTACTGAAGAAGCAGTTGGCTAAGCGCCGTTAACACACCTCATTGCTTTCGTCTTTAAATTATTTTGTTTGAAAATTAAAGCATCTGCTGAAACTTTAGACTTGAACTCTAAAGTTTCAGCCCCATAAATGATTCTGTAGGCATAAATGGCTTACTTTTTAGCTTAATTCGGAAGTCTCCATGACAAAATCATTACCTGTATATTCTCCTGATAATGGCTTATTGCCAGTATTGCCTTTGCGAGATGTGGTCGTTTACCCACATTTGGTGATTCCATTATTTGTTGGTCGCACTAAATCTGTAAAAGCTCTGGAAATTGCTTCAGAAGGTAATAAGCAGATTTTGTTGGTTGCTCAGAAATCGGCTAATAAAGATGAGCCAGATGCTGCTGACTTGTACGAAGTCGGCACAATTGCAACTGTGCTTCAAATGCTGAAACTACCTGATGGCACCGTTAAGGTCTTAGTTGAGGGTGTGCAGCGCGCCAAAGTTACTGGATTTGTTGAAACAGAAGAGTGCTTTGCCGCTAGTGCTGAGCTAATTGCTGAGTCTGTGAATGATGTAGAGATTCAAGCCTTGATGCGCACTGTGTTCGCTCAGTTTGATCAATACGTTAAGCTTAATAAAAAAATCCCACCAGAAATATTAACTTCGCTTGCTACCATTGATGAAGCGGGACGCTTAGCAGACACGATTGCGGCCCATTTAACATTGAAGTTGGATGAAAAACAAAAAATATTAGAGATGTTCAGTGTGGCTGAACGTTTAGAACATTTGCTGCGCTTGATGGAAGGCGAGATAGATATACTACAAGTTGAGAAGCGTATCCGTGGACGTGTAAAACGCCAAATGGAAAAAACTCAGCGTGAGTATTATTTAAACGAGCAAGTCAAAGCCATTCAAAAAGAGTTGGGTGAGCAAGATGAAAACGCTGAAATGGAAGAGCTTGAGAAACGCATAGAAGCGGCTCGCATGCCTAAAGAGGCGTTAGCTAAAGTTGCGAGTGAGTTGAAAAAATTAAAGCTGATGTCACCGATGTCTGCTGAAGCTTCAGTGGTGCGTAACTACATTGATATTCTGATTAACTTGCCTTGGAAGAAAAAGACGAAAATCAGTAAAGATTTATTAGCCGCTGAAAAGGTTCTGGACGATGATCATTATGGTCTAGAAAAAGTCAAAGAGCGTATCGTTGAGTATTTAGCGGTTCAACAACGTGTTGATAAGATAAAAGCACCAATTTTATGTTTAGTTGGTCCTCCAGGCGTGGGTAAAACTTCGCTCGGACAAAGTATTGCAAAAGCTGTAAATCGCAAATTCGTTCGCATGGCTTTAGGCGGTGTGCGTGATGAGTCTGAAATCCGTGGTCACAGACGCACTTATATTGGCTCCATGCCAGGTAAGATTTTGCAAAGCATGAGCAAAGTTGGTGTTAAGAATCCATTATTTTTACTCGATGAAGTTGATAAAATGGGTCAAGACATGCGTGGTGACCCATCTTCTGCACTGTTAGAGGTGTTAGATCCTGAGCAAAACCATACGTTTGCCGATCATTATGTAGAAGTAGAGTATGACTTGTCAGATGTTATGTTTGTTGCAACTGCAAACTCAATGAATATACCTGCGGCGCTCCTAGATCGTATGGAGATTATTCATCTTTCAGGTTATACCGAAGATGAAAAAGTAAATATTTCCATGCGTTATTTACTGCCTAAACAATTGAAATCTCACGGCTTAAAAGAGCAAGAGGCCAGTGTTTCTGAAGCGGCAGTACGTGACATTATTCGCTATTATTCACGTGAAGCTGGGGTGCGTAAGCTTGAGCAAGAGATTGCAAAAGTTTGCCGTAAAATTGTTAAAGAGTTGATTACGGTTAAGGCTAAAGAAGGAGCTAAAGCTGCTAAGAAAATCACTGTTACACCGAAAAACTTAGATAAGTACTTAGGCGTGCAACGTTACGACTATGGCGTTGCTGCAAAAGATAATCAAGTGGGACAAGTGACAGGCTTAGCTTGGACATCTGTAGGTGGCGAATTACTGACGATTGAAGCTGTGTTATTGCCTGGTAAAGGTAAAACGACGACGACAGGTAAGCTTGGCGAAGTCATGAAGGAGTCTACTCAAGCTGCAATGAGTGTTGTTCGTAGTCGTGCTAAACGACTTGGTATTTCAGATGACTTTTATGAAAAGAATGATATTCATATCCACTTTCCAGAAGGCGCTACGCCTAAAGATGGACCTAGTGCAGGTATTGCCATTACTACGGCCCTAGTTTCGATTTTAACGGGCATTCCAGTGCGCGCAGATGTGGCGATGACAGGTGAAATTACGCTACGTGGTGAAGTACTGCCTATTGGCGGTTTGAAAGAGAAATTGCTTGCAGCTCATCGTGGAGGCATTAAAACTGTATTAATTCCAAGTCAAAATGTTAAAGATTTGGCGGATATTCCTGAAAACATCAAAAACCATTTGGATATTCACCCCGTACAATGGATAGATGAGGTGTTGGCGCTTGCATTGGCTTCACAGCCAGTACCTTTGTCAGAAATGCCGCAAGTTAATGAAATTGTTGCAAATGATGCGCAAGCTGCTGATAAGTCGGTGGAAAATAATAATACTGTTGTTGAGGCTATCAAGCACTAGAAAAATAAGTGCCAATCTAGGCTTTAAAAGCTTGACACAGCCTTTATAGGCTTGATATAAAGTTGTACGGGTAGTCAATACCCTGAATTTAACTCGATTTTTATTTAACAACCTTTAAGAGGGGATTACTCGTGAATAAATCAGAACTGATTGACAGTATTGCAGGTGCTTCTGGCCTTTCAAAAGCTGCAGCTGGTCGTGCGTTAGATGCAACTACAGCAGCTATAACTGCCGCAATGAAAAAAGGCGATTTAGTAACACTAATTGGCTTTGGCACATTCTATGTTGGTAAGCGCGAGGCACGCAATGGCCGCAACCCACGTACAGGGGCGACAATTAAGATTGAGGCAGCAAACTCTCCTAAATTTAGGGCTGGTAAATCTCTTAAAGATGCTGTAAACTAGCGTTTTTGTTGGTTAAGCAGGGTGCTTAGCTCAGTTGGTAGAGCGTCGCCCTTACAAGGCGAATGTCAGCGGTTCGACCCCGTTAGCACCCACCAAATAACACAAAAATGTGACTAAGCCGTTCCTAATTTTAAATTTGAGAGTGCTGGTATTTTGAGCACTCTTTTATTTTGTTGAAAATAAGAGCGCATTAATTAAATATTGTTGATATATAAAGTTTTATGGAGTGGTAGTTCAGTTGGTTAGAATACCTGCCTGTCACGCAGGGGGTCGCGGGTTCGAGTCCCGTCCGCTCCGCCAAATAAAAATAGCGAGTCTTAGGACTCGCTATTTTTATTTGTACTTTTGCTTTTGTATGGCTGAAATGCTTCTGTATTGTGCATCTAAGAAAATTACTCAGCCTATCTTATGATATATTAGTGACGTTTTGGATTTCATGCGGTTCCATCCAAAGTTTTTAATGAGAATTAAAGCTTAAAGTCTGAATTTCTGAACTGACTTTAAGTCTAGAAGATGTGTATTTATTAAGGATAGAAAGTTTTTATGTTAGATCAAATTCGCACCGTAGCCCAGGGTTGGGTTGGCAAAGCTTTATTGGCTTTAATTACTATTCCTTTTGCATTATTTGGTATTGATTCGTACTTAAGTAGCGCAGGTAATAATGCTTCTGTGGCTAAGGTAGGTAGCAATAGCATCTCTGTCCAAGCATATGATAATGCTTTGAAAAATATGCGTAATCGCTTGCAATCAGAAGGTAAGTTTGAACAAGCACAACTAGATAGTCCTGAAGTCAAAGCTTTAGTCTTAGATCAGCTTATTAATAAGCAATTACTAAGTGATGAAATACACAATGCTAAGTACGCAATTAGCGACACACAGCTCGCTACTTATGTGACTGGAATGCCTGAATTTCAGAAGGACGGCAAGTTTTCACAAGAGCTTTATGATCAAACTTTAGCTCAAAACCAGCTTTCACCAAGTAAATTTGAAGCAGGCATGCGCGCTGATTTATTGGCACAGCAGGCGCAAGATGGTATTGCTCGATTAGGATTTATTTCTAATGCGCGTGCAGATGAAGTGCTTCAACTTGCTAATCAGCAACGTGTTGTTACTGTGTCAGAAATAAAAACTAAAGACTTTGTTGATCAAGTAACAGTTAAGCCTGAAGAAGTAAAATCCTATTACGAGCAGCATAAAAATAAACTCATCGTTCCAGAACAAGTGAAAATTGAGTTTGTATCATTAGCACCTGTGAACTTTATGCGTAATGTGAATGTTAGCGATGATGAAGTTAAGAAATACTATGATGATAATGCTGCTAAGTTCCAGGGTAATGAACAAAGACGTGCCAGTCATATTTTAATTGCTTTTGGCGTAAGTGCTACACCTGAGCAAAAGCAGCAAGCTAAAGCTAAAGCTGAAGAAATCTTGGCTCAAATTAAAAAAGATCCTAGTAAGTTTGAGCAATTAGCACTTAAAAATTCACAAGATCCAGGCTCTGCTGTTAAAGGTGGGGATTTAGGCAGTTTTGGACGTGGCGCAATGGTAAAGCCATTTGAAGATGCTGCATTTGGTATGAAAGTAAATCAAGTGAGCGATTTGGTTGAGTCTGAATTTGGCTACCATATTATTAAAGTGACAGAAATCTCTGGTCAAAATGCTGACTTTAATAGTTTGAAGCCACAAATCAAAGGCGACTTAATGTTCCAAAAAGCTAAAGATGAGTTTGCTAAACAAGCAGAAGCATTTAGTGATTTAGTTTATACGCAATCAGGTAGCTTAGAGCCTGCTGCTAAGGCTTTTGGTGGTCAGATACAGAAGTCGGATTGGCTAAGTCGTGAATCAGGCGCGAAGTTCTTTAAAAATAATGACAAAATCATGAGTTTGATTTTTTCAAATGAAGTGCTTAAAGATCGCCGCAATACCGAAGCTATTGAAGTTTCTACAGATAATATGGTTTCAGCACGCGTTGTAGACTATAAACCTGCTGCTCCAAAGAGCTTTGATGAAGTGAAAGCTGGTATTGAGGCTTTACTTAAACTAGAGGCTGCATCTAAGCTCGCAGTTAGTAAAGGTGAAGCTGCACTTAAAGATTTGCGTGATGGTAAAAATGTTGCAGGTATTGAGTGGATTAAAGAGGTAACGGTTGATCGTAAAAATGCCCAAGGTCTAACAGATTTAGCGATGAATCAAGTATTTAAAACCAATACTGCAAAACTACCTGCTTACTCTGGTTTGACTGATAGTAAGCAAGGTTACTTGCTCGTTAAAGTGATTAAAGTTGATTCATCTTCATTAGTGGATGAGGAAACTAAAAAAGCAGCTAAAGCCCAGTTAAATGCAGCTTTAGCAAATGAATACATCGCTGCTTATAAGCAATCACTTCGTGAAAAAGCAAAAGTGACAGTGAATGAAAAGCTTTTGTTAAGTAATGCAGCAAAATAGTTAAAAGTTAGATAATAAAAAAGGCACTCGAGAGTGCCTTTTTTATTTGGTTAAATCTGATGTATTTTAATCAATCACGCCAGCAGCTGTGATATTCATACCGCCATCTACGTAAGTGATTTCGCCAGTAACACCTGAAGCTAAATCACTGCACAGGAATGCAGATACGTTGCCAACTTCTTCGATCGTGACATTGCGGCGCAAGGCTGCATGTTTTTCGTTGTAACTAATCATTTTATCAAAATCACCAATACCAGAAGCTGCCAGCGTTTTGATCGGACCGGCAGATACAGCGTTTACACGGATGCCTTTAGGGCCTAAGCTTTGCGCCATGTAACGTACGTTGGCTTCAAGGCTGGCTTTTGCTAAGCCCATCACGTTGTAGTTAGGCATCGTGCGTTCTGCACCTAGATAGCTCAATGTTAATAAGCTGCCGCCTCTGCCTTGCATCATCGGCAATGCTGCCTTAGCTAACGCAGCGAAACTGTATGAGCTGATGTCATGCGCGATGCGGAAGTTTTCACGTGTTACTTTTTCTAGGTAATCACCATCAAGTGCATCTTTTGGTACGAATGCAATGGAATGGACGATTGAGTCTATGCCATCCCAATGTTTAGCAATTTGAGGGAATAGGGCATCAATCAAGTTATCTTCGGCAACGTCACAATGAAAGACTAATGTAGAGTCGAAATCTGCAGCTAATTTTGCAACACGCTCTTGGTGTTTCTCCATTTGGTAAGTGAACGCTAATTCTGCACCTTCGCGCTTCATTGCTGCTGCAATACCGTAAGCAATTGAGCGGTTGCTCAATAAACCGGTGATTAATACTTTTTTACCTGCTAAAAATCCCATGACATTTGTTCCTATCTTTAACTCTTAAATATGATGAATACTAATGCTGACTGCTTCTGGGGTTATACGCTTCACGTAAACCGTCTCCAAGCAGATTATACCCTAACACCGTTATCAATATCGCAAGGCCGGGGAAAAGTGAAAGCCACCATGCAAATTGAATATATTCTTTGCCATCAGTGAGGATGTTGCCCCAAGAGGCTTGTGGGGCTTGTACGCCTAAACCTAAAAAGCTGAGACCTGACTCTACAAGCACGGCGCTGGCAATGCCTAAAATTGAGCTGACAATAATTGGTGTGAGGCTGTTGGGTAATAAATGGGTGAAAATCAAACGGACATCTTTAGCTCCTAAAGCTTGAGCGGCTAATACAAACTCCCTATTTCTTAAGCTTAGAAACTCTGCACGGACTAAGCGGGTGACTCCCATCCATGAGGTTAAGCCAATAACGATCATAATGTTCCAGATTGATGGCGTTAAAAATGCGATTACGGCTAAAATCAAAAAGAAAGTGGGAATGGATAACATCACATCAACAATACGCATGATGAGCGTATCTACCCAGCCTCTGTAGAAGCCTGCAATCGCGCCTAGGACGATGCCAATAGCCGTGGCGATACCTACAGCTACAAAACCGACCATCAGCGATATACGGGCGCCGTATAGCATGCGTGAAAATACATCTCGACCTAAGCCATCAGTGCCCATTAAATGGATAGATGAGGGAGATAGCAGTATTGCTTTTACATCAATGGCATCCGGGTCGTATGGCGCAACTAATGGCGCAATAACTGCAAGTAAAAGAACGCTTGCAATAATAATAAAGCCAATCAGAACTAACGGATTAGAAAGTAGCTTTCTCATTGCACCACTCCACGTCTAACGCGGGGGTCAGCCCATGCGTAGGCCACATCTGCTAATAAATTGCCGATCAAAGTGAGCACTGCACCTATGGTAAGAATACCCATAATGACTGGAAAGTCGCGCATTAACACTGCATCGTAAAACAGCTTACCCATGCCTGGAATTGCGAAAATGCTTTCAGCAATAACAGATCCGCCAATTAAGCCCGGAATGCTTAGGCCGAAAATCGTGATTAACGGTAGCAGTGCATTACGCAAAGCATGACCGTAAATCACGCGATTTTCACTTAAACCTTTTGAGCGTGCAGTGGTGATGTAATCTTGATGCAGTACTTCCAGCATGCCATTTCTCACAAATAACGAGATGCCAGCCAAGCCCGTAATGCCAGAAATAAATACTGGAAGCACTAAGTGTTTTAATGTGTCTGTGGTTTGAGCGATCCAACTCATGTTTTCATGCCCAATGCTTTGTAATCCTGAAATCGGAAGCCATGTATGCTGTACGCCAGTCCAATACATCAACATTAGCGCAAGCCAAAAGCCGGGGATTGCAAAACCTATGAATACAAATAAGGTGATGCTGCGATCTGTTAGCTGATTTTGATTAAGTGCAGAAACGACGCCGAGCGGCAGAGCAACACTGATAATGAGTATTAAACTGAGAACATTGATAAGCAAGGTAATCGGCAGCGCTTCTTGAATCATGCCTAGCGTAACGTTGCCATCTTTATCTTTGGTTTGCCAAAACACAGGACGTTGATGCGATGCAAACGAGGTACCAAAGTCTAGCGTCGCCATGCGTTTCACCCATAGGCTATATTGCACAATCACTGGTTTATCCAGACTATATAGCTCACGCAATTTCTGCCGTGACTCTTCGCTAGCTTTTGGATTGAAACTGGCTTCGCTGGTGGTAATGTCACCAGGTGCTAAGTGCATGATAAAAAATGAAATTAAGCTGATTCCAATCAATAATGGAACCATCCAGAAAATACGTTTGACCAAATATTTAAGCATATGAATTTTTCTGCATTATTTAATGCTCACTCATTTCATTACGGGCATAGGCACTAGGGATATACCATTCATAGGTATTGTGACCGATGCCAGCGGGTGGCGCAGGGTTGCTAATACCTCTCACACGTTTATGAATAGCTGTTAAACCGTAACCGGCTGATAAGAACACGATAGGGCTATCTTCTAGTAAAATTTTTGAAAATTCGTGATAGATTTTCATGCGCTTATCTGGGTTGAGTTCTAGTCTGCCTGCTTCGAGTAATTTATCTACACGTGGATTGCTGTAGCTAATAAAATTGAACTGCCCTGGTGCTTGCTGGCTAGAATGCCAAATACTGTATTGATCTGGGTCTAACGATAAGCTCCAGCCTAACACGACTACATCAAACTCCTTAGGCTTAATAAAGCGCCCTAGGAAGCTAGCCCATTCTAATACGCGTATGTTCGCTTTTATTCCGATCTCATTCAGGCGCCGTTGTATTAAAACCCCAGTCATTTCACGCTCTTTATTCTGATTAGTTAGAATCTCAAATGTAAAAGGTTTGCCGTCTTTATCTAAAATGCCATCACCATCATGGTCTTCATATCCAGCGGCTTTTAGTAACGCTCTCGCTTTATTGGGGTCGTAAGGATAGGGTTTAAGGTCAGGATTGCTCCATCTTGTACCTGGCTTGTAAGGCGATGCGACAGGCTCGCCAAGACCTAACAGCACACCATCTATGATTTCTTGCTTATTAATCGCGTAATTAATTGCCTGACGTACACGTATGTCATCAAATGGTTTGCGTTTAAGATTAAAGCCTAGGTAGGTATAGCTATTCCCCAACTCTTTGTAGAGTGCAATATTTTTGTTGAGGTCAGGTCTAGCAGGAAAAATTCTAGCGTATTGAATGGGGTTTAAGCCCATAGAGTCAATATTATCCGCGCTTAACTCTAAAAATTGTGCTGCTTTATCAGGGATGATACGTGACAGTAAGTTGTCAATTTTGGCTTGGCCTTGTGTAGCATTTTCATTACGGGTCAGCTTTAAGAATTGACCATTCTTCCATTTCTCAAGTTTGTAGTAATGGCTGCCCACAGGATTGCGCGCAAATGCAGTAGTGTTGATGTCTTGATCTTTAAGAAGGTGCTTAGGCAAAATATGTAAGCCAGCCCATGTATCAAGTGCTGGCGCATAAGGTGCGGCATAGGTCACACGAAAGGTGTTTGCATCAGGAGTTTCAGCTTTCGTTACTAATTTGAAATCTGAACCATAGGGCGTACGGGTTTTTTCATCCGTGACTTTTTGCCAAGTGAATAGCACGTCATCACTAGTTAAGGGCTGATTGTCTGCCCATTTAAGGTTTGTTTTGAGATGGAATGTAATCGTTTTTTGGTCGCTTGAAACATCCCAAGACTCTACTAACTCGCCCGTTAACTCTAAATTCTTATCGTACTTTAATAGACTGTTAAAAATATTACCTGCAATTGCAGATGCAGCAGACTCACCTGCAATCATGGCGATTAAGCTGCTCGGTTCGCCAGTCATGGCATCTATTAGCGTGCCGCCATTGCTGGGTGGATAGTTTTTTGTGTAATCAATCTTATTGTTTATTTGATTGCTTGAAGATGAATCACTGCAAGCTGCAATCATGAAGGGCGCGAATAGGGCAATGATTGCTAGTTTTATGAACCCTAGCTTTACTAATTGATTATGTTTGATTTGCATCATTCCAATATTGCCTTTTATCAACATTGCTCAAGTAGAGACAATTTATGCGAATATCTATTTATGCTGCTTTACTTTTTTAGTGCTCGCTTTGCTCTTATTCTTAGTTTTATTTTTGTTGCTTGTTTCAGATTTTTTAACAACTTTTGACTTGGCATTTGATTTTTTACCAAGATTTTTCTCAGTATTTTTACCCTTAGACTTGTCATTTGATGTTTTCTTTTTAGCTGCAGTATTTGCAGTTTCAATATCTAATTTTATAGTTTGTCCGACTTTTAATTTATAATTTTTTAGTGAGTTTGCAGCCATAATTTGCTTTACGCTAATACCATAGTGCTTAGCGATGGTTTGCATATTCTCACCTTTTTTAACCCTGTGTGTGACGCTGACTTGCCTCACAGGTTCAATTTTATCAGCATTGTTTTCTACAGGTGTTTCAGTGTTGTTAATATCGATATTTGCTGAGCCTTGTTTGGCATTAATCTCATCATTACTCTCCACTGTTGGAGCGAGTTCAGCATCATTGGTTTTAGTAATAGATTTTGCTGTGTTGAAGTCGGTTTTATTGCCATTTGGAACTAAGATTGTGGCTGAGTTTTTAATTTTATTTTGACTAGGTAGATTATTCACAACCCTTAGTTGAGAAAGCTGCATGCCAAATTTAGAGGCAATACTTTCCATGCGCTCACCGCGTTTGGCGAAGTAGGTGCGCCAACTCACAAGCGGCTTATCATAGCCAGCAAGGTTGTTTCTAAAAGTTTGTGCGGACAATATAGGCAATAATAGCTCATGCTTCTCACCATTACTTGTGATCACTGGTCGCTTATTACTTGGGTTAAGTGCTAAAAATTCATCATCACTGATTTCGGCAAGTTTGGCCGCCAAATGAGCGTCAATCTGCGCTGGTGCAGTGACTTTTGCAAAATAGGGTGTGTTAGCTATGGTTTGAATTTTAAGCCCGTAATTCTCAGGGTTGGTCATTAGGTTTTTAATGGCCTGCAACTTAGGAACATAATTTTTTGTTTCTGCTGGTAAATCTAGGCTTTCATAATCTGTAGGTAAACCAAGCTTGCGGTTACGCTCTATAGCCCGTCCAACTGTACCTTCGCCCGCATTGTATGCGGCTAGCGCTAAATCCCATGCGCCAAACATGTTATATAGTTTTTGCAAATAAGTTAACGCAGCGTCAGTGGCAAACGTCACATTGCGTCTATTATCTACCCACCAGTTTTGTTTAAGCCCGAAGTGTTTGCCTGTAGCTGGCACAAACTGCCAAATGCCAGAAGCGCTACTTGTTGAGTTAGCTTGTGGGTTATAGGCGCTTTCTATCATTGGCAGTAATGCGATTTCAGTTGGCATGCCTCGTTTTTCTACTTCTTCAACAATATGGAATAAGTACTTTTGGCTACGTTCAACCATACGTTTTATGTAGTCAGGGCGCGTGCTATACCACTCTTCATGCCGTGCAACTAAGCTGGATCTGCTATCTGGTATTGCATAGCCATTTCGTATGCGTTGCCATAAGTCATCGTTATTTACCGCTACAGGTTCTTGTGTATCGGTTGTGTCAGTATGAAGTTCGGTATCAAATGAGTCGCCTAAACGATTCCCACCTAATTTTTTGCTAGTAGCTTTGTCACTTGTGGATTTGTCAATTACGCCTAGATCTCTAGGTGCAGGTTTATAACCATCATCAGAATAGATGATGATTTCTTCGCCCATCACATTGGTATCCGCATATGCGGATAAGCTAGGTATAGTGGTTGAAACAGCCATTAAAGCTGACCAAATTAACTTACTTGAAAGTTTAATAAGAGTTCTCGAGATATTGCGTTGTAGGTTGTGGTTGAAATGACGTTTGATTACAAAGTTTAGGTGAAGTATAAAACACTCAAAGTCAAAAAGTAGCGAAATGTTAACAAAATATGACGTTTAAAGTCAAGTTAATTATTATTAAAATTAACTTTAATAATATGTCTTATCTATTTGATTAATAATGATTTCTTAGTTCTCTTAATTTACTAAAAGTTTCAATTTCACTTGCATTTTTCAATTGGATAGATAATTGAATTTCTTGATAATCACAACGCAAAAAAGGATTAGTTGCCAACTCTAATTCGATGGTAGAAGGCAAGCTTGGGAAGTTAGATTCACGCAGTTTTTGCGTAGTTTTATGCCGTTCAATCAGCCTTTGATTCTTGGGCTCAAACATTAAAGCAAAGTTAATGTTGTGCATAGTGTATTCGTGAGTACAGTAAATTTTTGTTGCAGATGGCAATGCTGCTAGTTTTTTTAGTGAGTGATACATTTGTGTTGGAGTACCTTCAAATAATCTACCGCAACCGGCGCCAAATAAAGTGTCGCCACAAAATAAAACCTCATGTTTGGCAGAATAATAAGCAATATGGCCTAATGTGTGACCAGGTAAGTCTAAAATGGAAAACGAGATGTTTAAGTCTTTTAAGTGAACAGTGTTTTGCTCTGAAATGGCAGTATGCTCAAAAGCATACTGTTCAAGTGCAGGTGCATAAGCGATCGCGTTTGGAAAAGCTTTAAGCAACTCTGCCACACCGCCAATGTGATCATGATGATGGTGTGTGATTAAAATAGTCGTAAGCGTGAGGTTTAAATGATTTAAGCTCGCAATCACAGGCGCCGCATCGCCAGGGTCTACTACCGTGGCCTGAGTGCCATTATGGATAAGCCAGATATAATTATCCTTAAATGCTGGAATTGGTATAATTTGCAGATTATGATTCATACCATCTATCATTTGGCCTGTGTACTTAAATGTCAATAGCGCTTCGCTCAAATCAGCAACAACTACAGGCATGGCTTGCTTCCACTGCGGGACAATATTTACAAGCTAAAGAGCAAGATTTGTATGACCATGCAGTAGTTGATTTGTTTGGGTTTAACGCCTTGCAAATGGGGTGTGCGCAAATGGAGTTATTGCGAAATTCTCGTATACCTAATCGATTTGTGGCTTCTGAATTTCCAATTGATACTGTACAAAGTCAGCTCAGCTGTAGTGACGATTTTTTGCCTTTTGCAGACATGAGCATAGATCTGTTACTGTTGCCGCACCGGCTGGAGTTCAGTGAGCGTCCACATCAAACCTTGCGCGAAGCGGCGAGGGTGATGATGCCAGAAGGTCATCTGGTCATCTCTGGGTTTAATCAATTAAGCCTATGGGGGGCAACGGCTGGCTTTAAAAAAGCTACTTCAAATCATCTGTCCTATCCTTGGAATGGAAAATTTATAGGTTTAGCGCGCTTAAAAGATTGGCTGGCCTTACTTGGTTTTGAAGTGATTTTGGTAGAAATGTGCTGCCACATTCCACCATTTGAGCAGCACTCGTGGCACAAGCGTTTTTCGTTTTTTGATAAGGTCAGCAGTAGGCGCTGTGCTATGCTAGGTGGTGTGTATTTTGTGGTGGCCAAAAAGCGTGTGGTGGGTATGACGCCAATTAAACCAAACTGGAAGCTTTCACCTTTAAAGTCGACATTGATTCCAAGTCCAACACAGTCAAAACCCACACAAAAAGAATTATTAAAACAAAGTAATAGAAGAAAATAAAAAGTATATGAACGATAGTAAAGAAGTTGAAATTTATGCGGATGGCGCCTGTAAAGGCAATCCTGGGCCAGGTGGTTGGGGAGCATGGATAAGTTACGCAGGACGCGAAAAAGAGTTGTTTGGTGGGGAATTGTTGACGACTAATAATCGTATGGAGTTAACCGCTGTTATTCGTGCATTGGAGGCACTCAATCAATCATGCCATGCCAAAGTATTTACGGATTCTGTGTATGTGCAAAAAGGCATGACTGAATGGATCGTTGGTTGGAAAGCGCGTAATTGGCGTACGGCAGATAAAAAGCCAGTTAAAAATGACGATTTATGGCGAGCTTTGGATGTGTTGGCACAGCAACACACCGTACAATGGATTTGGGTAAAAGGGCATGCTGGTAATGTAGGAAATGAGCGGGCAGATATGCTGGCGAATAAAGGCGTAGAGCAGATTTTACAAGGAGCTGTAGCATAATGCGTCAAATCTTTTTAGATACGGAAACGACTGGCTTGTATCACGCACAAGGCCATCGCGTCATTGAGGTGGCTGCGGTTGAGGTGATTAATCGTCGATTAACCAAACAGCATTTTCATTACTATTTGAATCCAGACCGTGAAATTGATCAAGGCGCACAAGAAGTGCATGGAATTTCATTGGAGTTTTTACAAGACAAGCCACGCTTTGCCGATATTGCAAATGAGTTGATTGCATTTATTGCAGACTCTGAGTTAATCATGCATAACGCACCGTTTGATGTGGGATTTCTGAATAGAGAGTTTGGCTTAATCGAGCAAAAACCAGTTGAGAGTATTACTGCAAAAATTACCGATACACTGAAAATCGCTA
This sequence comes from Methylotenera sp., assembly GCF_029945535.1. Lineage (GTDB taxonomy): Bacteria > Pseudomonadota > Gammaproteobacteria > Burkholderiales > Methylophilaceae > Methylotenera. The sequence continues at coordinate 515,745 of NZ_JAQSCU010000013.1, forward strand.
AAGAAATGCGACCCGGACAGCGTAATAGCTTAGATGCGCTGTGCAAACATTATGGCATTGATAACTCTAAGCGCACCCTGCATGGCGCATTGCTAGATGCTGAGTTACTCGCTGATGTATATATGGCGATGACGCGCGGTCAAGATAGCTTGATGATGGAGTTGGATAAGCCACAGCAAAAAAATGGCGATGCAATACAACAGATTAAGCAGCCCGTGTTAGTGAAATTAGCCAATCAAGCAGAAACTTCTGCGCATGATGAATATATTGCTGCATTGGCAAAATCTAGTGATTGTTTGTGGGTTAAATTAGATGCAAACACTACAGAATCATAAACAGAAAAAATATCAAGAATATCTCAAGAATATCAAAGTATAGAAAGTTAATTGTATGAACAAAACGATTATTGTGACTGGTGGTGCTGGTTTTATTGGCGCTAATTTTGTATTGGCTTGGATCAAGCAGGGTTTAGGCCCAATCGTTAATCTTGATAAGCTGACTTACGCCGGCAACTTAGAAAACCTTGTAGAAGTTCAGCATAATCCAGAGCATATTTTTGTGCATGGCGATATTGGTGACCAGTCACTGGTCGCTGAGTTGTTAGTCAAACATAAGCCTTGTGCGGTGGTTAATTTTGCCGCAGAAAGCCATGTAGACCGTTCTATTCATGGACCTGGAGACTTTATTCAAACCAATGTGGTTGGCACCTTTCATTTGTTAGAAGCTGTACGTGCATATTGGGGCAGTTTAAGTTTAGAGAATCGTAAAGACTTTAGATTTTTACATGTTTCAACCGATGAAGTGTATGGTTCACTTGGTAAAACGGATCCAGCATTCACTGAAACCCATCCCTATGCGCCGAATAGCCCATACTCGGCTTCTAAAGCTTCTTCAGATCATTTGGTGCGCGCATATCACCATACTTATGGCATGCCGACATTAACCACAAATTGTTCTAATAACTATGGTCCACATCATTTCCCTGAAAAATTAATACCTTTAGTGATTCATAATGCGCTTGCAGGTAAGCCATTGCCGATTTATGGCACTGGTCATCAGGTTCGTGACTGGTTGTATGTTGAGGATCATTGTGCTGCAATCAGACGTGTTTTAGAAGCTGGGCAGGTTGGAGAGGTCTACAACATAGGTGGCTGGAATGAAAAACCCAATATCGAAATAGTGAAAACGCTTTGCAGAATGTTAGATGCAAAAAAACCACGTGAGGATGGCAAATCTTATATAGACCAAATTACTCACGTTGAAGATCGCTTAGGTCATGATCAACGCTATGCGATTGATGCTACAAAAATAGCAACACAGTTAGGCTGGAAGCCAAAAGAGACCTTTGAAACGGGGATTGAGAAAACTGTAAACTGGTATCTTGATCATCAAGAATGGGTAGCTAATATAGTGAGTGGTGAATATCGTCATTGGGTCGCGAAGCATTACGCCGAACGCGGTGAAGAGATGGCTTAGTAGTAAGTATCTGGAAGCTGTATCAATGTCAGCTTCCAGTGCTATTAAAGTATAGCTCGAGTTTTAACCCGATACGTTTGACTTACACGTCCTAACTTAATGCATCAGCCCAATTGTTAGGTGTTTCATATAAGCGTACTTTCTCTAGTTTTAAATGATTGCCGTAAGTGTCTTGATACTGACTTTTCAATATTTTAAATGCTTCGGCTGCCATGTTCTCAGCAGTAGGTACGGTAGGGAATGCAACTGTTTTATGGTTGGGTAGTGAGTTCAGAAAGTCCAAAATTTCTGCATCATGCTGATATACCAAAAATGCATGGTCCCACACGTCAACAACTGCACTTTTTGCTATTGCTTTTACGTCAGAGAAATCCATCACCATGCCATTTTCAGAGGCGTTTTCAAGTGTGATGATGTCGCCAGACAGCGTGATTTCAATGGCATAGCGGTGCCCATGCAGATTTTTACATTGGCTTTTATGGCTTGGAATACGATGCCCAGCATCAAACTCTAGGCGGGTGGTAATTTGCATGGTGGTGACTTAATTGATAACGTATGACAATTATACGCTGACTGTTAACTATTTTAAGCTAAGCTTAATTCAAAAAATTAAGTTGATTTTTATACAGCTTAAACGACTATTGCATTTTAAATGCGCCTAGCCAGATAGTAAAGTCTTCGAAAGACATGGGTTTTCCGTAGTAATAACCTTGAATCTTCTCACAATTCATTTCTTTTAATATATTAAGACATGCTAAATCCTCAACACCTTCAGCAATCACTTCTTTACCCAAACTATGGGCTAATTTAATGATGGATTTAACAATGGCTTTGTCTTGAGTTGAGGTGGAGATGTTTCGCACAAAACTTTGATCAATTTTGACAATGTTGATTGGCATATTGCGTAGGCGCGCCATGGATGAGTAACCAGTGCCAAAATCATCTAAAGCGATTTTACAGCCCAACTTTACGATTTGATCGAGTACCTTCAATACTTTCACTTCATCAACCAGAATGTCATTCTCAGTGATTTCAATGGTTAGACTGCCAGCTGGGATGTTCCAAAGCGCAATAGATTGCCAGAGTAGTTCGGGTAAGTCGGAGTCTAACAAATCGCTGCTGCTTAAGTTGATTGTCAGTGAAACATGGTGCTGATAGGTAGATGCTAACTCAGCACAACGTTGACATGCATTATTGATTAACCAACGTATAAATACTCTGCCGAAACCTTTTTTATAGATGACATCAAGCAACCTTGCCGGTGAAATAGATTGCCATTCTTGGCTCGGCCAACGTAATAGTACCTCTGCACTTGCGCATTTTTCAGTGGTGTTAGTTTTATCTGGAGAGGAGTGATCGTTAATTGTGACTATAGGCTGCAAGAACAGGGACAGTTCATTTTGCTGTAATGCTTCAATAATCGCTTCATCAAGAAGTTGTGAGTTCATGAATGATGAAGAGATATTTTGATCGTAAATTTTAATCTGTTCATTTTTAACAATCGCCTGATTTAAAGCCAACCTGGCGTGCTCATATAAAGAAATAGCGTTTGTTTGTATGTTAAACGTGCTTATGGCACCAAAGTATGGATTTAGTATTAATGTGATATTTTCTAGTGGTAGTGCTGTTTCAAATGCATGCAATAATTTGGTTGCGATTAGGTTTAACTGAGTTGGCGATTTTAATGGGTTAATCAAAATCGCTAAGTCTATGGCACCTAGATGAAATAAGGTTGCATCATCACTTAAGTGCTGTTGAATGGTGTGCATAGCCGCAAGCATTAAGCTAGAGGATGCGGAGTTTAATTGAGAGACTTCACCATAGTTGATATTGAGATTGACTAATATTAAGCCTAAATGTGCTGATTCTGCTGGGTTAGCTAGTTTAGATAAATCACTCACCTGGTTGTTACTTAAACTCTTGTTATTATTTAAACTTAGGTTAAGTAAGTTGAGTAACAAATGTTGATTTGGAAGACCTGTATCTAAATCAAAGTTTTGTACATAACTGAATTTATATTGTTCAAGCTGGTTTGTTACACGAGCAATAAGATGGGTGAGCAAACTCTGAAATTGAACATTTTTATTAGATTTTAATTCTAAACAGCGCGTTAGCAAAAAGGCTACATCTAAATTTGCACCTAATTTGTAATCGTTAAGCCAAGCAAGTAGAAAGTTATTTATTTGTTGGTTCAACTGAGACCAACTTAATTTTTGTGGCCAACGGCTAATAGCGTGAGTTGTGTTTTTTAATACACTGTTTCCGCCGTTATATGGCTCAGTTTTAACAAACTGCTCAAACACCAAAGAGTTGAAAACATAATCACCCGTGACATCAGAGGCTTTTAGGTTGTAACTCGCCATCAACTGCAGCAGTAAGTTTGAATCTAATTGAATTTCAAAATCTTGGTATAGCGTTGTTGTGTTTGATTGGTGCGCGAGTTGTAACGTGATGTTAGTAAGATTAGGCATAATAATTGTTAGCACTTAAGCCGTAACTATCAGGCGGCAGACCCCTTAAAATTTTATAAGGTTCGCCTGACGGTGTAAGTGGTGAGTTGATTAAGTTAATAATCGCGGGATATTCATTTCTGGTTTTGTCTGGGTTGAGTAATATCATAATTCTAGGTAGCAAGCGCCGCACACTATTTTGTTGAATCACAACACCAACTTCACCAGAGTTCAGATCTACAAGTGAACTGACAGGATACATGCCTAGAAATTGTACTAGTTGGTCAATTAATACACCGTTGAATTTAAAGCCACGCAGAGAGTGAATCTCTTCTAAAGCGATTTGGTTATAAACGCCTTTTGCATACACTTTGTTAGTGGTTAGTGCGCAATACGTGTCAATTAGACCCGCCATCTGACCAGTTAAACTGATCTGGTTACCAGATAGTTTATATGGATAGCCGCTACCATCTATGCGCTCATGGTGCTGTGAAACCGTTAAAATAACCGTGCTGGAAATATTTTCTGTAGCTTCTAATAAAGCAAGTGCATGCTCAACATGCTTTTTCAGAATTTCAAACTCATCATGCGTAATTTTGTCTTGTTTATGCAAAAGTTCAGTAGGAATTTTTGCTTTGCCTATGTCTTGCAGTAATCCAGCTAAGCCTAAATCTTTCACTTGCTTTTTAGGCAGCGACATAAAGTTTGCCAATGCCATTAACGTAATTGAAACGCTCATTGCATGGTTGTATGAATAGTCGTCAGTTTGCTTAAGTTTAGCCAGCCACAACAGCGCATCAGGGTTGCGCTCTATGCTTTCCACCATGCCATCTAATGCTTCATGAATTTTAGTTAAATCAATTTCGTGGTCTAGGGCCAATGCTTCAAACATCTCTTTTGTAGCGAGTTGTGATTTTTCATAGATGGGATAAATAGCCGCTATTTCATCTTCTACGGGAGGGGTTTCATCAAAAATAGTAATTTTGTAACCATCATGACGATTTTCATTTTTTGCTAAGTCAGCTTTTAACGCATTTTTATCAATACTGGATTTGAGCTTTTTCTGTTTGCCACCCCAGCTGGTTAGCCCAGTAATGAAGTTAGAAAAGTCAGTTTTAATCTGCGTGGCTAGCGTTGTGTTTTCAGTACTTTTATCATCACTGATTTCAACAACTGTATTGTCATTAAGATACTGTACTTTAAATACAGCCTCAGAATTGGTAGAGCTTGTTTCACCAGATAGGGCGGCTTGATTTCCTGAGTGTATTTCTTTAAGAATATCTAGAAATGAAAACTTAACATTCGGTGAGCCAAGCTTTGTAGACTTGTTGATGGAATTGCTAGTACGTTTGCCAGTATTTGCGTCTATAGTCACTCGATTAATAGTACCGTCGCGCTTGATTGCTACTTGCTCTTTAGGCGCCGCAGTGAAGTGGCGGCCGACAGACACGGTTCGGTCTACATAGACAAATTCACACAAAGATGTAATCGTGGTAATTTGCTCATCGTCTTCAATAAGCAGACCTTCAAGCAAAAAAGGTGTGCCCAACCACGGCCTGTCCAGCTCACATACAAACATCCCAATATCTAATAGGGATACTTGTGTTTTTTCGCGGCGAATGTCGGTCATTCAAAGGCGCTTTTTAATGCTTCAGTTAATACATGCATTGTCATTTTTCTATTATATTGCAGGCTATTAGTGTCGTTGAATTTTTTACACTTATTAACTTGTAATTTTACATGTTCTTGATGTGTTTTTAAATTATTTAATCAGCGATAGCTTATTTTTAAAATGCGCAGAGATGATTGTAACTAGATTTCTAAACGCAGCATTTTATAAATAGCGAGTCTTTCAGGGGTTATTTTATGAGTATCCACCGCAGATGTAATTGCACAGTCTGGCTCTTGCAAATGTTTGCAGTTATTAAATCTGCATTTACCCAGATATGGTCTAAACTCAATAAAAGCATGTTCAAGTTCATCGGTACTGAGGTGATGTAAGCCAAACTCTTGCAGACCTGGCGAATCAATGAGTTGGCTATGCTCATCAAGGTGGTATAAATGCGCGGCGGTTGTGGTGTGTTTGCCGCTATCTAATACATGGCTGACTTCGCGCGTACGCACATCTTCATTAGGTAGAAGCGCATTAATGATGGTGGACTTGCCCATGCCTGACTGGCCAACTAAAATACTCGCCTCATTCTGCAAATAGGGCCTTAGTGTTGAAATATCTTCTTTTGCTGAGAGTGAAAGCACGCGGTAGCCTAAATCTGTGTAAAGCTTTAGTTTCTGCTTTGCATCATCATTGTCAACTAAGTCACATTTATTCAAAACAATCAGTGCTTTGATATTAGCCGCTTCCGCGGCAATTAGGCAGCGATTGAGTAAGGCTTCGTAAAAGCTTGGTTGTGTAGCTAGTACGATAATAATCTGCGTGACATTAGCCGCTAGCATTTTACTTTTGAAGGCATTACTCCGATATAGCAAGGTCTTGCGTGGCAATGTTGATTCAACAACACCTTCGTGTTTATCTGTGAGTTTTAGGGTGACAACATCGCCACAGGCTAAATCGGTTTTTTTGCCTCGTGTGACACAGCTGATGCGCCTTTTGTCTATTAACTCAACTTTAAAGCGTTTGCCAAAAGCTGCGACGACTGTGCCTGTAATTGCAGCGTCATCTCGGGATGAGATTTGCTTGGATGTTACCGCTGGAGTAGTAGTCAAATTATTCAGTAAATTTATAATAGGTTTGGTTGAGGTATTTGGCAGCATTGAGTTCTTCGTCTTCAAACCATTTGAGGCCAATCATGGTGTTGCAGTTACGCACTTGCGCAACCAAGCCTTTAGACGTTTTTACTTTGCGAAACTCACGCGTGTAAATGCTTGAACCATCACCACCAAAACTTTCGGCATGGCAGCTGACACAGCTTTTTGCGACTAGCGCCTTGCCAGCGTTAGCATCAGCTGATGCAAATGGTTCGGCTGATGCCAGGCCCGTTAGTAACATCAAACTGCTCAATAGTAGTGATTTCATCATAACTCTCCAACAGCTTACCTTACGTTCAGCTAGTATACGCTGCTAATTTAGAAATTCTAATGCTAGCCGGTGGATGAGAGTCATAAAAAGCTGAATGTAACGGATCTGGCGTGAGCGTAGAGGCGTTATCGCGGTAAAGCTTAACCAGTGCTTTGACTAGGTCTTTTGCGCTAGCATGATTAGCAGCATAGTCATCTGCCTCAAATTCATTTTTACGGGAATAGCTAGCCATCATCGGGCGTAGTAAAAACAAAAAGATGGGCGATACCAACAAAAATAGAATTAACGCCATGTAATTACTAATTTGCGTTACGCCTAAGCCTGTATAGAACCATGGTTGATTGATTAACCAACCTAATAAAGCCAAGCCTAAAAAGCTTATAGAAAATAACATTACAATGCGTTTAATCACATGATGGTGCTTAAAGTGACCTAGTTCATGCGCAAGGACAGCTTCGATTTCATCTACATTCAATCTTTCAAGTAAGGTGTCGAAAAACACAACACGTTTTGACGCGCCGAAGCCAGTAAAATAGGCGTTGCCATGGCTACTGCGTGATGATCCATCCATCACAAACAGGCCTTGTGATTTAAAACCACATTTTGTGAGTAAGGTTTCAATACGCTGTTTTAGATTCTCATCTTTTAATGGGGAGAATTTATTGAATAGCGGCGCAATAAATGTTGGGTATACCGCCAACATCACAAGATTAAACACACTCCAGATCACCCATAGGTATAGCCACCAATATTGACCAGCGCCTTGCATCAGCCACAAAGCAGCAAATAGAATAGGTGCGCCTAGTGCGAGACCAACCAAGCTATGTTTAATAAGGTCACTAAAAAACATGGCAGGTGTCATTTTGTTAAAGCCGAACGTTTCATCGACAACAAATGTTTTGTAATATTCAAAAGGCAAGTCAATCGCACTACTTACTAGCATTGCGCTACAAATGACTAATGCACCACGAATAATTTCTTGCGTTGGAAGCATGTTGTGCCAAATGTCGTCAATCCACTGTAAGCCACCACCTAGAGTTAGGGCTGCTAGCAACAAAGCTTGCACTACGGTTTCGATAATAACCAATTTTGTTTTAGCTGTTGAGTAATCTGCGGCTTTCTGATGAGCATCAAGAGCAATACTATCTTTAAAGGCCGCTGGCACTTGGTTGCGATTGGCTTGTACGTGTGTAACGTGTCTGCGCGCAAGCCAGATGCGAACTAGAGTCGTGGCTACGAGTAAGCTAACGAAAGTGTAGGTAAGAATTAATGTTGGTGCAAAAGGCATGTGTTTTATTATCTCTAATTGTTGAGTAACTGTAATTGATACTTTGATAAGTGTAATCGTTAAGTTAAATAAGTTAATATATTGGTATTGTGAAGCATTTTCCTGATGTTAGTTCATCAAGTTTGCTTAATAACTTAAATTTTAATGGAAATCATGATGGCCGAAATAACTAGTAGCACCAATCAGAATAATTTAATTTGGCTAGATATGGAAATGAGTGGCTTATTGCCAGATTCAGATCGTATTTTAGAGCTCGCGGCGGTTGTTACCGATGCGGACTTGAATGTATTAGGCGAGTCGCCTGTGTTTGTAATTCATCAAAGTGATGCAGTTTTAGACGGTATGGATGCATGGAATAAGGGCGCACACGGGCGTTCTGGGTTAATTGAAAAAGTGAAAGCTTCCACTTTAGATGAAGCTGAAGCGACAGTGCAAATGATCGCGTTTTTAAAGCAATTCGTACCAGCTAATAAATCACCTATGTGCGGCAACTCAATTTGTCAGGACAGACGCTTTATGGCGCGCTATATGCCAGACTTGGAGAGCTATTTCCACTACCGCAATTTGGACGTGAGTGTATTTAAAGAGCTCGCACGCCGTTGGAAACCAGAAATCTATTCAGGATTCAAGAAAGCCAGTAAACACGAGGCATTGGCAGACATTTACGAGTCTATTGATGAACTGAAATATTATCGTGAGCACTTTATCGTTAAGTAATCACTGGGAAGCACTTAGGCAAAAAAAAGAGGGCGTCTGTTAAGACGCCCTAGAGGGAGGAGAAACTAGCTTTGGAGAAGCTTAGTATTAGTAAAGCATTTAGTATGCCAAGTTTCCCGCCTCGTTTAATTTAACTATATTTTATTCACTTTTAAGCAGCTTTTTATACTCAGCTAAATATTCTAAAGCGCTTTTATCCCAGCTTAAATTCTGTTGCATGCCGTTCTTTTGAATTTGTTGCCATGCTTTTGTATCGTTATTGAATACATTTAAAGCCTGTTTAATACAGCTTAACAAGCTGGCAGGGCTTGCTTCACTCATCACAAAACCATTCGCCGTTTTGTTTTTAAACGTGATGATGTTTGTATCAACCACTGAGTCTGCTAATCCTCCAGTCGCGTTAACAATAGGCGGCGTACCGTATGCCAGCCCGTACAGCTGATTTAGCCCGCAAGGTTCAAAGCGTGAAGGCATGATGAACATATCGCATCCAGCCATAATTTGATGTGATAACTGCTCGTTATAACCAATGGTGACACTAACTTTATTAGGGTTGTCATTTGCGAGATGACGAAAGGCATTTTCAAGCGAGCTTTCACCGCTTCCCAACAAGGCTAATTGGCAACCAGAGTCCACCAACTTCTGAACGATAGGCACTAGCATATCTAAGCCTTTTTGATGTGTTAGGCGACTTACTACGCCTAATAATGGTGCATTTGCATCAATTTGAAGCCCAAGTCTTTGCTGCAAAGCATTTTTAACTTCTTTTTTACCCGCTAATTTACTGGCGCTGTAAGTTTTGGTGAGATGAAAATCTGTTTCTGGGTTCCATTCATCTGTTTCAATGCCGTTTAGAATACCTTTCAGTTCATTGCTGCGCTTGCTGAGTAAGCCTTCCAAACCGAAACCGAACTCTGCTGTTTGAATTTCTTTTGCATAGCTCGGGCTAACTGTTGTAATGGCATCCGCATAAAAAATGCCTGCTTTTAAGAAAGATAACTGGCCATGATATTCAAAGCCTTCCACGGCAAAATTACCGTGAGGTAAGGCTAAGGTTGTAAGCCAGCCTGGTGCGTAGCAGCCTTGAAATGCCATATTGTGTAGGCTGATAATAGACTTTGCAGTAGTATGCTCTACCAGCTTCATGTAGGCTGGCGTTAAGCCAGTTTGCCAGTCGTTGCAATGCACAATGTCAGGTTGCCACTCTGGAATAGGGCTGTTTGGGCCACTAATTATTGCAGCAGCTTTCGATAATATGCCAAAGCGTACTGGGTTATCTAGCCACTCCTGCCCAGTCGCGTCTACATAAGGGCCACCATCGCGCTCATATAAACCTGCTGCTTTTATCACCATTACTTTCATATCAGTGTCTAAGATTGTTCCCATCATGAGTTCGGCATTTTCAATGACAGGTAAATTTTTCAGCGTAGCGAGGTGATGTAAGTCATCTAGCTGCTTTAAAACTGAGGGGTAACCTGGTACCAAAATGCGTACATCAACGCTTAGATTCTGCAATGCGGAGGGTAGTGAGCCGCTTACGTCGGCTAAGCCGCCAGTTTTTATTAAAGGGAATACTTCAGATGTGACGAATAAAACGCGCAAAATAAACTTTCTGCATAATGACATTGATGCATTATTATATTGTATAAATTAATGGCTATAACATTGTTTCAGAGGTGAGCATGGGATTTAACGGATTTTTAGCGGTTGGTACTGGTGCTGCCATTGGCGCGTGGATGCGTTGGGGCTTAAGTGTGATGTTGAATACAAGTTTTCCAGCATTACCATTAGGTACGTTAGTGGCAAATCTGGTAGGCGGTTATCTTATTGGTTTATTCATGGGAGTTTCTGTACTTACATCAACATTAGCGCCAGAAGTTAGACTTTTCTTGGTGACTGGCTTACTAGGCGGTTTGACAACATTTTCTACTTTTTCATCTGAAGCCGTGACTATGTTGACTAGAGGGCAATATGGTTGGGCGACAACGCATATATTAGTTCATGTGTTGGGTTCGCTAGCCATGACGGGTTTAGGTTTATATACAGTGCAAATCATACGAAGCTAATATGCATCAATAATCAGAGTGTTCAAAGCCAAAACAAAAAAGCCCTGAACAATCAGGGCTTTTTTGTTGCTAGGCTTTCACTTTAATGAAATTTCAACGCTACTTATTTTGTGTTTCCACCATTACTAAAGGTTCTGCGCTTGCATCAGCGGTAGCATTTTTCTGCCAATTTGCAGCTTTGCGTGGTGCCTTTGGTTTAACTTCTTCAACTGGTGCTGCTTTTGGCGCATCTGTTTTCGTTTCTACCAATTGTAAACCTGCTGCAGCTAAATCTACTGGCTTCGCCTCAGCTTTTGCTTTTCGTGGGCGAGCAGGACGTTTGTTGTCAGCTTTTGCTGGAGCGGCTTCTGCCGCCGCAGTAGGTGCAACTTCGCCAGCCACTTCGTTAGTAGCTTCAGTTTTCACCACTGGTGCTTTAGCTGCTTTAGGTTTCTTGTTGTTTGCTTTAGGTGCTTCGTTCGCTTTAGTTTCTACAACTGGTGTAGTGCTCTCGCTCGTAGAATTTTCAACAGAAACAATTGTTTCCTGCGCTTTTGGTTTTGCTTGCTCTGCTGGTTTAGCTTGCGCCTGTTCAACAGTATTATTTGCAGTCGTGATTGTCACTTCAGTATTCACATTTGGCTGATCAGCGCTCATTTCCTCATTTGGAACGAACGGACGATTAGCATCACGTGGCGCTGAATCATCACGGTCACGACGACCACGGCGATTATTGCGATTACGACGACTGCCAGTGCGCTCAGCAGTTTGCTCAGTTGTTACATTAGCATTAGCAGCTGGTGCATTGTTTGCAGCGGCTTCAGGCGTAACATTAGCAGGCTGATTATTATTGCGTGGTTTGTCATTGCGGTTCTGATCAGGACGCGCTTGCTCGTTTTTAGCTTGCTGAGGTTTTTGTTGGCGTGGTTCTTGTGGCTTAGCATCAGCAGGACGCGTATTTTCGTTCGGGCGATTAGCACGATTCACGTCTTTCTCTGGACGGTCACCACGATTACGCTCGTTACGATTACGATTGTTACGGTTGCGATTGTTGCGATTGTTTTCGCGACGTGTATCTTCTGCTTTTTCAGCTTCAGTTTTAGGTGTTTCTACTGCTGTAGGCGTAGAAACAAAGAAGTTTTTAATTTTTGCAAATAATGACAGTTTAGGCGCTGCAACAACTTCAGCTTCTTTTTCAACCACAATCGGCGCAGGTGCTGCAGGCGTAATACCTTTAACTGCCGCAACTGGTCTTACCGCTTTAGCAGTTTCTTCTGCAGTTGGAATGAATGTCGTTTCCGCTGGCATTTCCACTAGCTTGTAACTTGCACGATTCGTTTCTTCATTCACATCATCATGCTTGATACGCACGATATTGTAGTTAGGTGTTTCAAGGTGAATGTTCGGAATCAACACCACTTCTACGCCCATGCGTTGTTCAATTTTATGGATGTCAGCACGTTTTTCGTTGAGTAAGAATGTAGCCACTTCAACAGGTAATTGCACCTGAATAATAGCGCTGTTTTCTTTCATTGCATCTTCTTGCGTAATACGCAAAATGTGCAATGCAGTTGATTCAATACCACGGATATGGCCCGTGCCGCTACAACGTGGACAAGGTATATGGTTAGTTTCACCCAAGCTAGGACGTAAGCGTTGGCGTGACAGTTCTAGTAAACCAAAACGTGAAATTTTACCTGTTTGCACACGTGCACGGTCAACATGTAAGGCATCACGTAAAGCGTTTTCAACTTCACGCTGATTGCGTTGGCTTTCCATATCGATAAAGTCAATCACAACCAAGCCGCCTAAGTCACGTAAACGTAATTGGCGAGCAACTTCTTCAGCCGCTTCAATATTGGTGTTGAACGCAGTATGTTCAATATCACTACCGCGTGTTGCACGGCCTGAGTTCACATCAACGGAAACCAAAGCTTCCGTGTGGTCAATCACAATTGCGCCACCTGAAGGCAAGCGCACTTCGCGTGCAAAAGCAGATTCAATTTGATGTTCAATTTGGAAACGCGTGAACAGTGGAATTTCATCTTGATAAAGTTTTACACGATTCACATTGCCTGGCATCACGTGGTTCATAAACTGCACAGCTTGTTCGTGAATGTCTGGTGTATCAATCAAGATTTCACCAATGTCAGAGCTAAAGTAATCACGAATCGCGCGAATGACTAAGCTGCCTTCTTGGTAGATTAGATAAGCACCCGCTTGCATAGCAGACGCGCCATCAATGGCTGTCCATAATTGCGTAAGGTAATTTAAATCCCACTGTAACTCTTCAGCGTTGCGACCAATACCAGCAGTACGCGCGATAATGCTCATGCCTTTTGGTACTTCTAATTGCGCTAATACATCACGCAGTTCGTCACGGTCTTCACCTTCGATGCGGCGTGAAACACCACCGCCACGTGGGTTGTTTGGCATTAATACTAAGTAACGGCCAGCAAGCGAGATAAACGTTGTCAGCGCAGCACCTTTGTTGCCGCGCTCGTCTTTATCAACTTGAACGATAAGTTCTTGACCTTCTTTTAATGCATCTTGAATGCGCGATTTGCCATCTGCGCCTTCTTTATAGTAGCTGCGCGCTACTTCTTTGAATGGTAAAAAGCCGTGTCTATCCATACCGTAATCGACAAAGGCCGCTTCTAGTGATGGTTCGATACGCGTGATAACACCTTTGTAAATATTGCTTTTACGTTGCTCTTTACCAGCGTGTTCGATATCTAAATCGATAAGTTTTTGACCATCTACAATCGCAACGCGTAACTCTTCAGATTGCGTTGCATTAAATAACATGCGTTTCATTGTTTGCTCCTGTTAGGCTCAGGTGGCAGACTCAATGCTTATGAGTAAGCAATTGATATTGAAGGCTAATTAAGGTGAAGTGCCAGAGATGCTGGCCGAGATACTGAAGGCGCATTGCGCAAATGTGAAATTTAACGATTTAAATTCAGAACATGTGACAAGTGTCGATATGCTCTTAAAAGCTTTCAAGAAATGATACTTAAAGCTATAGCTTAAAAGTATGGTTAAGTGTGCGACTTACCTCGGTAAGTTTGCAGAGTTAACCTCATTTTTTAATGGCTTGTTTTAATTGAATAAATCAAATTAAAACTGGTTTATTGTTCGTTAAATTAAACTAATTATTGAAATTTACGCCTGTTGAGGCTTAAATTCGTTAAAATTCTGTCTTCAGTAAATGCAAATTTAGCAAATTGCTAAATTTAACTTTTCCCTTAAGTCGCGCTTTATGTTTATTTGTCTGCGGCGGCTTGAGCGCTATTTTACTTGCTGCTACTTTATAATATGGCGAGCGGCGTTAACCAAGTGTCTGTTTTACTTTTAATTACATAAGCTTGCGTTTTTATAAAGCGCTTTTCTAAGTAATTGAGAGTATTCTTTATTATCAGTTAATTTTAACCTTAATTGATAATCGTGTAAGTATAGGCTACTACAAACATTTAAGCAAAGTATGAACAATATAACACCACAAAATCAGCAGCATAGTATTGACAAGTTAAAAAATAAGGTAAGTGAATTAGCTGCAGCTTTTCTCACGGTGGACGAGGCTAGCGAAGGTCAGCGCGTTGATAATTTTTTGACCAAAACCCTCAAAGGCGTACCAAAAAGCCATGTCTATAGAATTTTGCGCAGTGGCGAAGTGCGCGTCAACAAAAAACGTATTGATGCCGATTTTCGCTTAACAATCGGTGATGTCGTTAGAGTTCCACCAATAAGAGCAACTATAGTTGAGCATGTTGAGACAGCCGTACCTGCGGTATCTAAATTTGAAAACACCATTATTTTTGAAGATGATGCGATGTTGGTGATTGATAAACCAGCAGGCTTTGCAGTGCACGGTGGCAGCGGGGTGAGTCGCGGTGTCATTGAGCAGATGCGTTTAGAGCGTCCGAAAGCCAAGTTCTTGGAGTTGGTGCACAGATTAGACCGTGAAACTTCTGGCGTGTTGATGCTGGCTAAAAAACGTAGTGCGCTAGTTGCTTTGCATGAGGCGATTCGTAACAACCAAACAGATAAGCGCTATTTAATGCTGGTTCGCGGTGAATGGCTAGAAGCGAAAAAGCGTGTGGTATTAGATTTGCAGAAATACCTATTACCAAATGGCGAGCGTCGTGTGAACGTAGTCACCGATGTTTCAAAAGACAAATATAATGAACGCCAAACTTCTGAAACCCTATTCAAGTTGTTAAAGAATTTCAGTCATCCAGTGCTAGGTAAATTCAGCTTGCTTGAGGCGCAGTTGGTGACTGGGCGTACGCATCAGTTGCGAGTTCAATTGGCGCATTTGGGATTTCAGATTGTGGGCGATGATAAATATGGCGATTTTGCGGTGAATAAGTCATTAGTGAAAAGTGGCTTAAAACGTATGTTTTTACATTCATCTGTCACAAAAATTCGCCATCCTTTGACAAACGATAAACTTGAGCTAATAGCGCCTTTACCGCTTGAGTTAAATAAATTTTTAATAAAATTAGAGTCTTAAATGTGAGAAAGAGTAAGTTTGAATGACAAAGCAGTTTGATTTAATTGTGTGGGATTGGGATGGTACTTTAGCCGATTCTACAGGAATGATTACCGATGCACTTTTAAAGGCGGCAGAACAAGTAGGGCTGCCAGCGCTAACACCGCAAACCGCAAGTAATATTATAGGGCTTGGTTTGCGTGAATCTATTCAGACCTTGTATGGCGATATTCCAGCTGAACAAGCACAAGCGCTCGCAACGCAGTACACGACAAACTACTATGCCGGTGAAAGTGAAATCCCTTTATTTATTGGCGCGGCTGATACCATTAAAACACTTCATAAGCGTGGTTTTAAGTTGGCGGTAGCTACGGGTAAAGGTCGACGAGGACTTAATCTAGCGTTAGAGCATAGCGGTTTAGGTAGGTACTTTCATTCCACACGAACTGTTGATGAATGTTTTTCTAAACCACATCCACAAATGTTAGATGAGTTAATGGAATATTTAGTCGTCATGCCTGAGCGTACGTTGATGATTGGCGATACTAGTTATGATTTGCAAATGGCGCAAAATGCAGGGGTAAGCTCTGTAGGTGTGACTTATGGTGCTCAAGCTGCCGAGCAATGGCAGCATCTTAACCCTGTGCAGCAGTTTTCTGACTTTGCTGGTTTGAGTTCATGGTTGCTAGAGCACGCTTAATATTATGATGCAAGAGATATGACACAAAATACTGTTATTTTAAAAAGTGAAGTGCTCGAAGAAGGTGCTAAGGGCATCAGATTTCCTCTACCTATGTTAGGTGAGTTTGCCACAGGGTTTGTCGTGCGTTTTCACGGAAAGCCTTATGCTTACGTTAACCAATGTGCGCATGTGCCAATAGAATTAGACTGGAATGAGGGTGATTTTTTCACAACACAAAAAGACTATTTAATTTGCTCTACGCATGGCGCGCACTATCGACCAGATAATGGCTTTTGTGTAATGGGGCCTTGTAAAGGTAAAAGCTTAAAAGCAATACAAGTGACTGAACAAAATCAAGAAATATCAATCAATCTAGATTCAATTAAGTAGTATTCATTTAGAAACGCTAAGGAAAGCTAATAATGTCAGAAGATAGTCAACAAAATACACCAATTAACAACTCAAAATCAGACGATACAAAATGGCAGCGCGATGCGATTGAAAAGCTTGCTGGTTCTGCGTTGACTGAGCAAAGAACAGCGCGACGCTGGAGTATCTTTTTCAAAGGGCTCACGTTTGCATATCTATTTATCATCCTATTTTTAGCGATGGGTTGGTTTGGTGGCGGAAAGACTAGCACTGGCTCACATACCGCGTTGATTGAAGTGGCTGGTGTGATTGAAGCGGGTGGTGCAGTGAACGCTGATTCGTTTATGAGTAGCCTGCACGATGCTTATGACGATAAAAATACTAAAGGTATTATTTTACGTATCAACAGCCCAGGTGGCAGCCCAGTACAAGCCGGCATTATTAATGATGAAATTAAACGCCAAAAGAAATTGCATCCTAAAATACCTGTTTATGCGGTAGTTGAAGATATTTGTGCATCTGGCGGTTATTACATTGCGGCGGCGGCTGATAAGATTTATGTGGATAAAGCCAGTATAGTCGGCTCAATTGGCGTATTGATGGATGGTTATGGTTTTACGGAAGTCATGAAAAAAGTAGGCGTTGAGCGCCGCTTGTTGACGGCTGGTGAAAACAAAGCGATGTTAGATCCATTCTCACCAGTAAATCCAAAACATCAAGCTTTAGCGCAGGCTATGTTAAATGAAATCCATGAGCAATTTAAAACAGTAGTGCGTCAAGGTCGTGGGAGTCGTTTAAAAGAAACACCAGAAACCTTTAGTGGGCTATTCTGGAGCGGCGAAGAAAGTATTAAAATGGGGCTAGCTGATGCACTTGGTAGTGCAGATTATGTTGCTAGAGACGTCATCAAAGAAGAAAAGATAGTAGACTTTACCTCTCAGGAAGACTTTACAAGCCGCATCGCTAAACGCATAGGTGCAAGTATGGCAAAAGCAGTTGGAGTTGATGTGCTGACAAAAGGCATACAACTGCGATAAATAGTGGTTTTGTAGACGTATAATCTATTACGTTCGAATGTCATGTAAGTGTGAATTAATTCACACTTACATGATTTATCTATCAAAAAAGCTTATTAGCTACAGCTAAAAGCCAGTACCCGTAAGACCTTATTCTACTCTTGCTTGGCGCCAATGCTGGATTCAAGCAAGTTTTAATATGAGCTTATTTAGTATACAGCTTGAATATTTTGCTTTATAGTTGTTTTGGTTCGCTACTCAAAGATAATTGAATATTAAAGTGTTTATGGTCAAGTTGCGCACCCTCATCAATTTTATAATAACCTTAGTTACTTGCCTTGTAGCTATTCAATTCAGCATTCAATCTGCGTACGCAAAACCAGAGCATCTTCATGGTACTTGGCAATTAATTCATCCTTATTCAGCTGATAATAACAAGGCGGATTTCCTTGATAATCCTTTAAAGTCAACAGGGACTGTAGTTGATGGCGTTGGCCTTACGGGTGGACATTATCTTTATATCGCTTCAATTGATATCACAAAACATGATGAGTACGTGCTGGATTTTAAAAATACCAGCACTATAGGCAAATTCAGGCATCAGGTATTTAACGATAAAAACCAACTGATACATACCTTGGAAGGCGGCATTGAAAACACCGATAGTAATCCTTATTTTTTAAGACATGGACGCGATATAACCTTAGCACCTGGGCATTACACCTTGGCGACTGAGCTTATTTCGGCTAATTTTTTAGCGATTCCAGAGCCATATATTGATGATAGGGCACATTATCAAGTTGCAATTAAATTGGGTAATGCCATTACTTTGTTTGGTTTGGGCATATTTTTTGGCTTAGGTATTTATTACGCAACCTTGGCGACAAGCCGCAATCGCTGGGCAGAGGCGATGTACGCTAGTTTTATTCTAGGTAATTTCATCTTTAATTGTGCGTCGCTGTTGGTTTTTTCGGACATTTTAGGTATCCATTCTATTTATTTAGTATCCATGCCTGTGCTGCTATCAAATATTGCCTATGTACTTTTTGTGATGCACTTGTTAGAAATTAAAAAGAACATACACAAACGCTTGTATTGGGCGGGTGTTAGCCTCATTGCAATCATGTCGTTATTTTTAGGTTTGGCAATTGGTTATCCTAATTGGGCGTTAGAGCTTTGTCGCTATGGCGTTGCATTGTTTTTAAGTTACGGCTTGATTGCGGCCATCACACAAACCCTTAATAAAAATGCCACTGCAAAGCGCTATTTAGTTGCTATTAGTATCTTTTTTATATCGGGTTTGGTGGCTATCAGCCTCAGTAAAATTAATAGCGAATTTACCTATTATATCGAGCATATTGGTTTAGTCAGCGTAGCTATTGAGGTTATTTTACTGGCGCTTGTGCTTTCATTCCAATTTTCAGATCTGCATTCAGATAAACAGAAAGCGCTGGAAGAGCGCGATGCGAGCTTTAAAACTGCATACACTGATGCTCTAACTAACTTGCCAAATCGTCATGCTTTAACCAAAGAGGTAGTGCACTTGCCTGTGTATGGCAGCCTGTCTATTATTGATTTAGATGGCTTAAAATTTTATAACGATACTTATGGACACGAGCGCGGCGATGAATTGTTAATGCGTTTTGCCCATTGCTATCAAAATAGTCTTGGCGACACGCTTAAGTTATATCGTATTGGTGGTGATGAGTTTGCAGTGCTAAGTCACGATGGTGAAATACTTCGGATAGAAAGTGCGCTAGACGAAGCGCTAGAAACTATGAAAGCCACCGGGTTCGAATTTGCAGGTGCCAGTGCAGGTTCTGCTTATAGCTACGAGGCTGAGAGTATTGCTAACCTTATGCGTCTTTCTGATGAGCGCATGTATGAAAGTAAACGATTGCGCAAACTTGAGAGAGAAAACATACGGGCACTGTTTCAATTTAATCGATCACAATAGCGAGGCGCCCTGCGACAACATCTTTATAAATGCCAACGAATGTAGATGTAATAAATACTTTATAAAAAAGCTCTATCTCGTTTTACCACTGTTTGCTCAGCATGAAATGAATAAAAAATCCCTCGTTGCGTACTTCAGCATTGTTGCCGAATAACGGGCTGTCGTAAGTTACTTTTTTAGGCAATAAAAACTCAATGCCACTGGTGAGTTTCCAGGTTTCATCTAGTTTTCGGGCGAAGCCCAGCGTAATGTGGTCTTCTAAAGTAGCAGCGAGCAAGGCGCTAGAATTATTCTTTGGCACTGGATTTTTGCCATGGTTGTAGCCCGCATATAAAGTGGTTTTGTCATTGTAAGTATAGGCTGCACCTAGCGCATACACTATTTGGTTGTGCCAGTCTTGCGGTCTGACATCCACCATCACGGCTGGCGCAAAAGTGCTTGAGGTGTCGCTCCACTTAGTCGTTACATCGTTAATAGCGTCTGCCCAGTTAATCCAATTGAGCTTGGCTGAGAGTAATAAATCTGCATTAGGTTTAAAGGCGGCACCAATCGCTACCTCGCGCGGTAGCGCAAATCCTTTAATGCTAAGCTCGTTATATTTAACAATGCCAAGCGTGCCAAAGTTAAATTTAGCTGTGCCTCCAGTGAGCGGTAATTCAGTTTTTTCTGTATAGCTTGCACCCAGCGCCCATTGCTCGTTCAACTTATATTGAGCGCCTAGCTTAAAGCCGAAGCGGATGGTGTCTGCACCTTTATTTTCAAAGCCCGCAAAACCTGGTGCAGGGGGTGTATCGTAAAAGAACTTTTGCTCAATGCTGGCGTAAATTAAGCTAACTGAGCCGCCAATCGAAAGATTGTCAGTCACTTGGCAGCCAAGCCCTGGCGTCACTTTTGCAATACCAAACAGTGAGCTCATTTCGTCATCAGTACCAAATGGTGTTTTGATGTGCTTATACACTGCACCTGCGCCACCTTGCGAGAAAAATCCAATTCCAGCTGTACAGGGCAAGCTTTCTAATTGTTGCGCGTAACCGCCGCCTGCAAGTAAGACGTAACGATTATCCGCTTGCTGGTCGTTTAACGTATCTTTGTGCGCCAAATCGGTGGTGCGTAGCAATGATCCATAACCATCAAACAGCTTGCCTTTGATTTGCGCCAAGCCTGCTGGGTTGGTGTTTAACGCGCTGGTGTCACGTGCAACAGCAGTATCAGCACCACCCATGAGGGTTGACTCTGCGCCGTAGCCAATTAAATTGATGCCATTTGTAGCGTTACTTTGAGTTGTAATAGAGAGCCCACAAAGTATCAATGCGCTAATATTGAAGCGTTTCATCTTATTGTTATTTTCCTAATTTTGTAACGCTATGCGTGTTTTTTTATATCAATGTGCTTATTTCTCTTACTAAATAGCATTGCTCTACTTTGCTTTAATCTTTAACGACAATATTTTTGTAATCTGCAGGTACTGGTGGATACTTTAACTTCATATTTTTAAGTGCATCGAGTAAGAGCCTAGAAATCAGCAGGTTGCGATTGGTTTTGGAGTCGGCTGGTATTACATACCACGGGGCATACTCTGTGGATGTTGCTTTAATCGCTTGTTCATAGGCTTGCATGTATTGTGGCCAAAGTTCACGTTCTTTTAAATCACCTGGGTTGAATTTCCACGTTTTGCTCGGATCCGCGAGTCGTTCTTGCATGCGGGCTTTTTGCTCTTCTTTAGAAATATTTAAAAAACATTTAATAATGGTGGTGCCAGTTTCTGCAAGTAAACGCTCAAAGTCGTTGATATGTGCGTAGCGACGCTCGCATTCAGCATCGTCAATCCAGTCGTGTACTTTTACGATCAACACGTCTTCATAATGGCTGCGATTGAAAATAACCAATTCTCCTGCTTTAGGCGCGACTTGGTGTACACGCCATAAATAATCATGTGCAAGCTCTTCACTACTTGGCGTTTTGAAACTTGCTAAACGTATGCCTAGTGGGTCACATTCACTAAATACATGGCGTACCGTACCATCTTTACCACTAGCATCCATACCTTGCAATATCAGCAAAATTTTGCGTTTACCTTCAGCATGCAAAATATCTTGTAAGGCGTTTATTTCAGTGGCAAGTCGCGTGAGTTCAATTGAGTCTTGCTCTTTAGTTTTTGAACGCTCACTTTTATCGTTTGGATTGTGGTTTTTGAGCGAGAACTTTTTTGAGCTAACGCGATATTGATCAAAGTTTGCCATTAAGAAGCTTTCTAAAGTTTTGCAAATCAAACATCATTGATTCTATATGTAAAAAAGCCCAGCTAAGTGATTAGTTGGGCTTTTTATTTCAAGATACGCCGTAAAGCAATTGTGATTATTTACGTGCTTTGGTGTAATTAATTAAACCATTTGTAGAGCTATCAAAGCTGCTGATTTTATCTTCGTTAGTTAATAAAGGCAGAATCTCTTGCGCGATTTGTTTGCCGTACTCTACGCCCCATTGATCGTAGCTATTGATGTCCCAAATCATACCTTGCACGAATATTTTGTGCTCATACAACGCAATCAGTTTGCCTAGTGTATTTGGCGTGAGTTTATCAAACATAATCGAGGTGCTAGGGCGGTTGCCTTCAAACACTTTGTGCGGCAATAGTTTTTCTAGCGCTTCACCACTCATACCTTGTTTTTCAAGCTCAACACGTGCTTCTTCAGATGTTTTTCCTAGCATTAACGATTGTGTTTGCGCTAAGAAGTTAGCCAGAAGAATCTTGTGATGGGCGTAACCATGCTTACCAATCGCATAATGGCTATGTACTGGCATCAAAAAGTCACATGGCACAATTTGAGTGCCTTGATGAATGAGTTGATAAAATGCATGCTGACCATTTGTACCAGCTTCACCCCAAATAACCGGGCCGGTTTTGTATTTCACACGACTACCATCACGGCAAATAAACTTACCGTTACTTTCCATGTCAGCTTGCTGTAAATATGCTGGAAAGCGAGCCATACCTTGGTCGTAAGGTAGTATTGCGTTGGTATCTACATGGAAGAAATTGTTATACCAGACACCAATAAGCGCCATAATGACAGGCAGGTTTTGTTCTAAAGGCGCAGTTCTGAAGTGGTTATCCATTTCATGCGCACCTGTTAGCAGTGCTTCAAAATTATCCATGCCAACATACAAGGCGATTGATAAGCCGATAGCAGACCACAATGAATAGCGACCGCCCACCCAATCCCAGAATGCAAACATATTGGCAATATCGATACCAAACTCTTGTACCGCTTTTGCATTAGTAGACAGGGCAACAAAGTGTTTTGCTACATGTGCATTATCTTGCGCTGCTGCTAAGAACCAAGTGCGCGCTGACATAGCATTGGTCATGGTTTCTTGGGTAGTGAATGTTTTTGAAGCCACAATAAATAGCGTGGTTTCAGGATTACATTTTTCCAAAGCGCGCATTAAATGAGCACCATCAATATTTGATACAAAGTGCACTTGCAAGTCTGGGCTCGCGTATGGTTTAAGCGCATCGCAGACCATTACTGGACCTAGGTCAGAACCGCCAATACCGATATTCACAATGTCAGTGATACGCTTACCTGTGTATCCTAACCATGTGCCATTGCGTACTTTGTCAGAAAATTGACGCATTTGCGCGAGCACAGCGTTAACTTCAGGCATTACGTCTTTACCATCAACTAACACCGGCGTATTGCTACGGTTACGAAGTGCGGTATGTAGCACCGCGCGATTTTCTGTGATATTGATTTTTTCACCAGCAAACATTCGATCACGCCAGTTCTCAATATTTGCTTCGCGTGCTAATTGCATCAGCAAAGGTAGCGTTTCTTCATTGATGCGGTGTTTGGAGAAATCAAACAATATATCGGTAAACTTAAGGCTGTATTTATCAAAACGACTCGCATCGTTTGCAAATAAATCGCGCATATGTGTTGAAGCAATTGATTGTTGATGTAGGCAGAGTTTTTGCCATACTGGTAGTGTCGTTAATGCAGCCATTTTGTAAAATTACTTTAAGTTTGATGTTGAAAAAATTAGTTTAATTGTAAAACGATACCTGCTAAAGGTGGCAATGTGATGACAAGTGATTGGTGGTGGTTCATCCAAGCAACATTTTCTGTATGCAGACCAGAGCCATTACCTTGATTGCTACCGCCATAGCAACCAGCGTCACTGTTAAAAATTTCATGATAATTGCCTGCTTGCGGCACGCCAATGCGATATGCATTTCGCAACACAGGTGTAAAATTCAGCACTATTATAACAAAACTATTGTCTAAACCGCGTCGAATATAGCTAACTATTGATTGATCGCTATCATGGCAGTCTATCCATTCAAACCCTTGCACTTCAAAATCAAGCGCATGCAACGCATTAAGGTTTTTATAAATTCTGTTTAAATCGGTTGCGGCCTGTTTAACACCTTGATGCCATTGATGACCTTCATAGTCTTTGTCTAACAGATGCCAATCAAGGCTGCTGTTCACGTTCCACTCACGCCCTTGGCCAAATTCATTGCCCATGAAATTAAGTTTTTTCCCTGGGGTGGTCATTTGATAAGTCATCAACAGGCGAAGATTGGCAAATTTTTGCCACGCATCTCCAGGCATTTTGTCTAAAAGCGAATGTTTGCCATGTACGACTTCATCATGCGAGAAGGGCAGTACAAAATTCTCTGAATAGGCATATAGCTGACCGAAAGTCAGCATGTCGTGATAATAACGTCTGTGTACTGGGTCATGCTCAATATATGAAAGGGTGTCATTCATCCAACCCATATTCCATTTCATGTTGAAGCCCAAACCACCTAAGTACACTGGGCGAGATACGCCAGGCCATGCGGTAGATTCTTCAGCGATAGTTAGAACGCCAGCAAAATCTTCACCTACCATGACATTGAGTTGTTTTAGGAAGTCGATAACATCTAGGTTTTCTCGACCACCAAATTTATTTGGCAGCCATTCGCCTGCTTTGCGTGAGTAATCAAGGTAAAGCATAGAGGCTACAGCATCTACACGTAAACCATCGATATGAAATTCAGATAGCCAGAAATAGGCATTAGACATCAAGAAGTTGCGCACTTCATTGCGACCATAATTGAAAATCAGCGTTCCCCAATCTTGGTGTTCACCTAGACGAGGATCCTCATGTTCATATAATGCCGTGCCATCGAACCGTGCTAATGCCCAGTCGTCTTTTGGGAAATGACCTGGCACCCAATCTAAAATTACGCCGATATTGGCTTGATGAAATGCATCTATCAAAAAGCGTAAATCATCAGGTGAGCCAAATCTGTTAGTCACGCCAAAGTAGCCTGTTGTTTGGTAACCCCAAGATTCAGTAAGAGGATGTTCTGAAATAGGCATTAATTCAACGTGTGTATAGCCCATTTCTGTAACGTAAGGTACTAGTTTGGTTGCGAGTTCACGATACGTTAAAAAGTGACCTTGTTCGTTGCGCTGCCATGAACCGAGATGCACTTCATAACAGTTGAATGGTGCATGAAGCCAGTCACGTTTTTGGCGTGCATCCAACCAGTTTTTATCTTGCCATTGATGTTGACTCGTATTGATTCTTGCAGCAGTGCTAGGCCGTGGCTCAAATTCAAAACCGTAGGGGTCGGTTTTAGCTAAAATGTGACCCGTGTGGCGATTGCGAATTTCAAATTTGTAAGTGTCATTCGTTGTTAAATGGGGAATGAAAATATCCCAAACGCCGCTAGAACCATGCGCGCGCATTGAGTGTACTCTTCCATCCCAATTGTTAAAGCTGCCAATTACGCTAACGCGTTCAGCATTGGGTGCCCAAACTGCAAAACGTACGCCTTCAATTTTACTTTGAGACATACACTGCGCGCCAAGCGTCTTGTAGCCTTGTAACAAACGGCCTTCACCAAATAAATAAAGTTCGTCTTGCGTTAAACTTGAGGCAAATGTGTAGGGGTCATAGGTTTCGTACTCGCTGTCACCGGTACTTACTTTAAGTAGGCAGGGTGTTTTGAGGGCAGTATCGATGTTTACTTCAAATAAACCATCAGTATGTGTTTTATTGAGCTTAGTCCACGTCCTAGAATTTTTAACCCAAACTTCAGAAGCATTCGGCAAAAATGCACGATAGATATAAGCGTTTTCAACAGCGTGTAAACCTAAAAAGCTAAATGGATCGTGATGTTTTGCTTTTAAAATCAGTTTCAAAGAGTCTGAATTTGCGTTTGAAGCTGACTTGGCTTTAGCGCTTGTTTTTGCGGCTACTTTGGTTGTTGAATCAACTGGAGTCGCTTCAGATTTATCCAAGATACATTTCCCCTCAATTTTTCTAAAAAATATATTTAATAATATTTGCTAGATTGCTAGTGTTTTAGCTAGATTATAGTGCTTTAAGCTGATTATAATGTAAACGAACACTGTAAGAACAAAAAATTAAACTAGTGAGCCCGGCTAGTTAAGTAAATGATTAATTAAACTTCAGGAGGGCGCTATGCCGCAAGATCAGCATTCAGACCGTTTTATTAGTACATTAACCAAAAATACCGCTGCTATTATTCTTGCTGGTGGGCGAGGTAGCCGCTTAAAAAACTTAACTGATTGGCGCGCAAAGCCTGCAGTCCAATTCGGTGGCAAGTTCCGAATTATCGACTTTCCACTATCCAACTGCATCAACTCTGGTATTCGCCGTATTAACGTTGCTACGCAATACAAATCCCAAAGTTTAATTCAACATCTTCAGCGCGGCTGGGGATTCTTACGTGGTGAGTTTAATGAGTACGTTAATATCATCCCAGCACAGCAACGCATTTCAGATGAGTGGTATAAGGGCACAGCAGATGCTGTATATCAGAACATAGATTTGTTGCGTGAGAGTGGTGGCGAGTACATTTTGATTTTAGCTGGTGACCATATTTATAAAATGGATTACGGCAAAATGTTGGCGACCCACGTGAAAAGTAATGCTGATATGACGGTGGCGTGCATCAACGTTTCGCTAGAAGATGCCAAAGGATTTGGTGTATTGGCGGTAGATGCTACTGATCGCGTCATTGAGTTTGCAGAAAAACCAGCCAACCCTAAGCATATGCCTGGCGATGCTACTAAAGCTTTTGCGAGTATGGGTATCTATGTATTTAATGCTAAATTCTTGTATGAACAGCTCATTCGCGACGCAGGTGATCCAAAATCTACCCACGATTTTGGCGGTGATATCATTCCGTACATCATCAAAAAATATAAAATCCAAGCGCATCGCTTTACTGAAAGCTGTGTAGGTGCTCAGAATGGTAACTACTACTGGCGCGATGTTGGTACGATTGATGCTTATTGGGAAGCAAACATGGAATTAACGCGAGTGATTCCAGAGCTTAATTTGTACGATAGAGAATGGCCGATTTGGACATCACTGGAGCAATTACCACCCGCTAAGTTTGTGTTTAACGACGAAGGTAGAACAGGCAAGGCAACAGACTCATTGGTATCAGGCGGGTGCTTAATTAGCGGTTCAAGTGTCACTAACTCGGTGCTGTTTTCTGATGTTCGAGTGCATAGCTATTGTGACATTGAAGGCGCAGTTATTTTGCCAAAAGTGACTATTCATCGCAATGTGATACTTAAAAATGTAGTGATAGATCGTGGTTGTAGCATCCCTGAAGGTATGCAGATAGGCGTAGACTTGGCTTTAGACGCTAAACGTTTTTATGTGTCTGAAAAAGGCATCACGCTTGTGACGCCAGACATGTTAGGACAAGATCTGTACAGGGTAATTTAATGTAAGTTATTGAATGTAAATTAAATAGTTAAAAAATAATTTTTAACTATTTTTATTTATTAAGGTTGTTAATTAAAATGAAGCCAACTCGCCCTAAGCTGTATATTAATCTTTATTGGCACATGCATCAGCCAGATTACCGCGACATTGTCAGCAATGAATATGTGCTGCCATGGACGTACCTGCATGCAATAAAAGATTATAGTGATATGGCCTATCACTTAGAAGCCAATCCAAAAGCACGCGTCAGCTTTAATTTCGTGCCAATTTTGCTAGAGCAGCTGGAAGATTACACTACTCAGTTTAAGCAAAATCATATTCGTGACCCACTTTTGGCGTTACTGATAGAGCCTAACTTAGCTAGTATCAGCTATGAACAATGTCGTTTAATTGTGAACAGCTGTTTCAAAAGCCATCACGAGAAAATGCTCAGTCCGTTTCCACATTATCAACGCTTATTGCAGCTCTATCAGCTTATAGAGCCGATTTCGGATGACAAAGAAGAGTTTCATTATTTGTCTGCACAATATAAAGCGGATTTATTAGTGTGGTATCACCTAGCCTGGTGCGGCGAGAGTTTGCGTCGTAATAACAAACTAGTTCAGACGCTGATGACCAAAGGGCTGAGCTTTACCTTGGAAGATAGAACACAGTTGTTTGACCTGATAGCCGAAACAATTGCCAACTTAATTCCACGTTACAAAGCGCTGATGAAATCTAAACAAATTGAGATTTCTACTACGCCTTACTACCATCCGATTTTGCCGTTATTGATAGATTTTAAATCTACGATAGATGCCATGCCGTATGCACCTTTACCTAAATATGCTAGATATGCGGGTGGGCAAGAACGTGCTGCCGCGCATGTGGTTGCAGCCAGTAAATATCATACTAATTTATTTGGCCAAGTACCTCGTGGAATGTGGCCTGCGGAGGGTGGTGTGTCTAACGCCGCGCTCTCATTAATGGCGGAGCATGGTGTGGAGTGGGCAGCTACAGGACAGGCAGTGTTGGCTAATAGCTTGTTGAAATCGCAAATGGGTTTGCAGGATAAGAGTGAGTATCTCTATCAACCATACCGCGTGACGAATGGTAAGCAAGATATTCTATGCTTTTTTAGGGATGATAATCTTTCAGACAAAATCGGCTTTGAATACGCAAAAATGCACACTCCTGATGCTGTGAGTGACTTCATTAAAACATTAGAAGGCATTCACCAATCCAATTCCAGTGAACGTGCGAAGATCGTTAGCGTTATATTAGATGGTGAAAATGCTTGGGAATACTACCCGTACAATGGCTATTATTTTTTGAACGAATTGTATGCGGCGCTGACCAATCATCCTGATATTGAAATGACGACTTTTAGCGACATCGTTGATTTATATCAATCTAAAGAATATAAAACTAAAGGAATATCCGCCCCTGCTTTGCCGCAAATCGCGGCGGGTAGCTGGGTATACGGCACATTTAGTACTTGGGTTGGTAGTAAAGATAAAAACTTAGCATGGGATTTACTCTGCGCTGCGAAAAAAACTTACGACGATGTGATGTTGAGTAATAGTTTAAATGTCAATCAATTGAAAGCCTGCGAACGTCAGCTTTCAATTTGTGAAGGCTCAGATTGGTTTTGGTGGTTTGGGGATTACAACTCGTCAGATAGCGTGGCGAGCTTTGACCAGCTATATCGTCGCAATTTAATTAACTTGTATACCTTGCTGCAGCAACCAGTACCTGCGATTTTGCATAAAACAATTAGTGCTGGTGGTGGTAATGCAGATAATGCTGGCACAATGCGTAGAGGGCAGGTTTAAGCTTAATGTAAGTACGCGCATATAGATGTAATTAGTGTTAACCAGCTTCACGTCAACATAATTTTATGTAGGTAATAATGAAACGCACTAATTTATCTCTTTTATCTCAACGCCGATCAGGGGTGTTATTACATATTAGTTCTTTGCCTAGCTCACCAGCCGCGAGTGATTTAGGTGTGGGTGATTTAGGCACAGAGGCTTACCGCTTTGTAGATTTCTTAAACAGTATTGGTGTCAGTGTTTGGCAAACATTACCAATCAATATGCCGCATGCGGATAACTCTCCTTATCAGTGTTTATCAGCTTTTGCGGGCAACCCAGACTTTATTAGTTTGGAAAGTCTGCAATCACAAGGCTTGCTGACTAAAAATGATTTAAGTGTTGAGTCAATCAGCAAAACAGATTTATTTGTAATCGCCTATGAAGCCTTTCACGAGCAAGCCAAGCAGGCGGAGTCTTTAGCTGAGAAAGAACAGCTTAATTTCAAAAAATTCTGTAAAAAACAAGCGCACTGGCTGAATGATTTTGCCTTATTTTTAGCATTACGTCATAAGTTTAATCAAGCTGGTTGGCAATACTGGCCTGATGACTATAAGCATAGAGATGTTGCAACGCTTAAACAGGCACGTAAAGAATTAGCGCATGAAATCGCCATCATACAATTCACGCAATTTATATTTTTCACCCAGTGGCTTGCGCTTAAAGCCTATGCTGCGACTAAGAACGTTTATTTGTTTGGTGACATTCCAATTTTTGTTGCGTACGACAGTGCCGAAGTTTGGGCGTACCCGCATTTCTTTAAACTAGATGAGTATAAAAATATGGCCGTGGTGGCAGGCGTACCACCAGATTACTTCTGCGCCACAGGGCAACGCTGGGGTAACCCACACTATAACTGGGATGCGATGGCGGCCGATAACTTTAGCTGGTGGGTTTCGCGCATGGCAACGCAAAATGCCTTGTTTGATATTGTACGAATTGACCATTTTAGAGGCTTAGAAGCGGCCTGGGAGATTCCAGCAAGTGAAGAAACAGCGATTAATGGTCGGTGGGTGGTAGCACCAGGTGAAGCATTGTTAGCAGCCATTTTTAAGGCCTTACCTAAGATTTGTTTAGTTGCGGAAGATCTGGGTATTATTACGCCAGAAGTGGATGCATTAAGGCATCAATATAATTTACCGGGTATGAAAATTTTGCAGTTTGCGTTTAGTGGTCAAGATGATAATCCGTATTTACCACATCATATCGAGGCTAACAGTGTTGCTTATACAGGTACGCACGATAATGACACCACGCTTGGTTGGTATAATAATTTAGATGAGCATCAGCGTAGTCATGTGCAGGCCTATATTCACTCATCACGCTCTGAGGAGCATGATGTGCACATGCCAGCTGATTTGATTAATCTGACGCTTGAATCTCATGCACAGTTGGCGATTATTCCTATGCAAGATATATTGGCGCTGGATTCTAGCCACCGTATGAATACCCCGGGCACATGCTCTGGCAATTGGCATTGGCGTTTCAATTGGCAACAGCTAACGGTTGCCCAAACAGAAAGTATTGCTGAAGTGATTACTCGGACGGGCAGAGGTTAATCTCATGGAGGTGTCATCATGGCAGTGTTGATCGGCATTGATGTTGGCGGTACAAATCTGCGTTTGGGTGTGGTTGATTATGATGAAGCTGCACCTAATACTCCCCCTCGGTTAATAGAGGAGAAGCGCTTTCAAACTGACTTTTCTAACTTTTGTAAAATTCACACACCAGAGCAAGCTTGGCGAGCCATTCTAAATGCTACTGCAGTGGCAATAGATAGCATGCATGTGAAGTATCCCAATATATCGGCTGTTGGCATAGGTTTCCCAGGTTTTATTGATCCGCATACGCAAAAGATTTCGCAGTCTCCTAACTTGCCTGGTTTAGTTGATGTGGATTTAAGTACTGATTTAAGCCAGCTGATAGAGCTGCCAGTCATCACGGAAAATGATGCATTAGCCGCTGCCTATGGTGAATACGCCACACGTGCGGGTCAAATCAATCATCTCATTTATTTGGGTTTAGGCACAGGTGTTGGTGGTGGTTTAATTTTAAATGGTCAGCCGTTTCAAGGTCAGCATGGCGTGGCTATGGAAGTGGGGCATATGACTGTTCAGCCAAATGGTAGATTATGCGGCTGCGGTAATTATGGCTGTATGGAGCAATACGCTTCAGCCAGCGGCGTAGCAATTAGCTATTTAGAAGCAACTGGTCAACAATATAACTCACACGAAATTGCAAACCTCGCACACAAGGGTGACACACACGCTGTTGCAGCGTACTCTCTAGCGGGTAAAACACTTGCTCAGGCGTTAGCACAGATTTTAAAAGTCATTGATGTAACTAATGTAGTGATAGGTGGCGGTATGAGTGCCGCTTGGCCGCTTATAGAGCCAGTTTTTACGCAGCAGTTAAACCAAGACTTGATTCCCGCTTTACGCGGCAAGGTGAGTGTGAACATCTCTAGTATGGGCGACCAAGCAGGTATTATTGGTGCCGCCATGCTGGTGCAGAAAAAGATCATTAATTAACTGTTGTTATAGTAAATATTGTTGCTAATAAACTGAAACTCGGTGCAGCGCTGACTGTAAATTCAATTTTTTTATTAAGTTGCCGATATTAAATGAGTAGGGTTGTACTGATATTTTTTACAGTAATCTCCTTCAGTTAATTGATTGCTGAGCTTTAACTATTCGTGGTTTTTCCGCATTTTTTATGGTTTTATAGATTTAAAAGCACTATCTTAATGGAATGCAAAACAGCAAGATATTTAAAATCTAGTTTCAATTTTAAGAATAGAAGGTATGGCTTCTTGGAATAAAAAACGCTTGTTAGGTTTAGCTAAGACTAGGCTTGCTCCTTGGTTAATTTCTGCCATGGTGTTGCTAGTTGGGTTAAGCATTACGACAGTTTTGTGGTACGAGACTAAAAAAAATCATACTGAAAACTTAAATGCAGCATTAGACTACGCCGCAGATCAAACTCAAAACAATATACTCGCTCGTCTACATGCCTATGAAACGGTGATGCGAGGCGTAAAGGGTTTTATTGATGGTTCAGAAAGCGTTAATGTAGGTGAGTTTCGATCTTATGTTGATGCTTTAAAAATACACGAAAAAAAAACGGGAGTGCTGGGAATAGGCTTAGTCACCATCGTGCCGCATGCTGATAAAGCTCGGCATCTAGAAGCAATTCACAGGCTAGGATTACCTGATTACAAAATTAGACCAGAAGGTGACCGTCAGGTATATGCGCCTATCATTCGCATGGAACCTATGGCCAGTGATAATCTTAAAGCTTTAGGTTTAGATGTATTTGCCGTGCCCATAGCTCGTGCTGCAATGGAGCGCGCACGCGACTCAAATGAAGTGGCTATTTCGAACCATTTTACTTTGGCGCAAGATGCGGGTAAATCAAACGTGTTTTCTTTTGTGATGTATCTGCCAATTTTTAAAACCGGTGCAAATCTTGATACGCTAGGTGCTAGGCGTGCAAATATTAAAGGCTGGGTAGATGTACCGTTTCGCAT
The DNA here is from genome assembly GCF_029945535.1 of Methylotenera sp. Classification (GTDB taxonomy): domain Bacteria; phylum Pseudomonadota; class Gammaproteobacteria; order Burkholderiales; family Methylophilaceae; genus Methylotenera. The sequence goes on from NZ_JAQSCU010000013.1 coordinate 548,426, forward strand.
TAATGATTTAATGGCTGGCCTTAAGGGGGAGTTTGATCAAGATATTGGCCTAGAGATACATGATGGTAATGCGATTTCAGGTCAATCGCTTATGTATTATTCAGCTACAAAGCCTACTAAATATAGCCTTGTTGATGGCATGCTGCAAACCAAACGTCAGCTGGATTTTGCTGGCCATACTTGGACATTGCTATTAAATACCACGCCCGAATTTGAATCGCGCGTTTCTAATCTTTACCAATCCAAGGTTATTGCTGGCGCGGGCATCGCGTTATCTTTAATGCTGGCTTTGCTAGCTTGGACTTTAGTTAAAGGTCAACAAGTTGCAAATAACCGGTATATAAAGCTTTTTAAACAGTCTGGCTCTGGTGTTTTAGTGTTAAACCGAGAGCATCGCATTCTTGAGGCGAACCCTGCCGCATTAAAGATGTTTGGGTATAAGCGCGATGAGCTTTTAAGCCTTCACTTACCTAGAGTATTGCAAGACACAGAAGTAAGCAGAATAAATCCCGTTGTAGAAAGCATGATGGCTGGCGAGCTACATACCGGAGAATGGGTGCATGTACGCAAAGATGGCACTCAGTTTATGGCAGAAGTGAATGCACGTAAATTAGACAACCAAACTTACTTTGCTATTTTGCATGATCTGACTAATCGTAAAAAAAATGAGCAACGCATTCTTAGATTAAACAATCTGTATAAAGCTCTGAGCGAGACTAACCAAGCGATTGTTCGCATGTCGGATGAGAATGATTTATTCCCTTTAGCATGTAAATGCGCGGTTCAATTTGGCGGTATGCAAATGGCTTGGGTAGGGATGTTGGATGAGCAGAGCCAGTTAATTTTACCTGTAGCTACTTATGGTGAGGGTTTGGAGTATTTAGAAAGTGTCAACATCTCGATCAATGCGAATATTCTAGAAGGTCGAGGGCCAGTAGGTACTGCATTTAGAGAAAACCATTCAGTGATCATTAATGATTTTTTAGAAAACCCATTAACTAAGCATTGGCACGTCAAGGCGAAAGAGTTTGGTTGGCGTTCTGTAGGTGCCTTTCCTATTGCTCGCTATGGAAAGCCATTTGCCACATTCACTGTTTACAATCCTGATGCGGCCGCTTTCGACCAAGAGGTGATCGATTTACTTAATGAAATGGCTTCAGATATTAGTTTCGCACTTGATAACTTTGATCGCGAAGCGCAGCGTCGCTTAGCGCAAGATAAGTTACAGTTAGCACAGTTAGAGGCAGCGGAATCTCGCGACCGTTATCGAGATCTTTATGAGTTTGCGCCTATAGGTTATCTCTCTATCAGCAAGCATGGCATGATCACAGAGGTGAATTGGAAAGTGACTTCAATGTTGGGTGTGAAGCGTGGCGAGCTTAACGAGCAACATTTTAGTCAATTTGTGGTAGATGAAGAGAAGGCTCGCTGGCAAAGCTTATTTTTAAGTATGCAAGATCTAGATGGCGGGGAAGAGCTAAATTTCGACATTAAATTAGCACATGTCAGCGGTGCAATCATCACCGTTAATCTCAACTGTCTACGTATGGATGACGAGGCTGAACAACCTGTATTGCGCGTAGCGATGCTCGATGTGACTCAGTTAAAACGCACTGAAGAAGAAAAACAACGCTCCGATGTCAGGCTGCAAGCGACAATAGATGCCATTCCTGATTTATTGTTCGAAATTGACATTCATGGTCGATATTATTCTGCACATTCGCCCAGTAGACACTTATTGCCAGTTGCGCCAGAAGATTTAATCGGAAAAAATGTGCGAGATGTCATGCCCGAAAGCGCTGCCAGCGTTGTGATGTCTGCTATTCGGGAAGCTTATGATGAAGACAGATCACAAGGTAAGCAGTTGGAGTTAGAACTACCCAGCGGTAAGTTGTGGTTTGAGCTTTCTGTGGCTAAAAAACCAAAAGTAGCCGGTGAAGACATTCGCTTTATTATGTTGTCACGTGATGTGACTGAGCGCAAGCAGTCAGAGTTAAAACTACTTGAAAGCTCCGCCAGTCTAGCTAAAGCCCAAGCCAGTGTGCACTTAGGCAGCTGGGAGTTAGATCTAAACACCATGATTGGCAGTTGGTCTGATGAAAACTTTCGATTGTATGACCTTGATCCAGAATTGGGCGCGCCAAGTTTTGCCGAGTACCTTGAGTTAATTCACCCAGATGATCGTGACCTAGTGGTCGATGTCCAGCGCCAATTGGCAACGCTCATCGGCTCAATTCAATTTGAATCTCGCACCAATCCATCCTCGGGGGCAGTGCGTACGCTAAGTAACTCTATCAAAGTCATTCGTGATGCGAGTGGGCGCGCTATTCGTGCGACAGGTACTTCTTTAGATATTACCGAACGCAAATTAGCTGAACTTGAGTTTCGTATTGCGGCTACCGCCTTTGAGTCTCAGGAAGGCATGATGGTGACTGATGTTAATAAGGTTATTCTGCGAGTGAATAAAGCCTTTACTAAAATCTCTGGATATACGGCAGAAGAGGCGATAGGCCAAACACCGCGTTTAGTGAGTTCAGGTCATCATCATGAAGATTTTTACGACTCAATGTGGCTAAACATTGCAGTGAGTGGCTACTGGGAGGGCGAGGTTTGGAATCGTCGTAAAAGTGGCGAGGTTTATCCTCAGCATTTGACTATTACTGCAGTGATGGGTGACAACGGTATTGTGACGAATTACGTCGCTACATTTACCGATGTAACATTGCGCAATGCCGCAGAAGCTGAAATTAACCACTTAGCCTTTTATGATGTGCTGACGCGCCTGCCTAATCGACGTCTTTTAATTGATCGCCTGAATCATGCTTTATCAGCGGGTGCGCGCCTAGGCTGGGGCGGCGCCTTGCTCTTTCTCGATCTTGATCACTTTAAAACGCTTAATGATACGCTTGGTCATGACGTGGGTGATTTGTTGCTACGGCAAGTGGCTGACAGGCTTAGCGATTGTGTGCGTGAAGGAGATACCGTAGCGCGCTTAGGCGGCGATGAGTTTGTGGTCATGCTGGAAGACTTAAGTAAGCATCCTCTAGAAGCCGCCGCTCAGGCCGAAGCCATTGCTAGTAAAATTTTGATATCAATTAGCCAGCCTTATCAGCTTGGCGCTAGTGCATATCAGACAACGGCTAGTATTGGTGTCGTTCTGTTTAGCGAAAATGGGCACTCACAGGATGTGTTACTAAAACATGCTGATATTGCCATGTATCAGGCTAAAAAAATGGGTAGAAATACCTTGTGTTTCTTTGACCCGAATATGCAAGAAGCGATTAATACGCGTGCTGCATTAGAAGTGGATTTACGTAAAGCGCTAGATAACAATCAGTTCGAGCTTTATTACCAAATTCAGGTAGACCGATTAGGTAAGGCTTTGGGGGCGGAAGCCCTGATTCGCTGGATTCATCCTGAGCGTGGTTTAGTTTCACCTTTAGAGTTTATTCCATTAGCAGAAGAAACAGGTTTGATTTTACCAATAGGGCAGTGGGTGTTGGAAACCGCCTGCACCCAACTTAAAGCATGGCAAACAACCGCGCAAACACAAGGTCTTTCGTTGTCAATTAATGTCAGTGCAAAACAGTTCTACCAAAGTACATTTGCAAAACAGGTTCAGGCAGCAGTAAAAAATAGCGGCATTAATCCCATGCGACTTAAATTAGAATTAACAGAAAGCATCATGCTTGAAAATATTGAAGCGACCATTACCAAGATGATGGAGCTAAAAAATATTGGTGTTAACTTCTCATTAGATGACTTCGGCACGGGCTATTCCTCTCTGCAATATCTCAAATTACTTCCGCTTGATCAACTGAAGATAGATCGGTCATTCGTGAGGGAAATTGCAATCGATACTAGCGACCAGGCGATTGTGCGTACGGTAATCGCTATGGCAGAAACCTTAAACTTAGACGTGATTGCCGAAGGCGTAGAGACTGATGAGCAGCGTGAGCTCTTAATGAATTGCGGTTGTAATGCATACCAAGGTTTTCTGTTTGGCAGACCCGTGCCAATTGCCCAGTTTAATCTAGCTTTAAAGCCGTAGATTTTGAATTCATCAGTGTTAAGTTTGTTAGTTTTAAATTCACAAATCTTAATAATAGTTGTGTAATGACCCTGTAACAATTCAGGCATAGTGTTTTGAAATATCGTTAGTGTGCTAATTGATTAAATACTTTTTGATTGCATGATGCATTAACTATCTGAAATACTTGGGAAAAACATGCAATTACTTAGATTATTTGAGACTAAATCCCCTGAAATTAACCATAGTAGAATTTTAAATGACATCATTGATCATCAAACGCTAGCAAGTGTATTTCAGCCAATCATCAACATTCAAAGTGGCATTATCCTCGGACATGAAGGGTTAATAAGAGGCCCAGAAAATACAGATTTATATTCGCCACAGAATTTATTTAAATCCGCTAAAGTTGAAAATAGAGTGTGTGATTTGGAGTTGGCAAGTCTGAAAGTAGGCATGGAAAACTTTGCAAAGCACGCATGTTCAAACAAAATATTTGTGAATGTTAGTCCAGAATGCTTGCAGGAGTTTGGTCATAACAAACTTATATCGGTTGATTACATTGAGAGCTTGGGACTAAGCCCAAAAAATATAGTGTTGGAGCTCACTGAAAGCTCTCCGACCTTTGATTATTCAGAACTGTATAAGGTCATCGACAGTTATCGAAATGTTGGCTTCCAAATAGCACTTGATGACTTAGGTGAAGGTTACTCTACATTAAGGCTTTGGTCAGAGCTGCGTCCAGAGTATGTAAAAATCGATAAACACTTCATTCACTCTATCAATTCTGATCCCGTCAAACTGCAGTTTGTAAAGTCCATTCAGCAAATAGCGGATAACTCGAGTACTAAAGTGATTGCTGAGGGCGTAGAGACTGAAGCCGAATTTGTTATTTTACGTGATTTAAATATTGCGTTTTGCCAAGGGTATTTACTAGGACACCCAATACCAGAACCTCTTCAGCAGATAAGCGAAAATATTCAACATCTTTTCACACGTAAAACTATCAGCGTTTTTCCTAAAGCCTCCGGCACTGAACGGCAAGGGAGTATTTTAACGTTATTGGAGAAAGCGCCTTTCGTTACTCCGAATAAAACTAATGATGAAGTGAATGTGATGTTTGAAAGTAACGAAAAGTTATTTTCTATTCCCGTCGTTGAGAACGGTATTCCTTTAGGCTTAATAAGCCGATTTAGTATGATTGATAGCTTTGTCCGGCCTTTCAGGAAAGAGTTATATGGCAAGCACTCATGTACAGAGTTTATGGACACAAAGCCTTTAATTGTTGATGGTAGCATTACCTATCATGAGCTTAGTGACCTGATTACTCAAATGGAGCCTCATCATTTAACCAATGGTTTTATCATTACTGAAAATGAAAAGTATATAGGCTTAGGTAGTGGTCATGCCTTGTTGAGAAAAATTACCGAAATGCAAATCAGTGCAGCTCGCTACGCTAACCCCCTGACTTTATTGCCGGGTAATGTACCGATAAATGAACATATAGATCGCTTACTAGAAAAGAAAAATACATTTTGGGCATGCTATTGTGATTTGGATAACTTTAAGCCATTTAATGATGCCTATGGCTTTAGGCAAGGTGATCTTGTACTTCAACTGGTAGGTGAAACTTTAGCTAAGTCCGTTGATGTTAACTTGGATTTTGTTGGGCATATTGGCGGTGATGATTTTATTTTAATCTGCCAAAGTACCAATTGGGAGGAGCGGTGTAACTTTATACTTGCTCATTTAGAGGAGGTTATTCCTACTTTTTATAGTGAAGAAGATCGGAAAATCGGTGGGATTGAGATTGATGATAGACAAGGCAAAAGTACATTTTATCCATTTAGTACTTTATCCATTGGTGCGGTGAAAATTGTCCCAGAGGAATTTGCCAGTCATTATGAAGTTTCTGCAGCTATGACAGTTGCGAAGAAGGAAGCTAAAAGAATCAACGGCAATAGTATATTTTATGAACGTAGGTTTAGAGGAGATGAGCAGTAAATCTATTTGTTAAATCATATTTTTTAATGACTTAGCGTTTTAACCGCTTGTTATTTCATCACCAAGTTTGTGTCGCGCCAATGCCCAATCAATATGCTCTCGTAATAAAGCAGATGTGTCGTTCATACGGCCTTTTAGTGCGCCAACTATTTCAGGCGTAGTGCTAGCATTGCCCAAGCCTACCGCAATATTGCGCAACCACTGTTCATAGCCAATTCGGTAAATCGCGCTACCTGCCATATTCTGCTTGAATTGGGCTTCAGTCCAAGCAAAGCATTGCACCAAGCTGATATTATCCAAACCATTTTTGACTGCAAAGTCTGACTCATGCGTGATTTCAGCAAACTTATTCCAAGGGCAAAAAAGCTGGCAATCATCGCAGCCATAGACTCGATTGCCAATCAGCGGTCTAAACTCAACAGGAATGCTGGTTTTAAGCTCTATGGTGAGGTAAGAAATGCAGCGTCTAGCATCTACCTCGTAAGGGGCTGTAATGGCTTTGGTGGGGCATACGTCTATGCAGCTAGTGCAGGTGCCGCAATGATTGGTCGTGGCCTCATCGATAGGTAAAGGTAAATCGGTGTAAATTTCACCTAAAAAAAACCATGACCCACGATTTTTATTGATTAGGAGGGTGTGTTTGCCGCGCCAACCTAACCCTGCTTTTTCAGCTAAGGCAACCTCTAACACCGGTGCGCTATCAGTGAATGCGCGGTAGCTGAAATCATCTACTTGATATTTTGTCATCTCCGACTGAATTTTTTCACATAACTTTTGCAGTTTGTTGCGCATTACCTTGTGGTAATCACGCCCCATGGCATAGCGTGAGATAAAAGCTTTAGAGCTGTCTTGGATTATCGATTCACTATCTACGGCATTGGGCGGCATATAATCTAATCGAGCAGAAATCACGCGTAGTGTATTCGGTACTAATTCTGCAGGGCGAGTGCGCTTCACCCCATGTTTTGCCATATAATCCATTTCACCATGAAAACCTTTAGCAATCCACGCTTGATGCTCAACTTCTGCTTCTTGCAAATTGGTATCAGTGATGCCAATTTGATTAAAGCCCAGCGCCAATCCCCATTGTTTAATGTCATTGGCAAGCTGGGTAAACTTAGATTGGATAGTTTCGTTAAGGTCTGTCATGGATAACAATTTTACACGTGATTTAGCCGACGAGGCAGCAACCTTAGATTTTGGTACTAGCCTCGCGAAAGCCATACAGCCAAATTTAACCATCTATTTGCATGGGGATTTAGGTGCAGGAAAAACTACCTTGGTACGCGGCTTGTTGCATGCTTTGGGGCATGTGGGTAAGGTTAAAAGTCCTACCTATACGCTGGTTGAGCCTTATGATATTAAATATAATGTAACTTCGAGTTTAATGTTGTATCATTTTGACTTATATCGTTTTAATGATGAAGAAGAGTGGGAGTCTGCTGGGTTTAGAGATTACTTTAATGTCAATAGTGTGTGCGTGATTGAGTGGCCTGAGAAGGCAGAAAACGTGCTACCAACACCAGATCTTAATATTACTTTTTCAATTAAAAATGTAGGTAAAAACTTAGGACGTAGTGTTAATCTATCTGCACACTCAACATTAGGACAACAATGTCTGCATACAATTTCTACTCAGCAATGATGATTTAACATGATGAGCTTTAATAAAATGAACAATGCTTTCTGGTCATGTAAAAAAACCATATATATTGGCTTGATGCTGCTAAGTTTTACTTTTACAGAGCTTAATTTTGCTGCATCAGCGCAAGCGGTGAACATCGTTACCGCTGCACGTGTATGGCCGGCGCAAGACTACACGCGCATCACACTAGAGTCTGCACAACCGTTTGTTTATAAAATGTCCGTGATTCAGAGTCCTGATCGCGTGGTGGTGGATATTGAAAATATCGATTTAAACTTAGTGATTAAATCATTAAGCGATAAAATTTTAGCGAGTGACCCTTATATTAAGCAAATTCGCGTCGCTAAATTTCAGCAAAATGTGGTGCGTTTAGTTGTGGATTTGAAAACCGAAGCTAAACCCAATGCATTTACTTTAATGCCAACAGGCGATTATAAGTACCGCTTGGTGCTGGATGTTTACCCGCTAAAAGATCCATTGATGGCAATGATTGCAGAGCGTGATGCGGCATCTAACTCAGTCAATATTAGTTCATCGAATACTGGTTCAGCAATACAAATTGAAGCTCCTAATCAAGTAGTTGTTGCACAAGAATCAGCGAACAGCTCAAGCCAGCCACAGATTATTGTGGAGCCTTTGCCACCACAAGTTGAGTCTATCGAACCCAATGCCACTAAAACAACTAAACCTGCTGAAACAACCAAGCCAGTTGAACCACCTATAGCTAAAGTAGAAGTTAAAATTCCGGAAATCAAGAGCTCAGAAGTTAAAAACCAAGAAGTTAGAAATCAGGGGGCTAGCCAAAACACTCCACAAGACACAGCCCCAGCCAAGACTAAAAAAAGTGGCCGTCAAATCATCATTGCGATTGATGCCGGCCATGGCGGTGAAGACCCAGGCGCACGCGGAGCAAATGGCAGTCATGAAAAAGATGTCACTTTAATGATTGCTAAAAAACTCAAAGAAAAAATTGATGGCGAGCCAAATATGCGAGGCGTGCTCACGCGCGATAGTGACTTTTTTATTCCTTTGCATGGTCGGGTGGTGAAAGCGCGCAATATGCAGGCCGATTTATTTGTTTCTATTCATGCAGATGCATTTACTAATCAATCTGCAAAGGGTTCCTCAGTATTTGCTTTATCTGAGCGTGGCGCAACTAGTGCCAGCGCGCGCTATTTAGCTAAAAAAGAAAATGAGTCTGATTTGATTGGCGGCGTGAGCCTAGATGATAAAGATCCCGTATTAGCGAGAACCTTGCTGGATCTATCGCAAACCGCAACGATTAACGATAGCTTAAAGTTGGGTAAAGCGGTACTTACACAAATTGGTGCAATCAATACCTTGCATGCCAGCCGTGTTGAACAGGCGGCTTTTGCCGTGTTGAAATCACCTGATATTCCATCGATTTTGGTTGAAACTGCTTTTATTAGCAATCCAGAAGAAGAGCGTCGACTGAACGATGCGGACTATCAAGATAAATTAGTCACATCGATTTTGACGGGAATCAAAAAGTACTTTGCTACGAATCCTGCATTAGCTAAAACTAAAGTAGCCTCAGACTAAGTTTTAATTAAACTATCGATGATTAGCGTTTAGTTTTTAAGTAATCAATTTCTCTCGTGGTGTCACCATAGCCCGCTTGGGTGAGTAGCGCACTTTCAATGTAGCGGCTAACACGTTGACGGTAGCTGCGAACTTCATCACCACCCACAAAAATCTGCGGAAATTTAAAGCTTAACCACGCGTATAAACTTAAGTTATGGCTTAACAATTCTGCTGCTTCTAAATGCTTTGGGCTGTCTGATTCTAGCCAATTGGGCGGGTTGGGTAAGTGGCGTATTTTGGAGTCAACCACGCTGTGCAAACAAAGTAGGTAATAGTCTTTCTCAAACGCGACATTGAGCGAAATCGGCGCGCAGACGAAGATAAATTTGTCTTTGAGCGACATGGTAGGCGCATGCTCATCTACCAATATGGCTTGGGCAATCTGAGTGCTAAGTGACGTTTGTGCGAATAGCTCAGAATCTATACGCGTTCTTTGCTGATGATAAATGAGGACTTCTGCGATTTTTCTCGTGTGTAATGTCTGAGAAATTTCGCCAATTTGACCAAAACTAATACTGACCGGCAGTTTTGTTAAGTCTGACGTGTCGTCGGTACTTAGCATGTGCTCAACATGTATCAACTCATCGTTCTCAAATACGCTTACATAGCCAGTGTCATAAATGCCGAATCGACCTGCACGCCCAGCAATCTGGCGCACTTCTGTTGAGTTTAAGTGGCGCGAAGCTACGCCATCAAATTTATGAATATTTGAAAAAATCACACGTCGAATCGGCAGGTTCAATCCCATACCAATCGCATCGGTTGCCACCAAAATATCCGCTTTACCAGTGCAAAAACGCTCAGACTCAGTTCTACGCACCTCGGGTGAAAGCGCCCCATAGATGCTCGCCACTGTAAATCCCCACTGGCGAAACCATGCTGAAAAAGTCAGTACATCTTTGCGGCTAAAAGCAATAATCGCATCACCTTTTTGTAGTTTTGGCTTTAATTTTTGGCGGCTGTAATGCTTACCACAAATGCTTTCATCCTCTAACACCAATGGCGTTTTTCGGGCTAAATAAGTGATTTCATAGGTTTCATCCATGGCGTCAATTACAGCGAGGCAAGGCGCAGTTACTGCGGTTGAGCCGCAAATAAACACCTGACTTGCAGGTACGCCAACTAAGGCTGCTGTCCATGCACTACCTCTATCACCATCTTGCAGCATTTGAATTTCGTCAATGATTGCAACTTCCACAACATTGGATGGATTCATCATTTCAATGGTTGAGGCAGTATGCTGCGCACCAGCCATCAGCACACGCTCTTCGCCTGTAATCAGGTTGCATGGCACGCCTGCGGCGACTAGCCGATCGCGAATTTCCATGGCTAATAATCTTAAAGGTGCTAAATAAACGCCAGACTTTGCTTTTTCAAGCGCGATAAGTGCCTGATATGTTTTACCAGAGTTAGTTGGGCCTAGGTAAAAATGATGATGGCGATTAAGCAAGCGAGCTTGGGTAAAACTTTTTGCATAATGTTGAGCCATTGATTATTTTTAACGGAATGAATACAGGTTGAGAATTTAGCGTAAACACTCAGTATTGCCAATCGAAAATTGTGTGATGAGTTGGAATGAGTTTTGCTTATGTAGCTATTAAAGCAAATGCTAACGCAAAAATTTGCGCATATAAATTTTTTGAGATGAAAGCTGGAGGGTTATTTTGAGCTTAGAGACACGACGTAATCAAGGGGCAACAAGTTACGCTAATCCTGAATTTGACATCACCAGTGAAACTTTTGGCCATTTAATTAATATTTCAGGGCGCCAACGCATGCTATCTCAGCGCATTATCTTGAACATATTTCTTTCAACCCATGGCCATGAAAATGCGTTAAAAATAGCCCGTGATGATTTGCAATTGTTTAGAGATAGCCATCATGCTCTGGTGATTGGTAATAGTGAAATGCCAGGTGTTTTCTTTGAAAACCTTAGGCTTGCTTACTATAGTGAGTTGGATGGGCATAAAAAGAATTTGGAATTTATTAATCTAGCGGAGAAAACTCTCAGTGCTTATGAGGCTAATTACCGCACGGCACAAGGCTTGCTAGATGAGTTGGGCTTGCTGGCGATGCCGATAGTAAAGCTGCTAAATCAAATAACGCTGGTGTATGAAAATGAATCTAAAGCATTTGTTAAGCTAGAGCAAAAAAAGCGCCGCTATTTAATGAACGACATTCAGAGTATTGCAAAACAAGCCAAAATTGTTGCTGTCAACGCACAGATTTCTGCTGCGCGCGCTGGTGAAATCGGGCGCGAGTTTTCAGTGGTGGCAACTGAACTGACACATATTACTGAGAAAATTGATTCTTTAGTTAAAACTGCGCTATCAGACTTTAGTTAGTAGAATACAATTTAAAAGCTGAGTTACAGATTAGATGGGGTGTTTTTAATGCATTTATGTGATGGTGCATGGTTATTTTTTAAAGTATAAATCCGCCCTTTATTGGGGCAAGTATAGGCTCTTAATTTTTCTATTTTTACTTTCTGATACATTTTCACGAAGTAACTTTTACACTAAAAACGTTCAGTTCGTCATTCTGAGCGTAGCGAATAATCCATGCAAACTATTGATATGGCTGGATTCTTCGTTGCGATCAGAATGACGGTTTTTAGCTTTTTTGTTTAAAATTGAACTATTTATTTTTTCGTACAAAGGTCTCTTCCTAGAATAGTTAAATCAACGTTATTAAAGCAAAGTTCCTAAAGCAAGGTAAAATATAGTTATCAAAAAATAACTATATTTTATGGCGCTCATTCACTTACTCCCAGATCAACTCATCAGCCAAATCGCCGCAGGCGAAGTAGTAGAGCGCCCTGCATCCGCACTCAAAGAGCTGCTAGAAAACAGCTTGGATGCTGGCAGTACTGAAATATCCGTGTCTTTAGTGCAAGGTGGCGTTAAGCAGCTACGGGTGGCAGACAATGGTAATGGCATTGCGCAGGAAGACTTAGCCATGGCGCTGACGCGACATGCAACTAGTAAAATTGCTAGCTTAGATGACTTGGAAGCTGTCGCAAGTTTAGGTTTTCGTGGTGAAGCCTTAGCGAGTATTGCCTCTGTTTCACGTACGCAAATCAGTAGTCGCGCACTTGATACAAAACATGCTTGGCGTATTGCTTCGAATGGTAGCGAGATTTCACCAATCGAACCAACCGCTTTAGATGCGGGTACGATTATTGAAGTTGATGATTTATATTTCAACACGCCTGCGCGCCGTAAATTTTTAAAAACTGAAGGTACAGAGTTTGGTCATTGCGAAGCTGCATTCAATCGCGTGGTGCTTTCTCGCCCAGACGTGGCTTTTATGTTGCAACACAATGGCAGGGCACTTAGCCGCTATGCAGTCAGCGAGCCAACTAAGCGCTTTGGTGAAGTTTTAGGTGCAGATTTCGCTGCTGAAACAATCGCCGTAGATGAATCGGCAGCAGGTTTGCGCATATGGGGCGTAGTCGCCAAGCCAACTTTTAATCGCAACAAAAGCGATACGCAATATGTGTACGTGAATGGTCGTTTTGTCCGTGATAAACTCATTTCACACGCCATACGCCAAGCGTATCAAGATGTTTTGCATCATGATAGGCATCCTGCATTTGTGTTGTTTTTAGAGTTAGACCCTAATTTGGTCGATGTGAACGTACATCCAGCTAAAACCGAAGTTAGATTTAGGGATGGACAAGCTATCCATCGCTTTATTTTCCACTCGCTACACAAAGCGCTAGCTTCACCCACGGGCGTTTCAAATGCTAGCACGGCCAATCAAGCGGCTTACAATCCGTTTGGGGGTCAAAATGCCAACTCACCGAGTTACTCAGCAAGCCCTTATCCGCAATATCAGGCGCAAATCAATCTAAGTGCTAACGAACCTAGTAGCTTCTATCAAACACTATTTAGTAGTAATAATGCGCAAAACTATTCAAATAGTTCATTAAGTAATGCACCCTTGCAGAGCCATAGGGACGGGCTTGATAGTGGTAATGCTTTTATTAATGACGCCAATGAAAATTATGCGCAGAATGATTTTCCACTAGGCTTTGCTGTGGCACAAATTCATGGTGTTTACGTCTTGGCGCAGAATGCGCAAGGTTTAGTCGTAGTCGATATGCATGCCGCACACGAGCGCATTATGTACGAGCAGCTTAAAAATGCGCTCGACGGTAAAGATGGACATAATAAAACCGTTGCTATGCAACCTTTGTTATTGCCCGTGAGCTTTAATGCTGACAGGTTAGAAGTGGCTACAGTACAAGAGGCCTTGGCAAGTAACGATGGTAGTCTGCAACAGTTAGGATTCGATATCGCCATAATATCTCCCACCACTTTAGCTGTACGCGCTGTACCAACCATGCTGCAAGAAGCTGATGCCGTGACTTTAGCGCGAGATGTATTACGCGACCTACGCGAATACGGCGCCTCAAGAGCACTTACAGAGCGCCGCAACGAGTTATTAGGCACAATGGCATGTCATGCAGCCGTACGCGCCAATCGTAGCCTGACGATTCCTGAAATGAATGCTTTATTGCGAGACATGGAAGCTACAGAAAGAAGCGGTATGTGCAATCACGGTCGTCCGACTTGGTTTCAAGTGAGTATGAGTGACTTGGATAAGATGTTTATGCGGGGTAAATAACAGTGCGTCAACAAGGCAAAATTTTCAAATGGGTAGATTCTAAAGGTTATGGATTTATATCTGCAGACGGTTCTGCGGAGCAAGTATTTGTTCATATTAGCGCCTTTCCTAAAGGCCTAACACGCCCAGTTATTGGAGAGGTTGTTACATTTGAAGTAGCTAAAGATGCATCAAAAGGTTTGCAGGCATATAACGTTTTATATCTTAATCGAGTAGTTCATGCGCAGCCTAGAGTTAAGGCTAAGATTGTAAAAAGAGAGAAAAATTACAGTGTAATTATCATCGTTTTGCTAATGGTATTTTGTAGCTTACCGTTATATCAGTTTTATAAAAGGGTTTCTAGAGTTGATTCGGGTCTGCAAAAAACTACTGAATATACTAATTCCATTGAAGCTGCTAAAGAAGTTAAGCCTAAACCATTTTTACTTAACACAGAAAATTCTAGCCACAACATTTCTATTAATAGCAACCACTTCCAATGTACTGGGAAGTCACGATGCAATGAAATGACTTCATGTGATGAAGCAATGTTTTATTTGTCGCACTGTCCCGGAACTATAACAGATGGAGACGGTGATGGAATTCCATGCGAGGATCAATGGTGTGGACATTAAGCCTTTAGCAGTTTTTCTAATGGGTCCAACTGCCAGCGGCAAGACGGGGGCTGCTGTTGACCTTATCTCAAAGCTGCCTGTTGAAATCATCAGTGTGGATTCTGCTTTGGTGTTCAAAGATATGAACATCGGTACAGCCAAACCTGATGTTGCAACGCTGGCAAAGGCGCCACATCATTTAATCGACATTATTGAGCCTACCAGTGCTTATTCTGCAGCGAATTTTAGAAATGATGCTTTGCGTTTAATGGCGGATATAACCTCGCGCGGCAAGATTCCATTATTGGTCGGCGGTACGATGTTGTACTTTAAGGCCTTGCAAGAGGGTTTGAGTGGCTTGCCAGAAGCGAACCAAGAAGTTCGTGCGCGGCTTGATAAGCGTGCGGCTTTTATAGGTTGGCCTGCCATGCATGAGAAGTTAGCTTTGGTTGACCCTGTGACTGCTGCGAGATTAGAGCCTAACGACACTCAGCGTATTCAGCGCGCTTTGGAGGTGTTTGAGCTGACAGGCGAAGCGATGTCTGTGCTTTATGCGAAACAAACGAGTGAGGTTTTGCCTTATCAATTGCTTAAAATCGCCTTAGTGCCTAGCGAGCGCAAGGTTCTGCACGAACGTATTGCGATTAGATTCGACCAGATGCTCAAAGATGGTTTTGTGGATGAAGTGAAGACGCTGATAGCAAAGTATCCATCATTAACACCAGAGTCGACCTCTATGCGTTGTGTTGGTTATAGGCAAGCTTTGGAGCATCTTGCTGGTGAATATGATTTAGCTGAATTGCGAGATAGGGGCATATTTGCCACACGTCAATTAGCGAAACGTCAGCTTACTTGGCTGCGCGGCATGGATGATAATGTTGAGTTGGATTGCTTGAATCCGCAATTGAATGAATTGGTATTTAATGAAATAAATCAATTTATTAAGGGTTAAATTTAATAAATTACATTAGATATTTAAATTTATCTTTATTCGTCATTCTGAGTATAGCGAAGAATCCAGCTTTTTGAAATTAACCAATAGTGCATGGATTCTTCGCTGCGCTCAGAATGACAGCTGTTAAATGCTTTGCATACGTTTTGCCGCTTCAATACATTCATCATGCGATGCAACCAAGGCCATGCGAATAAAATTTTCACCTGGGTTTAATCCGTGCGCTTCACGTGCCAAATAGCTGCCTGGCAATACCGTAATATTCAAATCACGATACAGTTTTACTGCTAGCTCCGTGTCGCTTTGTTTACTTTTCGCCCATAGATAAAATGCGGCATCTGGCAATTCAACGTCTAATACGTTATTTAGCAGCGGTGTCACCACATTGAATTTAGCTGCATAAAGTGTACGGTTCTCAATGACATGCGCTTCATCACTCCACGCGGCGATAGATGCGGCTTGCACTGCTGGATTCATCGCACAGCCATGATAAGTACGGAATAGCGTGAACTTCTCAATGATTTTTTCATCGCCAGCAACAAAGCCTGAGCGCATTCCAGGTACGTTTGAGCGTTTAGAAAGTGAGCTGAAAATTACTAAGTTTCTGTAATCTCTACCTAGCTTGTGAGCGGCTTGTAGCGCGCCTAGAGGCGGGTTCGCTTCATCAAAATAAATCTCTGAATAACATTCATCTGCCGCAATCACAAAGCCATATTTATCAGACAGTTCAAATATGTTTTTCCATTGCGCCAATGACATTACTTTGCCAGAAGGATTGCCCGGACTGCATACAAATACCAGTTGTGTGCGTTTTAGCACATCCTCTGGCACGCTATCAAAGTCCATAGCATGTTGATTTTCCGGCAAGGTGTTAAGAAAATAAGGTTGAGCACCAGCAAGAAATGCTGCGCCTTCGTATATCTGATAAAACGGATTAGGTGAAATGACAACTGGATTTGGTTTGGTGTTATCAATAATCACCTGTGCAAAAGCAAATAGCGCTTCACGGCTGCCTGTCACTGGCAAAATCGCAGTTTCAGGATTAAGTGCAGGTACGCCATAACGGCGTGTAATCCAATTAGAAATCGCTTCACGTAGCGCTAAAGAGCCCACTGTTGTAGGGTAACTAGCTAAACCTGCTAAATTGTTTACCAGTGCGTCTTTAATGAGCTGTGGCGTGGCGTGTTTAGGCTCGCCTATCGATAGATTAATGGCAGAATAGCTTGGATTAGGTGTAATGCCTTTAAATAAATCGCGCAAGCGTTGAAAAGGGTAGGGCTGGAGTAAATTTAAGTTTGGATTCATAGGCAATATTGTAAACTAGCCGCCCAAGTACTGGTAATTTTAAGTCGCAAAAATTTAAGTCGTAAAATTGATGTTGTTCACATAAGTAAAAATTAATAAAGTTGAGAATAAAATGCATGTCAATAACCCAAAGCCATTAGCCAAGAGCGCACTACTTAATAGCAGCAGTCTGTTATTAGCTGCGGTATGTTGGGGAGTGGTTTGGTATCCATATCGAATTTTGGCGAATGCTGGCGTCGCGGCAGTGGCATCGAGTTTTTACTGCTATTCAACAGTGCTGATTTTAGCGGGTATTGTATGTATAAAGCATTGGCGCGGCATTTTTAAGTTGCCGGTGAGCATTCTTTGGCTGAGTCTAACTGCAGGCTGGACTAATCTCGCTTATGTACTTGCTGTGATAGATGGCGAGGTAATGCGTGTGATGCTGTTATTTTATCTATCGCCATTATGGACCTTGATACTTGCCCACTTTTGGCTTAAAGAGCGTATTGATAAACGCGGCTTAATGATTATGGCTTTATCGCTAACGGGGGCATTTATTATGTTGTCTGACTTAACAGGCAAATCCAGCGCCTGGCCATTACCTAGAAACACTGCAGAGTGGTTTGCATTAACCTCGGGTATTGCGTTTGCTATAAGCAATGTGATTACTAGAAAGTCTACGCACTTAACCATCCGTAGTAAGTCCTTTGCGGTATGGGCGGGGGTGTTCTTAATTGCGATTCTAGCGATGCCGTTTGTGAACGAAACGATTCCATCACCAAGCTTTTTTAGCTTAAATGATGGCTTAGTGATATTAGCGATTGCCCTGTCATTAATTGCCGCAACTTTGCTAACGCAATACGGCATTACTCAAATGCCAGCCACGCGCGCTTCCGTATTGTTTTTGTTTGAGTTGGTCGTTGCTGCAATTACTTCTTATTTTCTAGCACATGAAACTATGGAAATAAACGAATGGATAGGCGGCAGCTTAATTGCAGCCGCCTCAATATTTGCGGCGTTGAATCATCATGATTAGAAGCTGTGCCGATTAACCAAAGCTAGAGTTACGATTACCTTCAGCAGCAAAGCGAATTTTTAGTGATAAATCGTTACGAGAATCTGCATTTGATAGTGCATTTTCCTCATCAATCTTACCGTTGCTGAATAATCTGAATAAAGATTGATCAAAAGTGTTCATGCCGATGTCATTGCTATCAGCCATTGTGTCTTTCATATCGCCCATTTTTTGCTTTTGAATAAGCTCTGAAATGTACGGTGTGTTAATCATGACCTCAGTCGCGGCAACACGTTTGCTGAGTTTGCCAGGAATAAGGCGCTGCGAAACAATAGACACCAAATTCATTGATAAGCCAAGCAAAAGGCCCGCTCTAGCGTCTTCTGGGAAGAATGAAATGATGCGCTCAAGCGCTTGGTTGGCGTTGTTGGCATGCAATGTAGCAAGGCACAAATGGCCAGTTTCAGCATAAGCCATGGCATTTTTCATGCCGTCCATATCACGTACTTCACCAATTAAAATCACATCTGGCGCTTGGCGCATGGCATTTTTAAGGCCGTTTTCAAAAGAAAGTGTATCAATGCCAACTTCGCGTTGATCAACAACCGATTTTTTATGGGGGTGAATAAACTCAATGGGGTCTTCAAGTGTCAAAATATGACCGTTAGTTGTTGCATTACGATGATCAATCATAGAGGCTAGAGTAGTGGTTTTACCAGAACCCGTTGCTCCAACTACTAAAATTAAGCCGCGCTTGCGTAAGATTAAATCTTTTAATACCGCAGGAAGCCCTAATGAATCTACTGATGGAATATCCGTTTTAATATGACGTATCACCATGCCGACTTCACCGCGTTGCTTGAATACGTTGACGCGGAAGCGCCCAACGTCTTTCTTACTAATGGCAAAATTACATTCTAAAGTCGATTCAAACTCTGTGATTTGATCTGCAGTCATCATCGAATAAGCGATTTCTTTAATCATTCCTGGGGTCATGATTTGGTTGTTGATAGGCAATGTGTCACCTTCAACTTCAATATGAATGATGGCGCCCGTACTAAAAAAGAGGTCGGAGCCTCCTTTATCCAGCATGAATTTTAAGATTGGACTGATATCGATTGCTGCCATAATTTAACCCTATTTATTTTTTTAATCATGAGTAAAAATGTTATGTGCGTGACTTTAGCATAAATTTTTACACTATTTTGTAGCTTTATTGCTTGTTTCTGATGTGGTTAAGTATTGTTGCCACATTGATTCATAAACTTTCTCTAGTGACTGTGCGAATTGATTGGTATCAAATAAAGCAGATGTTTGTTTGGTAGCGAGCAGCTTCTGTTTAATCTTTTCAAGTTCAGTTGAGTTGCTAGCCAGATAAAGTGCTTTATTTTCATAATCTTGCAGTGAATAGGTGATTAACTCAGGCATATCTGCTGCGGTTAACAAGCTACCCGCCACGCGCGCTGCAAAGGTATCGCCAACGCAGGTTAATACAGGCAAACCCATCCATAAAGCATCGCTGCAAGTGGTGTGGGCGTTGTAGGGCGAGGTATCTAAAAACAAATCTGCATGAATGTGGCGTGCTAAATGATCTGCAATACTCATACGCGGCGCGAATATCAAGCGTTCAGCGGCTATATTATTTTTTGCAGCTTGGTTGATTAAGTTTTGCTTAGCCCAAGTATTGCTGTCCAACAACCAAAGTACGCTGTTTGGCACGGCGTTTAATAAGCGCATCCACACATTAAAAAACTCAGGTGTGATTTTAAATGACTGGTTAAAACAGCAAAATACAAAAGCACCTTCCGGCAAGTTGCAGCTTTCACGACTAGGTTGTTTGCCAATTGGGCGCTTGCGGTCGTTGGGTTGGTAGCAATGCGGTAAAACGGCAAGCTGCTCCGCATAGAGGCTTGCTGCGTCAGGAGGGGTGATGAAGCTATCGCTTAATATGTAATCAAATAAAGGCCTGTCGTTACTTATCGTTCCCATCGTACCGGGGAAGCCAAGCCAGTTCACATTGATGGGCGCAGGGCGCAAAGCGGCAATGCCACTGCGGCTGGTTTGGGTAAAACCTGTTAAATCCACCAAAATGTCGACTTGGAACTCGTTTATTTTTTTTGCGGCATCAATTTCAGAATAGTTTCGAATGTCGTGAAACTCATCGAAAGCCTTTTCTAGCCTTGCTCTAGCATTAGTTTTATCATTTACGCCGTATGAAAAAGCAACAACTTCAAATCGGTTTCTGTCATGCAATTCAATTAACTCGCTGATCAAAAATGCCAATGGGTGTAGCCTGAAATCAGCAGACAAATAACCAATTCTAATTTTTCTAACGCCGTCATACCGATGAAAATCGGTATCCAGAGACTCTAAGCCACTAGATTCCGTGTCAAGCACGGAATGACAAATTTGTATGGATGGCTTTTGAAAGTTAAGTACTTCAGCTTGTTCAATCAACGTGGCGTAACGATTGTTCACCCAATTATTCGCACAAAGTTTCTGCTCTTCCGCGGTTGTCGTTGGCATGGCTAAAAAAGCAAATGGTGAAATTTGCGCTTGCAGCACGTTTTTCACCCAATCACGAATGGTTAAAATGTCAGCGTCTAAACCTTGCCAATCGCATATATGCTGCTTTTGATGCACCATATGTACTTTTGCATGATAAAGGTTTGGGTTTAACTCTAGCGCCTTTTGGTAGCTTGCAATCGCTAAATCTAGCTGTCCCAATTCGCGTTGCACATTGCCTAAGTTGTTGTAAATATCCGCATCATTTGGACTAAGCTTGATAGCTTTTTGAT
Organism: Methylotenera sp.; assembly: GCF_029945535.1. Classification (GTDB taxonomy): domain Bacteria; phylum Pseudomonadota; class Gammaproteobacteria; order Burkholderiales; family Methylophilaceae; genus Methylotenera. Next base: position 568,987 of record NZ_JAQSCU010000013.1, read on the forward strand.
ATTGCAAGGCCGCTTCTTTAGGCTTACCAAGCTCACGCTGGGCATTGCCTAGGTTATATAAATAAGCAGCATTAGTTGGCTGATTTGCCAAGGCCTCCTCGAAACAAGCTTCTGCCGTTACATAGCGACCCTGCGCATGAGATTCATTGCCAAGCTCCTGCAAGGCATAGCACAAGGCATTGCGTATATCTAAGTTGGTTTTGAATATACGCATCAGCCGCCTAAAGTAACCAGCCGCTTCTTCATAGCGTTTTAGCTCAACACACAAATTGCCGCAATTGATTTGCGCAACGGTATCTTTGGGATTGCGCAGTAAGGCTTGTTGGTAATCTTTTAGTGCTTGCTCTAATGATGTTGATTGCATGGCGTGATTCTAGCTGATTTTAGCGGGCGTTGAGCTTGGAAACATTTTAGCTAATCGTTTCAAACCTATTTTACGCAAAGCAAAACGGTTTGGATTAAGTAAGCATGCTAATTCAACATTCATCGTCAATGGCTCTTGGCAAATTACTTGAGCTAGTAACTCTGCACAAAAAGGTGCGCTGGTGAAGCCTCTGCTACCGTGAGCAACGTTGATGTATAGACCTTTAACCCACGGCAAACTATTTGGCTGAGCGTTGGGGCGGGGCGGTTTGGCTTTCAGTAAGCTGTTATCTAGCAACTCACCCACTAATGGAAAGTAGTCGAAGGATGTGCATCTGAATGAAACGCGGCCACCTTTGATGTTGTTTTTTAGGTTTTCATGCAGCGGCAATGAAAAACTTTTTAGCTTAAATAAATTGGCGAGGTGGTCTTCTTCATCTAACCTATCGTCCATATTGTCTACAGAGAAAGTTGCACCTAAGCTATGTTCACCGTTATCTTCTGGGCTTAGGTAGCCATCGCTGCAAATAATCGATTTGATTTTTTGACTGATATCAGTGGTTTCAAGAATGCTTACTTGACCGCGTACTGCTTGCGTTTTTAGATAAAGGTTTAACCCTAAATTTTGTGCGTCATTGGCATTTGCGATGATGGCAACGTCAGCTTTCTCTATAAGTATATCTTCTGAATAAATTTCTAATAAATCATTATTTTTCAATATATTGCTGACATTATTTAATGTTTTAACTGAGATATTTTCATGTGCAGTTAAGTGATGACATAGTTGTTGTGGATTAACCCAAGCAGCTTTTGGAAAATACAGCGCATCGTGCGTAAGGTCTATGCCTGCAAGGCTGCTTGCCTCATCTGAATCAACATATTTCAAAACATCCTCAGCATGACTTTGTGCAGCGACTTTTTGAATACGAGCTAACTCTCTTGGGTTAAACCCAAGTTGTAACATGCCACAAACATTAAAATCGGCAGGGTTTAGCTTAAGTGTTTTGAAAAATTCTAAGCTATACAAATAGCTATCAAGTGCAAATTGACTTGCTGCATCTTCGCCGCTAATACGAGGATAAAGCATAGCTTGCGGATTGCCAGAGGCTTCACTGGCTACTTCCGCATGCCGTTCAAACAGGGTGACTTTTATACCGCGAGTGGCTAGGGCATAGGCTGTGCTGCAGCCTGCAATACCGCCACCGATGATTATTGCAGTTTTAGGAGTGTTACTCATATAGAATTTTGTAAGTTAATTTTTGGTAAGGTTAAAACCTCACCTACAGAAATATAGTTGGCTTGTGCTCGTGTTCTATTATCCAACAAAATTGCCAACCAGCATTTCACGTTTTTTGCCGAAGCCTATACGTTTGCGAACATTAAAACCTATATTCGTTAAACCGCGGCGCACGTCGCCAGCACTGGTAAAGGTTGCAAATGTTGTTGTTGCGTTTGATAACCTAGCCATTTGCTGAAACAGTTCAATTTGCCACATATCAGGATTTTTAGCTGGAGCAAAGCCATCTAAAAACCAAGCATCAACCTGACTGGTGACTTTGCTAAAGCATGCTGTGGCATCGCCAATTAAAAGGCTTAGCTGTACGCGATTATCATAAAGGGAAATAGTATTAGAGCCGCTAATTAGGTTTTTATACTGTGCTAAAAGTGGCTCGCTAACCGTTTTGAGTTGCGGCCAAAGATTTAAAGCGGTGCTGATATCATGCAAGCTAAGCGGATATTTTTCTGCGCTCATATAATGCAGTTTTGCATTCTCAGGGCTTGTGCTTAGCCATGTATTGACGGCACATAAGAAGTTTAAGCCACTACCAAAGCCAGTTTCAGCGATGTTGAAAGTTTGCAACTCTGAATCAAGCCAACGCTCAGCTAAATGATTGCCTTGCAAAAACACATAGTCTGTTTCCAATAAGCCATTATCGCTGGAGAAGTAAACATCTTGGAAATTGCTGGCGAACGGCTGCCCATCACGCCATTCGATGTTGGCAATATTGCTTTGGGGTTGCATGATAAGTAAGTGCTTAAGGCTGATTAATTGGGTTTACTGCGACTTTAAAAACCGCTTTGTGTAGATGGTGCTCTGAAACCATGCCTGAATGGGCATCTTCGGGGAAGAATATGCAGAATTTATTAGATGGTGTGCTAAGCCAATTCAGCGGAGCATCTTCGAAGAATTGCACATCATTAGCAGTATTGAAGCTATCAATTGCTTGTTGGCAATCTGCAAGCGGCCTCCAGCCCATTTCGTCTGTGCCATCAAGTACCAGTTGAATGTCGATGTATTTGCGGTGACATTCAAGCTTAGCATCAGCTTTGGTTTGTCCAACTCCACGTTGAATGAGCACAAATATATCATCGTTTAAGATGGCATGTTTGCCGTTAGCTAGCGTTAGTAAGTTTGCGGTTTTGATGTATTCAAACACATGAGGAAATGACGGGTGGATCGCTGCATAGCGTTGTATATTGTCAATCGTGTCGATAATCATTGCATTTACTCATATCTATTTAAGTCTTCACTTTAACATTATTATAAGTTTAAATTAATGCCTCTCTTCGATTTTCTGGCTTGGCTAACAACAAATGTACGTCACCTAAAGCGCGTTCCATAAAGCCGCCTTCGCAATAGCTTAAATAAAAATCCCACATTTTAATAAACTCTTCCGTGTATCCGAGTTTGCGAACTTCTTTAATATTAGAAAAAAAGTTTTCTCGCCAAAGCTTCAAAGTAGTTGCGTAGTGCGGACCTATATCTTCTAAATCAAATAATCGCAAATCGCTCGTTTTAGTCACGCTATTGAGCATTGCGGTGTTTGACGGAATGCATGAACCCGGAAATATATAGCGTTGGATAAAATCGACTGATTTCTTTGCATTTTCATAGCGTTGATCTGCAATGGTGATGGCTTGTATCAATGCAAGCCCGTCCGTTTTAAGCAGTGAGCCAACTTTAGCAAAATAGGTGTCATAAAACTGATGCCCAACCGCTTCAATCATCTCAATAGAAACTAATTTATCAAAAGTGCCAGTTAGATGGCGATAGTCTTCAAGTAATAGGGTGATTTTATCTTCTAAGCCAGCAGCCTTAACTCTGGTTTTTGCTAATTCATATTGCTGCTTAGAGATCGTGGTAGTGGTGACACGGCAACCGTAATTTGTTGCTGCATAAATAGCAAAGCCGCCCCAGCCAGTGCCGATTTCGACTACATGGTCTGTAGATTTTAAGTCTAATTTATCGCAAATAGTTTTAAGTTTAAGTTCAGAGGCCGCTTGTAGATTAGGTGTATTTGCGTTAAAAATTGCGCTGGAATACATCATGGTTGGATCTAAAAACAGAGCAAACATGTCATTACCTAAATCATAATGTGCAGCAATATTCTTGCGACTACCTTCAGTGGTATTACTGTTCAGCCAATGTAATACTTGCAAGAATGGCTTGGTCAGCCATTGGTAGCCGCCTTCAAGCATATCCATCACAGATTGATTAACACACATCAAGCGAATCACATCAGTAAGATTATCTGCAGACCAATAACCTAGCATATACGCTTCGCCAGCACCTATGCTGCCACCAAAGGCTATTTCGCCGTAAAAACGTGAGTCGTTTACATAAATGGTGGCGTTTACACCGTCACTATTGCCAAACTTGTGCTGTTCGTGCCCGTCAACAAGTGTCAGGCGACCTTTTTGTAAAAGCTGCAAGCGCTTTAGTATTTGCGACTTTGCAAAATCAGCCACCCATTTTGAACGGCTTTTTTGTTTTAACCTGGCGGTTAAGGTTTCTTGCTGAAGTGTGGGATTAATCATCATTATTTAGTGACTTGTATAGGGTTTGAGTAAAAAGGCACGCGCTTAATCCAAAGCATTAATGCGTTCCAGTAAATGGCGGTAACGACTTTGATGGTCATGAATGGGTAATGAATCAAAATCCAATTGAGGCTACTCTGTGTGATTTCTTTGCGTTCTAAGGCTAATGTGGCATTAAAAACTTGCTGGCCATTATTAAAGTTTTTCATGTGAATGAGTAGTTGATTGGCTTCTTGTTTAAATGCCCAGTCGTATTGAATATCCATGGGCATAAAGGGAGATACATGAAACTGTTTGTTAAATTTGAATATTGAAATTTCACCATTTCTAGTTTTTTTAATGGTTTTTCCAGTTTTAGAGTCATGATTAAAATCATGCACATAAGCGTAATCTTCGCCCCAAGGCGTGTTGGTGATATGGCTGACGATGGCTTGCAAGGTGACGCCATCAGCTTCATAACAATAGTAAAAACTTACTGGATTAAAGCAATGTCCGAAATAGCGCATATTGGTCAGCAAACGGATTGCACCACGCGGCTCTGAACCTGTTGCTTCTTGGACTAGCGTACTAATCTCTTGTTTAAGTGATTTTTGAGCATCACCGTAGTAGTCAGAGCGCTTAAACCATGCCCAATTCTTAGTTGCATAAGACCAGTTTTTAGAATTGTTGAATAAATCTGGCAATTCATCTAAATCTAAATACATCATAAAGACCTTGTAGCGAAAGCCGTGCGGCTGAGGCTGGAATCTTAGGTGTTTTACAAAGCCTTCATAAATAGCGCTATTGGGCATTTAAGCTTTACCAATATTGGCTTGTTCAAAATGTTTAATGGCTTCTAAAGCACTTACAACGCCATCTTCATGAAAGCCGTTGCGCCAATAGGCGCCTGCAAAGCCTGTTCTATTTTTGCCACTAATTTCAGCATGCCTAGCTTGTGCAGATGCACCAGCCAAAGTGTAAACCGGGTGCATGTATTTCAGGCGCTTAATGACTTTGGCAGGGTTAATCAGCTTGGTGTGATTTAACGTTACAAGCAAAGGCTCTTTTGATTGTAGATTTTGCAGAATATTCATGTTGTAAGTCACAGCCACTTGCTCAGCATGCGGATTGGTGACATGGTAATTCCAAGCTGCCCATGCTAATTTTCGTTTCGGCATCAGTGAAATGTCATAGTGTAAAAATATCGTATTTTCTTGATATGGTATCGCACTCAGTATTTCAGTTTCATTCGCTTTTTTATCAGTAAGCAGTTTCAAAGCTTGGTCGCTATGACAGGCAAAAAATACGTAATCAAACTTCTCCTCTTCGCCATTTAACGGTTTAACACGTACAGATGCAGCTAATCTGCGCACGCTTTCTACAGGAGTATTGAGTCTGATTTTGTCTTTAAAGCTTTCAGTCAGTGCGCTCACATAGCTTGCTGAGCCATTAGTAACCGTGCGCCATTGTGGTCGGTTATTCACCGTTAACATGCCGTGATGATGGAAGAAGCGCACAAAAAACCGCGCCGGAAAATCTAGCATTTGGCGCGCTTCAGTAGACCAAATGGCCGAACCCATAGGAATGATGTAATGGTCAATAAATTGCTGGCTGTAATTGCCTTGTTGCAAATAGTCGCCTAATTTAATTTCGTTGCCGTCGGCGAGTAACTCAAGTGAGGTTTTATTAAATTGCAAAATATCGCGAATCATTTTGTGAAAAGACGGCTTAAATAGATTGCGTCGCTGTGCAAATAGGCTGTTTAAATTGGTACCGTTATACTCCAAGCCAGTTTTTTCACACTGAACACTAAAGCTCATTTCACTGGGCTGCCAAGCTACCTTTAACTCATCAAGTAGGGCAATGAAGTTAGGGTAGGTGCGGTCGTTAAATACAATGAAACCAGTATCAACATTGTATTCATTGCCTTCATGCTTGATGTGATGCGTATGCGTATGGCCGCCAATATGGTTTTCTGCTTCAAATACAGTCACATCGTGTTGTTTATTTAAGTGGTATGCAATAGTGTTGCCTGCAATACCGCTACCTATAATGGCGATTTTCAAAAGACTATTCCCTGAACTTTAATGACTAATTGTTTTATTTATTTTTTTTGATTCACGGATAGCTGTGGGAACAGTTCTGACGTCCCATATCAACCCGCAGGCTGCAAGTAGCTTTAAGCCATAAAACGTTAAGTCTATTTCCCACCAATAAAAACCTTGTCGAGCCGAACCTGGATAATGATGATGATTGTTATGCCAGCCTTCGCCTAATGTTAACAATGCAATCCATAGGTTATTGCGGCTTTGATCGCTAGTTGCGTAGCGACGCTTGCCCCAAACGTGTGCGAGCGAGTTCACCGTGAATGTGGCGTGATATAACACTACGGTGGATATAGCAAACCCCCAAACTAGCAATTGCATACCATTAGTGTTGAGGTTTGGGTAATATCCCTCAAGCCACACGCCGAGTAGGTAAATGCCTAGGCCAAAAAGAATCGGTACAACGATATCGAAACGATCGAGTAAACGCAATTCTGCAAATTTAGCCAGCTCTTTGACGCGCTCAGTTTGTGTGGCGAAGTGTTTGTTTGAAAGAAACCAGCCCAAGTGACTCCATAAAAATCCATGTTGCACAGGCGAGTGTGCATCATCTATTTCATCCGATTTAATATGGTGATGCCTATGATGCGAAGCCCACCACAAAGGGCCGCGCTGCACTGCAGTGGCGCCGAACACAGCTAGAATAAACTGGAAAACACGTGTGGTGCGAAAAGCTTTGTGTGAAAAGTAACGATGATAAAAACCAGTAATTGCAAACATTCTAATGGCATATAGTGCGATGGCAAAAATGAGTGCAAACCAGCTAAATTCGACCCAAAAAACTGCGAAGCAAGCTAAATGTAATAACACAAATGGAATCACGCGCCACAAATCAATTTGGCGCCAGTTTGCGCGATAGCTCAGACCATCCTCGGGGATAATCACGGCTTCATTATCAAACCATTTAATAATCTTCTTAAGCATAGTATTTTGAGCGCTCCAATATTACGGATGAGTAACTTTGCTTGTGTTGTGAGGCACTTTCCGTAACTTACTTAAATCGTAGCCTAGGTTTGATACGAAGCTAATTAGCTTGGCATATTCCGCATCACTGATGTTTGGTGTTCTTGCCATTATCCAAACGTAATCACGTGCATTTCTGGCAATAACAGTTTGCGAGTAATCTTCATTTAAATAGGCAATACGATATTCCGCTTTAATTGGCCATATAAATTGCATGCCCCACAAAGCATTACCCGTATTTTCTATGACGAAACCATGTGGCTGATAGGTTTTGAATTCACCCGTTAGGCTACCTTTGTTAAAGGTAAATGTAGTGGCAATACTGCCATCTGCATTGAGTTTATAGTTTTCAATGGCATTGTAAGACTGTGTTTCTATCATGGTGGGAATGGCGGCAATGACATACCAATCGCCCATGAATTTTGGTAAATCCACTTGTGGCACAGTCGCAATAGGCGGCAATTTATTCGTCGCGCAGGCAGATAAAATACTTGCAAGTATTGACATTATTAACACTCTTTTAATATTAGTTGAAATCATATTTAATATAACTTTCAGTTATTTAACTGTATTAATTAACGTAATTTATAATTAATGGTATAGCCTTCTGGTGTAATCGATTTAAGCGCAAGCCACTCATTGTTAGCTGAATACCAAAGCTCAATTTTTAATTTGCTTTTACCATTCAAGCTACCATCTAATTTGTAATGGCTAGCTTCAACTTTTTTGTTTTTTACGTCTATCGTTTCAATACCAAGATTAGTGAATTTTGTGTCTAGCCATTCACCATTTTGTGGATTCAATAGCTTCGCTTGTTGAATGATTTTTTGGTTCCAGTAAGCAAAAGTCATGGTGCAAGCGGGTAACTTTTGTTTAAGTTTGCCATCGTCTACGGTAAATTCTTGCCCAGATAACTTAGCTTTAATATTTGTTTCCACTTTATTTTCTAAGGTATGCGACTCCAAACTGCTTAAACAGTCACCTTGCCATTGTTCAACGGCTTTATGGTCGTATTGATACGCGTTGATAAACAATACTTTGACGTTAAATTTTGCAGTGCTCGTTAACTCGTTAGACTCAGTAAGTTTAAATTCGTGCTGACCGATTTTATTTTTGTCTAAGTACACGTCAAAAGACCATTCTTTGGCACTTATGCCTACAGAAAATAAGCTAGTTATTAATAATGCACTGATCAATAGTGGTTTATGCATAACTATGAATACCTTTTAGGAAACCATGGGATGAAAGCATTGGTGTTTTGAATGTAGTTTAAATAAGTTGGGCGGCGCTCTGCAATATCTTTTTCCAGTAAGGCAACACCACTCACTTTAAGTAGCAATAGGGTCATTAGAATTGGCCCGACAATAGTCCACCATGCGCCACCAGCCGAGGCGATTAGATAAAAGCCCCACCAGACACAACATTCGCCAAAGTAATTTGGGTGCCGACTGTAACGCCATAACCCAGTATTGAGCACCTTGCCCTTATTGCTTGGATTGGCCTTGAATATACTTAACTGCCAGTCACCAATGGTTTCCCATACAAAGCCAAGGGTAAATACGATTCCGCCTAAAACATCAAGCCTAGTTAACAATACTTTTGATTCGATAGCGCCAAATAATGGCATAGAGATAATCCAAGCAAGTACAGCTTGCAAACCAAAGATGATATAAACACTTTTAATCCAAAAGTGAGGTTCGTTATTTTGGCGGATTGCTACATAACGATGATCTTCATGCGGACCCCAGTTACGCCAAGTTAAGTAAACGCAAAGCCTGATTGCCCATAAGCTGACTAAAAATAGCACTAAAAACATGCGAGGCGTGAGTTCGTTTAATAGCAGGGCATAGGTATATGCTGATAACATTAAAAATAAGCTCCACATGCTGTCTACATGGGTCACATTCTTTCTAGCCAAACTGATTAACCAGCCAACGAGTGCTAGTAAACCAATGCTTATGAGGCCGTTTAAATATAGTTGCCAATGTATCAATTGCTTGAGCCTCTTGATGGTTTTGTAGTCGTATAGACGAACCCGTCGAAACGGCTAGAGAGTAGAAGTAATAGCGGTGTAATCACTGCCCAGCCTATCGATAAAGCGATATAACTCGTTGTGCCATGTAAAACAACTGCGCCTAATTTCTCTGCGCCTAAGTATGCTAATGGGCCACCAATTGCACCAAAAATAACCGCGATTAAATATTTGCTGCGCATCCAGCGCAAACTTACATTGAGCGTACTGGTGAATGCCAGCCAAAGGGCTAGAATCCAGACTGGTACAATCGCGTTACTCCAGCCATTGTTCAAATAACTGATGTAGCCTAAAGAAAGCATGGATTGGTCATAAGCAGCGCCAATCAAAAGAGCGCACAACATCAGTAATAGTTCAGCTTTTACATTTTTGGCTTCATATAAATGCCAGCTTAAAACAAGTGCGGTTACTAATACACCTAACCAAGGCATGCCTTTGCCTGCACCTATTACGCAAGCAAACCAAGCAAGTTGAAACAAGATGAAATTAAGAATAAGCATGTTTGATTAAGATTTATACAGGGCGCTCAAACTGGTAGTGAGAAACCCACCATTCTTGGCCGTTTTTATAACCAAATAGCTCTGCACAAGCCATATAAAATATACGCCAGCGATTACGCCACTTGACGGCTTCGTCTGTTCCGTAGGTTTCCATTAAAATTGGTGTGATGATACTTTCATGCTTATCCATATTCTCTAGCCAAGCATTAGCCGTTTTTTCGTAATGCGTGCCATCCCAGCGCCAGCGCTTATTTAGCTTTAATTTTTCTTGAAAATGCAAAGGCAAGTCATCGCTTGGCATCATGCCGCCAGAGAAGAAAAACTGGCTCATCCAATCGTCATCACCTTGCACTTCAAATGCATAGGGCGTTGAGCGATGTACAAATATATGCATAAAAAACTTGCCGCCTGGCACTAACCAATCATGCACTTTTCCATACAATAGCTGGTGATTACGCATGTGTTCAAACATCTCAACCGATACCACTCGATCAAATGCTTGATTGATTGGAAAGTTAATAGGTGAAAAATTATTCATGTCACAAGTGATGACCGTAATATTTTTAAGTCCACGCTGTGCGGCGGTGGCGGTAATGTGTTCGCGTTGCGAATTTGAATTAGAAACCGCCGTAATTTGACTCTTAGGGTAGTGCGCTGCCATCCATAATGTTAGTGACCCCCAGCCGCAGCCTAGTTCTAGAATTTGTTGACCATCTTGCAAATCTGCATGCTCGCAGCTCATTCGTAAGGCATTGGCTTCAGCTTCGTCTAATGAAGATGTATCAGGTAGCCAGAAGCAGCTACTGTACTTACGGTGTTGCCCTAAGCATAGCTCAAAGAATTTGGTTGGTAGCTCGTAATGTTGCGCATTTGCGAGTTCTGGCACTAAAGCAATAGGTGCTGAGTTCATCGCAGCTACAAATTCAGATTCAATTTGAGCTCCAGCTTCGCAGTTGTCTGCACGGATTTCTTTAAGTCGGGTTTCTGATAGTTGTCTAATTCCAGCCCTGATTGCACTATCAGGAACTAAGCCTTTCTCCGCTAACTTAATGGCTAAACTTGTTAATTGCATCATTTCCCTTATTTTTTAAATTGAATATTACCTAGCCTTAAGTAGACGTAACTGACTTCGCTAGGTTCCTTCATTTACAACAAATTCATTCTTTAATACGCGGCATTTGAGTTTATGGATGCATTGAATCATGAATCATTTACATTAAATTAAGCAAATTAAAGTATTAGCCATCCACCATCTATTTTCTGCATCTAAATATAGTGATGCAGCGTATATCTCCTAAGTGATCAATTCAATTCCTAAAAAATGGGTTATTCGTCACGATTTATTTATTTTTTGGAGAATATATGAACAACCAAACTCGCTTCAAAAAGCGACTACTAGCAACAGTAGTTTCAACAATTACGCTAGGGATGAGCATTAGTTCATCAACTACTCAAGCGGAAACTTACAGCAATAAACTCCTTTTAACTGGCGGTGTTTCTCAGGTTGAAGGTGCTGCTGGTGGCGGGTTAACGCCATGGGCATTGATAGGAGGTTATGGTACAAACAATGAAATTGGCGGTAATGTGCATTACACCTATGCAAAAACTAACGATTTTAGATTAGACACCTACGGCGTCACTTTGGGTATTTATGATCGGTTTGAGTTGTCCGTTGCACAGCAATCATTCGACGTAAGTGATTTAAGAGGCAAGGTAAAGGCGGGACTTGGTGCTGATGCCATTGGTCGCGATGAGATTGAGCAAACCATTATTGGTGCAAAAGTACGCATTTTAGGTGAAGCGGTTTTAGAAGCAGATACTTGGATGCCGCAAGTGGCGGTTGGCTTGCAATACAAAAAGAATCATGATGGTGATTTTGTGACGGGTGGTGTGATAGGCGCTAAAAAAGATCATGGAACAGACTTTTACATCGCAGCAACCAAGCTATTGCTGGATAAGAACATATTGTTAAACGGTACTGTGCGCATGACTAAAGCTAACCAGTTTGGTCTTTTAGGTTTTGGTGGTGATAAGCATGATAGTTATAGCCCTGAACTTGAGCTATCAGCAGCGTACTTATTGGCAAAAAATGTTGCCATAGGTGCTGAGTATCGTACAAAACCACACAATTTAGAAAATACTGTAGGTGGTGCCGTGGATCTTAAAGAAGATGATGCATTTGATGTTTTTGTTGCTTATGCCCCAACTAAAAACATTTCACTTACCGCAGCCTATGTCAATTTAGGCAATATTGCGACGGTTAAAGCCGTCGGTGCAGATTACGGTAAACAAGATGCTGTGTACTTGTCGGCGCAGCTTGGTTTCTAAATGCTTGTTAATAAATGCGCCATCAAAAATGGTCAATAGAAAATCTTTAAAGGATTATGTATGAATTTTAAAATTAAAAGCTTAGTTTCAGCCTTGTTTGTTGGATCGGCATTAATACTAGCAATGCCAGCTCAAGCTGATACTGCAATGTCATCACCAAGTGCTAACCTTGGAAATACGCCTATGGTCGGTACAGAAACGTTTCAAGCGTTTGGAGGCAAAGAAGGTTTGGTGAAAATTATGGATGACTTCATGATAGGTTTGGTGGCAGATCCCAGAACCAAGCCATTTTTTGATAACAACAAACAAACTTTTATTAAAGCGATGTTAGTTGAGCAAATGTGTGAGTTGATGAATGGTGGCTGTAAATACCCTGGCCGTGATATGAAAGCTGCGCATGCCAACATGAAAGTAAACCGTGAAGCATTTAACGCGCTTGTGGAGCAGTTTCAATTTGCAATGGATAAACATCAGGTGCCATTTTCTGCACAAAATAAATTGTTAGCTAAATTAGCGCCTATGTATCGTGATATTGAAACGACTAATGGCGCAGCAGTAGCACCGACAAACTTATCTGGTCAATAATGGTAAGTTAGCTTGATGGTTTAAACCACGATCACTGGTCAATTGTTAGATGACTAGTGATCGTGGTTTTTAACTGTAAGGATTCAAAGTAATGAATGATATGTTGTGGAAGCCAATTGTTATTGCCCGGGAATGGTGCGCTTAAAAAGCCAACATGTCCACCTTCTTCGGTGGTTTCTAAGGTCACGGTATCAGATACTGAAAATTGATCAGGTAGAGACTCTACAGGAATAAAAGGATCGTTTTTTGCGTTAAGAACTAAGGTTGGAATATGGATATAGGGTAGCCAAGGCTTGGCCGCATTTTTAGCCCAATAATCGTCAGCATCTTTAAAGCCATGTAGCTTGGCGGTGACGTAGGTATCAAACTCGCGAATAGTCTTTGCGGATTTAATCTTTTCCTCATCCAACAAACCTGGAAATTGGTGCGCTTTTTCAAGGGCTTTTGGCCGCATGCTATTTACAAACATAGGGGTATAAAGCACGCGATTAAGCCCTTTATCTAATGCTTCTCCACAAGCGGCCAAGTCTGTAGGGGCTGAAATGGCTGCTGCCGATTGAATGATCTTTGCTGCATGTTCACCTGATTCACCCAGCCACTTTAACAGCGCATTACCGCCTAATGAAACGCCAACGGCATATACTGGCGCATTGCCCACAGTTTTTTTAACGCGAGATAGTGCCATTTCTATATCAGCACTATCTCCAGCAAAATAGGCGCGAGGTAAACGATTGTTTTCGCCAGAGCAGCCGCGAAAATGCACAACCACGCCGTGCCAACCTTTTGCTTGCAAGTTAGCCATTAAGGCTAAAGCGTAATGGCTTTTAGAACTGCCCTCTAGACCATGAAATAACACGACAGTTGGCGTGTTTACAGCATCGACACTTTGTTGACTGCTATTCTCGTTATCTAGCCAATCTACATCCATGAAGTCGCCGTCATCTAATTCCCAGCGTTCACGACGGTACTTCACTCCTTGTTTCGCAGCGAATACTGCTGGATAAATCGTTTGCAGATGCCCACTAGGGAGCCAAAATGGTGCTGAGTATGACTCTTCAGCAACACTTGGCGTTGCTACGAAGCCAAATATCATCATAAAAACTACGCTATATCTGTTCAAAGTGTTTGTTTAATGTGGTTGTGTGTAGCTTAAACAGTTAGGCGTTTCTAATAAACAATAAGCAGCCATGGTCAGTGCGAATCTCGCGATGTGCGCTGCCTGCATGAGCAAGGTGGTAATCACCAATGCCACATAAAATGTCTTCAAGCCAAACTTCGCCTTCTAGCACGATGGCTTCTTCATCAAAATCATGTTCGTGCGCTGGTAAAAAACTATTGGCGGCCATTTTAACTAGAGCTGAGCGACTGTCAGATCCTTGCCTTAATATCTTGACTTGCACGCCTTCGGCAACAGTGCGCCAATCGCCTTGGTCAGCAAACACAAAGCGATTACTACTTTCAGCAGTTTTAATTCTATTGAGTAAGGTTGCTTTCATTCTGCTTGCCACTTCTGGTGCAGGAATGGTCGGTAGTAGGCTTGATGCTACCGCACCAGCCACTGTGATATCTAATGCTTCTAAAAAATTTAAGTCTTTATCTTTAGCCATGATTAGGCCTCCTGGTGCAATAGCGCATCTTTTAGTGTCGCTTGTGCACGTTTAATATGTGATTTAACAGAACCTAAAGGTAAGTTGGTCTGTTCGGAAATTTCTTGATGGGTATACCCTTTAAAAAAAGCAAGCGCAATTAACTGTCTTTGGATGGCAGAAAGCTTTGCCATGGCAACATGTAGCGCCGAATCTCTTTCTAAAGTCAGCATTTTCTCAAGCGTGGGGCAAGAAAATCCTGTTTCTACAACTAACTCACTAGGTTCGGGGTGGGAATCTGCTTCGTCTAACTTACGCAATGCATCTAAAGCGCGAGTTCGGCAGATGAGCATTAGCCACGCCATCGGCACGCCGCGGCTAATATCAAACCTAACCGCCTGATGCCAAACCTGCCAATAGGTATCGCCTACAACATCCTCAGCTAAGTCGTGACGGCGCGTGATTTTAAGCGCTAGCCCATAGACTTTTGACAAGGTCAGGTCGTAAAAAGCCTCAAGCGACGACTCATCTCTTTTCGCCATCCTACCAATAAGCGCGAGCATATCCGACGGCGGCGAGAGGTCGTGCAGATGCGTAGGTGTTACATACATAAGTTCAACCATGGTATTTAATCAAATTAACTATCATATGAAGCATTACGCAACATATGTGCTTTTGGATGCAATCTATAGCGAGATTGCAAAAACATCTTAAAGTTTAATTAAGTTGTTTCCATACTTTGCGATAAGCAGCTAATAATTGTTGGTGCATTTTGCTGGCTTCCATATTTGCGCCTAAATTACCTAGGCCAAAATACTGTTCTTCTTGATTCACTAGACGTTGTGCTTGAGCCAAAGTATCTTTGCCATACATAAGCGCCAAGTTGGCTTCAAATAAAGCAGTATCGCCATTCTCTAACTCTTCTTCAATTTGCACTAAGTTGGCAATGCAGCGATAAACTTTGGCACGTGCTGGCGGCAATTCGTTAAATTGCGCAATCCAAGCGCAGCCATCTAGGATATTGTCTATATCACCTGCGGCTAAAGCTGCGAGCGTTTTGAGCTCACCGGCACGTAAATCTACCCAAGTAGTGCCAGCGTCAGCGCATAGACCTATCAATGTCGTGACTGGTAATTCATCGGCTAAATCTAAATCAAGCAGCGTTTCAAGTAGTTCTGCAGATTCCTCTTGTTGCAAATCTTGTAGTCGCAATGCAAAAGGGCGCACTAAATTACCTACGGTATTGTTTTCCCATTCCAATTCTTCAACAGGATAAATTTCTGACATGCCTGGTACAAAAATGCGGCAGGCATAGACACCTAAATGCATAAAGTCGGCGATGTACATATCATGTTCGCTATTGTGGATAGTATTCACGCACCAGTTGTAATCTTCTTCCGTTGTGGTGCCGAAATTCCAGTCGACAAATTCGTAATCTGGCGTGCTGCGTAAGAAGTCCCAGCTAATCACGCCACTAGAGTCCACAAAGTGGATTTCTAAGTTTTGTGAATCAGCAATTTCTTCCATATCAAAGCCGGGTGCAACGAAGCCTTTTAAACTACCAAGTGCGCGTCCTTGTAGTAACTCGGTCAATGCACGTTCTAGTGCCACTTCAAAACGCGGATGTGCACCGAAGCTGGCAAAACAGCCTTGATCTTCAGGGTGTAACAAGGTGACGTTCATTACTGGGTATTGTCCGCCTAAAGAAGCATCTTTCACTAAAATGCCGTAACCTGCATCACGTAAACCTTTAATGCCTGCAGCAATGCGTGGGAAGCGGTTAATCACAGCTTCTGGCACGTCAGGTAAGCAAATGCCTTCACGGATGATTTTGTATTTAATGTCGCGTTCAAAAATTTCAGCAAGCGCTTGTGTGCGGGCTTCCATCAAGGTATTGCCCGCACTCATGCCGTTACTCACATACAAATTGCCGATCAGGTTGACTGGGAAATAAACGACTTTATCATCACGCAAACGCGTGTATGGAATAGCGCAAATACCGCGCTCTTTATTGCCTGAGTTTAAATCAATTAGTTGGCTGGCAACTGCTGTGCCTTCTGGATTGTAGAATTTTTGTAGCTCTGGTGTGAGTAAGCCAGCAGGCCATTTGTCAGCAGATTTACCTTTATTTAAGGGGAACCATTGCTCATTTGGGTAGTGTACAAACTCTTTATTAGCGATGGTTTCGCCTAGGTAAAAATGCGTCCAAAAGTAGTTAGTACTTAGGCGTTCAAAATATTCGCCCAACGCACTCGCGCGAGCCGCTAATTGAGATGCGCCCTTGCCGTTAGTAAATAGGCGAGTGCAATCGCGGTCAATCACGTGCACAGACCAAATACCTTCAATCTCATTTAACCATGATTTTTCTTCTACATGGATACCAAGCGCCTCTAGTTTGCCTTGTAGCGTGCGGATGGATGATTCTAGTGAGGCATCTTTGCTAGGGATAAAGGTTTCTGTAGTGGTTGAATTGACAGTCATTTTGAAGGCTCTTGGCTAAAAGCCTACAGAATATCATGCGGAGCTAAAACAGCGAAAATAAGGCGGTAAATTGACTACTTTTTATCGATTCTATCTGGCGATAACGCGCGTCGATATTCCTCTAATTTAGTTTCGTAATTTTCGGCTTCACCAAAGTCTAAAAATTTGGAATAGCGCGCATGCGTACCTAATACTTTTCTGGCATGTTTAATTGGGCAAAAATATTGCTCGGTTCTGGCGATAATCTCGCTGATATAAGCCACCATACCAGTGCCGTAAGCGCAGTAAGTACAATGAAACTTTTCAATGAAGTTCAAGTAACTTAAATGTTGGCGATCAAAAATAATATAGTCACCACGTTTCACTTTTTTAATACCGTAAATCGGAAAGCAAGTCATTTGGTAAAAACTGACAAAAAGATCGGTGACGAGCAGGGGAACAATCATCGAATAAATGATAGGTCCAGTAATCAGGTTTTGTGGGCGGTCTGTGACCAGCCAGCGAAAGAAATTTCGTTTGAGTTTACGGTGTGTAGCTTTGATGGATTGTTCAAACTCAACACGCTTACCTTTGATTTGAAAAAACATGGTTGATTGCTGTTCGCTTAAGGCTGTGCGCAGCTCGTCTTCTAGTAAATTCATTTGATTTAGTAACTGTTGAACGCGCTCATTCATGTTGTTTTCCGTAGACATAATTTCAGTTAACTCAGTATACGGCATTAAAGGGGAGAGAGTTTTTGACGTTATTTAATCTATGATTAGTATTGCAGCAGTAAACTTACTTTAAGTGATGTGATGACGTGCAGCTAAATATAAATTTTATTTTACATTTTGTTACATATGTATAGAATTGTCTTTGCAAAGTTGTAGCTATTCATCCAAATTAGAATATGAAAAATCAAACACACTTCAAGGTAGATAAAATATCCAACCAAGATTATTGTTAGATATAATGAAGTCCAAGGACGAGTTTGTTTCAACATCTTTGCTACAAATATAAACTTATAGGCATGTAGTCACGGTTTAAGGGAAGTATTAATGCGCTATATAGTTTTGTTAACAACAATACTGCTCTTTGTAGCAGGTCAGGCAGTTGGCGCAGAAAAAAGTACTAATAATCAAGCAGATTTAACTCACATGGAGTTAGAACAGCTACTTGATGTGGAGTATGTTTCGGCGGCTAAAATTGCTAATCAAATTAGCGATGCAAGTACTGCTATTTCAATCGTCACTGCTGATGATATTCGTGCTTATGGATATCGTAGTGTGGCTGAAATAGTCAATAGCATGCGTGGACTCTATACGCCGTATGACGGGAGTATCTATTACCTTGGCGGACGAGGCCTTGGTCGTTCTGGCGATTATGTTGGTCGTATATTATTGATGATTGATGGGTATGCCACCAACGATAATATTTACGATGAAGCTTACATTGGTAACGATGGTTTACTGGATACGGAACTCATCGAGCGAGTAGAGTATGTCCCAGGCTCTGGTTCAGCCATCTACGGAAATAATGCTTTCTTTGGCATCATTAATATCATTACAAAAAAAGGTCGTGATTTTAACGGAACTCAGGTGTCAGGTGAACTCGCTAGTTTTGGCGGAAAAAAAGGCCGAGTTACCTACGGTAAACGATTTGATAATGGTGCAGATATTCTGCTTTCAGCTTCTGCGTTACATAGTGACGGACAAGACCACTACTATCCTGAGTTCAATAGCCCATCAACTAATTACGGTGTAGCCAATAACCTTGATTTTGAGCGTAGCCCGCGTCTTTTCGGTAAATTACAGTTTGAGGGCGTAAGCATTGAAGGAGGATACGTTTCACGAAGACATGCTAATCCAACAGGGGCTTATGGTACGGTTTTTAACGCATTAACATGGGATTGGGACACCAATGGATTTCTTAGCTTAAAATCAGATAATAATATCGGCTCTCACGTAAAGGCTTCTAGCCATGTGTATTACGGCTACTATCTGGATCGAACAGCGTTAACTGACCCAACACTAGGTTTTATACATGAACATAACCGCGGTCAATGGGTTGGTGGAGATGTAAAGTTTGTTGGCGACTGGTTTGATGATCACAAATTAGTGTTTGGTGCGGAGTATCGTAATGACTTTGAAATAAGTTTTCAAAACCACTTCGGCTCGTCAGACTACAGCAGAGAAACAGTAAGTTTTTATGCTCAAGATGAAATGAGCGTGACTAACAACTTAAAGTTTAACCTTGGTGGTAGAGTTGAGAATACCTCAGGACTAGGCACAAACATTAGTCCTCGGGCTGCTTTAATCTACACGCCATTTAATCCCACGACCGTTAAATTGTCATATAGCTCTGCATTCCGACGGCCCTCTGCATACGAACAGTTCTATCATGATGACACACAAGCAATCAATCCAGCTCTAGGGCCTGAGTTCGTCACATCAACTGAATTAACTGTTCAACAGCAGTTTTCTAGAAATATGCGAGCAATCGCATCACTTTACCATTATCAAACAAGCGACATTATTACGAGTATACCTGTACCTTCACCTTCTACGTTGAATCAGAATGTCAACTCGGGTGGTGGGCATGCTAATGGCTTAGAACTCGAGCTGCATAGACTTTGGGATAATGGCGTGCGATTGCATGGTAGTTATGCAAAGCAGTTTTCGACAGATTCAGACGGATTGCGCATGGTGAACTCTCCACAGAATCTTGGCAAAATAAATCTAACTTTTCCTATGCTGCAAAATACAGTTCGTACTGGGTTTGAAGTGCAAACTACCAGCTCGCGCTACACTGAAAAAAGAATGTTGGCAGCGGGCTACACTGTGGCGAATCTAACGTTCAGCTCCGAGCGGCCAGTCAATGGCGTTAGCGCATCTTTTAGTATTAAAAATCTTTTTGATCGTCAATACGTTTCAGTGGCTCCTGCTGGGTTAGTGCAGGATACGCTGCAGATGGATGGCCGTAATTTTTGGCTACAAGTTGATTACGCCTTCAAATGAAAATAAAACCTTTAATCTATAAATGTTTTATTGCAAGTCTGCTTGGCTTGCCTTTGGTGCAAAGCTGCCAAGCTGATCCTGCGCCAGAGTACAAATTAAAAGCCGCTTTCATTTATAACTTTATTCTATTAACTGAATGGCCTAAAACAGTCAATGACTCCTTGCGTGTTTGTGTTATCGGGAAAAGCGCGATGGATGATGCCATTAATGAAATTGATGGTACTGAGGCTAATAAACGATATATTAGAATCATCCGCTTGCAAAACTTTTCCAACATAGAGGCTTGTGAAGTTCTTTATCTGGGCGACACTGATCCATTAGATATTAAAAACATTCTTAACAAACTTGGTGAATTGCCTGTGCTGACAGTGAGCGATAACGTTGATTTGGTGAAGTCAGGCGTGATGATTAATATGTTTCCAGACAATCGGCGATTGGTTTTTAACGTCAATGTTGAGTCTGCGAAACACGCGCATTTAACTTTAAGCTCCAGACTAGTTCGGCTGGCAAAATAGATTGATATGATTAAAAGACAAAAACATTTTTTATCGATTAAAACCAAATTAACCACGATTAGTGTGGTTTCGATTATATCAGCGATGCTGGTGATGCTAATTGTGATGATGTCGTATGAGTTTTACTTTCTCAGGCAGAATCAGTCTGTTGATTTATCGGTTCAATCAAACATTATTGCAGACAATAGCGCGGCCGCTATAGCTTTTATTGACCCGGTAGCTACCAGTGATGTGCTCTCTGCACTGCATGCTTCACCTAGCCTAGATAGGGCGCAAATTTTCCTACGCGATGGCACTCCTTTTGCGGCGTATAGTAAGTCAAATCTACAGCAATCAGAGGCGCTAGATAGGCCCACTTGGTACGGTACTAAGTACACGTGGACTAAGATGACTTTGTCGGAAGACATTAAATTTAAAGGTAATTCAGTTGGACAGCTTGTACTAGAGGCTAACTTCAATCTGCTTTATCAGCATATATTTTTGTATGGAGGTATAGCTTTGCTAGCGGTTGTTGTGGCGCTAAGCTTTGCAATGCTTATGCTACGCCCCCTGATACGTTCAATTACACAGCCAATTCTGAATATGAATTATATGATGCGTCATATTTCCAACAATATCGACTATTCAGGCCGTATGGATCATATTTCTAGTGATGAAGTAGGGGAGTTAGCCACTGGTTTTAACGAAATGCTGCAACAGATACAACTTGCTGAAGTCCGAGAGGAGTCCCAAAGCAATATTATGAGGATGTTGGCTAATCACAAGCCCTTAGGTGAGGTGCTTGAAGCTATTGTAGCTAGCAGGTTTTCAGAAAGTACCGAGCATTCTAATAAAGACGCAATTTGTTGTTTCTGGTTGCTTAATAATGACAGCACACAGTTTTGTCGCAACATCTCACTCAATTTACCTGATTTTTATATTGATTTTATAAAAGAGATGAAGCTTAGTCATGGCCTAACGCCTTGCGCAACTGCTGTGGTTACTGGTAAGCCGGTCATCATTGAAAATATTCAGGCGCACCCCTATGACTCAGCATATAAAGCACTTGCTAATAAGGCTGGATTAGCGGCATGCTGGTCACATCCAGTGATTTCTTCGACGGGTAAAGTCCTAGGTGTATTTTCTATTTACCACCATGAAGCACTCAGCCCCAAAGACTCTGATATTGCTATTATTGAACAATATGCAGATTTGGCTAGCATTGCTATTGAACGGGATAGAGCCGAGTCTGAACTTACAATTGCCGCAACGGCATTTCAATCACAAGAAAGCTTGCTGATCACTGATGCTAATTGCATCATATTGCGAGTTAATCAGGCTTTTACTGAATCGACTGGCTATGCGGCTGATGAAGTCATTGGTCAACATGCTTATATATTCAAATCAAACCTCCATACTGCAGATTTTTATTTAGAGATATGGGAATCCATTCGTAAAACAGGTGCATGGCAAGGGGAGATTTGGGCGCGTCGTAAGAGTGGTGAGGTTTATCCCAAATGGCTTACTATTTCTGCGGTCAGTGGCAAGGACGGCGTAGTCAGTCATTATGTAGGTGCAGGCATTGATATTACACAACGTAAAGCGGCTGAAGAAGAAATCAGGAATCTAGCATTTTATGATTCACTTACAGGTCTACCTAACAGGCGATTGCTGATTGATAGGCTTAAACATACCTTGGCAGCCAGTGCCCGCAGTAAAATGTACGGCGCAGTCTTATTTCTTGATTTAGATAATTTTAAGACACTTAATGACACACTTGGTCATGATGTGGGCGATTTGTTATTGCAACAAGTCGCTAACCGCTTAACCGCTACCTCACGTGAAGAAGACACGATTGCGCGCATAGGCGGTGATGAGTTTGTTGTAATTTTAGAAAACTTGAGCGACAAGCCTATAGAAGCTGCTGAGCATGCAAAAGTGATATGCGATAAATATTTAAGCATACTCAATGAATCTTATACGCTTTCTAAGTATGAGTGCCTAAGCTCACCAAGCATAGGCGTTACCTTGTTTAATGATCATCAGTCGGGTATAGAAGAGTTGTTAAAACAGGCTGATATTGCGATGTATCAAGCAAAAAAAGCAGGGCGTAATGCCATACGATTTTTTGACCCTAAAATGCAAGATGCGATTAACCACCTTGTTAATTTAGACCGTGAATTGCGCGTGGCGATTGAACGACAACAGTTTCAATTGTACTTTCAAGTGCAAGTCGATATTGCAGGTCAGCCTTTAGGCGCAGAAGTGCTGATTCGTTGGATTCACCCTATACACGGGACAGTATTTCCACCTGCATTTATCCCACTAGCTGAAGATAATGGTCTGATTTTTACTATCGGAAAATGGGTGCTAGACAAGGCCTGTGCACAGCTTAAAGCTTGGGAGTTAGAGGCTAGCACTCGCAACCTCAAGCTCTCGATTAATGTAAGTGCTAAGCAGTTTTATCAAGCAGACTTTATTAAGCAAGTTAAGATGGCCATAGAAAATCATGCGATCAACCCAGCGATGCTTAAACTAGAATTAACCGAAAGTATGTTGTTAGATAATATTGAAGACACGATTAAGACGATGAATGTTTTGAAAGAAATAGGCATCCAGTTTTCACTGGATGACTTTGGAACAGGTTACTCATCTCTACAGTATTTAAAGCAATTACCACTCACTCAATTGAAAATAGATAAATCATTCGTACACGACATTGCGGTGGACAACAGTGATCAAGCCATTGTACGTACCACCATTGTGATGGCGCAAACATTAAATCTTGAGGTGATTGCTGAAGGCGTTGAAACCAGTGAACAACTAAACGTACTGATCAATAGTGGTTGCACTTGTTTTCAAGGATTCTTATTTGGGCAGCCCATGCCAATTGAGCAGTTTGAAGCTCAGATTAAACTGATGTGAAAAGCAATCAATAAAAATGCCTAAGATGGAGATTAACTGCTGAAAACTCAAAAAACTTGCGTATTTTTAAAAGTGAATTTTTTAACAGTTAATCGTTTTCATCTTAATTAAAAATCTACTTAAATTTAAATTACCTGCGACTTCCAAATCGCTGATACAGCATCGGCAACAAAATCAACGTTAAAATAGTACTGGTGATTAAGCCGCCTATGACCACAATGGCTAAAGGCTTCTGAATTTCAGACCCTGGGCCGGTGGCAAATAATAATGGCACCAAACCAAAGGCGGCGATACTCGCGGTCATTAGTACTGGACGTAATCTTCGTTTTGCGCCTTCCATCACCACATCAATCAGTTGTAAGCCTTCATCTTCTAGTTGATTAAAGTAGCTCATCATCACTACACCATTTAGCACTGCAATGCCCAGCAATGCAATAAAGCCCACTGAGGCGGGCACAGATAAGTACTCGCCTGAAGCCCATAGCGCAAATACACCACCTATCATGGCAAATGGAATATTGGCCAAAATTAGCACTGTTTGACGAATCGAGTGAAAAGTTGAGAACAGCAAAATAAAGATCATCAAAATGGCGATTGGAATAACAATAGAAAGCCGCTGTGCAGCGCGTTGTTGATTTTCAAATTGACCGCCAAATTGCATTCGATAACCTGCATCTATTTTGACTTGTGAGGTGATTTTTTGTTTAGCCTCTTCAACAAAGCTTACTAAATCTCGACCTTTTACGTTGCTCGTAACTACTACCATGCGACTTGCACGTTCTCGATCAATTTTCACTGGTCCCTCAATGCGTTGTATATTTGCCAAGGTTGCAAGTGGCACACTGACGCCCTCACTAGATGTAATGCGAATATTTGCAAAATCAGCAGGGGAGAGGCGTAAACTTTCTGCGCCTTTAATCACTAGTGGTGTGCGGCGCTCGGCTTCTTGCACAATTCCTAACTGCAACCCTTCAACTTGCACACGTAGCGCATCTTGAATGTGCATCACATCAAAGCCTAATCTGCCAGCTTTTTCGCGGTCAATATTGACGGATAAATATTGCACACCGCTATTTTGCGGGGTATAAACATCTTGCGCACCTTGAATGCCTTCTAATATCGATTTGATTTTTTCGGCTTTTTCTCCCAGTACTTTTAAATCTGCGCCGTATAACTTGATGGCTAAGTCGCCGCGTACACCTAATATCATTTCATTCACACGCATATCAATTGGCTGCGTGAAACTGTAATCGATGCCGGCAAAATTAGTCATTACCTGACGTAAACTATCAATGATGTCTTCTTTATTTTGTGTGCGCCATTGATCACGCTGCTTTAAAATCACAAAGTTATCTGTTTGATTTAAGCCCATTGGGTCTAAACCTAACTCATCAGAACCTGCACGGGACACGACTTGGGCGACTTCAGGCACATCTTTTAGAATGGCTTTTTGTATGGCGTTGTCCATGGCAACACTTTGGTTTAAAGTGATAGAGGGCAGCTTTTCTGTTCCCAGAATAATGTCACCTTCATCCATTGTAGGCATAAAAGTTTTACCAATTTGTGTGTAAACGACCACTGTTAAAACCAAAAAAACCACTGCAATCAGCATTACCAGTTTACTTCTCTTCAATGCCATCTTTAGAATTGGTGTGTAAGCGCGTAAAGCTTGACGTACTAGCCAAGGCTCTGCATGATGCTTTTTGGTAATAAGCATTGCCGCAAAAACTGGAATGACAGTCAGTGACAATAACAACGAAGCAGCCAAAGCAAACACAATAGTGAGTGCTACTGGCGCAAACAGCTTACCTTCTAAGCCTTGTAAAGTGAGTAATGGCAGAAAGACGACGATAATAATGACGATGCCTGAGATAACTGGCGTACTAACCTCTTTTACCGCCTGTAAAATCAAGGCAATCTTATTGCTCTTTCCATCGTAATGGGCAAGTTTAGACTCTATGTTTTCAACCACAACAACGGCCGCATCTACCAACATACCAATAGCGATAGTCAATCCACCTAGGCTCATTAAATTAGCGCTTACGCCAAAATAACGCATCAGCATAAATGTCATCAATGCAGAAAGCGGTAAGACTAAAGCTACAGTCACTGCCGCGCGAATATTACCCAAAAATAGCATAAGCAATATCAGTACCAGTACTATGGCTTCCAACATGGCTTTAGAAACGCCATGTATTGCTTTATCGACTAAATCACCACGATTGTAAAAAATATTAAGCTTTACGCCCTTGGGTAAAGTTGGTTCAATTTCAGCTAATTTAGCTTTCACACCCTCAACAAGTTTTTGCGCGTTTGCACCGCGCAAACCCAGAACCAAGCCTTCGACCACTTCACCTTGTCCGTTGTGGCTAACAGCGCCGTTACGGGTGAGGTTGCTGATATTCACGCTAGCAATATCTTTAACTCGAACCACAACGTTGGTATCAGTTTTCACTACGGTATTTAAAATATCGTTCAATGCGTTGATACGACCCTCACTGCGCACGATGATCGCTTCCTCGCCTTGGCTCAGTCGTCCGGCACCATCGTTGCGGTTATTACGTTCTAGCGCAGTTTGTAATCTATCTAAAGTAATTCCACGCGCTTGCATCGCATTTAAATCAGGCACAATTTCAAAGGTTTTTACTTTGCCACCTAATGAGTTTACGTCGGCTACACCTACTAAGCTTCTTAATTGAGGTCGAATCACCCAATCTAGCAGGCTTCGATGCTCGGTTAAACTCAAACCACCACCTTCAACAGTAAACATTAACATTTCACCTAGCGGTGTAGTCATAGGCGCAATGCCACCTGTGGCATCACTCGGTAAGTCGCCACGCACAGCATTAATTCTTTCTGCTACTTGGTTGCGCGCCCAATAAATATCTGTGCCGTCAGCAAAATCGATCGTGATATCGGTAAGCCCATACTTAGCTACTGAGCGCAGCATGGTTTGATTGGGTAAACCTAACATTTCGATTTCAAGTGGTGCTGTAATACGCGCTTCAACTTCTTCTGGCGTTAAACCAGGAGACTTCATAATAATTTTAACCTGCGTACTAGATACATCAGGAAATGCATCAATCGGCAGTTCTTTGGCGGCATAAAGCCCGCCGAATAGAATACAGGCAGTGAATATGAAAATAAGTAACGGGTTTTTAAGCGATATTTCAATCAGTTTATTCATGCTTATTCCCCACCCATACCTTGCCAACTCGCTTTAATGGCAGCTGTACCACTTATTACGATTTTTTCTGTGCCGTTAAATTCACCAGCGATGCTAGTAATATCCCCTTGGGCATTCAGTACTTTGACCTCGCGAACTTCAAAGCCAGCGTCTGTTTGTACAAACACCACCACGCGTGATTGATGGTTCACCAGCGCGCTAGTTGGTACTTTAAAGTTACTCATACTGGCACTGGCAGTGGATGAAATAATGACATCCACCATTTGGCTAGGAAATAGTTGAACGTTAGACTCAACAATGCCACGTCTTATTTCAGCACGAACAATCGCAGTTTGATCTTGCGCTCGCATGCTAGGCAACACTGTAATTACTTGGCCAGATACATCTACGTCTTTAATAGCGATTAGCGCGCCTTTTTGAATGTGATTTTTTTTAAGATCAGTAAGTGGCACATGTGCCTCTACCCAAAGCGGACTTAATTGCGCAATTTTTAGCAATGGCATCACCGCATCAATGCGCTGTCCTTGTGTGACCATTTGCTCTAGCACTACACCAGAAATTGGTGCAACTAAAGCGATACCATTTTGATAGCGACCACTTTTTTCAAGCTGGTTAATCGAGCCATCACCCATGCCAGATAGTTTAAGTAATTGCCGACGTTCATTCATTTGTGCAGCAGTTTCAAGGTGACTATTTTGTGACGTTTGCAGGCGCTTTTCGGCAATGATGCCATCTTTAAATAAAGCTTCATCACGGTCTAGCGACTGCCTAGCCAAACGTTTTTGCGTATTGCTTTGTAAATACTCGCGCTGCATGCTGATGAGTTCTGGGCTAATAATATGTGCCAGTACTTGGCCTTTTTTCACTGTTTGGCCTGCTGTTACATGTAACTGATCAACCAAGCCTGCGTAAGCACTGCTTACCACACGAACTTGGTTGACTGGCACGACGACTTCCGCAGGATACACTTGACCAGATGTTTTTGTTTCAGCTTGCAACTTAACAGTTTTAATATTTAAGTTTTTTTGTTGAATGGCTGTCATTTTCACTAGATCGACAGCCATCGCTTGGCCGCAATAAAATGCAAATAAGGTGAAATATAGAGTGAATCTCATGGTAATTCTCCTACTGCTTGATTAAAGCGCGCAGTATTCCAAAGTTGTTGAATTTGTTTATTTTTTAGGCTTCTGTCGGCATTGAAAGCCTGTGTTTGCACGCGCATTAAGTCGCTTAAATCCAGTTCACCTAATTGAAAGGCTTTGCGAGTGACGTTTAAACTTTGATGTGCGATGCTGTTTTGTTTTGTAAGCACTTCTAGTTGAGTAAGACCAACTTCGAAGTTATGTTCAGCCTCGTGCATGGCTGCGGCAAGGAGTTGTTTTAATTGACTTAGATTTGCCTGTTGCTCGGAATTTTGCACTTCAGCTGCGGCCAGCAGTGGCGCATTGCGTGATTTTGTCTGTAACGGAATTCGCAAGGTTATGCCCAAACTATTGTTGAACTGTGTATCCGATGCGCCGCGTAAACTACGTGTACCGATAATAACGGTTGGATTGTCGCGCGATTCAATTTTTGTTAAATTGCTCCGCTGTTCGCTTAAAGCGATTTTATCGTTAGCTTCAACTAAAGCTGGATGCGTTTCATCCAGCTCGCTTTTGTTGGATTTTGCTTCTGTAAATTCAGCAGGTATTACTTTCAAACCCGTCAAATTCGTATAGCGGAACTTTGCATGTTGAACTTCGGCTTCTGCGTAAATTTTTTCAGACTCAGCTTGTAAAGTATCAGTTTGTGCGACTAATAAGTCTTTTTGCGCCATGTCGCCAAGCTTCACACGTTTTTCAATATCTTGCTGCAATTGGCTTGTAGCCTCATATTTATTCTTTGCAATATCAGCCAAGCCTTGCATTAGCTGAATTTCCCATAGCGCATCTCGCACCATGCCAGCTAATTGCAAACGTATATTTTGTGTATGGCTATTCAGGTTTTGTAACGAAGCATTTGCAATAGCTTCGCGTGCTTTTCGTTGACCGCTTAACCAAATTGGCAGCTCAACACCCAGCTCCCATTCGCTTTCGCCATTGCGACTCAGTAATTGGTCATTTTGATTGCGCAGCATAATACTAGGCGCAGCAGGCAGTAAGCCTTTAGCATGTATTTGGCGCGCTTCAAGCTCTTGCTTTTTAGCGTTAAGTAATTGGCTGTTGGGGTAGTTTGGTAGAGACTTCTCTACTAAATCATGCAAGGTAAGGGTGCTATCTGAGGTCAATATATCTTCATGCTGTATCTCTTCAGCGCATGACAAAGCGCTATGAAAGACACAAGATAAAAACAATGCCCACACTAAGTAATGTGGTTTAAACATAAAAACTCCTAATTAAATCGATTGGTTAAAAACCAAATAAGTAACTAGCTGTTAAAAACAGCTGGGGCGATTTAATTAGTAAGGAGGCGCGCGGGGACTTTGAAGTGAGTAGGGTGTGTGACGGTACTTCGGTACTTGAAGGGAGCGAGGTCTCAACGGGCTTGATTTACTAAAAACGATTAAAACAATAGTGAATAAAACAGCCAGCATTGCAATATTGTCAGCAATATCATCGGCTTTTGAGACTTTAATGCCGCTCGCAACGGTAACAATTGCACCAGCAGTTGGGTGACCGCTTATTTGCGTATTTGCAATATCTTGATTGTTAGTTGATGTGCTAACTTCAGTGGAGTGTATGTGGAAACCATGCTCTTTAGAGTCGTCCAAGCCGTAGGCATGAGCATGTATAAATGGTGCAAGAAATTGCAACATGACTAGGCACAGCATTAAGAAATTTTTACTAAATTTAAACATCGTGTTGATATTATACTGATTAAATTCAAATCTCAAATTTGCTTAGCCGATTTATTCGGCTGCCTTGATAGGTTTTTTCTTACTCAGCATGGTTAGATAAAGTGCTTCAACTTTATCGCGTGCCCATGGAGTTCTGCGCAAGAACTTCAGGCTGGATTGAACGCTCGGGTCATTGCTGAAGCAATTGACAGGAATGCGCTCTGCTAGACCATCCCAGCCGTAATAGTCTGCTAAATCCGTCACTATTTGCTCTAGCTTGATGCCATGTAAAGGGTTGTTTTGCTGAGTAGGCTTAGCGTTGGTCATATTATAAAAAACGATCCAGAAGTTTTCTGCTGGGCTTATCTAGTTTGTCTATCTCTGGAATCAAAAAATCAATACCGTGACTATCTGAAATAAGCAGGCTGGTGTGTGTTAATCGTCGAATATGATCTTCAGATTTTAACGTGAGCGTTGCCTCACCGCGATTCGTCATTAGTTGCCAAGTGCTAGGCGTAGCAAAGCTGGAGACGTGTATGATGCGATGAATTTCCGGCATGAATTCCCTTTGCGTCAGTTCCTCTGCAACCAGCGCGCGTATCTCTTCTGGCAACTCTGACAGTTGATTAATCCATGCCAGTTCATGACCTTCACGACTCATCAATGAGAGTCCTTCATCAGTCGCAGAGATTGGAAAAGCACGAACAGGATACACGCCATTGTGAACCTCGTTACTACGTGTGGTGAGTTGCAATTGCCCTGCGGGATTGCGTATCAGTTTGAAGTCTTCAAAAGTTTGTTTCACGATGATGTGTTCATTTCTTTACTGGCAATTCCGTCCTCAGAACTTAAATCATCTAAATCAGTATCCACATTTCTAGCTTGAGCCTGATAAAGTCGATAATAAGCGCCTTCTTTTGCCATCAACTCGTCGTGGCTACCAATTTCAACTACTTCGCCTTGGTCTAACACCACTAAGCGGTTTGCCTTATGCAAAGTAGAAAGACGGTGGGCAATGGCAATAGTCGTGCGGCCTTGAACCAAGTTATCCAGTGCTTTTTGAATTTCTTTTTCAGTTTCTGTATCTACTGAGGCTGTCGCTTCGTCCAGAATTAAAATATGCGGATCAATCAGCAATGCGCGCGCAATTGAAATACGCTGACGTTCGCCGCCAGATAAGCCGTGTCCACGTTCACCAACTAATGAATCATAGCCATGCGGTAGCCGTAAAATAAACTCGTGAGCATGCGCAGCGCGAGCAGCAGCGACGATTTCAGCTCGGCTTGCATCAGGTTTTCCGTAGGCAATATTGTCTGCAATGCTGCCAAAGAAAAGGAAAGGATCTTGTAATACTAGCCCAATATTACGTCTATATTCAGAAATAGGTAAAGAGCGAATATTGACACCATCTAGGCTGATTGAACCACTGGAAACATCATAAAAGCGGCACATCAGATTAACTAAAGTACTTTTACCCGAGCCGCTATGGCCAACCAGCCCTATCATTTCACCGGGTTGTATGGTCAGGTTGATGCTTTTAATCACAGTGCGATTGCCGTAACGAAAGCCTGCATTAGTAATTTCAATCTTGCCGGTGACTTTTTCTAAGTGTACTGGGTTAGTCGCTTCAGGAACGCTAGAAACATGATCAAGAATATCAAAAATACGTTTGGCGCCAGATGCAGCTTTTTGTGTGACTGAAACAATGCGGCTCATGGAATCTAAGCGCGTATAAAAGCGGCTGATATAGGCAAGAAAAGCAGTTAATACACCCACGCTGATTTCGTTACGAGACACTTGCCAAATACCAAATGCCCAGACTAATAACAAGCCAATTTCAGTCAGTAAAGTCACACTGGGCGAGAAAAGTGACCAGATTTTGTTAATGCGGTCATTCACTATCAGGTTCTGTTGATTAGCTTCACGGAAGCGGGTTGCTTCACGATTTTCTTGCGCAAAGGCTTTCACCACGCGAATACCAGGTATCGTATCGGCTAACACATTGCTTACTTGCGACCATACTCGGTCAATCTTTTCAAAGCCTGTACGCAGGCGGTCGCGAACCAGATGAATCATCCATGCAATGATGGGCAGTGGTAGCAGTGTGATAAGCGCTAGCTTGGCATTGATAGAGATTAAAATCGCAGCCGTCATGATAATCATCAGTACGTCGGTGGCAAAATCGAGTAAATGTAAGGATAGAAATACACAGATTCGGTCAGATTCTGAGCCGATGCGTGCCATTAAATCGCCGGTACGTTTGCCGCCAAAATACTCTAGGGAAAGTCGAAGCAGATGCTCATAGGTAATCGTTCTAAGGTCAGCCCCGATACGCTCGCTTACTAAAGCCAGAATGTAAGTGCGCGCCCAGCCTAAACTCCACGCCAATAACGCTGAACCTAGCAAGCCGATAAGCAGCAAGGAAACCAGACCTTTATCAATAGGCACGCCATTTTGATAGGGAATCAGCACCTTATCCATTAGCGGAATTGTTAAATAGGGTGGCACCAAGGTCGCAGCTGTTGATGCTAACATCAGCAAAAATCCAGCAAGCAGCTGCCATTGGTAAGGTTTTGCAAAGCGCCACAATCTGAAAAGCGTCCAAGTTGAGGGTGGTGCGTCTAAGGTGCGACTACATTGCGGACATTCGTCTTGATCTGCAGTCATGGGGAACTGGCATTTTGGACATGGTTCCGTTGGTTCTATGCTGATAGCCTGCCCAGTGACAAGACTGGTAATTTGTTGCG
This sequence comes from Methylotenera sp., assembly GCF_029945535.1. GTDB lineage: Bacteria > Pseudomonadota > Gammaproteobacteria > Burkholderiales > Methylophilaceae > Methylotenera. Next base: position 600,892 of record NZ_JAQSCU010000013.1, read on the forward strand.
CAAACTGCTTAACGAAACGTAGGGCTGCCGTGTTGTTTTCTAAGGTCAGAAACCAGTACGCTATTCGTTTTTCTTCCTCAAATAGCTCGATTTTTCCTACGCCAGCATGGTCGTGATAATTGAGCTTTAAATTCGCACCATATTGAAACTCAATACTTTGCGCAGCGCTATCCAGCGCTTGCAACTCAATATGCAGTAAACGTTGATTGGTAACGACCAACAAGCTCTTCTTAAAATGAAGCCTGTTATCCAGATTGATTTCCAACCAGCCATGCATCGTTTCAGCATTCATTAATCGTGCAGACACGATAGTTTGCCAGTCATCAGGCAGTGGTTTTGGCGCGGAGTTTAAATGTTGTATTTGCTTGTTCACGGCTGCTGAGTTTACTACAATCGTACAAGCTTACAAATAAATATAAATCGTTTACTGTCAGCTTTCTGTCAGTTAAATGCGATAAAATCGAACGGTTTAATTTTAATATTATTAATCTGGATAGATTGATGCAATTTCTGAAAATATTACCTCTGCATGGCCCCAATATATGGACATATCGTCCGGTGCTAGAGGTATGGCTAGATATTGGTGCGTTAGAGGATTCACCATCCAACACCATCCCAGGTTTTTATGAGCGACTTAGCTCATGGCTTCCTTCTTTGATTGAACATCGTTGCGGCATAGGCGAGCGCGGTGGATTTTTATTGCGGGTAAAAGAAGGTACTTGGGCTGGTCATATATTGGAACACGTAACCCTCGAGCTGCAAACTTTGGCTGGTATGCAAGGCGGTTTTGGTAAAGCGCGCAGCACAGCCGTGCGAGGCATTTATAAAGTTGTTGTACGTTCACGTAATGAAAAAGTCAGTCGAGCAGCATTAAATGCAGGACGCGACTTGATTATGGCTGCGATAGAAGATAAACCATTTGACGTTGCGGCAACCGTTGCAACGCTACGCGAACTGGTGGATGACTATTGCTTAGGCCCTAGTACTGCTTGCATAGTAGATGCTGCAACAGAATTACGCATTCCATCTATCCGTTTGACAGAAGGTAATTTAGTGCAGCTTGGCTATGGCGCTGCACAGCACCGTGTATGGACTGCTGAAACAGATATGACCAGTGCGATTGCCGAAGGCATTTCACGTGACAAAGATTTAACCAAGCAATTACTACAAAATTGCGGCGTGCCAGTGCCAGAAGGCCGCATTGTAGAAAGCCCTGAAGATGCTTGGGAAGCGGCTGAAGATATTGGTTTACCCGTTGTTGTAAAACCAAGTGATGGTAACCATGGACGTGGTGTTTCTACTGAATTGATGACGCGCGTTGACGTGGCGGCTGCATTCAAGCTCGCTGACGAAGAGGGCAGTGAGGTGATTGTTGAGCGATTTATTCGCGGTAACGAGCATCGTCTGTTAATTGTGGGCGGCAAATTAGCTGCCGCAGCGCGAGGTGAGTCCGTTTCAGTGATTGGCGATGGCGTGTCTACCATTCGCCAGTTAATCGATCTCCAAGTCAATACAGATCCTAGAAGAGGCGAGGCCGAGGAGTTTCCTTTGGAGCTTCTGCAGATTGATGAAACGCCATCAGTCATTTTTGAAATTCAACGACAAGGGTATACGCCTGACTCAGTATTGCCAAAAGACACGTCTATTATCGTGCAGCGTAATGGCAATGTGGCGATTGATGTAACAGATTTAGTTCACCCAGAAGTTGCTGCAGTAGCCGCCTTAGCTGCACGTATTGTTGGTCTTGATATTGCTGGTATTGATATGGTGGCGGAAGATATTTCTCGTCCGCTAGCTGAGCAAGGCGCTGCGATAGTTGAAGTGAATGCAGGGCCGGGTTTATTGATGCATCTTAAACCAGCGCAAGGCGAGGCGCGACCTGTAGGCAAGGCGATTGTTGAAAGCTTATTTAGCAGTGAAGACTCTGGTCGAATCCCACTTGTAGGTATCGCAGGTACCCATGGAAAATCACAAGTTGCTCAAATTGTTGCCAGTTTAATTCAGCTTAGCGGCTTGCATACAGGCCTAGCCTGTGCAGATGGTTTATATGTAGATGAGCGTCAATTAGATAAAAAAGATTGTGCTAATTGGACTGCGGCTCAGAAGTTATTGATGAATCGCAAAGTGCAAGCGGCGGTGATTGAGAATAGTGCTTCTACCATTTTAGGTGAAGGATTAGGCTACGACCGTTGCCAAGTGGGCGTTATCACGAATATTGAACCAGAGAAGCACTTCGGTGAATATTACATAGACACCATTGAGCAAGTTTACAATGTGATGCGCACACAAGTAGATCTGGTGCTGGATAACGGCGCGGCTGTGTTGAATGCTGAAGACCCATTAGTGGCAATGATGGCTGAATTATGTGATGGCGAAGTGATATTTTTTGCCCAAGATGCAGGATTAGAGATTGTGAGTGAGCATTTAGCCAACGCTGGGCGGGCAGTAATATTGCATGATGGATACATTGTGTTAGCCAATGGAAAAGCCAAAACACCTTTGGTGAGCTTGGCGGCTATTCCTGCGTTGAATAATCAGTCTCAAACAATAGGAATTACAAGCTTTTTGGCTGCCGTAGGCGCTGCATGGGCACTTGGAATTTCGCTTGATCTGATTATTACTGGTATCAAAACATTCGTACCTAAACATGCCAATGTCGCTTAAGTTTGATCAACAATACAATCAAATTAATATGATAAAAACAATCGTTATAAAAATAATAAGGAAAACTGTTTAATGCAAGTCAATCGTGTTCGAGCACTTCGCGGCCCTAATTTATGGAGCCGACATACGTCTATTGAAGCGGTTGTGACCTGTGACGAGCTTGAATGCTGTATTGCCAATATTAACGGTTTTGAAGTGCGGCTTCGTGAGCGTTTTCCTGAGATTGGTATGTTGCAACTTGGCGGTCATACTGAAGCTGTTACGATGGCGCACGTGCTAGAGCTCACAGCTTTGGCGTTGCAAGCCCAATCAGGAAGCTTGGTGACATTTAGTCGCACAACGGCAACGCCAGAATCTGGCGTTTTTCAAGTCGTGTTTGAATATAGCGAAGAAGAAGTAGGTCGTAGGGCGCTTGAGTTGGCAGAGAGCCTTTGCCAAGCTGCAGTGGCAGATACGCCATTTGATTTGAATGCAGCACTGACTGAGCTGAAAGACTTAGATGAAGATGTGCGATTAGGACCTAGTACTGGTTCTATTATACAAGCCGCAATATCTAGAGGAATTCCTTATCGTCGATTAACCGAAGGTAGCCTAGTTCAGCTTGGGTGGGGTAGTCGTCAGCGCCGAATTCAAGCCGCCGAAACGGATCGTAGCAGCGCGATTGCTGAAGCGATTGCGCAAGACAAGCATTTAACAAAAAAATTACTCGATGCGGCTGGCGTTGCAGTGCCATTCGGACGAGAGGTTTCTACTATAGAAGAAGCATGGGCCGCCATGCTTGAAATTGCTGGGCCTGTTGTTGTTAAGCCAAAAGATGGAAATCAAGGTAAGGGCGTGACGGTGAATATTGTCACGCGTGAACAGCTTAATGACGCTTTTGTGGCCGCATCTAAAATCAGTTCAGAAGTATTGGTTGAGCGTTTTATTACAGGCAGCGACTTCCGATTGTTAGTTGTTGGTAATCAAATGGTTGCAGCAGCAAGACGTGACCCGCCGATTGTGCTGGGTGATGGTGTGCGCACTGTTCGTGCATTGGTTGAGCAGGTTAATAGTGACCCACGACGCGGTTCGGGTCATGCGACTTCGCTCACTAAAATTCGCATAGATGACATCGCGTTAGGCACCTTAGCCGAGCAAAACTTAAATGCAGATTCAGTCCCCAGCAAAGGGCAGCGCGTGGTGATGCGCAGTAATGCCAATTTGAGTACTGGTGGCTCAGCAACTGATGTGACTGACGATGTGCATCCGGAATTAGCAGCAACAGCAGTGGCTGCTGCACAAATGATTGGGTTGGATATTTGCGGTGTAGACGTGATGTGCGACAGCGTATTGCATCCGCTTGAGGCGCAAGGTGGTGGGATTGTGGAAGTAAATGCCGCGCCAGGCTTGCGCATGCATTTGCAGCCTTCTTACGGCAAAAGCCGCAAAGTTGGCGGAGCCATTCTATCTACGATGTTTGCTGCTGGCGATGATGGCAGGATTCCGCTTGTTACTGTCGCAGGAACCAATGGCAAAACCACAACAGTACGTTTAATTTCGCACATCTTGACTTGCCAAGGTTTGAGAGTCGGCATGACCAACTCAGACGGTGTTTATATCGAAGGTCGTCGCATTGATACTGGCGATTGCAGTGGTCCAAAAAGCGCTCGTAATGTGCTAATGCACCCAGATGTAGACGCGGCTGTGTTAGAAACTGCTAGAGGCGGTGTATTACGTGAAGGCTTAGCGTTTGATCGTTGCAATGTCGCGGTAGTCACCAATATTGGTATGGGTGATCATTTAGGGCTAAGTTATATCACTACTGTGGAAGATTTAGCTGTAGTTAAAAGAGTCGTTGTGCAAAACGTTGCACCCGATGGCATGGCCGTGCTGAATGCGGCAGATCCAATGACGGCTAATATGGCTGCAGCTTGTCCTGGCGCTGTGACTTTCTTTGCGCAAAATGGTCAGCTACCTGTCATCGCTACTCACCGCGCGCATGGGCATCGGGTGGTATATGTTGAAGGTGGGCAAATTGTTGCCGCACAACAGAACAACGAGCATCGTATTGATTTGGCGAAAATTCCTGTCACTCGAAACGGTACGATAGGCTTTCAAGTTGAGAATGCCATGGCTGCAATCGCGTCTGCATGGGCGTTAAAAGTTGAGTGGGATGTCATTCTTCAAGGCGTATCAACTTTTGTTAACGATGCGCAAACCGCACCAGGCCGCTTTAACTTTTTTGAATATCGTGGCGCCAGTGTGATTGCTGATTACGGACATAATCCCGATGCTATTGTTGCGCTAGTCAGTGCGATTGAAAATATCCCAGCAAAAAAACGCATGGTGGTGATTAGCGGCGCTGGCGACCGCAGAGATGTTGATATTAGCCGTCAATCAGAAATCTTAGGTGATGCTTTTGATGAAGTGATTTTGTATGAAGACCAATGCCAACGCGGTCGCGCAGATGGTGAGGTACTTGCGCTATTAAGAAGTGGTTTGGCAAACGCCAAGCGTACTAAAAAAGTAGACGAGATACGCGGAGAGTTTGTAGCTATTGACGCGGCATTGTCACGCCTAGAAAAAGGCGATTTATGTCTAATTTTAATCGATCAAGTTGATGAAGCATTGGCATACATTGCACAACAAATCTCGCAAGCTTAATTCAATTTAACTTGTTTCTATGAGCTCCACCATTCTATGAACACCACCAGTGGTCAACACCCTGTGCCCAGTATTTTATTCGGCCAGAATCAAGCAGAACTAATCGTTATTGAGGTTCTTGCTGATATTTTTGAGACTACCGCGACGCGTTTACCCAATCAAATCGCTTTGATTTTTGGCGAACGCAAGCTTAGTTATTTTGAACTGAATAATAAGGCGGATCTTGCGGCCTCACATTTGATTGACCATGGCGTTAGTCCTGGGCAGATTATTGGTCTTTGGCTGCCACGCGGCATAGAGTTGCTGGTGATGCAGTTGGCTATTGCTAAAACTGGCGCTGCTTGGTTACCCTTTGATGCAGATACGCCAGCAGAACGAGTAGTTGTTTGTTTGAGTGATGCAAATGCTTTTGGCCTAATTAGTTGTGATACGTTTATCAAGCAGTTAGGCAGTTTATCTACCACAACATGGGATGCTGAGAGTTTACTTAACCCAGCTAAGCAGACGTTAAAAAGACGTGTTGGCGCCTTGCCTGAGCATCCTGCTTACGTGATTTACACTTCCGGTTCTACTGGTAAGCCTAAGGGTATTCTGGTAAATCAAGGCTCAATCTGTCATTTCTTGCGTAGCGAAAACAGTCGACTAGGCGTTACCACCTCAGATCTTGTTTATCAAGGTTTCTCAGTGGCATTCGATATGTCTTTTGAAGAAATCTGGATTAGCTACCTTGTGGGCGCTACGCTATGGATTGCACCAAAAGAACTAGCGACCGATGCAGACGCATTGCCACAAGCTTTATTTGAGCAAAAAGTGACGGTACTGCATGCGGTGCCAACTTTACTAGCATTGTTCAATCGTGAGTTGCCCAATCTGCGTATTGTTAACCTCGGTGGCGAAGCTTGCCCTGAATCTTTGGCCAATAAATGGGCTACTCCTGAACGTCAAATGTTTAATACTTACGGGCCTACGGAGGCGACAGTATCGGCTTCATTGGCTCAATTGCAAGCTAATGAAGCAGTGACTATCGGCCTGCCGCTACCTAACTACATATTGCTCGTAGTTGATCCTGATCCGTCGGTTAGCTTGCGCTTACTTGATCGTGGCGAAACCGGTGAGTTGTGTATCAGTGGGCCAGGTGTAGCAATTGGTTATCTTGGACGACCAGACCTTACTGCCGAGAAGTTCCTAAACAACCCATTTGCAACGGGACAGCATGACCAAAGGCTCTATCGCACGGGTGATCTTGCAAGAATTGATGAGGCCGGTCGAGTTCAATGTTTAGGTAGAACTGATGATCAAGTCAAAATTAGAGGTTTTCGCGTTGAGCTAGGCGAGATTGAAGCCGTGCTTTGCGCCCAAGATAGCATAGGAACTGCTGCGGTAATTTTACGACAAGATGATGGTATGGAGCGTTTAGTCGCTTATGTCGTGAGCGAAAGTGGCGAAGGTATTGCGGCGTCGCAATTACGTGTAGCTTTAGCCGAAACCTTACCGCCTTATATGGTACCAGCCTATTTTGTGACCCTCGCAGAAATGCCACGCCTTACTTCCGGGAAGATTGATCGGAAAGCCTTGCGAGCTTTACCTTTAAGCGTGTTGGCAGATGAAAACAGTGATTCAGATAGCCCAGAGAACCAAGCTGAAGAAGTTCTGTTTACTGCCCTAAATAGACTTTTCCCTGGTCAATCGATACGTCGCGAAGCCGATTTTTTTACTGATTTAGGTGGTCATTCGCTATTGGCGGCTCGGTTAGCTTCGGCAATACGAGCTAATGAAACGTTTTCTAGTTTTACCGTGCGTGATGTTTATCAACATCGCCAAATTGGGCGTATCGCCGAAATTTTAAATGAAACGCCCGCTAATTTACCCGTTGTAGAGTCTACTTGGGTGCCACCATCCACGACTAAACGATGGCTATGTGGTGCGGCGCAAGCTGTAGTGGTGCCAGTGTTGGTGTTGTTGCGCATGTCACAGTGGTTGGCCTCATTTTTTACTTACCACTTCTTTACTGGTGACCCGGGCGACTCTATCGCGGAAGCTATTGCAGCTTCCATAGGCGTATTTCTTCTAGTCACAGTGCTTAGTTTTGTCGTGGCAATCTTTGGTAAATGGCTGGTTGCAGGCAAGCTTAAAGCTGGACGCTACCCGTTGTGGGGGGTAACTTACTTCCGCTGGTGGCTGTCTGACCGCTTAATTGAAGGCGCACCTTTGTATATGTTAGGCGGCTCTTCGCTATATGTGTGGTGGCTGCGTGCGCTTGGCGCGAAAGTTGGCCGTGAGGTTAATATTAGTTCAGTTTCGTTACGTGCTCATGACTTATTAGAAATCGCTGATGGCGTCAGTATTGGCAATGCGGTCAATTTAGAAAATGCCAGAGTAGAGCATGGCGAGTTAATCTTAGGCAATATTTTCATTGCTAAGGAAGCCTGTGTCGATTCCTATGCGGTATTGGAAGGCAATACCAGTGTAGGAGAGTACGGTCGTGTTGAAGGCCTTTCTGCATTGAGTGATGGTATGCATGTGCCAGCGAAGCGTATTTGGAGCGGTTCGCCAGCAAAAGATATGGGTGCTTTTGATGAAAAGTCACACGTGCCACGTCCTGAAGTTTCTAAAGTTCGCTTATTTTCAGAAGCTGTATTTTTTATATTTGGCGTGTTAGTTACAGCGGTGCTGTTTTTCATACCGATTTTCCCCAGCATGATGTTGGTCGATCGTATGGATGAAAGTTATCCATGGCTTGAGCATGGCAGTACCTCATTTCAATTAGTTAAATACTTCTTCTTAGCATTTCCAGCTATTGCTGTGCTAATCGTCTGTACAGCTTTGATTTCTGCGGCATTACGCTGGGTAGTCTTAATGCGTTTAAAAGCTGGTCGTTGGCCAGTGCACAGCAATGTGTATTGTCGCCGTTGGTTGGTTAATCAAATTCAGGAATCAAGTTTAAACATTCTGCATGGTGTTTACGCTACCGTATATGCGCCATTTTGGTACCGGTTATTGGGTGCAAAAGTAGGGCGCGATGCTGAAATCTCCACAGCGCAAGGCGTTGTGCCAGATTTACTGACGCTGGGAGATGAATCATTTATCGCCGATGGTGTCATGTTAGGTGATGAGTCTATACAAGGTGGCTGGATGCAGACCCAGCCGACCGTTATTTCCAAACGCAGCTTTGTTGGCAATGGTGCTTACATCCCGGATGGTACTGTCATTCCTGAAAATGTCTTAATAGGCGTTCATTCACGTGCACCTAGCAATCAAGTGATGAGCAAAGGCGACACTTGGCTAGGTTCGCCAGCTATTAATCTATCTGCGCGGGAAGAAACCATTGGAATGTACCCTGAATCGCTGACATTCCGCCCATCAATGTTGCGTAGAATAGGGCGCGCATTAGTGGAGGCTTACCGTATTGTGACACCACACGCCGTGGTGATTGCTGTGGGTTACACCGTAGTGCTTAATGCCATGCCTTATGCTGCTGCTGCGCAATGGTGGATAGTAGCTTTACACTTGGTTGTAGCTGGACTGTTGTACGGCTTGGGCGGCTTTGTTTTTATCGCAATCCTTAAATGGATACTGATTTTTCGCTACGACAAGCGCTCTCAGCCAATGTGGACGCCTTTTGTTTGGACGTCGGAAGGTATCACTAACCTTTATGAGGGCCTTGTGGTGCCTAATTTTATGCGCTATTTACGCGGCACTCCGTGGTTGCCCATGGCATTTAACTTGTTAGGATGTCATATTGGACGAGGCGTGTATTTAGATACCACTGATTTGACCGAATTTGACTGTGTAACGATTGGCGAATACAGCGAACTCAACGCGCTTGTATGTCCGCAAACCCATCTGTTTGAGGACAGAATCATGAAAATTGATCACGTGAATATCGGCAAGCGAGTGAGTATCGGTGCGCGTAGTACTGTACTTTACAGTGCCCACGTGGCAGACAACGTCAAGTTAGGGCCACTCACATTGGTGATGAAAGGCGAAAGTATTCCTGCTAATTCGCGTTGGTGGGGCTGTCCAGCGATTCCAGATCGGTCATAAATGCTTCAGCAGCGGCTTTCTGTATTAGAGTGGCCAAATGACGCAGGCAAACTAATTCCAGAAAATGGCTTGCTTGTCATTGCCTTGCGAACATCGCCAAACATGCAACGTGCAGAAGCTAGGCAGTTAGTGCGAGTCGCGGTTCAAGAGGTGTTAGCTTTATTGCTGCATTGTGATGTGAATGAAATAGACTTGCTTTCTCAAGCAGGTCAAGCAGTTAAGCTACTAAATAAAAATCACAATATTGGGCTTTCTATTAGCCATGAAGTTGGGCTGTCACTGGTCGCAATCAATATGAGTGGCTCTGTTGGTATCGACTTAATGGTGATCAATAGTGTTCCTGATGACGCAGAGTTACGAACGCTAGCCATTGAGTATTTGGGTGTAAACATTGCGGAACGTATTCTTAACGGGCCAATACAGGCGCACAAAGAAGCTTTTGCAATGGCATGGACCGAGTTTGAAGCCAGCCTAAAAGCGAAAGGTGAAGCATTAATCGAATGGAGCGCAGCTAGAGATGAAAAACTTGAAAGCCTCAATGTTTGTAGCTTAGTTCTAGATAATGGCTATGTCGCTGCTATAGCTTACTAAGTAGCTGTCAGATGCCTTCACTTTAAGCCTGCCAAACTCCAAAACCTGCACTGCGTAAATCGATGCCAATCTCAACCTCCATAGTGGCAGCTTCATCATAGGTCATCGGATTAAAACCTTCGTACAAGTCTGGCAATAGCCGTAAGCCATATTGTTTTGCATATCGGTTAGATTGAATGCCAGCCTTATGTTTGTCAAAACGCACATCAGGATCTAAGCCGGTCATGCCTACATATACGCAAGGTTTTCCGCTGATGTAATTGGGGTTACATTTGATGAATTTAGCCTCAAACAGCACGTCTTTAGATAACTCAATAACATAAACGTTGTGATGTGCACGGCGAGACATGCGTGATTAGAATGCATCACCATCATGTGACTCATAAGCATCACGCAGTCTTGCGTTAATCGCATCTATGTCATCATCAAAGGACTGACTCGGAGCAGGTTTATCCGTTTTTGCAGTGGTGGGTTTAGATACAGATAGAGCTGGGGCGGAAGTAGGGGCGTTTGTGAACCATTTCTCAAATGGCGCTGCTTCAACGCCTTGTGGTACATACCAGTGTTTTGATTCTGCATTCCAGCGTGCGCCTAGCGATTTAGCTTGGTCTTTCTCATTGAATGGTACTTTTAGTGCAATATTGGTTGCTGCGGTCATTTTCTTCCTAAGGTTTTTGCATTACTGCTTTTAGATAATGAGTTTCTTGAAAAGAAGCATTATAGCTAATTCTTAAAACAACTTCATACCAGCGCTGCGCTTGCTCTCAAATGATTGAGGGCAAGTTATCCTCACAAGTTGAGTATTTCGATTAAGTCCCGCAGAATGTTTTGTAAGGCATTGCAGTTGGTAAAGGTGGGTTACGATAACTCATGTGGCTAGCATCGTCTTTGAACGGCTGCGACAGTACTTCAAGCAGCTTTTCTAGCACGGTAAAATCACCTGATTCTGCTGCGCTTAATGCAGCTTCTACTTGATGATTGCGTGGAATCACCGCAGGATTAGTCTTTAACATCAATGCAATCGCATCATCCAAACTTGCAGTCTGACTTGATAGCCGTTTACGCCATTGATGATGCCATGTGATGAAATCAGGCGTATCTATATTCTTTTCAGCTGATATAGGCGTATTCACCACCAAGCTTGAAGACAGGTCTCGGAACGTGTTGGTATAGTCGATACGATATTTTTTCATGCAGTTTAGCAGCTCTTCTATTAAGGTAAGGTCGTCAGGCTCTTCTGTAAGTAAGCCTAACTTCGCCCGCATGCCAGCCAGCCAATACTGCTGATATTTATCTGAAAATGCCTTAAGAGCTTTTTCCGCAAGTCTTATAGCTTCCTCTAAATCTTGATGTATTAGTGGCAGCAATGTTTCAGCAAATCTCGTCAAATTCCATTGCGCGATAGGCGGCTGGTTACCAAAAGCGTATCGACCTTGCTGGTCAATCGAGCTAAAAACAGTTGCAGGATCATAGCTATCCATAAATGCACAAGGCCCAAAATCGATGCTTTCGCCACAAATTGACATATTGTCGGTATTCATCACACCATGAATAAACCCAATATGCATCCACTGCGCAATCAATTTTGCCTGTTTATCAATCACGGCATTAAGTAGCGATAAATACTTATTTTCAGTGCTTATACACTCATGAAAATGCCGATTTAAGGTGTAGTCCGCCAGTGTTCTTATAATCTCTGGATCATCATGTGATGCGGCAAATTGAAACGTTCCCACTCGAATATGACTAGTAGCTACTCGCGTTAAAATAGCGCCAGGCAGAATGCTATCTCGATACACAGGTTCGCCCGTAGTTACCACAGCTAAGCTGCGCGTAGTGGGTATCCCCAGCGCATACATTGCTTCGCTAATGATATATTCCCTAAGCATAGGGCCAAGTGCCGCACGGCCATCGCCACGCCGCGAATAAGCCGTTACACCCGCGCCTTTAAGTTGAATATCGTAACGATTAGCTTCTGGCGTTAAATGCTCTCCGAGTAATATAGCTCTACCATCGCCAAGCATGTTCAAGTGACCAAATTGATGTCCCGCATAAGCCTGTGCAATAGGCTCAGCGCCTGTAGGTATTGTGTTGCCAGAAAATACCAAACTTGCTTCATCTTCTAATAAAACTTTAGCATTTAACCCCAAAGTAGCTGCTAATGATTGATTGAACAGCACGATATGCGGCGCTTTAACTGGCGTCGGCTTTTGCTTAACAAAGAAAGTTTTAGGTAGTCGCGTGTAGCTATTATCAAAATTCCAGCCCGATGAGGTTACTGAGATTTTTTTAAAAGCCTCATTTAAGTCTTGTTTTGAATCTTTCAATTGGTGTAATCCTTACTAAATTACTGGGATATTTATTAACTTTGATAATAACGATTCATTCTGAAAATGAGAAGCTTTTATGTATTAAGTACGGCTGTTTAATTAAGACTATATTCGGCTTAAAATAATTCAGCTTGTACCCCTGGCGGCGGCGCTAAAAGCTCGTCCACATCAATCTCAAAGATACCAAGCTTGCCTCGACATGGCATCAGCGCTATAGGGCGTGCTTGCTCAAACAGAAAGCCAAAATATTCCTGATGAACTCCACCAAAGTGAGCGCGTTGCTGACGGTTAATGCCTTTTGGCAGCTCTCCAGGTCGGCAGCAAAGCACTAAGTTAGCAATGCCCACCACGCCACCGTATTCAAGCTTGTCTTTATCAGGTAATGGAATATCAGTATTGGACTTAAGGTAATCGTAATACACCTCATACAGACCTTTACTTGCGTGAATCAGCATCGGCCCACGGTATTGGGTTCCCCAAGTGCGGTCATCCACCAGCAGATAGCCATTTGCAATCAGCCATGCATAGGGCTGCTTGAGTGAAAGCGCTTTTGTTAGACCTTTAGGAAATAGGGTGGGAGTGTTGGACATGTTTAATTTGCTTCTTTCTGAAGCCTTAAATTTAGCGGCATTTTATCAGAAAATAAAACCCATCGTATTTCTGATAGGTTTCTCATGCGGGGTTTTCACAACACTCAGCCAAGTAAAAATAACTTTTTAGATAGATGTCAGGTTCTTGTAAGCAAAGTCATGCAATATGAATCCTAGAAAATTAGTTTTCCCAAATTATTTACAAGCTGAGGGTAATAAATATATGGCAATGATGGCTGGCATTCATTTAGACAGTACGATGCAACTTACTAACTTGCTGGAGCTAGGCAAAGATTATTGCAGCGATCATTTAGGTCGCTTTTTTCAAAACAAATATTCGCAACTTGCGCCTGTGGCTAATAAATTTGAAATCCCTGCTAAGCTTGCTACAAAGAATGAGCAAGACTGTTTTGCTATCTGTGTAATGATGAATAATCATATTGTAGACATAAAATATTTCAGCGAAATATTTCAAGATTGGGATAATAATGCGCACCTAGAAAGCTCATCGTCAAAACAAAACTCGGAGAAATTCAGCACATTTATAAACGATCATAGATTGCTATCTGTCATCAAGCGATTTAAGAAAATTAATGATGAAATTGTGATTGGACGATGCCTAGGTCGCGAATTCACCGCCATTTATTAACTTTCTGAATCGTCAGGAAAATTTAGCAATACACGCTCAACATTAATACGACCTTCAACATCCTCACATTTCGTTCTTACAAGTTTCCACACTAAATGCTCAGTGTGGAAATTTAGTCTGTATGGCACATGCCAGTCATTTTATAATGACGTACAATGAAGTTTTTCAAGCTAATGTTCAGCAGTAACATATATTTCCCATGAGTAAAGTTAGTTTATGATCTCGCAATTATCGATGCAAGCAACAGGCGCATACTGGCAGTTAATCACGCAACTTGGCTCATCAAGCTTATTGTTTCCTGTGTTAGCCATCTCAGTGGCTACGCTTTGGATTTCCAATCAAAAAGCGGCTATTTATCTATGGCTAACAGCGCTTACCTTAGCCGTTACTGTTACGCTCGCCACTAAATTGCTTTTCCTAGGGTGGGGAATAGGCGTCGCCTCACTAGACTTTACCGGTGTGAGTGGACACACATTGCTAGCTACTTCCATACTACCGATATTGTTTTTTTCAGTGGGTGGGGGCGCGCAAACTAAATTAAAAAACATTGGTTTATGGTTTGGTCTATTACTTGGCTTTGCAGTAGGCGTATCTCGCGTTGTCCTTGGTATGCACAGTATTAGCGAGGTAGTTGCAGGCTGGGTTTTAGGGCTAGCTGTATGTGGTGTGGCAATTTACGCCATAAAAAGTCACCGTCAGGGCTTAGTCTACCTACAATTATTGATTCTGAGTCTGCTGCTTGTATTTGGCTCAACTACACCAAACTATATTCCAGCGCACGATATGTCGGTAAAGCTAGCCTTGTATTTATCTGGTCATGACCAGCCGTTTACACGAGCCTATTTGAGTACGACACAAACTTCCAGTGAGTTTTGATATTGCTGAGTCGTTGCTATTAGTTACGCTATTTCTTGGTTTTCTGTATATTGCAGCGTTCAGTTAAATACATCATGACTTCATGTAAGTTTTCATCTGAACTATCAAGCAGGTAGGGTGAGGCTTCATCTATAAATTCATCCCATAACGACGTAAGTTGCTCTATATCATCATGCGGCGCTATTTTAATTAAATTAAGCACTTCATTTTGTAAAAGACCATTTTCGCGGATGTTTAAAACCGCTTTTTTAGCTTCAAATATTTTTAACGAGGTTTTACGAGCTACTCCAGCTGCTGCGCAGAGAAATAAGGTTAGAAGTAACGAGTCTTCATCATTGCCGCTTGCATCAATGTCGCCAGTAAGTGCAAACCAGTCCGCTGAAAGCGCTTTGTCGAATCTACTCACTTCATTTAGCTGGTCGTGCAAGTAAAAGTATTTATTGTGTTTAAGGTCGTTTAGCACTGATTCTAAGCTAATCGCTTGATTCACTATTTTAGGAATATCTTCATTCTGAATGCTTTGTAGAATTGCTTTGGTATAGGCTTGATACTCAGCGGGCAGATCATCCATAAATCTGCTTGAGCAAGTCACATCACCTAGGAGCGCCCACTCTTGACGAATTGAGGTGAAAATCTCGAATAAGGTGTTTTCGTCAGGAAATTTAGTTTTATTAGCGATGTTTTTTTTTGCACCGTAAGCCAAAGATAGCAATGATGTACGAATAACATGTTGAGTCGATGCGTGCATCTCGTCTAATTCACTGGTAGTCGCCCCAAGTTTCTTGACCAGCAATGCAGCTAAATTGATGTGATTTTTATACCGTTCGCAATCTTTAAATGTTTGTCTATATTTAGCTACAGACAATTCTTTGCTTAAACATTTTTTTAGGAACTCACGTTCAGAATCAAGCCGAGATGAGCCGAAGTGCTCATCTTCAGGCATGCTGTAAAGCGCTTTTAGCATTTGTGAGCCGCCGCGCGAGAGCGCTCGAAATGGTTTGTCTTTTAAAAGTTGCGCGGCTTTATCTAGCTCACCATCTGTTGTATCTTCAAGATATAAGCTGACCAAACTCACCATGCGCTTCATGGATACTTCTAGGTTCTTTCTCAGGTGCCTGGATTCATCAAAATATTCGGCAATCTGTAACGAGCCTGTGGCGGCATCATTGATTATTTCAGTTAACCGAGCTTGATCGATGATATTGTTGTAAACCGCATATTTAAGCGCCTTTTCAAAGAAAGGTGCGTTGTCATAGGCTGCAACAGAATGAGTATTTTGGGTGAGTGCCATGAGTGATTATTTAATGATGCAAAGGCTGCATATTCAGCAAATAGTGCCTAAATTGCAGAGTCTTCATCCTCTTCCTCTTTAGGTGTTTTTTCCTCAGGGGTCGTGTTCTCAATAGCCTCGTCATCATCTTCACCACTAAGCACAACTTCAGGGATGATTCTCTCCTGAAGTTTGGCTTTTAAGAGGACAAGGACTATATTGTAAATGTCTGAGTGCTCATGACGTAGTAACCATGTGAGCTCTTTCCAGTCATGATCGCTAATTTCTGAGCGTGATATGTCCTCAGTATCAAGTGCGGCAAATGTCTCTCCAACAACTTCTTCTGCACGATCTGAAAGGTAATCAGCGAATGTCTCATAACCAAATTCAAGTTCGGCGATTGCCTCTATGAACTCACTAGCATCAGCATCTTCGCGAAAAATGACCGAATTCATCATTCCGCGCAGTTGTTCGTGTGACATATCTTTATAGAGACGCTCTAAAACAACCACACGCGCAAATTGCTCAGGTGTAATCAATAAATTCAATAGCGACTGTTTAGACGAGTCATACTCGCGAATAACAGCTAATAAATCCTTCGAAGGAATATCATCAAGCACCTCAATCAAGGCGTTATCACCCTCAGTTTCTACTAGGGCAGTGAGGATGGCCTCGGCTCTCACTATGTCGCCAGACTGAATAAGGTTAGTTGCTTCTACAACGACTAAATGTGTCATTTTTATCCTATTGTATTGACTAAAATTTACTAGTTGATGCGCCTAATGACTGTCGAAGCCGTGCTCAGATAGCCATTCGCCACCTGATTCAGCAAGATCATCTGACTCTTCAGTTTCCATTTCTTCAATAGCATCTTCACTCACTTCATAAAGCGCATATAAGTGTTCTAGCATGACGGTGGTTAATAAAAAGTGCTCTCCGCCAGCTTCAACTTTTAACTTTTCAACGATACTTGTTGCCCAAGGCTGAAACTGCACGCTGGATGATATGGCATCCCATTTTGGAAACATAGCCGGTTCTTTATCAAGATAACTCATAATGGTTTCTGATTTTTTAATCACAACACTTTTATGAAAAACAATCGCCATCATTTCAGGGTTAGTTGCCATCATAGGCATTAAGTCCTGTATTTGAGAGCGCTTCTCTTTAAGGCGATCTGCCAATACGTCCTCGCCACCGGAGTCAGTTTTAAAGTCATTAATATCAGCCACATAAGTAGCCATTAGGTCAGTAAAGTAACGCGATATTCTCATTGTTTTAATATTCCATCTATGTAGTACTGCCAAATTTCATGTGCGGTGTCTATCGGACTATCCAATAGACTGCGCCTGCGGTTTTCGTCGTACGTTTTTCTTTTATCGGGATCAGAAAGTATTTCGTAGGCTTCCTGCACTTGTCTAAACTTTGCAGGAGCGTCACTTGCTGAATTCTTATCAGGATGGTATTGAGATGCCATCTTGCGGTAGGTGGTTTTTATTTCAGCTAAGGTCGCGTTAGCGGTAAGGCCTAAAACTTCGTAGTAATTTTTCAATTTTATCCGCCAAGTTTAGAGATGCTAAGAATAGTGTTTATATTACTTAAACTAGACAAATTATTTTTAAATTTTGCGTGACGCTTAGTAATTTAGAGCTAAAACGAAAAAGCCCCACATTGCTATAGGGCTTTTTATATATTTGGCTCCTCGACCTGGGCTCGAACCAGGGACACACGGATTAACAGTCCGTTGCTCTACCGACTGAGCTATCGAGGAATAATCAAATCAATGACTTACAACACTTAAATTTCTTCGCTTACTCTATTTAACGCCTTAAAATGCCTTAAAACTCTTACTTATCGCACAAAATACGCACAAGACATTGTCATATTTTATTCAACGAAATGCTTAAAAATCGAGCGATTTGGTGGGGTGTTATAGCCCTTAATTTGCAAGTCGGGACGCAGTATATCAGGTAAATCCAAAAATGCTAAGAGCCGCTTAAAAAGCGGCTCTTAAACGTTCCAACTGTCTTGCTAAGCTAAAGGGTCGTCAACCACTCGCATTTGAGCAGAAGTGAACTCTAGTGAACTAGTCCCTGTTGTAGTATTACCTGACACCTGAACCATTGCAATACATAATGAACCAAAGTTCACACCTGCTGGTACATAAAATGCCTCAGTAGATATTGTGATAGTGTCACCTGCATCTAAGGGAACGCCGTTAGATACGTTATTACCTAATGAACGATTTGCGAACATATTAATAATATTGTTTAGGTAAACTTGGAATGTTATGTTACCTACGTTGGTGATTGTTGCTCCCCCAATGTTTGTAACGTCAATGGAGTATTTATACCACTTGCCTCCTACCATATTTGCTGAAAAGTTTGGAAGCCATGATACAAACGTATCTGATGCTGTGCCTGACCATGTCGATACGAGTGTTGCCGCCAAGCCTTGATTTGCTGAGTTGCTGTTAGGTTTACTGTATCTTGCAGCACCTCCTGCGAGTACATGGGTACTTGACCCACTTGCAGCTTGAGGAGTCCAGCCTGTAGGTTTAGTACCTGTAACTCCTGTTACAGCACCAACAGCAACAGCCCCCGTCATCAAACCATTCACCTGTAAGTTAGCGTTAGACTCAGTTTGAGGGTAGCCTGTAGCATCTTCAAGAACTGTTACAGGGCTATTGAATTGAGGTTTAAACAGTGCTGTAAACTTGGTAGTTGCCAAGAAATTTTTAACTAGCTTAATCTGCGCGAACACTGCTAGATGCACTGAGTCAGCTACGTTTGCCCAGGTATATCCTGTGAGGAAGTCTCCATTTGTGCTTGTACCATTAATACACACGCCAAAGGCGTCAGCTGTATCAATCAGGTGATTACTTCTACCAAGGTTAAGAAGCCTGTTACGTAAAGACGCTAAAGCGATATTTTTAGGTTGAGTGAAGCCTGCTTGAGCTGCTGCACCTATAGGTGGAGGGATAGTCACAACACAATACTTTCCTAAAGCAGTGAATGTGTCGGTCAGCTTCTTAGTGTTTGCATACACCGTATCAGCTGCCGCTAAAGCTGCTGCCAAAGTTGAGACACCGTTAATATCATTTGTACCTGTAGTAATAAAGGCAATATCAAAATCAGGGCCTACTAAAATATTTGGGAGGATTGCAACATCTTTAGCTGATATAGAACCGCCTAAAGCGTAGTTTGCTACTGTAACTAGTTTACGACCTAAGAAGTTGTTTAACCATTGATACCAAGAGTTGTCAAGCAAGTGCGTCTGGTACAGTATGAAGTACCATGACTGACTAGAGTAGTTACCATCAGGAAGTGTTTTGCCGTTGTATGTAGCAGGGAAAGTGAATGTTAAGTTGTCAGGCGTAGTTAAAACTTTTAGACAGCAACCATTTAATGTGCTGGTGTATGTTAAATCTGAGTTGTTGAATAGAGTGAATGAGCTATTAGGTGTTAGGTAATGTGGAAACCCCGACTGATTGACTACAGTTGCAATACCGTTTGCCACTATGAAACTGACCATCTGTGCGGCACCATTTGACAGGAAGCCGTTATTCAAGTGAGAGTCACCTACTGTAATCGCTCTTAGTCTGCTTGTTTTGGTAGAGCCTCCTAAAGCCACGTAATCTCCACTAGGGGAAATTGAACCGATTAAAACGCCGCCTGGTCCGTATACCCAATCTACTGGGCCACTTGGGGTGACGACTGAACCTGCTGGAATTGGTGTCATTGTATTACCTTTCTATTTAGTGATTGATAAACCAGCTTTTTTGTTGATCTCAGTAACAGCAATATCCACCGCCATACTAAGAACCCATGAAGCCAAGCTGCTAACAGTTACACCAAGTTGTCCCTTAATGACATTTAACTCAGTCATTACTGCGGCTTTCTTTTGAGGGCCTGACAAAGTGCTGTCTGTTTCGATTTGCACTAAACGTAAGATTTCAGCAAAAAGCTCTGCTGTAACAATGCGGCGAATTGCGGTGAAAAGGATGTTTAAAAATAAAGTTTGCATGAATTACTCCTGACAATTAATTGATAAATAAAAACCGTTTATATCGTTTAAGATATTATTTGCCTGACAACAATTTGGACCCACCATCAAGGCTATCCTTGGCTGGCACTGAGTCAGTTGCGGTGTCAAGGTTGTGCAGTTCGGTAGGCTCAATAGGAGCATTACCAAGGCCAATCTTTTTAGTGGTTGCCACAGTGAGGTAGCCATTGATAACGCCTCCAATTAGCGCGATGCCTGAAGCCAAGTCTTGAATTGTTTCTGGTGTTAGGTTCAGCTGCGGAACAAACACGACAACGACCATTAAGATGGCAGTGATTGCGTTGGTTACTAATTGAACGTTCTTCCACGTCTCAACGTGGAATAAAGACTCACCTTGATTTAAGGCCTTGAAAATAAGTGAAATATTCTTAAACATGACTACTCTCCGATTTATTTACTCTAACACACATTATGACAATGTCATAATTTAAGTTCTGTGAATAATGCGCTCAACTTCGTCACGACTGATTTTATTGCTAAGGCTTGCTTCGATTCTACCTAGCATGTCAAAGATACGTTCTAACGATTTGTCATGGCCGATGATGGTTACGTACGTCTGAGCTGCTTTTGCATCATTGCGTACGATCTCCAACTCTAAGCGTTTAATCTCACTCACTGCTACATCAAGGTTTTTAAGTTTGTCATCTAGTCGCTTCTCAAATTGATTGAGGCTTAACTTAATCAAAGCCCAGCCAGCGCCTATTAAAGTGATTACGAAACCCAAAACTTCAGGCATACCTATTGTGAACATAATTAACTCCTTGATTGTTTATCAGATTATATATGTCAATGTCATAATTATCAATTGTAAAAAGTTACTTTGTAGTAGATGGAAGTTGAAAAATTCCTGCTGTCAGGTGCGTCATTCACAAACCAAATCGAAAGGTCCAGTGCAGTTGTAGGCACTAGAACTTTCAAGCTGTTGCTGGGAAGGAATCTCGTAGATGTGCTTCCGCTAGTATTAGTAAACTCATAGTAATTTTGGACCCTTGCGATATGTCCCTGATTATTGTCATACCACTGAACTTCAAACGCTAAGAAAGTGTTATTAGCTACTAGATTGTCCCAAAAAATCTCTATCTCTGCATAGGTTGCCCAAGTTGGAATAACACAGTACATTAAAGGGTAGCCAAGAATTGTTGAGAATGTGTAGTTGAATGCATCCTCTGTACCTACAATGCTTGTTGAAATTTTGGCAGGCGTAACTATATCCTCTAAGACTACGTCCTCTAGGTTAATTCCCCGAACAGACTTCATGGTAAGGTTGTCGAGTAGTAAAGACATTATGAAATCACTTTCAAGGTTGGGTTTAGAATTTTAGCCGCCCATAAGGTGCTTCGTGTACCTGCGGCGTTTGTAACGAAACGCCTTGTAGCGTTCATCAAGTTTACATTAAAGTCCCTTGTCTCAGTTACTGTTGGTGTGTAAGGGAAAGCTATTCTAACTGGGATATTGAAGGCAGGCCCTACAATGGTATCTTGGTTAGATTGCTCCCCTATGTTCACAATGGCTCCTATCGTATAATTTTCGGAATAAGCTGCTGGGTCTCCTGGAACATAGGCTTTAAATGCAGACGCTAAAGCAACTCCAGTTGTTAGGTTAGTGAAGTCTGGGTCCAAGGCTAAGTTTGGCATCTGAGCATTTGTCTTAGAGCCTATATGTAAAACTCCAGTAACGGGGGCTACTGTTGTTTTTGCTGAGAGGCCTCCACCTAGCAGGAATGGTTGCCCTGTTCTTTTTCCTATAGACACTAAGGCATCAGACGTTCCTGAGAGTTTTGACGAATATCTCAAGCTTATAAGATTTGGCATATTTAGGTTGCAGTTAAATATGATCAGTATTGGTACTCCTGCAATGCATTTAACGTTTGGGATAAGCATGTCAAAATTGTTGGGGACAGTGATTCCAGAATCTACAGTTGAAGCTGTTTCTCCCCCTCTAACATAAAAGTCTGAGTAGGTTTTAAGGTAGTTAAACGGTACTCTATCGCTGCCGATGTAAACAGTCTGAGCCGATAGGTTAGGTATTTTTGATTGGTCAAGTGCTCGCAGTGTTACGTCATCAAAAAGTATCGCCATTATCCTACCTCCAGCAATGCGTGAGTGGCAAAAATGTAAGGGTTGCTAAATCCCGTGTAGTAAATACTTGCAGGGAAAATTGTCTCGGTGTACTCCCCTTTAAGAAGTAATGCCTTGTATCTGTAGTAATACAAGCTGTCTACTGAATCGTAAGGAGACCCAGAGTACGCTGGATATTTGGTCAGAAGTGCTGCCACTGTAATTGTTTTCCCTACCATGTCTTTTGTAGGTCTCAAAACAGCTATGAATTCAAAGCACCCTTGGAAATTCATTTCTAGGCGTACGGCCTGCTGGGAAAGTTGAGCTGAGAAAGCTGTTCCATTTGCAACAAAGACAACACCAAAGTTTCCACCGTACCTTAAAGTTAAACTGAATCTAACACTAATCGCGTCAAGGTTTAGTATTGTGTACGCTAGTTTTGGCATAGGCGAGCAGTTTTCTTGAAAGCTTGCAGCCACGCCTGTCTGCGCGAGAGACATTCCTGGAGTGTTGATTTGTGGTAGGTACGCCCACTTATAAGGTTTAGCACCTACAGGCTGAGGCCCCCAAACTCCATCAGCAGCTACCATTGGGTCGTATCTTTGTATGTCAACTCTCTGACTTAGGCTTTTAGCTCTCAGTACATCAGTAGAGCTTGGCTGAGCTACTAAAGTTGCTGAGAGTTTTAGGTTATCAATTTTAAGCATTTTTTACCTGTATAAGAAGGCTTGCGTAGGTCGCGCCAGTTGGAACAATAGCCGACCCTGTCAATGTAACCCATGACCCTCCAGTGTTTGCACCTACTAAGTAACTTAATATGTCAGTATCTCTATTCGCAGAATTCACTGCGTTTTCTGGAATAACTGTTGTTGTGGGTGAAGCAGCTGAAGTCGTACACAAGGTTACTGTCATTGTGTAAACAGTTGAATCCAAATCTACATACACTTGTGTACTGAAGTCGTAAGTGGTGCCAGGAGTGACAGCAAATTTTCCAGAGTACATGCTATAGACAACGGTAGCTGTTGTTGAGGCGGTAAGAGCTAACCTGTTACTAGCTGCCGCTGAGCCAGAGCCTTGAAAGTTAATTACAGAGAACGCAGATGGCAGGGCGGCTCCGCTTGCAATGTACCACCCAGTAAGATTGTCAAAAGTTCCATTTAGTGAAACTGGTACAGGCGTTCCTGAGATAACTGTCAATGACCCATTGATTTTCATTCCAGAGTCATCGAACGTAAAACTATCGTTGTTCGCATTACGCATACTCAAGCCGTAGCGAGAGCCTGACAACCCTTGACTTGTGTAACCTAAGTAATACCCAACGCCTGTGTCGTAATCAGATTGCCCACCTTTAACGTGACCTGCCAAGTCTAGGGTGATCGTACCTGCACCTACATTGCCTAGAATTGCAGACAAGGCCTCTAACTTACCAACTTTAAATGAAGCTTGGTAAGGCGCATTCCATACAGTATTTCCAGAGACAGGAGAGTAGATTCCATCAACTTTGAACAGGTATTGCCCTGCAGAAATTGCTGAAGGTGTGTCTGTCCACCCACCAATATCTCCCCATGCACCTGGCACCGATACTGTACCTACAGGTGGAAAGCTAGTTGCACCTGCCGAAGTAACTGTTGAAGGAGTTGAAGCTAAGCTTGTTTGAGTAGTTAGCAAATAAGCAATTCTAGCTGAGTTACCTGCGCCTCCCAGTGAAGCTGAAGGGGTGGCTGAGTATTGTGCTGAGTAGTTAGGTGTACCTGCGCGGTTATAGCTGTCAAAGTGCGCTGCTTTATAATACATCACAGAGGATGAACCAAGTCCTGCATGCATAAAGAACGTGCCGTTGCCGCTGTATATTTTAGTGAGTGATGAAGGTACAAACCCGTCAGTGCTTGAAGCGTGAATCTCAGTGCTCACATAATCGCCTGAAGTTTCAGGTGACACAGAGATTCCGATAGTTGTCATCCCCGACACCAACGTTAACGTAGGAGCTGTCGGCGCAGGGTTATTAAAAGACACAGTTGTAGCTGTACTTAAACGTGTGAACAAATCTCTAGGAGTGATCGTGATGTTCAAAGCTGGCTGCGGTGTCTGTGCAAAATTAAGGTTGTCAGCTTTGTTTTGAGCCAAGGTGTAAGTAAATTCCCTGTTCTTTGTGACTGCTCGGAAAAGTTGGTTATTAGATACATCTTTAACGATAACTTCATAGTCCTGTGTTACGAATAGCGGTGAAGCTGCGTCAGACCAAACGATTGTTAAGTCGCCTGTGTTCCATGTTGTGCCTGAAGTGCCTTTCACATAAACGGAGTTCACCGCTGAAATGACACCTGCAACTGCGTGGTCTACAACGTAACTTCCTGTCAATGAAGAACCTGACAACCTGCCAGCACCGTCTTGTGAAATTATGCTAATGTCATAAGTTCCGTCCGAGTTAGCAGGGATGCTTACACTATTAGTAGGGGTGCTCAATATAGTTGCGCCGCCATTGTTTCTTGTGTAGACAACTTGGTAGCCACCAATTACTGAACCACCTGCAGGAGCTACCCATGACACCAACAAGTGCCTTGTTATCGAGCCGTCTGGGTTTGCCACAGCATCTTCTGCAAAAGCAATTCCTGTAGGAGGTAAAACAACTGTGCTATTGGTAGGCGAAGGAGTATTGAACACTGGTGTAGGTATAGAGATTCCTAACTCAATTCTGCTGTACTTAGCAGGGTCATGTACAAGTGCCTCAACCTCTGCAGTGTAAACGTCTGGAAACCTTATGTTCAACACTTTAAATTGTCTAGCTGAAATAGCAGAGGTTAAAATGTAAATCGAGTCTTCCATTAAAGCTGAACTGAACGCTGTTGTAGCGGTTACAGTTGTGTATGTGCCTGCAGTTTGGGTGAGTGGTCTGCTTTCTGAAGTTCCATCGGCAAGTGTGACAGTGATGGTTGCAGGGGATGCTGGACCTGTAATCGTGATTGGCTTATCAAGAACGATTGATGTTCCAGTGTTTGATTTAACACGGCCACTACCATTTACAGATGTGTAGTCTTCATCGTAAAGGTTGAATATGTCGTTTGGAAGGAGGTCAAAGCCGTTAAGACCCATCTTGAATCCAACCGTTTCAGTCTGGTTTTGCTCGGTATCTAAAGCCCATTTTGCAGTGCGTAATGCCTGACCTTCAGTTGTGGCTCCGTAAGAAGCAATGTCAATTGGGAAATAGCCGTAACGTGCAATGGCCGCAGTGTCCTCAAGTGTTGATACTTTCTGTAGGTATCTGTCAGCTCTATTGTTCCAAGCTACGTTGAATGCCGTGTGACGCTCAAACAAGCCTGTAGATTTGTAGATAAACAGGCCATCAATAACGTTGCTGTTTGTGATGTTGCGTACAGGGCTAGATGGACGGTCTTGCAGCACAGTCCATTTACCGTTGATTTGAAGCAGTCTAGCGCGGAATGACCCAGCAACTAATTGTAAAAGCTTGCCAGCGTCTTCCTGAGTTACTATGTTTGCCCCAAAAGTGAACCTAGGCTCAGTGCCGCCGTTACCATCAGGAACTAAGGCATCACAATAAACTGCAGCATCATAAAATGAGTAAGCATCAATATCGCTTGCAACAACATATTCACCCATACCGTAGCGAGGGTGCGTCAGTAGGTCATAAAGAACCCACACAGGGTTTTGAGTCCAAGCTTGAACAAACGTACCATTCCACACTCCTGCGGTTGTACCTGCCCCTGTTGTTGCGTACACCCTTGTCTCTGGGTTGTAGTTCGCTGGGATGCTGACGATCTTTCCTTTTACCATGTAAGAGCGTGTAGGAATTGTAGAGCCGACAGACTGAGCATCTATAGCTAAGCCGATTACCGCTGTGTCATTGTATTGAAGCTTTACGTCTACAATTTCGGTGGCTCTGGCAACTGTCGTTTTATTCTTTAAGGCAACTGTTGTTGAGTCTGCAGTTGTTCTAGTAACTTTATACTGCCAAATACCAGTGCCTGCTGGTCTAGCAACTCGGTATTGAGCCTCGTAAGCTGACGTTGTTTTTCCTGAGATTGTTAAGTAGTTAGAGTTGGTCCAAGGTCCAGACGTGCCTAGTCTTACATCTATCTGAAAGGCTACAGAGGTGCCGTTCACATCTCCATTAGAGACGTTTTGTGAAGACAGACCTTCAGGCAATAACATGACCAATTTAATAGCATCCACGCTGCCACTTACGACTGAAGTGATGACAGGCGAAGCTTTGAGTAGAGGTGCATTAATAGAAATCACGGATGCTGTGTCAACAAACCCAGCCATGTAATCTTGTGAAGGTAAACCTACACGGTAATCCCATGAAACACGAGGAAAGTTAAACGTACCGTCCGAATTGGCAAGTGGTGTATTGTTGATGAATATACCCCTTGCGCCTCCAGCAATACCTACGATAGGCCCTTCGCTGATAACCTCAATAACCTTCACTACCGCAGCACTTCTTAAAGTGTTGTCTGCCTCTTGCGCTACTCGCGCTGACCCTCCGCTTTTACCTCCACCACCAGAACCTGTAATAAAAATCTTACCTGTATCTAGGTTTACAGTAATTTCAGAGCCTAAAGCTTCAATTTCGTTAATCATTTATAATCCTGTCCATTGCCATGAAACTGGGTCAGGGCTTGTTGGTTGAATAGTTCCACCGCCGTTAGCTGGAGGAATAGAGAATGAAGGAGTAGTTAACAATTGCTCAACATCAACAGTGGCTGAGATCACTGTTGACCCTGTCATAAAGTAACCATACACAAGTGGTACTGGACCACCTTGTGACTGCACGTTCTCCGCGCCGTTGTAAAGAAACGATTGGTTCTGTGCTACTTGGTGCTGGCTTCCTTTACCTGTTGTTGGAGTAGGGGATAGGGCTTGGAAAACTGCACCTAATGCCATCGTTATAATCATGGATGATATAGTGTTTACCACAGCTGCTAAAACTATGCTCTCGCCCACCCAAGCTGCAATCGCAGGTATCGCCATTAGCGAGCCGTCCTGCACTGGTATTATGTGAACCTCAGAAGCCTCTCCAAATTGCCTGTCAATCATCTCTGCGTCAATTGCTACAGGGTTTTCCTTGTTTTCATCTGATAGGATGAAAGCAATTTGTGGGTGCTCTGTTAGGTATGCTCTCCAATTCGGGAAAATAGACCTTAAGGCAAGCACCAAACTTGGTGCAGTATCAGCCGCCAACTCTAGTGGTTCTGCGGTGAACTCCTCAGCTAAGCCTCCATAAAGAAATACTTTTCTAATCATTCTTAACTCCAACGTAACGTACGGCCTTTACAATTTGTCTTCCCCACTTTGCGAGTGAGTCATAACCTGAAAGTCTTTTAATGTTGTGTTGCAGTATTTGGTTTTCGCCTACAATGACTGCAGCGTGTACAACTACACCAGTACCTAAACTCATCATCACTGCATCATTTATAGTGGCTTCTTCCATTGGAATTTCGATAAAGCCAGCTTTTTCAAACCCTTCCAAATAAAGTTCTTCCCCTCTGTCCCACCAACCGTAGCCTCGTGAAAAGTTTGGAATATGAATACCTAGAACTGATCTGTAATAGTCTCTTACCACGCTGTAGCAGTCATGCAATCCGCTTATAAACTCCCGTCCCTCCAAAGGTGACATGGCCTCCATAGAGTCGTCATACCAAAAGATAGTAGATACGCCTTCTCCCTCAGTAGAACTTATTCCCCAGGGAATATTGTCTGCAATCCATGTTTTCATATCCTCTGCAGATGCCCATGCTGGGTTCCAAGCAAAATTAGATTCTTCTATCTTGTAAGGGTGACTGTGCAAAAAAGCTTCAACCTTGCCAAGTTTGTGAGCCATCAGCCTGTCAATAACATCCACGCTAAATGTCAGAGTAGGGGTTTCTGAGTGGTTTTTTACAGGGTAAATACTTCCATCAACAACGTAGGCGCAAGCCTCGTTTGGGTACTCTGCAATAACATACTTTTCCCACGCTTCTGTGGCTTCGTGACTTATGATCATTAAGCAACCCTTGTTCTACTAACACCAGGGAAAGCACATCCCAAGTGGTTAGCATCTTTTAATATTTGTCTTCTAGGGAGCTTCATGCCCATGCGGTCCATTACCGATGTCAATTGAAACTGCAACATAGTTCTGTCGTGGTAAGTTTTCTGCTCGATGAACATTGTGTCTGGACCTATAAACGCCGCGCCGTTTGGTGTTGACCCATCAGCTAAAAACTTACCAAAAGTTCTGATTCTTGTGAGCTTTGTGCCTACCAAGTCTTTTTGAGCGTTGATTGCTGACAGCAACGCTTTAGATACGTTAGATACGCTTAGTGTCGGTTTTGCTGATGTTCCCGTATTGTTCATGTCCCATCCAGATACTTGAATAGGTAAAGCAACATAAGTGTTTGCGCCAAATATAACGTTGCCGCCTGTTTTGTTTTGCTCATTGCAGAAGTAAAATACACCGCCGCCGAACGCCGTAGCATCTAGCTTATAAAGCTCAACCCACGCAGATTCCTTGGATGGTTTTTGAAGTTCAGGGATGATGTACTGATTAACACTTGGCATTAAGGCACCTGCTCTAATTTAAATTTAATGGTGTAGGTTGCGGCCATTCTGGTTTCTGAGTACCCATCCTTTGTCATTTTGTACCTTTTAGCTGTGCCCCCTGGAGCAGTCCAGTTGATAATGTCCCAACCGCCTGATGCTTCTATTACAGCAATGATGGCGTTTCGGTCAGTCGCATTCAGCATCTCGTAAGAGATGTCCCACTTTTCCATAGCATAGTTAATACCTAGAGGTGCGTCCTCCCTGTAGCCGTTACCGAACTGAGACGTATGGATATTGAAACCCTTAGTCTTAGTTGATGACGGAGAAATGATTGGGGTCGTTGGAAGTGTTTGAGGCATTAGTTATGCACCTTATTTAACATGCCGCCTAAGCGCATACTGTTTGCGATTTGGCCGTCTGCAATGTTCTTCATTGTTTGCATGATTTTTTCAGAAACAATGTCACCAGTTTTGTCAGCGTTTTCGCCAGCTTGAACTTGAACAGTTACATTGTTTTGAATTGTTATACCGCCTGAACCGCCGCTGCCTGAAGACTGTACGCCAAGTCTTCCGCTAGAGTCTCTTGTTAGAGGCATAATGGCTTCTGGGCCTGCTTCACCCATAACGCCTAGAGGGAATGTAGTAGGGGTGTTAACTACGCTGTTTGTGAATGCGCCGCCGTTAGCAAAGGCTGCTATTTTTCCGTTATCGAAAGCGTGTCCGTTAGCTGCGTAAACTGCTCCAGAAACTGCGCCAGTATTTCCACTCAGGCCTCCACCGCCACCCAATGAACCTAAGGCAGACATTGCAAGGCTTCCCAACGCTGAGAACGCCTTGGTCGCTTGCTCTTGTATTTGTATGCGAATTAAGTCTTCTATAATAGACGCAGCAAATGTTTTAAAATCCAGTTTGCCAGTTTTTACAAATGTTGCTAAAGCGTCAGTCATCCCTGAGATTGATTTAGTAACCAAATCATGAGTAATCTTCGCTGAGTCCTGAGTAGCGTTCATGTACTCGTGCACAGCTTGAGTAGCGCCTTCTTGCCATGACTTAGCAATCTTGTCATTAGCTTTAGCGGCGGCTGCGGCCACATCGCCGTGTCTTGTTTTAGCTTCTTCTAAGGCAACGTTAGCTTCAGTGTATTTTTTGATTCTGATGTCCTGAGCAATCAAGTCCTTGTCATTGCCTAGCAAGTCTTGAAGCTCTTTGATTTTGACCGTAGTTTTATCGATCTCATCTTGATACTCTTTTTCAGCTTTGATACGAGCATTTTCACCAACATTATCAGTTGGAGCGTCAAACCTTCTGTCAAACTTATCTTGAGTTTTAGCTTGAGCGTTGTCAGCTTTAATGTTTAGGTTGTTAAGCTTAGCTGCATTTGCTTTCTCGATACCGTCTGCCTCAATAAGTGCTGCTCTAGTGTTGTGGTCTTGAGCATCCCTTAAAGTTTGCTCAGCAAAAGTGCGATCATCTTTAAGCTTTTTACGTTTTGCCTCTAAATTGATTCTATCGGACTCAGCGTTACCTGTTTTTTCAGTTGCCCTAAGCTTGCTAGACAATGTAGTTTCCGCAGCCATTGCGCTGTCGGCATACACTGCATAGGCTTCATCAGATGCTTTTTGGTACTGATCAAGTGTTATCTGGTGGGCTGCTAATTTTTGTTTAGCTATATCCTCTTGGACAGCCTCAATGCGTTTAGCTTCGCGCATTGCATTACTGTAGTCTTCCTGAGCAGCCTTAGTGATTGCAGAGTTCTCACGAGCTCTCCGAGACTCAGCTTCTTTATCAACCTTCTCAGGTGTTTTATAATTTGAGGTTGCAGTTGATGTTGGTTTGGCTTCAATAGCCGCAGCTGATGCTGAGCGTTCTTGAGTTTCATCGAACAACTTATTAGCCAAGGTTTGAGCGTTCTTTTGAGCAAGCTCCACCTCAGTTAAAGCTTTAACAACTCTGACTTTATTTTTTTCTGCTTGCTGAGCGTAAGTTAATCCTACCTCTGCAGAGCCTCCATTAGCCAATTTAGCTTGTGCTGCTTTTGCTAAACGCAATTCCTCGTTTGCATTGCGTACAGCTAAATTAGCATTTGATACATCGGATTTAGTTGACTTGTAATTTTCATCTGCTAGTCTGTGCATTAGGTCAATAGAGCCGTGAATGCGACTATCAACAACATCTAAGCTTTCAACAGCTTTGTCTCTAAATATGTACCAAACAGCTGCAGCGGCAGCAATGGCTAAACCTACAGGACCTAAAGCAAACTCTAAAGCGACTGCGCCTGCTGAGGCAAGTGTTAGGCCTTCTGCTAGGGCTACTGCGCCTGCTGCTGCAAACGCGAATTTTGATACTGCAAAACCTGCCATTAGAGAGGCTACGTAAGGTATAGCTTCTTTGACCACGTTTACTAAGGTAACAAACCCTGAAACAATATCTTTCAAACCTTGTTTAAAAGCTTCTGATTGAAGGAATTCTTTAAATGAACGTGTAAGCTCTAGCAAGCCTGTTTCTGAGGAGTCAAAGGCATCAATCATTGCAACGCCTAAGGCGTGAAATGCCATTGACCCTTGAGCACCTACAGTGTTATTTAGAAGGTCTTGTTTACCTGAAAGGTAGTCTTGAGTTTCAGCAACACCTCGTAAGGCGGTAGTAAATTCTCTAATCTTGCCACTGTCCAAAGCATTCATATAGTTGATGGCACCTTTAGCACCACGCTCACTAAATATGCCGTTTACAGCCGCTGCTTTGTCAGCATCGTTCAAACCTTTAAGGGCTTCAGACAAGTCAGAAAATGTTACTGTCATGTCTTTCATTTTGCCGTCTGCATCGAAAGCAGATACGCCAAGGTGCGCTAACTCTTTTGCACCTTTCTCTGTTGGTGAGGCAAGGTTTGTGAGCATGTTCTTATATGCTGTACCAGCTGCTGAGCCTCTAATGTTCACTTGAGCTAATGTCGCAATACCTGCTGACATATCAATTAGATTTACGCCGTATTGTTGAGCAACTGTTGAGGCTTGTTTCATTGCCTCACCCATTTCACCGATGTTCGTTTGAGACATGTCGGCTGCTTTTGACAACACGTTAGCAACGCCAGGAATTTCTTTAATGGAAAGTCCGAAAGCATTCATTGTGCCTGTAGCAATCTCAGCTGCATTAGACATATTCAATTCACCAACAGATGCTAACTGCATAATCGTTGGCAACGCTTTTGTAGCCTCTGTCAGTGATAAGCCTGCTTGCACTAAAATTTGTGAGCCTGTTGCGACATCTGAAGCACTGAATAAACTGTCTTCAGCGAGCTTCTTAAACGCTTCTCCTGCCTGATCTACTTTTGCTTTTGTTTCGCCACTCACACCTTGAATGCGAGATAGCACCATCTCAAAGTCTGAACCAGCTTTGACTGACCCAACAATTGCTGAGGATATTGCTGCACCTGCAAGTAGTGGGGCTAAACTTCCCCATGTGAGCCACATAGCGTTAAGTGGTCCAGCCATACCTCTAGCAAGGCTATGACCTTCTCTCATCATGGCGTTCAACTCTGCATGCCCTGCGGCGGCTGACTTCGCTGCTCCACCTTGCTTGAGCAGGGCGGCTTCCATCTCAGCTACTGAACGGGTATCAGATACTGCTGCAGGCGCGAATTTAGTTGCAGCATAGGATGAGCCAAGTGTAGGGTTTGCTTGGGTAGCTGCTAAATCTTTTCGTATTTTAAGTTGTTGCGCTAAAGATGCACGGCTATAAGCCACATCTAGCTCAGCCTGTTTGACTAAGTTGGCCTCGTACTTGGCTAATCTAGCTGCCTCGGCTACGTCAATTGCTGAGTTCATCTTGTAAGCTTCAGCAACCATCGCTTGAGTCAGTTTGCGTTCTTCAGCAAGCTGGAAATCTTTCATTGCAATTGTTTTAGAAGCTCGGTCAGCAGATGCTGCATCAATTGCTGCATTCATCTTGTAAGCTTCAGCAACCATTGCTTGAGTCTGAGCTCTATTTAATTCTTCATTCTTGAGCTTAGCTTTTTCGTTGATGTCGTTACGTTTAACACTCTCACTAATCAACATCTGTGTAAGTTTATTTTCAGCTGCAATCTGCATAGCAGATGAGTCAGTGGATATTTTGCTGATGTCTCTACTAAGCTTTTCAGCCAGTAAAGTTTTTTTGCTGTTATGTTTAACTAAGTCAAGTTCCTCAGCTCTTAGAGCTGCAGAAGCTTCTCGACTGTTAAGTGCAACGCCTGTAGAAAGTCCAGAGGTTGCTAGTTTTATCTGCTCTAATAAACTATGAAGCTCAGTAATCCCTGCTTGGTCAGCAGAGATTTTGAGCGTTAAGGTAGGTGACGTAGACATGATTGAATTATGCCATTGTCATATCTGATTGTACAGGTATATTGGCAGGTTTCGATTCAACCCGTTTATTGATATAAGCTTGGTCAAGGGTTCTAATAGCTTTGATAAACCTTAAACGATCATCTAACGTAAAATCACCCAAAATTTCCATGTACGCCTTAATATCAGATAGAGTTAAAGGTTGAAAATTCTCCCCTACAGGACGGAAAGAGTTTAGTTCGTAGAAGCTGGAAACAAAGAAATACTCTGCTTCTCCAATTTCAGGTTTGTCTTTTAAGGCTTGAGGAAGTACCCCAGTTTTCTTTGCGATATTCTGCAACATGGGAATTGACGAAGACCAGGTCAACTCCCATTCAAGGTATTCCCTTACTTTTTTGCTGTTGCTTCTTCTGCAGTGGCGCGGAAGTTGTCGATGTTACGGGCTTTTTCAGACACTAGAGCGCGGAAGTCTTTAACGGCTAAAAGTGTTTTAGCGTTTTCTAAGTTGTAAGGTAGGGCTTCAGTACCTTTGAATGAAAGGCCTTCCCATCCTAATAGGACGCTGTTAGCCAACACATCAACCATGATGCTGTCTGAAAGAGCGTCAGCTTCATCAGTCTTTGCATCTAAGGCAAGTTTGTTTTTGTCTACGGCTGCACTTAGTAAGCGGCCATATTTTTTGTTGCCAGCACGAGCTACTAAAATCTTAGCAGTGCCACCTAAAGGAACCCACGTACCTTCAACTTCAAGCTTTTCATCTGTTGCAAAACTAGCAAAAATATCCATTTAAATCTCCATAAGTAATTAGCGAACCAGTGTGACCTGATTCGCTAACTTTATTCCCTATTTACAAAGTTGTCAATGACAATGTCATATTTTAGTTTACAGGTGTAGTTGGTAAGACTGCTACTCCAGCGCGATCTATGATGATTGTTTTGCCTGTTGTAGGGTCAAACAAGCCTGTGTAGCTCATTGACACCATAACGTCTTGGTTAATACCGCCTGCAGTAATCTTGCCGCCGCTGTACTTGATTTTTGGAATAGTGATAACGTAACCGTTATTTGAACCATCATCAACACGGATTGAAAGACTTGAAGCAGTGTTGTTTAAGAATTTGTTGTACAGGGTGTTATCTGCAAAGTAGAACTCAACAGAGCCTGAAACCTGTACGTTACCTGAAGCAACACTGGCATTACCCAATACGCCCACACCATCTTGGCCGCGCAGGTTGTTCATTACATCAAGGCTTAAGCTTTTAATGTATGTACCTACCAACGCTGAACCATTTTCAAGGACACTTGATACATCATTCACCGCATTCATTACGTTAAACGCTGTAGAAGCAGTAGTTGTACCTAACAATGAACCAACTTGGCTTGTTGCTGACTTACCTTTGAAATCGATAGAGCCACCAAGGATGCTTCCAGAGGCGATCTTCAATGACAATTTATCAGCAGTCATGCCTGTATATGTTAGCGTTTGAGCAACGTCAGAGAAGTTTTTCTCTAAGGTATAACTACGTTGAGTTGTACCATTTGAAACTCGTGAACCTGAAACAGTAACTGCCGCGCCGCCCGTACCAGTTGCACCCGTAAATGGTGAGCCTTGGAACGTAAGTACAGTATTAGTTGGTGGAATGGTTGTTGAAACCTGCGCCCAAATGTTTTGCAACGGGTTAGTTGAACCTTGGATAAGAACCCACTGACCTAATACAAGGTTTGTAAACAAGTTTACACCTGTTGTTGCCGCGCCTGCAGTTAAGGTATTTGCCGCGAATGTTGCTGATGTAGGGATTACAGCACTCACACCATTAGTACCAAATACTGCATAAGTACCTTCGAGCACAGCTTCTAGGAAGGGGTCAAACTCACCGTATGACAACTCAAATGTGAAGCCGCCTGACGCTTCAGCACCTGTGATGATCAAATCTGAAATTTGTCGGTCAGCACGAATTTCTTTACTCGTATCTGTTTTGATGGCGTAGTCTAAAGACTCACCTGCGATACGTAATGCATTACAAGCTGTGCCATTGACAACAGTGCCAAATACAGCTTCCTTTTTAAATTTAAAACCAACACTACTACTTGACGCTAATGGCATGATTGCTCTCCAGATTAAGGGTTTTTACTATGTACTTCAACAGCTTAAACTATTTGCTAAATATGTCAATGTCATATTAATAGTCAAAATAGTAGGGGCATCTTATGGTTGCTCTATACCATCCTGAAGACTCAACAGGGGTTAGAACAGAAGGGGTTTCAAACACAATCCCTGAAATCGTTTTCCTCATAAACAGGGCTTCAATTTGGTCGCTCAAGGTGTAGGCAACTTTTGAACCTTTACCTTCCTTAACATAAACTTGGGCTTGCACAGTGCCTCGCTGACGAGACTTTGAGTTATTCCCTAGGCTTATTTGTGAGTTACCAATGAAGCGCAGCGACAGGTCAACAAACGGAGTTGTGCGCGTACTCACCTCAATCGTATGAAGATTCTCATACTCAACCTCTGCAGACGTGAAATTTGCAGCAAAGTATGCGAAAACTGTAGACCTGATGAATTCTTTAGACATTACAATACTTCCCTGCCAAGTTGCTCGGCTTTAGCTGTGCTGATGAATAAGTGAACTTCAACTACGTCAGCTACAGTTTGACTAATAAGGTGTCCAACGTGGTTGGGGGTTCTCAACTTTGCTTCGGTTGAGGTTGCCAACCAATCAGCATAGTCAACGCTGTTTGACACGTAGATAACATTGTTGAGGCTTTTAACCTGTGCTTGCCTGCCTGCGTTTGCGTCTAAAGCGTATTGCTCAGCTTCTTCGTGAGGGTCTTGTTTAGAGTAGGCTTTAACTTCTAAGGGCCACTCTGCTTTGATTTCTGCCCAGAACGCGTCTTTAAAGAAGTCGTCATGACTTGTATCAATTCCATCAACTGAATACTTCCAATTAGCAACAGCGTTACCTGAAAATTGAGGAGAGTTTTCTAAAGCTTTTTTAAACACTTCAACAGACAGGCCTCTTAGAGTCTGCACAGCAAGGTCTTCCACCGATACAAACCAAGCGTCTAAGCCTTCATTAAATTCCCTGGCATTATCTATTTTAAGCACGTCTAACCTGCAGTTCCCAGCAAAGGTTTAGATCATCTTGAAAAGAAATAACTATCCATGAGAAACCAAACATCGTTAACGTATCCCCAGATTTTGGTGTGGCCACAGATGACTTTTCAACCACTAATAGCAAGTCTCCTGTAACGTACTTAGGCGCTGAGGCAGTTTCGTAGTTGTAGCTGTCTTGGAATCTTTCCCACAAACCATTGAATACAGTAGGGGTGATTGTGCCAAAACTATCTGAGGCTGCGTTGTACGCTAAGCCTGATGTTGACATGTAAGTGATAGATGTAATATTTAATCTAGGCATCACACTGGCTTCGCCAATCTGGATACCTGAACCGCCTAAGTACACATTCCTTATTCGATACTTATCAGCTCCAAGGGTTAACACTTGTCCAGCAAAAACGTCTTCTCCGAGTGCGAAGAAAGTATCCATGAAGCTGTACAACTTGGATGAGCTTTCAACTTCTTTACTGTCTTTCACCCATATTGCAGATGAGTAGAGGTCAACACCTCCAGTGGTGAGGAGTTGTTTTACCGTCTGCAATTTGCCCAGGGCTTGTGCCTGATGAATAACATACTTATTGCGGATTGCTGAGCCTTGGAAGCTGTCAGTATTCTTCTGTCCAACAATCCATGTAAGGCCCTCAATAGTTACAACGCTTCTTGGAGGCATTGTTATTTCTGGGCTTACTGAAAGGATTCTTCGCTCTACAGTTACACCGTCTCTTTTTGAGTCGTCATAAAGGTCTAGCTGACCTAAGAACGTGTTGGCTGGCAGATAAGCATCTGCACAAACTGTTAAATCGAAAAAGCTGGAGGCATCTTTTAAATCCATATTAACCTGTTACTGGGTCATAGGAAGGAGAGGACACACCCATAAAGGCAGGTATGGTTGTAATTGTTGCAGGTGTTCCACCTGCAGACAAAATGTATTGTTTAGCTAGGTCGTCTCTATAAGAGGCTGCCAAATTTAAAAGGTTGTCTACAGTGTCTTTGTAAGGGGTGCCTGTAAAGCGATCTAAACCTGCTTTACCATCAGTGATGGATTTTTGTGCTCGCATAGGCAAGCTGTAAGCTACAGATAAGCTAACTGACGAGGAGGCGTAAAGCCTGACAGCTCGGTACAGTCCTTTTTGCAGCGAAGTTTCTGTAGCAGTTAACACTGCAGCCGCAGCTTCAGTGTATTTTGCAATTAAATCAGTACCCACCTCTTGCAGCTTAGTCTCAAGTTCAAACAGGTAAGTCTCTAACGCTAAGTCAGCGTCAGGAAGTTCCTTAGGGTTTACCCCAAGGATTGCTCGAATGTCGTTATAAGTCGTGTAAGAGGTGAGTGTCATATTAGCTTACTACTGCGTAACGAGCTTTGATTTGAGCTTCTAGCCAAGGTGTAATTTCAACGTCCTTTGCCTCACCAACACGCAACCAGTTGTCTTCCTCTACTGCAGCACCTTTAAAGGGGTCGCGTAAATCCATCACCGTTG
Source organism: Methylotenera sp. (assembly GCF_029945535.1). Lineage (GTDB taxonomy): Bacteria > Pseudomonadota > Gammaproteobacteria > Burkholderiales > Methylophilaceae > Methylotenera. The sequence continues at coordinate 638,107 of NZ_JAQSCU010000013.1, forward strand.
CAGTGACTGCCTTAAGGTTTGAAGGTGCTTGAACCGCTGCTGCTGCTTCTGCATCTAAAGCTGCCGCTTTTTCAGCATCTAAAGCTGCAGCTGATTCTGCGTCTAACTTTGCTTGAGTTGCTGCCGCTGTCTCTGCGTCCAATGCTGCCGCTGTCTCTGCGTCTAATTTTTCTTGAGTTGCTGTCGCTGTTTCAGCTTCTAATGCTGCCGCTTTTTCTGCATCTGAAGGTACTTGATTATCTTTTGCTGCCATTTTAATTCTCCAATTGAAAACAGGTAGGCAGTGAACTACCTACCTGTTAATTTTATGACAATGTCATATCTTAGCTTAAATAAAGTACAGTCCAAGCTTCATCAAACATACGGTATGCAACTTCACCGAAGTCATAACGCATAGCTTGTGCTTTACGTAGAACGAATTGCTCAACAGCTGCGTACTCAGCTTGAGAGTTACGTACGCGGCGAATTGCGTAGCGACTATCAATACCAACTGCTGTCCATGCTGGAACTACACCATCTTCAACTAAGAAGATTTGTACGTTTTGCCATGCTGGATTTGCAACTTGTGCAGTAGCATTGATACGTGGGCTGTTAGGGTCATCATTAGTGATAACAGGGCGGCCAATACGGTTTTCAATAGCCAAGGCTGTAGCCAAGTCGCAGATAACCCAATCAATGTGGCGTTTGCGGAAGTTCGCACGTAACCATTGAATCCATGTTTTGTGGTTCAATACGTGAGATGAGTCGCCATTACCGAAAGATGCAGTAGTAACTTGAGCTAAAGCAACTGAGCCCATGTCAACGTCACCGTTGATGAATGCTGCGATGTATTCGTCAACGCGAGCAGCACGTTCGATTTCAGCTTGACGAGCAAGAGCTAAAGTAACGAAGTCAAGCGATGTTGCGCCTAAAGCTTCATCAGAGATTTGCATACCGATTGAGAATGATGGAATCTTACGAGCAACATCACTTACAGTAATGTTCATCATTACGTTTGGCTCAGATAGTTGAGCAATCGCTTTAGAGCGAGCGCCTTCTGGACCAGAGTAATTGATCAATGGTTGTTCAAAGCGAGCACCAACGATGTCATCAGAAATTGCAATCAAGCTGTCAAACATTGCTACGTAGCCAGATGCATCCACTTTCAATTTGTTCTCAACAGCTTCTAAGAACACTGCAGGGAAAATGATACGTGAAGCAGGGTTTGCATCACGAACAATTACGCCAGCATTCATTTCAGCTTTACCACTTAATACGTCTGCCATTGAAGGAGCGCGGATTGCGTAGCGGTTATCACTATGCATGAACAGGCCACAATCAGCTGCGATCTGCTCGAAAGCAGTACCGTACTTGTCTGAATCTGTTTCATACTTAGTGTTGATGAACTGTGGAACAGTCATCTGATTAATTGCTGCGTCTTTATAAACGCTAACATCTAAAGCTACTTCTTGGGTAGCGCCGTTTAGATCAATAAATTTTGCCATGATTTTTCCTTATGCCTCGCCAACACGTTCAATAACACCAACAGACCCAGCAGTACCAGCTCCAGAGATCAAGCGCCATAAATGCGTATTTGGTGTGCGAGCTGTGTATGCGAATGGTGATGTACCAGATTGAGATGCTGCAGTACCTGCTTTAACCAGTAAAGCCGTTGCTGAAGCAACACCTTTAGCTACTGGAGTAGCAACTACTACTAAACCACCGATTGCTACTGAACCTTCTAAGACTACTGACTTGCGACCAGCTAATACAACTGAACCAAATGAGTAACCATCAACTGTTGCTGACTCAACTGCAACAATGAAAGCTTCAATTTCGTCACCAGCAACTGCCAATACGTAACGGTCTGTAGCACCTAACTTAACTGCTTTACCAACATCTGCGTCAGTCAAATAACCTGATGCCAAGCCAGCAGTGTCTGCGGCAAGTGCTGATAGCTTGGTAGAGATAATTTCTTCTACGCTGAAGCTTTCTGTAAAATTAAACTTAGCCATCTTTATTTCCTTTCTTTAGTAGCTGAAACTTTGGCTTTGTGCATCGGTGAAACCTTTGCTTCAACAGCTTTTGTGTCAGGATTTGACGTAGCAACTGCTACACCGCCGACCTTAAATTTCTTATTGAAATCTATGGATGCTGCTGAATGTTCTGCCAACAATTGAACTGCTGTCAGAGCACTTAAATCACGCTCAGAACTGCCTAGCGCGATATTCATTTTGTTCACTGAGCCTGCTGCAATTACCATCAAAGCTTCTTGATTTGCTAAAGCATCAGCTGATAAAGCTTGCAAATCACGTAGAGAGATTGTTGACTCTAGTAAGCTTGCGTTAACTTCTTTTAATTGGGTTTGTAAGTAAGTTACTAAATCAGCGTTTGCAGTTGCAACTTCAGCAACCACTGCGACTTCTTCAGTAACTTCCGCTACTACTTCTTCTTGGACAACTTCAGTAGCAACAACTGTTTCAGCAGTCGCTTCTAAAGTAGCCAAAGCAGTTGCAGCTGCAATTTCTTCAGGAGTGAGAACACCACCTGCTGAAATCACCGCTAACTGCTGTGCATTTAATGACAATGTCATATTTGAGGCCTTTATAAAGGGATTTAAGTTATTGTTACTGAAAGACTTATTGCTGTCAAGGGCTACTTTAGAAACTAGCTCTGACATCAAACTGTCGAACGTTGAAACGCTATCTACAAGGCCAGCAGTTAAAGCTGATGCCCCTATAAATTCTCTACCTTGAGCCATTTGAGTATCAGCGATTGAGTACGAAACTGAGCGATTATCTGCTACATGCTGTACAAAAACGCTATACACCTGGTCAAGTTGTGATTGGATTTCTTCAAGGCCTGTACTAGACAAAGGCTCTAAAGGTGAGTTTAATTGTTTGAACTTACCTGCGCGGATAACTGTAGGTACAACACCATCAGCTGCATAGGCTGCAGAGTAGTCCATGTGACTTGTGATAACACCGATTGAACCAACAACCGCAACATCACTGGCTACTACTCGGCCTGCTGAAGCACCTAACCAATATGCGCCTGAAGCCATTACGCCACCTGTATAGGCAGTCACTGGTTTAACGAACTGGTTAATTTGGCTGATCAATGTAGCCGTATCAGTAATGCCTGATACCGCGCCGCCGCCAGAGTTGATGTCTAGTACGATGTGTTTAATAAGAGGATTACCAACGGCTTCTGCTAGGGCGGTACGAATGTCATTGTAGCTAGTCACGCCAAGGTATTGGTTCATCCATGAGTCGTTGTTCACTAATGAACCAGCGATGTTGATGATACCAACGCCACCAACGATACTCAACATGCGACTACCTTGACCACCTTCAGAGTTCGATGATGCTTGTTGCTCAGTTGAAGCTAAGATTTTATCTAGCGCGACTTGAGCTGTATTGAACGTGTCAATCGACCCAACCCAAAGTTCTTTTTTATGCTTTTTCATTGTTTGCCTTTGGCTTAGAGCCTTTGGAGTTTTTCGGAGCGTCTGATTTCACGCTTTGATTTAACGCGCCGCCGCCTGCATCACCAGTACCAGTTGCACTACCGCTATAAGGGTTTGCCGTTGGGTCTGCGCCTGCAGTAGTTCGGAAGAAAGTACCTGAAAGTAAAGGAGCGCCTACAGGAGGAAGTGAGCCTGTAATAGCTAGACCAGCTTCTTCATCTGAAATTAAGCCAAGTGATAACTGGTCTAGGATACGTGATTGCTTCATTGACTTGAATGCTTCCAACTCACTGGCTGGGCGTAAATCAATATCACCGTACGTAAACTCGGCATAAACATCAAAGCCATATAATCTTAGGGCCAATGTTAGTGCGCGGCTGTAAATATCATTTAACTTGCCTTGCACCGCGCCTTGTGAGTTCTTCATAAATAGAAGTGTTTCACTTGAAGCAATGTTCTGTGAACCTGAACCATGACCTAAGATTGAAGGTAAAGTCTTCGCGCCTGTGGCAAGCTTCGCATCAATGATCTCGTTCAAAACAGTGTATTCTGCATCGAGCGAAATATTACCGTTAGTCATATAGCTTACGTCTAAAGTGTCAAACACAATCAATGCATCTTCAGGTTGAAGGCCATTAACCTTACCCTCGATTTCGCTGATGACGGCGTTCATATAAAGAACTAATTTGTCTGGGTCAGATGCTACGTCAGCAGGTATGTTCTTTTTAAATTTGTCTGAGTCAATAATTGCTTTCAATCTTGGGTGAATAGCTTTCTTCACCACACGGCGCAAATCATTTTGGAACTCTGTACTAAATAGCACAGGCTGAATCGCAGACTCAAGCATTGAGCTCGCGTATGGATTCAGTAGGTCTTGGTCAAGTGACGAGTAAAAGAATGTCGGAATATCTAAATCAACTTCTACGCCTCCGATGAGTTGGAACGGTTTTAACCATTTGTCATCGGCGCGAAATTTTACTTTTGTGATTGAGATTGGTACGAGCGATCTTGGAAGTCTGTCTTTACCTAGCACCAATTCTAGCGACATTGCGCCATACTGGATTAACTCTTTAGACAGAGACTCCGAACAGGCTCTAAGTCCTGTAATACCGCTGAAGCCGTCTGTGTAATCCTGCAGAATATTTAAACGCACAATCAGCTGCTGCAATGCCACAGTAGCTTCTCGGTTAAATGTTCCGTCTAAATTCTTAGCAACCGCAACATAATCTGGTGTGATGGCTGTTCGCAAATACGCGAATACTGCTGATGATAAATCTGGTGACGCTGCCACCATTTCACGAATAACTGACCATGTATCTGGCTGATTGCGCGTACCTAATATATCAGTAGTCGCTAAACGTCTATCTGTATTTGGCAGTGGTGCAGAACTTGGCTTGGCCGTTTTAAAGAAGCTGGGCGTTGCTTGCTGCCCAGCTTTAACCTTAGGTGGAGCTATCTTTGGTTGGGCTGAAGCCACGTTCAATTCACCTATCTCTTTTAGAGACATAGGCTTTTCACTAGGCTTGAACCAATTAAAGATATTCATATAAAATTATTATGACATTGTCATATTTACAAAGCAAGTAAATTATGAATCATCTGCACCAAAATATAGATTTGTTGCCATTCGGTTAATCCAACCAGCTCCAAAATCTTTCCAACCTTTGCACTTCACCATGTAGCGCATGCGCTCGCTAATCACGCGCATTATCTGGTCAGACTCAGTCATAGCATTGGATGCCTTCAATGAGTGAGCACCAAAAAATCCATCATCGGCTACGCCAAGTGCTCGTTGATAACCTCTGATTGCTGTACCAACTCCTGAGTTGATTGCAAAATCAAACAGCTGCCACGCAACGCCATCGTAAAGATTGTCTGCGTTTAAAGCGTCCCAGAAATCTCTCTTGTAAATAAGCTTAGCTTGTTCTACCGACAAATTCTTAATGTCATAAGCAGGGTACGAACGTTTACTAATCCCGAACTTTGTTTCACCGCCTGCATCATTTGGGTCGTTACTGTAGTTGCCCTCATGCCCTAACAGGCGCGTAAACATATCTTCAAACTTCATACAAACTCCTTCACTAAATAAAATACCTCAGCCGCAACGCCCCAAATAATTAAGGCGGTCACTATCATTTTGTTAATACTCGTCATCGTAGTCATCCCATTTAAACTCTGGCAGCTCTACCGTTTTGCCAGCAAATTCATGTGTACAGTCGGCTAAAAACTCAATCATTCCATCAGTTACAAAACTGTGGCAGACCATTGGTTTGCGTTCTTCGCCCCAAGGGTACTGAACTAAAACTGACGGTGTGAACGTTGGTTTGTCCATGCTGCCATTCCATCCCCACTGACTACCGTTGTGAGAACCTACCTTGGTATGGACAGGGTGCGTAAACTTGCAGCCTACGCAATAAAAGCTATAGCCGATGATGTCCTCAGGTGCTGCTTGACTTGCGAATTCTTTAATCTTAGCCATTGTAAAGACCCTTATTTTTAAACGTGTAAGCCATCTGTGGAATCACAATTGAAGTGTGTGACATTCCAACCATGCGAGAAGCCACCCATAGATAGAGCAGGGCGTGGTGGAAGTGATCGTTTCCTTTGGCCGACTTCTTCCATACGTAATGCATTTCGTTGTCGTTGCCAAAATCTTGGATACGCTTCATATCCTGAAGGTGAGCCTTAATGGTTTCCTTGTTCTCATCTTCTTTGCATACCCACTTGCCACTCTTGATAGTTTCCATGACGGCATCTAAAGTGTGGTTGCGGTTAATATCTACCTGACGTAATTCTTCCTGACCTTTCTCAGCCATTTCTTCTTTGGTTTTTACGCGGTGTGTGTCAAGGTTCTTAGTCACCACATACAAAGCACCGTACAGATTGCTGTCAGTCTCTTGGAAGCGCATTAAAATATCAGTGTAGGGCTGACTATCCATTACAGTTAAACGTACCCTGTGCTTGATTTGTAGCTCGCGCTTGCGCGTCTCTAACTGACGTAAAGGGATAATCTCGGTATGCACCGTATAAAGAATGCCCTCATAGTCGATGTACCCAACCATAAGGTGACACTGCAAACCCATATCGATACCCATGACCGCTGTATAAGCCTCTGGAAATTCCCCTGGCACGAAGCAACGGTTGATTTCCTCTAGGCCCATACTTGTCTCACTATCTTCCGCAGGCAAGCCAAGGTTGAAGTTGATGAAGTCGGCATAGCGCGAATACTTCGTACTCGCTGTGATTAAGTCTTTGACGCTAATAATGTTCGGCGCGTCAAATGGGCTGATTTGATAACCAGCTGTTTCATAATTGTCGTTCTGGTTCTCAACTACCCACTGTCTATGCTCAACCTGCAGGCTCGGCTCTTTGCCACAGTTAGGGCACTCAAGGTGTGCTGAGGCAAGGTTGTACCGCTGAATCGTATCCTTGGTGATGTCGCGCATGTCACCACTGAAGTTCTTCATTTTGATGTGCTGGAAGTAATCGGGCACAAACAAATGATTGCAGTGATTGCACTTACAAAAGTTGTAGTGGCGGCGCGATGAATCGAATAACGCACTGATGCCATAACCTGCTGCAGTCGGCGTAGACAAGTTTATCTTCATCTTATGCTTAGAGTGGGTCAACCGTGATTGGTAGTTCGTCACCACTTCTAAATCCGAGAAGTCCAACTCATCGTGAATCAGCGCGTCAGCTGGAATAGAAATCGCCGCTGCCGAACCCTTCGTACCTTTGTAGTAAATGAAGCTTTCCCCGAAGCGTTTCACTTCTGAGTTATTTGTGACGTTATGAATCGCCATTGAAAGGGCAGGGCTACCGTCAATCACTGGGTCGATACGAGTTTTCACAAACGTATTCGCAAAGCTTGCTGTCGGTAACGTAAAGATGGTTGTGAAACCTGGCAATATGTTTGACATAGCTAATGACCGCCTAGCGGCCAGCTCAGACATACCTACTTGCGAACATTTACGTACGGCAATCTCACGGCTTTGATCAAGAAGAATCTGCAGCTGGAATTCATGGTTCTCAAACGAGAATCTTTCCCCACGAATGAACGTGTTCTCCATAATCCAATCAGGCACGTTGTTTAAAGAGAACCTTTTGAATATGGCCGTCTTTAATCGATTTAAATGCGCTGAGGTATTGGTTAATGCAGACTTCACTTAGTCAAGTTTCCCAACTCACGCTCGTAGTTGAGGAAGAACTTCTCAGAAACCTCTGTCGGCATCTCTTTTAACGCGTTTGTGAGGCATTGCTCCATGATCTTCAGGCGCTCGGCGTTGTACAAAGTAGCCTGTGACTTGGTAATTTCACTCAAAATATTGCTACAGGTGTTGACGATTTGAGCCTTCTGGTTGGCTGGAGTCTGCTCATCCTTGATAACTTCGGCAAGGAGTGCCTTGGTTTGGTGATATTGCATGAGTAATTCATGCTCTAAATCGAGGTCAATCAGCGATGTAGAGGGCAAATATGTGTCAATTTCTGCGCGTTTTGCCAGTAATTCATGGATAGTTAGGCCAGAAAGCGTCAAATCCCGTGTACTTTCCACAGGTTTTACCTCTTTTTTCTCCGCTTTCATTGCTTTTCTATCAAACATTGGTCTTTACCTTGTATTTGTTGCTCCAGAACATCAGGTATTTGATGGCTGCAAGCAGTATGTCCACGCTCTCGCGTAAATTTCCTATACCTCTGTTACATGTTCCGCATAACAAGCCCCTGACAGTGCCGCTGTCGTGGTGATGGTCAACGTGCAGGTTATGGTTCACCTTTTTACATATCGCACACCTGTTCTTTTGTTTTGCTTTTAAATCCTCAACGAACTCTAGGGATACCCCGTACTTTCGTTGGTAAGTATTGTTTTTACGTTTATCCAGCACCTGCTTTTTAAGGACTTTGTCCTTATTCATTCGCCTATTTAGTGCAGTGGTTTGGTGTTGCGTGTTGTAGCAGGACCGACAAAGACCTTTGGCATGATGCTTTGTGTCTGGGTGGCAGTCTGCATAGCGCATAGGCGTAATGTGAGGTTAAGATATGACATTGTCATATATGAACGCCAAGAAAGCAAGCTCTTAGTTTGTGCCATAGAGCCTCGCAATGTGTTCTAGCAGATGGGCTGTAGAGTGTTGATTATACTTCCGCAGTTCTGTAGCTGCGTCCAGGAAAAGGTTTCCGCGCTTTTCGGTATCGGTGTTGCGAATGATTTCAGCGATCTTTTGAGCGTCAGTCATACCTTGGCTACCCAGCGATAAAGTGTACGTGAAGGGATGTTGTGTTCTTTAGAGACATCCTGAATGTCTGCGCCGTTTTTGATTTGTCTAGCCAAGTCTTCTAGCAGTTGATTACGCGCCTTGTTGTCCTCGGACTTCTTCTTGCGATCTGCAACGGTGCCGATGAATACAGGTTCGATGCCGAATTCCTTCATCATGTTCTTAACTGTGGCTGCTGAGCAGGTGAGGATTTCGGCTGCGTCTGCGATGGTTAAACGGCCTTTACCGATTAAACCTAAGGTGACGGGGATGCTGGCGTGGTAATTTTTAATGTGTCTCATGATTTTCGTAGTATAGGTCGGCGTTTTTACTTTGTCAACTTTACAGATGTGTACTGAAAGTTTGAAAAAGTGAAATTTCGGATTTTGGGGTAGGGTCGGGCGCGTTGCTCTCCTTCTCTCGTTAAATGGGTGTACGTCACCAACAACAACAACAACAACAACAACAACACATACACATACACATACACATACACATACACACACATACACACACATACACATACACATACACATACACACATACACACATACACACACATACACATACACCAACAACACCAACACACCAACACACCAACACACACCGACAACAACACATACACACCATGCCAATGGCATAACTAACACGCCATATAAGCAAAGAACGTGCCAACAAAAAGCGTCAATATTTCGCCGAAAGCGTCATAATATCGTCAATATTGTTGGCATGATTAATGCTTTAAGCACATACCATGCCATTGGCATATAATGCAACATATACCTTTATAATCAACTACTTACATAATATATAGTTGTTGTTTTGTAATTGTGGCATACGCTTTGCATTATGTTTACTTGTCACTTTCGACATGTTTTTAAGGGCTTGCCATTATGTCTATATTGTTTTTAACGCTTGCCCTTGAAACTCTTATATTTTTAACTTACAAATTAAAGGCTTAATATTATGACTAACACAACATCAAAACTTTATAACGCTATCACTTCAGTATTTGGAGACAAGCAAGCGTTATCTAATCAATTAAACGATGATTTAACGACTATGTTTTATGCACTTGCCGTGAATAAAGATAGCGATAAACTAGACAAAACTTTACAACATATTACAGTTACTACTTTAATGTTAAAACGTGACAAGGCAATCAGCATGGGCAAGCCGTTAAAAGACAACATTAAAACAGATTTTTTCGACTTATTAATTACATTTAAAAAATTGGGCTTTGATAATTGGGATAAAGTCCACGGCAAAACCGCGACAAGCCCAGCATTAAAAGTATCGCAACTAACAGAAAAACAAAAAGCCGATAAAATCAGTTATGCCGAAGTTTTAAAGAATGACTTTATGCAAGCTTATAATGCGAAAATTGAAAGCTACAAAACACTTAAAAATGAAAGCCTTGCAAAATCTAAACTTACTAAAGCAAGTAACGAAAAAATCGCGCTTGAAACTGCCGAAAAAATAGCCATTGAAAAAAGCAATGAAGCCGAAAAAATCGCTTTAGTGACGTTTAACATGACAACAATTTTAAGCGATATAAAAGGCTTGAATTTTAAGCAAGCGAAAAGCATTGTTAAACAATTAAGCGAGGCAATCACTCACGCCGAAGGCTTGCAAGCTGATAAGGCAAAACAAGCCGAAGTTATCAAACTAGCGAAAGAGACAAAACAAGCTAGTAACCGTGTAAAACATTTAAGCAATAAAGCCCTTAATAGTGAACTATTAGCGGTTAATCAATAGGACATTGTAAAGCCTCATAACGAGGCTTTACACATAAGACTAAATCTTATGTGTGAGGCTTTAAACTGATTGATACGTCAATCGCTTGCTAGTGACTTTGAACGGCTTAATAGCTTAGTAATTGAGACGGCAGGATGCACTAAAATAGTGCGCGCTCTTTTCAGCTTCGGCGCTTGCCGAAGTTTACAAATTTAGAGAATTAAAATTAAATTGCAATCGGTCAAAATCCGTTTTGTTGATAACTCACGCCTAAACTTTAATCGGTTTTTGGTAGAAGGTTTGATGTTTATTTTCGCGCCCTGCGAAGTTTTCGATTTAAGGTTTAATTCTCGATTTCAAGTTTTAAAGTGAGTTAGCCCAAGGGTTAAACACGCCTGTATCAATTCCACGACAACGAAGTTTATTTCTAAACTGAGTTTTTCAATCTCATTCTCTAGTAATTGCCATACCCATAAAAGCAGTGGGCGCAACAGAACGGTTTGAGTTCAGCAGTCAAAATCCGAAAATTTAAATAATCAGCAGCGACCTAGCTTAATAGCGGTTTTCGTTGTCGGGGTTGGTGTAGGTGTACTCACTGGTCTAGCAAGATGCCACGTTGTTGGAGTCCTATTGGTTACATTGTAGCCAAGCATTGGTCACGGTCTAAGGACTGTGAGTATCCCAGCAATAAATCTGCTCAGTATTGCCCCGACACCGAAGTATTCATAGGTCGAACCTCGTGAGTTTCGGTGTCGTGGGTATATCCGAAAGCATTCAGCCTGAATGCTTTTCGATGTACCTAAGGAGAGTGTAATGTCAATTATGTATGATGCGAAAAATCGCAGAGCCAGTTTGTTGTTTCGTATGCGTTTAGATTGGGCGTTAAAGCGTTCAGTTAAGCGTGAGGCTAAGGCGAAGCGTTTGTTGGGGAGGTCATTATGATCGTCTTGTGTTGGTTGGGTGCTGCCTGTTTGTTTTGTGTGTGTTGGAGTCGGTTTCGTGGTTAATGTAATTTTCGGTGTCGGTGTCGTGGAAACTGAAATTTTAGTTGACAAAAATTTTTTCACGGGGCAGCTTTTCAATAAAAATCTGAACTAAATCAATAACTTAAACCTATTCCCATTTGGGAATAACGCCTAAATCCATACCTATTCCCATTTGGGAATAACGATAAAATTCAAAGGAGTTGCAATGCATACCTTTTCTGTATTGGCTGGCAAGCCTGATGGTGATGAACTCAACATCAAATACGCTTCTGAATTCTTCGCCACTTTTGACGAAGCAATCGCAAACGCAATGTCGGTTTGGGACTATCCCATAATCTTAATCTCAATTGGAACTGAATCTGGTTCGCACTACAGAATTGACGCGAAATCAGTCGAATATTTTCCAGCTCGAAAGGTTATTCACACTAAACCTTTGTTTGTAATTCTTGAAAGCACTTCAAAAGGTTACAACATACAAAGGCACTCTCTACCTAACTTCAACCGAAAGGATACTGAAAATCACTTGGAGATGCTGCAAAAAATCAGACCTGAAAATAAGTTTGCAATCCTTGAAGAAACTCAGGAAGACTTCGCGCATGCTAACTAACATCTATGACATCTTATGCTTTCTAACCTCAAATGGTATTCGATTTGATAATACAGAAGAATATCTAGCTTTTTATAAGGAGTTACAACATGGCTAAAAAACTAATCCACACTGAAACAAACCTTGATGCAAAACGCATGGTGAAAGTGTATGACGATTCACAGTGGGGCGAATATGTATGCGAATTGTATGAACTGAAATTAGTTCCAATCGGCGGCGGCGTTTGTAGTCGTCAATGGGTGAAATATGATGAAGCTTCTTATCACACATGCTCTCGCACTCAATCTGATAGAGATGATGCAATAGGCACTGCGGTCATGATGTGTAAGCCACTCAAAACTCAATTAGAACCAGACCCTGTTTTTAATCTACAATATGACAATGTCATTAATAAGGAGTAACACCATGACCAACAATGCGGCACCGAAAGTGCCAAACGTAAAGCTGAAACACACTGAAGATGCGTTTTCAACTGTAATGCTAGTCGGAGCATTCCACACTCACTATGGAATATATGAGGACATTTATGAAGTCCTTTATGTTTTCAATTCGCTTGATGATTCATGGTCAAAACCATTCCTGAACATCTTTACTGCTGTGGCCCACTGCCATGAACTAAACGGCATCTACACTCACATAGAGGTGACAGCATGAAAGGCAGAGACCTAGAGAACTATGGCGCTTTCCTAGATTCTTACATCCCCGACAACGAAGCCGACTATTTGCTTGAGTCTGATCACCTCACTAACGAGGAAATCCAAACTCAATTAGCCTGGGCAGCATCATCCCACGACAACGAATATTTCGGTGAAGGATTCTCAATTCAGACATACTAACCAAAGTCAATAGGGTTTGACAAAATAACAAAAAGCTTTTTTGACAAACCCGAATCTTCATGCTATAAGCAAAAACTCTGTAACACAAAAAAGACCCTATTTTCCGAGTAGGGGGCTTGACAAATCCAAAACGCCTTGCCCAAGGCTTCTCAAGCCAAGTGATAAAATTTCCAAAATTAAAATCACTATCTGAAACCCATTGCCAAGGTGAATTTAATCCACAAGTCATACTTTTCTTTTTTTTAGTAACCTTCAAGCTCACAGGATTTTTAAAAAAGATTAATTTAACCTTTAAATCAGTCTTTTTTAAGCCTCTTGCAAGCTAAGTGATTGATTCTATTCAATTCACATCTTTTTAAAAGTCTTAAATTTTCTCACCACTTGCCTGACCCTCCCTATTTTGAGACCCCGAAACCGACTGAAAAAGCGTCATTTTCGTAAAATGCCAAATCCGCAAGGTGTTGATATATAAAGACTAAATTGACGGGGGCAAGGCTAAGTGATTGATAGTATTCATATTTAATTTATGCGTGGAAATCACTTAAAAAGGTAGCACAGTGAGGTCAAAAGCTCGGAGGGTAAGGTCAAAAGGTGTCACAGTAAGCTCTCAAATTGCTTAAATTTTAAGCATCACTGTGACACCTTTTCAATCCGACTTTGAAATCTGCTTAAATTTTAAGCATCACTGTGACACCTTTTACTGAAAAATATTTATTTTGACCTCTCACTGTGACACCTTTTTGGGGTGTTTAAGTAAGTGTATGAATTTAAAGCGTTTTGGCATTTACTGTTTATACTGTTTAAAATGACATCGTCATATTTATACGAATGCCATTGACATATTAAATGACAATGGCATACAATTCTTTTGTCGCTTAGTAACCGACATAAAGGGTAATTCGATTTTAGAATTCTACCAAAAGCAAAGACCAAGCTGAAGCTGAGCCAACCCTTCTCAAGCCAAGTTGAAAGATTTACTACCTTTCCGTCTTTGCTCCTGAAAGGGTTTTAAATGCAATTTATATACCAAACTGGCACTGAAACGCGCTCCATTGAATTCGATTTAGTTGTCGGGGTGACAGACGAGCTTATCGTACCTTTGAAAATTGTGTGCGATGACATTGGGCTTAACTTCAACAGGCAGAAACAAAACTTATCTGTCGAGGCTTACAAAATTGGTGGCAAGGGTCAAGCGGTAGCTCACTGCACCTTGGCTACCTTAGTTAAGTTGTTCGATGATTTAACAACGCCTGATGCACATTCCAAACTGAAGCCTGACTCACAAGCTAGAGTCAAGCAGTATTACCTTAACTTTGCAAACATGGTGAACGCTCACCACAACCCAACTAAGGTTGAGTCAGTTGTTGAAATCTACAACGACTTATCACCAGCTGACCACTTGCGTAGAGACCTGTTCAAAATAGGTTGCAAACCAAGTGAGATTGCAGAGTCCATGAGAACTGGGCAGCTTCGGATGGTTAGTAAGTCAGTCCAAAAGGCTTCAATCCTTAGTGACCGTAAAGAGCCGCCTGTGATTCATTTCAGCAGAAAGCTAAGAGAGTTGGGAACGTCTTACCAAGATGCTGGAATTGAAAAGGTTTCATTTCATGATTATGTAGAAGGAACGTTACTGAAAATCAACTCAGTTCCTTTATCCAAATTTGAAATAACTCACCCAGACCATAAAGCTTCACAACGCCAAATTGATTATCTAAATGACCATGATGTGATCAACGGCAAGCTAGTAAAAATAGAGCCTAAGGCAGAAGTCATGCCTTGGGATGATGAACGTTCTTATATTGGAGTAAAGAAATGAACACAATTCAAACCTGGAGACAAGGGAAGTTTATTGACTCAAGGCAGTACGACCATTGGACTCTTGAAGATAAAGAGATGGCTGACGCAACTGAATCTCATTTGGTAAGACCGTCACCACTTGGCAATTCAATTTGTTATTGCCTTAATCCAAAGGATGCGGCATGGATTGCCGAGCGCCTGAACCTAGTCAGCAAACTGGAGGTTGCTGTTCACGACAACTTTCTCGCTTATGAAGACATGCTAGGTCAGCGTAGACAAGCAGAAGCTGAAGCCTTAATTAAGGCTGGAGAGAATTCTGAACTGTTAGAACTGCTTGTGGAGTGTAAGCAAGCTCTGCTTCAAGCTAACAGAAATGGTTATACACAAGGGTTTGAAACCCTTTATAAAATCAACGGTACTTTAACTGAGAATGGACTACTACTATGAATATTGAAAATGTGAAAGCAGCTATCGCTGGTATGAAGTTAGTTGCAGCTAAGGAAGTTGAGTTTAACCGTAATATGGTCTGTATGCAGTATTGGCAGGATTTGCCTGAACTTGGTGTGGCGGCATCTACATTAGAACATCTGACCGCAGGTGTGCATGGTGAGCATGAATGTGGTACAGCCGCATGCTTGGCAGGTCACATGACGTTGATGCCTCACTTCAAAGCTTTAGGCTTGGTAGTTGGTGAGTGGGGCGGTCTTCCAATCTTAGGCAGAAGCTCAGGCACTTCTGCTATAGCGTCAGTGCTAGAGATAGATTATTGGGCTGCATGTCAAATCTGTGCTGTAACACAATCAAGCGAGGGTTTTAGTGCGTGTTACGGTAAATTTGTGAACGAGGTTTCATCTACAGATGTGATTGCAAGACTAGAACATCTATTAGAAACAGGTGAAGTCAAAATGGCTTGGGCTGAAGGGTTGTAGAGATGAAAACCTTAATAGAAAACTTAGCAACGGCTTGGAATAACGGAGTGTATGACGAGCCTGAAATGAACTCAGTAATCCTAGATTTAGAGCTTCTAGCCAATTCAGGCAAGGTGTTGGTTTCAGCCTTAGCCTTACGCTCTATCTTAGTTGCTTTGGTGGGTGCGCCTCACCATATTCGAGAGCTGCAAGTCACCATGAACCCTGATTTATTTCCTGACAACCCAATCTCAGTTTTGGTGAGAGAGTTTAACGAGCAGGCAACATCATGAGCCTCACCTACATATTCGGCACCTTTAACTTCGGCACATTCCGAATTGGAGGTGATGTCAACCACATGTGCATCGTGCAAAGCCTCGGCTTAAAGCGCACATTTGAAACCTTGGAGGAGGCAGAACACTTCATTGATGTCCAGCCTTACGATTCTTGGTGTCGGGTCGATGACCAAATTGAAATTGTTTATAGCGAGAACTTTGTTCTCTCAGCAGGAGTGTCAGTATGAAAAAGACCAGACAAGTAACCCTAACCGACATAAAACCTTGGGACGATGAGTACCCAAAAGTAAACCTAGAAGGTTTTGTAGCCTGGGTAACAGAGCAATGGAACAAGCTTCCAAACGATGTTGACAACCTAGCAAGGAATACCGCAAACATTAGGTTCCTCGCTGATTACGAAGATGACGTAAGAATCAACATCACTTACGAACGCCTCGAAACCGACAAAGAAGAAGCTGATCGTGAGCGTCATGAAAAGCGCAATCGTGTGAGTACAGACAATAAAGAGTTTGAGCTGTACAAGCAACTCAAAGCTAAATTTGAAGGGCCTGCAAAATGACAGCTCTCAAATACTTTGCAGTTTGTCTAGGCCTATGGGTGTTGATGGCTTTGGTAATTTGGGCTTTCCAAATTGAAAAATCAAACCATATTCTGCTCATTGGCTGGTTGGGCGGCACAATTTACACCTACTTTTGGGAGAACAAAAAATGAAACGAATTGCAGTTTGTACCTTCACTGGAAGACGAGTTCTTCAAGAGCCAAATATGCTGGAGCCTGATGGTTGGCTTTGTTTGCATAACGATCTCATTGCAGATGATGAGCGTGATTGTGTTGAGTTTGAGGAGAGCCAAAATGGGGCCGATACAGAGAGCGTTTGAAGCCGCCGTGATGCGTAACTTCGCCCACATGCAAGTGGATTTAGACAAAGCTTGGGACTACTCATACATCAAGCATGAGACAAACCTTGCCTTCACTTATTTTATACAAGGGTGCAACGCTGGCATGGCACCTAACTTTGGAGTTGAAAATGAGTATTGATTTCGTAACACAATTAAGAGAAGGCATCGCAGGCAGGGTGGCTTCTGAAATAGATACCAACCGCAAGCTGCAACCTCACATGTTTAAAGACGCTGCAACCCTAGTAGAAGATATTAACAAAGCTGAGGCTTTCTTATTGGGTTGCCGCGACTTCATTAACAACGACAAGTTGTTTAACGATTACCCTCCTAGTTTGAAGGACTTTAAATGAAAACTATCACCCTAGAAACAATCAACCAACACACCGAAACCGAAGTGTTAACTCAAATTTTCAAGCACCTCTACAAGCAGAATGCACAGTCAACAGATGGTGATATTTGTGTGTATCGAAATGATGAAGGCCAGAGCTGTGCCGCTGGTTGCCTGTTCTCAGATGAAATGTACCAAGCAAGTGTGAATGACCGCCTAGAGTCCTACAACAGTCTCAACAGTTTCAAGGCTCAAGAGCCAATTGAAAACCCAGGCGCTGCTGACTTTGAAGGTAATGCGTTTACCTCAGTTGCTGGAGCATTTAATGCTGGTTTAGATTTAGAGCAGCGCATACCTCAACGCATGATTAACTTAATTTCAGCAACACAGCACGTACATGACAGTGCTTACGATGATGATGCAATAGCGTTCAGAGGGGCGTTGATTGCAGGCTTCACCGACATATCGACAGACTTTCAAATCCCACTTGACTTACCTAAATTGATCGCGGAGGTTGAAAATGAACATACAAGCGTTTGAGCCAGTTTTGGCCGCGACAAAAGTAAATATTAAAAGCCTTGAGGACATCCTCTGGCAAGTTCAATTGCAACACTACCCCGACAGCGTCAGACGCGATGCCCACTTCGTTATCACCCAATGGGCCAATAGCGAAATGCCAGATGAATTCTATTCTGCACAAAAGAACTACTTCAACCAACAATCTCAATGGATTTACTCGGATAACCCAGCTGAGCAAGAGCGTGAAATCAATCGGGAGCGCAACGAATACATATCTCGTAAGTGGAACAAGGAAATGACTCAACGCTTACAAAGCATCGTTCACACCATTCAACACAGTGTTGGTGTGTTTTATGAGTGTGGCCTGCAACCAGACGGAACCTACCAATGGAAAGGTTTCCGCTACGGTATCGAAGGAAGTGAATATCAATCAGGATTTGGGAGCTACTAATGACCACATGGATTCTTGTAATCATGCTTTGCACTCGAACCTGCCAGCCTATCCAAGCTGAACTCTATGTCAGCAAAGCAGAGTGCAGTAGGCATGTAACCGCAATCTCTACGTTCAATGAGCCTAGACAGTATTGCGTACCTTTAATTAAGAATTGAGAGCCAAATGAACATCAACAAATTAAAAACACTCATTGCAATTATGACGCGAGTGGAAACCGAGCAACGGGCATTTAACATCAACTTATGGCAACAAATGGCAATAACTGATGATGACGGTTACAAACCTCACAGAACTGAGCAAGAAGTTTCAGATTGCGGCACCAGTTGTTGTGTCGCTGGCTGGTTGGGAGTTAGTCCTGAATTCATTGCTGAAGGTGGAGACGTTACAAATTCAGGCTCACCTAGAATGGTTAATGCAACGGTTTATGAAACGGGCGCTGGAGCAATGGCCGTGTTCTTGGAGTCAAATGAAGCTATCGCTAATCAGATATGCGGTTTTGAGTGGCATGAAAATGAAAACTGCTACTATTTCCCTGAAACCAACACTTTTTACTTTGGTACTCACACAACTGACATCACCCCGACAACGGTAGTGAAAAGGCTCACTGAGTTATTAGCTGAGTATGAGGTATAACCAGCATGACACCCGAAGAAATGCAAACAGTCATCGGCAGGTGTGGTTGTGGTCGGCCAGTTCGATACCAAACTCACACTGGCTTGGCATGCAATAAGATTGGTAGATGTGAGCATGTTTTAGAAGACGCTCAAACAGAGGGCTTTCAACGCGATAACCTGCCACGCATTGCGATTATCGGTTGTGATTATGGACATGAAGAACTGCGAATGATGGTGACTGACCGTATGCATGGTGTTTGTGAAGTCATTTCAGATGTACACGTAAGCCAATCAAAAACGCTGAGGGTGATGTTAAACGATTCCCTCAGTGCTGCCATGTTGATCGCAATTCAGTCGCGTGGTTTTTGGGAAGATACTGTGCCACCAATCACTACAAACGTGGTGCATAAAGGTGGCTCAAAACGAAAACGAAATCCTGGGAGATGGAGATGAAAATGATAGTGGGTAGCAAATACAATTGGAAGAATCAACCTGAACGACTTGTGTATATGGGCAAGCTGGGCAGCTGGCATCAGTTTGAGTTGGTTGGCAAAGCTGGAATCTGGTGTGAAGTGCTTGACGATGACTTGCACATGCTTGAAGAAACTTAAACAGAGGCGGCAACATGAACCTGTGCAAATTAACAACAGACTCTAGGACAGCAAACACCGTCCTTTCTGAAACTGAAGCACTGGTGAAGCAGCTCTATCATCACCACGCTTCTCAGGCTAAGCCTCACACAGAGCCAGCATCAAAACAATATAACGCGGAATTAGCCGCCAAATGTAAGAATATTTTAGGGTATTAATATGCATTCAATAACAGAATTAGCCGCACGCTTCGGCGCAGATGTAAGAGAACTTCAGAAGTTCGGCGGTGAGACTGAAATCACCTTCACTTACGCCCAACTACAGGACTACACAGGGCAAATTAGAGTCCGAACGCAGGAAGAAATCGACTACCCACGCGACATCTTTAACTCAGTCATACAAGGCAATAGCCCATACGCTTTCTATTTGTTTCAGTGGGTTAACTACCAAACTGACGCTAAATTGTGGCGTTTGAAAATGCACCATGACGTTAAAACTTTTGATGGCCGTGAAGCTTTTAACATTTGGCCGAACGGAAGCAGTTGTGGGCCTTTCAAGGATTCCGAAGTGGAATTCATTCGTATCAGTAAAAATGCTTTTGGCCGTGAGTATGTGGACCCAAGGTTTAAGGAGAGCTGATGATTAAGTACACAGTTTTTCCATTCTGTCCACATGGAAACAGAATTCAAACATGCTACTTCTGTTCTTTAGATGTGAAGGAGAGTTAAATGTTTTATCAAACCAAGCAACATGAAGGTGTGACTTACTTCAGAACAACTCCTGACGGCAAATGGAGGTTGAGATGAAAACGCCAAAAGAAAAGTACATGAATGACCCATCGTTTCACCACTTGGTCAACACGCTAGAACAGCTTATTCACCAAGCAGAGTTCACGCCAAGTGAATTACGTGAAGCGTGTGTATTGGCAAGTATCAATTACGAAATGAAGCACATGCGAGACCATCACATTGACCCTCGCTTGAATGAGGCTTTCTTAGTGCTTGATAAGTTTGTGGAGTCATCCCAAAGGAGAAAGCGATGATTGCTCAAAAGGTAGAGTTGAAAGGCACTATCTCTGCTGACAAGTATTTCGCCATGAGCGTCAATGGAAACCTGTTCCAACTCCCAGAGTGGCAGTATGCCAAACTTGGGGAGCATGCGAGTAAGTGGGTTGATGATTGTGTAGAACAATTTAATAAAGGGAGATTCAAGTGAGTATCAAAATCGAAACAAAGTACCATGCAAGAATTGATTGTGGGGCGAACTCTGAGGATATTGACCATAACCGATGGCAGGAGTTTGTGGATTTGGTGTTTGAAAAGAACCCAATCAGCATTGACATAGAATCTTTCAGGGGTTCACCTGCATGGGACCCATTCATAGTATTTGAAGGTCATGACGAATTTGAGTTCAAGTTGTTTGTAGGCTTTCTAAATTACATGCTTGAAACTGATTTTGAAGACTTGGTGGTGTTGTATGAGTGATCAAGCAACAATCGACAGCCTTTATATCCACATTGATAATCTGCAAAAGCAGATAGACCAACTCAATGAAACCACGAGGCAAGCCATTGAGTTGGCTGACAGAGCCACGCAGAACTGGAAAAACGAGCACCAAAAACATCTCGATACCATTGAAAGTTTCGGGGCAATCATCAACAAATTTGGAGAAGTAAATGAAGTTACACGGTAGGGATATTAAGGAAGGTGACGAGGTGTGGAGCCTTACTAAAGGGTGGATAAAGGTCCTATCGGCAGAAGACCTTGGAGATGAATACCCAATTGAAACCGACAGAGGCTGCTTTACTGCTGACGGCAGGGATTACTCAGACGATTTGTTCCCAAGCCTTTTTTGGAACGAGATGGAGATAACCGTAAAGCCTCAACCTGACTACGAATGGCAGTATGTCTACACTATAGCTGCTGACTGCGTTTGGGAAACCACACTCAAACATTACAAAACTGAAGCAGACTTTTTAGATGCTATTAAAAAGCCGTACCAATTCCAAAAACTAGAAATTTCTAAGAAAGAGGTAGCAAATGAGTAAACACATAGACCTAATCAACGCATGGAAGAACGGAGCAATCATTCAGTTCTACAACAAAACTTCACGGAAATTTGTGGATGTCGATGACAATCAACCATGCTGGGCTGATGAAAATATCTACCGAGTCAAAATTACGGATGCCGAGCGTATTCAAGAGTTGGAAGACATGTTGGATGTAGCAACTCGTAATGCCGAGGACGGCCTTAAACAGGTTAAAGCAAATGACATTGTCATAGAAAATCTGAAGTTAAGTATTGATGCATCTAACAGGTCTATGGCTACTTTAACCAACGAGCGCCAAGAATTGAGGCGTGAGGTGAGTTATCAATCTGGCCTTCGTGAGGAGTTGCAGTTGGCTCACACAACCCTGTTGGAGGATTTCGGGGCTTTAAAGCGTTATAAAGATATTCAAGCTTCTAACTTCAATAGCCTCCATGCTGAAAACAAAACGCTCAAAGAAAATCAAGAGTACAACGAGCGTGTGATTGAGCGTAAGTCGAAAGAGTATGTTGAGCTTTACACCTTGCATCAACGTGAAATTGACAATCATGCGAACACTCGTAAACACCTTGACGTGGCAAACAGAGAAGCCAATCAGCAAGCTTTTAAAGTACGCAAATTGTGCGAAGAACTTGAAAGCCTGCATAGGCAGCTCAACTTCACCAAGGAGTTAAACGCAAACCAAGAAAGCACAATCATAAGCCTTCAAGACAAAGTTAAACTTTGCCAAGAATGTAATGGCAACCAATATGCAATCATTCAAGACCTGCAAAGCAAAATTGATGGTTCCGAGGTCTCTCAAGGTGACAGAATCTTAGCAATACTTGAGGCTAATCGTGACTACTTACAGACTGCTTTACTAAGCCTTCCGAAGTACAGCGAAGACGGTGATGCTTGGTACGGTGCAAGCATCAGTACACCTAAAGACTTCCTAGAATTTGACATCAATGTTTGGGAAGACGATGAATCAGGTGTAATTAAAGTGTCGGCTTATCTGGTTGAAGATGACCACACTAACACGGCCTGCGGCATCAACTTAGAAGCAACATTCAGTGAAAGCTGCATGAACTGCCCACTTGCGAAGCCGAGTCAAAAATGAGATTGCAGCTAGAAGTCGCCGCAATCTTTTTAAGCGACACACATCTAGGCACTAGGGACTGTCAGGCAGAAGCTTTGCTTGACTTCCTCGACAACGTCACCGCCAAAAAGTATTACTTAAACGGTGACATCTTAGATTTGTGGCGCATTGCACAAAACAAATGGGTTTGGTATCCAAGTCACACAGCAGTCTGCAATAAGTTTCTGCAGATCGCCGCCGACCCCGACAACGAAGTATCTTACGAACCTGGCAATCACGATGAAACATTCCGTTTCCTAGCCAAGTTCGGCTTCCTAGTTGGAAACATCATCGTTACCAATGAAACAACGCATGTAGGTATTAATGGCAAGCGTTATTTGGTAACTCACGGTGATCTATATGATGGAATAGGGAGCCTAGCACCTTGGCTTGCCCATGTAGGCGATAAAGCTTACGACATGATACTTCGGGTCAACTCATGGTTTAACGCAGCGCGTAGGCAGTTTGGCTTCGGTTACTGGTCACTCAGTAAGTGGATGAAGTCTCAAGTTAAGTCAGCAGTCGGCTTCATATTCCAGTTTGAAAAGAACCTAGCGGCTCACGCTGAACGCCTCGAATACGATGGTGTGATTTGTGGGCACATTCACCACGCAGAAATCAAACGCATTGGCCGCATTGATTACATGAACAGTGGTGATTGGGTTGAATCGTGTTCGGCTCTAGTAGAACACTTGGATGGCCGTTGGGAAATTATTTATTGGAAGGTAGGCAATGGAAACAAGTGATAAATCTTATGAGGCGCTTCAACGTGAAGCCCTGATGTTTAGGCGTTTGAAACAGTTTATGGGTTATGTCCAAAACGGTTCTGATACAACAGTGACAATGCATCAGGACGATGCAACCCAAACGTATGTTTTAAGGGTTGGCAACTCAACCTTTTACGGTATGACGTTAGAAGCCTGTATTAATCAAGCTGTAGCAGCTGATATGCACGTCAATTATGAGGGTGAGATTTAAATGCTAATCGAAGGTTTAACTTACCTAATAGTTTTAGTAGGAATTTACAACACCTTATGGTTTGTAAAAGAAGTGTGGAAGTGGTTCAGAAGTAAATTTAATTTTTAATCAAATAAGGAAGCAATATGAAAAGTTTAGGTCCAGCAGGTCTTTTAGCAATTTTAGTTTTAGCAGTAGTGGCATGCGGCAAAGAACAATCGAGCGAAGACAAAGTAAAAGAGCAGTTAGCAGCAGTACACAGCTTGACAGTTGATGAACGCAATATGGCATCAGCCAGCGCCAAAAACTACTATGAACAAGCTTGGCTACCTGCAGGTGGTAAGCAAGGTCAGTTGATTTCATGCCGACCAAGTGACTCAAACTTCAACGGTTTAGTGACCTGTTCAGGTTTTGTACCACAACCAAACGGCACTTTTGCTGAAATCAAACGCTATTGCGGCTACCGCGCTGATTTAGTCGGTTGTTCAGATAAGGATGAGGTGAAGTAGTTGATCGTCCTTAGCTTGTTTTCAATCCTACTGCTGATTGCTGTTTCGGTAGCAGTAGGTTTCATCTTTGGCTTGTTTAAACGGAAGGGGAAATAATATGAATCAATGGCGATAAGCTCTAACTCACGATAAATAAAATTTGATTGCACATAAGTAAGCCGCCAACATCGGCGGCTTACTTCTAGTTTTTACCGTTAAGCCACGAGGCTTAATCGTGAGAATTAACTTAGGAGAATTGAAATGAAAATCGGGCAAGCAAAACTAGGCATGCTAGTAACTTCAACAGACCACTTCAGCGGCACCATCTACACAGTAGAGGAAATTGCAGGGAGTGGGCGCGGTGCTCACCTTGTCTACCCACTTCACTCAACAGGTGAAATGGTAAGTGGTGGATGGATTGACGTTTCATTTTTGAAGCAGCCAACCTTAGCACAAATCAGAAACACAATCAGTGAAATTGATGATTGGTTTGACACCCAACCCGACAGCGAAGGTGTGGAAGCCAACTACCCAATCTTTGCATACTACAACAAACTTAAAGGCATCACAGGAGATTGAAATGTTTCAAAAAGATTACTTAGAACTGAATCGTTTATACAAGCAAATCTTAGCAGGTGAGGGTACTGGAATGTTTGAGGAGGAAGTGTTTGTCAACTTCCCTGCCATTTACGAAGTGCTTGAAGGCTACGACAACATGAGCGTAGAGAACGCTGCCTACTCAGATGAGAACCGTGTACACCTTGAATTGATTGAGAAATTGTATAAGGCGCTTGATGAAATGGTTTCTGACAAGCAAGACGGTCCGTTCTTCCACGAGGAAGAACATGGTGAGGGTTCAGCTTTATGGAACGCTCGTGATGCAATTAAAAAAGCAAGGAGTTTTGTATGAGAAACGATGTAAAAATGATGTTAGCAGCTGCGATGGTAATTGCACCTGAAGCAGCCGCTGTATTTGATGAGCCAAAGTATGTGCGCTCAATCCCGACCATGAAGGACATTAAGGATTCTGAGATTGCTGTAGATAAAGCGATAGCCAAGCGTCGACGCAAGAACGCAAAACGATTGGAGAATCAAAATGGTAAGTAAGTCGCCAATAGGCGCTCAAGTCGCCTACAAGTATCAAGATGACCCGCAAACCTACAACGCTTACGTGTCTTTTGGACAGTATGACGCAGACCTAGATGAAGACGAGTTTGGCATCCCTGATGACAACATCTTTTACTACTTCCACGAAGGCGAAGCTGAAATGAAAGCGTTCGTTGAGGGTGCCTTTGAGTTTGCAATCCTTGATTACGAGCTGGTTTATGCGGAGGTTGAAAGTGAAATTTAAAAGAGCTTACGGATGGGAAACTCCGCGTCACTTAAGTATTGAAGAAGTCATCAACTACAAGGTAGATGAACCTGACTGCACCATAACCAGTTCGGTTGAACAACGCCTTATCAATCTGCATGAAGTAGTCAATCTGATTGCGATGAACCTAGCTACGATGGACCAAAAATGGTTAGCTGAAATGCTTGGCTTTGAGGAAGATAAGGAAGCTTATGAACGTTAATAACCCCGACAACGACAGATACTTCTTAGTCTTCTTTTCAGGCGATCTCTTGAATGGAAAAGACGTTGTAGGAAGTGTGTGGTTTGCCTCTCCAACGTTTCCAAATCTTCAAAAAACAAAAGAAGATATTGCAGAGGTTCATGACATGCGGTTTAGCAGCGTCAACGTCAACAACATCATGGAATTAAACAAAGAAGACTACTTAAGCTGGAGTAAACGAGATGAAAACTAAACCAAACAAACCTACAAAATTGCAGTTACTGCGAGAAAACTTAGAGCTTAAAGCTCAGATGGCACACGCCTACCATTTTGCAACCGCTTCAATTGATAGAACAAGCACTAAACATTTGATGGCAAGTGGTGTGCTACTTCAATTATCTGGCATTGGAGGCAAAGAGCTCATTCATCCTGTAATGATAAAAGACGGCCTGAGTGATGAAACCATTGCGGCAATTAAAGCCGACCTCAAACGCAGCTATGACTTGGCTGTGATGTTTAAAGTTTAAGGAAACCAAATGAAAATATCAGAACTAACAGGCGAAGCCCTTGATTGGGCAGTTTCAGAGTGCGAAAGTAGGCTCTATTCGCCGAACCCTTCAAGCCGTTACTATTTCTCACCGTCGACTAACTGGGCACAAGGCGGCCCGATTATCGAACGTGTGATTAACAAACTATGGCGGAATCTTAACGGTACTTACGGGGCGCAGATAAAATACCGAGCCCCTTATTACAGCCCGACCTACGATGCTGACATCGGTACAGATGCTTTTATAAACAAGCATGGTGACACACCACTTGTAGCGGCTATGCGCTGCTACGTTGCCAGCAAACTTGGTGATGAAATTGAAATTCCAGACGAACTTATTACGCCCTAAATAATGACAATGTCATAGGAGATTGAAATGCAACTGAACCGTGTAGTGAACAGTATGTTGAAAGAAAATACAGGCGGCTACATCACTGACAGTGGCGGCGCATACGGCAGAAATTGGGAACGAAACCAAAAGCGCAACTTCACCAAAGAAGAAGCATGCTCAGCAACGTTTTCTGTTTTCGAGCAAGAGGGCGAAGAACCAAAGCTTGAAGTAGACACCGAACTAAACCTGTACCACTGGCTTGACCGCAACTTCAGCTTCGATAAGAACACTGACGCAAGGTTTCAACGCTGGGCTGCTAAACACCCTGACGAATACTGGTTAGAGCTAATGGACAGCTTTGCCGAGCACGACCATGACCTGTGTTATGGCGGTGAAGGTCCTCAAACCTACAACAGCTACAACGAACAGACAGACTTATCTCAAACAATTCAATACGTCAAATATACCAACAGAGCAGGCGAGGAAGTATGGTTAATCAGCGTACACGGCGGCTGTGACGTGCGCGGAGGTTATGCCAAGCCCAGAGCATTCAACCCTAAAAACGAATGGCCTGAGATGCGTGTGCGTACTTTGTATGCAGGTGATCAATCATGGGATTACAACTACAGCTGGCATGGGCAGTATGAAGCTGTAGAAGAAGACCAAGCTGTTCAGGATTTGTGGGCGCTTCCCTGCATTTTACAAGAGTGTGATGAGTTTTCTGAAACTGGGGAGGACATTCGCATTCCAGATTTGACCTTGATTAAAGAGCCGTGTGTTCTCGTGGTCTACAACAAATGGAAGCATGACGGTAAAGGATACCTGGTCAGCTGGCAGAAAGACTTTGACTTGGGTGGACAACTTGCCCTAGACGGTGAGCCAGCTTACAAAATTAGTTTAATTGCGGAAGAAATTTTCGCTGACACTTGGTAGGAGATTGAGATGAAGAACACTCAAATGTTAAAAGCTGACAACAGATTAAGGGCAAAACACCTGCTTGAAGAAGATGGATTTACTGCAGCAGAGATAAGGGATTTGCTTAATGAACCTGCAGGGCTTCGTGATGAGTTTGCGAAAGCCGCTTTAGCAGGGCAGATTAGTTATGAAGGGATGGAGGGCTGCGATGCTAAGTTTATTGCAGCTATGACTTATGAGTTAGCTGACGCAATGATGGGAGAAAGATAATGGACTTACTTGCACTATTAAAACCGTTGCCGACTGAAGCCGAACTCAGACAAATGGCTTCTGAAGCCGTACCCAAAACAACCGATATTTACTATGTGGACTATCGAGACAACTTAAATCATAAATGTTACGAAGAAGCTGCTGAAGCCGTTCTGCAAGGTGGAGAGCCTTATGAGTTTATTCAGATGATTGATGAGTCAATTTGGGATTGGGACGTGGATATAAATCAATACATGATGGACGCGAAAGCAACGATTAGTTCAAGGCTTGAAGGCTACGATGAAGGGCAGATCGAAGATATAGATGAGCTTATCAACGAACAAACTGACTACATTCGGGAATTGATTTTTGATCGTGACCACTCAACACCAGTTGATGACCTCATAAGAAACACTCGTGACTACACATTGAGAGTGCATTTGTGTTCCAACTATGAAGGTTTGGACTCCATGTGGAATATTCGTCGGTCGGGAGCGACCTACGATGATTACATGAAGCAAATGGTTGATGCCCTTAACCTGAACCCTGCATTGGTTAAGCAAGAGTTAGACAATGTTGAGTGCGAGTGTGTAGGTGAGTGGCCTGATATGCCTGACAGAAACGGTAATGAGTTTGTTAGTTACCTACACTTCGGCAGAGAATTAAATGAAAGTTGCAGCCTATCGCAACTATGCCTTATTGGAACCCTTGACCCTGCGGAATTGAAAGATTTTACAGGCAAGATTAAGTTCTTCAAAGGTGCGAACCTTGGGTTATTCAACCCTTGGAACGGCTCTGGCTCAATGATTGAAATGTCTTTACTAAAAGACATGGAAATTGATGTCAACAAATTAGGTGAGTCTGAGTATGACCATTTCTCAGCTCATATTGATAGTCAACACCATTACTCAATGGATTCAGTATATGGCCCTACACGCAAGTTCTGGGGCGAAGGAGTAACCTTATCATGAGCAACACCGTCACAATTCACAACTACCCCGACAACGAACCCAACGCCTTAGCTGCCGCCTTAACCCACACGGAACGTTTCGATAGGTGGGACGCTAAGGTATTCGTACAGAAACGCCTGCCTTCGGGTTGGTTGGAGTATGGCCTGTCTTACTTCAACCCTAACAACGCAGAACATCAACTGTATGTTGCGTTAGTTCAACGCACACCAGACGCAGAATTCGAGTTTCACTCATGACCACTTGGCATCAGCAACAGGCCATAAGCCGAAACAAAACAGTGCTTTATCACCCAACAAAATGGACATGCTACAACTCAGCAGGCCACACAGGAGTCATGCGTTTCGACACACCTGAAGAAGCTTTTGCATACGCTGAGAATACAGGTGACGCAGTATTAGCCCCTCAAGGAGAATTGAATGAAACAAGTATCTAAAGAACAGTACGCAGTGCTTATACAACTTGCCTATGAGTCAGGACTTGAAAATGCTTTAGAGTTTTATCAAGGCGTTCTACAAGACCCCAGCATCACCGAGCTAGACATTAAGCAGTGTGCCTACCTTGATTATGAGGCTAACTTCGCAACCAGCGCATGTCACTACCAAGACCTCATTGACCAAGCCCAAACAAATGATTGGGATGCTGGTTTAAGCCTAGATAAGGAACAAGCAATCCAAGTGTTGTGCAACTTTGTAGACCACGGCCACTGCGGTAGAGACATCATGTGCAAAGAATACGGCCACATGGATGACCGAGAAGAACCAAACGAAGATGGCAGTTTGGATTCAGAAATGTGGACAGGACTAGACCCTGACGACATCGCAATGCTTGAAGAAGATGACGAGAATTACTACAAAACCTTCGTCCTCATCTCAAACGAAACGACACCTTTTGAAGGTTCAGAGAAGCTTATCTACAAAGAAGTTTACATCCGTAAAACTGAGTTTGGAATGTATGAGTTCTATTCATGGATTCAAGAACGCTTCCTCAAGTTTGATACGTTGGAAGGTGCTTATGCACACATTGATTTTGAAGAATTGGAGACAACATAATGTACTCAGAAGGCCCTTGGAAACCATGCCGTTCCCACAGCTCATACGCCGATGAGCACGAGTACGTTGACATCAGTTATGCAAGTAACGGAGAAATACTTGAACTAAAGAAAAAGCCTTACGTGAGAATTGAAAACTGTAGTGGAAACATTACGAGTGCTCATGACTGCTTTGAGTTTGATAATCCTCATGACGCTT
>NZ_JAQSCU010000013.1:667896-669623 GCF_029945535.1 Methylotenera sp.
GGAAACATTACGAGTGCTCATGACTGCTTTGAGTTTGATAATCCTCATGACGCTTGGCTAATTGCAAGTGCTCCTGATTTGCTGCAAGCATTGCAGAACATGCTGCCAAGGTTTGAAGCTATGGCTGAAAACCTTCCTGCAGAACAGGCTAACGATGCCTACAACACAATATCATTCGCTCAATTTGCAATAGGAAGGGCTTTAAGGGAATAACATGAAAATCATCACTAAGAACGGTAAAGACATTCAGAAATACTTGCGCGACGTTAAGCCTGGAGAATGCTTTAGGTACATTTCAGGGGCAGCTATCTACCTAATGACTTCTCACAGTTCAGCATGCTTTAGGATGACTGTAAACCTTGAAACTGGTGGAACTGCAACAGAGAAGCCTGAAACTAGAGTGGTTCCAATATATGACATTGCCATACTTATTGAGGATGCAATGATGACTAACCGAGGGGAACAAGATTGAAGAAGCTGAGGAGAAAGTAGCGTGAGCAAGATTATAGAAGCAACCAAAATCTTACTGTTTTTCCTGGTGGCTGGAGGGTTTGTATGGAATCTAGCCGTCACAACTTTTGATGAGGCTAAAAGGGCTGTTCACTGCGGAGAAGTAGGCGGTTATTTAGTGAAAACTTATGGTAATAAATTGCATTGTGCAAAATTGGAGGAACTAAAGTGAAAAAACATTACGTACTAATTGAATTCACACCGTTACATGACGGCAGCGTAGAAGACATTCCTTGGCCTGAAGTCCTAGACGGGGCGGTAACTGTAACTAACTGGAAGAACATCACAGCAAAATCACTTGACGACATGGCTATATCAGTCGGGATTGGGCAAGTGTTTAGTGATACCGAAGGCCTGTCAGATGTAGAAATTATGGACATCATATCTCAGGATGAAGTTGTACTGCCTGAGGATGTTTACCTTAACGCACAGTACGAATACACCGACAGCGACCACATTCTTGAGCTGGTTGAAGAAGTCGGAAATGGTGCAGTTTATGAAATGTGTGCTTTCCTGCAAATTGATCGATTGGAGATTGCTTAATGATTACGTTCAAGGTTGGTGTTATCCGAATTGCTTATGGACACAGAGAGTTTGTTGTGGAAGCCGAGTCAGCAGAACAAGCTGAAAACATAGCTGACGAGATGGCAGGCGATTATGAATTTAATATGAGGTCAACTGAGTACAACATTGACTACATTTCGGAGGTTGAAGATGGGAGTCTTTGATTCAGTATTGTGCAGGTGTCCTAACTGCGATGCGGAGATTGAGTTTCAATCGAAAGCTGGGAAGTGCGACATGACTACATACAGTCTAAGAAGCGTACCGATTGAAATCGCTGTAGACCTAGAAAACACATTAGAGTCATGCAGCAATTGCGGCAAGACTTACAGGATTTTAGACCCGTATTTACCTATAGATGTTCGTATGATGATAGAGGAGGCTTAAATGGGTGAATTTGCAGAAATGGCTATGGAACAAGAGATGTCTGACATGTTTGACGGCATCTTTAGCGAGATATTCGGGGGAAAGAAATCTCCGAAGCGCGTCAATCGCTTCATCGAACATCGTAAGGTTAACGACAAAGTGTGGTTAATGCGCGACAAAGTCGAAATCCTGATCACGAAAATGGAAACCGACCACATTGTAAAATGTTTAGTGTTGCTTACAAGAGCTAAACAAACAGATACCAAGGCTTATGAAGGCATGATGCACGA
>NZ_JAQSCU010000014.1 GCF_029945535.1 Methylotenera sp.
ACAGCTACCTGCCAGTTGTGATTAGTATCGCTGAAAACAGGATGGAGTGACTATAATGGGTCGTTAGCACCGATTATGACCGTCTGCTTTAGGAAACTTAAACGCAACAATCAAGTAAACTTAATACTGCAAAAAAACAGCAAATCAACATAACTAAAATCTTATTCAAACCTTAAATACACAAAAAATTTATGAAGGCGATTAATGCTTTTATTTGAAATGTTTCTTGTAAGGCTTTAAGCTAGCACACGACAAAATAGTAAGTCTTTAATTTGAAGGCTTTTAAGCTTAAATAATGGAAAAATCATGAGAATGTGGCAATGTGTAGTATGCGGTTTGGTGTATGAAGAAGAAAAAGGCTGGCCTGAAGATGGGATTGCACCTGGGACGTCTTGGGAAGACGTACCTGCTGAGTGGACTTGCCCTGAATGCGGCGTTTCTAAGGCAGAGTTTGAAATGGTTGAATTTTAAGTAGTTAACCAGCTGGCATTAGCAGCTAAATACTTAGCATTTAAAGCTATGGCAACAAATTCACCTGCACATTCACAATCATCGTAGTCGCCATCAAGCCCAGCCCAGTAAAGCTGCCAGAAATGGGTGGAACTGATTCCGGGTTGCGCGCAACGGCTACAGCAATGTGGCGATTACCTGTGAGTTCGCCTGACGTCGGGTCAAATCCTTTCCAGCCAGTACCTGGCAAATAGACTTCAGCCCATGCATGAGTGGTCGCATTTCCAGCCTCTGTGGCTGGCGCATGTAAATAACCACTCACAAAGCGGCTCGCTAACCCTAAACAACGACAAGCCTCAATGAAAAGCGTCGCGTAATCTCGACAAGATCCGCTGCGCTGCGACAGTGTTTGCGAAGGTGATTGCACCCCCGCCTCTTCTCGCATTTGGTAGCGGAAATTTTGGCTAATATTCTGATTTAAATGCATCAGCAAGCTAAAGGTTTGCATGCCGAATAGGTTTTGTTGTTGCAGCCAAGTATTGACAACAGCTTGGTCATTATAAAAACTAGTTTGTTGAAAAATCGCCAAATCTGCTTGCTCGTCTAATGCGTAGGTAAATGGATATTGAGCGGCGTAGCTTTCTAACATAAAGTCAAAAGGCGCTTGTTCGTAATGTTGAATAACAACCTCACTAGCAATAGTGAGCTTATTTGAGCGTTCCAAGAAATTGACGATGGCCAGCGAGTTATCAAACACATCGCGTTGCCATTTAATAGTGTAAGCGGGCGTAATTTCTAACTTTGATGACTCAATGCGTACATCATGCCCCTCTCTTGGGCGCAATAACAACTTATGCTGATTCAACGTGACCTGAGCTGGGAATGTGTATTCAGTCAGGTGTTTAATGCGTAATCTTTGCATAATTTTAATTCACGAAAGGCTTAATTAGGTGCAGCATCTAACATCTCAACACTGACCGACATGGCTTGTGGATATAAAGCGGGGCCAAATTGGTTAAATATCGCCACATCAGCAGCATCGCGCCCATAAGCCACGGTGACACGGCCACCTATGGGATACGGTTGTGTCGGATCAAAGGTATACCAGCGCCCGCCCACGTAAGCCTCAAACCAAGCATGGAAATCCATAGGCTGTAGCCCGTGTAAGTAACCCACCACCATGCGGGCAGGAATACACAAGCCTCGACATAGCGCGATGCCCAAATGCGCCAACTCACGGCATACACCCTCGCGCTGCTGGTTAACTTCTACCGCAGATAACTGAAAGTGAATGGAGTCTGAATTAAACTTAATATTGTCACGTATCCAAGCCACGATGGTCGCGACTTGATCATAACCAGGTGTCACGCCAGCTACGAGTTCCTGACCTAGGTCGATAAATCGATCAGATTCGCAATATCGCGTAGGTAACAAATAGGTAAGCACATCATCAGGCAAATTTTGTACCTCATCAAAAGGTGCGCCTGCACAAACATCGATGTTGTCTGCGGTCATAATATCAGCAGATGTACGAATAGAAAATTCACCCGGCGGTGCGATAAGGCGCTGGCAAAGATTGCCATAGTTATCGGTATATTCAACCACTGGCACGCTAGGGTTAAGCGTATATGACTCGCGCGCGATCCATTGATTTAAGCCACTGCGCGGCCTGAGCATAAGGATAAACGGGGTTGCAATAGCCACATCAAAAGTAATATCACATCGAGTACGAAGCCACACAGTTGTTTTCCTTTAATGATTAAAGCAAGCGCGACGAAAGTCACACTTTTACAGCTATACTGCCCAGAAGATACAGCAATTACTATACCAACGCCTAGTAAATAAATAAGCTGGCTTTGATTAAAGTAATTTGAGTCTATTATTGCCTATAGGCGTTTTTTGTAACCATTCACTATTAGCATTAACGCACTAACTAAATACCTTAGCAATTTCCAATGCACCAAAATAGCGCGCCAAACAAATTAGACTTTATAAATTAAGTTTTTTACGTTCAACTTTTAAACTGCAATATGCCTGAAAGCCTCATTAAATATACATTTCTGTTACTTTAACCGTAGTTGGCACGCGCCTTGCAAGTAGGACTTTACTATGGCTTCTATTGATTATAAAAATAAACTGCTCACTGCATTTGATGAATCTGTAGATTCAAAAAAAAGTGTTAGACAGGTTTACGCGCCTTATGCTGACTGGTTAGCTGGCAAAGACTTTTCTCAACTTGCGCAAAAATCTCGCGATGCAGAATTACTGTTTCGACGAGTCGGTATCACCTTTGCAGTTTATGGCGAGGAAGAAGGTGCCGAGCGCTTGATTCCGTTTGACGTAATTCCGCGAATTTTAGCTGCAAGTGAATGGGGGAAGCTGTCAGATGGCGCTTGCCAGCGTGTGCGTGCACTCAATATGTTTTTGAACGACATCTATCACGGGCAGGACATTATCAAAGCTGGCATCATGCCAGAAAGCATACTGACTAACGAAATGTATAGGCCAGAAATGCAAGGCGTAGATGTACCGGGCGGCGTTTATGCGCACATCGCCGGTATTGATATTGTGCGCACCGAAGCTGATACATTTTACGTGCTAGAAGATAACTTACGAACGCCTTCAGGTGTTTCGTACATGCTGGAAGACCGTCGCATGATGATGCGATTATTCCCCGAACTCTTCAGACAATACCCAATTTCGCCTGTTGAACACTACCCACAACTCCTGCTAGAAAACCTTAGAGCCGTGGCACCGCGTGGCGCAACGAGTGATCCTACAGTAGTGTTGATG
The DNA here is from genome assembly GCF_029945535.1 of Methylotenera sp. Lineage (GTDB taxonomy): Bacteria > Pseudomonadota > Gammaproteobacteria > Burkholderiales > Methylophilaceae > Methylotenera. Next base: position 3,244 of record NZ_JAQSCU010000014.1, read on the forward strand.
ACGCCCGGCGCCTACAACAGTGCTTATTTTGAGCATGCGTTTCTTGCGCAACAAATGGGCATTGAGCTGGTTGAAGGTCGCGATATGTTTGTAAAAGGCAATGCCGTATTCATGCGCACTACGGAAGGGCCTAAAAAGATTGATGTAATTTATCGTCGTATTGATGATGACTTTATTGATCCATTAGCATTCAGGCAAGACTCTATGTTGGGTGTGCCGGGGTTGGTTTCAGTCTATCGCAATGGCGGTGTAGCACTAGCGAACGCCATCGGCACAGGTGTGGCTGATGACAAGGCAACCTATACCTACGTGCCGGACATGATTAAATTCTATTTGGGTGAGGAGCCAATATTGTCAAATGTGCCCACCTATAAACTCAGCAAAGAAGATGACAGGAAGTATGTGTTAGATAACCTAGCTGAATTGGTTGTTAAAGAAGTACAAGGCTCTGGCGGCTACGGCATGCTGGTTGGCCCGACTTCAAGCAAAGCGCAGATTGAAGAGTTTAGATTACGCATTTTAGCGGATCCTGATAACTATATAGCCCAGCCTACACTGGCGCTTTCTACTTGCCCAACCATGGTTGAGCAAGGGGTTGCGCCACGTCATGTAGACCTTCGCCCTTATGTATTAACAGGTAAAACAACCTCAGTAGTACCAGGTGCATTGTGCCGTGTGGCGATGACTGAAGGGTCTTTAGTGGTGAATTCATCGCAAGGTGGCGGCACTAAAGATACATGGGTGCTGCAATGCTAAGCCGCACCGCTGATCACCTTTACTGGATGGCACGTTATATTGAGCGTGCAGAAAACATGGCGCGTATGCTGGATGTGACTTATCGCATGTCGCTAGTACAAAACGCCGCGCAAAGTGAAGCTGCATTGTGGGTACCATTGCTACATATCTCTGACACCGTAGAAGATTTTCATAAAGCTTACGATGAAGTCACTGCGCACAATGTGATTTACTACATTGCAATGGATAGCCGCAATTTGTCGAGCATTTACAATTGCCTACGTGCGGCGCGCGAAAACGCTCATGCGGTGCGCGTGGCGATGTCTTCTGAAATGTGGGAGAACATCAATAGCTTGTGGCTTGAATTTCAGCAAATGGACAAAAAGCTGATTTTAGACAGTGGCTTGTCAGAATTCTGCGATTGGGTGAAATCACGTTCGCATCTGTTCCGTGGCGTGACTTACGGCACGATGTTGCGGGATGATGGCTTCCGCTTTACGCGATTAGGTGGATTTATCGAACGCGCCGATGACATGGCACGCTTACTCGATGTGAAATATCACCTTTTGTTACCTTCAGCAAGCGATGTAGGTGGCGCAGTAGATTATTACGAATGGAGCGCACTGTTACGTTCTGCCAGTGCTTATGAAGCTTATTTAAAAGTTTATCGCGATGCAGTAATGCCATTGCGCGTGGCTGAATTACTGGTTTTACGTCACGACATGCCGCGCTCGCTACATGCGTGTATGGATGAACTGACAACGATACTCGACCAACTGACGGGTGATGCAGGTCGTGAATGTAAGCGTTTGGCGGGTGAAATGCACTCAAGCTTACATTACGGGCGTATAGAAGACATTTTCAGAGGGGGCTTGCATGAATTTTTAGAAGCGTTCCTCAGACAAAACAATCGCTTGGGTGTTGAGATTCAGCGTACTTACCTGAATGCGCCAATTATTAACGAACCTGAAAAACCAAATGTTGGGGAATTACAAAGCCAAGGATAAGTGTTAACTGTAAAAATGAATCATTAAAGTGGGAGAATCGCGATGAAATTTAATATTGAACACCATACCCGCTTCGCATTCAACAAGCCTATCGGGTACACCATACAACAGTTACGCCTCACGCCACAGGATGGTTTTGGTCAGCGCGTGAGCAACTGGCAGGTGAAAGTAAGTGGGCTATCATCCACACAGCTTGATGCTTTCGGCAATACCACCCACACTTTGGTGATGGATACACCACACCAAGAAATTATGATTAGCGCCACAGGTGAAGTAGAAACTGATCTTGATTGGTCTACTGATTTATTAGCAAAAGATAAATCAAAACATGATGATTTGGCGCTGCCTATCTACCTGAGAAGTACTGCGCTCACTGAGGCCAATGATCAAGTAATTCAGTTCGCGCAGCAAGTTGCATCACAACACAAATCCATCAATCAAGATTTGCTAACGGCGCTGATGAATGAAATCTCACAAACCGTTATCTTAAATAAAACAACGGCTGAAAATCAACAATCAGCAATTACAACCTTAACCGCAGGCAAAGCTTTAAGTCAGGGTATGACGCATCTTTTTATTAGTTGCTGCAGGGCTTTAAAAATACCCGCACGATTTGTGCATGGCTATTGTTTTAACCCGATAACTAAGCAACTTGAAAACCATAGTTGGGCAGACGCTTGGCTAGTTGGCAGTGGTTGGCAAAGTTTTGATGTGGCCAATAATGCACCGTCAAATGGCATCCATATACGATTGGCTACCGGCTTAGACTATCGCGATGCATGCCCGATTAGCAGCGTGATGCACGATATTGGCAACGAAAAAATGTCAGTAAATTTTAAAGTACATGAAATGTCACAAATACAGCAATAACCGCATCAGTCTTTTCATTTATACCCAATAGTCACAGATATATTTACATTTCGGATGTCTTAATGAACTCATTGCAACACCAACGTCATGGCGACAAGGTCAATTCACCTTGGTTTGAAGAATTTCTACCCAAGCTTTTGGAAGATAGAAATCGAATCGGCTTAACTGATATGGTGCATGAAATTGACGCCATGATGATTACCGTTGAGCCAGGTTGCTCAGTGGCTTACATCAGCGAATTAGCCTTGATGACGCCGTATCATTATTTAGTCACGCTAGAATCAGAATCGCATTGGACGCATGTACTGCGTATTGATATGAATTCGCCAGATGTGATTATACGAGAAGTACGCGACCCCAATATACACGGCATTTTCCGCAGTTTGAATGATGTTTACCCGATAGGTGCGCATAAGCCAAACTCACGTTATATGGGCGAGATCTTTCGCGTAACTAATCAGCATGAAGTGGTTGAACTACAAAAAGCCCGCGAGATTCGCTTTTTTAATCAAGATCAAATTCGTAAATTAGAGCTGCCGGGCAATATGTCTATTGTCAAACCCTCACCCTATACACACAACATTGTGGGCTATTGGGAGCGGCCAGTAGGCGATATTCGCATTTACGCACTTGGTGTGAGTGTGATTCATGAAGATGTGAATCGTGGCTATATGGAAGCCAAAGAAACGCAAGCCAAACTGGGTTTAGATAAACTGATTTTACCAATTGACCATTTGGCAACACGAATCTACAGCCAAAATCGTGAAGTGGCGATACTCGAATATCTCACGCTCTCCAGCTATTACTACTGGGGTTCATACGACATTGCCAGCCAGAACTCATCGACCAACGTCACCAAAAGTGCGCATTATAGTAGCGAGCAAAAAAGTCCTGCTAAGGTTTTCACTGCGGCAAATCATCCCTATTTCGTTAATCACTTAGTCGGACTACCCTCACCTACTGAAAACTTTGTACGCAATTATGGTCCGCGTTTGCACCACATTGCACTGGGCGTGGCAGATGGCGAAACCAATGGTCAGATTAACATTGACTACGTAGTTGATGCGATCAGGGAAAAAGGCAAAGACTTCTTATTAGATGTGATTGGCTCACGCGAAGAAGGTCTGAAGCAGATTTTCTCTAGCGCCTCAGAACACTCTTCGCTCATCATTGAATACGTGCAACGCTTTGGTGATTTTGATGGTTTCTTCACCAAACAGAATGTGGCTGAACTGACTAAAGCGGCTGGGGTTGAAGAGAGTTTACGCCTACTGCAAGCTGAAAGTGCAAGCTAGTTTTGCCAGTTAGAAACACAACGATTTCGACTCTAAAAAGGTAACACACTAATGACTATTCGAGTCGCGCTCCACCATAAAACGGCTTATCACTACGATAATCCGGTACAACTTGCACCTCATGTTTTCCGTCTGCGCCCAGCGGCCCACTCGCGCACGCCCGTGAGTGCTTACTCACTTAAAATCACACCTGAGAATCACTTTATCAGTTGGCAGCAAGACCCATTCGGCAATTATTTGGCGCGTGTAGTGTTTCCAGAGAAATCTACCGAACTTTCAATTGAAGTCGATTTAATTGCAGAAATGACGGTGATTAATCCTTTCGATTTCTTTTTAGAAGAATACGCAGAAAATTACCCGTTTGCTTACCCAGAGCAATTATTGAAAGAGCTTGCGCCCTATCTTGAAGTGCGTGAACACGGCCCTTTGCTCAAAGCGTGGTTGGCGGAAATTGATGTTGGTAAAAAGGCGATTGTAGATTTTCTTGTGTACTTAAATCAGCGCGTCAATCAAACGATTAATTACTCCATTCGCATGGAAGTTGGCGTGCAAACTTGCGAAGAAACCCTAGACAAAAAACTAGGTTCTTGTCGTGATTCTGCTTGGTTGCTAGTGCAGGCCTTACGCCACATGGGCTTAGCGGCTCGATTCGTTTCAGGCTACTTAGTGCAGCTCACTGCTGATGTGAAATCTTTAGATGGTCCATCAGGTACCGAAGTCGATTTTACTGATTTGCATGCGTGGGCTGAAGTATATATACCTGGCGCTGGTTGGATAGGCTTGGATGCGACTTCTGGCTTACTCGCTGGCGAAGGTCATATACCACTCGCTTGCACGGCTGATTATGTCAGCGCGGCACCAGTGACTGGTGGTTATACAGGTCAAGCCAATATCGAATTTAGTTTTAGTAACAACGTGACCCGTATTCACGAAGACCCTCGCGTGACTAAACCTTATAGCGAAGAGCAATGGGTAGAGATCAACGCGCTTGGTCAAAAAATAGATACGGAGTTAGAAGCAGGCGATGTGCGCTTAACCATGGGTGGCGAACCAACCTTTATCTCTATCGATAACATGGATGCGCCAGAATGGAATATTGATGCGGATGGTGAAGAAAAGCGCGTGCTTGCTGGTAAGTTAGTCAGACGCTTGCGCGATAGCTTTGCACCGGGCGGCTTACTGTATTTTGGACAAGGTAAATGGTACCCCGGCGAACCTCTGCCGCGCTGGCAACTCGCCTGTTTTTGGCGTAAAGATGGCAAGCCAGTTTGGCGCAACCCTGAGCTATTAGCCGATGAAAACAAAGACTATGGTTTTAATCGCGAACATGCTGACACCTTCATTCGCGACCTTTCAAAACGACTAGGCCTCAAAGGTAGCCACATTTGTGCAGGCTACGAAGACCCGCTTTATTATTTATTAGCAGAAGGCCTACTACCGAATAATCTGAATCCGCTTAAATCAGACCTCAAAGATGATTTAGAACGGAAGCGCCTAACAAAGGTGATCACGGGCGATTTAGGTATGCCTGTTGGCTATCTGCTTCCGTTGCATTGGAGCTATCAGCGCAATGCATGGAGCAGCAGCGCTTGGGAGTTCAGGCGCGGCGAGATGTTTCTCGCGCCGGGTGATTCGGCCATGGGCTTACGCTTACCGTTAAACTCGTTGCCTTGGATTGCTTTTGAAGACCGCGACCATGAACACGAGCGCAGCCTGTATGAGGCTGTAGAACCACTAGCGGATATCGATTCTGAAGTGAGCCGTCGTTATAGCAAATTCACCAAAGAAAATATGCATAGCAATGAAATGGGTATGGTTGATGATGAGTCTGATGTTGAAGAATCTGCTCCCACTGACCCAGAATTCACGCCACATACTGCGCTATGCGTGGAAACCAGAGGCGGACGCTTGCATGTTTTTCTACCCCCAACCAATACGTTAGAGCATTATTTAGACATCATTGCCTCGATTGAAGCGACTGCCAGCACATTAAATATGCCAGTGGTGATTGAAGGTTATCAACCACCTCACGACTTACGCCTAACTCGCCTACCTGTTACGCCCGATCCTGGCGTAATTGAAGTCAACATTCACCCAGCCGCCAGTTGGGATGCTTTGGTGCACAACACAACCACTCTCTATGAACAAGCGCGCTTAACCAGACTGGGTTCTGAGAAATTCATGCTAGACGGCCGTCATACTGGCACTGGTGGTGGCAACCATGTCACGCTAGGTGGCATTACGCCAGCGGATAGCCCAATATTGCGCCGCCCTGACTTACTGCGCAGTTTGATTACTTATTGGCAGCACCACCCTTCATTGTCATACCTGTTTTCTGGCTTGTTTATTGGCCCAACCAGCCAAGCGCCGCGAGTGGATGAAGCACGTAATGACAGCTTGTACGAACTAGAAATTGCCTTCCAACAGATGCCCGATGGCGAAGTGCCGGCTCCGTGGTTAGTAGACCGCTTACTGCGCAATCTGCTAGTGGATATGACAGGTAACACACACCGCAGTGAATTCTGTATTGATAAACTTTATGCTCCTGGCTCAGATACTGGTCGCTTGGGTTTATTGGAGTTACGCGCCTTTGAAATGCCTCCACATGCGCAAATGAGCTTAGTACAGATGCTGCTATTGCGTACTTTGGTCGCACGTTTCTGGAAAGAGCCGTACAAAAAACCATTGGTGCGTTGGGGTACACAATTGCACGACCGCTTTATGCTGCCGCACTTTATTGCACGCGATATTGAAGATGTCGCGCAAGATTTACAAGCAGCTGGCTATGCGTTTTCTAAAGACTGGTTTGCACCTTTTATCGAATTCCGCTTCCCACGTTGCGGTACCTTAGAAATTCAAGACTTACAACTTGAACTTAGAACGGCAATTGAGCCTTGGCATGTATTAGGCGAGGAAATCACTAGCGGCGGCACAGCTAGATATGTCGATTCTTCCGTTGAGCGCTTGCAAGTCAAACTCACAGGCATCACTGGTGAACGCTATGCGATTACCTGCAATGGTCGTCGCTTGCCGTTACGCGATACTGGCACGCAAGGTGAAATGGTCGCTGGCGTTCGTTACCGCGCGTGGAATCCGCCTTCTGCATTGCACCCAAGCATAGGCGTACAAGCGCCGCTGGTATTTGATGTGATTGATACATGGAATGGGCGCTCTATTGGCGGCTGTACTTACCATGTCACACACCCGGGTGGTCGTAACTACGACACCTTGCCAGTTAATGCGTATGAAGCAGAAGGTCGCCGCGTGAGCCGATTTACGGTACTTGAACATACGCCGGGCAATATTAAATCACCGAAGAAATCTGCCAATAAGGCAGTGAAGCTAATGGAACCACCCACAGAGTTAAACAATCGCGAGTATCCATTTACTTTAGATTTAAGGTGGCATGCGAATTAGCAGGAATTAAATTTAAAGCCTCACTCTGTCATTCCCGCGAAGGCGGGAATCTAGGCAAGTAATTTATCTAACTGGATTCCCGCCTTCGCGGGAATGACGAGAGCGTAAGTTTTAATAGAAGTAGTAGTGTTTTAAATCATGTAATCCATTGAACATATTTGGTTTGAGGAATTGAAAAATGAATGCACCTATGACATCCGCTGAAACTGCGCTTAAAGAAAATATCCGTTACCTTGGGCGCATTCTAGGCGAGGTGATTAAAGATAACGAAGGTGAAAAAACCTTTGAAACCATAGAGGCAATTCGTCAATCTGCTGTGAAATTTCATCGTGAAGGTGACCAAGAATTTACACAAAAACTAGATGGTTTATTAAAAGAGCTGACCAACAGCCAAACCATTGCGGTGGCGAGAGCCTTTAGCTACTTTAAACACTTAGTGAATATTGCTGAAGACCTTTACAGCAACTACCAATATAGACTGGAAGAAAGCGTAGATGCACCAGGCGGCGTGGCGAACTCTATGCGTTCTTTCAAAGATGAAAAATTAGAGCTAAAGCAAATTGATGATTTCTTTAAATCAGCATTAATTTCACCTGTTTTAACTGCGCACCCGACTGAGGTCCAAAGAAAAAGTCTGTTAGATACTGAACAGGTAATTTCAGCATTACTCGCCAATAAAGCGCAACTCATGTCGCGCCAAGAAACCGAAAAAAACTCGCGCATGCTCTATGCTGCTGTCACGGCTTTATGGCAAACCAGAATGTTGCGTTTTGACAAACTGACAGTGAACAACGAAATTGACAACGCACTTTCCTACTACCGCTTGAGTTTGCTGGATGCGATTCCTGAACTATTACAGGATTTGGAACAAGATATCGGCGACCTGTTTGGTAAAACAGGTACAGAGCGCTATCAACTACCAAGTTTTCTGCAAATGGGTAGCTGGATTGGTGGCGACCGCGATGGCAACCCCAATGTGAACGCCGCCACCTTAGACATGGCGACCATACAACAATCCACCGTGGCGTTTGAGCATTATTTACGCGAAATCAGCAGTTTGCGCAAAGAGCTCACACCTACTACGCGCTTAGTCAAAGTTTCACAAGCATTGCTAGATTTAGCCAGCACCTCGCAAGATCAATCTCCGCATCGACAAGATGAACCCTATCGCCTTGCCATCATGGCGGTAATGGGGCGGCTTTCATTAAGTTTTCAAAATTTAATCGGTAGCGAATCTAGCCTGCATATTGAAACTAACGTTGCCGAGAACTTAAAACCTTACGCCAGCGCGGATGAGCTTTTAGCTGACCTGAATATTATTGCCAATTCATTGATTGAAAATCATGGTGAGTTGCTGGTTTACCCAAGGCTAGGCAAGCTTATTAAAGCGGTTGAAACCTTTGGCTTTCATTTAGCGACCATCGATTTAAGACAAAGCTCAGACGTACATGAAGCCGTGCTAAAAGAACTATTTGTGAATGCAGGCTACAGCTTTGACTATGCAGCACTCAGCGAAGCCGAAAAAGTAAATATCCTGCTAGAAGAACTCCGCCAGCCACGTTTGCTGTTCTCACCGTTTCAAAAATATTCAGACTTACTGCAAACAGAAATGAATGTGATTAGAAAAGCCCGTGAAGTACGTGCAAAATTTGGCAATCGCACGGTGCGACATTACATTATCTCGCACACTGAAACCATGTCTGACCTCCTTGAAGTGGCATTGCTACAAAAAGAAGCAGGCCTGCTGCGCGGTGCTTGGGGTTCAGCCAGCGTAGAGATGGAACTCAATATCGTACCGTTATTTGAAACCATTGAAGATTTACGCAACGCGCCAAAAATCATGAGCGAATGGCTGAGTTTGCTAGGCATACGCCATTTGATTCGCCATCAAGGCAATGAGCAAGAAATCATGCTTGGTTATTCTGATAGCAATAAAGATGGCGGCTTTTTAACCTCAAACTGGGAGCTGTATAAAGCCGAAGTCTATTTAGTTGAGCTATTCAGTCAGGCTGATGTGAGATTACGGTTGTTCCATGGCCGTGGCGGCGCGGTTGGTCGTGGCGGCGGCCCAACCTATCAGGCCATTATGGCGCAACCGCTCGGTACTGTTGCAGGGCAAATACGCTTAACGGAACAAGGCGAAATTATCGCCAATAAATTCTCAGACCCAAAAGTGGCAAGGCGCAATTTAGAAGCCTTTGTAGCCGCCACCATAGATGCTTCACTATTTCCGCAAGATCAACTACCCAAAACGCAACGCAGAGCTTATGAGATGTTGATGGATCAACTCTCTGCCAGTGCAATGCACGCTTACCGAGATTTAGTCTATGAAACACCAAGGTTTGCAGAGTACTTTTTCAGCTCAACTCCAATTTCAGAAATCGCCGATTTGAATCTAGGCAGCCGCCCTGCCTCGCGTAAATCCACACAACGCATTGAAGACTTACGTGCCATCCCATGGGGTTTCTCATGGGGGCAATGCCGACTATTGCTACCCGGCTGGTACGGTTTTGGCAGCGCAATAGATGATTATTTAAGCGCAAGCAAAGACGAAACCGACAAAGAACAACGCACCCTTATTTTAAGAGACATGCTCGCCGCTTGGCCTTTATTCAAAACGCTCATCTCCAATATGGACATGATGCTAGCAAAAACAGACCTCACAATAGCCGCCTGTTATTCAGAACTAGTGCAAGATGAAACACTCAGAACCCCCGTATTTGAACGCATAAAGAAAGAGCATGCACTCACTAACCAAGCACTCAATTTAATTCTACAAAACACCGAGCGCCTAGCCAACAACCCCACACTAGCCAATTCAATTAAAAACCGACTCCCCTACCTAGACCCACTCAATCACCTACAAGTCGCACTCATTAAAAGACATAGGAGCGGTGAAACCGATGTGCTAGTGAAACGCGCAATTCATTTGACGATTAATGGTATCGCGGCGGGGTTAAGGAATACAGGTTAACTTGCAATTCAGCCTGTTAATTTAACATTCAAATTAACTCACCCTCACCAACTCTTGCTACTATTTAGACTGATTACTTTGTAGGATGGGTTCTTGAACCCACGCCTGACTTACCTTGCAACATGCACCGAGTGGGGTTAAACCCCATCCTACGAATTTTATTTGCGCGATAAATAATTTAAAATCACCTAATGTCACACTACCGTCGCGCTAATACCACAAATGCCACTTACTTTTTCACGGTGGTTACCTATCCTCGGCAAACATTTTTATGTGATGAATCTGTTCGCAAAGCTTTAAGAAACGCTATTGAAAAGGTGCATGCGCAATAGCCGTTTGAGATTGACACCTGAGTTTTGCTGCCCGACCATATTCACACCATTTGGGCGGTGCCCGAAAACGATGCCAATTTTTGATTAGGATGGCAGCTCATCTAACACAACCGCGTCTCTTGATACCTGTTCTTATGCCTTCAAAATATGCTATAAGAAACGTAAATTAAAACTATTCATGAATTAATCGGTCTAGAGTAGAGTATAAAAAATTGCGCTATCCCAGCAATCTAGTTGAAGTCGAAGTTAAATTTTAAAAATTAATGTCAGGAATATGAATGAAGATCAAATTGCTCTGCTTACTGTTTGTTTTTTTAATGTCAGCGCAAGCAGCTCAATCAAACGCAGCTCAAACGGTTCCTTTATTAGCGCCAACGCAGCAGCAATCTCAGGCGGCACATTTATCTGCTGAAGTATTAACTCGATATCACTACAAGCCTGTATTACTTGATGATACAAGCTCCTCTAAAATATTTGATGCTTATATCAAGTCGTTAGATGGGCAAAAGATATTTTTCTTACAGTCTGATATTGATCAGTTATCTACATTTCGCACAATGCTTGATGACGCCATATTAAAAGAAGATCTATCCATTCCCTTTGAAATTTTCAATCTCTATCAGCAGCGCATTGTAGATCGCATCACTTATGCTCGCTCTTTACTCAAAAAGGGCTTTGATTTTAAAGTAGATGAGAACTCACAATTAACACGCGAAAAATCTCCATGGGCAAAGTCTCAAGACGAGATGAATGATATTTGGCGTAAACGCGTTAAGAATGATTGGCTTCGCCTTAAGCTAGCAGGTAAAAACGATAAGAGCATCATCGACACCTTAGACAAACGATACGAAAATAACTTGAAAAGTAATGCAAAATTCAAGAGTGATGACGTGTTCCAAAGCTTTATGAACGCTTACACCATGACGATTGATCCACATACTAATTACTTTGGCATTCAGCAGTCGGATGACTTTGACATCTCTATGAAGCTCTCACTAGTTGGGATTGGCGCTGTATTGCAAGATAAAGACGAATACACCACTATTCGAGAACTGGTCGTTGGCAGCCCTGCTGCGCTTTCAGGAAAACTTGAAGTAGGCGATCGAATTGTAGGTGTAGGGCAAGGAGTGAACGGCACCGTGACAGATGTGATGGGTTGGCGGCTTGATGATACGGTTGCACTCATTCGTGGCGCTGAGAACTCTGTGGTAGTCCTAGACATTTTGCCCGTAACAGCCAGTACTGATAGCAAACATAAGTTGATTGCACTTACAAGAAAGAAAATTAGCCTAGAACAACAAGCGGCTAAAAAATCCATCATTAAGGTGACAGATAATGGCGTAACACACCAAATTGGCGTGATTAGTCTGCCTGTTTTTTATCAAGATTTTGAAGCCCGCCAAAACGGTGACAAGTCTTTTAAAAGTGCCACTAGAGACGTATCGCTACTATTAGAAGAGCTTAAAAAAGACAAGGTTGACAGTGTATTAGTCGATTTACGTAACAATGGCGGTGGTTCATTAGACGAAGCCATTGAATTAACAGGTTTGTTTATCAATAAAGGCCCCGTATTACAGGAGCGTAATGATAAAGGCGTGATAAAAGTTGATAGTGATACTAGAAAAGGTGCGCTTTGGGATGGCCCACTAGGTATTCTAATTAACCGCGGCTCAGCATCAGCCTCTGAAATCTTCGCCGCGGCAATACAAGATTATGGTCGTGGTGTCATTATTGGTGAACAGAGTTTTGGTAAAGGTACCGTGCAATCTGTAATAAATCTAGATCAACTGGTTAAGAATGATAAACCTAAATTTGGCGAACTTAAGATGACGGTTGCGCAATTTTTCCGCATCAATGGTGGCACAACGCAATTACGAGGCGTGACGCCTGATATCAGCTTACCAACCATCACCGATCTAGATAATTCGGGTGAATCAAGTTATGACAATCCTTTGCCTTGGTCACAAATTAAGTCTGCTGAATTTACCTCAGCAGGTGATTTGAAAACAGTTATTCCTAAACTTATCGCTAACCATAATTCACGTATTAGCAAAGACAAAGATTTTCAGTACTTACAAGAAGATATTACGGAATACAAAAATCAATTAGACAAAAATCTAATTTCATTAAATGAGGCTGAACGTATTAAAGAGCGTGAAGTGCAAGAAAAGCGCTTGGCATCACGTGAGAAAACCAGCAATTCTCAATTGAATGACTCTTTAAGAGACGATGGACTTCAGATAAACGAGCGAAATCTAAATCGTGAATTAGAAATCGAAAAGATAAGAAAGAATACTAAAGATATTTTACTTAACGAAGCTGCAAATGTGCTTAGTGATGAAATCAGCTTGCCTAGGGTTAATAATACCGTCGCAATAAACCCAACACCTAAAACCGAAATGCATTAGCTTAAGTAGCGTGGGGTTACCCCCACGCAACATTTTACGAACTCAAACACTCCACATGCACCGATACATCCAATTCATGCTGTTGGCCGCCAAATATCACGCCTTTAAGCGGGGTAATATCTGCGTAGTCTCTTCCCCAGCCTAGTGTGATGTGTTGTGTGTTAGGCATTTGATTGTTGGTGGGGTCAAAATCTATCCAGCCTTGTTCTGGCACGTAGACTGAAAACCAAGCGTGTGAGGCGTCGGCCCCGATGAGCTTAACTTCACCAGGAGGAGGTAGCGTTTCTATATAGCCACTGACATATCTAGCGGCCAAACCTACCGAACGTAAGCAGCCGATTGCAAGGTGCGCAAAATCCTGACAAACGCCTCTTCTATGCTCTAGCACTGTCGCGAGCGGCGTGGCAAGGGTTGTAAAGTCTGGGTCAAAAGTAAAGTCTTTATAAATACGCTGCATTAAATCGTTGACCGCGTCTGTCATTGACCTGCCCTGTGTAAAAGAGGGTGCTGCATACTCTGCAAGCTCTGAGGTCACGGCAACTAAGGGTGAATCTAATCTGTATTGGCGGGCATCCAGCGTATCTACAGTTTGTTTTGCAACATGCGTTTGCTGAGCCAGCAAGTCACGTACTTCTTCCCAAGTATAGCCTTGATAGAAATCTAATTGGGCTGGATTTTCTTGCAGTTGCACCTCGCTGATGGCGGTAATGGTGAAAACTTTATGCGCTTGTTGTATAGAAAAATATGCCACATGGTTGCCGAAGAAATCTTCGCGAATACGAAAATCTGCTGCGTAGGGTTCTATATTCAAGGTAGATGAAATCACTTGTTGATTGGTGCAGCTTCTAGGCATCAATCTGGCTTCGCTGTAAGAGCGCCCTACCGCATCGGTGTAATCATACTTTGTGATATGGGTGATTTTATAGTGCATGCTGAATCTCGTTAGACTGGCTTAACCGCGTTTAGAGAATGTTGCACCTGCCCATGCTGAAAATAGGTGGCAGTAACGGTGTCAGATAGCGTGGCAATCAGGTAATACAAGCGGCTGAGCGTTTGATCTAGGTTTTCTCTCACATTGCCATCCGTGGTTTTAATCAGGTCATTGATATTAGTTAAATCTAACAAGCTGCAAGCTTCTAATATCAAACGTTCTTCCATGCTTAGCTTAGCATTGCTTGGTTTTCGTGGCATTTTACTCACGTGTTTCTGAATGCGATTAAATTGGTAGGCTAAAGAACGTGGATTATTTTTATCCAGCATTAACAACTCAATGAACGAAGGCAACTCGATGCTGTTGCGATAGTGTTCACGGTAACAAATCAGATTGTCGCTAGTATCTAACAATGACTCCATCAACAGTTGCTCTGCTCCTTCCACCTGTGCAGTCGAAAAACAACTGCGTAACAGTGAAATAAGCAATAAAGCACGTTCAAGACGACGACCTAAATCTAAAAACAGCCAACCATTGCCACGCGTCATACTCTCCATAATCAAGCCGCTAAAGGCTGACAGCGCGGTGATTAGACCGTCCATATGCTCTTGTATATTCCACAGCGTAGATTCAGTCAGTTGCTGCGATTGTTCTAGGTGGCTCTTAATTTCATCAATCACGCGCCACGTGTCAGACGACCACAAGTTACGCACCGCATAACCTGATTGCACTAAGCAACGCTGATTATTAGCGATGCTGCCGATTTTCTCTTCATCTAACATCAATGACAGAAGTTCATTATCGGGTGTTTCAAGTAGCTCGGCTGAATCTTTACCGATAAAACCCGGGTAGGTATTAGTGATATTGGTCAGGCCGCGCAAAATAGTGTGCAAACTGTTTTTATAATGCGTGTTGTTATTGTCTGGGTTGATATAAAGCTTTTTAACCGTGGTGCGCAGCAACCGGATGCTGCCTTCCGTGCGCTCCGCATAGCGACCTACCCAAAATAGATTTTCTGCAATACGACTAGATAAGGTGCTGCTGTAAGTGCTGGTAATAAACTCTGCATGCTTGTTTTCTGTAGTACTGGCTTGCAGCGCGGTATTGCCGCCCACTATCCATGTATCTTTACTCATGGCACCTAGCTGATTTGAAACCAGCACATCACCGGTTTGCGTCGCACTGCGGGTGAGGCTTCCTGGCATAAGGTGATAGCCGCGCTCTTGAGCGACCATAAAACAGCGCATCAATGACTGCCGCGGCTCTAAACGTCCATCAACCAATGATGGCGCGGTAGAAAACACTTCATGTTCTTGCCCCACAAAGAATGCTGGGTTAGCACGAATACGGTCGCACCAGTAAGCGATTTGTTGCCGACTCAACTGGCTGCCAAAAACCGAGGTCATGGCACCACGGCAGATATGCTTAATCACTAATTTATGCAGATTGTTCAGCACATAATCCAGCTCTTTGGGCTGACCGCACCACCATGTGGCTGCGCTTGGCAAACGTAGTTTCTTGCCCAAAAAGTATTCTGCGATTCTTGGCAGAAATGGCAATAAACCCGGACTTTCTAATACGCCGCTGCCTAAAGGGTTGGCAATCGTCACATTGCCTCTGCGCGCCACTTCTAGCAAACCTGGAATACCCAAGCGAGAATCATCGCGCAACTCTAGTGGATCACAAAACACATCGTCCATGCGGCGCATAATGACATCTACACGCTGCAAACCATTGAGTGATTTCAACCAAACAAAACCATCGCGTACAGTTAGGTCATCGCCTTGAACCAAGGGATAGCCTAAATGTGAAGCTAAATAAGCATGTTCAAAAAAGGTTTCATTAAATGGCCCTGGCGTAAGCACCACCACTCTAGGCGCATCAGAGTTTTGTGGCGCAATTTCTTGCATACCATGACGCAACGATTGAAAAAAGCCATCTAATCGTTGTACTTGGGTGTCACGAAAAATATTTGGAAACACGCGTGACATCGCCAGCCTGTTTTCCAAGGCATAACCAGCGCCGGAAGGCGCTTGGGTACGGTCACCAATCACCCACATGCGATTATCAGGGCCACGCGCTAAATCCGCAGCATAAAGCACTAACTGATGTTTACCGGGTATTTTAACTTTGTCGCAAGCGCGCAAAAAACCACTGTGATTGAACAACATCTCTATCGGTAACAAGCCTTGCCGAATAAGCTCACGCGGTCCGTAAATATCCGTCAGAATCAAGTTCAGCAGCTCTGCACGCTCTAGCAAGCCCAACTCAATATCGCGCCATTCTTCATTAGCCAGCAGCAAGGGCACAGAATCTAGCTGCCACGGGCGACTGCTACCGTCAGGGTCACCATACACATTGTAAGTGACGCCGTTCTCACGTAATAGCTTGTGAATTTCATTCTGCCTTAAGCTAACTTCACCCTGCCCTAATTTTTGTAAGGCTTGAATATAATATGCCCAGTGCGGACGAACCTTGCCAGATTGATCGAGCATTTCATCCAACATGCTTGCGCCCGCCGAATAACCAGCCGTATTACCTAGCCAGGCATTAGCGTTTGAAGCTTGTGAATATTGATTTGAAGTTGCCATGTTTTATCTCAGAAACCTAAGCACATTTTAAGCTTAAATGTGGCTCAGCGGGTAAGTTGCATCACTAGACATAAATTTTAACAAATAAATACCTAGCATCACCTAAATGGAGCCTGATTTAGCGCGATTTACAGCGCAAACAGGTTGCTTGTTGATTCATTAAAAAGTTATTATTAATGCTTTATTTATCAAGCTGCATATATGACTTATTGTGTTGGAATACTACTAGAATCTGGGTTGGTAATGGCATCTGACACCCGTACGAATGCGGGGGTTGACCAAGTGGCTACTTTTCCTAAAATGACCACTTTTGAAGTACCCGGTGAGCGCACTATGGTGATGCTAACCGCAGGTAACTTAGCGGTGACTCAAGCAGTATTGCAGCACTTGCATAAAGACATTGCAAATAACGAAACGCATAATCTACACAATGCTACCAATATGTTTGATGCTGCGCGCCTTATTGGTACGGCCATTCGCACTGTGCATAAAGAAGATGCCGAACATTTACGCCACCACAATACAGATTTCAATATATCCGTTCTGTTTGCAGGGCAAATTGCAGGTGAGCCAACGCGGCTTTTCAATATTTACTCTGCAGGTAATTTTATTGAAGCCAGCCAAGAAACTCCTTACTTCCAAATAGGGGAAACAAAATACGGCAAACCGATTTTAGACCGCGTTATTAACTACAAATGCGGCCTAGAAGATGCGCTTAAGTGCGTGCTGATTTCTTTTGATTCAACTATTCGCAGTAATGTTTCCGTTGACTTGCCAGTTGACGTACTGGTGTATAGAAACAACAAACTCAGCATAGATTACAATCACCGTGTAGCTAAAGACGACCCTTACTTTCTCTCAGTACGCCAACATTGGGGCGAAGGTTTACGAAAAGTCTTTGCTGAAATTCCTGGCCCTGATTGGTGTTAATCAATTTTTAGCTCTAATTTAACAAAGCCCGAAAGGGCTTTTTATTTACCTCAATTTAAATTCTCTGAAGTACTGCTCCGCCTGCTCTGCTGGCATAGGTTTACTGTAGTAATAACCTTGCACCTCATCACAGCCTTGAGCCCGCAGATAGGTGAGCTGCTCGACTGTTTCCACCCCCTCTGCAATAGTTTGTAAGCCAAGACTTTTAGACATACTAATAATAGCGCTCACAATCGCTTTATCTTCAGGGTCGGTGCTAATGTCTCGCACAAAAGATTGATCAATCTTAAGTTTATAGACTTTAAACTTCTTTAAATAACTCAAGGAAGAGTAACCTGTACCAAAATCATCAATAGACACTCGAATGCCGAGGTCGTGTAGCTTATTCATCACTTCAATAGCCGCATGAGGATCATACATTGCGACGCCTTCAGTGAGCTCCAACTCAAGATATTCGGGAGCCAGCCCAACTTCTTCAAGTATTTGGGTGACTAAGTGAGGCAAATCTGGATGACGGAACTGTATTGCTGAGATATTCACCGCCATAATTAACGGGTCGTGACCCTCTTCCATCCATAACTTAGCTTGCTTCACGGCTTGCCGTAGCACCCATTCACCGATAGAAATAATCAAGCCTGAATCTTCAGCAATTGGAATGAATTCCGCAGGTGAAATAGCACCAAGCTCTGGGTGATGCCAGCGTAATAAAGCCTCAGTTCCGATGACGCAATTTTGATGAAGCGATACCTGAGGCTGATAATGCAAGCTTAGTTGATTGCGTTCAAGCGCATAACGCAAAGCATTGACCAATTGCAGATTTCTGGAGGATGTAGCCTGCATTTCAGCAGTAAAGAAACGATAGTTGTTTCTGCCCTCTTGTTTGGCTCGGTACATGGCTGTATCGGCCTTTTGGGAAAGCACCTCAAAATCCACGCCATCATTTGGATATAGTGCAACACCCACTGAGCCTGTGACAGTAAGCTCGAAAGAGTCAATATGATAAGGCTTAGCCATAATGCTAAGCAGTTTTTGCGCTACGTTAGCAGCACCGCGAGAGTCCGTTCCAGGTAATATTAAGATGAACTCATCTCCACCTAAACGTGACAGCGTATCCTCTTCACGCAAGGTTGACTGTAATCTATTCGCGACCTCTATCAGCAATAAATCGCCAATACTGTGGCCTAAGGTGTCATTAATGTCTTTAAAGTGATCGAGATCTAGAAATATAACGGCTAATTTACTATTATTACGTTTAACTAAACTTAATGCGTATTTGAAGTGGTCTTGCAACAAAATCCGATTGGGCAAGCTGGTTAAAGCGTCAAAATGTGCAAGTTTCTGAATTTGGCTTTCAGATTCTTTACGATCAGTAATATCTCTAACGAAGGCACTAAAAAAGACAAGATTACCTGTCTCAATTTTTGCAACAGACATTTCAACAGGTACTTCTGTACCATCAGATCTTAACGCACTCACCTCTACACGCCGGCCTGTCATATTAGATTGATTAGTGGCAATCACTCTGTGCATTCCCTTGATATGCGCTTCTCTGTCTCTTACTGGAATAATAAGATCAGATAGTTTTTGACCAATTGCATCCTCTCGTTTGTAGCCAAACATTTTATGAGCGGCGCCACTCCATTCAATGACTAAACCCTGGCTATTCATATTGATGATTGCATCTAAAGAATTTTTAAGCACTAATCTAGAGATTTCCTCGCTCTCTAACAACTTGCCATTAAATTGTTCACGCTCATTTTCAACATCAAAGTTATCGAGCGCGAAATCAATGTCTGACGTCATTTCAATCAGTAGATTTTGACCTTCCTTATCAAACACGTTTTGGTCATCGGCATATATATTAAATGTGCCAACAACCTTACCATTACGATGCAACGGTAACGCTGCAGAGGCGCCCCATTCAAACTTTGCGCTCAGCTCATGCCAAAATTCTGTTGCTGGGTCATTATGAAAATCTAGGCACCAAAATGGTTTATCTTCACGAAATGCTGTACCACTTGGACCGCGACCAGTAATCTCTTTAGCATCTACTGAAATTTTAAGTAACTCTAAATACTCAGTCCTAGTTCCATAGGATGCAACGGGTGCTAATAACTGACTCTCATCATCAAACAACCCAATCCAAGCCATCTTCACTCCACCAAATATCACCGCATCTTGGCAAATCTTAGGGAACAACTCAGCCTCATTTTTACTGCGCACAATAGCCTGATTGCATTGACTTAAAGCCGCATACAATTGAGTTTGCCGATGACTCCGCGCTTCAGCAGCTTGATGCTCAATATTAATTTTAGCCAACTTAATCTGTGTTTGAGATAACCATCCCATGACACTATTTTCCATGCCTCGGCTGACTGGTATCTTAGATAGAAAATCACCACTGCCAATTCTGACTAAATGCGCATGCACTTCATCTGCAGAAGCACCCAAGGTTGCATTAAGCGCCTGATAAGCACGTAATAATGTTAAAGAAATAATACGCCGAACAAAATAACGAGCGTCCTCAACACCAAAGCAGTCGTTTCAGCATAATGGAGATTAGCTAACGTTCGTTTATCCATCATTTGATTGAAGTTACTAATCGGCTGCATAATGCCAGCTTTAGCTTTATGGTAAGCCAAGTCATTGAGCATCAGACTAGCTTGATTACGATTGAACTCCGTAGTCTCGTTTGTTGGCTCGATTAACCTCATCGCAGCAAATTCTATGTGCGTCAATAAATCAGAATTAGACTTAGCTTTTGATAACTCTGCAAACTCCTCATCGGTAAAGCTAGCCTCTTTCATTAGCTGGAGTAAGGGCTTTTTCTCACCATAAGCACGTGGCCTTATATTGTCAGCTAAAACTAAATCCCAATATATATTGTTGTATGAAGTTGGACGAGGAAGCTTGCCATTGCGTATGTCCAGAATTTCTTGAAAATGCTGCTTATAAATACTATCGCCAGTAATCACATAAGTACGCACCATACGCGTCAGGTCGTCAGACGATTGACGCAACTCTGCCGCTAAAAGGTACGACCGAATTCTTAACTCATTAGCGCGATCAATCTGCTTTTCTGAATAAATATAAGCAAAAAATACCACACAAAAAGCAAGTAACATCGCCAATGTTAGGCGATAACTCTTTGAAATACTGAGTAATGTTATATGAACTGTCAATTACTTAGACCCTAAATAAACCCTACCTTAAAACATTCACAAGATACGCACATAAACACCTCATTCAGCTGAGTGCTTATATAGGATTAAATTGAAGCTTAAATAGATTTAAATATAAGGTTACATGAAAGGTGAATAGAATAATTGCTTAAATTAGCACTTAATAACAACTTTGTTTATAAAATTAATAACTTGTGTTTGTTATCATTCCGTAACATCGGCAATTTGTTCCGCCAACAGCCTAGTACGTACAAAATTAATATGCCCGCGTAATCCATAAAACATATCTGCAAATGCAGCGGGTATTTTTATATTACTCAACTTCGCTTCCAGCTCGTCTAGATTATTCATTATCTCATGACGCTTATCCACATCATTTGCTGAGCCAAATGCATCTTTCTCAAGCTCAAGTAACGCTTTATAAAAAGGATAAATTGCCAGTTGAATTTTCCAGCGATAGATACTTGGTGCTAATTTTATTGCAGGTATTAATATCAACAATAATGGCACCAAAAAGACCAATATTCTATTAATAAAACTGGCCATCCAAAATGGAAAATCACGATATAGAAAACTTTTACCTGACTTGTAATAGCGAGTTGCATCTGGGCTAATTCGGTATTCCTGAGTCGTTAGATTAGGAAACTCCCCACTTTTCACAAATAAAGTGGCCGAACCATGTACTTCGTTTGCTGCATCTAGTAACAAATCAGATAATGCCGGATGCAAGCTATCACGCGCTATTAATTCAACCGTAGGTGCAATTAAATTTAAATCGTTTACAGGAATATTTTTGCCTAAATCGATTGAACCCATAGGCAAAACTAACTTATGTAAATATTTAATACGTCTTGTATAACCATCTGCTTGATCAAAATTAAAGATGTTAATACCTGGTGTTTTCACCAAATCTTTAATCAATTGTAATGAGGCAGAGTCGCCCATCACAAATATTGCATCGATCTTATCCTGCAATAAGTCTTCCACGGGATTTATACTTGGTTTTTCAATTAACTCCGTACTGCCTCCAGGTAAAATTCCATTTTCCTTTAGCATAGACAATGCCAAAGAATGCGTACCACTACCAAGCTCGCCGACATTCAATCGCTCACCAGTAAAATCCGAAATTAAGTTTTTACTTTCACCTCGATAAAAAATCATCATGGGCTGATAAGCAATACTGCCAAGCGACATCAGCTTATCGGTCTTAATTTTGCCGACAACCCCACTTTGTACAAAGCCAATATCAACATTTACGTGCTTATCAACCAACTTATTGAGATTATCAATAGAGCCGTTTGATGGCACTATATTAAGCGTCACGCCCTCTCTAGCCAAAATCGCTTTGTATTTCAGCGCATTTTTTTGATAAATGCTGCCTTCCTCGCCGGTTGTGATAGTTAAGCTAGTTGGTGCGGCAGAATTAAAAAATAAAAATACCGCGATGCAAATGAGCGCTAAAATTCCCAACACCCAGAACATCATCAGAAGAACGCTACTGCCATAGATTGCTGCCAACTTGGCCCATATATTTTTGAAATATGCTTTTAATTCAATCATGTCATTTGAAATTCCGTAGGCAACTATTGGTTACTGGTTAATTTGCAATTCTCTGTAATGCATCTCTATTCATTTCAGTGCGGCTATTCAAGCCAACTCTAGATATGAGAAAAGCCCAAAAGGGCTTTTCTAAAAAATATCAAAAAATCCAAATTTCTGAGATAAATCTCTGAAATAAATCTAAAGTCTGGTGAGAACCCACAAATAACTAAATATCCAAATTACCCACACCTAATGCGTTGCTTTCGATGAAAGCCCTTCTAGGCTCAACATTATCGCCCATTAATGTGGTGAATATTTCATCTGCGGCAATTGCATCGTCAATCTGTACTTTAAGTAAACGACGTACGGTTGGATCCATCGTTGTTTCCCATAGTTGCGATGGGTTCATCTCGCCCAAACCTTTATAGCGTTGTATATTGAGGTTATGTTTAGCCTCTTCTAGCAACCAATCCAGCGCTTGTTTAAATGTGCTTATGGTTTGTTCTTTCTCACCGCGTTTAATTAGCGCGCCTTCGCCTAGCAAACCTTGTAGCATCACAGACATTTTGCTAATTTGACGATAGTCACCTGAGCCTAAGAACTCGGCATCAATCACGCAGCATTGCAAATTGCCATGTACGTATTTATTGATCTCTAAACGATGCGCGCCTGCTTCTTTGTCAAATCCTACAATCACGTCACTGCCAATGGCGCCTAATATTGGGCGTAATTTAGCAGCTGCAATTTCTGTGGTTTCTTCAGTACTTAAACTCATTTCACCCAAATCTTGCATAGCGCGCAACACGCTTTCATCATAAAGCGCTGCAATTCTGCGTATGACTGCTTCTGTCAGCACCATTTGCTTAGCAATTTCAGCTAACGGTGCGCCTGTAATGACTTCTGCACCTGTTTTAGTGGTGAGCTCTGCGCCTTTTAGTGCAGATTGCAGTAAATATTGATCTAACTCTTGCTGATCTTTTAAATAGCGCTCATCTTTGCCTTGTTTTACTTTATACAAAGGTGGTTGAGCGATATAAATATGACCACGTTCTACTAGTTCCGTCATTTGGCGGTAGAAGAATGTTAACAACAATGTACGGATATGCGCACCATCAACGTCGGCATCGGTCATGATAATAATACGGTGATAGCGTAGTTTCTCTGCATTAAAATCCGCTTTACCAATACTAGTACCGAGCGCGGTAATGAGTGTTGCAATTTCTTGCGAACCTAGCAATTTATCAAAACGTGCTTTTTCTACATTTAATATCTTACCTTTTAGAGGCAGAATAGCCTGAAACTTACGATCACGACCTTGTTTTGCTGAACCACCCGCTGAGTCACCCTCAACTAAGTAAATTTCACATTTTGCTGGGTCGCGCTCTTGGCAATCTGCCAACTTACCTGGTAAGCCCATAGTATCCATCACACCTTTACGACGGGTGATTTCACGTGCTTTACGCGCCGCCTCACGGGCGCGAGCCGCATCTACCACTTTACCTACGATGATTTTTGCATCGGCTGGGTTTTCAGCTAAGAATTCGGCTAATTTAGCTGAAACTACTTCTGATACCACTGGCTGCACTTCACTAGAAACTAATTTATCTTTAGTTTGTGATGAG
This sequence comes from Methylotenera sp., assembly GCF_029945535.1. Classification (GTDB taxonomy): domain Bacteria; phylum Pseudomonadota; class Gammaproteobacteria; order Burkholderiales; family Methylophilaceae; genus Methylotenera. The sequence goes on from NZ_JAQSCU010000014.1 coordinate 27,080, forward strand.
AATTTTGGGTCTGGTACCTTTACTGATAGCACACAGCAAATTCCTTCACGCATATCATCACCAGTTGTTTCTACTTTAGCTTTTTTGGCAATATCACTTTGTTCAATATATTGGTTCAAAGTACGTGTCATGGCCGTGCGTAGGCCTGTTAAATGCGTACCGCCATCGCGTTGCGGGATATTATTGGTAAAACATTGCACGGTTTCAGTGTAAGAATCGTTCCATTGCATAGCAACTTCAATAGTCATCCCGTCTTTTTCACCTATCGCATAAAACGTTTTAGGATGAAGAACGGTTTTAGTACGGTTCATGTATTCCACGAAACCTTTAATGCCACCAGAATAAGCAAAATTTTCACTTTTACCTGTGCGCTGATCAACCAATTCAATTTTTACGCCGTTATTCAAGAATGATAACTCGCGAATACGTTTTGCTAATATTTCAAAATGGTATTCAACCAATACAAAAGTTTCTACTGAGGCTAAAAAATGAACTTCGGTACCACGCTTTTCACTTGTACCTGTTTGTACAAGTGGTGATACAGCAACACCGCGGTGAAACTCCATTTGATGTACTTTACCTTGGCGATATATCTTTAAACGCAACCAATCAGATAACGCGTTTACTACAGAGACGCCCACACCATGTAAACCACCAGAAACCTTATACGAGTTTTGGTCAAACTTACCACCCGCATGAAGCTCAGTCATTACGATTTCAGCCGCTGAGCGCTTAGGCTCATGCTTATCATCATCTTTAATGTCTGTGGGAATGCCACGACCATTATCAGACACGCTGATTGAGTTATCTGAATGAATAGTGACTTTAATATCATCACAATGACCAGCTAAAGCTTCATCAATCGCATTATCCAGCACCTCGAACACCATGTGATGCAAACCTGATCCATCAGACGTATCGCCAATGTACATACCTGGGCGTTTACGAACTGCATCTAAACCTTCAAGGATTTTAATGCTTGATGAATCGTAATCTGGAGATACTGGTTTTAATTCTGGTTGATTTTCAGCCATGCTTTTTGTCTTTGTATAAATATATATTTGGGTTTAATTGAGTGTTTCACGTGAAACATGCGCTTATATACGCATTGGCATGACCACATATTTGTAATCATTATTATTTGGCACAGTAATTAAACAGCTACTATTTGCATCAGCAAATGAGAAAGTGGCTTGTTCGCTACTAGTGTTATTTAACACATCAATCAAATAAGTAACATTAAAGCCTATATCTAAACTATCACCTGCGTAATTGATTTCTAGCTCTTCTTCTGCTTCTTCTTGATCGCTATTTGTGCTGATTAATTTTAAATTATTATTACTTAGCACCATACGAATACCGCGGTATTTCTCGTTAGATAAGATTGAAGCGCGCTGCATTGCTAATAGCACGCCTACTCTATCTGTTGTAAATGAATTTTGATGGCCTGTTGGAATCACACGATTGTAATCAGGGAACTTACCATCAATCACTTTTGAGATTAATTTAAAGTGACTAAAGCTGAAATTTACTTGGTTACTGGCTAATTCAATTTGTACATCTTCATCGCTATCATCTAGCAATTTAATTAGTTCAATCACTGTTTTACGCGGCAAAATGACATCTTGCTTATCATAATTTTGTTTAAGCTCAGTTGATGTGAAGCTTAGTCTATGGCCATCTGTCCCGACAATATTTAAACGATTGGCTACCACCTCAAATAACAAGCCGTTTAAATAATAACGAATGTCTTGTTGCGCCATAGCAAACTCAACTTGTTTTAACAAATCTTTTAACTGCCGCTGACCAATCGTTACCAAAGTGCTTTCACCTTGTGTTTTAGTCATCACCGGATAATCAGCTGCAGGCAGCGTTTGTAAATTGAATCTACTTTTGCCAGCTTTCAAAGTAATACGGCTGTCATTAGTTGCCATATTGATTTCTGAGCTATCTGGCAATGAACGACAAATATCTAGTAATTTTTTTGCTGATATTGTTGTTGAAAAATCACCTGTTGTTGCACTTTCTATTGAAAGAGATATTTGCATTTCTAAATCTGTGGCGGTTAGATGAATTTTGTTCTGCTTAGCCTCTAATAACAAATTAGACAATATTGGTAAGGTATGTCTTTTTTCTACAATACTAGTGACAGAAGTCAAAGGCTTTAACAATGTTTCGCGGTTGATTTGTATATTCATCTTTATAACCTAAATAATATATATATAAATAATAACAATAATAATGTTGCAATTTTCTGTTGATAACTGATTATTTTTTAATTAAATCAGTCAGTTAATGCTAATTTTTTTATCTTGATAAAAGCATATTCTACTGTGGATAAATTGTTGAGTAAAAAATGTAATTCACAAATACACAACCTTATCCTATTTTTATCCACAGAAAGTTCATAACTTAACTTTGTCTAAATGTAGGTAATTTACAAACTTTCATTCAATCTAAATTGTATTTCTAATCTCTAATGACTTGCACTAAAAAGCTAATATCACGGGTAAATGTTGGATCATTTTGCCTTAATAAATCTACTTCATCACATGCATGCATTACCGTAGTGTGGTGTCTACCACCGAATGCCTCGCCAATCTCAGGGAAGCTATGGTTAGTAAGCTCGCGCGATAAAGCCATGGCAATCTGCCTAGGGCGTGCAAAATTCCGCGTACGCTTCTTGCTGTACATCTCAGCGACTTTAATTTTGTAATAATCAGCGACGGTTTTTTGTATATTTTCCATCGTTACCTGCCTACCACGCACCGCTATTAAATCACGAAGCGCGTCTTTTGCTAAATGTACATCAATACTGTGGCCAGTAAACTTTGCCATAGCAATAATACGATTTAGTGCACCTTCTAACTCACGCACACTGGAGCGTATTTGCTTAGCAATAAAAAAGGCGACATCTTCAGGTAAGTTTAAATTAACCGCTTCTGCTTTTTTTAATAGAATAGCTACACGCATTTCAAGCTCAGGTGGTTCTACCGCAACGGTTAAACCCCAGCTAAAGCGTGTCCGCAAGCGTTCATCTACATCGATAATTTCTTTAGGATAAGTATCACAAGTAATGACAATTTGTTTTTTTGCTTCAATCAGTGAATTAAATGCGTAGAAAAACTCTTCTTGCGTACGTGTTTTCTTTGCGAAAAACTGAATATCATCAATCAGCAATAAATCTAAAGAATGATACTGGCGCTTAAACTCATCAAAAGCTTTGTGTTCATATGCCTTTACCACATCTGTGACATAGCGCTCCGCATGTAAATATCGAACTTTCGCATCTGGATTATGTTTTTTTAACTCATTACCAATCGCTTGTAATAAATGCGTTTTACCTAACCCAACGCCGCCATAAATAAACAATGGATTGTAGGCAGTACCAGGATTTTCAGCGACTTGTATGGCTGCAGCGCGTGCTAATTGGTTTGCACGCCCAGTGACATAATTATCAAAATTAAACGCGCTATTTAAGCCAGAGCTAACTTTAGATGGCTCATTATTTTTTTTATTGATGCTTTTAGAGCTTGAAATGGCTTGGCTAATTTGACCGATTTTCGATTCCATCAAATTAATATTACTGCCAACCTCAATTTTAGCTGGCTGTTTAGCAGTTGGTTTTTCAGTATTGTTTTTTTGATCTGAATCAGAAATGACAAAATCAATTTTAATATTAGCTAAATGTAGATCATGCGCAAATTGCTCGATTTTTTTAAGAAAACGCTCTTTCACCCATTGCATGACAAATCGATTAGGCGCGATTAACCTCACTGCATTACCCTCGACTTCTGCCTGCAGAGGTTTAATCCAAGTGTTAAATTGCTGCGTTGAGAGCTCTTGCTCAAAACGACTGAGACAAGTTGGCCAAAAATTTTCCATCTATCGTGATTTACCTAGGTATTTAGTTTGCAGAACACTTGCCAGCACATTAATTAATAGTTAACTGTTTGTTTTTATTGTAATTAATAATATAATTTGTTTATTAATACTGGACAGTTTATCCACTACATTTTAGCTGGTTTACGCTAACTTATCCACAGGCAAATACAATCTTTACAAAACTAAATAAACGTTGACAAAATAGGCAGTTATCGTGTCTAATAGCGCCCTTTATAGCATTTCGCTCGCTGGAGAATTACATGAAACGTACATATCAACCTTCTAAAACACGTCGCGCCACAACTCATGGCTTTTTAGTTCGCATGTCTACTAAAGGTGGCCGTGCTGTAATCGCTCGCCGCCGCGCTAAAGGTCGTAAACGTCTAGGTCTGTAATTTTAAAGTCCATTAGGGCTTTTATATTACATCGCAACATTATTAGCGTTAGTTTTAATAACAGTAATTTTTAATTACAGTATTACTAAAGCGGTTAAAAATAATGGTGCAAAAATATAGGCTTGTTAAGCAAGCCAAGATGATTAAAACGGATGATTTTTCATCCGTTTTTAATTTCCGCAAACGTTTTTCTTTGAAGTATCTGGTGATGCACTATCAGCCAAATAGTCTTCAACGTGCGCGTTTAGGTTTAGTTGTAGGAAAAAAAACAGCTAAATTAGCGGTCAGTAGAAACTATATGCGTCGAGTTTTGCGTGAGTTTTTTAGGTTAAATCAGCATGATATTTGTCATGTTGATTTAATTATAAGAGTGCAAAAAAAATTTGATAAACTAGATTTTTTTCAAATAAAACAAGAGTTTGATACACTTATTCACAAGTTGAACCAACGCATTATTGTAAGCCAACAAAAGAGCCCACAAGTAATGAGACAAGCAAATGATAATCTCTAAAAATTAGTGATGAACATAATGGCGCGTATACTAATATGGTTGATTAAAGCTTACCAAGTATTGCTGAGCCCATTCTTTGGCCAGCAATGTCGTTTTTACCCTACTTGCTCACACTATTCGATAGAAGCTATCAGTAAACATGGTCCGATAGTTGGTAGTTATTACACAGTACACCGCTTGTTGCGTTGCCATCCTTGGCATGCCGGTGGACACGATCCCATTCCTTAACATTTAAAATACTTTATAAGATTGCCCTAAAAATCATGGATACAAAACGTTTAGTTCTGTTTGTTATATTTTCAATGTCAATTTTGATGTTGTGGGATGCTTGGCAGCGCGAACATGCGCCCGCTGAAGTGGTGCAACAAACTAGTCAAACTGTAGCGGCTGGTGCGACAAACGCTACTGCTGCCGTGACTGGAAATGTCGCTGTAGATAGCGATTTTAAACTCTCAGCGGGTCAACGTATTAGCGTCACTACAGACCTATACAAAGCTGATATTGAAACTACCGGCGGCGATTTACGTAGATTAGAGCTGTTGAAGCATCGTGCCTCAGATAACGTGAAAACCAACTTTATTTTGTTGGATGATGCGGCAAACCCAATGACTTACGTGGCGCAAACAGGCTTAATTGGTGCAGACTTACCTTCACATAAAGCAGTGTTCACTTCTTCTGCAGCAACTTATCAAATGCAAGAAGGTAAAGATGCGCTAGAGGTGCGTTTAAGCTGGGTTGGCAATGGTGTAACGGTAGATAAAATTTACACATTCCATCGCAATAAATATGCAATCGATGTTAATTATGAAATCAAAAATGGCTCTGCAGTAGCCATTACACCAGTTGTTTACTACCAAATCGTACATGACAACGAGTCAAATCAAGGTTCTAAATTGATGCCAACGTTTACAGGTGGCACCTACTATACTGAAGCGACTAAATTCAAAAAACTTGCATTTAAAGATATGGCTAAAGAGCCGCTTAAAGTGACCTCAAACGATGGTTGGGTTGGTTTGTTGCAGCATTACTTTGTGAGTGCATGGATTCCTAAAGATGGTTTAGTACGCGAGTTTTATACAGAAAAGCTTAACGAACACATGTACAGAATCGGTTCAAAAAGTACATTAAGTACTATTGCACCAGGCGCGAGTTTAACTGTTCCAGCACGTTTATTTTCTGGTCCACAAACTAAGCATGATTTAGTAGAAACCGCACCGGGCTTAGAGTACACAGTGGATTACGGTTGGTTAAAAATGGTGGCTTCTCCACTATTCTGGGTGTTATCACTTATCCACAGTTTAGTACACAACTGGGGTGTAGCGATTATTCTACTTACCTTGTTAATTAAAGCAGCTTTCTACCCATTATCTGCAAAAAGCTATCGCTCAATGGCGCAGATGCGTGAATTAGCGCCACGTTTAGAGTCGATGAAACAGAAATTTGGTGATGATAGACAGAAAATGCAGCAAGCGATGATGGAGCTCTATAAAACAGAGAAAATCAATCCTATGAGCGGTTGCTTGCCGATTTTGATTCAAATCCCAGTGTTTATTTCACTGTATTGGATGTTACTAGGTTCAATTGAATTGCGCCACGCGCCATTCTTTGGCTGGATTCAAGATCTTTCAGCTGTGGATCCTTACTATATTTTGCCAATAATCATGGGTATTTCTATGATTATTCAAACCAAACTGAATCCTAAACCAACAGACCCGATTCAAGCTAAAGTGATGACTTGGATGCCTGTTATATTCAGTGTTTTCTTCTTCTTCTTCCCAGCTGGTTTGGTGTTGTATTGGGTTGTGAATAACATCATCTCAATTTGGCAACAATGGTATGTGAACAAATCAATCCATGCAGCAGCATTATTGAAAAAGTCAGGTGGCAAACACTAAGCCACTAGACACCATTGCCGCCATCGCCACAGCCAGTGGCGCTGGCGGCATTGGCGTTGTACGGGTGTCTGGGCCATTTTCTGGTCAAATAGCCACTGGCGTTCTAGGGTACATCCCTGCTTCACGCCATGCAGCTTATCTAGATTTTAAACAAGCCAGCGGCGATTTAATTGATCGTGGCATTGCAATTTATTACCCCAATCCTCATTCATATACAGGCGAAGATGTCTTAGAGCTTCAGGCTCACGGTGGTACTGCGCTTATGCAGATTTTGCTGGCGCGTTGTATTGAGTTGGGTGCACGCCAAGCTGAACCAGGTGAGTTCACTCGCCGTGCATATCTCAATGACAAGATTGACTTAGCTCAAGCCGAAGCGGTCGCCGATGTGATTAATGCCGCGACGGCTGAGGCCGCTAAAAGTGCTGTCAGATCTTTGTCGGGCGAGTTCTCGCAGCGCATCAATGCCCTACTTTTAAAACTTATCGATTTACGCATGTTTGTTGAAGCGTGCTTAGATTTTCCTGAAGAAGAAATCGACTTTATTACACAAGGTCGCGTAGCAGATAAATTAGCTGCAATTATCGTAGAGTTGAATTCGGTATTTGCAAAAGCCAAGCAAGGTAGTTTATTGCGCGAAGGCATCAATGTCGTTTTAGTCGGTCAGCCCAATGTTGGGAAATCTAGTTTAATGAATCAGCTCGCAGGTGAAGAAATTGCCATTGTCACCTCAATTGCTGGTACAACTCGCGATACCATAAAAAATGCTATTCAAATAAATGGTGTACCTATACATGTCATTGACACTGCCGGTTTGCGTGAAACTGATGATGAAGTAGAAAAATTCGGGATTGAGCGAACTTGGCGAGCTGCAGAAAGCGCCAATATCGCATTATTATTGATAGATGCAGCTCATGGTATCACGGAAACCGAAAAATCGATTTTAGCTAGGTTGCCGCAAGAAATTCGCAAAATTTGGGTGCATAATAAAATTGATGTGGCAAATCAACCTGCTTTAGTTACAGAAAAAGACGGCGCAACGCATATTTACCTTTCTGCCAAAACTGGAGCAGGTTTGGATTTATTAAAAAGTCATTTACTAAAACTTGCGGGTTATGAAAATAATTCTGAAGGTGTTTTTATGGCACGCGCCAGACATTTAGAAGCATTGAACCAAGTGCAGGCACATTTAAATTTTGCAGCAGAACAAATTAACTCTGCGGAGTTGGTAGCTGAAGAGTTGAGAATATCTCAGGAAGCATTAAGTAGTATTACGGGAGAGTTTACGCCAGATGATTTATTGGGCGAGATATTCTCAAAATTCTGCATCGGTAAGTAGTGATTAATAAGCAATAAAAAAAGGCGCTCAAGGCGCCTTTTTTAATATTACAAAGAGTTAAAACTTATGCTGTTTGGTCATCAACTGTCGCTTCAGGTGCATTTTTCTTTACAGACTCAATACCATTGTCGCGACCTGCTTCGCTTTCGTACATTTGGCTTTGACCAATGACTTGGTGGTTGCCAGCTTTAAGTACGAAGTACGGCTTCTCAGATTTTGAAACTAAGCGATCGTAACGTGCATCATCAGCCGCATTTTTTTGGATTGAAGCAATGCCATTTAATGCGCTAGCTTTGCTTTCGTACATTTCGCTTTGCATAATAATTTGGCCATTACCTGCTAATAGATTGAAATGAAATTGTCCGCTTTTTGCTGTTTTTAATTCGAATTTACCCGCCATACAGTTCTCCTCAATATTTGTTCGGTGAAAGCGCCGTGGTATTTGCACAAATACGCTTGCCATACTATAGGCGCGCAGTCACTCACTAGTCAATACCTTACCCCTTTTATTATGTTTTGAAGATGTTAATTTTTGTGTTTCACGTGAAACAATATCCGTTTCTACGCGGCTAAACAACACGCAAAATAACGGCAGTGTATACTTTCAATCAACTATAAAAACTAATAAGTTTAAACATGCCACTTTCATGGAACGAAATTAAAACCCGCGCTAATGCTTTTTCAAAAGAATGGGAAAGTGAATCGCGAGAAGATGCTGAAGCTAAGTCTTTTTGGGATGCCTTTTTTAATGTATTTGGTATTACACGCCGCCGTATTGCCAGCTTTGAAGAACCCGTTAAAAAGTCAGATGGTAAAGGCGGCTTTATCGACATGCTTTGGCGCGGTCAGTTACTGGTTGAGCATAAATCGCTAGGTAAAAGCTTAGACCGTGCATTTACCCAAGCACTGGATTACTTTCCTGGCATTAAAGAGCGAGATTTACCTAAATACATTCTAGTGTCAGACTTTGCAAAATTTAGGCTTTACAACCTAGAAACGAATGAGCAAATTGAATTTTTGCTGAAAGATTTATATAAAAATATAAAATTATTTGGTTTTATTGCTGGTTATCAAACGCAAATTATCAAAGCGCAAGGTCCAATTAACATCAAGGCCGCAGAGCATATGGGCAAGCTGCACGATGCGCTTAAAGTCGTGGGTTACACAGGGCATGAGCTAGAGGTTTATTTGGTTCGCCTATTGTTTTGTCTGTTTGCAGAAGATACTACGATTTTTGAAAAACGCTTGTTTCAAGATTACATAGAAACCAAAACCAGTGCGGATGGTAGTGATTTAGCGCTGCACCTCAACAGCTTATTTTACGTGCTTAATCAACCTACAGAAAAGCGCCTGACTAACTTAGATGAAAGCATGGCGGCTTTTCCGTATGTGAATGGCAAACTGTTTGCTGAGCCGCTATTGCCCGCTCAGTTTGATAGCAAAATGCGTGAAGCCCTGCTGGATTTATGCGCGCTGGATTGGAGCTTAATCTCCCCCGCTATCTTCGGTAGCCTGTTTCAAAGTATTATGGATGCTGACGCGCGACGTAACCTTGGTGCGCATTACACCAGTGAAGAAAATATATTAAAGCTGATTAAGCCCTTATTTTTAGACGCACTTTGGGCGGAATTTGAAAAAATAAAGAGCAATAAAAAGCGTCTGCCAGAGTTTCATAACAAGCTTCGCAGCCTGACCTTTTTAGACCCCGCTTGTGGTTGCGGCAACTTTTTAGTGATTACCTACAGAGAGCTACGCCTGCTAGAGTTAGCCGTGCTGCGTGCTAGCCGTTAAAGTAACCAGCAAGTATTGGATGTACAAAGCCTGATTAATGTCGATGTAGATCAATTTTACGGCATCGAGATTGAAGAGTTCCCTGCACAAATTGCCCAAGTGGCGCTGTGGCTGACAGACCATCAAATGAATATGCGGGTTTCAGAAGAGTTTGGTGCGTACTTCGCCCGTATTCCGCTAAAAGCCACGCCACATATTATTTGTGCCAATGCGCTTCAGGTTGAATGGTCGGGAGAGTTGCCAATATTTGATTACATTTTCGGTAATCCACCATTTCTTGGGAAATCTAATCAATCTGCAGAACAAAAGATTGATTTGCAAGCCGTATGTTCAGAAATAAAAAATGCGGGATTGCTGGATTTTGTGGCTGCTTGGTATGTTAAATCTGTACGATACATCCGAGGAGATTATATTCGAGGCAATTTGATTATACCAACGCCAGAAGAGCAATCCAAAATGAGAGGTATAGCAACAGATGATACTTACAATAAGTTATATGATAGTTGGGTAAACTCTAAACCCAACCCTAAAACTAAATGTGCATTCGTCTCTACAAACAGCATAACGCAAGGTGAGCAAGTTGGCGCACTTTGGGCTTGGATGTTAGCGCAAGGAATCAAGATTCATTTCGCACACCGCACCTTTAGCTGGAGCAACGAAGTACGCGGTAAAGCGGCTGTGCATTGTGTGATTATTGGTTTTGGCTTGCAAGATGTGGCTGATAAAACCATTTATGAATATGTTGATATTAAAGGTGAGCCGCATGCAGTGAAGGCAGGTAACATTAATCCTTGTTTGGTTGATGCGCCAGATTTGATTATTGAAAAATCCCGCCGTCCAATTTGTGCTGTGCCTAAAATGACCTATGGAAGTAAACCTGCAGACGGTGGAAATTTAATTCTTACTGAAGTTGAACGTGCTACATTGTTGGCAAGTGAACCTTCTGCTGAACATTACGTTCGTCCTTACATTGGCTCTGAAGAATTAATTAACGGTAATGGACGCTACTGCTTATGGCTAAAAGATGCAAGCCCACAGTTGTTAAGAAAAATGCCGCTAGTCCTAGCTCGGGTTGAAGCTGTACGACAAATGCGATTGGCTAGTACAGATCAAAATACACGTAATTGGGCAGAAAAGCCTAGTGAGTTTCAGACAGACAGGCAGCCTGAAAGTGATTATTTGGCATTGCCAGAGGTTTCATCAGAGCTTCGTAAATATATACCAATTGCATATTTGCCAGTAAATGTTATAGCAAGCAATTTGCTTTACACCATTGAGGGCGCTGGCTTATACGATTTTGGTTTTCTTTGTTCAAGTATGCATATGGCTTGGTTGAGAACGATATGTGGGCGCTTAAAGAGCGACTATCGATATTCAGCAAGTTTAGTCTACAACAACTTCCCATGGCCTGTCCTGCAAGCCAATATCCATGCACCTCTCGAGGCATGTTCCCAGGCGGTGTTAGATGCGCGTGCGGCGCATATCAATGCATCGTTGGCTGATTTGTACGACCCGCTCACCATGCCAACCAATTTGCTCAAGGCGCATCAGGCTTTGGATAAAGCAGTAGATGCCGCTTATGGCTACAAAGGAGCTAATACCGATGCCGCACGTGTGGCGTTTTTGTTTGAGCGTTATCAGCAACTCACTAGCCTGCTGCCACCCGAAAAATCCAAAAAACCGCTAAAAAGAGCAAATAACACCTGCCCTGCGAGCCAATATCAATGCGGGTTGTAGGGCAGGTGTTTTAAGTACAAATTTCACAAAAAACAAACAGTGGCGATGTAGCCTGTCATACTTCGCTTTGCTCAGAATGGAGCTTGATGAATTGGGGGTATGGCACTGGCAATATTTAGACGTAAAAAAAGCAGTGTTTCACGTGAAACACTGCTTTTAATTTAAAGCTTATAACTTATTTTTTAGCTTTAGGTGTTGGTGTTTTCTCAGTTAACACGTAGCTGATGTAGTTAGCTTTTTGAGCGGCTGTACAGTCCATACCTAAAATATCAACACAGTGTTGAGTGAATTTGGCTTCAACTTTATCAAAGTCAGAAAAGCGTTTTGTATTCACCACTGGTGATAGTGGTTTAATCACTTTGCCAGTCACAATATTTTTGCCGTTATCGGCTGGGTTTGCAGTATGGCATGATGCACAAGCAGTTTCTTTGCCGTTAGCTGTTTTTACTTTGTTATTGAAAAACGCCTTGCCTTCTTCAACTGAAGGGCCCGCAAATTCTTTGTTTTCAGCAATGGCTTGGGTATGGTAAATCAATACTAATTTTTTTGCATTTGCAATACTAGCATGCGCAGAAATGGCGCTAAAGCCTAACAATGCTACTAAAAGGATACTTAATTTTTTCATTTGCTGCTCCATTATTTTAATAAAAAACTGTTCTTACTTAGCAATCATGCTTCAACATTCACATAATAAAGTAGTTTGCAAAAAGATGCTTTAATTTTTATAAAGCGAATATTATGCCAAGATTATTAAGAAATTGTGTCTATCTTCTAAAGGTAACGTTTTAGCGTGAAAAGAGTTGACTTAATTCTGTGAAAACGCCTGCTTTTACATGACTATTGGCAGTTATTAAAGTAAAATCTAGCCTTTGCATAATGCCTTCAATCGCGTGTTAAGTGATTGTATTGCTTGGTAGTTGTTATATTGTGCCTATTGTTTGAAAGACAAGCTTGAATATATGAATTTCCCTGACATTTTTGATGTGATTGTAGTTGGTGGCGGACATGCCGGCACCGAAGCTGCGCTTGCTAGCGCCAGAATGGGGCAAAAAACCTTATTGCTCACACATAACATCGAAACTTTAGGTCAAATGTCCTGCAACCCCAGTATTGGCGGTATCGGCAAAGGTCATTTGGTTAAAGAAATTGATGCGCTTGGTGGCGCAATGGCCGCGGCGACGGATGAAGGCGGCATTCAGTTTAGAATTTTAAATTCCAGTAAAGGCCCTGCCGTACGCGCCACTCGTGCTCAAGCTGACCGTGTGTTGTATAAAGCTGCGATTAGGCATCGCTTAGAAAATCAGCCTAACCTTTGGCTGTTTCAGCAGGCGGTGGATGACATCATTTTAGACGGTGATCGTGCTACTGGCGTAGTAACGCAAATTGGCTTGCGCTTTGCTTCTAAAACAGTCGTGCTCACTGCGGGTACATTCTTAGGTGGCTTGGTGCACGTGGGATTGCAAAACTACAGCGCTGGTCGCGCGGGTGATCCGCCAGCTATTTCATTAGCTGCGCGTTTACGTGAAATTGGTTTACCTGCAGGTCGTTTAAAAACTGGCACACCGCCGCGTATTGACGGCCGCACGATTGATTATTCTGTGATGACGATTCAACCAGGTGATGATCCTGTGCCGGTGTTTTCCTTTATGGGCAATGTTGCGCAGCACCCTGCTCAACTGCCATGCTGGATAACTCATACGAACGAGCGTACACACGATATTATTCGTAGTGGTTTAGATCGCTCACCTATGTACACGGGAGTGATTGAAGGTGTGGGTCCACGGTATTGCCCAAGTGTGGAAGATAAAATCCATCGCTTTGCCGATAAAGATTCGCACCAAATATTTTTAGAGCCTGAGGGCCTAACTACTAATGAAGTTTACCCAAATGGCATTTCAACCAGTTTGCCGTTTGATATACAACTGGCGTTAGTGCGCTCAGTGCGTGGTTTAGAAAATGCACATATTCTGCGCCCGGGCTATGCGATTGAGTATGACTATTATGATCCGCGTGGTTTGAAAAGCTCACTGGAAACCAAAATGGTGCAAGGCTTGTTTTTTGCAGGTCAAATTAATGGTACGACTGGGTATGAAGAAGCTGCCGCGCAAGGTTTATTGGCGGGTGCGAATGCTGCACTTTATTCACAAGGCAAAGAATCTTGGTGCCCTGCGCGCGATGAAGCCTATTTGGGTGTGATGGTCGATGATCTTATTACTCGCGGCGTCACTGAGCCATATCGTATGTTTACCAGTCGTGCAGAATATCGTTTGCAATTGAGGGAAGATAACGCAGATATGCGCCTCACTGAAATCGGTCGTAAATTAGGCTTAGTGGACGACGCGCGTTGGGAAGCATTTAGCCGTAAGAAAGAAGCGGTTGAGCGCGAGCAAGATCGCCTTAAAAAAACTTTTGTGCAACCTGCTAATGTGCCTACAGAAAAAATGGTGGAAATGTTTGGTAAGCCGCTTGAGCATGAATATAGTTTGTTTGAATTATTGCGTCGCCCAGAAGTAAGTTATGAGGCTGTGCTCACTTTAGGTGAAATCGGCTTGGGCGAAGTTGAACCTGCCGTGCGTGAGCAAGTGGAAATCGCCGCGAAATATCAAGGCTATATTGATCGCCAAACGGATGAGGTCGCACGTAGTCGTGGTCAAGAAAATACAAAGTTGCCTGATGATTTAGATTACCGAGAGATTCACGGTTTGCCAATTGAAGCGCAACAAAAATTGAACGCGCAAAAACCAGAAACTATCGGTCAAGCCAGCCGTATTTCAGGCATTACGCCTGCCGCTATTTCTTTGTTATTGGTGTATTTGAAGCGTAAGTCTCGTAATAAGCCTGCCGCAGATTTGGCCGCGTAAATTCCCGCATGACTTTGATAAGTACGCTACAAAGCAAACTGCAATCTGGCTTGCTAGAAATGAATTTGCAGATTGATGTTGAGAAGCAGGTGAAATTGATTGCCTATTTATTGCTCATTGATAAATGGAACAAGGTGCATAACCTCACTGCAATCCGCGACCCGTTGGAAATGGTAACTTTGCATTTGTTAGATAGCTTGAGTGTATTGCCCCATGTGCAAGCTCTAGCCCCAAAATATTTGTTGGATGTTGGTGCGGGTGCGGGTTTGCCGAGCATTCCCTTGGCGATATGTTTACCAGAGTTGCAAGTGACGGCCATAGACTCAGTCGCTAAAAAAACCAGCTTCATGCGACAAGTAAAAGGCGAGTTAGGCCTGAGCAATTTTCAGGTTGAGGTTGGTCGTGTAGAGACTCTTAAAAAAGACGTGAAATTTGATGTAATAATTTCACGCGCTTTTTCTGAAATCGGCTTGTTTGTTAAGCTCACAAAACATCTGCTTGCCGATAATGGGCAATGGCTCGCGATGAAGGGCGTTATACCGGCGCATGAGTTTGAGCATCAAGATTATAAAAGTGCAGGTGTGCAAGTAAACAAAATTGAAGGCTTGAAGGTGGCGAGTTTAGAGGCGGAGCGCCATCTGGTTTTTTTAAGTACCACGTAGTTAAGTGCCATGTAGTTAAGTCATAGTCGTAAGTTAATCTAGTTAATTTTATTCTGATAAATCTATAAGAAAATAATGAAAATATTAGCAATCACTAATCAAAAAGGCGGTGTAGGTAAAACCACGACTTGCGTGAACTTGGCTGCTAGTTTGGCGAGTTTGGGTAAGCGCGTTTTACTGATTGATTTAGATCCGCAGGGCAATGCCAGTACTGGCAGCGGTATAGATAAAGCACACTTAAAGTTCAGTATTTATCATGTGTTGATTGGTGAAAAGTCGCTAAAAGAAGTGATTTTAACTAGTGAAAAAGGCGGCTTTGATATTGCCCCATCAAATCGCGATTTGGCGGGTGCGGAAGTTGAGTTGGTCAATGAGCTGGCGCGTGAGAACCGTTTAAAGGTGGCGATTGCAAAATTAGTGAGTGCCGAAGAAGCTGCGCCTTATGATTTTGTATTGTTGGATTGCCCCCCTGCCCTGAACTTGGTGACGGTAAATGCACTCACGGCTTCTAGCGCGGTGATGATACCGATGCAATGCGAATATTACGCCTTGGAAGGTTTATCTGACTTAGTGAACACCATCAAAAAAGTCCGCGCGCGCTTGAACCCGGCGTTGGAAATTGAAGGTCTGTTACGTACTTTGTTCGATAATCGCAATATGCTTGCACAGCAAGTATCGGCGCAACTCATTAGCCATTTTGGCGATAAAGTGTACAAAACCATTATTCCACGCAATATTCGTTTAGCAGAAGCGCCCAGCTACGGCGTACCAGTGTTGAGCTATGATAAAGCCTCAAAAGGCGCGGTGGCGTATTTAGAATTAGCAAAAGAAGTTATGCGGAGTGATAAAAAAAATGGCTAAGTTAAAAGGCTTAAATAGAGGCTTGGGTCGCGGGCTGGATAGCTTGCTCGCAGGGGATATGGGCAGCGTTGGTGAAGCGGATTCGCTCTTGGTGCTAAAAGTAGAGCAATTGCAGCCTGGTAAATATCAACCACGTAGCTATATGGATGAGGCCGCCTTGCAAACTTTAGCTGCTTCGATTAAATCACAAGGCATTATGCAACCGATTTTGGTGCGACATATTGACGATGAGCATTATGAAATCATTGCCGGTGAACGCCGTTGGCGCGCTAGCCAGATAGCCGGCTTAGAAGAAGTGCCGGTATTAGTGCGTGAAATCGCCGATGAAGCTGCATTGGCAATGGCGTTGATCGAAAATATTCAACGTGAAAACTTGAATCCATTGGAGGAGGCGCAAGGTATTAAGCGCCTGATTGATGAGTTTGAAATGACACACGAAAAAGCGGCAGCAGCAGTTGGTCGTTCACGTGTGGCGGTTTCAAATTTATTGCGCTTGTTAACTTTATGCGCACCAGTGCAAGATATGTTGATGCATGGCAAGTTAGATATGGGTCATGCACGTGCTCTAATTGGATTGGAAGGCGCGCAACAAGTGATGCTTGCAACACAAATTGTGCAAAATAATTTATCAGTACGCGAAGTTGAAGGTCTGGTAAAAAATCTAGAAGCTACAGGCAATGAAGCACCGCAAAAACAAATACAGAAAACCCATGTAAATCCTGATGTTTTAAGGCTGCAAGAAGCATTAAGTGATAAGTTAGGCGCAACAGTCAGCATAAAAGCAGATGCAAAAGGTGCGGGTACTTTAAAAATTAGTTATGCAAATTTAGATCAATTAGATGAAATTGTGAGCAGAATCTCACGCTAAGTGTTTCATTTTGCTTAAACAAAATGTAAATGCTTGTAACTTAATCCTTGACTAAAAATCGGTAATAATTCAAAATCGCGGTCTTTGCTGGATGGTGAATGTAAGTAATCGATAAAACAGCATCCATCTAAGCGCTAAATTTTATTGGATTTAAGCAATTGTCAGCATCCATCACATCAGATGTTTTTAGTAAAATGCTTAAAGTTCAATTGATTGCAACGTTGACCGTTGCAGTAGTGGCTTTATTGGTTTCTGGTTTAAATGCGGGTGTTTCAGCAGTGCTCGGTGGCGCAAGTGTGGTGTTAGGCGCTCTAGCAGCGACTGCGATTGCTAAGCGTGGTGCGAATCAAACCGACCCGACAGCAATACTGCTAAATCTACTAAAAGCTGAAGCAGTAAAAATTTTGGTGATCATTGTTTTATTGGTGATCATTTTTAAGGTGTATAGACAATTGGTGCCATTTGCACTAATTGCAGGGTTAGCAGCAGCAGCACTGTTTTCAGGGGCTGCATTGAGTAAGTTAAAAGTTTAATTTAAACGAATTTAATTAAAGTAAATAATAGATTATGGCTATAGAACAAGCAGAAAAAGCACTTACCCCTTCTGAATACATTACGCATCATTTAACGTTTAATTCGCAACCAGTTGGTGATGGTAGCTTTTGGATGTTAAATTACGACAGCTTTATTATGTCTGTATTGCTCGGTGTAGTCGTAATGGGTTTAATTTGGTGGGTAGCGCGCGGCGCAACAGCTGGCGTACCTTCAAAAGGCCAAGCATTTGTAGAGCTAATTTTCAGTTTTGTAGATGATCAAGTAAAAAATATATTCCACGGCAATCGCCACAGTTTCATCGCCCCAACAGCATTAACAGTATTTTTATGGGTTTTAGCCATGAACGCCATGGACTTTTTACCTGTAGATGTGATGCATCATTTCGTTTACGCGCCATTAGGTTTAGAGCATTGGCGCAGTGTTCCTACTTCAGATATCAATACAACTTTCGCATTGGCGTTAGCGGTTTGGTTCTTGATGATATTCTTCTCAATCAAAGTTAAAGGCTTTGGTGGTTGGATTCATGAGCTTTTCTACACGCCATTCGGCACTAAATTCTGGGTTTTACCATTGAATTTCCTATTCAATTTAATCGAATACGTATCAAAACCACTTTCACACTCATTGCGACTATTCGGCAATATGTATGCTGGTGAGGTTATTTTCTTGTTGCTCGGTATGTGGGCTGCCACTGGTATTTCAGGCACAATTTTCGGTGCAATTCTAGGTGCTGGTTGGTCAATATTCCATATCTTAATCGTGGCGTTACAAGCGTTTATTTTCATGATGTTGACAGTGGTTTATTTATCGATGGCACACGAGTCACATTAAGTTAAAGTTTTTTGTAGTTTATTTTTTTAGTAGTTTTAGTTGTAAGTTTAATTTTTGAGAGGGTAATAAAATGGATGCATTAGCAATGATTCAAGCCTACACAGGCGTTGGTATTGGTTTAATTATTGGTTTAGGCGCTGCAGGTGCTTGTATCGGTATTGGTATTATGTGCGCAAGCTTCTTAGAAGGTGCTGCTCGTCAACCAGAAATGATTCCACAATTGCAAGGTAAAGTATTCTTGCTTTTAGGTCTTATCGATGCTTCTTTCATTATTGGCGTTGGTCTAGCAATGATGTTTGCATTTGCTAACCCATTATTAAGTGTAGTAGCTAAGTAATTAGCTTATAAATAATTTGGCGCTACTTAAATTTAGCGCAAATTAAACGACTTAAATATTGGAGTAAGTAATGAATATTAACTTTACACTTATCGCACAAGCTATTGCATTTGCTGTGTTGATTTGGTTCACAGTGAAATTCGTTTGGCCACCGCTGTTATCAGCGATTGAAACACGCCAAAAGGAAATCGCTGATGGTTTGGCAGCAGCTCAAGAAGGCAGAAGTGCTTTAGATGTTGCGGCTAAGAAATCAGAAGCGACATTAGCTGAAGCTAAACAAAAAGCGAGTGAGATTATTGGTCAAGCTGAAAAACGCGGTTCACAAATCGTGGAAGAAGCTAAGGATAACGCTAGGACTGAAGGCGAACGCATTTTAGCTGGTGCTAAGGCTGAAATCGACCAAGAAGTAAACCGCGCTAAAGAAGGTCTTCGTTCACAAGTGTCTGCGCTAGCTATTGCTGGTGCTGAAAAAATCTTGCGTAAAGAAATTGACGCAAAAGCACACAGTGAAATGTTATCTAAACTAGCAGCAGAACTTTAAGCTAAGGACAGAGGAAATCACATGGCTGAAATATCAACCATCGCAAGGCCTTACGCAGTTGCTGCTTATAAGTTAGGTCGCGAACAAAAGTCGTTGGCTAAATGGTCTGAAATGTTAGGTTTTGCATCAAGTGTCGCAAGCGACGCGCAGATGCAAGCTTACATTCAAGATCCAAAAGTAGTCAGCAGCGAATTGCAAGCCGCTTTTCTAAAAGTGTGTGGCGATAAGCTTAACGAACAAGGTCAAAACTTGATTAAAGTATTGGTTGAGTACGGACGTATGTCTATTTTGCCTGCGATTACCGAAGCGTTTGAAGAGCTTAAGGCGTTAGACGAAGGTACCTTAGATGCACAAATTATTGCTGCTGCTAAACCTAGTGCCGCAGAAGTCAAAGATTTAGTAAAACGCTTAGAAGCTAAATTCGGTAAAAAAATTGAAGCCAATGTTTCTGTAGATTCAGAACTGATTGGTGGGATTAAAATTATTGTTGGCGATACAGTGATAGACGCATCCGTCAAAGGTCAGTTACAAAATTTAGCGTACACGCTTTCAGCTTAGGCCTAAGCAAAGAATAATTTAGGCAAAGAAAATTATTAGGAGTCAAAATGCAGTTATCTACATCAGAAATCAGTGAACTGATTAAAAGCAGATTAGAAAATTTTTCTACCTCAGCTGAAGCGCGTACTCAAGGTACAGTAATTTCAGTAACCGACGGTATCGTTCGTATTCACGGTCTTTCAAACGTGATGGCTGGCGAGATGATCGAGTTTCCAGGCAACACATTCGGTTTAGCGCTTAACTTAGAGCGCGATTCAGTAGGTGCGGTTGTTCTAGGTGACTATGAGCATATTACTGAAGGCGATATCTGTAAATGTACAGGTCGTATTTTAGAAGTGCCAGTAGGTCCAGAATTAATCGGTCGCGTTGTTAATGCGCTAGGTCAGCCAATTGATGGTAAAGGCCCAGTTAATGCAAAAATGACTGACAAGATTGAAAAG
This sequence comes from Methylotenera sp., assembly GCF_029945535.1. GTDB lineage: Bacteria > Pseudomonadota > Gammaproteobacteria > Burkholderiales > Methylophilaceae > Methylotenera. Next base: position 47,144 of record NZ_JAQSCU010000014.1, read on the forward strand.
GTTGCACCAGGCGTGATTGCACGTAAATCAGTTTCACAACCAGTACAAACAGGTTTGAAATCTGTTGACTCTATGGTTCCAGTTGGTCGTGGTCAACGTGAATTGATTATTGGTGACCGTCAAACAGGTAAAACTGCGGTTGCGATTGATGCCATCATCAATCAAAAAGGTCAAAACATGACCTGTATCTATGTAGCGATTGGCCAAAAGGCTTCTACTGTCGCTAACGTGGTACGTAAACTTGAAGAAAACGGCGCACTTGCTTACACCATCGTGGTTGCGGCAACAGCATCAGATTCAGCAGCATTACAATTTTTAGCACCGTACGCTGGTTGTACGATGGGCGAGTACTTCCGTGACCGCGGTGAGGATGCATTGATCGTTTATGATGATTTGACTAAACAAGCGATTGCTTACCGTCAAATTTCATTGTTATTACGCCGTCCACCAGGTCGTGAAGCTTACCCAGGTGACGTGTTCTACATTCACTCACGTTTGTTAGAGCGTGCAGCGCGTGTTAACGAAGATTACGTAGAAAAATTCACTAACGGTGCCGTTAAAGGCAAAACAGGTTCATTGACTGCATTGCCAGTGATTGAAACAGCGGCTGGTGACGTTTCTGCTTTCGTGCCAACTAACGTGATTTCAATTACCGATGGTCAAATCTTCTTAGAAACTGACTTGTTCAACGCTGGTATTCGTCCTGCGATTAACGCTGGTATTTCAGTGTCTCGCGTTGGTGGTGCTGCTCAAACTAAAGTCATTAAGAAATTAGGTGGCGGTGTACGTTTAGCATTAGCGCAATACCGTGAATTGGCTGCGTTTGCGCAGTTCGCTTCTGATTTGGATGAAGCAACACGTAAACAATTAGACCGCGGTCGTATGTTTACTGAGTTGATGAAACAAGCGCAATACGCACCATTAAGTGTTTCTAAAATGGCGATTACATTGTTAGCAGCTAACAAAGGCTACTTTGATGATGTTCCAACCAATAAAGTGTTAGCTTTTGAAAACGCATTACACGGTTTCATGGGTTCTAAATACGCTAAATTGATGGAAGGCATTGAATCTAGCAAAGATTTAGCTGGCGATAACGAAAAAGCAGTTGAAGCCGCAATTCAGGACTTCAAAGCTACAAACGCTTACTAATAATTCTACTATCTAGGACTAAAAATGGCTGGTAGTAAAGAGATTAGAACCAAGATCAAGAGTGTTGAAAATACACGCAAGATCACCAAGGCGATGGAAATGGTTGCCGCTTCTAAAATGCGTAAAGCGCAAGATAGAATGCGTGCTAGCCGTCCGTATGCTGAGAAAATTCGTAACGTTGCTGCGCATCTTTCATTTGCAAACCCAGAGTATAAGCACCCATATTTAATCAAACGTGAGGTTGTTAAAAACGTCGGTTTGATTGTGGTGAGCTCAGATAAAGGCCTATGTGGCGGTTTAAATACCAACATGCTGCGCCTCTCAGTTAACCAAATGAAAAATTGGGAATCTGAAGGTAAAGCGATTGCGGTAAGTGCAATTGGTAACAAAGGTTTCAGTTTCATGAACCGCGTTGGTGCTAATGTTAAATCGCACATTACTGGTTTAGGCGATGTGCCGCATTTAGAAACGCTAATCGGTACGATTAAAGTGATGCTAGATATGTATGAAGCTGGCGAAATTGATCAGCTTTATATTAGCTATACCAAGTTCATTAATACCATGAAGCAAGAGCCAGTGATGGAGCAATTATTACCATTGAGCGGCGAGCAACTAGGTAGTCCTAAAGGTCATTGGGATTACATCTATGAGCCTGAAGCTAAGCCAGTAGTTGATCAATTGATGACACGTTATATCGAATCATTAGTTTATAACGCTGTGGCAGAGAATATGGCTTCAGAGCAATCATCACGTATGGTGGCAATGAAATCAGCGTCTGACAATGCGAAAGAAGTGATTGGTGATTTGAAACTGGTTTACAACAAAGCACGTCAAGCAGCCATTACCAAAGAGATTTCAGAAATCGTCGGCGGCGCGGCAGCGGTATCATAGTATTTTTAAGAATTAAATTACAATTCAACAGATTAGCTTGAATAGGATATAAAAAATGAGTACAGCGAACGTAGGTGTAAAAATAGGTAAAGTAGTGCAAATTATTGGTGCGGTGGTCGACGTTGAATTTCCACGCGATCAAATGCCTAAAGTGTTTGAAGCGTTAATTATTGACGATGCATCAAGCAATGCTGAAGTAGGCTTAACGCTTGAAGTGCAACAGCAATTAGGTGACGGTATTGTACGTACGATTGCCATGGGTTCTTCAGATGGTCTTGCACGTGGTACATCATTCAAATCAACAGGCGATCAAATTACTGTGCCAGTTGGTGTAGGTACTTTGGGTCGTATTATGGACGTGTTAGGCCGCCCAATTGATGAGGCTGGTCCAATTGATTGTGATGAGCGTCGTGCAATTCACCAAAAAGCGCCAACTTTTGAAGAGTTATCTCCATCAGTTGACTTGTTGGAAACAGGTATCAAGGTGATTGACTTAGTTTGCCCATTTGCTAAAGGCGGTAAAGTTGGTTTGTTTGGTGGTGCTGGTGTGGGTAAAACAGTTAACATGCTTGAGCTAATCAACAACATTGCTAAACAACACTCAGGTTTATCAGTGTTTGCTGGTGTAGGTGAGCGCACTCGTGAAGGTAACGATTTCTACCACGAAATGGCAGAAGCTGGCGTTATTAAGCTAGATGACATGAAAGAATCAAAAGTAGCGATGGTGTTCGGTCAAATGAACGAGCCACCAGGTAACCGTTTACGCGTAGCTTTGTCAGGTTTGACCATGGCTGAGAAATTCCGTGACGAAGGTCGTGACGTATTGTTCTTCGTTGATAACATCTACCGCTACACATTGGCCGGTACTGAAGTATCAGCGTTGTTAGGTCGTATGCCTTCAGCTGTAGGTTACCAACCTACTCTAGCGGACGAGATGGGCCGTTTACAAGAACGTATTACATCAACTAAAACAGGTTCAATTACTTCTATCCAAGCGGTTTATGTTCCTGCCGATGACTTGACTGACCCATCACCAGCGACAACTTTCCAACATTTGGATTCAACAGTTGTGTTGTCACGTGACATTGCATCTTTAGGTATCTACCCAGCGGTTGATCCACTAGATTCTACTTCACGTCAATTAGACCCATTGGTAGTTGGTGAAGAGCATTACAACGTTGCACGTTCTGTTCAACAAACATTACAACGTTATAAAGAACTTCGCGATATTATTGCTATTTTGGGCATGGACGAATTGTCACCAGAAGATAAATTAGCTGTTGGCCGTGCACGTAAAATTCAACGTTTCTTATCACAACCTTTCCACGTAGCTGAAGTGTTTACTGGCGCGCCAGGTAAATACGTGCCACTAAAAGAAACAATCAAAGGCTTTAAAGCGATTGTTGCTGGTGAATACGATCACTTGCCTGAGCAAGCGTTCTACATGGTAGGTGGCATTGAAGAAGCAGTAGAAAAAGCCAAAACTTTAAACTAAGCTGATTAAGCACTTAGTAAACTTTAATAAAGTATAGAGAAAAATATGGCAAATACTGTTCATATCGATGTAGTAAGTGCAGAAGCCAGCATTTTTGCTGGTGAAGCTGAGTTTGTTGTAGTTCCGGTAAGTACGGGTGAAGTAGGTATATACCCTCACCATGCACCTATGGTCACTACAATCAAACCAGGCTCATTGCGTATTAAACTGGCTGATTCTGCTGAAGAGACTTTGATTTTCATCTCAGGCGGTTTGTTAGAAGTGCAACCAGGTTTAATTACTGTGTTGGCTGATACTGCAGTGCGTGGTCACGATTTAGATGAAGCTAAAGCAGTTGCTTCAAAAGCAGCAGCTGAAGAAGCTATGAAGAATCGAACTTCGGATATGGATTATGCAAAAGCACAGGCTGAATTGTCTGAAGCGATTGCACAAATTCAAGCGATTGAACGACTACGTAAAGTTAATCATTGATGACCAAAATCAATTCGGTGTAACGAAAGTTAACACCAGCAAAAAGGCAGCTTAGGCTGCCTTTTTTGTTATACTTTAGCCATGCAAAAATCACAGAAGTCTTAAAGGCATAATGTCACTCAATATCATTATTCTAGCTGCGGGTAAAGGCACCCGCATGCATTCCAATACACCTAAAGTTCTACATGAAATTGGCGGTCAATCGATATTGGCGCATGTGATTGATTCTGCCAAAGCACTAAATCCAAGCAAAATTATTGTGGTATATGGTTATGGCGGCGAAATCGTTCGTGAAGCATTTTCACACGAAAATATTACTTGGGTAAACCAAGCTGAGCAGCTTGGCACAGGCCATGCTGTGCAACAAGCAGTACCATTTTTAGATGCTGGTGCACAATCTTTAGTGATGCTGGGCGATGTGCCTTTGGTTGACGTAGCCGCTTGCAAGACCTTAATTGAACAAGCCAATAACAAGTTAGCGATTCTATCTTTTAATAAAGCAGACCCCACTGGTTATGGCCGCATTGTGCGTGCAGATAATCAAAACGTGATGGCTATTGTAGAGCATAAAGATGCAACTATAACGCAGCGTAATATCGTTGAAGTGAATACTGGCATTATGGCGATGCCTAATGCTTATTTAACAAAATGGTTATCGCAATTGACCAATAACAATGCTCAGGGCGAATATTACCTTACTGATATTGTGACGCTGGCTGTGCAGCAGGGTATAGAAGTTGTTGCAGAGGTTACAGATGATGAATGGTCAGTCACAGGTATTAACTCTAAAACAGATTTAAGTGCTATAGAACGGGTGTATCAAACACGCATTGCACAAAAGTTGCTTCAACAAGGCGTTACATTAAGAGACCCTGCGCGTTTAGATGTGCGTGGTTTACTAAGCTGCGGCAAAGATGTAGAGATTGATGTTAATTGCGTGTTTGAAGGTAATGTCACTTTAGCTGATAACGTAAAAATCTCAGCAAACTGTGTCATTAAAAATGCCACCATGGAAGCTGGCGTTCAAATCGCGCCATTTACACATATTGATGACACTGAGATTGGCGAAAATAGCCGTATTGGTCCATTTGCAAGATTACGTCCTGGTACTACACTGGCTGCAGATACGCATATTGGTAACTTTGTAGAACTTAAAAATTCGCAAGTGGATGTTGGTAGCAAGATTAACCATCTAAGTTATGTGGGCGATACAACTATAGGCAAAAAAGTCAATATTGGTGCTGGCACAATAACTTGTAATTACGACGGTGCGAATAAATTTAGAACAGTGATTGAGGATGGCGCGTTCATAGGCTCAGACTCACAATTGGTTGCACCAATCACTATTGGTAGAAATGCGACCATTGCCGCAGGTTCAACCATTACTAGAGATGCGCCCGCGGACGCTTTAACATTCTGCCGTGCAAAAGAGCAAAAAACGATAGTGGGCTGGAAGCGGCCCATAAAAATCAAACGGTAAAGATTAAAAAGTAAGCTTAAGTAAATTAATTGATGAAAGACCATTTATGTGCGGAATTGTAGGCGCAGTAGCAAGTAGAAACGTCGTATCAACCCTTATAGAAGGTCTAAGCCGCCTGGAATATCGTGGCTACGACTCTGCAGGCGTTGCTGTATTGAGCGGTGGAAACATAGAGCGTGTACGTGCTGTTGGGCGAGTTGCTGCCATGACAGAAAAGGCTTTAGAGATTAATTTAAGTGGTCAAGTTGGTATTGGTCATACGCGCTGGGCCACACACGGTGGTGTGACTGAAAGCAATGCGCATCCACACGTCTCGAAAGGTGAAATTGCCGTGGTACATAACGGCATTATTGAAAATCACGATGAGCAGCGCACTCGCTTAAAAGCGCTAGGCTATGAATTTACGTCACAAACCGATACGGAAGTGATTGCGCATCTAATACACAATTATCACAAAGATTTACCACTCTTAGCAGCTACGCAAAAAGCCGTGGCTGAACTGACCGGTGCCTTCGCTATCAGCGTGATTTCAGTGAAAGAGCCGGAACACATGATTACCGCGCGCTTAGGTTGTCCGTTATTGATAGGCTTGGGTGAAGGTGAAAATTTCATTGCGTCTGATGTTTCTGCAGTGCTATCAGTGACCCGCAAAGTAATTTACCTTGAAGATGGTGACGTAGCCGATGTGCGTCGTGAGGGCGTCACAATATTTGGACGAGATGGTAATACAGTAGAACGCAAAGTGCATATGAGTGACGTATCGCTCGCCAGCATGGAGCTTGGCCCGTATGCGCACTTCATGCAAAAAGAAATACATGAACAACCTAAAGCGCTGACAGACACCATTGAAGCGCTGATTGATGATAATCAGTTCTCCCCCGCACTGTTTGGTGAAAACGCCAGTGAAGTATTTAAACAAGTCGATAGTATTTTGATTCTTGCTGCAGGAACAAGTTATTACGCTGCGCTTACCGCTAAATACTGGCTGGAAAGCATTGCAAAAATACCTACTAATGTAGAAATTGCCAGCGAATATCGATACAGAGTTTCTGTGTCAAATCCTAAACAATTGATAGTCACTATTTCACAATCAGGTGAAACGTTAGACACGATGGAGGCATTGAAGCACGCTAAATCGTTAGGCCAACATCTGACTTTAGCGATTTGTAACGTGCAAGAGAGTGCTATTCCACGCGCCTCGCAACTGGTGTTTTACACGCGTGCAGGGGCTGAAATCGGTGTAGCTTCTACCAAAGCCTTCACTACCCAATTAGTTGCCCTCTTCACTTTAGCTGCGACATTAGCTAAACAACGAGGAGTGCTTAGTGACGCTCAAGAACATGAGTATCTAACAGCTTTGAGACAATTGGGAGGCAGTGTACAACATGCGCTCAATCTGGAGCCACAAATACGTGAGTGGGCTAAAGCATTTTCTGATAAGCACCATGCTCTGTTTTTAGGCCGCGGTATACACTATCCAATTGCCCTAGAGGGAGCGCTCAAGCTTAAAGAGATCTCGTATATTCATGCCGAAGCCTATCCTGCAGGTGAGCTAAAGCACGGCCCACTAGCGCTTGTGGATAGCGACATGCCCGTCGTCGTGATTGCACCTAACGATACGTTGTTAGAAAAAGTAAAATCTAATATGCAAGAAGTGAAAGCACGTGGCGGAGAGTTGTTTGTATTTGCCGATGATGATAGCCACTTTGCAGAAAGTGAGTGTGTGCATGTCATTCGCACCTTGCGCCACGTAGGCGTGCTATCACCTATTTTGCATACCATCCCTGTACAGCTGTTGGCATATCATGTCGCATTAATCAAAGGAACGGATGTGGATAAGCCTAGAAATTTGGCAAAATCGGTCACAGTAGAGTAGTCTATAAAACTATCAATTTACGTCTCATTTAGTAGAAACAATATGAGTCACAACTCTAAAACCGTAATGCAAAATTCTGAAAGTCGCTTATATGATTTGATTGCACAAAGGCTATTGCCTAATGCAAATAAAGATGAAATAGATCAACGTATTTGGGATTTGTTTGGCGAAGAGTGGTGTGTGATGATGACCGATTTGGCGGGCTTTTCTCGTCGAGTGGCAGAGTATGGCATCATTCATTTTTTGCAGACGATTTATGAGTCTGAACGTTTGTTATTACCAGTGATTGAGCAACATGAAGGTTTTTTACTTAAAACTGATGGTGACTCTTTTTTAGTGATTTTTCGTCAGCCACAAAAAGCATTGCAATGTGCGCTTGTGATGCAGCAGATTTTAATTCCCTATAACGAAGCTAAACTTGAACAAGAAAGAGTTCACCTATGCGTGGGTTTGGGCTTTGGTAAGATTTTGCGTGTAGGCAATACCGAAGTGTTTGGAGCAGAGGTGAATGCCGCCTGTAAACTGGGTGAAGATGTCGCAAAACAAGGCGAAACTTTGGTGACAGGCGCATTTCAGCAAGTTTGCGCGGATTTCGCAGGAGTGACTTATCAAAAGCTAGAGCACGCGCCAGCCGGTGCAAACTCTGCCTACAAAGTGATTTTGATTTAGAAAATGCTCAATTAGTTGTGTGCTTTAGTAAGTACTTGGTTCTTTCAAAATCACAGGAATAATGTCCAAAGTGCCACCATCATGCCCCACCATGATTTGCCCATCTTGAATGGTGCAGCTGATATTAAAGCCACGCTCTGCAATGTTCGCTAATTCTTTTGTTTCGGGTAAATTAATCACCGTTAAGTTGTTGGTTTTAAGCAAGGCTTTACTGTTAGCCGCCCACCACATATCAGCGATTCGCCCACCGTAAAGCACCACCACTACTTGCTTTGCGCGTCCTGCAGCTTTACGAATATCTTTTTCTGTTGGTAAGCCTACATCCATCCATAACTCGATAGCGCCAGTGAGATCTTTTTGCCATAAATCTGGCTCTTCATCATCGCTCAAGCCTTTGCCGAATATCAGCGCTTCATTGGCATACATGGCAAAACCAATTAGTCGCACCATGACGCGCTCATCAGTTTCTGATGGATGTTTAGCAATGGTTAAGTTATGTTGCTGGTAATAATTACGATCCATATCAGAAACTTGCAGATCGATTTTATAAATTGTGGATTTGATTGCCATTTAAGCTGTGCCTTTTATCGTTGGCACATTATACCTACATTCCCATCGCCCTATTCATTGCAATCATTGATGTATAGTCAGGGATAGCGAGCAAGCATGCGGGCTTTCTGTTAAGCTTTCATTTTTTATATTAGCAAAACAAAAAGGTATTTATTTTGGCTCAATATGTCATGTCTATGCTCCGCGTGAGCAAAATCGTTCCTCCTAAAAAAACCATTATTAAAGATATTTCTTTATCTTTTTTCCCAGGCGCAAAAATTGGTTTGTTGGGTTTAAATGGCTCAGGTAAATCTACCGTGCTGCGCATTATGGCGGGTGTGGATAAAGAGTTTGAGGGCGAGGTGCAATGGCAGCCCAATATGACGATTGGCTACTTGCCGCAAGAGCCACAATTAGACCCAGAAAAAACCGTGCGTGAAGAAGTTGAATCAGGCATGGGCGAGGTGATGGAGGCGCAAGCCAAGTTAGAAGCCGTGTATGCCGCTTATGCAGAGCCAGACGCAGATTTTGACAAGCTTGCTGAAGAACAGGCTAAGTGGGAAAACATTATTGCTGCAAGCGGTAGCGACTTAACTACGCAACTAGATATAGCCGCAGATGCGCTGCGTTTACCACCTTGGGATGCAAAAATCGGCCCATTATCGGGTGGTGAAAAACGCCGTGTGGCTTTATGTAAACTATTGCTGTCTAAGCCAGATATGCTGCTGTTAGACGAGCCAACCAACCATTTGGATGCAGAGTCTGTGGAGTGGCTAGAACAGTTCTTGGTTCGCTTCCCAGGCACCGTGGTGGCGGTAACGCATGATAGATACTTCCTCGATAATGCAGCTGAGTGGATTTTAGAGTTAGATCGTGGCCATGGTATTCCATGGAAAGGCAATTACTCAAGCTGGTTAGATCAAAAGCAAGCACGTTTAGCGTTAGAGGAATCGCAAGAATCTACACGTCGTAAAGCATTGAATACCGAATTAGAGTGGGTGCGTCAAAATCCGAAAGCACGCCAAGCTAAAAGTAAATCACGTATTGCACGCTATGAAGAGTTAGCCAGTGCCGAGTATCAAAAACGTAACGAAACGCAGGAGATTTTCATTCCTGCAGGTGAGCGTTTAGGCGACCAAGTGATTGAATTCAACAACGTCACCAAGGCGTTTAAAGACAGATTATTGATTGATAATTTAAGCTTTAGCGTACCAGCTGGCGCGATTGTCGGTATTATCGGCCCGAACGGCGCAGGTAAATCGACACTATTTAAAATGGTGATGGGTTTGGAAGCGCCAGATAGCGGTGAGGTCAATATTGGCCAAACCGTTAAATTGGCATATGTTGACCAAAGCCGCGACGATTTGGGCAATACCAAGACGGTTTTTGAAGAAATAGCAAATGGCTCAGATATTCTTACGGTAGGCCGTTATGAAACGCCATCACGTGCTTACATTGGTCGCTTCAACTTTAAAGGCGGCGATCAACAAAAAATCGTCGGTCAGCTTTCAGGCGGTGAACGTGGCCGCTTGCACTTAGCGAAAACGCTGATTTCTGGCGGCAACGTATTGCTGCTCGATGAACCATCAAACGACTTAGATGTGGAAACATTACGTGCACTAGAAGATGCCTTGCTTGAGTTTGCAGGTTGCGTATTGGTGATTTCACATGATAGATGGTTCTTAGACCGTATCGCGACGCATATCTTAGCCGCAGAAGGTGAATCGCAATGGACGTTCTTTAACGGTAACTATCAAGAATATGAAGCCGATAAACGTAAACGTTTAGGTGAGGAAGGCGCTAAACCGAAACGAATCAGGTACAAACCGATTACGCGCTAGATGAAAAATTCAATCAATTAACTCCCAAAGCCCTCCGTACCTGAAAGGGCATGCCCGCCGAAACTAAGCCACAAAAAACCGTGGCAAGTTCGGCGACAAAGGCGCGAAACCGAAACGTATCAGATACAAACCCATTACGCGCTAGTCTGTCAATTATTGCATGTAGCATTTCGGCCAGTGTTTAGGCTGGTGACATTGGTAGAAATTGCCTTTGTCACATCGGCTACGGCTTCTTGTAAACTTATCACTACTGCATTGATGTCACTGGTAACCGTTTTGCTGATGATGCTTTGGCAGGATAATGAAGGCATGTCTCCTGAGCTTGTACCAGCATTTAGGCGTGTAATCGTCCATACAAAATTGGTTTGTACTTGTTCGCCCAGAGTCGCATTGAACTGCTGCAAATTAATAGAAATGCGGTAAATAGGTTGATTAGCGACTCGGCCGCCACGTGAAATATCGATGGCGCCAAGCTGATTGGTGATTCCGCTAACAAAAGCATCATGTAGTTCGTCATTGAATGCGGATGACCAGCGATCCTGCTCTAGAATCTTGATTTGAGAAACACTCTTTGAGGTAATCACTAACTGCGGACGTTTTAAGCGCTCAGGAACGCGTACAGGCAGCACCTCAATGGCAATTGGTGTTGTGTTTGATACACCCGCCGGCTTGCTTTGCGTTTGGTTGCTTAATGTATAAAAGCGCACGGTTGCAGGTGTTGCACATGCCGCGAGCGCAATAGCCAATACAACTATCAATGCTCTAGATTTGGTTAAACTCATCCGATGACTCCAATTTATCATGTTGCTTTTCCATATGACAAGGTTTTGAAACTCTTTTGTGCATTTATAAAGTTAAGGATTATCAATGGCTTTGCCACGAATCAGCGATTCAGGGTGTTGTTCAAGATAATCAGTTAATACTTTTAAAGAGCTTGCAGCACGCGATAGGTCTTGTAGTGTTTGCCTTAAATCTTGCTGTAATGGCGCGTCTTCTGACAACGTACGCCCTGCACTGTCAAGGGTTTTACGCACATCTTTCATGGCAGCGGTCACCTCAGGTGCTACGTCTTGGTTGAGTGTTTTTGTCAGTTTTTCAGCGCTGTTTAAGGTGTTGTTTAAGGTGACTAATGATTTTTGCAAATCAATACCGATTTGATCGAACGGCACTTTACTGAGCTTGCTAGTGATAGTCGCAATCTGTGTTTGCACTTCATCTAGCCCATTAGAAATGGTTGGTAATTCTATTGGTGTGCTCGGTGCTAGCACCACTGGCGGCGCTTTGGGGAAGAAATCAAGTGCAACGTAAAGCTGACCTGTCAGCAAATTGCCTGTGCGTAGCTGAGCACGCAAGCCGCGGCTGACCATAAATTGTATACGCTGCTGCTGTGTGTAAGATGATTGAGCTTCATCTTTAGCATATTTACTACCTAGCCTAGCAGGATAAATCTCAATGACCACGGGCATATCGAATTCACGGCGTTTAGTGTCATATTCAATGCCTATTGATTTCACTTGACCTAGCACTACGCCGCGGAAATCGACCGTTGCACCAGGTGTTAAGCCGCGGATCGACTGGTTGAAATGAAGGATGGCTGTTTCCGAGCGGCCATCCGGCTGCTTAAGTGCTTCGGTTTGGTCATGCGCTAATAGGAAAGTGGTATTTTCTTTGGCAAGCGTACCAAGATTACCATCTGCTGATTGAAATGCAAGCCCGCCCAGAACGACGCTAGCGAGTGATTGCGTATTGACCTTAAAGCCGCTGGCATTCACCTGAATATCCACCCCGCTGGCCTGCCAGAAGCGCGTGTTCATGCCAACAAACTTGTCATAAGGTTTATCGATGAAGATACGCAAACTAACACCTTTGCCATCATCATCTAAATCATAAGCAGAAACTTGGCCTACCTTGATGCGACGGTAAAAAATAGGTGACCCTACATCGACCGACCCCAAGTCATCTGCGTGCAATATGAACTGCTTACCCGAAGCGTCGCGCGTAACCGTGGGTTGTATTTCCAGCCCTGTGAATTCTTTGGTGGTTTCGTCGGATATACCGCCATCCGCGGCAATGTAAGCACCTGATAGCAATGTGCCTAGGCCTGAGACGCCAGAAGCACCAAGGCGTGGACGTACCACCCAGTAGTGCGTATCCATCGTGGTGAAGCTTTCTGCATTCTTAGATAGCTGCACCTTTACCAGCACCTGTGAGCGGTCTTTACTTAAGCTAATGGTTTGTACTTCACCAATATCAACTTCCTTATACTTCACCTTGGTCTTACCTGCTTCCAAGCCTTCACCAGTACGAAATGTGATGGTGATGACTGGGCCACGGTCTATTAATATTTTGGCGACTAAGATGACACCAATAATTGCAGCAATAATAGGAATTAACCATACCAACGATGGCAGCCAATTACTTTGCTGCTCACGCTTAGGGGTGGGCAAGCCAGTCACATTTTCTTGTTTAATCTCTTCGTTCATCGCGTTTCTTTCATCTTGTCTTTTATCTTTAATTTGGCATTACTTTTGTTTGAGCCATCAGTGGCTATAAATGACTGACTTGAAGTTTGGGAATCTGCAGTGTCCCAAATCAGCCGCGGATCAAAGCTGAGCGAAGCCAGCATGGTTAATACTACTACTGCGCCAAAAGCCACAATACCCACACCTGCAGTGATTTGGGCAAATCCCTGAATCTGTACTAAACCTACCAAAAGTGAGACGACAAAAACGTCCAGCATCGACCAGCGACCGATGATTTCTACTAAGCGGTATAACTTAGCTCGTTCTAGTTGTCGCCAGAAACTTTGCCGTTGTGCGCTAATCACTAATATAAATAATGATGCCAGTTTGAGTAAAGGTACAAGAAAGCTAGCAATGAAGACCACGGCTGCTAGACCCCAATCTCCAGACACCCAGAAGAAAATGATGCCGCTCAGAATGGTATCTTGATGGGTATCAAATAAAGTGCTGGTGATCATGACCGGCAACATATTAGCTGGAATATACATGATGCATGCGGTGATGAGTAGCGCCCAAGTGCGGTTAAGGCTATCTGGCTTGCGCATGTGCAGTGTAGCGTTGCAATGTAAGCAACATTGACCTTGCTGTGCACCTTTCCAGAGCTTGCCACATTGGTGACAGGCTAGTATGCCCAAGCTGCTAGCAGTCTCGAATTGAGTAGTTGCATATTCAGAAGGCAGCACTGCCATGTTAGTTAGAACGTTCTTCGTCATCTTGCCTCCTGTTCGGAGGTTTCCAACTGCCACAAATAACGTGGGTTGAATGACACCACAACTGTGAGCATCACGGTGAGCATACAAAATGCCCACAAGGCAATGCCGGGGATGATAGTGGCCATGTTTGATAGTTTGATTAACGCTACTAGTACCCCCAACATGAACACTTCCACCATGCCCCACGGGCGTAGCATTTGCATGATGCGTATCAATAGGCTAAACCCAGGGCGGTCATTAAGACTCGTTGATGGGATGAGTAGGTAAAATAAGATCAGCATCTGCATCAATGGAAATAATATAGTGGTTGCTAGCACCAGTAGTGCTACCAGCGAGACACCCTCGGTGCTTAGCGATAATACCGCACCCATTAATGTCGTTTTGCTGACTAAGCCCTGTAACTCTATTTGGACAATAGGAAAAGTATTTGCGATGACGAAAATGATGAGACTGGCGATGGTCAATGGCAGCAAATGATTACGCCGCTCTTGAGCATTACGGTCGAGTTCAGCTCCACAACGTGTGCAAAGTGAAATTTCGCCATTACCTAGTGAGAGCTTTTGAAACACGGCGTCACACTGCTCGCAGGCAATCATGTCTTGGATTTCATGCATAGTCAAGTCAGGCGATGTCTAATTAAGTCTATGATTAGACTATAACTTAGAAAAGCTATGGCAGGGGTTATCTAGGCCAAAACAGAACAATGCCATGGGCTAAATTTTATCAATATTTACAAAAATATTTATAGCCAATCCCAATCTAGGCGCTTCTTATGAGGCGCTTTTTTTACAGCAAAATCCCATAAAAATGGCGGTATTAAACGCATAAATCTTGCTACCCAACCCATTTGCCATGGAATCACACAGAAGCGGCGTTTGTTTTCAACGGCATTGGCAAATTTATAGGCAAATACATCGGCGTCCATTAAGAATGGCATTTTGTATTGATTTACGTCTGTCATTGGCGTGCGAATATAGCCCGGTGCAATAGTGGTGACGGCAATATTGTCTTGCGCCATTTCTACGCGCAGACTTTCTAAATAACTAATGGCGGCCGCTTTACTCGCGCTGTAAGCGCCTGCGCCTGGTAAGCCGCGAATACCCGCGACACTAGCAACGCCGACTAATTGAGCGTTCTCACCTTTTGCCCCAGCTTGGCGCATGGCGGCAATAAATGGCTGGAAGGTATGTACCAACCCCATGACGTTAATATCCATAATCGCTTGAAAAGCGGCAATGTCTTCCACGTGTTCGGTGAGCGTTCCACGGCTTACGCCTGCATTGGCAATGACTATGTTTGGTGTGCCATGTTGCTGCATAAAGCTTTCAGCAGCACTGGCAAGTGCTGCGCTATTACGTACATCTAGCGGATAAATGACACATTTAATTTTATAGGTTTCTTGTAGCTTAGATTGTAGCTTTTGTAAGTGCTCACTACGCCTAGCTACTAGTCCTATTGTGGTGTCTTTATTTTGAAAGCGTTTAGCATATTCTGTGGCAAGCGCCTCGCCTATGCCGCTGGAAGCGCCAGTGATAAAAACTTTCATGGATATAGCCTTAGTTGATGAGAGCAATTGAATAACGGAAATATTATAGGCGTAAAAAACCCGTTAATACCAGAAGGTAGTAACGGGCTCATTAGGTTTAAGCTAGAGTCTTAACAGAATCACCGATTAAATATTCTCTGGAAAAAAGACGTTAACCAGTTTGATTCTCCAACTACTTTTTTGCTGGGGTCTTCGCTTTGCTTGCGCGAACGTTTCCAACAATAAAATCAACCGTTTTAAGTGCTTGCTCGTTACCACCAGCCATTGTGCTAGAGGTAATGAATTGACCATTGATAATAAAACTAGGTACGCCAGTTGCGCCAGAAGCACGGAAGAAATTAGCCGCTTGGTTCAATTTATTATTCATAGAGAATGATTTAAATGCCGCTTCTACTTTCGCTTTATCTAGACCGCTTTTTTTAGTCATCCAATCAGTAATAGCTGCTTCATTGGTAGGATCAAGTGACTTTTCTTTATGCACAGCATCAAATAAAGCGGTGTGCAATTTGTCAGATATTTTCAAATCTTCCATAGCATAGAAAGCTTTAGCCATAGGTGCCCAAGATGGATTAGGCAAACCAGGTACACGTTTGAATACTACATCTGCTGGTAATTTCTTGACCCATGCGTTAAGGATAGGATCCATGTGGTAGCAATGAATACAGCCGTACCAGAATATTTCAGTCACCTCAATTTTACCTGGGTTGTCTGTGTTGATGACTTCTGCGGTTTTATCAAACTCTTGACCCAATTGTGGGTCTGCTGCCAATACATTGAATGAGGCTAACAACATTAATGCGGCCAACAATTTTTTCATCTTTAACTTTCCTTTTAACTTGGTCTAAAATTTAACTATCTAAATTAATGATTAATATTCACTCACATTACTTAAATATTATTTACATACAAACGTGTGACTTTAAATTTGGCTGACAATTCAATCTATAAAAATTGTAGTCAGTATCTAAAATAACTTGTTTACGTTACTGGTTTTCGTTATTTACTTTAATCAAGTCAGCATTAAAGCCGTTACTGATTAAATCTTTTTTGGTTTTGTTGATTTGATCTAAATCGTTCAAAGGTCCTACGCGTACGCGGTGCCAAGTACCTTTATCAGGAATTGTAGCGGTTTGTACTACCGCCTCAAAGCCTTGCAAGGCAAGTTTAGCTTTCAAGTTGTCAGCTTCTTCATCTGTTTGAAAAGCACCAACCTGTAAAAAATAACTTTTTGGTACAACTGGCTGCTGGTCATTTGCCTTGATTTTATCTTCTTCTTCCTTGGTCACTTTGCTCTCGCTACCCGGCAAAATCGTGTAAAAATCAAAACGTGTTTTGTCATCAACATTTTCATTATTATCTGCAGCGGCTTGTTTGTCTTTTTCAGCTGCAGCTTTTGCTGCTTCAGCTTTAGTGTCCGCAACAATTTTATCTGCCAATGGCGTTTTAGGTTCTTTCTCGGTTTGTGCGCCAAATGGGCTATCGCCGCCTTTAATAAACATCACCACGCTGAGTGATGCAGCAACACCTAACAAAATGCCGACCAATAGACCCGTTAAAAAAGGGCTGCCTTTGCTGCTGCTCTTAGTTCTTTCTGGGCTTGGTTTGTAATCTCTACTCATAATTTTCTAAAGTCCTTACATTTGTACTACATTTTTTCGGGCGCACTTACGCCAAGTAAGCCTAAACCATTTTTTAAGACTTGTTGCGTAGCGCTAATCAAGCTTAAGCGCGCTAGTTTAACGGTTTCATCTTCAATTAAAAACTTATATTCATTGTAATAGCTATGCAAATCACTGGCTAAATCTTTTAAATAATTTGCGATTACGTGCGGCGCTAGCTCGGTCGCGGCATTTGCAACTGTTTCAGGGTAGGAACTTAAACGTTGCATCAATGCAGTTTCATGCGGATTATTAAGCGGGCTTAAATCTACATCATTTAATTGCGCTGCAACACCACCCCATTGGGCTAACACGCTGCAAATACGGGCATGGGCATACTGAATATAAAACACAGGGTTATCGTTGGTTTGAGCACGAGCTAAATCAATATCAAACACCAATTGCGAGTCTGAACGACGCGCGGCTAAGAAGTAACGTGTTGCGTCACAGCCAACTTCTTCAATTAAATCACGTAGCGTGACATAACTACCTGCACGTTTTGACAGTTTCACTTCTTCGCCACCGCGCATCACAGTGACCATTTGGTGCAATACATAATCAGGCCAACCGCTTGGAATGCCAGCATCTAAAGCCTGCAAACCAGCACGAACGCGAGTAATGGTGCTGTGATGGTCAGCGCCCTGCTCGTTAATTACACGTACAAAACCACGTTTCCATTTTTCAGAATGGTAAGCCACGTCAGGTACAAAGTAAGTGTAGCCGCCTTCAGATTTGCGCATCACACGGTCTTTATCATCGCCAAAATCTGTGGTTTTTAACCATAACGCACTGTCTAGCTCATAGGTGTGACCGCTTTTAATCAGTGCTTGCACGGTTTCTTCAACTTTGCCTTCTGAATACAAGGCGCTTTCTAATGAAAATACGTCAAACTTGATTTGAAAGGCTTTTAGATCTAAATCTTGCTCATGGCGCAAATAGGCTACAGCGAAAGTGCGCACGGCATCTTCGTCAGTAATTTCGCCATTTGCAGTGACTTGCATGTCATCGGCGGTCACGGTTTCTTTGTTCAGAAACGCGTTGGCGATGTCCAAAATATAGTCGCCACGGTAACCATTTTCAGGAAAGCTGGCATCATCCGTTGAAAGGCCTTTGCAGCGCGCTAGCACTGAAATCGTCAGATTATCGATTTGCGCACCAGCATCGTTATAGTAAAACTCACGTGTTACATCCCAGCCGTTAGCATCAAGCAAGCGTGCCAAGCAATCGCCGACCGCTGCGCCACGTCCGTGGCCTACATGCAATGGGCCGGTTGGGTTAGCTGAAACAAACTCTACTTGTACTTTCTGACCACTACCGATGTTATTGCGACCATAATTTTCGCCAGCTTTTAAAATATCAGTCACAACAGCTTGTTGTGACTGTGCATTCAAAAAGAAGTTAATAAACCCTGCGCCCGCGATTTCAGTTTTCGCGATATAGTCACTGGTTGGCAATGCTTCGAGGATTTGCGTAGCGATTGCACGCGGATTTTGTTTGAGCGGTTTGGCTAAAACTAAGGCTAAATTGGTTGCAAAATCACCATGTTCGGCAGATTTTGGGCGTTCAAGTAAAATGGTCGCTTCAAATTCAGGCGCAATAGTTTTTGCGGCTGCGGTCAGTAATTGGGTAAGATGTGTTTTCACAATATTTGCATTACATGCTAAAACCGCTATTTTAACCTACTGTCGCCATTTTTTCTTTAATCAGTTGATTTTCTGAACATAACTTTGCCCAAAACCATCCTAAATATTGCTTTAGATGTGCCGCTTGACCGCTTATTTGATTATTTGAGCGGTGGAAATGTTGCGCAAATTGGTCAGCGCGTACTCGTACCATTTGGCCGTAGAAGCCAGATTGGTATTGTGATGGGCTTTGCTGAAACTAGCGAATTTCCGATTGAAAAACTAAAGCCTATCACGCAGGTGTTTGCAGATGAATTGCCAATTAATACTGAAACGTTAAATTTGATTAAGTTTAGCGCGGATTATTACCAATATCCGTTTGGTCAGGCATTGTTATCCGCCCTACCCTCACGTTTGCGGCAAATTGCACCAGCCGTTTCGCGCAAGCAGTTTGCTTATCAGTTAACCGAGTTTGGGCGTGCGCAAACTGTCGAGTTAATCCCTAAACGTCAATTGGTGACGCGCCGAGTTTTTGAGGCTTTGCTGGCTTCTGAATTGTTAACCGAAGCTGAGTTAGATGCAATTTCCAGTGGCGCACGCAAAGCTGCAAAACAGCTGGTGCTGGATGGTTGGGCTAGCAGCAAGCAAGTGCAAGCAGGATTGCGTGTGTTAGAACAGCAATCAGCCACTGAGCCAGACTTAAATGATGAGCAGGCGCACGCGGTTGAGCAAATTGTACAAAATTCCAACGAATTTAAAGCTTGGTTATTACACGGCATTACAGGTAGCGGTAAAACCGAAGTGTATGTTCGCTTGATGCAGCATTTTTTAGCTTCTAAAGACGCTCAAGTATTAGTGCTAGTACCAGAAATCAATCTAACGCCACAATTAGAATCACGCTTCAGAAGCCGCTTTGCAAATATTCCATTAGTGAGTTTACATAGCAATTTGAGCGAGAGTGAACGCTTACATCATTGGCAAATGGCGCAGTCTGGCGCAGCTAAAATTGTCATTGGCACACGTCTTTCTATCTTTACGCCATTGCCTAATTTAAAGCTCATTATTATCGATGAAGAGCACGATGGTTCGTATAAGCAGCAAGATAGCATGCGCTATCATGCACGCGATATTGCACTGGTGAGAGCCAAGCGTTTGAATATTCCCGTGGTGCTTGGTTCTGCCACGCCAGCGCTGGAAAGTTGGCACAATGCAACTACAAATAAATACCATTTACTTAGCCTGAATCAGCGCGCGGTCACGGCGGCGCAACTGCCCAATATTGAGTGTATAGATACGACTAAAGTGAACCTGCAACAGGGTTTAACGCCGCAACTGATTACTGCGTTAAAACTCAGGTTAGCGCGCAAAGAGCAAAGTTTGTTGTTTATTAATCGCCGTGGTTATTCGCCTGTTTTGTTGTGTTCAGCTTGCCATTGGATTGCGCCGTGTATGCGTTGTAGCAGCCGCCTGGTAGTGCATTTAGGGCAACGAAAACTGCGCTGTCACCATTGCGGACATGAGCAAAAGATACCACTGCAATGCCCAAGTTGCGGCAATGCGGATTTGCACCCAACTGGACACGGTACGCAAAGGCTAGAGCAAACCTTGGCGCAATTGCTACCTACTGCGCGAATTGCACGAGTAGACCGCGATAGCATCAGTCGCAAGAACGCTTTAGTTAAGATTTTAGACAAAGTACATAATCAAGAAATCGATATTTTGGTGGGCACACAAATGCTCGCTAAAGGGCATGATTTCCCAAACTTGACCTTAGTTGGCGTGATTGATACCGATAGCGCGCTGCATAGTCCAGATTTTCGGGCGAGTGAGCGTTTGTTTGCGCAACTCATGCAAGTGGCTGGACGCGCAGGTCGGGCAGATAAAGCCGGGCAAGTGATTATTCAAACGCAGTTTCCAGAGCATGTGCTATTTAACGCCCTGCGCAGCCAAGACTATGTGAGCTACGCCAATGCCATGCTGCTAGAGCGTGAGCAAGTGCAGTTTCCGCCGTATGTGTTTATGGCACTGCTGCGTGCGGAAGCGAATGATTTCGCACTTGTGCAGCAATTTTTAAACCATGCATTTAAAGTAGCGCGAGACTTAAGCGCTGAAGTCACCGTATACGACCCCATTCGCCCGCAAATGGAGCGCCTAAAAGGCATGGAGCGCGGCCATGTATTGATGCAAACCAGCAATAGAAGCGCACTGCAAAAGTTGCTTAGAAACTTGGTGAGTCAATTAAGAGGTCAAGCCATCGCAGCTAAAGTGCGATGGGCGATTGATGTTGATCCACTAGAGTTTTAATCTCTAGCTTCTTTGGATAATGTGATAATCGAACATACTCGCTTTTACTAAATTACAGTAAAATGAAGGATTAGGCGGGATTGGTGAAATGGAATCACGAAACTTTCCCAAAGTTTAATCGCGGGTTCGATTCCCGTATCCCGCTCCATTTAAATTAATGTAATCATTTAGCGCAAAAATATTATGGCCAATCAAGCACCACCTTCAGTTCTAACCTTTGCTGGCACAGACCCTAGCGGTGGCGCGGGTTTGCAGGCAGATATTCTCACTTTTGCTAGTATTGGCTGCCATCCGCTTTCTGTAGTGACGGCTATTACCGTGCAAGATACGCGTGGTGTTGATGGCGTGCTAGCGATGGATGCCGATTGGGTGAATGATCAAGCACGAGCGATTCTGGAAGACGTTCAGGTGTCTGCATTCAAGCTCGGTCTGTTGGGCTCAGTTGAAAATATCGCAGTGATTGCTGAAATCATGGCGGATTATCCAGATATTCCATTGTTGATAGATCCAATCTTAACCTCTGGTCGTGGCGATGATTTAACCAATGATGACATGATGGATGCGATGATTGAGCTGTTATTTCCACAAGCCACTTTAATTACGCCCAATAGTTTGGAAGCGCGTCGATTAGCGTTTGCCGATGCGGACGATGAAGTGGCGTTAACTTCGCTAGATGAAGCTGCTGCGCGCTTGCTGGAAATGGGCAGTGAATACGTGTTGATTACCGGCACGCACGAACGCAGCCTAGAAGTCACTAACACGCTGTATGGTGAAAATAAACTTATTAAAGCGTATAAATGGGAGCGATTAGCAGGTAGTTATCACGGCTCTGGCTGTACGCTTACTAGCGCCATTGCCGCTTGCATGGCGCATGGTTTGAGCATCGAAGAAGCCGTGATGGAAGCGCAAGAATATACTTGGCAAACACTCAAAAATGGATTCAGGCCTGGCATGGGGCAATTTATTCCCGATCGTATGTTCTGGGCGCGCGACGAAGAAGATGCCGTTGTAAATAGCGGTGATGGTAGTGCTAAAACGCACTAATGTTACGCATAAAAGCTATCTGTAGGAGCGGCTTGCAGCCGCGAATTATGGCGAGACTCTGTACGGCTGTTCGCGGCTGCAAACCGCTCCTACAAGTAGCCGCGTCATTCTGAGCAAAGCGAAGAATCCATGCAACTTATACCATTTCATAAAATCTACGGCTTATACGCAAT
This sequence comes from Methylotenera sp., assembly GCF_029945535.1. GTDB lineage: Bacteria > Pseudomonadota > Gammaproteobacteria > Burkholderiales > Methylophilaceae > Methylotenera. Next base: position 69,147 of record NZ_JAQSCU010000014.1, read on the forward strand.
CACGCCCGACGAAGTTGACACAGGCTTACTGTTAGCAAAAGTAGAAGCTGCACTTCAAGGCGGCATAAGCGTGCTGCAATATCGCAATAAACAAGCAAGCTATGACTTACAAGCTCAGCAAGCAGGGGCTATTTTGCCGCTATGCAAGCATTATCAAGTGCCATTCATCATTAATGACTCATTAGAGATTTGCCTCGCTTTAGATGCAGATGGTGTGCATATAGGCGCAGATGACGGCAATATCGCCGAAGTTAAAGCAAGGTTAGGCGCGAATAAAATACTAGGCGCATCGTGCTATAGCCGCTTTGATCTGGCTTTGAGCGCGCAACAAGCTGGCGCAACTTATGTGGCCTTTGGCGCTTGCTTTGCATCAACTACCAAACCGCATGCGCCTGTAGCAAGTTTAGATTTATTCAAACAAGCAAAAGCGCAATTACATATCCCAGCCGTAGCTATAGGTGGTATTACTTTAACAAATGCGTCATCCGCTATAGAAGCTGGTGCAGATTCAATCGCTGTGATTAATGCAATTTTTAATGCAGATGACGTAAAATTAGCAGCTCAACAATTCGCACATTTATTCAAAGAATCAAACCTTAAGGCAACGACATGACTTCTACCAATCAAACCCTTTTTGATAAATCTCAAGAGCTAATTCCTGGCGGTGTAAATTCGCCAGTACGTGCGTTTCGCAGTGTAGGTGGCACGCCGATATTTTTCAAAAAAGGTTTAGGTTCTAAATTATGGGATGTTGATGGTAAAGAATATATCGATTACATCAACTCTTGGGGGCCGATGATTGTTGGTCATGCGCACCCTACTGTGATTAAAGCTGTGCAAGAAGCTGCGGCAAATAGCCTGTCATTTGGTGCGCCGACTGGTTTAGAGCTTGAAATGGCGCAGCTGATTAATAAGCTGGTGCCAAGCATGGAGCAAGTGCGCCTTAACAGTAGCGGTACTGAAGCCACTATGAGTGCAATCCGCACAGCGCGTGGTTTTACCGGACGCGATAAAATCGTGAAATTTGAAGGTTGCTACCATGGCCATTCAGATGGCTTGTTGGTAAAAGCTGGTTCAGGTCTGCTCACATTTGGTGAGCCAGATTCAGGTGGTGTGCCAGCTAGTGTAGCTGCACACACGCTCACTTTAGAATACAACAATACGCAGCAATTAAAAGACTTGTTTGATAAAACGGGTGATGAAATCGCGTGTGTGATTATTGAGCCTGTCGTCGGTAATATGAATCTAATCGTGCCGCACATGGAGTTTTTACAAACGCTACGTGAACTTTGCACTAAACACGGCGCCGTATTGATTTTTGATGAAGTGATGACGGGTTTCCGCGTCGCTTTGGGCGGTGCGCAAGCGCTATATAACATCAAGCCTGATATGACCACTTTGGGTAAAGTGATTGGTGGCGGCTTGCCAGTTGGCGCGTTTGGTGGACGTAAAGATATTATGCAATGCCTCGCACCTGTGGGTAAGGTGTATCAAGCCGGCACGCTCTCTGGCAACCCTGTTGCGGTGACTGCTGGTTTAAAAACACTAGAGCTTATCCAAGCGCCCGACTTCCACGCTAAGTTGACCGCGCAAACTCAAAAATTAGTTGATGGCTTAAAGGCTGCGGCAAAAGAAGGTGGTGTGATATTTAATGCACAAAGTGTGGGCGGTATGTTTGGTCTATATTTCTGCGAAAAATGCCCGACTTCTTACCATGAGATGATGCAATCAAACAAAGAGCACTTTAACCAGTTCTTCCACAGCATGTTAGATAGTGGCATTTATCTAGGCCCATCTGCATTTGAGGCAGGCTTTGTTTCAGCCGCACATACTGATGAAGATATTGCTAACACTATTGCTGCAGCTAAAAAGGCATTTTCACTAATCAAGTAAAGACTTGCTGCTTTAATTGTACTCTTCAGTTCCTCTAGTCAATTCCACTCACCAATTCCCTTTGCCCCCGTTATTTCAATATCAGTGAAATGGCGGGGCTCTGTAGTTTGAGTTTAGACTTGCTTTATTTCTTAATGAGGCGCTTAAAAATTAAAAAAAACGAAATTCAGCCTAATTTATGTCCCTATCTTATTGAACACATAGGCATTTAACGGTAAACTTGAAGGTTCCGCTAAATGTTTTGTGATTAAATAATATGGCAACAGTTTTAAGTAACTCGAACAACCTAAATTCAAACAATTTGAATTCAAATCAGCCTGCTAAACAGGGCTTATATAGCCCGTCAAACGAGCGTGATGCTTGTGGTGTAGGTTTTGTGGCGCATATCAAAGGCAAAAAGAGCCATGAGATTGTGCAAAAAGGGTTGGAATTATTAACTAACCTGACCCACCGTGGTGCTACAGGTTATGACCCTAAATTGGGCGATGGCGCTGGCTTGCTTATGCAATTGCCAGACGCTTTTATGCGTAAAGAAGCCGCAAAGCTTGGAATTACCCTTCCAGAAGCAGGTCAATACGCTGTTGCTAATGTATTTTTGCCGCAAGCTACAAAAAATCGTGAAGCTTGCGAAGCTTTAATCAGCAAAATCATTGCAGAAGAAAATCAAACATTACTCGGCTGGCGCGATGTGCCAGTAGATAACAGCAATATTGCTCAAGCTGCGCGTGATGTTGAGCCGACTATGCGTCAACTCATTGTAGGCGCCACAACTGCAGATCAGAACGTTTTTGAACGCAAATTATTTGTCATCCGCAAACGCATAGAACATGCAGTTCGCGCGCTGAATTTGCAAGATAAAGCCACGTTCTATATTCCATCATTATCTTCACGCACCATTGTTTACAAGGGTATGTTGCTTGCTAATGAAGTGGGTGTTTATTACACAGATTTAAACGATGAAACGATAGTTTCAGCTTTGGCGCTAGTGCACCAGCGTTTTTCTACCAATACCTTCCCAGCTTGGGACTTGGCGCATCCATTCCGCATGATTGCACATAACGGTGAAATTAATACAGTTAAAGGTAACGTTAACTGGATGGCAGCGCGTCATGAGACGATGAAATCTAGCCTGATTGGTGAAGATTTAGAAAAACTATGGCCGCTAATTGTAGACGGTCAATCTGACTCAGCTTGTTTTGATAATTGTTTAGAGTTGCTAGTGGCTGGTGGTTACTCATTGCCGCACGCGATGATGATGTTGATTCCAGAAGCTTGGAGTAATAATGCCTTGATGGACGAAGAGCGTCGCGCATTCTATGAGTATCACGCTGCCTTGATGGAGCCATGGGATGGCCCTGCTGCTGTAGCATTTACCGATGGTCGCATGATTGGTGCAACTTTAGACCGTAACGGTTTGCGTCCAGCGCGTTATTTAGTAACGGAAGATGACCTTGTAATGATGGCGTCTGAGATGGGTGTGTTGACATTCCCGCAAGAGAAAATCGTTAAAAAGTGGCGCTTAGAGCCAGGCAAAATGTTGCTGATTGATACTGAGCAAGGCCGTATTATTGGCGATGCAGAAGTGAAAAGCGCACTTGCAACGGCTAAGCCTTACAAACAATGGATTGAGAAAACACGTTATTTCTTAAGCGACATGCCTAAAGTTGATGGCGGTCTAGAGATGGCGGCAAGCCTGCTAGATACGCAACAAGCTTTTGGCTATACACAAGAAGATCTCAAATTCGTGATGCAGCCTATGGTGCAAAACGGCGAAGAAGGCGCTGGTTCAATGGGTAATGACGCGGCGCTGCCAGTCTTATCTGCTAAACCAAAACTACTTTATAACTACTTCAAACAATTATTCGCACAAGTAACTAACCCGCCAATTGACCCAATTCGTGAAGAGTTGGTGATGTCATTGGTAACCTTCATTGGCCCAAAACCAAACTTATTAGGCGTGGATGAAGCAACGCCTCCAATGCGTTTAGAGGCGAGCCAACCTGTATTGATGTTAGATGAGTTGGAGCAATTGAAAGCGATTGCTACACTTACACAAAACCAATATAAATCATTAGTGTTAGATATTACTTATCCAGCAACACAGGGTAAGGCTGGCATGGCAGCAGCAGTTGCTAGCATAACTAGCGCGGCTGAAAATGCAGTGAAAAGTGGCTTTAATATTCTGATTCTTTCAGATAGAAATATCAGTGCAGATCGCCTAGCGATTCCAGCATTGCTGGCTTGTTCTGCAACGCATGAGCATTTAGTGGATGCTGGACTGCGAACAAGTACCGGCTTGGTCATCGATACTGGTTCTGCACGTGAAGTGCATCACTTTGCTTTGCTTGCAGGTTATGGTGCTGAGGCAGTTTGCCCATGGTTGGCATTTGAAACCATTAAACATATGGATGTTAAAGACCCGTATGCAGCCGCTAAGAACTTTGTTAAAGCGGTTGGCAAAGGCTTATATAAAGTCATGTCAAAAATGGGTATTTCTACTTATCAGTCATACTGTGGAGCCCAGAAATTTGAGGCCATTGGCTTAAACACGGCTTTTGTAGAAAAATACTTTACCGGTACCACTACCAATGTTGAAGGCATTGGCTTAGACCAAGTGGCTGAAGAAGCTGAACGTTTGCACACGTCAGCATTTGGTGAAGATCCAGTGTTGGCCAATAGCTTAGATGCTGGCGGCGAGTACGCATTTAGAGTGCGTGGCGAAGAACACATGTGGACGCCAGATTCTATTGCTAAATTGCAGCACGCAACTCGCACAGGTCAATACGATACTTATAAAGAATATGCGAAGTTAATCAATGACCAAACACGTCGTCACATGACCTTGCGTGGTTTGTTTGAGATTAAATCAGTAGGCGCAGCAATTCCGCTTGATCAAGTAGAATCAGCCAAAGAAATCGTTAAACGCTTTGCGACTGGTGCGATGTCGCTGGGTTCAATCTCTACTGAAGCACACGCAACTTTAGCCATTGCCATGAACCGCATTGGCGGTAAATCTAACACTGGTGAAGGTGGTGAAGATGCGAAACGCTTTATTCCTGTAGCCACAGACACGACCATGGCGAAAGTCATTGGCAGCGATGTGATTGTGAAAGATATTCCGCTCAAAGCGGGCGACTCAATGCGCTCACGCATCAAACAAGTGGCTTCAGGTCGCTTTGGTGTAACGGCTGAGTACTTGGCTTCTGCTGATCAGATTCAAATCAAAATGGCGCAAGGGGCTAAACCTGGTGAAGGTGGCCAATTACCTGGCCACAAGGTATCTGAATACATCGCGAAATTGCGTTTCTCAGTACCTGGCGTGGGTTTGATTTCTCCTCCTCCGCACCATGATATCTATTCAATTGAAGATTTGGCGCAGCTGATTCATGACTTGAAAAACGCAAATCCTAAAGCGTCTATTTCAGTTAAATTAGTCGCTGAAACTGGCGTCGGTACGGTTGCAGCTGGTGTTGCTAAAGCTAAATCAGACCATATCGTGATTGCCGGTCATGATGGCGGTACAGGTGCATCACCAATTTCATCAGTGAAACACGCTGGCGGTCCATGGGAAATAGGCCTAGCTGAAACACAGCAAACATTAGTACTTAATCAACTGCGCGGTCGCGTTGTACTGCAAGTCGATGGTCAAATTAAAACCGGTCGCGATGTTGTGATTGGTGCTTTACTAGGTGCTGATGAATTCGGTTTTGCTACCGCGCCGCTAGTGGTTGAAGGCTGTATCATGATGCGTAAATGTCATCTGAATACTTGCCCTGTAGGCGTGGCAACACAAGACCCAGAATTACGTAAACGCTTTACTGGTCAACCTGAACATGTAGTGAATTACTTCTTCTTTGTTGCTGAAGAAGTGCGCGAGTTAATGGCTTCTATCGGTGTTGCTAAATTTGACGACTTAATTGGTCGTGCAGATTTACTAAACATGCAAGCAGGTATCGACCACTGGAAAATTCAAGGTTTAGATTTCGCTAAAGTGTTCCATCTGCCAGAAATGCCTGCGAGCGTATCACGTAAAAATAATGACGTGCAAGACCATGGCTTGGTGAATGCGCTAGATAACAAATTAGTCAGTTTGGCTAATACGGCCTTAGAAACTGGCGCAAAAGTAGTGTTAGACATAGCAATTTCTAATACAAATCGTACTGTAGGTACTATGTTGTCTAATCAAGTTGCTACGCGTTATGGTCATGCAGGCTTGCCTGATGACACGATACACGTTAACTTTACAGGTACTTCTGGTCAAAGTTTTGCAGCATTCTTAGCCAAAGGCATTACGTTTGAACTGACTGGCGAAGGTAACGATTACGTGGGTAAAGGCTTATGTGGCGGACGTATTATCATCAAACCGCCAGTGGCGTTCCGCGGTATCGCGCATGAAAATATTATTATCGGTAATACCGTTATGTACGGTGCAACTACTGGTGAAAGCTATTTCCGTGGCGTTGCAGGTGAGCGCTTCTGCGTACGCAACTCAGGCGCATCTGCGGTAGTTGAAGGCGTTGGTAATCATGGTTGTGAATACATGACTGGTGGCACGGTTGTAGTGCTTGGTGTTACAGGTCAAAACTTTGCAGCAGGTATGAGCGGTGGCGTGGCATATGTGTATGACGAAGATGGCCTATTTGCTAAACGCTGCAACATGAGCATGGTTGCGCTTGAAAAAGTGGAAAGCGCAGATGCAAGCGTAGGTAAAGTACATCATCTAGATCAACCAGATGAAATTACACTGAAATCATTGATTGAAAATCACGCTAAATATACTGGCAGTGTTCGTGCTATTGCGATGTTGGCTGATTGGGCAAACTACAGAACTAAGTTTGTTAAAGTGATGCCAAATGAATATAAACGTGCATTAATTGAAATGGCTGAAGATAAAGCACTGGTTGCAGCTTAGCAGCGACGTAAAGTTGGCTAAATAATTGCTTGTTAAAAACAACAGTATGCGCAATGCAAAAAAATTAAATATGGGTAAGGGCTTATTAGTATGGGCAAAGTAACAGGTTTCATGGAATACGATAGACTGGCTGAAGCAAATCTGCCAGTGACTGACCGCGTTAAAAATTACAAAGAGTTTGTATTACATTTAAGCGATGCAGAGGCTAAACAGCAAGGTGCGCGCTGCATGGATTGCGGTATTCCATTTTGTACTACGGGTTGTCCTGTCAATAATATCATCCCTGATTTTAACGACTTGGTGTATAACCAAGATTGGAAAGCAGCGATTGATGTGCTGCATTCAACCAATAACTTTCCTGAGTTTACGGGCCGTATCTGTCCAGCACCTTGCGAAGCGGCTTGTACGCTGAACATCAACGCGGATGCAGTTGGTATTAAGTCTATTGAACACGCGATTATTGATAAAGCTTGGGAAAATGATTGGGTAACGCCACAAATTCCTGCGCATAAAACTGGTAAAAAAGTCGCAATCGTCGGTTCAGGCCCAGCGGGTATGGCTGCTGCGCAACAATTGGCACGCGTAGGTCATAGTGTAGTGCTGTTAGAAAAAAATAGCCGTATTGGTGGCTTGCTTCGTTATGGTATTCCAGATTTCAAAATGGAAAAATTACACATTGATCGTCGTATGACGCAGATGGAAGCCGAAGGCGTTGAGTTCCGCGTTAATCAAAATGTAGGCGAGAACGTAAACGCTGATGACTTGCTCGCTGAGTTTGATGCAGTAATTTTAGCTGGTGGTGCCGAATATCCACGTGATTTACCAGTAAAAGGTCGTGAGTTAGATGGCGTGATGTATGCCATGGATTTTTTAACACCGCAAAACCAAGTGGTGGCTGGCGATACTGTTGTAAATCAAGTAATGGCGAGCAATAAGAACGTTGTTGTAATTGGCGGTGGTGATACAGGTTCAGACTGTGTAGGCACTTCAAACCGTCACGGCGCGTTAAGTATTACGCAATTCGAATTAATGCCACAACCACCAGAAAAAGAAAACAAAGAGCTCGTTTGGCCAAACTGGCCACTCAAAATGCGCACTTCAAGCTCACATGAAGAAGGCGTCAGCCGTGATTGGTCTATCACCACTAAAGAGTTAATCGGTGAGAACGGTAAAGTCGTTGCTTTAAAAGGCGCTAAAGTTGAGTGGGTCAATGGCAAAATGGTGGAAATGGCTGATTCGGAGTTCACAATCAAAGCTGATTTAGTGTTATTAGCAATGGGCTTTGTATCACCTGTCCAAAAATTGCTTGAAGTTTTTGGTGTAGAAAAAGACGCTCGCGGTAACGCAAAAGCTACTACTGAAGGCGCTGAGAGCTATAAAACCAGCAAAACAAAAGTGTTTGCAGCCGGCGATGTTCGCCGTGGACAATCCTTGGTGGTTTGGGCGATTCGTGAAGGTCGCCAAGCGGCTAAAGCTGTGGATGAGTTTTTAATGGGCTCTTCTACATTGCCACGCTGAGTATTGCCAAGGTAAGCTGCAGTGAAAATGCAATTTCTAATCCAAGTTTATGAACGATGATTAGACACAAAGGACGCGAAGTAGATTATTTTGCGTCCTTTTTTATGAGTAGAATATTAGGTTAACACAATGAGTGAATTAAAAAACGATACGTTCTTAAAAGCGCTAATGCGCCAACCAACTGAGTACACGCCAGTGTGGATGATGCGCCAAGCGGGACGTTATTTACCAGAATACCGTGAAAGCCGCAAAACTGCGGGTAGTTTTTTGCAGTTGTGTAAAAGCCCTGATTTCGCGACTGAAGTAACGATTCAGCCGCTAGATCGCTATCCGCTTTTAGATGCTTCAATTTTGTTCTCTGATATTCTTACTGTGCCAGACGCAATGGGTTTAGGTTTATATTTTGAAGAAGGCGAAGGCCCGAAATTTGAGCGCACATTACGTGAAGAAGCTGAAATTCAAAAGCTAGAAGTACCAGATATGGCTAAATTGCAATACGTGTTTGATGCCGTAGCGCAAATTCGCAAAACATTAGATGGCCGAGTACCTTTGATTGGATTCACCGGTAGCCCTTGGACGCTAGCCACCTATATGGTAGAAGGCAAAGGTGGCACAGACTTTTTAACTATAAAAAAAATAGCCTACGCTCGCCCAGATTTATTGCATCATATTTTAGAGACAACCGCGCAAACTGTCATTCAGTACCTCAATGCGCAAATAGCCGCGGGTGCTCAAGCCGTAATGATCTTTGACTCATGGGGCGGCGCACTTTCACACGATGCCTATATTGAGTTCTCGCTTAATTATATGAAGAAAATTGTGGCTGGTTTAATTAAAGATAATGATGGTCGCAAAGTCCCAAGTGTTGTCTTTACCAAAGGTGGCGCCTTGTGGTTAGAAGCACAAGCTGAAATCGGCGCAGATGCACTTGGCTTAGATTGGACAGTAGATATTGGTCAAGCGCGTAAACGCGTTGGTGACAAAGTCGCACTGCAAGGTAACTTAGACCCAGCAATTTTGTTATCAACGCCTGACGCGATTGATAAGCAGGTAGAAAATGTACTTCGCAGCTATGGCCACGGTCATGGCCACGTATTTAACCTTGGGCACGGTATTACTCAATGGACGCCACCAGAGAATGCGGCAGCGATGTTAGAAGCTGTTAGAAAACATAGTAAACAGTATCACCAGTAAATAAAAAAGCCCGAATCAATCGGGCTTTTTTATTTGCTCATAATTTATTACTTAAATGTCATGCGTTTTAAAGTATCGTCTTTGTCAATAATCTTATGTTTTAAAGCACCCGCAACATGGAGTGCAACTAACACTAATAAAACAATACCAACAAACTCGTGAGAGCCTTCAAAAAAATCTCGTAGGGCTTTATTGTCAGCACCTTTGATTAACTCTATGCCAAACCAATTAACACTATATTTTCCGTAAATGCTCATTAACAAACCAGTTAATGGTATGACTACCATGAATAAATATAGAAGATGATGCGTTCCAGTAGCAACTTTACGCTCTACTGCAGAATATGAAGTTAAAAAAGCTGGTGGTTTGTGGGTAACACGCCACAAGATACGGATGGCAATCAACGCAAAAATGGTGATGCCTAAAGATTTATGTAAATTGAAGTAAAAAGCTCTAGGTGAGATTTCTTGAGCGACTTGCCATGTGTAAACGCCTAAATCGAATAGATCAAAAGCAGTTTGTTTCGGCGCTTCTTTTGGAATATCAGTCATAAACCAACCTAATACAAACATCCCAACTAGAAAAATAGCGATAAGCCAATGAAGTACAACTGCGGTTTTGGTGTAACGAGAAGATGTTTGAATCGTCATGATATTCCTGTATATTAATTTTTGTTCCTATGTGACACGTGTCACAGCAATAGATTCCACAATACCACATCATTCTAACCAATTATCTAATCAACAGGAATGAATCATGCGAATTTTAATGATAACCCTTAGCCTCTTGGCGTTAGTGAGTTGTGCGCAAGTACAAGCGCAGGATGACAGCTTTGCCATTGAAAGTCTGGGTGATGGTATCTATGTGCATCATGGTGTGCATTTAGATATAGATGATGGCTATCAGGGTGATATTTGCAATGCTAGCTTTATTGTGGGCAGCAAAGGCGTGGCGGTAATTGATACGGGCGGCAGCTTTAAAGTCGGCAAGCAGTTACGCGAAGCTATAAGAAAAATCACGCCATTACCGGTAATATACGTGATTAATACGCATGTGCACCCTGACCATATCTATGGCAATGCTGCTTTTCTGAATGATAAGCCACAATTTATAGGCCATGATAAACTGGCAAACGCTATGGAGTTACGCCATGAAGCTTATGCCAAATTAAACGCCAGATTGTTGGGTTCGGATGCACAAGCCAGCGAGCTTGTTAAACCTACAATGACTGTTAAAACTACGTTAGAACTCGATTTAGGTGATAGAAAATTAACGCTCACAGCGCATCCAGTAGCGCACACCAATACTGATGTTTCAGTGATTGAAAGTAAGGCAGGTACATTATTCACAGGTGATTTGTTGTTTATCGAGCGCACGCCAGTCTTAGAGGGTGATATCAAAGGTCTAATCACAGAAGTGCAAAAGCTGAAAAATAGCCCAGCTAAACAAGTCGTTCCTGGGCATGGACCCGTCACTAAAGACTGGATAGTGGCGCTGAATAATGATGAGCGTTATTTAACGATACTTTTAACGGATATACGCGCTAGCATTAAAAAAGGCGAGAGTATGGAGTCCACCATGAATACTGCAGCTGCGTCTGAAAAAGGCAAGTGGCTGTTGTTTGATATCGCTAATAGGCGCAATGTGAATACGATTTACCCTGCGCTGGAATGGGAATAATACTGAAATGGCAGTTAAAATCTAGGTAATAAAAAAGCGGCATATAGCCGCTTTTTTGAGTGAGATACCTGATTATTTTTTCAAGCTGTCTACACTGCAAGATGTCACCGGATTTAAATAAAGCATTAGCAAACCGCCTGCAATGGCTAAGTATTGCAGCACTGGCAAATGTAGTAAAACAGAAATGATTACGGCATAAATCGCCATGAATAAGGCAAAAAACTTAGTTTTATAACCAAAGAAAAGTGCTAATCCGCCAACTAATTGAATCAAAATAATTAATGGTGCAAAAATACCAGGTAAGCCCAAGCTGCCTAAACCAGCTTGATATTGTGCATAACCATCGGGATTGCTAAAAAATCCAACCATGAGCATGGTCACTTGTAATAAAAAAACTTGTGCGAGTAAAATGCGGGCAAGAGCTGTTAAATAACGTTGCATAAGACACTTTCGATGAGTCAAAAATTTATAGCCTGAATAATGCACTGAACATTCTAATTTCGCAAGCTTATCTAAATGCCACCAAAATCTAATCATACGAAAATTTCACCTAAGATACTTTCAAAAGTCACGATTCAACAAGTGACTTGGCAAACGGCAGAAAGTGAACTGCGCGCCGTTAGAACGCCAGTATTTATAGAAGAGCAATTTGTGACGCCTGAGTTTGAGTGGGACGATATTGATGCCAGCGCTGTGCATTTGTTAGCTACATATGAAAATCAGCCTATCGCTTGTTTGCGCATCATTCATTATCAAAAAATTGGCCGCATGGCGGTGATAAAGCAATGGCGAGGTGTTGGGCTGGGAGCAGCTCTGCTGCAAAAAGCCATTAGTTTTTGCAAAGAATGTGGCAGTAAAAGTATTTATTTATCCGCGCAAACGCATGCCATTCATTTTTATCAAAAAGCTGGATTTAAACAAATCAGTGATGAATATTGCGATGTAAATATTCCGCACGTAGATATGCGACTAGATTTATAGCTAACTTTCGCAATTAAATTGAAACTAAGGCTAAGCCTTTGGTAAAATAGCGTTTTATTTAATATCATCAAAGAGAAAATTATGTCAAAAATCGTGTTTAAAGCTGGTGAGGCAACTGTTTATTCTGAAGGTAAAGACGTGACTGCGGCTATGCCTGAAATCTTAATCGGCAGTGTAGATGGCCCTGTTGGACAAGCGTTTGCTAATATGATGGCGCAAAGTAAAGGTCACACTGCAATGTTTGCGGTGCGTGATATCAACCAATTAGTACGCCCAGCTTGCATGATGGTGCCAAAAGTAACTTTAAAAGGCAGCACTGATGTGGGTTTGTTTGGTGGCGTGGTTCAAGCAGGTGTAGCTGATGGTATTTTGGATGCTGTTATTGAAGGCATTATTCCTAAAGACCAAGTAAATGATTTATGTATCGTTGCATTATTATGGATTGATCCAGGTTGTATCGAGTTAGAAAAGGCGGGTACTTTAGATAAAGCTGACATGTACAAAAACAACTACGAAGCAATTAAATTAGCACTTAAACGTGCACTGAACGATGAGCCAACTATTGATGAGTTGATTGCAAACCGCAAAAAAATCAAACACTGCATGTGGGAAGAGAGCTGGGGCGAGATTTAATTTCCCCATTTAGCTTTGAATAGTCAGTGTTGAATCAATAGCCACAAACAAGGTGTTGTAAAGATTAGTCAGTTTTAATTAAAATTTGCTATGATGAAATATCCGTGTCATAAATCGGGAGTGAATATGGCTGAATATAACGCATGTATGGAAGCATTTGAGCGACTTTGTGAAGATGTAAACGCAGATAAAAAGTCTGCGATTGATCAATCTGATTACTGGTTATTTGAGTTGGGATTTAGATCTGCAATTGAAGAGCTGTTGAATATTGTAGACGCAGGTACACAAACTAAAGAGTTTGTTTCACCGCGTTTTCAAATGTTGGCAGATAAAATATTACAAGCAAGGTTTCACTAAATAGAAAAGCGACCTAGGTCGCTTTTTTTATTCTTCTTATCAAGTATTACTTTTAAAAAATACTTAAGTTTTTGTTGGCGGTGTTTTAGTTAACCAAGCTCGCAGGCCACGCATTGCTAAAGACGCAATCCAACTCCGACGCATCCACTTAGCCGCCCCCATCGGCTTAAGCAAGCCAATTAAGCTCACTAATCCCATAATGAGTATGGGGTGCTTTTTAACATAGCGTACGATGTTTAGGCTTTTATCAGCAAGCGTCAGACCACCTTTTAGTGGCTGTATGTGCTTTGCCAATGCTATACGCTGTTGTTCAGCTTGCGCTACCAGCAACTGGCGTCGTTCAGCAATTGAGGCTAGCTTCTTCTTCATCTTCTAAATCGACTTGTCAGTATCGAGCTGTTTTTGGTCTTTTGCCAGTTCAATAATGCTCGTTTCAAATAAGCGCGGCATAGCTTTGAGTGCGCGTATTGCGAGCACACATAACACGATGCCAGCCGTAATGAATATGGCCGTTAATGAGCCTAATATCAATAATCTATGCGTATCCCAAAGCAGCACGATAATGAAAATAGCTAATAACACCATGCCGAAACAAAGGCAGAACAATGCGACAAAAGCTGTGACTAAGAGTGATACAAGCCGAAGCCAGCCCTCTTCTAAGTCTGTAGAGAGCAGCTCTAAACGTGTACGTGTGAGCGCCAGCAAGGTTGTGGCGATATTTTTCACTGAGGCAATTAAGCCTTCATCATCAGTTTTGGTTTCTTCAGTCATTTAGTATATTCATTTGAAAATAGAATTCAAATAACCTGTTTATGTGTGCAAGGTGTTAAGTTTATCTTAGTCTGATGATAATTACTTAGGCTTGATTTAAAAAACAAAAGGGCTTTGTATAGAGAAGGCTTACTTAAGCTACCGCTTTAGCCTTAAGCGGATTTAGATTGCGAAAATGAGCTAAAGGTAACCGCACTAATCACTAAGATGGCTCCTAATATCTGTGCGTGATTTGGCGGTATGCTTTGAATCGTTGCGATAACCATTGAAGTGACCGGTACCAGATTCATAAAAATCGCGGCTTTTGATATGCCTAATTTAGCAATACTCGCGTTCCAGAAAAGATAAGCCAAGACACCTCCTCCAACGGTCATCATGATTAGTGAGGCGCTTGTAGAGGCTGTCGGCACCACAAAACTATCACCATGCAAGATTGCCGCAAGACTTAATGCCATTGCCCCGACAGTCATGATGCCAGCTGTATTTGCAATCCCACTTACATCCTTAGGCATCATTTTACGCACCAGCACGTTATAGAGCGCCCAGCTTAAATTGGCTACTAATATGTAAAGGTCTCCAATTGAAATTTTCAGGTGTGCACCAGCACCAAGCACAACGATAGCTACGCCTGCCACCCCAATAGGAAAAGCAGTCATTTGTCGTTTTGATGGTCTTTCATTCAGAATTAGATAAGCTAGAATAGCCGTCAATAATGGGTTTAATGCCATGATTAGCGCACCATTGATAGCCGAGGTCGTTTCCATGCCAAGAAAGAAAAAAAGATTGAACCCAAAAACGCCTACAACCCCCAAGGTTAAATAAGTTCTCAAGTATCGTAATGGAATGGTCTCTTTTCTAATCTGTGTAATTAGCAGCATAATGGCTGCGGCTAAAATATAGCGGCTAGCGCCTGCAACATAAGGCCCCATTTCGTCCACAACAGGTTTAGCTAAATTGAAGTTTGCTCCCCAAAATACTGCTGCCATCGTAGCCATCAGGTAAGTTTTAATATTGCCCATAATGTATAGTCCGTAAAGCTTTGAAAAATTGTAATCGCTGAAAATTATTGAGGCAGGCTACAGCAAGATAAATATGATTTTATAGCTCGCTGTAACCAAACAAAAATATGAAAGGTTGTTAATCTCTCACTCCCTCAACTATTAAAACACGGTACTCAGCACCCTTGTGGCGATGTTTTATTGCCTCTTGATACTTGGCGCTGTGATACCAACTCTGTGCATCTTTGGTTGTTGGGAATCGATGTATCAAACAACCTTCTGCATTAGCGCCTTCCAGAATTTCCATGGCGCCATATCTAGCCAAGGGCTTGACCTCATGCCCATCTCGCGCTAACGTGGCTAGCTTGGCATACTGCGTCATTTCTCCTTGATCCAGCGTATGCTCTCTTATCATGACAACATAAGCACTCATACTCGAACACTTTCACTTGTGAGAAGTAACAGCTGTCTAGCCGCCTCTGCAGAAGAGGCAGGATTTTGCCCAGTAATCAGATTACCGTCCTTGACAACATAAGACGCCCAATCAGAAGCGCTGGAATACTGCCCACCTTTACTGATTAGTTCATCTTCTACCAAGAACGGCACAATTTCTGATAATCCAACTGCGGCTTCCTCTGAATTCTTAAAGCCAGTAACTTTCTTGCCATACACTACTGGCGTACCCTCTGGATTTTTAACATGCCTTAGAACGCCAGGTGCATGACACACCAACGCGACAGGTTTATTACTAGCTAATGCGCTGGCTAGTAACTTGATAGAGTTTATATCCTCAGCCAGATCCCATAATGGCCCATGACCGCCCGGATAAAATATCGCATCGAAATCCTCAATATTTATCGACTGCAAGGGTATGGTGCTGGCAAGTGCAGACTGTGCCTCTGGGTCAGCTTCAAACCTATGTGTGGCATCGGTTTGAAAGTCAGGCTCATTACTTTTAGGGTCTAGCGGTGGTTGACCTCCCTTAGGTGAAGCTAAAACGACTTCAGCCCCTGCGTCCTTAAATACATAGTATGGCGCAGCTAGCTCTTCTAGCCAAAAGCCTGTTTTACGGCCTGTTTCGCCCAATTGGTCGTGTGAAGTTAATACAGTAAGAATTTTCATATGATGACACCTTTTAACAAGTTGGGATAACTAGATACTTCTGATCCACCCAACAATTAGACCAGTCGTATATTATTTGATTAAAAAAATATTCAAGCTAAGAATATTTAGTTTGAATAATTGAGTGCTACTTACTCCAAATGCAAAATCTTTCTTGTAGCAGCCATCGCATTCTTCATGGGGTCCATACTTCGAGTAATCTTAGCCATTAAACTCGCGCCTAGCCACAACTGATAAAGCGTCTGAGCCAAGCTGTTGGCATCGGCTTCAATATTCAATGAGCCATCAGCTACTCCAGCATCAATGACATCTGCCAATCGATTAATAATACCTGTAGTACCTGATTTAATTGCTAATCGCATGGCTTCAGACAAGTCAGCGACCTCAGCAGCTAATTTAACTGCTAAGCACTTGCCTTGGCAATCGAAAGACTCTTGTGAATCCAACCAGTGTGCCCAGTAATTCAAAAGGCGCTGAGCCATAGTCTGATTCGCAGCACTAAAAATTGTGTCCATAGTAGCAAGATAATTTTCAAAGTAATTCTGAAGCATTGCCTCACCAAATGCGTCTTTGGATTTAAAGTAGTAATAGAATGAGCCTTTAGGCACGTCAGCCGCTGTTAGGATCTCATTGAGACCTACGGCAGAATAGCCCTTTCTGCTAATAATTCTCTGAGCAGTTTCTAGCGTGTGCTGACGGACATCAAGGTTGTTATTTTCAGTATTCATGTGGCTACTTTATCAACTAGTAGACCGGTTGTCTAGTAATTTTTTGTGGTTATATAATATTTATTTTATGAATTTGAAATTGATTTAATTAATTTGTAAAATATGAAGAGAAAATATCTGGCAGGAGCTAAGCTTTGCAGCAGAGAGACTGCAGTCGAGGTTGCTAAGCAACGACAAGTGAATAGTTTAAATTTAAGTGATTAAAGTAGCGACTTTTGCATACTGAGTAGAATTTTACGTATAGGCGTTGGAATAGCTGCGCCAATTGCGTCTTCGATGCTTAGCCACATATGCGCAGCTTGGTTCACTTGAGGGTTTAGTTTTACCACTTGCAAAGTTTGGGGGCGAATGTGCAGCTTAAAGTGCGTAAAAACGTGTGTTAAATTGGGTAAGCTAATATCATTTTCAGCAATTACTCCAAACTTTTCCAGCGCTAGGGCTTCAATATCTTGGCTATTCTCAGCTTCAGGAAAACTCCATAAGCCTCCCCAAATACCAGTAGAAGGACGTTTTTCGAGCAGTATTTCATCGCCGCGACGCAATATCAGCATGGTGGTATGTTTCTCTGGAATGGTTTTGCGTGGCTTGGGGGTGGGTAATTCATGTACGCGTTGTGTTTGAAGTGCTATGCAGCTGTCGTTTAATGGGCAATTGCCGCACTTTGGCTTGCTTCTGGTACAAAGTGTCGCGCCTAAATCCATTAAGCCTTGGGTGTACGCCACCATGCCTTGTTCTGGCAATAACTTTTCAGCAAGTAGCCATAGTTCTTTTTCGACTTTAGGTGAGCTTGGCCAGCCTTCAACTAAAAAGTGCCTAGCCAGTACGCGCTTTACGTTGCCATCTAGAATAGTTTGTACTTGATTAAAGGCGAATGATGCAATGGCTGCTGCGGTGGAACGACCTATGCCAGACAGCGTTTGAATTGTCTCAAAGTTTTGCGGAAATTGTCCCTTATGCTCATCCATTATGGTCACTGCAGCATTTTGTAAATTCCGCGCTCTTGAGTAATAGCCTAGACCACTCCAATGTTGTAGCACTTCATCTTGCGTTGCATTTGCCAAGCTTGCGATATTTGGAAAGCGTTTCATGAATTTACTGTAATAGCCAATGACTGCCGTCACTTGCGTTTGTTGCAGCATGATTTCAGATACCCAAATTGCATATGGATCTACAGTATTTTGCCAAGGTAAATCGTGCCGCCCATGTATTTTTTGCCATGCAATGAGGCGATTTGCAAAATCAGACATTCAGTGAAACCTTAAATGAAGCTAGCGTGTTGATGCGCAGGTTATACGAATGAATCGTACAACCTACATGAGTGATATAAATTAATTAAATGCTTAAGCGTTTAAAGCTGAAATTTTAAACTTAGAATTTAAGTAATTTTTTAAGTTTGTATTTGGCTTTATCTTCTGCAGATTTAGGTTCTTCAGCAGGTTTTGCGGCTGCATCGGTTGTTGCTGGCGTAGTTGTAGTATCTGTTGGTTTTTTCTTACCGAGTAAGCCGCTCAGCGCATCTACTTTATTCCCATCACCAAGTAAGTCTTTGACAGCAGTAGCTTTGTCGCCACCCACTTTATCTAGCAACTTAGACTGTGCAAGCGCGGTGCCAATAGCTGCAAAATCCATACCGTATTTAGGGCTGGAAAATGTTCCTGTAATTTTCAGCGGAATTGCAAAGCCTGCAAGAGAATCTAAATCTGCGCCCTCTTGACCTTTGAGTGATTTAACAATGGTTGGCTTGGCTAAATAATTGATTGATTCATTACCAATATCGACATCTCCACGGCTATCGCCTTTAGCTAATCTTAGAATTGGCGCTTTCATGGCTAAGTCTTCGTTATGCGCTACGCCATTTTTAATGGTGAACGAAGCAGTGAGTTCGCTGAAGTCAGTTTTCTTAGATTTATCCGCGTTAGCATCTTTAGTTTTAAGAATATTGACCTTGTTTTTAAGCTCACGGACGCTGCCAGCAATATCCACGCCTTTTAACGCACCATCGGTTAGACTAAGGGATGAACTACCTGATAAGGCTTTTTTAAGCGCCCCCACAGTGTTGCCTGACGCTGTAACATCAACATTCACAGTTCCTTTGCCAGATAACATATCATTGTTGATAGAATCTACTAACAAAGGGCCAATCGAAACGTTTTTCATGTTTTGTTTGAACGCGATACTAGGTGTGGACCGCGCATCCACCTTTAGCAAGCCATCCATACTACCTTGATACAGATTGGCAGAGAAAGGTGAAAGTGTCGCCACGCCTCCTTCCGCTTTTAAACCAAGGTTCACATTCTCAGTTTTAACATTTGCCAATTTAAGCCAGCCGATTTTCGCCTCGCCTGAAGCGTTCAACTTTTTTAGTGCGGATAAGTCGATAGGAGCATCGCCGCTAGTTTTAGCCGTAGAGTCACTTTTGGTGATGTATCTGTCGGCGTCTAGCTTATCTATATTCACATTAAAGCTATAAATCGGGTCGCTAAACCTTGAAATGCCAACGTTGGCATTTACCTGGCTGTCATCAATCTTTGCTGCGACTGGGTTCAAGTTTAACTTCTGTCCATCGGCCTTTAAGTCGATGCGGATATTTGAAGCTTTGGTTTTACCATATTTAAGGCTGCCAATCCGCAGGTTACCATCCGCGTTAAGCGCTTTCAGTGCGCTTAAATCAAGTGGTTTGCTGTCGCTGCTAGCTTTAGTCGGAGTCTTGTTTGTTGATGCGTATTTATCAACATCTAACTGATCAATATCTAAATCAAAGGTGTAAAGTGGCTTGGTGAGTTGGCTAATACCTAGGCTGCCTTTAATCTGGCTGTCATCCACTTTAACATTTAAGCCGCTCAATGTGAGCTTTTCACCATCGGCTTTAATGGCGACATTCAGACCTGAAATTTGGAATTTTTCATACTGAATACTTCCCACATTCAACTTGCCATCTAATAATAGGTTTTTCATTCCGCTTAAATCTGCAGGTTTTTCGCTACTTGGTTTTTCTGCCTGGGTAGATTTTGCTAATAGTTTATTCAGATTTAGCTTATCCGCACTCAAGTTAAATTTAATGCTTGGTTTTTTAAAGCTAGCTACTGCAACATCACCATTGAGCTTGGTGTCATTAATATTTAAACTAAATTTGCTATTGGCTAGTTCATTTTTAATATCAGTGTGTGCAGATAAATTGAATAAGCCTTTCATGCCACCATTCGGTAAGCTAGGATCTTTAATATCTAGGTTGCCAGCCAATTTTGGTAAGTCGAAAATCAGGCTTTCAAGGTTGCCACTAAACGGTGAAGAGAACTTGCCCGTTACCGTGCGTTTACCTTGTACGGCAGAAATGTCGCCAGTAATACCACTACTTTCTAATGCTTTTGGCGAACCTTTAATGTCGGCTAGCTCTAAGTTTGCCTTAAAGGTATCACCGGCTTTTTCTTGCATTAAAGTCACGGTAGTTTTTTTGCTAGTGACTTCATCTTTTTGAGCATTTAATTTTGGTGCGTTAAGCTCAATGCTCATTTTTGCATCGTTAAACTGACCAGAACCTACCAGCTTTAAGCTATCCACCAAGAATTCACGCGATTCAGGCTTGGCATCCACGTCGCCGCTCAGTGTTACATCAACATTTTTGCCGCCAAGTAAGTCGCCTTTTATTGCAGCATCTAAGCCTTTGGCGACAAAATGTTTGGTCTCAGGGTCTACTAAAAAATTACCTTTTAAATTGGCATTGGCTGCAATTTCAGGCTGGTTTGAGCTAATGGTAAAGTCAGTTGCAATATCTACGGGCTCAGCCAGTGCAATGTGGCCAGACTTGAGATTGAACTTAGAAATATTGAATTTTGCGCCAGTGGCTTCATCACTATAACTTACGGCTGAGTTAGTGACATTTACGCCATCAATATCAAATTTAATGTCTTGTGACTCTTCATCTTTACTCATTAAGTCGTCAAAGTTGGTAGTGCCGTCTTTATATTTAACGATATTGGCTTGTGCACCATCAATATAAACAGTGTCTACCACTAACTCTTTTTTCAGTAGTGGTAACAGGGCGAGTGAGACCTTAACGCCATTGACTGAAGCAAACTCCTTACTGTTTTTATGTTCAGAAATTGAAACTCTGCCTAGATTTGCGCCAATTTTCGGCCAAAAAGCGAGCTTGATGTCACCATCCAGCGTAAGCGTGCGCTCCTTTTTCTCCTGCACTAAATCAATCACTTTTTGCTTGTAATCATTTGGGTTGAATGTCGCAGTAATAATGCCTACGGCAATTAAAACTAGGCCGATTAAGCCGCCAACACCATACAAACTATATTTAAGAAATTTTTTCATGATGACTCTCGCTACAAGGGATCAATAGAGGGGTTACAAAATTTTAACACTAGCGCAATTCTTATACTATTTCCAGAAAAAATGGTGAATCGCGGCCGCACCAAATTTCCAAGCGATATAAAGCACCATGCTATATAAAATAACAGATAGAACAATACAAATTAGCGAAAAAATCGCCATTAAACCGTCATGTTCAGTTTCGCCAGTGCAGTAAAACAGCACCGCTAAACTTGGAAATAGATTTTTAAACGGCATGCCTGCCAACGGGATAGCGACGATGACGCCAACTGCCATGAAAATAAAGCCACCTATTTGTTGGCCTAATTTACCTTCGACTAAAAACCTTAAGCGTGGTTTGGTAAATCGATGAAAAAAGCGCATGATTTTTAAACAAGTATTGACTAAAACTTGTCGAGTACGCAAACTTAAAGTCAAGTTGCGGATTTTATTGGGTAGGCTTAAATTCTGCTCGCCTCTGAATAATTGTAGGCCCAGCGCCAAAAATGCTGCGCTACCGACTAGGGCGAATACTCCTAACGGGAATGGCTGCAAGAAAGGTAAAACAGTAATGGTTGCAGTCAATGTGTAGGCGTCAGCCCCTAGCGGATCAATCGCAGTGCCAAAGGCTAATGGTTCCGTCGCAGCAGGAGCAGCAAAGAGATTAAGCGTTGCAACCAAATCATCATAACCGCTCTCGGTATGTGTCATCTTAATGCCAGAAATAGGCCAACACGATTGCACCAAAAACAATGCGATACCAAGCAAACGCAGTAAAATCGTGGTTTGCAACATAGCGGATTAATACTTTAATCACAATTAATGCTGCAATAAATGCTGTAACAAACCCAGCTAAGAACAGCGTTAAATCATGAGCGGAAAGTAAATCTCTACTTTTGTATAAATCATAAAAAGTAGCGGCAAACATCACCGGTATCGCTAAAAAGAATGAAAACTCTGTTGCCGCAGTGCGTGATAAACCAAAACACATGCCGCCGATGATAGTTGAACCAGCCCTAGAAGCGCCTGGAATTAAAGCAATGGCTTGTGCGAAACCAACTTTAAGTGCAAGTTTCCAATCCATATCATCAACAGAATGAATTTTTACTGGGGGCAGCTTCTTCTCGATAAACAATATCACAAAACCGCCCACAATGAGTGCAATGGCCACTGATTTTGGGTTGAATAATAAATCTTTAATTTGATGATGAAACGCTAAACCTAGTATTGCTAGTGGTAAAAAGGCAATGAATAGATTAATCACTAATTGTCGTGATTTGCTTTCATTTAGATTGGTTGCTACGTGAATGAATTTTATACGGTATTCCCAAATCACGGCAAGAATGGCGCCTAGTTGAATGATGATTTCAAATACATCACGCTTATCTTTAGTTAAAAAGTCCAGCAAGTCACCCACAATAATTAAATGCCCTGTGCTGCTAATTGGCAAAAATTCAGTAGCGCCTTCGACTACACCAAGTATTAAGGCTTTTAGTATGAGTAATATGTCCATAAGGTTATTTTAACAGGTTTGAGTTTTAGATTAAGTCAGTTTTGTTGCAAAGCGTCAGTTAAAGCTTTTACTCAAAAAAAAGGGCGATACCTCGCCCTTTTTTCAATGCTTAATCTGCGCTCAATGCCTATTTAAGCATACCCAAAACCGTGCTTAGTAAGTTGCCTGAATCAGCACCAACTTCGCCGTTTGGCGTCATTTTATCTATTACACCAGGCAAATGTTGTGCAATTTGGTTGCTTAATACTTCTGGCGTAATGCCAAACTTCGCTGCCATTTCAGCAATCGCGCCACTACCTAAAACGTTAGAAATTTGCTCAGCAGAAATTGGCAAGTTTGCACCTGTACCAACCCAAGAAGCGGCTAATTCGCCTAAGCCACCTTGTTTGAATTTGTCTAAAACACCATTTAAGCCGCCGTGCTGATTAAACATTTCCATGGCAACTTGCGCCATTCCGCCTTGGTTGCCACCCATCACCTTACCCATTACGGCGCCTGCTACGTCATCAAATAAACTCATGATTTATCCCTTAATAAACGTCAAAAAATGACTAGCAATAGCATAACTTAAAAACGTTCGCCATTGCGTAAGTAACGCCATTGTCCGACTGGTAATTTACCTAAATTAACACTTCCAATACGCACGCGTTTTAAGCCAACTACGTGCAAGCCTACCATTTCGCACATACGTCGAATTTGGCGTTTTTTACCTTCGCGCAGTACAAAGCGCAATTGGTCTTCATTCTGCCAACTGACTTTTGCGGGCTTGAGTTTTTCGCCATCTAAACTTAAACCGTGATTGAGGCGTTTTAAGCCGTCGTCATCCAAAGTGCCTTCCACGCGCACTAAGTATTCTTTTTCAACCGTTGAATCCTCACCAATTAAATGGCGTGCTACGCGACCATCCTGAGTGAGTACTAACATTCCTGTAGAATCAATATCCAAGCGGCCTGCTGGCGCAAGGCCGTTTAAATACCTACGTTGAAACTCGCGCTCGTGGAGCTGATTTAACTCAGGATCATCCAACCATTCGTTATCAGGGTGCACCAACACAATCGCAGGTTGGTAGCCATCTTCGGCCTGCCCACTCACATAACCCACCGGTTTGTGCAGAATAATCGTGACCGTTTCAGCCTGTACTTCATGTGCGTAACTACTAATCACAATTTCAGCATCTGGGTTAATGCGTGTACCCAGCGTATCAATAATCACGCCATCGACCATCACCCAGCTATTCATAATCCACTCGTCTGCCTCGCGACGCGAGCAAATGCCACGCTCTGCCATCACCTTAGAAAGGCGAGGCAATTCAGTACTAATGGATGTAGATTTATACGCAGCTTTAGCAGCAGCGCCATATTGCGGTGTGTTGGCTGCATCATAACCATCACGAACCTTGCCGCCGCGGCGTGGCGCTTGGCGATATTGCGGCTCATTTTTATCAGGACGCGGCGTAATGCGCGTATCAACACCTTGCGGTCTTGCTTGGCGTGGTGCTTGTTCTCTTTCGTCCGTAGGCCTAGCTGAATAAGCTGGACGCGCATTTTGTCTATCATCATCACGCGAATTTTCACGCGGTTTACCATCAAAACGATGGTTGCGCTGTCCAGCGCTAGCTGGTGCTTGATTTGAAGGTTCTGGTCTTTCGGCTTTTCTTTCAGTTGGCTGTTCGTCTCTAACGGGTACATTTACTTTAGGTGGTGCCACGCTGCGGTCGCGCACACCAGCATTGGTGCGACGCACAGGCGGCTTACTCGCCTTTACTTGAGCGTCATCAGATTTTTTATTCAGTTTAATCGTGGTCAAAATAGTCTATTCATTTAATTTGTAAGGCTATTTTAACAAAATATAGCAATTAGTTTCTATTTATTAATACAAGTACTTGATGCTGAGTTACAGCTTATTGGGAGAAGATTACAATCATAGCGTTTGTAAAAAGAGTATTAGCAATTCATATCATGTGATGGTGCATTATGTGTGGGCTAATGAGTTACCCTTACTTGACCAGGACTGCCAAAAATTTGCCGATAACTCAACATTGATATTAAACTATCAACATGACTTGATACATTAATTTTTTAATTTTATCAATAAATCAATAGGTTAAGTTTATTAACTTTTATTAAAGCTATTGGCATAGTCTTTGCAAGCTCATCATTATGTAAGTATTTTTAAATGAATTAAAAATGCTCAATAATCTTAATGAGGTGAAGAAAATGATTCTCAATAAAGTAGTGGCTAAGAAAAGTAATGCAGCGGATGCAAGCCAAAATCGCAACAGGGCATCCAACTTGTTGTTGGAAGAGATGGCTGTTTGGTATCCCGCGCCTTATTACGATGTTGAAATGATAGTATCTAAAGAGACTAAGGGCTTTAAGTTAAATTATCGCTCAATTTAGTGCTTAATATTGCCGGAAAAGTTGTTTATCTTATCTGCAGAGTGTTGAATATTTAATCTTCTACTTTGCCAAACCACACACTTTTTAATTTATTTAGCTTATATGACAAGCCTGAACTTTCATTTGAAAGTGCATCTAAAAACAGCGATAGCCTGCGCGATTTAACTACGGTATAAAACGTGAGTATGCCGACTGGGATAAAGATGGCAATAAAATAGCTGAATTTTTCTATCAGGCTTGCTTGGCTGAAGTCGAAAATATTCATGCCTAGTAAGCCGCTAGTCATGCTGCCAATTAGGCCTAGAATGGTGACTACGGTTAATCTTACTACGGTATCTGCTTGACGTTTAATTTCTTCGCCTTCTAAATACTCGGCCATATCCATAATGCGGCTACGCGTTTTTCTAAACAGGTCTAGGGTGTCCAATTGCTTATGCATCATGGTAAATACATCTTTTGCCACGGCTTGGTCAGATACGCTTTCAAACCAATAGCGGTGGGTAAAGCGTAAAAATACACCCATGACATTGCGTATGCTTTGCCTAAATGCTTTGATGGAGTCTTCATCTTCAATATTAAGGCGGCTAATGGCTTGCACCATGCGGTCTGAAAGCATTAACAGCGCGGCTTTTTGGAAATGGGCAATTAAAAATAGTAAGAAATACTGGTTTTGATAATTGCGTTTGATGCCGGTTTTGTCGTTGGTGTACACGTGGTGCTGTTGACTGCCGACTACAATGAAGTTTTGCCCTGTGCACATAATGCGTGTGCTACTCCAGAGGTCGCGTTTATTGTTGTCCCAATAGCGGTCGTAGCAGTGTTTTTGTTCAAAGTTGCTTAAAAACTCTTCGGTAAACGGTAGTGTTTCAGAATCCCAAGGTTGGGTGACGAGACCTAAGCGTATCAAATCACCACGGGTAAGTTTGCTGATGTCTTCAAAGGCTAGATAAGCCATTAGTGGCATGCGCTGGTATTCAATTTCACGATAGCGAATTAGGCCTTCTTGGCTGGAATAGTGTTGCACCAAAGGGTGCATTAGAAACTCCCAGTGCAATGAAACGCAAGGCACGTGGTTGTCTTTTACAAAGGCTAAGTAGCGAGCTTTGTCTTGGTAGTCTGAGCGAGAAAGTACGTTGCCTTGTTTATCTAGCCACTCAATACTTTTTGCACAATGACCTGCGTCGCCATTTTCTTCCCAATAATTGGGGTAAGTGCGCCCCAAGCGGTAAAGAATATCCATAGCATGATTGAGTTTAATGTTCTTTCCTGTGACTTCGAGCGCTAAAAAAGCCACGTCTATGTCAAAGAAAAAATACAGCTCAATATGTGCAACTTTTAATACGATAGGTTCCTTTTCATGTTTTAGCGTAATGCGTACTTGATTAACATCGGAGCGTGAAAATATATGCAGAGGCGATTCGCCGTAGCCACCAGACTCCCGCCCATGTTTGCCTTCGCCGTATAAAAAACGCTGTGCAAACGGCATAAAAGTGACAAATTCTTGATAGCGCACTTCACTTAAAGATTGTTTTGCTAGTGAAAATTCATCCTGAATT
Source organism: Methylotenera sp. (assembly GCF_029945535.1). Classification (GTDB taxonomy): domain Bacteria; phylum Pseudomonadota; class Gammaproteobacteria; order Burkholderiales; family Methylophilaceae; genus Methylotenera. Next base: position 95,719 of record NZ_JAQSCU010000014.1, read on the forward strand.
TCTTGCCAAGGGCAGTTTTCAGCTTTAAGAATATCCCACGGGCGTTGGATTTTTTGACTATTTGACTCTGAAATGAGCTGGACTGGCCAAAGCAGGGTTTGCCTAAAGTCGGCAACGATACTGGATTCAATATTGTTCACAACTCAGCCAGAAAGGTTAATTTAAAACACCAGCTTAATGTGGCTACTGTGAAATCAAATGGCTGATAAAAGTAGTTATATGTGGCTAATTTTTAATTACAATCAAAAGGCTATAGCTACTCCTCTAAATAATCTGGCAATCCATTCACTGCCGTCGTTCCGATGAAAATCGGAATCCAGTGACTTTAGCAACATTGCAAAAACCTCTGGATTCCGTGTCAAGCACGGAATGACAGTAGTGAAAATTGCTTATAGCATCGGATTATTTAGTAGGTTAGTTATAGTATTTTTTTAAAAAACTTTGGGCACTGACAATAAAAAGCCAGCAGATGCTGGCTTTTTATTGTCTAAGAAATGGATTTAAACTTTTTGATACACTTCAGAACCTTTTTTCACAAACTCAATGGCTTTTTCTTGCATGCCTTTGTGTAGCGCTTCTTCACCGCTTACACCTAGCTTGTCTGCGTAATCGCGTACATCTTGCGATATTTTCATAGAGCAGAAGTGTGGGCCGCACATAGAGCAGAAATGCGCTTGTTTTGCGCCTTCTTGTGGCAATGTTTCGTCGTGGAATTCTTTAGCTTTTTCAGGATCTAGACCAAGATTAAATTGATCATCCCAACGGAATTCGAAGCGGGCTTTTGATAATGCATTGTCACGAATCTGCGCGCCTGGGTGACCTTTTGCCAAGTCTGCTGCATGTGCTGCAATTTTGTAGGTAATGATGCCAACTCGCACGTCTTCTTTGTCTGGCAAACCTAAGTGTTCTTTAGGTGTTACATAACAAAGCATCGCACAGCCGTACCAACCAATCATGGCGGCACCGATACCTGAAGTGATGTGGTCATAGCCCGGTGCGATATCTGTGGTTAATGGGCCTAATGTATAGAAAGGAGCTTCGCCACAATGCTCTAACTGAAGCTCCATATTTTCTTTAATTAAATGCATAGGCACGTGGCCTGGGCCTTCGATCATACATTGCACGTCGTGTTTCCAAGCGATTTGCGTTAACTCACCTAGTGTTTTCAATTCAGCAAATTGTGCCTCATCGTTGGCATCGTAAATTGAGCCTGGGCGTAAGCCATCACCTAAACTAAAGGCAACGTCGTACTGTTTCATGATGTCGCAAATATCTTCAAAATGCTCGTACAAGAAAGACTCTTTATGATGCGCCAAGCACCATTTCGCCATAATAGAACCGCCGCGTGACACAATACCTGTCATACGTTTTGCGGTCATTGGAATGTAAGCCAAACGTACACCTGCATGGATAGTAAAGTAATCCACACCTTGTTCAGCTTGCTCAATCAATGTATCGCGGAAGATTTCCCAAGTTAAATCTTCGGCTTTGCCGTTAACTTTTTCTAAAGCTTGGTAGATAGGCACAGTACCGATTGGCACTGGTGAGTTACGAATAATCCACTCGCGCGTTTCGTGAATGTTTTTACCTGTAGATAAATCCATCACGGTATCGCCACCCCAACGTGTACCCCACACCATTTTTTCAACTTCTTCGGAAATTGAAGAACCTAGCGCAGAGTTACCAATGTTAGCGTTGATTTTTACCAAGAAGTTACGGCCGATAATCATAGGCTCTATTTCTGGATGGTTAATATTCACTGGGATAATCGCACGGCCAAGCGCGACTTCACTACGCACAAATTCTGCGGTGATGACTTTAGGAATGCTCGCGCCAAAATTTTGACCTTCGTGCTGTTTAAGTAGCAATTCGCTCATGCCCTCACGGCGTTGATTTTCGCGAATAGCGATGTATTCCATCTCAGGCGTGATAATGCCTTTACGTGCATAGTGCATTTGGCTGACATTTGCGCCAGCTTTTGCACGCAATGGTTTGCGGTGCAAGTTAAAACGCATTTCTGCCAATTCAGGGTCAACTAGGCGTTGATGACCAAACTCTGAACTTGGGCCATCTAATTGCTCAACATCGCCGCGTTCCATAATCCATGGTGCGCGCATTGCTGGCAAGCCGTTACGAATGTCGATGTCCACAGTTGGGTCTGTGTATGGACCAGAAGTATCGTAAACAACCACTGGCGGATTTTTTTCAGCGCCAAATTGTGAAGGCGTATCGCTTAATGAAATTTCACGAAATGGTACTTGAATGTCAGGACGTGAGCCTTGTACATAGACTTTACGTGAATTAGCGAATGGTAATTTAGTTGCGGGATCAATTTCCGCAGTTTCACTCACAAATTTAGCGAGGTTTTTTTGTAGATTCTTATCGGTGGCGTTCATTGTGCTTTCCTATAGATTGGTTCAACATAGAAAAGCATCAGATGCGTACACCACGATTTAGCAGCGACACATTGCATGCTTTCCTACGGCGGCATAACCCGCGTCAGGTTCAAAGGGTGTTTCTCACTATGCTTTAAATTAATATAATGAATTAATCTAAAATATAGACCCCTAGCAATGAACGAAAATTACGCTAATTCGTCAATAATAGCAAGTCATAATATTTTAAGTGTGACGAGTAATAGCAATTTAAGTGCTTATTTCTTAATAACTTTATAGCAATAATGTTAAAAACAGAAATTGTAAAAAATGGTATTAAATCATCAGCATTGATGAATGTTATTGCTATAATGTTCAATAATTAAATAAATATAAAAAGGTCGGGGGGTTTTATGGCTTTAATTCTGTATCTTCTTTATTACCTAGTCGCCATTGTTACGCTATTTTTTCATTTTACTGGCCAACTAGAGCGCTGGGGCATGGAATGGGTCATATTGGTATTGGCTGTCACGGTATTCCCAGTAGTGCTGTATTTGTAGTGGATGCAACTTCCCGCAAATTCAAATTAAGCCAAATTTAAACTGGGCTTTGCCGCAATCAGTAATTGCCGTAGCTATAAAGGCTGGTTTAAAGCATCTTTAACATGGTTTAATTAGGTTAATCTGTATTTAAGTACAGCCTATTTCGCTTTTATTTAAAGCTCATCATTTGACTCCATCATTAAATTGAATAATAGCAACTTCCAACGAGTTTTTTGGCAGCGGTCATTTTGGTTGCCTCATATAGCCTTGCCTGTCATAGCGGGACTACTGCTGGTTTTTCTTTACCCACACACAAGTTTAGATGCATGGTTGATTCAGCCTTTTTATGACACGCATGCGCTGGTGTTTCCATTAAAGAATGACGGCTTTTTGGAAAGTGTGATGCACAAAGGCTTAAGAAACCTAATGATAGTAGTGAGTTTGATGATGCTGGGTTTTTGGATTTTCGGTTTGAAAATTTGGGGTGTTGTATTTAAAAGCCAGAATGGTAGTCATTGGTCTAAGGTTTACCATCGCCAGTTTTTGTGGATATTTATAGCAATGGTGATTTCTACCAGTGCTATTTCAGTATTAAAACGTCTAAGTATGCACAGTTGCCCTTGGGATTTATTGCCATACGGCGGTACCCAGCCTTGGATTCCACTTTTTGGTCATTTGCCAGCGGCTGCCGAAATGGGGCATTGTTTTCCAGGCGGACATGCTAGCGGTGGGTTTGCCTTGATTGCAATCTATTTTGGGTTTAGAGATTCACTACCAAAATTAGCAAATGCAGGTCTGCTATTAGGTCTGTTGTTTGGCTTTGCCATGGGTTGGGGACAAATGATGCGCGGTGCACATTTTATGTCGCACAATTTGTGGACGGCCTGGGTGGTCTGGATGATATTACTTGCGCAATATCTGGTGTGGTCGCCCAAGGCACTTGCAGCTCAAGATTAGGCTGCAATCTGATGTCAGCTAGTCGTAAGTTTCAGGTGTTATGATTCAGACACTTATCCATTATCGAAAAATAATTTTAAGAAAAATTAAATGATTTCATTTCCAAATATTTTAAAGAAGCTAACTTCACCGTTTAACAAGACTTCCAGTCAAACGCGCGGTATTTTTCTTGTAGTTGCATTTATGATGCTGACTGGCAATTTGGCGCTATTTGGCAGAATTGTAGAAAATTACCCACTAACATTAAGTAATCTGCCATTCATATTGTCGCTAACGGTATTCTTTTCATTAGTCACCGCGATTTTCTTTTTACTCATTTGCCACGGTAAAGCGACGCGATGGATTTTGGCTATCTATTTGTTGATAGTGTCTCAAGCCGCTTACTACATGGATAAGTTTGGCGTGGTAGTAGATGTCAGTATGTTAGACAACATTATGCAAACAGATGTGCGAGAGTTTGCTGGCTTGCTGACTGTGAGTCTTGTGGTGAGAACAGTGCTACTTGGCATAATTCCAGCTTGGCTAGTGATTAAGTATTTTCCAAAATCAGAGCGTGGGTTTGCTGAGATTCTGCCTAGATTACGTGTATTAGGCATATTGTTATTATTGCTTATTGTGGTGGTTGCGCCGTTCTCAGGCGGCTATGCTTCTTTTATTAGGCAGCATAAAGCCACACGTTTTTATACCAATCCAATCTATTCAACTTATTCAATTGTTAAGTATGTAGATCAGCAAATTAATATTGCCAAAGTGGTGCCACTAAAACACATTGCGCAAGATGCCAAGAAACTAAGCTCGAGCGGAAAGCCTGAATTGATGGTCATGGTGGTGGGCGAAACGGCTCGGGCAGATCGCTTTTCACTCAATGGTTATCACAAAGATACCAACCCTATGCTTACCCAGCAAGGCGTAGTCAGCTTAAGTAATGTAAGCTCTTGCGGCACTTCAACCAGTGTGTCTGTGCCATGTATGTTCTCAGCGCTAGGTAGAAAAGCTTACGATAAAGAAACCGCTTTGAATCAGCAAAACGCCTTAGATGTATTGGCTGCGCATGGTGTAGAAATCTTATGGCGAGATAATAATTCCGACTCTAAAGGCGTCGCGACTCGATTAAAAGTTGAGGATTTTAGAACGCCAACATTAAACCCGGTTTGTGAGGGTGAATGCCGTGATATTGGCATGTTGACAGGTTTAGAACAATATATTGAAGCACGCAAAGGTAAAGATATTCTCATCGTGTTTCATCAAATGGGTAATCATGGACCTGAGTATTACAAAAGGTATCCCAAAGAGTTTGAGAAATTTAAACCTGTCTGTACGACGGGCGAGTTGAAAGACTGCTCGCACGAAGAAATTGATAACAGTTACGATAATGCCATTTTGTACACCGATTATTTCTTATCAAACGTGATTGATTTCCTTAAAAAATATGATGATGAGCGTGCTACCGCCATGTTGTACGTGAGCGATCATGGCGAGTCTCTGGGTGAGCACGGTATTTACTTGCATTCGGCACCTTATATGGTGGCGCCTAAAGAGCAAACTCACGTACCTGGAATTATTTGGATGGGTAAGAATTTTGATTACAAAAAAGAACAACTTTTGCCGCATAAAGATGAGGCTTTGAGCCAGGATGACTTGTTTTGTACCTTATTGGTAACATTTAAGCTGGATACGAAAATGTGCGAAGCCAAAAAAGGTATGTTAATGCAGAATCCAACGCTAACGAATAATGCGCAGTAAGCAAGCATGAGTGCGAGTAATGCATTAAGTCTTGAGGATGCAGTCAGCAAGGTTCCAGCACTTACCTTAGTTTTTTGGCTCATAAAAATTCTAGCCACTACGCTCGGTGAAACCGCAGGCGATGCTTTGTCGATGTCTATGAATCTGGGTTATTTACTCAGTACATTGATATTCGCAGGCCTCTTCTTGGTTGCCGTTGTCGCACAAATTAAAGCCAGTAAATTCCATCCATTCTTGTATTGGATAACAATTATTGCCACCACTACTGTGGGTACTACGCTTGCAGATTTTGCAACACGTTCTTTAGGCATTGGTTACACAGGTGGCTCAACGCTGTTATTTGGGCTGTTGTTGGCCTCGTTAGCTGTTTGGTATAAAACAATGGGTTCTGTTTCAGTCAGCACTCTGAATTCACCCAAGGCCGAAATGTTTTATTGGGTCACCATTATGTTTTCACAAACATTAGGCACAGCGCTGGGCGATTGGACGGCCGATACGGCAGGGCTAGGCTATTTAGGTGCGGCTTTAATTTTTGGAGGCTTATTGGCGGTGATTGTTATCGCTTACTATTTCACCCAATTATCCAGAACATTTTTATTTTGGTCTGCATTTATTCTAACTCGTCCACTTGGTGCAGTTGTTGGTGACTTTCTTGATAAGCCCTTCAGCGCAGGCGGACTTGCATTAAGTCGATATTCGGCTTCAGCTAGCCTTGTTTTGATGATCCTCGCTTGTATTTTGTTCTTTCCACAACGGGCAGCAGCAAGTGCTAAGCATTGATACCAAGCTTAAACGCTAATTATTAGGAAAAGATTGCATGAAAGAACACAACAATATCGCAAAAGTAATTGCTGAAAAGAAATGGAATGAACTCTCAAGAGCGCAGCGCGAAGAAATCGCCAAGATGCTGGAGCACATGGATGACGTGCGTGATGTCAACCAAGAGTATGTAGATCATCGTACGATTGGGCAGCAAGCTGCGGATGGTGTGGCTAAAGTGGCTGGATCATGGTCGTTTATCATATTTTTCCTGTCAGCATTGTTATTGTGGGCGTTCTTAAATACCGAAATTCTCGGCCCTAGGCACGAAGCGTTTGACCCATATCCGTATGTTTTCCTAAACCTTGTACTTTCAATGTTGGCAGCAGTTCAAGCGCCTATTATTATGATGTCGCAAAATCGTCAAAGTGCACGTGATAGACTGGATGCTGAAATTGATCATGAAGTAAATGTGAGAGCCGAAGTGGCTATTCAAAACGTAGATGCGCGTATTTCAGAATTAACTGAAAAATTAGAAGAAGCCACTAAACTCATGGCCGCAAAAATCTAGTGGCAGATCGTTCTACTAATAGTCATTAGAGAGGCGAGATTAAAATGGAGCGCTGGGTAGTCTACGCAATTATTTCAATGTTTTTTGCAGGCTTTACTTCTGTAGTGGCTAAGCAGGGTTTAGCAGGGATTTCAGCAGAGTTAGGTTTAACGGTTCGTACCATTTTTGTGTGCGTATTTGTATTGGTTTTTGCAGCGATGGCAGTTGACCCTGCGGAAATAAAATCGCTACAAAAAGTGAATTATATGTGGCTAGGTTTTTCTGGTATTACTACTGCGGGCTCGTGGATTTTCTACTACAAAGCCCTGAAAGTTGGGGATGTTGCCACGGTGGCCTTGATCGATAAAGGTAGTGTAGTTATCGCTATTTTACTGGCTTGGTGGCTGCTCAAAGAGGCTATTACTTTACGCCTTATACTCGGTGCACTGCTTATTGTCGCGGGATTATTTGTTATAGCCAAGAAGTAACAATATCTCAAACTTTAATTTTCACACTTACCCTGTCTCACACTTATAAGCCTTTACAGGTGTTAAAGCCACAAATATGAGTTGACAGCATTTACTTAACGGTGTTAACTTAACGACGTTAAGTAAATTATTTTATTATGCCGCCAAAACCAAAAACAGAAGCAGAACGTCAGCAATTACGCACATTGATTATTGATGCTGCGCGCGATTTATTCGTTACGCGCGGCGTTGAGGCCGTCACTATGCGTGAAATCGCTAAGCGCATCGGCTACTCTGCCACCAGCATTTATTTGCACTTTGCAGATAAAGAAGCTGTACTGCGCGCAATTCTAGACGTTGATATGTTGGCGCTCGCTACAAGCTTAAATACCATATTGCAGATCGAAGATCCTGTTGAACGCATGCAAGCATTGGGATACGGCTATGCCGATTTTGCTTTATCTTTCCCCAATCACTATCGCTTAATGTTTATGGCAGAGCGCATCCCTTGCGACCCAGAAAAGTCTAGCTTACAGAAAAACAATGCCGAACAAGATGCGTATTTTTTGCTAAAAACAGTCGTCAATGATGTGTATTTAGCCGGTCGTTTTAAAGAAGAATTACAAGACGTAGATTTGATTGCTCAGGTTATTTGGGCTGGTGTACATGGTATTTGTTCCCTAGAAATCAACATGGCGAACGATAAGTGGGTGAATTGGACAGATATTTCAGCGCGTTTGCAATTAATGCAAACAGTGCTGATACGCGGACTTTTAAGAGAACCAACATGAAAAAATTAATCATACTCAGCATCGGCTTATTGCTTGCTGCTTGCCAAAAACCAGTTGAACCACCACCACCGCCAAGACCTGCACTAGTTGTGATTGCAGGTGAATCAGCAGCGAATAATGCGATGGTATTAGTTGGTGAAGTGAAATCACGTTATGAGTCGAATCAGGGTTTTAGAATTGGCGGCAAAATTATTGAACGCAAAGTAGACGTTGGCAGCCAAGTTAAAAAGGGTCAATTGTTAGTGCGTTTAGATGCGACAGATACAAATTTGAGCGCACAAGCAGCGTCGGCCGATGTGCGCGCAGCAGAAGCCAGTTATGGTTTAGCACAAGCTGAGGTTGAGCGTCAGCGTACCTTATTCAACAAAAAATTCATTTCTGCATCAGCTTTAGACTTGCGTGAAGCGGAGCTGAAAACCTCGGCAGCCCGTTTGCAGCAGGTGAAAGCGCAAGCTGCCGTATCGGGAAATCAATCACGTTACACGGCTTTAATTGCGGACAGAGATGGTGTGGTGACACAGATTCATGCTGAACCGGGTCAAGTAGTGGAGGTGGGCGCGGTGATTGCGCAAATCGTCGATACCAAGCAAATTGAAGTGCTAGTGGCTGTGCCTGAATCTAAAATGACCAAGTTAAAGGTGGGCGATAAAGTCGCTATAAAACTATGGGCTGACCGAGCGAAAACCTACCTAGGGCATGTGCGTGAAGTGGCGCCGGCAGCGGACTCTTCAACACGTGCATTTGATGTACGTGTCACCATAAGTGATGCGGATGAAGCCGTAAAACTGGGTATGACAGCAGGGGTTAGATTCGCAGAAGATGATGCCAATGAAATCATTATTCCTTCAACCGCGCTTACACAAATCAACGGAAAAAACACGGTATGGGTAATTGATAAAAATAATATTGCTAATACTCGTGAGGTGACGACAGGTCAGTTTACCGAAGCGGGAGTAGTGATTAAAAGTGGCTTGCAAGCCAATGAAATGGTAGCTGTTGCTGGCGTGCATACCTTGATTAAAAACCAAAAGGTAAAGCCACAATTGGCTGAGTCTAAGTAATTTATGAGCTACCAAGACACACAGCCAGCAGCTTCATCACGCTTCAATCTTTCAGAATGGGCGCTAAAACATCAAACCTTGGTGCTGTACATGATGTTGATGCTCACTATTTCTGGCCTACTTGCTTATACTAAGTTAGGCCAGTCAGAAGATCCGCCATTTACTTTTAAAGTCATGCTAGTACACACCACTTGGCCAGGCGCGAGTGCTGAGGAAGTTGAACAGCAAATTACCGATAAGCTAGAAAAGAAAATTCAAGAAGTGCCGCATTTAGGCAATACCAGTAGCTTTTCTCGACCAGGTGAGTCGATGATTTTTGTTGTGATTAAAGACGATACAGTTTCAAAGGACATTCCTGAGATTTGGTATCAGGTGCGCAAAAAAATCAGTGATATTAGGAACACGCTGCCACAAAATATTGAAAGCCTCACTTTTAATGATGAATTTAGTGATGTGTATGGCAGCATGTATGCGCTCACGGGCGATGGTTTTGATAACTTTGCACTAAAAAAACAGGCCGAGATTATTCGTGCTGAGATTTTAAATACGCCTGATGTTGCAAAAGTAGATTTCTTTGGTGAGCGTAAACAACGTATTTTTATAGAGTTATCGAATGCCAAACTTTCTACCTTAGGTATCAGTACCACACAGTTGATTGGCATATTGCAAACACAGAATGCCGTAGTTAGAGGCGGTACATTTGATTCACCCAAAGAACGCATTCGTGTTGAGGTTTCTGGTCGATACAACACGCTAGAAGAGTTACGTGAAATTAGGTTGCGAGCAAACAACCAAGACTTTAGGTTGGGCGATGTTGCGCGGGTTTATCGAGGCTACGAAAATCCACCGACAAGTACCGTGCGCTATAACGGCAAGGAAACATTATTGCTCGGTGTGAGTATGCGTCAAGGTGGCGATGTGATTGCGCTTGGGCATGAGCTGGATAAAAAAATAGCCAGAATTCAGCAAAACTTACCTGTGGGTTTGAGCTTTGAAACGGTGACTTCACAACCAAAAATCGTCACAAACTCTGTGAATGACTTTGTGGAGTCTTTGATTGAAGCTTTGGTGATTGTGCTCACTGTAAGCCTACTATCGCTTGGCTGGCGCACTGGTATTGTGGTGGCGATTTCGATTCCTGTAGTGCTAGCAGCGACATTTCTTGTGATGAGTTCGTTTGATATTGGGCTGCATAAAATATCATTAGGCGCATTAATCTTAGCGCTGGGCTTGCTAGTGGATGATGCGATTATTTCAGTAGAAATGATGGCCTCTAAAATGGAGCAAGGTTGGGATAGAGTGCGAGCAGCCTCATTCGCCTATACCTCAACCGCTATGCCTATGCTGACGGGCACGTTGGTAACTGTTGCAGGATTTTTGCCTATTGCAACCGCCACTTCTTCAACTGGTGAATATACCCGTTCAATTTTCCAAGTGTCGGCAATTGCGCTAATACTTTCATGGTTTGCTGCAGTAATATTTGTACCTTATTTGGGCTACCACTTGTTGCCTGATTATACGCATGCGCCTAAACCTTCAAAGTTTAAATTATGGCTTAGAAGCAAGCTTGGTTTGATTGAAACAGTTGATGATAATCACCATCACGATATTTATAACACCAAGTTTTATCGCGGTTTCCGTCAATTACTGACCACATGTGTGCGTTATCGTAAGACTGTCATTGCCATCACGCTCTTGATGTTTGTCTTGTCGATTGCAGGTTTTAGTCAAGTGCAGCAACAGTTCTTTCCTGATTCAACGCGCTTAGAAATTACTGTGGATTTACGCTTAACTGAAGGCGCTTCGTATCAAGCGACCAACGATGAAGTCAAAAAGCTGGAAAGCTGGTTACAGCAGTGGGATAAAAATAGACACGGCAAACATCTGGCTGGTCTTGATAACTTTGTGGCTTATGTAGGCATAGGTAGCCCAAGATATTACTTGCCTTTGGATATTCAATTGGCGCATAGAGGCTTTGCACAATTTGTTATTCTGACTAAAAACTTAGAAGAGCGTGAAGCTTTGCGTAGCGACTTATTAAAGCTGTTTGAAACTGATTTCCCTTCGTTAAGAGCATCGGTATTGCGTTTGGAAAACGGCCCGCCAGTTGGCTTTCCTGTGCAATTCCGTGTCAGTGGAAATGACCTCCCTAAGATTCGAGAAATCTCGCACAAGGTCGCAGATATTATGCGTGTAAACCCTAATTTGTCTAATGTGCAGTTGAACTGGGAAGAGCCAAGTAAGGTCATGAAAGTGTCTATCGATCAATCAAAAGCGCGTTTGCTAGGGGTTAGTTCGGTTGATATTGCCAATATGTTGAATGGCGCGATGAGCGAGCTCTACATCACTGAGTTCAGGGAAGGTAATGAACGTATTGATTTAGTGGCACGCGGTGATGAGGTCGAACGCACTAGGTTATCACGCCTGCCAAACTTGATGATTAATACGCAAAATGGCACCAGCGTGCCGTTATCGCAAATTGCGACGATTACTTCAGAGTTTGAAGAAGGGGTGATGTGGCGACGCAATCGTGTGCCATCTATCACCATGCGTGCGCATTTGCGTGGTCATATGCAAGCTCCTGTGGCATCAGCGCAAATTGAAGCGAAATTGAGCGAAATCAAAGCGAGTTTGCCGCTAGGTATTACATTAGAAACAGGCGGCGCAGTGGAAGAGTCAGCTAAAGGTGGTGCGTCAGTAGCGAAAGGATTCCCGCTATTTTTAGTGGTTGTACTGACCTTGTTGATTTTGCAATTACAAAGTTTTTCACGGGTGTTTTTAGTCTTGCTCACCGCGCCATTGGGTTTGATTGGCGTCACTATTGCATTACTGGCATTTGATAAGCCATTTGGTTTCGTGGCGATGCTGGGTACTATTGCGCTATCTGGCATGATTATGCGTAACTCTTTGATTTTAGTAGACCAAATCGATCAAGATAAAGCATCTGGCATGCCCGAGTGGCAAGCGATTATTGAATCTACCATACGTCGTTTCAGACCTATTGTTCTCACTGCAGCGGCGGCGATCTTAGCCATGATACCGCTCACGCAAAGCGTCTTCTTTGGCCCGATGGCGGTGGCGATTATGGGTGGTTTAGCAGTGGCGACATTGTTAACGGTATTGTTTCTGCCCGCGCTCTATGCTGCTTGGTTTAGAGTAAAAGTGCCAGCTGAGGTCTAACAAGTGTTAAAAGCTAGTTTAATCAACAGTTTGTACAGCACGCGCATGCGTTATAATATTAAGAAATTGATAGGAAAATATTTGCCATGACACAAACACAACAAACCACTAAAAATCAGTCAATAGACTTAGCGCGCTTCAACATGATAGAGCAGCAAATTCGCACATGGGAAGTGCTAGATCCAGTTGTGCTGGACTTGCTAGGCGAAGTGCACCGTGAAGACTTCATTGATGAGTCACAACTAGGCCTAGCCTTTGCCGATGTGGAGTTGCCGATTGGCCATGGTCAGACCATGCTTTCACCAAAAATCGAAGGTCGCATCTTACAGGCGCTTAACATCAAAAGAACCGATAAAGTATTGCTGGTCGGTACTGGTAGTGGTTATTTAACTGCATTGATTGCCAAACTTGCAAAACATGTAGATGCTTTGGAAATCATTCCAGAGCTCTCTCAACAAGCGGAAGTTCGCATACAAAAGCAAAATATCCACAATGTGACTTTCTATGTACTTGATGCTTTCAGTGGTTACACCACGGATAAGACGTACGATGTCATCGTATTTGCAGGCTCTTTGCAATTACACCCAAGCGCCGCTGAACAAATGTTGAATATTGGTGGTCGTATGTTTGCTGTGGTTGGTGAAATGCCAATTATGCAAGCCACGCTTACGCAGCGTGTGAGTGAAGGTAGTAGCCGTAAAGAAACACTTTTTGAAACCTGCTTGCCGCCACTAGTGAATGCCCCACAATCTGTTAAATTTGAGTTTTAAAGAGAGTAATAAATGTACAAGTTAGCACGGACACACCATTTAGAACGGTTACACCGTGCAGTTTTTCTAGCTTGTATGACTTTATCGGTTTCTGAATCTGCGCTTGCTGCAAAGATGCAGATAACAAAAAACTTAACAGTAGTGGCTGAGTCAGCGGTTGTGGCGCGGCCAGCGGTCATCAGTGCCGTGAGTATGCGCGACAACACTATCTCTTTACTCGATTTATATCACCAAGCCGTAACGCACGATCCTACTTTAGCTTCAGCTTTAAGTGCTAACCAAGCCGCACAAGAAATTATTGAGCAAGGTAAGGCGCTGTATCGCCCTACCGTCAACTTTAATGCAGAAGCCAATGCAGTTAAAACGGATATTCGTTATTTAAACTCTAGTGCAGTGCCCGGGCAGTCTAATTTCGAAACCTACAAAGCTGGCATCGAAGCTAGTCAGCCCATCTACCGCAAGCAAAATCTGGTGCAAATGGATCAAACGCTGACTCAAGTGAGCCGAGCGGATAAACAATTGCATCTGAGCAAGCAAGACCTGATTTTACGTACCACTCAAAGCTATTTTGATGTGTTAATTGCGCAAGACAAAATTGATTTGATAGGTGCACAGAAAACTGCAATATTAAGCCAGCTAGAGCAGGCCAAAGCCAATTTTGATGTTGGTAGAGCGACGATTACCGATGTCAACGAGGCACAAGCACGGTATGATTTAATCGTTGCGCAAGAGATTGCTGCAGTGAACGAATATCAAATCGCGCAACGCAGCGTGCAAGCCATTACAGGTGAATTGCCGCAAAAGCTTGCTACGGTAAGAGCCGATATTCAGCCCAATGCTTTAGCGCAAGGTATGGATAAATGGTTGGAAGTCGCTGAACAAAATAATCTCAATATACAAATCCAGCAAGATGCACTTAAATTTTCAGACCAAGAAATTGATCGTTCAAAAGCTGGGCATTTACCTACTTTAGACGCTGTTGCCAGTGTCTCGGAATCTTATGCCACAGGCAGTGCTTCAGTTTTTAGCACTGGTAATGACCTTAAAACAGGGACAATAGGTTTGCAGTTGCAAATCCCTTTGTACCAAGGTGGCGCGACCAGCTCAAAAATTCGTCAAGCAGTGCTGAATAAGCAAAAAGCACAAGATGATGTAGAAATCGCACGCAGGCAAGCTGCACTAGAAACACAGCGTGCATACCTCAATTTGAGCACTACGATTGCGCAAATTAAGGCTTTAGAGCAGGCCTTAATCAGTAGCCAAAGCCAAGTCGATTCGACCAAGTTGGGGTATGAAGTGGGTGTACGTACGAGTGTAGATGTGTTGAATGCTGAACAACAACTATTCAGTGCGAAACGTGATTTGTTGCAAGCGCGTTATAACTATCTGGTGAATATTATTCGTCTGAAATCCGCTTCTGGTGTGCTTGCTGAGGCTGATTTGATAGATATTAATCAACAATTAGTGCATTAACAATCTGTGTTAATTTAAAAAGCCTATCATTGAATCAATCTATTAGTTTATTAAACCTATGACAAAAATGTCTTTGAAGTTAAGCGCGGGTTTAAGTCAGCTTGTGATTGTGGATACGCAAACGCGCCTCATCACCGCCATGCCGCAAGATGAGTTGCAATCCACTATTAAAAATATGGGCATATTAGCGCAAGCCGCAAAGCTCTTAGCTGTCTCCACAATCATCACCGAGCAGTATCCTAAAGGCTTAGGGCATACCGTGCCTGAGCTATTGGCGATGCTGCCAAACGTGAAACCAGTAGAAAAACTCTCATTCTCATGCATGGCAGAGCCAACATTTAGTCGTCAACTCACACGTGATCATTCGCAAATCGTACTTGCTGGCATGGAGGCACATATCTGCGTTTTGCAAACTGCGCTAGATTTAACAAGTGTGGGTAAGCAGGTGTTTGTGGCGGAGGACGCGGTGATTTCACGCAACCCAGTCAATAAAGCTAATGCGCTGGCAAGAATGCGCGAAGCAGGCTGCATCATTAGCAATACCGAATCTATCGTATTTGAATGGCTAGGCATTGCGGAAGGTGACGCATTCAAAGCTATTAGCAAACTTATTCGTTAAAATTTCTTGATGAATAAGAAGTTATTATTAGTGTTGATGTGTCTGCTGGCCTTTGGTGCTTACAAACATCATCAACACCGCCCCGTTGTGCATGGCGTGGGTGAAATTGCACCTGACGAACCCATTCAAACTAGCACAGGCACTGCAGACTTTCAGTTTAACGGCTTCACACTCACGCCGCTGGCTGAGTATTCAATTAAAGCAAGAGTGCTATCAACAGAAGATTATTTCATGGGTACAGAGGCGGAATTGTCGCCAACTGATTTAGCGCTAGGCTGGGGGCCAATGTCAGATGAAGCAGTGCTAAGTAAAATTAAGATTACTCAAGGTAACCGCTTCTTTTATTGGCATGTCGATGAGTTTCCCATTCCACAACGTGAGATTGAAATTCATGCTGCCAACACACATATTATTCCAGCCAACGATAGCATCAGGCGGCAACTCAGCAAAATACGTCCAGGGCAGATTGTCAGTATTAAAGGTCAGTTAGTCGAAGCAAAACGCGCTGATGGTTGGCATTGGCGCAGCTCGCTCACGCGAGACGACACAGGCGCGGGCGCTTGCGAAGTGGTTTATGTGACGGAGCTTAGCGTTAGTTGATTGCAGCTGCGTGATTAAATATAAGTCGCAATGATCGCTAAAGTCTTTTGCGTAGCGCCTTGCGAGCTCATACATAAAGCCAGCCCTGCCTGACCCATTTCAAATTGTTGTTGTGGGTTTTCTAGCAAAGTTTCAATCGCTTGCTGCATTTCTTGTGGATCTTTTACGCGCCAAGCGGCATTTTGCGCAATGGCACGCTCCGAAACCTCGGTAAAGTTAAACGTATGTTCGCCAATCAGCACAGGCTTGGCCATACGCATCGCTTCTATTAAGTTCTGCCCGCCGAATGGCAATATACTGCCGCCCACCAAGCAAATATCAGCGCTGGCGTAATAACTGAACAACTCGCCCATGCTGTCACCTAGGATAAATCGCGTATCAGTATTTGCTGTTTGAACGAGTGCCGAGCGCCGTTGGTAAGTTAACTGGCGCTGTTGTAGCAATGCCTCAACCTCGTTAAAACGTTGTGGATGGCGTGGCACGATAACGGTAAGTAAGTGCGGAAGTTTGAGCGCCGTTACAGCATCTAAAATAATGCTCTCTTCACCTTCACGCGTACTGGCCGCTAAAAATACTGGGCGATTGCTGCCAAGTAAATCTCGCAATTGCTGCCCTCGAGTAACCGCATCTTCTGGTGGATGCACCTCAAATTTTAAATTACCGACCACGCTTACATTGCCTGCGCCAAGTTGTATTAAGCGTTCAGCATCTTGTTCAGTTTGGGCGGCAATGGCAGATAAGCTTTGTAAGCCTTCATGAACAAGGCTGCTTAATTTGCGATAACCGCGGGCAGATTTCTCTGAGAGCCTTGCGTTGATTAGCAGCAAGGGAATGTTTCGTGCCTTAGCACCAGCAATCAGATTAAACCAAAGCTCAGTCTCCATCAGCATGCCAAGTGTAGGTTTAAAGTGCGTTAAAAAGCCTTTTACGGCAAATGGCAAGTCGTAAGGCAAATAAACACGTATTACTTTATCGCCAAATAGTTGCTCGCTTGTTGCGCGGCCTGTTGGCGTGGTGTGGGTAAGTAACAGCTGATGATTCGGATATTGGTTAAGCAGCGCGTTAATGAGCGGTGCCGCAGCGCGCGTTTCACCCACCGAAACGCAATGCAGCCATATCACGGGCTTTTTTACTATTAATGTATAAAAGCCAAACCGCTCTAACCAATGTTGACGATACTCAGCTTGTTTGAGGCCGCGCCAAAGTAATTTGAGTGGCACAAAAGGCAGCACTAAATAAAGCAGCAGCGAGTATAAAAAACGATTCATAGCGTATTTTCTCACAAATTGCGCCCCGTTGTTTTTGTCTAAACCAGCACACGCATAAACATATCGTTTTTGCGAGAAATTTATTTTTATATTTTTTACATTAAGAAAACATAGGTGAGTGATTGCTCACCCTATCTCAACGCAAATACAGGCCTCATTTGTAAGAAAATCTCACCAAAATGGTGCAAAAAGATACGTAAAATTAGTATTGACGTCCACAAAATAAAGGCATAAATTGCTGCTCTAGGCACAACATGTTGTGTTTAAGACGTGTATTTTTCACAAGAATACCAAAAGAATAATAGTTTTTAATTGAAAATCACAGACTTAGCGTAATGTTCTAATAAATAGCGCACAAGTCTACCGTTTAGGAGAGGCATCCATGCTAAAAGCAGTCGAATCAGCAACCGAGTCAAAACCAGATTCTGAAAAAGAAATTCCAATTCAGCCGGTGTCGCTGGATATTTGGGATAAAAAGTATCGCCTAAAAACTAAAGCTGGCGAACATGTTGATGCTGATATCGACGCTTCATATGCACGCGTTGCACGTGCTTTGGCGGATGTAGAAACCACCGAAGGCAAGCGTGAAGAATGGCATGAGAAGTTTCTATGGGCATTGCGTCGTGGCGCGATTCCAGCAGGTCGTATTACTTCAAACGCTGGTGCTTTAGAGCACAAGCCAGCGACGTCAACCATTAACTGCACAGTGTCTGGCGTGATTTCAGACAGCATGGATGACATTTTAGGCAAAGTGCACGAAGCTGGCTTAACTCTAAAAGCAGGTTGCGGTATTGGTTACGAGTTTTCAACATTGCGTCCAAAAGGCGCGTTTGTGGCTGGTGCTGGCGCTTACACAAGCGGTCCGCTCTCTTTCATGGATATCTACGACAAAATGTGCTTCACCGTGTCTAGCGCGGGTGGTCGTCGTGGTGCGCAAATGGCAACATTTGATATTTCACATCCAGATGTCACTGACTTCATTAAAGCAAAACGTGAAAACGGTCGCTTACGCCAATTCAATTTGTCATGCCTAATCACTAAAGAATTTATGGAGGCGGTAAAAGCGGACAGTGAGTGGAAGCTCGCTTTCCCAGTGACAGAAAAAGAAGCAATTATCGATGGTTTAAACACTAATGATTTAGCGCAAGTGGTTTGGCGTGAGTGGCCAATTAAAGGTAAATACCTCACTAAATTAGATGGCGTAGATGCTGGCAAAGTGGCTTGTCGCGTGTATAAAACTATCAAAGCACGCCGTTTGTGGGATGTGATTATGTCCAGCACTTACGATTTTGCTGAACCAGGCTTTATCTTAATTGACCGCGTAAACGAAATGAACAACAACTGGTTCTGCGAAAATATCCGCACAACTAACCCATGCGGCGAACAGCCACTGCCACCTTACGGCGCATGCTTATTAGGCTCTGTGAACTTAACGCGTTTTGTGAAAAAACCATTCACTGACGAAGCGTATTTTGACTGGAAAGAATATCGCGAAGTGGTCGCGATTTTTACACGTATGCTAGATAACGTGGTTGAAATCAACGGTTTGCCATTGCAACAACAGCGCGATGAAATTATGCGCAAACGCCGTCACGGTATGGGCTACTTAGGCTTAGGTTCAAGCCTGACGATGATGAAAATGAAATACGGTGAAGAAGATTCACTTAAATTCACTGATGAAGTGACGCGCGTGATGGCAGAAGAAGGCTGGAACGTAGGTGTGCAATTAGCTGAAGAAAAAGGCCCTGCACCGCTAATGGATGAGAAATTTGAAGTGACTGCTGACATGCTAGCAAAACGTCCAGAAATGGCGGCAGATGGCATTAAAGTCGGCCAAAAAATCACAGGTAAAGTGTTGTTGGGTAAATACAGCCGTTATATGCAGCAGTTTCCAGAAGGCTTGCGTAACCAAATTGCCACTAAAGGCTCACGCTTCACGCACCATAGCTCAATTGCACCAACTGGCACTATTTCGCTTTCACTAGCAAACAATGCAAGTAACGGTATTGAGCCATCATTCGCGCACCACTATGCACGTAACGTGATTCGTGAAGGCAAAAAATCTAAAGAGAAAGTCGATGTATTCTCTTATGAATTGCTCGCTTACCGCGAATTGGTTAACTCAAAAGCTATGCCGTTTAGCGATAAAGAAGATGAAAAGTTGCCTGATTACTTCTTAGATTCATCCACTATTCAAGCCAAAGCGCACGTGGATATTCAAGCTGCATCGCAAAAATGGATTGATAGCTCAATTTCAAAAACCATTAACGTGCCTACAGATTATGATTTTGAAGATTTCAAAAACATCTACCTCTATGCTTACGACAAAGGCTTAAAAGGCTGCACAACGTTTAGATTCAACCCTGAAGCGTTCCAAGGCGTGTTAGTAACTGAAAAAGACTTAGAAAATACCACTTACAAATTCACGCTAGATGACGGCGCTGAAATTGAAGTAAAAGGCAACGAAGAGATTGAATACGATGGTGAAATTCACTCAGCCGCTAACCTGTACGATGCCTTAAAAGAAGGTTACTACGGGAAGTTCTAATAAGTGGGCTTAAGCTAG
The DNA here is from genome assembly GCF_029945535.1 of Methylotenera sp. Taxonomy (GTDB): domain Bacteria; phylum Pseudomonadota; class Gammaproteobacteria; order Burkholderiales; family Methylophilaceae; genus Methylotenera. The sequence continues at coordinate 115,440 of NZ_JAQSCU010000014.1, forward strand.
GTAAACCTTGGGCTAGATAAATTTAGATTGTCATTCCGTGCTCGACACGGAATCCAGTGGTTTTAAAGACGCTAGATTCCGACCTCCGTCGGAATGACAACAAAAGGAGAAAAAAATGGCAGTTAAAATTGAAAAGAAAATCGTTGGCTACGCGCTAGTGAATGAAGAAGATAAAGCCAAAGCCGCGGCAGACGCGCAAGCGCAAAAAGAAGCCGCAAGTAAAATCGTGCAACTAGGTGAGCCACTCAGCCGCCCAGACAAACTAGTAGGCAACACCTACAAAATTAAAACACCAGTGACCGAGCACGCGCTCTACATCACTATTAACGATGTCATCATGAACGAAGACACGCCACAAGAGCACCGTCGCCCGTTCGAGATTTTCATCAACTCTAAAAACATGGAACACTTTCAATGGATAGTTGCGCTAACACGCGTCATGTCTGCGGTGTTCCGTAAAGGTGGCGATGTCACGTTCTTGGTAGAAGAACTTAAAAGCGTGTTCGAACCATCAGGCGGCTACTTTAAAAAAGGCGGCAAATTCGTACCTAGTTTAGTAGCAGAAATCGGCGAAGTGGTAGAACAACACTTGCAAGAAATCGGCATGTTGAAAAAACCAGGTTTAGATGAGCATCAGCAAAAATTAGTGTCTGAGAAAAAAGCAGAATACTTAGAGAAACATGCCCAATCAGGTGAAGAAATGAGCGCAGAAGGTTTTCCAAAAGGCGCACAGCTTTGCAATAAGTGTAATACCAAAGCATCGATAGTGATGGACGGATGTTTAACTTGTTTGAATTGCGGTGAAAGTAAGTGCGGATAAATTAGAAAAAGGAGCTTCGGCTCCTTTTTTGTAGGTAAAGGTCATGGTTCCAGCTATCTGCGAAGCAGTTAAGCATAAAGATATGAAGCGTCGTCGCTACGCGATTGGCGCACTTGGCTACATCAACGAACGTGCCGCGATGCCAACACTTGAGGCAATTTTGTCTGATGAGTCTGAAATTGACTATTTTCGCGGAGATGCACTGCAATCCATTTACCAAATTGATAGTAAACGAGGCCTTAGTTATGCCGCCCAGTACCAATCCCAGCCAAACACATTAGGGCAATATGCCAAGGCTGTTATTAAACGCGAACCATGGCTTTTGTTACCAAGCAAAGAATGAAAATGCCTAACCCATCATTCAAGCGGGACGCCTAACGGCGCCCCTTAATTCAAACGTTAGGACTAAGGCTGTGAAAAAAGAAATTTTGCTATTTATTTTATCTAACTTTTTATTGAGTGGATGCGTGTCAACATACAAAAATCCAGAGCCAATTGTAGGAACTGCGAAAGTAAGATTTGCTTCGAAAATAGATATTGGATACAAAAATATCAACGTGTATTTTTTTAATTCTGATAAAGATTTTTGCGCTACTAAACTAGAGAATAGCATTTTAGTAGCTTCATTAAATGGTATTGCCATTTCCCACAATAGAAAGGACTTGTCATTACCTTTAGGTGAGCAATTTTCAAAAGAGGCCAAAACAGAAATTGTAGTAAAAGCTGATGAGCCTTTACTTTACAAAATGGGGTATTACTCCCCTGGTACTTACTTATCAACTGGGTATGTACAAGGGTTCACTGGAGGAGGTGTTTGCCTTGTAGGGGGTGAGTTTACTCCCAAGCTTAACCATATTTACGAAGTAACGTACAACATTGGAGATAGCAAATGCATAACAGAAATTTTTGATTTGAAAAATAGAGTAGATACTAATTATGAACGAGTGTTAGAAAAGTCTGCACATGCAGCTGAATGCAAGTAAGACCTAAAACATCATACAAGCGGGACTACTATGTAGAAAGCCGACAGTCTCAAAAGGGTCGGCAGTGATGATTATCAATGTCGGCTTTGAAGAAGTGTGATTATGAAGCCCAGTAGTAGACGGTCGTAAAAGTCACTCAGGGCCGGACTTTGCACTTAGAGAAATTGGCGATTAGCGGCCCATAACAGACACCCGCAATTGGTGTTAGATTGCAAGAATGATAATGTTGTGTAAAATGAATTCTGATTTAGTTAGCAAAATAAATAACCAAAAATAGCCTAACAATTCTAGAATGCGATTTAAACTAATTCAGGAGAATCCATGAAGTCGAACCCAAGAGAGCATTTGGAATTTGTCAGAAACTTAGAAATATCAAATGAGATTTATGACGCTTATTCTTATGAGAATATCGTTGGAAAACTGGTCTTTGTCCAGACAACCGATAGCTATCATTACCATGATTACACAGTGACACCGAACTATTCCCAAGATTTGGCCTCTGCAAATTTGGAAATTAGTGAGGAAAAAGTGGCAGACTATTACCTATCAAAGTAAAAAAGCCTTCTTTCAGTTGCTTGAGTGGTCACGCTCCAAAGGCATTTTGAATGCCTAGCGACTCACTCACAGATGCCCGTTGGGAGATCACGATCAAAGTTGACCATCTCTGATCAATTGTTCGTCCGCTTCGCGCCCTGAGGCACTCCGTCAAGTTATTTTTGCATTTTCCGACAGGTTTG
>NZ_JAQSCU010000015.1 GCF_029945535.1 Methylotenera sp.
AAAGACTGGAAGTGTTCCAAAGATGCTGTAGGTATTTAGAGAATCGCATTAAACTCTTCGTTGCATTACCAATAGATAATTTAAATCGAATTAAGCTTAAAGGTGAAATAGATGCGATTGGGACAGTTACAGGATCCCCTCAAAAATACCATTCAACTGAAATTGCAAATAAAGCTTAGTATTCTTCTTTTATCTCACAGCTATAATGATATCTAGGAAGAGTCAGGAATTTTTTTTACTGAAGTCTGATAGCCACAATTCAAGCTGATCGGCTGGCAACGGCTTTGAAAATCGATAGCCCTGTACAAATTCACAACCACAGGACTCAGCTAAATCCATTTCATTGTCCGTTTCAACTCCTTCAGCAACTAACTCTAATGACATGCTTCGGCCTAGGGCAACAATCGCACGCACAATCTCAATGTTTACTGGTTCACTTTCAATATGTCGGATGAATGATTGATCTATTTTCAGACGGTCAATTGGGAATTTATTAAGATAACTAAGGTTTGAAAATCCCGTGCCAAAATCATCAATAGCAAGTTTGACACCAAAATCATGCAGTTCTTGTAAAGGAATAAGCACTGAACCTACATCATGCATGCACACACTTTCAGTCAGTTCTAGTTCCAAATGTTCTGGCTGAATACCACTCTCAATAACGATAGATTTAACCATTTCACAGAAATCGGATTGATAAAACTGCATAGCAGAAATATTCACTGACATGCACATTGGCTCTAGACCACTCCTCATCCAAATCACTTGTTGTCTGCAGGCTTCTTCAATGACCCATTTTCCGATAGGTACAATTAGTCCTGATTCCTCTATAAGTTCAATAAAATGTATTGGAGGTAATAATCCTCGCAGTGGATGTCGCCAGCGAATCAAAGCCTCGTTACCGACAACCTTCCCTGATGATAGCAATACTTGTGGCTGATAGTACAACTCAAACTCGTTGCGTTCTAAAGCCATACGAAGGTCTGTTTCGAGTGTCATTCTTTCGTATGAGTATAAATTCATACCTGTAACATAATGGCGATAAGCATTTCGACCACTGCGCTTGGCTTCATACATTGCGGCATCTGCTTTCACCAATAGACCAGCAGACTTGTCATCATCGCTCGGACACATAGCAGACCCAATGCTCACTGTGATAAACACTTCGCGCCCCATGACTCGCAAAGGCTGTTTCATCGAATCAAGAATGCGATTACATAAAACATCTAGGTCAGCCTGACTCTTCACATTGTCCAGAAGGATGGTGAACTCATCACCAGATAAGCGTGCAACCGTTTCACTCTCTCTTGCACATTCAATTAAACGCTCTGAGACTGCAATGAGTAGCTCATCGCCAAAACTGTGACCCATCGAGTCGTTAAAATGCTTAAATTTGTCCAAGTCAATAAATAGCAGCCCAACTTGGCTTTGTTGACGTTCGGATTGAATGATCGCCATATTTAATCGATCTAGAAAAAGAACTCGGTTGGGCAGTTTAGTCAGTTGATCAAAGTGTGCCAGTTTAAATAGATTGGCTTGCTTGCGCTGTGTAATCTCGGTTAATAAATTATGGCCATTAGCGATACCAAGGTATTGACCTTCATCAGTCGCAATAAATCCACTTACCATATGCTGCATCCCAGCATCGACGATGATTCTGGCAATATCGTCTATCGAAGTTTCCTTATCAACAATCACTGGTGTTTTATTCATGAAATCAGCAATAGTTTTCTTTGCGTTAAGTTCTTTTGCATAAGGCCTAATAAAGGTTTCGACAAAAGAATTGCGTTCTACAATGCCTACTGGATGGTTAAGATGATTGACGACAGGAACAGCAAAGAGCGAGGGCTGCTTCTGGAATAATTCAAGAACTAACAAACAAAGTGTATGTTCATCGATAGGAGGTACATTATTAAGCAGACGTATTACTGTTGGATTATCATCAAGTCTATTTAACCATGCTTGATTGAAAAGATTGAGTGATGATTCGTTTATGGGCGCTTTAGAACCATTATCAGAAGAAATCGAATGTTGAATACGAATAGCTGTAAGTAGGCCGCTAGGATTTTCCGAAGTGGGTAACATTTGTCGATCCCTGATAATTGATTAGAATTTAACTCTCGCAGTAACAGCAACTAAACAGAATTAGCCTAAGCATCAAAAATGAAGGGTATCTTCAAACTTAGTTGTAATTAACAAATTCTGCTGGTGCGGTATGATTGCATGAGGTGTTATTTTCTAAGATCGGAAATAACATATGAAAAGCATTCAAATCACAAATTCAAAGTACTTCTGCAGAGGAGCAGTAGCAGTTGTCCGCTAAATCCGAGATAGCCTCTAATTTTTGCTACAACTTATACGAAAAGTGTTTGTTTCTTTGGCGCTTGGCTAAACTTAGCCTAGTATTGTGAAGCGTAAAATCTTCAAGTAATTGACTAGAGAATTTGAGGCTATAGTCATGCTCGGTCAAATAAGCTTTCTGTTGATAAAGATTAGACACATCGTTTGTGGGATCCAAATTTGAATTCAAGCTCCTGATATAGTAGGCAATCGTATTATCAGCTTTTAACCAAGCCACACCATTGGCAATCCATTTATCCTCAGCCACCTGATAAAAAACCTTAAACTGAATATAATCAATATCGTATTTGACTAGTTTGAAAACTAGCTTAGTGGGAGTATGCATAACTTTGCTTAATGAGCTAAATCTTGCAGCCAATAACTATAGTAATCAATTATACACATTAATAAAATGTCACTTAATATTGGTTGTCATGAAGCATACAGTCAAAAAGAAATCTATTAGCTAGTTTGATTTCTCACTATTAATCTATTGGGGATAATCATGTCACTAATTTCCAACAGCATAGTGAGGCAATAAAGTGACTACTGATACCCTCAAAGTATTGTTAATACTTGCATAAAGTGTTCCGTGACTCGATATCGTTGGCGTGATCTTTGGAATACAACTAACAACAGGTAGCTTTGTTATTGGTGAGGCTTGTGAAAGTGGTGCAGATACGATTTATGAACTCGGTAAACTGCGATGAAGATTAATGTCTGATAACTGTATGGTCTACTTGTGAAATTAGACGTCAATTTACTCGCTTGAAATCATTACTTCGACTTGAGCAATTAATTCATGCGCTGGCATACTTAATCCTTCAGCCACTTTGATAATGGTAGATAAGCTCGGCTGCTGATCCCCAAGCTCTAGAATGCTGATATAAGTTCTTCTCAAGTAAGCCTTTTCCGCTAAAAGCTCCTGTGACAATCCAGCTTCTTTTCTAAGCCTTCTAACTACGATTCCAAATGCTTTAGCAGCGTCCAATTATTTCCTCCAGTTATAGGAGAAATACTGGAGCTGAGATATGATTCAAGCCACCCACAGTTATAGGAATTAATTTCGTGGGATGAATTTAATTAATAACAACACAATATTTACTGGAAGGTTGATTTTGAAAAATACATTAGTCGCAGTACTAGTCCTTTTGGCTGCTATAACTTGTTCAGTAGAAAGCGCTTATGCTGGTCAAGTTTGTAATATGCAACTAAATAAGACAATTTCTTCAGTAATTGAATGCAATAAAACTAACCTTGAAGCTAGAAAATTAGATTTCATAGAGACCGCAAGTAATAATCCAAATGAATATAGTCGGGAACATGCAAAACGCATGATAAACATGATAGAAGGATGGCTGGACAGTAGAACTCAGTTGCTTGCAGAGGTTCGCACTCATTCCATAAATTCAGTAAATGCAAAAGAAAATTTGCTCAAAATGATGGAGCGTGAGAATCAGGCCGAAAATAAACTTTTTGAAATTGAACAAGAGTACTTACAATCTAGAATGAAGTCATTAGAAAGCCCATCAGTTTCAGTACCAACAACTCAAAAAAATTTAGATATCACATGCGAGCAGCAGCATGAATTTATTAGTTCATCTGGTCCATCGGTAAGATGTAGGCAATATTAGTAATAACTACTTTAATAAATGGCTTGGGATGATTTAGGGAGTTTTGGTTGTGGTCAAATGCCAGATGATGAACCTTGGATTCTGTTGTGCCACGACTTAGCCAAAAAGTACCTGCTCCATGCTTGTGGTAACCCTCCTGACGAATGTGAGCTTGGAACATTCTGGCTGGATCATGACTTAGGTTCGTATCCTAGCTTTGGCCTTTATCGTGAATATTCAACTTGGGATTCAGATCTATACTTTTCTAAATGTGAAAATGCTTTGGAGAAGTTTAATTCTGCTGTTGACTGGCGTGCGATTAAACCTGAGTTTGATGATGAAGAGGAAGCTTGAATGAGTGAAGCCTGTATTGAGTATCAAGGAAAGATCGAACTCATGGCGGTGACTGGATGCCACCGTTCAGCTAGTGATGATGAGGTCATGATGTTCGGCATCTGGAAAAAGAAAGATAACACCAACGAGAAAGTATGTTGGAAGTTTGACCATATAATTTTTATCTATACGAACGACACAGCCATAAAATTCCAACCTACTGATCTAAAGATTGATTGTGACGCAGTTGAATCTACTCAAGGTTAATTAAAGTAACACGCTTATTTATCATCAAGATTGGCGCAGGCACTAGTGTTGCTAAAGTACATAAATTCAGTGAAAGTCATGCTTGTTAATTTATACGCATAAGTCGAGTTATCAAGCCATATTAAAGCCCTTACCTTGCCCACCACTTATTATTTTTATAGCTTTGTTTCTAGCATTGCTTTTGTGGATCAATCCAAAATATTAAACCGCGCCAACAGACAATTCACAAAAATTCGCTTTTGATAGATGGTTTGCGCTTGCACTTGATTTGAGGAGATAAACAACCTGTCACAATTAACATTCACAATATGATTGTTCGGATGCAATTGTCCGCTTAATTATTGTTAGAGTCTTACTATGAAATGCCCTCACTGTGATAACAAAGTTAGCTTTTTTTCTAAAGCAATGAACAAATTTGGCAAAGTCAAATTTTGCCCCCATTGCAGTCAGAAAATTCGATTTAAGTTCGACTTAAAAACTGTTGCGCTTCTTTTCATTCCCACAGTTTTATTTTCATTTTTACTGCGTCCGTACCTTGGTGCGTTAAGTACTGCAGTACCTTTATTAGTAGTATTTTTAGTTTCAGCAAAACTTGACCCTATTAATGAAAATATTTAAATCTACCCTAACCCATCCATCAAGCGGGACGCCTAACGGCGCTCCTAAATTCAAACGTTAGGCAGAAGTAATGGGATTCATAAGAGAACGAGTGTCAAATGAAGATGCCAAGCAATATGATTTTGAGGCACTAAGGAACTTAACGTATCACAGAAATATGTTAGAACTCCAGTATAGCTGGGTAATTGATAGAGAAAGAAAAATTTTTTTCATCCATCTTGAAAGTGGTGGACCAGAGGAAACACCACGACACGCACTCTACTGGGATGGACAGTTACTTACTTTAAGACTTGAATGGACAAGTGAAGGTACTCCATATGGAAAACTCAGCACTACGTGGAGTTTGCCATATCTATTCATACCTGAAGATTTCAAGCGTAGTCGACAGGAAATATTAACTGTTTTGAAAGAAGCACTAATAGTTTATAAGTTCTATGCGTATGGAGGGCAACAGGTTGAACACTCTGCATTCTTTAACTTTTAACTATCTAATGTCTAACCCATCCATCAAGTGCGACGCCTATGGGTGGCTCCTTAATTTAAAAATTAGCCGTTAATATGCAATTCCGAATTATTTACCTTGCTGTTTGTGGCGCGATTCACGGGTTTCTTGCGGGCTTTGCTCTACCATATACTTATAGCTTGTTTCCAAGTGCAGCAATGTGGAAAGATATGATTAATGACTCAACAGGTTTTGTTTTAATCTTTGGATTATTTTTTGGTTTTGTGTTTATTGTATTATCTTTTCTGACAGCTATACTTCCCATTCTTGGTACTGTCTTTTTAGCAATGGCTTTGCATCGCTTTAAGCCTGAGTATTTAACAAACCTTCTTCCATTCCCTCTAGTTTTTACTTTATTAGTATTCGTGACTCTATCGCTAGTAATAGTTACTTTAAATCAAACGCTATTTCTCCCAAACAGTCCTCCTTTAGGTTTCTTTGTTTTAACCATGCTAAGCGCTGTATCAAGCACTTTGGGTTTGAAAATGGTAATTACAAAAAGATTGTAGGTATTAATGCTTAGTAGGGCTAATCCATCCATCAGGCGCGATGCGCTAAATCGGTTTTTAAACTCTAATGTTAGGAATTTCCTCTTATGACAGAAATTGAACCAGCAAGGTTAATTGGTAAGATTGAAAAAACACTTGAGTTAACAAGTGAGTTTGACATACCAGAATCTGGCTTTTTAGTAGGAATCAAACTGTCAATCTGTTACTTAGGTTACGATGGTGATAAAGCTGAAAACATTATTCCTCAGATTAATATATCTGAATTAAGTGGCAAGTCTAGATGGGTAATTAAACAGTGGCAGCTTCAGCAGTTTGCATCCGACTGCGAAAATAGAAACGAAGTGACTGACTTATTAAATCAGATGGAAACTTATGAGGAAGTAAGTGCGTGGATCAAACAAGAGCCATGGAGAACTCAAGAAAATTGCAATGCAAGTGATTGCTTTGATCAAGCGCTTATCGGTTTATATTCCAGCAAGTACGCAAATATGTTTATAAACAATACCGAAGATGAGTCCGCTATATTGATTAAAAATTTTTATGGCGAGTAACTTACAACAGTAAATTACGTACCTAAAATATAGCCTCCTTTCTTGATGTATGCTGAAAAATCAAGACTAAGGCACTGCCTTTTTTAGGCATCGCATATCTCTCCGACTTTCATTTGATATTACAAACCAACGACAAACCTTGCTAGATGAAAGGTTTGTTACTGCTACTTATTCATAACCTATAAGCCAACTGGACTATATCTAATAATTACGGCTGTCATGACTAAAGGGTATCTTCAACGATAAGCATCCCCAATTGTCTTTCCTAAATTAATCTTAGAGTCCTTAAATCTTAAAAATATGAATAAATCTATTCTGAATTTAGTTGCTGTGGCAGTTTTATCTACGTTAGCTACACAGGCTAATGCCTCTATCTACCACTTTACTGAATTAGCCATGCCAAATGGCACAGGTAGTGACGCTAATGCCATCAATAACTTAGGGCAGATAGCTGGGTCAGTCTATGATAATGACGGAAGTTTGCATGCAACCATATGGAGTAACTCAACAGTTACCGACCTTGGCCAAGGGGTTGGCTCTAGTCTGAACAATTTAGGTCAAGTGGCTGGATCTTACTATGCTGAAAACGCTAGTCACGCAGTAATGTGGAGCGGCGGATTAGTAACTAATTTGGGTGTGCCTCTGGCTGGGGTTTCAACCTTAGCCTCAGGAATAAGTAATTCAGGTCAAGTGATTGGTTATGCTGGGAGCAATAATGGAAATATTCACGCAACCATCTGGGATGGCAGTACAACAACAGACTTAGGTACATTGGGTGGAAGTGGTAGCATCGCTACCTCCATCAATAACCTAGGGCAAATAGTTGGATCTTCCGATACATTAGGCATGGCTGCTACTCATGCCACGCTATGGAACGGTTTAATAGCAACTGATCTTGGGACATTGGGTGGAATTAATAGTTGGGGTTTAGCAATCAATGACTCTGCGCAGGTAGTAGGTTACTCAGTGATTTCTGGAAACTCAGGAGTTCATGCTGCTTTGTGGAATGGTACAGCTGCGACTGATCTTGGAACGCTAGGTGGAACTTTCAGTCAGGCTCATGCGATCAATAATATCGGTCAAGTGGTTGGGTGGGCCAGTACAGCAGGATACGATGCTCAACATGCGACATTGTGGAGTAACGGTGTAGCTTCAGACCTTAACAGCTTTCTTGATGACGCTACTATAAATGCAGGATGGGTATTAGTTGAAGCCAATGGTATTAATGACAGCGGCTGGATTGTTGGCTCGGCTTCCAATTCTGGCCTAGGTATCAGCAGACAAGCATTTCTACTGTCAGTCACCCCAGTACCTGAACCAGAAAACTATGCAATGCTACTTACTGGATTAGGAGTGCTAGGATTTTTGGTACGTCGACGCAGAATAAATAAATCAGATTAAATGAATATCAATAGATAGTGGGGTTATCTTCCCAGCGAGTAGTGTAGCTTGGGCTTTTATTTTCTTGCTTCATTTTCCAAGGTCGCTTAAAGCCTTCACTAGCCAACTTAATAGATTCCTTTCCCATCTTAAGATTGATGTTGTCCATTGCAGTCATTAACGCTGTTGATTTTGGAGAGGTTTGTATCTGAGAAAACAAATCTGTTTGAACGCCTTCTTCTTGAACAATCTCCCCCAACATCACACCAGCCTTGGCGTAATTATAGTTAGGCTTATAGATCTGCTTTAAACCCCATAGGACGACATTAACGAGTTGCATAGTGTCGTTGGTAGGGCTGGACAATGGAATGGTCAGGCCGTTGCTATAGAATGGGTCATCTGGCTTGAATGGACTGGTTCTGATATACACATAGACTGATCCAGCAAATGATTGCTGTTTGCGCAACTTCTCTGCAGCACGACTCATGTACAGCGTGATTGATTCAGCAAGGCTATTGTAATCGCGCACTGGATAGCCAAAGCTTCTAGAGCTAATGATCTGTTTCTTGGCTGGGCTGATTTCTTCTAGTTCAATACATACCGTGCCATTCAATTCACGGATAGTCTTTTCCATAACTACGCTAAACTGTTGACGTAATCTTTCTGGATTGGCACGTTTTAAATCTAATACCGTATTGAACCCCAATGCCTGTAGCTTTGGTGCAAGTTTTCGGCCTACACCCCATATTTCTCCCACCTCTACTTGGCCGAGTAAATCCTCTAAATCTTTAGGGGACATAGTATTGAAGTTGCACACACTGTTAAACACTGGTCGTTTCTTAGCACAATGATTGGCTAGTTTTGAAAGTGTTTTAGTTGAACCAATACCCACGCATACAGGTAGCCCTGTCCATTTCAGAATACGTTTACGCATATCTTGTCCATACTGCACTAAGTCACGTGATTGAAACCCCGTTAAATCAAGAAAGGATTCATCAATGGAGTAGACTTCTTGGTCTGGGCTGTATTCCCTGAGTATGCTCATCACACGGTTGCTCATATCTGCATATAGCGCGTAGTTACTTGATAAACCAATAATGCCGTGCTGCTTTGCCAAATCTTTAAATTTAAACCAAGGCGCACCCATGCCAACACCCAAGGCTTTGACTTCATTACTTCGTGCTACCGCACAGCCATCATTGTTAGATAACACCACCACAGGCTTACCAACCAGCTTAGGATTAAACACACGTTCACAGGACACATAGAAGTTATTGACGTCTATTAGGGCGATGTTGCGAGAGACTGGTGGAACAAACATGTGATTTTCTTTCATGATTTTACTGAGGGACTATTCATGAACTACAACAGGGTTAGTTTTTGATGTCAGCGCATAATGCATACATACGAACAAGACATGTTGTCGGTTCAAAGTTTTAACTCTAGGAGAAATATTATGTGGACTACACCAGCAGCTACAGAAATGCGTTTTGGCTTTGAAGTAACAATGTACGTAATGAACAAGTAATCAGCTTCATAAGCAAAATCACAGAGCCTAGTCAGATTTGACTGGGCTTTTTTGTATGTATCGATTGTAGATTAAAACCGCCTGAATGAACCTGTTACCACACCCCATATCTCAAAATTCATTTCTTCTGTAATTTCTATGGGTGAGTATGCTCCCGTAGAGTTAGCAGGTAATAATCTGACCTTGCCCTCTTTGCTGCGGCTAAGGGTTTTAATGGTAAATTCGCCATCGAGGACGGCCAGAACAATATCCCCGATAGAAGCTATTTTAGAGCGGTCTACCACGGCTTTATCTTTAGGCAATAGGCCGACGTCCATCATTGAGTAACCTTGGATAGTGACGAAGAAAGTAGCATCCTTCTGGTCAATCAAAAACTCACTGGGGTCTAAGCGTTTTTCAACATGTTCTTCGGCTGGGCTAGGGAAACCAGCTGATACTTTAGAACTGTATAACGGTAAGTTAACTGAAAGAGTAATTAGCGCTGGCAAAGTAATCTCACCAACAATATCCATATTGCTCACTAGCTTTTTACGTTGGTAGGCTGCCAAAAAGTCTTTGATAACAGGTGTCTGACTAGCGGGAACTCGGACAACAGTTGTAGGTTCGCGGAACTTACCCGTGCCAATTCTTCTGCCAGCACCTTTGCGGTTCTTCCGAGGAGCGATTTTGTTAATATTTGAGTTTTCAGAGTGCATATAATTATTGTAACAATAATTACTGTAAAATGTATACAAAGAATTAAAAAGACTTAATTCTACCGTCCAATTTAGAGAAACACCGTTAACTCAACAACAATACTCAAGAAACAATATGAATTTATGCGCTTGTCACTAGTCAGTTTAATAGTTATTAATTAATGAGTATTGCAATGTTACCGAGTTATGTATTTCTAGACCTTGAAACTACAGGAGCAACGCCACTAAAAGATCGCATTACAGAGATTGCACTTATTCGCTTTGAAGATGGAATAGAAGTGTCACGCTGGCAAACCCTTGTTAATCCTGAAGTTGCAATCCCAGACTTTATTCAGCAACTCACTGGCATAACGAATGCTATGGTGGCGAACGCACCCACCTTTAAGCAGGTTGCTGGTGATCTATTAGATTACTTAGAAAATACGATCTTATGCGCACACAATGTGCGTTTTGATCATGGTTTTTTAAAGAGTGAATTTAAACGTATTGGCATCACTTTGCGCCAGAATGTATTATGCACAGTCAAGTTATCCAGAAAGCTATACCCACAACATCGTAGTCATGCCCTAGATGCAATTATTAGCCGACACCAATTAACTTGCCAAGCACGTCATCGCGCCATGGGTGATGTTGAAATGATGGTTGGATTTCTAAAGTCAGCAACTGAAGAGCTTGGTATTAGCAAAATACGTGAAACTGCAGAACAATTACTCAAAGGCTCAAAAAGCTTACCTTCTGGTATAGATGCAGTCCAGATTGATGACATTCCAGAAACATCAGGGGTGTATCTTTTTTTTGGTGAGAGCAGAAGTCTACCTCTGTATATTGGTAAAAGCGTCAATATTAGAGAACGAGTGCTATCTCATTTCAGTAGCGATCATGCCTCCACAAAAGAAATGCGTATTTCTCAAGAAATCACACATATCGAATGGATTGAAACTGCTGGGGAGTTCAGTGCCTTGATGCTTGAATCAAAACTCATCAAAGAGCGCCAACCAATCTATAACCGACAACTAAGACGTGAGCGTAAATTGTGTTCTTGGCGTATTGCTTCAGATGCAAACCAACATCCTTTAACCACACTTGTACAAGTTGATGAAATACAACCAGAGAAGCTAGGTCAGTTATTTGGTACATTTCGATCTAAGCGGCAGGCCATTGAGGTATTGCGTAATATCGCAGATCAACATCAATTATGTCCTAGAGTGCTTGGATTGGAAACAGGTAAAGGCGCATGTTTCGCACACCAACTTAAACGTTGCAAAGGGGTCTGTGCGAGTAAGGAATCAGCAGAACTGCATTACATCAGGCTTCAGCAAGCGATGATGTCACATCGACTTAAGACTTGGCCATTTAAAGGCAAGATTGGCATTTATGAACATCAGCAATTCAATGACAAATCAGAAATGCACATCTTTGAACATTGGGTGCACATCGGTTCTGTAAAAGATGAGTCTGAAATGCATGAGTTTAATGTCGACAACACAAGTGAGTTGCAATTTGATTTAGATACTTACAAGTTACTCATTAAAGAGATTAATAAACCAAAAGTTAAATTAGTACATTTCGACTAGCGATCTAAGAAATGTATTTACTCAGGAGTTTGAATTATCAAGCCTTGAGGGAGGCTAAATGAAAAGCGTACTTTGATTATCTCCAGACTTGGCTAGCGACGCAGCCTCACTCATTAAAAATCCACTTGGTGCTAAATTCAACATAGATTTAGCTTCATCTTGATTAGCATGTAACCAAGGCTGATATTCACTCTCGCTCAATACAACAACTGAGCGCTTTTCATCTTCTGGCTTATGAAAATGCTTCATGACTTCATGACCAGTGGCGTTAATGGTCAGCATTGAAAAAGAGAAAATGATCTCTCCAGTTTCTTTGTCTATAAAACGTTCCCAGATTGACGCTATAGCAGCTGGCTCAGAATCGGCTCTTTTTATGCGCCACCTAACAGCCTTTCCTGTTTCCCAATTTGGTTCATAAAAACTTTCTGCTAACACAAAACCGAATCGGCGTTCCTTCCATGCATTTCGGTAGCTAGGTTTTTCATGGACTGTTTCAGATCTGGCATTGTAAGTTTTTAGTCCGAACTTCTTCTTGTCAGTGGCCCAGTGGGGAACAAGACCAAACTGAGCTAACTCACAGCGCGGTTGTCCATTTTCAAGATAGACAAATGGGACTGGATAAGTCGGATAAGCTTCTGAACGCCACTCTGCGTTTGGTAGATCGCAGTTAAAGTGCTGCTTTACCCAGTTAGCGTGATGATTCTTGATTGGTTGGAAATTACTGCACATTCACTTTTAACTCAGTCATTTAATTTATTTAAAATAATGCACTTTAGTTTTTAATCGTTAGCAGGTATCTAGGACATGTGTTTAGCCTACGATAATCTTAAAGATATGAAAAGAAAAATACCTAAAATAACAAAATTGAAAGTCTGAAATGGAACAATAAATACATTCAGTTTCTTTAATCTTGCCGCTTTGTATTATCATATCCCCACAAAACAACTTAGAAAATACCATGTCAGAAGAACAAAGACGTCAGCTCCAGCAACAGCTTTGGAATATCGCAAATACATTACGTGGCAAGATGGGTGCTGACGAGTTCAGGGATTACATCTTAGGTTTTATTTTCTACAAATACCTCTCAGAAAAAATACAACGTTTTGCTGATAGTGAGTTGGCACAAGAAAATTTCAAGTTCGCTGAAATCAATGAAGCCACATCAGAAGGTCAAGCCTACATTAATGCTTTAGAGGATGCTGCAGTCAATGAACTTGGCTACTTCTTAAAGCCATCTGAAATGTTCCATGCAATTGCAATGAAAGGCAGTAACCAATTAGATTCTAACAATGAAGGTGCAAGCCATAACTTCATCTTAGGTGACTTAACTAAGATACTTAAAAACATTGAGCAAAGTACTCTTGGGACGGATAGTGCCGATGATTTCGTAAACCTATTTGAAGATCTAGATTTAACCTCATCCAAACTTGGTAAAACTGAAAAAGAGAAGAATGACCTAGTGGCTAAGGTGCTGGTACATTTGGATAAAATTGATTTCAACCTGAGTGATGCCACCGCAGATGTCTTGGGTGATGCTTATGAGTATTTAATTGGTGAGTTTGCTAGTGGTGCAGGTAAAAAAGCTGGTGAGTTCTATACACCGCAACCAGTATCAACCTTACTCGCCAAGCTAGTGACAGCGAACAATAAGAACCTCAAGAGCGTTTATGACCCAACGTGTGGCAGTGGCTCACTATTACTACGTGTAAAGCGTGAAGCAACAAACGTAGATAAAATTTATGGTCAAGATGTTGAATTGCATTAATAACTGACCCACCAATTGCATTTAAAATTGACCCACCCT
>NZ_JAQSCU010000016.1 GCF_029945535.1 Methylotenera sp.
CAGATTTTTTGATGGGTGTAACTGGTACATATTTTAGATCTACGTCTGAGGAAACAAGCTTATGTACTTCGGCCATAAAAGCTTCTGAATCTAGCTTTTCATAGCCACGTACTTTACCTTCCAGCAGTTTGACAATACCTTCATGCTTCAGAACAGCTAATAAGAATCCAGGTGTGTTGACTGACTTGCCGATAAACAGATTGATGAATGGAATTGCTGTGATGGGATGAGGCGCTTTATCTAATGCTTCCAAAGTAGCCTTAAGTGACACCCATTCTTCACTAAAGAATCCACCGCCTGAATTGACTACAATGCGTATGTGTACTTGATTATCTTTAGTGCTTCCAAAATGATAAGTTAGTGTGGCTTTGCCAGAGCATGTGGGGCAGGATTCGATTTTAAGAATGCGCATTGATAGTGTTGAATTGCTGGGTGTAGCATTGCTTGTTGTAGCTTCTTTCATGTTAAGTCTCCTTGGTTGTTGTGTTGATAAGTATGTTGGTCTTTCATATAAGATGGATGAAAAGGCGCAGTTTGCTTTATGCGACGTTATACAAATCAGAACAAAAATAATGCGTAGATTTAGTTAAGATCGGCATAATGAAAATGAAAAAATAAAATTTAATTAGATGCTGTTAATTATTCAAAAAAAAATCTGGGAAATTAAACAATTCCCAGAAAAAATGATAATATCTCAAATTAAGGATATTAAATGTTACGCATCAAACCACAAACTCAAGCTTATCTTTCAGCCTTTTCATCGTCTGAAAATGAGCCATTTTCTGCTACTTATGAAGAGTTGCCTTTGCACACGACGGATCCGAATGATGTCGCCTCTCATTTAAAAAACATTGATTGGGGATTCACTGAAGATACGACTCGTTTTCTAGGTCATGATCTTCACCCTTATCCTGCTAAATTTATTCCACAACTCCCAGGAACATTAATTTCACTTCTCAGTTCAAGAGGAGAATTGATATTCGATCCTTTTGGAGGCAGTGGAACAACAGCATTAGAAGCAATTAGACTTGGGCGCAGAGCCATAAGTATAGATGCGAACCCCATGGCCGCACTTATTGGCAAAGTTAAAACGGCACGAGTTAATTCAGACTCAACAGCTGAATTACATTTGCTTCACGGTGCATTAAGAGCATTACTGGACTCTCTTCCTGAGAATGATACGGATTTAATTTCTCAGTTCAAGGATTTTGCACCGGTTATCAAAAATCGGGAAAAATGGTTCGCAGACTCGGCTTATGGAGAACTTGCCCACATCCGATACAGAATATCAATTTTAGAGAATGAGACAGCAAAAGATGTTGCGTTACTAGCTTTGTCTAGAACAGTTTTATCCGCGTCGTTTCAAGATTCTGAAACTAGATATAAAAGCGTGCCTCGTTTTGTAGCTGTAGGGGAAACAACAAAACGCTTTATCAAAGAATATGAATCTGTTCTTAAATCAGTAGCAAGAAATGCAGCTGCTACACGTTACGGTGTATCTAATTTTCTAACAGGCGATATACGTCATTTGAGTCAAAAAGACATTCCTGACAGTTCAGTTGATTTCATTGTAACTTCCCCTCCCTATGGAAATGCTACTGACTATCACTTATATCACAGGTTTAGATTACTTTGGCTAGGCTTTGATCCTATAGCTCTTGGCAAAGTAGAAATTGGCTCCCATTTAAAACATCAACGAGAGGCAAGCGGTTTTAATAGCTATTTCTCCGATATGGTACAAGCCCTTACCAACATGAAGCGTGTACTGAAACAAGGTCGCTATGCTGTCTTAGTGATTGGCGATTCATTGTATGACGGTGAACTATATGCAACCGCTGAGTTACTGGCGGAGAAAGCCAAATCATTAGGATTTGACATTGCATACGTTATTGAAAGAGCTGTCCACAAAACAAAACGGTCGTTCACTTCCGCAGGAAGAAGAGCCACAACTGAGCATCTCCTTATACTCAGGAAAGAATTAAAGATAATAGAGACCTCGTTATTACCACCTCCTTACAAATTATGGCCATACGAAGAAAAACTTCGGTATCGGGAGTCTGAAAAACTTAATTTAGAAACGGGTAATATCAATTCAATTAATAGTTTTATTGGTATTAAAAACATAATTTCTGCCAGGTCATTAGTCTTTACTCATCAAATTCAATATGGAATATCGAATAAAGAACCAACATGGCAAGCAATATTAGAAAATGGAATGGCTTCCAATCCGAATGCTAGAAAGGACCCTAAATACGTAACTCATGGTCTACATCCTTATAAAGGAAAATTTTACCCTCAACTTGCCAAAGGTCTAATAAATCAACTCGATCTTCCTTATGGTGCAAAAATTTTAGATCCATTTTGTGGAAGTGGGACTACCCTTCTTGAAGGACACTTAAATGGCTTCGAAACATTTGGATGTGACTTAAATCCACTTGCTGCAAAAATTGCACGGGCTAAAAGTCTTATCCTTGAGGTTGATCCTGATGTCTTGACGGAAGTCGTTTCAACAATTTTGGAAACAATTACTAACGTACCTATTTCTTTGTCGGATGAGCTGGACCAATTTGAAGCTGAAAATTTAGATGAAATTAATCGTTGGTTTGCAAAGCCTGTTGCAAAAAAAATAAATTGGCTCCTTAAAATCATTAGATCTGGAAGTGGCGGCATAGTTAGAGATTTTTTAGAAGTTGTTTTAAGCAGCATCATTCGCGAAGTTTCTCATCAGGATCCATCAGACCTTAGAATCCGCTACCGTAAAGATTATTTAACTGATGCTGATGTATTAGATTTATTTAAAAAGCAAATATCTATTCAGTTTGCTCGTATAGAAAAATTCTGGAAAATACGGGGTTATTCGCCTAATCCGTTTTTTAACTGCCATGTAGTTAATGGAGACAATCGCCAAGAATCCACATATGACCTTCTAGGGCTTGAGGATGAATCAATTGATCTTGTACTTACAAGTCCACCATACGCTATGGCTCTCCCCTATATTGACACTGACCGCCTATCCCTTCTAACAATTTTCGGCTTAGGAAGTGCAGGGAGAAAGCCAGTTGAAGAAAATCTAATAGGTAGTAGGGAATTAACTACTTCAAATAAACGAAAAATAGAAGAAAGATTTTTGACGGAGAATGACCTGCCTTCAGTATGCCTAGACTTCATTCGTAAACTACATAAACAAATTGAAAATTCAGAGGACTCTGGCTTTAGAAAGCAGAATATGCCCGCCCTCATCCATCGATTCTTAATTGACATGCAGTCAGTATTAGCGCAACTTTATAGGGTTTGTAAACGCGGAGGTGAAGTAATGATTGTAATTGGGGATAGCAAAATGACTGTAAATAATGAAGTTATTTGCATCCCATCTACAAATTTTGTTGAAGCGATTGCTGCTGCAACCGGGTTTTTTTCACTCGAACGCATGGACATTTCAGTAACTACTGAAAATTTAAAACACATTAAAAATGCAATAACTGAAAATATTGTTTTAAGGCTAAGTAAGTGATTGAAAGTATTGTAACTTGGTTTTATCAATAGCGATTAAATTAAAACCACCCAAATTTTCTGGCTATTGCCTTGCCTCCGCTTGGCATTTTTTGATCACAAAGTGACTCCCATTTTCCGTACTCAGGACTTTCAGGTGTAAAGATTTTCATGTCGTAATCTATTCCAGGTAATTCTGATGGCATCATTAGTAAAACTGAAAATTCCGGCACATATTGAACAAGTGGTGATGCCGTCACACGAATCTCACTATTACGTGTATATAAGACCGTATTGAGTGGATATGAAGGATTGATATAGAGAACTTTGTTCTTTTTTCCATAAACAATAATACTGCATATTGGATCCGGATCGCGTTGAGGATAGCCAAGATTAGCACCTTTTTTGGGAGTTGTTTGGCCTGTAAAAGGTATTCCAAAAAAAGCTGGATTCTGGCTTATCGCAAGTGTACTTAGGAAAATCTCACCGTTCGCATGCGGATTTATTTGAATAACGAAGCCGGCAACTGGAACTAAAGGCTTGGTTATATCTAGAACATCAGCCTGAACTTTCATCACTTCAGCTTTTATCGCTAATTCTTTTTTCTTTAACGGCTTACCGAAAATAATTTTTGATGGCAAATTACTCATTGGCTTTACTGGTAAAGTTGCTCCTGGCTTCGTCGGTGGGGCAAATTTTTTCTTTGTGCCAGTTGTATTTTCTCGTTTTTTAGTTTCATCAAGAAGCAACCCATCTGCCTCTAATTGCAATAATAATTCAGGAGTTAAAGATTCAGTTGCTACACAATTTTGAGGAAGTAACGCCTCAAACATTGATACCGTCTCTGTATATTCGTTATCCTCGGCTGGAAGTTCAAATTCAAGCTCAATTGCAGCTTCAAAATTTAGCTCCATACCTCCCATTGTCATATTGTTAGAACCTATGAAGACAATACCTTTTGTTTTGCCCTTAAACCAATAAATTTTAGGATGGAAACTGTGACCCCTATATTGAGTTACGTAGACACTGCTAAATTGATCTAATGCAAATTGAAGGGCTTGGACGCTCGTACCATTATGATCAATACCAAAAATTGCTGTTATATCTTTCCCTTTACTTCTCCATTTCTGAATACAATCCATTAGTCTATATAATGGCCCAATTTTCGCAAAGGCAACAGAAAATCCAAATGATTGCAAATCATCGTCTTGTAGATATTTTTTCAAATCCTCAAGTAATCTTCGTTTACCAAGTGGCTGATCCAGAGGAGATATAACTGAAAATTTTGGCATTTAATAACTTTCTTCGGGGATTGTATTCCTATGAGTCTATCTATAGGGCTTTGTAGTTATAATCTACCTTATTTTTGCTAATGAACAAACATTTATCAGAACTAGTTTCAATTTATTATCAGATGAAAAGCTTCATACTGTTAGTTGGATAGTTACTAGGCGATAGGCATAAAAGCTCAAAGTATTACTAACTCAAACCAAACACTGACAACTACAAAAGAAAAAAGGACCCATATTTCTCCGAGTCTTCTATTTTGGTGGCCCCTGTGAGTCGAACACAGCACAAACGGATTTGTGCCTAAGATCCGTCAGTAATACTTGAATATTTCAAATTATTAAGCTTGTTCGTTCTTACGACGGCGTGACATAAAGCCAAATATACCTAAGCCAGTAAGGAACATAGCGTAACTATTAGCTTCCGGGATTGGGACAGAAAATACGACCAACTCCATACCTGTTGATACCGCGTTTATGGTGAATCCAACACTTTTGTTGGAAACAAGTTGCGAAAAAGAACTGTTAAATGTTTCAGCATTTGCAAACCCATTACCAGCATTAAGAAATAGCCAATGGTCACCTACAGTCGGTGAATAATTTCCATTAAATTGAAATAAGTAGCTCAAAGTACTTGCTAAAAGATTCGCTGAATTTTTAACACTCAAAGAGCTGAACGCGCCCGGTGCAGTTCCATTGATTTGAAAACCCAAAACACCTCCAATAACATTATCAGCATTAAGGATGCCAGTAATTTGTGTCGTACCGCCACTCAGTGTTTCTATATTGCCATTCGTAACATTTAGCGTGGAAGTGCTTGAAAGGTTAACTATGCCGGCATTTAGAGAACCTACAGTCATAACTCCATTAAGTATGTTGATTCTCTCTTGAGTCATTAATCCAACATTTGCAAACTCTGAATTACTTGAACCACCCCAACTGAGTCCAGGGATAGTATATGTACCAGTCCCATCTACCACAGAAGCATTTAAGTAATCAAAGTTCATTGTTCCGTTGTTGGTGATTCTTCCCGTGCTATAAATGGTTCCCGTTGACATATCGGACGCTACAGGAATAACACTTTTGATCACACCGTTATTAATTAAAATACCGCTGTTTTGAATACCTGTACTGTAACTTATAACTATTTCACCATTGTTAATTAGTGTGCCGCTGTTTGCTATGTTTGAGGATGAAGTAAACCCTCCATCTAAGCCTTTTGCACTAATAGTTGCTCCATATGAATTAACCAGTGTTCCAGAGTTTGAGATACCGATATTAGAAGCCTCACCAACGCTGTTAATTGCGCCATAATTAATAATCAATCCATCAACGTTATTACTAATAGTTCCAGAGTTGCTAATAGATCCAGAATTATTAATCACCCCATAGTTATCTATGGAGGAAAAATTGTCATTATAAAAATTTGCATTATTACTCAATATTGCGTTTTGGCTGTTATTAACATTTCCGAAATAGTTAGTGAATGAACCATTATTAATAAGGGTGTTAAAGTTACTTAATGAACTATAAATCCTAAGCCCCAGTTGATTTATTCCGTTTAGAAAACCTCCATTGTTAGTTAATATATTGTTGTTACATGCTGTTGTGCTTAGATTCGAGGTATATAAGTTTTGTAAATCTATCTGGTCAGTGGCGCTGCATACATTTGCATTGACTTGAAATGCACTTAAAAATAAAACTAACCCTAGTAATATTGTTTGAATTTTCACGATTTTGTCTTGGCGCTGGAATGAAGTAAGCTAGTAATTACGACGACGCACTATGAATCCAAGTACACATAAACCTGCAAGTAGCATAACGTACGATTCAGTTTCTGGAACTGGCGCTGATGACATCATAAATGCATGACTTGTAATGCCTAATGCGCTATTAGAGGCATTTCCCACAATCCAGCCGTTGTCGTTAATGCCGGTTGCCTGATTTAACACCCAACCAGCACTTGATGTTTTTGAATCTAGTAAGGTATTGAGATCTATTAGAGTAGAGCCATTCCATAGCGTAGCGTGGACACCGCTAGCTGAATCAGAATAACCAGCCACCTGACCCGAGTTATTAATAGCGAATGATTGACTTACCAGCCCTCCAAGCGTACCGATATCTGTCATTACGGATCCGTTCCAGATGGTGGCATGAATTGCATTATTGCTTCCGATGCTGGAAGAGCCTGCCACTTGACCAGCATTATTGATTGCAATACCCCAACTACTTCCCCCATCCAGCGTTCCAAGGTCGGTTATAGTTGTTCCGTTCCATAATGTGGCATGATTAGTAGCGTCACCAGTGATATTGGACCACCCAGCAATCTGACCAGAAGCATTGATATCCCGAGCGGAGCTATATGACCCACCGAGGGTACCTAAATCAGTCATTACTGATCCATTCCATAAAGCAGCACGAAACGGTACGCTATATTGGGCAACTCCTACTACCTGACCAGTATCATTAATACCTGTAGCATAGTTGTAACTCGGATTCCCGTCCTGTGCACCTATTGTAGTTGGTATGTTAGCAGTCCAAATTGTGGCTTTGGTGCTACTACCAGCATAGTAGCTATCAATTGATCCTGCCACCTGACCAAATTTGTTAATTGCAAAAGCAATACTGTTAATAGATCCACTTGATTCAAGATTAGTCGAGGCATTGCCATCCCAAAGGACAGCTCTGGCTGAAAAGTTGCTGTTGGTATTGTTTGAGTATCCGACTGCCTGACCCGCGTTATTAATTGCAGTAGCGTAGCTAAGGCCTCCAACAAGAGCGCCAAGGTCAGTAAAAATGTAATCCGCATTTGCCGTTGATGCCAATCCAGACAAAGTTATCGCCAAAGCCAAATTAAGAATATTTTTTTTCATTGTAATCCTAGATTCCTAAGAGTTTATGGCTCAGGAAATCCAAGACAAAATAAACTTATTTGAATGTAATATTATCTGTTTTAGATTACGGTAATAGTTGCGGTATATAGTCTTAGCTGACTAGTTTTATCGATAAAACATTCTCTAGCTACTCAGTGTTTAGATTAAGCAACACACTTTCATAATTAGATGGTCAATATTATTTAACTTATAGAAACCATAAATTCTGAAACTAAGATTTCAAATTACATTCATTCATTGACATACACTGTCGATCCTACTGGAAGTCAATGGGCGTCTTCTAAAGCGGGTGAAGTCCAAGCTAGGCAAAAATACCAATGGTCTTGCAATTCATTCATTAGCCTGCCCAAAAGCTGACCTACAAGAACCCACTAATATCACTCATAACCACAAAAGAAAAAGGACTCAGATTTCTCCGAGTCCTTTATTTTGGTGGCCCCCCTGTGAGTCGAACACAGCACCAACGGATTATGAGTACAGATTACTCGTAAAACATTGGCTTGAAAGCTGAAGATTTCTAAGGCGTTTTCTTTGCCTCATTGTACCGCACTCTCGAAACTGAACCTATGCCGAAACTCGATTCCAAAATATGTGAGAATTTCTTTTAAAAAGCAAAATGAATCAATGAGTTGGGAAATTTAAATCCGACCGAACCCCGAAACTAGTTTGAAAAATTATATTTCTAAAATGCATAAAAATTGAGGTATTTGATGTGCAATTACCACACTTCTATGGTTCTAAACCGCACCAGACATCATCTTTCCCTTCGCGTGCAGCCCCTTCAGCACACGCTTTCCAGTCACGTTTAGCTTGATATAGTTTTTTGTTGTCTTCATAAACTTTGTCTTCATATATCTGGTCAGTATCCTCTATGTTGCTTGCTTTCGCTAAAATACCCGCCTTTCTCCCAACATCCATCGCATTTATTGTATTGACATCAAATATACTGATTTTTGCAGTTAGCAGGCCCTTCCTTTTCGCGGATAATACGAAATTTTCTGCCAGCTTGTGCGATCTAAAGTAGTTTTCAAGATAAGTCTCGTGAATGTATTGGCCTGCATTGTTGTAATATCCTCCAACCGCTGCCTTGTAGCCAAGAGATTTTGCTTTATTTGCAGTCTGGAGAGCATCATCAAAAGTATATGCACTGACTACAACAATTCTGTATATTTTATAGTCTTTGTGCGCGTCAAGTGGAAGTGGGAAAACTGACGGAAACTGATCAGCCACATGATATTTCCCGGTCTTTGCTTGGATTTCAGCAGCGGCCTTTTCTGCCACACTCTTGCCACTGTATGGCCCAGCCATTACTAATATTCCCCATTCTTGCTCCTCGTTGATTTGCGGAATAATATATTCATTTACCTGAATTCCAAGTTTTTTATAGTCTTGAACCTCTTCATCTGCCTTATCAAATTGTCGTAAGAGATGCCAATTAATTGCATAATATGGCCACTCTTCGACTTTCAGCGTCTCGGAATGTGACGTGACCGAAACTGAAGAAATAAGGAGGAGTAGCAAAATGCTTCTAAAATTGGTAATCAAGATTTTCATAAAAAAACTTCTAATGTAAAACGCAGAACTAGTTACTGAGGTTAACCCTATTATTAGAATAATAAGAATTCTTTTTCATATTCACCCCTAAAGTAAAACTGCCTGTAAAGAATTTGTAATCGTGTTATTGCCCCGCCACCTAAATACCTAATAAGCCCTTGAGTTTATTGGCTGCATCCAGCGCCTTGCCAGCATTATTCATCAAATTACCATCCTCATTAGCGGGCGATGCAGATCCAACATTCAAGCCGGGGGCTGATATCTGCGTTGTACCTTGGGTGCTAGGTTTTATTTTTGAGTGTCGCATATCAAGGACAACATCATGGCTGGGACTCCAGCCAGAGCAAGATGAATCATCTAAACTACGTAACTGAATCCACTCGCGTGATATTTTTTTGTAAGCGGTACTCTGATCAAGCTCACGTATTTCAACAACTTCAAATTTCGGCGTTTCGTTGCGCTCGTTACGTCGAATGCACCTTCTGGAGATATCCTCCGAACCAACACTGGGCTCCCGAAAAAGTAGTGATGCTTCCAATAATGGCACGATTTGTCCTATTGCTGGCAATTCGGTTCGGCGAGGACGTGGGTATGAAACCCAGTTATCACCATCTGTACTTTTGGTAGCAACATTGCCAACGATCACAGGAGCCGAGTTGGAATTTATATTATCGCTGACTGGAGATTGGGAATAAATTTTGGCGAGCGCCCTCCATCGGTGCAACAGGCTGTCTTCAAACCTTTGGGAATCATTCATCCAAACCCAGCCGGAACAGGTTTCATTACCTTCAAGGATTACACGTGACCATAGCAACTCCACAGGAGCATCAAATACATCTTTCCCCTCTGTAATCTTGTTTTCGGCAATTCGAATAATAAATCGAGGGCGAGGGCTCTTATTAAAATTGGAAGTCGATCGATCACAACCTGTTGCCGCAGGACTATTAGCTACTGGATTAATTCGCAACCCTGTAATAACGGGACCTATAACTTCCAACTGAGTACCTACTGGCAAAGACATGCTCTTAAAGCGTGGATCCATTGCCGCGAATGCGCAAATACTGCAAGATATCCAAGCTAGACAAATAAGATGTAACATTTTCTTGAATGAAAAATTCATGGCATTGTGCTCAATAAGTTTCTGTTGAAACGGTTGAAATTCAAAATACATTACATTGATATCACACTACTGTTACTTTTTTAGGTCAGCGGATTATAAGTGTGTAAATCAAACAATATTATTAAAAATAAATCAGCAAACGCATATTTATCACATGTAGTTTCAGCTATTTTTTTCTTGATCAATTGCAGCATATACTGGAAATAAATATGAAGAATAAAGTATTAAATTTAGATTTTGCATAAATTTAATTGAATCACTTTCTTAAAATTGCCAACAGCTCCTGCTCTCTCCAACATTGACTCTTTAATGACCTATGAATGTTAGTTGGTTGCGAAGTTGCGATTCAAAAACCATTCCGATTTAGGCTAAAACTCTCCCCTAAAATTGACCCCGCACCATGCCGCGACATCAAAAGTCCGTTTTAAATAAAATAGAGTCGCCCGAAATTTTCCGGGGGAGTGGGGGGCGGGACCTACCCGACTCGGCACGACGGCGAGCGCAGGCAGAGTTTTTTCGCGGCGGCGATACTCTGGCCATCCCGTAAAATTTTTTTGGGCCATAGGGCACGGCGCGGTTAATATCAGAACATCCGTTTCACGGCATACTCAATGCACAGACAGTGGAGGAAAACATCACGATGACGACGGTGGGCAGAATTGTGGCTGAGAGCCGAGTCCAGTGGCGGTGATTAACGTTTAGCTTTACAAATGCGGCAAATTTGTAAGGTCAGTTAATTCTATGCGGTCGAGTGCTTTAAGCTAAGTCACTTGAGTTCAATAACCTACTCAACTTAGTCCATTGTAATTTATAACGGCCAAATTCTACAATTAACTATTTCCTTCTTCTTGCCTTGTAGGTTACTAGTGAAACTATTCCAAAAAGCATCAAAGAAAATGTATTCGGTTCTGGCACGGCAGAAGTAGGAGTCAAAACAAATGCATGTGTTACGCCTGTTATATTGTTAAATGCATTTCCCACAATTAAACCAGAATCATTAACAGCTTGCGCCATGATAAGTTCCCAGCCGGCACTTTTAGTACTTTCATCTAATAACGAGTTCAAATCGGTAGCCGTGTGATCGCTTCCCCAAATAGTGGCGCAATACGAATTTTTGCAATATCCACCAACAGAGTATCCGACAATTAGGC
This sequence comes from Methylotenera sp., assembly GCF_029945535.1. Classification (GTDB taxonomy): domain Bacteria; phylum Pseudomonadota; class Gammaproteobacteria; order Burkholderiales; family Methylophilaceae; genus Methylotenera. The sequence continues at coordinate 11,495 of NZ_JAQSCU010000016.1, forward strand.
CCGAATTATTAATATCTCTTGCATACGAGTTTGAGTCACTTGTTACTTCACCAAGATTAATTAGGTTATGCTGATCTGTCCACAACGCAGCATGTAACTCACCAAGACCATCCTGTAACCAGCCTACTGACTCACCAAGATCATTAATCGAAGTTGCTGTGGATTTAACTCCCACAGTTGGTAGTTGAATTTGCTGTATATTGTTCGTTCCATTTTCATATAGATTTAATAACCAAATCGCTGCTCCATCATTTGAGCCCAAACTCCCAGCAACCTGCATCGAAATATAGTTGCCATTTGTAGCTGAATTTTCTTGTTTTATATTATTCACATCGTTAGCACTTCCGCCACCAAAATCGATAAGAGTACCGTTGTTCCAAATCCCCGCTCGTTGTTGAATTGCATTAATAACTGACCCACCAATTGCATTTAAAATTGACCCACCC
>NZ_JAQSCU010000017.1 GCF_029945535.1 Methylotenera sp.
GGGTGGGTCAATTTTAAATGCAATTGGTGGGTCAGTTATTAATGCAATTCAACACCCAAATCAATTGATGACCTGCAGCCTTTTGAAAAAACCGCTTTTGAACAAAGGCTCGATCTCAAAGCTATGAAATCCGAAACCGAAATTCTAGCTAAACAATTAGGCCTCACTAAAACAACACGGTTCATCAACGTACTTGAAATTGGCCCTGCAAGGGTGCTAGAAGGGCGCAGAAGCTCTGGATATAAGAATGGCGTAGACATATCGTTTGAACTCCCTTTATTCGATTGGGGCGGAGCCCGCGTCGCTCGTGCAGAAGCAATTTATATGCAGTCATTGAATCGTGCGGGGCAGATTGCTGTCAATGCTCAATCCGAAGTTAGAGAGGCTTATAGCAACTACCGCGCGAATTACGATATCGCCAAACATTACCGTGATGAAATCGTGCCATTGCATAAAAAAATCCTCGATGAAAACCAACTTCGTTACAACGGTATGCTTGTCAGCCCTTTTGAGTTATTAGCGGATGCTCGTTCACAAGTCACCAGTGTAAAAAGCTACATCGAATCATTAAAACAATTTTGGCTCTCGGAGAGTGCGTTACACATGACGCTAACAGGTAGCGCAAATATGATGGGAGGTAACTAATATGGATTTTTCTAAATTTAGCAGACGTGATTTCTTTAAGCTGGCAGGTGCGGGCATTGCTGCATCCACTGTAAGCAAAGTCGCGATGGCTGCGTTACCGGAAATCGTGACCACTGAGCAAGCGAATACTCAAGCACCTTTGCATCCCAATACTGGTCGGCCATATAACCCAGTCGTGACACTAAACGGCTGGAGCCTGCCATGGCGTATGAATAATGGGGTCAAAGAATTTCATCTGGTCGCAGAGCCAGTATTGCGGGAAATGGCACCCGGTATGAAAGCCCATTTATGGGGCTATAACGGTCAGAGTCCTGGGCCTACCATTGAAGTGGTTGAAGGTGATCGAGTCAGAATATTTGTCACTAATAGATTGCCGGAACATACCAGTATCCATTGGCATGGTCAGCCGGTTCCTAATGGTATGGACGGCGTAAGTGGTTTAACGCAACCACCGATTCAGCCTGGCAAGACCTTTATGTATGAGTTTGTCGCCAAGCGGCCAGGCACATTCATGTATCACCCGCATGCCGATGAGATGGTACAGATGGCCATGGGTATGATGGGCACTTGGATCACACATCCCAAAAACACTAAATTCATGCCAGTTGATCGTGACTTTGTATTCTTACTCAATGCTTATGATATTGATCCTGGCAGCTATACCCCTAAAATCAATACCATGCTGGATTTCAATCTGTGGACATTTAATAGCAGGGTTTTCCCAGGCATCGATTCAATGGTAGTTAGCAAAAACGATCGTGTACGTATCCGATTTGGCAATCTCACTATGACCAATCACCCAATACATTTGCATGGGCATGAATTTCAAGTAACTGGTACCGATGGTGGATGGGTGCCTCCAACAGCACGTTGGCCAGAGGTGACAACTGATGTAGCCGTAGGACAAATGCGTGCTATTGAATTCATCGCTGATAATCCCGGTGACTGGGCATTCCACTGTCATAAAAGCCATCACACCATGAATGCGATGGGTCACCAAGTTCCCACATTATTAGGCGTCAAACAAAGTGATCTTGTTGGAAAGATCAGCAACCTGGTGCCTGATTATATGGCGATGGGTGAAACGGGCATGGCGGAGATGTCTGAAATGAACGCTATGATGGAGATGCCACTCCCTGAGAACACCTTGCCAATGATGACAGGTACTGGACAGTATGGTGCCATCGATATGGGCGGCATGTTTACCACAGTCAAGGTTAGAGAGGGCTTGACACGTAACGATTACAAAGACCCTGGACCTTATAAACATCCTAAAGGATCATTAGCGCGTGAAGTGATGAACGACTTACCGCCAGTGGAGCGATCACAAGTTACTGTTCCTGAAGGTGGTACGGAAATGTCTGTGCGTAAGCCAATGGGTGATATGAAGCATTGATTAGTTAAGGCCCCTCATCCTAAAAATACGAAACTAGTGTGAGGGGTATTAAATTACCTTAAGTGCGTTAAGAAACAGACCGTCAGCCTAATAAGGGAGATGCTAAGGTAGTACTTAACTTCGTAAGTATTAATGAAAAGGAATTTCACCATGCAAACTGAACAAATAAAAGTAACGGGTATGACCTGTGGCGGCTGCAGTAGCAATGTTACGAAAGCATTGAGAGCTGTTAAAGGCGTAGAGAATGTCATTGTTTCATTATCAGACGATAACGCAACCGTGCAATACGATGAAAAGCTTACTTCGCCTGAACAAATGAAAGCAGCGATAAAGGAAGCGGGTTATGGCGTAGATGCCTCTAACACTTCTACCCAGCAACCTTCAGGTAAAGGTTGCTGTGGGTAATACATTGAGTAAAACATTGGAGTCAATGTCATGAGTATTGATGATGCAATAAAGCCGATATTAAAAGATCCAGTCTGCGGTATGACGGTGACGGAGCTGTCATCTCATGTCTTTAAGTATCAGGATAAGCCAGTTTACTTTTGTAGTGCTGGTTGCAAGACTAAGTTTGCAGCTGATCCAGCTAAGTATCTGGCTGATGACTCAAGCTCAGACACCCCTAAATCAGAAACAAATCCGACTTCTGCAGAGACAATCCCTACAGGTACTATTTACACCTGCCCGATGCACCCAGAGGTGAGGCAGGACCACGCGGGTGCTTGTCCTAAATGCGGTATGGCATTGGAACCAGAAATGCCTAGTTTAGACGATGGGGAAAGTCCTGAGTTGGCAGACTTTAAGCGGCGCTTTATTTGGACGCTTCCACTCACTATCATCGTAACGTTCTTGGCAATGCTTGGTCACCGGTTGCAATGGTTTGAGATGGCTACCCAGAGTTGGATCGAGCTGGTGCTATCACTACCTATCGTATTGTGGGCAGGCTGGCCGTTTTTTATGCGTGGTTTCCAATCCGTTGTGAATCGTAGCCCGAATATGTGGACATTGATAGGTTTAGGAACATCAGCCGCATTTATTTACAGCGTTGTTGCTACAGTAATGCCAAATGTGTTCCCAGCATCGTTTATGGCGATGGGACGGGTATCTGTTTACTTTGAAGCGGCCGCTGTAATTATTTCTTTGACGTTACTCGGTCAAATTCTTGAACTGAAAGCACGTTCACAAACTTCTGCTGCGATTAAATCCTTGCTTGGTTTGTCGCCTAAAACAGCACGTAGGATCAATACAGATGGGATAGAAGAAGATGTCCCTTTGACTCACGTTCATGTGGGTGACCTGCTACGCATCCGTCCAGGTGAAAAGGTGCCAGTGGATGGTGTCGTGACTGAAGGTGGTAGCGCTGTGGATGAATCCATGTTGACTGGTGAACCCATGCCAGTCACTAAAGGTATTGGCGATAAGCTCATTGGCGCAACGCTTAATACCAATGGAGCCATGGTCATGCGCTCAGAAAAGGTAGGCTCACAAACGGTGTTGGCTAACATTGTACAAATGGTCATTCAAGCACAACGTTCTAAAGCGCCTATGCAACATATGGCTGACCAAGTGGCGGGCTATTTTGTAGTCACTGTAGTGAGTATTGCGCTGACTACTTTCTTTGTTTGGGGATTTTTTGGACCAGAGCCCAGTTGGGTATTTGGTCTGATCAACTCTGTGGCAGTGCTCATTATTGCCTGCCCTTGTGCGCTGGGTTTGGCAACGCCCATGTCTATTATGGTTGCCACTGGTAAAGCTGCGACGCAAGGTGTGTTATTCCGCGATGCAGCTGCCATTGAGAATTTCCGCAAAGTTGATACCTTAATTGTAGATAAGACTGGCACGTTAACTGAAGGTAAGCCCCGCTTTAATCAAGCTTTAGCAACATCGGGATACACAGAAGATGAAGTGTTACGCCTGGCAGCCAGTCTCGACCAAGGCAGTGAACACCCATTAGCAGATGCGATTGTGAAAGCAGCGCGTGAAAAGGATCTGGTTATTGATAAGGTAGATAACTTTGAGTCCAGCACAGGTATTGGCGTGAGAGGTAATTTGAACGGCAAACAATTGGCGCTAGGTAATACTGCGCTAATGGAGCAGCTGAATATTCAAATAGAATCAATAAAAGCACAAGCAGATGAATTACGTGCAACGGGTGCAAGCGTGATGTATCTAGCAGCTGATGGTCAGCTTGCGGGGTTGCTATCTGTGTCTGACCCAATCAAAGAAAACACAGTAGAAGCATTAGACAATTTAAAAGCATCAGGCATGCGCGTGATTATGGCGACTGGTGATGGCTTGCTGACAGCAAAATCTGTTGCCGAAAAACTTGGAATTGAAGAGTTTTATGGGGAAGTTAAACCTGCCGACAAATTAGCGCTGGTTGATAAGTTACAAAAAGAAGGCCGCATTGTGGCTATGGCAGGTGACGGCATCAACGATGCGCCTGCATTAGCCAAAGCAGATGTGGGCGTGGCGATGGGCACTGGTACTGACGTAGCAATGAATAGTGCGCAGGTAACGCTCGTTAAAGGTGATTTGCGAGGCATAGCCCAAGCGCGCGCTATATCGGAGCAAACCATTGCAAATATGAAACAAAATTTAGGATTTGCATTCGTTTATAACGCGTTAGGCGTTCCGTTGGCTGCGGGGGTGCTTTACCCATTCACAGGTTGGTTGCTCTCACCCATGATTGCAGCTTTAGCGATGAGTTTGAGTTCTGTGTCTGTTATAACTAATGCATTGCGTTTGAAAGCCACAAGTATTCAATTACCAACTCAAAGGACTAACTGATTTTTCTTTTGGATAAAATGCTACAGTGCTGAGCAATATTCTATTGTTTTGACCAGATGGGCAGGGAATTTCCGCCCATGTTTAACGGAGCATTGCTGCTCGTCTGTCCACTTTGGCGGATTATGAAGTCTTGAAAAATAGCACGTTTAGCACTTTATTTTTTAAATGTTGGTTAACGTACAGACCAGATGTCTTTTTAAATTTATTGTCAATTTCTTATTAATAAAGGAATTATCATGAAAATTACATCTAATCATATTTTGAAAGTTTGTTTGGCTTCAGTTCTTCTTACATCTTTTATTGGCCTTGCCAACGCAGATGACCACAGCAATATTAAAGGTTCAGACACTATGACACGGACCATGCATGATGGCATGAAGGAAATGGAGTCGATGAAAATGTCCGGTGATGTTGATAAAGACTTTGCCATGATGATGAAAATGCACCATCAGCAAGCATTGGTGATGGCACAATTAGAAATTGACCAAGGCAAGTCATCAGAAATGAAAGCAATGGCAAAAAAAATCATTACAGGACAAAAAAAAGAAATATCTAAGTTCGATGCCTGGCTATCGAAACAAAAGTAATTTATTGCCCTCGTTCTTAAAATGTTAATTTAAGCAATGATACATAAGCAGACTTATCTAAAGCTTCTGTGGCTGTAATATTTTGCTAAGTTGCTATATATATTCATGTATACATAGTCAACCAAGTCGTGTTATCCGTATCAGGTTAGATTTGAACGTCGAGTATGGGAGTGTTTTCTGCCTTTTAGTAATCAAATAAAGTTTAAGGACCGCTTTAGGGTCGATTTCATAAGTTAGTGCTGTCTGCAATCAGGCTTCCAAATTGCGGACTTATGAATTGAAAGCTTCGGGCCCATAGAAGTCATTCGTTAATTTAAAATGACCTTCAGAATAGTGATCATCTGAATAGTTCAGACAAATATATTGTCAAATAAATTAAATACCACTTAAGTAGTCCACTGCCATATTATAAAAAGCGAATGGAGCTTAAACTTTCTCACATTAATTTAACAATTCTTAACGTTTAATAGTCGATAAATATATTGCTAATAAATAATCTAAGGTCTAGATTGTAATGTTCAAAAATAATTGAAATTCCAGCTAATTCTTTGATTTATGATGTTGTCGTTAGCAATATTCAACACTTTATACTTAACAAGATTGTTATTGCATCGCTATTTATTGATTCAATATAAATCCATTTTGTTTAAAATTAGAAGACTATGAAAACTACTTGCATTATGAGGTAATGAACTATGCCAGCTGCCGCAATTCCTGAAAATGAAGATATTAGAGTTCAATCCCTAAAACGGCTTAGAGTTTTAGATACTGCTGCTGAAGCTGAATTTGATGCAATTGTAAAAGCAGCTTCACTTATTTGCGGAGTTCCAATTTCTCTGATTAGCTTGGTTGATATAAATCGACAGTGGTTTAAAGCCAATGTTGGTTTAGAGGGCGTGACTGAAACCCCACGTGAACTGGCTTTTTGCGCACATGCAATTCTTGGTCAAGAAATTCTTGAAGTTGAAGATGCTACAAAAGACGTTCGTTTTTCAGACAACCCTTTAGTCTTAGCTAATCCGAATATTCGATTTTATGCAGGGGCACCTTTGCAATTAACATCAGGCGAAAATGTAGGCACGCTTTGTGTGATTGACACTCAACCGCATAAACTTTCCGATCAGCAGCTCATCATTTTGACCTATTTGGCCACTGCTGCCAGCAAAGCGCTTGAAAGCCACCGATTGCGCGAATCAGAGCAGGAAATTCTAATAGCTGAAGCAGCATTACTTGAAGCCGCTGATTACACTGCTTCCATATTCCAAAACACGAAAGAACCTATTATTGCGCTAATGTTGGATGGAACGATCACACATTGGAATGCAGCGGCACAAAAATTATTCGGTTATACCCATGAAGAAATGTTGGGTGAGAATATTTCACGATTAGTGCCTTTCCAAAATACCAACGATGATGCCGAGATTGTCTTGCATATTGCAAATCTCCCAGAAGGTATTTCTTACGAGTCAAAACGGCTAAGTAAGCTGGGTGAATTAATTGATGTTTCAGTTAGTTTAGCCCCTTTGTATAACGGATCAGGAAGACTAATTGGCGCCACTAAGATCGTTCACGATATACGCGAGCAGAACCAAACTAGACGTCTACTTGCAGCAAGCGAAGCAAAATACCGTGCATTAAGTGATGCCTCACCACTTGGTGTATTTGCTACTGATGCATCTGGAATTTGTACGTATACCAATACCCGTTGGCAAGATATTTTTGGGATCAGTTTTGCAGAGAGCTTGGGATCTGGCTGGAGTAATACGATACACCTATTGGATCGTGAGGCTGTTTATGAAGAATGGCAGCGATCTGCATCAGAACGTATTGAATTTGATATGGAATTTAGAATAAGGCATGAAGATGGAACTATTCGCTATGTGCATTCTAGATCTCGACCAGTCATAGACGAGAGTGACAATATCATCAGCTTTGTAGGTTCAGTTGAAGATGTTACTTTTCGTAAGCAGCAAGAAGATGCTTTGGTCGAAGCGAATGCACGCGTGGCAATTGCAACTAAAAGTGGTGGTATCGGTATTTGGAGTTACGATGTTTTAAATGATCGTTTAGAGTGTGATGACACGATAAATGGTTTGTACGGATTAACTTCAAGTGACGTTTTGACTGTTAATCGTTGGGCTTCAATGTTGCACCCTGATGATCGCGAAGATGTTGTGATTGCCTTTAATGATGCTATCGCTGGAAATAGTCAATACGATGTGGAGTTTCGTGCTGTTCGGCATGATGGTTCAATTCATCATATCCGGGCGAAGGCAAGTGTCACAAGAGATTCCCAAGATAAAGCTCTACACATGCTTGGCACTAATTGGGATGTGACTAAATTACGTGAGTTAACTTTAGAAGTTTCTAAACAACATGAAACCTTGCGTGTTACTTTACAGTCAATTGGCGACGCAGTGATTACGACTGATGCTAAAGGTCGAATAACATGGCTAAATCCAGTAGCTGAGCGTATGACTGGTTGGCTTAGTGCAGAAGCTAAAGGTAGACCTATTGCGCAAATATTCAACATTTTAAACGAAGTTTCTCGCAAAGTAGCAGAAAATCCTGTGGCTGAGTGTTTGAGGCGCGGTAAAATTGTAGGCCTTGCTAACCACACCATATTAATTTCGAGAGATGGCATTGAATATGGTATTGAAGATTCAGCATCGCCGATTCGATCTGAAGATGGCAGAATTATTGGTGTTGTGTTGGTCTTCCATGATGTAACAGAACAACGACGCCTGAGTAACGAAATGAGCTATCGGGCTACGCATGATTCATTGACCGGTTTGGTTAATCGAGCGGAGTTTGAAACCCGCTTATCACGAGTGTTGTCGCACGCAAAAGCTGAAGGTGGCGAGCATTCGCTTATGTTCATCGATTTGGATCAGTTCAAATTAGTGAACGATGCATGTGGACATTCTGCTGGTGATATATTGTTGCAACAAGTGACCAAAATGCTTTCTGAGATTGTGCGTTCCAGAGACACTTTAGCAAGGCTAGGTGGGGATGAATTTGGTGTAATCTTAGAACAATGTTCCACTGAGCAAGCACAACGGGTTGCTCAGACGATTTGCGATCGCATGGACGAATACCGTTTTATACACGATGGCAAGCGGTTTCGAATTGGCACTAGCATAGGCTTGACAATACTAGATGGTCGGTGGGCTGGTATAGCCAATGTCATACAAGCTGCAGACGCTGCTTGTTATACGGCCAAGGAGGCAGGTCGAAATCGAGTTCATACTTGGTTTGATACCGATGCATCTGCCCGCACTCATCAGGGTGAAATGCAGTGGGCGACTCGATTAGAACTCGCTTTGGATGAAAATCAATTTGAGCTATTTGCCCAACGTATATTCGTAGTGGATAAAGAAAACTTATCGCCGGCTGAATCTAAGATTCATGCTGAAGTTTTGCTACGTTTGCGTGATGATGACGGAGTAATCATTTCACCAGGGGCATTTCTACCTGCAGCAGAGAGATTTCACTTAGCTTCGCGTGTAGATCGCTGGGTATTAGAACATGTCATTGATTGGCTAGATTCGTTACAGGACATTTCTCAAGTCAGCACAATTTGTGTAAATCTGTCTGGTCAGTCAATTGGTGATCGAGCATTTCATACCCATGCTATTGAGACTTTAAGAAAGGCGGGCAAGGAAATTTGTGAGTGTATTTGTTTAGAGATCACTGAAACCGCTACAGTAACTAATATTGTTGACGCCTCTATATTTATTGAACAAGTGCGCCAATTAGGTGTGCGAATTGCATTAGATGATTTTGGTGCAGGTGCATCTTCTTTTGGTTACTTGAAAACGTTGAAAGTCGATATGCTGAAAATAGATGGTCAATTCATCAAGGCCATGATTCGTGATCCTCTAGATGATTCTGCAGTGCGATGTTTTATCGATGTGGCTCGAATCATGGGTTTAAAAACAGTTGCTGAATATGTAGAGTCACCAGAGATATTAGCTCATGTAAGAAGCTTAGGAATTAACTACGCACAAGGTTACTTAATGCACGAGCCGCATCCTATTGACGCTTTAGTTGAAACTTACGCAGTTCAATATTAACTACATTGATAGTAAGTTGCTAACTTAAATGAAATTATCCTTCAGTTTGCTGGGCCTGATTTTTTAAAAGACAATTAATTTAAATATAATTGATTGATTCAGAATGAAGGTGTCCTTTCCGGAATGCTGCAATTTCTAAGGCTTACCGTTCCCATCAATTTCGGCATGATGCACATATAAAAACTCTATAACTACAGACTCATTAATGCATTCGTTAGGCTTACAGTTCTCAAGCGATATTGATACCTTCCCAATATATTGCAGTATCTTAATAGTGCGCTGGCGATGGATATTCAAGTAAAATGATGATTTTTAAGAATATAAATTAGGATTCGAATGAGCCTGGATGTGCATACTATTATTGTGATGTTCGCCATGCTTTCCTTCATATTCTCTGGGATAATTTTACGTGCCGGACTTCATACAAAAAGTATAAGTTGCGTAAGGCATTGGTCCCTTGCTAGCTTATTCATTGCAATTGGCTTAGGCTCTTCATACTTCTTCACTGCTCCGCCAACCGCTATTGCGAAGTATGCAATTCTGTTAGCGACTACATTGATTGCTGCCAGTGTGGCCTTACAGTTTACTGGAATCCAGACTTTCAAATCTCGCCGAACATATGTGTGGCTGGCAATCCTTTTTATTGGATTAGCCTCATTTCAAACTTACTGGTTTGAGTTTGTTCATCCAGATATCAGATCACGCGCCATCGCAACCTCACTTTTATTATCGTTAGGCTATGCAATATGTGCAGGTGCGCTCTTGGATGATATCAAATCTTCGCTTAGAGCAGCATCTTGGTTCACTGGAATATCGTTTGCCTTACTATCAGGACTACTACTTGTCAGGGCGATCTTCATATCGCAATTTTCTACAGAACCATACAGCCTTTATTCAAATACTCCCATTAACCCTATTACATTTGTAATCACATGCATTCTTCAAGTATGCGTCACATTTGGTTTTCTATTGATGTTAAACCAGAAGCTCGTTATCGAGCTTGAGAAATTAGCTTCCAGAGATATGTTAACTGGAGTATTTAATCGACGTCAGCTTGAAGAGGAGATAGCGAGATTACATTCAAGAGGTAAGCGCTCTGGCGATATTTTCTCATTATTGTTAATCGATATAGATAACTTTAAATACATTAATGACAACTACGGGCATCCTAGCGGAGATGAGGTATTGCGTAGACTAACCAGTATTGCACTTGCAACAATACGTCCTGAGGATTATTTAGCTCGTTACGGAGGTGATGAATTCTGCATTTTACTTCCCGCAACATCAGCAGATAATGCCTTGGAGTTAGCTAATCGCCTACGAGAGGTATACGCTTCAACAACTTTTGTGTTTAAAGGAAATACTATAAAAAGCTCGATAAGTATCGGTATAGCAGATTCGTCTAAAATAGGGATAGAGTTTAATAGTTTAGTAAGCGCAGCAGATCAAGCACTTTATCGAGCGAAACATAATGGCCGAAATAATGTAGCTTTGCATTAGATCAAGACATTGAACACTCATTTACTTTACATACCAGATCTGAAGTTAGAATCTCTGCATCGCGCCCTGAGGCACTCCGTCAAGTTATTTTTGCATTTTCCGACAGGT
>NZ_JAQSCU010000018.1:0-12675 GCF_029945535.1 Methylotenera sp.
CAAACCTGTCGGAAAATGCAAAAATAACTTGACGGAGTGCCTCAGGGCGCGAAGCAGCTGGTTCACGTGAGGCGCGCTGGTGCCATTTATTAAGCGGCGAACCAAGCGTTACTGCACAAAACAGTGCCGAGATACAGACGAACAACCTTGACGCCGTGAGCGCTAGCGAAATTGATGTACTGAAGAAGCGCATCAGTGTATTAGAGCAAAAAATAACTGACTTTGAAACTTGGGCGGCTAAGCTCAATGCGGACTTAGGCTTAAAAGACTAAGGTCTAGCGATTTGTAATCAATTGTTTAATTAGCGAAGTTATGCAAAAAATAAAGTCTAAACTCCACTCTTAATTATTTAGTTTTAAGGTTAACGTTATGCCATTTGTAGGTCTAGGTTTACACTTTTTAATCGCACTATTTTTTGCAATTCATGCACTTAGAACTGGTCGCCAAATGTATTGGCTAATTATTCTATTTTCTTTTCCATTACTAGGCAGCGTGGCTTATTTTTTTGCAGAATATATGCCCGCGTCAAAATTAAATCGTGGTGTTAAGCAAGTTTCAAATATTGCACTCGGCCTACTGGATCCAACCCGTGAATTACGTGATGCAAGACAAGCTTTCGACTTAACGCCCACCGTACAAAACAGAATGCGCCTTGCCGCCGCACTTGATGGCGCTGGTCAATACAACGAAGCTGTACAACAATTTGACGCTTGTCTAAATGGTCCATTTGCGAATGACCCTGAGGTTTGCTTTGGCGCAGCAAAGGCAAAGTTTCACAACAAACAACCGCATTTGGCGACTGAGTTACTCTTAGATATTAGAAACAAGTTTGCGAGTTTTAGACCTGAAGAGCTCAGCCTATTACTTGCACAAAGCTATGCTGCAAGCGAAGATAATACTAACGCTCGCATTGAGTTTTCGCATGCCGCTGATACATTTGGCTCACCAGACACTCGTGCGCATTACGCGCTGTGGGCGGCCAATACAGGCGATGTAGAAACCGCCAAAAGCTTGAGAGCCACATTGGAAAAAGACTGGCAGCACTGGAACAAACATACCCGTAGCCTTTATAGTGCTTTATTTAATGAGATTGATGCGGCGCTAGCAAAAAAGGCTTCATAGCAATCTGAGTTGATGGTGGCTTTAGCGTTTTAATGGCTACTGCTAACTAATCGACTTATCTCAACTTAACTTCTAAAGCTAAAGTTAGACCGCCATTCAGCCTTTTATTCACTGCTTTATTATCAAGTCAGACGCTATACAATCAGCTCATTTATTCAAGTGATTAGATTTCTGAGGCTCAAATGGCTTACGTCTTTAAAAATGCACAAGGAACCATCACCGCAAGTGCTTTAGAAAAGCTTGGCGCGGGCTGGGAGTTTATCGAAATTGATGCTAAAGAGTATATTGAGTTTTTAGAAAACTCACTCGCTCAAGTCTCACCATTTCGAGAGAGCGACATCCAATTAGCAAGGGTACTAGAGGATTTGATTTCTATTTTAATCGACCGTGGTGCATTAAGATTTACGGACTTTCCACCAGAGGCGCAAAAACGCTTGAACCACAGACAGTCGATGCGTAAAAAAAATCGGCTTTCAGGAATCGTGGATGAAGATCCCGATTTTATTTATTAGTTAGACGCCACTCATTTGCCTGAAGATTAAGTTAACTGACTTAAGCAACAGGCATGCTGTCTTTAAATGATGGGCGTTTTAATAACGCTAATTGCAAGCGCTCTAAATTTGGATATTCGGCAGCTAAATTAATAACGCCACCGAGGCGCAGTTTTAAATACCCCAGCATACAGCCCACTGCGACATCAGCCAGACTAAAAGTACCATTGACACACCAATTACTTTTTCCAACGCCTTCGGCTTTGCCTAAATCCTCATTCAGCACTTTCAAACCATTTGTGACTTTAGACATTTGACGCGCAATAAACGCCGCATCTTGCTGCTCGGCTGATTTACGTTGTTCTAGAATAGTTGCCACTGCTGCATCACAAATACCATCAGCCAAGGCCTCCCAGCGACGTACTTTCACTTTGGCAGTTACATCTTGTGGAATCAAATGTGCAAGCGGTGTGCGGTTATCAAGATACTCAACGATCACACGTGAGTCATACAAACTATCGCCATCAGGCAACACCAACACAGGCACTTTACCCAATGGGTTATGTTGCTTAACAGGGCAATCTGGTGCACTCAAAACCACTTCTTCGAGCGTAACTTCGATATGCTTTTCAGCCGCTACAATGCGTACTTTTCTGGCGTAAGGGCTATTAATGGTGTATAAAAGTTTCATATTATCTGTTTGTGGTTACTTTAAAAGTTATTACTGAATATTCATGATTGATAGGATTATAATTCAAACACAGCTTGGTTTATCAAAGCATATTAATTTTTCAGAAAAGCTGTATTTTTAGAACAATAATAATTACTTAACTCATGACCTTATTTAATCAACATTACCCACCTAGTTCCATGGCTTTTAATCACTTGGTGCTCAAGCAAGTTCAAGCAGCGCTGGAAGAAGACATTGGCACTGGCGACCTTACCGCATCACTTGTACCAGCGGAACAACAAGTCACGGCGACGATTATCGCGCGCGAAACTGCTGTTATTTGCGGTATTCCATGGGTACAAACTTGCTTTAATCAAGTCGATGCGAGTGTCAAAATCAACTGGCAGGTGACTGAAGGCGAACGTGTACAAGCAAACCAAGTGTTATGCGAAATCACAGGTCCTGCACGTGCGCTATTGACTGCGGAACGATGCGCGCTTAACTTTTTGCAAACACTTTCAGCCACAGCTACTGAAACACGTAAATATGTAGATGCGATGGATGGCACACAAAGCCAAATTTTAGATACCCGCAAAACTATTCCAAATTTAAGGTTAGCGCAAAAGTACGCAGTTACCGTCGGAGGTGGGCACAACCAGCGCCTGGCTTTGTACGATGGCATTCTTATTAAAGAAAATCATATAGCCTCAGCTGGCAGCATAGGTGCTGTGATGGCGCAGGCATTTGCGCTTAATTCAGGCAAAAGCATACAAATTGAAGTTGAGAATATGTTTCAACTAAAAGAGGCATTAGCAGCAGGCGCAACTAGTATATTGTTAGATAACTTTAGTACTGATCAATTAACAGAAGCCGTTCAATTTAATCAACAATCAGGCAAACGCGCCGTGCTAGAAGCTTCTGGCGGCATAGGCTTAAACAACGTACGTGAAATTGCACTAACTGGCGTGGATAGAATCTCGATAGGTGCAATTACTAAAAATGTACAAGCCATCGATTTATCCATGAGAGTCATTCATACTAGCTAAAGCTACAAACTAACAACAAACGCTTAAAAGAGGATCATCAGCCCAATGAGCAAACCGACTATTCTGAGCAATCCAAGTGGTCGCCTATCACTAGGCGATACTTTACGCATGTTAGTAAGTGACGGCATTGTAGATAAAGCCCATGCGGAAAAACTATATAAAGACCGCAAACTTGATTCGTCTAACCTGCATCCGCTAGTTGTGATCGGTGAGCAAAAATGGAAAAGCCTTAAGACTCCGAATAAAGTGATCACAGTTGAAATGCTCTCCACATGGCTTGCTGAACGCTCTGGCCTTGAGTTCTACCATATCGACCCGCTCAAATTAGACTTCGGCTCAGCCGCGAAAATCGTTTCGCAAGGTTATGCTGAACGTTTAAAAATCATGCCGATTTCCGTCAAAAATGGCGAGGCGGTGATTGCCACAACTGAACCATTCAGCACCGATTGGATTGCCGATCTTGAGCGCGTGCTCAAGATGAAAATCAAGCTCGTTATGGCGAATCCACTAGAGATTAGCCGTTACCTGCCAGAGATTTACAATCTAGCCAACTCCATGAATGCCGCTGATTTAGCCAAAGCGGGGCAAATCGTCGGTGTGCAAAACTTTGAGCAACTGATTGAGCTAGGCAAAGATAAAAACCTAGATGCCAATGAGCAGCATGTAGTGAATATCGTGGACTGGCTATTCAAATACGCTTTTGAGCAACGCGCTAGTGATATCCACCTAGAACCACGGCGCGGCATGGGTATGATGCGCTTTAGAATCGACGGTGTGCTGCATCAAGTATATCAACTACCGCCTAACATTATGAACGCCATCACCAGCCGCATCAAGCTGCTGGGGCGTATGGATATGGTAGAAAAACGCCGTCCGCAAGATGGCCGCATTAAAACCTTGAGTAGTGATGGCCAAGAAATCGAGCTACGCTTATCCACCATGCCAACCGCATTTGGTGAAAAACTAGTGATGCGGATTTTCGCGCCAGAGGTATCAGAGAAAGGCTTTTTAGCCCTCGGCTTTGCAGAAGCGCAGGCTACCATTTGGCATAGCTGGACTAAGTCGCCCAACGGCATCATTTTAGTCACAGGACCAACTGGCTCAGGCAAAACCACCACGCTTTACGCCACCTTACGCACGCTCGCCACGCCAGAAGTCAACGTGTGTACGGTAGAAGAGCCGATTGAAATGGTAGAACCGCTGTTCAACCAAATGCAGGTACAACAAAATATCGGTTTGACCTTTGCAGGCGGCATCCGCACACTGATGCGGCAAGACCCCGACATCATCATGGTAGGTGAAATTCGCGACTTAGAGACTGCCGATATGGCGATACAAGCGGCACTCACAGGCCACTTAGTGCTATCCACCCTACACACCAACGACGCGCCCTCTGCCGTCACTCGACTGTTAGATTTAGGCGTCCCATCGTACCTCATCCACTCAACCGTACTCGGCATCATGGCTCAACGCTTAGTGCGCACGCTATGCACCAACTGCAAAGTAGCTGACCTAATAGAACAAAGTAAGTGGGATGCGTTAGTTGGCGATTTCAACATACCCAAACCTGCACACATTTACAAACCTGTAGGCTGTATGGAATGTCGTAATACTGGCTTTAGAGGTCGCAGCGGCATCTATGAAATGCTCACCATTACACCCGCATTACGTAAACTCATTACGCCAGAAACCAACTTAGCCGACCTCACCAAGCAAGCTTATAAAGATGGCATGCAGCCGCTAGTCATCAATGGAGCAGAAAAAATTGCTGCGGGAATTACGACGATTGAAGAGTTGATGAAAGTGGCTCCACCTCTAGAGCTTGAATAAAACCACCCGTCTATGATTAATTAGCAATCCTTACCATTACTAAAATGTAATAAAACTTAAGATAAATTAACATGCCCTGCAAACCGGTATCAATGCAGGGCACAATGCATGCCTTTATACTGAAATCCTAGTGATCACAACTAAACATCGCACAAGATCTGTGCCAATATAAAAATCCATTTGTAAAGAATATCCAAATAAACATAGTCTTATCTCAAAAGCAACTCACCATCAACACTTTCATTCTTGACCAAATGGCCTCAAACCGTTAATCTATAGGGTTACCGAATAATGTATAAAATATAAAAAAATATTTTAATTAAAAGATTTATGGCAGATACTCCAAAAAACAGTAGTTCCAAACAAATTACAGGCGCAGAAATTTTAATTCGCTGCTTGCATGAAGAAAACGTTGAGTTTGTATTTGGCTACCCAGGCGGCGCTGTGCTGCACATTTACGACGCGATTTATCATCAGGATAAATTCAAGCATATTTTAGTGCGTCACGAGCAAGCTGCGTTGCACGCGGCTGATGCGTACTCTCGCTCTACAGGCAAAGTGGGTGTTGCGCTTGTGACGTCTGGTCCAGGCGCGACTAACGCGGTGACTGGTATTGCTACCGCTTATATGGATTCAATTCCTATGGTGATTATTAGTGGGCAAGTGCCTACTTACGCCATCGGTGAAGATGCGTTTCAAGAGTGCGACACAGTTGGCATTACTCGCCCATGCGTAAAACATAACTTTTTGGTTAAAGACGTAAAAGATATTGCTGCAACCATGAAAAAGGCGTTTTACGTCGCTGCAAGTGGCCGTCCAGGCCCTGTTTTAGTGGATATTCCAAAAGATATTACCGCTGATCTATGCAAATTTGAGTACCCAGAAAGCGTCAGTTTACGTTCGTACAATCCTGTGACTAAAGGCCATTTAGGTCAAATTAAAAAAGCACTTAAATTGCTCGCTGAAGCAAAACGCCCAATGGTGTATTCTGGCGGCGGCGTGGTGCTGGGCGATGCATCTGCACATTTAATCAAGCTTATTCAGTCTATGGGGATTCCTATCACCAGCACCTTAATGGGGCTGGGCGGCTTTCCTGCGTCTGATGAAAAGTTCTTGGGAATGCTTGGCATGCATGGCACTTATGAAGCCAATATGGCGATGCAAGAATGTGACGTGCTTTTGGCCGTTGGCGCCCGTTTTGATGACCGCGTGATTGGTAACACCAAACACTTCTTGTCAACGCCACGTACGATTATTCATATTGATATTGACCCATCGTCAATTTCAAAACGCGTAAAAATTGATGTGCCTATCGTTGGTGACGTTAAATCTGTACTTGCAGATATGAACGAACTAATTGCTACTGAAAAACCAGCTCAGAACACCAACGCGCTAGCTGCTTGGTTTAAGCAAATTAACGCTTGGCGTGGTAAAAAATGCTTAGACTTTAAGCAAAGTGACGAATTTATTAAACCGCAATACGTTATTCAAAAACTACATGAAGTGACTAAAGGCGAAGCTTTTGTGACGTCAGACGTTGGCCAACACCAAATGTGGGCAGCGCAATATTACAAGTTCAATGATCCACGTCGTTGGATTAACTCTGGCGGCTTAGGCACCATGGGCGTTGGCTTGCCATATGCAATGGGCGTGCAGTTTGCACATCCAAATGCACAGGTGGCGTGTGTTACAGGCGAAGGCAGTATTCAAATGAATATTCAAGAGCTTTCAACTTGTGCGCAATATCATTTGCCGATCAAAGTCATTATGCTCAACAACCGCTACTTAGGTATGGTGCGTCAATGGCAAGAGTTTTTCTATGAGAATCGTTATTCAGAATCTTATATGGACAGCCTGCCAGACTTTGTTAAATTGGCCGAAGCTTATGGTCATGTAGGTATGCAAATCACCAAACCTAGCGACGTTGAAGGTGCATTGAAAGAAGCTTTTGATATGAAGTCACGCTTTGTGTTTTTAGATTTCATTACCGATCAAAAAGAAAATGTGTTCCCAATGATACAAAATGGTAAGGGTTTATCTGAAATGATTTTGGCCAGTGATATTGGCGCGGAGGATCTATAATGACTACTAGCGCTCCACGTCATATTATTTCGCTACTCATGGAAAATGAAGCTGGCGCACTATCACGCGTAGCAGGTTTATTTTCCGCGCGCGGCTATAACATTGAATCACTCACAGTCGCCGTGACAGAAGACCCAACATTGTCTCGTATGACCATTGTCACTTCAGGCTCTGAAGCGATTATCGAACAAATCATTAAACAGTTAAACAAGCTCATTGACGTTGTCAAAGTGCTTGATTTAAACGATGGTAAATTTATCGAGCGCGAATTGATGCTCGTAAAAGTCAAAGCAACGGGTGCGTTTCGTGAAGAAATGAAACGCATGTGTGATATTTTCCGTGGTCGTATTATCGATGTGGCCGACGGCAGCTTTACTATTGAGCTTACCGGCTCAGGCACTAAGTTAGACGCCTTTATTGAAAGCCTAGATAAAGCCGCAATTTTAGAAACAGTACGTACAGGCGCTTCTGGCATAGGCCGTGGCGACCGCATTTTAAAAGTTTAAGCAAAACAGGTTAAAAAATCTCTCTATAATTTATTCAGCATTTGCATTGAAAGGCAGTAAAAGAAATGAAAGTTTATTACGATAAAGACGCAGACCTTAATTTAATCAAAGGCAAAAAAGTAACCATCGTTGGTTACGGCTCACAAGGTCACGCGCATGCGGCAAACCTTAAAGATAGCGGCGTAAACGTGACTATCGGCCTTCGTAAAGGCGGCAGCTCATGGGCTAAAGCAATTGGCGCTGGTCACAATACATTGGAAATCGCTGATGCGGTTAAAGATGCAGATGTTGTAATGCTATTGTTGCCAGATGAAACAATGGCACAAATTTTTGCGACAGATGTAGCTGACCATTTAAAACAAGGCGCTACATTAGCGTTTGCACACGGCTTTAACATTCACTACAACCAAATCACACCACGTGCTGATTTAGACGTCATTATGGTTGCTCCAAAAGGCCCAGGCCACACAGTGCGTTCAGAATACTTAAAAGGTGGCGGCGTTCCTTCATTAATCGCGGTTTACCAAGATAAATCTGGCAAAGCTAAAGATGTTGCGCTTTCATACGCAGCTGCAAACGGCGGCACTAAAGGCGGCGTAATTGAAACTGATTTCCGTGAAGAAACAGAAACTGACTTATTCGGTGAACAAGCTGTTTTATGTGGCGGCGCTGTTGAATTAGTTAAAGCTGGTTTTGAAACATTAGTTGAAGCTGGTTACGCACCTGAAATGGCCTACTTTGAGTGCTTGCACGAATTGAAATTGATTGTAGATTTGATGTATGAAGGCGGCATCGCCAACATGAACTACTCAATCTCAAACAATGCTGAATACGGCGAATATGTAACAGGTCCACAAGTGATTAACGATCAATCACGTGCGGCGATGAAAACATGCCTAGCTAACATTCAAAACGGTAACTACGCGAAACAGTTCATTTTAGAAGGACGTACTAACTACCCAGAAATGACTGCACGTCGTCGCTTGAACGCAGCTCACCCAATTGAGCAGGTTGGCGGTCAAT
Source organism: Methylotenera sp. (assembly GCF_029945535.1). GTDB lineage: Bacteria > Pseudomonadota > Gammaproteobacteria > Burkholderiales > Methylophilaceae > Methylotenera. Next base: position 8,771 of record NZ_JAQSCU010000018.1, read on the forward strand.
TACGCTCTATGATGCCTTGGATTGCTAAAAACAAATTAGTTGATCAAACTAAGAACTAAACTGTAGGTCAGGCTTCAGCCTGATTTGTCGGGTTAAAACCCGACCTACTAGACTAGGGCGGGCGCTAACAGCAACCGCCCTTTTTATTAGGAAAGCCCCATGAAATTAGCCGTTTTACTACAATATCTAATGCCCAAACAAGCCATTACCTCACTTGCGGGTAAATTAGCTCACTATCAAGGTGGCGATTTAACCACATCAGTCATTACTTGGTTCGTAAAACGCTATCAAGTCAATATGGCTGAAGCCGCTAATCCTGACGTTACATCCTATAAAACTTTCAATGAATTCTTTACGCGCCCACTTAAAACTGGCGCGCGACCAATGGCTCAGGCTGATTTTATTTGTCCTGTAGATGGTGCGATTAGCCAATTTGGTGCAATTGAGAAAGATCAAATATTTCAGGCAAAAGGCCACTCATACTCTACAACTGCTTTAGTTGGCGGCGACAAAGCATTAGCAGACAAGTTTGAAAGTGGGCATTTTGCTTGTCTGTATTTAAGCCCTAAAGATTACCACCGCATTCATATGCCATGTGACGGCACACTAAAAAGCATGACCTATGTTCCAGGTGCTTTATTCTCTGTAAATCCAACTACAGCGCAAGGCGTGCCTGGATTGTTTGCCAGAAACGAACGTGTAGTGTGTGAATTCACCTCTGCTCACCACGGCAGCTTTGTCATGGTATTAGTCGGCGCGACTATTGTTGGCAGCATGGCAACTGTATGGTGCGATACTGCCAATGGCATCATCAACCCACCGCGGACAGGTAAAACTAAAGTTTGGAAATACGATAATAAAAACATCAATCTAAAACAAGGTGATGAAATGGGTAGATTCCTACTTGGCTCTACCGTAGTCATGTTGTTTGAAAAGGATGTGCTTCAGTTTAATACCGATTGGCAACCTGCAAGAGCTATCCGCTTAGGTGAATTAATGGGCAATAAAAAATAACAGAAGAAAACTTACAAAAAAGCCTGCAATCTCTCAATTGCAGGCTTTTTTCACAACTTATTATTTAACATGCTTATGATGCAAATGTGGCGCCAACTCATTCAACGCAGATTCATACACACCGCGTTTAAACTCAATCACATCTTCCAGCGGCACCCAGTATTCGCTCCAACGCCATGCATCAAACTCGGGATGTTCACTTGCGCGTAGCGACACATCACTATCGCGACCTAGCATACGCAATAAATACCAAATTTGCTTTTGGCCTTTGTAACTGCCGCGATACTCACGCTTAATCCATGTAGAAGGCACTTCATACCTGAGCCAGTCTTTGGTGCGCCCCAAAATCTGTACATGCTCAGGCTTTAAACCTACCTCTTCCATCAACTCGCGATACATGGCCTGCTCTGGGCTTTCGCCATGGTTAATACCACCTTGCGGAAACTGCCAAGCATGCTCACGAATACGCTTGCCCCAAAATACCTGATTGTTGGCATTACATATAATAATGCCAACATTCGGGCGAAACCCGTCTCGATCTAACATAACGTTTTACTGCCTAAATTATTTAATACGATTTTTTCATATTTTGAGTATTTTTGAAAGCAGCCATTTGAGTATAATAGCTAAGCCTATGAAAATACTATCAATTAAATTTTTGAGATTTAATCAATTTATTGCACTTTTGATTATTGGCGCACTCACTTGCACGCTAACCACTGCTTGCCAAGCCGCAATCAAACCAGCTCATTCAAACTTAGCCTATATTACCAATCAAGGCGAAAACTCCGTATCAGTCATTGATACCTCAACAAATCAAGTCATTAACACTATTAAGGTAGGCAAAGCGCCTGTTGGGGTAGCTGTTTCAGCTAAGTTAAATCGCGCTTATATCTCTAACGTAGAAAGCCAAGAAATTTCGATTATAGACACCCAAAATCACAGCGTAGTAGAAACCATAAAAATCAAAGGCTCTCCTGTAGGTCTAGCACTATCACCAGATAGCAAGACGCTTTATGTGGCGGATTGGTTTGATAATCGCGTATTAGCCATTAGCACAAGTGCAGACCATACTACAAGTGAAGTGAGTGTTGGCGATGCGCCAGCTGGCATGGTAGTCAGTCCCAACAACAAATGGCTTTATATCGCCAATCGGGATAGTAATGATATCGCAGTGATAGACACGGCCACTCTTACTATAAAAAAACGCACTCCAGTAGGCAAGCACCCTTTTGGGCTTGCTCTTAGCAAAACTGGCTTATGGTTGGTCAGCGTCAATGTAAAAGAAGATACAGTCAGTATCATTAACACCAAAACCAGTGCGCAATATAAAGTAAAGGTAGGCTACCACCCCTATTGTGCGGCTATCAGTTTAGATGGAAAGAAACTCTATGTGAGCAACACACAAGACGACAGCGTGACTGTTATCAACATGTCTACACGCAAAGCTATCGCCACGATTAATGTTGGCAATACACCAGAAGGGATTAGTATAGATAATGCCAACAACCGCGCCTACGTTGCCAATTGGGGCAGTAATAGCGTTAGCGTGATAGACACTGAAACCAACCAGATACTCACAACAATAAAAACTGGTGACAAAAGTCGCGCATTTGGGCAGTTTGTTTTAAATCGTCAAAATGACCTCACTCGTGCATCGCACCACACGTCTTTGTCAACCAAGATACAGCAATAGCGTTAACTTAAATGCAAGCAGCAGTGCATTGCAAAGCTTAGTTTTTAAAAACTATCTTTCTCATTTATAATGCATCGTTGTTTTTAAGCAGTTTAATTAGAGCCTCTCTTAATTGAGAGTTTTAAAGCCTCTCGTTACAGAGAGTCATGGAGATTAGTAAATGAAAAAGATTTTAGCATTGCTTGCGCTTGGCTTAAGCGTAAGTCTAGTTCCGTTCACAGCAGCAGCACACGGCCCATCACCACAAAAAGTTGAAAAAACCATCACGATTAAAGCTGATCCAGCTAAAGTATGGGCAATCGTTAAAGATTTTGGTGGCATTCACAAATGGCACCCGGGCGTAGCCAGCACTAAAGTAGAACAGAAAAAAGATGAGAATGGCGACATGGCTACTTTCAGAACACTTACGTTTAAAGATGGCGGCAATGTGTACGAGAAATTGCGCACTATTGATGACGCATCAATGAAAATTAAATATGAGATCGTGACTGGCACACTACCACTAACAGACTACAACGCAACAATGACTGTAGAAAAAGGTGACAAACCAGGCGAATCAAAAGTGACATGGGTTGGCCGCTTCTACCGCTTATACAAACTTAACCCACCAATCCCAGCGGGCCAAGATGACGAAACAGCAGTTAAAGCCATCACAGGTATTTTTGACTCAGGTTTAGCTAACTTACAAAAGGTAGCCGAAAACTCAAAGTAACTGGCCAGTTAACTGGCGCAGAAGCGGGAACATCTGGCAAAAAACCATGGTGGAAGTTTTGGTAAAGTGACAATTTCCGACAAAAGTGTCAATTTTTGTCAGTCAAATTAAGAAAAAGCGGGGGGAATCCCGCTTTTTTTATAGTATAAAATAAAATCAGTTGCTAACTTAATGGCAAAGAGTCAGAAGTAAACTAATATCATGTCACATCAAAATTCCAACTTAAAAACCGTCTAAGCTACCTGCAGCAGCGACTTTTCATCTAAAGCTTAGTACATGCCGAGCGAAGTCTACAGCTAGTTAGGTCATATTTAAATAAAGATGGCACAACCTTTGCTTAATAGTTTTCAAGCACTGCAACACCTTGTGTTTAAGGTTGTAGTGCAAAAAATTTAATTTTTTTATAAAGGATATAGAAATGAAACAAGTTCAAAAAGGTTTTACATTAATCGAGTTGATGATTGTTATTGCAATTATCGGTAT
>NZ_JAQSCU010000018.1:12775-483323 GCF_029945535.1 Methylotenera sp.
CTACTTTCACGTGGACTCCAGTAAAACCAGGTGTTAAAACGACAACTTGTACTGTCGATACTGGTAACTGTGTAATAAACTAATTTTTAAAAGAGCTTTAAGCCTCGTTGAAATATTATTTCATCGAGGCAATACAACAAGGCCCTTGCATGTCGTGAGGGTTTTTTTCGCCTAATTAATCATAGATGCTCAATAAAAAAGAATAAGTTAACTAATATTTAAGTTAAATTGCGTAAATTTTAATTTTTTTAAAGGATATAAAAGTGAAAAAAATTCAAAAAGGTTTTACATTAATCGAGTTGATGATTGTTATTGCAATTATCGGTATTTTGGCTGCTGTTGCATTGCCACAATATAAAAACTACACCATCAAGTCTGCTGAAACCGCATGCCTTGCAGAAGCAACAGGTACAGCCCGTGGAGTTAGCGCTGCGGCTTCCGCCGCAGATCCTAGTTTAATACCAGTAATTACATTAAAAGCATGTACTGGAACAATTCCTGCAGCAGCTACTGCAGCAGCTGCTGCTGCTTTACAAGGTACTACTTTCACGTGGACTCCAGTAAAACCAGGTGTTAAAACGACAACTTGTACTGTTGATACAGGTAATTGTAAAGTAAATTAAACAACTTTAGTTTCAGTAAAGTAAGGTTTAATCAAGGCACTATAATAACATCTCGAAATATCGATATATCTTTCTGCACCTACTCTAAACACTATATAAGTTAGTAATCATTGTCTTCGTGTTCCGCCCATTAGCACAAATGCCTTTACACTTCCCTGTGCCAACACAAACGCCGCAGCCGAACTACGTCTACCAGTTTGGCAGTAGAGTACATACTCTTTGCCTTTATCTAGACTACTGGCTAATTGACGGATTTCATTGAGTGGTAAATTGATTGCACCGTGAATATGGTCGTATTTATATTCTGAGGGTAATCGTACGTCGGCCCACACTGCGCCAGCATTCACTCTACCCTGCGCTTCTGACATGCTGATTTGGTTAATGATGGGCGCCTTTAATAGCTCTACGAAGTCTTTTTTGTTGAGTCGCAATAATTCACCATCAGTTTTCATGGTGACTGTGGCATTGCGTTTATTATCTGACACTAGCGCTTCTTCGCCAAATGCTCCGCCTTCATTGAGCTCAGCCAAAATAAGCGCTGGTTGGCTTGCATCTACAATTCGCGTTACTTGCGCACAACCGCTTTGAATTAGGTAATAGTAATCGCCTTCGCCGCCTTGCTGAATGATAATCTGCCCTGCGGTGACAGTAATGCTGGTCATACGTTTAAACATCTCTTCTACATTAGCAGCTGGCAGACGGCTAAATATTCCACTTTGTAGATTGAAGGCGCTAAATACGCCAGTTTCATTCATCCAATCGCCTACGCTGCGTGCGGCTTTTTCTGTGATGCTGGGTTGAGCAGTTTTGGCAGGATTGTCGATATTGGAAAGCTGATCCCAAGTCATCATGATATCGAGTAGATCCATGTCTATTCGAAGTATCTCAATATCGGTCAGTGCAATGGTGTCCATAATTTTGGGATCTGCATTGACTGGATGCTTAGTGACCTCATTACCACCACGCAGTCTGACTTTTCTACCATCTTCGTAGCGCAGACCTAAATCACCCTTAATTAAGTACATAGCTTGTGCGGCTTTAGCCATATTCATACGCATCGGGTCGATGTCTTGATTGACCTTCTCAATAAAACATAGCGCAGCAAGCTCTTTTCTGCGGCCTACTGACAACCTAGCAATCGGCTCTAGATGCTCTAATAATGATAAGTCAGCGATTGCCATAATTAAAACCTTAATGGGTACTTTTAAATAAATACTGTGAAATTGATATCACGCTAAAAAACTACAAATGAAACTCTTGCTGTTGTTTAAGCGCCTGAATTGGGTACGCTAAATGACTTTCTGCGACTTCCTGCATGATACTTTCACCCTCACCTGGCTTTAGGTGAGTGATATAAATTTCAACAACATGCTGAGTATGATGCATAGTCAGGTGAGCAAGTTCACTGATTAGTAAAGATGGACATAGATGCTTGGAAAGCTGCGCTAAAGCTAGCTCGCTATTGCTGAATGCGGTTTCAATAATCAAGTACTTAAGATTTTTGATTTTATTAACTTCAACCCATAAATCATCACACACAGTGGTGTCGCCAGTAAATACGAGACTCGCGTCACCACTATCAACATGATAGCCAATAGCAGGAATGACATGATTAGCAGGCAATGGTGTGAATTTCCGACCGCTTAACTCAAGTGTTTCTCCGATTTTAACTTCGTTGTAGCGTAAGAATGGATTGTCCGCACTGGGAATCGCATTGAAATCTGGCCATACTTTCCAGTTAAAAATATGGAGGCGCAATGTTTCTAGGGTTTCTTTATTAGCATGTACGGTGATAGGCTCTGCGCGTATGCCCATGACGGTATCGAGCAAAAAGGGAATAAATGCGATATGGTCTAAGTGTGAATGTGTTACTAAAATATGGTCGATTTTCAGCAGCTCGTCCATAGACAAATCACCCACGCCCGTACCCGCGTCGATCAATATATCTTGATCAACAAGCATGGACGTCGTACGCAGTTCAGCGCCAATTCCACCACTGCAACCTAATATTTTTATTTGCATATAATTTTTTATAGTTATATTTAATACAATGCTATGATTTCACAGCTTATTAACAGCATATAACAGATATTATTTTTTTAATAGCAATCTTATTTTAACCAAACATAACTTCAAGTTTTACCTAAATTGATTGCACTCTTACTTAACGACAAAGCTCCCAAGATGATCTATAAAACGCCTCTAGAATTAGTCAGCAACCATCATGAAAGCAACCTCAAGGTAAATGCCAGCGTCATTTGGTTACATGGCTTAGGTTCGGACGGTCATGACTTTGAGCCTGTCGTACAAAAGCTCAATATTCCCAATGTGCGATTTATATTGCCCCACGCGCCAGAAATGGCAGTCACTCGCAATAGTGGTTATATTATGCCGGCTTGGTATGATTTATATGGAGTGACAGGCAGCAGTAAAGAGGACGAAGATGGTATAAAAAATAGCCAACAATACGTTAACACTCTTATTCAAAAAGAGTTGGATAGAGGCATTGCTGCAGAGCGCATCGTGATTGCTGGCTTTTCACAAGGTGGCGCGATTGCTTTATATACGGCGCTTCGCTACCCAAAGAAATTAGGTGGTGTGATGGCCTTATCTACCTATTTACCAGTTAAAGCCAAGCTGGCAACTGAAGCCAACCCGGCCAATGCAGCAACACCAATCTTTATGGCGCACGGCGTGTTTGATGACGTGATCACGCTGGATATGTGCAAAATATCACTTCAAACATTACAGAGTAATCACTATTCTGTCAGTTGGCATGAATACAATATGGCGCATTCCGTATGCATGGAAGAGATTAGCGATATTCATGGATTTTTAAAGCAGCGTTTGCCATAGGATTTGGTAGAATATCGCCTTAACGCCATTTAAATTTTGCCATGACCGTACCTAAATCCAAAACTGCAGCATCCCTAGAAAACAACACCGTAGCACCAGAGACTTTTGAACTGGCATACGCTGAGTTAGAAAGCATAGTCGCGCGCATGGAATCCGGGCAAATGACTTTAGAGTCCTCATTGGCTGCGTATCAGCGTGGCAACAGCCTACTACAATTCTGCCAAAAATCACTAGCTGACGTTGAACAACAAGTTCAAATTCTGAATGAGCGCAATCAGTTAATACCATTTAAGTCTGATGATGAATAATAGTAATTCATCTGAAACAGCATTGCTGGATTTCATAGCTTGGGCGGCGTCAAAGCAAGGCCGAATTGAAAATGTGCTAAATCACACGTTACCTTCCGCCAACTCAACGCCGCAAACACTAAACAGCGCGATGCGTTACAGCGCTCTAGAAGGTGGCAAACGTGTACGCGCCCTTCTATGCTATGCCGCGTCTGAACTGTGCAACACAGATGCTAAAGTGGCTGACGCTGCGGCCTGTGCCGTTGAACTCATCCATGCATATTCGTTGGTGCATGACGATATGCCCTGCATGGACGATGACGACTTACGTCGTGGTAAGCCTAGCTGTCACAAACAATATGATGACGCTACAGCATTATTAGTCGGCGACGCTTTGCAAAGCTTGGCGTTTGAGGTGCTATCGCAGCCTCAATTATGCTCTCAAACCAATCATCAAATAAGCATGCTCAATATCCTAGCCAAAGCTTCAGGTTCTACAGGCATGGCGGGCGGCCAAGCCATAGATTTAGCTTCGGTAGGCAAAACGCTCAGCCAAACTGACCTTGAACAGATGCATCAACTGAAGACTGGCGCATTGATTCAAGCTGCTGTTTTATTAGGTGGAATCAACGGCGAAATAGAAAAAACTGCCGCAATAAGCACTTATGCAAAAAACATCGGCTTAGCATTTCAAGTCGTCGATGATATTTTAGATGTAGAAGCTGACAGTTCTACACTTGGCAAAACTGCTGGTAAAGATGCGGATAGTAACAAACCTACTTATGTGTCTATATTAGGTTTAGCTGATGCCAAGCTACATGCTCAACAGCTTTATGATAATGCAATTGATGCTTTAACACCTTTTGGTGAGAGTGCCTTACGTTTACGTGAGTTAGCTGGATTCATTACACAGCGTAGATTTTAAATCTTCATCTTTTTTAAAATCATCTTTTAATCATTAATTTTCTAATAGCGACTCTATAACTTGTGACTTCACTACTCAACAGCGTAATACTGAACACGATAGATTCACCGCTGCAACTGCGCCAACTTGAGCGTAAGCAGCTTGTTCCGCTCGCCCAAGAGTTACGCACTTTTCTTATCAATAGTGTTGCAAAAACTGGTGGTCATTTATCGTCTAATTTAGGCGTAGTTGAACTGACAATCGCGCTGCATTATGTATTTAACACCCCTGATGACCGATTAGTTTGGGATGTCGGCCATCAAACTTATCCGCATAAAATACTTACAGGTCGCCGTGAGCAGATGCAATCATTACGTAATCCGCAAGGTATTGCAGGGTTTCCACGTCGCACCGAAAGTGAATACGATACTTTTGGCACAGGTCACTCCAGCACCTCAATCTCTGCCGCGCTAGGCATGGCGGTTGCCGCACAAAAAGCTGGCTTAGAAAGACGCGCTGTAGCGATTATCGGCGATGGCGCAATGACCGCAGGGATGGCTTTTGAAGCGCTCAACAACGCGGGTGATATGGATGCTAATCTGCTGGTGATTCTTAACGACAATGATATGAGCATATCCAACAATGTCGGTGCGCTGAATAACTACCTCGCAAAACTGTTATCGAGCCGTTTCTATGGCACTGTTCGTAAATCTGGTAAGAAAGTACTTTCTGCAGTGCCTCACGTCATGGAGTTTGCTAAACGCGCCGAAGAGCACGTAAAAGGCATGGTAACGCCTGGTACATTATTTGAAGAGTTTGGCTTTAACTATATTGGCCCAATTGATGGGCACGATATGGATACGCTTATCGATACTTTAAGCAATATCAAGCAGCTTAAAGGTCCGCAGTTTTTGCATATCGTCACGCAAAAAGGCAAAGGTTTCGAGCCCGCTGAAGATAATCCCAACAAGTTTCATGGTGTAGGTAAGTTCGACCCATTTAATGGTGATGCGCTCACAAGTAACACCAAAAAAACTTATACCCAAGTATTTGGTGAATGGTTGGTCGATATGGCGGCACTAGACAACCGCCTAATTGGCATTACACCGGCCATGTGCGATGGCTCAGGCTTAAACGCTTTTGCAGATAAGTATCCTGACCGTTATTACGATGTAGGCATTGCCGAGCAACACTCACTCACTTTTGCGGCAGGGATGGCTTGTGATGGCTTAAAGCCAGTCGTCGCCATTTACAGCACGTTTTTACAACGAGCTTACGATCAGTTGATTCATGATATTGCCTTACAAAACTTACCAGTATTATTTGCAATAGACCGTGCTGGGTTAGTTGGTGCAGATGGCCCTACGCATGCAGGTAGCTTTGATTTGAGCTATCTCAGATGTATTCCAAACATCGTGATTATGGCGCCTAGTGACGAAAATGAATGTAGGCAAATGCTATACACAGGTTTTCAATATAGCGGCGTAGCGGCTGTTCGCTACCCTCGTGGCAGTGGTGCTGGCGTTGTAGTACAAAAGAAAATGCAGGCGATTGAGATAGGCACAGCTGAGATTAAACGTAATGCCATAAGTGACTCTAAACAAAAGATTGCGATATTAAGCTTCGGCAGTATGCTCAATGCCTGCTTAAAAGCGGGTGAAAAACTTGATGCAACCGTTGTTAATATGCGTTTTGTAAAGCCAATCGATAAAATAATGCTTGAAAAACTGGCAAATGACCACACATTAATTGTCACGGTTGAAGAAAATAGCGTCATGGGTGGTGCAGGCTCTGCCGTGCTAGAAGCTTTGCAAGCGATACAAAACCCAAATAAACCGCCAATTAGAACTTTATGCTTAGGCTTGCCAGATAAATTTATTGAGCACGGCGTGCATGAAACTATGCTGGCAGAATGTGGTCTAGATGCAGAAGGTATTGCATCGACAATTGCGAAGCTAATAACCTAGTGATATACTCAACTACTTCACTATGACTAGCCAATAGCTAGTCATAGCGTGCATTTGCTAAACTGGAAATATAATGAACCAACCTATACCAAGCCCAATTGAAGACGTACAAAACACTCTGGATACGCGTCATATCGCCATTGACAAAGTAGGCATCAAAGCTATTCGCCACCCAGTGGTAGTCAAAGATAAATCGGGCGGAGAACAGCATACCGTTGCTATGTTTAACATGTACGTGCATTTGCCGCAGCAATTCAAAGGCACACACATGTCACGTTTTGTTGAGATTCTCAATGTGAACGAACATGCTATTTCGGTTGAGTCATTTGAAACAATTTTACGTGAAATGGTTAAACGCCTAGAGGCGGAGTCCGGCCATGTGGAAATGACTTTCCCGTACTTTGTAAACAAAGCTGCGCCAATTTCAGGCGTAAAAAGTTTGCTAGATTACGAAGTGACATTTATTGGCGAAATCAACCAAGGCAAGTTTGACATCACAGTTAAAGTACTCGTACCGGTAACAAGCTTATGCCCTTGCAGCAAAAAGATTTCAGATTATGGTGCGCATAATCAACGCTCACATGTCACTGTAACCGCGCTGATTAATAACTTCATCTGGATTGAAGACATTATTGATTTGGTTGAAAAACAAGCTTCGTGCGAGCTTTACGGTTTATTAAAGCGCCCAGATGAAAAATATGTCACTGAGCGTGCTTATGATAACCCTAAGTTTGTAGAAGATATGGTGCGTGATGTAGCAGCCCAACTGAGTAAAGAAAGCCGCATAGTGGCTTATACCGTTGAAAGTGAAAACTTTGAGTCTATACACAACCATTCCGCTTATGCGTTAATTGAGCACGACAAACGCAAACATTAGCATCTTATTTAACTAACATTTTGCACTCAATAAAAAGCCACTACTACAGTGGCTTTTTATTTAAGAGTGGCTTCTTAATTTAAAGCTTATACGTTCAACAAACTAAACCACATTTAACCGAAATATAACTTTTACTTTCGTGCCAGTCTCTTTTTTCATGTCACTGTATTCCAACAAAACGCGTGCTTGATGTTGGTGTGCAATTTCCTGCACGATTGCAAGTCCCAGGCCGCAGCCGTTTTCTGCAGTACCTAGCACACGATAAAACCGTTCAAATACCTTTTGCTGCTCATATGAAGCAATACCCAAGCCATTATCTTGCACGGACAATACAGCCTCATGATTGACGACTACCAAACCTACCGTAACCTTTGCACCTGATTGGTTGTACCTGATTGCGTTGTCGATTAGGTTATTCAATAACTCTTGTAATAAGACATTATTAGCACTGATATTTAACGCTTTAAGTTCACATTTAACACCCAAATCAATATTTTTATCTAAAGCTTTGGGCACCCAATCTGAAGTCACCTCATTCATCAATTTCACCAAATCCACACTAACAAATGCTTGAGCTGCTGCGCCTTCAGGTTCAGCTCTAGCCAAGCTTAGTAACTGATTTGCCAAGCGACCAAGATTGTCACTGCCAGCGCTAATTTGCTTAAGCGCATGCTGAATACTCGCCAAATCACTTTCGCGCAACGCAGCTTCCGCCTGAATCTTTAAACCAGCTAACGGTGTTTTAAGTTGATGCGCAGCATTTGCTAAAAAATGACGTCGTTCGTTCACTGCGCTTTTTTCTTTGACAATCAACTCATTCATTGCATGCAATAAAGGCTGCAACTCTTCAGGTGCATCAAGCTCTTCTAATGGCCTGGTATCAGTTGGCAGCCGCTTGGATATTAAATCTTTCAACTTATCCAGCGAGATTAACCCTCTTTGAATACCTAAATTCACAAGAACAATGATCAATATAATCAATATAATTTGTGGTACTAGCATAATGGCAACAATTTCTCTCGCCATCTTCTCTCTTTTTGTTGTTGATTCTCCTATGACCACAATAGCACTACCTTTTGCACCAACATCCGCCAGCGGGAAATTCAATGCAACCATGCGTAATTTTTTATCTTCAAACTCTGAGTCATAGAACGTTGATTTTCCTTCTGTAGGCAAGACTTTAGGTAAAGCCAGCTGTTCTTCACCAAGCACTACATTGTGCTCTGGATCTAGTATCAGATAATGCCTATAGTCATCATCAATATCGTACTCCAGTAAGTTCAGCGCACTATCTGGCAAATCGACCACCATACTGCCGGATTTAATCTCCACCTCGTCTGCCAATGCTAAAGCAGAGCGAAATAAGCCGCTGTCATAGGCTAGATTTGCAAAGTAGTTGGCTAAATAATAAGCAGAAATAGTACCCAGAAACAAAGTGGGAATGAGTAGAATAAGTAACCAATTCAATAGCTTTTGACGGATAGAATTGCTTTTAATATGAATCATCTGATTTTCGATCTTCGATTATGGATTTTGATTTTCTAACTTAGCTAACAAATAGCCTAAACCACGTATTGTCCGAATCTCGATATCAAATACATTTAATTTTTTACGCAATCGCGACACAATTACCTCCACCGCATTTTCACTAATTTCATCATCCCAACTGCAAAGGTGCTCCATAATTTTCGCCTTACTGACAACCTTGGAGGCCTTCAACATGAGTAGTTCCAACAAAGCTAGTTCACGTGCAGAGAGTGACAGCGCAATGTCTCCCGCCATACATTGGCGGTTAGTGGTATCAAAAGTTAAATCGCCAAAACTAATCTTCGCACTTCCGCCAGATACACCACGGCGAATCAAAGCACGCACACGTGCCTCTAATTCAGCCAGTTCAAATGGCTTAGTTAGATAATCATCTGCGCCTAAATCTAGCCCTTTTACACGATTCTGTGTATCTTCCAAAGCAGTTAAAATCAGCACCGGCGTATTGCTGCCACGCGCTCTAAGTCGCTTTAACACCTCGAAACCACTTAGTTTAGGTAAGCCCAAATCCAGCACTATTACATCGTACTCTTGATACGTCAGTAATTTATTGGCGCCTTCCCCATCAGAAATAACATCAACCGCATACCCAGATTTAACGAATGAGCGTTCAAGCCCATCTTTTAGAATTAAATCATCTTCAACTAGTAATAATCTCAATGCAATCACCTCAAATCAAATGCAACTCACGTAGCAACGAATACATTCTACTCAGTTTAAAAACAAGGAAATAAATATTTTTGAAAATAATTAGCTGTCAGTTTCACGTCAGCTTGATGCTGTAAATTGTATTCCATGGTGGTTGATGAAGTGGTTAACGGATAAAGTTAATCAGTGATTTAAACAATCCATCTGACAGCAAACTTATCATTAATTTCAGGAGATTTAAATGAACAAATTATTAGCATCATTATTCGCAGTTGCAGCACTTTCATTAGCTACATCAACTTTTGCTGCAGACGCTCCTAAACCGGCTGAACCAGCTAAAGTAGTAGCTGCTGCCGCTGAGCCAGCAAAAACAGAAGCGGCTAAACCAGCTGTAAAACATCACCATAAACATGTAAAAAAAGCAGTTGCTGAAGCACCTGCAGCGGCTCCAGTAGAAGCTAAGTAATATTCAAAAGTACTGTTTAACAAACCTTGTTTTTGATTTTTAAGGTTTCAAAAATAAGTGTTGAGATTTATTTCTAGTTAAAAGCAAATAAAACGGGCAGATTTTCTGCCCGTTTTATTTTGTCTATTGAAATTGGAAGATTTATTTAATATTTTTTAGTGAGTGTTAGTGCAATATCTTCACGCTTCATATCCAAGCGATTCAAAGCACTCATGCCCAGCAACACCACCGAGGGTGAACCACCCTCCAACACACTCGCATCTACTTGGCTAAGTGTAATGCGACCAATCTTAAGTGTTGCTATGGTTACTCGATAAGCGGTCACCACCCCATTGGCCGTGCTAACTTGCACAGGCTCGCCTCGTTTGTAATCAATATTCGCGAACTTTGCATCGCCACTATTCATGGCAACCGTTGTTGCGCCAGTATCTAATATGAATTTTAATGATGCGCCATTGATTTGACAGTCAGAAACAAAGTGTCCTTGTGAGTCAGCATACAAAACAGCACTTGCTGAGCCCCCAGACGACTTACCCGCCACTGAAGCGGCTTGTCCCATACCTAATCGCTTGGTACTTCCTTCAATTTGCAAAGTGGCGGCTTGGCTGTCTGCGGAAATTAATTTAACGCCATCGCTGGTTTGACCTACGCTTAAAGTTTTAGGTTTACCACCATTAATCATCAGCACCGCCTTATTGCTGAAAAGCCCGACAATATTGACCTGTGTATCTGCCATACAGATACTAGAACTGAGTAAGCTCATTGTAAGCAACGCCGTCTTTCCAACTTGCAATAACTGATTCATCTAAACATTCCTTGTGAGCCGTGCTGATTACGTGTCAATTTCAAACCCAATCCTATCACTAGCAATCCTAATAAAGGGAATATGGCTGCCAGCATGAAAGTTTTCTCTCCACCAAGATATTGCAATGCATAACCACCAGCCACACCGCCTATGGTACCGCCTATGCCGTAAGCTACACTGTTATATATCGCTTGGCCTTTAGCTTGATGCCGCCCGTTGAAAAATTGGGTAATGACCTCGACTGAAGCTGCGTGAAAACTGCCGAAAGTAGCGGCATGCAAGGTTTGGGCAAGCACCAACAGCCCGATGTTATCTACAGCAAGACCTATCATCGTAAATCGAAGGACAGCGAGCACCAAACTAATCAACAAAATGGTTTTTAAGCTATATCGCGCCATCAGCTTGGGCATCAACATAAAAATTCCGATTTCACAGATAACGCCTACTGCCCAGAGCAGTCCTATCATGCCTTTGCTGTAGCCGTGCTCACTCAAATAGATCGAATAAAAATTGTATAGCACGCCATGCGCGGTCACCATGAGCGCACAACCGATAAGTAAAGCTAATACATTAGGCTGCTTAATGACTTGCCATATTGAAAAGTGGTCATGCGCATGCGGCTCGACCTTGGCATCGGGTAAGGTATAGGTTAGTGCGAACAACGTCATTTGCACCACCAGCAAGAACCATAACAAACTTCTTATGCCAGTAAAATCAATCAGGTATCCCAATATCACAGCAGCCACAATAAAGCCCAATGAACCCCACATACGAATACGACTGTAATGCCCATTAGTAGTCGCTAGATGCGCTAACGTCAGCGACTCTGCCAATGGCAAGGTGGAGCTCGTAAATAAACTTAACGCTGCCATCACAAAAAATAGCCAATAAAACCCATGTGCCCAAAATACTGCCGTAAAGCCACATAGTCCTAAAAAAGCGGTGAGCTTAATCCACTGCGCACGTTTACCTGTATGGTCAGCTAACCAACCCCAAAAATTCGGCGCAAAAATTCGGCTGATTTGGAATAGCGACATCAAAATGCCAATATCAGCTGGACTGAATTGTTCGGACTTTAAATACAAACCCCAATAGGGAACAAACGCCCCAACAAAAAAGTAATAGATGAAGTAAAAACGAGAAAGTCGTGAATGAAGAGCTGAGTGAAGATTTGAAGGCATGCTGAATTATATAGAACGAAGTGATAAAAAAAGTCGGCATTAGCCGACTTTTTATTGGATAGCAAATTAAACAAAGATAACTCGTTACAATATTACATCCATCAATTAAGGTGCGTTAAATTAAATGATTTTGGGCGTTGCACTTATCACATCAGCATTTTGCGCCCTATTTCTTAGCGCATGGTCCATCAACACTAACGCCATCATAGCTTCGGCAATTGGGGTAGCACGAACACCAACGCAAGGATCATGACGACCTGTTGTTTGCATCGTCACAGAATCGCCATTTTTATCAATAGAACGACGCTCTTGTGGAATGCTGGAAGTAGGCTTCAACGCGACATTCACACGAATCTCTTGACCTGTAGAAATGCCACCTAAAATACCACCCGCATGGTTAGTCACGAAACCTTGTGGTGTCATTTCATCAGAATGCACGCTACCACGCTGTGCGATTGAATCAAATCCTGCACCAATTTCCACCCCTTTAACCGCGTTGATGCTCATCATGGCATAAGCAATCTCAGCATCTAGCCTATCAAACACAGGCTCGCCCCAGCCAACTGGCACGCCTTCAGCCACTACGGTAATACGTGCACCTACAGAATCACGTTCAGCGCGAATACCATCTAAATAACTCGCTAATTGTGTCAACACATCGATATTAGGTGAGAAAAAATCATTGTCTTGATGGTTGAGCGCATCCCAACTCACAAATGGAATATCAATTTCGCCCATTTGACTCATGTAACCACGAACAGTTACACCAAAACGCTCTTTTAACCATTTTTTAGCAATGGCACCAGCGGCAACACGCACAGCGGTTTCGCGCGCACTTGAGCGTCCACCGCCTCGGTAGTCACGTACACCGTATTTTTGTGTGTAAGTATAATCGGCGTGACCTGGACGAAAAGTATCCATGATTTTGCTGTAATCTTGGCTGCGTTGGTCGGTGTTACGAATCAATAAACCAATAGGCGCACCTGTGGTTTTTCCTTCAAATACGCCAGATAAAATTTCTACACTGTCGGCTTCTTGACGTTGTGTTACGTGGCGCGAAGTGCCAGGTTTGCGTCTATCTAAATCGATTTGTAAATCTTCTGCGCACAAAGCCAAGCCTGGAGGACAGCCATCTACCACGCCGCCAATGGCTGCGCCGTGTGATTCACCAAAGGAAGTGAGCGTGAATAAAGTTCCGATTGTATTACCCGACATAATGCTTTTCTCTTGTAAGTTTTCTTGATTTTAACATAGGGGCATAGCTATCAGGGCATTAGCCCTTTAATCCACTGCCCATACACTTGTTTGGCAACCTTATTTAGGAAGAAGCAATGCACAGGTAAAGTTTGCTGCATGGCTTCCGCCTGCTGTACAGCTGGGCTTGCGGCAGCTTCCGCAAGTTCATCCGCGCCCAATTCACACCAACTTTTGACCATCTCCGCAGTGACTTCAATATGACTTTGAAACGCCAAGTGCTTACCTATGGAATAAGCTTGATTTTGGCAATGCACACTGGCTAACACATGCGTTGCGCCCTCGGGCAAGCTAAAAGTTTCACCATGCCAATGAAAGCTATTAAAACTTTCAATCTCGCCAAACCAATGCTTAGCGGCTTCATTTTGAGTCACATTTACTTCGCCCCAGCCAATTTCTTTAATGGGATTGGCGCTGATCACGCCGCCAAAAGCCTTACTAATCAGTTGACCGCCCAAACAATGTCCTAATACCGGAATATCCGCCGCCTTTGCTTCACGAATCAAATCAAGCAAAGGTGCAATCCAAGGTAACTCGTCATTCACACTCATTGGACCACCCATAATCACAACGCCGCTATAGTCCAGTATAGAAGCTGGCATAGCACCAACTTCATTGGTATTAACAACCTGCCAAGGGATATTCTGCTGTGTTAAAAAGTCGCCTAAATAGCCAGGCCCTTCATGCGCTACATTTTTAAAAACAATCACTGGCTTTATGTTTGTTGTGCTCATTATTTATAACCTTATTCAATGACCTTCAGCTATTCAATAACCTTGTATTGCCCATTTTGAATACCATCAATCGTATATTGCCCAATGGCGTATCGAATCAACCTTAATGTTGGAAAGCCTATTTTAGCGGTCATACGACGCACTTGGCGATTTTTACCCTCACTAATTTTAATTTCCAACCAACTAGTAGGAATCGCTTGCCTTTCCCTGATGGGTGGATTTCTTAGCCACAGTGATTCTGGCTCCGAAATTAGCCTAACCTGTGCGGGTTTTGCTACGAAATCTGACAAATCAACACCTCGTTTGAGTGGCTCTAAATCCTCAACTGAAGGATCACCCTCCACCTGCACCCAATAAGTTTTAAATTCTTTATGTTTTGGATCACTTAAACGGTGTTGCAACATGCCATCATCGGTTAAAATGAGCAAACCTTCACTATCAGTATCTAATCGCCCTGCTGCATAGACATCTGGTGTTTGGATAAAGTCTTTTAACGTAGGATGTCCCGTTTTTCCATTTCCGGGATCATGCGCACTGAACTGGCACACTACGTTAAAGGGTTTATTGAATAGAATAATCATTAAATAAGCTTAAATTTTCAGAAACTTAACATTAGGAAATCTAAAATGGCTACGAAAAATAATATCACTGGGAAAATCATCGTTCCAGCGACTGGCGAAAAAATCACCGTCAATGCGGATAACTCTTTAAACGTACCCAACCAACCTATTATCCCATTTATTGAGGGAGATGGCATAGGTGCTGATATTACCCCGCCTATGATTAAAGTGGTGGATGCTGCGGTCAAAAAAGCTTACGGTGACGCACGTAAAATTTCATGGATGGAAGTTTACGCGGGCGAAAAAGCCACTAAAGTTTACGGTGCAAATGATTGGCTACCAGCAGAGACCATGCATGCAGTGCGCGACTATGTGGTTTCTATCAAAGGTCCGCTAACCACACCAGTGGGCGGCGGCATTCGTTCTTTAAACGTATCGTTACGCCAAGAACTTGATTTATATGTATGTTTGCGCCCAGTGCAGTATTTCACAGGCGTACCTAGCCCAGTTAAACATCCAGAAAAAACCGATATGGTGATTTTCCGCGAAAATACAGAGGATATTTATGCGGGTATTGAGTGGGCGGCTGGCACTGATGAAGTTGAAAAAGTAATTAAATTTTTAAGCGATATGGGCATGCGTAAAAAAATTCGCTTCCCTGAGTCTTCAGCCATTGGCATCAAACCTGTTTCAATCGATGGCAGTAAACGCCTAGTGCGTAAAGCAATTCAATACGCCATTGATAATAACCGCAAATCACTCACTATTGCCCACAAAGGCAATATCATGAAGTTCACTGAAGGCGGTTTTAGAGATTGGGGTTATGAAGTTGCTAAACAAGAATTCGGCGCAGTAGAGATTGACGGCGGACCTTGGTGCAAACTACCAAATGGCATGATTATTAAAGATTGCATCGCCGATGCTTTCTTGCAAGAAATCTTATTGCATCCACAAGATTATGATGTTGTTGCTACGCTTAATCTGAACGGCGATTACATGAGTGATGCGCTTGCTGCACAAGTAGGTGGCATTGGTATCGCGCCAGGTGCCAACTTGAGCGACACCGTTGCCATGTTTGAAGCTACGCACGGTACAGCACCAAAAATTGCTGGTAAAGACTTAGCTAACCCTAGCTCTATTATTCTTTCAGCTGAAATGATGTTACGCCACTTAGGTTGGGTAGAAGCTGCGGACTTCGTCATTAACGGCGTTGCAAAAGCGATTCTGGCTAAACGTGTCACTGGTGATTTCTCAAGTGAAATGGAAGGCGCAACGCAAGTTGGCACATCTCAGTTTGGTGAAGAAATCATTGCCAATATGTAATACTGCTTTAATTTAGGCATAAAAAAACGGCTCGTAAGAAATTACGAGCCGTTACATAGACTGTAATACTAAAAGTACTTGTACAAATATGTACTTAGTCGCAAAGACTTAAGCCTTTTGAATATTTGAAGCTTGCTTGCCTTTTGGACCATCGGTCACTTCAAAACTTACACGTTGACCTTCTTTAAGACTTTTATAGCCTGCTTCTACAATCGCAGAGAAGTGCGCGAATAAATCATCACCACCATCATCTGGCGTAATAAAGCCAAAACCTTTTGAGTCATTAAACCATTTTACGGTACCTGTTGCCATTTCTACATCCTTACATAATACGACGGGGGGCGCCCCAAAAAGCCTGTCTCAAGAACATAGAGCCGCCTTAAAATTGAAAATTTAAAGCATGCTACAAAACTCGAACCCAAACACCTACATATATTTATAATTTGGAAGTCTGAAAATGTCAAGTTTTTTAGCTTTGTTTAATGATTTCAAGCACATTCATACAACTAGAGGTGCTCGAAATGTAAATTATGTGCCATTTTTATAGTCAATTTTGCGTAAAGTCTTTACAAAAAAAAGTCTAAAGGGCATTATTAGTTTGATAAAAATAAATAGGGAAAGCTTTTACGCTGCTTAAATGTAATATTTATGGCCAATGCACCTACACCAAACAAACTAAGCGGCCTTGCCCGCACCTTAATCCAAGAAAAGCTACTTTCTGAGGATGAAGCAAATGCCATACAAGCGCAAGCAAACTCTGTTAAAAACCCATTCATTACCCAGCTTATTATCAGTAGAAAGTTAACTGCGCAGGTTATTGCCGAAGCTTCAGCGAAAGCATTTGGTTTTCCCTACTTTAACTTAGATGCATTTAACCCAGATTATTTGCCTACCAAGAAAATTGACGCAAAATTAATGCAAACCAACCGCGTGTTGGCATTGCAAGTACGTAACAATATTTTGTACGTAGCTATCTCAGACCCAACTAATTTACATGCCTTGGACAGTGTTCAATTTCAAATGGGTATGGCTTTATCCCCTGTCGTCGTTGAAGATGATAAGCTCGGACGCTGGATAGATAAGATTGTTGAAGCTGGCGACACCAGCATGAAGTCAATGAATCTTGATGACGACTACGACTTAGGTGGTGAAGATGGATCACCAGTTGAAGACGAAGTGCAGACTCAAGAAGTTGATGATGCACCAGTCGTTAAATTTTTAAACAAAATGTTAATAGATGCCATCAATATGGGTGCGTCTGACTTGCACTTTGAGCCGTACGAGAAATTTTACCGCGTACGCTATCGTGTAGATGGCATATTACGTGAGATTACTCAACCACCACTAGCCATCAAAGAGAAACTAGCCTCGCGGATTAAAGTTATTTCCAGCATGGACATCTCTGAAAAACGGATACCGCAAGATGGGCGTATGAAGCTGGTGTTATCCAAAACGCGAACAATCGATTTCCGCGTCAGTACATTGCCGCTTATCAATGGCGAAAAAATCGTGATGCGTATTTTAGATCCATCAAGCGCCACATTAGGTATTGAAGCGCTGGGGTATGAGCCTGCTCAAAAAGAAGCTTTATTAAGTGCGGTAAGTCGCCCTTATGGCCTTGTATTAGTGACGGGACCAACTGGCTCGGGTAAAACCGTATCACTATATACTTGCTTGAATATCTTAAACAATCCTGGTGTAAATATCGCCACAGCAGAAGATCCTTGCGAAATACCATTAGCTGGCATTAATCAAGTAAATGTCAATGACAAACAAGGATTAACATTTGCTGCCGCATTAAAATCATTTCTTCGCCAAGATCCAGACATCATCATGATTGGCGAGATTCGCGACTTAGAAACTGCGGATATGGCGATTAAAGCGGCATCTACAGGTCATATGGTTCTGTCTACATTACATACCAATGATGCGCCTTCAACACTGACGCGCTTGCTCAATATGGGTGTTGCACCATTTAATATCGCTTCAGCTGTTTCACTGATTACAGCACAACGCTTAGCCAGACGTTTGTGCAAAAACTGCAAAGTACCTTTAGATGTACCAAAAGAAGCTTTATTCGGTGTTGGCTTCACTGAAGACGACTTTAAAGATGAGTGGCAACTATATGGGCCTAAAGAAGGTGGTTGCGAACTCTGTAACAACGGTTATAAAGGTCGAGTCGGCATTTATCAAGTGATGCCAATTACTGACGCGATTAGCCGCATCATCATGAAGAGCGGAACCGCACATGACATAGCGGATCAAGCAAAACTTGAAGGAGTGAAAGATTTGCGTCAATCAGGTTTAATCAAAGTAATGCAAGGGTTAACTTCGATCGAAGAAGTCGAAGCTTGTACGAACGAATAATATAGGGAATCACTATGGCAGCAAATATTAAAGCCACGAAAGAGGTCACATATTCTTGGGAAGGCAAAGACAAGAAAGGCAAATCTGTAAAAGGTGAAATACGCGCCACAGGGGAGTCTTTTGTGAGCGCCACTCTGCGGCGTCAAGGCATTACTGTTACCAAAGTTAAAAAACAAAGCAGCTTTACCAGTAAAGGCAGCGTTTCAGATAAAGACATTACCATATTTACTCGCCAACTTGCCACCATGATGAAAGCTGGTGTACCTCTACTGCAATCCTTTGATATTGTAGGCAAAGGTCATAGCAACCCTGCGGTCTCAAAACTTTTGTTAGACATTAAATCTGACGTAGAAACAGGCAGTAGCATGAGTGCTGCCTTCCGTAAATATCCACTTTATTTTGATGCCTTATTTTGTAATTTAATAGGAGCAGGCGAGGCGGCAGGTATTCTAGATACCCTTCTTGACCGGCTAGCTAATTATAAAGAAAAAATTCAAGCCATTAAATCAAAAATAAAATCAGCGCTGTTCTATCCAATTTCTATCGTGGTTGTCGCATTTGTAATTGTTGCAATTATTATGATTTTTGTGATACCGGCTTTCAAAGACTTATTTAGCAGCTTCGGTGCAGACCTTCCAGGACCAACTTTAGTAGTAATGGCAATTTCAGATATATTCGTAGAGTGGTGGTGGGCAATTTTTGGCTCTATCGGGTTTGGTTTATGGTTTTTCTTTTACACATGGAAAAGGTCTTTGAGTATGCAAGCGACCATGGATCGATTGATTCTAAAAGCGCCTATTTTTGGCCCTCTTATTCGCAAGGCCACCATTGCTAGGTGGTCTAGAACATTAGCAACGATGTTCACTGCTGGCGTTCCTCTTGTAGAGGCTTTAGATTCAGTTGCAGGTGCCGCAGGCAACCGTGTTTACTATGATGCAACAAAAAAAATACAGAGCGAAATTAGCACTGGTACCAGCTTGACTGTTGCGATGCAAAACACCAATGTATTTCCAAACATGGTATTACAAATGACGGCTATTGGAGAAGAGTCTGGCGCATTAGACTCAATGTTGAGTAAAGTAGCTGACTTCTTTGAAGCGGAGGTTGATGATGCTGTTGATGCGCTTGCAAGTCTAATGGAGCCAGTGATAATGGTTGTTCTTGGGACATTGATTGGAGGGCTTGTAGTTGCTCTATATTTACCTATATTTAAATTAGGTGCAGTGGTAGCAGGTTAAAAGAAAGCTAAACAACTATAACTCTTAGGTATACAATAAGGATAGCGAGCAAATTAGTCGCTATCCTTAAATTTCCGCTCCTAAATCAGAGCATACGCGAATGGTAAATCTACTTCTTAGCAGCTACCATCGCACGCTCAATTTCCTTATAAGGTTGCGCACCCAGCATGCGTTTACCATCCGAAAATATCAATGTAGGCGTACTGGTTACTCCAAGCGCTTTCGCTAAGTCGCCGATTTTTTCTATCGGCACTTCGCAATTACCAGCTGAGCTAGGTAATCTACCATTCAAAATCCAGTCTTGCCAAGCTTTTACCCGATTACTTGCACACCAAATCGCTTTGGATTTATTAGCTGAATCTGGGTGTAGTTGCTGAATCGGATAAAGGAACGTATAAACAGTCACATCATTGATATTGCTTAACTCATTTTGCTCTAAACGCTTGCAATATGGGCAATCTACATCCGAAAATACGACTAATTTACGACTACCATTGCCTTTAACCACTTTAATCGCCTGATCTAAAGGCAATGTAGAGAAGTCAATTTTGGTTAACTCTTCCATACGTTCGCCAGTAATGTCTTTTTTAGTTTTAGGGTCAACTAAATGTCCTTCTGCAATCAAGAAAGACATTTTTTCATCGGTGTAGATAATCTGACCACCCATAAATACTTCATACAAACCTGCGTAAGGTGTTTTCGCTACGCTCTCTACCTTAAATTTTGGGTAAGCTGCTTCTACAGCTTTTTTTACGCTCGCTTCATCGGCTATTGCAGAGGTTGAAATGCCAGCGCATGCAGCACTTAATAAGGTAAAGCTGACTAATTTTTTGAACATGCAATTTCCTTGATTTTGAATTAACTTAAATTTGATTAATTTGTATGAAAGCATTTAGTTTAATCGCAATATATTAAAGCGATACTGCGTTTGAAACTAACATTTTTTTGATTGCTTGATGGTTAGTCGCAGACAATCCCCAGTTCCTTACTACTTTTATTGCTGCATTCTGACTTCTGAACAAATGATAAAGTGTATCGGTTAACAACACCATATTCAAAATATCAACTTTTCTTTTGCGCGTGTATTGTTTGAGCAGGTGAGTATCATTTAATAATTGATATTGATTTTTAGTTTTCAAAGTATCAAGCAAATCCACCATGTCTCTAAAACCTAAATTAACCCCTTGGCCTGCCATTGGATGAACTTGATGTGCAGCATCGCCGACCAAAACCACACTATTTTGCACCAAGGTGCTCGTCTTTTGTAAGCTCAAAGGAAATCGCATCGCAGGAGTTAATAATTTAAAGTCGCCCAAAATGCCATTGCCAGCCAACCTCACTGTATCGGCAAATTCATCATTACTTAATCTTAACAATGCATCGGCATAGCTGGTTGACACAGACCAAACAATTGAAATTACATTACCTGTCAATGGCAGCCATGCCAAAATACTATTATGATTTTCTGCATCTTGCGCAAACCACTGCCTAGCAATATTGCCATGCGGCTTTGTTGCTGTAAAATTCGCGACTATTGCCGTTTGTTCATAAGACTTTTGCTGCATCGGCATATTCAACTGTTGACGCACCCAAGAGTGGCTACCATCGGCTGCCAACAATAACGTGCTTTCTATCGTTCGATCATGTGATAGACGTAACACCGCTTTATCTGGCATGTTGCTGACAGTCTCACATGAACTGTCAAATCGCGTCTGAATGCCTAAAGCTACAACCTGCTTGAGCAAGGCCTGCATCAGAGATTTCGACTCGACGATGTAGCCTAAAGTATCTGCATTTACATCGCCAGCAGATAGTGTGATTGGCGTCTGCTCGGCTTTTGAACTATCAACCTCGCCAAATATTTCCATAGACTGCATTTTGCCAATACGCGATTGATTCATTAATGTCCATACGCCTAAATCATCTAGCCATTGCGCATTTTTGGGGCTAATCGCATAGATTCTTGCATCCCAACTTTCGTCTGAAAAATCAGTACCCACAGGATTTTTGCTATCAACTAACACCACAGAATAACCTGCTTGGTGCATTGCAACAGCCGCCGCAAGACCGACTAAGCCAGCGCCTACAATCGTCACATCGGTACGTAATATTTCACTCATTTGCCGTAACTCATTTTACTGACCAAATGCTGTTTGATAGGTTTAATCACATCAAACAGGCCTAGACCTGCGCTCCTTAAGAGGTTGATACCAACAATATCATTAGAAAAAATATTCACTAAAAAGTCAGTAAACAACAAACCGTTTTTAGTGTCAGATTGCCGGCTCGTGCGATAGTCGGCCAACATTTTCTGACATCCCAAATCTGCTGGCGCTGCAGTAGCGATTGATTGCGCAAGAGACTCTGCATCTCGCAAGCCTACATTAAAGCCTTGCCCTGCTACAGGATGCATAGTTTGCGCGGCGTTGCCAATAACGACCAAATGAGGTGTGTCAGTCGTTTTTAATTGTGATAGCTTTAATGGAAATGCCATACGTTTTTCTACACTTAAAAATTGCCCCACTCTATCGCCAAACTGTTCGTGAAACTGCGCTAAGAACTCTGCATCACTCAGTGCCAGCAATGCATTAACGTATTCTTTTTTACCCGTCCACACCAATGAAAAGTCACGTGCTCCGTTAGGCAATAAAGCCATTGGACCATTCGCAGTAAAACGCTCATATGCGACATTATTATGTGGCAACTCCGCGCTGATTTTAGAAATCAGCGCATCATGGCCATACTCTTTGGTTTCTTTAACCAGACCTGCAATTTCATCCAAACTGCGACCACCATCAGCCAACACTACTAATCGACTATTTAAAGTATGAGACTCACCTTGATAGGCATAAGTCACACTGGCATGAGTGCTTATATGAGCGATGTGCTCAGCGGAGGCTTCAAACACAAAATTGACTAAAGATTGATTTGCAAGTTCTACATCAAGCGCCTCACTCAGCGCGCCATAAGACAACACATAACCAAGTGCCTCTTGCTTGTAATCGCTCGCTTGCAATTTTGACCGACCAAGACTACCTTTTTGTGACACATGGATAGTATTAATGGCGGTAGCACTTTTCGCCAAGCTGTCCCAAACACCCAACTTTTCAAGAATGCGCTTGCTACCGTATGACAAAGCCAGTGCCCTGCTCTCATTGTAAGCAGCCCTGTGTTTACGTGCCTCTAACACCGTCACTGATACGCCCTGCTTTGCTAGCAGAAGAGCCAAGGTGGCGCCTACTGGCCCGCCACCGACTATGACAATGTTTTCTATAGTGTCGCTCATTTAGTCCTTCATGCTACTTACTGGCCATTAAGGCCTCAATATCGACCACTGTTTTAAGCGCATTTTTAGTCAGCACCTCGCAGCCCTCGTTCGTCACCCGCACATCATCTTCAATACGAATACCAATATTCCAGAAAGCTTCAGGCACATTTTCGGCGGGACGAATATAGCAACCTGGCTCAACCGTCAGCGTCATATTTGGTATGAGCATACGCCAATGATCAGCTTTATCTTTATACTCGCCTGCATCATGTACGTCTAAACCCAACCAGTGTCCAGTGCGATGCATATAAAACTGACGGTAATCGCCATTTTCCAGCACAGCCTCTTTGCTACCTTTGCATAGCTTTAAATCAATAAAGCCTTGCACTAATACCTCTAATGCAGCTTCATGCGGAGCATTCCAATGGTTGCTAGTGTTGACCTTTGCAATCGCTGCGGCTTGTGAAGCCAACACTAGCTCATACACATCTTTTTGTGCAGCAGTAAACTTGCCGTTCACAGGGAAAGTACGCGTAATATCTGAGGCATAGCCATCTAACTCGCAACCCGCATCAATCAGCAATAAATCGCCATTATTCAACTTTGCATTATTAGCGTTGTAATGCAGCGTGCAAGCATTCGCGCCACCCGCGACAATGCTGGTATAAGCAGGCGCTTGCGCGCCATTGCGATAAAACTCGTGTAAAAATTCCGCTTCTACTTCATATTCCATCATATTCGGTTCAGAAAAATTAGACCCGACAAACTGCATGGCACGATTATGCGCTGCTGCTGCAATATCGGCTGAACGGCGCATTAAATCAATCTCGAATGGCGATTTAATTAAACGCATTTCATCCACTAATTGACGCATATCACTCACATCGTCGGGCACGTGAACGCCACTGCGCGCCTGCGTACGCAAGGTGTTCATCCAACCTATCACACGTGCATCCCAACTAGTGTTTTCACCCAAACTGAAGAATAACTTAGGCTGATTCGCCAACAACTTCAGCATCACTGCATCGAGTTCATTGATTGAGTAAGCTTCATCAAATCCGAATTCAGCTTTAGCGGCTTCTGCTCCGAATCGAAAGCCATCCCAAATCTCCCGCTCCATGTCTTTGTCACGGCAAAATAATATGCTTTTAGGTGTCGCGCCAGCCACCAACACGACTAAAGACTCTGGTTCTTTGAAGCCCGTTAAATAGTAAAAGTAACTATCAAACCGGTATGGATAATGACTATCGCGATTGCGAATAGCTTCTGGTGCGGTGGGAATAATGGCAACACCTTCGCCCATCGCGCTCAGAAGCTTAGATCTACGTTGTTGAAATTCAACTAGTT
Organism: Methylotenera sp.; assembly: GCF_029945535.1. Classification (GTDB taxonomy): domain Bacteria; phylum Pseudomonadota; class Gammaproteobacteria; order Burkholderiales; family Methylophilaceae; genus Methylotenera. The sequence goes on from NZ_JAQSCU010000018.1 coordinate 37,026, forward strand.
GACTCATTGAGTCGGTTCCTTTTTCATTCGTTAACTCGCGCGCAGTTTTAATGCTTCATCTAAGCTATTCAAACGCTCAGGTGTGCCTATATCATGCCACACACCTTGATAATACTCAGCTGTTGCTTGATTTTCAGCAATTGCTTGCCGCAATAATGGTGCAAGCTTTGCTGGTTCACCGCGTGTCACGCTAGCAAATAAATCCGGGTGATACACACCAACACCAGAAAAAGTCAGCATTTTTTCGCCTATGTTTTTAAGCCTACCAGCTTCTATGGCAAAGTCGCCATTGGGGTGCTGCGGCGGGTTGTTTACCAACACAAGGTGCGCATGGTTATTAGCTTGCAAGGCATGCTTTAAAACACCAAAATCAATCTCGGTAAACGTATCGCCATTCGCCACCAAAAATGGTTCGGTGCCTAGCAAAGGCAAGGCATTGGCAATACCGCCTGCCGTTTCTAAGGCTATTTTTTCAGGACTGTATTGAATATGTATACCCCATTGACCGCCGTCACCCAGCACTTGTTCAATTTGCTCGCCTAAATGCGCATGGTTAATCACAACCTCTTTGAAACCAGCTTTTGCTAATCGTTCCAAATGCCAAACAATCAGTGGCTTGCCACCGACCTTTAACAACGGTTTAGGTGTGTGGTCGGTCAGTGGACGCATACGTTCGCCACGACCAGCGGCAAGTATCATCGCTTTCATAATTTATTATCTAAACCACATATTTAGGACGCGGCACACGTCCTTCAAGCGCATCTAACAGTCGCAACATAGGGCGCAATTCCACATAACGCTCGCAGACTTTGCGCAAATAATGCATCACCAGTGGCATATCTTTTAGGTAGCCATCTTTACCGTCACGGTGGCTAAGTCGCGCAAATATGCCTAACACTTTAATATGTCGTTGCGCGCCCATCCATTCAAAGTCACGATAGAACTCGCTGAAGTCATTGGCAACAGGCAGACCCGCTTTTTTAGCAGGCTCCCAATAGCGTACGGCTAAATCAATAACCTGCTCTTCATCCCATTGAATATAAGCGTCTTTAAGCAAAGACACTAAATCGTAAGTAATGGCGCCATGTACAGCATCTTGAAAATCTAATATGCCTGGCGTATTTTCATGCGTCACCATCAAGTTGCGTGAGTGATAATCACGATGCACGGTGACCTGACCTTGCGATAATATGTTTTTATTTAGGGAGGTAAAGGTCTGTTGCAACCAACCTTGCTGCTCGGCGTTAAGTGTTTGACCTAAATGTTTATTCACATACCAATCTGGGAACAATTGCATCTCACGTGTGAGTAAGGCTTCATCATAAACAGGTAAATCATGACTTTTGCTTGCTAACTGCAATTTGATAAGCGCATTTGTCGCATCAAAATACAGCATTTGCGCGGTCTCATTATTCAAATGCTGCAAGTAAGTATCATTACCTAAATCACTTAAAAGCAAAAAGCCATTCACTAAATCTTGAGCGACCACCTTGGGCACATTTAAACCAGCATCTAAAAACAGCTTAGCCACTTTTACAAATGGCGTGCAATCTTCCTGCGGCGGTGGTGCATCCATCGCGATTAAGGTTTGATTTCCTAAATACGGATTAGCTAAATGCACTCTAAAATAACGCCTGAAGCTAGCATCTGCCGATGCGGTTGTGAGTTTGAAATTTGCATCTGGTAAAGTCTTGCTTAACCAAGCGTTGAGTTGTTGTTGTCTATCATCCACAGCGATCTATCCAATGTTATATAATGTTGCTTTATCGCGCTTTGTCCTATAAAAATACAAAGAGCATTAAAGGGGCAAAACGATTTATTGATTGCCAAAAAGTCCAATTTATGAGATTTTATCACTGATAAAATAAAACCGTCTGCCTATATACTCGTGCCTTACATTCCAACCAACTTCAATGTGTTAACTTCATGCTAAAAAGCCGTTTTTTAAGTGGCTTAACCGCTGCTTTGTTACTTTGCAGCTTACGCTCGCATGCCGAAAGTGAAGTGATTCCTGTTGAATCTTCAACTATAGGCGACACACTTGGTTTAGTTGACACGTCTGATGAAGCGAATGCTGTAAAAGCAAATGCAGATGCGCTGGTGATTGAAGGCGATAAACTAGAGCTACATCTTGATAGAGAGATGCGGGCGATTGGTAACGCTAAAATCAGCCGAGGCAAACAAAATATCACCGGCGACTTAATAGATTACAACGTCCAAAATGACGAACTGCATGTCACTGGCAATGCCAGCATCAATGTCGGCAATGCCCAACTGACCGGGCTTGAGCTACACATGCACCTATCAGAAAGCATAGGCGAAATTAAAGACGCTTCAATCAGCATTATTGAAGATACCGAAAAAACAGATCCTAAGAAAACCCAAGCTAACGTTAAAAGCTCTGAAAAATTCTCTAAAAACCTAGGCAACTTGCAAAGCCAACAAATTGGCGGAGCAAGCTCATACTCATTGGCAACAGAAGTGTCTGATGGCAATCAGTCGCAAGGAGATTCAGATAAAAACGCCTCGCCTCGCTCATCGAACGCACGCGGTGATGCAAAAGCTATTATTTTTGAAGGTCAAGATAGAAAAAAATTGAAAGATGCGCGCTACACCACTTGTGATGCTGGTGTAGATGACTGGTATATTAAAGCCAACGAATTAAACCTGAATGACTACAGTAAGACTGCCGTAGCCAAAAATGCTTATATTGAATTTAAAGGTGTTCCGCTAATTTACACGCCATGGATTAGCTTCTCATTTAACAATCAACGTAAAAGTGGTTTACTTGCGCCAACTTACGGCACCACGACTAAAAGTGGTTTTGAGTTAACTGTGCCTTTCTACTGGAACATTTCACCTAATATGGATGCAACGCTTGCAACTCGAGTTTTGAGTAAGCGCGGCGTACAATTACAAGGTGAGTTTAGATATTTAGAAGATAGTTTTTCGGGTATTGATAACCTTGAGTACCTGCCAAGTGATGACCAAACTGGGCAAAACCGATATTACGTAAACTTAAAACACCAGCAGAGTTTGGGCAAAGGCTGGTCTGCTGGCTATAGTCTGGAGAAAGTTTCTGATGATGAGTATTTTGCAGACCTATCAACGCGCATTGTGACGACTAGCCGTGTGACTCTGCCGCAGCAATTTAATGTAGATTACGCTGACGACACGTGGAATTTTAATGCCCTTGCACAAAAGTTTCAGACTTTAGATAACTTATCCTATCCGTACGAACGTTTGCCACAATTAACATTGAATGGCAACAAAGACTATGGCAATATTAATGCCAATGTATATACTCAGCTAGTAGCCTTCGATACCAATAAAAATGCGCCGACCAAAGTCACAGGCTCTCGTTTTACAATATACCCTAGCATTAGCTTGCCGATGAATCAAACCTATGGCTACATTACGCCTAAAATTGGGATTCACCATACTAGCTATAGCCTTAATAACGATCCAAATAACAACAGCTCGCTAGAGCGCACCTTACCTATTGCAAGCATAGACGGCGGCTTATTTTTCGATCGCGACTTCAAAATTGCTAGCCGTAACTACACGCAAACCATAGAGCCGAGAATGTTTTACGTGTACATTCCAAAATCAAAGCAATCCGATATTCCAATCTTTGATACCAGTGAAACTGACTTAAACTTTAGCTCGTTGTTTAGTGAAAATCAGTACACTGGCAATGATCGTATTAACAATGCCAACCAATTGAGTTTCGCATTAACGTCACGCTTGATTGAGTCAGATACCGGCATACAGCGCTTAACAGCGTCTATTGGTCAACGTTATTACTTTGCCGATCAAACCGTATCACTACCTGATGCCACTTTACGCAAAGGTAACAGCTCCGACATTATTGCGGGGCTTAGTTCATATCTAAAAACCAGTTGGAATGTCGATGCATTTTGGCAATACAACACTGATGACTCCAGATCGGTTCGCACCACACTTTCTAGTCACTATGCGCCTGAACCAGGTAAAGCACTTAACTTAAGCTATAGTTACAGGCGCGATACCCCAGGTGGTTTAACGAGTACAGGTTTAGACCAATTTGACTTATCAGGTCAGTGGCCTTTAGGCAAAGGCTGGTACGGCGTTGGCCGCATCAACTACTCACTGCGTGAAAGCAGTATCATCGAAACACTGGCTGGCTTAGAGTATGATGCGGGCTGCTGGCAAACAAGAACTGTTATTCAGCGTGTAAGCACGGCAACGGCTGATGCAAACTATGCATTTTTCTTTCAACTTGAACTCGGCGGATTAGCCTCAATTGGCGCTAACCCATTATCAGTCATCAAACGCAACATTCCTGGCTATGTGAATACAGGTCTTATTCCTGACACCTATCAACAACCTTATTACGAGTAACCATTTTGCGAACTTCGTATAAACATACATGATTAAACATACAATGATTAAATATTCCGCCATTAAAAGTACAGTTCAATTGATATTGCTTGCTAGCGTGTTTCTTATCGCTAATCAATTCAATGCTCAAGCAGCAGATATTGTTAAGTTGGATCGTATTGTCGCCGTCGTCGATCAAACCGTGATTACTGAGCAAGAGCTGGAAAGCCGCATTGCCACGGTTACTGCACAATTCAAAAAGCAAGGCACGGAATTACCTGAAGAAAGTGTCTTACGTAAGCAAATTTTAGAACGCTTAATTACAGATACTCTGCAAATTCAATATGCTGCCCAAATTGGCCTTAAAGTTGATGACAATCAATTAGATAAAACTGTTGAGAGAATCGCTGACCAAAACAACTTAACACTGACTGAGTTTAGTGAGGCGCTAGCAAAAGACGGTATCAGCATGCGTAAATTTAGAGCGGATATTCGCAATGAAATTACGGTTGCTAGGTTACGTGAACGTGAAGTTGACGGTCGCGTGAACGTAAGCGAATCTGAAATTGACAATTATTTAACTTCACAATCCTCGCTCAACGAAAATACTGATGAATTTGAAATCTCGCACATTTTGATTCGCACGCCTGAAGAAGGTGCCACAGAAGACATTCAAAAAGCCAAAGCCAAAGTGGATGAGGCAGTAAGCCAACTGAATTCTGGCGTTAGCTTTGCCAAAGTATCTGCTAGTTTTTCTGATGCGCCTAACGCTTTAGAAGGTGGTAGCTTGGGTTGGAAAAAAGGTTCGCAAATGCCCGCTTTGTTCTTAGATGCATTAAAAAACATGCAAGCAGATGAGGTATCAGCACCGCTGCGCAGCCCAAACGGCTTCCACTTACTCAAACTTACCAATAAGCGCGGCGGCAATTCTCCGCTAGTGATTCAACAAACACATGCGCGCCATATTTTGATCAAAATTACCGAGGTAATGTCTGACAAAGAAGCTGAAACTAAAATTAATACGATTAAAGAGCGTCTTGATAACGGTGAAAAATTTGAAGTATTGGCTCGGCAGTTTTCAGAAGATTCTACGGCATCAAATGGTGGCGATTTAAACTGGGTAAACCCTGGTGATACTGTTCCACCTTTCGAAAATGCCATGAACGCACTTAAAGATGGGCAAATCAGCGCACCAGTGCGCAGTCAGTTTGGCTGGCATATCATTCAAGTGATGGAGCGTCGCTCGCAAGACATGAGCAAGGAATCTGCTCGCTTAAAAGCCCGTCAAGAAATTCGCGCACGTAAAGCAGATGAAGCTTATCAAGACTGGATCCGTGAGTTGCGCGATCGTGCTTACGTTGAGCTTAGACTTGAAGATAAGTTTTAAGCTACATAATTTTTCCGCTTAGTTTAACGTGACAAAATCACTTCCACGCATTGCAATCACTGCCGGTGAACCAGCTGGCATAGGCGCGGATCTATGCGTATTGTTAGCGCATCAGCCGCTCAACGCCGAAGTGGTCATCATTGCGGATGCCAACATGCTGCAAGCACGAGCTAAGGCACTTAATGTAAGTATTCAAATCCAAGAATACTCTGCGAAATCACATACAGCACATCTCGGTAATGGCGCTATCACTGTGTTACATCAAGCCATCAGCCAACCTTCAGTGGCAGGACAATTAGATGCGCGTAATAGCCAATATGTGTTGGAAACGCTAAAAACTGCAGCATTAGGATGTATGAGTCAAGCGTTTGATGCAATGGTCACTGCGCCCGTACATAAAGGTATTATCAACGACGCAGGCATTGCATTTAGCGGCCACACTGAATTTTTAGCAGAGCTGACCAACACACCACAAGTCGTGATGATGCTGGTGGGTAGTGGCTTACGCGTTGCACTTGCCACCACGCACTTAGCGCTTAAAGATGTGCCCGCCGCCATTACTAAAAACAGCTTAGAAACCACTATTCGAATTTTGCATCACGATTTAGTCAATAAATTTGGCTTGAAGAATCCACGCATTTTAGTAGCTGGTTTAAATCCGCATGCGGGTGAAGATGGTTATTTAGGCCGTGAAGAAATCGACATTATCAACCCAGTGCTAGAAAAGTTACGTACTGAATGCATGCAATTGATAGGTGCGCTGCCAGCAGATACGCTATTCGCAAAACACCACCTAAGCAAAGCCGATGCTGTGCTTGCTATGTACCACGACCAAGGCTTACCAGTACTTAAGCATGCCAGTTTTGGTGAAGGCGTCAACGTAACATTGGGCTTACCGATTATCCGCACCTCGGTTGATCACGGTACTGCGCTAGAATTAGCGGGAACGGGTAATATTGAAATCGGCAGTATGCTAGCCGCCATTGAGTTGGCAATTACACTAGTCAATAACAAATCTAAAAGCAAGCCCAATTAAATTAAGCCCAATCAATGAAACACATCGCAAAAAAACGCTTCGGCCAAAATTTTCTTACTGACCAAGGTGTTATTTCTAGGTTAGTAGAAGCCATATCACCCAAAGTAGATGACTTGATGATCGAGATTGGCCCAGGCTTAGGCGCGCTAACCAAGCCGCTACTGCAAAGGTTAAAGCTTCTACACGTAGTAGAGGTAGACCGCGACATTATCGCGTGGATGCAGACAGAATACGCGAAACCAGCTTACGCAAATAACACCATCAACATTCACAATGCCGATGCGCTCAAGTTTGATTTCACCCAATTAGCTGATAAAAAGTCTGGTCAAAATCTGCGCGTAACAGGCAACCTGCCTTACAACATTTCAACGCCAATCTTATTTCACCTGCTCGACAATGTAAGCGCCATTATCGATATGCATTTCATGCTGCAAAAAGAAGTGGTAGAACGCATGGTAGCCTCGCCCTCGACGGCAGCGTATGGAAGGCTTAGCGTAATGCTGCAATATCGCTTACAAATGGATTATTTAATCACCGTACCGCCAGAAGCTTTTGAACCTGCTCCAAAAGTAGAGTCTGCTTTTGTGCGTTGTGTACCGCATGCCGTGCTACCTTTCGTAGCCAAAGACGAAGCTATCTTCGCTAAAGTCGTGCTGGCCGCTTTCGGTCAGCGCCGTAAAACATTGCGCAACACGTTGAAAGAACTATTAAATGACGAAGGCTTTACCGCACTTAATATTGACTCGCAAAAACGTGCAGAAAATTTAGCCGTTTCAGATTTTGTTGCTATTGCAAATTACTTAAGCAACTAGTAGAAGCGGCGCCCCGTTTAGCAAAACTTGCCAGCTTGCTGGCTTTAGTGTTGATTATCAGCTTTCTCTGGCGCGAAAGCAATATTGCAAATCGCGACGAGACGTCGCTCCTACCATTAAAATTTGATTATCAATGAATCTTAGCAACATAGAGTGCTGATATAATTTAGCCAAATAAAATTTAAATAAACTTAACTACTCATTGGGGAAAAATTTTGCGAATTATTCTATTAGGCGCACCAGGCGCAGGCAAAGGTACACAAGCCACCTTTATTAAACAACACTTTAACATTCCGCAAATTTCAACTGGCGATATGTTACGCGCTGCAGTTAAAGCAGGCACTCCATTGGGTTTAGAAGCAAAAAGCTTTATGGATAGCGGTGGTTTAGTGCCAGATGCAGTGATTATCGGCATGGTAAACGAGCGTATTAAAGAGGCCGATTGTGCAAACGGCTTCTTATTCGATGGCTTTCCACGCACCATTCCACAAGCTGAAGCCATGAAAAACGCAGGCGTAGCGATTGATTATGTAGTAGAAATCGACGTGCCAGACAGCGCAATTATGGAACGCATGACAGGCCGTCGCAGCCACCCAGCCAGCGGCCGTACCTATCACGTAAAATTCAACCCACCAAAAGTCGAAGGCAAAGACGACATCACAGGTGAAGACCTAGTACAACGCGCAGACGAAGCGCCAGATGTAGTGAATAAACGCCTAGTTGAATACCACGACCAAACAGAACCATTAGTTGAATACTATGGCAGCTGGGCAAAAAGTGGCACAGTTGGCGCACCAAAACATGTGAAAATAAATGGTTTAGGCGAACTTGAAACGATTAAAGCTAATATTTTTGCGGCTTTGAAATAGTTATTCAGGTGTGCAAATAAAATCTATTTGCACACCCACACACTTTTGCTATGGAAATTAATGATAAATTAAGATTAAAAAGTTACTTGTTACTTTTGCTAGCAACTATTACTGCTTGCGCACCGGACCAACGCTTAACTGAAGAGTCATTAAGGTATCAATTTAGCAAAAATGAAGCTACTCTCAATAAACTTGCTGAAATGGCTCGACAAGATAAAGACTTAATTTTCATCATGCCAAAAAAAGGTGGTTTTGAAGGTGGGGATTATCACTGGAATCGACAGAAATCCAATCTTAGTGAAACCCGCAGAAATGAATATCGAACATTACTAAAAAGCGCTGCAATAGATGGTGGAATGAGCGTCTATAAAGGGAATCTAGATTTTGATGTTCATGCATTCATTTCTGGAGTTGGATATTTAAATATGGATATTCAGCCTTCTAAAGATGCTCAACTTGCCCGCACAAGAAATGAATGTAAATTTAATAAAGTTCAGCACAAATGCTTTATACATTTAACCAAAAATTGGTATATGAGCTTTGGCACATCGTAGCTAGCGTAGCCCGTATGCAATACGAAGCTAATATTTCCACATCCGCAACTTCCCCGTGTCACACACGGGCTACAAATAACCAACCGGCGTAGGCTATCGAAAACTGAAAGCCATTGCAGTGTATACACTTCGCTAATATTCTCCACCTCAGAATCCCCCTGCTGTCGCGCCGAGTAGCACAGTCTTAATGGGAGATTTTGGTAATTGGATGTTTGAGCGAAGCGAGTTTCCGATTGCCGCCCATTAAGGCGAGCAACGCAGGAAATAAGCGATAGGGGGTAGCCTTTCACAACCGACTTAGTGCTTTAGCACTTAGCGAGGTTGGGATGCCACCTGCCGGTATTCTTTGGTTACTTTCTTTTGGCTAAGCAAAAGAAAGTAACTCGCCAGTCGCGCGAAAGCGACCACACTCAAATACGAATAAATCCTAAATACAAAGCCTCTAGATTCCGACTTTCGTCGGAATAACGGTCTGTTAGAAACGTAACTCCACATCACAGCCTGAATGACGCGCCCCCTGCTTAGAGGTATAATCTTTAAATCTAAAATTAACCTTTAAGTCTCGCACATGCAACAGCAATATCCTTTCAAAGAAGTCGAACAATCTGCCCAAACTTACTGGGAAGCTAACCAAACCTTCGTAGCTTCAGAACAATCCGATAAACCAAAATACTATTGCTTATCCATGTTCCCATACCCAAGCGGACGCTTACACATGGGTCATGTGCGCAACTACACGATTGGTGACGTACTTAGCCGTTTTCATAAAATGAAAGGCTTTAACGTGATGCAACCGATGGGTTGGGACGCGTTTGGCTTGCCTGCTGAAAATGCTGCGATTAAAAATAATACGGCGCCTGCAAAATGGACGTATGAAAACATAGAGCACATGAAAACTCAGCTTAAACAGTTGGGTCTAGGTGTGGATTGGAACCGTGAAATCGCCACTTGTAAGCCTGAATATTACAAATGGGAGCAATGGCTATTTACTGAGCTTTTCAAAAAAGGTCTTATCTACAAAAAAACTTCCACTGTTAACTGGGATCCTGTTGATGGCACTGTACTTGCGAATGAGCAAGTGATTGATGGTCGTGGCTGGCGCAGTGGCGCACTGGTTGAGAAGCGCGACATTCCTCAGTATTTTATGAAAATCACCGCTTATGCTGAAGAACTATTAAACGACTTAGATAAGCTTGATGGTTGGCCTGAGCAAGTTAAAACCATGCAGCGCAATTGGATAGGCAAAAGCTTTGGTTGCGAGGTTGAGTTTCCAATTGTGGGACAAGACAGTAATTTAAAAGTTTACACCACTCGTCCAGACACCTTGATGGGCGCAACTTATGTGGCGGTTGCGGCAGAGCATGCACTTGCAACTCAAGCCGCGCAAAACAACCCTGGATTGGCTGACTTTATCGCGGAATGTAAACGCGGCAGCGTAGCAGAAGCTGACGTTGCGACGGCTGAGAAAAAAGGCATGGCAACAGGCCTGTTTGTCACGCATCCATTGAATGGCGAGCAACTACCAGTTTGGGTGGCAAACTATGTATTAGCGAGCTACGGTGAAGGCGCTGTGATGGCCGTGCCAGCGCATGATGAGCGTGATTTTGAGTTTGCTGGCAAATACAACTTACCAATTAAAGCAGTTATCCAGAGTACGGATAGTGACATATTACCGATGACTGATCACGGCGTATTGTTTGATTCAGGTGATTTCAATGGCTTAGATTTTGATGCAGCAAGTTCTGCCATTGCCGCCGCGCTATCAGCTAAAAACCTTGGTAAACGTCGCACTCAATATCGTCTGCGCGACTGGGGTGTTTCACGCCAACGTTATTGGGGCTGCCCTATTCCTATCATTCACTGCGAAAAATGCGGTGAAGTGCCTGTGCCTGCCGATCAATTGCCAGTAGTATTACCAGAGGATGTGGTGATGGATGGTGTTGGCTCTCCAATCAAAAAAGACCCGAGCTTTTACGAAACGACTTGCCCAACGTGTAGCGGCAAAGCGACACGTGAAACTGACACTTTAGATACATTCTTTGAATCTTCATGGTATTTCGCGCGCTACGCAAGCTTTGATAGCACAACGGCGATGGCAGATGAACGCGCGAACTATTGGTTGCCTGTAGACCAATATGTGGGCGGTATTGAGCATGCGATTTTGCATTTACTCTACGCTCGCTTCTTTAACAAACTGATGCGTGATGTGGGCATTTTAAAAAATGATGAGCCATTCACCAACCTGCTTACGCAAGGTATGGTGCTAAAAGATGGCACAAAAATGAGTAAATCTAAGGGCAATACGGTTGACCCGCAAGAGTTGATTGATACTTACGGCGCGGATACTGCACGTTTATTCATGATGTTTGCTGCGCCGCCAGAACAAAGTTTAGAATGGGCTGATAGCGGTGTGGAAGGCGCAAATCGCTTTTTACGCAGACTGTGGAAGGCATCATATGATCATCTTGAGTTAGGTCAAATTGCAGCTTACACGGCAGGTGATTTATCAGCTGAACTCAAAGCAATCCGCTTGCAATTGCATAGCACTATTGAAAAAGTGGCAGATGACTACGGTCGTCGCCACAGCTTTAACACGGCGATTTCATCTGTGATGGAAATGATGAATGCCTTAGCAAAACTTGAAGGTAACGACGAAATCACCCGCAGCGTTCGCCAAGAGGTATTGCAGAATGTCGCGTTACTTTTATCGCCTATCGTGCCGCATATTTGCCAAGCGATTTGGGCAGAGTTATGCCCACAAAGCCATATTCTGGATGCTGGCTGGCCGGCAGCAGATCAATCTGCCATGGTGCAAGATAGCGTAGAATACGTCATTCAAGTGAATGGTAAGTTGCGCGGAAGTATTAGCGTAGCGAAAACTGAAACAAAAGAAGCACTAGAAAAGCTAGCATTGCAGCAACCTTTTGTGCAAAAGTTCATTGAAGAAAACATGTCTGTGCGCAAAGTGATTGTTGTGCCAAATAAACTCATTAACGTAGTTGTGGGGTAAGTTATGCAAAGCATCGTACGCCGTATCAGTGTTGTATTTTTACTTGCGTTAGCGCTCTCAGCCTGCGGATATCAGCTGCGCGGCGTGGCTGATTTATCTTTTAAAAATCTGTATATTCAAGGTGCGCCACTGAGCATTTCGAAAGATTTAAAAAAATCGCTGAAAACCAACGGTATTCAAATTGTAGATAGTGCCGAGCAAGCTGAGCTATTACTTGAATTATTGAGTGAAGCCAATGAAAAACGGATTCTATCCTTGAGCGGAACTGGTGTGGTGCGTGAATACGAACTGAACTATCGTGCCAGCTTTAGAACTCGTGCGCCGGCTAGCCCTACTTGGAGCGCCCCACAAACTGTGCAAACACGTCGCAGCTTTTCATATAACGATACTGACTTACTTGGAAAAGGCGATGAAGAGGCTATGCTGAATCTTGATATGCACAAAGATGCGGTGCGCGAATTGATGCGTCGACTAACGGCCATTAAGCCCGCAGCCGAGCAATAGTTTCACATGCAACTAGTATTAGCGCATCTAGAAAAACATCTCACACAAAGCTTAAAACCGCTTTATATACTAGTGGGCGATGAACCGCTGGCGCAGCGTGAAAGTCTAGATGCGATTAGAGCGGCCGCACGTATGCAAGGTTATGATGAGCGTACCACTTTAACGGTTGAGCGCTACTTTAATTGGCAGCAAATTCAATCTTATGGGCAATCTATCTCGCTATTTGCAAGCCAGCGTTTATTAGAAATTAATATCCCCTCTGGGAAACCGGGTGTGGATGGCGGCAAAGCACTGCAAGCTTTGGCTAACAAAGCAATTCCCGACACTTGTGTGGTGATTATTCTACCTAAACTTGAACGCGACGCAGCCAACAGCGCATGGTTTAGCGCACTAGAGAAAAACGCTGTCACCATATCGCTGAATGAAGTTGATGCTGCAAACCTACCCAAATGGATTGCTAGCAGGCTCGCGTTACAAGGTCAGCACACTAGCCAGCAAACATTAGAGTTTTTAGCGCATCAGGTTGAAGGTAACTTGTTGGCAGCTAATCAAGAAGTGCAAAAATTAGGCTTGCTCTACCCGCAAGGTGAATTAAGCGATGCCACTGTGCGCGAGGCTGTACTCAATGTTTCGCGCTACGATGCGTTTCAATTAGGCGAAGCTGTGCTGGCAGGCGACGCCGCAAGAACTGTGCGTATATTACAAGGTCTACAAGATGAAGGCGAAAATGCCGTTGCTGTGATGAGCCCACTCATGTGGGTGCTGCGACCATTGGTGCGTATTAAACAAGCTGAAATGCGCGGTGAAAATATCATGAACGCGATGACGAATGCGCGGATTTATGGTGATAAACAAGCTTTAGTGAAGCGCGCCTTGGCTAGATTAAATCTCAAACAACTAGAAGCCGCGCTACAAAAACTGGCTGATATTGATAAAACGGCCAAAGGCGTGATGCTGGGTGATGCTTGGCTAGAAATCTCCAGATTGTGTTTTGGCTTGGCTAGAGTTGGTTCAAGTAGAACTAGACTCAAATAAAACAAGATTAAAGTGAAATGAAGAAAATACTTTTAGCGTTACTATTTACATGTTCAACCAATGTGTTCGCCACAAATATAGCCCCATCGACCCAGCAAGAGATTCAATATCTGCTCAAAGCATTAGAAAGTTCAGACTGCAAATTTAATCGTAATGGCAGCTGGTATGTCGCAACTGAAGCCAGTGCGCATTTACAAAAGAAATATAAATACCTTGCCGATCACAATTACATCAGCACAACAGAGAGCTTTATTGACATTGGTGCGTCAAAAAGTAGTGCCAGTGGGAAGGCGTATGAGGTAAAGTGTGGGGATAGCAAACCTGTGGAAAGTAAACAATGGTTTATCAACACACTAAAAACTTACCGTACAGAAAAACATGACTAACAATATTCAAGAATATATGCAAAATATGGGTGTTGAGGCGCGCAAAGCTTCGCGACTGATGGCGAGTGCCGACACCAATGTTAAAAATCTGGCACTTACGCATATTGCCAAAGCAATCTTGCGTGAAAAAACAGCCCTGCTCGCTGCGAACAAGCTCGATTTAGATGCAGCCCGTGCCAATGGCTTAGATGATGCCATGCTGGACAGACTCACCATCACTGAGAAATCTATCAACACTATGGTAGAAGGCTTAAACCAAATCGCCAGCTTGGCGGATCCAATTGGTGAAATGACTGATTTCAAATATCGCCCAAGCGGAATTCAAATCGGCAAAATGCGTGTGCCACTTGGCGTGATTGGCATTATTTACGAAGCGCGTCCAAATGTGACGGTAGATGCTGCGGGGCTTTGCATTAAATCTGGCAATGCAGCAATTTTACGTGGTGGCTCTGAAGCGATTCATTGCAATCAAGCATTAGCTAAATTAGTGCATGAAGGCTTGGCTGCTGCCGGCTTACCTACCTCTGCTGTGCAAGTTGTCAAGACGACCGACCGCGCTGCAGTGGGCGAATTAATTACCATGAAGCAATACGTAGACGTGATTGTGCCACGTGGCGGCAAAGGCTTGATTGAGCGTATTTCTAACGATGCGCGCATCCCAGTCATTAAACATTTAGATGGCAACTGCCATGTTTACGTAGATGATGATGCCGATTTTGATAAAGCATTACGCATTCTAGAAAACAGCAAAACTCAGCGTTTGGGTACTTGCAACACTGCTGAATCATTACTGGTTGCCCGTTCAGTGGCTAAAGAAATGTTGCCAAAACTGGCTGATATGTTGATTTCACACGGCGTTGAAATTCGTGGTTGCGCGGAAACATTGGCACTGGTGCCACAGGCAAAAGCAGCGACTGAAGAAGACTATTACACTGAATATTTAGCTGCGATTATTTCTTGCAAAGTAGTGGATGGTTTAGATGAAGCGATTGCGCACATCAACCAGCATTCAAGCCAACATACTGAAGTGATCGTAACCGAAAACTACACCAAAGCCCGTCGCTTCTTGCGTGAAGTGGATTCCAGCAGCGTGATGGTGAATGCCTCTACTCGTTTTGCTGATGGTTTTGAATATGGCTTGGGTGCTGAAATAGGCATTTCTACAGATAAACTACACGCACGCGGCCCTGTTGGTTTAGACGGCTTAACTTCGCTTAAATATGTTGTTCTAGGCGACGGTCACGTAAGAGCTTAAAAGGTTTAAAAGTGCAAACGATAGGCTTGCTGGGCGGCACGTTTAATCCCATTCACTTTGGTCATTTGCGCATGGCGCAAGAACTGGCTGACTCACTCAGTTTGAATGCAGTAAAATTCATCCCTTCCGCTAATCCACCACACAAGCCACCGCCGCAAGTTTCTGCTGAACACCGCACGGCTATGGTACAGCTGGCTATTGCCGACAACCCGCAATTCCAGTTTGACGGCCGCGAGTTAAGCAGAACTGGCGCTTCATACACGATAGAGACTTTAGAGAGTTTGCGCGATGAATTGGGCGATGGCACGAGCTTGATATTAATCATGGGCAGCGATGCGTTTACTAAATTTAATACATGGCATCGTTGGCAAGAGATTATTAAGCTGTGCCATATTGCCTTGGTGCAAAGACCTGCGTCTACCAACAAAGAGCCACTAACAAAAGAGTTAGAAACCTTTTTACACAATCATTACACAGAACATGCGGAAGACTTGCATGAAAGTAGCGCAGGCCTGATTACGATGCAAGCCATCACCCCGCTGGAAATATCTTCAACGGCTATTCGACAAGCTTTACAACTCAAGCATTCTGCCCGT
Source organism: Methylotenera sp. (assembly GCF_029945535.1). Lineage (GTDB taxonomy): Bacteria > Pseudomonadota > Gammaproteobacteria > Burkholderiales > Methylophilaceae > Methylotenera. The sequence goes on from NZ_JAQSCU010000018.1 coordinate 52,832, forward strand.
TATTTAATGCCAGAGAACGTGCTAGATTATATTGCTGCTAAGCAGCTGTTTAGCGCGGTTTCAGCTTAATCATATTTTACTTCTCACCTGATAAACACTATTAACGTACTGGCATTTTTGCGCTATGCTTCTGATAGTGTTAAAAAAATCACCATAGCAAACGGACACTCTCATGTTGAAACAGTCACTTTCTAAAAGCTTAACTTTAATGTTAGTGACAGCAATTAGTTTGCTCACCACAGCTTGTGGCACAAATCCAGTGACTCATAAAAAAGAGTTTCAGCTAGTTTCAGAATCGCAAGAAATCTCTATGGGCACGCAGAATTATGGCCCTGCAAGGCAATCTCAAGGCGGCGACTATGTGATAGATCCAGAACTGACCGCTTATGTGCAAAGTGTAGGCAACAAACTGGCTGCGGTATCTGACCGAAAATTGCCTTATGAATACACCGTGTTGAATGATTCCATACCCAACGCCTGGGCGATGCCTGGCGGCAAAATCGCGTTTAATCGCGGGCTACTTTATGAGTTGAATAGCGAAGCTGAACTCGCTGCTGTGATGGGGCACGAAATGGTGCATGCCGCAGCACGTCATGGGGCAAAAAGCATGGAGCGCGGTATATTCATGCAAGGCGCGATGATTGCTGTTGGTATAGGCACCCAAAATAGCGATTATGCGAATTTGATTGTAGGCGGTGCACAAGTTGGCGCGCAACTAGCCACAAGTAAATATGGACGCAATGCCGAAAGCGAGGCGGATTTATACGGCATGCAATATATGAAAAAAGCCGGATATGACCCGACTGCTGCCGTTACCTTACAAGAGACCTTTGTACGTTTAAGTGCCGACCGAAAAAGTAATTTTATTGATGGTTTATTCGCAAGCCATCCACCGTCTGAGATTCGTGTAGCAGCCAATAAAGACACGCTCGCACAAATAGGCGCAGGTGGCGATTGGGGTAGAGAAATATACGCGCAAAAAGTTGGTAAGTTGAAATCAACGCAAGCAGCTTATAAAGCTTACGATGAAGGTGTAAAAGCACTTGCTGCAAAAGATACGGCAAAAGCCACCACACTTGCTAAACAAGCGATTGCTGGTGAACCTCGTGAAGCACGTTTTCAGGAGTTGCTGGGCGATATTGCCTTATCTCAAAAGAAGCCTGCCGAAGCTTTAACCTATTACAACAAAGCTATTCAGGTGCAGCCCGGTTACTTTAAACCGCATGTGCAAGGTGGCATTGCTTTGTACGACTTGGGGCGTAAAGCCGAGGCTGAACAATATCTCGCAAAAAGCAACACGCTATTACCCACGGCGCCTAGCCATTTTCTGCTAGGTAAAATGGCTGAAGAGCGAGGTGACATGCAAAGCGCACTTAAAAACTACGCAGTTGCTGCAGATTCAAACTCTGAAATTGGCAAACAATCTAGCGCGGAATACGTACGTTTAGATTTACCTCAACATCCTGCAAAATATCTGCAAGCCGCGCCGCAAGCAGATAATTTCGGTAATTTATACGCTGTAGTTGCCAATCCAACGCCATTAGCCGTCAACCGCGTACAGGTCAGAGTAATTCAATATGATGCAAAAACGGGGCGCGCAATTGCCCAGAGTCAGCCCATGTTGATTAATGGCAGCATCGCATCGAATAAACGAGGGCAAGTGGCGGTGAATGGGGTGAGGATTGCAACTCAGCAAGAGTTGCAGCTTTATAAAGTGGTGATTGAGGCTGCAGAGTTGGCGAAATAGTGTCGGCAAATAATTTGAAAACTTCGCACGAAACAAAAGTTCTAACAAAATTTAATTACTCCCGTCATTCCCGCGTAGGCGGGAATCCAGTCAACGTGGATGTTAGCTTTAGTTAAGCCAACAAAAATTCGTGCGCATCACCTTGTCTGGATACCAGCCTCCGCTGGTATGACGAATATAGGAAATTGGTTAACCGGCTGAATCTTTAAGTTGTAAGATGGCGTATATCCAACTGACCCTGCCAACGCACAACACTTAAGCATGGCGCAGCAATCCGTTGTTGCAAGCTATTTAAGTTCTCATCAAACATCGCAAAGTTGGGTTCTATCTCGTTGGCAATCCATCCGGCTAATTTCAAGCCACGCGCTTGAATTGCCTCCACGGTAAGAAGCGCATGGTTAATGCAACCTAAGCGTATGCCTACAACCAGTATCATCGGGATATTTAACAACACCGCTAAATCAGCCAGTGTTTGTGTTTTGTTAAGGGGCACACTGAAACCACCCGCACCTTCAACAACAACCACATCAGCCAAGCTTATTAGTTGCTCATAGGCTTGTTGAATGACGTTTAAATCAATTTGAACGCCAGCTTGTTCAGCGGCAATATGTGGGGCAATAGCTGGTGCGAAACGATAAGGGTTGATTAAATCTAGATCTGCGCTGATGTTGCTCGCTGAGATTAAAGCCGTGACATCCTCGTTAATCAACTCGTTCTTTTCATTGAGTTCACACCCAGAGGCCACAGGTTTCATACCTATAGCTTTTAAACCTTGCGCCGCAAAGTACTTTACCAAAGCGCTTGCCACATAGGTTTTACCTACGTTGGTATCAGTGCCGATGACAAAGTAAGATTGCGCCATATTGATATTCTGCAGATTTATTTATTTCTAGGTCTAAATGTGACGGGCGAAACGCCATCATCAAACTTTGGTTTATCTTGCCCACGCCAAGCATGCCCGTAGACGACTTCAAACGTGGCAGGTAGTTTGCCGTCCACACGAAACTGCTCGTAATTGGCTTCTAAATTCTGTAAGAAGCCACGACCAAGTAAGCCACGCGCACGTCCATCGGTAGCGTTATGTGCGCCTATGCTTTTTAAGTCGCGCATGACGCTTTTAACGTCATCGTAAGTGAGCGTGAATCGCTCTACATCTAACACTGGCGCACTGAAACCAGCGCGCACCATAGCATCGCCAATATCGTGCATATCAAGGAACCGGCTCACACTGGTCGTGCCATTGTGTCCGCTCGTGGCAACGCGCAACTCTTTGAGCGTATCGGGGCCAAAGGTGCTGAACATCAGCAAGCTTTCTGGCTGCAACACTCGGTGGAACTCTTGCAAAGCTGCATCTAGATCATTACACCATTGAATCGCCAAGTTTGACCAGATTAAGCCCACACTTGCATTCGCCAAAGGCAGTGACTCAATATCGGCACACAACAAATTCTGTTTAGCGCCGCCTAGCAAGTTTTTCACTTGCCCGATTAAGCCATTATTTGGATTGGTACTGCGGGTTTTTTGCAGCATAGGTAGCGCAAAATCAAGTGAAATCACTTGCGATTTTACGAAGCGTTTTTGCAAAGCATGGCTGGCTAACCCTGTGCCACAACCCGCGTCTAATATGGTTTGTGGATTTAATTTAACTAAATCTAAGCGGCTAAGCATTTCTTCGCGCACTTGCTTCTGCAAGATTGCTGCGGCGTCATAAGTTTCGGCAGCACGGCCGAATGAAGCACGCGCGCGCGCTTTATCAATGTAGTAACTATCGGTCAATTTTGCTTCCATATTGTTAAGCGCTTGCAGGTTCTAAAAACTGAACAACAGCATCCACAAATTGCTCTTGGTGCGATAAAAAAGGCGCATGTGAGGCGCCAGAAATCACGCGTAAGTAACCCACAGGCAAATTCTGCATCATCCAATGTGCGGCTTGTACAGGCGCGAGCGTATCTCTATCACCATGAATCAACAGCGTGGGCTTTCTTAAGCGCTCAATTTCCGCACGTAAATCTGTCTCTAGCAATATACCCAAGGCGCGCTGTAAAGTTTGACTGGTTGGCGCTGGGCGCTCCTCAAGCTTCCTGCGTAACAGCCTTACCGTTAATCTTGCACTTTTATCGCCCATACATTGCAGTGTTAAGAATTGCGTGAGTGTTTTGTGATAATCCGTATCCATACTATCGGCGAAGCGCTCAAACACTTCAGGTGCAATACCTGAAGTCCATTTGGCTTGCGTCATAAATTCTTCTTTATTCACAAAACATGGCGTAGACCCAACCAGTACCAATCTGCGAACCGCATCAGGCTGATCTATTGCAATGCGCATAGCAACCTGCCCGCCCCATGACCAACCAATCACATCTGCATTCGCAGGCAACATTTCCGCCACTTTTTCTGCAATGATATGCAGGTGGTAAGGCTCAGTTGGGCGACTTAAGCCCATGCCTGGCAAATCCACAATATGCAGCGTAAATAATTTACTTAGGCTTTTAATTATCGGCTGCCATACCGCGCCACTCATGCCCCAGCCATGCACTAGCACTAGGTTTGGACCGCTGCCTGTGGTTTCCATATAGATATTAGCAGGGACAATATTCATAGCGTTTGCTCTGCCTGCTGAATGGCCGAAATCAGCTGTTTAATATCGTCTAGTGAGTGTGCAGCCGATAACGAAATACGTAATCTAGCTGTACCTACTGGCACGGTAGGTGGACGAATGGCTGGTACTAAGATACCTAAGCCTTGCAAATATTCACTTAACGCGAGTGCTTCAAGATTGTCGCCAACGACTAAAGGTTGCACAGATGTTTCAGATGGCATTAACTGCCATTTCTTGCATTGCAGATTGTCTTTAAAATAGTTAATCAAGCTGCGTAAATGTGTACGTAAATCATCACCCTGCTCAATCAAACTGACTGAAGCAGATAAGGTCGCTGATAATGCTGGTGGCGCGGGTGTTGAGTACACATAACTTTTGGCAGTTTGAATCAGGTAGTCAATCACCACACTTTCACCCGCAACAAAAGACCCAGCCACACCAGCAGCTTTGCCTAAAGTTGCCATCATAATAATGCGTGGAGATTTCAGTTTAAGATGGTTTAGCGAGCCTTGACCATGCTCACCCAACACACCAAAGCCGTGAGCATCATCAATATACAAATAAGCATCGTACTTTTCGCAAAGTGCTAAATACTCAGCTAATGGCGCCATATCGCCATCCATACTAAATACTGCATCAACGGCAATCAGTTTATGCCGCGCTGTACTAGCTTTAAGTAGATTTTCAAGCGCAGTTACATCGTTATGCGCAAAGCGGTTGAACTCGGCCAGCGAATAATAACCGCCGTCATTCAAGCATGCATGATTTAATTTGTCCGCAAAAATCGCATCCCCACGCCCTACCAATGCGCCTAATGCGCCTATATTTGCCATGTAACCTGCAGAAAATAACAATGCCGCAGGCATATTCACAAACTTAGCTAACTGCTTTTCCAAGTCATCATGGTAACGATGATGACCTGTCACAAGCCCTGATGCGCCGCTACCGACACCTGAATCGCCGGCTGCTTTTTGCATGGCGGCAATAAGTTTTGGGTGGTTTGCTAAGCCCAAATAATCATTACTACAAAATGATAAGTAAGGCTTATTATTCGCAACAATGTGCTCAGCCTGCGGAGAATCGAGCAAACGCCTTTGGCGCAGCAAACCTTCCGCTTTGCGTTTATCTAACGCGAGTTGTAAAGAAGCAAGCATGTTAGACATTTACCCTAGATTTTATTGATGCCTAATTTTTCGAATAATTTCATATCAGTCGAAGCTTCAGGATTCGCTGTCGTCAGCAACTTTTCGCCGTAGAAAATACTATTGGCACCGGCTAAAAAGCACATACTTTGTATGCCTTCGCTCATGCTTTGACGACCTGCTGACAAACGCACATAGCTAGTTGGCATAGTGATACGCGCCGCGGCAATGGTGCGCACAAATTCAAAGGAATCTAACTCTTCAGTGCCATGTAGCGGCGTACCTTCAACTTGCGTCAGTAAATTGATAGGCACACTTTCAGGCGGACGCTCCATATTCGACAATTGCGCCAACAAGCCAGCACGTTGATTGCGCGTTTCGCCCATACCAATAATGCCGCCGCTGCATACGTGGATATCTTGGCTGCGCACGCGATCCAATGTGTCTAAGCGGTCTTGATAAGTACGTGTAGTAATTACATCGCCGTAAAACTCTGGCGCGGTATCCAAGTTGTGGTTGTAGTAATCCAAACCAGCTTCTTTTAACTGTTCAGCTTGACCATCTTTTAACATACCCAAAGTCGCGCAAGTTTCTAGGCCCATCGCTTTGACTTCCGCAATCATTTTCAGCACAGGCTCTAAATCGCGCTGTTTAGGTCCACGCCATGCAGCGCCCATACAGAAGCGGCTGGCGCCATTGTCTTTAGCCTCTTGCGCGGCTGCCACTACATCTTCGAGCTTCATCAAAGGCTCATTTTCCACCTCAGTGTGGTAACGTGCCGCTTGTGGGCAATAACCGCAATCCTCTGAACAGCCGCCAGTCTTAATCGACAGCAAGGTACTCACCTGAACTGCATTTGGATTAAAATTCGCACGATGCACGGTTTGCGCCTGATACATTAAATCACTGAAAGGCAACTCAAATAATGCGACAATATCCGCTACACTCCAACGGTCAACTGTATTGGTTTCACACGAATGATTAAGATTGGCTTTTAGACTATCCGTATTAATAACGGCATGTGTGACGCCTTGTTGTGAGGTTTCGAGCATGTGCAGTTCCTTTTTTTAGAAGCTTAATTTATAGCGAGATTATACCTTGTCAATGAAAAGTGACGCAAATTTTGAACATGCGATTAAAATTTAAGCAATTCCTGCATAACGGCGTTTCAAATAAACTATTTAATCGTTTATTCAAACAGCGCTGCCTGCTGTGCGCTGCTAATGATGGTTCAGAACTTGGCTTATGTGGCGGCTGTTACAAAGACTTGCCTTGGCACAGCGCGCCACAATGCCCGCGATGCGGCTTGTCTTCAAATGGATTGATATGCGGCAGCTGCTTAAACTCACCGCCAGATTTTGACGCAACCCACAGCTTGTTGACCTATGACTTTCCCTTAGACGCTATGATGCAGCGCTACAAATACGGCAGCATGCTCAACTTAGGTCACATTTTTGGGAAAATGATGAGTAATAAAATCAATCAATCCAGCGTAGACTTAGTGATAGCAATGCCTATGCACCCAAAGCGCCTCAAAGAACGTGGTTTTAATCAAGCGCTAGAAATCGCCAAAATCATCACAAAGAGTAACCCTGAAAAATTAGACTATCACTCCGTACAACGCCAAAAATTCACGCCTCCACAAGCCAGCCTGCCATTGAAGGAGCGTGTTAGAAATATTAAAGGGGCATTTAAAGTGAGTAATCATTTGAACGGCAGGCGCATAGCCATTGTCGATGATGTAATGACAACAGGCGCCAGCCTAAACGAGTTAGCTAAAACATTAAAACAAGCGGGTGCTGCCCATGTAGAATGTTGGGTAGTAGCAAGAACGCTGCCAAAGTAATTAACTTACCTTCACTCCTATTTTCATAGGAGTGAGAATTTAAAGAAAGTGTCATTTCAAATGTTTCACATCGTATTATTTGAGCCGGAAATTCCACCAAACACCGGTAACATCATCAGGCTCTGTGCCAATACTGGTGCGGCTTTACACTTAGTAAAACCTTTGGGATTTAGTCTAGATGACAAACAGCTCAAACGCGCTGGTTTGGATTATCACGAGTATTCAACTATGCAAGTGCATGAAAATTGGGATGCCTGCAAAGCCGCGCTGGCTGGCAAGCGCCTATTCGCCATCACCACCAAAGGTAGTACGCGGCATAGCGATATTCAATTTAAAGCAGATGATGTATTTGTTTTTGGCCCAGAAACGCGCGGATTGCCTGAAGAAATACGTGCAGAGTTTACAGCCGAGCATAGACTGCGCTTATCTATGCTGCCGGATAGCCGTAGCCTGAATTTATCTAACTCCGCTGCCGTGTTACTTTATGAGGCTTGGCGACAAATGGGTTTTGAGGGTGGCGTATAACTTATTTACGCCGTATGCCGCGCAAAGTGAATAGCAAAATAATCGATGGTAACCACACCCACAGAAGTTCTGACTTCATTACCGCGAAACCGCGCTCAGTAAAGAAACGGCTGACGCCTATCGGTGAAACGGCAATCGGCCGAAAATCAAAGAAGACGCGTTCATTAGAGTAAGGCCAATACAGCGCCACACCTAAGCCGCCATTGGTGCACATATCTAATAAGGGATGAGAAATTGTGGCTAGAAAAACCATTAAACCAACTAGCCATACCTTACTTTTGAGTTGGCGGCTAAAACACATGGCCACAATGGCAACGCACACGGCAAAGGTGATAGAGTGTGCAAAACCTCTGTGACCCCATTGTGAAGAATACGCGATGCCAAATTTAAAGGCTAGCGTATCGAAGTCTGGCAATATGGCGCAAAAGGCTGACAATACTAATAAGCGGCGGCTAATGACTTTACCTAAGCCCAAGCTTGCAGCAATGGGAACGACTGCGTGAGTAAAAATGGACGGCACTAAATTGCCTCTGGTTTTTGCTCACGTCCGAGTAAGTCTGTCACTGCATCTTTTGCACTTTTACCGTTGGAAAGCGCTTGATTGACTTCGTAAGTAATGGGCATATCAACACCTATCGTACTCGCCCGACGCATCACTTCACGTGCAGTATTCACGCCTTCAGCAACATGGCCTAAGCCTTGCAGAATATCCGCTAATGACTTGCCGCTCGCCAATTGCAAGCCGACTTCACGGTTTCTGGAATATTGTCCAGTACAGGTTAAAATCAAATCCCCCGCACCTGCTAAACCCATAAAAGTTTCTGTGGAAGCGCCAAGTGCTACGCCAAAACGGGTCATTTCAGCCAGACCACGAGTAATCATGGCTGCACGCGCGTTATTGCCGAAACCCATACCATCAGAAATACCTGCTGCAATCGCCATCACGTTCTTAACCGCACCGCCAACTGAAACGCCAATCACATCTGTGGTGTGATAAACACGCAGGTTTGCGCCATGAATCAACAGAGCCGCTTCATTGGCAAACGCTTCATCATTAGCAGCAAGAGTGACGGCGGTAGGTAATCCACGCACCAATTCCGCCGCAAAACTTGGGCCTGAAAGTGCACCCCATTTTTGCTCGCTGCCTAGCTCTTCTAAAGCCACTTCATAAGGAAGTTTGGCGGACAATGGCTCTAAACCTTTGTGCGCCCAAATAATCGGTAATTTGCATCCGAGCGCTTTGATGTCTTGTAATATGCCTCTAAATCCCGCCGTTGGAACAACAGATAATATTAGATCGGCACCCTGAAGCGCAGTAGCTAAATCATCCTCTACTAGTAACTGGTCGTTAAATTTAAAGTCACCTAAATAAAGCGGATTAGCACGCGCTTTGCGCATACCAGACACATGACCTGCATTACGCGCCCAAAGTGACACTTGATGGCGTTGGCTAATGCTCATGGCTAGCGCCGTTCCCCATGCACCAGCGCCAAGAACGGCTATTTTAGTCATTTATTCGAAACCCCAGGTTGATGATATTAAAATGTATCCAGCAACCCCATCACGATGCTTGATTTTAAGCCAGCCATTGCTAAGCTTGGCATCTGCGACTTCAAGCACTACATCTTTTTCAACCGTAGCCACTAAGTTTGAGGTGGTATCAGCCGACTGTCTGATTTCAGCTTTACTTGTAGTGACCATTACCGTACGTTTATTCGAGAGCTGCTTTGCTTCTACCCAGTTAAGCGCACCTTGTGCATCGCGCACTTTAAGCCAATCACCTAAATTGACGATAACTTCAACAGGGTAGTTTTGGCTTAACAATAAGACTTTTTTAGCAGCATTGGACGGCGCATCATAAAGCACAGCTTTAGATACTGCGACTGAACGAAAATCTAGCGCTGATGCCGTTGCTGGCAGGAGCGCTAGAATAGATAAAACAATCAGTAGTTTTTTGCTGCTTTTAATCATAGAAAATATCATAGAGTAAAGCAGCGTCTAAACTATTGTTTAGTTGCAGATTGAGCAGCTTCAGCTTGTTGCTGTTTTTGCTGCGCGAACAATGCTTCAAAATTGATTGGGTTTAATAATACTGGTTGGAAACCAGCACGAACCACTAAATCAGAAACTGCTTCGCGTGCATATGGGAACAAGATGTTTGGGCAAGTGATACCTGCAATCATCTCGATATTTTCTTCTGGCACATTGCGAATTTGGAAAATACCCGCTTGTGTCACTTCAACCAAAAACACCGTTTTATCTTCGATTTTTGAAGTAACAGTTACTTTAATCGCCACTTCAAATACGCCTTCTTCAAGCACTTGTGCAAAATTACCTAGCTCAATACTTACTTGTGGTTGCGTGCGATCAGTAAAGATTTGTGGTGCATTTGGAATTTCTAACGACGCATCTTTTACATAGATTTTTTCGATGCTGAAGCCTGGTTGAGCTTGTTCTTGTGCTGCGTTATCTTCTTGAGCCATGATTTTCTTTAGTTTCTAATTAAATAAAAGGTTAAATGAGTAGTTTTTTGCTTCAAAACGGTATTTTAGCAGAAATTATGGACTTCACTTCAAGTTATCAGTTGCCTAAGAACCTAGAAGTGGGTCTAATCCGCCCGCCAAATCTAGCGCGCGCAAATCATCAAAACCGCCAATATGACGGTCATCAATATAAATCTGTGGCACGGTGCGGCGGCCTGTTTTCTGCATCATTTCATTTCGTAACTCAGGTTGCAAATCAATACGCACTTTATTGATATCAGTGACGCCTTTGCTAGTTAACAAGCGTTCGGCATTGATGCAATACGGGCATACAGCAGTCGAATACATAGTGACTTTAGCCATATTAGCTTACCTCATTTGCTGCATCATCATTTGCAGCTTTTTTATTGCTCGCAGCCTTACTGGCCGCCGGTTTCTTTGAAGCCGCTTTAGTCACAACAGGCAATTTAGCCTCAAGCCAAGCCGACAAGCCACCTTGCAAGTTATTCACCTGCGTAAATTCAGCTTTACGTAAAATGTCGCACGCTTTAGCTGAGCGCATGCCTTTTTGGCAATTCACCAAAATTGGCTTATTTTGATATTTTTTCAGCTCACCAATTCTGGCTTGCAAGTCAGCAAGCGGAATATGCGTGGCATCTGCAATATGACCACTGGCGAATTCCACGTCATCACGCACATCTAATACAAAAGCATTAGAGCGATTAATCAGCGTCACCGCTTCTGCAGGGTTTAGATTAGGCACGCCGCCTGCACTTTTTCTGAATGATGGCAATAACAACATAATGCCTGAACCTATCGCCAAACCAATTAACAAGATATTACTTTTAAAAAATTCCACGTACTTCCTCTCAATGATTAACCCTTAGAATTTACTTTTAGAATATGGGGCTGCTGATCGCCAAATTCAACGCCAACGACACACTAAATTTGCGGACTAACTTTTACTCACATTTATACTCACAGCTATAGAGTAATTTTACGTGTAAATGCGCTAAAATAGTGACATTACATGCACATTATTCAAACAAATATTTAGGTTTAATATATATGTCAGCCCCACAAAATACCACCCCAGTATGCTTGCTCATTTTAGATGGTTTTGGCTATCGTGAAGAAGCTTCAGACAACGCCATCGTGCAAGCCAACAAACCCAATTGGGATAGCTTATGGAAACAGTTTCCACACACATTAATCGATGCTTCTGAACATTATGTAGGCTTGCCAGACGGTCAAATGGGCAACTCTGAAGTTGGGCATCTGAACATTGGCGCGGGTCGCGTAGTATTTCAAGACTTCGAACGCATCAACAACAGCATCGCCAGTGGTGACTTTTTTAATCATCCAGAGTTATCTGCTGCATTAAAAACCATCAAACAAAATGATAAAGCGCTACATATATTTGGACTGCTTTCTGATGGCGGCGTTCACAGCCATCAAGATCATATTCATGCCATGATAGAAATGGCAGCAAAACAAGGTGTAAGCAAAGTTTATGTGCATGCGTTTTTAGATGGCAGAGATACGCCACCAGTAAGTGCCGCTCCTTTTATTGAGGCTTTAGAAAACAAATGTACTGCGATTGGCGTAGGTAAAATTGCCTCTATCAGTGGGCGATTTTACGGCATGGATAGAGATAAGCGCTGGCCTCGCGTTGAAGCAGCTTATCAATTATTTACTGAAGGTGTTGGTGAATTTACCGCTGAATCCGCCATGACTGGCTTAAACGACGCCTATGCACGCGGTGAAAATGATGAGTTTGTAAAAACGACAGCTATTCATAAGGCTGGTGAAAAACCTGTACATCTAGAAGATGGCGACTTAGTGGTTTTTATGAACTTCCGCTCTGACCGCGCACGTCAATTAACGCATGCTTTGTTAGCGGAGCACTTTGACGGCTTCCACCGTCGTCACGTACCAAAGTTAGCAGGCTATTTTACATTAACTATGTATGACAAAAATGAAACTAAATCGACGGTTATTTTTCCATCAGTCGACGTCAACAATACCTTTGGCGAATACATCTCCAATTTAGGCTTAACTCAGTTACGCATTGCCGAAACTGAGAAATATCCGCATGTAACTTTCTTTTTTAACGGCGGCGAAGAAAAAGTATTTGCTGGTGAAGACCGCATTTTAGTACCATCACCAAAGGTGGAAACCTACGATTTGCAGCCAGAAATGAGCGCATTTGAAGTCACCGAAAAACTTGAAGAAGCGATTTTAAGCAAAAAATACAATGCCATCATTTGCAACTATGCAAATGGCGATATGGTGGGTCATTCAGGCAACTTAGCTGCAGCCATCAAAGCGATTGAGACTTTAGATACTTGCATCGGACGCGTAGTGAATGCGATGCAAAGTATAGGCGGCGAAGTGATTATCACCGCTGACCACGGCAATGCAGAAACCATGTTTGACGTTGAAAATAACCAACCGCATACGCAACATACGCTTAACAAAGTGCCGCTGATTTATATTGGACGTAATGCTACGCTTTCTGCCAGTGGTGCATTATCAGATCTTGCGCCAACCTTACTCACCATGATGGGCGTTACTCAGCCTAGTGAAATGACAGGTAAGAACATCATCACTTTTGCTGTTTAAGATGAAGCATAAGCATTCTAGAGCTACGTTAGCTTGCACTTCACTTTTTGTGTTGATGTTGGCTTGCGCACCTTATGCGAATGCGAATAAAAAAGAGCAGTCAAAGCAAAACCTAAACGATGTGCAGCAGCGTTTAGAAGCGCTAAAAAAAGAGTTAGATAACTCGCAAGAAGCGCATAAGGATGCGGCTGACGCACTGAAAGAAAGTGAATTGGCGATTAGTGCAGCCAATAAAAAGCTATTCGAAATCAACCAAAAACAACAACAAAACAAAAAGACGCTCTCGCAATTAAAATCTGACTCAATCAGCACCAACCAAGCGCTAGAGCAGCAACAAAACTTGTTAAGTTCGCAGCTGTACCAGCAATATATACACGGCCAACAAAGCTATCTACAGATGATTTTGCAGAGCGAAAACCCTAGCGAAATCGCGCGTGATGTGGAGTATTTTTCATACGTTGCTAAAGCACGCGCATCACTCATCAACAAGATGCAAGGCAACTTAAATAAAATCAGCAAGCTCAATGATGCAACAGCTTCTGCTTTAAAAGAAGTCGCAGATTTGAAGCAAAAACAAGTCGATGAAAAACGTGCTTTAGAAAGTCAAAAGCAAGCAAAATCTAAAGTAGTCAGTAGTTTATCGCAACAAATTGCGGCGCAACGCAGTGAAATTAAAAAGTTAACGCGTGATGAAAAGCGACTTTCTGAATTGGTTGAGCGACTAGCAAAAATCATTCCGCCAACACCCAAGAAAGTTCGCCCTAAACGTGAGCCTACAACAACCACGAATACGGCAGAAACGCCTACAAGCAATAAGCCACCTAAAGAAGTGCTAGCCAACAACACAGAGCCTAGCCAAGAGTTTTCTGGCGCAAGTTTTGCTGCGCTTAGAGGCAAGTTGCGCCTACCTGTGCGCGGCGATGTGATGAATCGCTTTGGCTCTAGTCGTGAAGATAGTGGTATTTCATGGAAAGGCTTATTCATTAAAGCCAATGAGGGTGCAGAAGTGAAGTCTGTCGCCACTGGCCGGGTGGTATTTGCCGATTGGTTACGCGGCTTTGGCAACTTGATTATTTTAGACCATGGCAATGGTTATATGAGCCTATATGGCAACAATCAGGCAGTGTTAAAACAAGTGGGTGACAATGTACGAGCAGGCGACGTGATTGCATCGGTAGGCAATAGCGGCGGCAATCAAACGAACGGTCTTTATTATGAGTTGCGTAGCCAGAGCCGTCCATTTGACCCTCTCAGTTGGAGTCGAGTAAATTAGGATCTAGTAAAAATATCAATAAAAAAAGCACGCCTGAGCGTGCTTTTTTTATTGAATAGCGGTATTGCTGCTATTTTAGAATGATTACTTAGCGGCTGGCGCGGCTGCTGCAGGAGCGGCTTCAGTAGTCGTTGCGGCAGCTGCAGCCGCATCTACCGCTGCTGCATCAAGCGTAATACCTGGAACGCGCTCTTCAGCTGTTGGCTCATAGCCACCAGGACCTGATGACGCTTCAACTGCTGGTGCTACCGGAGCAGGCGCTTCAACCGCTGGGTTTGTTGCTGGCGCTGGCGCTTCAACTGGTGCAGCAGCTTTTTCGCCACAGCCAACCAACAATAAACTTGTAACACTTACTACCAACAAAGAACGTAAAAGTACTGACATTGTATTTCCTTTTTTTATATTTAAAAAAATCAAGAATCCTTGAACAAAACAAGCTTCAAGGATTTAAATAGCCTGCTAAGTTCGCAAGCAATCATTTTAACTCAACTTTAATTCTTTGTAATTAAATACTTAACTACGCTAAATATAACGGTATTTATGCTGGAATGCGCAAAGATTGACCCGGGTAAATTTTATCTGGGCTGCTTAACATAGGTTTATTCGCCTCAAAAATTTTCATATAATCATTGGCATTACCATATTGCGCTTTAGCAATATGCGAAAGCGTATCGCCACTTACAACCGTGTAAAACACTGGCTCGCTAGCTGCTTCAACAACACCCAGCTGATCTTGCACATTCTCTACGCCAGCTACATTACCGCAGCAAAGTAAGATTTTTTCTTTGTCCTCTTGCGTTGCCGCCATACCTTGCACGATGACCGTAGCTGATGCGCCATCAAAACCGATGCTCAGATCTTGTGCAGTTAAATTCATTTTTGCCACGTAAGCTTTAATAGCATCTGCTGCGGCTGTGTTTGCTGCGTCTACATTGACTGGTGTTGGGTCTGCTTTTGCGACAACTTCTGCAGCTTTTGCATCACCAATACCTAATAATTTTTCACCTGCATTTTTAATAAATGAAAACATGCCCATTTCGCTTCTCCTCAATTTAAGTGACACTCAAGTAAGTGACATCCAGTAAAAATAAATCAACTTAACAATCTATAGCCTAATATGGGCATGGTCAACGTTAGCCCCATGAATTCACACTTCTTTACAATTAGCGATGAAGCTTATTTAAAGAGATGCTTGAGCCGACGCCATTTGTGCCCTTACCGCAGCGCCTTTGGCATAGGCTTCGACTTCATAAGGATTTTGTCGATAACCTCTGCGTGCTGCCCATAAATACTTAAATATAGTCATTCCAGACAAGTATTGCTCAACGTGAGTAAGCTCATGTGCCAGCAACTCGATGCCTTGCAGGGTATTGAATCGATAAGCGTGTTCACGCAAATAAATCCGATGACCTAATACCACCGCACACATGTTTTTACTTAGCCAAAAAGGCGTATGACCTTCGATAAGACGCACTTTTTGCAAGGTACTAGACTGAAAATAGGGCTGATATAACTGAGATTCAGCCGTACTTAACGGTCGTCCCTGTTGCCACATAAATTACTCACCAATCAAATGTAAAATCACTCTACGTGTACTTGCTACACGCCTATGCTCATACAAAAAAATGCCTTGCCATTGACCTAAAGCCGCTTTGCCATCGATAAGCGGTATCGATAAACTGGTTTGTGTCAGTGCCGTACGCACATGCGCAGGCATGTCATCTGGCCCTTCAATAGTATGAATAAATAATGGGTCGCCATCAGGCACCAAACGCTTAAAGAATGCTTCCAAATCCACGAGTACATCGGAATCATAATTTTCATTAATTAAAAGACTGGCGGAAGTATGTTGAATATAAAGCGTGATGAGTCCTGTAAGAAAGCCACTATGCTTAGCCCAAGAAGTGACTTCCGGCGTAATATCGTAAAGCTTTCTGCCTTGCGTGCTGACGCTAATTTGATGTGTAGTTTGTTGCATAGCAGCTCAATTGGATTTTCATCTTAATAGTTAGGCATAGCTTAACTTCCGTTACCAACAGCCTAGGGGGAAACCAAAGCTCGCACCAAACCTAGAACGATACCCGAAACGTGATCCAAATCCCCCATAGCCATAAGGACGCCCATAGTAGCCGTAACCACAGAATGGGTCATACATGCGCTGTTGTCTTTCTAGCAATTGCTGTTGTTTGAGTTTATCTAACTCTGCGCGTTTAGCTTTTTCACGCTGGTTGATTTCTTCAGCAACATTATTCTTAAGAGCAAGCTCTCTGCTGGTATGAATGTAGTCTAATACTTTTTTATCTACACCCTGCTTATTTAAGTCAACAATCTGGCTCGGTGTTAAATCATAGGATGAGTTGCTGGTGCGGATTTTTTCGATAAGCACATCTGCAGTCACGCCACTTTTTGTTAAGCTCACTAAATCATCTAAACTCAAGCTTGCGACTGGCTTGGGCATAATTCTAGCGAGTTCTTCTTCTGAGATTCTGTCGATTTTCTGCGAACCAGCGCTTGAGTATGGGCTATTACTTGCGCAAGCGACCAAAACTAAGCAGGCAGCAAAAATAAAAACTGGTTTGCAGCGAGAGATAAAACTGGTCATCATGAGCTCCTTCGCGTCATAAACGGCGCTTTGCATTTATAGCGTTTAAAGCTGGTGAAGGTGCGGTAATTTGAGCATCATAAGCATGCGTTTTAAATGGATAACGAGCTTGCACTTTTTTAACATACTGCTTGGTTTCAGCAAAAGGTGGAATGCCTTTATACTTATTCACAGCGCCTTCACCTGCGTTGTAGGCTGCTATAGTAAGTGCGACATCGCCTTTATAATAAGCGAGTAACCAGCGTAAATAGGCAACGCCACCTTTAATATTCTGCGAGGCGTTGTAGGCGTTTTTTACGTTGAAACGCTCGGCAGTATCGGGAATTAGTTGCATCAAACCTTGTGCCTCTTTATTTGACGTAGCCACATTCTCGAAGTTCGATTCCACTGAAATAATGGATAGCACTAGCTTTTCATCGACTTTGTACCACTTAGAAATCGTATTGACCAAGCGCAGCACCCAACGTTTGTTTTTTGGCAAGTTCGCAATGTATTGATCGATCTCTGGCGTTTCTTTAACTAACGTAACGCCAGATAGTCCTTTTTCTGGCGCAACGTCATCGAGAACACAGGGCGGCGTTGCAGAGGTTTTAATCTCTAACGTTTCGAGCATTTTCTGCGCTTCGTAATGTCCGTGAGTGGAAGCGATTCCAAATAAATTAGCTGCATAATCACGGTTTTCTGGCACACCGCGCCCAAACGCATAAAGCATCCCTAACCTGTAGACCGCCTCTGCGCTGCCGTAGCGAGCTGCTTTGCAATACATATCCGCAGCCTTCCAGACACCATCGGGATCATCTTCATCGCCGACCAGTACATTGGCGCGCATCAATAAATCTTTGATAACTGGCGGCTCGTTGTCAAAAGCTTCTAACTCTTGCGCGCTAAATTCGGCATGTGCAAAGCCTGCTGTCATTAAACAAACAGCAAGCATTGCACTAAGAAAACTAGGTTTCAGCCGTTCTTTTAACAAATACAGCCCTTAACTTTTGACCCATCAAACCGCGGATTTTGAGAATACAATCTTACCTGCTTTAACGTCTACCTTAATAGTATCTTTAGCTGCAAAATTACCGGATAGTATTTCGCGAGAGAGTGGATTTTCAATCTCAGACTGAATCGCGCGTTTAAGTGGCCGCGCGCCATAGACTGGATCAAAACCCGCATTGGCAATTTCGGTAATTGCAGCATCGGTAAGCTCTAATTGCATATCCATTGCCGCTAAACGTTTTGCCAAATATTGCAACTGAATCGCCGCAATCGCTTTAATATTATCTTCGCCCAATGCGTGAAAAACGACTACCTCATCGATACGGTTGACGAACTCTGGTCTGAAGTGCGCTTTTACTTCGCCCATGACCGCAAGTTTCACTACTTGGTAATCTTGGTCGGCCATACTTTGTATCATCTGGCTACCTAAGTTAGACGTCATGATAATCACGGTGTTTTTAAAATCTACAGTGCGGCCTTGACCATCTGTTAGGCGCCCATCATCCAACACTTGCAGCAATACGTTAAACACATCTGGGTGGGCTTTTTCAACCTCATCTAACAAAATCACACTATAAGGTTTGCGACGCACAGCTTCTGTCAGCGTACCGCCTTCTTCATAACCCACATAGCCAGGAGGCGCACCTATCATGCGAGATACAGAATGCTTCTCCATAAACTCACTCATGTCGATACGAATTAAATGGTCTTCGGAATCAAACAAAAAGCCTGCTAAGGCTTTGCACAGCTCAGTTTTACCGACACCAGTCGGGCCTAAGAATAAGAAGCTACCGTAAGGACGATTTGGGTCACCTAAGCCTGAACGTGAACGACGAATCGCGTCTGATACTAAGCGCACCGCTTCATCTTGTCCCACTACACGTTCATGCAGTTTAGTTTCCATCGTTAATAATTTACCACGTTCACCTTGCATCATTTTAGAAACAGGGATGCCTGTAGCGCGGCTCACCACTTCGGCGATTTCATCTGCGCCCACTTCAGTACGCAACATTTTGTGCTTAGTTTGAGTTGAAGTCGCTTCAGAATTAGAAGCTTGCTTTAACTGAGCCTCAAGCGCTGGCAATTTACCATATTGTAGTTCAGAGACTTTTTGCCATTCACCTTTGCGCGTGGCTTCTTCCATCTCAAATTTGATTTTTTCAATCGCCTCTTTGATATGTGCAGAACCTTGTACTTGGGCTTTTTCAGCTTTCCAAATTTCTTCTAAATCATTGTATTCACGCTGAACACGAACTAGCTCTTCTTCTATCAAACTAAAGCGCTTCTTGCTGCCCTCATCTTTTTCCCGACGCACCGCCTCACGTTCAATCTTTAATTGAATCATGCGACGCTCGAGCTTATCCATCACTTCTGGCTTAGAATCAATTTCCATTTTGATGCGCGAAGCCGCTTCATCAATCAAATCAATCGCTTTATCAGGTAAGAATCGATCTGTAATGTAGCGATGGCTTAACTCAGCAGCAGCAACAATTGCGGGATCTGTAATTTCAACGCTGTGATGCACCTCATATTTTTCTTTCAAACCACGTAAAATCGCAATGGTGGCCTCCACAGTAGGCTCATCCACCAATACCTTTTGGAAGCGACGTTCTAGCGCAGCATCTTTTTCTATATATTTACGGTATTCATCTAAGGTAGTTGCACCTACGCAATGTAACTCACCGCGTGCCAAAGCGGGCTTTAACATATTGCCGGCATCCATCGCGCCTTCTGCTTTACCCGCACCAACCATGGTATGAATTTCATCGATAAAGACAATCGTTTGACCTTCATCTTGCGCCAGCTCTTTTAACACCGACTTTAAACGCTCTTCAAAATCGCCTCGATACTTAGCGCCCGCCAACAAAGCTGCCATATCTAATGACAAGACTTTTTTACCTTTGAGCGAATCTGGCACTTCACCATTGACGATTCGTTGCGCCAAACCTTCTACAATCGCAGTTTTACCCACGCCTGGCTCACCGATTAATACAGGGTTGTTTTTTGTACGACGCCCAAGAATTTGAATCGTACGACGAATCTCATCATCGCGACCAATCACAGGATCTAGCTTGCCCATTCTGGCGCGCTCAGTTAAATCTAAGGTATATTTTTTTAGGGCTTCACGGTTAGATTCCGCATCAGATTCATTCACTTGCTCGCCGCCACGTACTTCATTAATCGCTTGATCCAACGCAGATTTCGACAAGCCATTGGCTTTAAGCAGTTTACCCACTTCGCCTTTATCGTCGCATAAGGCGAGTAAAAACATCTCACTAGCAATAAAACTATCACCACGTTTCAGTGATAATTTATCAGTCACATTCAGCAAATTATTCAGGTCGCGCGATATCGCCACCTCACCAGAACTATCAGATGATTTTGCTAAATTGCCTATAGCCGCAGTAAGCGCTGTTTTAAGCGGCGCCAAATGCACACCTGCATGCGCCAATAAAGAAGATGTGCCACCGTCTTCTTGCATCACTAACGCAGAAAGTAGGTGTAAGGCCTCTATGGTTGGGCTATCATTAGCGACTGCTAAGCTTTGTGCATCGTTAAGCGCTTGTTGAAATTTTGTAGTTAGTTTATCAAAACGCATGTTTAACTCCATTTCAGTTGATATACATCTAACGTGGGGCTTAGTGGCTGATTTACAATATGTAATCAGATTTACAGCTAGCTAAATTTCTTAAACTTCTTGATAAAAAAGTACTCTTAGTTTAATTGATTAGATTGAGTTTTAATTTTATTTAGCACTTCGTCATATTGTTTGGAGTCACTTTGCTAACTAGCGCTTCTACCACTGGAATTTTTGCCACCGAGTCAAACACACCCAATCCTTCTTGGGTGATTTTAGATACTCAAGATCAATGGCAGGCATTTAGCCAACCTGCGGGGAATGACCCCACCAATTCACTAGTAGAGTCTAGTCTCTTGCTAGATGGTTTACGCTGCGCAGCTTGTTCTGGCACCATAGAACGCGGTTTAGGTGAATTGCCGGGCGTGGTCAGCGCGCGAGTGAGCATGTCAAAAAAACGTGCTTCTGTCATTTGGTCGCCCGCCTTAACTAAACCTTCAACTATACTCAGCGCTATTCAAGCCATGGGTTACAGCGCTAACCCGGCTTCACATAATGAAAATCAGCTAAACGCCACTAAAAAAAGTCGTGCGGCATTTTGGCGTTGGTTAGTCGCCGGCTTTTGCATGATGCAAGTGATGATGTATGCCAGCCCAAGCTACTTTACCAAAGCTGGCGACATTACGCCTGATATTGCCATCTTGCTCAATTGGGCATCATGGATTTTGAGCCTGCCTGTATTACTATTCTCCAGCAGCACGCTCTTTGCTAATGCATTCCGCGATTTAAAACACAGACAAATAAGTATGGATTTACCTGTAGCTTTGGGTATAGCCATCACCTTTATCGTCAGCTCTGCCGCCACTTTTGCCCCTCATGGCTGGTGGGGAGACAAAATCTATTTCGACTCATTGACTATGTTTGTGTTCTTTTTGCTTTCAGCCAGATTGATTGAAGTGAAATTGCACAGCAAAACACTAGGCTCGATGGAGGCTTTAGTCAGCCGCATTCCAGAAAACATCGAGCGACAAAACCTAGATGGTTCATATACTCGCGTGTTAAATAGCCAACTTAAAGTCGGCGATATTGCGCGTGTGCATATAGGCGAAGCATTTCCTGCCGATGGTAAGCTGGTATTGGGTGACACGCGCGTAGATGAATCGCTACTCACAGGAGAATCAACGCCCATACAAAAAAACCTGCATGATAAGGTTGTTGCTGGCAGCTATAACTTAGGTCAAACCGTGAATATCGTGCTGGAAACCATAGGCGAATCCACACAATATGGGCAGATTGTTAACTTAATCAATCAAGCCGCGATTGAGAAACCTAGACTTTCGCAGTTGGCGGATCGCGTTGCAAGGCCATTTTTGTTTTTTGTTATTTTAAGTGCGGCAGTTGCAGCTGCTTTGTTATGGCATATAGACCCAGCTCGCGCATTGATGACTGCCGCGGCGGTGTTAATTGTCACCTGCCCTTGCGCGCTTTCACTTGCCACACCCGCTGCTATGCTCGCCAGTGCCAGCGCCTTTGTGAAACGCGGTATTCTCATTAGACGTCTGCAAGCAATAGAAAGCATTGCGAATATCGATACGGTTATTTTCGATAAAACCGGCACGCTGACTGAAGACCACATCGAAGTGCAATCAATTACACATAAACAAGGGCTTACAGAAAGTGGCGTTTTAGCTTTAGCTGCAGCCGTGGCGCAACACTCTATGCACCCTGTTTCACGTGCTTTGGTCAGTGTAAATCAGCAAAATACTGATCAATCACCAATAACGCTCACTAATATTCAAGAAGTAGTGGGTTCAGGCATTAGTGCTGCCTTACAAGCTAGCGAGACTTATGCAGATTTAATCAATATGCATCTCAAGCTAGGCTCTGCCAAGTTTTGCGGCATAGCGGAGCCAAGCGAACTCTCTCAGCAGGTATTTCTTGCCGATGCAAATGGCTGGTTAGCAACATTTAGCTTGCATGAAGCCGTTAAGCACAATGCTGCACTAGCCATTCAACAATTAAAAGACGCCAATTTAAGCGTAGAACTTTTATCTGGTGACCAAGCGCATACCGTAGTGAATACTGCCAACGAAATCGGCATTACACAATTTCAAGCGGCATGCAGTCCGCAAGACAAACTATCTAGACTGCACGCGCTCAAACAGCAGGGCAAGAACATACTCATGGTAGGTGACGGCTTAAATGATGGTCCAATTTTAGCCAGCGCCCATGTATCTATTGCCATGGGTAAAGGCGTGCCACTCACACTTGCCCATGCTGACTACGTTTTGTTAAACGGCGATATTAGTCAAATACCACAACTGATTCGCCATGCGCGCAAAACCATGACAATCATTAAACAGAATATCGCTTGGGCTATCATTTACAATGTAGTGTGTATTCCTCTTGCATTTTTTGGCGTATTATCCGCTTGGTTAGCGGGTTTAGGCATGGCAGTGAGCTCTATCATCGTTGTACTAAACGCGCTGCGTTTAACCGAATTTTCAGAAACTAAGGCCAAGTAATGGACATCCTATTTATACTCGTACCGCTTTCAGTTGTGATGGGTTTAGTAGTACTTGGCGGTCTTTGGTGGGCGGTTTATCGCGGACAATTTGAAGACATT
Source organism: Methylotenera sp. (assembly GCF_029945535.1). GTDB lineage: Bacteria > Pseudomonadota > Gammaproteobacteria > Burkholderiales > Methylophilaceae > Methylotenera. Next base: position 75,868 of record NZ_JAQSCU010000018.1, read on the forward strand.
GAAGAAGAAGGTCGACGGATTTTTGAAGAAGATAAAGAGTAATCAGGTTAGCTTTTCAACTCATACTTAGCAATTGAAATACATTTTAATTCGCAACAAATTACTCGCCTTTCTAATAATCTAAATCACTTATGCAAACAGCACTTATCTATAGCGCGCTAATCATGGGCTTGGCTGGTGGGCCGCACTGTGTGGCCATGTGCGGTGCAGCTTGCACCTCATTCACGCAATCTACAGATAAGCCCTATGCCATTTACTTCTATCACTTAGGGCGAGTATGTGGCTATGCCTTATTAGGCGCAATCGCCACATTTGCCATTCAAAGCATCGCCTGGCTCTCTAGCTACAGCGCCATACTACATCCGCTGTGGACATTTTTTCATGTGCTAGTTTTTTTCTGGGGTTTGATACTAGTCATTTATGCACGTCAGCCAATATGGATAGATCAAGCTGGGCGGCGCATTTGGCAACATGTTAAGAAACTCAGCAAGATCAATGGCGGCTATTTTTATATCGGCATGCTTTGGGCGTTAATGCCTTGCGGCTTACTTTACTCCGCACTCATCATTGCCTCATTCAATGGCAACCCGCTAGGCGGCGCACTCAGTATGGCGGCATTTGCTGCAGGGTCTGCAATTTCATTATTTTTTGCGCCATGGTTATGGCTAAAACTAAAAACAAATCTGGTAGAACCTTACGGCATGCGCCTTGCAGGCTTGTTGCTCAGTAGCGCCAGCGCTTGGGCTATTTGGATGTCGTTGACGCATGACGCCAAAGTCTGGTGTATGTAGGCATTATCTATCATCCCAACCCAGCAGTGACGAGTAAACAAGCCGGCTTCGCAAAATTTAGAACTCTCGACTTCTGTTATTGATTTGAGAGTTTAACAAAAAGGAATCTAAAGAAGGTTAAGCGGTGTTATGTTTAACCATAGCCCACTGGCAAAGGCGGGGTAGACAATCACACTAAAGTATGGCTCACGCACTCACGGCACGCATCCTGTCAATTTTCTCGATAACCGCCTGATAGAGATCATGGTCAGAATCCGGGTTATTTCGGTCTGGGTGGTGAGCACTGCGAATTTTTTTCAATTGATTCACATCGTCTGGCAGGTCATGTACCTTGGTCACTCGGTCACCGTTTTTGAGCATCAAGCGCTGAAGTTCAGCTTCGGCCTCTTCGCGTGTGTCATATAGCTTCTTACTACCAAGACGCCAACTATCCTGATTTTTGCGTGGAGATAGCTTTTCCTTACCATCAAACCATATCCATTTACCAGTATCGGGATCCTGCTCAAACTGAATAGTGGTGATGGTGTAAGTGCGAACAGGCGGCTCGATTTCCATGGCTAGTAAATTGATGACCTTACCAACAGTCTCCACCATTACTAGGTAATACGCGCCTGCCTCATGCGGACAAAACGCACCGCTGTGTGCTGGCTCAAGCTTACTCTCGTTATTTGATGAATTCATTTCAGCCATGCGGCTAAGTGCTCTGCGTTGTGCGTTGGTCACGGGTATTGCTCCTTAAATTAGTTGAAACCCACAGGAGTTGGCACTCGCTGAAGGCATCATGCATTCTGTCTGGCTTGCTCTTGACCTCGTCATCACTGGCGATCAAGAGGCTTATCCACCAAAAAAAAGCCACCTCAAAGGATGGCCTGATTGCTTGCTGTGTTTGGCTCACCGAGTAAGCTTAGAATCTACGACCTGCTAATTAACGGTCGTACTACAAACTTGCTACTGGGGTGGCGCTCAATTAAATAAAGTGCGGATTATACTGCACCAGATGTAAATAAGATGTGTATTGTCGAGTCTAGTGTAGAAAATACCAAAATTAAATGTACATTAATCAATTCATATGCGCTTTGTAGATTAGCCCCTAATATCATTATTTGGATATGTCTCTTAATAGCCACTTTTCGGCTTCTTAGCGTATCAATTTGATTACCTCAGAGCAGGCTGTTTAAATTGAAATCAACATCAACTGCAGAGGTGTTGGTCACACAAATTAAAAACCCAATAAAATCAAACCGTCTTTATCAGTATTCCAAGTTAAGTAAGCTCGATTATCTTTCGTTAGTAAAATCGGATAATCCGTTTTACCTGCACTAGTTGCAAGCTCTTTTGGTGCGCCCCAGCTTCTGCCGCCATCATCAGAAAACATACCCAGTATTTTGTTATTTTTACTTTCAATCTCGCGCCAAACCAGCCAAACATTCTCGCCCATGCTCAATAAAGCTGGATGACCCGCCTGATTACTGTGCTTACCAAACTTTTTCGGTGGTGAAGAAACCCAAGCTTCACCATCCATACGTGCATAAAACAGGCTGGCATCTTTACCTGAATCATCATTGCCACCGTCAAACCATGCCATGTGGTAGCCCCACCAATCTTTCCCTTCGCCACCAACAGCTAGCGCCGCACCATGATGCGGGCAGCCATCAATTTTCCAGCGGCCAAAAGTCGCACGCTTCGTGACAGGCACTTGATTAGGCTGTGTAGGAATTTCAGCCATCATGTGGTCGCGTTCACTGCCTTCAAATACATGACGCCACATCGCCACCACTGTACCGTCTGGCTTATTGGTTAAAGCGATACGACAACACTCACAAGTGCTATCCGCTAATTTTTGCTCAGGTGCGAAACTTGCCCCTTGATTAGTTGAAGTTGCGTAATAAATCGCCGCGCCTTCATAAGGTTTACCTGCGGATTTAGCCGCAATTAGGTCGCGTTTATCAATCCAAGTGACTGTCACTTTTCCTTTAGCATCGCCAGTTTTCGCAACGTTGAGTTCATCAAATCGATGTGTAATCTCAGCTCGATCAGTATGCACAATGGTCGGCTTTTCAAAGCTTTTACCGCCATTGATTGAACGGGAAAACCAAATATACCCTGTAAATGGCTTCTTTAAAGCCTCTGTCCAAGTCAGGTAAATATTACCTTCTGGGCCAATCGCAATTTTAGGCCGCGCCTCACCCTCCGCACCTATTTTTTGTGTACTTGGTGTGACTTGCACGGGGCTAGAAAAAGTTTTGCCTAAGTCGCGACTTGAGCTTACAAGTATTAATCCGTTTTTTTCAAGTACTCGCCATAAACTGCCTTGCGCATCAAACGCCACGCTAATGGCCAGAGAGTTGTCTTGAGATTTAGTGTGATCGTCGTGCGCATTTGCGACGAATGACGAGAAAAACAAACAAAGAGCTAATAATATTTTCATACTGAAAGTTTACTCCATTGAGTATTTAAAACGAATATCGACCCAACATCTATTTATAAAAATAATTTTAACTCATAAAAATAGAGCCTTGCCCCCTGTCCCTGCGGCAATTTGTCACATTTACTCTATAACCATGCTAGTTCATAATCTTGATTATAGTTTCATGTATTGAAAGTAAATCATGTCTTTGCTTACCAAAAATCACCTGCTTGCAGCATCATTTGCAACATTGGCTTTCGCCTCATCAACTGATGCATTTGCATGCTCAAGTTGTGGATGTACGCTCAATTCAGATTGGTCATCACAAGGAATTTCGTCTGGCGAAGGTACCCGTTTTGACATTCGTTTCGACTATTTTAAACAAAGTGATTATCGAAATGGTACTAGTTCAGTAAGCCGCAGCAACATTCCCGTGGGCACAGAAGTGCAAGATACCACCATCAACCGCAACCTGACTTTAGGGCTGGATCATAGCTTTAATCAAGACTGGGCGATTAATCTACTACTACCTATATTTAATCGCTCTCACGGTACTTACGGCGAGGATGGCGATTACCCAGACCCAGCTGCACTCATCACGTCATCATCTAAAGGCATAGGCGACCTGCGCGTGACAGGCCGTTATCAAGGCTTAAGTGCAGACCGCAGTAGCGGTGTTACATTTGGCTTGAAGTTACCTACAGGTGAAACCAATGATACTTTTAATGACGGCTCACCTCTTGATAGAGGTTTGCAACTAGGTACTGGCACTACAGACTTATTACTAGGCGGCTATTACTTTGGTAGCATCAATCGCGACTGGGATTATTTTGCGCAAGCCACGGTTCAAATAGCACTTAACAAACATGATGACTTTCGTCCAGGCAATGGCTTAAATGCAACAGCAGGGGTGCGTTACATGGGATTTGAATCATTTATTCCACAACTGCAACTCAATACTCGTATAGAAAAACGTGAGTCAGGCGCTGAGGCCGACGTAGATAATAGTGGCGCGACGTTGATTTACATTAGCCCTGGCGTTACCGTGCCAATCAACAAAACAGTACAAGCATTTGGTTTTATACAAGTGCCTATTTATCAGCATGTGAACGGCTACCAAGTTGAGCCAAATGTGTTACTTTCAACTGGTTTGCGTTTCAGTTTTTAAGCTCAAATTTTAATTTGGATTTCGACTAAAAACTAAATAGCATCCCATTTCTGCGACTGATTTTATATTTCGTTGCGGAGGTAATATAACGCGTTACATGATTGATTTCAAATTTCCACTTCTGGTTAACTGACGCTAGAAGTCGGATTTTACCCCCCCCAAGTGGTCATTAAACTACAATTAAGCGCTATCTAAAATAATCATATTGAATAGTTTCTTGACAACACTTCTATATTTATGGAAATATAGAATATATGAATATTAAATCAGCAGTATTACAACTTTCATCAATTGCCCAAGAAGCGCGTTTAGAGATATTCAGGCTACTTGTTCAGGCTGGCGCAAATGGTCTACCAGCCGGCAATATTGCTGAAACCCTAAAAATTCCAGCAAGTACATTGTCATTCCACCTGAAAGAACTCAGCCACGCGGGGCTTATCAACTCTCGTCAAGAAAGCCGTTACATATACTACTCAGCCAACTATGACGCAATGGATGGGCTGCTAGCTTACCTTACAGAGAACTGCTGCGCTGGTGCAAAAGTATGTGCTCCTAACTCAACGTGCAAAACTGAACAAAAGGAACTATCACTATGAAAAGAATGCATCTACACGTCTCAGTAGACGATTTGAATGTCAGTATCGGTTTTTATAATAGCTTATTTGGCGCAGAACCTAGCGTCTTAAAATCTGACTACGCAAAATGGATGCTTGATGACCCTTTAGTCAACTTTGCTATCAGTAAACGCGGTGCCAAAGCGGGCTTAGACCACATCGGCATTCAAGTGGAAAACGATACCGAGCTATCAGAAATTAAAGAGCGATTGGAGAAAGCCGACCTTAGCTTGCTGACTCAAGAAGGCGCTACCTGCTGCTACGCAAAATCAGATAAGCATTGGGTGCAAGACCCGTCAGGTATTGCATGGGAAACTTATAGAACACTTGAAAGTGCGCCTACTTTTAATGATAGTCCAGAGCATATTGATAGCGCCACAGCTTGTTGTGCACCTGCGACTGAGAAAATTCAATTCATTTCAAGAAAAGCTAAAACTTGCTAATCTTATTTAAACAATTAAGATTTATTAGAAAGGTAATCTATGTCTGACAAAGTGTATAACGTACTTTTTTTATGTACTGGCAATTCAGCGCGTAGCATCATGGCAGAAAAGTTAATGGAGCATTGGGGTAAGGGTAAATTTAAAGCCTATAGCGCAGGTAGTCATCCGAATGGCAAAGTAAATCCATTTGCAATTCAAACTATCAAGAGCCACGGCTTATCTGTTGAAGGGCTAAGAAGTAAAAGCTGGGATGAATTTGCCGTTGAAGGTGCACCACACTTAGATTTCGTTTTTACTGTTTGTGATAACGCAGCGGGTGAGATGTGCCCTTACTGGCCCGGTCAACCAATGACTGCACACTGGGGCGTTGAAGACCCAGCCGCCGTTGAAGGTACAGATGAAGAGAAGCTTGAAGCATTTAGAAAGGTTTCAGGTTATTTACAAAATCGCATTAAGTTATTTACTGCACTACCAATTAGCAAATTGGATAGTATGAGAATCAAAGAAGAGATTGACGCAATCGGCAAAACAATGGATTAGTTAATATCAAGTATGTAAAGGCCAGATCAATAGCTGCTTTTGATTAAACCAATCACAGAAATCAGATACCCAGAACAAACCGCTACTTTTCCTCAAGTAGCGGAGTAACTATTTTATCTAGCAGTGGCAAGTCTATGCCTGCCGCGCCGTACCAGCCATCTTTACGCAAGACTCCTTTGCGATCAATCACAAAGGTTAATGGTAAACGCCAGATTCGACCATAGCCTTTGTGCTGACTTTCACTCTCTAGCGCCGCATCAAAAGTAAAGTCACGCATGACTTCGCGCACTTTGGCTAAATCCGCAGGGTAATCTAAGCTCACGGCAATCATCCTTAAACCATGATTTTTATGCTTTTGATAATAACTTTCGAACGCGGGCATTTCTTGTCTGCACGGCGGGCACCAAGTGGCCCAAAAGTTCACAATCACCACCTCACCTTTTACAGATTCAGTTGAAAACGATTTACCGTCTAGCAGCTTTGCTGTGAGGATTGGCGCGAGTTTGCCCTCTTCAACCGCATAGGCAGAAGTGTGTATACCCGCCAAAAGTACTAAAAGTGATAATCTGAAAATTGAAACCATATTGCACATCATCTAAATATTGTTAGCAAATACTAGCATAGTCCAATATTGCCTTAGCTAAGCATTTTTAAAAACCCCAATCGCTTATGGCGCTTAGTCGCTAACTTATAAATTAGCGCCACTAAGTACTTTTAATTCAAAGATGGCTTTACGAGTCAAAGTGTATATTTACATTCAAGCTTTAGTCATTATGGCCGATAAAAACATATCGCACATATTCAGCATATTTGCACCTAATGTTGAATATATTTGCTAGTGGCTATGTTTTAAGGAAACTTAATAAGCCTTTTTTGAAATGTATAAGTAATTGAAAAACTTAAATAAATTAGATCAGTTGCAATCTACTCCAGATAGCGCAAGCCATCTGAGTAGATTCATGTCTAAAGAGCTTGCACTGGCCTGGCATTTATTAGGCTCATTGCAAGGCGTTGCTATTCTTGCCATTGATGAAAAATGTAACGTTAGCTATGCAAACCCCTATGCTAGAGATATTTTCAGCCTAAATGTAAAACAGGTTGCGGCCAGAACTGGCCAATTACCTAAAGCTGTACATAAACGCATCATTTCAGAATTAAAAAAGGCTAGCACCAGCTTTGTATTGCAGTACGCCGCAGGGGATGAGCTACGCACCTTGCAGGTATTCACTTCGCACAACAAAGCTTTTGAAGATTTACACTCTGGTTATGTGCTACACATGCATGATGTGACTGAACGTGTCAGCACAGAATTACAATTAAGACACACCGAAAAACTATTACGCAATTTGATTGATGCAAGCCCAGATTTGATTTGCTTCAAAGATGAGAAAAACCGCTGGTTAGAGGCCAATGCTAGCAGCATAGATCTTTTTCAACTGGATCACCTGGACTATCAACACAAAACCGATATGGAGCTTGCTACTCTATCTCACCCTGCATTTAAAGAAGCATTTCGTCACTCAAAAGTTTCTGACGATCAAGCTTGGAAATTAGGTCGCTCTATCAGAAATGAAGAGGTAATTTCATTGCCACACGGTGGCGCAAAAGTGCTGGATGTAATTAAAGTACCATTATTTAACGATGATGGCAGTCGCCACGGCTTAGTCACGCTTGGGCGTGATATTACCGAGCGCAAAATGGCTGAAAGCCATCTGCGCGACCGTAGCGCTATTCTAGATGCGCTTATTTCATGCGATTGGTTATTACACTCCGCCGAATCTTGGCAAACGGTTGCAGTGACCGTGTTGCAACAGTTATGCCTTGCCTTGCGGTTTACTCGCGCGACTATACTTAAAAATGTGGAACCTGGTAACAAAGAAGTGGCTAATACAGCTAAATCTGGGCATTCAAAAATACTCTATAGATGGTCAGTGCCGGGCTTCAGTAATACTGACAATGCGCTTGAGGCCATTAACTTTGATGATGTGCGTTTAAGTCGTTGGAAAGATGCGCTTCAGCTTGGCGACCCTGTTTTTGGTGACATTCGTGATCTGCCAAGTTCAGAGCGACAAATACTTGAGCAGCATGATACGCAATCTATTGCGATCGTCCCGCTTTTTTCAGACAAACTATGGTGGGGCAATATCATCATTGAGCGTTGCCATGATTTGATTAAAACCACGCCACAAGAGCTTGGCTCGTTAATGGCGATAGGTCGATCTTTAGGCGTCGCAATACAAAGAGAGAGTGCTGGCAAACGCTTACACCAAGCTAAAATCGCTTTTGATAGTGCCAGTGAAGGCATAATGATCACCGATGACAAAGTGCGCATTGTCGCTATTAACAAAGGTTTTACTGAAATTACTGGCTACTCTGAAGAAGAGGTGCTTGGTAAATCACCAAAAATATTGCAATCTGGAAATCAGGATGAGCGCTTTTATAAAGAGATGTGGACCACCTTAAAAAAAGAAGAGCGCTGGCATGGTGAGGTATTCAATAAACGTAAATCTGGTGAAAATTATTATGAATGGCTAACGATTACTGCGGTGAAAGATAATGCTGGTAAAGTCGTTAATTACGTTGGCGTTTTTGCTGACATTACTGATGTAAAGCACTCACAAAATAGGCTGCATGAGCTTGTTAATCATGACCCACTCACAGGCTTGCCTAACCGCCGCCTGTTAAATGAGTTGCTAGAACATTCCATTAAGCGCGCTGAACGCGATAACCATAAAATAGCCTTATTGTTTATTGACTTAGATCGGTTTAAAGCCGTTAACGATACGCTAGGCCACCAAGTAGGCGATAAATTATTACTCGAAGCTTCTAGGCGCATTAGCTTGTCTATGCGTGATAGTGACGTAGTAGCGCGGTTAGGCGGCGACGAGTTTGTTGTGATGATGGATATGATTAATAAGCCTAGCGATGCAGCGCTAGTGGCTAAAAAGATTATTCATGCGCTGCAAATTGAATTTAATATTGATGGCCATGAAATTTACATCAGTGCGAGCGTCGGCATCTCCACCTTCCCGAAAGACTGTTCGGATGTAGAAGGCTTAATTAAAGCCGCTGATATTGCAATGTATCAAGTCAAAAATAAAGGCAAAAACAACCACTGCTTCTATTCTGACGATTTGAGTAAAAACGCGGTAGAGCGTTTTACTCTGGAAGGTCAGCTACGCCATGCATTAGTGCGTAAGCAGTTTGAGCTTTATTATCAACCGCAAGTTTCACTTGTCACTGGCGAGATTATAGGTGCTGAAGCGCTGATACGCTGGAACCACCCTAAATTAGGCTTAGTTTCTCCAGCCACGTTTATTCCAATGGCTGAAGAAACTGGCTTGATTGTGCAAATCGGCGAATGGGTGCTGCGTGAAGCAGCCTATCAAATGGTACGCTGGCATAAAGCTGGCCATGCTATTCAATGGATTTCGGTCAATGTATCTGGCGTACAAATTATGCGTAGCAACTTCGCCGATACCGTTTATGGCATTTTGATGGAAACGGATTGCAACCCGCACATGTTGGAACTTGAAATCACCGAAAGCACGGTGATGCAAAATACTGAGTATGTGATTGATACATTCAGTCGCATCAAGCAACTTGGGCTTAAATTAGCTATCGATGATTTTGGTACAGGCTACTCATCACTCTCCAACCTCAAACGATTACCACTCGACAAGATAAAAATAGACCAATCTTTTGTACGCGACCTACCAGATGATTTAGATGATGCCGCCATTGCCAATGCCATTTACGCCATGGCTGGCAGCTTAGGCTTTAGTGTGATTGCCGAAGGTGTAGAAACCCAAGCGCAAGCCGACTTTTTAAGGGCTATGGGTTGCAAAGAAGCACAGGGCTATCTCTATAGCAAACCAGTTACCGCCACAGAATTTTCAAAACTACTAACAAAATAAGAACTAAGAACAACGAGGTAAAACTATGCATAACGAACATCATTTTATTGACGTTTCACAGTTACAAGTGGGTATTTATGTACACCTAGATTTAGGTTGGATGGATCACCCATTCACGCTAAGCAACTTCAAAGTAAAAGACGAAGAGCAAATCTCTATTATTAAGAAAACTGGCCTGACCAAATTACGCTACGACCCAAAACGTAGCGATTGCCAGCCATTACCAGTAAAAGTAAATACGCCAGCAACTGCGGAAATAGTCGAGAAAGAAACTCAATCCATACCAGCACCAGCAAACAGCGTAGACAACGCAAAGCAGCGCCTTAAAGAACTGCACCAAGCCATTAATGTGTGTGAAAGAAAGTTTATCAATACCAGCAATATTGCACGGCAAGTGACGCGCAATATTCTTACGGACTCTAAAGCTTCAATTGAGCAGGCGGCAGTGATTGTCAATGATCTGGTCGACACCGCATTAATGGAAGGTGATGTTGCCGTTCACGCACTCAATGGTAATCGCTCAAGTGATGCCAACTACATACACCCGCTCAATGTGACTGTACTTGCGCTGATTATGGCTAAGTCTATCAATATGTCTAAAGAAGATGCGCGCTTATTAGGCATGGCGGCTTTATTTCATGACATTGGCAAGGCGGAAATATCAGATAAGATTTTGCTTAAAAAAGACCCGCTAACAAAGTCAGAGCAATCACACTTTGAACAGCATAGCGAAATGGGCGCGCGCATGGCACAAGAGGTTGGCCTGCCAGTGCGTATTGGTAAAATTATTATGCAACACCATGAACATGCCGATGGCTCAGGCTACCCAAAACATTTGCGTAGCGAGCAAACTGACCCGTTTGCCAGATTAATTGCGATAGTGAATGGTTATGACAATTTATGTAACCCAAACAATATTGCGCTAGCCAAAACACCGTATGAAGCACTCGCGCACATGTACGCCAGCCAACGCGCTAAATACGATGAGTCACTGCTCAAACGCTTGATTAAATCGCTGGGCATTTATCCGCCTGGTAGCATCGTACAGCTTTCTACAGGTAGCTATGCCACTGTGATTTCTGTAAACCCAAACAAACCGCTCAGGCCATTTGTAATGGTGCATGACCCGCTGACAGATAGGCACGAACCACAAATAATAGATTTACGCGAAGAACCTAGCATCAGCATCAACGCCTGTTTACGCCCAAGTCAATTACCGGCGGATGTGCTTGAATACTTGAACCCACGTAAGCGAGTCAGCTACTTTATAGATTTGGACTTATCTAACGCTGAAGACTCGCAAGCTTAATATCCTTGGCTTGATGAGCAGTTAATAGTCATATTTCAGTTGTAAATAGCCGGTACGCTGTGGATAAGGATGAAAAACATAAGCTTTGTAATTATTTAAATTGTCTACGCCAATGCTCGCAGTTAATTTATCGGCAAACTTATAATTAGCTTTCACATCCACAATAAAAAATTTGCTCGCCGCGCCATAAGTGTCAGGGTTGCTGTCGCTATTATCTAAAGCATTATATTGCCTACCACTGTAACGTGCTGCCAAGCTATAAGTTAGATGGCTACCTTGGTGATAAGTAGCCACGGCTTTAAACATACTTCTAGGAATGCGAGTTGGTTTGTTACCCACCGTGCTAGGTGCATTATCGTTGCGTAACACCTCTGCATCAGTGAAGGTTGCGCTACCTAATAAATCTAGGCCTTGTACCAGCACATCTTGCCATTGCGTTGCTAATTCGAGACCACGCGTACGAATATGCTCCACGTTTTGCGTATAACTACAGCCTGCCGATCTTGTACAAGTACCTGTATCGTAAGGAATTGCGCTGCCCACGGCAAGAAATTGTGTAATGAGGGCATCAAATTTATTCTCGCTAAATAAACTCGCGCGCAATAGGCCGTTATCAAAACGACGCTCTGCAGAAAACTCACCTGCAATGACTTCTTCTGGTTTCAAGTTTGGATTACTTTGAACAAAGTAAGAAACAGCGCCATTTTGCAAAGGCTGGAACAACTCACCTACAGTAGGAAAGCGAAACGCCTGCCCGAATGAAGCACGGAACCCCCACTCTGGTTGAGGTTCGAAGCTCAGGGAAACTTTTGGCGAAAATTTATTCACTGACACATCTTTATAATTAGCAGTGTTTAATATACCGCCAATGGTAATTTTATTTTGTCCATCGTTGGCCTCCCAATGCTCGGCGCGACCACCAAAAGTCAACGCCCATTGTGGGTTCATCTGCCATTTATCTTGAGCGTAAAGCGCTTGAGTACGGGTGTCACCACGCGCCGCAGAAAACAAGCCGCCCTTCACACCAGTTGACCAATCCGCAGTGTCATTTGTCTCGCTACGCAATTCGTATTGATCCACATGGTAACCAATATCAATCGTGTGTTGTCCTGAGTAATTTCTTTGCGGACGCAAAGTGGTGCGCGCATCAAACACTGTCCAGCCTGTGCCTGCTTGGTCTGTCACTCGACCAATTCGATTGAGATAAGGATTGCCCGCTGCGATAGTGCCGCCTGTAGGTGCATTTGAGAAACTATTCTTATCTTGATGAAAGTCATAATCTGACAGTGTCAGTTGCCAATCAAAAAAATCTTTACTGTTAGACTTTACATCTAATGCTTGCATAATGTGTAAAGACTCAGCCTCGGCAGGGCTCATGCCAGATATATCATAGCGTTGACTGTTAAAATTAACCTGTCCGTTATAAACCGCATTTCCAGCGGCATCTTTAACATAGCTTTTCACCTCTGTTTTGCTATCCAAATTCCATACGCCCAAGGTATATGCTGCCTTAATAGTAGGCGTGATGTCATAAGCTACTTTGAATTTGATGTTGGTTTGCTCAGAGTCATCAATGCTGTTAGCCCCGAAAATGACACGGTCTTTGTTCACTTCACTTTTGTCTTGATACGCACCTGTCACGATTGGGCTTACTCCGGGAGCCGTAGTAGAGCGATTGGCGGTTGAAAATCCCATCGGCTGGCTTCGATTATCCAGCCTATCCACACCAAACCAAAAAGACAAATCATTCACTTTATTGCCAAACGATGCTGTTAAATGATTTCCATTAAAGCTTTCGTTCGTGCCGTAATGTTTATAACTTTGCGTAAAAGCCTGCGCACTAGCATGCGCCTCAAATTTATCCGGCATTCGTGTCACTTGGGTAATCACACCGCCAAACGAGTTGCCCGCATACAATGCAGAAAAAGGGCCGTACATCATACTGATGCTTTCAATTTCTTCTGGTGTGACCAGCCCCCAGCGCGGAGAACCAAAATTTCCCTGCAAAAAGTTAGACAACAACACGCCATCTGCATACAACATGTTTTGCGCGCTAGCTAGCGAACCTACTGTGCGGGTGGCAATATTACCGTTACGATCACCAATAAAGCGCTCTCGCACCTGCATACTAGGCATATATTTCAAGGTTTGTGAGGAGGTTGCAGCATTGAGATTTTCTTCAATTTGTTTTTTATCAAAAGTTTCAACGGTGGCTGGATGCTTAAAAATACGACTATCAATCATCGGTGCACGCACCTTGACCGCATCTAGCACAATGATAGTTTCAGTATCTACCTGCGCTTGCTCAGACTTATTTTCGACCGCAGCATCTTCGGCCATCAACAAGCCGCTGTCACAAACCAAAACTACAGCTAATGTTAATTTCTTAAACATAGCCTTCCCCTTGAAGTATTTTTTATCGTGAAATTGTATTAGAGAAATTCTTATAGCGGAATGTGGCATATTGCCGCGCGACAATTTGTCACAGGTGAATTATCAACAGGCTTAAGGTATTATTTTCATTACCGTTTTATAATGAAAACCACTTTGGCTAAATCACCCTAAACGCATGCATACTGCACAACAATCCATCAGCAACGCAACACGCCTCAATATGCAGCGTTTAATGATGTTGCGCGGCGTGGTGATGGCTTGCCTGAGCTTAGTTCTGCTGGCTTTATATCAAGCATCTATCCCCTTGCCTTATGCACCACTAATCTCAGCGATAGCTTCATTGGGGCTATTTAGCTTAATTGCTTGGTGGCGTCTAAGAAAAACCACGCAAACCTCACAACGTGAATTAGTGCTGCAGTTACTAGGCGACATTGCCGCACTATCGCTGCTGTTTTACTTTAGTGGTGGCTATAGCAACCCTTTTATTTGGATGTACTTACTGCCGATAACCGTTGCTGCGGTTGCACTAAGGGCGGCGTATGCTTGGCTAATTGCAGGTTTAAGCATTACTTGCTACACCTTGCTGATGTTTTATCACGTACCGCTTTCACACCTGCACATGCACACGCATGGCGATGCGAAGCTGGATATTCACTTGGTCGGTATGTGGATAGGCTTTGTAGTAAGTTCGGTGATTGTGGCGATATTTATTGCACGGATTGGGCAAAATTTACGTGATTATGATAAAAAAATTGCAGAAGTCCGCGAAAAAGCACTTGAAAGCGAACGGATGTTAGCGCTTGGTACACTTGCCACCAGCGCAGCTCACGAACTAGGCACGCCACTAGCAACAATGGCGATAGTCAGCAAAGAACTTACGCAGGAATATGCTAATCAGCCTGGGCTACTAACGCAACTCAACATATTGCAGAAACAAGTGTCGCGCTGCAAAGAAATCTTATCGAGCATCACTCGCAATGCTGGACAAGCGCGCGCCGATGCGGGGCAAGGTTTACCGTTACGAGAGTTTTTACAAGATGCCATTCAACGCTGGCGTGATACCCGCCCCGCGACAGAACTTGTGGTGACTATGCCAAGCAATATGATTGACCCTATGATTGTGATGGACAGAACCTTAACGCAGGCGATACAAAACATGCTGGATAACGCAGCGGATGAATCCCCCGAACGCGTGCTATTTAATGCCGAATGGAATGACAAAATACTGAGCATTCAAATTAGAGACTTTGGCAAAGGCTTGAGTGCGGAAACTAAAAAACAGCTAGGCACACCATTTTTCACCTCTAAAAATGAACAAGGCATGGGGCTGGGCGTGTATCTCACGCAAACCACTCTCGCGCGCTATGATGGTGAACTGACCCTGAATAACCATGTCGAAGGCGGTGTATTGGCTACGCTCAACTTACCACTTAAAAAATTAAGCTTAGAAAAAATGTGAGTCATTAAATGAACCCTCTAGATACAAAAGACAACGTTGTTAATAATATGGTTGAAAATGATGGCACTGGAAATGACACGGTCGAAAAAGCCACCTTACTTTTAGTAGATGACGACCAAGATTTTTTAAACGCGCTTGCACCTGCCATGCGCAAACGTGGCTTTTTGGTGAGCTTAGCGAATAGCGCAGAAAGCGCTTTTGAGCTGGCTAAAAATGACCCGCCAGAATTTGCCGTGGTTGATTTAAAAATGTCAGGCAACTCAGGTCTAGTGCTGGTTCGGCAGCTGGCTAGCCTGAATGCTGGCACACGCATAGTCGTGCTTACAGGCTTTGCCAGCGTTACCACGGCGGTAGAAGCAATCAAACTGGGCGCAACGCATTACCTTGCAAAACCAGTAGATGCAGATGAAATTGTCGCCGCTTTTGAAAAACAAACAGGCGATGATGAGGTAGAATTAGCGTCCAACCCATTGCCAATAGAACGCTTAGAATGGGAGCATATTCAACGCGTTTTAGCAGAGCATAATGGTAATATCTCAGCCACAGCGCGCAGTTTGAATATGCATAGACGCACCTTGCAAAGAAAGCTTAATAAGCATCATACCAGTTACACTAAATAACAAACTCAGTTAGAAAATCGTAGTTAAAAATCGAAATAAGAAACTAAGGAACACGCATGGCAGCAGGCAGCTTACTCGCACTTTTAGATGATATCGCAACCATCTTGGATGACGTTTCAGTCATGACACAAATGGCCGCAAAAAAAACGGCTGGTGTATTGGGCGATGACCTCGCGCTAAATGCCCAACAAGTCAATGGCGTTGCGGCAGAACGTGAACTGCCCGTTGTGTGGGCGGTAGCAAAAGGCTCCCTCGTCAATAAGTTAATATTAGTGCCGACTGCACTCGCCATTAGCTACTTTGCACCGTGGGCGATTACGCCTTTACTCATGCTTGGCGGCGCGTACTTATGTTTTGAAGGTTTTGAAAAGTTAGCGCATAAATTCCTACATGGCACAAAAGCTGAAGAAGCACATCATGTCGCATTAGAGCAAGCTGTCGCCGACCCTAAAGCTGATCTTGTGGCACTAGAAAAAGATAAAATCAAAGGCGCCATTCGCACTGACTTTGTATTATCGGCAGAAATCATTGTCATCTCATTAGGTACTGTCGCGACGGTAGATTTTACCAAGCAAGTCATTGTCGTCTCAGCCATCGCAATCATCATGACCGTTGGCGTATATGGCTTAGTTGCTGGCATTGTGAAGCTTGACGACCTTGGCTTACACTTAATGCTTAAAAAAGGCAGTAGTTTTTATAAACAACTTCTGCGTAAAATTGGCGAAAAACTATTAGCTGCAGCCCCTTATTTAATGCGTCTTTTAACGATACTTGGCACTGCGGCTATGTTTGTTGTCGGCGGCAGCATTATCGGCCACGGCATTCCGGTTTTGCATCACTTTAGCGAACACCAAGCTGAAGCTTTGCGCACATTACCTTTCATCGGCAGCTTCTCAGCAATTGTTTTGCCGATGCTAATAGATGCAATAGTCGGTTTAGCGGTAGGTGCCATTTGCGTTGTGCTATTTGAAGCCGTGAATAAATTCTTACCTAAAAATCCTAAAACAAATTGACTCAACCATCGCGCGTTATTGATTAATGCGCCGTTCTTTTAGTGATGACAAGTGCCTCATCATAAAGCAATTTCGCTTCAAAACTCAACTGACAAAACAGTCAACTAATTTACAATTTTTAACATTAAATGCTATAGTTTATTTAAAAAATCTAAACGACTAGACCTCTAAATGACTAGATATCTGAAATACTAGATTTCTAAACTACTAGAAGTCTAAATAATCATGTAAATGTTTTTGAGTAGGGGTGTTTTTTGGTCAAAAGTAGCATCTTTAGGCATACCATACTTTGCATTTTAACAATGTGGATGCTGCTATTAGGACAAGGCGCCCAATCCGCTGGAAACTTGCTCACAACTGATGAGCGCGCCTGGTTAAATGCGCACCCAGACATCTCGCTGACCATGTGGGATGACTACGCCCCCATCTCTTTTCACGGTGAAAATGGCAAGCTGCAGGGCTTTATGCCAGATTACATTGAGCTGCTAGAGTCAAAATTAAATTACAAATTCAAACTAGTAGTTCCGACTAAAGAGGAGTCTCTTAGTAACGGTAAGCGTGGTGCGCGTGAAGACGTCATTTCACTTCTAGCAGACACGCAAGATCGCCGTGTATATTGGAACTTTACCCCGACTTTACTTAGCTTTCCTTTAAACATTGTTACGCGCAACGATGCTCCAAAAGACATGACTTTGTCGCAAATTAACAATATGAAGTTAAGCGTAGTCCAAGGTTATGCTAGTCAAGAGTTTGTACAAGAAAATTACCCGCAGATAAAGCTAGACCTGGTGAATAACACCTGCCAAGGCTTACAACATGTTGCCTTTCACGAAAGCTTTGCAATGTTGACTGATCTGCCAGTGGCAAGTTGGTGCTTAAAAACGCAAGGTTTGATTAATATTAAAGTCGCAGGTAAGTCTGAGTTTAAATATGAAATGAGCCTCGCCGTAAGAAATGACTGGCCAATATTGTTTAATATCATTAAAAAAGGTATGAAGGCGGTCACCAAGAGTGAGCGGCAAGTTTTACACAACCGCTGGTTAGATCAAGATGCATTCGAACAAAGTTGGATGTATTCAAATCGAGTGTGGCTCATTGCACTTGTGTTATTTCTTTTGCTATCTGCGCTTATCAGGGTGTATGTGTGGGATAGCAATATGCAAAGCAATGTACTGCAAAGAATGACAAATGTCTCTGATGACGACAAAGAGCTAGAGCACATATCAGAGGCGAGTAGCGGTTTAACGCCGCGTATTTTAATTTTGCTGTGTATTATTTTAACCCTACTCGGTACGCTTATCACTACTGAACAATGGGTAAGCCATCAAGATAGAATTTTATTAGGGATTTTGGTTGCTGCATTGATGTTAATGATGCTATTTGGTGGCTACAAACTAGGCAGTATTAGACGAAATGAAGAAAATGAAAGCCTTTTTGAGCAACTTGCCAGTCAAGTTAAAACACGGCAAACGGCGGAGAAGATTGCCAAAGAACAAACACTGCGGCTGTTCAAGCAACAAAAAGCGATTCAAACTTTAACCCAAACGCAAACCAAAGAAAATATTGAAGAAATTTTCAAAGAGATTGCACAAGTTTCTGCTGAAACATTGAATGTTGAAAGAGTCGGCATTTGGCTGCTAGATTCAGATAAGCAAATGTTGGAATGTGTAGATTTATACTTAAAAACTAAAAGTCTCCACACCACAGCTAATCCTTTATTAGCTAAAGAACTGCCCACATATTTTCAGTTTATCTCACAAAATAGAGTGTTGGCCGCTAACGATATTATGTTGCACCCTGCCACCGTCGAGTTTCGACAAGGTTATGCACAAGAAAATAATATTGGCGCCATGCTTGATGGCTCTATTTGGCTAAATGGCAATATGATAGGCACCGTGTGTTGTGAGCATATAGGTAATCCCCGTGAGTGGACTTTAGACGAACAAGGCTTTGTTGGCTCGATCTGTGATGTAGTGCGCCTCACTATTGAAACGGATAGGCGCCATCAAGCCGAACAAGCGCTACTGCAACATAGTGAAGAATTAGAAGTAATGGTAGAGGCCAGAACGCTCTCCTTGCAAGAAAGTGAACAGCGTCTTACTTCCGTCATCAAATATGCGCCAATTCCTATCCTCACTATCAAAATGGATGGCGAGATTATTGAGTTTAATCCAGAAGCAGAAAGAGTCACTGGATTTAGCCGATCTGAAGCCATAGGTAAGAATTTTATTGATATATTTGTTGTAAAAGAATCATTCAAAAAAGCGATTGCCATCGGCATTGGCACAAAACGAGGTGAAGCTTTCCGTAATGTAGAATTGATTTTTAAATGTGCTGATGGCAGAAAAATAGAGTTTGAATGCTCTATCGTTAAAGCAGGTAAAAATGGCGGTAGCGATGTTGGGCAGATGATTGCGATTGGCCAGGACATTACGCAGAAAAAAGTATTACAAGCATCCTTAATTAAAGCACGTGAAAGCGCTGAGTCTGCTGACCGCATTAAATCTATGTTTGTTGCTTCAATGTCGCATGAGCTCAGAACGCCGCTCAATTCAATCATCGGTTTTCTAGGCGTAGTGCTGCAAGGCATGTCTGGCGATCTTAACATCAAACAAAAAGATCAACTTGGCCGTGCTTACCACTCCGCCAAACATTTACTCTCGCTCATTTCTGATGTGATTGACATCTCAAAAATAGAAGCTGGGTTTTTAGAAATACATACCGAATCGTTTGCTTTAAAACCTATGTTTAATGAGGTGGTGAATGTCATACATCATATCGCTGACGGTAAACATTTAAATTTACACATTGACTGCAGCGAAGACATCGTTCTAGAAACAGACCGCAAAAGACTTTATCAGGCGATTTTAAATGTCGTAAGCAATGCCGTGAAGTATACAGAAGCAGGCTCAGTAACTGTTGAAGCAAAAATAATCAATGAAGAGTTAATCATCACTACTCAAGACACTGGCATTGGCATTAGCCCGTCTGGCCTAGAGCAACTGTTTAAACCATTTGAGCGAGCCGAATCACACCTCAAAATAAAAACATTAGGTACTGGATTAGGTTTATATTTAACACGAAAAATTCTAACGCAATTGTTGGGCGGTAGTATTGAAGTAGAAAGCCAAGTGGGTGTAGGTAGTACGTTTACCATCAGAGTGCCGGTTAAAATATCCGAACAGACATTACTCAATAATCAGTCAATTTTAGAAGATCAGCCTTTATGACAACTGCACTGATAATAGAAGACAATGAAAATAACTTAGAGTTAATTCGCTTCATTCTTGAGCAATCGCAATATAAAACACGATTTGCCATGACGGGCTTGGAAGGTGTGCAACAAGCACTTACAATGCCGCCTGATTTTGTTATTTTAGACATACAACTCCCTGACATTAATGGTTTGGAAGTGTTAAAAAGAATTCGCGCGCATCCTGTCGGTAAAGACATTCCTATTATTGCCATGACTTCGTACGCCATGTCTGGTGATAAAGAGAAACTGCTAGCGGCAGGCTGTACAGCCTACATAGAAAAACCAATAGATCCAATACTTGTGATTGGTCAGATACAAAAAGCGATTGCTAGATAAGCGGTCAATAGCTCAAGAGAACATTATTAATGAAAATATTAGTCGCTGAAGATGACGAGAACTCAAGGCACTTACTAGAAGTAGTGCTCACTAGCAAGGGCTATGAAGTGGCAAGTTTTGACAATGGCTTAAAGGCACTAGCTTACTTAAAAACTAACCCAGTCGATTTAATCGTTTCTGACATTTTAATGCCCGAAATGGACGGCTATGGCTTGTGCCGTGAGGTAAAGCAAAACCAATTTTTACAAAAGATTCCTTTTATCTTTTACACGGCAACTTATACTTCAGATCAAGATGAGCGTTTTGCGATGTCTTTAGGGGCAACCAAGTTTTTGGTTAAACCGATGATGATGGAAGATTTGCTACCCGTGATTGCTAAAGTCATTAATGCGGGGCAGCAAGCCAGCCCACAAGCAAGTAACAGTAAGTCACACTTTGGGCCATTGCGCTTAGACAAGCAGCACGCTGATATCATGCGTATCAAGCTAGATAAGAAGCTGATTGAACTGAATGAAGAAAAACAAAAATTGATTGCCAGCGAAGCCCGCTTCAGAGACTTTGCCGAAGCTTCAGCTGACTGGTTTTGGGAGTCTGATGCTCAATTAAAAATCCAGGCTTTAGCTGGAAGCCCTGCTGGACTTGGATTCTACAGCCTGGTAGATTTAGCACAAACCTGCCATAGCCACTCTTCCAGCGAAATGCTTGAAACGCTAAAATCGCATAAACACTTTTCTGACTACGTTGTGCATTTTATTGATGAGTCAGGCAAACTAGTTTATTTGCGCGTTTCAGGCAAACCTATATTTGACACAGAAAAAAACTTTATCGGCTACCGCGGTGTTGGGCGCGATGTAAGTGAAATGATAGCTCTTAATCGCCGTGTAGAATTTTTAGCCTCACATGATGAACTGACTGGCTTGCCAAACCGCAATTTATTTAAGCAAAGACTCAATCATGCGGTTGTAAAAGCTAACAGAACAAATAGCCAAGTGTTACTGCTATTTTTTGATTTAGACCACTTTAAATTAGTCAACGACACGCTTGGACACGAAGCTGGCGACTTACTACTCATGATGGCAACCAAACGTATTTCAGAGTGCATCCGCGCCTCTGACACACTATGTAGGCTGGGTGGTGATGAGTTTGTGATGATCATGGAAGAGGCATCCCCACAAGATGCCCACCGCTTGGTACGTGACATTATTGCTAAATTCACAACGCCATTCGAGCTTTATCAGCAACGCGTTTACTGCACCATGAGCGTAGGCGTTAGCGTTTACCCAGATGACACCGTAGACCCACAGTCCTTACTGGTCTTTGCTGACCTTGCTATGTACAGAGCCAAACAAAACGGCCGTAATTGTTTTGAGTTTTACACCACCAATCTGAATTTCATTGCCCACCAATGGTTGGATATGGAAAACGGTATTCGCCATGCTTTAAAAGATAACCAACTCTTTTTAGAATTTCAACCCCAGGTAGAAAATACAAATCAGAGCCTCATCGGTATAGAAGCATTATTAAGATGGCAGCACCCTGAGCGCGGCTTAATCTCACCATTAGAATTTATTAAAATTGCCGAACAATCATCCTTGATCAACCTAATTGGTGATTGGGTGCTAGAAACTGTATGCCAGCAAATCCGCACATGGCTAGACCAAGGCTATCAAGTACCACGCGTGTCGATTAACATTTCAGCACGCCATTTGCGGTCTGATAGTCTCATCCAATCACTAAAAACAGTACCCGCTAAATATCAAATTCCAACGAATATGTTATGCATTGAAATTACCGAGCATGCTTTGCTAGATGATATTGATATAGTAAAGAAAAATATGCGCTTCATTAAAGAGGCTGGCTTTAATATCTCTTTAGATGATTTTGGCATGGGGCACTCATCACTCATGTATCTAAAACGCTGGTCGGTTGATGAAGTGAAGATTGATCGTAGTTTTATCGACGGCTTACAAAACAGCGAGGAAGATCGTGTGATTGTGAAAGCAATTGTTGCGCTGGCAGACGCGCTGAGTTTAGATATAGTAGGTGAAGGGATTGAAAATGAATTTCAAGCTGATATTGTCAAAGCCAGTGGCTGCAAGGTTGTGCAAGGCTTCTTTTATTCAATACCGTTGCCCGCAGCAAAAATAGTCACTTGGTTTAAAAAAGAAAACTAAGCTCAATTAAGTCAGATGCTGATTTGCAATAGCACTTCAACATCATCACCCGCCGCTATTTTCTGTTTTTTACGCACTTCAGCTTTTATAGGCAGAATATAAGCATCTAAGCTACCAGATGGAAAAATCGAAGTCTCCCAAACTGTGCCACCGATATTGGCAGAGACTCGCACAGATCCCCAACCGCGGCGTTTACCAAAATGGTTATCGCTAAAGAACTTTATTTCTTCAGACTTATCCTGCGGCAAAGTGATGAAGTGCCACGTACCCTTACCCTGCCATAACCAACATTTTCCAATAAACGTGAAGTTTATATCTATCATGTTAAGTCACAATTTAGCTTAAAAATATATTGAGTATATTTAGCTTGGCTTTTTAAAACTATCCAGCAGTAACAACCCCACCCCCACACAAATTGCGCTATCCGCCACATTAAAAGCAGGCCAATACATTTGTTGGTAATGGAAGTTCAGAAAGTCGATGACATAACCTAGTGTCACGCGGTCATACAAATTGCCGATTGCCCCACCCAACACCAAGGCTAAACCCACACAAAACAGCTTTTCAGTACGATGCTTCTGAATAAGATAAGTAATCACAATAATGGCAATCACAGAAACACCTGCAAAGAACCAACGCTGAATACCGCCAGCATCGTGCAAGAAGCCAAAAGCTGAACCTTCGTTGTGATAATGCACCAAGTCAAAAAAGCTTGTGAAGGTGAGCATTTCGCCGTAAGCAAAAGCGCCTTGTATTAAATGCTTGGTGTATAAATCAAGCGCCACGACAACGGCACTAATACTTAACCATTTATAAATTGATCCCATTATCAAATCCCGTCATTCCCGCGCAGGCGGGAATCCAGACAATTTTCCAAAATCGTAACATTTACAAACATTCCAGTACCCGTTGCCTGACTGGATTCCCGCCTGCGCGGGAATGACGAGGTACGAAAGCGACTGTTAAGCATATTTACGCACCTCGCCTTTACCAAATAAGTTACTAACACAACGACCACAAATATGCAGATGTTCAGCGTCAGCACCTACGTCCGCGCGGTAATGCCAGCAACGATCGCATTTTTTACTTTCGCTACCAAGCACATTAAACATTAATGGCATCGGATGTTTTGCTGGGTCTCTTTGTAACACTGTAACTTTTGATGTTATAAATACGAACTTTAAATCATCTTTAAGCTTTTGTAACGACTCTAATATCTCGTTTTCAGCGAATACATGAACCTCTGCTTGTAAAGAAGAGCCTACAATTCCCTTCTCTCGCTTTTCTTCTATAGCCTTGTTTGCAAAAGCACGTACAGTAATTACATTTTCCCAATCCAAAATATCTCTCTCACTCAAACCGTGTTTTGGTAATTCATACCAAAAATCTTCAAACACTGTTTTATCAGCTTCTAAACCTAACGTTTGCCAAATCTCATTCGCAGTAAAGCTCAAAATCGGTGCCATTAAACGCATCATGCAATGTGTAATATGATGCAATGCACTTTGTGCGGCACGACGTGCAGGTGAGTTTTCACCTGCTGTGTAGAGCCTATCTTTAAGAATATCTAAATAGAAGCCGCCCAAGTCCTCTGAGCAGAAGCTCACAAATTTTTGTACGGCTAAATGAAACTCGTAACGGTCATAATCAGCCAATACTTCTGTTTGTAGCTTTTGCGTTAAATGCAGCGCGTAACGGTCAATCTCTAACCACTCACTCACTGGCAGCAAGTCTTTATTTGCATCAAAATCAGCGATATTCGCCAGCAAGAATTTCATCGTATTACGAATGCGGCGATAGCTTTCCGCAACACGTTTTAAAATTTCATCTGAAATCGTGAGTTCGCCAGAGTAATCCGTTGAAGCTGTCCATAAGCGCAGAATATCAGCACCATAGGTATCCATCACCTTTTGCGGCGCAACCACGTTACCTTTGGATTTACTCATTTTGTGGCCAGCGCCATCCACTACAAAACCGTGCGTCAGCAAGGCATTGTATGGCGCGCGACCATCAATGGCACAGCCAGTAAGCAGGCTAGATTGAAACCAGCCACGATGTTGATCTGAACCTTCAAGATACAAATCTGCTGGGAAAGCTAATTCAGGGCGGCGCTTCAGCACAGCTGCATGCGTTGCACCAGAATCAAACCAAACATCCAAGGTATAGGTGACTTTTTTATAGTCAGCTGCATTTAATGCTGCATGCTCTGCCAAGAAAGTTGCCCCATCTAAGCTAAACCAAGCTTCAACGCCGCGCTTTTCTACAAGTAATGCAGCTGCCTCAAGCAACTCTGCAGTTTGTGGATGCGGGTCGCCCGTCTCTTTATGCACAAAGAATGGCATAGGCACGCCCCAGTTACGTTGGCGCGATACACACCAATCAGGACGATTTTTAATCATCGCCTCTAAACGCGCACGACCCCAAGCTGGGAAGAACTCAGTCGCATCTACCGCTTTATTGGCATATTCGCGCAAGCTAATGCCAACGGCGTCTTGCGCGTACATACCAATAAACCATTGGTGCGTAGCCAATTGCATCAGAGGCGTTTTATGGCGCCAGCAATGCGGGAAACTGTGGTTCAAGCGAGCACTTGCGAGCAAAGCACCGCTTTCTGTCATGGCAGCCAAAATCACCTTGTTAGCTTCTTTTCTGTCTAATCCGCGAATCGCCGCAAATTCAACCAAGTCGCTATTAAAGAACTTGCCATCGCCACCCATTAAAATACGTGGCTTTTCATTTGGGAAGTTAGCTTTCATCACCAACCAGTCATCGTTACCGTGCGCGGCAGCGGTATGGACTAAGCCTGTACCTGCATCAGTCGTCACGTGGTCACCACAGATGATGGGCACTTGGCGGTTGTCGAAAGGGTGTTGTAAAACTAACTTTTCTAACGCAGCTCCTAAGCAGCTAGCAAGCACTACTGCATCAATTTCAGCATAACGCTCTAAAGTTACTTTCGCCAAATCTTGCGCCAAAATCAGCAACCCACGACTTGTTTTGACTAAGTCATAAGTTAAATTTGCGTTCACCGAAACCGCTTGATTAGCAGGCAATGTCCAAGGCGTAGTTGTCCAAATTACCGCATAAGCATTACCTGATACCTCTACGCCAAATGCTTTACCCAATGCGGCGTTATCAACAACCTTAAACCCAACATCAATCGCAGGCGAATTCACATCTTCATACTCAACCTCAGCTTCAGCCAACGCCGAACCGCAGTCCACGCACCAATGTACGGGCTTGCTGCCTTGGTATAAATAACCATTTTTTTGAATGTCGCCCAAAGCGCGCATGATGTCGGCTTCAGTTTTGAAATCCATCGTTAAATACGGATTATCCCAATCGCCCAACACACCTAGACGAATAAAATCTTTCTTTTGGCGCGCGACTTGTTCTGCCGCATATTCTCGACATAACTCACGAAACTTGGCTGGATCTATATTTTTACCGTGATTTTTTTCAACCACCAACTCAATTGGCAAGCCGTGACAATCCCAGCCTGGCACGTAAGGTGCATCAAAACCGCTCATGGTTTTAGATTTGATAATGATGTCTTTTAAGATTTTATTGACCGCGTGGCCGATATGAATATCGCCGTTAGCATACGGAGGGCCATCATGCAGAATGAATTTTTTAGCGCCTTTGCGGGCTTTACGAATTCTTTGATACAACTGTTTATCTTGCCATTCCTTAAGCCAAGCTGGCTCGCGCTTAGCTAAATCGCCACGCATAGGGAACGTGGTTTCTGGTAGGTTTAATTTGTACTTTGAATCTTTAGCTTCTTCAGTCATGGTTTATTTCTTAATAGATTACTGATTAATATTTATTTCTTAAAAAAATCTCTGGCGGATTCAACATCCAGCGCAATTTGTGTCTTCAAGGCATCTAAGCCGTCAAATTTCTGCTCATCGCGAATTTTATGCAAAAACTCTACGTGCACATGTTTACCGTATAAATCCGCATTAAAATCTAACACATTCACTTCTAACATCAGCTTTGAAATGCCGCCTACTGTCGGTCGCACACCTAAATTTGCCACACTATTCATACCATCTAATTTTACTGCATACACGCCCGTCAACGCAGGGCGCTCATGCCGCATATGCACATTAGCCGTTGGGAAACCAAGCTGACGCCCTAGCTTAGCGCCATGCACCACTTTGCCACTCATACTGTAAGGGCGACCTAATAACACACTGGCTTCATGCAGCGCGCCTGTCGCCAGCGCAGAGCGGACGCGGGTGCTAGAAACACGCGCACCATCCAAATCAACCTGTGGCAAACTAATGAGGTTGAACTTCGCTTCTAAAAAGTCTAATACTGAGCCAGCGCGCATGGCACCAAATCTAAAATCATCGCCTACCAAAATTGCTTGTGCATTCAAGGAATCACGCAAAATATTTTGTATGAATTCTTGTGGCGTTAACTTAGCTAAACGTCGATTAAAACGACATACATAAGTGGTTTCAACCCCAGCTTCAGCAAAATGCTCAAGCTTTTCACGCAGTGAACTTAAACGCGCTGGTGCAGTTTCTGGCGCAAAGAACTCACGCGGATGCGGTTCAAAAGTCATCACCGCAGAAGTCAGGTTAAGTGCTTTCGCAGTTTCATTAAGCTTTTGCAATAACGCCTGATGCCCTAAATGCATGCCGTCAAAGTTGCCTATCGCCAACGCACAAGGCTGCTGTTGCTGTGTAGGAATATGGCGAAATATTTGCATTTAGTGCGTAACTCTTCGAATGTAATCGCGCGGCTTAAATCCTAGCAGCATTAGCGTTGCAAAATAACTCACGCCACCAAGCATGACTAAACCCGTAAGATAAATAAGTCGCTTCATTAATCCATAATGTAACCACGCACCTGTATCGCCCATGGCAAAATAAAGCGTGACGCCCATTACGCTAAGCGCAGCTAAAAGTTTAAGCAAAAATATCGCCCAGCCAGCTTGCGGCTGAAAAATATTATGCTGACGCAAATGATAGTAAAGCAATGATGCATTGATACAAGCACCCAAGCCAATTGCCAAGGCTAGGCCAGCATGCTGCAAAGGCAATACAAAAATAAACAATCCGTTCATCAATTGCGTAATCACCAATGTGAAAACAGCAATTTTAACTGGTGTTTTAATGTTTTGTCGCGCATAAAAACCTGGCGCTAGAATCTTCACTAAAATCAAACCTAGCAAACCAACGCTGTAGGCTACAAGGGCTTGCTGTGTCATCACAACATCAATGGAGGTAAATTTACCGTAATGAAATAAGGCCGTGACCAAAGGTGTGGCGAGCACAGCCAATGCAACTGCCGCAGGCGCTGCTAAAATAAAGGTTAAGCGCAGGCCCCAATCCAACAATTGTGAGTATTCACTCTCATCCTTGCCCGCATAGGCTTTAGATAAGCTAGGCAGCAATATAGTACCAAGCGCAACACCTAGTACGCCCGTTGGAAACTCCATTAGCCGATCTGCGTAATATAGCCAGCTCACACTGCCAGTTTTTAAGAATGATGCGAATATCGTATTCGTAATCATAGAAATCTGCGCCACTGATACGCCTAGCACCGCAGGACCCATCAACTTTAGAATGCGCCATACGCCATCATCAGCTGCATGAAAATCAAGTTTAGGTAATAAGCCAATTTGTTTTAAAAATGGTATTTGAAAAATCAACTGCAGAAACCCACCAAAAAACACTGCCCACGCCAACACTTTAATTGGCTCAGCAAAATGATCGGCAAAAAACAGAACCGCAGCAATCATGCTGACATTGAGCCAAACTGGCGTAAATGCAGGAATACCGAATTTATTATAAGTATTGAGCACGCCACCAGCCATTGAAACTAGCGAGATAAAGAAAATATAAGGAAAAGTAATGCGCAACAACTCAACCGTCAGTTGCATCTTAGGTTGGTCAGCGGTAAAACCAGGCGCGATAAGCGAAACTATCCATGGCGCAGCCAACATACCAAGCAAAGTCACAATCACCAGAATCAAACCTAACCATGTAGCAACACGGCTAATCAAGTTATGCGTTTCATCAAAACTACGCTGACTTTTATACTCAGCCAAAATAGGCACGAAGGCTTGGCTAAATGCACCTTCAGCTGAAATTCTGCGTAATAAGTTAGGAATTTTGAATGCTACGATAAATGCATCGCTCAACATACCCGCGCCAAATACCCGTGCAATCAAGGTATCTCGCACAAAACCCAATATACGAGACACAAAAGTCATGCTGCCAACTTTGGCTAATGCTTTGAGTAGATTCATAATTTAAATTGGGAGAATTTGACTTATTAACAACATATTAAGCGATTTTATCATGCCAATAGACATCATGCGGCAAATAGCAATGATATTTACTTCATTTAAACTTGCAATGTGTTTAGAAAATAGCTATGATTATGGGCTTCGTATTTTGAATAGCTTTTAGCACCTTTTAGGAAAGAACCATAGATGGCAAATACCGCACAAGCAAGAAAACGTGCTCGTCAAGCAGTTAAGCAACGCGCTCACAATGCAAGTTTGCGTTCTACTTTGCGTACCGCGATTAAAAAAATTATTAAAGCTGTAGAAGCTGGCGATAAAGTTGCCGCTACTGCTGCATATAGCGAGAATGTAAGCGTGATTGACCGCATTGCGGACAAAAACATCATTCATAAAAATAAAGCATCACGTCATAAAAGCCGCTTAAATGCTGCAATTAAAGCGATGTCTGCTGAAGCTCCAGTAGCTGTAGCTGCGAAAGTGAAAGCTGCGCCTAAGGCTAAAGCTGCACCTAAAACAGCTTAATAGTTGTATTTAATAAAAAAGCCTCGCAATGCGAGGCTTTTTTATTACCTGAAATTAATTAAGAATTTCTGAAATGAAGAATCCCTAATCCATTTTTAGAGCATTACTTCACTCTCCAATTTTCAATTCTGCGCGCACTTGCATTGCTTGCTTAATCGCTTCGTCACGACTCACATTAATCACGGTAAAGTGCCCCATTTTTCTACCCGCACGCGCTTGCTGCTTACCGTACAAATGCATTTTCAACATTGGATTATTTAATGCCACTTGCCATTCAGGAGCAGAATCAATGTCTTCAGGCCAGATATCACCCAATAGATTGACCATCACAGCTGAGCTATGCTGTCTTGAGCTACCTAATGGCAAACCAGTCATCGCACGCACTTGCTGCTCAAATTGATTCGTCACACAAGCATCGATTGTATAGTGCCCAGAATTATGTGGCCTAGGTGCAATTTCATTCACTAATAATTCACCACCGCAAACAAAGAACTCTACACCCAGTACGCCTGTATAAGCTAATTTCTCAGCCACAAGAATCGCTAATTTTTGCGCTTGATGACTGATTGCATCACGACCACGTGCCGGTGCAATTGAAACGTCCAGTATTCCATTGAGATGGCTATTCTCTGATGTTGGGAATGTAGCGACATTGCCCTGTACATCACGCGCCAACACGACTGAAACTTCATAATCAAGTTTCAACATTTTTTCTAGCACACACTCTTCGCGCTCAAATTGCGCAAATGCAGCTTGTGCTTCATGTTGATTTTTGACTCTAGCCTGCCCCTTACCGTCATAACCAAAACGTGCAACTTTTAGAATAGCTGGGTAAATATCACTGTCATCAATCGGTAAATCTTCTACCTCATTAATGACTTCGAATGGCGCAACTGGTAAGCCAGCATGTTTAAGAAAGTTTTTCTCACTTACACGATGCTGCGCAATCGCAACACTATAAGCACTTGGACGCACAGGTTTAGTTTCAGCTAAAAAAGAGAGTGAATCTGCTGGTACATTTTCAAATTCAGTACTAATTGCTTCGCAGGTGTTAGCTAGCT
Organism: Methylotenera sp.; assembly: GCF_029945535.1. GTDB lineage: Bacteria > Pseudomonadota > Gammaproteobacteria > Burkholderiales > Methylophilaceae > Methylotenera. Next base: position 106,157 of record NZ_JAQSCU010000018.1, read on the forward strand.
TTAATAAAGCGCCTTTATCATCAAATGCTGCGCAAATATGTACATCGGCAATCTTGCCTGCTGGGCTATTCGCATCAGGGTCTAACACAGTGACTTTGTAACCCATTTCGTGGGCAGCAACTACAAAAAAACGACCGAGTTGACCGCCTCCGAGCATGCCTAGCATTGCAGGTGGAAGAATGACTGGTGTTTGTTCTTGATGATGGTTCATATATTGAATACAGATTGATTGATATTAAAACTTAATAATATTTCAGTTGATGATATTTAAGGCTTGTCGCTCAATTCCATAGCATGTACTTTTGCAGCCTGCTTAGTGCGGAATTCGGTTAATTTTTTAGCTAAAACCGCATCATGATTGGCTAAAATTGATGCCGCAAATAAACCAGCATTCGCCGCACCAGCCTCACCAATTGCAAAGGTAGCTACAGGTATGCCTTTAGGCATTTGCACAATAGAGAGAAGCGAATCCTGACCTTGCAAATGTTTAGAAGGCACAGGCACGCCTAATACTGGCAAAGTAGTTTTAGCCGCCACCATACCCGGCAAATGCGCAGCACCGCCTGCTCCAGCGATAATCACTTGATAGCCTTTTTGTGCCGCAGTTTCTGCAAAACTAAACATTAAATCTGGTGTGCGATGCGCTGAAACCACATCTGCCGTGTAAGGAATATCAAAATCCGCTAGCATCTGGGCAGCCGCTTTCATAATGGGCCAGTCACTATCAGAGCCCATAATTATCGCCACTAAAGGTTGTTTATTCATTAACATTCCTTTGTTATTCTTTATGTATCAAATTCACAAAAAATTAAAATAATAAGTATTTTTGGCTGAGCGTTACAACAAGACTAAATTGTCTCTGTGTATCAATTCCGCCTCTTCCACATAGCCCAATATTTTCTCAATGTCTTTGCTAGATTTTCGCATGATTCTAGTCGCTTCCATGGCTGAGTAGTTGACTAAACCACGCGCCAACTCTACGCCATTTTCATCGCAACAAGCAACGACTTCGCCGCGCTCAAAGCTACCTTCAACAGCTGTTACGCCAATTGGCAATAAACTTTTGCCATCTTGCTTGATGACCTTTACCGCGCCTGCATCGAGCGTTAATTTACCGCGTAACTGCAAATGATCGGCTAACCATTGCTTGCGCGCGGTCGTTTTCATTTCTGTGGTTTGCAGATGCGTACCAATTACTTCACCAGCGGCTAAACGAACCAGCACGTTTCTTTCACGACCTGAGGCAATGATAGTATTTGCACCACTTCTGGAAGCGCGCTTTGCAGCAAGAATCTTGGTTAACATTCCGCCAGTGCCAACACTGCTACCAGCACCGCCGGCCATCTGCTCTAGTGTTACATCACCAGCTGTAGCATGCTGTATAAACTTGGCATCTTTATCTTTACGCGGGTCAGCAGAATACAAACCTTGCTGATCCGTTAAAATCACTAAAGTATCAGCTTCGATTAAATTAGCTACCAATGAACCTAAAGTGTCATTATCACCAAAGCGAATTTCATCGGTCACTACCGTATCATTCTCGTTAATGATCGGGATGACCTTTAAATCAAGCAAAGTACGCAAAGTACTGCGTGCATTCAAATAGCGTTTTCTATCAGCAAGATCGTCGTGAGTTAACAACACTTGCGCCGTATGTAACTGATGCTGAGTAAAGCAGCTTTCATACATCTGCACCAAACCCATTTGACCTACGGCTGCAGCTGCTTGCAACTCATTCACAGCAGCTGGGCGTTTTTTCCAACCCAATCTTTGCATGCCTTCAGCAACGGCACCACTGGAAACCAATACAATCTGCTTACCTTGTTGCACTAAAGCGGCGATTTGCGCTGCCCAAGCAGCAATTGCCACTTGGTCTAAACCATTACCGTTATTAGTGACAAGGCTAGAGCCAACTTTCACTACGATCACTTTGGCTTCAAGCAAAAGTGACGGTGAATTAGATGAAGGCGAAGCTAGCAATTGTGATTCCACAGCAGTCATTCTAGTCGTCTTTTTTTGTCACAGTTTTACTTGCCGCGCTTTCGTTAACCAAGCCTGTATCAGCCAACGCATCTTCAGCTTCTCGCTTATTTTCTTCGATATGCTGCATGATTGCGTAGGTAAGCTCTTTACAACCAACACCGCTAATAGCTGAAATCGCGAATACGCGACCTTTCCAACCATAGTCTTTAACGAACTGTTTTACGACCTCTTGTGACTCTGGCAACATATCGATTTTATTCAACACCAACCAGCGTGGCTTGTCATAAAGCGCTTCATCATACTTACGAAGCTCTTCAACAATCGCTTTTGCTTCATAAACTGGGTCAACAGCTTCATCAAATGGCGCGATATCGACCAAATGCAATAGTAAAGAAGTACGTTGTAGATGGCGTAAAAACTGATGGCCTAGTCCCGCACCTTCAGCCGCACCTTCAATGATGCCTGGAATATCAGCAATCACAAAACTACGTTCCGTATCTACGCGAACCACACCCAAATTAGGATGCAAGGTGGTAAAAGGATAATCAGCCACTTTAGGTTTTGCTGCAGACACTGAGCGAATAAATGTAGATTTACCCGCATTTGGCATGCCTAACAAACCAACATCAGCTAACACTTTAAGTTCTAAATAAAGCTCAAACTCTTCGCCTACATCACCCTTAGTACATTGGCGTGGTGCGCGATTCAAACTAGATTTAAAATGCACATTACCCAAACCGCCTTTGCCACCGCCAGCCATCTGCGCACGTTGGCCGTGCTCACTCAGATCCACTAGCATTTGCTCGCTGGCTTTATCTGAAATAACGGTACCCACTGGCACACGCAACACCATATCTTCGCCTTTTGCGCCGTAACACTCAGCACTGCGGCCATTTTCGCCACGTTGCGCTCTAAATGTACGGGTATAGCGATAGTCTACCAAGGTGTTAATATTGCGATCAGCCTCAACAATGATAGAGCCACCACGGCCGCCGTCACCGCCACTTGGGCCACCCATTGGCTCGTATTTCTCACGACGAAACGTAGCAACGCCGTTACCACCGTCGCCTGCGTAAATTTTGATTGTTGCTTCGTCTATAAATTTCATTTTTTGAACTAATGCAGAAGTGCTTTAATTTTTAAAACAGTTATAAAATTAAAACAACCCTGTCATTCCTGTATGTCTGTAAAGGTCTTTCAGTGGAACAAAGCAGCTTAAACTGACTATTCACACATGAGAGTTTACCAAATAAAAAAGCCCCATCAAACGATGAGGCTTTAATAAAGTTATTTTAACTTAAGCTGCAACAATAATGCTTACAGTGTGGCGTTTTAAAGCGCCTTTAATTGCAAATGATACTTTACCGTCAGCTTTAGCGAACAAAGTATGATCTTTGCCCATGCCAACATTTTCGCCTGCGTGCATTTTTGTGCCACGTTGACGAACAATGATGCTACCTGCTGTCACTACTGTTTCACCAAATGCTTTAACACCTAGTCGTTGTGAGTGTGAATCGCGACCGTTACGGGAACTACCGCCTGCTTTTTTGTGTGCCATGATTTAATCCTTAAGTCTTATGTATTGCTTCAATTATTCTGCAGCTTTAGCGGCTTTTGCTTTTGCTGGTTTTGCAGCAGCTTGACCTGCAGCTAAAATTTCGCCGATTTGGATTTCAGTAAAACTTTGGCGATGACCTTGTGTTTTACGATAATGTTTACGACGACGGAATTTGAAAATCATTACCTTGTCACCACGGCCATGTGAAAGCACGGTTGCTTTTACAGTTGCGCCGTTAATGATAGGTGAACCGATGGTTGTGCTTTCACCATCTGAAACCATTAAAATTTGATCTAGCGTAACAGTACCGCCAACTTCAACTTCTAATTTTTCAACTTTTAATCTTTCGCCTGAAATTACGCGATATTGCTTACCACCAGTTTTAATTACAGCATACATGATTGAGCCTTAAATTACGCTTTCTAAAGAACTCGGCATTATACGCAAATAATCTAGCAAAGCAAACCATAATCGCATGCAATTTCAAAAAACTGCAGCATTAATGTTAATCAGTAATTATCTCACGATTTATATAGCTGTTACCAGTATATAAAACAGCTATAACTGAACCTTAAAAGTTGGCTGTGATAAAATATTCGCTACTTTTTAAGGTTCATTATCGTGACGCAAAGCAACACTCCCTCTAGTAGTTCGCCATTAAACACAATTCAATCTTGCATCGCTGCTGATATTCAAGCGGTGAATACAGTCATCACCCACTCTTTACACTCTGAAGTTACCTTGGTTAATCAGGTCGCGCATTATATTGTGAATAGTGGTGGGAAGCGCTTACGCCCTATATTAGTACTACTTTCTGGCGGGCTTTTTGGAGAAGTGAAAACTGAGCATCATCAATTGGCTGCAGTTGTTGAGTTTATTCATACGGCCACATTGCTGCATGATGATGTAGTGGATGAGTCATCAAAAAGACGTGGGCAAAATACTGCGAATGCCATTTTTGGTAATGCAGCCAGCGTGTTAGTTGGCGACTTTGTATACTCGCGCGCTTTCCAAATGATGGTTGCTGTGCAAAATATGCGCGTCATGGAGGTGTTAAGCAACGCTACCAACGTGATTGCCGAAGGCGAGGTGCTGCAATTATTAAATATACACAACGCAGATGTGACAGATGAAGCCTATCTACAAGTCATCCATTACAAAACCGCTAAACTGTTTGAAGCGGCTACACGCTTAGGCGCCATTATCAGCAACGCTTCACCCCGCGATGAAGAGGCTTTGAGTCAGTACGGCATGCACATTGGTACAGCATTTCAGCTCATTGATGACGTTCTTGATTTAAGTGGTAATGCATCAGAGATAGGCAAAAATTTAGGTGATGATTTAAGCGAAGGCAAACCCACATTACCCTTGCTATACGCAATGCGCAACGGTACAGCTAGTGAAGCTGAAACCATAAAGCGCGCCATTGAACATGGTGGTTTAGATGACCTTGCCACTGTATTAACGGCTGTTGAACGAACTGGTGCACTAGGTCATGTGCGTAAGGTAGCCGCTAAAGAATCTGAGTTAGCCTGCGCGGCTATCGCACATTTTGCAGATTCGTCTTATAAGCAGGCGATGTTAACCTTAGCGGAGTTTGCCGTAACTAGAAATTATTAAATGACCACTATCCATTTGATTGAGCATTACTAACTCAAGATTAATTCAATGTAATTTTCTCACCACTATCTGCATGATAATAGCTTAAGTGTGCACACTCGTTTACACCTGAAGTTAACGACCCGTCAAACAAAGACTTACCATCAACATCCACAATGGCGTAGCCGTTATGGTACAAAGTGACTTCAGCTAGCTTAGGTACATGCTTTGTATCGCGAGTTGAGCCTTGACGCATGGCAAAGCTAATGCAATTTTCTTCCTCTTCTTCAGAGTACACTTCCCAGTCGCGGCCGCCGGCTAACTGTGAAAGCCATGTGGGCAAATCAACCTCTACACGGCAAACAATAGGCTCATCCCACGCAGGATGATTGAGCTCAGCCTGTAATAGCTCAATAGTGTTTTGTTGATTTGTGTCTGTCATTTAGTTTCCTTCTTGGCCGTTACGCCAAATATAGCCATCAAATAGATCTTGATGCAAACATTATAATATGACCTTTATACTTGTGACGGCTTGCTGCAATTTCAAGTGCTTAAATTTTGCATATAAAATTTATATGAATTCCAGCTAGTTTTATTGCCACAAGTATTTAACGGTGCGATGATGCGATAAGTTTACAGTGGCAAGCATGTATTTTTAATTTAAAGGATTGTTATGTTCAGCGGATTTTCTGATATTTCTGGTTTGCTACAAGGGAACACCACGCTTTTTATTTCAATATCAGTTATTTTTGGCCTAATGGTCGGCAGTTTTTTGAATGTGGTGATTCATAGATTACCTAAGATGATGGAACGCGAATGGCATAACAACTGCCTTGAACTGCAAGGCAAGGAAATTCCAGAAGCAACTAAATACACCCTCGCCCACCCTCGTTCAGCCTGCCCAAACTGCGGGCATAAAATTACCGCATTAGAAAACATTCCAGTGATTAGTTACTTACTCTTACTAAGAGGAAAATGTAGCGGCTGCAAAACCGCAATCAGCATGCGCTACCCTTTAATCGAAGCGCTGACAGGTTTATTGATTGGCTTAGTCAGTTGGAAATTCGGCTATACCAGCCTCACGCTATTCGCATGGATTTTCACCTTCGCACTGATCTCGTTAACCTTTATTGACTTCGACACACAGTTATTACCTGATGACATCACGCTACCATTATTATGGCTAGGCCTGTTATTCAATCTCAACAACGGTTTTACTGACTTAAAATCTGCTGTGATTGGCGCGATGGCTGGCTACCTTATTTTATGGTCAGTTTATTGGGCATTTAAATTAGTGACGGGTAAAGAAGGCATGGGTTATGGCGACTTTAAATTACTTGCGGCAATCGGCGCTTGGTTTGGCTGGCAATTATTACCTGCGGTAATTTTACTGTCCTCAGTACTGGGTGCTGTGATTGGCATTAGTCTGATTGTGTTTACAAAACGTGGGCGTGAAATCCCGATGCCGTTTGGGCCATTTCTAGCTATCGGCGGTATTGCAGCACTGTTTTTAGGACCACAACTCGCCAGTTACTATTTAGCTTAATTCTATGATTGTTGCGCTCACAGGTGGCATAGGCTCTGGCAAAAGTGAAGCTGCCAAGCAATTTGAAGCACTAGGCGTGCCTATTGTCGATGCCGATGTAATTGCCCACGCACTCACCGCAACTGATCAGCCTATACTCAAAGAAATCGTCCGTATCTTTGGCGCAGATTATTTAAACGCCGACGACACATTAAACCGTGCAAAATTGCGCGAGCATATATTTAACGACCCCTCCGAACGCATGAAACTTGAGTTGCTCATTCATCCAGCCATTCACGAGCAAGCTTTAAAGCAGCTTGCAGAGAATGAAAAGCGATTACATCCTGCCTATCAAATTCTAGTCATGCCACTCTTATTTGAAAGCAATCGTTACGACGGAGTGGCTGATAGGATTCTAGTGATTGATTGCGATGAAAGCTTACAAATCAAGCGTGCTATGGCTCGAAGCAATATCAGTGAGTCGGATGTCAAAGAGATGATGAATGCACAAGTGAGTAGAAACGTGCGACTAAAATCTGCTGATGAAATTATCGTAAACGACGGCACACTTGCTGAACTACAAGAAAAAGTCATACGAATTAATAAAAAACTCATTAAAACTTGCATAGTTAGCAAATAAATTTGATAATTCAGTTCAACTTTTAACTTGCACACAATTTCATGATTAAGACGGCACCTTTTTGCTAGTAATTAAATGAACGATTAGTTAAATTATTCATGCCTAGCTACGATTATCCTTTTAATGAACGCATACGCACATTTTTACGTGTAGAGGATTTATTCGCCAAAGTTTTATACAACATTGAAGGTAGCCACGAGTACCAACACCACTGTGCTTTACTTACACTACTGCAAATATTAGATATTATTGACCGCTCAGAGTTAAGATCAGACCTGATGCAAGAACTCAGTCGCCAAAGAGCGGTGATGGATGCGCTACAAGGCAACCCCGCGATTGCCCCACAAAAACTGGCAGAAATTCTGAATGAAATTGATACAGCTACAGAATCACTTCGCTCTGAAAACACTAAGCTAGGTCAAACGCTACGCACTAATGAATGGTTGATGAGTATCAAACAGCGAGCTGGTATTCCTGGCGGCGTTTGTGAGTTTGATGTTCCTTCTTACCATTACTGGCTTGGTCTGGGCGAAGATAGACGTCAACAAGATTTGAAAACCTGGCTTAGTCCATTAGTACCTATGCACGATGCCATTGTGATTATTATGCGTATATTGCGTGGTAGCGGATCGACAACTAAATTGGTAGCTGTTAACGGCGCATACCAGCAAATGCTTGGCGGCAGCAAACCTGCCCAAATGTTAAAAATTGATATTCCAGATAACGTCACGTGCTTTCCTGAAGTGAGTGCGAATAAATACGCGATCAATATCCGCTTCAATATTTTAGACTTTACTCAAAAGCCTCAAAAATATGACGAAGATGTCAACTTTACATTAACGTTGTGCAACTTATAACCTCTGCAAAAGACTAATAAAAGTTGCTATATCTTTAGCGAGCTTTATACCAAAACTCTCAATAAAAAAATTCATTGAATAGTGTCGCATTATCATCAACTAAGAAACACGGCTCAGCAATATGGAAACCACAAAGAAACGATTAGTCGCCTGCCCTCACTGTAAAAAATTATCTGAATTCTCGCCTAGCAATGCCTTCAGGCCTTTTTGTAGTGAGCGCTGCAAAATGATAGATTTAGGACTTTGGGCAAGTGAACAGTATGCGATTCCAGTCGAAATTAAAGAAGATGATCTTGAACAAGAGTTTTCTGACGTCAACTTTTCAAGGCAATAAATTTATATGCTAAATACTTTCTACCAATATTTTGTCCGCCTCTCTTTAGCGTTAATACTAACGCTTACTGGCACACAAGTGTATGCTAAAGAGATCGTTGCGCCAAAAAATCTTGTGTCAATAACAGATGCATGGGTGCGGCCAACTAATCCTGGGCAGGAAGTAGGCGCCGCTTATATGACGTTTTTGAGCAAGCAGGACATGACACTTGTCAGTATAGAAAGTAACGTTACCGATAGTGTAGAGATACACAATATGACCATGGAAAATGGTGTGATGAAAATGCGCATGCTAGAAAACTTAGCACTAAAAGCTGGAGAACCTTACAAGCTTGCGCCTGGTGGCTATCACTTAATGCTATTCGATTTAAAAAAACCACTCACTGTGGGTGAGCAAGTGAATTTTACGCTCCACTTTAAATCTAACAGCAAAATTAAAACTAGTAAAAATACTCCCAACTACAAACAAACCATCAACGTTATAGTACAAGCACCGCCCGAAAACGCTACTCACTAAGCCAAGCACTGCGTAGCATGGCGATGCCATGTGCGCCATGCGATTTTGCTTCGTGCAAGTCTGCGGGCAGCATGCCGCCAAGTGCATAAACCGGCAAAGCGTAGTCCGCAATTAAATCAGCAAACTGATCCCATCCCATAGGCTCTTCATCCGGGTGACTACGTGTCACCTTTACCGGCGACAACATCACATAATCAAGACCTAGTGCCGCTGCGTGCGCTAATTGTTCGGCATTATGGCAAGAGGCACCGCATAGCATTGCCTCTGGCTTTGCCTGCACCTGCATTAGATCAGTAGAGTTAAAATGTATGCCTGCAACATTCAAAGTTGCTGAGGCAGATTGATTGCTGGAGTTAATCAGCACCTTGGCTTTATATGGTTCTGCCAGCTGAGTTACACGTTCGGCGAATGTTTGAAAGGCTTGATTTGAGAGCTGCTTTTCGCGCAGTTGCAGTATTTTTAGCCCATTACCCAAGGAAGTTTTCAGACGTTCAAAAAACAAATCCTCACCTAGTTCACTTAAATTTGTAATGGCGTAACTTGACGGCAAATTCAGCGCAGCGAATATAGGCGCATTAGCTGGCAACATCGGCGAAACTTCAATATTTTCAGGCGGTTGCCAAACTAGCTGCTGATTTTCCAAACCACATGGTTCGCCATCCCATTTTGTAATAGTAAAAAAATGCAGCTTAACGGTTTTAGCTGGCGAATCCAATTGTCCGGCTGCGTCATATTTAGCCTCGTAATCAAAGCTACGCGTTAGCCATGGGTAGAGTGATGTTACCTCTATACCAAGCTCTTCTTGCAGCTCGCGATTTAGCGCCTGCCGTGCCGTTTCGCCCTCTTCCACCTTACCGCCTGGAAACTCCCAATAACCAGCCCAGGGCTTACCAACTGGCCGCTCTGCCAATAAGACCCAACCATCTTCACGCTGGATAACACCTACCGCCGCGTGCGTAATTTTGCGTTTTGTTGTACTCATGCGTTTAATGCGTCAAGCAGAATACTTGGCGGCAAGTTGTTTTCTGCCCGCGTAATCTCGTGCGAATTGGTAAGCGATTCGGCCACTACGCGAGCCGCGAGTATGCGACCACTGTAAGGCCGCGGTGCGAGCCGAATCGTCGAATGTTGAGATTCCATAGTGGCGCAACCACTGCGCGGCTACGGCAAGGTACTCATCTTGATCAAACGAATAAAAAGCCAACCACATGCCAAATCGGTCTGATAAGGAAGTTTTTTCTTCAATGGTATCTCCCGGTCTAATCTCGCCGCCTAAATGCTGTGTTTCTAAACTTTCCGCCATAAATTCAGGTAATAAATGGCGTCGATTAGACGTGGCATACACTAAAATGTTATCTGAAGTCGCCGCCATAGAGCCATCCAACACTACTTTTAGCGCTTTATAGCCAGCATCCCCAACTTCAAAAGACAAGTCATCACAAAACACGATGAAGCGCTCTGAACGGTTACGCAGCAAAGCAGTAATTTGCGGCAAATCAGTTAAGTCTTGCTTATCTATCTCAATGATACGCAGCCCATCTTGCGAGAACTGGCTTAACAAAGCTTTAACGATAGACGATTTACCAGTGCCGCGTGCGCCCGTTAGCAGCACATTGTTTGCGGTATAGCCTTTAACAAACTGTGCTGTATTTCGGACGATTTCAGTTTTTTGCTGGTCGATATTATGCAAATCATCCAGCTGAATAAGGTGCGGATGAGGAATCACTTCCAAATAACCATGCCCTTTATTATGCTGCCAGCGCCATGCAATGGCTGACCAATCAGGCTCACTTGGGGCACTTGGAATAAAGGCTTCTAGGCGTGTTAATACGCCTTCAGCACGCTGAATCAACTGGCTAAAATCGCTCATTTATGACCTATAGTCCGCGTTGATTTTGACGTAATCATAGCTAAAGTCGCAGGTCCAAACTGTGCATGAAGCATTACCTCGCGCTAAATCTACACGCACTAAAATTTCAGGTTCTTTCATGACAGCTGAACCTTGCTCCTCTAAGTAAGCTGCAGCTCTGCCGCCATTTTCAGCCACTAACACATCACCTAGATAAAGTTTCAGTGCGTTTACATCGAGATTATCGACACCTGCATAGCCAATCGCCGCCAAGATACGGCCTAAATTAGGGTCAGATGCGAAAAACGCAGTTTTAATCAATGGTGAATGGGCAATCGCATAAGCCACTTTACGACATTCAGCTTCATCACGACCTCCTTCAATTTTCACGGTCATGAATTTAGTTGCGCCTTCGCCATCACGCACAATGGCTTGGGCTAACTCAATAGCCACATCACTCATCGCATCACGCAGAGCAATAAAATCTGAGCTACCTTCGTTAATTTCTGTATTGCCAGCCAGATTAGTTGCCATCAAAATCAAGCTGTCATTAGTCGACGTATCGCCGTCCACCGTAATACAGTTAAATGATTTATTCACGGCATATTGAATTATGCTTTCAAGCGCAGACTGGCTCACAGCAGCATCGGTCGCAATATAACCCAACATAGTCGCCATGTTCGGATGAATCATGCCAGAACCCTTGCTGATGCCCGTAATTGTGACTGTTTTGCCGCCAAGCTGAATTTGACGCGATGTGCCCTTGGCAACAATATCCGTTGTCATAATCGCTTCAGCCGCATTCAGCCAATTATCTTCTTTTAGATTGGCTATCGCCGCTGGTAAGCCTGCAACGACTTTATCGACGGGTAACGGCTCTAAAATTACGCCGGTTGAGAATGGTAATATTTGGTTGGCTTGCAAATTTAGTAATCCGGCTAATGCTACACAAGTTTGTTTTGCCCGATTCAAGCCTTCTTCACCAGTACCTGCATTTGCGTTGCCTGTATTCACTAACAAAGCGCGTATACCTGACTTTTGCGCAATAAAGTCTTTACACAAAATCACCGGTGCAGCACAGAACTGATTTAAGGTAAATACACCAGCCACTTTGCTACCTTCAACCAAAGTCATCACTAGTACATCCTTACGGTTTGGTTTACGCACATGCGCTTCTGCAAAACCTAATTGAACGCCTTTAACTGGCAAGAGTGATGCGGCTTCTGGAGAGTTTAATTTAACGGGCATAGCAATTTTCCATAATGATCAATGTGAATATTTTAACGTATTAGTGAGTTTGTACTGAATATATCAGGCAAGATTTTGAGTATATAAAACTTTAATGAATGAAACTCAAAGCCCAATAGCTTCTTGTGATTCAGACTGATATCGCTCTACGCGATTCCGACCTAAGCGCTTGGCTTGCAACAATGCATTGTCTGCAGCTTCAATAATCTCAAAAACACTACCTAAGTCAGGATAAGAAGCTGTTCCTGCACTAAATGTAGCGTGAATGACGCCGCCTGCATAGTGATGTGTGAAGCGTGCAAAATCTTGTCTAATTTTGTCAATAATGACTGCAGCTTGGCTGGCATCAACACCTGGCAAACCAATAATATATTCTTCACCGCCATAGCGCCCAATCAGGTCAATTGAGCGCAAACGCCCTTTGAGTAAATAAGCCAAGGTGCGTATCACCAAATCACCTACGGGATGCCCATAGGCGTCATTGATGGATTTAAAATGGTCAATATCGAGCATGACTATCGCCATTTCCTGGCCTAGCGGCAAATCACGCAACATCGAGGCCAATTTAGTCTTGGAACTTGCATGGTTAAGCAAACCTGTTAAACCGTCCATTTGTGTAGAACGCTGCATCTCGCGAAAGCGTGAAATTTTAGCTTCTACCACTGCGGCTAATAGCACTGGGTTAAACGGCTTCATTAAAAACTGGTCGCCACCTAGCCTGAGCGCCTCAACTTGCATGCTGACTTCAGTTTCAGCAGATAAATATACAATAGGAATTGTCGCATAGGCTTCAGTTTGACGTAGTACGCGAGTAGCTTCCACACCATTGAATTTTGGCATGTGCATATCCATCAGAATCAAATCTGGCGTATATATCTCAAGCGCATCAAATAGTTTATCTGGGCTATTAATAGAAAAAGTATCTATGTCATACTGAGCCAGCGTCCTCTCTATCGACGCTAAAGCCACTCTAGAGTCTTCAACGACCAGCACGTGGCTTTTTTCTTGCGGGGCAGTTTGTACTAAATCTAAGATACGACTGAGTACCATAGTTGAGTGATTTTTAATGGGGATAGTCGCATCCACCCCAGCACGCATTAACTTTACAATCGACTCAGGCTTTAATGGTTCGCCCAAATACAGCATCTGGCTAGAGAAAAATTGTTGATGTAACTGAGCAATGAGTGCGAGTTGCTGCTCAGTCGCATCACTATTCACACTCATGAAAATAACGGCTAAAGGCGCGCTGTCGATTGCAGGCTGATCTTCCCAAGCAATAATTTCAATCTTAAAGCCAAAAAAAGATAATTGTGTTTTGAGTTCATTCGCAACATCAAAACCGTGATTGTCGGCCACCACTAAGACATTGCGCGGCTTTATCCATTGATCATCTTTAGCATCAATATACGCTTTACTGTGCCAACCCTCTTGATGGCGACAGGCTTCTTGCGACAAGAACATTGATTCAACCGTGCTATTGAGCGTGTCAATTTTCTTTTGTATGCTTTCTTGATCGTCATTTGAGATTGGATGCGCACTCTCAGTAGAAAGCTTGGCGAAAGCTTCACTTTCAAGCCCTTCACACAAGCGTACTAAGCCAGACATGCGTAATCGATTAAAGCTATCCACCAAGCTATTAACCGCTACGATGAACTCAATAGACTGTTCAAACTTACCTTCAAGCAGATAGCGCTCCCAGTGACTATTCATCGCTGCAAGACGCTCAGAAAACGAGTCTTTAACTATAGTATCCATCATTAATAACCTTTACGGCAATTCAGAAACAACGGTGTATTCAAGTGCGAAGCGCAACACCTGATTTATTAAAGTACGCTTTCGCTGAAAGAGAAGCGAGTCCTTACAGCTTGCGCCAGGTTGTACCCTGCGCGGTATCTTCTAACACAACACCTGCATCCAGCAGTTGCTTTCTAATCGCATCGGCTTCAGCAAAATTTTTGTTCTTTTTGGCAGTTATTCTAGCCAATATCAATCCGTCTACATCAAGCAGTTGCACATCGTCACCCTGCAAAAATACATCGGCATCACGTTGCAATAATCCCAAAACACCCGCTAGGTTTTTGAGTAAGGTGGCCACTTCCAATGATTTGGTTTTATTCACTTCATTCGCTAAATCAAACAATACCGCCATTGCTTCTGGCGTATTGAAATCATCATCCATCGCTTCTTTAAAGCGTGCTGCATGAGGCTGCTGCCAATCAATCGCAGCCTCACCAACCACATGCCCACGTAAAGACGTATATAAGCGCGTGAGCGCTAACTTTGCATCATCTAAATGCTGGTCAGAATAGTTAAGCGGACTACGATAGTGGGCGCGCAAAATGAAGAATCTAACCACTTCTGCATCATATTTTTCCAACACAGTACGTATGGTAAAGAAGTTGCCTAAAGACTTAGACATTTTCTCCTCATCTACCCGCACAAAGCCATTGTGCATCCAGTAATTGACCATTTGGCAAGGCTCGCCATCATGGCTGTGAGCCGCTTCTGACTGCGCGATTTCATTTTCATGATGCGGAAATTGCAAATCTTGACCGCCGCCATGAATATCAAAATGCTCACCAAGGTGATGCGAGCTCATCGCAGAGCATTCAATATGCCAGCCTGGACGACCTTTTCCGCTATTAGGTCCGCCAAAGGGTGAATCCCAGCTTGGTTCATTTGGCTTAACAGACTTCCATAATACGAAATCCATTGGGTCTTTTTTATGTGTATCGACTTCTACGCGCTCACCTGCACGCAAGTCCTCAAGTGACTTGCCTGATAGTTTGCCATAGCCTTCAAAGTTGTTCACTGAATAAAATACATCGCCATTGGCTGCTACGTAGGCAAAGCCTTTTTCAATCAAGGCTGAGATCATTTGTATCATGCCATCAATAAATTCAGTGGCTTTGGGCTCAATATCAGGACGAATGATGCCTAGTTTTGCGGAGTCTTCATCCATTGCTTCAATAAAGCGCTGGGTTAATTGACCTATCGTTTCACCATTCTCATTAGCGCGTTTAATAATCTTGTCATCAATATCTGTAATATTGCGTACATAGGTCACGGCATAACCAGAACTGCGCAACCAACGGCTGACCATATCGAATACCACCATGACGCGCGCATGACCCAAATGGCAATAGTCATAGACGGTCATCCCACAGACATACATGCTCACTTTTCCAGCGACAATTGGCGTGAATGTTTGCTTTTCACGAGCGAGCGTATTGTAAATTTTTAGCATAATCTGATGGTTAAACGAGAATTAAAAGAAATTGTTAATGAATAGTTGTTAAGTAAATGAATGATTTAGAAGTTTTTGCTAAATATATGGCAATAATCTCAAATGAGCTATTGGATGTTAGCTAGGCTATTGATAGAATTACGCTTTGTCATTTAACTAGAAAAAGTATATCACAATGAATAAATATATTTCTTTGCTAAACGCTTTAATCGCACGGTCTTTCTTGGTAGCCGCCGTGAGTTTATTAGCGCCTGCGGCACACGCAGACGAGCTTAAAGACATTTCACAACTTGCAGATCAAGGTCAATCTGCTGTTGCCATTGACCGCTTGAACACCTACATTCTTGCCAATCCAAAAAATGCACAGGCATTGTTTATGAAAGGCGTATTACTTGCAGAGCAAGGTCGTCGCGATGAAGCCATTCGCACATTTACTGATGTGACTGAAAAATTCCCTAACTTACCTGAGCCATATAACAACTTAGCGGTACTTTACGCTGACCAAGGTCAATTCGATAAAGCTAGAAAAGCACTTGAGACTGCAATAAAAACGCACCCAAGCTATGCCACAGCGCATGAAAATTTAGGTGATATTTATGCGCGTATGGCATCTGAAGCTTATGACAAGGCATTGCAGTTAGATACCAGCAATACCCGTGCTGAAGGCAAGTTATCGATGATCAAAGACTTGTTTGGTACAGGTAACAAAACTACGCTTGCGTCTAAAGAGCCGGTAAAAGTAGCTAATCCTATTCGCCCTGCAGATACAAAACCTGCTGACGTTAAAAAAGTAGCGGTGGCTCCGACAAAAACAGCTGTTGAGCCTGCTAAAGTAGAACCAACTAAAAATGTTGAGCCTGCCAAAAATAGCGATGCAGATATTACCTCGGCTGTGAATAACTGGGCGCAAGCATGGTCGGCAAAAAATCTTGATCAATACTTCGCAAGTTATGGCGCAAGCTTCCAACCAGCAAAAGGTGAAAGCCGCAAAGCTTGGGAACAACAACGTCGCGAGCGTATCACTAGACCAGCTAAAATCAATGTGGAAGTGTCTAATGTCAACATCACATCTACTGAGGCCAACAGCGCTAAAGTACGCTTCAAACAGTCATACCGTGCTGATTCTAAACCGATTTACACCACCAAAACACTGGTGATGAAAAAACAAGGTAACAACTGGTTCATTGAGCAAGAAATTGCTAGCAACTAAAACTTAACTGTCACTAGCTTCAATAATAAAGTTGCATGTCATTAATGACGGCAACTTTATTTTGGCTTTTATAGATGTTGCTTCATTGCAGTTTTATAAGGTAATTTGTTGAGAAATGGCTCTAAATAAAGGTTTAACATACGTACTATTAGCGGCGATTACTCTTGTGCCGTGGAATGCGACGGCGGTCAATAGCTACAGTTTGAGCAATTTATTGCATAAACCTGAGTTGCGCTCATTAACTGGACTAGCTGAAAATTTACTGGTAAAAAGTTTGCTGGAGATTACACAAGGCAAAAACCAACAAGCATTAAAGACCGTAGATGAGCTCATCCAAAAAATCCCCAACTTCAAACTGGCTTACCTAGTACGTGGCGATTTACTCATGGCTCAAGCGCAGCATTTGCAGGCTTTTGGTAATGCTAATGTAAATCAAGCCGCAGCAGTTAAAGATTTGCAAGCTGAAGCGCGTGTAAGAATTGAACGTTACTTGTCTAATGAGAATTTAGATAAATTACCTAACCTATTACTTGCACCCAATAATCAACAAAGTCATCTGATTGTGGTTGATACCGACAAGTCGCGCTTATATTTGTATAAAAATAACGGCGGCAATTTGAGTTATGTTGCAGACTATTATGTGACGGTAGGCAAAAATGGCGTTGGCAAACAAACTGAAGGCGACAAGCGCACGCCGATTGGTGTTTATTTTGCCAGTCAAAAATTAACCAAGCCACTCGCTGATATGTATGGCAATGGCGCATATCCGCTGAACTACCCTAACGAATGGGATATGCAGCACAACAGAAGTGGCTCTGGCATTTGGCTGCACGGCACACCAAGCACCACCTATAGCCGGCCACCTAATGCAAGTGACGGCTGCGTAGTATTGACCAACCAAGACTTAAATACCATCGCCCCGATACTGCAAACAGGTAAAACACCTGTGATTATTGCCAATCACTTAAAATGGATAAATGCAGACAACACAAGCGCGGACAAAGAATCGTTACAAAAAGCGATGAATAGCTGGTTAAACGATTGGAAGTCACAAAACACACCCAAGTATCTTTCGCATTACTCGCAAGCTTTCTCTACCGATGGCATTAACTTCCAGCAATGGTCGGACCATAAATTCACGGTGCAAGCAAGTAAGCCAAAGGTTGATATTGCATTATCAAACATCAGTATGTTTGCTTACCCAGATGCAGATAAGAAATTAGTAGTGGTTGATTTTACACAAGACTTTAAAAGCCCGACTTTAAGCAATAAAATGCAAAAACGTCAATACTGGATTAAGGAAGATAACACTTGGAAAATCATCTACGAAGGTTCGGCTTAAGTCGCTATTTTAAGTCACTATCACGTTTGCTTTAACCCTAAGGAAATCTATGCGTAAATTTTATGCTGTTGCCATACTTGCAGTTTCTGCGACTCTTGCGTTGCTTAGCGCTCCAGCAATGGCTGCCAACCCTCAAGTCACATTTGAAACGAATCGCGGCAATTTTGTGGTTGAGCTATACCCGGAAAAAGCGCCTAAAACGGTTGCCAACTTCTTGAAATATGTAAACTCTGGCTTTTACAAAGAAACTATTTTTCACCGAGTCATTAATCGCTTTATGATACAAGGCGGTGGTTTTAATGCCGACATGTCTGAAAAGCAAACACTTGCCCCCATTAGCAATGAAGCGGATAACGGGCTAAAAAATGAAATTGGTACAATTGCCATGGCAAGAACCAATGATCCAGATTCGGCAACGGCGCAGTTCTTTATTAATCTTGAGAACAATGTCCCACTCAACTATCAAGGCCCAGATCCAGAGCTCATAGGATACTGTGTATTTGGTCGTGTGTTAAAAGGCATGGATGTGGTGCGCGAAATTGGCATTACCCCTACCATAAACGTTGGTCCATATTACGACGTTCCAAAATCAGCAATATTAATACACCAAGTTAAAATCAACACTAACGCAACTAACAACTAGGCCTGTATAGGCTTTATTTACACTCTTAAATTAAGGATATTTTGTGGTTAAACTACTTACAAATTTTGGCGAAATTACTTTAGAACTCGACGCAGAAAAAGCACCGATTACCGTTGCAAACTTTTTGCAATATGTAGATAACGGCTTTTATGATGGCACAATTTTTCACCGCGTGATTGATGGCTTTATGATTCAAGGCGGTGGTTTTGATACAACAATGAATCAAAAAGAATCTGCAGACGAAATTAAGAATGAAGCAGACAATGGTCTAGCCAATGACCAATACACCATTGCGATGGCGCGTACTTCCGCACCGCATTCAGCTAGCAATCAATTCTTTATTAACGCTGGCAATAATGACTTCCTGAACCATTCAGCACCTACAAGCAGCGGCTGGGGCTACTGCGTTTTCGGTAAAGTCTCAGCAGGTATGGATGTTGTGGATAAAATCAAAAAAGTGAAAACTGGCAGCAAAAAAGGCCATCAAGATGTGCCTGTAGAGAATGTCATCATTGAAAAAGCAACACGCTGCTAATGCTTGTAGCGTTAAACTGTAATCTAGCAATCATATTGGATTACGCTGTTTAACATGAAAAATCTTGGGGATAAATCGGACAATCAATTAAGCCAGAGCTTAATGGGTCACAGCCTGTTTATCTCCGATTTGCATTTATGTGCCAGTCGACCGCACATTACTACGGTGTTTTTAGATTTCCTAAAAGATACTGCGTCACAAGCAAGTGCGTTATATATTCTGGGGGATTTGTTTGAATACTGGGCAGGTGATGACGATATTCAAGACGTCCATCATCAGCCAATAATCTCTGCTTTTAAACATCTTGCTGATGCTGGAACTAAGCTTTACCTCATGCATGGCAATCGCGACTTCTTGATTTCCAGCGAGTTTTGCGATGCTGCAGGAATGACTTTATTGCCAGACCCTAGCCTTATCAATCTACATGGCAAAACTGTATTACTGAGTCATGGCGATGATTTATGCACAGATGATGTGGAATATCAGAAGTTCAGATTACAAGTGCGTACCGCTAAATGGCAGGAAGATTTTCTGAAATTACCGTTACAAGTCAGAAAAAATCAGATTGAAACTATCCGTATGCGTAGCGAGCATGAAAAATCACAGAAATCAATGCAGATCATGGATGTTAACCAAGCGGCTGTTGAACACTTATTAACAATTCACCACTATCCTGAGATGCTAATCCACGGTCATACACACCGACCTCACGAACATAAAATCCAATTGGATGGTCACAATCTAACAAGGTGGGTATTAGGCGATTGGTATGAACAAGGCAGCTACTTACGTTGTGACCAGTTTGGCTGTAAGGTCTTGTCACTACTACAAGAGTGACCGCATTTAGGGTTGATAGCCTGGAATCTTAGACTCATCAACTTCATCAATCTGCTCAGGCTCCAAGAATTGCTGAGCGTATCTCAAGTAAACTTTTTCACGCACAAAAATATCAAATAAATCAGGGTCTATATGATGATCTACTTTCATCTTACCTAAAATATATAGTGACTCTGATAGTGTTTTAGCCTTCTTATACGGCCGGTCTTTTGAAGTAAGCGCCTCAAAAATGTCCGCAATCCCCATTACACGTGCAGGCACCGACATTTGCTCACGCGTTAACCCTTTTGGGTAACCCCGACCATCCATGCGTTCATGATGTCCGCAGGCGTATTCTGGCACGCGTTTTAAGCCATTTGGATAAGGCAAAGAATCCAGCATATGAATAGTCACAACGATATGATTATTAATAATCTCTCGTTCTTCTTTAGTCAGCGTGCCACGTGTAATATTTAGATTGTAGACTTCATTTTCACTCAAAAATGGCCTTGAGTCGCCATTTGCATCGACTAATTTATTCGCCGCAATATTAACCACTCGCTGCTGATCTTCATCCGTCATAGACTCGCTACCGAAATTAGACTTTCTCAGAAACTCCAGATCTTCATCACATTTCTGATTATAAGCTAGCAGTTGAGCATCTAACTCAGCGATATCTTGGACTTGTCCATTTTTCAATGCTTCAACTTGCTTTTTCAGGATGTCGCACTCAGCTTGTTTCTTAAGCAACTCAAATCGCTGATCGACTAAATCAATCCGGTCGAATATGCCAGATAACTTAGTTGGCTTATCCATCACAGATTCTGGCGTGGTAACTTTACCGCAATCATGTAGCCAACCAGCAATCTTTAACTCATAAAACTCTTTTTCATTGAGTGTAAAGTCTTTAAGAGGGCCTTCTTTAGCATCGATTGCAGCTTGAGCTAACATCAAAGTAAGCTCTGGTACACGTCTACAATGCCCGCCAGTGTAGGGAGATTTCTGGTCAATGGCTTCCGCCATCAACTCAATAAAGGCCTCGAATAAGCCTTTCAAGCCTTCAATCAAATTCTGGTTGGTCATCGCAACCGCAGCTTGTGAAGCTAACGATTCAACCAAGCTTTGATTGGCTTGTGAGAATGGGATAATCTCATGTGTATCAATATCAATCGCATTGATAAGCTGCAGTACGCCGATGACTTCCGCCTCATGATTTTTCATGGGAATCGTTAAAAATGACTGCGAGTGATAGCCAGTTTTCTCATCAAATTTACGCGTGCCAGTAAAGTCGAAATTCTGTGCGCTATAGGCGTTTTCAATATTAACGGTTTTATCGTTCACGGTCGCGTATGCTGCCACCGTAGTTAAGTTAGGCCTGCCATCGTCTAAATATAAAGGGATAGGCAAAAATGGAATTTCCTTACCTGTCGTACCACCCATCGCAAGCGCTAGGGTTTTATTACGCATGATCTCAAACTTAAGATGCTTATCATCGGTAATGGTGTACAGCGTGCCACCATCTGCGTTGGTAATTTCCTGCGCGCCTAGTAATATCGTTTCTAAAAGACGTTTATTATCTCGCTCAGCAGAAAGCGCGACTCCTATCGTATTAAGGCGCTCAAGTCGTTTTAGTAAATAAGGGTGCTGTTGATCCATCATGCTATTGAATTGATCATAAGGCTTAGGGTAAAGGTGATTTTCATATTGATTAATTCAGACTAAACTTTATCTAAATAAAACTCCATTTTCACGCCAGCAAGCTCTATCACGTCATGGTCACTCAGCTCAAATGCCTGCGAACCTATAGAATTGCCATTGACGATAGGAAAAACTTTGCCTTCAACATGCGTAACGAAGTAACCCTGTGGACGTTTAGTGATTACCGACACTTGCACACCTGTTTTACCCAAGGTGGTAAGTGCTTTATTAAGAATCAGCTCACGCCCTACACTAGTGCCGTTTAACACTTGTATTCTGCCAACAGCCATCGCAGGCGCTGACTTTTCAGCTAATGGTAATACTGACCTCTCTGAGATGACTGGGTCCGGCGCTGCGGTACTAGGCTCTGCTTGAGCTTGTTCTCTCATTATTTCAGCTAACTCGGCTGGGCGAAAAAAAACGGTTTTTTCAAAAGCTGAATCATTGCTAATGTGGTTTTTTGACTTAGCGTCACTGATAAATTTCAATTGATGCTTGCCAAGCGAAATCAAGTCTCCAGACTGCAATAAATAGCTTTTGACCAACTTGTCGTTAACTTCGGTGCCATTTGTACTATCTTTATCTTCGATATAAAAGTCATCGCCCTTTTTCAATATCACGGCATGCTCACCACTGACTGCTAGATTATCGATATGAATGTCATTCGTTGGTCGTCGGCCAATAGTAGTGCGCTCACTTTCAAGCGGAAACTCATTCAGCACCTTATCATCTAAAGAAAAAATCAGTTTAGCCATTATCCACCCTGCTATTTTAACCAACTAAAAAAGTTATCGCGCCAAGTCTTGCTGTACTCAAAAGACTCTTTTACCTTAATAAGTATGACAGAAATATTATCTTTTCCACCATTTTCGTTCGCCAACTGCACTAGCGCTTGTGCAGCAACGTTGATATCTGGCATGAGCTTGTTAAGCGCAGACTCAATGACTTCATCATCGACTAAATCGCTTAAGCCATCTGAACAAACTAAGTATATATCACCTACCTCAACATCATGCTCGTTAAGCTCTAACTCAACCTCTGGGTCAATGCCCAAGGCCCGCGTGACTAAGTTTCTATTGGCTGAGTGTTTTGCTTGCTCTGGGGTAATAAGCCCTGATTTAATCTGCTCTTGCAATAATGAATGGTCTTCCGTTATTTGGCTTAATACTTGGTCACGCAGCCTATACATACGCGAATCGCCGACATGCCCAACGAGCAATTTATTATTGGTAAAGACCCCAACAACCAGGGTGGTGCCCATACCTGCACACTGTGGCTGAGATTGAGAAACACTATAAATGACTTCGTTAGCACTTTTAACTGCATCAACAATCAACTGCGCTTCTGCTTGCTTACCTAATACCGAATCAACTTTTCCAGCGTGCTGGCTAGCCAAGCTTTCCATTAGTTCGGCAGTAATACTTAGCACCGCCATCTCACTTGCCACTTCACCAGCCTTGTAACCACCCATGCCATCAGCAAGCACAACAAAACCCATTGTGTCATCACTTGCAACGGCATCTTCGTTATGGTCACGCTGCAAACCAACATCAGTTAAACGCACAATTTCTAGCACGCCACTCAAGTTCATGCTAGCCGGCTAACTCGATCTTAGCATCGCATAATGCAGGGAACTTCTGCACTTTTCCACGAAGAATATGCAGAAAGACTAACAACATGACGGAATCAGAAATTTTAACGGCATGAGCATCTCTTTAATCATCAATTGTCATCACTGACTAGCGCGCATCATTTAATAGTCTAAATGCTATAACGCAGAGCGATATCAACTCTTATTATTTAGAACTTCTGAAGCACGCACATCAGCCGCCAGTTTATCTAATACGCCGTTGATATATTT
The DNA here is from genome assembly GCF_029945535.1 of Methylotenera sp. Taxonomy (GTDB): domain Bacteria; phylum Pseudomonadota; class Gammaproteobacteria; order Burkholderiales; family Methylophilaceae; genus Methylotenera. Next base: position 129,618 of record NZ_JAQSCU010000018.1, read on the forward strand.
ATGGCCATCAATCCCGCCATATATCTTAGCTAACTCAACGCCCTCATTAATCACCACTCGATAAGGAATGCTCATATCAAACATTAATTCACAGCCAGAGATTTGTAAAATCGCATGCTCTATCGGGCTTAATTCACTGACTTGACGATCAATAAATGCAGCCATTTTTTCATCAAGTTCAGTGGCATGCTCACCAACAGCTTCAAGCAATTGTTTGAAATAAGCTTCATCTGCCTTTGCATAATCTGGGTCTTCTGCCATATCACGATATACAGCACTCATCTCGGACTGATTCAACATTCCACGATAAACCGCTTTTAATACTAACTCGCGTGATTTTCTGCGATTTTGCCCAGGTTTCTTTTTAACTGATGGTTTTTTTGCTACATTTTTTTGATCAGTTTCTTTTTCTACGACTAGGCTGGTTAATGAAGCATCATTCTCAGCCATCATAGCGATCTAACCAAATTAGCCATTTCAATAGCTACTTGTGCGGCTTCAGCACCTTTAACATGCATACGCGCAATTGCTTGATCATCATCTTCAGTGGTCAGTACGGCATTAGCCACAGGAATACCTGTGTTAAATTGAACTTCAGAAATACCACGTGCAGATTCATTAGAAACCACTTCAAAATGGTAAGTCTCACCGCGAATAATGGCACCTAGTGCAATCAAGGCATCAAATTTTTCGCTAATTGCCATGTGTTGCAAAACCAATGGTGTTTCTAATGCACCTGGTACGGTTGCGATGGTAATATCATCGCTCGCAACGCCTAACTTCAGCAACTCTGCAGTACATGCGCTGAGCAAACCATCACCAATATCACTGTTAAATCTTGAAAGGACTACACCGATTTGCAGGCCTGTTCCATCTAAGTTTTTTTCAATTTCTCTCACGTTTTATCCTTAAGCGCTACCGCACAATTCACAAAACCGTATTTTACCGCATATCGATGATAATGATTTAGTAAAAATACCGTTGTAAGCGCTATACAACTGATTTAATGAAATAATCCCCAAGCCTTTTGTATGGTGCTCCAAATACCATAACTAATCGGAATTAACACCAAAGTCCATGCAAGCACCACCAACATTGGATGGCTAGCCGATTGCGAGGCGCTATTCACGACACCATTTGTATTTGTAGCTTCAGATTTTTCATGTGCTAGCTTTCTTACAACTTCTAGCTCCGCGTCTGTCATGTAATATTTTTCAGCCACCGGTTTCACTAGAGAGTTCGCGATAAAACCCACCACAAGCAAACCTGCCAGCACCAGAAAAATTGGCGCGTATACTTGGTCAAACGGCACTTTGGCTTCTAAACGCGTGTCATGCATGTAATTCACCACGACTGGCCCTAAAATACCTGCGGTAGACCACGCAGTAAGTAAGCGCCCATGAATCGCACCCACAAACTGCGTGCCGAACATATCTGCCAAGTAGGCGGGAATGGTTGCAAAACCACCGCCATACATAGAGGCAATCACACAAAAAGCACCTACAAATAAAGCGAGTGATTTAAAGCCCGCCACATAAGTCGCAGTGCAATACATGAGTGCGCCCAACACAAAGAAAATATAGTAAGTGCGCTTACGGCCTAATTTATCTGACGAAGTCGCCCAAGCAAAACGGCCAAAAATATTAAACAATGAAATCAAGCCAACAAAACCTGCGCCTACTGCTGCCGCAGCGGCCGTGAGTGCTTCATCTTTTTTAATATCAGCAAAGCCAATACCAGGCTGACCAATCAGTGCACCACCAAAGGTTTCTTGCAGCATAGGCGCAGCCGCGCCAATAATACCAATGCCAGCTGACACGTTCATACATAACACCAACCACAATAACCAAAACTGCGGTGTTTTATGAGCGTTTTTAAGATGCACGTGCTTGCTGGAAATCATCGCGTTATTTTGTGCTGCTGGCGGCGCCCAATTGGCAGGTTTCCAGCCAGTTGGCGGCACGCGATAGCTCAGCGAACCCCATAACATGAATACAAAGTAAATCGCCGCTAAGGCAACAAATGTTTGCCAAACACCTGGATTGGTTGGCGTTGCAAAGTGCCCCATCAGCTTAGTAGCAAGTGGCGAGCCTATCATCGCACCACCGCCAAAACCCATAATCGCCATACCAGTTGCCATACCACGACGATCAGGAAACCATTTAATCAGGGTAGAAACAGGCGAAATATAACCTAAACCAAGACCTATACCGCCGATCACACCACTGCCTAGCCACATCAACCATAATTGATGCGCATAAACACCGTACGCCGAAATAAGTAAACCACCGCACCACAACACCATAGAAACTAAACCGGCTTTGCGAGGGCCTTCACGCTCTAGCCAGCCACCCCATAGCGCAGCCGAGCAACCTAGCAACACAAAAAACAAAGTAAACATCCAACCTAAATCAAACTGCGTCCAATTACAATCTGTCGCAAATAAAGCCCTTGCCGTGCCTGATAGTTTTTCAGATAAGTTAGTCGCTCCGGCCGCACAGGCTGCTAAGGGCTTACCATCCACGCCTATAAGCGCATTGCCTAGTGGCTTCCAAAACACACTAAAACCATACGCCATACCAATGGACAAATGCACTGCCAATGCTGCTGGCGGCACTAGCCAGCGATTAAAATTTGCATTTGCGGTAATATGCTCTTTAGATAAAAAATTCGCCATGCCACCCTCTTAATATACAAGAATTATTATTGCGTAATTACGTTATGTTACATAGTGTAACAAATTAAAAAAAATGGCAATTTAAAAAGAGGTAATTTGATAGAAGCACTACAGAAGCATCACTGATGCATAACCGTAGAATTTTATATTTACTATTTGTCATTAATCTGTCACATTTAAATCATAAACTGGCAAAAATAAAGTAATAAAAAGTACATTCAAGAGGAAGCTATGCCTGCCAATATATTAGTTGTGGAAGACGAACCAGCGATTCAAGAACTGCTCGCGCTAAACATTACCCAGGCGGGGCACAATGCCATGCGCGCCTTAAGTGTAGAAATTGCACAAAACCTAATGCGTGAAACTATTCCAGATTTGATTTTACTGGACTGGATGCTGCCAGGCATGAACGGCTTGGAGTTTGCGCGCTTATTGAAATCAGACAGCCTAACAAAGACCATCCCGATTATCATGCTGACCGCTCGCGGCGATGAATATGACAAAGTGCGAGGTTTAGAAGTTGGCGCAGATGACTACGTCACAAAACCATTTAGCCCTCGCGAATTGAATGCACGCATTAAAGCGGTGTTACGTCGCCGCGCGCCGCAAATGACAGACGACCCAATTGAAATGGCAGGTTTACGTTTAGACCCTACTACTCACCGCGTCACTGGCAACAGTAAAACGATAGACTTAGGTCCAACTGAGTTCAGACTGCTGCACTTCTTTATGACGAATGCTGAACGCGTACACACACGCAGCCAGCTTTTAGACAAAGTTTGGGGCGACCGCGTTTTTGTTGAAGACCGCACAGTAGACGTACATATTCGCCGTTTGCGTAATGCACTTTCACTTTCGGGCCATGAAGATTTAATTCAAACCGTACGTGGAGCAGGCTATCGATTATCAGAAAAGAACGATTAAATTAAGCATTAAATATATACGTTATAGCTCATTATTCGGCTAAAAGCTGGCTATAATTGTTGACGTTAATTTATTGAAGAAGTTAATCTGTGCTAGATATTCGTTGGAAAGCTGGTTTATTCGTTTGCGCGCTCAGCGTCATCTGTCTATTTTTCTGGCTAATCACTAGCATCAATACAGCGCTTATCGTATTCGCTGCTGGCCTTTTGATGTACCTCATCAGCCATGTTTATTGGCTACATGCGTTGCAAAAGTGGTTTAAAAACCCCAAACTCAAAGAAATACCCGAAGGCTCAGGCGTTTGGGAGGATATTTTCGTCGCACTGTTGAAGTACGAGCGCAACAATAACCAAAACCAAAATCAACTTAACTCTGCACTAGAGCGCTTTAATCTTGCCACTAGCGCCATGCCCGATGGCTTGGTAATACTGAGTGCGAGCAATGAAATTGAATGGTGCACACCCAATGCAGAACATCAGCTGGGATTGAATCTAGATACAGATAGAAAGCTTCCTGTCGTTAATTTGATTCGCAATAGCCACTTTATTGCTTACTTATATAACGAAAAATATGACGAGCCTTTTAAATTAAAATCTTGGCGTAATTCTGAAGTCACTCTTGAAATTCAGTTGATACCATTCGCCAATAATCAAAAACTATTAATTAGCCGCGATATGACTCAGTACGAAAAAGTAGACGTCATGCGGCGCGATTTTATTGCCAATGTTTCTCATGAACTACGCACGCCACTCACCGTGGTAGGTGGTTTTTTAGAAACACTGACTGATATGGAAGGCGCAGTGCCAGATAATTTAAAGAATTATTTTGCCATGATGGAAGATCAAACCATACGCATGCGCCGTATCATTGAGGATTTACTCACACTCTCCACAATAGAAAGCAACACCGAAGAGCCTGACGATAGTGAAATCGATATGTCTATTTTATTAAAATCCGTGCAAAATGATGGCGTTGGGTTAAGTCAGGGCTTGAATAAAGTTAAGCATATCATTCATCTAGAAGCTGACGCTACACTCAACCTAAATGGCGCGGTGGAAGAGCTGCGTAGCGTATTTAGCAACCTAGTCAGCAATGCTATTCGCTACACCCCTGCTGGTGATAAAAAGTCAGGTAAAACTGGTGAAATCTTTATCCGTTGGGCATTAGTGAATGGCGAGCCTGTTTTTTCTGTGCGCGACACGGGGATTGGTATTGAACAACAACATATTGACAGGTTAACCGAACGGTTTTACCGAGTAGACCGTAGCCGTAGCCGAGAAACTGGCGGCACGGGGCTTGGTTTATCCATCGTTAAACATATCTTAATTCGCCATCAAGCGAAACTTGAAATCTCCAGCGAGTTAGGCGTAGGAAGCACATTCAGTGCGGTATTCCCTAAAGCACGAATTGCATTAAAAAAATAAACGTTTAAAAATGCGCTCATTCATTATTGTTCTGCTAATTGTGATGTTGCCAGCTTGTACAAACATTTCAACTAATACAGCCACGCAAGCCACCAAGCCGATTCCTGAGCAAAATGACCGCAGTACGATTAATCAGATCGGCAAGGGTGATTCTGACCGCATGGCTGATGTTGAAGTGCGTGAAAACACCGAAAGCCTGCGCCTACTGATGCTAAAATTGTATAAGCGCAACCCGCACGAATTGCAAAAGAGCACGCCGGATGTTGCAGAGAAGATGGTTAATTGGGTGTTCAACGGTGAAACACAACATCATTACCAATTTGAATCCATCAACAATCAGCAAGGTACAGAAGCCATATTCTTAGCATTTAAACCAGAGTTCACTGGTGACCGTGTGCTGGCCTTTACTGTTGGGCTGCAAACTATGTTACTTAAAGCGCATGGTAACAAAACTGATTTCTACTTAAATGACAGCATAGACCCGCAACATATGTATAACGTGTCGAGAAACATTGAGATTGCCGCTTGGAAGCTTTCAAATGCTAGAGATGAAATGGGCACATTGTATTTACTCAGTAATGAAATCAACGATAAAGATAAAAATTTATCATTTGAACGCGAGTTCGGAAAAATGATAGGTCGCACAGATTTGTTTGCCATTACCTTAGCTGAAAAGTCACAGAGGCTAATTTCAAGGGTGGTGCAAAGTCTTGCAACTGCTGTGTTCTTACCTTTCTAGCAGGCTCCAAACAGGCAATAAAAAAGGAGCCTAGGCTCCTTTTTTATTGAATACAGCTAGAACAGGTACGCGAAAAATTACTTTGCAGCTGAGTCTTTTGCAGCAGCATCTTTAGCGGCTTGCACAGCATCTACTGCTGCATCTTTGGCTTCACCAGCAGCGGCTTCAGTAGCTGCAGCAGCTTCTTTAGCAGCATCCTCAGTTTTAGCAGCAGCATCTTTTGCAGCATCAACGGTAGTTGCTTTCATTTCTGTAACAGCTTCTTTCGCTTTTTCAGCAGACTCTGCTGCTGCATCCTCTGCCTTTTTGCTACATGCGGCAAAACCTACAGTCACAACCAAACTTAATAACAACACTTTTAGCAGTTTATTCATCTCAAAATCCTTTATAAATTTTAGGTCTACTGTTTAAATTGCAGTCCTACGAGTAAAAAGTTTATTACTTATTGCTTGCTGGTGCAACGGCAGGTGCAGGCTCTGCAACAAAAATCTCTACACGACGATTTTTAGCTTTATTTGTCGCAGTATCATTTGCCACCAATGGCTCGCGCGAACCGCGACCATCAATCGTAATGCGGCTGCTGGCAATTTTTCTGCTCGTTAAATAATCACGCACGCTAGCGGCACGGTTCAATGACAATGGGTTATTCACGGCATCGCTACCAGTGCTGTCAGTGTGACCAATAATAGTCACGTTACTATTTGGATTAGTCACCAAACCATTCGCAAATGTATCTAATATCGCTCTAAAGTTAGGTTGTACATCCGCACGACCTACGGCAAACGAAATATCACTTGGAATATCTAACTTCAAGCGATTATCAGCAGTCTGCGTTACAGCAACGCCAGTTCCAGCTGTAGCCTCTTCCATTTGTTTTTTCTGCGCTTCTTGACGCTTAGTCCAAACATTACCCGCCACACCACCTGCAGCAGCACCAACCGCAGCACCAATCACGGCACCTCTTGTATTACCTGCGATTGCACCGACTACTGCGCCTACGCCAGCGCCAATTCCCGCACCTTTAGCTGTACCCTTTTGGGTCTCAGTCATATTGGCACAACCGCCCAATGTAAACGCAACTAGAATAGAACTCAAAATAAGTTTATTACGCATATAACTTCCTTTACTAATGAAACAACTATTGGTTAACCAACCGAATTAACTATTCATTACTTAGATCAACCGTTTAAAAATGAAATAGAGAATTTGAGAGTGATTTTAATTATGAACTAGATAAAAAAATATTTATGTTGGCTAACGCACACAAGAGAATTAGTTTAACAACATTAACTCAGCAAAGATGTTAACTAAACGTAAAGAATCGTAATTAATTTTAGACAGTTTGAATACTTAATAAGGAAGAGCAAAACCGAAAGCCAATAGATTGCGACTTTCGTCAGAATGACGGTTTAATTTGTAAATTTAATTAGAAATTTTAAAAACTTATATTTGCTAGTATTAAAGTAATTATTAAGAAAAAAACTAAGTTTAGTTTGAACTTTTAATTTTTTTCTTTCAAATTCAACCACTTTCCCATTTTTAACAAACTCAATATATTGTCCATGCAGCATTTGAGTCACTATAAGAGAATATGGTGCAAACTCACCGAAAATTTTATCTCTATAAAATTGCCGAATAAAATCATCGAGATTATTTGAAACAGTTGATACCCAATAGGTATTCTGGTCACCTTCTTTAAACCAAAATATGTATTCACCTTTTCCAACAACCATGTGATAACGATTTAATGCTCTGATTTGTTCCGGCGCGTACGATTCTTTTAAGTAACATACAGGCAAATCTCTTGCAGCAAAAACCTTCGGGGGTAAATGCAATGAGTGATGAGCACACCTAAATGCTAAGTTAAAGAGACATAATCGAATCTTTTGAATCATTAATTAATGTCGTTAATTGAAAGAGCGCATTAAATAACTACTTGGTTAAGTCTTTGTTACATACCCACCAAAATCCAAATGCTCGGCATTTAGATGCCGGTGGATTTTGGTGATTTTTATTCATTTCTTTCACTATTTTCAGATGAGTTCTCGTGAAATAAACATCATCTACAACAACACCTTCTCAATCCCACCGTTATTCACTCGCGCTACATATTCCTGCATCCAATTTTCACCAAGAATATGCTTCGCCATCTCAACAACAATGTAGTCTGCCTCAATACCAGTGTCTTCACCATAACGAGACAAGCCCTGCAAGCAGCTTGGGCACGAAGTCAAAATTTTCACTTTTTCTTCAGGATTACCTACCGTTAGGCCCATTTTACCCATGCCTTTTTCCAGCTCTTCTTGCTTACGCATTTTCACCTGCGTGGCAATATCTGGGCGCGCAACAGCAAAGGTGCCGCTTTCACCGCAGCAACGGTCATTCAGTTGGACGTCAGTGCCCATAAGTTTATTGGTCACCTCTAAAGGTTTATAAGTCTTCATCGGCGTATGGCAAGGGTCATGATACATATACTTAGTACCAGTAATGCCTTTCAGCTTCATGTCCTTTTCCATGAGATATTCGTGAATATCTAACAGTCTGCAACCTGGGAATATCTTTTCAAATTCGTATTTTTGCAATTGATCCATACACGTACCGCAAGACACGATGACAGTTTTAATATCCAAGTAATTCAGCGTATTGGCCACTCGATGAAACAGCACACGATTATCCGTAGTGATTTCCTGACCTTTATCGTGATTACCACTTGCTGTTTGCGGATAGCCGCAACACAAGTAACCTGGTGGTAATACGGTAATTGCACCTACTTCATACAACATCGCCTGCGTAGCTAATCCTACGTTTGAGAACAAACGCTCAGAGCCACAACCAGGGAAGTAGAACACCGCTTCTGAATCTTCAGTCACAATTTTAGGATTACGAATGACTGGAATCATTGTGTCATCTTCAATACCCAAAAGTGCGCGTGAAGTTTTGGTCGGCATTTTCTTTGGCATTGGTCGATTGATAAAATGAATCACCTGAGCCTTGATTTCCGGCTTGCCGACAGTCGCTGGCGGTCTGATTTTATCTTTTAACAGATGAAATTTCTTAGCCAAGCTATGCGCGAAACTTTGCGCTCGATAGCCAATGGTGACCATAAAGGTGCGCATCAACTTAATCGTTGCAGGGTCTTTAGCATTCAAGAACGCCATACCCAAAGCAGTACCCGGATTGAATTGCTTCTTACCTTGCTCGCGCAGGAAGTTACGCATAGCGACTGAAACATCGCCAAAGTCAATATCCACTGGGCATGGGTTTAAGCACTTATGGCAAACCGTACAATGGTCTGCTACGTCGTTAAACTCATCAAAGTGTTTCAGTGAAATACCGCGGCGCGTTTGCTCTTCATATAAGAAGGCTTCAATCAATAAAGACGTGCCTAAAATCTTGTTTCGCGGGCTATACAGCAAATTAGCCCTTGGTACATGTGTGGTACACACAGGCTTACATTTTCCGCAACGCAAACAGTCACTGATTGAGTCTGCAATCTCGCCAATGGCTGATTGCTCCATAATGATAGACTCTTGCTCAAGCAAGCCAAAGCTAGGCGTATAGGCATTCTCTAGCCCTGAACCTGCCATGAGTTTGCCTTTGTTAAAGTGACCGTTTGGATCGACTTTATTTTTATATTTGGCAAATGCTTCAATCGTTGAAGTTTCTAAGAACTCCATTTTAGTAATACCGATGCCATGCTCACCTGAAATCACGCCATCTAAGCCCTTAGCTAGCGCCATCACTCGCGCCACAGCTGTGTGCGCTGTACGCATCATTTCGTAATCATCAGAATTCACTGGAATGTTGGTGTGCACATTACCGTCACCCGCATGCATGTGTAAGGCAATGAATACGCGACCTTTAAGTACAGTTTTGTGAATTTCATCACAACGATTCAGTATTTTTTGATACTCACGACCTGCAAATATATCCGCCATTGGGCGCTTAAGTTCACGCTTCCATGAAATACGTAAATCGTAAGACTGCACAGCACGGAACACATTTTCATACTGACCGAGTGGGTCGCCAAGCTGACCCAGCACATTCACTGGCTCATCCAATGTATTCAAAATCATGCGCCATTTAGCACGTAAATCGCGTAGCAACTGTAAAGCAATCAATTGTTTTGATTGCACCATCTGCGCATCTGCGTTGCCATCTTCATCAGCTTGCAGAGGTAAATCACCTTGCATAAATGCTTCTAAAGCATCTAGCAGTTGCAGCTTGTTATTGATAGACAGCTCAATATTGATGCGTTCGATACCGTCTGAATAATCACCTAAACGAGGTAATGGAATCACCACGTCTTCGTTAATTTTGAAGGCATTGGTATGTTTGGCGATGGCGGCGGTACGGGCACGATCAAGCCAGAACTTTTTACGCGCTTCAGCTGAAACAGCAATAAAACCCTCGCCGTCGCGTGCATTACACAAGCGAACGATGTGCGAAGCCGCTTCACCCACTGCATTTTCATCGTCGGAGGCAATATCAGCAATCAACACCATTTTAGGGCGTTGTTGACGGGCAGCTTTGGTCGCATAACCAACGGCCTTGATATAGCGTTCGTCCATGTGTTCAAGACCAGCCATTAACACTAGCGGATCTTTTCTCGCAGTCGCGTCTAAATAATCTTTGATTTCAACAATGGCAGGCACAGCGTGCGATACATTGCCAAAGAACTCCAAAGCCACCGTGCGTACATGCTTAGGCATACGATGCAAAATAAATGTCGCAGAGGTAATTAAACCATCGCAACCTTCTTTTTGTATACCTGGTAAACCACTTAAGAATTTATCAGTAACGTCTTTACCCAAACCAACCTTACGGAAGCTAGGCCCTGCAATTTCTAAAATCTCCGGCTCTGCCAGCAAGGTTTTCATGTCTTCTGCGTAGCGACTCACTTTAAAACGCGCCATTGCAATATCATGAATTTTGCCTAGATTATGGTCTAAGCGTTCCACCTCAAGCCACTCAGCATCAGGTGTTACCATACGCCATGAGGCGAGATTGTCTAAAGCCGTACCCCAAAGCACTGCTTTTTTACCACCCGCATTCATCGCAACGTTACCGCCAATACATGACGCGTCAGCTGAAGTTGGGTCGCAAGCAAACTCTAAGCCGGCATCAGTCGCAGCTTCCATTGCACGACGTGTTACCACACCAGCACCACATTCAATGGTCGCCACTTGTCTTGCTACACCCGGCAAGGTACGCATTTGTACGCCAGTGTGTTGATCTAGCTTTTCCGTATTAATCACCGCAGACATAGGCGTCAGCGGAATGGCACCGCCTGTGTAGCCAGTACCGCCTCCACGTGGAATGACAGTAAGCCCTAACTCAATACAAGCGCGCACTAAGTAAGCAATTTCTTTTTCAGTGTCAGGGTTAAGCACCACAAACGGGTACTCAACGCGCCAGTCAGTAGCGTCTGTGACGTGTGAAACTCTAGCTAAACCATCGAACAGAACGTTGTCTTTACGCGTGATTTTCGTAAATTTAGCTAAGGCTTTTTTACGCAGATCATAGGTTTGACGGAAGTCATCCGCAAACTTATCAACCGCTTTTTTTGCAGCAGTGACCATTTTTCGCACTTTATCACTGGCGGTGCTACCCGTGTTGCGCTCATCAATCGCAGCAATGCGGTGATGCAACGCATCTATCAAAGCTTTGCGACGCTTAGGATTTTCTAACAAATCGTCCTGCAAATACGGGTTGCGGGTTACAACCCACAAATCACCTAGCACTTCAAACAACATGCGCGCAGAGCGGCCTGTTTTACGCTCGCCGCGTAATTCGTTTAAAGTTTCCCATATACCCTCACCCAAGAACCGAATAACGATTTCGCGGTCTGAAAATGAGGTGTAGTTGTAAGGAATTTCGCGCAAGCGCGTAGCAGGCTGTGCTTCTGCATGATGAATATTGCTATGTAGAGGTGCGTTCATTGTTTTTTTGATCAACGTCTTTTTTTGAGTAAATGTCTAGATAAATAGCTTTGCTATTAAGATAGGTGATTATAACATGTTGAATCACTGCAAATAAGCGCGACTGTTTTGTGGTTATTGAAGTTTTTTCTGACCCATTTTAAATCATTAAGTTGCGTATTAATTATGGCTTACTGCCACTATAAATAAGATAGACTATTTGCATGAATAATTTATTAAATAAATCACTAATTGCTGCCGTTATATTGATATTGCTAGGTTCTTGGGCAGCGCTTACCCACAATAGAAGCAACGCACCAGAAGTTACTTTTACCACCATTGAAGGTAAAAAAATCAGCATGGTGGACTTAAAAGGCAAAGTGGTATTAGTGAACTTTTGGGCAACCGACTGCCTAGCTTGCGTCACTGAAATGCCAGCATTAGTGGCTACGTATCAGCAATATCAACAAAAAGGTTTTGAAATCATTGCCGTTGCAATGCCTTACGACCCACCTGCACAAGTGTTAAATTATGCCACCCAAAAGAAGCTGCCCTTTCCCGTAATGCATGACGGGCTTGCAGAAATAACAGAAAAGTTTGGTAATGTTGATTTAACGCCAACGACCTTTATTTTTGATAAGCAAGGTAAGCAGTTACAACGTACAATTGGGGCATTAGATTTTGTTAAGTTAAATCAGTTATTAACTGCAGAACTTACTGCAAAAAATTGATGATGATTAAAGGATTTTATTGATGTTATGGGTTAAAGCATTTCACATTATTTTTGTCACCAGCTGGTTTGCTGGGCTATTTTACTTACCTAGGCTTTTAGTCAATCACGCCATGGTGACAGATACTGTAACATCTGAACGACTTAAGCTGATGGAACGTAAATTGTATCGATTCATGTTTCCGCTCGCAGTGCTAGCACTCAGCTTTGGCCTTTGGCTGTGGCTAGGCTATGGCGTGACAGGCAAATGGATGCACCCAAAATTAACACTGGTTGCCGTGCTTATTGCTTATCACTTTTATTGCGGAAAGCTAGTTAACGACTTTAAACATGATAGAAATACACGCAGCCATATCTGGTATCGCTGGTTTAATGAGCTTCCTGTCGTTGCGCTTACTCTAATCGTCATACTGGTTGTTGTTAAACCGTTCTAATCATTTAAAGGGTGATTTAAGCGATGGATATCTTCAATTCTCAGTGGTTACTTAATATGCTGGCTAAATCCAGCAAAACGCCACAAGGTCGCGTGCTCAGCCTGTTTGACATTTTAAATGACTGGCTTGCTGCACCTGACACGCAGATGACCATCACACAAACTTCACTAGAGAGTAGTCAGCTCATCGAGTTTTTAACAGCACAAGCTAAAAACTTAGGTGCGTCTAACCCATCCATTCTAGCTGAGCACATTGCACTGATTGCGCGTAATGCAGCACAGCAAGAAATCAATCAGCCTGGTTGCGGTAGTTTAATGCATGCTAAAAAAGCAGCGAATGCGCTGATTCTGGCGCAAACTCAAAATGAATGGGTTTGGTTAGAAAATCTACGCGATAAATTACCTGCTTTTACACCAAGCATGTCCAAGCCAGCCATTTATGGAGTAGCCGCAAGTTTATTTGTAATGATTGGTATTGGTTCAATTTGGCTACCCACACTTTTACATGCGCAAGCTAAGCCTTTAATCGCTAAATCTTTTAACAATGAAACTACAAAAGTGAGTGCTGCAATAAGTCCAGCGAATACTAGGTTAACAGCCCAAGAAGCAGCTGCGATGTATGCAAGATATGAGCAGATGCGTAATGGCACGTGTCAGTTTCCCGAAGCGATTCAGATTCCGGATAAAGATAAAGCAGTTTATTTAGAAAATGTAGTGGGTGGGAAAATACCAACCAATTTGAATGACTTGGCGATTGCCAATTCATATTTAGAAAAAGTACGCTGTAATTTCACGCCAATGTTAATGGCAAACTCTAGATAACTAAATCACAGTGTGGCAATGCTTTTACATCGCCACACCTGTTTTAAGTAACTATACTTCAGTAACTACTCTAGAATTTTCTTTAGGTTTGCTAAACCACCTTCGTAAACGCCACCAATAGCATCAGATGCTGCTTTTTCATCCGCAGGCGCTTTTGGCAAAAAGCTGCCTTCCCACACTACAACAGATTTATCTGCACCATTTGAATATACATGTAAGTTTGAAGCGTAACTAGTCACAGGCAATACGCCATCAGTAATGATGTAGCTCATCGTTTTACTTTTAGCATTGTACGCAGTTAATGTTTCATTAATCTTGCCGCCATCTTGCAATGTTAGCGTGCGTTTTGCACCTTTTTTACCTTCTGATCCAGCAACAATTTCCGTTTTTGCTACTGCTGGATGCCAAGCGCCTAAATCGCCAAACTTAGAAATCTTTTCCCAAGCAGTTGCAGCCGGTACATTAATGTTGACAGATTTAATGACATAAAGTGTTGTTGCTGATCCTGCGTTGGCATTTGCTGTAAAACCAATCGCTGCTAAAGATAGTGCTATAAGTAACTTACTCATTATAATTCTCCTAAAAAATATACAAATTGGTATATACATTTAACATCGCATTATTACAGTATAATTATTTATAATGTTGTTTTAAATCAACAATGAAAAACAATTAAACTGCAACCGTGAAAATAGTTTATCTTATATATACAGGTCTGTATATAGATTTTTTATTTATTTTGGTATAGAATCAAAATTCAAGTGTTAATTGGAGGCAATGCTATGTCTTCGCTAAAAAGTAAAATACTAATAGTCGCTACCGACCTCTTCCAAACGAGGGGTATAAATTCGACTGGCGTTGATACGATTGTCGCAGTTGCTGGTACAACTAAAATGACGCTCTATAAATACTTCACTAGCAAAGAGAATTTAATTCTTGAAGTGCTAGAAAAAGGTCATCAAGACTTTCAAAGCTGGTTGAGCGAGAAACTCAATTCCAACGCAAAAAAACCAAGCGAAAAACTACAAAAACTATTTGAATTTATTGAAGAGTGGGTAACATCACCAAACTTCCGTGGCATGGGATTCATTAAAGCTTCTGCAGAGTTTCCTAATGAAGAGAGCCCCGTACATCAACTTTCTTCAGAGCAATCACGCCAGTTTAGGCAATATATTAGTAGTCTAGCCACAGAAGCAAACATTCAAGACGCAGATGGCTTAGCACTACAACTCTCACTCATATTTGAAGGCGCCGTTCAGGCTGAACAGATGAAACGTGGCTCTGGCGCCATGAAGTATGCGAAAAAAGCCGCAAAAATATTAATCGACAGCTCACTCACAAATTAGCCTTAACATTAATTTGGCTTGCCTGTGCAAGCCAATACCTTAGATAATAGAATCTTTAATTTAATCTATTATTTTCATGAATACTCTTATTTGCGGTTCGCTTGCTTTCGACACCATCATGGTGTTTCAAGATCAATTCAAAAATCACATCTTGCCAGATAAAATTCATGCATTGAGTGTGGCGTTTTATGTGCCTGAAATGCGCCGCGAGTTTGGCGGTACTGCAGGTAACATTGCTTACAATATGCAATTACTTGAAGGCAATCCGCTCATCATGGCAACCGTGGGTGAAGACTTTTCTACCTACTCGCAATGGTTGAACCAAAACAAACTTAACACTACACATATTAGAACTATACCTGGCAGCTTCACAGCACAAGCCTTTATCACTACCGATACCGATGATAATCAAATCACCGCCTTTCACCCAGGTGCGATGGTCGAGTCGCACCAGAATAGCGTCAACGATGCTAAAGACGTAACTTTGGCAGTGATTGCCCCCGATGGACGTGATGGCATGTTTCAACATGCACGTGCATGTTTTGAAGCTGGCATTCCATTCTTGTTTGATCCTGGCCAAGGCTTACCGATGTTTGACGGCAAAGAGCTTTTAGAGTTTATTGAAATGGCCGATTACTTAGCGGTAAACGACTATGAGTCGCAAATCATTCAAGATAAAACTGGACTTGATTTAGACCAATTAGCACTTAAGGTAAAAGCCTTAATCGTGACGCTAGGCGGCGCTGGCTCACAAATTTATGCTGATGGTCAACGCTTTGACATTCCATGCGTTAAAGCCATGAAGATTGTCGACCCAACGGGTTGCGGTGACGCATACCGCGCAGGCTTGCTTTACGGCATTGCAAAAGGCTGGGATTGGCCAACCTGCGGCAGGCTAGCTTCGACTATGGGTGCGATTAAAATTGAAAGCCGTGGTGGGCAAAACCATAAACCTACGCGTGCTGAAATTGAAGCAATCTACACGCAAGCCCTAGTGGATGAAACAGCGCTGACTGAAAATTTAGGCTAATACACGCAACTATACATAACAATAAATAGTCTGAATTGATGTATTAGTTATTGGCATCGAAATTAAAGATATAGCACTAACAAAAATTAGTTAACAACATTTTAGGAGGCATCATATGAAAACAACAAGATTATTAGCCGTTGGTATATTGAGTGTATTTCTTGCAGCGTGCGCCAGCTCAAATTCTGGTAGCGTTTATAGCCGTGACGATGCACGTAAGGTGCAAACAGTCAGAACTGGCGTGGTAGAAAGTGTACGCTCAGTGAAGCTAGAGGGTACAAAGTCACCTATTGGCACAATCGCAGGCGGTGCAGTGGGAGGCATTGCGGGTAGCTCAATCGGCGGTGGCCGTGGTAGCGCCATTGCAGCAGTAATTGGCGCAGTCGCTGGTGGCTTGGCGGGCTCAGCAGTCGAAGAAGGCGTTACACGTAAGGACGCGTATGAAATCACTGTGAAACTTGATGGTGGCGCGTTAATCGCCATTGTACAAGAAGCGGATGAAGAATTTAAAGCTGGTGATAAAGTGCGAGTGGTTGAAAACAGCGGAGCCTCACGCGTTTCACACTAATTAGATTTACTCTAGTGACACATTAAGAGATGCAAGCTTCTTGCATCTCTTTTTTTTTATTTAAACTTTCGTTGCAACTCGTCGCTAAGAATAGACTGTCAACAAAAAGTCATATTTCTGTCATCTTTTTTTCACTTTTGTTCATTAAAGTCACCTTAAATTTAAGAGGAGACATTTAATGATAAATAAAGAGTTTTCAGCACTCGATATTACGCTCGGCAGCGCACTAGCGCTCAATCAAAAACTTGCACATGTAGCCACTCACGATCAGAAGCGACTTAGTATCAGCCTTGCGCACAGTCAGATAGAAGTTGAAGAAGCGCAACGTTTACGTTACAAAGTGTTCGCAGAAGAAATGGGCGCTCAGCTCTTAGGCACTGGCGGACTTGATGTGGATGGTTTTGACCAATATTGCGATCACTTAATTGTAAGAGATACTAGCACCAACCAAGTGATTGGTACCTATCGAATATTAAGCCCCTCAAAGGCGAACGAAGCAGGCGGTTATTACTCAGCTGCAGAATTTGATTTAAGCAGACTATCGCACTTATTTGACCGTACGGTTGAAGTAGGACGCGCATGCGTGCATCAGAATTATCGCAACGGTGGCACCATTACTATGCTTTGGGCTGGCCTAGCTAAATATATGCAAGTTCACAATTATGAATACATGATAGGTTGTGGCAGTGTGAGCATGGTAGATGGCGGCCACGCAGCGGCCAGCCTTTATCACAGGCTACAAGATGACTATCTATGCCCACTTGAATACCGCGTATTTCCACGCAATCCGCTGTTAAATGACTCTCTACGTACTGATATGCAAGTAGCTTGCCCGCCGTTAATCAAAGGCTACTTACGCCTTGGCGCTTACATCTGCGGTGAACCTGCATGGGATCCTTACTTCAACACGGCAGATATGCTGGTAATGTTGCCACTTAGCAGAATGAATACTAAATACGCTGCGCATTTTTTAAAATAAACTGCCTAGAAAAAGCCTCTAGAATAAATGATTAGTTTTGCAAGTGCGTTCCGTATAAAATATGGCGTATTGAAATCGATTAAAAACAACGCCATTATCATACCTACTAGAACCAGCAGACTCACCCGCTATTTTAGGGTTAGTCGTATTTTTTTACACACGTTGCTAGGAATCACATTAGCAGCATTGGTATTTCCGCTATCTAGCAAGTTGTTTAAATTAAGACTAATCAAATGGTGGTGCCGGCATTTGTTAGAGGCTTTCAACATTCGGCTTGTGAGTCATGGGAATTTACCGCCGCCCTATCAAACTGCGAGCAATATCATGTTTGTTGCCAACCATATTTCTTGGATTGATATTCATGCACTCAACAGCATTATCCCAACAAGATTTATCGCAAAATCAGACATTCAAAGCTGGCCGGTATTTGGCTACCTAGCAAAAAAATCAAATGTGTTGTTTATTTCTAGAGAGAAGCGTCAAGATGCCGCGCGCATTGTGCACGCGACTAACCGCAGCTTGTTAGATGGCGATACGCTTTGCTTGTTTCCAGAAGGCACCACGACAGATGGCACTGAAGTTAAGCCCTTTAAAAGCAGCATTATGCAAGGTGCAATTCATGCAAATGCTGTGATTTGGCCAGTTGCGTTCCGCTATCCTCTTAAAGATGGCAGCGCAAATACTGAGATTGCATATGCTGGCGAAACAACCTTAATCGAATCCATACAACTTGTATTGCAGCAAAAAGAAACTGTCGTTGAGCTGCATTTTCTAGTGCCAATAGCCACTGCTGAACTTACTGATATGGATAAAGATCGCCGAAAACTTACCTTACATATTGAGCATTTAATTAAAGATAAATTAAGGCTTTAACTTAAGCTTGATTGGTTTATCGAGTGGGTGTGATTGCACTTGTGTAATTGCTTTGGTTTCAAGGTTCATGGCAGTAAGCTGCCCTCCCCACAAACAACCTGTATCAAGCGCATATACATTCTGGCGCTGCTGCAAACCTAGGGCAGACCAATGCCCAAAGATTACATGTTTATCTTGACTTGCCCGATCTTTCACATCAAACCAAGGCACAAAACCCGCAGGAACATCTGCTAGTTCACCCTTAAAACTAAACTCCATCTTGCCCTGCTCTGTGCACACTCTTAACCGCGTCATGGCATTGGTAATCACCCGTAATCTATCCAAACCCAGCAACTCATCACTCCAACTATCAGGCTGGTTACCATACATATGTGCTAAGAAATTTAAGTAATCCTCGCACCGCAATACTGTCTCGACCTCTGCGGCATACGCAGCGGCTTGACTGCTCGTCCATTGCGGCAACAAACCCGCATGAACCATTAAGTACGATTCATTTTGATAAACCAAATGCTGATGTCGCAACCAATTTAATAAAATATCGCGATCTTCAGCCTGTAATATGGCATCTAAAGTATCGCCCTTATGCGCATTAACAAAGCCAGCCGCCACAACCAGCGCATGCAAATCATGATTACCCAGCACCACCTTTAGGCTATTTTGATGCTCATAGCTCCAACGCAGCACTTCAAGCGAGCCGCTGCCTCGATTGATTAAATCGCCCACCAGCCAGAGCTCGTCAACTTTTGGATTAAAACCAATACGTGCCAGCAATGCTTGAAAAGCATGGTAGCAACCTTGAATATCGCCTATTGCATATGTTGCCATTGATTAACCTTAATAAAAAAGCCACTTAACGATGTAAGTGGCTTCTTATTTTTTTACAATTGAACTAATTAAAACTAGATATTCGCAATCAGATTGATTAGAACCCTGCGCCAGCTTCATTCGCCATGTATTTTACTGCGCTTGCAACTTCATCATCACTCAAATCAGCATTACCGCCTTTAGCAGGCATCATACGAACACCTTTAACGGCATGAGTTACCAATGTGTCATGACCTTGCGCAATGCGTGGTGCCCACTGCTCTTTATCACCAAATTTAGGTGCACCCATCAAACCGCCACCGTGGCACATACTACAAACAGCTTTGTAAACCTCTTGGCCACTTTTACCTTTGCTTGCAGCAGGGGCTGCAGCTGCAACAACAACTGGCGCTGCAGCTTTTTCTACAACGGCAACAGCTACTGCTTTTTTCTCAACTGCTTTTGTTGCAGGTGCCGCTGCAGCCGCTACTGGAGCAGCCTCTGCGGCTTTTGCATCAGCAGGCGCAGCAGCTTTTGACGCTGGCGGCGTAAAGTTAGCCCCACCTTGATTAGCCATATACGCAACCGCATTTGCCATTTCACCGTCAGTTAACGCCGCATTACCGCCACGAGCAGGCATACTACGAATACCATTAATCGCATGGCTAATCAGCGTATCGTAACCTTGCGCAATACGAGGAGCCCATTGACCTTTATCACCAATTTTTGGCGAACCCATTAAGCCAGCTGCATGACACGCGCTACATACACCCTTAACAACTTCTTCACCACTTTTATCCACATGTGGGCCAGCATCAGCCACGGCAACTTCAACAGTTGCTACTGGCTTAATATTTTCTTCAACTTGAGCAACTACAGCTTGCGGCACTTCGGCTGCTGGCGTACCTACAACACTAGAGGTTTTTGCAATCAATGATATCAATAAGGTAAATGCTAAAATAGCACCCGGAATTACCAAGATTAATTGCTTGATTGTGGAGCCTTTATATTCATTATCGCTATTGCTCATAACAGTACATTCCCTAGTTTAGTTATCAGATACATATTATTAACATTATACCCACACTTTAACTTATGGCAAAAGGTCATACTCATTCAGGTAAAAACACATGGAAAGCCATGGTTTGCTATAATGCGTGCATTATTTGCGCCCGTAGCTCAGCTGGATAGAGTGTTGGTTTCCGAAGCCAAAGGTCGTGGGTTCGACTCCCGCCGGGCGCACCAATAATATCAATTAGTTAGCCTGTTCTAACTCTGTCGGAATACCTAAAAACTCACCTTGTGACACAGTGAGACGTAACTTTTTATCAATAAAAAAACTTATAGATATCTAAACGTCTTTTTGGATACATTTAGCCGTCATTGCTTCATGGTATATTTTTTCAATAGCGGCGGAATCTAAAGCCGGTGTTAAAAGCTTTGCACTAAATGCTTTACATCTTGAGTTATCTATAATGAGCTCTTTAGTTAATTTAGCTTTTTCATTCATTGTGATTGGATCTTGATGTTTGGAACAAGCCACCATTAAGCAAATTAGGGTAAGTCCAAAAAAATACGTTAGCAAAAGTTTTAATTTAAGATTCATCAATAGACACCAATCTAAAGCTATGAAAGAGGGGAAATGACAGAAAGCTATAAACTAAATATATATGCTGAAACAGCAATTAAACATATATCCACAATAGATTAGAATCGCATTCCAATTGTAATTCTAGTCATATCATCCTGAGTAAAATTTACTTTTGGATCATATGCAATTCGTAAAAAATAGCTTGGCCAATCATAGGTAATAGATGCACCAACGCTATTAATCGACTGCCCAGGATCTGTAGGGCCACTTTTATTAAACACATCAAGTGAAATGCGTTGTTTGTTTTGCAGAGGGAACTGCATCAATAAATGCGTATTCTGCTGTCCAGGTACGACTCTGACGTCACGCACCATAAATAGAGTGACGCTGGAACCATTTTCTTTTTTATAACCTACCCCAAGCGTAATTGCATCATTAGGGTCAAAGTTAAGGTTGGCGTAAGGCTTTAGATTTGTTACACCATAACCAATCATTCCAAAAAATGGATCGGTTGTAGTCGCTGTAATTGAACCTCCGAGAAACCCATGGGTTGCGACTTGTAGCGACGTATCTATGTTTACCATTAAGAACTGATCAGTACGTTCATACCCACCCCGCCACTGGTCAAACCCCGTTGAATTTTCTTTGTAGTAGCCAACCCAAGCTCGCTGGTTATCTCTTTCAGCTCTTATATTAATATCGTTTGCATGCACACTTTGTGTGGAGTAGTCACCGAGACTGAGTTTATATTCAATCGGTTTATCCGCCTCTAAGCTGATGTCAGGCGCAGGCTTTGTTGTATCAGCAAATGCACAAGTACTCTGCATCAAGAAAAATGCGATATAAATGAATAAATTTTTTAACATATCTATTTTTGACCTATAACTTACAGAAGCTACAACTTTCATCAGTTTTTGTAACAAGCAATTACAGATGACATTGAGCTCACTCCAAATATTTTAAACATAGAAATTCATGAATCATTAAAATTTAAGTGAGTCAGCTAATACTTAATCTGACATTAGCTGCTTAAGATTGCCATCATCAACGCTACAGTTGATCAATTTTAGGTACGTAAGATAGTAAAGTAGGCTAATGAATTTGCCTTCACTTCTAGATTACCTTTCTCAATATTGACGCCAATATTATCCACCAAAGTGAATTTAATAAAGAGCTGTTTCTTCGCTTTCGTTTGAATTGGATTTTCCGCCATATCTTTTAACTACCCATAAATACACAGAAGGCAATACTAAAAGTGTCAATAATGTTGCACTAATTAAGCCCCCTATGACAACTACAGCTAGCGGCCTTTGTGTTTCTGCGCCAATATTATGTGAGAGAGCCATAGGTAACAAGCCAAACATCGCAAGTAAACCAGTCATTAAAACGGTACGCAGGCGTGACATTGCACCTTCTTGCACGGCTTCCTCTGGAGTCTTGCCTTCCGCAATCAACTGGTCAAATACTGATACCATAACAACACCATTAAGCACAGCTTGTCCGAATAAAGCTATAAAGCCAATAGCGGCTGAAACTGACAACGGAATGCCTGTAATATATAACGCAACTATGCCCCCAATTAACGCGAATGGAATATTTGCGACTATCAATAAAGCATTCTTAAAAGATCCAAAAGCATCGAATAGCAATACAAAAATAAGTAATATGGAGAGTGGAACAACAACTGCCAACCTTGCCATTGCACGCTCCTGGTTTTCGAACTCTCCAGACCAAGAGACAATGACATTATTCGGGATGCTGACAGAAGATTTTACCTTGGCTTGCATATCGGCCACTACGCTACCCATGTCGCGATTTTTAATAAAAATGCCTACAGAAACCACCCGCTGACCATTTTCTCGCGCAATATTCATTGCGCCAACGGTTTGTTTAAAGTGTGCAAGCTCACTAAGCGGTATCTGTGCTCCGCTTGGTGTAGCAATAAGTAAATCGTCTAATTTGCTAAGTGAACGCTGTGCTTCAGCTAAACGAACAACAACCGAAAAGTGACGCTCACCTTCCCATAATTCAGTCGTAGCCTTACCCGCTAAAGCTGTTTCTATCACATCTTGAATGTCGCCAATATTGATCCCATAACGGGCGGCAGCATCGCGGTCAATATCAATGACTTCTTGTGGCAAATCACCATCACGATCGATATAAGCATTTGCAACACCTGCTACCGTAGAAATTTGCTGGGTAATTATTTTTGCCGTTTTTCTTAGAAGCGCCAAATCATCACCATGCACTTTTATCACAATCTGACCATCAATCTGCGAAATGCTTTCCAGCACATTATCTCTAATTGGCTGTGAAAATGTTGCTTCTACTCCAGGTAATGCTGAAACAGCATTACCCATCTCATTAATAATTTTTTCTTTTTTATAATTTTTACGCCAATTTTCCTCTGGTATGAGTTCTACGAAAAACTCCCCACCATTAAATATCTTCGGGTCTGATCCATCATCAGGTCTGCCAATTTTTGAAATAACAGTTTTTACTTCTGGCACAGTATGTAATGCCGTACGAATTCGCCGAGCTGACAATAGTGCTTCTGCTGGTGAAACTGATGAAGGCAATGTGACGTTTACCCAAATCGACCCTTCATCAAGCTCTGGTAAAAACTCTGTACCAATTTGAGTACCTAAAGCCAACGCAGCTACCAACAAAACTAAAGCTATGCCAATTACTTGTTTTGGACGAACTACAGCCCATGAGAAAGCTGGCTGGTAGATTTTCTTAAACCAGCTAAGTAAGCGATTATCATGATGTGGAATACGGTCACGCAACAACCACAAACATAGTAAAGGCACTACCGTGAGTGATAATATCAATGAGCCAATTAATGCTGAAGTCACTGAAAAAGCCATTGGGGAGAAAATTCTCCCCTCTGCACGTTGCAGCGTGAAAATTGGAATATGCGCTGCAATAATCACCAGCATTGAAAATAAAGTGGGGCGACCAACTTCGGTAACTGCTTTATAGATGGTCTTTCTTCGTTCATTAAAGTTGTTTTGTGCCCCGTCACTCATACTACCAAGCCGCAAAAATACGTTCTCTACTACAATCACCGCACCATCAACAATAATGCCAAAATCCATTGCCCCTAGTGAAAGTAAATTTGCGGGCATGTGTAAAAAAGTCAGCCCTAGAAATGTTGACAATACAGCAAGCGGAATAATACAAGCGACGATGAGCGCTGCACGTAAGTTACCTAAAAATATTAACAATACAAAAGTAACTAACAACGCCCCCTCAATTAGGTTACCAAACACTGTATGCAGCGTTTTTTCAATCAACCATGATCTATCGTAATATGGCTTTAACTCTACACCTGGTGGCAGCCCATGGTCATTAAGATCGCTGATGGTTTGTTTGATGCCTTTCAGTAGTTCGGAAGGGTTCTCACCTTTGCGCATTAGGACTAGGCCGTTAACTATGTCATCAGTATCATCTTGACCCACTAAACCTTGTACTGGTGCATTAGCCTCCCTAACAACTGCCACATCCCTTATCAGTATAGGTACGCCCTTGCCATTGTCACCTACTACCACGCGATCAATATCTGCCGAGGTTCTGAATGTTCCCAAAGAACGAACTAAGAACTGCTGAGGTCCCTGTGAAACTGCGCCTCCTCCAGCATTGGCATTTGCACGCGTTAAAGATGAGAATAGTTGAGCCAAGGTGATCTTCGCATCTCGCATTTTGGCTAAATCAGGATTGACCTCGTACTGCTTAAGTGCACCGCCCATAGAAACGACATCAGCAACCCCAGGCACTTTCTTAAGTGCTTTTTCAACCACCCACTCTTCAATCTCTCTTAGTTGACGTGAATTAAGGTGATGGCCTTTAACGCGATAACGGTAAATTTCTCCAATGGAAGTAGATAGCGGCGCAACATCAGGCTCAACTCCTGCAGGCAAATCAATGCCTCTTAAGCGCTCAAAAACAAGCTGCCGAGCCTCTTTATCCGTTGGTTTGTCATTGAACGTAATCATCATGTAAGACAAGCCAAATTGCGTATGTGTAAACATACGCACCATATTTGGCATGCCGGACATTGCTACTTCAATTGGGATAGTGACTTGCTTCTCAACTTCTTCTGCAGCACGTCCCGAGTATTGCGCAACAATATTGACTTGTGTATCAGATACATCAGGAAAGGCTTCAATAGGTAAGTTGATGAACGCAACGACACCTCCTAGCGCAAACAGCACTAAGCCTAATACTACAAATACTGGTTGCATTAATGCAAATCTTACAATGCGGTTAATCATAATTCTTGTTCCTAGTTAACCTGCATTGGTTTTGGCGTATCAATACTTTGTGCCGCCACTTGAGATTTGCTTTCCTCAATCAGCTTTTCTAGAAAGAGTGCGCCATCTAAAACCACCTCATCACCTTTATTTAACCCACTTGAAATTGTCACCCAATCATCATTACTAGCGATGGGCAGAATGACCTTACGGGTATAAGTGCCTTCGGAAGTTTTAACAAATACCATTTTTGTAGACTCTTTCAAGAATACTGCTTTTGCAGGTATATCCAGTGTATTGTTAGCCGTATTACTGAGCTGAGCCGTGACGTACATTTCCCCCTTTAATTTAAGATCTAAGTTGCGTAGTTTTGCACGTACTTTCAGCGTATGACTTGCAGGATCTAATGCATCTTCAATGAAATCTATTTGTGCATTAAATGTTTTGTTTGGCCATGCACTAGAGTGAAGTGTGACTTGCATGTCTTTATGTATGGAGCTGATCGCTTGCTCGGGCGCATCTATCCAGCACCACAGATAAGTTGGATCGCTTACGACAAATAAAGGTGAAGTAGCTTGATCTGACCTCAGCTCCATTCCAGGATTAGTGTTGCGTGCGACCATCATTCCAGCAATAGGGCTTCTAATGGTGAATTTTTGATCAACTGCATCGGTAGCACCTAATGACCGAAGTCTTATTTCTGCTCGAGCAGCTTCTGCTTTGCTGTTTAATAAGTCAGTTTGTGATTGCTCAAAATCCTTGCCCGCGATAATGCCCGCATCTGCCAAATATTTATTCCTTGCATGGTTTCTTTCCGCTTGGGCTAGCTCCGACTTTGCTCGAGCTACATCTGCTTGTGCGCTACCCAGATCTGGTGAACTTAAATGCGCCAAGGCTTGATGCTCCTTAACTGGTTTACCAACCTGTACTAAAACATCCACTAAACGTCCATTGATAGGCGGTGAAACCCGGGCAGTATGATCTTCATCCCAAGCAATACGGGCTGGAAAGCTGACTATATTATCTTGAGAAGAAATGACAGGTGCTGTGATTACACTCTGTTTTAAACGAGAGTTTGCTGAAAAGTGAACGGCATTTTCTGAAATGGTTGGCTCATCAATTGAAGGAACATCTGCTTTTACAGGTTTTTGACACGCCGTCAATTGAGATAAAAGAGTCACCGCTATCAATGTATGCATTAAGTAGCTTCGTGTAAGTACATTAGAAATCATCATGATCACTTCGAGTTATTCATTAGTTAATATTATTTGCAGATATGGATTGATTGCGAGTAAAAATGGAGCGCGCCAAACTAGCTCGCGCACTTAACGTGTCCAAGCGTGTTTGGCGCAAAATCCGCCTTGCCTCAAGTAAATCCAATAAACCTAAAGCGCCTTTTGCGTAACCTAACTCAACAGTGCGGGCAACATCTTCAGCATGTGGTAGCAGCTCTTTCTGCAGAAGTTGCAAGTTTTCCTGCGCATTTCCCATATCAGTATTCATCCGTTGCCACTCTGATTTTGCATTTGCTTCTATATGCGCTAACGCTTCTTTTGCTGCGTCATAATTACTGGTAGCTAGTGCAATTTCACCTTCATAATGATTGTTGACTGTCAGTGGGAAACCCAGCGTAAAGCTAATAGTGTCTCCAGTGCCAGTTGCATTATTTGCACTTGTAGGCCAATGGTCATATTGCACACCAGCAGTAATGTCAGACTTCAGTTGTGCTCTAGCCAATTCAAGCTGCTGACTAGCCGCCTCAACACGCAATTTAGCCGCTTTCACGTCAGTGCGGCTATCTAGATCAAATTGCTGCATCTCAACAGGCTCAACATCCAAGATTGTAGAGTCAACCGTCAAGGCGTCTGCCTGATGTTCCCAGTCCAAAAGACTTGCTAGCGTGATTTGTGCTGCTTTTGCGTCAGACTGCGCCTGATGTAAATCTATCTGGGCCCGATTAGCATCAATTCTTTGGCGCTCTGCATCAAGAGGCGACAAGTCTCCCTTTTCTAGGCGAATGCTATTGGCACGGAGTGTTTCTTTATACAAATCGACCATTTGTGACAATAAATTAATCCGCTCGGTACTAGCAGCTACATCTACCATTGCCGACAATAGAGCAATGCTTTGCTGACGTTCTGTTTCAAGTACATCTTGCTTGGAGGCTGAGACGATGCCTTGTGCCGCCTTAACTCTTAAGTTACGTTTATTTCCTCTTTCGATTAATTGTTCATAGCGGACTGAAGTATCAATTGTTTTGTCAAAATATGAACCCGCACCAATGCCAAGTTTAGGGTTTATATTACCAACGCCAATACTTAAATTTGGATTCTGGGTTTCGCCGGCTTGAGTCAGGTTAGCTTCATTAGCAATAATGAAGCGGCGACTATCAACAATTTCAAGGTTGCACTGTAATAAGCGATTCAGCGCAATATCCTTAGTAAGCACCGCTGGTGGGGCTTCTGTTTGGCAATGTTCGGATGCATAAACTGAAGCTGAGAAAATGATGCAGCAGCTCATCAGAGAAGTAACTAAACGCTTAAACTGAAGCTTAAAAAAAGTGATGTATTCGCAATTACATTGCTCTTTGAGTAGCCGTGGATAGATGTTCATGCACTTGGTCATATAGATTTGCTTTTAAGAAACCAGCGGTTCCGTTGTAGTGTTTATAACAAGATTGCCGGATTCTACAGATGCAACCTTGCAAGAACATGTATGGAACCTTTCAGCAAGCTTTCATTACGAAAATTTCTACTTGGAATCATCAAAGTACAGCTAACAGGGCTGGAATCACTGAGTTATACTTAAAACAAGAAATTTAACGTTGAGCTTATAATGCGCATATTATTGGTGGAAGATGACACTTACTTAGGCGAGAGTACCGCAAGAGCGCTACGCTCCCAGCAGTGGTTTGTGGATTGGGTCAAAAGCGGTGACTCTGTTATGAATATGTTAGGTCTTGCTTCTTATGATGCAATTATTCTAGATGTTGGTTTGCCTGGTATGGACGGCTTCGAAATTTTGCATAGTTTGCGCGCCCAAAACAACACTCTGCCAGTGTTGATGTTAACAGCTCGCGATACTATTGATGATCGAGTATATGGATTTCAACTTGGTGCTGATGATTATTTGGTAAAACCATTTGCTTTGAAAGAGCTCGTCGCTCGCATTCAAGCCATTACGCGGCGCTTTCATACACGCCAACATAACGAAATTATATTCGGCATTTTACGCATAGACTTAACTGCCAAGCGTGCCTATTTATCGGATAAATCGCTCGAACTATTACCTCGAGAGTGGGCTGTACTTGTGTACATATTGAACAATTTGGGCAAAGTAGTAAGCAAGGAACAAATTTTGGAAGCAATTTCTGACTGGGACGAGGCACCATCAAGCAATGCCATTGAAGTCTATATTTCGCGGCTCAGGACAAAACTCACTCCTGCTGGAATTTCAATTCGGACAATTAGGGGATTTGGTTATCTGATAGAGGAGTCTGTCAATGGAATCCAGCCTTAAAAAGCAATTGCTTATCTGGCTGATAGTACCAATGCTAGTGATTGCTCCTGTGGCAGCAGCATTCCAATATTGGCTATCTCTCAGACCTGCGAAACAAGAGTTTGATCACCAACTCGGTGATTATGCCATCGCAGTTTCAAGTTTTTTAAAAGTGGATGGGGAAAGCATTCATTTCAAAATGACGGATGAAGCGATACATCTGCTGCGCACAGATCAAATTGATACTGAATTTTTTCTGGTTGCATCTCCTGATGGTAAGGTAATCGCTGGAGATCCTGTACTGAATACCCCTGAAGGTAAAGTTGCTGCGGGCGAGTTACGTTTTATAGATCGTGAAATCAACGGTCATGCACTGCGCATGGTGATTTATGGCGTAGCTTGTGGCCAAAACTCATGTCAAGTAAGGGTTGCTGAAACCCTGCGCAAAAGAGACAAGGTACAGACTCAAGCACTTATCACGACGCTACTGTCGATTCTCATATTGAGTTTGACTACAGCGGCAGTGGTTCTGGTAGCTGTAAAACATGGCTTAAAACCTATGCAGGATCTTCGCGCTCAACTTGCTGATCGAAACTTTTCTGACCTGCAAGCTATAAGCTTACCGCATGCACCATCTGAATTGCAGCCACTCATTACAACACTCAACCATCTGTTCAAGCAACTTAGTGACGCCAGTAATGCACAGAAAGCCTTTCTGGCTGATGCAGCTCACCAGCTTCGCACTCCGCTAACAGCGCTTCAAACAGAATCAGAGCTAGCATTGTTGGAACCTCATCCAAAATCACTTAACACCACTCTAGAGCGCCTCAATCGTTCTGCAAGCCGTGCTGCGAAGTTAGCAAACCAATTACTGGCGATTGCTCGTGCAGATCCCAACAGTCAAAACTCAAGAGAGTTTACACACATCAACCTCAAGGATATTGGTGCTGAAGCTGCAAATGAGTGGTCCAGTCTAGCATTCTCAGCTGGTATTGATTTAGGATTTCAATTGCTTACAGCTCCCGTATATGGGCAATCAACTTTACTTCAGGAGCTATTGTCGAACCTTATCCATAACTCAATTGAACATGCGGGTAAAGGTACTCAAATTACTGTAAAAACCTATGTTTTAGCGCAATCAGCTATTCTTGAAGTAGAAGATGATGGTCCAGGAATAGATTTTGAAGAGCGTCAAAAGGTTCTACAACGCTTCTCTCGCGGTAGCCAAGCTAAAGGGTTCGGTAGCGGACTGGGCTTGGCAATTGTCAATGACATAGCACGAATTCATGGAGCAAAGCTCATATTAACAACACCTACTACAGGTAAAGGATTACTGGTGCGTATATTATTCCGAGTTGATTCGGCTAGTGCCGGCTGAGGTAGTTCTATTTTTTTATACTAGAAAACTAAACTATTGCGGAATGTACTGCTCAACAATGAACTTGCTCATTCCATTGGCGAGCTCTTCTTCACCATAAAATACTTTGCCGATATTCTCCGTGGTTAATAAATTTGATTCATCTTCGTTGTGCGTTCTGACAACAATTTTAATTTCAGGTCGCAGAGCTTTTGCAGTTTCGGCCATTTTTCTGATATTAATCGTATCAGGTGTTGCAATAACCAGCATGGATGCATTTGCAATATGCGCTTGAATTAATACGGCAGGTTCAGAAGCATTTCCCGATACTGCTGGTATGCCTTTTTTACGAAGATTTTCAACGATCTCTCTATTTTCTTCGGCCACAACATAAGGGATGTTGCTATCGCTTAATGCTTTGGCAATTCTTTTTCCAACGCGTCCATAACCCACCAGCACAACTTGGCCTTCTAAGTACTTACGCTCTGTACTCATAGGTAGCTCAGAAAATTGATCTACACGTTGCTCATATTGACGCGCAATTTCAGAGAAACCGAGCACCCACTTTTTAAACGGTTTAATGATTGAGAATACGAGTGGATTGATAGCAATTGAAATTAAAGCACCAGCCAAAATTAAGCTCATGCCTTCAGCGGGCAGAATGCCTAATGAAACGCCCAAGCCAGCAAGAATAAAAGAGAATTCACCAATTTGCGCCAGACTTGCAGCTACAGTGAGTGCAGTGTTGAGTGGGTAGCGAAGTGCTAAAGTGATTACCATGGCAGCAATCGATTTACCAAAAACAATTATGGCTACAACGGCCAATACGCTCATTGGTTTCGCCAATAATATTGAAGGCTCAAACAGCATGCCAACTGACACAAAAAACAGCACCGCAAAGGCATCCCTTAGTGGCAATGATTCTTCAGCTGCTCGATGACTGAACTCAGATTCGCGCATCACCATGCCTGCAAAAAAAGCACCGAGCGCGAACGACACACTAAACAATATCGCAGCACCATAAGCGATACCAATTGCGGCAGAAACAACGGATAAAGTGAAGAGTTCTCTTGAGCCAGTTTTTGCAACATGCCATAAAATCCACGGCAGCAGGCGCTTACCTACGACTAGCATCAAGACAATAAAACCTGTCACCTGCAAAAGCGTAAAGCTAATGGTCTGCCATAATGGGGTAGACGTAGCTTCAGTCGTTACGCCGCCTAAAATGGCTGCAAGTGGCGGCATTAACACCAAAACTAGCACGGTCACAAGGTCTTCAACCACCAACCAGCCTACGGCAATTTTGCCATTCATACTCTCAAGTATGCCTCTGGACTCAAGTGCTTTTAATAACACCACAGTACTGGCACACGATAGTGCCAAACCAAAGATTAAGCCTTCGCCAAATGTCCAACCCCACCAATTGGCGAGCAGCATGCCAAGCACCGTTGAGATTGTCATTTGTATGATAGCGCCGGGTAAGGCGATGCGCTTTACAGACATCAAATCATTAATGGAGAAGTGCAAGCCTACGCCGAACATGAGCAGCATGACGCCAATTTCTGATAATTGAGATGCGATGCTGACATCTGCAACAAAACCTGGCGTTGCGGGACCAATCAGAATGCCTGCGAATAAGTACCCAACAAGTGCGGGTAGCTTGCAGCGCTCAGCGATAAAGCCAAAAATAAGTGCGAGCCCGAAACCTGAAGCGATGGTTGTAATAAGTGTTAAGTCATGATCCATATGTTTACCTTTTTTATGGCTAAGCATACCAGTCTTTAGTCACGTTCAGATGACTAATGGCACTTTAATGACATCAATTTCTTCTAATAATTGATGTCATTATTAAATGTCAAAATCATATTACTTTCGACTAAATATCAAACTTAACAGATTGTTTGCACATCCTCTTTGAGGTGGCTTTAGCATTGTGAGATGCATCTCGCAATGCTGATGACGCTAGCGCGTTTTCAGTACGATGAACTTAGCCATTTAAGCTTTTACTTACAATCTCGAACACATCATTTGATAGATTGGGTGTGTCCATAATCGCTTGTAGTGCAGCTTTCATATGCGCTTGCAGGGCTGGTGTGTAGCGCTTCCATTCACGGAATGGTGTCACTTGGCGTGATGCAATTTGTGGGTTGATTTCATTCAACTCGATAATTACATCTCTCAAAATGGCATAGCCTTGACCGCTTGGATCATGGAATTTTACTGGGTTGTTGATTGAGAATGCGGAGTAAAGCGAGCGCACGCGATTGGGGTTCTTAATATTAAAGTCTGGATGCTTGAGTAGCTTTGCAAAGTCATCAAATATGGCATCTCTGTTTGCAATCGCTTGCAGAGAGAACCATTTATCCACCACGAGTGGATAGCCTTTAAATCGACGATAAAAATCTGCTAAAACTTCATCGCGTTCAGCTTGCGTACTGTCAGATAGGCAAGATACCGCCGCAACAAGATCGGTCATATTATCTGCCGCATCATAATGCGCCTTTGCAAAGGCTGCGCATCCAGTGCCATTGGTGACAGTTAGTAATTCAAGCACTGTATTTTGTAACGCTCTGCGCCCCATTGCCGCTGGTGATAGTGAAAACTCGCCAGTATTACTGTTGTCTTTATACAAGCGCTGCAAGGCTGCTTTGTGTGTCTGTTTAATTGTTTTAAGTATGTGCGTGCGGGCATTATCTATGGCGGCAGGGTCAATCACATTCTGCGTTTGTGCAATCACTGCTATCGCTGGCAGAGTGAGCGCACGCGCTAGCAATGCTTTATCACCTTGGTTGGCAAGACCTTGTTCAATCATCACGCCAAAATCATCTACAAATTGAGCGATATTGGCTCCTCCATCAGCCATCACACGTTCGATGTTACGCAAAGCGAGCGTTTGCCCTGCTTCCCAGCGGTTGAAACCGTCAGTATCTTTAAGCTGTAATAGACGCAGATCATCATCGCTCAAATTTGTGATTAACTTTACTGGTGCAGAAAAGCCGCGCAAGATTGACGGTACTGGCGGCGTATTCACATGATTAAAAGTGAAGCTTTGTTCACGCTCAGTCACTTCTAATATTTGCGTGTCATGTGTTTGCTCACCCGTTGCATCGAGCAAGCCAACCGCCACTGGTATATGCAGTGGCTTTTTGTCTAGCTGCCCTGGTGTTGCAGATTGAGACTGCTGAAGCGTGAGTGTGTATGTGCTTAGTGCCGCATCATATTGACTACTCACCTTTAAAGTTGGCGTGCCAGCTTGCTTGTACCACAAGAAGAATTGCGACATGTCGCGGCCTGATGCGTCTGCCATGCATTGTACAAAATCATCGCAGGTGACGGCGTGCCCATCATAGCGGTTAAAATATAGGTCAGTAGCTTTGCGGAATGTTTGTTCACCCAGCAAGGTATGCTGCATACGAATGATTTCCGCACCCTTTTCATACACGGTTTTTGTGTAGAAATTACTAATCTCAATAAATTGATCGGGTTGCACAGCATGCGCTAGCGGGCCTGCGTCTTCTGAAAATTGCAGGCGACGTAATGAGTTAACATCATCAATCCGCTGTACAGCTTGAGAGTTCATATCAGCACTAAATTCCTGATCTCTAAAAACGGTAAAGCCTTCTTTGAGCGATAATTGAAACCAGTCCCGGCAAGTCACGCGGTTGCCAGTCCAGTTATGAAAATACTCATGCCCAATCACGCCTTCAACACTCATAAAGTCATTGTCAGTCGCGGTATCTTGATGAGCGAGGACTAGCGAAGTGTTAAAAACATTCAATGAGGTGTTTTCCATGGCGCCCATGTTGAAATCACTGACGGCTACAATATTAAACAAATCCAGCTCGTACTCGCGACCGTATTTCTCTTCATCCCATTTCATGGCTTTAATTAGAGACTGCATGGCATGTCCACATTGTTTCTCGTCACCTGAACGAACATAGATATGCAGGTCGACATTGCGTCCAGACATTGTTTTGAATGTGTCTGCGACTCGTACAAGGTCACCAGCAACCAATGCAAAAAGGTAGCAAGGTTTGGGAAATGGATCATGCCAGACAGTAAAATGGCGTCCATCACCACATTCACCTGACTCTATGAGGTTGCCGTTAGAAAGCAGTACTGGATATTTGCTTTTATCACCCTCAACACGCACTGTAAAAGTGCTAAGTACATCTGGGCGATCTTGAAAGTAAGTGATGCGGCGAAAGCCTTCAGCTTCACACTGCGTGCAATAAGTGCCTTGAGATTTGTATAACCCCTCTAGCAATGTGTTGGATGCTGGGTCAATTTCCGAAGTAATCGTCAGTGTGAATTTCTCACCTGCATTATTGATGGTCAAGGTATCGTCATCGACGATGTAGCTATCAAACGGCTTGTTATCAATCTCAACAGAGATAAGGTTCTGACCTTCACCATTTAAGATTAAGTCATTTGAAGCACTTTCTGGATTTTTAAAGTATTGCACCTCAGACTTTACAATTGTTTTATCTTCTAACAATGTAAAGCTGAGGTTTACATGCGCAACTTTATAAGAAGCTGGCAGATAATCTTTTAAATATATAGTCTTAGGTGTCAGGTCTTTTTCTGTCGGCATCATCATAATCTTTGCTGGTTATGTTTCTTAATCATTATTAAAGGGGCGGATTCAAAACCAACCGTCACAGCTTATCGCCTAGACGAAATTAGCGACTATTTATTTAAGCAGTTCATTGATTTCAACATCAACTTTGCTACTATTAGGTTTAACTGCGGATGACGTGCCTTGTAAGTCACCCGCTTGCGGTTTAGCATCACCAGTTTTAGAGATTCGCGCTACGATGACCACTTCAGCAGCTTGTGAAAGTTTATTCGCTGGCATTAAGCCTTTACTGTCATCTAAATGATAAGTGTAAGGTAAGTCTTTTACCGTGATGCGTTCAATTGCAAGCGGCATACTTGCGCCTTGTGCGGCACGTGCATACACAAACACTGTGGCTGCAGGGTCAATATTGGCAGCTAGCGCTGGTGCTAATTTAACTGCTCCGCTGACGCCTTGAGTGGCTTCGGCTGGTGTTGCTGATTCAGCAGTCGCAGGTGCTTTGACACCAGCTAATCGATATACCTCATCTAGGGATGCTTTTACTTTAGGCGCAATGTCAGAATCGGCTGGCAATTCTTTTTGCAGGTTCTGCCAATAAACGATGGCTTGTTTGTAATCTTTGCGATTGGTTGCAGCCGCAGCAGCTAGCAACAACGATTTAATATGATGCGGATCTAACTTTAAAGCCTGATTCACTAATTCTGTTGGTTTACCAGCTAAGTTATAGCCGTTTGATACCGCTAAAGCATCTGCATAATCCGCTAATAATTGTGCATCATTCGGAATTATTTTTACCGCTTTCTCATAAGCAGGAACGGCATCAGAGGTACGGCCTAGTTCTACATAGGTTCTTGCCAACAGCGCCCAACCTTTACCGTCGGCCGGGTTTTGCGCTAATTTAGCATTCATTGCTGCAAGCAGAGGCTCTACATCACCAGCCCTTGCGCTCTGCTCTTCTGCACTTTGAGATGCCTCAATAGCTTGGGCTGCATTTGGCAAACTAATTGCAGCTGGACTACCGATTTTGTAATAAATAAAGATTGAAGCTAATGGTAATACTATTAACAAAATCAAAGCCAACATACGGTCTGGCTTGCTGCTGCCCGTTAGCACGTTATTTGTGCCAATTTCATCCAGCATACGTCGCTCAAGTTCAGTTTTAGCAATCTCATATTGCGCAGCATCTAGTATGCCATTGGCTTTGTCTTGCTCTATTTCATCAAATTGCTGATGAAAAATTGCACGTTTTTCCGCATTAGCATCTGTAGTAACAGTTTTATTAGGCTTTAACAAAGCCGGCAGAATAAGTGCCAGCGTAGCGACTATCATTGCAATTACAACTACCCAAAATAACAACATCATGCTTCCTTATTTTATGAATTACTTATTGAGTAACTCGCGTACTTTACGGACTTCTTCTTCAGTCAGCGGGACATCACCAGCCATTGTTTGACGTCTGCGCAACTGTAGAAATAAACTAAAACCGCCAATCAATAGCAAGGCAAATGGCCCTAGCCATAATAAAACGGTGCTCGCTTTAAGCGGCGGGCGATAGCGCACAAAATCGCCATAACGCGCGACCAAGTAGTCAATAATCTCTTGGTCGCTCATGCCTTTAGCAGCCATTTCGCGAATCTCTTGCACTAAATCTTGCGCCAGCTCCGCATGCGAATCTGCCAACGTCTGGTTTTGACAAACTAGGCAACGTAGCTGGCTAGATAAGCGCTGCACTTGCACCTCAACAGCAGCGTTGTCTTGCAGTGGACGTGCGTCTTGTGCAACGGCGTTCAATGCGCAGATTAAAAGGCTAGCGGCAAATAAATGTAGTAGTTTATTGAGCATTATTGAGCCTGCAATTGTTTAACTAATGGGGCGATTTTATCGCGCAATGCTTCCATAGTGATTGGGCCGATTTGCTTGTAAGCAATCATGCCTTTTTTGTCAATCACATAGGTTTCTGGTACGCCATAAACACCATAATCGATGCCCACACGACCATCTGCATCTACTGCGTTAATTGTGTAAGGATTACCAGCCTGATCTAGCCATTGTTGCGCATCTTGATTGTTATCTTTGTAATCTAAACCAACAATAGGCACAAAATCTGATTTAGATAGCTCCACTAGAAGTGGGTGCTCATCTTTACAGGCCGCACACCATGATGCCCATGCGTTAAGTAGCCAGACCTTGCCTAACATTTCTTTAGGAGAGAATGTTTTATCAGCAGCATCTAAACGAGCCAAGTTAAACTGTGGCGCAGGCTTTCCTACTAATGGCGAAGGCACTTCTCTAGGGTTCAAAAACAAGCCTTTAAAAAGAAAACCAACCACCACTAAAAAAATAATTAACGGTAATAAAGCGCGCTTCATGCCGTCACCTCGTCCTCAGTCAACTCGCCATTATTTGAGCTTTTATTACGCTTTTTCATACGATAGCGCCTATCAGATAAGGCCAACAAACCGCCTAATGCCATCAATGCACAACCCGCCCATATCCATTCCACCATAGGCTTATGATAAATACGTATGCTCCAAGCGCCATCGCTGAGCGGCTCGCCAAGTGATGCATATAAGTCGTGAATCACCGCTGGACTAATACCAGCTTCAGTCATCGGCATATTAGTAACGGTGTACAGTCTTTTTTCAGTATTGAGTACAGTGCGCTCAACACCATTTTTGCTCACGCGAATTTGACCTCTATTTGCGGTGTAATTTGGCCCTTGAATTTCATCTACGCCTATAAAGGTAAAATCAAAACCAGCTAAATGTGCAACATCACCAGGTAGCATACGCACAGCGGTTTCTGACTCAAAACCTTTTACTACGGTAACGCCTATAGTAAATACAGCAATGCCTAAATGCGCAATGACCATGCCCCACCAAGCGCGCGGAACGGCCTTGATACGTGAAGTTAAAGATTGTCCCACACCGCGTAAACGATGACGCACCATATTGAACGTGGTCGCGATAATCCAGAAAGCTAAGAATAAACCTAGGCCTATCATTGGCGTTAAATTGCCTAACCAGAGTGGCAGGATAATGGCTGTGGCAATGCTGACGCCAAAAGCCCAGCGCAAACGTATGGCTAGTTCAGGTAATGAAGCATTCTTCCAGCTGGCTATTGGACCAACCCCCATCAAGAACAATGCAGGCGTCATGAGTGGCGCAAATACTGCATCAAAATAAGGAGGGCCTACAGAGATTTTGCCGTAATTTAGTGCATCCAAGAACAACGGATAAAGCGTGCCGAGTAATACCGATATCGCCGCGACGGCTAACAAAACGTTATTAGCGAGCAGAAAACTTTCGCGTGAAACTACACTGAACTTACCGCCACGACCAACCGTTGGTGCGCGCCAAGCAAATAACGCCAATGAACCGCCAATTACAATCACTAGGAACGCTAAAATAAATACGCCGCGTCTTGGGTCTGTGGCAAAAGCATGTACAGAAGTCAGTACACCTGAACGCACTAAGAATGTTCCGAGTAGGCTTAAAGAGAATGCGCAAATCGCGAGTAATACTGTCCAAGCTTTAAAGCTGCCGCGTTTTTCAGTGACCGCTAGCGAGTGAATAAGCGCAGTACCCACTAGCCATGGCATGAATGATGCGTTTTCTACCGCATCCCAAAACCACCAACCGCCCCAACCTAGCTCGTAATACGCCCAGTTACTACCACCTAAAATACCCAAAGTTAAGAACACCCATGCCAAAGTGGTCCAAGGGCGCGACCAGCGCGCCCAAGCGGCATCTAGCTGACCGCCAATCAAAGCGGCAATGGCAAAAGCAAATGCCACTGAAAAGCCAACATAACCCATATAAAGCATAGGTGGATGAAAGATCATGCCCGGATCTTGCAACAAAGGATTTAAATCACGGCCATCTAAAGCTGCTGGAATTAAGCGATCAAATGGGTTTGAAACCATGAGCATGAACAGTAAAAAGCCTACGCTGATTAAGCCCATGACACCCAAAATGCGCGCACGCATATCATCTGGCAGATGCTTGGAGAATGCACTTACTGCCACAGTCCAAATACTTAATATCAATGCCCAAAGTAACAGTGACCCTTCATGACCGCCCCACACCGCTGCAATACGAAATTGTATAGGCAATTGTGAGTTTGAATTAGAGGCAACATACATGACCGAATAGTCTTTGGTTGCAAAAGCATAAGCCAAGCAAATGAACGAAAATGCAATGAGCAAAAATTGTACGCGTGCGAGCGGTCTAGCTAGCCCCATCCAAGCCACATTGCCACGAGCAGCACCGATGATAGGCAAGCTACCTAGCGTGAGCGCCACCAGCAAGGCGAGAATGAGAGAAAAATGGCCAATTTCAGGAATCACGTTAATATCCTTAGTGAGTTTTAACTATAGTGAATTTAATCTAACTATTTATTGAATTGCGGGTGTTTTGATAATTGCATTGAACAGCTTTCTGCAGGTCAGCTTTTAAACCGACAAAGTCAGACTAAAGCCCGACCTACATTTAACAAGCTGTACTATTTCGGCATCACTACCGTTTTACCTTGTTCTTGAGCACGTTTTAGCGCCTCTGCAGCTTCTGGCGGCATATAGTTTTCATCATGTTTAGCAAGCACTTCACTAGCCATAAATATGCCATCTGGACCTAATTTACCTTGCGCTACCACGCCTTTACCTTCTTTAAACAAATCCGGTAAAACACCCTTGTAAACAACTGGTACAGTTTTAGCGGTATCTGTAATAGCAAAATGCACGGTTAAACCATCATCTTGGCGCTTTAAACTATCTTTTACTACTAAGCCACCAATACGGAAGCCAGTACCGTGCGGCACTTCACCTTTATCTACTTGCGTTGGTGTGTAGAAGAACACCATATTGCTTTGGAAAGCATTCAAAATAAGCATTGCGGCTAAGCCTAGCAATGCCAAACCAATCGCTATTAAAATAAATCGTTTATGTCGTGCTTTTATAGCCATATTAACCTTGTGCCAAAATTTTAGATAAACGTAATGCAGCTTTGCTACGTTTGCGCAGAGATATGACTTCCCAAGCGACACAAAGTGCCGTTAAGCCAAAAGAAAACCACACATAAAATGCGTAGCCACCCATATTAAAAAATGCTGACCAACTTGCCCATTGCATTATAATTTGCCTCCTGCTGTGACTGACAGCTCTTTAACCCAATCCGATGAACGCTCACGTTCCAGCATAATGCAGCGTACGCGCATCAATGCAACCGCCACGGTATACATCCAAAAAGCTAAAGCCATCAGCAGCATGCCCATCAACATAGTCGCCGCCATTTTCGGCGCCGCACCCATATTGATGCTGGAACCTTGATGCAAGGTATTCCACCATTTGACTGAAAAATAAATAATCGGCACGTTCACCACACCAACCAGCGCTAACAAAGCCCCCGCTCTATCTGCGCGACGCGGGTCATCAATTGACGCTTGCAAAGCAATAAAGCCAAGATACAAAAACAGTAATATAAGCTCAGAGGTTAAACGGGCGTCCCACACCCACCATGCGCCCCACATGGGCTTGCCCCACAGCGAACCTGTGACCAAAGCAAGTAAGGTAAATATTGCCCCGGTTGGCGCTAAAGCTTGCGCCATCATGGCAGATAATCGCGCATTAAGCGCTAGCCCTAACGCCGCCCAACCAGCCATGACGATATAGATCACCATGGACATCCAAGCAGCGGGCACATGGACAAAGATGATGCGATACGCTTCACCTTGTTGAAAATCAGTAGGGGCAACGGCAAAGCTAATGTACAAACCTGCTATAGCGAAAATTGTGGCTAACCAAACAAACCATGGAATCATTTTTCCAGCTAATGGATAGAAAGTTTGTGGTGATGAATATTTAAACCAATTAATGCTCATAATTTATTTGCTCAAATTGCTCTGTAATTGCATTCAAATTGCACGGTAATGTTACTGTAATTCACGACTGCATTTCACGGCTGTCATTCACAGTGGCGCATATTTTACTCTACATGCGGTTTATTCTACAGAGATACGTAATGCAGCAGCTGTAGCTAATGGTGCTAACACCAAAGCAAGTAAAGAACAGGCAGCCAACAATGAAAGATGCGCCTGTGCACTCATGCCATGCTGACTTGCCGCGACTGCTCCAGCGCCAAAAATCAACACTGGAATGTATAAAGGTAACACTAATAACGCCACCAACAACCCGCTACCACGAACGCCTAATGTGAGAGCAGCACCAATTGCGCCAATTAAACTCAATGCTGGCGTGCCTAACAATAAAGAAATAATAAGCACAAATAACGCGTCGTTCGGTAAGGCATACTGCAAACCAATCAATGGCGCTAACAATACCACTGGCAAACCGCAAACCAGCCAATGAGCCAACACCTTAGCCGTGACCAATAACGTCAATGGCTGCGGCGCGAGTAACATCTGTTCTAAACTACCATCAGCAAAATCTGCGGCAAATAAACGTGTAAGTGAAAGCATGCCAGCCAATAATGCCGCTACCCATAAAACACCTGGTGCGATGCTGCTCAGCACAGTAGGCTCTGGACCAATGCCAAGCGGAAATAAGCTGGAAACAATCAAGAAGAAAAATAGCGTTGTCGCAACATCTGAACGTCTACGGAAAGCTAATAAAAGATCGCGCTTCAGCACGGTCATCCATGCACCGTTCATTCACTTAACCTCAAAGTTTGAGTGGACTGTGCATGAATTGCGACATCTTGATGAGTGGTAAGAATTGCCATTCCGCCACTGGATAGATGCTCCCCTAACTTTGCAGCAAGTATGCTAACTGACGCAATATCTAAGGCAGCAAAGGGTTCATCCAATATCCATAATTTACCTTCTGACAACCAAAGCTTAGCTAGCGTCACTCGTCTTTTTTGCCCCTGCGATAGCACGCGTGCTGGTAAATTTGCACAACGCTCGATTCCAATCGCTGCTAATGCCGCCAATGCTTTATCTTCTGTCACTTCATTACCTGCGGCACGTGCGCTCATGGTTAAATTTTCTAGCGCAGTAAGATCATCTTTAAGCCCGTTCAAATGGCCAATATAAGTGAGATTGGACAAATAGCTTTCAGATTCTTCTTTGATAGGTTTTTTATTCCAGAAAACTGTTCCACTTTCTGGCAGCATCAATCCGCACAGCATGCGCAATAAACTACTTTTGCCACTACCGTTCTCGCCCAGCACATAGAGCAGGCCGCCTGCATTAAGCTCAAACTCTACATTTTTAAACAGCAAGCGATCACCGCGCAAGCATGCTAACCCTTGCGTTAGTAACATTAAATGTCCAAACGGTAGCCGATAAAACTGAAATCGCGGAATGTGCGGGTGTGCCCTGGGTTAAAGCTGTCTGAATTATTTTCATTAGTCACTTCTAAACCTACCTCTGCTTCTATAGTCGCCTTTTCGCGCAGGCGGTAGCTTGCTCTGACTGTCGGGCCAACAACATATTGCACGGAAGCTGGGTCCGACTCAATTCTGAGTAACTTCACCGAGCTATCCAAGCGCCATTTATCACGAGGCACCATTACGTTAGTTAACACTACTGACTGAACACGGCTTGTTGGGCCATCAATATAACTTACACTAATAATCGAAGTATCATCTTTAAATAGCGTGTCTAAACCTACTGCCTGCACATGGTAAGTATATGTATTACCACCTGTAAATGAATTACGCAGATTTTGTCTATCGAGATCACTTAAAAAAGTACCATTGTCTGCCGCTGTTTTTTCAGCAAGTGCTATTGCGCCATTACTGGCATTGGCACTACCAGTTACCCTACTCATTTGAACATCTCCGCCCAATTGCCAGCGAGGCGTCACTTGACGTGTTGCACCTACCAAAAACAAGCTGGTATCCAATGTTTGGTTGATTGCATAATCTCTTAATCCTGACGCAGTTAAAGTATTTGGGGCGCTTATAGTACTACCTATTCGCAATGCCTGACGCAGCGATGTAGGCGTTGTTGGGTAAAACGTTTGATTTTGAAACGCGGGATCAAATAACGCATTAATCAACTGTAACACTGGCGACTTGCGATTTTCCATCAGGATATTATAACTGGTACCTTCTGCCGTTTGCCAGTTACCTTGCAACATAGCAGTATTTAAACGATTAAAATAAGTATCATAATCTACCACTGAGTATAACGATTTTCCCATATCAAAGTAACGCAACTCACCACCTACGCCACGCCTGTCAATTAAGTCATCGACCCTTTGCTCAATGAAAAATGTATTACCACTCCATTTTTCATTAATCGGACCAATATCCAGATTGATTCCATAAAAATGCCGTCTGTAATCAATATTATATTCGTCCAATGCACCTGCAACAAAGTTCAATTTGTATTGCGGCGATAATCCATAACGGAATAATCCACCATCAAAGCGACCTAAAACACCGCCAGAATTACCATTCTGTCTACCGATGCGTGTCATAAAGTCTGAGTCTTTATTCTGCAATTCAACATAAGCAGCTTGCAACCTATTGCGATCTGCCTTATTCGGCAGAAAGTCCATGGTTTGCGTATTACGGATTACAATTCGGTTATCCCACTCGTTTTGGCGGAATCGGGCAGTAAGGTCTATCGCACTCACTAATTGAGACTGATCATGCGTTCCCGTATTTTTGCCAGAGCCTGGATAATTATGGCTGTGCGCATCATAGTAATACTGATTCCAGCTACCATAGACCGTATTTTCGTGGATATCTCGAATTGGCTTTTTGGTTTTAGCCGCATCCGCACTGCTAAATTTATTTGAACCCTCTAACGCGGTTAAACGTTGGCGAACGCGTGTAGCGCCTTCACCCTCTGGATAAAGCTTAAGATATGTTTCATACTCTGCTTTTGCCTTAGACATTTCACCCATTTTTTCACGCGAATTAGCAATTAGCTCTTGGGCATCTTGTGAATGAGTATTGCTTGGCAAACCGAGTACAGCATTCAGTAATTGCACTGCTTTGGGGTAATCACCAACACCTCTTGCTACGCGCGCCTCAGAAACCAACTTTGCGGCATAATCGTTATCACTCATATCAGCAGGCTTAGCTGGAATTTCACCTTGAGGGCCGTGATCAATGACAGGTGCTACTGGCGACTCAACAGCTGGTTCTGCAATGACTTCTGCCTTGTCTTTTGGCACATGAATCACTATACCGCGACCACTATTGTCTGGCGTAACAGTGAATTTGACTGGGCTTTTAAATCGCACACCTATGCTATTAGAATTTTGCTCAGGATAGTTAACGGTAAAACGAGGTAAGAGATTTGTTTTGGGTGAATTTCGAAATTCACGCTGATTTGATAGCGTTTCTTTTGAGAACTGAGGAAACTCTAAAAAGATTTGAATGCGGGAAGTTTCAGTATTTAAGGGTGCATGCCTTAAATAACGCACTTGCGTTAAGAACTCAATATGAATTTCCGTCTCGTTTTGAGCTTGTACGATTTCAACTTTATCAAGAAGTTTATCTGCATGTGCCAACGAAGGCACAAGTGAACAAACAACCGCTAAAACAAGGTAAAAGCTTTTGGATAAATTCACATTAACCCTCATTTCTAAGGCATTAATTGCATATAGCCAAATAGTATTTATTTTTTTCATAAAAGTCAATTACTTACAATTTTAAGATAAAGTTTTTATTAGTTAGCTTCAACAAACTAAGGTGAGAAAAATCTACCTTATGAATCCTTTATTTGTCGAATGTATTAGTGTTGTGACAACCTGAAGAGTTACAGTCTTTAGGTGAATTATGTGATTTTGACTCAACTCCAACATATCTAGCACCATGACAAGATCTACATGTTGCGGTCAATAACGAATGGTTAGGTTTTTTAGGATTACTAAAGCTAGTGGTGCCAGTGTGGCAAGCATCACAAGAAATTCCAATTACAGGCACATGGTTAGATATTACGCCCATGGCAGCGGCGCCATTATGGCAAGTTGAGCAACTACTTGGAGCGATGCCTGTATGGTTAAAGGCTGCGCCAGTAAATGTAGTAGTCGATTTATGGCAAGTTTCACAACCCGCAGTAGTCTGTACATGGTTAGCAGACTTGCCTAACGCTGTAGTTCCATTGTGACATTTCGCACAACCTGTGGTGATGCCAGTATGGTTCATAGTAGCACCAGTAAACGTTGTCGTAGACTTATGACAAGTTTCGCAAGAAGCTGTAGTTTGTACGTGGTTACTTGGCTTGCCTTTTGCCGTTGACCCATTATGGCAAGTTGCGCAGCCAGAAGTGATGCCGGTATGATTCATCGCTCCTGTACTAAATGTCGTCGTCGATTTATGGCAGGTTTCACAAGATGCCGTAGTTTGCACGTGCGTACTTGGTTTGCCTATT
Source organism: Methylotenera sp. (assembly GCF_029945535.1). Taxonomy (GTDB): domain Bacteria; phylum Pseudomonadota; class Gammaproteobacteria; order Burkholderiales; family Methylophilaceae; genus Methylotenera. The sequence continues at coordinate 174,519 of NZ_JAQSCU010000018.1, forward strand.
GCAGTTGATCCGTTATGACAAGTTGCACAACCGCTGGTAATGCCCGTGTGGTTCATGGTTGTACCAGCAAACGAAGTGGTTGATTTATGGCAAGTCTCGCACGATGCAGTGGTTTTTATATGAGTACTTGGTTTCCCTGCCGCTGTATTACCATTGTGACAAGTTGCACAACCACTCACAATGCCAGTATGGTTAAAGGCTGCACCTAAAAACGATGTTGTTGACTTGTGACAGCTTTCACAAGATGCCGTAGTTTGCACGTGATTACTTGGTTTACCCATTGCCGTTGAACCGTTATGACATTTAGCACACCCCGTCGTAATACCAGTGTGGTTCATCGCTGTGCCAGCGAAGCTTGTCGTAGATTTATGGCAAGTTTCACACGATGCAGTCGTAGCAATATGGGTACTTGGCTTACCTAGTGCCGTTGACCCGTTATGGCAAGTTGCGCAGCCAGAAGTGATGCCAGTATGATTCATCGCTCCTGTACTAAATGTCGTCGTCGATTTATGGCAGGTTTCACACGATGCGGTCGTAGCAATATGGGTACTTGGCTTTCCTTTGGCTGTAGCCCCATTGTGACAAGTAGCACACCCCGTTGTAATGCCAGTGTGATTCATCACAGTTCCAGCAAACGAAGTGGTCGATTTATGGCAAGTTTCACACGATGCGGTCGTAGCAATATGGGTACTTGGCTTTCCTAGTGCCGTTGACCCGTTATGGCAAGTTGCGCAGCCAAAAGTGATGCCAGTATGATTCATCGCTCCTGTACTAAATGTCGTCGTCGATTTATGGCAGGTTTCACACGACGATGTTGTTTGCACGTGAGTACTTGGCTTTCCTTTGGCCGTTGACCCATTGTGGCAAGTGGCACACCCCGTCGTAATGCCAGTGTGATTCATCACAGTTCCAGCAAACGAAGTAGTAGATTTATGGCAAGTTTCACACGATGCGGTCGTTGCAATATGGGTACTTGGCTTACCTAGTGCTGTTGACCCGTTATGGCAAGTCGCGCAACCAGTGGTAATCCCAGTATGATTCATTGCGCCACCTTTGAAGCTGGCGGTGGACTTGTGGCAAGTCTCACAAGCCGCTGCAGTGGATATATGAGTGCTTGGTTTAGAAACTGGTTTAACACCTGCAAAGCCCGTGCCGTTATGGCAACTTGAACAGCCCGCGGTAATGCCTGTGTGGTTCATCGCTGTGCCAGCGAAGCTGGTGGTGGATTTATGGCAGGTTTCACAGGCCGCTGTGGTTGGGATGTGGTTGCTTGGTTTAGCTAAGCCAGAGCCGCCTGTTTTATGGCAGGTTGCACAACCGGTGGTAATGCCGGTATGGTTCATCGCTGCGCCACCTTTGAAGCTGGTGGTGCTCTTATGGCAGGTTTCACAGGCCGCGGTGGTAGCGATGTGGCTGCTGGGTTTGGATTTGATGTTGGCAAAGCCACCGCCGTGACAGGTCGCACAGCCAGTGGTGATACCGGTGTGGTTCATTGCAGCACCCTTAAAGCTGGTTGTGCCCTTGTGGCACGTATCACAAGATGCTGTTGTTGGTACGTGACCAGCACTCATTCCTGACGCAGTTTTACCATGACAAGTTGCACAACTACCTGGCGCAACCCCACTATGATCCATTTTTCCATGTTTAAAACTGGTGGTTGAGTTATGACAAGTTTCGCAAGCCGCAGATGTTTTAATGTGATTACTGGATTTGCCAAGCGCCTTATTTCCATCGTGGCAACTTGCGCAGCCGCCGCTTATACCCGTGTGGTTCATTTTTGCAGGTATCCAGCCAGTTGTCTTATGGCAGGCGTCACATGATTGGCTGGTACTAATATGTCCAGCTTTCTTCCCCGTAGCTGTTTTGCCATGACAAGTCGCACAAGTTCCAGCGGCGACGCCTGTATGATCATGACCTAATGCTGGCAACCAAGCATTAGTGCTCTTGTGACAAGTATCGCAATTAGCCGCTGTTGCAAGATGCTGAGCAGGCTTACCACGCACATTGGTATTATTGTGACAGGCTGAACATGTGCCATTAGTTGCACTGTCGTGCACAAAATTTACCGATGGCCAATTCGTAGATTTATGGCAAGTTTCACAACTTTTATTTGTAGGTATATGCTGACTAGGCTTAGCTGAGGCTGAAGCACGACCACTTTGTACATGGCAACTCTCACACTGTTTAGGAGTTCCCTTGAAAATGCCGTTTGTATGACAGCTTTCGCAGTTAACTTTTAGGTGAGCACCACTTAAAAGGAAACCCGTTTTACTGTGATTAAAATTGGTTGCTGAGCGACCTCTTTGGCTTGCAGCTGAAGCATCACCTGTTGAGAATGATAAAATAATCAATAATGTTGCCAATAACAAAGCAGTCCAGTTCAGCATAGCGAATATACGGCCTGATTGGGTGGAGTCTGCTTTACTTACTGATATCATTGGTAACATTTAATCCTCCTCGAGGAGTTATTGGCGAGCATCATGCACACCAACGTATCGCCTTAAAAAGGCTTTGAACTTTAAATTCAATTGAGCGACTAAACAGTCTAAAAATACAATTTTTGTGTGAAATTTTCACACGAAAGCCAATAATACGTGTGACAAATTCACACGTCAACCACTTTGTGTAAAAAAATCCCACATATTTTTTCAATTATTTGTATAATTTAAACCATGACAAAGAACGCTGAAATTTCTTCTGATAACCCTATAAAGGAAAAAGTACTCACCGCTTTACAACGTGTAATGAAGCCGCTCGTCAGGCTGGCGCTGACGCAAGGCATTAACTATCAAATGCTGCTAGAAACATTGAAAATAGTCTTTGTACAGGTGGCTGAAGAAGAATTTAAATTATCGCAACGTGAACAAACTGATAGTCGAATCAGCTTACTTACGGGCTTGCATCGTAAAGATGTGCATCGATTACGCGACTTACCTGAAAGCACACAAACAACATCTCTTGTTACTTTGGGCTCTCAATTGGTTGGCTTGTGGATTAGTGACGCCGATTTTGTTGATGCCCAAGGCAAACCTAAGCCTTTAGCGCGCTTAGCAAGTGTAGGTGGTAACGTCTCTTTTGATCGCCTTGTTGCGCGCGTTAGCAAAGACATTCGCGCTAGACCTGTGCTTGATGAGTGGCTAAGAATTGGTGTTGCCTACATAGATGATCAAGATCGCGTATGTTTGAATAACGAAGCATTTGTGCCAAGCGAAGGCTTTGAAGAGAAATTATTTTTCTTCCAACAAAATATACATGACCATGCCGCTGCAACGGCGCATAATTTAATGAACTTAACTCCCCCTATGTTAGAACGTTGCGTCTATTACGACAGTCTGACATTAGAAGCTATTAGTGAATTAAAAGTGCTTGCAGAAAATCAAGGGATGACTGCGTTAAAGGCTGTCAATGCACGCGCCATTGAATTGCAGACTGAATCTCAAAACAATGCTGATGCAAACCAGCGCTTTACCTATGCATTGTATTTTTACCATGTGCAGAAGACTTAAGCGCTTCATTGCCACATGCGTTCTACCGCAGAAAAACAGTTCGAATTGACTAGATGAGTATGTTGCAACTCACTCCAAGTGCCAATTCAAACTTAAGTTAACTGAAGGATTAGTTAATATGAAAACTTACATTCACAACTTCATCGCTATCATCTTGACGATATTGTCGTTATCGGCAAATGCCAACCCTTGTGACGATGGCGGTATAGGCGGCACTGGCATGCCTTTAAGTCTTGGTACTGGCGGCATTGGTGGCACTGGCAACACTTCTGACAAATCTACAGGCATTGGTGGAACAGGCATTACCAGCGCGCAAGAAGGCATAGGCGGGACTGGCGTAACTAACAAAGGTATTGGTGGCACTGGTGTAGAAGCTGATAGTGGTATCGGCGGCACCGGTATTGTTGGCATCATCACAGGGTTTGGCAGTATCTGTGTGAACGGATTAGAAGTGCATTACTACAATGACACTCCTATGGATTTAGATGGTAAAAAAATCAGCAGTGATGCACTCGCTGTTGGTCAAGTAGTAGCTGTAAAGGCGCACGGAAAAGAACAGTCACTGATCGCTCATGAAATACATGCTTTCTATCAAGTGACTGGGCCGATTACTGCAATTGATCTTGTCGCTAAAAAAATAAAAGTCATGGACCAATCTATCAATGCAAATGACACTCAAATCAACAATATGAAAATCGGGCAATGGCTGAGTGTAAGCGGCTTACGCAGTGAAGATGGCAGTATTGAAGCCAGTCGTATCGATCAATCTACTGAGCGTAAAATTGCCAAATTAGTTGGTAATTTAAGTATGCAGGGCAATAATGCCTATATAGGTGGCACTAAAATAGACGGCATATCCAACATGAATAACAACCCAAATGCTGACGCTCGTTTAACAGGCGTTTGGGATGGTAGCACCTTTAATGTTAAGGATATGAAACCTGGGCCAGTAAGTGACTTGCTACAAAAGGTCGAAGTTTTCCACTTGCAAGGCATCGCTGGTAGTAATGTGACCAATGGGAAAGTCAAGCTTTCTGGGCAAACTGTAGCCGTGCCAGCTAATATCAAAATTCTTGGTAATAGCTCAACTAGCATAGCAGGCAAACCTATTGTCGCGCACGGCCAAGTAAAAGATGGCAAGGCAAAAGCGCAATCAATTGAATTGCGTCCGATGAAAACGGAGGTCAAAAATCGTATGGACCGTCCGGTAAATTCATCCCAATCTAATTCATCAGGGGAATCAGGCGAAAATACTAGCGCGAATGCAGTTAAAGCTACGGCCTCAAATAAAAGTGAAATTAAGCCTAAGAAAGCTGACAAAACCGAATTGTCTGACCGTGTTTATAAGCAAGAGCAAGTTGAAAAAGTAGAAAGGGCTGAGTCCATAGAGAGAGTCGAGACAGTTGAAAGGGTTGAGAGAGTGGAAACGCCGGAGAGAGTCGAGAAAGTTGAAAAGGTGGAGAGGGTAGAAACGCCTGATAGAGTCGAAAAAGTTGAAAGAGTGGAGAAGCGAGATGACTAAATTTTCTTCAAAGCATCGCATCGATGCAGCCAACTTAACTTGAAGCACTATTCATTAAAAAATTTAATCGTAGATGTACACAACAAAAATAAATTATGAACTACAAAATTAAACTCAAAATAACTAACCTACTCATTTCTACAATTAGCCTTTTGCCTTTAGCAAGTTATGCCGAAGGTAAATTAAGTTTAACTAGCGGCGTAGATTACAGCACTGGGAAATATGGACAATCTGAAGCGACAGACATTACTTACATTCCTTTTATTGCCAAGTATGATACTGGAAACACCACGCTAAAGCTGACTGTACCTTGGGTAAAAATAACTGGTCCAGGCGATGTGGTCGGCGGGAATACACCAATTGTAATAGGTTCGTCCAATCGCCCTATCACTACTGAATCCGGCTTAGGTGATATTGTATTTTCTGCTACTCAAACCATTGCACAATTCGGTGAGAGTAATCCGCTACTATTAGAATTAACAGGTAAAGTTAAATTTGCTACCGCCTCCAGTTCAAAGGGTTTAGGTACTGGCGAAAACGACTACACCGTAGAACTTGGTGCTTACAAATCAATCAATACCGCAGCAACTTTGTTTGGGGATATTGGCTATAAAAAACTAGGTGACCCCTCTGGCATTAATTTAAATAATGTTTGGTACGGATCAGTAGGGTTCGTTTATCAACTCAGCCCGGCCAACAGCGCTGGCATGATGGTGGATATTAGACAAGCAACAATGAATACCTCCCAGCCGTTAAGGGAACTCACGGTATTTTTAACGCATAAATTTAATGCAAATTACAAATTGCAAACTTACCTTACCACTGGCAATACTGATGCCAGCACTGACTTGGCTGGCGGTCTAATGTTAGGCTGGATGTTCTAACTTATCAAGTAGTAGTTATTTTAAAAACATAAGCAGAACACACTTTAACTATTGAAATAAAAACCTACCTAGACATCCCAGCACCCATTTTCAGAGCTGCCCAAGTGTTAGAAACGTGGCAACGTTCACACTGACGACCAAAACCTCCATCATGAACATCGTCTGATGAGTGACAATCCCCACACGTAACTGAGATCAGCAGCTTATGTCCTTTAGATGGGGTTCTGTGACACTCATAACAGCCTATGCCTTTATGACCACCATCAAGCTTAAATTTAGTTTTTTTATCATGATCAAAATCCCAAGCTTTCCAGTCTCGTGCGTTATGGCACGTTTCGCATGCGGGGCCTAACTTAAGCTTATGCACATCGTCTTTTGTGTGGCAGCTGATACATTCTGACTTCGCCGCTTTAAACTCTGCTGTCAGATGGCAACTCTTACAATCTACTTTAAAGTGTTTACCCAACAAAGGAAACTTCGATTTTGCATGATCAAATTTAGCATCCTTCCAAGATTTCGCGTTATGGCAATCTTCGCACTTATCACCCTCTTGCCCCTTATGCTTATCATCAGACTTATGACAACTAATACAGGTGCTTTTTACCTTACCTCTGTATAGGTTAGCTTTGTGGCAAGAATCACATTTAGTCGCTCTGTGTTTATCAAGCAATTTATACTTGGTGTCACGGTCATGATCAAAAATGAGCGTTTTCCAGGTTTTTTCTATGTGACAGGTTTCACATTTTTGATCATAACGACCCTTATGACCTTTACTATCATCATCTTTCTTGTGGCATGAGTAGCAATCAGTTTTCAGGTTTTGCCCATAAAGCTTGCCTTTATGACACTCAACACATTTAGTGTCCTTATGCTTTTCCTTAAGTGGATATTTAGTATCACGAGTATGGTCAAATTTACTAGGTAACTTCCAATCTTTAGCGGTATGGCAGCTCTCGCATTTCGTACCAAAATCGCCTTTATGACCTTTTGTATCGTCATCTTTTTTATGGCAGTCATTACACAATAGCGGCAATTTTTCCTGCATACCATTTTTGTGGCAGGTTTGACACTTAGCGTTTTTATGCTTATCTAGCAACGGGAATTTAGTATCGTTATGATCGAAGCCTGGCGTACTAGACCAACTCCTTTCTACATGGCATTTTTCACAGCGGTTGCCTAATGTACCTTCATGCTTATCATCGCCCTTGTGGCAAGCTACGCAACTAGTTGGCAATTTAAGTGAGGTTGCACTTGGCTTATGGCAACTTTCACACTTAGCAGTGGCATGTTTACCACGTAAAACGTAATGCGCATCTTTACCATGGTCAAAAGTGTCCTCTTTCCAATCTTTAGCGGTATGACAGTTTGTACATTTCTGGCCTAAAGTGCCTTTATGTTTGTCATCTTTTTTATGACAGGAATAACAATCTTTAGGCGCTTCTTTATATTTCTTAGACTTATGACACTCATCACATTTAACGTCCGCATGCTTACCTTCTAGCGCAAAATCTGATTTGTTATGGTCAAACTTTTCTCGTGTTTCTTTCCAGCTCTTCTCATTGTGACAACTCTCACAATCTACACCTAGCGTACCGTCGTGCTTATCATCTTTTTTATGGCAAGCATTACAAGCGTTTGGCGCATCACGATATTTGACTTTAGGTTTGTGGCATTCTTTACATTCTGTTTTAGTAGCATCAGCATGGGCGCCCTTTAGCTCAAAATCAGTTTGTGAGTGTTTGAAGGTTTTTTCATTGATAGGTGCGATTTGCGCCGCACGGCCTTTATGCTCGGTATGACACTCTACACAATTACGTGATTCTTTTAGCTTTCCGTGTAAGCCTTTCTTTTGCGCGACATCTTTATTAATGTCTTTGTGGCAATCTTTGCAAAGCTGATTCTGGCCTTCTTTATCAAACTTTTTATGACACTGCTTACAATCATCTTCCCACTTAAGATGCCCTTGAATCACCTTGCCTGGCATCATCACAGACTCAAGCGTATCAGCCCCTGCATTAAATGAAAGTAAGAAAGCCAACACAAAAAGACTAATTAAACGCAGCATTAATTATCGGCCTTGCTAGTACATGTGTACCCAAATAACATGAAATATCGCGCTAGCCACCATCATGTACATCAACGGTATATGTAAAATATGCCACGCAGAAAATATCTGTTCGAATTTTTTAAATTGCGCAACCGTTTGTATCTGAATCAAATACTGGCTAACTAATGAAGACGCCTCTTTCGCAACGTCATTCATCTGCTTTGGCGCCATTACTTTGTATATATACCGTTTACATTGCCAAGCGATATACATGCGACGCATATCAAAAGTCAAAAAGAACCAAACCCCTTCAAAGAATCCGCGTTTTTTCTCTAAAGCCAAACATTCAAAATAAGTAATTTTTTTTTCTACTTTTGGCAAAAAGTGCAATTTAGACTTCACACCGTCTGAACTACCTGCCAGCTCATCTCTCGCCTCTTTCAAGCTAGAACGACTGCCGTATAAGCCTCTATGTATACGAGTATAGGCAAACCTACCAATTAAGCCGCTGCTTGCCACCACTACCATGCAGTAAAAAGCGATCGTTGCATTCATAGACCCCAAACGGAAAGTAGTATGAAACAGCACTAGTACTGGGCCTAATACCCCTAAAATCATGTGAACTCTGAACCAATATTTAAGCTTTCCTAATCCTTGCATAAACTTGATGTGTTTGCGAAAAGAATACATCAGTAGCGTCAGCATCATCAAACCACCCATCAGACCCAAGTTATAACCCAAACCTGTACCTGGTTTATAGTAGTTTCCATGTGCAATTTTCCATCCAAGCCTAGTGAGAGCAAGCACTGAAGCCACCATGACAAGCTGATTTAACCCATGTCCAATCTTATTTAACAATACAACTCCTTATCTAAAAGATGTCATGCAAAGCTCATTAAAATGCTTTGCAGTCACTATAATACCTCTCAAAAAGTTTGACGTGTGAAATTTTCACACATAATATAGCTAAAGTTATTGTTTTACTCAATAATCAAACAAACAAATCAATAATTTTTTAATGTAACAAATCTACCTCGGGGTTAATCTTCAAAGTAACGAAACTAGACATGTCAAACATCACCTTAACTTTATACCTTGCACCATTTCTTTTGGTATTGACGCTTTATATAGCTCGTCAGAGAACACTTAACCGACGCGGCCGTGAGCGCTTACATGAAGCCAGAGAATCTGGCTTAACCGAGCCGGCATCAATTCATCCGGTCATCAATTTAACAAAATGTTGCGGATCTGGCGCTTGTGTAAAAGCATGCCCTGAAAAAGCACTGAGTTTAATTAGAGGCAAAGCCGTACTCACAGACCCTACCCATTGCATAGGGCATGGTGCCTGCTTGGAAGCATGCCCAGTAGAGGCAATTCAATTAGTATTTGGTACTGAAAAACGCGGAATGGATATTCCTTTTGTATCTCCAACCTTTGAAACTAATGTCTCGAATATTTTCATTGCTGGAGAGTTAGGTGGCATGGGCTTGATTCGTAAGGCAGCAATACAAGGTAAACAAGCGATTGATTCCATTCTCACCAAAAAGAATGAGGGTAATAATTACGATGTCATCATTGTGGGTGCTGGCCCCGCTGGCTTGTCTGCCACGCTTGCCGCCAAAGAGCAAAAGCTTAAATATTTAACGATCGAACAAGAAGTTAGTTTGGGTGGTGCCATTTTCAAATATCCACGAAATAAAGTGGCAATGACTCAACCCGTCACTTTGCCAATAATTGGAAAAGTAGAGATGTATGACATCAGCAAAGAGGAATTGCTTGGCTTTTGGTTACGTGTATTAAAAGAACAAGAGCTTAATGTTAACTTCAGCGAGCGTATGGAAAGCGTTCATAAAACAGATACAGGTTACGAAGTTAAAACATCAACAAACACATACCAAACAGCAAATGTTTTACTCGCAATCGGCCGACAAGGTACGCCACGCAGGCTAGGAGTTTCAGGTGAAGATCAAGCCAAAGTAGTTTATCGACTAATAGACCCAGAACAATATCGCGGGCAACATATATTAGTGGTAGGTGGCGGAGATAGCGCCATTGAAGCTGCAATTGCACTATCAGATCAACCAGATACGAATGTCACCTTATCGTATCGTAGCGAAGCATTTGGTAGAGTCAAAGCTAAAAATAGAGATAGACTTGCCCAAGCTGAAGCCTCAAATCAAATTAACGTAGAGTTAAAATCAAACGTTCAAGAAATTCGTTTGGACTCTGTCGTCATGGAGCTAGCCGATAAAGAAGTTGTGGAAATTCCGAATACCGCTGTCATCATTTGCGCAGGAGGCGTTCTGCCTACCCAATTTCTGAAAGAAATCGGTGTCATGGTAGAAACTCACCACGGCAAACCTGTTCGTAGTTAGATTGTTATACAAAACTCAAAGCATCAAACTAAAAAGGACTGCAAAAGTTGATGAAGTTAAGTATTTTTATTTTAAGCATGTTATTAAGCATTAGCAATAATGCCTTTGCTAACACTCCGGGCGAAGTTGCTATTGGGAACTACCTGCCAGATGCCACACTGAATGGTTTTTCAGGAAACACGAAGAAATTCTCGTCATATCGCGGCAAACCGCTCATTATCAATGTTTGGGCTAGCTGGTGCGGTCCATGTAGAGAAGAAATCGGTTCGCTAGAGCGCCTATCACGCCGTTTCGGTGGCAAGCAGATTAACGTCATTGGCATTTCAACAGATGATGATGCCAGTGCTGCAGCCGCATTTATCAAAGATTCAAAACTAACATTTACAAACTATCTTGATAGTCATGTACGGCTAGAAAACTTGCTTGGTGCGAATACTATCCCACTCACGATATTGGTTGATGAGCGTGGACGCGTCATCGAAAAAGTACGCGGCTTTCAAGAGTGGGATAACCCAGGAACCATTAAGTTTATCAACCAAAAATTACACCTGAAATTGAAATAGTGTCGTTATCACACGTGCCATAAAGCACCTCTATTTCAGCTTATTTAGTTGAACTTTTTATCTAATTTTTCATCTTAATATATGAGTAACTGGTTTACACAATCAGCTACTTAACGATTTTTTATGATTGCTCAAAAGGCAAAAATTAAAAAGGAGAGAAAGCCATGAAAACATTAAAAATCAATAAAGTACTCGTTGGCGAAGCTCTAGTAGGCGAAGGCAATGAAGTAGCCCATGTTGACCTCATCATTGGTCCAAGAGGTAGCGGTGCAGAAACAGCTTTTTGTATCGCATTAACCAATCAAAAGCGCGGTGACAACTCTTTACTTTCTGTTATTGCACCTAACCTCATGACCAAACCCCCAACCGTCATGTTCAACAAAGTCGACATTAAGAATGCCAAACAAGCTGTACAAATGTTTGGTCCTGCGCAGTGCGGCGTTGCGGCTGCGGTTGCTGATAGCGTTAGGGAAGGCGTAATTCCTTTAGAAGAAGCAAACGATCTATTTATATGTGTGGGTGTTTTCATACATTGGGACGCTGAAGACAATGCGAAAATTCAAGATTGGAATTATGCGGCCACTAAATTAGCCCTTAAACGAGCCGTTTTAGGGGAGCCACTTCCATCTGAAGTTATTGCTCAAGAGCAGGTTGTACATCATCCTCTCGCAGCGCATGACTATAAAAAAGGTGGTTTCTAAATCTAATTAGGCAAAAAACGCTTGCACATCCGTCAGCGCCCTAGTGCGTTTGAACGGAGGCAAGCTTTGCCATATCCTTTTACCATAAGATTTTGTGATTAATCGCGGATCGCAAATCATTAATACGCCGCGGTCATTTTCATCGCGAATCAAACGTCCTGCACCCTGCTTCAAGGTGATGACGGAGTAAGGTAACTGATATTCCATAAAGGCATTTTTACCTTCCGCATTCAATTTATCTACGCGCGCAGACAATACGGGGTCATCTGGCGGTGCGAACGGCAACTTATCAATAATGACCACACTTAACGCTTCACCACGTACATCTACGCCTTCCCAAAAGCTTTGTGAACCAACCAGCACAGCGTTACCCAGCTTGCGAAAGCGGTCTAATAATTCAGTGCGAGAGCTTTCACCTTGCAGTAATAACGGGCTTTCTATGCCATTTTCAATAAACTCTTCTTTTAATAAAGCATGAATCTCTCGCATGGCGCGCAAGCTCGTAGACAGTACAAAAGCACGACCACCACTGGCTTGCAAGACAGGCAGCGCTGCAGCAACTACGCTAGCGGTGTAAGAAGGGCTATTGGGGTCAGGCATCTCCGCTGGCACATAGAACAGAGCTTGCTCTTGATAATTGAACGGGCTTTCCCAGTAGCCTGTTTTGGCATCCTGCAAACCCATGCGCTCCAAATAGTGACTAAAGTCACTTTTCACAGCTAGCGTCGCAGAGGTGAATATCCAAGCGCGAGGTTGTGCATTCAGTTGTTTGCCAAAGCCTTCCGCCACACTTAACGGCGTAGCGTGTAGTTGCACAGAATGTGTAAATACTTCAACCCAACGTACTAAATTATTATTTTCTGCAGTCTGCCAACGGCGAAATAAATCATATAAAGCCTCACTCCGCTGCCAACACTTTTCTAGCAAAGGGTCGCGTGCCGCCTGAGTTTCAAGCACTGTCGCTAAAGCTCGCAATTGACTTTTCATATGGTCAAAGGCTTCTTCAAAGCCTTTTAGTGCTAAGACTTTTTGTACAGGCAAGCGCGAACCTTCATAAGCGAAAACCAACCTGAAATCTTTAGCTGACTTTTCAAGCGCAGGAATCGCGTTACCCAGCGCCACGCAGTCTTTAGCCAGTGTTAAATGTGCAGTAGTGCAATCTCGCGCCAACTCAAGCAACTGACTGGTGGAAACGTCTTCGCCAAAGAATAACCCTGCAACCTCTGGCAATTGATGCGCCTCATCAAAAATCACCGTGTTTGCAGTTGGTAGTAATTCAGCAATACCCTCGTCACGCAGCATTACATCGGCAAAAAACAGATGGTGATTCACCACCACCACATCCGCCTCTAGCGCCTTCTTGCGGGCCTCCATCACAAAGCATTCTTTATAATAAGCGCAATCACCGCCCAAACAATTGTCGCGCGTGGAGGTCACGCTCGCCCAAATCATGGCGTTTTCTGGCACAGAGTTAAGCTCGCTTTTATCGCCAGTTTTGGTGTTTTCAGCAAAGGTCTTAATCACATGCACGTATTTGGCATCTTCACGCGAGGCAAAGCGCCCTTCTTGCTCAGCGCGTTCAAGATGATAATGACACACATAGTTGGCGCGCCCTTTGAGCATCGCCACGGTAACAGGCACTTTGAGTGCATCACGCACATTAGGCAAATCACGGCTATACAGCTGATCTTGCAGGTTCTTCGTACCGGTAGAAATAATGACCTTGCCGCCCGTGAGCAGCGCAGGTACTAAATAGGCAAAAGTTTTTCCTGTACCAGTACCCGCTTCAGCAACTAGCTGGGTGTTATTTTCAATAGCATCGCCAATCGCCAGCGCCATTTCTAGCTGCTGCGTACGTTCACTATAGCCATCGATATGCTTAGCTAAGGTGCCGTCTTTCTCAAAAACTTGGCGTATGGATTGTTCACTCATAAGAGCTTTGATTATCCCACGACTTAGCGTTTTTTATGGGATGTTTTATGCTTAAACTTGATGCTTAACGGTGAGTTTTATTTTAACGAAAATTCTTTTAAATCAGCCGTCATTTGCTTTTTTTGTTTATATTCTTATAATTAGCGCACATGCAAAAATTTATCAGTCATTTTATGTTGTGCTTAATGTTGGTTTTAGCCACCTCTTCGTGTGCCACAGCTGACACAATTGCAGGCAATGAAGCTATGCCGACTGACGAGCAAGCCGCCTTATCCGCGCGTTCAGAAGGTGAAGTTCCGGAAAAATGGTCTGCTCGCGCAAGTGAAGTGCTGATGAACGCGCTAAGTTTAAGTGGAATTCGCTATCAATACGGTGGCAATTCGCCAGATACCGGTTTTGATTGCAGCGGCTTTGTGCGTTATGTGTTTAAGCAGGCCACCAGTTTAAGCCTCCCTCGCTCAGCGCTGGCTATGAGTCAGCTAGGTAAGTCTGTACGCAAAAATGATCTCCAACCAGGCGACTTGGTATTTTTCAATACGCTTAAATCAGCTTTTTCACATGTTGGCATTTATGTGGGAAATAACCGCTTTATTCATTCGCCTCGCAGTGGTGGTGTAGTGAGAGTCGAAAACTTAGAAGCCGATTACTGGGCTAAACGCTACAATGGCGCTCAACGTATTGATGCAGACAAAGACGCTACGACCATTAAAGCCGCTAATTAATATAGCACTGGTTAACTCTATATCTATTGGTTTAGATCTGTGGGTTTAGGCTTATCGCTGTGACCCAAATCCCGCTCTGGGTCTATGCAATCTCTCACCAATTGTTTGACTTCTTTAGCCTCAGGAAAGCGACCCGCTTCTTTGCGAGAAAAAAGCAGTTTTTGATTCAAACTAATCTCAAAAATACCATTACTGCCTGGCTTTAAAGTCACTCCAGCCAAATCCTGCTCAAACGTTGTCAATAGCTCTTGTGCCAACCAAGCAGCACGCAAAAGCCAACGGCATTGTGTGCAATAAGTAATTTCAATGTTGTACGTAGTCAATTTAGCTGTCCTTACTGTTATACTTTAATTTGGGTTTGGTTATTGAAGTTAAGTTTAATTATTATTGTAGTTGCTTGATAAACTTGGAACTATTAAAGCTCAGTTTGTCATATAACTCGTTGCGTCATTAATTTGTGGGAATTTTAAATGCAAGCTAAAAATAAACATCGGGGGTTTACTAAAGTTGCTTTAGTAGGCTCTGGCTTAATCCTTGGTCTGATGCTTAGTCTAACATATTCAGCCGTTGCTGAAAAAATGACTAAACAACAATTTCCAATAGATGACTTACGTGCGTTTGCAGAAGTATTCGGCAAAATTAAAAGTGACTATGTAGAACCTGTTGAAGATAAAAAATTAATTTCTGAAGCTATCAGCGGCATGCTGACAGGCTTAGATCCGCATTCCACTTATATGGATCCTGACGCATTTAAAGATATGCAAGCGGCAACGCAAGGTGAATTTGGTGGCTTGGGTATTGAAGTGGGCATGGAAGATGGCCTTGTTAAAGTAGTGTCACCTATTGAAGATTCCCCTGCTTTTGCTGCTGGCATCAAAAGTGGCGACTTAATCATGAAGCTAGATGACACGCCAGTAAAAGGTTTGAGCTTAAATGATGCGGTAAAACGTATGCGTGGCAAACCAGATACATCGATTGTGTTAACCGTTTTACGTAAAAATGAGCCTAAACCACTTACATTTACGCTAGTTCGCGCCATTATCAAAAATAAAAGCGTTAAATACAAAATGACTGAGCCTGGTTATGCTTACGCTCGCGTTACACAATTCCAAGAACATACTGGTGAAGATTTAGCCAAAGCCATTAAAACCATGCATGACGAAAACAAAGGTCCATTTAAAGGCTTTGTTTTAGATTTACGTAACGATCCAGGCGGTTTATTAAATGGTGCTGTTGGTGTATCTGCAGCATTCTTACCAAAAGATACTTTGGTGGTGTACACAGAGGGCCGTGCTGCAGATTCTAAAATGAAGTTAACAGTGAATGCTGAAAACTACGTCAGTAGCAGCACTACTAATGACTATATGAGGAAAAATAATCTCAATCCGAATAATCCATTAAGTTATGCACGTGCAATCGCTGATAACGACTACATTAACGACTTGCCTGCTGACCTTAAGACCGTGCCTATGGTGGTGCTGATTAATGCGGGATCTGCTTCAGCTTCTGAGATCGTAGCTGGCGCCTTGCAAGATCATAAACGTGCAACATTAATTGGCATCAGAAGCTTCGGTAAAGGTTCTGTGCAAACCATTATGCCGATGAACAATGGCGCGGCTATCAAGCTAACAACTGCGCGTTACTTCACGCCAAAAGGTCGTTCGATTCAAGCTAAAGGCATCGATCCTGACTACATCGTTGATGATGGTACCGATCAGTCATATAACATTCATGAAGCTGATTTAACGGGTCATTTGTCTAACCCTAAAGATCCGCAAGCTGGTGTAAAAAAATCTGAAACAACAACACCTGCAAAAGACGTTGCTAAAGATAAGCTGAACGAGAAAAAATATGCCGAGCCTACTGGCCCAATTGAACCAGCGAGCAAAGAAGATTTACAATTTGCTCAGGCTATGAATTTTCTTAAAGGCAAACCAGTTGTAGTGGCTGAGCCAGCTAAAGTTGAGGCCGCTAAAGTGGATGTGCCCGCCACTAAATAGCGCTCTTTAGTACTAAACTAATCCGCCTTTATAATGAGGGCGGATTTTTTACGCCTACTAGCTTTTTAATTAGCTTTCCAGATACATTTTCTAATGCTTGCTTACACCAAGTATACATTGCAAGGCTTATAATAAGAGCATGACTTTATCTATAAAAGAATTGATTGTAGAAGCAGACCGTTGCGTGGCCTGCGGCTTATGTTTGCCGCATTGCCCAACCTACAGAAAAACTGGCTCGGAGGCTGATTCTCCACGCGGTCGTATTCAATTGATGCGTGCCGTGGCGCAAGAAATTTTACCGAACAATGTCCGCTTTAATGAACATATCGATTTATGTTTAAGTTGCCGCAGCTGTGAATCTGCTTGCCCAAATAACGTGAATTACGGTGCGCTAGTCGACACTACCCGCGCACTATATATTCCGAAAAAAAGTCCATTTTCAGCACTGGTGAAAGCATTCATACGAAACCGTTTTCTCGCCAATGCGTTCGTTTGGCTGATTTGGTTCATTCAAAAATTCGGCCTTTTCAGCTTACTGAAACGTATCAATCCTGCGGCTAAAGTATTACCAGTGGTTGAAAAACCAGTGACATGGAAAAGTCTTTATCCAGCCAATAGCGAGAAAAAAGGTGCAGTTAGTCTATTTTTAGGCTGTGCAGGTAATGCGCTTGATACACATACATTGCAAGCCAGCATTCAAGTACTAAACCAACTGGGCTATGACGTACATATTCCAGCGCAGCAAACCTGCTGCGGCGGCATAGCCAGACAAATGGGCGACGCTGAAGAATCCAGTAAATTAGTCGCACTGAATCAAAACAGCTTCGATGCAAACTTGCCAATATTAACGACTGCTAGCGGCTGTGGCGCAGGGCTCAATGACTATTTACCCACCCATAAAATTCAAGACATCAGCGCCTTCTTAATGGCATGTGACTGGACTAATGTTGACGTTAATCCGCTTAATGAACAAATTTATGTGCAAGACCCATGCACATTAAGAAACGTACAAAAAAGTCACCAAGCGGTTTACAGCTTGCTTAAAAAAATCCCCAATGCCACGGTGACTGCACTTGCAGGTAATGGTCAATGCTGTGGCGGCGCAGGCGCTTACATGCTGACCCAAAGTGAGATGGCTAATAACTTATTGGATGATAAATTAAACGCGATTAGCGCTAATAATGTTGCGATACTCGCGACGTCAAACATTGGCTGCAGCTTGCATATAGCCAATGGATTGCGTGAGAAAAATCTAACCGTTTCTGTGATGCACCCTATTCAAATAATTGCCAAACAAATGAGGCCTGTGCGCCAAGTTTGAGCGTAAACTATCATTATGCTAAATAGATTCGATACACTGATTACTGAGTTTGATACGGGTTTACGCACCTTGCTTGCGAAACCTCACAGCGTACGGACTCATCCAGATGCAAATATTGCCGAAGCGGATTTAACCGAGACTGAAAAGAAGCAAGCTGGTGCATTAATGCGAGTGAACCATACTGGTGAAGTCTGCGCACAAGCCTTGTACAGCGGGCAATCATTAACCTCAAAAAGTGCAGAAACTACCGCTGCTCTAAAACAGGCTGCGCATGAAGAAACTGAGCATTTAGCTTGGTGTGAATCGCGGATCACTCAACTAGGTAGCCACACTAGCCTGCTCAATCCTTTGTTTTATTTGGGCTCGTTTAGCTTAGGCGCAATTGCTGGTGCAGTAGGCGACAAATGGAGTTTAGGATTTGTAGAAGAAACTGAAAAACAAGTAGGCGCGCACTTAGCCGGCCATCTTGAAAAACTGCCGCAAACCGACCAGAAAACGCGTAAAATCATTGAGCAAATGCAAGAAGATGAAGCCAAACATGCGAGTGAGGCTAAGCAGCACGGCGCGGCAGAGCTTCCCGCTCCAGTAAAGTTTTTAATGAAACAAGTTTCAAAATTGATGACAACATCAAGTTATTATTTATAAAAGGTAAGTATTCAATGCAAAAATTCAGTGACGTTTTACAAACTCTAGACGATGCCTCGCATGTGCAACGTATTGAGCTTTTTAATAGCGATGGTAGCTCGGCAGGGACGATTGAAAATAAGCCAGGCAGCCAAGGTTCAGTAAAGGTGTATTACCACCTGTTTCGTATGTATGGAGAAATTTCTCTAGATGCGGCTGTAGAAGGCTTAAGTTTATTTGCTGAGCACAGTGCAGATGCTGAAAACTGCCCAGGCAAACATCCCAACGTAGATAGATTACTTAATCTTTTAGAAGACGAACAACCGTTGACTGTTAAAGTAACTGAGAAATAAAGTTAGTTTTAAGGTAAGGTTTTAATTAAGACTCTTAGTAATGGGTGGATGGTAAATAAGTTCTAGCAAATGCCCCACCGCATCTAGGCAGTAAAAACCTCGAGACCCATCTCGATGCGTTTTAGGCGACTCAGTAATTTTGACGCCGCTTTTCACAAAATAATCGTACCAACCATCTACATCTTCAATAGAATTTAGCACAAAGCCTATATGGTCCAGCCGCTGTTGTGCTTGCGGTACATAATCAACACGATGCAAAGCAAGTACATCACCTTGATTAGTCAGATACACATTATCTGCGTCTGGCTGCCATTCAATTTGCATGCCCATCATGTCGACATAAAAACTGACGCAAACTTCGAGTTCTTTAACAAACAAAGCCACATGCCTGATGCCGAGCATGCCTCCCGGCATTTTAGCTTCAGGCTTGAGCATGTGCTGTAGGTCTTATTTCAAAATCATGTGTAATTTCTACGCTTTTGCTGAGCATAATAGAAGCTGAGCAGTATTTTTCAGCCGATAGTTTTACAGCGCGTTCCACTTGAGTTTCGTTCAGGTTATCGCCAGTCACCACGAAATGCACGTGAATTTTGGTAAACACTTTCGGAATTTCATCAGCGCGAGTTGCGTCAATTTCGGCCACGCATGCCGCAATCGGTTGGCGCGCTTTTTTAAGAATGGCGACCACATCAAACGATGTGCAAGCACCCATGCCAATTAACAACATTTCCATAGGACGCATGCCAATATTGCGCCCACCATTTTCAGGTGCGCCATCCAGCACAACCGCATGGCCAGTTTCAGACTCGCCGACAAAACTAACGCCATCTATCCATTTAATTGTTACGTGCATTTTTTCTCCTGTAGGGGTGCAATTTAATCACCCCTACAATATTATTTAACGGCTAATTACTTAACGTCTAATAATTCAACATCAAAGATTAAGTCTGCATTTGGAGGAATCGCGCCACCAGCTCCACGCGCACCATAACCCATTTCTGACGGAATCACTAAAGTACGTTTGCCACCGATTTTCATACCCGCAAAACCTTCATCCCAACCTTGAATCACTTGACCACCACCTAAGAAAAATACGAAAGGTTGTTTGCGATCTAAGCTGCTATCAAACTTTTTGCCTTTGTGGCCTTCTGCCGCTGCGTCATATAACCAGCCTGTGTAATGCACGGTAACGTTAAAGCCTGGCTCAGCTTCGCGGCCTGTACCAACTTGTGTATCAATTTTTTGTAATTCTGTAATTTTCGCAGTCATTTCTGGGGTTCCTTTTGTCGAAGCTACTTGAGTTGAAGCTTCCTGAGTTGATGTTTTAGGTGCTGTTGATTCAGCTTTACAGGCGCCAAGTGAAAGCACACATACGCTTGCAAGCAAAAAGTTGAATAATTTCATTATGTAACCTTAAAGTTAAAAATTAGCTTAAATAAACTTAGCGATATGATACCGCAAACTTAAGCAAGTTCCTTCATTACTAAGCTCCCACCTTGACCAAGCGCAGTCATTAAGGCTGCTGATACACCCATTCAATCAGGGCGTCTTGTGCATTTTTACTTGCTGCCGCTTTAGGATGATTGACCAACATCACTAGCACATGGCGATGATTATTCGCATCTAATACATAGCCTGCGATGCTACTCACACCGTCTAGCGACCCAGTTTTAAGGTGAGCCCGACCGTTTGATGCGCTATCATTGAGACGTTTTTTTACAGTACCATCGATTGCCAATATGGGTAATGAAGCGATGAACTCTGGCATGACCGGGCTATTGTAAGTACTGACTAACATTTTGCCTAAATGTTCTGCACTAATGCGTTCAATGCGCGATAATCCTGAGCCATTTTCAATGACCAACTCATCGAACTTGGTACCTTTATCAGCCAGCCAGGTTTTAAGTGCAGTTGCGCCTTTTACTTCATTCGCAGGAACACCCACTTTTTCAGCCGCCAATGTTAGCAACAACTGACGCGCCATTAAGTTATTGCTCCATTTATTAATATCGCGCACCACATAAGCCAATGGGTCAGAAAACTGTTCCAGCACCTTTACCGCACTACTTGGTACTTCTTGTACTTTTAGCTGACCAGTAAAGCTTCCGCCTAATTCACACCACAGTTTTTTGAAGGTATAAAAAGCATACTTTTCGTCATCAAATACACTTAACTCCAAATAACGCTCCCCGCAATCTGGCGAGAAAGTCCCATTAAAAGTCACTGTCGTGCCACTTGCGTTAGGTTTAATGACATAGCCAAATCGGCTACGCCAATCTCCACAAGCGCCTTGCACCAGCTTCATATTATTCACAATTTGAATTTCGTTTAATTCAAACTCTTGGTCAATGCTTACGCTGGAGTCAGTCGCGATAAACTTAAAGCTGGTGTTACGCCCATTCACTAAAAATGCGCTGGGTTCAGCGTTATAGGCGCGCCAAGTTTCGTCATCAAACGTTTTTTTATTGGCGACATCCTTAGCAAAATAGCTTTTATCAATCACTAAATCACCTTTGATTTCTTTGATACCAGCCTGCTGCAAACTCATCAACATGCGCCAAAAGTCTTGCGCTTTAAAACCAGGGTCACCATAAGCTTTAATCATTAAGTTGCCCTGGAGCACGCCGTTAACTACATCGCTGTCGCGATACACTTCAGTTTTCCAACGGTACGCGGGAGTTAGCAAATCAAGTGCTGCATTGGTGGTGACTAACTTCATCACAGATGCTGGGTTCATGCTTTTATCGGCATTATGGCTAAGCGTTGCGTTATTGCTTTCGACAGACTGCACATAAACCGCTACATTTTTTGCTGGTATCCCTGCAGCTTTAAGCGCACTTGCAACAGAGGCAGGGAGTTCAGCGTGGGCTGAAAAACTAAGTAATAGTAATAGCGCCATTACTGTAGATCGGATTTCAAGCCGACAACTCGACTTAAAAGCCGACCTACACAAATTCTTTAACAAGCTCATTACAACGAACATTTAACAGCCTCTAAAGTCGCATTCACCATAAAATCAATTTCATCTTCGCCAATTGTGTAAGGTGGCATCCAATACACGGTATGTCCAATTGGGCGCAGTAATAGATCGTGCTTTATGGCAGCTTGATAGCATTGTTTAGCGAATTGCGCATTTTGTGTATCGACATCAAACGCGAATATCATGCCAGTGTTTTGTAGGCCTGGCGTACGCAGATGCTTGATTGGCAGGTCAGTAAGCACTTGCATTTTAGCTTGTATCAACTTAGATTTTTCTTGGTTATTTTGTAAAATACTGTCTGTTTCAAATATCGCCAGAGTCGCCAATGCGGCACTGCATGCGAGCGGATTACCGGTGTAGCTATGGCTATGTAAAAAGCCACGCACTGTGCTGTTATCATAAAAAGCTTGATAGACTTTATCTGTGGTGAGCACGGCGGATAAAGGCAAATAACCACCTGTGATGCCTTTGGATAAACAAATAAAATCGGCAATATCACTGACTGAATTAGCCGCCTGTTCACAAGCAAACATGGTGCCTGTTCGGCCAAAACCCACGGCAATTTCATCTGCAATTAAATGTACTTCATATTCACTACAAATTTCGCGCACACGACGCAAATAGGCTGGATGATACACCCCCATACCTGCGGCACATTGGACTAAAGGTTCAATTATAAAAGCTGCCAAATCGGCATGATGTGCCGCCACATAGTTTTCTAAAGCTTGCGCACAACGTAATGCAAACGCTTCCGCATCCTCCCCCGCTTCTGCTAAGCGAAAATCCGGGCTAGGCATTTGAGCAGATTGCATTAATAGCGGCGCATAAGTATCTTTAAAAATCGCCACATCGGTGACTGATAAAGCGCCAAGGGTCTCACCGTGATAACTATTTTGTAAGCTGATAAATTTGGTTTTATTAACCTTACCAATATTGCGCCAATAATGAAAACTCATCTTCAACGCAATCTCAGTCGCACTAGCGCCATCACTACCGTAAAAAGCATGCCCCAAACCCGTCAGCTTAGCCAGCTTCTCTGACAACTCCACCACAGGCTCATGGGTAAACCCAGCCAGCATCACATGCTCAAGCGTATCAAGCTGCAATTTAATCGCATCTTTAATACGTGGATTATTATGCCCAAACAAATTTACCCACCACGAACTGACAGAATCTAAATATCGTTTACCGTCCGCATCGTAGAGCCACACGCCATCTCCACGCTGAATAGGAATAAGCGGGTAAGTCTCGTGTTGCTTCATTTGCGTGCAGGGGTGCCAAACGGATTTCAGACTTCTGTTCAATAAATTTTGATTGTTCATGTCAGAATTGTACGATGTTTTTCATGCACTTATAAATCAAATGTCGTCATTCGTGGCTGTTTCGTCTAAAATTCGGTATTCGCTAATATCATTGCTTACATGACATGCAAAAAACCCGTCGCCATCTTGAATTACTCGCCCCTGCACGCAACGCTGATTTCGGTATTGAAGCCATTAATCATGGTGCGGATGCGGTATATATTGGCGGCCCAGCATTTGGTGCGCGTGCGAAAGCGCCCAATACGGTTGCGGATATTGCGCGTTTGGTGAAACATGCGCATCGGTATCATGCCGAAGTATTTGTAGCGTTGAATACGATTTTTCATGACAACGAATTAGCAGGCGCTCGCGAATTGGTTCAGCAACTTTACGATGCCGAGGTAGATGCGCTGATTGTGCAAGACATGGGTTTACTTGAAATGGATTTACCGCCGATTCAGCTTCATGCAAGTACGCAAACTGATATTCGCACCGTTGATAAAGCCGTGTTTTTAGATCAGGTTGGTTTTTCGCAAATTGTGTTAGCGCGCGAATTAGATTTACGCACTATCAAACAAATTGCTGATGCAACCAGCTGCAACTTAGAGTTTTTTATTCACGGTGCGCTTTGCGTGGCGTTTAGCGGGCAATGTTTTATTAGCCATGCGCATACTGGCCGCAGTGCTAACCGTGGCGAATGTTCACAAGAGTGTCGTTTACCGTTTACGTTAGAAGACCAAAAAGGTCGCATTATTGGTAAAGATAAACATTACCTTTCAATGAAAGATAATGATCAAAGCTCTAATCTGCGGGCTTTGATAGATGCGGGCGTGAGTTCATTTAAAATTGAAGGCCGTTATAAAGATTTACCCTACGTAAAGAACGCCACCGCGCATTACCGCCAAATGTTGGATGAAATTCTTAACGAATCACCAGAGTTGGCAAAATCATCTGCGGGTGACAGCACTTATACATTCACACCGCAACCTGAAAAAACCTTTAACCGTAGTGCGACGGATTATTTTGTAAACGGTCGCAAAGGTGACATTGGTGCGTTTGATACACCTAAGTTTTCGGGCGAAATTTTAGGTAAAGTCAGCAAAGTCGGTAAAGACTTTTTTGAAGTTGAAACGGACACTCAACTGCACAATGGCGATGGCGTATGCTTTTTTGATGTGCATAAAGAATTAGTCGGCTTGCGTGTGAATACCGTCGATGGCAAAAAGTTATACCCAAATGAGATGCCAATCGATATTAGAAACAATATGATGGTGTATCGCAATCGCGACCATGCATTCATGCGCCTGCTAGAAAAAAGCTCTGCTACTCGAAAAATCGCGCTGCAAATGATTTTTGCTGAAACTAGCAATGGCTTTACACTAAGCGTGACGGATGAGACCGGCCTTAGCGTAACGGTAGAATGTCCAGCCGATAAATTACCTGCTGGCAACCAAGAGAAAGCCGAAGCCAGCTTACGCGATAATTTAAGCAAACTAGGCAATACCGATTTTACTGCAACTGAAGTCTACATACAAACAACTCAAACATGGTTTGTACCCGCATCAGTAGTAAACAATTTACGGCGTGATGCCATTGAGCAATTACAGAAAGCACGTCAAGCAGCCTATGTGCGACCGCCGCGTAAACCAGCCGCAGTGCCAGCAGCTATTTTTCCAGAAGACACACTTAGTTATTTAGCCAATGTTTACAACCAAAAAGCGCGCACCTTTTACGAGAAACACGGCGTAAAACTCATTGCATCAGCCTATGAAGCCAACAAAGAGTTAGGCGAAGTACCGCTGATGATTACCAAGCACTGCCTACGCTTTAGCCACGGACTTTGCCCAAAAGAAGCTAAAGGTGTGATTGGTGTGCAAGGCACTGTGACCGCCGAACCAATGACGCTTATCAACGGCAACGACAGGTTCACGCTAAAATTTGATTGCAAACCCTGTGAAATGCACGTAATGGGTAGCATTCGTAAACCTGTGATAAAAATGGGCCCACCGCAAACGGTGATGTTTCACCCGAAAAGATAGAATAGATTTTTCATATAAACTAGCACAATACACCCTATTTTATCTATTCACGAGCAATAGATAACTCTCGCCTAATAAAAAATAATATCATTACAAATCAATGCATAAGTGATATTATGTTTTTATAAAAACATAATAGTATCTATTCAATATATATTCAAAAATATAATGACAACTGATAATGAACTCATGCAATATTTATTTTCTGGCTCGCAAACCGCCAGCGAGCTAAGTACGCGTGCGCAAGTTAGTCAGCCAACCTTATCGCGACGTATTGCGGCGATGGGCGATGCAGTTGTGCGAATTGGCAATGCTCGACAATCTCGTTACGCACTGGCGCGTTCACTAGCAGGGCAGGGGCAGTTTTCAGTATATCGCATTAGTCCGCAAGGGCAGGTTCAGCCACTGGCACACATTACCCCCATTCAGCCTGAAGGTTACGTTGTAAATATACCAACGGAAAATACGCCAACCAACAGCACGTATCACCAAAGCTTGCCTTGGTGGCTAACTGACAACCGCCCACAAGGTTTTATTGGTCGCAGTTTTGTGCATCAATGGGCATCAATACTAGGCTTGCCCACCGAGCTTAATTTATGGAATGATGACCACGCCTTAATTGCCCTGAGTCAGCACGGAGTTGATTGTTCTGGCAACTTAATTATTGGCGATACCTCACTCAATATTTACCTGAACCAAGCGCCAACAAATTTCATTGCCTATCAATTACGGCCAACGCGCTATACCGAATCAGCAATTGCAGCATCAGCAGGCGAGCTTGTGGGGTCATCCGCTGGCGGCGAACAACCAAAATTCAACACACACATACAAGGCGAAAATGCGCCATACACCGCCTTAGTAAAATTTAGCAGCCCACAAAACAACCCAGCCACTCGCCGCTGGCGTGATTTACTCATTGCAGAACACTTAGCCTTAAATACACTCGGCGCAGCAGGCATTGTCTGTGCGCAAAGTGAGTTACTAGAAACCGACACACAAACATTTTTAGAAACAGTCCGTTTTGACCGCATTGTTAATGCTAACGGCAATATAGGCAGGCTAGGCGTAGTGTCATTAGGGGCGTTAGATGATGAATTTACTGGTCTAGCACTAGCATGGCCGCAAGTAACCCTTGCGCTTACACAAAAAAATATTATTACGCCAATCGCGCATCAAACTACCGCAAAGGTTCATGCATTTGGGCAACTAATCGCCAATGCAGACATGCATCGTGGAAATTTATCATTCATGCACACAAGCGGCTTACCCCTAAACCAATCGCTCGAACTAGCGCCAATTTACGACATGCTCCCCATGCACTACGCGCCACGTAGCAGCGGCATGATTCCTACCGAGCCACCAACATTCAGCATTCACCACGCAGATAGCCTGCCCTACCTGCGTGAAATGCTGCCAATAGCACAAAGTTATTGGCAAACAATAGTAGGTGACGCGCGGATTAGCGATGACTTTAAATTGATAGCCGCGCTGCAAATAAGTGTTCTGAATGGCTTACAAGCAAAAATTAGTGAATAGATTCAACTCTATTTACTTTTAAGTCACCAACCTAAAACATCGTATTACGATTAGCTGACTTACTTGGTACGGCTTGCAATACATCCCAATGCTCTACAATAAGTTTGTTTTCTACACGAAATATATCAACCACCGCGCTGCCAATATCGTTGGCTGATTCTTTGCAGTGACTATGCACCGCCACGATGTCGGCATCGGCAATGACTCTTTTGATTTCACAACGATAATCAGTACTCTCAACATACGCAGCAAAACCCTTAATGAAGGCCTCTCGGCCATCTGGAGCTTCTGGGTTGTGCTGAATATATTGCGTTACAGAGATATATTTTTTCGCTGCGGCAATTGGGTGTTTTTGCACAAAAGCTAAATCAAAAAATTGTGTGACAATCTTTTTTGGAGAGCTAGTTTCTTTCGCGTTCACATTAGACATGCAAACTAAAGATATGCAAACCAGCAAAAGGAATGCGCACAATACACTTAGCGATTGGCGCATCATCATTTAAGATTTTTTGAGCAAGGAATCTAAGCTAAATGCACCAGCACCTGCAGCACTAAAGTACAAGAATACGAAGCTAAACATTACAGCCAACTCACCTTGATTCAAGATTGGTAAGAATCCACCTGGCGCATGTGCCATAAAATAAGCCACAGCCATTTGACCCGATAAAATGAATGCAGCTGGTCGAGTAAACAAACCTATCATCACCAGAGTGCCTCCAACCAGCTCAAGCACGCCAGCAAGCCCCATTAAAGACATTAATTGCAAACCATCAAACATTGCAACATGCGGCATACCTAACAATTTTGCACTGCCATGTTGAAGGAAGAGAAAGCCAGTAACGATGCGAAGTAAACCTAGGATACAAGGTGCCCATTTACTGCAAAATTGACTATTAAACATATAAACCTTTCTTAATTAACAGAACGTGAAACGTAACTTTAAACTTAATTGATATACAAATCATTCATTTAAAAATATTTAAAATAAAGAATGCTGGGCTTTGTTTATTAGGATTGGTCGCCTACTCACCAAGTGAAATGCCAATGCCGAAAATCGTTTGGTCATAGTTGTAATCTAGCAAGCTTGCACCATAACCAGTTGAGGCCATCAGATGTAACTTCAAATATGGGTTATTGAGCACTTGCCTTTGCAAATCTAGCTGAGCATACCCTTTGTTATCGCCGCGTAAGTTATTCCTTAGTGTTAAGGTTGCCGCATTTTTACGATTATCATCTTCCCATCTAATTGCCATGTCTCCATAACCTAGATACTTTTCAATATCAGAATTATCATCTTCGCTTTCAGGTATCCTCCACCAAGGACGTACCATGAGAGAAACATTATCGGTTAACTCCCACCCACTTTCGAGATACAAGCGATTCCAACTTCTAGAGGTAGGATTAGAGCGCCCGTTTGACTGATGTACTAAGCCTAGATTTAGCATTCTTGGAATATAGTGCTTCTTTTCTCCGTTTACCTGATTATCTATGCCTAGAGACAACATGATTTCAGGCTCATAATTATTCTCACGTAGCGGTCTTGATGCTTTTGAATCAAACACCTGCCAATTTGATTGCTGTGAATAAGCCGCCCATATTCTTGAGCTGGTGACATAAGGTAAATTACGAATAAGCGGGATGTTATTCATTACCTCTGTTTTCAAGCTGATTTGAAACTTTAAGTCTTTGTCATCTAAGTTTCTATCAACATTATTCAATTGACTAGGTGATTGAGGCACATCATTCGTGTTATTGGTTTTGGTGATCAATAAGTAATTAGACTTATAGGTTTCAAAATCACTTATATTCCAGTCACCTTGTGAGGTCAGCCGCCATTTTCTTTCCAAATAACTTAGCTGTGGACTTGGTTTTTCAATCGCGATAGCTGGAGTAATTACTGGAGCTGAGTTTACCGAATGCGCTTGTTCTGGGCTATTGGTTAATGTGTTAGCAGCTTCTTCTAAAAGCTCTTTAGGGGTATTAATACTATCAAAGCAAGATAAGCGTTTTTTTGCCTCGAAATCATTAGGATAAAGTTTCTTACACTTGATTAAAGCCTGTTCCACAGTCACTGTTTCTTGCGCCAATAAAGCTGTAGGCATCCATAAAACTAAGAAAAACGCTCGCATAGCTTTACTTTTAAAATTGTTCATCTAAGTTATCCGTTGCGTGTATAAATTGTTGCGCTGTTTATTATTGAATAACTAAGAGAATAAAAAAACTCTGTTGATACTTGTTAATGCCGCACTAGGAATCTGCATTCTGTAGCCACCTTCATCTTACAGGCAACGTCAGTACTTTAGGCTTTTTTAACGAACTCGGACTTCAATTTCATCGCACCGATGCCATCAATTTTGCAATCAATGTCATGGTCGCCATCAACAAGACGAATGTTTTTAACTTTGGTACCCACTTTAACCACCAATGATGAACCTTTTACTTTCAGGTCTTTAATCACGGTGATGGTATCGCCATCTTGCAGCACGTTGCCATTAGAATCACGCACGACTTTTGTATCCTCAGCGCCATCTGCCGCGGCACTTTTTGACCATTCGTGCGCACATTCTGGGCAAACGTAATTATCGCCATCTTCGTAGGTGTATTCTGAGTGACATTTTGGACATGCTGGTAAAGCGCTCATGGTGACTTTCTTTTCAATTTAAACGTTTCAAAAACTCTAATTTAGCTGCTGTAGATTTGTTTACTACAAATTTAAGGTGCTGGATTCGTCATCGCAAGATGCAACTTATCAATTTCCTGCAATACTTCTGGTGACAGCGTTGTATTCCAAGCACCTATATTTTCCTGCAATTGCGCCATACTGGTCGCGCCAACAATGGTGCTTGTGACGCTCCAGCGGTGCATCACAAAACTCAATGCCAGTTGTGTTGGCGTTAAACCGTTATCACGAGCTAATTTGGCATAGGCGGCGCTGGCATTAGCTACATTCGGTTTGGTGTAGCGCTGCGCATAACCTCTAAATAAAGTCACACGACCTTTTGCGGTAACGTCGTCAATGTACTTACCGGTTAAATGTCCAAAAGCCAGCGGAGAATAGGCTAGCAAACTAACATTCTCACGATACAAAATCTCGCTAATGCCAAAATCAATGGTGCGATTCATCAAGTGATAACTATTTTGCAAAGTGGCTACACGCGGCAAGTTGTATTCTTTGCTGATCCGCAAAAACTCCATCATGCCCCACGGTTGCTCGTTGCTTAGACCAATGGCGCGTATCTTCCCTTCATTGACAAGCTCTGCTAGCGTTTCTAATTGCGTATGTATGCTCACCCAAGCCTTTTGGGTGCCTTGCGCATCAAGTTCTAATTTAGGGTCAAACTGGTATTGCCCAAACAACGGCACATTGCGCTCTGGCCAATGTAATTGGTAAAGGTCGATATAGTCGGTTTGTAAACGCTTTAAAGAGTCGTGAATGGCGCTGCGAATATTGTCACGCGTTAAAGAATCATCGCCACCACGAATGTAATTGAGCCCTCGGTTACGTCCTGCGACTTTGCTACCTAAAACAATCTTATCGCGCGCTTGGTTTTTAAGCCAATGACCAATCATAGTTTCGGTACGCGTAAAGGTTTCTGCCTTAGGCGGAACGGGATACATCTCAGCAGTATCAATAAAATTAATACCCTGCGCTAAAGCATAATCCAACTGTTCGTGCGCCTCAGCTTGTGTGTTTTGGTCGCCATAAGTCATGGTGCCCAAACAAACTGAAGATACCTTAAGATCGGAGTTTCCTAATTGACGATATTGCATAGTTAATACGCCTAATGCACCGTTTGGTGCGATGAAATAATACTTACTTCTCTACTGTCGACAGTCATCAACAAATCCCAACCAGCCTCGCGAGTGGCTAGCTGCATCATATTCGTGACGGCATGAACAAGTTGAGGAGTAAGTGCGATTTTAACGGATTGTCCATTAGTGCATTGCAGCTCTAATTGTGGCGGCAAGTTCACCACACCAACAATCAGACATTGAGCAGCTAGCATGGGCGCTTCAAAGCGTGATTCACGGTCAACGAGATATTCGGATTTGAAATCTAGATTTTCGATTTGTTTCAACTCAGTGGCTTCGCGCGAAAAGCTTTCGATGGCTTCGTTTTTAGCTTCAGGCGTCGCTATTGCAGGGAGTGCAAATTGTGTTGCAGTGGGCATAGTGCTATTCGCCACGCCATTAAGCAAATTCCACATACTCTTGCATAAACGGCGCGTAATCCACACCGCCACTTCGGTTTTATCAGCAAGACCTACTTTAAGTAAGAGTCGATCTTCTTGCTCATTAAAACCTAAGTTAATTTGCTCAATCGCGGATTCGTTTTGTGACATTTGCTTACTTTGAATATTAAATACAGTACACAGCATAAGGTTTTTATCACAATTTTTCTATATTTAATCTTGAAATATCTCAATCTAACCCAATTAACAATACACCATCTAGCACTCTCATTGTTTGAGTGCTAAAATCGCACTCGCTTTGCATGGCATGCAAGCCATGTGCAATATATTTTAGTAATTTAATTTTTGGAGAACCTTATGAAAATTCGTCCTTTACACGATCGCGTCATTGTTAAACGCTCAGAAGAAGAACGTACAACCGCTTCTGGCATTGTGATTCCTGATAGTGCTACAGAAAAACCTGATCAAGGTATTGTGCAAGCCATTGGTTCTGGCAAACGTGATGACAGCGGTAAAGTAATCGCTTTAGACGTTAAAGTTGGCGATAAAGTGTTGTTCGGTAAATACGCAGGCCAAACTGTAAAAGTAGATGGCGAAGAGCTATTGGTAATGCGTGAAGAAGACATTATGGCGATTGTTGAGTAATTTTCTTGTCATTCCGTACTCGATACGGAATCCAGTGGCTTAACGACGCTGGACACCGACTTCCGTCGGTGCGACGAATATCAGAAAGTAACTTAGGCATTTAATTCGAATTAAGAACTTAGGAGCAATAACATGGCAGCAAAAGACGTAAGATTCGGCGATGAAGTTCGCCAAAAAATGACAAACGGCGTTAACATTTTAGCTAACGCAGTTAAAGTAACGCTAGGTCCTAAAGGCCGTAACGTAGTATTAGAGCGCTCATACGGCGCTCCAACCATCACTAAAGATGGTGTTTCAGTCGCTAAAGAAATCGAATTAAAAGACAAATTCGAAAACATGGGCGCGCAAATGGTAAAAGAAGTGGCTTCAAAAACTTCTGATATCGCTGGTGACGGTACAACAACTGCTACAGTTTTAGCTCAAGCGATCATCCGTGAAGGTATGAAATCTGTTGCTGCTGGTATGAACCCAATGGATTTAAAACGTGGTATCGATAAAGCAGTTGCTGCTGCGATTGCAAACTTAAAAGAACAATCAAAACCATGTACAACGAGCAAAGAAATTGCACAAGTTGGTTCTATTTCTGCAAACTCTGATGAAACTATCGGTAAAATCATTGCTGATGCAATGGACAAAGTAGGTAAAGAAGGCGTGATTACTGTTGAAGACGGTTCAGGCCTTGAAAGCGAATTAGACGTAGTTGAAGGTATGCAGTTTGACCGTGGCTACTTGTCACCCTACTTCATCAACAACCAAGAGCGTCAAATTGCGTTGTTAGATAATCCATTCGTATTGTTACACGACAAAAAAATCTCAAACATCCGTGATTTACTTCCAACTTTAGAGCAAGTTGCTAAATCTGGTCGTCCATTATTGATCATTGCTGAAGACGTTGATGGCGAAGCATTGGCTACTTTAGTAGTTAACAACATTCGCGGTATCTTGAAAACAACTGCTGTTAAAGCGCCTGGTTTCGGTGATCGTCGTAAAGCAATGTTGGAAGATATTGCCATGTTAACTGGCGGTACTGTGATTGCTGAAGAAGTTGGCTTGAAACTTGAAAACGTAACGCTTGAGAATTTAGGTCAAGCTAAACGTATTGAAGTAGGTAAAGAAAACACGATCATCATTGATGGTCACGGTGTTGAAGCTAATATCAAAGCACGTATCGCTCAAATCAAAACACAAATCGAAGAAGCTTCTAGCGACTACGATCGTGAAAAATTGCAAGAACGCGTAGCTAAATTAGCTGGTGGTGTTGCAGTGATTAAAGTTGGTGCTACGACTGAAATCGAAATGAAAGAGAAAAAAGCCCGCGTTGAAGATGCATTACACGCAACACGTGCAGCGGTTGAAGAAGGTATTGTTGCTGGTGGTGGTGTTGCATTGATTCGTGCACGTGCAGCGATTGCATTGGTTAAAGGCGATAACTTAGACCAAGATGCTGGTATCAAAATCGTATTGCGCGCTGTTGAAGAGCCATTGCGTCAAATCACTCAAAACGCTGGTGTTGAGCCTTCAGTAGTTGTTAACAACGTTGCTGCTGGTAAAGGCAACTACGGTTATAACGCTGCTAACGAAACATACGGCGATATGATTGAAATGGGTATTTTAGATCCAACTAAAGTAACGCGCTCTGCATTGCAAAATGCGGCTTCAGTAGCTGGCTTAATGTTGACTACTGATTGTATGGTTGCTGAACTACCTAAAGATGACGCACCAGCTGGTGGCGGTGATATGGGCGGTATGGGTGGCATGGGCGGTATGATGTAGTTTTAGATTTGTATCATCTTGCCGCCCATCCAAAAGATGGCGCTGGATGATGCAAACTAGCTTAGCAACAAAAAAACCTCGCTTAGGCGAGGTTTTTTACTAATCAAGTCAAGTAATAGCATTAACTTATGGTTGGTTTAATGTGAGTCAATCTGAACAGGCTCTGCGCGGCTGATATGGTCAAAATACAAGGCTAACCTCACCATGCGCCCCATTGCACGCACAGACAAAGTCGCACCAGAGATGCCATCAATACTTTTATCTAACTGATAGTCTTTTTGCAAATCCGCACCCTGGTATTGTTTTAAGAAGTTGGGATGACGCACTTCACCCCCACGACTTTCTCTATAGTCGAGCACCATGACTTGATTTAATTTACCTGACTGAATAACAATCCCTGCGGTTATTGGCTCTTCTTTGCCAATTTCCTCAAGTATCCATGCAGTTTTTAGGTTACTTTTCCAATAACGTATTCTCAATTGCTTAGGGGTATGACCTAAAATATTTTCCACCTGAACTGCAACATCTTTTGTTACCCAAAGCGTTTCCATTTTAGGCTGGCTAGCGCCAAAGGCAGTTTCCAAAAACTGTGTCGTCGTCAAATAAGGCTCGGCAGATAAGGCCATTGGCATTATCAAAAAGCTGGCGAATGCCAACCATTGATAACACCAACGCTTATTAGATAAGCGACCCAGGCCTAAGCGAACAAAATATTGAGCGTTATATTTCAATTAAAACATGTATCCCATACCAAGGTTAAGGCGCTTATTGCCACGATCTTCATCTTTCTTGTCGTAAGATTGGAAGTCAGCTTTTAATACCACTTGCGGTGTTGGCCAGAAGTTTGCACCAACAGTCCAAACTTTATTCTCACTACCATCAACACGTACACTGTTAAACGGCAAGCTTGCTTGTGTGTCATATGATTCATAACGTACAAATGGTGCAAAATCCATATCGCCAGATTTCCATACATGATATGCAGCTTCTGTAAACCAACCATAGAATGCGCTTGGTGCGCTCACTCCAGTAGCAGCTGTGATATCAGCAGCATCATTCAAATGACCACGCGCATACAGCGCACGTAAATCCCAGTTACCGGTTTGGTAGCGCGTATGAAGATCCCACAGAGTAAGACGTGCGTCACCTATACCTGGTTCATTTTGCCCTGTGTTACCAGTAAATACTGAACCACCGACTAATAATCCATTAATACCCGTATAGTTTAGCGCCGCTGAAAATGCTAAGTCCTCAGCGTCTGCAAGTTGACCTTCTTGATGTGCTGACTTGATACCAACAAGTGGATCATCAAATTTTCTAGCGCTAAATCCAGTAGTAATGCCTACTTGGTATTTTAGGCCGGGCAATGTTTCACCATACAGCGCCACACCAGCTTCACGCCATGTGGTTGGAATAATACGTGACTCAATTTGATTACGTTCTACGCCAAAAAAGGTAGGCGGTTCGTGTGTTTCATTAAGCAATCCTGCAGGGATTAAAAACAAGCCAACTTTTGCATTTACTTTATCGTTAAAGTGAAAATCAAGATAAGCCTGCTCTACTTCCGCTTCTCCGCTGTCATCTGCACTCGATACAGCATGCTCAATCTCGAATTCAGATTTAAAGCTCACCATATCGTTAAATTTATGACCAAAGAATAGTACGAATCGTTGCAAATCAATTTGGTCTTTAGCCGTTGCACCACCACTAAAGTTATTGTAGTTCAAATTACCATAGCCACCAATTGTAGTGTTATCTACAAAGCTTTGAATACCAGTCGATGCTTTGTTGGTTTTAGTTGCCGCAACCTGATCTTTAAGTGCTTCAATTTCCTGTTGTAACAACTCTATTTTATCTTCAATGCTGGTTGCTGCTGCGTTGCCTGCAAATAATGCTAATGCAATCGCTACACTCAACCTTTTATGATTCAATGATGCCAACATCATAATCTCCTTTAATTTAACGGATTAATCTTTCATTTAAACTTAACATTCTTGACAATATCAAAAATCATAATGATTCGCATTATATATTACCAGCTTTATTACAGCTAAATTTATAGGCGTAGTCACTTTTTTGTGTTCTGGGGTGGTAGTTAGCAGCGCAGCATGCGTGCAAAATGAGCCGCCATTTAGCGGTGGTTGCAAATTTTTTAGCGAGTGCTAAATATTATTTGTTTGTAAGGATTTTCTATAAACTTCAAAATCTTCAATAGGTAGTGGGCGGCTAAAGAAATAGCCCTGATATTCATAGCAACCATTATTTTCCAAGAAGTCTCGTTGCCCTTCAACTTCCACACCTTCGGCAATAACAGATAAACCTAAACTACTCGCTAGCGCAACGATAGTACGCACAATGACCGCATCGTTTTGATCACTCAACACATCACGCACAAAAGATTTATCAATTTTTAATTGATAAAGCGGCAATTGCTTTAAATAACTTAATGATGAGAATCCTGTGCCAAAGTCATCTAATGAGAATCGAATACCCGCAGCTTGCAGCAAGGTCATCTTGGCAATTACGTCATCCATATCATCCACCAGCATACTTTCTGTAAGCTCTAATTTTAATCTTTGCGGATTTACGTTTGTAACGCTTAACACGTCTAACACTTGCGCCACAAAATCTGGTTGATGAAACTGCCTGGCGCTGACGTTAATTGATAAATTTAGGTGCTCAGTTTCTGTGGATTCAGCCCAAGAAACAAGTTGTTTGCAGCCAGTTTCTAGCACCCATTTACCTAGCGGCAAGATAAGCCCTATTTCTTCAGCTAAGGGGATAAATTCTAGTGGAGAAACCATGCCTTGCAGCGGATGATTCCAGCGCACCAAAGCTTCGGCACCGGTGACTACGCCAGCCCGATCTACTTGGGGCTGGAAATGCAATACAAATTGATGACTGCCAATAGCATGGCGTAACGTTTCAACTAAGCTCGCCTTAATATCCACATTAGCTTGTATTTCTGGGTCAAAAAATCGTAAGCAATTTCTACCAGCAGATTTTGCTTGGTACATGGCAATGTCTGCACGCTTTAGCGCTTCGTCTGCCGTGTCATTTTTGCCGATAAATACCGCGGCACCTAGGCTAGGCGTGCTGTAATAGCCCTGCGGTACGATGTCGTATGGTTGATTAAGTGCTTGAATTATTTTAGCACCCACTACTTCCACTTGGTTTTTAGCTTCAAATGGAGCTGTATCAAGGTTTTCTAGCATCACTACAAACTCATCACCACCAAACCTTGCTACTGTATCGCATTCTCTTAAACAGCCCTGCAAGCGTAATGCCACATGTTTTAACAGAGCATCACCCATATCATGTCCCAGCGTGTCATTTAAGGTTTTAAAGTTATCTAAATCAATAAATATTAATGCGCCGTAGCATTCACTTCTGGCACTACTGAGTAAAGCGCGTTCTAGGCGATCTAGCAGTAATCTTCGATTTGGCAACTGTGTTAATACATCATAAAAAGCCAGTTGTTTAATGGCATCTTCAGCAGTTTTTTGTTGAGTAATATCTTGAAATGCGCCCACTAAGCGCACAATTTTACCGTTTTCATAAATGGCATTACCCTGCGCCCGCACCCATTTATGATTATTTTTGGCGGTAATGATTTCCAACTCTACATCCCAAGGCACTCCATTTTCAATTGCATTATTAACCACTGTAGTAATAATTGGCCTAGATTCCGGCGTATAAAAATTAATGGCTTTAGTAATTTCTGGCACATAATCATCGGCCACTTCATGAATGCGTTTGATACCTTCTGACCAGTAAATACCCATGGTGGCTAGGTTAAGCTCCCAGCCGCCCACTTTCGCCATATTATTGGTTCTACGCAGTAATTCCGCATTAGAGTTCGCTAATAACTCCGTTGCCTTGCGCTTAGAAATATCCATGTGTGTGCCCAGCACCCTGATTGGCGTACCATCAGCATTGCGCTCCATCACTCGACCATGATCGTAAACCCAAACCCAGCTACCATCTTGATGCTGCATTCTAAATTCTAATGACAATTCAGCGGTTTCACCTTTGAAATGTGCCTCTATGCTAGCTAATACCTCATCTTTTTCATCAGGATGCAACAACTTCACAAAAGCATCCACGGACTGCTCAATATCAGATAATTCATAACCTAGCATTTCAGCCCAACGTGCATTATAAAAAACTTTACCTGTTGGTACATCTAAATCCCATAAGCCAAGATTGGCGCCTTTAAGCGCTAAGTCAAATCGTTCATTACCCTTAGTAATTTGCTCAGAAAGGTTATGGCGTCGGACAAGACTCACAACCCAACGAGAAAGCAAATGTAAAAAATCAATCTCGGTCTTATCAAACCCATTAAAGTGCGCCTGATAAGACTGGAACAGCAAGCCATAGCGCTCATCATCCACCAAAAGTGGCAGACCAATAAATGATTCAAATCCCATAAGCGAGTAGCATCGATGGTTAGCGTATTGAGAGTTTTTCATCTGCTCAACAAACATAATGTCGTCTGTGCGAAATAGTAATGAACAATAAGTATCGACAAATGGATACTCTAGTCCGTCGTATATAGTATCGGCTGGCGAGCTTTGCACATCAATCTTACAGCTATCGTCTTGAACCTTGCATAATATGCCAAACTCCATGCCTAAATACTTGGCTGCTACGGCAAGCGCCTCCCTTAACTGCTCTTTATAATGCGCATATATTGTTTGAGATGAAATATCATTAAGCGCTTGCATGGCCTCACGCTGGCGCCGCAGCTTTGACTCAATATTCTTACGTTCAGTAATGTCATGCGCCATGCCTAGCGTACCAATAAGATTGCCAGCACTATCCTTAATACCTGTTTTGGTCACCTCAAACAAGCCGTAGTAGCCGTCATTAAAAGTGAGCCACTCTTCAGTAATGAGTGGGAAATCCTGACTAGCGGCTTTTTTATCGTGGAGCCTAAAAAAATCGGCCGATTCTCTATCAAAAAAATCATAATCGGTTTTGCCAATCACATCGGGCTTATCACTACATAAAAATCGCTCAAAAGAACGGTTGCAGCGTAAAAATTCGCCTTCCATATTTTTCATCCACACTAAATCAGGAATAGCTTCCAGAGAGGCTTCCAGCTGACTTGTGGCAGTAAATACAGCGTGTTCATGGCGTTTACGCTCGCTAATATCACTGGCAATACCAATAAACCCAATAATATTATCTTGCTCATCATGCATTGCAGAAACAGCCAACCTAACAGGCACTTTAGTGCCATTTTTGTGGGTATAACTCCACTCATGAATATCCGCCATACCTAAACGAGCCTTGAATACCAACGCATCAAAACTTGGTGCTATTGTTTGGTTAAACTCAAGGCTCAAATCAGCCGCTCTTGCTAACACTTCATCATGGTCATGAAAAATGATGGGAGTATGGATGCCAATTAAATCTACTTGCTTGTAACCTAACAAATTTTCCGCGGCTTGATTAAAAGTAAGAATAACGCCATCGGGCGTGGTTGAAATAATGCTATCTGCGGCAGAGGCTAATAATGCACTTTTAAAAACAGCTTTCTTATTCACCTCGTCAGAAAGCCATAATAGTTGTTTTGAAGCTATTCTAGCTTCGAGTAAACGCATGACTTGCCTAGCAAGAACGGCTAAGGTGTCGCGCTGCTTTGAAGTGAGCGTATGTGGAGTACTGTCAATTACACACAGAGTGCCGAGCGCCAAACCATCATTGGTGACAATTGGCATACCTGCATAAAAGCGAATATCTGGTGCACCAGTGACTAAAGGGTTATCTGCAAACCGTCCATCATCCAGCGCGTTTGAAACTTCAAATAAACTATTTTGATGGATAGCGTGACCACAAAACGAAATGTCTCGTGGGGTTTCAGTGGCATCTAAGCCAATGCTACTTTTAAACCACTGCCGGTCTCCATCGATAAGAGAAATCAGGGCGATTGGTACTTCACAAATTTGGGATGCGAGCAGTGTAATATCATCGAACTCTTGTTCGCTCACTGTATCTAGTACCTCATACCTTGCTAATGCTGAAAGTCGCGCTGACTCATTTACTGGAATTGCAGGTTTTAGCAAAGCAAACCCCTTTTATAATCGACTAATCGGAACCTAATATCATATCCAAAGCCTAGTGAAACAAATGGCTAATGAACTTTAGTTTTATTGGCTTATTTATAGAATTAATTTAGGGGCGGTGCTAAATAATTTATAAAGTTAACTTATAAAATAACAAAAAAAGCCCCGACTCAAAGGGGTTAGAGTCGGGGCGAAATGCCTTATTGTCTAAGGCTTCCGCTCAGGGAGGAAAGAAGCGGAAAGACAACTAAAATTTAATTTAGCTATCATGTAAGTTAAGACGGCATTATTTGGCTTTAGTTCTCGATTTTTTGTAACATTCTGTATCGCTTTGTAAGCAGATTACTTCCAAAATATTAACTCATCCCATGCGATAATATAGCCATGGAAAAAGAATCTACACTACTCACTGGCCTCAATAATAAACAGCTAGAGGCTGTTACCTTACCACAACAGTCCGCGTTAATTTTAGCAGGTGCGGGCAGCGGAAAAACGCGTGTTCTCACCGCTCGTATCGCATGGTTAATTCAAACTGGGCAAGTTTCACCCACAGGTTTATTAGCTGTAACGTTCACCAACAAAGCCGCTAAAGAGATGCTCGCGCGTATTACGGCATCATTGCCAATCAATACACGTGGCATGTGGGTTGGGACATTCCACGGGCTGTGTAATCGCTTATTGCGTGCTCACCACCGCGAGGCTGGTCTTCCTGCAAGCTTTCAGATTTTAGACATTTCAGATCAGCTCTCTGTGATTAAACGTTTGATGAAACTCATGAATGTGGATGATGAAAAGTTTCCACCTAAGCAAGTGCAGAACTTTATCAATGGCTGTAAAGACGAAGGTTTACGCGCGCATGCAGTAGAAGCCTACGATCCGCATTCCACCAAAATGCGTGAGATTTTTGATGAGTACGACAAGCAATGTCAACGCGATGGCGTGGCTGACTTTGCTGAGTTGCTATTGCGTTGCTACGAGTTACTGGAACGCGACGCCAATATTCGCGGCCATTACCAAAGCCGCTTTAAATATATCTTAGTGGACGAGTTTCAAGATACCAATCGCCTGCAATATATGTGGCTAAAACTGCTGGCTGGTGAAGACAACTGCATGTTCGCGGTGGGCGATGATGACCAATCCATCTATGGCTTCCGTGGTGCGCGCGTGGGTAATATGCGTGATTTTGAAAAAGACTTTAAAGTACAGAATGTAGTGAAGTTAGAAGAAAACTATCGCTCACACAGCAACATTCTGGATGCCGCCAACGCGATTATTTCGCACAACAACAATCGCTTAGGTAAGAACTTATGGACTAGCGCAGGTGCGGGTGAGCCCGTGCGCGT
This sequence comes from Methylotenera sp., assembly GCF_029945535.1. Taxonomy (GTDB): domain Bacteria; phylum Pseudomonadota; class Gammaproteobacteria; order Burkholderiales; family Methylophilaceae; genus Methylotenera. The sequence goes on from NZ_JAQSCU010000018.1 coordinate 214,950, forward strand.
GTACGATGCTTATAACGATACCGATGAAGCGCAATTCATTGTTGATGAAATTAAAATGCTGCATTGCGAAGGGACATCATTAGGTGAGATTGCCCTGCTCTATCGCTCCAATGCGCAGTCGCGCATTTTAGAACAAGCACTGTTTAACGCCAACTTGCCTTATCGTGTGTATGGCGGTTTACGCTTTTTTGAGCGTGCCGAAATTAAGCATGCACTTGCTTACATGCGTTTAATTGCGAACGCTAATGATGACACAGCGTTGTTGCGTGTCATTAATTTCCCAACACGCGGCATTGGTGCGCGCAGCCTAGAACAGTTACAAGAAGTTGCTCGCGCAGAAAACTGTAGCATCTGGCAAGCTGCCATTAACAAGGTCGGTAAAGGTAAGCTTGGCGGAAAAGGCATAGAAGGCTTTGTCGCCCTGATTAGGCAGATGGTAGACAATGCTTATGGCATTAGTCTGCGTGAGTTGACTGAGTTGGCTATTACCATGTCTGGTTTAGTCGCCCATTATGAAAACGACAAAGAAGGCGAAGACCGCATAGAAAACTTGAAAGAGTTGGTGACAGCTGCCGTATCGTTTACCAACCGAGATTTTGGCAACCACAACAATGTGGATGGCGAAACCGAACAAGATTTACTCACACAATTTCTAAGCCATGCCAGCCTAGAAGCTGGTGAGCACCAAGCAGATGTCGGGCGCGAAGCCTTGCAGTTGATGACAGTGCACGCATCCAAAGGCTTGGAGTTTAAAGCAGTCTTTATCAGCGGTTTAGAAGAAGGCTTATGCCCGCATGAGCAAAGCTTATTTGAAAATGCAGGCTTAGAAGAAGAACGCCGCTTGATGTATGTTGCGGTAACCCGCGCCAGACAGAGACTTTACTTAAGCCACGCACAAAGTCGCATGTTGCACGGTAAAGTACGTTACGGTATTCCTTCACGCTTTTTAGATGAAATTCCAGAAGAGTTACTCAAGCGCTTAAACAGTAAACCTGTCGCAAGATCTGGAAGTAACCGCGACTACAGCGAACTGCCAGCCATGATGAGCAAGCAACAAAGTAGTAACCAGAAAAACGCGATGCCGTGGAAAATTGGCCAGCAAGTCGCGCATACTAAGTTTGGTAATGGTGTGGTTGTGAGTTACGAAGGCAACGCAAATGATATGCGCGTACAGGTGAATTTTGGTCGTGAAGGCTTGAAATGGTTAGCGCTGGAGTTTGCTAAGCTTACGCCGATTTAGTACCAATTCAGCACCAATCTAGCGATTACTTAACACGCCATTAAATTGGAATGGCGTGTTTTAATCAGCTGATTCTGTGATGTTAAAAACATCCACGTAACTAGTATACAAACTGGTCATCATTACAGGCACAGCAACGATTAAGCCTAAACCAAACGGAATAATCGCAACTACTAATATCACCATAAAAATCAAACCGTAAAGCAAAAACGGTAGCATGTTTTTTAGGCAGGCGACAAAGCTTAACTTCATCGCATCCAATACCGCTAGGTTATGTAAGCCAATCAGTACAGGCGCATACCAGTAAGCCATCAATACCGGCAGAATAAACAGCATAGCAATTAGAATCGGCAACATCATGGCATTGGCTTGCGCAGGGCTAACCTCTTGACCTTTCATTAACAACTCAATGGTCTCTTTATCTAGTGTTAGAACCACCATCACCATAATCACTAGCAAGCTCAACATATAAACTCCGCCTACAGAAATCAGCTGCGCAGTATTTTTCTTAAAGCCTTCAAATAAATGATTGATTTCCAAATCTTGTTTTAGCACGAGTGCTTTACAGCCCCACATCATACCTGCGGCAAAGACAGGAGCTAACAATGTGGTGACCACAGAGCCAATCACTGGGATGAATGAGATAGGGATAATAATCGCTAAATAAATCAGCAAAATCACAATCCACATCACTGGGTTGGCTTTAAATAAATTAAAGCCGCTCACAATCCAAACCCAAGCGTTGCCTGCTGGAACTTGTCGGCTTTGTAAAGTTGTACTGATTGAGTTTTCTGTCATGATATGTTTTCTCTATATTGACTCAGCTAAATGAGTGCGTAATTTCAAGATTCTTTGAAAATGGTTAGGGTCTTTTGCATGTGTCAACTCACCCGCTTGCGGATAGATTTGATCATACAAACGTGACAACCAAAAACGTAATGCGGCGATGCGTAATAAGGCTGGCCATGCTGCGTGCTCGGCTGCCGTAAATGGTCTAACTGCTTGATAAGCATTGAGCATAGCCTCTAGCCTCGGCGTATCTAAACTACCATCGGCATTCACACACCAATCATTGACTGCAATCGCCAAATCGTATGCCAGCACATCGTGGCAAGCATAATAAAAATCAATCAAACCGCCGATTTCATTGCCATCAAACAATACATTATCACGGAACAAATCTGCGTGAATCACGCCCATAGGCAATTGGCTTGTATCAAATTCAGCTTGAAACGCTAAAGTCTCTTTTAATAACTGTTGATCTGTCGTTGATAAATGTGGCAACACTTGTGCAGCAGTTTTAACGCGCCAATCCATACCGCGCTGATTATGACTATCGTGCTGCGGGAATTCCGCTTCAAAAGACTGTCCAGCAATATGCATTCTTGCCAATACTGCGCCAACTGCGGCGCATTGCAATACGTTTGGCGTTTCAACATCCCAACCGTTCAAACAACTAATTAAGGCTGCCGGTTTACCATTAAGCATATGTAAACTATTGCCAGATTTGTCTGCAATTGGCTTAGGGCAAGGAATATCGTGTGCCGCAAGGTGGCTCATCAAGTCGATAAAATACGGTAGCTCTTCTAATGCATTGTGTTCAAACAGGGTCAGTACAAACTTATTTTGAATGCCATTATGTTGAGTCGTCACAAAATAATTTGTGTTAGTAATGCCAGATGAAATACCTTTTAGCTCTACAAGTTCGCCTATCGCGTAATCTTGCAGCCAAGTTTGTAATTGTGGAATGCTGACCGAGGTAAATACTGACATAAATTAGAGTATGGATTTGAGGGTTATAAAATTATTAATAGGTAGCTAGACATTGGGAATGTTAAATAAATAAAGAGGGCGATATACCCTCTTATTTTTTATAGTAGTGATTTCATTAGAACCTAAAAATCGTCCACTTAGGAATACTTAAAGGCTGACTTGGGCCATCGTTCACCCAACCGCCATTTTGATCTTCTTTATGCATGTAATAAGGTACGCCGTGCGCGGGCGTAATTTTCATCATGTAAAGCTGACCGTTAATGCGATACTCTTCAATGGTCTCACCTTTTTTCTTGATGATAGTGATCTGTGGCTCGTCGGCATTATCTTCGTTAGTCATCGCAGGTGGTGGAATATCTTCTAATGGCTGCAAATCTGCAGGTGGTGTTTTGGCTTTCGATATTTCCGCAGCAGCCAATGACGGCAGTTGCGCCACACCCAACACTAGCAAAAATGCTACATTTTTCCAGATAATACTCTTAGAGATCTTACGCATGGCCTGACACCTATTCTTCAAAATTGAATCGAAACCTGATGTGTTGATTTTAGCAAATTACACACCAATATAACGCATTTACTATAAATAAAGCTGCACGCGCTCTTCATCCGCAGACAATTTAAATCCACGTGTTTCATAATGTTTGAATATCGCCTCGACGACCGCTTTGGGCTCATCAATCACTTGGATTAAATCTAAATCATCAGCCGAAATCATTTTTTCATCGACTAAAGTCGTTTTAATCCAATCCACCAAGCCACGCCAGAATACCTCACCTACCAAAATAATCGGCATTTTCAAGCTCTTGCCAGTTTGCACTAAGGTAATGGCCTCCATTACTTCATCTAGCGTGCCAAAGCCGCCTGGCATCACCACATAAGCGCTGGCATACTTTACAAACATCACTTTACGCATGAAAAAATGCTTAAAATTCTGGCTAATATCTTGATAGGAATTACCCGTTTGCTCATGAGGCAACTCAATATTCAGGCCGATGCTGGGCGACTTGCCGGCGAACGCACCTTTGTTAGCAGCCTCCATAATGCCCGGGCCGCCGCCTGAAATCACGCTAAAACCCGCGTCACTTAGCAAGCGTGCAATTTCTTCAGTAAGCTTGTAATAAGGATGGTCAACCGGCGTACGCGCGCTACCAAAAATTGAAACCGCTGGGGTAATTTCTTTCAGGCGCTCCGTAGCATCCACGAATTCTGCCATAATCTCGAATGCATGCCATGACTCATGGCCAGTTTGATGTTGCCCACGTACGTCCGGATCGGCAAGTTTTGGAATTTTTTTTGTAATCGACATAATCTAACTTTCTTAATTTCGCCTTCTTAGTTTTATTTTTTACCTTAAAAATTCAAAGGTTTAAGTGAGGCTAGGCGCAAAACTTTTTTAAGACGAGCCGCATATGTATTATTATGCAAGCGGCTTTAAAAAGTTGGCAACAACGCATCACGACAACCTTTGGATTTTTATATGAAAACTTTGTTATTAGTTGATGGTTCATCTTACCTGTATCGTGCTTTTCACGCTATGCCTGACTTACGAAATAGCCAAAATGAGCCCACCGGTGCAATACAAGGTGTGCTCAATATGTTGCGCCGTTTACACAAAGATTACCCTAGTGATTATAGTGCCTGCGTTTTTGATGCCAAAGGCAAAACTTTTCGTGATGATATTTATGCAGAATACAAAGCGAATCGCGCCAGCATGCCTGATGATTTACGTTTGCAAATTGAGCCGCTGCATGAAGCGATTAAAGCCATGGGTTGGCCGCTTATTGTGGAATCTGGGGTAGAGGCGGATGACGTGATTGGCGCATTGGCGAAACAAGCAGAGCGCGAAGGCATTAGAACGATTATTTCAACTGGCGATAAAGATATTTCACAGCTGGTGAATGAACACATCACCGTGGTAAACACTATGCGCGATGCCTTTAGACGTACCGATGACGTACTAGATATTGCTGGCGTTGAAAATAAATTCGGCATTCCGCCTAGCCTAATGGTTGATTACCTAGTGTTGATTGGCGATACATCGGACAACGTGCCCGGCGTCGAAAAAGTCGGCCCAAAAACCGCTGTTAAATGGTTAAAAGAATATGGCTCATTAGATAACATCGTCGCCAATGCCGATAAAATCACAGGTAAAGTGGGTGAAAATCTACGCGCTGCGCTGGGTTGGTTGCCGACTGCACGCGAACTTATCACTATTCGCTGCGATGTGGGCATACAAGAGAATTTAAGCGACCTTTCTCCGCAAGCCATTGATAAAGCCAAACTTGCTGAACTATTTGACCGCTTTGAATTTAAAAGCTGGCGCCGTGAACTTGAAAACATGCAAGATAATGCGCCCGTGCCTACTTCAGGCAACGTGACTGCAAAATTTCCAACTTCGCAAATTCAGCCTATGCAAACTGCGGATATGTTTGCAGTCACACAATTTACAGCTGACACCAGCCGCAACTTTGAGACCATTTTAACAAATGAGCAACTAGGCAGTTGGCTGGCAAAACTACAAACTGCCAAATTGATGTGCTTCGATACCGAGACCACCTCACTAGATCCAATGACGGCTAAAATCGTCGGTATGTCCTTTAGCGTAGAAGCTGGTTGCGCAGCTTACTTACCACTTAAACATGATTATTTTGATGCGCCAGAGCAATTAGATTTTGCTGAAACGCTAGCGAAAATTAAGCCTATTTTAGAAAATCCAGACATTAAAAAAGTCGGACAAAATTTTAAATATGATCAACATGTTTTAGCTAATCACGGCATAGCGCTCAATGGCATTGCGCATGACACCATGCTTGAATCTTACGTATTTGAATCGCACAAAACCCATGGCATGGATGCACTCGCCGAACGCCATTTAGGCATACAAACCATCTCATTTGAAGAAGTCGCAGGCAAGGGCGCAAAACAAGTCACGTTTAACCAAGTGACGGTAGAAGTAGCAAGCGAATACGCCGCAGAAGATGCCGATATTACGCTGCAATTACACCAAGCCATGTACCCACAAATCAGTACAGATGCGAAGCTAGATTTTATTTATAGCCAAATTGAAATGCCAAGCTCGCAGATTTTATTCACCATAGAGCGTAATGGCGTGCTGATAGACCGCGACATGCTGAATATTCAAAGTAATGAAATTGGCGCAAAACTGGTGGCGTTAGAAAACCAAGCCTACGAGCTTGCTGGGCAGCCTTTTAACTTAGGCTCGCCTAAACAACTGCAAGAGATTTTGTTTGATAAGCTTGGCATTAAACCGACCAAAAAAACGCCATCTGGCGCCCCTAGTACCGATGAGGACGTATTGCAAGAGCTCGCCTTAGATCACCCGCTACCCAAAGTGTTATTGGAATATCGCGGCTTGGCAAAACTCAAATCCACCTACACCGATAAACTGCCAAAAATGATTAACGCGCAAACAGGTCGCGTGCATACCAGCTATAACCAAGCGGTGGCGATTACTGGCAGACTAGCGAGTTCAGACCCGAACTTGCAGAACATTCCTGTGCGCTCGGCAGAAGGCCGCCGTATTCGCGAAGCATTTATTGCGCCAAAAGGCAGCCATATTGTTTCTGCCGATTACTCACAAATCGAACTGCGCATCATGGCGCATCTATCTAAAGATGAAGGCATGCTAACCGCCTTCGCCAAGAATGAAGATATTCACCGCCACACAGCAGCCGAAATTTTTGGCGTAGAACGCGAAAACGTAGACAGCGAGCAGCGCCGATACGCCAAAGTCATTAACTTTGGTTTGATATATGGCATGAGCGCATTCGGCCTAGCGCAAAACCTCAACATAGAGCGCGGCGCTGCGGCGAGCTATATAGAACGCTACTTCGCCCGCTACCCCGGCGTGCGCGAATACATGCAAAACACCCGAGAAATCGCCAAACAAAAGGGCTATGTAGAAACCTACTTCGGCCGCAGATTATGGGTACCAGAAATCAACAGCCCTAATGGCACCAGAAGAGCCGGCGCTGAACGTGCTGCCATCAACGCGCCGATGCAAGGCACTGCGGCGGACTTGATTAAACTAGCGATGATTGCCGTAGATAAATGGTTGCGAGATGAAAAACTACAGACAAAACTCATCATGCAAGTACACGATGAATTGGTGCTAGAAGTGCCAGACAGTGAGCTTGAATTAGTAAAACAAAGACTGCCAGAGTTAATGCAGAATGTGGCTAAGTTGGATGTGCCCTTATTAGCTGAGGTTGGGGTTGGTAGTAATTGGGAAAGTGCGCATTAAGTAATTAACTCTAAATGCATACAATACAAAAAGCCCATTCGATGAATGGGCTTTTTGTACTTACATGCATGCGTAACTTAGCTGATTAACAGCTTAACCAGTCCTAGAGCTATGCAGATTTACGACGACGAGCAACACATCCGATTAAACCCAAACCAGCTAACAACAAAGCATAAGTTTCTGGCTCAGGAACTGCTGATACACTCACGAGTGTAAAATCTGACTGCGGGTTTGCACCGTGCGGTATATCAAATGACAAACCTATAACACGTTGATTACCAAATGCGTTGTTAATACTCCAGACACCACCATCTGCACTTACATTTGAAAACGACCCTAAGCCAGTCCAAATTGCTGTTGTAGCGCCGGTCGCTGTAAATTGATAGCTAGCTGAACCACCACCAAAGAAAGTCGCGGTAATTTGCGCTGTTTCATTAAAACCAGAAGGACCTGCAATAGAGACCAATGAACCCAAAGTTAGGTTAGTAATGTAGATACCATTAGAGAAAGTTGCACTAATAGATTCAGCATGGTCAATCTCTTTACTGCCATTCGCACGTCCACCTACACCAGCTCCAGTAATACCATCCACAGTGCTATAGGCAAATGCGCCGTTATTTGAATTACCTACATTGGCTGTAAATGTAGTAGCGATATCACCAAGAAAAGTAGTTGAATAAGAATGATTACCTGCACCAAAGTTATCAGCGTAAATAGTGTTGAAGGTATTTGCTGTTGGCGTGAAAGCCGGCACTATTACTGCTGGTGCTTTTGCATTGGCTAACACTGATGTACTTACTAGTACGGCCAATAAAGCAACTTGTATTAATTGACGCATTTTCATAATTGTCTCTATATTTTAATATTGAATAACTGATTCAGTTAGATAAAGCTTGATGCTTAACTTTAGTTTTGTGCGCGCATCATACTTAATTAAATCGATTCAACAATAGCCCATTAGTACTAACGGATTAAGTATGCTGAGCTTGAACCCACACATAGCTGACCTTGCAATACTCCACCGCGTGGGCAAACAAGTTGCCCACCCTACCAATCCAGCTAGTTACCAAAAGCAAAACGGGAGCCGAAGCCCCCGTCATCATCACCAAACTTAGACTTTAATTAAGCCTGACCTTCTTTTCTACGTCGCGCCATATAACCCATGAAGCCCAACCCAGCTAAGAACATGGCGTAAGTTTCTGGCTCTGGAACTGGAGATTTAACTTGTTCTAACGAGCCGACAGTGAAATTATCAAATACAAAAGCATCGCTTCCATTAAATGCAGCAACTGGATTACTAAATGTTAGGCTCAACTCGCCTCTGGTTTCGTAGCTCGATGAAAGATATTCACCGCCTAATGCATTAAGATCAATAAAAGCTAATGTTACAAATCTAAACTTCCCCCATACGCCAAAAGTACTATAAAAATCTGTGGCTAAGTAATTTCTCTGTCATTTATGGCATGCATCATAGGCACTGCTAATACCTCAATGTCGTTCACTGTTACTCGTATCGTGCTTGGTTATTTATAGATATTTAATGGGACGGCATTTATTCAATAAGTGCGTTTGGAGAATTTATGATTAAGATTAAGAAAATTCCTGCAGCTTTGATGCTGTTAGGTTTAAGTGCAGCTTCACTACCCTCATTCTCTGCTGAGTTAATACAAAACGGCGGTTTTGAATCAAATGGCGCTGATGTGTATAGCATCAACTCATGGAACACTGCAGAAGACGGTATTTTAGGATCTGTTTTGGTAGAAAACGATACGGTGACTGATGCAAGTGGTCGCAACACGGTTGGCGCGGCTAGCGGCAATTATTATGGCTTGTTAGATTCTGCTGCGCCAAGCAACCAAGCTTTATATCAAACATTTAGTACGGGCGCTGTAAGCTCGGCAACGCTTACATTTCAAATGTTTGTCAACAATCAAAGTGCTAATGGAACGCAAATCAATGCTTCTGGACTCGATTACACTACAGGCGGTAGTTTTGACTCAAATCAGCACGTACGTGTTGATTTGTTAAGTGCTGGCGCTAACGTATTTTCAACCAACAGTGCCGACATCTTGCAAAGTTTGTATTTGGGCGGCTCAAACGGTAACAGTGTGATTGGTGGTGATATTGCCAATCCATATCTAAGTTACTCATTCAATCTATCAAACACGCTTGCTGCAGGCGGATCTTACACACTGCGTTTTTCTAGCGTGACAAATGAAGGACAAATGCAATTGGGTATCGACAACGTTAGCTTGTCTGTCACTCCGGTGCCTGAACCTGACACTTATGCCATGTTGCTATCTGGCCTTGGTTTAATGGGTTTTGTCGCGCGTCGCCGTACTAAAGCTTAATACCAATTACAATATATTTAAGGGAGCAATACCAATGAAACAATTAACTTTAAAGGCAACAACGCTTGCCGTGATGATGACTTTTGCCACACCATTTGCTTTTGCCGAAGATGCAAACACTTGGTTAAATGATGGCGCTGCTTCACTTGCCGCAGCTAAAAAATTAGTACCAAACGTTAAGCGCGCTAAAAACGTGATTTTATTTGTAGGCGACGGTATGGGTATTTCTACCATTACTGCAGCGCGTATTTTTGAAGGTCAGCAAAAAGGTTTAGATGGCGAGCGCAACAAATTAGCCTTTGAAAAACTACCTTATGTGGCTTTATCAAAAACCTACTCTGCTAACCAACAAACGTCTGATTCCGCACCAACCATGACGGCAATTGTTTCTGGCGTAAAAACCAATGATGGTGAGTTATCTATCAATCAATCTGTTGTGCGTTCAGAGCCAAGCAATGTTGTGATTCAAGCCAATAAAGTAGCCACTATTCTTGAGCAAGCAGAAATCAGTGGCCGCTCAACTGGCGTTGTGACAACAGCACGTTTGACTCATGCAACACCAGCTGCAACCTATGCACACACGTCTAACCGTGATTGGGAAGCAAATGCTAACTTACCTGCTGCCGCAGTTACTGGTGGCGTTAAAGACATTGCAGCACAAATGATTGATAACTTTGGTGCAGGTGCTATTGGTGATGGTTTAGAGGTAGCATTAGGTGGTGGTCGTACTTACTACCTACCAAACACTGCGTTTGACCCAGAATATACAACGACTAAGGGTCGCCGTACCGATGGGCGTAATCTAACGACTGAATTTACGACTAAATTCGGTGGTGAATATGTTTGGAATAAAGCGCAGTTTGAAGCAATTAACCCAGCAACAACTACCAAATTACTAGGTTTGTTTGAGCCTTCACATATGCAATATGATTTTGATCGTCCAGCGGATACTGCTGGCGAGCCATCATTAGCAGAGATGACGGATAAAGCCATTGATGTATTAAAAAACAATCCAAAAGGTTACTTCTTAATGGTTGAAGGCGGTCGTATTGACCATGCCTCTCATGCAGGCAACGCTTATCGCACATTAAGCGATGCGGTGGCTTTTTCAGATGCGGTTAAAAAGGCTTTAGAGAAAGTGGATTTAAACGATACATTAGTGATTGTAACGGCTGACCATAGCCATACATTAACCATTGCAGGTTACCCTAAACGCGGCAACCCAATTTTAGGTAAAGTGGTTTCACCAGGTAAAACTACACCAGATTTAGCCACTGATGGTAAACCGTACACGACTATTGGTTTTGCCAACGGTGTAGGTTATTACCAAGATCAAGCGGGTGACGCAGTGTATAACCAAACAGCTCGCGCTGGCCGCATTGAAGATATGACTGCGGTTAATACTGAAGACCCTAACTTCCATCAAGAAGTAACCGTGCCTTTGCAAGGTGGCGAAACTCACGCGGGTGAAGATGTTGCGATTTTTGCAGGTGGTCCAAAAGCTTACTTGATGCAAGGTGTTCAAGAGCAAAGTTATATCTACCAAGTAATGAAAGATGCATTTGGTTTTTAATTAAATTGAGTTTATAAAATGTAATCAATTAGGGTGGCTTGCGATGCAAGTCACCTTTTTCTATTCTCTGGTTTCTATTGCCTAAATAGTATGGCTAGATGAGCATCACCTAAGGAAAAAGTATGACCGTGTTATTGAAAAATGTGAGTAATTTATTAGGCACCTTAGTGCTATTAGTCAGCACTGTAGCCTACGCAGAAACTAAGTCTTTGCCTGCATTAGATGCCAAGTTTGAAACAGTACAATGTGCAACACCATGTAAAAAAGCCGTTAAGCGCGATTGGTGGTTAATGCGTCAATCTGAACAAGTAGAATTGCGCGATTTAGACAGTAAAACTGGTCAACTATCTACTGGAAAATTAGCCAAACGAGGCGAGATTTGGCGACATAGCCCAGATGGGAAAACAGGCTATTTATTTTTAATGCATGAAGATAAACGTGCGATTGAATATCTGTTTGATGACCTTAGAGTATTGGGCATCAATGCTGATGAAAATCAATGGCAAGTGACTTCTCAACTTATCTCAGACACTGAGCTTGCACGACTGAAGAAATCAAGCGGCAAACCAGTCAATTATGCTGGATATTCTGCTGAAAGCTATACAGGGACAATCCACGCAGGCACAGTGAATGACGCAAAAGTAAAACTACTTTGGTTACCGGAGCTGCATATTCCAGTGAAAATTGAATATACCTACCCAAAGAGTAAAGTCACTATTCAACTACGTCAATTGAACGCAACAGGCAAAGTGCTGACGGCTAAAGAACAAGCGCCCAAAACCACTGAAGAGGTATTAAATAGTTACCAACAAGTGTATTACACCGACATTGGCGATATGGAACAAAACGATGATGCTAAAGAGTGGCTAGCTAAGGCACAAGGCGCGCCTGGCTTACATGCGCATCATCATTAATAACTCTAGTACTTATTAATGAAGTAAGTTGCCTTGCTTGGGGCTGCAGATACTTAATTTGCAGCTCTTTTAAGTGATTTTTTAAATGGCGTTTTAACTAGAGTTTTAATTGATTACTGACTGAGCCATTAGGCGCACTTACAGCCTCTTGCATTCTAAAATCAAAATGGCGCACGACATTACGCCCCGCTTTTTTTGCCTGATACATGGCAATATCTGCATGTTTAAGCAACTCCTCATGTGAGCTACCATGCTCGCCAAATAGCGCTATGCCAATGCTAGGGGTGCTGTTATGTTCAAGGGTATTGAGCATATAGGGAATATTCAGCGTTTCTATGATTAAGTCTGCCACCTTCCCTGCCTGCTTAGTCGCTTCGCCCACATCCTCACTTAAATCTTCTAGCATCACAACAAACTCATCGCCACCTAAACGCGCAACGGTGTCGCTTTCGCGTACGCAACTTAGCAAGCGTTCCGCCACTTTTTTAAGAAGTAAATCACCCATATCATGTCCCAGCGTATCGTTGAGCATTTTAAAGTAGTCTAAATCTAAAAACAGCAAAGCGCCTCGCCTACCCGAGCGAGCACTCACAGTTAAAGCCTGCTCAAGCCGATCAAGCAGTAATCGACGATTCGGCAAGTTGGTCAGCTGATCGTAAAAAGCCAGTTGTTTAATTTCATCTTCACGCTCTACAGCGTCATGGCGCAGCTTAATGTTTTCCAAAAAATTACGATTAATATTTCGAATACTCAGCAGCATAAACACTAGAAACAAAATACCAGAGATTGCCATAGTGAATGCTATTTCCTCCTTTTCAAGCAGCAAGCGTATCAACATTGGTGTCAATAACATCATGGTGAATGAAACCGCACTCACAAGATCAACAGAATAAGAAACAATAGCGCCAGAAACTAGCCCGGTAAGAACAAAAATGATAAACATTTGGTGCTGCAAGTCATTGTGAGGGTAAATTAACACACTCGCCCCCCCCCAAACTAAGCCACTCACCATCACACCAACACGAAACTGTGCTAATCGCCTTTGTGTGACTTTAATCTCATGAGAAACATGATGTTGGTGATGGTTGGTAATCAAATAACGAATAAGGTTAATCACCAGAATGACAGAAAGCCAAGCTATCACCAAGTGCCGCGGCAATGAGTTGCGCTCTACATACGCAAGGATGATTGCAACGAAAGCACTAGTAACAAGCGTTCTCTTATTAGCAGCAAAAAGTTGCTCTAATAACGAGTGCTGAATTGTTATTGTTTTTAAATGATTCATTTAGCGTAACCTTCACAAATAACATTACTCTTAATTGTTAATAAACTGTAAAGATTAAAGTTATTATGTGACATAAAGCCCGCCAGCTCAAGCACTTAATCAGTGAACCACACGCTTAAAATCTTGCGATGGACCTTTAAATAAGCATTAAAGCCACTTAATTACGCGCTAAAATAGCGATCAACTCAATTACTACCAACGCAAAACATGAACCCTACTATTGGTATTTACATTATTGGCGATGAAATTCTTTCTGGTAAACGCCAAGATAAACACCTGACCAAAGTAATTGAACTGCTTACAGCAAGGGGCTTGCAGCTTGCTTGGGCGAATTACTTAGGTGATATTCCAGAACAAATTACCAGTTCGCTCAAAGCCAGTATGGCACAAGGTGATATTGTGTTTAGCTTTGGCGGCATAGGCGCCACGCCTGATGACTTTACGAGGCAATGTGCAGCAGACGCGGCTGGCGTGTCTATTGAACGTCACGCTGGTGCAGTAACAGAAATTGAAGCGCAATATGGTGAAAGCGCTTATCCCAAACGCGTGCTGATGGCAGACTTTCCAAAAGGTTGTGATTTAATTCCCAACCCAATCAATCGCGTCGCTGGCTTTAGTATTCATCAACATTACTTTGTACCCGGTTTTCCCGAAATGGCGCACCCTATGGTGGAGTGGGTATTAGAGACTTATTACTCACATTTATTTCATACACAAAATTATGTGGAAGATTCCATTTTAGTAAGCGAAGCTGGCGAGAGTGATTTAATTGATTTAATGAACCATATGCTGTCGCAATACCCCATGTTGAAGCTATTTAGCTTGCCCAAAAGCAACCAGCGCAGAACCACTGAATTAGGAATGAAAGGCGAATCTGAGCAAGTAAAACTTGCAATGGATGCTCTAAAATCAGGCGTCACTGCGCTGGGCTACCCTTGGGCAAATATATAAATGGAATGCAGAGCTAGCTGTGGCGCATGTTGCACTGCGCCATCCATTAATAGCCCAATTCCAGGTATGCCTAAGGGCAAACCTGCTGGCGTGCGATGCATACAGCTTGATATTGAAAACCGCTGTATGATTTTTGGCCAGCCTGAACGCCCTGCATTTTGTGCGAGTTTGCAACCAAGTTTAGAAATGTGTGGGAATGACCGTGAGCAAGCCATGATTTGGCTGACTAATTTGGAAGTGCTCACTAAACCAAACTAGCTCACTTTTTAATATTATTAAAATTGACTTGTCTAAATTCCTGCATCCTTAGTTTCCTTCATCAACATCACTGCAACAAAGCTCACTAAAGCCATCGTTGAAACATAATAACCAACCCAAGCTAAACCACCTTTATCTACCAACAACTGCGAGATAAAAGGCGCAGTAGAAGCCCCTAAAATTCCACCTAAATTGTAAGACAAACCAGCACCTGTATAACGCACAGCTACTGGAAACTGCTCTGGCAAAAAAGCGCCCATCGGCGCAAAGGTCGCGCCCATTAAGAGTAAGGCGATGGACAAAAATAAGGTAATCAAAACATTTGAGCCACTAGCCATTAAAGGACTAAGTGCAAAACCTGCTAATACCGCTAAAAAACAGCTTACTAACAATACTGGCTTACGCCCGAATTTATCACTCAAACTTGCTGAAACTGGCGTGATTACTGCCATGAATAGCACAGCAATACATAACATTTGTAAAAAATCGGCACGTGCAATATTGAGTGTTTTAGTGCCATAACTTAGGCAAAATACGGTAGCGGTATAAAACAAGTTATAGCAAACGGTCATCGCCAACGCACCAAGCAATACAGGGCGCCAATGCTGACCCAATAAAGATTTGATAGGCGTTTTAAGTGTTTGGTGTTGTTGTAGAGCCTTAGCAAAAGCGGGTGTTTCAGCCAATTTAAAACGCACATATAAGCCAACCAAAACCAACAAAGCACTAGCGAAAAACGGAATACGCCAGCCCCACGCCTTAAAGGCATCGTCAGATAAATATAGCGTTAAAGCCAGAAAACTTAATGTTGCCAGCAAAAAACCTATCGAAGGGCCGAGCTGTGGAAACATGCCAAACCAGCCACGCTTGCCTGCTGGTGCGCTTTCCGTGGCTAACAATGCCGCACCACCCCATTCACCACCCAAACCTAAACCTTGTCCAAATCTTAACAAACACAGCAGCACGGCAGCCCAAGTGCCTAAAGTTTCATAGCCAGGCAAACAACCAATCAACAAAGTAGAAATACCCATCACCAATAATGAAGCGGCTAAGGTCGCTTTGCGTCCGATACGGTCACCAAAGTGACCGAAAACAATGGCACCTAACGGTCTTGCAATAAAGGCAATACCGAATGTTAAAAAAGCGTTCAAAGCTTGCGCAGCAGGATCGCTTGCTGGGAAAAATACTTGCCCAATCACCAATGCTGACGCCATGGCGTAAATATAGAAGTCATAAAACTCAATAGCCGTACCAATAAAGCTGGCAAAGGCAATGTGTGTGGTTGATGGACTGCTGACGGGCAAATTTTGATTGTTCAAAGTGCGGCTTTCAAGTGGCTTATTGTGCGGCTTGTTGCGTATATGCATCAGCATTATACAAACTTAGCATCATTCGAAAAATTTAAGTTTTCTGAGACCTCATTTGCGTATAAAATAGGCAGTTCGCTCTAAACAATTCAAAATTGCTAAAAAACCAAATATAAATGCAAATAGGCTCACACATTTTAAAGAATAACCTGATCGTTGCCCCTATGGCGGGTGTGACGGACAGACCTTTCCGCCAGTTATGTAAAAAGATGGGGGCGGGGTTGGCTGTGAGCGAAATGGTAACGTCAAACTCACTGCTTTACGGTAGCGAAAAAACGTTACGCCGAGCCAATCACGAAGGTGAAGTTGACCCGATTTCAGTACAAATTGCTGGCTCAGACCCGCAAATGATGGCGGAAGCGGCGCGTCACAACGTAGATAATGGCGCGCAGATTATTGATATTAATATGGGCTGCCCTGCTAAAAAAATCTGTAATGTAATGGCGGGTTCTGCCTTGCTTAAAGATGAGCCGCTGGTTGCACAAATTTTAAGAGCAGTCGTGAATGCCGTTGATGTGCCAGTCACATTGAAAATTCGTACGGGATGGGATAAAAACAACCGCAACGCTGTGCAAATTGCCAAAATGGCGGAAGATTTAGGCGTTCAGGCCTTAGCCATGCATGGTCGTACGCGCGCATGCTTATACACTGGTGATGCTGAATATGACACGATTGCCGCTGTGAAACAGGCCATTAAAATCCCACTTATTGCCAACGGCGATATTACCACCCCAGAAAAAGCTAAATTCGTATTGGACTACACAGGCGCAGATGCCGTGATGATAGGTCGTGCCGCACAAGGCAGACCCTGGATTTTCCGCGAAATTGAGCACTTCATCAAAACTGGTGAACATTTACCGCCACCTGAAGTAACTGAAATTCGCACCGTGATGTTGGCGCATCTACACGATCTATATGATTTTTATGGCGAACTGACTGGCATGCGCATGGCGCGCAAGCATATCTCTTGGTACACCAAGGGTTTAAAAGACTCAGCGAACTTCCGCCATAACATGAACACACTGCAAACTATAGATTTGCAGCTTGCCGCGATTGATGAGTTCTTTGATCATCTGCAAAGTCGCGATCACCGTTTGCAATACGACGACTCTACAGACGACACTAACTCCAATAATCTAGTTCTTAAGGTGGCATAATGAATCCGTGCGAACTCGCTAACAGCGTAACATTATCATTAGATCAATACTTTAAAGACCTTGATGGTGAGCCGCCGCACGCCTTATACGACATGGTATTGTCATGCATTGAAAAGCCATTGCTTGAATACACATTGCAATACGCTGGCGGCAATCAAAGCAAAACGGCAGAAATACTAGGCTTAAATCGCAACACCCTGCGTAAGAAAATGCAGCAATACAAAATCGAATAAGCTGCACAAAACACCCAACTTCAAATAAACACTTTCTTCTCTAGAGCTTTCAAATGGCAACTATTAAACGTGCGCTTATCAGCGTTTCAGACAAATCAGGTATTTTAGAATTAGCACAGGCTTTAACTAAATTAAACGTAGAAATCTTATCGACTGGTGGCACTGCAAAACTATTCCGCGATAATCAAATTCCTGTGATTGAAGTCAGTGATTACACTGGTTTTACTGAAATGTTAGATGGCCGCGTAAAAACGCTACATCCTAAAGTGCATGGCGGTATTTTAGGTCGCCGCGACTTGCCTGAACATGTAGCCGCGATGAAAGAAGCCAACATTCCGAATATCGATATGGTGGTAGTCAATCTGTACCCGTTTGAAGCCACTGTTGCAAAGCCAAACTGCACACTTGAAGATGCCATTGAAAATATCGACATCGGCGGTCCGGCCATGGTGCGTTCTGCCGCTAAAAACTGGAAAGACGTTGCAGTATTAACCGATGCAAGCCAGTATGCAAATGTCGTGAGTGAGCTAAAAAGCACTGGCGGCGCACTGGCAGAGGCGACAACTTTTGCACTATCAGTCGCGGCATTTAACCGCGTGTCGCAATATGATGCTGCCATTAGCAACTACTTATCTGCAATTGACTACGCCGCCAGCATGGCGAGCAACCAGCCTGTCACTCACCAGTTTCCTGCACAAAGCAACACTAACTTTGTCAAAGTGCAAGACTTGCGCTACGGCGAAAACCCGCATCAACAAGCGGCTTTTTACCGTGACTTATACCCAGCACCAGGCTCACTGGTGACTGCGCAACAGTTGCAAGGTAAAGAATTAAGCTTTAACAATATTGCGGATGGCGATGCTGCTTGGGAAGCTGTAAAAAGCTTTGACACTTCCGCTTGCGTCATCGTAAAACATGCCAACCCATGTGGCGTTGCGCTTGGTGCAACAGCTTTAGATGCATATTCAAAAGCATTCCAAACAGATCCAAGCAGTGCTTTTGGCGGCATCATCGCTTTCAATACAACCGTGGATAAAGCTGCCGCAGAAGCTGTCAGTAAACAGTTTGTTGAAGTGTTGATTGCACCAGATTACACCGCAGAAGCATTGGCAATTTTTGCTGCAAAAGCGAACGTACGCGTACTTAAAATTGCATTGCCAACAGGCGGAACAACGCCATGGGGACAAGGTCGCAACTCACATGAGAGCAAACGTGTGGGTTCTGGCATCCTCATCCAAACTGCCGACAATCACGAAATCAGCCAATCTGATTTAAAAGTCATCAGCAAAAAACAAGCAACACCACAACAAATGGCCGATATGCTATTTGCTTGGCGCGTGGCGAAGTATGTGAAATCAAACGCGATTGTATTCTGTGGTAACGAAATGACGCTAGGCGTTGGCGCAGGACAAATGAGCCGCATAGACAGCACGAAGATTGCCATTATTAAAGCGCAGAATGCAGGTTTAAGCTTGCAAAATTCAGTGGTCGCTTCTGATGCATTCTTCCCGTTCCGCGATGGTATTGATGCGCTGGCGGAAGCTGGTGCAAGCTGCGTGATTCATCCAGGTGGCAGTATGCGTGATGAAGAAGTGATTGCCGCAGCCGATGAACACGGCTTAGTAATGGTAGTGACAGGCATTCGTCATTTCAGACACTAATAGCAAATAAACATTTAAGGTAAAGCTAACAATATGAAAGTAATGGTCATTGGCAGTGGTGGTCGCGAGCATGCACTTGCGTGGAAAATTGCGCAGAATAAAGAAGTCAGCCGCGTCTATGTTGCACCTGGTAACGCCGGCACCGCACTTAACCCTGACATGATCAACGTACCAATTTCTAGCGTACAAGATTTACTAGAATTTGCCCAAAAAGAACAAATCCAGCTAACCGTTGTGGGCCCAGAAGCACCTTTATCACAAGGTGTGGTAGATGTATTTCGTGCCAATGGACTGAAAATTTTTGGTCCGACCAAAGCCGCAGCGCAATTAGAAAGCTCAAAAGATTTCGCCAAAGCATTTATGGTGCGCCACAACATTCCCACTGCAGCTTACGCCACGTTTACCGATGCTAAACTCGCGCACGACTATGTCACCGCACAAGGCGCGCCGATTGTAATCAAAGCCGATGGCTTGGCCGCTGGTAAAGGCGTTGTAGTTGCGATGTCAGATGATGAAGCACATGCAGCCATCGATGCGATGCTTTCTGATAACAAGCTAGGCAGTGCTGGCGCACGTGTGGTGATTGAAGAGTTTTTAACGGGTGAAGAAGCCAGCTTTATTGTCATGGTTGATGGCAAAAACATCTTAGCGCTCGCTACCAGCCAAGACCACAAACGCCTGCAAGATGGCGACCAAGGTCCAAATACAGGCGGCATGGGTGCCTATTCACCTGCACCAGTAGTGACGCCAGAGATTCATGCAAAAGTAATGAGAGAAGTCATACGCCCAACCGTAGATGGCATGGCGAAAGATGGCATTCCTTACACAGGTTTTTTGTACGCAGGACTGATGATTTCACCAGATGGCAGCGTTAAAACTTTAGAGTTCAACTGCCGCATGGGTGACCCAGAAACTCAGCCGATTATGTTGCGTCTGAAAAGTGACTTTGTAGCACTCGCAGAACATGCGGTGAATGGCACACTAGATCAAGCAGAAACTGAGTGGGACAGACGCACGGCACTTGGCGTAGTCATGGCGTCTGCAAACTATCCAGACACACCAAGATTAGGTGATGAAATCACTGGCT
Organism: Methylotenera sp.; assembly: GCF_029945535.1. Classification (GTDB taxonomy): domain Bacteria; phylum Pseudomonadota; class Gammaproteobacteria; order Burkholderiales; family Methylophilaceae; genus Methylotenera. The sequence continues at coordinate 235,064 of NZ_JAQSCU010000018.1, forward strand.
TACCAACAAATTTAGTAGATGCACATGTGTTTCATGCTGGCACCACACTTAAAGATGGCAAAACATTAACTAGCGGTGGTCGCGTGCTGTGTGTAACGGCACTAGGTGAAACAGTTAAATTCGCGCACCAGCAGGCTTATAAAATCATCGACGAAATTAAATTTGATGGGGCACAATATCGCAAAGATATTGGCTATCGCGCGATTAAAGGCTAATGATGAACACAGCCAACACGAGTCATATCGACACTAGCGACATCTACAATTACCTGCAGAAATTGCAGACAAAAATTATAGAAGCCATAGAGTTGGTGGACGGTAAAACCTTTCTGCAAGATAGTTGGCAGCGCCCTGAAGGTGGTGGAGGTAACTCCTGCTTGCTTGAAGAAGGCAATGTGTTTGAACGTGCTGGCGTCGGTTTCTCTCACGTATTAGGTACAAAATTACCACCAGCAGCGAGTGTTGCACATCCTGAAGCGGCTGGACGTCCGTGGGAGGCGATGGGCGTGTCACTAGTGTTTCACCCGCGTAACCCATACATTCCAACTGTACACATGAATGTGCGCTTTTTTATTGCCAAAGCCCAAAATGACAATGAGCAGGACATTTGGTGGTTTGGTGGCGGCATGGACTTAACGCCGTATTATGGCTTTGAAGAAGATGCAGAGCATTTTCACCGCACAAACAAAACGGCATTAGATGCCTTTGACACAAGCTATTACCCGAAATTTAAAAAAGAATGTGACGAATATTTCTACTTAAAACATCGTAAAGAACCGCGTGGTATAGGCGGTATTTTTTATGATGATTTTAGCGAATTAGGTTTTGAACGTAGTTTCGATTTCCACCGCGCAGTCGCGGATTCATTCCTGCAAGCTTACTTGCCTATCGTGCAACGTCGTAAAGATACACCTTATGGCGAGCGAGAGCGTGATTTTCAAGCTTATCGTCGCGGCCGTTACGTCGAATTTAATCTAATCTACGACCGTGGCACGATTTTTGGACTTCAATCTAATGGTCGTACTGAGTCTATACTACTGTCTATGCCCCCAATCGTTAAATGGCGTTATGACTGGAAACCAGAAGCTGGTAGCGCAGAAGCTAAGTTGTATACAGATTTTTTAATCGATAAAGATTGGCTTTCAATCACTTAACTTATAAGCACCCATGTGATGACCCATGACAAAAATTTCTACAGAAATTAAAGCCGAAGTTAAATCTCAGGCGCAAGATTTACTCAATTTTATTGACGCCAGTCCCAGTCCTTGGCACGCGGTGGATAGCGTTGCGAAACTATTAAAAGAAAATGGCTTTAAGCCGCTCATAGAAAATCAACCATGGCAGTTTAAAAAAAATGGTCGCTATTATGTGGTACGTGATGGCGCTTCTATTATTGCATTTGTCATTGGCAACCAAGCGTTAGCCGATACTGGTTTTCGTATTGTCGGTGCACATACAGACTCACCCGGCCTGCGCTTAAAACCTAAAGCGGCATTTAGCAGTCAAGGTATTGCTCAACTTGGTGTTGAAGTATATGGCGGCCCCATTTTAGCAACGTTTACCGATCGCGACCTAAGCCTAGCTGGGCGCGTGATGGTGCGTGAAGGTGACTCATACGTTGCACGCCATGTTCAATTTAACAGCTCCATTGTGCGCCTGCCCAACCTTGCCATTCACATGAATCGTGAAGTGAATGACAAAGGCTTGGTGCTCAACAAACAAACTGGTTTGCCGCTGATTTTTGGTTTTGCTGCAGACACGGCAGAAGCACATGCACAACTCACAAACGCACTTGCAAAAGAATTAGCCGTAGAAGCTGCGGACATTATCACGTGGGATTTAAGCGTTTACGACACGCAAAAAGGCAGCTTTTGGGGCTTGAATGAAGAATTTATCGCCAATAGCCAATTAGATAATTTAGCCTCTTGCCATGCCGCGATTAGCGCTTTGTTGAGCAATAAAAAGCCCGATAGCACCAGCATTTGCGCCCTGTTTGACCATGAAGAAGTCGGCAGTGAAAGTGCCACTGGCGCCAGCGGAAGCTTTATGAGCGATGTGATTACGCGCATTTGCGCATCTACTAACACCTCTAGCAGCACTAGCGCAGAAGACCGTTTGCGCGCACTAGCCAATAGCTTTTTTGTTAGCGCAGATATGGCGCACGCCTATCATCCCAATCACGCAAGCAGTTACGAACCCTGCCACCACGCACTTGTCAACCAAGGCCCCGTGATTAAAACCAACGCAAATCAGCGCTACAGCACCAATGCTGAGACTGCCGCACGCTTTATCCAACTTTGCCAAAAAGCAGAAGTACCTTATCAACAATATGCGCACCGTACTGACTTAGGCTGCGGCAGCACGATAGGCCCAATACTAGCTGCGCAACTTGGCATAGCGAGTATCGACGTTGGCAACCCAATGTGGGCAATGCACAGCATACGCGAAAGTGCCGGCGTGCTAGACCATAGTTACATGATTGCAGTATTAAAAGAGCTCTTTAAAAGCTAATAAATCACTGCCCAAAACGCATTGCACACAACAATGAAAGTTATGTCTATAATCTAACCTGACTCTCCCCTAATTTAACTCACTAACAGGCTAATCAGCATGCAAACATTCGAGGCTATCATCTCTACCCTTTCTGGCTGGGTATGGGGTCCACCAATGTTAACTTTGCTCGTCGGCACGGGGCTTTACCTCACCATTCTTCTTAAAGGTATGCAGTTTCGTGCATTGCCATTAGCCTTCAAACTAATATTCCGCAAAGATCATCACCATGAAGGCGATATTACGCACTTTGCAGCACTGATGACTGCGCTTGCAGCAACGGTTGGAATTGGTAATATCGTTGGCGTTGCCACCGCCATTACATTAGGCGGCCCTGGCGCCGTATTTTGGATGTGGATGACTGGCTTGGTAGGTATGGCCACTAAATATTCCGAAGCGGTATTAGCCATGAAGTACAGAGAAAAAGGCCCGCACGGTATGCGTGGCGGCCCTATGTATTATCTAGCAAAAGGTGCAGGGCTACCTTGGTTAGGCACAATATTTGCCGTATTTACGGCCTGTGCTGCCTTTGGTATTGGCAACATGACACAAGCCAACGCCACCGCTAAAATTTTTGAATCTACTTTTCACATTGCCCCTTACATTACGGGCTGGGTGCTGATGATACTCACAGGTGCAGTGATTCTTGGCGGCATTAAATCTATTGGTAAATTCACCTCGTTTTTAGTGCCGTTTATGATTGTTGGCTATGTAGGCACTTCTTTAGTCGTTTTATTTATTAATGCAGACCAAATTCCAAATGCTTTTGGTTTGATTTTCTCAAATGCATTTAGCCCAGCATCAGCCACAGGCGGCTTTGCAGGCGCAACCATTGCAGCAGCCATGCGCTATGGTATTGCACGTGGCGTATTTTCAAATGAATCAGGCTTAGGCTCTGCGCCAATCGCAGCTGCGGCCGCCCGCACAGGCGACCCCGTGAAACAAGCCTTGGTGAGCATGACACAAACCTTTATTGATACTTTAGTGGTTTGCACCATGACGGCGCTGATTATTCTTACCGCAACTTCTTGGACACACGGCATCAGCGCCAGTGAACTTACTAGCGCAAGCATGGCAGAAACATTGGGCGATACAGGTAAAATCATTGTCGCTATTTCAACGGCATTATTCGCTTACTCAACTTTAATTGGTTGGAATTACTATGGTGAGAAAGCCGTTGAGTACTTATTTGGCTCAAAATCGATAGCTATTTATCGCGTAGTGTTTACTGCCGCTGTCATTGTAGGCGCAACGATGAGCTTAGAATTGGTTTGGAATTTTTCTGACCTGATGAACGGCATGATGGCGATTCCAAATCTGATTGGTTTATTACTATTATCCAAAGTAGTTAAGGCCGAAACTGATCGGTTCTTTAGCGAGAAACATTAACCGCCACTTATCAATCATGAGCCATTTGAATCATGAGTCACTCACCACACCGTAGCCATTGGAACAACCGCTGGACATTCATGCTAGCCACCGCTGGCTCGGCGATTGGCTTAGGTAATATTTGGAAATTGCCCTACATGATAGGCGTGAATGGTGGCAGCGCGTTTGTATTGGTATTTGTTGCCTGTATTTTTTTAGTGGGCATTCCGTTAATGATGACTGAAATATTACTCGGTCGCCGTGCGCAAAAAAATCCACTGGATGGCATGCAAGCACTCGCCATTGAAGCAAAAAGGTCAACGGCTTGGAAATATCTAGGTGGTATGGGCATGTTGACGGGCTTACTGATACTCAGTTTCTATAGCGTCATCGGTGGCTGGGTTCTGGCCTACATTATTGAAGCTGCTCGTGGCAGTTTTAGCCAAATTACTGCAGCACAATCTACCGCCAACTTCGACACTTTATTAGCCTCCCCTTTACAATTACTCGCTTGGCACACCGTATTTATGTTCATGACCATGAGCGTAGTGGCACATGGCGTTAATTCTGGCTTAGAAAAAGCGAATAACATTCTCATTCCATCGCTGTTTGCCATCTTATTGATATTGCTTGGCTACAGTATGTCGGTGGGTGATATGCATGCGGCTTTTCAATTCATGTTCAAACCTGACTTTTCTAAAATCACACCCGTCGCAGTATTATCAGCGCTTGGGCATGCATTCTTCTCTTTGAGTTTAGGCATGGGTGCTGTCATGGTTTACGGCTCATATCTACAGCGTAATGTCTCCATTGCCCGCACCACCATTTACATTGCGCTAGCAGATACCCTACTGGGCTTATTAGTCGGCTTGGCCATTTACTCTTTAGTATTTGCCAATCACTTGGCCCCAAATGCAGGTCCTGGCTTAATATTTCAAACGTTGCCCATTGCTTTTGGCCACATGCCTGCGGGTGGTTTTATTGGTATGCTTTTTTTTATATTGGTCGCTTTTGCTGCGTGGACTTCATCAATTTCATTGGTTGAGCCAGCCATTGCCTGGATTGTAGAAAATACAAAAATTAAGCGCCATACTGCGGCATGGGCAATCGGGCTAGCCGTTTGGTTGCTTGGTATTGCTGTGGTGTTATCTTTCAACGAATGGAAAGCCATAAAAATCATATTTGGGCTTAATATTTTTGAAACGCTTGATAAGCTAACATCCACTATTTTATTGCCGCTTGGTGGCTTATTGATGGCGATTTTTGCAGGTTATTTTATGAATAAAAATCATGTGCAAGAAGAGTTGGATTTAAATGATCAACATTTCAAATTTTGGCACTTTACCAATAACTATATTGCTCCCATCGCTATTGGAGCGGTATTCTTATATTTATTTGGGCTCATCAAATAAGCTCAACACAAAATACTCAATAACAAAAAAGCCAGCTTTTTGAGCTGGCTTTTATTGATGACACTACAACTATATTATAGTGACAATATCCAATGAACGATTGTTTTGATATCTTCATCTTTAACTTGTGGGCTGTTTGCTGGCATTGGCATAGGACCCCAAACACCACTACCACCGGCTTTAACTTTAGCTACTAACTTAGCTTCAGCGCCTTTATCACCTTTGTATTTTGCAGCAACATCTTTATAACCTGGGCCTAAAATTTTCGCATCTACGCTGTGGCAAGCTAAACAGCCACTTTTTTGTGCTAATGCTTTAGCATCTTCTGCGTTTGCTTGACCAGCAACTAACATTGAACCAGCCAAAGCGATTGTTAACATTAAAGCTTTCATGCTATCTCCTTGAATTTACACTTAATAATTAGTTTGCATTTTTTGCAACGAGCTATGATACCTACAATTTTAATTTAAACAAGTGAGCTTTATCAATTACTTAAAGAATACTCAATAAATTAAATTTTTCATCAAACTTACAACATTATCAATGCTCTGTGAACATATAACGCCCTTATATATTCGTGCGTTGACAGCTTTTGAAAACTTTCTTGCTTACAGCGTTTCAACTGCGTATTCCGCGCTAATCACATGCGTTCTTCCAGGATTAATTACCACCATATTATCCATCGCGTTAGTTGTTTCTACGCAAACCATTTTACGCCATTCATCTGGCGCACCCATATCTGCCATTTGTGCAGATTTTTCAGCGCCTGGACTCCACACCACGGTGGTATCACTACCTGATTTTGAAACATGAATCAGGCGATTGAATCCCTTGTCATGTACCGTACAATCTGAGCTATGGTTGATAAACACACGGTCAAACTCACCATCAAATGTTAGCGGGTTGTGCTCTACATGACGTTCATATTTGAGCATTTTGTCTGAATACACACAATCTTGCAGACCTGTAATTTTTACATTGGCAATATCACTAATGTTTAAATAAGTGTGAAACGCTTCACTAATGACAAATGGATGGTCTGCTTGATTAGTCGTGGCTAAATCAACGCGCAAACGTCGACCAACGGTGATGGTAGCGACTAGCGTGTATGGATATGAAAGCTGGCGTTTTGCTTCTGGTGTATCGACCATTTCCAACATAATACGCGTAGCACCTGTTGGCGTGGCATCAACATCAATCACGCGCCAAGGAATAACGCGTGCGAAGCCATGCGGACAAAAAGTACTGTCTGTTGGATGTGCGCCAAACCAAGGCCAGCAGATAGGCACGCCACCACGTATTGAGCGACCTTTTACATATCTTGCATTGCTTGATAGCCACAACACTGGTTGTGTTAAGAACTTAGGTTGCCAAGCCATGACATGTGCGCCTTGCAGGGCGATTCTGGCCGTACAGAGCGGGTTATCCACCTCAAGATATTGCATGCCATTTTCATCTTGCGTTTGCATCACATGTGCGTGAAGCTTTAAACGCTTCTTCGTTTGAAATGCATTTGCATCTAACGGGCTAGCTTCTAATGTTTCTGTAGTCATCTTATCAATTACTCTTCAAATTACACGGGTTAATTTATAGGCTTAATTTATCAGCAGATTATTTTATTAGTGAATTAATTAAGCTTACTTTTCAATTTGGCTCACGTCACGCACTGCGCCGCGCGCCGCGCTAGTACTCATTGCCGCATAAGCACGCAAAGCCGGTGAAACTGCACGAACGCGGCCAACTGGCTTCCAAGCATCTTTACCCTTATCTACCATTTTTGCACGACGATGCGACATTTCTTCATCAGAAACCGCTAAATGAATAGTGCGATTTGGAATGTCGATTTCAATCGTATCCCCCTCTTCAACCAAACCAATCGCGCCACCTTCAGCGGCTTCTGGTGATGCGTGACCAATACTCAAGCCTGACGTACCGCCTGAAAAGCGACCATCTGTTAGTAGCGCGCACACTTTGCCCAAATCCTTAGACTTCAAATATGAAGTTGGATACAGCATTTCTTGCATGCCAGGACCACCGCGTGGGCCTTCATAGCGAATCACCACAACATCGCCTGCTACTATTTTATCGGCAAGAATTGCTTCAACTGTAGCGTCTTGGCTTTCAAAAATACGTGCGCGCCCTGTGAATTTAAGAATACTGTCGTCTACGCCGGCCGTTTTAACAATACAGCCATCTAAAGCAATATTACCGTACAGCACAGCTAAGCCACCATCTAGTGAATAGGCATGGGCTAAATCGCGAATGCAGCCTTCTGCACGGTCGTTATCCAGCGTTGGATATAGCATACTTTGTGAAAAAGCGATGGTAGTGACAATGCCTGCTGGCGCGGCGCGGAAGAATTTTTTTACATCTTCATCTGGCGTAACCATAATGTCCCATTTATCGAGTGCATCGCCTAATGTTGCACTGTGTACGGTGGGCGTATCGCGATGAATCACCCCTGCGCGGTCTAACTCGCCCAAAATCCCCATTACGCCACCTGCGTGGTGTACGTCTTCCATGTGGAATTTTTGTGTGGCTGGTGCTACTTTGCACACACACGGTACTTTGCGTGAAATACGGTCAATATCACTCATGGTGAAATCAAGCTCAGCCTCGTGCGCAGCCGCTAACAAATGCAACACGGTATTAGTGCTGCCGCCCATGGCTACATCTAGCGCCATAGCGTTTTCAAAAGCTTTAATGTTAGCAATACTGCGTGGTAAAACGCTGTAATCATCTTGCTCGTAATGGCGTTTAGTGATTTCTACAATTAAACGCCCTGCTTTTAAGAACAATTCTTTACGTGCGCCATGCGTAGCAAGTGCTGAGCCATTACCTGGCAAACTTAAACCTAGCGCTTCTGTTAAACAGTTCATTGAGTTTGCAGTAAACATGCCTGAACATGAACCACACGTTGGACACGCTGAACGCTCAATCGCTTCAGATTTTTCATCACTGACTTTGCTATCAGCGGCCGCAACCATAGCGTCGACTAAGTCTAGCTTCAAAATTTCGCCCTGCCAGTTCACTTTACCAGCCTCCATTGGGCCACCTGAAACAAATACCACAGGAATATTCAAACGTAGCGCTGCCATCAACATGCCGGGCGTGATTTTGTCACAGTTTGAAATACACACTAGCGCATCCGCACAGTGCGCATTCACCATGTATTCGACTGAATCGGCAATCAAATCACGACTTGGCAAGCTATACAACATACCGCCGTGACCCATCGCAATACCATCATCTACGGCAATGGTGTTGAACTCTTTTGCCACGCCGCCTGCACGCTCAATTTCACGCGCAACTAATTGACCTAAATCTTTAAGGTGAACGTGACCCGGAACAAACTGCGTAAATGAGTTACAAACTGCGATAATAGGTTTATCAAAATCGCCATCTTTCATGCCAGTAGCACGCCACAAAGCGCGTGCACCCGCCATGTTGCGGCCGTGAGTAGTGGTTCGAGAGCGATAAACTGGCATAAGTAAAATCCGTAAAATAATAAGTACTATATATAAAGTGTAATTTTAGACCAGATGGCGAAACTAGAGCGGATTAAATATGTTTATTTTTTGAGCATCAACATCAAATTATCTAAACCTACAGACTTGCTAAACAAAAATCCTTGAGCATATTGGCAGCCGTAGCTTTGCAGTAAGCTTGCTTGCGCTTCAGTTTCCACACCTTCTGCAACCAACTCTTTACCCAAACTTTGCACCATGGCGACAATGGCCTTTACCAGCAATGCATGACTGCCATTAGTGGTAATTTCATTAATAAAAGAACGATCTATTTTGACCTGATGAATTGGAAATTTGTTCAAATATGCTAAGGCTGAATAGCCCGTACCAAAATCATCAATAGAAACTCTGATGCCAATTTCATCAAAAGCATCTAGCACCCGATGCACTTCGTAAGCATCCTGCAAGAGCAATCCTTCGGTGATTTCAAATTTGATCCAAGAGGGATTGCATTTTGTTTTATCTATTAAAGACTTGATTCGTTGCAAAAAGTTAAGTTCAACAAATTGCCTAGAAGAAAGATTAATAGAAACTGAAATGACTTCTGTACCGGCATTTGCACTGGCCTCGTTAATGATTTTTGCCGCAACAAATCCTTGCTTAATGACCCACAGCCCAATTTCTACTATGAGTCCAGACTCTTCCGCCACCTGAATAAAAGACGCAGGAGAAACTTCGCCTAACACGGCACTCGTCCAACGGCACAAGGCCTCTACACCAATAAAGCGCTTAGTTTGCAAGTCAACAATCGGCTGAAACTCTAGATACATCTCATCATTAGCTAGCGCATATCGCAATGCTGTTTCAATTTCCAATCGATACCTCATATCCTCCGTTAATACGGGCGAATAGAGTTGGCAGTTATTTCTACCCTTTTGTTTGGCCGAGTACATCGCTGAATCGGCATACTTAATCAAGTCATCGACGTCATGACTGTCTTTGGGGTAACAGGCAACGCCGATACTTGCAGAGACGAAATAACCAGCGCCCGCAATATAATATGGCTTCACAACTTGCTCTAACAAACTCGCAGATTTAGCGACTAGCTCTTCGGTGCTTTTGTAGCCATTAATCAGTATGGCAAATTCGTCGCCACCCATACGTGCAAAGAAATAGCTATCATCTGTATTTTGTTTAATGCGATCAGCCACGCCTACCAATAACTTATCGCCCACTGCATGCCCCATGGTGTCGTTAATGGTTTTAAAGTGGTCTAAATCCATGATGAGTACAGCAAATGCAGCCTGATTCTGCTCAGCTCGCTCAATGGCTTTGTTTAAGGCTTGATTTAGAAACCTGCGATTCGGCAAGTCGGTCAGTGCATCATGAAATGCCAAATGCTCAATGGTCTGTCTATATTCTGCATTCTCAGTAATGTCTGTGGCTATCATTAGCGTACCAGTCACATTATGGTTTTCATCGTACTCTGGAATAAGCTTCACTTGGTGTACAGAAAACACTTCACCATGCCTAGTGTGCATTTCAAACGTCTGATTTTTTTGAGTTTGCATCACCTTTTTTAATTTCTCAGCAAGCTCCTTGCCTGAGATATTAACAATATATGGACTCCATTCCTCTTCAGGCGTTTTAAATAGATAATCCTTATCTGAAACTCCATATTGCTCATCACAATGTACGCTAATGAAAACACGCTTACAGTCTAAGTCATACCGCACAATGGTAATTGGTAGGTTTTTTACCAGTGTCATGTAATCTTGCTGACGCTTGGCCACTTGCGCCTGTAGATATTGCTCTTTAGTAATGTCACGTGCAAAACCAACCGTGCCAATCACCTCATCATTTACAACTACGCAAGACTTAAAGGTTTCAGCCCAGTGTGTTTCGCCATTAGTTTTTACAATAGGCTCTACATGTGTTTTACAAACACCTGTTTGCATCACTTCTTTATCACCTTCAACATAGCTATTAGCCGCCTCTGCCGAGAAATAATCGTAGTCCGTTTTGCCTTCAAGATCATGCACAGAAAGCTGCTTAGCCACCTTAGCAAAAGCATCGTTACAGGCTAGAAAACGACTCTCTTTATCTTTCATCCACACCATAAATGGAAAGGTATCTAACAAGGCACGTAAATAATACTCACGCCTTCTGATTTCTTGATTTTCAATTTGTTTATGAAAGCCATGGTCTCGACCTATGGCAATTACACCCAAGACCTGATCTTGCTCATCAATAATTGGGGCTATATGTAATAAATCATAGACATTATATTGTGTGCTTGGACCTTCACACTCAAAGACAAAAGTAGTAGTAGCGCGCATGTCCATCGCACGCTTCATTTGCACATTCACTTCTTGACTCACACTATTCCATGCCGCTTCAGCTTGGGTGTTAACATAAGCAGCATCTAAAGCCTGTAGCGCGGGATTTTTGTATACTTGCTTACCATGTGTATCGATAATACAAATATTGTCTTGTGCTAGCTGAAAAAGTCTTTCGCATAAGCTTATATAAGCCGCCAAGCCTTTATCCACCTTTAGATTTATCAACTCTGATGTGTTGACGTAAGCATTTGATGCTGACATAAATATCCCAGACAAAAATTGCATCTAATGAGTTAAGTTCAATTAAACCGACTAATTAAAATTGGTTGTGATTGATATTCATAATATTTGAACTATACGCCAAGTTTATGGACTTTGACTATGTCAATTAAAAGCACAATATAGGTAGCGGGCGTGCTAACAAATCTGCACTAAAAAATCGGCTAAATATCATTACAATTTAATTACCTTTATTTAAACCTTTAAGTATTAAAACTTAGGTAAAATTCAGTCTTTACTTAATTGCGCCTCTCTCATGTTCGTTCACCCTAGTTTTGATCCGATAGCAATTCATCTTGGTAAGTTTGGTATTCACTGGTACGGTCTAATGTACTTAGTTGGATTCTTAGCATTTTTAGGCCTAGGTAAATGGCAAATTAATCACAGAAAATGGCATGGCTGGACTATTGCTATGCTGGACGACGCTTTGTTTTTTGGAGCATTAGGTGTGATTCTAGGTGGCCGTCTAGGCTACGTTCTATTTTACCAATTCAGTTATTTTATCCATCATCCATTAGAGATTTTTGCCGTATGGCAAGGTGGCATGAGCTTTCATGGCGGCTTCTTAGGCGTGTTAGTCGCAATGTGGTTATTTGCGCATAAATATCAACTCAAATGGCTGAACATCATGGATTTTGTAGCACCACTGGTGCCGATTGGTTTGGGTGCTGGACGTATGGGTAACTTCATCAATGGCGAGCTTTGGGGTCGTGTCACCAATGCACAATGGGGTATGGTGTTTCCTAAAGTGGATAATCTATTGCGTCACCCTTCGCAGCTTTATGAGTTTGGTCTTGAAGGTATCGTGTTGTTCTCAGCGCTTTGGATATACTCTTCAAAACCGCGTGAAACTGGTGCGGTTTCGGCTCTATTCTTAATTGGTTACGGCAGTTTTAGGTTTTTAGCTGAATATACCCGCGAGCCGGATGCCTACTTAGGTCTACTATCTATGGGCTTTAGCATGGGGCAATGGCTAAGTTTGCCTATGATACTGCTTGGTATCTGGATGTGGTTTCAGGCGCAAAAACAACGCTTTAATTAATATATTTAATCGCTTGGTGATGTCTATGATGAAAATCGAAACCAAGCGATTAAAATCCAACACCTCAATCTAGCACTTCAACTGCACAGCCTAATTTTCACGCCTCACCTCAAATTAATACTATTTATAAATCAATAGCTTAATTTTACTCATTTCCTGCCGTAAAGATGGTATGTACTTTGCATATTGAATAATGTACGTGACCATTTGAGGTGAATGAAAATGAAAAACTTATTTGAAGTAATGTTTAAAAGAGACTCTGGATTTATTGAGTTCAAAGCTGAATTTCAGCCTTTGTACGTCAATTCACCTAGCATTTTGAATACTGCAGATGATGCAGAACATGAATTTGAAAAGACTTCTTTATCTAGCGAAACACAGCAAGACGAGATGCAAATTGATAATATTTACAGCAGTTTTTAGCTCGCTGCTATTGGTGCTATGGCGTCAAACTATCGGTGCAACTTGTTGTGCTGTTTTGATTGATGCCGATTAACCTCAGCGGTTCGCAGCATTGCATGCTTGGTTTTTTGACCATGCGTACGTTCACGCCAAAGCTTGAAAGAGCTAAGCTTTAAATTGGCGCGCATCACTTTAATCACGCCATCTTGATTTAGCCCAAATTGCGCTTCAATCGCCTCAAAGGCGGTTCTGTCTTCCCAAGCCATTTCTATGATGCGCGAAATGTCAGCTTCACTAAAATCAGCACTTAACAACAACGTTTAATCCCTTTCCATTTTTTATCTTGCCACTCTTTAAAAAAAGCTTCTCGTGAAAGCGGGATAAGCGCTTCTTCAGCTAAGCCCTCTTGGTTAGTATGATTATCAGCAAAATGCTTTAAATATTGCTCATAAGCATCATCGCCTGTTAGGCGACGGACGTAGCGCCAAAAAGCTTTTAATTTTTCGAGCATATTAATCTCTCACTCAACTCTCTACTAAACGACTTGGCTCGCGTGCCACTTCTGTGATTGGCAACACTGGCTTACCTAGCATGTACTTATAAGTCACATAGAGCATGTCAATAATCACCACCCATAGCACGGCAACAAAAAACATCGTCAAATACGCATCTAGCTGCTGGTTGAATATCAGCTGAGGCGCAACTGCTGCCTTTTCTGGCGGTAGCACACCTGCTGCCAGCTTAGCCGCCAAATCATTTGCCGCAGCAAGAAAGCCTACACGCACATCATCACTGAATATCTTTTGCCATGCAGCAGTGCTGGTCACAATCACTAACCACACCAAGGGTAGACCTGTAATCCAAACATATTTTGATTTGCCAGACTTAACTAAAATCCCTGTTGCTACACATAAGGCAATGGCAGCGAGCATTTGGTTCGCAATGCCGAATAGTGGCCACAAAATATTTACGCCGCCATTAGGATCGATCACGCCGATATATAAGAAATAACCCCACCCAGCCACCACTAGCGCACTGGTGAAAATAACAGAAGGCATCCAAGAAGTGCGGCCCATTTTTGGCCAAATATTACCGAGCATATCTTGCAACATAAAGCGCCCAACGCGAGTCCCTGCGTCTAGCGTGGTGAGAATAAAAATCGCCTCAAACATAATGGCAAAGTGATACCACAGCGCCAGCATGCTTTTACCAAAAGCATTGCCAAAAATACTTGCCATACCAACCGCCAAGCTTGGTGCGCCACCAGTACGGGCGAACAAGCTGCTTTCACCCATGTCTTTAGCGAGCTGATTCATTTGCTCTACACTCACGGCAAACCCCCAACTATTGATTTTTGCAACCGCATCAATCGCCTCTTTACCCACCACACCAGCAGGGCTGTTAATGGCAAAGAATACGCCAGGCTCTAGCACGGTAGCGGCTATCATCGCCATAATAGCGACAAAGCTTTCTAGCAACATGGCGCCATAACCTATCATCCGAATATCGCGCTCATTGGCTAAAAGCTTAGGTGTAGTACCCGATGAAATCAGCGCATGAAAGCCAGAAATGGCGCCACAAGCAATGGTAATAAACACAAATGGAAATAGTTTGCCGCCGAATATTGGCCCTGACCCATCAGTAAATTGCGTCAGCGCAGGCATGTGAATGTGCGGTTGCAAAATGATAATCGCAACAGCCAACAAAGTGACCGTGCCTAGTTTCACAAAAGTTGATAAATAATCACGTGGTGCAAGCAGCAGCCACACAGGCATGACTGCCGCAGCGAAACCGTAAGCAATAATCACCCAAGCGAGCGTTAAACCTTCGTGATCAAACAAGCCACGCAAAGATTCGTTATGCTCTATCCAACCGCCACCAGCCACTGCTAATAGCAGCAAGATAACGCCCAATGTCGAAGCCTCCAACACCCTACCTGGGCGGAAGTTACGCATATAAAAACCAACTATCATCGCGATTGGAATAGTTGCTGCCACTGTGGAAGTCGCCCAAGGGCTATGCTTCATGGCGTTTACGACCACTAGACCCAATACGGCAATCAGAATAATCATAATCAAAAATGTGCCGATAAGCGCTGCAGCACCACCGATCGGACCAATTTCATCACGCGCCATTTGCCCCAAGCTGCGCGCATTACGGCGAGTTGAGAAAAATAGCGTGACCATATCTTGCACAGCCCCACCTAACACTGCGCCGATTAAAATCCATAACGTACCGGGTAAATAACCAAATTGCGCGGCTAATGTTGGACCAACCAAAGGTCCAGGCCCTGCAATGGCGGCAAAGTGGTGCCCAAATACCACCCATTTATTAGTTGGAATAAAGTCTCGACCATTATCCAAGCGTTCCGCTGGCGTGGCACGTGTTTCGTCTATCACCAATACGGTGGCAGCAATCCAAGCGGCATAGAATCGATAAGCAATCGCGTAAATACATAGTGCCGCTGTAATAAACCACATTGCGCTGATGCTTTCACCACGATTAAGCGCAATAGCACTCACCGCGGAAACGCCTAAAACCAGCACTGCGATCCAGATAATTATTTTGAAATTTTTGTGCATAATAAATATTGAGTGACTATTTTAAGTAATTAGATTCGTTAAGTATAAATCAGACCTGCGATCACGCTAAAAACTTTATTGGAAACTTTGTACTTGAGGTGTTGAATCACAATGAACCTAAATTGTTTTCGGTTGCCAGTTATACTGTCAATAATACAAATTTAACCGAACCGATAAGCATGCAAGCTACCGATACAAACGCGCCAAAAAGTGAACTGTCTATTACATCAAAATCCCCAGCCAAAAAGCTCTCCTCTTTAGGTAACCTTTGGCCATTTTTGTATCCATATCGTTCGCGCGTATTTTTAGCGTTTATACTGCTATGCCTAGGCTCTGCAACGTTGCTCTTAGTACCGCTGGCTTTCAGAGATTTAATCGACTTTGGTTTTGTGACAAAAGCGGCTTCTGCTACATCACATAAGGGACTGATAGGCGCATTAAGCTTAAATGGTCACTTTCTGGTGATGTTCGCGCTTGCCATATTTTGGGCGCTGATGATTGCATCGCGCTACTACACTGTGTCTTGGGTGGGCGAACGCGCTACGGCAGATTTACGTAGCGCCGTATATGCACGCGTCATGACGCAATCGCCACAGTTTTTTGAAACGACTCAAACCGGCGAAGTGCTTTCTCGCCTGACTGGCGACACTACTTTAATTCAAACGGTAGTAGGAAGCTCAATATCTATGGGCTTACGCAGTTTATTTCAGTTTATTGGTGGCATGGTGATGCTGGCTGTCACTAATTTGTATTTGTTTTCATTGAACATCGGTCTGATGTTATTGCTGATACTGCCGATTATTATTATTGGCCGTTCAGTTAAAAAACTATCGCGCGAATCGCAAGACCGTATTGCCGATAGTTCTGCGATGGCAGGTGAAATACTTAACGCCATGCCTACGGTGCAATCGTATACGCAAGAGCAACGCGAGATTGCGCGCTTTAGTAAAAGTGCTGACATTAGCTTTACCACCGCGCTGAAAAGAGTTCGTGTACGTGCCATGCTGACGATGCTGATGGTCACCGCTGTATTAGGCACGATTATTTTTGTGCTTTGGATAGGCGCACGCCAAGTCAGTGCTGGCACAATGACCGGCGGAGAACTTGCTAGCTTTGTACTTTACGCGATGATGGTTGCCGGCGCAGTAGGCACAATGGCAGAAGTTTGGGGCGATGTGATGCGCGCAGCTGGTGCTACCGAGCGCTTACTTGAGCTTCTGCATGCGGAAGTTTCAATTAAAGAGCCAACAAATGCACAAAATCTTATCAACCCCACTAACGCTGCGATTGAATTCAAAAATATCGTGTTTTATTACCCATCGCGTCCGCAAATCGCTGCTTTAGATAATGTTTCATTAAGTATTGTCGCCGGCGAAACCATTGCATTAGTTGGCCCTTCTGGCGCTGGAAAAACCACCTTGTTTCAATGCTTGCTCAGATTCTATGAAATCAACGCAGGTCAAATCACCATCAACGGACAAAATATAGATTCGCTTAGCTTAAATAGCTTACGCAGCAATATCGCCATTGTGCCGCAAGACGCAGTGATATTCTCAGCTAACGCGCTGGAAAACATTCGTTATGGTAAGCCTGATGCGACGGATGCTGAAGTGATTGCCGCAGCTAAAGCCGCCCAAGTAGACGAATTTGTGCATAAATTGCCAGATGGCTATCAAACCTTTTTAGGTGAGCGCGGCACTCGATTATCTGGCGGGCAACGCCAACGCATTGCCATCGCTCGCGCAATCCTTAAAGATGCGCCAATCTTGCTATTAGACGAAGCCACAAGTGCGTTGGATGCAGAATCAGAAATACTTGTTCAGCAAGGCTTGAATGCCGCGATGCAAGGGCGTACCACTTTGATGATTGCGCATCGATTAAGTACCGTGCAAAAAGCTAACAGAATTATCGTGCTAGAAAATGGGCGTATTGTAGAAATTGGCAGCCCCGCACAACTACGTGAGCAAGGCGGACTATATGCGAGGCTGGCAGCGCTGCAACTTGCTTAATTCTAGCGTTCGCTAAACAGCTAGAACAACCACCAACCAAGCCACATTGCCGTCACTTGGATGACCAATCCAGGAATTACTTGAAGCGCAAATGCCTTGCCGCCGCTGACTATGGCTGCGACCACTTTAGATAAGGCATTCACTGAAAAAGCAACCAGTATTGGAATGACAGCATTAACTGCACTTAAATTACCCGCAGCAGCTAACGAAGCCACAGAGATGGTTGAAGCATGCACATCAGCCAGCCCTGCCACTGCCGACGCGACAACTAGCCCAGCTTGACCAAACCAAGCCTTTAAGGCAGCAGAAGCAATCAGTACAACTGCAATAACCGTAGCCAAGATAAGCGCCGTTTTTACGCTAAATGAACGGGTTGGCTTAGTCATTTCTGCCCCATTGTGATGAAATGAATTAAGCGTAACGACCAAGCCATAAATAGCAATCGAAACTCCACCAAAAATCAATGGCACTGCTAAAGCTTGTAATGTGGGTCTATGGATTGCAGCAAGTAGTAGAGTCAGTTGCAAAACCGTTGAGAGGCTGGAAAGCAAGGCGCCTGCGACCGCAGAACCAATTAAAGTTGGCATTTCTTTAGCGCGCGCTCCCATCGCACCTATCGTAGCAATACTGGAAATAAAACCAGAGACCAAACCAACTATTGGTAAGCCTATGCGCCCACCAAGCAAACGCAAAGCCAGGTGCCCCAGCGCGCTAATAAACATCACCAATATAACAATGAGCCAAAGGTTTCTTGGGTTTATCGCATTAAACGGCCCTATAAATTCATTCGGCACCAGTGGCAATACAATCAGCGTTGCCGCAGCAAGTATCAAAAAGTCATTTAACTCGTCCTTAGTCACCGCACCGCGTACAAAACCATGAATAGGCTCTTTCGCAGCCAATAATATTGATGCTGTTACCGCAAGACTAGCGGCTAATGATGGGGCGCTCAGGGCTAATCCACCTAAAATGACAGTGAAAATCAGCGTAATTTCAGTCGTCAGCCCGGGATGTTTATTGACTCTCATGGCATAAGAAATGGCAGCAAAAACTGTAACGCTGAGAACTGCGACGACTAACAGCCAAAAATTGATGGTTGTGCTTACTGCGCCCAGCAGTGAAGCGATAGTAAAGGTCCGTATACCCGCTAAAGACCTATCAGGATCAATACCCTTGCTGCGCTCACGCTCGGCACCTACTAAAAGCCCTATGCCTAAAGACACTGCCAAGTTAAGCCAGAGAGAGTTATCAATCAAAATATTTTCCATAAACTAAATTTACAACAAGCCTCGCTCAACAAATGACAGCGTCGTATTGCCTGCCACAATAAAATGATCCAACACCCGCACATCAACTAGCGCTAATGCTTCTTTTAATTGCTTGGTAATTAACTCATCTGCTTGGCTTTGCTGCGCAATACCAGATGGATGATTATGTGCAAATATAACGCTAGCAGCATTATGGTGCAATGCGCGTTTGACTACTTCTCGCGGATAAACGGAAGTTTGCGTGAGCGTACCGCTGAACATTTCCTCAGTCGTCACTACTCTATTTTGCGCATCTAAAAACAATACAAAAAATACTTCACGCGTCAGATTACCTAATTTCAAACAAAGATAATCGCGTACTTGTTTAGGTGAGTTGAATATATCTTTTACCTGCATTTGCTCACTTAACGCACGACAACTCATTTCAAAAATAGCTTGTAACTGCACATATTTACTACTGCCTATGCCGTGCACTTGGGTTAATTCGCTCAGTTGTGCGGCAAATATTCCGTTTAAGCTGCCAAACTGTGTCAGCAAATCACGCGCTAAATCCACTGCACTTTTACCGGTGACGCCTACACGCAGAAAAATGGCGAGCAACTCTGCATCAGAGAGCGCTTCTACGCCAAGTTCTAACAGCTTTTCACGCGGGCGTTCACTCGCAGGCCAGTCGGTAATTGCCATGCTTACTCCTTAATCACTTTAACCAACCAATCTCACGAGCGGTTTTAGGGCCAATTAATGTTTGCTTCAAGCTTTTAGGAATTTCAGCTTTATTTTCACTGATAGGCGTACGACCACCCATCAACTCAGCCAAGTCTTGCGGATAACGTGGCGATTTTTCTGGCTCGGCAAAGCCATCTGGATAGATAGGCATAGAAGTAGCCAAATCGTACTTATCTGTGGCATTGAGTGTATGCAATAACTCATGTGCCAAAATCACCAAGTTCTGCTTGGAATAAGTACTGTCGCCAAACAAGTTGACGCGACCGATTCTACCTTTATTAAGCGCGGTTGAGTGACTTAAACGTGGATTAGTGACTGGGTCGTAATACAGCAAATACAGTCGAATTGCAGGTTTAACGTTGACTTTAGGACTATGGCGCCATGCGAAATATCTAAACTTTAAACTCCAAACAATCGTACCTAAAACACTTCCATCTTTAGGTGGCGCTGGTGGAATATCAATCACCTGCGCACCTAATTGCATTTCTATCGGCCGACGTAAACCCAGATGATACGGCTCAGCTTCACGTGCAAAGTATTCAGCTACAGGCTCAAAATCCTCGTGCGTTAACGTGCGTAAGTAATCACTCACTTTGGCGCTATTGTCTGCATTAACTGGGTATACCGCAACATATAAATTGTCTTTCCACGCCAAATCGGCTTTATCCAACCAAGTGTTTTGAACCACTGTCGCTAAAATCAATAATAAAATAATGATTCTAATTTTCTTCCACATACCCAATGGCTTTCGTTTTAATAAATGATTTTAATTTTTATAAGTCACGTATGGCCTAGCTTGCACTATCCAAAAAACATCTTGGCCGCCTTGGGTTTCTAGCACCCACTCAATATCTAACACATCAGTCTGATTAAAAATCTCGGCAACATGTTGCGCAGCTTGGCTCAATATTTTGGCACGTCTCTCAGTCAAAATCGCCTCACCTTTTGTTACAGGTCTTTCCAGCATGCCGCCTTTTGGATTAGCCACTAACATGGTCGACTCATCCGAGCGACTAATCACCCGCGTGCCATCATTGCTCGTGTCAAACAAAATCTGCTCAGCAATTTTTTGCCCTTCTACTACGCGCATACCCAAACCCCACTTGGAATTAATAGTATAAGTAGTAGTTTGATGCCCCCAAATATCCGTGGTCAATAACACACCTGCAGCTGCGGCATTCACAGCAGTTTGTATCAATACGGCTGGGTAAACTTGCTCATGTGGAATGCCAAAATGCGCACGCTCTTCAACCGCACGTAAATTCCAAACCGATGCCCACACTTGCTTAATAGCGGCTTCCAGCGCTTTTTTATCTTTTACGTTAGGCACGGTGTCATAAAGCCCCGCGCCGTTAAAACCTTTTAAGTCTTCGGCATTGGTTGAGCTGCGCACAAATACACCACGACCACCAAGCCGTTTTTGCCACCTTGTTTGAATCTTATTAAAAGTGTTCGCAGCAAGTGGCGAATTTGTAATAGCCAAACGAAGGGTCTCTAAACTCGCTTTACGCCAGTTTGCATCTTGTTTGAATTTTGGATCGTTTAAAGTCTTCACAATCAATTGATCGATATGATGCTGTTTGATGTGCGCGAGATAGTAACTAAAAGGGATGCCAAAACCATCAGGGATATTTAAATTAGTATTAGCACGCACCATTTCACCTAAATTGCTGGTTTTAGCACCGTATTTATTAGCATCTTCTGCACTAATTTTACTTAGCGGCAAAAGTGCTGTCGTCATTAAATCTGCTGCAGGCATTACCACTGCAGCTTTAGCCAACTTTGCATTTTTATGCTGCGTAATTTCTGCCTATGTTGCCTCACGCAAGGCGTAACCTGCCTCCGTGATACTATAAAACACTTGCTTACCATCGAAATTCTTAAACTCATTGACGGCACTTTTAATAGTCGCATTAGGAATTCCCCAAGCACTTGCACGCAAATTCACATGCGATAACGGCGTAGAAAACTGCGTGGTAATCACACCGGCTACTGGTGAAATGTCAGGATAACTGCTTTGTAACAACACAATGTCATCCTCATCAAACGTTAAATTCTCAATTTGTATAGTTGGCGGCACAATGACCAGGCGACCAATCGCACTGCCCGTGTTAAACGCTTGATAAGGTAGCGATTGGTAAATTTGATTGTTATTGATGGTTTGAATATGAAAGGGTTTTAACTGACTGGCCACGTGCTCTTGCTCAGATGAGTCTGGTCTAAACACCAGTGGTGCAATGGTAAACGTTTGCTGCAAACGCTTATAAGCCAGCTGAATATCCGGCGCTTGAATAGTATCGCCTTCCCAAAATGAGAAAGTCCATAAGTCACGAGGCGTCGCACTCGCATCTGGTTTAGGAGGTTCTAGCTTAGGGTAGTGCGTTAAATAGCCCAAAATAAACTGCGGCTTTTTCGTACTGTAATTACGGTTATAGGCTTTCATATTGGCTGCCGTACGCGGTATTTTTTGCAAATAATCCACTACAAAATCGGCATGCAACATAAACACATTGCTATCAACAAAGTAAATTTTATTGGTTTTCAGATCAATCACAAACTTAGTAAATTCAGCATCACGTAGCGGTTTACTTAGCTGTTTCCAAGTGGCCATATCTCGCACTTCAGCTTTCCACACTCGGCCAGAAGGCACTTCAGCGGGTGGCTTTGTATGTGTGCAATCGCTACACATAATGCCAGCAGGCGCTTGCTGAGAAGTTAACTCATGGTTTTCAACTGAGTTCATCAGCGCTGGACTCATACGCCGCGCCTCAGCATAGCTCGCACCAAGTAGCATACTTGCACACAGCACAAGCACCCATGTTAAACTTGAAGTTATATTTGAAATTTTGAGCAACTTTATTGTTTTTAGCATAAGCAAAATCTACCATGACAACGCAGATAAATAAACGAATAGTTTCAACAAAGCTTGTACTCGGCATTACTGGCGGCATCGCGGCATACAAAGCGGCTGAACTTGTGCGTTTGCTAGTTAAAGCTAATTACGATGTACAAGTCGTCATGACCGCTGCCGCTTGCCAATTTATTACACCAGTGACTATGCAGGCATTGTCTGGTAAGCCTGTGTTTATTGACATGTGGGATAGCAGCATTAGTAACGGCATGCCGCATATAGAGTTAAGCCGCGAGGCAGACGCGATTCTAGTCGCCCCAGCCAGTGCAGACTTTTTAGCAAAACTAGTGCAAGGCCGCGCGGATGACTTGCTTTCTACGCTATGTTTAGCAAGAGATTGCCCTTTGCTAGTCGCACCTGCAATGAACAAACAAATGTGGGAAAATCCAGCCACGCAACGTAACATCAATCAATTAATTACAGATGGCATTAGTATTTTTGGTCCCGATAGCGGAGAGCAAGCCTGCGGCGAAGTTGGCTTAGGCAGAATGCTAGAAGCAGAAGCTTTACTAGCATTAGTAAACGCTCACTTTACTCCCAAACTATTAGCTGGCAAGCGAGTACTGATTACCGCTGGCGCCACATTAGAAATGATAGACCCCGTGCGAGGCATTACCAATTTAAGCTCAGGCAAAATGGGTTATGCCATCGCTCAAGCAGCAGCTGATATGGGCGCAGACGTCACACTCATCAGCGGAATAACTGCGCTAAATGCAATTAAAAGCGCGACTAACATCAAAGCCGAAAGCGCTCAAGCCATGTATGAGGCTGTTATGAGCAATATCATCAATCAGGATGTTTTTATTGCCGTAGCTGCTGTGGCTGATTACCGCCCTGTAACGCAACATCATGCAAAAATCAAAAAAAACACGTCCTCTCTCACACTAGAACTCACACCGAACAAAGACATATTAGCAGACGTCGCCAGCCTACCCAATGCACCATTTTGCGTAGGATTTGCCGCTGAAACTGAAAACTTACTCGAGCATGCCGAAACCAAACGTAAAGCAAAAAAACTACCACTCATTGTCGCAAATTTAGCTAATGAGGCTCTGGGGAGCGAAGAGAATAGCGTCACACTCATTGATAAAAATGGTGCTCACCCAATAGAACGAACCTCTAAATCTGAAGTTGCCAAACTGTTATTAAATCATATAGCTCACATGCTGTAATTTAACCCATGAATTAATCATGGTTTTCTTCATTGCTTTGATCTATAAGGCAATATATCATGCGGCCTTTCCAAAAATGAATGCACTGCACCATGAAAATAAAATCGCTCAAAATAAAATCATTTAGTAGAAAACCGTTGTTTATATTAATTGCAGCGATCGTTTCCCCACAAGTCTATGCTGAAGACACCATATCACTTGCACCTGTAGTTGTTACCGCTACTAGAACTGAACAAAGCAGCTTTGATTTACCTGTCGCTATTGACGTCGTAGAGAAAAAAGACATTCAAGACGGTCAGCTGCAAATGCTACTTTCTGAAAGCTTAATCCGCGTACCTGGCATTACTGCGCAAAACCGCAACAATCAAGCTCAAGATCCGCAGATCTCAAGTCGGGGCTTTGGCTCACGTTCCAGCTTTGGCGTTCGTGGCATTCGTGTATATGTAGATGGCATCCCTTTGACCATGCCTGATGGTCAAGGCCAACCTGGTATAGTTGATTTGTCAGCGATTAAAAGTATTGAAGTCATGCGTGGGCCATTTTCAGCACTTTACGGCAACTCCTCTGGAGGCGTGATTCAGATGCTATCTGAGGATGCACCCAAATCACTCGAAGTTGGAGGCACCGTAATGTTTGGTAGCGACAACACCAAACGCCAAGTCCTAAAAGCGTCAGGCACAACAGAAAATATCGAATATTTACTCGATGCCTCTAATTTTGAAACGGATAGTTACCGCGACCACGGCGCAGGTAAAAAACAAGCTGCAACGGCTAAATTTAAAATTAACTTTAGTGAAGATACCAAGCTCACTACATTAGTTAATTGGTTTGACCAGACGGCTCAAGATCCGCTTGGGCTTGATAGAGCTAGAGCATTTAATAGTAGCACTCGTGATTCTGCAGTGCCAGCAGCTAACTTTGCAAATACCAGCGTAAAACGTGACCATACGCAAATTGGCTTCTACTTTGAGCATGCTTTTGATGACCAAAATAAAATTGTCTTGGCCCCATATGTTGGCTCACGTAGCAATGCACAAATTTTAACAACTACGGCTTTAGCAACAAAACTCACGGCGACTTCCTGCACGGCCTCTGGCTCATCGCAAGGTACATGTGCCAGACTAAGTGAAATTGATCGCGACTTTTACGGCATGGATGCGCATTGGGATAACAATGGCAAGGTTGGCAACATGCCTTATAACCTGACATTTGGCCTTAATTATGGCAAACAAAACGATGCCAGATTGGATACCAATATTCTTGTTAATGGCGTGATATCCGCTGTAAAAAATAGGGATGAAGACAATATTGCACATAATTTTGATCAATATTTACAAGGCAAGTTGAGTGTTCTTGATAATGTAGACTTACATGCTGGTGTGCGTCATACCAATGTACAACTTGAAGTGAAAGATCAGTTGCCGCTCAATGGTAATAACAGCGGCGCTGTGGAATATCAAAAAACCACACCAGTGATTGGCGCAATCTGGAAAGTGACGCCTATTTTTAATGTTTATGCAAACTACGGTAAAGGTTTTGAAACGCCGACCTTCGTAGAGGCGGCATTTGACAATGTAACTTCAGGTGCAGCAAGCAAGCCAAACCTTTCTCTAAAAGCAGCACAAAGCCAAAATTACGAAATTGGTTTAAAAGCCTTTATTGAGGACAACACACAAGCTAATTTTAATATATTTAAAGTGAATACCGAAAATGAGCTTGTCACCAAACAAACCGTAGCAGGCCGCTCAAGTTATCAAAATGCTGGTCACACACAACGTACTGGTGCAGAGCTTTCTATTGACTCTCATTGGGCACATGACATTTCAACGTACTTTTCATACACTTTACTAAACGCCAAGTTCGAAGATCCTTTCACTACAGTAACTAACGCTGCTGGCGCCACAGGCATAGTCAATGCCGGCAACAAAATCCCTGGTACCTACAAAACACAGGTTTATGGCGAGGTCGCTTGGAAGTACGCGCCGATGGGCTTTAGCACGGCGCTCGAAGCTCGCTTCAATAACAAAGTTTACGTAAATGATATCAACAGTGACGCTGCGCCTTCATACACTATTTTTAACATTCGAGCAGGTTTCGAACAAAATCTTGCTAGCTGGAGCCTAAAAGAATATGTGCGGGTAGAAAATATTGCAGACAAAGACTATATTGGGTCGGTTCGTGTAAATGATGGCAATGCACTATTTTTTGAACCAGGGGCAGGTAGAAACTATTTGCTTGGTTTAAGTGCAAACTATAAATTTTAGTTTTTTTAACACCAAAACCCGCTTAGCGGGTTTTTTTATATCCTATTAATCAGAAAAAAAGAAATATAATCCATAGTGATTTAAGCGAACATTTAGTGTTTAATGCTAAGCTGAGTATTTCCCAAAGCTTACTAATTCATATTTATGAGAATGTTATGAAAATTATTGTAGACCTAAAAATTCTAGATGACCGCCTACATGAACAAATGCCCACCTACGCTACAGAAGGCTCTGCTGGTTTAGATTTACGCGCATGTATTGATGCGCCTATTACCTTGCAACCTGGCGACACCATGCTCATCCCTACGGGCATGGCGATTCATTTAGATAACATTTATCATGCCGCGCTAATTTTGCCTCGCTCAGGGCTTGGTCATAAACACGGCATTGTTTTAGGCAACTTGGTTGGTTTGATAGACTCTGATTATCAAGGTCAGTTAATGGTGTCATGCTGGAATAGAGGCAATACAGCTTTTGAATTGAACCCCATGGAGCGTATTGCTCAATTAGTCATCGTACCTGTTCTGCAAGCAGACTTTCATCTGGTAGATGATTTTGACGCTAGTGAACGTGGCGAAGGTGGATTTGGTAGTACAGGTAAGCATTAATTACCCGCATTGAGGACTGAATTCCAACATTAACCATAGCTAACGCTTAAATATCTGTTAAATCTTGAATATTATTGATTTTTTCTGATATTTCTCTTGAGAATAAGTTGGCTTTCATACTATAATTGCGGTCTTTCAAAAAAAGCAGAAGTTTGGAGATTAACCATGGCACGTGTATGTATGGTAACTGGCAAAAAGCCAATGGTGGGTAACAATGTTTCTCACGCTAACAACAGAACAAAACGTCGTTTTTTACCTAATTTGCAAAACCGCAAATTTTGGGTTGAGAGCGAAAATCGCTGGGTAAGCATGCGCATTACTAATAATGCGTTACGTACAATCGACAAAAACGGTATTGATGCCGTGCTTGCTGATATGCGTGCAGCTGGCCAGAAAATCTAAGGATAGAATATCATGCGCGAAAAAATCAAATTAGAGTCTAGTGCTGGTACAGGTCATTTTTATACCACTACTAAAAACAAACGTACTATGCCTGGCAAAATGGAAATCAAAAAATTTGATCCAGTAGTGCGCCAACACGTGATGTACAAAGAAACTAAACTTAAATAATATTTGTATTTATATATTATTTAGTTTAATAAAAAACCCGCTAATAGCGGGTTTTTTATTATCTGAGACTTAATCTATTTAATGATTTGCACCTAAGCGGACATTTCAGCCAACTTAGCGGCAGCATCCGTCTTAGCAAAGACAATGCCGTTAGCTTCAAAGGCTCGCCATATTGATAAGTAAAGCGAAGACTGTAGCGCACTTCCTCCTGACTCTGGGTTCATTACCCATACGGTCAGACTTAAATCAATGCCGTTCTCGGTAAATCCTTTTACTAGCACGTCTGGCGACGGTTTCATTAACACTCGGTCCTGTTGCATCGCCTCATCATGCATCAATGCCACAGCGCGATCTAAGTTGCTCTTATAGCTAATACTCAAGTTAATTTGCACACGACCTTTATGCTCAATCAAAGAATGATTTATAACTGCAGTCGTTACTAGCGCTTCATTAGGGATAATCACATGTGTACCATCTTGCTTTGCTAGAATCATATAGCGGGAGCGCAAGTCGTTAATTACACCATAATGCTTATCGACTGTAATCACATCGCCAATTTGCATTGATTTATCGAGCAGAATGATAAAACCACTCACATAGTTACTGGCAATCCGTTGCAAACCTAAACCCAAGCCCACACCTAACGCACCACCAAAAACCGAAAGAAAGGTAATATCCAAACCTACTGCTGAAAGTGCGATTAATAGGGCTATCGTTAATAAAAGCATCCGTAATAATTTTGTCATTACTACGCGTAGATTAACGCTCACATGCTCGGCGCGCATGACTTTATTTTCTATAAATCGGCTAATCCAAAGCGCGATGAAAATGGTGACGAGTATGGTAAGAACTGCCTGCAACACCAGAAGCAAATCAATTGAGTGCTTGCCTATCTTAAATTTAATATCTTCAAGCACCTGAAACATCTCAGGTAACAGTCCGCTCAGATGAAGCGCAAGCACTACCCATATTGAGGTAGATATCGTATTTTCTAAGGTTTTAAGCAGCCCGCCAGGTGCAACAATGTAGCGTATCGCATATACAGCTAACCTGATAATGGCCATGGCAAATAACAATGTACTGGTTAATTGCAGCAAACTAGTATGTTGCCAATGCGACAATATTATCTTGCCGATCTGAACAAATATAAGTGTAGACAAAGGAAATAAAACACGATTTACACCGCCAATCCCCAACTTCCACTTTTCTGGTGCATTGTGCATTACGTAAGCACGTAATGCGCCATTAACGGTCCAAGCTATACTAGATGCAACAGCAATTATCGTAAGCTCCCACAGAGCAGCTGTGGTAGATAAATCCGCTAACAACTCTTTCCACAATAAATGTATTTCTGGGTTCATTTCAAGAGTTTCAGATTTGATATAAATTTAATGGCAATGGAGATATTTAAAGCTGAAAATATCAAACTAATGATTATCCATTCTGTGGCTTTTTATTCTACGGCTTTCTAAATGACGCAACCCTATGTAAGTCAATATACCTATTCCTATCATCACAATAATGAATATGCTATATGCGATAGGCCAAGGAATAGCATGTGTCATCATTGAGAACTCAGACATTCCGCCAATACCAGCCAAGACATTAATCGGCATAATCACAACGCTAATCACGGTTAAGCGCTTAAGGTCTTTATTCTGATTAACGTTCAAGAAACCCACAGTGGCATCCATTTGAAAGTTAATCTTATTAAACAGAAACGTTGTATGTCCGTCTAGCGATTCAATATCACGTAAAATTTCCCGCACATCTTCATGTTGTGCAATTGAGAGAAATTTACGTCGCATTAAAAAAGACAAAGCGTTACGAGTATCAAGTACATTTCGGCGTATGCGGCCATTCAGATCTTCCTCAACAGAAATATCAGTAAGGATTTTAGCTGCCTGCTCATTAGTCATGTGCGATCTAAATACTTGTCGACCAACTTCTTCCAGACGCACATACTCATCCTCTAAGGCATTTGCTGAGTACTCAACATCGGCAGCATAAAGATCCAGTAATACATCTTTGGCTTCAGAAACATAACCCGCCTGAGCACGCGCTCTCAATCGCTGTAAGCGAAATACAGGAAGCTCCTCACTCCGCACTGAAAAGAGCGTACCTTTATTAAGGATGAATGCAACCGCAACATTTCGCGACTCATTTTCACGCTCCAGCAAGAACGCAGAATGCAAATGAACCTCTCCGTTCTCCTCTTCATAAAAGCGTGCACTGGTTTCCAAATCCGTTAACTCTTTAGGGTTAGGCAGATTAACGCCAAAGATTTCCTTGGCCCATGCTAACTGCTCATCTTCAGGCGTCACAAGGTCAACCCATATAGGCTTGGCCTGCACCAAGTCTTCCCTGTTATAAATTGGAATCTGTCTCAACTTTCCTTCGTGCAAATCAAACACACGGATCACCATGCTCTGATTGGTAGGCTTAGGCTCAGAGACTAATTCCACGCGAACAGAATCCGAGACAACCAACAAAATTTCCTCTTTACGCTCCTCACCTACAAGCGGCCAAATGACCTTACAATCATCGGTAGATAATGACTCCAGTATGCTTGCTATTGCTTGGGTTTCGAGTTTTTCTAAAAGTCGACGCAGCTCTGATAGGTTGTTTTGGTGCACCATGCCCTCAACTAGGTCATGACGTTGCATGTCTTGGCGATGCACTAAGTCTTCAACAAGTTTATGTCTCTCTATCATGCTTTTGACTTTAGCACGTGATTCTTGAATGCTTTCGAATTCACTCATTTGAGTTGCCTTTAATTCATATCGATTACTAATAATTAACCCCAATTCTAACACGCAGCAATTCAATTAGCCGCAAATACAAATAATGCACCAACAATAAGCTGCACAAATACTTTACATACTGATGCTGAATTATTCACTACAAAATCAGTAGAAATCTAATCAATGATAATATTTACCATTAAACTTTCTATAGTTAAATGGAATTGCATTAATGATTATAAAACTTATTCTTTACTCAACTTCGCACTGTCATTTATGTGAGCAGGCAGAGGCTTTGCTATTAGAAGTAGCTCTTGAACAAGAGCTCCATTGGGAATCTATTGAAATAACGGATCATGCAATCCTTTACGAGCTGTATGAAATCAAAATCCCAGTATTAAAAAGACTAGATACTGATATTGAAATTTGCTGGCCATTTAATGAAGATGACATTAAGTTACTACTGAGAGATACTGAAATTAAGTTCTAAATGAATAGCTATATCCACATAAGCAAAAAGCCAGCTGAAGCTGGCTTTTTTACTGGAAAATCAATAACGACAGAAATTAATCTGCAACTACTACATCTGCACCTGTATCAGGGCGATCAACTAACTCAACTAAAGCCATTGGTGCGTTGTCGCCGTTACGGAAACCACATTTAAGTACACGTAAGTAACCGCCATTACGTGTAAGGTAACGTGGACCTAATTCACCGAATAATTTACCAACAATATCACGATCACGTAAGCGACTGAACGCTAAACGACGATTGGCTAAAGTAGGTGTTTTACCTAATGTGATTAAAGGTTCTGCAAATTTACGCAACTCTTTTGCTTTTGGCAAAGTAGTTTTAATCACTTCATGACGTAGCAATGATGCTGTCATATTGCGGAACATAGCCGCACGATGGCTGCTAGTACGATTTAATTTACGATTGCTATTACCGTGACGCATAGTAATTCCTTAAGTTTCTTTATTTATGCTGGCAATTAAGCTTTTTCAAGCCCAACTGGTGGCCAGTTTTCTAGTTTCATGCCTAATGTTAGGCCGCGAGTTGCGAGTACATCTTTAATCTCATTCAATGATTTACGACCTAAGTTAGGCGCTTTTAACAGCTCATTCTCAGTACGTTGAATCAAATCACCGATATAGAATATGTTTTCAGCTTTTAAGCAGTTTGCTGAACGAACAGTTAACTCTAAATCATCTACTGGACGCAATAAAATTGGATCAACCTGTGGTGCAGATTTCACTTCAACTTCACTTGGTGCGCCTTCTAAATCAGCAAATACTGATAACTGACCCATTAAGATACGCGCAGCATCACGAATAGCTTGTTCTGGTTCAATTACGCCGTTAGTTTCAACATCCATTACCAACTTATCTAAGTCAGTACGCTGCTCAACACGTGCGCTTTCAACTTGATAGCTCACTTTATTGATTGGGCTGAATGAAGCGTCAACCATGATAAAACCTAACACACGGTCTTCTTCATTTGCTTTTTGGCGTGCTGGAACTGGTTGATAACCACGACCCATTGCAACTTTAACTTCTAAATTCAGCTTGCCACCTTTTGTAAGGTGAGCAATCACGTGATCAGGATTAACGATTTCAGCATCATGACCTGTTTCAAAATCACCGGCTGTAACAACACCTTCAACAGACTTATTTAACACTAAAATTGTTTCTGATTTAGTATTTAATTTTAATGCTACGCCTTTAAGATTTAGTAAGATATCTACTACATCTTCTTGAACGCCATCTAAAGTTGAATACTCATGTACAACGCCATCGATTTTAACTTCAGTAATAGCGAAGCCAGGAATTGAAGACAATAAAACACGACGTAAAGCATTACCTAAAGTGTAGCCAAAACCACGTTCCATCGGCTCCAGCGTTACACGTGCACGCAATGGAGACAATACCTCTACATCAACTACACGTGGTTTTAAGTATTCGGTAGGACTGTTTTGCATAGTTATACCTTTTAATTTTTGTATTAATCTCTATTAACTATTAACTGATAGTTCGTAGAGTAAATATTGAGGTGAGCCGTAAACGGCTCACCTAACATAACAATTTAAATCTTAATTATTTTGAGTAAAGCTCAACTACCAATGACTCATTGATTGTTGGTGGTAACTCATCACGTTGTGGCTTAGCCTTAAATGTACCTTTAAGCGCTTTAACATCAACTTCAATCCATGCTGGGAAGCCACGTTGCTCAGCTGCTTCTAAAGCACCTTTGATGCGCAACTGTGTTTTAGATGATTCAGCAACACTCACTACATCACCAGCTTTAACTTGGTATGAAGGAATATTCACGCGACGACCATTTACTAAAATACTGTTGTGACGAACAATTTGGCGCGCTTCAGTGCGTGAGCCACCAAGACCCATACGGTAAGTAACGTTATCTAAACGGCACTCTAAAAGTTGTAACAAGTTTTCACCTGTAATACCTTTTTGGCGATCAGCTTCAGCGTAGTAGCTACGGAATTGAGCTTCAAGAACGCCGTAGATACGACGTACTTTTTGTTTCTCACGCAATTGAACACCGTAGTCTGATAGACGTTGGTTGCGACGTTGACCGTGCTGACCTGGTGGGAAGTTACGTTTTTCGATTGCACATTTGTCTGTAAAGCACTTTTCAGCTTTTAAAAAAAGCTTTTCGCCTTCACGACGACATTGACGGCACTTAGGGTCTAAATTTCTAGCCAAGGGATTCTCCTGTTATCTCTACTAAAGTGAGCTTAAGCTCAACTTAAATGCGGCGTTTTTTAGGTGGACGGCAGCCGTTGTGTGGTACTGGCGTCACATCAGTAATGCTGGTGATTTTAAAACCAGCTGCATTAAGTGCGCGCACTGCAGATTCACGACCTGGGCCTGGGCCTTTAATACGCACTTCTAAATTCTTAACACCATTTTCTTGTGCTGATTTACCAGCAACCTCCGCAGCGACCTGCGCAGCAAAAGGCGTACTCTTACGTGAGCCTTTAAAACCTTGGCCACCAGAAGTTGCCCATGACAGCGCATTACCTTGACGGTCTGTAATGGTGATGATGGTATTGTTAAAAGAAGCATGCACGTGGGCGATACCCTCTGCAATGTTCTTTTTAACTTTTTTTCTTACGCGTACATTAGCTTTTGCCATGTTGCACTATCCTTACCAATAAATCTTACTAAAATTTGTAAACCTAAAATTTTGAGCTAATTAACAGCTTATTTAGCTTGTTTAATCGCTTTAACTGGACCTTTACGTGTACGCGCATTTGTTTTTGTACGTTGACCACGAACTGGCAAACCACGGCGATGACGAATACCGCGATAGCAACCTAAGTCCATCAAGCGTTTGATGTTCATAGATACTTCACGACGTAAATCACCTTCAACTTTTTCTTTAGCAACTTCATCACGCAACTTATCTACATCTGCGTCATTTAAGTCTTTCATTTTTGTTGTTGCTAAAACGCCAGCTGCAGCACAGATTTTTTGTGCTGTAACACGTCCAATACCAAAAATTGCAGTTAATGCAATGTCAGCATGTTTGTTATTTGGGATGTTTACCCCTGCAATACGCGCCATACTTTACTCCAAATTTAGGTTTACCTAAAAATCTATTGCTTTAAAAAAGCCGATGATTTTAACAGTAAAACCAATTTATATCAATTAGCTTATCTTCTGATCAATTAAAATATTGACCAACTTAATTAGTGGCTATATTAAACAACCACTAATTGGATTAATAAAACTCTATTAACCTTGACGTTGTTTGTGACGTGGATCTGTACAAATGATACGTACAACGCCACGACGGCGAACAACTTTACAATTACGGCATAATGCTTTTACAGATGCACGAACTCTCATTTATAACTCCATCACTTCTTAAACTACAGGTTCTAAATTATTACTATTAACTACTTTTGGGTATTGCCTTTAAAGTTAGCTTTTTTAAGCAGACCTTCATATTGATTCGACATTAAATGTGACTGAACTTGCGTCATAAAATCCATCGTAACAACAACAATAATTAACAATGATGTACCGCCAAAATAAAACGGCGTATTAAATTTCAATCTTAAAAACTCTGGCAACAAACAAACTAAAGTAATGTATATAGCGCCGATTAATGTTAAACGACCCATAATTCTGTCGATGTATTTTGCAGTTTGGTCGCCAGGACGAATTCCAGGAACAAATGCACCACTTTTCTTTAAGTTATCAGCGGTGTCTTTTGGGTTAAACTGCAATGCAGTGTAAAAGAAACAAAAGAACACAATAGCTACAGTAAAGAATAAAATGTAAATCGGCTGCCCTGGTGACAAAGCATTAGAAATATCTTTTAACCAATACATACTTTCTTTACCGCTAAACCAGTTTGCCAACGTTGCTGGGAACAAAATAATACTAGAAGCAAAAATTGGAGGAATCACACCCGCCATATTCAACTTCAACGGTAAATGCGTAGTTTGCCCACCGTATACTTTATTTCCAACCTGACGCTTAGCATAATTCACTGTGATCTTACGCTGGCCACGCTCTACAAATACCACTAATGCAGTCACCAAAACTATAGTCACTAGCAAAAAGAATAGAATTAAAGGTCCTGCGGCGCCAAACCCACCTGAATTAGCCATCTCTACAGAAGACCCAATAGCTTTTGGCAAACCTGCAACAATACCTGCGAAAATAATAATCGAAATACCATTACCAATTCCACGTTCAGTTATTTGCTCACCTAACCACATGATAAACATCGTACCGCTAACTAAGGTAATCACTGCAGTTAGCCTGAACGCCAAACCAGGGTCTAAAACCAATCCTGGCTGACCTTCAAGTGCGATCGCAATACCTAAGGCCTGAAACGCTGCAAGAACCACCGTGCCGTAGCGAGTCCACTTGGTAATTGTTCTACGTCCAGCTTCACCTTCTTTTTTCAACTGTTCTAACTTTGGTGAAACTGCTGACATCAACTGCATAATAATAGATGCAGAAATGTACGGCATAATACCTAAAGCAAACACTGTGAATCTTGATAGTGCGCCTCCAGAGAACATGTTAAACATGCCTAGGATGCCGCCACTTTGTGATTCAAAAAGCTTAGCTAAAACTACAGGATCAATACCCGGAACAGGAACATGAGCCCCTAAACGGTATACGATTAATGCACCAAGTACAAAAAGTAGGCGACTTTTAAGTTCGCCCATTTTT
The DNA here is from genome assembly GCF_029945535.1 of Methylotenera sp. Taxonomy (GTDB): domain Bacteria; phylum Pseudomonadota; class Gammaproteobacteria; order Burkholderiales; family Methylophilaceae; genus Methylotenera. Next base: position 269,995 of record NZ_JAQSCU010000018.1, read on the forward strand.
GACGCTGTTTTTAATAAACTATCTTGTGCCAAAACAATACTCTTATGCTGCTTCTAAAATTTTACCGCCAGCTGCTTCAACTGCGGCGCGGGCGCCTTTAGTCAACAATAAGCCTTGGATATTATATTTTGCAGTTACATCACCAGATAAAAATAACTTAGCATTTCTAACTGTTCCAGAAACGATATTAGCAGCTTTTAAAGCCAGTAAATCAATCACTTCATTTGGAACCAATGCTAATTCACTAGTACGCACATGTGCAGTTTTAGCTTTTGTCATTGATTTGAAACCGCGTTTTGGTAGACGACGTTGAATTGGCATTTGACCGCCTTCAAAACCGACCTTATGAAAACCACCAGTACGTGATTTCTGACCTTTATGTCCACGACCAGCTGTTTTACCAAAACCAGAACCGATACCACGACCAACGCGACGACGTTCTTTCTTTGCGCCTTCAGCAGGCTTAATTGTATTTAATTGCATTATCCTTCTACCTTTAAGAGATAGCCCACGGTATTGATCATACCGCGGATTGCTGGAGTGTCTTGTAACTCAACTGTATGGTGCATACGACGTAAACCTAAACCAGTAATGGTAGCTTTATGTGACTGAATACGACCAATTGTACTTTTAACCAACGTCACCTTGATAGGTGTCGTAACTTTTTGTGTTTTAGCCATGATTAGCCTCTAATTTCTTCAACTGATTTACCGCGTTTAGCTGCGATTTCTGCTGGTGTATTCATTGACTCTAGGCCATTTAACGTAGCGCGAACCAAGTTATAAGGGTTTGTTGAACCGATACATTTAGCGACCACGTTAGTAACACCCATTACTTCAAAAATTGCGCGCATTGCGCCACCAGCGATAATGCCAGTACCTTCCGAAGCTGGTTGAATAAACACTTTAGCAGCGCCATGCACACCTGTAACAGCGTGATGCAAAGTACCGTTTGTTAAGTTAATTTTCAACATACCACGACGCGCTTCATCCATAGCCTTTTGTACAGCTACTGGCACTTCACGCGCTTTACCTTTACCCATACCAACAGCACCATCGCCATCGCCAACTACTGTAAGAGCTGCAAAACTCATGATACGACCACCTTTAACCGTTTTACTTACACGATTAACTGCAATCATTTTTTCGCGCAAACCATCAGTCTGCTGCTGTTGCTGTTCCATTTCTCTCGCCATCATTAACCTCTTTAGCAATCAGACCAATTAGAAGGATAAGCCGTTTTCGCGAGCGGCATCAGCCAACGCTTTAATACGACCGTGATATTTATAGCCTGAACGGTCAAAAGCAACGGTTGCAACACCAGCTTTAACCGCTTTTTCAGCGATAAGTTTACCAATAGCTGCAGCTGCTTCCACATTGCCGCCATTTTTAATGTTTTTACGAACGTCAGCTTCTACTGTTGAAGCACTCACAATTACTTTACCGCCAGTAGCGTCAATAATTTGAGCATAAGTATGCAAGTTAGTACGATGCACACTTAGACGTGTAACTTTTAGCTCTGCAATTTTGGCACGGGTTTTACGTGCACGACGCAAGCGATTATTTACGTTGTTCATTTTTTAAGCCTTATTTCTTTTTGGTTTCTTTAATTGCAACAACTTCATCAGCGTAACGAACACCCTTGCCTTTATATGGCTCCGGAGCGCGGTAAGCACGAATCTGTGCAGCAACCTGGCCAATCACCTGCTTATCAACACCTGTTAACAAAATTTCTGTTGGTGTAGCAGTTGCCACAGTCACGCCAGCTGGCATTTTGTGGTTGATTGGGTGTGAATAACCTAATTCTAAGTTCAATATAGCGCCTTGTGCAGCAGCTTTGTAACCAACGCCAACTAAAGTTAGTTTACGTGTAAAGCCCTCTGAAACACCTTTAACCATATTTGCCACTAAAGCACGCAATGTACCTGACATTGCACGTGAGTGTTGAGCATCGCTTGAAGCTTGAAACGTAATAGTTTCACCTTCGCGCTTTAGCACAACCGCACTTGTTAGCGGATGAGACAATTTACCTAATGGACCGCTAACATCAATTGAATTAGCACTTAATACCACTTCAACTTTAGCTGGAATAGCGACTGGATTTTTAGCAACACGTGACATTTGCTTCTCCTTAAGCCACTACGCACAACACTTCGCCACCGATACCGGCTGCTTGTGCTTTACGATCTGTCATTACACCCTTAGATGTAGACATAATTGTCACACCAAGGCCATTCATTACTTTAGGGATCTCTTGAGACCCTTTATACACACGCAAACCTGGCTTGCTAATACGCTGTATACGCTCAATAACTGGGCGACCAGCATAATATTTCAAGCTAATAGTTAAAGTAGCTTTACCACCTTCAGTTTGCACTGCAAAATCTTCTACATAACCTTCTTCTTTAAGCACGCTAGCAATAGCAGTCTTAACATTTGATGAAGGCATAGCAACAACCGCTTTGTTAACCATTTGCGCATTACGAATACGCGTCAACATGTCGGCAATCGGATCACTCATACTCATAGCTATTCCTCCTATTACCAGCTGGCTTTAGTGACGCCTGGAACGAAGCCAGCCATCATTAAATCGCGTAATTTACTACGCCCAATACCGAATTTACTAAACACACCACGTGGGCGACCAGTTAAAGCACAACGATTACGAAGACGCACTGGGCTTGAGTTGCGTGGAAGCGCTTGGAATTTCATGCGCGCTTCAAGGCGACTTTCTGCAGTAGCAGTAACATCATTCATTGCCGCTTCTAGTGCAGCACGTTTTACAGCGAATTTACTTACAGTTGCGCGACGTTTAATTTCGCGTTCTGTCATACAGGTTTTAGCCATGACTTAACCTCTGAAAGGAAAACTAAACGCAGCAAGCAAAGCTTTTGCTTCTTCATCCGTTTTCGCAGTAGTTGTAATAGTGATATTCATTCCACGAATTGCATCGATTTTATCGTATTCAATTTCAGGGAAAATGATTTGCTCTTTAACACCCATGTTGTAGTTACCACGACCATCAAATGATTTCGCAGAAATACCGCGGAAGTCACGAATACGTGGAATAGCTACAGTAACCAAACGATCCAAGAACTCGTACATGCGCTCGCGGCGTAAAGTTACTTTACAACCTACAGGATAGTCATCACGAATTTTAAATGCAGCCACTGATTTTTTAGCCTTAGTTACAATTGCTTTTTGACCTGCAATTTTTTCCATATCGCCAACAGCGTGTTCCATTACCTTTTTATCTGCAACCGCTTCGCCCACACCCATGTTAAGAGTGATCTTATCGATACGAGGCACTTGCATTACTGAAGTGTAACCAAATTGCTCAGTCATAGATTTAACAACTGAGTCTTTATAAAAATCTTTTAAGCGCGCCATAATTCTTCCTATGCGTCCACTGCTTCGCCATTAGATTTGAATACGCGAATTTTGCGACCATCATCTAATGTTTTGAAGCCTACGCGATCACCTTTTTGGGTCGCACTGTTAAATAAAGCAACGTTAGAAATGTCTAATGGCATTTCTTTAGCAATGATGCCGCCAGCAATACCTTTCATCGGGTTTGCTTTTGCGTGTTTCTTAACTAAATTAAGACCTTCAACAACAACATGACCTGAATCAAGAATACCAATAACTGTACCTTGCTTACCTTTGTCTTTACCGGTATTTAGGATGACTTGATCACCCTTGCGAATTTTGTTCATGTGAGCTCCTACAACACTTCTGGCGCTAATGAAACGATTTTCATGAATTTTTCAGTACGTAATTCACGTGTTACTGGCCCGAATATACGGGTACCAATCGGTTCTAGCTTATTATTTAACAGTACTGCAGCATTGCCATCGAACTTAACCAAAGAGCCGTCTGGACGACGAACACCTTTAGCAGTACGCACAACTACCGCGCTGTAAACTTCGCCTTTTTTTACGCGACCACGTGGTGCAGCATCTTTGATGCTCACTTTGATGATATCGCCTATTCCAGCGTAGCGACGTTTAGAGCCACCTAACACTTTGATGCATTGCACAGAGCGCGCACCAGTGTTATCGGCAACTTCTAGCCGAGATTGCATTTGAATCATGAGAATAATCTCCAACTTAATCCGTTAAAACCAACACCAGCCATTTTTAATTGAAACTTATCTTTCAATTAACACGGCCGATAGACCCGGTCAGTATTGGGGCGAGAGCTTATGACTTATTTTTTACAATAAAGTCGCTCGCCTAAATAGCCAAACATTATAACTTGCATCATCAATTAGTGCAATTACTATTACTAATAATTGCACTAATTAACCTTACTTAAATTAGGCTGCTTTAACAACCCAGTTTTTAGTTTTAGAAAGTGGACGACTTTCAACAATCGTTACAATGTCACCTTCTTTACAGCTGTTAGTCTCATCATGTGCATGAAACTTTTTAGATTGGCGAATAACTTTACCAATCAATGGATGTTTAACTTTACGCTCTACCAACACCGTAACAGTTTTATCCATTTTATCGCTTGTTACGCGGCCAGTTAAGCTACGTACTACTTTTGTCGTTTCAGTCATAATTATGCCTGTTTCGCTTTCTCAGCTAATACAAGCTTCACACGCGCTACATCTTTGCGTACTTTACCTAGCTGATCTACTTTAGATAATTGTTGAGTTGCCACCTGCATACGAAGTGAGAATTGCGCACGGCGCAATTCAATCAACTCTGCATTTAGCTCTTCAACGCTTTTTGCTCTTAAATCGGTTGCTTTCATTTTAGCTTCCTTATCCTTAACTACCGATTTGGCGAGTCATGAATGTCGTTTCAATCGGCAACTTTGCAGCAGCCAAACGGAACGCTTCACGTGCAAGCTCTTCGCTTACTCCGTCCATCTCGTATAACATTTTACCTGGTTGGATTTGAGCAACGTAGTACTCTGTACTACCTTTACCATTACCCATACGTACTTCAGCAGGTTTTTTAGAAATTGGTTGATCTGGGAATATACGAATCCATACACGACCACCACGTTTAATATGGCGAGTCATAACGCGACGAGCAGCTTCAATTTGACGAGCAGTTAAACGGCCGCGGCCTACTGCTTTCAAACCAAAATCACCAAAACTTACTTTATTACCCGTAGTTGCAATGCCTTTGTTACGGCCTTTTTGCATCTTACGATATTTTTGTCTAGACGGTTGTAGCATCTTTAGCCCTCGGCTTTCTTACTTTTTTCTCTGGCTCAGCAGCTGGAGTTGTTGTAGCGCCAATAGGTGCTTGTACATTACCAGCGAAGATTTCACCTTTGAATACCCAAACTTTAATACCGATAATACCGTATGTCGTTGAAGCTTCAGCAACACCGTAATCAATGTCAGCACGGAGTGTATGTAATGGCACACGGCCTTCACGATACCATTCAGTACGAGCAATTTCGATACCGTTTAAACGACCTGAACTCATGATTTTGATACCTTGAGCACCAAGACGCATTGCATTTTGCATTGCACGCTTCATAGCACGACGGAACATCACGCGTTTTTCAAGTTGTTGAGCAATAGATTGCGCAATCAATGTTGCATCAATTTCAGGCTTACGCACTTCTTCAATGTTTAAATGAACTGGAACGCCCATCAAACCTTGTAAAGTTGAGCGCAAAGACTCAATGTCTTCGCCTTTCTTACCGATAACAACACCAGGACGCGCGCTGTAAATAGTGATTTTTGCATTCTTTGCAGGACGCTCAATCAAGATACGGCTAACCGCAGCACTGGCTAATTTTTTATTTAAGAACTCACGTACTTTAATGTCACCTTGCAACATTGCAGGGAAGTTCTTGCTATTGGCATACCAACGTGAGGACCAGTTTTTTTGGACACTCAGACGGAAACCAATTGGATGAATTTTCTGACCCATGATTATCCCTTAGTTACCGACAGTCACATGAATGTGACAGGTTGGTTTAGTAATACGACCAGCGCGACCTTTTGCACGTGGGCGAATACGTTTAAGCACAATACCTTTATCAACATAAATTGAAGTAACTTTCAATTCGTCGATATCGGCGCCGTTGTTATGTTCAGCGTTAGCAATTGCAGATTCAACCACTTTCTTAATGATTTCAGCACCCTTTTTAGGTGTGAAATTAAGAATGTTAAGTGCGTGATCTACTTTCTTGCCACGAACAAGGTCTGCCACCAATCTAGCCTTTTGAGGAGAGAGATGAACACCTTTTAATATTGCAGATACTTGCATCTTCAGCTCCTACTTCTTAGCTTTTTTGTCGGCTGCATGACCTTTGAATGTACGTGTTAACGCAAATTCACCGAGCTTGTGACCTACCATGTTTTCAGAAATCAACACTGGGATGTGTTGCTTACCATTATGAATTGCAATAGTAAGACCGATAAAATCTGGGAAAATTGTAGAGCGACGTGACCAAGTCTTAATTGGTTTACGATCGCGCGCTGCAGCTGCAACTTCTACTTTTTTAGCCAAATGACCATCAATAAATGGACCTTTTTTAAGTGAACGTGCCATAAATTACCTTACGCCTCTCGGACGACGACTAATACGCATATTATCTGTACGCTTACTGCTACGTGTACGATAACCTTTAGTTTTAACACCCCATGGGCTAACTGGATTCATACCTGCAGCTGTACGACCTTCACCACCACCGTGTGGGTGATCTACCGGGTTCATCACCACACCGCGAACGGTTGGGCGAACACCACGCCAGCGCATTGCACCAGCTTTACCGATTGAACGTAGTGAATGCTCTTCATTACCCACTTCACCTAAAGTTGCCATGCAATCAACATGTACGCGGCGAACTTCACCTGAACGTAAACGCAATTGAGCATAAGCACCTTCACGCGCTAGCAATTGTACTGACGTACCTGCTGAACGAGCAATTTGCGCACCTTTACCAGGTTGCAATTCGATACAATGAATTGTGCTACCCACTGGAATGTTACGTAGCGGCATCGCATTACCTACTTTAATAGGCGCTTCAGAACCACTAATTAACTGCATACCAGCACTTACGCCACGAGGAGCAATAATGTAACGACGTTCACCATCCGCATAACAAAGCAAAGCAATGTGTGCCGTACGGTTTGGATCATACTCAATATGTTCCACTGTCGCTGGAATACCAGCTTTATTGCGTAAGAAGTCAATTAAACGATAATGCTGTTTATGACCACCACCTTGGTGACGTACTGTAATACGACCGTTATTGTTACGACCTGCGTTTCTACTTTGACTCTCCAACAGCGGTGCGTGTGGTTTACCTTTATAAAGGTCAGGTGTTACCACCTTTACTACACCACGACGACCCGGGGACGTTGGCTTGACTTTAACTAATGCCATCTCATCTCTCCTTATTCAGCCGCTGCGAAGTTAATTTCTTGGCCTGGTTTCAAGCTTACATAAGCTTTTTTCCAGTCTTTACGCTTGCCCATACTTTTGCCAGCGCGCTTTGTTTTACCACCTACGTTAATCGTAGAAACTTTCTCCACTTCAACTTTGAAAACAAGCTCAACTGCAGCTTTGATTTCCGGTTTAGTTGCATCAGTACGTACGATAAAAGCAATTTGCTGATACTTATCAGCGATGTAAGTTGCTTTCTCAGTGATTTGTGGTGCTAAGATTACTTGCAACAAGCGATCTTGAGTTTTAGTCATAGCGGTCATCATGCTAACATCTCCTCAAGTTTCTTCACCGCAGCAACTGTAGCCACAACATTAGGGAAACGCACTAAACTGACTGGGTCAGCAAATTGTGCTTCAACCACCATGACGTTAATCAGGTTGCGTGAAGATAAATATAAGTTTTCATCAAAGCCATCAGTCAGCACTAATACGCCGCCTTCAAAACCTAGATTTTTAATTTTCTCAGCAAAAGCTTTAGTTTTAGGAGTAGCTACAACAAACTCTTCAACTACATTCAAACGCTCTTGACGTACTAGCTCAGATAAAATCGTTTGCATACCAGCACGGTAAGCTTTACGATTAATTTTATGGCTGAAGTTTTCAAGTGGTGAGCTTGGGAATGCGCGACCGCCTCCACGCCAGATTGGGCTAGACGTCATACCAGCACGTGCGTTCCCCGTTCCTTTTTGTGCGTATGGCTTGTGCGTAGTATGCGCAACATTACCACGACCTTTTTGTGCACGAGTTGCTGTACGGGCATTAGCCATATAAGCAACCACTACTTGATGCACTAAAGCCTCGTTAAATTCACGGCCAAAAGTATCATCAGATACAGTTACGCCAGCTTTAACAGCTTTACCATTCTTATCTTGTAATTTGAGTTCCATTATTTCATCCCCTTCTGAAGCTTAGCTTTAATAGCCGGGCGAACAACAACATCACCGCCTTTAGAACCAGGGATTGCACCTTTAATCAACAATAGGTTACGCTCAGCATCAACACGAACGATTTCTAAGTTCTGTGTAGTAACTTTAGTAGCACCTAAGTGACCAGGCATACGCTTACCAGGGAATACTCGACCCGGATCTTGCGCCATACCAATAGAACCAGGTACGTTATGTGATTTAGAGTTACCGTGAGATGCGCGGTTAGACTTAAAGTGATGGCGCTTAATAGCACCAGCAAAGCCTTTACCTAAAGAAATACCAGTAACGTCAACTATTTGACCCGCTTGGAAAATATCAACTGTGATATTTGCACCTGCAGTGTAATTAGCTAAAACATCACCAGTTACCGGGAATTCATGTATACCAGCGCCTGCAGCAGAACCTGACTTGGCATAATGCCCAGTCAATGCACTGTTGATGCGGCTAGCACGACGTGTACCGTAAGCAACTTGAAGACCAGTATAGCCATCGCTTGCGATCGTCTTGATCTGTGTCACGCGGTTAGGTACAACTTCCAACACGGTTACTGGGATGCTTGCGCCGTCCTCAGTAAACACGCGGGTCATACCCACTTTGCGACCAATAAGCCCTAAGCTCATGATCGTATCCTTATTATTTAGTTAAAAAGCCGATTACAATTGACCGACTTCTGTGAAAGAGGGCGGATTATACCGAACCCTCAATATTTTTACAACCAGTTTATTACAACTACTTTTTACTACTTAAATTCTTACAGCTTGATTTCTACATCCACACCAGCTGGCAAATCTAATTTCATTAATGCATCCACTGTTTTGTCTGTAGGATCAACAATATCCATCAAACGTTGGTGAGTACGAATCTCGAACTGATCACGTGATGTTTTATTAACGTGAGGTGAACGTAAAATATCAAAACGTTCGATACGTGTTGGTAATGGCACTGGACCTTTTACCACAGCGCCAGTACGTTTGGCAGTTTCTACGATTTCTTGAGCTGACTGATCAATCAAACGATAATCAAATGCTTTAAGACGAATACGAATTTTCTGTGTTGACATTATTTACTGCCTTTCTAATTTACTACTTTTCAAAGAGCGAAACGGCAGAGTTCACTCTGCCGTTTGATTAAACCACCTATTTATTACAACTATTCAATAATCTTAGCCACCACACCAGCACCTACAGTACGGCCACCTTCACGAATAGCGAAGCGTAAGCCTTCTTCCATCGCGATTGGTGAGATCAATGTCACTGTGATTGATACGTTATCACCTGGCATGACCATTTCTGTGCCTGCTGGCAATTCTACTGCGCCCGTTACGTCTGTGGTACGGAAGTAGAATTGTGGACGGTAACCTTGGAAGAATGGTGTGTGACGACCACCTTCATCTTTACCTAGCACGTAGATTTCTGCTGTGAATTTTGTGTGTGGTTTGATTGAGCCTGATTTAGCTAATACTTGACCACGTTCGATGTCTTCACGTTTTGTACCACGTAGTAATACACCTACGTTATCACCAGCCATACCTTGGTCTAGTAATTTACGGAACATTTCAACACCAGTACAGGTTGTTTTTACAGTTGGTTTTAAACCAACAATTTCAATTTCTTCACCGACTTTGATGATACCGCGTTCAATACGGCCTGTTACCACAGTACCACGACCAGAGATTGAGAATACGTCTTCAACTGGCATTAGGAATGTACCGTCGATTGCACGTTCTGGCATTGGGATGTAGTTATCTAACGCATCTGCTAGACGGAAGATTGATGGCTCGCCGATTTCTGTTTGGTCGCCTTCTAATGCTGCACGTGCTGAGCCTGTGATGATTGGTGTATCGTCACCCGGGAAGTCGTATTTGCTGAGCAAGTCACGTACTTCCATTTCAACGAGCTCTAATAACTCAGCATCGTCTACTAAGTCTGCTTTGTTTAGGTAAACCACGATATAAGGAACGCCAACTTGACGTGCTAATAGGATGTGTTCACGTGTTTGTGGCATAGGACCATCAGCGGCTGAACATACTAAGATCGCGCCGTCCATTTGTGCTGCGCCGGTGATCATGTTTTTAACATAGTCGGCATGGCCTGGACAGTCTACGTGTGCGTAGTGGCGGTTAGCTGTTTCGTATTCAACGTGGGCTGTGTTAATGGTAATACCACGTGCTTTTTCTTCTGGTGCTGCGTCAATTTGATCGTAGGCTTTTGCTTCGCCACCGAATTTTTTAGACAGGATTGTGGTAATCGCTGCTGTTAGTGTTGTTTTACCATGGTCAACGTGGCCAATTGTGCCTACGTTAACGTGCGGCTTGGTCCGCTCAAATTTACCTTTTGCCATTTAATTTTCCTTTAAATTTAATATATTAAGAATAGTTTTTAATTACTTCTTATTCATAATGGCTTCAGCCACGTTTCTTGGTGCTTCTGTGTAGTGCTTAAATTCCATACTGTAACTTGCACGGCCTTGTGACAATGAACGCACAGTAGTTGAGTAACCAAACATCTCAGCCAACGGCACTTCAGCGCGCAATACTTTACCTGTTGCATTGTCTTCCATACCTTGGATCATACCGCGACGAGATGACAAGTCACCCATGATGTCACCCATGTAATCTTCTGGCGTTTCAACTTCTACAGCCATCATCGGCTCTAGTAAGATTGGATCTGCTTTACGCATACCATCTTTGAAACCGATTGAAGCGGCCATTTTAAAGGCATTTTCGTTCGAGTCAACGTCATGGTATGAACCATCAAACAATGTCACTTTAACGTCTACTACTGGGAAGCCAGCCAAAACACCTGCTGGAATAGTCTCGCGCAAACCTTTTTCCACTGCAGGTATGAACTCGCGCGGAACAGTACCACCTTTAATCGCATCAATAAACTCAAAACCTTTACCTGGCTCGTTTGGCTCCATAATTAACCATACATGGCCATACTGACCTTTACCACCAGATTGCTTAACGAATTTACCCTCAACTTCAACCTTCTTCTTGATCGCTTCACGGTAAGCCACTTGTGGCGCGCCAACGTTTGCTTCAACGTTAAATTCGCGACGCATACGGTCTACTAAAATCTCAAGATGCAACTCACCCATACCAGAAATAATCGTCTGATTAGTTTCTTCGTCAGTTTTAACACGGAAAGATGGATCTTCTTGCGCCAAACGATTTAAAGCAACGCCCATTTTTTCTTGGTCAGCTTTTGTTTTTGGCTCAACAGCAACGTGAATCACTGGCTCAGGGAATATCATGCGCTCTAAAATGATCTCATCATTGATGCTACATAAAGTGTCACCTGTAGTCGCTTCTTTCAAACCAATAGCCGCAGCAATATCACCCGCACGAACTTCAGTTAAAGGCTCACGAGTATTTGCGTGCATTTGCACGATACGACCGATACGTTCTTTTTTACCCTTGATTGGGTTGTATACAGTATCACCAGCGTTAATTACACCAGAGTAAACACGGAAGAAAATCAATTGACCTACAAACGGGTCAGTCATAATTTTAAATGCTAATGCAGAGAATTTCTCATCATCAGAAGCTTTGAGACGAATTTCGTTACCATCACCATCTTCAGCTTTAGTCGGTGGAATGTCTGTCGGAGCTGGCATCAACTCAACAACTTTATCCAACATCGCTTGAACACCTTTGTTTTTGAAAGCTGAACCACAAACCATAGGAACGATTTCAAAGGCAATGGTACGCATACGCAAACCAGTCATGATGTCAGCTTCTGACAAATCACCTTCTTCAAGGTATTTATTCATCAGCTCTTCAGTCGCTTCTGCAGCGGCCTCAACCATGTTTTCACGCCATTTGTCGCAAGTTGCTTTCAAGTCAGCAGGAATGTCACGGTAGTCAAATTTCATACCTTGAGACTCATCATCCCAATAGATAGCTTTCATCTTAATAAGATCAACAACACCTTCGAATTTATCTTCTGCGCCGATTGGCACTTGCAAAGGAATTGGATTTGCTTTTAGACGTGCACGCATTTGATCGTACACTTTAAAGAAGTCTGCACCAGCGCGGTCCATTTTATTAACGAACGCTAAACGTGGCACTTTATATTTATTTGCTTGGCGCCATACAGTTTCAGACTGAGGCTGAACACCACCCACAGCACAATACACCATACAAGCACCATCAAGCACACGCATTGAACGCTCTACTTCAATCGTAAAGTCAACGTGGCCCGGAGTATCAATAATATTAATACGGTGTTGGTCAAATTGACCAGCCATACCTTTCCAGAAGCAAGTAGTTGCTGCTGAAGTAATAGTAATACCGCGCTCCTGCTCTTGCTCCATCCAGTCCATTGTTGCAGCACCATTGTGCACTTCACCAATTTTGTGGTTTACGCCTGTGTAAAACAAGATACGTTCAGTCGTTGTAGTTTTACCTGCATCGATGTGAGCAGAAATACCAATGTTACGATAGCGTTCAATAGGGGTTATACGAGCCACGGCTATTACCTTTACTTAAATATTATTGCTTAAATTCTTAAAGAGCGATGCAAATGACCTAAGCACTTACTTAGGCCAACCAAACAACATTCAAATACTAAAATCTGAAATGTGAGAATGCTTTATTCGCTTCCGCCATACGGTGAACTTCTTCACGTTTTTTCATTGCTGAACCACGACCTTCAGAAGCTTCAGTTAATTCAGCAGCTAAACGCAAGCCCATTGACTTCTCACCACGTTTACGCGCTGCATCACGCATCCAACGCATCGCTAAAGCACTACGACGGTTAGGACGCACCTCAACTGGCACTTGATAGTTAGCACCACCAACGCGACGGCTCTTAACTTCCACTAATGGACGTAAGTTAGTTAACGCAAGGGTAAATACTTCCAAAGCATCTTTACCTGTTTTAGCTGTAATTTGATCAAACGCACCGTATAAAATACGTTCTGCAACAGATTTTTTACCACCTGTCATAAGTACGTTTACAAATTTTGACACTTCTTGGCTACCAAATTTTGGATCTGGCAGGATGTTGCGTTTGGGGACTTCTCTACGTCTTGGCATTATTTTCTCTATTCTATTAAATTAATTTTGCTAGCAAATACATTAGCAAGGCATCTCAGCCGCTTAAATGCATATCTTATGCGCAATACATTACGAACACATTACGCAAAGTAAATTACGCTGCTTTACCCGCTTTAGGACGTTTAGCACCGTATTTAGAACGTGATTGTTTACGATCTTTAACACCAGCCGTATCCAAACTACCACGAACCATATGGTAACGCACACCTGGCAAATCTTTTACACGACCACCACGTAGCAATACCACGCTATGCTCTTGCAAGTTATGGCCTTCACCACCGATGTAACTAATCACTTCGTAGCCATTAGTTAAACGTACTTTTGCAACTTTACGCAAAGCTGAGTTTGGCTTTTTAGGTGTTGTTGTGTAAACACGTGTACAAACGCCACGTTTTTGTGGACATGATTCAAGTGCTGGCACTTTACTTTTTGTGACCACTTTAGCGCGTGGTTTGCGTATTAACTGATTGATGGTTGGCATTGCCTATAACCTCTAATTGATGTCTTCAAATATTACTTTTTAAAATTTTGCAAAACAAATCAGGATAGCAATGTCATCGCTGACAATTTAGCTATCCTGAAAAACCCAACATTCTATTTAGCCTGACTTTTATTGTCAAGCCTTTAATTGTTTGATTTTATTCTGCTGCCGCTTCACTTACCACTTCTACTGCCGGAACTTCAGCCTCTGTAAACAATGCTTCAGCTGGTATTTCTTTCGCTGGAGCACTACCTGCAACCGCCGCACGCTTACGCGCATCATGATATGCCAAGCCTGTACCTGCTGGAATCAAGCGCCCAACAATGACGTTTTCTTTCAAGCCACGCAATTCATCACGTTTACCTAAAATAGCCGCTTCAGTTAACACACGCGTTGTTTCCTGGAACGAAGCCGCAGAGATAAATGAATCTGTTGATAATGATGCTTTAGTAATACCTAGCAACACATATTCAAATTCTGCAGGACGTTTGTTTTCTGCTATCACGCGCTCATTTTGCGACAATAGATCTGCACGCTCAACTTGCTCACCCATGATGAAGTTTGTATCGCCAGCATCTGTTACACGTACACGGCGTAACATTTGGCGCACAATCACTTCAATATGCTTGTCATTAATCTTCACGCCTTGCAAACGGTAAACGTCTTGCACTTCGTCGATAATGTAGCGCGCTAATGCTTCGCGACCTTGTAAACGCAGAATATCTTGCGGTTCAGCTGGACCATCAACAATGCTCTCACCTTTAGTGACCACTTGGCCATCATGCGCCGTTACGTGCTTATCTTTAGGAATCAAGAATTCACTGGTGATGCCGTCTAAATCAGTAATCACTAAACGTTGTTTACCTTTAGTATCTTTACCGAATGACACAGTACCCGTCACTTCAGCCAACATACCAGCATCTTTTGGCGAACGTGCTTCAAACAACTCAGCCACGCGTGGAAGACCCCCGGTAATATCACGTGTTTTAGATGACTCTTGTGGAATACGCGCAATTACTTCACCAACGCCTACCGCTTGACCATCTTTAACAGTAATAATACAACCCAACTGGAATGTCGTATTGACTGATTGCTCACTGCCAGTAATTTTCACTTCAACACCGTTAGCATCCAACAATTTAACTTGTGGACGTAGGCCTTTAGTTTGACCAGCACGCTGTTTAGGATCGATCACCACCAATGATGACAAGCCTGTCACATCATCGATTTGTTTAGCAACGGTAATACCTTCTTCCACGTTTTCAAATTTAATTTGACCCGCGTATTCAGTAATAATTGGACGAGTATGTGGATCCCATGTTGCGATCGCTTGACCCGCTTTTACTGTTTTACCGTCAGTAATTTGCAATGTTGCACCGTATGGCACTTTATGACGCTCACGCTCACGACCGTTTTCATCAGCAATAATCACTTCACCATTACGTGAAATCACCACTTGCTCATTACGCGCATTCGTTACGTAACGCATCGTAGAAGTGAAGTTCAGCACACCGTTAGACTTACCTTCAACTTGCGACACTGAAGCCGCACGTGACGCTGCACCACCAATGTGGAACGTACGCATAGTCAACTGTGTACCTGGCTCACCAATTGATTGCGCCGCGATCACACCAACAGCCTCACCCATGCTAATTAATTTACCGCGACCTAAGTCACGACCATAACATTTAGCGCAGATACCGTAACGCGTATCACAGGTAAGTGCAGTACGCACTTTCACTTCATCAATACCAAGCGCATCAAGATGCTCAACTTCATCTTCACCTAACAATGTACCTGCTGGGTAAATCACTTCTTGTGTTTCTGGATTAACCACATCAAGTGCAGCCGTACGACCTAAAATACGATCATGTAACGGCTCAATCACTTCACCACCTTTTACCAAGGCTTTGGTCACTAAACCATCACTCGTACCACAGTCAATTTCAGTTACCACTAAATCTTGCGTTACATCCACTAGACGACGTGTTAAGTAACCAGAGTTCGCTGTTTTCAACGCCGTGTCGGCTAGACCCTTACGAGCACCGTGGGTTGAAATAAAGTATTGCAATACGTTTAGACCATCACGAAAGTTCGCTTTAATCGGCGTTTCAATAATAGAACCATCCGGTTTCGCCATCAAACCGCGCATACCAGCTAGCTGACGAATCTGCGCTGCAGAACCACGCGCTCCAGAGTCGGCCATCATGTAAATAGCATTGAATGATTCTTGACGAAGCACTTTACCTGCTTTGTCTTTAATTTGCTTACCATCCGCGTCTAATACATCTTCTTCTTTAAGTTGCTTCATCATAGCGTCAGCAACTTTATCACTTGCACGACCCCAGATATCCACCACTTTATTGTAGCGTTCACCTTGTGTTACCAAGCCTGAAACGTACTGATCTTCAATTTCTTTCACTTCAGATTCAGCAGCAGCAATCAACGCGCCTTTTTCTTTCGGTACTAACATATCGTTAATACTGATAGAAATACCGGCTTTAGTTGCGTATGAATAACCAGCGTCTTTAAGTTTATCAGCGAATATAACTGTTTCGCGGATACCCACTTTACGGAATGAAGCATTGATTAACTTAGAAATCTCTTTCTTTTTCAATGCTTTATCAAGGTTGCTATAAGCTAAACCAGCTGGCAGAATTTGTGACAATAATGCACGACCAACCGTAGTTTCATAACGATTGATTTTCTCAGTTTTAACGCCGTCTAAATCTATCTCGTATTCTTTAATGCGCACGGTAACTTTGGCATGAAGGTCAATTAAACCTTGGTCATACACACGTTGTACTTCTTTTACATCTGCAAAGCGCATACCTTCACCGCGAGCGGCTACTCTTTCACGCGTCATGTAGTACAGACCCAAAACGATATCTTGTGAAGGCACAATAATTGGCTCGCCGTTTGCAGGAGACAATACGTTGTTAGATGCCAACATCAAAGTACGTGCTTCCATTTGCGCTTCTAGCGACAATGGTACGTGAACGGCCATTTGGTCACCATCGAAGTCGGCGTTGAATGCCGCACAAACTAATGGATGCAATTGAATCGCTTTACCTTCGATCAAAATCGGCTCAAAAGCTTGAATACCTAAACGGTGCAATGTAGGTGCACGGTTAAGTAATACTGGATGCTCGCGGATTACATCCTCGAGAATATCCCAAACTTCTGGTCCTTCTTCTTCTACTTTTTTCTTCGCTGCTTTAATCGTTGTTGCAATACCTAACACTTCCAGTTTATGGAAAATGAATGGTTTGAATAATTCCAAAGCCATTTTCTTAGGCAAACCGCATTGATGCAATTTCAGTTGCGGACCAACCACAATCACTGAACGACCTGAGTAATCCACACGTTTACCCAATAAGTTCTGACGGAAACGACCGCCTTTACCTTTAATCATGTCAGCTAATGATTTCAATGGACGCTTGTTAGCACCAGTCATCACTTTACCACGACGACCATTGTCTAACAGTGAATCCACCGCCTCTTGCAACATACGTTTTTCATTACGTACAATAATTTCAGGCGCTTTTAACTCTAGCAAACGTTTTAGACGGTTGTTACGGTTAATTACACGACGATATAAATCGTTCAAATCTGAAGTTGCAAAACGGCCGCCATCCAACGGTACTAATGGACGTAATTCTGGCGGCAATACTGGCAAGATTTCTAGAATCATCCACTCTGGTTTAATACCAGATTTTTGGAATGCTTCTAGTACTTTTAGACGTTTGGCGATTTTCTTGATTTTCGCCTCAGAGCCCGTTGCGCCTAAGTCTTGGCGTAATTGAACTACTTCACGCTCAATATCCATTGTACGTAATAACTCGCGTACCGCTTCAGCACCCATTACCGCATTGAATTCGTCGCCGTATTCTTCAACTTTTGCCAAGTAATCATCTTCAGTCAATAACTGACCGCGTGTAAGCGGTGTCATGCCTGGATCAACCACGATGAATGCTTCAAAGTACAATACGCGTTCAATATCACGTAAAGCGATATCTAACACCATACCCAAACGGCTTGGTAATGATTTCAAGAACCAAATGTGAGCAACTGGTGAAGCAAGGTCAATATGACCCATACGCTCACGACGCACTTTAGATAAAGTCACCTCTACGCCACATTTTTCACAGATCACACCGCGATGTTTTAAGCGTTTGTACTTACCGCATAGACACTCGTAGTCTTTTATCGGGCCAAATATTTTTGCGCAGAACAAGCCATCACGCTCAGGCTTGAATGTACGGTAGTTGATAGTTTCTGGCTTTTTAACTTCGCCATATGACCATGAACGGATTTTTTCAGGTGAAGCGAGCGCAATCTTAATTGCATCGAACTCTTCTTCTTGCGTTACCTGTTTAAATAAGTCTAATAGAGCTTTCAAGTCTGTTCTCCTTAGTTTCTGTCTAGGTCAATGTCGATAGCAAGTGAACGAATTTCTTTCACTAACACGTTGAATGATTCCGGCATACCAGCATCAATTTTGTGTTCGCCTTTAACAATGTTCTCATATACTTTTGTACGGCCAGTCACGTCATCAGACTTCACTGTCAGCATTTCTTGTAATGTATATGAAGCACCATAAGCTTCAAGCGCCCAAACCTCCATCTCTCCGAAACGCTGACCACCGAATTGAGCTTTACCGCCCAATGGTTGTTGCGTAACAAGTGAATAAGGACCTGTTGAACGTGCATGCATTTTGTCATCAACCAAGTGATGCAATTTCAATACGTGCATATAACCAACAGTGACTGGGCGTTCAAATGCATCACCTGTGCGACCATCAAACAATGTGACTTGCGTTTTACCAGCATGGAACTGCAACTGTTTAGTACGCGCGGCATCATCTGGGTAAGCTAAATCTAGCATGGCTTTAATATCAGATTCTGCTGCACCATCGAATACTGGTGTTGCAAATGGCACGCCGTTTGTAAGGTTGCGAGCAAGTTCTAATACTTCAGTGTCAGTAAACGAATTAATGTCTTCTTTTTTACCTGTGCTGTCATTGTAGATTTGCTCAAGGAATTTACGGATGTCAGCTACTTTAGCTTCTTCACGTAGCATTTCATCAATACGCAAACCTAGACCTTTAGCAGCCCAGCCCAAGTGAACTTCTAGAATCTGACCGATGTTCATACGTGAAGGAACGCCTAGTGGGTTCAAAACGATGTCCATAGGCGTACCATCCGCCATGTGTGGCATATCTTCAATTGGACAGATTTTTGAAATCACACCCTTGTTACCGTGACGACCGGCCATTTTATCACCTGGCTGAATGCGACGTTTAACAGCTAAATACACTTTAACCATTTTCTGTACGCCAGCTGGCAACTCATCGCCTTGCGTTAATTTACGTTTTTTCTCTTCAAACTTGCTGTCAAAGGCAACACGCGCTTGTGCCAAGCTGTCTTTCAACTGCTCTAATTGACGCGCTGTTTCTTCGTCAGTTAGGCGAATATCAAACCAGTCATAGCGACCTACCGAAGCCAAATACTCAGCAGTTAACACATCGCCTTTTTTCAGTTTGTTAGGGCCACCAGTTGCAGCTTTACCTTCAATCAGGCGACGGATACGTCCGAATGCATCGTCTTCAACAATACGCATTTGATCGGCTAAGTCTTGTTTGTAATGCGTTAACTGATCATCGATAATTTGTTGCGCACGTGAATCACGCTCTAAACCTTCACGTGTAAACACTTGTACGTCAATCACTGTACCGCTCATGCCTGAAGGCACGCGCAATGAAGTATCTTTAACGTCTGAAGCTTTTTCACCGAAAATTGCACGTAACAACTTTTCTTCTGGTGTCAGTTGCGTTTCACCTTTTGGTGTCACTTTACCAACTAGAACATCGCCAGCTTCAACATCAGCGCCGATATAAATAATACCGACTTCATCTAAACGGCCTAACATACGCTCGCTTAGGTTTGAAATATCTTGAGTGATTTCTTCAGCACCAAGTTTAGTATCGCGTGCAACAACAGTTAACTCTTCAATGTGAATTGAAGTGTAACGATCATCAGATACTACGCGCTCAGAGATAAGAATTGAATCCTCGTAGTTATAACCATTCCAAGGCATAAAGCCTACTAACATGTTTTGACCTAAAGCCAATTCACCCATATCAGTTGAAGCACCATCGGCAATCACGTCACCGCGTGCCAATTTATCGCCTACGCGAACCAATGGACGCTGGTTAATGTTTGTGTTCTGGTTTGAACGCGTATATTTAGTTAAGTTATAAATATCGACACCAACTTCACCATCTTTTGCTTCGTCATCGTTTACACGAACCACGATACGACCAGAGTCAACGTAATCCACTAAACCACCACGACGCGCTTGCACTGTCGTACCTGAGTCGACCGCTACTGTACGTTCAATACCCGTACCAACCACGGCTTTTTCAGCACGTAGACATGGCACCGCTTGACGTTGCATGTTGGCACCCATCAATGCGCGGTTCGCATCATCGTGTTCCAAGAATGGAATCAATGAAGCCGCAACAGATACAATTTGACCAGGCGCAACGTCCATATATTGAACGCGATCTGGCTGGGTCATGGTGAACTCGTTGTGATGACGTGATGAAACCAAGTCTTCAACAAACATGTTCTTAGCATCTAAGTCTGTGTTCGCTTGCGCGATCATGTATTGACTTTCTTCAATCGCTGAAAGATAGTCAATCGTATCAGATACTTTATTGCCTTCAACACGGCGATACGGTGTTTCTAAGAAACCGTATTCGTTAGTACGTGCATATAAAGCCAATGAGTTGATCAAACCAATGTTTGGACCTTCTGGCGTTTCAATCGGACACATGCGGCCATAGTGGGTTGAGTGAACGTCACGCACTTCAAAACCAGCGCGTTCACGTGTCAAACCGCCAGGGCCAAGTGCTGAAATACGGCGTTTATGCGTAATTTCAGACAATGGGTTGGTTTGGTCCATAAATTGTGACAATTGGCTTGAGCCAAAGAATTCACGAATTGCGCTAGATACTGGCTTAGCGTTAATCAAGTCATGCGGCATCAAGTTATCTGATTCAGCTTGTGATAGACGCTCTTTAACAGCGCGCTCTACACGTACTAAACCTGTACGGAATTGATTTTCTGCCAACTCACCTACTGAACGAATACGACGATTACCTAAATGGTCAATATCATCGATCTCGCCACGGCCATTGCGTAACTCTAGCAATACGCCGATAACGGCAAGGATATCGTCATTTGAAAGGATGTATGCACCTTCAGCACCACGTGGGCCGACTGTCTCGTAGAACTTACGCATCCAGTTTGATTGACGATCTTCTGCTTTTTCTGGGAATGCGCGACGGTTAAACTTCATACGACCTACGCGTGACAAGTCATAACGATCTTCATTGAAGAATAAACCGTTAAATAGCGCTTCTACTGAATCTTCAGTTGGCGGCTCGCCCGGGCGCATCATGCGATAAATCGCAACACGTGCACTATATTGATCAGGAATTTCATCAATACGTAATGTTTGAGAGATATAGTCGCCGTGATCTAAATCATTAGAATAAAGGGTATTAATTTCGCCCACTTTTGCATCAATTAATTTCTCTAACAATGATTCAGTAATTTCGTCATTGGCATTCGCAACGATTTCACCAGTTTCTTTATCAACAATATTTTTACCTATCGCGCGACCTAGAATAAAGTCTTGTGGCACAGCAATTTTGCTTACACCAGCTTTTTCCATATCACGGATATGTTTTACGGTAATGCGCTTGTCTTTAGCAACTAACACTTCACCATCTTTAGCTACGATGTCGAATTTAGCGACTTCGCCACGTAGACGATCTGGCACTAATGTGAATTCAACACCTTTTGCACTGACGTGGAATGTATCGAAATCAAAGAATGTAGCGATGATTTGCTCTGGCGTATAACCAAGTGCTTTAAGCAAAATGGTCACTGGCATTTTACGGCGACGATCGATACGGAAATACAAGTAATCTTTAGGATCAAACTCGAAATCTAACCATGAACCACGGTAAGGAATGATACGTGCTGAGAATAGCAATTTGCCTGAGCTATGTGTTTTACCACGATCATGCTCAAAGAACACGCCTGGGCTACGGTGTAATTGAGAAACAATCACACGCTCAGTACCGTTAATTACAAATGAGCCGTTTTCCGTCATCAAAGGCAATTCGCCCATGTAAACTTCTTGCTCTTTCACTTCTTTAACGGTTGGTTTAGAGGCTTCTTTGTCCATAATGGTCAAACGAACTCTTACGCGTAAAGGTGCAGCGTAAGTTAAACCACGCTGTTGACACTCTTTCACATCAAACGGCTCAGCGCCTAATTGATAGCTGACGTAATCTAAACGTGCATTACCTGAATGGCTGATAATAGGAAAAACTGAAGCGAAAGTTGACTGTAAACCATCTTCTGTACGCTTGTCTGCCGGGATTTCTGCTTGTAAGAATGCTTTGTATGACTCTAACTGCATTGCAAGCAAGTATGGAATTTCTTGAACACTTTCGCGCTTGGCGAAACTTTTACGAAGGCGCTTCTTTTCGGTGAAGGAATAGCTCATTGCATCTCCTAATGTTTGAGGGCAGAAATTAAAATACTTGTTATAGAGTTGAATCTAAAACGCTGAAAGTATTTTTATTTCTAACTTCATGTTAAGTACGAAATTTAATTACATTTTGTTACATTTTTTACGCCACCACAAACGGCGAAGGCTGACGGTCTCCCGTCAGCCTAAATCACACTAAAACAAAGTGATTACTTGATTTCGCCAGTTGCGCCAGCTTCAATCAATTTTTTCAATGCTGCATCAGCGTCAGCTTTGCTTACGCCTTCTTTAACAGCTTTTGGTGCGCCATCAACTAAGTCTTTAGCTTCTTTCAAGCCTAAACCAGTTAATTCACGAACAGCTTTAATTGCACTAACTTTTTGTTCGCCAGGTGTTAAGATAAACACTGTGAACTCAGTTTGCTCAGCCGCGGCTGCTGCTGGAGCACCTGCAGCGCCACCAGCTGCTACAGCTACTGCTGCAGCTGATACGCCAAATTTCTCTTCGATTTCTTTAATGAATGCTGTCAAATCTAAAACTGACATACTGCCTACTGCATCTAAAATTTCTGCATTTGTAATAGCCATTTTGAATATTTCCTATAATTTAATAATTTAACTTAAAGTAAGTTGTTTTGGTGAATTAAGCTGCTTCTTTAGCATCACGAATTGCCGCCATCGCGCGAGCGAATTTGGTTGGCACTTCGTTGAGCGTACGAGCAAACTTAGCAAGCAACTCTTCGCGACTTAGTGTAGACGCTAAGGCTTGAACGCCAGCAACATCCATCAACTGATTCGGAATAGCACCCGCTTTAATCACGAACTTGTCGTTAGTTTTTGCAAAATTGTTCAACACTTTAGCCGCAGAAACTGGGTCTGATGAAATACCAAACACCAACGGGCCAATCATGCTGTCTGCTAATGCTGAAAATGCTGTGCCTTCAACTGCACGGCGTACTAATGAGTTTTTCAACACACGTAAATACACGCCTGATTTTCTAGCATCTGCACGCAATACAGTCATGTCAGCCACGCCCATACCACGATATTCAGCAATAACAATCGCTTGAGCTTCCGCAACTTGCGCGCTTACTTCAGCAACTACTGCTTTTTTCTCTGTAAGATTTAGACTCAAAGTCTTCTCCTTCCGTTAAAATCTCTGTTTTAACAATAAAGTTATTACTAAAACAGAATCTGCTCTTAGTATTAAAAAACACTAAAAACCATTTTACGGCGACCATTCACTGGGAGATATTTTTCCTGTTTAGGGATACGCCATCTGCGTAGGGTTTAGCGAATTGAAAGCAGAGGTTAAAGCAAACTTCACTTTTTCACCCACCTAGAAACTGCTGACATTAAGTCCCTTCAGACACCTACGGTCTTTGATAACCTTATTGATTAATCAAGTTATTGACTGTTCAATAAGCCCAAAGCCCTTTGCGATTGGACTTGGCTTACCAAGTCCAATCATCATTCTTTATTACGCCACTAAACTTGCTTGATCTACACGTACACCAGCACCCATGGTGCTAGAGATAGATAACTTCTTAAGGTAAACACCTTTTGTTGAAGCTGGCTTTGCTTTATTTAAAGCATCCACCAAAGCTAACAAATTACCTTGTAATTGCTCAACAGTGAAAGAAGCGCGACCGATTGTGCAATGGATGATACCGCCTTTATCTGTACGGTATTGCACCTGACCAGCTTTTGCGTTTTTGACAGCAGTAGCCGCATCAGGAGTTACAGTACCTACTTTTGGGTTTGGCATTAAACCACGTGGACCTAGAATTTGACCTAAAGCACCCACAATACGCATAGCGTCTGGTGTTGCGATAACAATATCAAAATCCATTACACCAGCTTTAACTTGCTCAGCCAAGTCTTCAAAACCAACAATGTCAGCACCAGCAGCTTTAGCCGCTTCAGCTTGCGCACCTTGTGCAAACACAGCAACGCGTGTTGTTTTACCTGTTCCGTTAGGCAATACTAAAGCGCCACGAACCAATTGGTCAGATTTACGTGCATCAATACCTAGATTCACAACCGCATCAATTGATTCATTGAATTTTGCTTTAGCGTTTTCTTTAACCATAGTTAAACCATCGGTCACTGGATAAAGTTTATTACGGTCTACTTTTGCACGTAGTGCATCAATTCTTTTAGCCATGTTATACACCCTCCACTTCAATACCCATACTACGTGCGCTACCTGCAATAGTACGCACTGCAGCATCCATATCAGCTGCAGATAAATCTGCGCGCTTAGTATTAACGATATCTTCCGCTTGTTGGCGAGTGATTTTACCTACTTTATCAACATGAGGACGTGGCGAACCTTTTGTCACACCAGCTGCTTTTTTGATTAAAATAGTTGCTGGTGGAGATTTCATCACAAATGTGAAGCTCTTATCAGCAAATGCTGTAATCACTACTGGAATTGGCAAGCCTGGCTCTACGCCTTGAGTTGCAGCATTAAATGCTTTACAGAATTCCATAATATTCAAACCGCGTTGACCCAATGCTGGACCGACTGGTGGACTTGGGTTGGCTTTACCTGCAGGAATCTGCAGCTTGATGTAGCCAATGACTTTCTTTGCCATGGTATAACTCCTAAAATGGGTAATAGCGCTAAATTACTTTAGCTCCCCGTTAAACATAACTACTTAAATAGAACGACTGACTAAACTTCTTTTTCGATTTGACTGAACTCAAGTTCAACTGGTGTAGAGCGTCCAAAAATCACAACAGACACATGTAACTTACTTTTTTCGTAGTTAACATCTTCAACGTTGCCAGAAAAGTCTTTAAATGGACCATCAACAATACGCACTGACTCGCCTTTTTCAAAGGTAAGTTTTTGTGTAGGATTACTTTTGCTATCATCAATGCGCTGCAAAATGATATCAACTTCTTTATCTTTAATTGGAGTAGGCTTTTGCGCGCTACCACCAATAAATGCGGTTACACGTGGCGTACTTTTAACCAGATGCCAACTCTCGTCAGTCATGGCCATTTGCACCAAAACATATCCCGGGTAAAGCTTACGTTCAGAAATGGTTTTTTGGCCTGCCTTCATCTCAATCACTTCTTCGATTGGAACTAGAATCTGACCAAATTGTTCTTGCAGACCTGTGCGAACGATGCGTTCTTCCAGTCCTTTTTGCACTGATTTCTCAAAACCAGAGAAAGCTTGTACCGCGTACCATTTCATACTCATTACGCGCCCCGTCCCATTAACCACTGCACCATAAATGCAAATCCAATATCAACCACCGCTAAGAATGCAGCCATAATAACTACCAACACAAACACCACCATAGTGGTTTGCGTTGTTTCTTTACGTGTTGGCCACACGACTTTGCGCGCTTCAGCCACAGCCTCACCGATAAATACGAGAGACTGCTGACCAATAGGTGTTGTCCATAGCACTGCAATAGATGCACCTAAGCCAGCCAGCACTGCGAGTATGCGCAACACGGTAGCTTTATCTGCTAACAGGTAAAATCCTGCAATGCCTGCAGCGAGTAGCAAAAATGCCACCAACAACTTAATTTTGTTGATCATAATTCACTTAATTAGCGTTACTTAAATAATGTCTAAAACATCACTTCAAATTTGGCAGGCCAAGAGGGTGTCGAACCCCCAACCCTCGGTTTTGGAGACCGATACTCTACCAATTGAGCTATTGGCCTGTAGTTTAGGCTTAACGCCTCACAACTTAAAAAGCTACGCTGGGTTGTTAGCGTAGCTTTTTATTTAAAACTTCTTACTATTCAATAATTTTAGCCACAACACCAGCACCCACAGTACGACCACCTTCACGAATAGCGAAGCGTAAGCCTTCTTCCATCGCGATTGGTGAGATCAATGTCACTGTGATTGATACGTTATCACCTGGCATGACCATTTCTGTGCCTGCTGGCAATTCTACTGCGCCCGTTACGTCTGTGGTACGGAAGTAGAATTGTGGACGGTAACCTTGGAAGAATGGTGTGTGACGACCACCTTCATCTTTACCTAGCACGTAGATTTCTGCTGTGAATTTTGTGTGTGGTTTGATTGAGCCTGATTTAGCTAATACTTGACCACGTTCGATGTCTTCACGTTTTGTACCACGTAGTAATACACCTACGTTATCACCAGCCATACCTTGGTCTAGTAATTTACGGAACATTTCAACACCAGTACAGGTTGTTTTTACAGTTGGTTTTAAACCAACAATTTCAATTTCTTCACCGACTTTGATGATACCGCGTTCAATACGGCCTGTTACCACAGTACCACGACCAGAGATTGAGAATACGTCTTCAACTGGCATTAGGAATGTACCGTCGATTGCACGTTCTGGCATTGGGATGTAGTTATCTAACGCATCTGCTAGACGGAAGATTGATGGCTCGCCGATTTCTGTTTGGTCGCCTTCTAATGCTGCACGTGCTGAGCCTGTGATGATTGGTGTATCGTCACCCGGGAAGTCGTATTTGCTGAGCAAGTCACGTACTTCCATTTCAACGAGCTCTAATAACTCAGCATCGTCTACTAAGTCTGCTTTGTTTAGGTAAACCACGATATAAGGAACGCCAACTTGACGTGCTAATAGGATGTGTTCACGTGTTTGTGGCATAGGACCATCAGCGGCTGAACATACTAAGATCGCGCCGTCCATTTGTGCTGCGCCGGTGATCATGTTTTTAACATAGTCGGCATGGCCTGGACAGTCTACGTGTGCGTAGTGGCGGTTAGCTGTTTCGTATTCAACGTGGGCTGTGTTAATGGTAATACCACGTGCTTTTTCTTCTGGTGCTGCGTCAATTTGATCGTAGGCTTTTGCTTCGCCACCGAATTTTTTAGACAGGATTGTGGTAATCGCTGCTGTTAGTGTTGTTTTACCATGGTCAACGTGGCCAATTGTGCCTACGTTAACGTGCGGCTTGGTCCGCTCAAATTTACCTTTTGCCATTGCTTCAGTCCTTTACAATATTTTATTAACTATAAGTTTTATTAAAATTAATAAAACTTGTTCAAATTAAAACTTACTTAAATCAAGTTGATACAACAATTAACTTTTAATACATCATTTGGTGCCCATGGCGGGAATCGGACCCGCGACCTCTCCCTTACCAAGGGAGTGCTCTACCACTGAGCCACATGGGCGCTTGTTCTATGCACCCAGTCTTTGGAGCGGGCGACGAGACTCGAACTCGCGACATTCAGTTTGGAAAACTGAAGCTCTACCAACTGAGCTACACCCGCGCATCCATCTTAACCAGCGCCAACAGGCTCAAACTATACAGCTACTACTTTTTTTTGCAAAATCGATGTGTTACAAACTTTGGTGGAGGGGGAAGGATTCGAACCTTCGTACTCTGAGAGAACGGATTTACAGTCCGTCGCCTTTAACCACTCGGCCACCCCTCCAAACCGAACCCACGATTATGCTGAAAATCTGACTGGCTGTCAAATTGTATAAAAGGGTAAATGTTTAAGAATTTGGTGCCGGATGTCGGAATCGAACTGACGACCTTCGCATTACAAGTGCGCTGCTCTACCAACTGAGCTAATCCGGCGTTTATTTGAGTTGCGTATTATACTGATATTTTAAAAAAAGTAACCTACTTTACGATAGTTAATGTAGGTTTTTTACTTTTTATTGCATTTTTATCTTCAGAAGGCTCTGCGTGACCATCTGATGCCTCATTCTTACCTACATAATCTGAAGCATCCTCTATTTCAAAAAACATACCCTGCCCATTTTCACGTGCAAATATACCTTTTACTGCATGCATAGGTACATAGAGGTTTTGCGAAACACCACCGAATCTTGCTGAAAAGCTAATAGCTTCATTATCTATCAGCAAGTCTTTGGTCGCAGTGTAATTCACATTCAATACAATCTCACCATTTTTAACATACGCTACAGGCACGCGGGTATGGCTATCCACCACAACTAGTAAGTGCGGTGTACAGCCATTGTCCATACACCACTCGTGTATAGCACGTACCAAATAGGGTTTAGTGGAGGTGAAATCAGCCATTGAATTTAACTTACTATTATTTACGCATCGCTTTTTCTGAAGGCGTCATTGCATCTGAGTACAATGGTCTTGAGAATAAACGCTCTGCATATTTTAATATTGGTGCTGCTTGGTTTTGCAAATCAATCCCATAGTGACCTAAACGCCACAATAATGGTGTTACAGCAACATCTAACATTGAGTAATCATCACCTAACAAATAATTTTGTTTAGAGAAAATCGGCACTAGTTGCGTCAAATTATCACGAATAGTAATGCGCGCTTTATCTGCTTTCTCATCATCACCAGACTCAATGTCTTTAATATGATCAAACAACTCTTTTTCAAAGTTATATAAAAACAATCTTGCGCGTGCGCGCATGACAGGATCAGGCGGCATCAATTGCGGGTGAGGAAAGCGCTCATCAATATATTCATTGATAATATTAGCTTCCGACAATACTAAATCACGCTCAACCAACACTGGCACTTGATTGTATGGATTAATCACTGCTAAGTCTTCAGGCTTGTTTGCAAGATCAACATCGATTACTTGAAAATCCATGCCCTTTTCAAACAAAACAATACGGCAGCGGTGGCTATAGGGATCAGTTGTCCCCGAGTATAAGGTCATCATATTTAGTGTATATCTTTCCAATAAGCTTTTTTGAGTTTGTAAGTAAGTACTAACAACACTCCTAAAAACAGTAGTACAAACCAGCCCAAATGATTGCGCTGTTGCTTGCCAGGTTCAGCCATAAAGGCCATATAGTTGGTTAAATCACCAATTAATGTGTTGTATTCTTCAACGCTGAGCTTACCCGGCTTAGTTAGGGTAAGTTCATGCGTTTCATGATTAAAGCTTTGCTCACCTTGCAATTCGTATAGCACATGCGGCATTGCCACTTTATCGTATACAACGTTATTCCAACCTGTTGGGCGGGTATCGTCGCGATAGAAGCTGCGCATATAGGTATACACCCAATCTGCGCCGCGAGCACGCACTTCAACTGACAAGTCTGGTGGCGCAACACCTAGCCATGCTTTAGCCTCTTTTTTATTCATAGCAACTTTCATAGTGTCGCCAACTTTTTCACCCGCAAAAAGTAAATTATCTTTAATTTGCTTTTCCGTTAAACCGATTTCTTGCAAACGGTTATAGCGCATAAAGCTTGCACTATGGCAATTCAAGCAACTATTGATGAAAGTACGTGCACCGCGTTGTAGCGAATCATGATTAGAAGCATCAATCGGTGCTTGGTCTAAATGCACACCTTCATTAGCAACGGCTAATTGCGTTAGCAACAAGCTTGGCATCAAGATTAAAGCCAATAAGGATTTTTTCATTATATTTTTAATTTTCATGATATTAGCCTGTCACTCTTTCTGGTACTGGTAATGTTTTGTCTCGTTTCGTGTACCAAGGCATTAACAAGAAGAAAGCAAAGTAAACCACAGTAAAGACACGTGCGATTACCGTAGCAATATCCGCTTTACCTAACCAAGAACCAAACTGACCAAACTTGTCAGCAGGCACGGTACCTAAATAACCTAACACTAAAAAGCTCACAACAAAGGCAAAAAGCCATTTTTTGTAAAGCGTGCCACGATAGCGAATTGATTTCACCGCACCTCTATCTAACCAAGGTAAAAAGGCAAACACAACCACTGATAGACCCATTGCAACAACACCTGGGAACTGTGAAACACCAATTGGCGGAACTGCGCGCAATATCGAATAATACGGAGTGAAGTACCAAGTAGGCGCAATGTGTGACGGCGTCACTAGCGGGTTAGCTGGCACAAAGTTATTGGCTTCTAAAAAGTAGCCACCAACTTCAGGTGCGAAGAAAATAATAGCTGAAAACACGATTAAGAACACAACCACGCCGACCATATCTTTAACCGTATAGTAAGGATGGAATGGAATACCATCTAACGGAATACCGGTTTTTTTATCTTTGGTTTTCTTAATTTCAACGCCATCAGGATTATTTGATCCGACTTCATGCAGCGCAATTAAGTGAGCAGTAACCAAGCCCAACAACACCAAAGGCAAGGCAATAACGTGAAAAGCAAAAAAGCGGTTTAAGGTAGCATCACCTACTAAGTAGTCACCGCGCAACCATTCCATCAAGTCTGGCCCAATAAGTGGGACGGTACCAAACAAACTAGTAATGACTTGCGCACCCCAGTAAGACATTTGACCCCAAGGTAATAGGTAGCCAAAAAATGCCTCGCCCATTAACGCCAAGAAAATACCCATACCGAACAGCCAAATAAGCTCACGCGGGTTACGATATGAACTGTAAATAATGCCGCGGAACATGTGTAAATAAATTACCACGAAGAACATTGAGGCGCCTGTAGAGTGCATATAGCGAATCACATAACCCCAAGGCACGTCGCGCATAATGTATTCTACTGACGCAAAAGCTACTGACGGATTACCTAAAATACCATCTAGTGGCGAAGCATCTGGCTTGTAGTGCATCGTTAGAAAGATGCCAGTGACAATTTGAATCACCAACACCAACATGGCTAACGAGCCGAAGAAATACCAAAAATTGAAGTTCTTTGGTGCGTAATACTCAGTTAAATGCGCTTTAACATTGCTAGTAAGCGGAAAACGTTCATCCACCCAATTAACAGTACCTTCCAAAACGTCAGCTAATACTGATTTTTTTTCTGCTGTAGATTTATTAGCCATGATTTAAGCCTTCCCTTCAGGATCGACACCGATAAGCAATGTGGTTTCGGTTAAATAATGATATTTTGGCACTACCAAATTGGTTGGTGCAGGTGAACCTTGAAATACACGCCCAGCTAAGTCAAACTTAGAGCCATGACATGGACAAACGAAGCCGCCATCCCAATCAGGCGTCACGTCAAAACGTGAGTTTGGCGAACAACCCAAATGCGTACAAGTACCTAGCATTACCGCATACTCAGCCTTAATTGCGCGACCATTCTCTTTGCAATATTCCTGCTGCTGAGGCACTTCTGATTTAGGATCTTTTAACTGTGTATCGTGGTGATTAAGCTTATCAAGCATTTCTTTAGTACGATGGATAATCCATACTGGCTGACCGCGATATTCTGCAACCATCATTTCACCTGGAGCAACCTTAGAAATATCCACCTCAACTGGCGCACCAGCAGCTTTAGCGCGCTCGCTTGGCGTCATGCTCTTAACAAATGGCACAGCAGCAGCAGCGCAACCCAGCGCGCCAACAGCAGACGTGACAATTAAAAATTTACGTTTTTCTATATCTACTGAAGCGCTTGGTTCTGACTGCGAACTAGCTTGGTGCTTGTCACTGTGATTGTCTGACATGATTTCCTCGGCTACTGATTATGAATTCTTGCCTTTTTGGGGCCAACATCAATCTGCTTAACTATATTTTCTACATTTAAAAAATTAGAAGCTCAAAAATATGACGCAATTATAAAGGTTGCGATTATACAATTTTTTACAAGTTAATTAAAGCTTTATTTTATAAGTGCCTGAAATAAAACAACTAAACTGGATTTTTTATATCTATAAACTCGTGTGTTAAATTAAATTTTTCAGCTAAATGCTGGCCCAATGCTTGTACACCATAACGTTCTGTTACATGATGCCCCGCTGAAATATATGACACACCAGATTCAACTGATTGATGTGTGGTTTGCTCAGAAATTTCACCGCTAATATAAACATCCACACCAAGCTCAATGGCGTCATCAATATAGCCCTGCGCGGCACCAGTACACCAAGCCACTTTTTGCACTATTTTGTGCGGGGCACCAATGACTAATGGTGCACGCTGCAAAGTAGATTCAATTTGTGCCGCAAATGCCCCTAGCGTGGTGGGGCTAGCTAACTTACCATACGCCATGAGTTTAGACTCACCCGCAAAACCACTAGGACTTATGCCCAACACTAGTCCGAGCTGCACATTGTTGCCAAACTCAGCATGTGCATCTAGTGGCAAATGATATGCCACTAAGTTCAAGTCATTTTTAAGCAAAAAAGCTAATCGATTGCGCTTAATACCGATCACTCTAGGATCTTCATTACGCCAAAAATAGCCATGATGCACTAAAATCAAATCGGCATTAGCTTGTTTAGCCACTTCCAATAGCGCCATGCTAGCCGTCACGCCTGTCACTATTTTTCTAATTTCTGCTCGCCCCTCTACCTGCAGGCCATTGGGACAGTAATCTTTGAAGCGTTCAACTTGCATAAGTTCTTGTGTATATTGAAGCAACTCATTCAGTTTTACCATTTTTTGACCTTTTTATCACATCACTCTTGAATATTCGCTAGAATAGCTTGATATAACATTGTGCACATGACATTACTCAAACAATCGCAACATTAACTTCAAATTTAGACAATAATCACTTTAATAAACGCGGCCTTTCTACCACCACTCTAACAATCACAACTACAATCAACAAAATGAACAATCAACTACATAAAAAATTATGGCTCATTTTTGCCCAGACAGTCACAGTGTGTTTAGCGCTAGTTTTTGTATTACGGCTTTTCTTTCCTAGCCTGTTGGAAAACATGCTGGCAAAACCTAATAATACCTTATTGGTAAAACAGGCTGAACCTAGAAATGATGGTAGTTTAGTTGGGTCTTATAGTGTAGCCGTAAAAAAAGCGATGCCATCTGTGGTAAATATTTTCACTACTAAAAAGGCGCCAGATAATCCGCATCAGAAATATTTAGATGACCCAGCTTTCCGTCAGTTCTTTGGCGACCAATTGGATGACCCTGATGCGCAGACTCAACCTGAAAATAGCCTCGGGTCTGGTGTCATCGTGAGCGAACAAGGTTTGATTTTAACGAACAATCACGTGGTAGCCTCCGCAGACGAAATCGAAATTGCACTTGCAGATGGCCGTAAAATGTCGGCAAAAGTCGTTGGCACAGATCCTGATACTGATTTAGCTTTAATTAAAATTGAAGCTGATAACTTACCTGCAATCACGTTTGCCAGCTCAGATAAACTCAATGTAGGTGATGTTGTTTTAGCCATTGGCAACCCATTTGGAGTTGGTCAAACGGTAACGCAAGGTATTATCAGTGCGCTTGGTCGCAACCATTTAGGCATTAATACTTTTGAAAATTTTATTCAAACAGATGCTTCAATCAACCCAGGCAACTCTGGCGGTGCCTTGATTGATACTGATGGCAGCCTAGTTGGCATTAACAGCGCCATATACTCTCGCAGTGGCGGCTCTATGGGTATCGGCTTTGCTATTCCTGCTACCTTGGCACGCCAAGTCATGGATCAAATTGCCAGCCAAGGCAATGTGACTAGAGGCTGGATTGGCATTGAGGCGCAAGACATTACTCCTGAACTTGCCGAATCATTCAAACTAAAAGCTGTAGAAGGCGCATTAATTGCTGGCGTACTAAAAAATAGCCCTGCAGAAAAAGCTGGGCTACGTGCGGGTGATATTTTATTGACCATTGACAGTAAACCAATTGCTGATACAAGCAATATGCTGAATTTAATTGCCGCACTCACGCCAAACCAAAAAGCCACATTCAAAATCGCGAGGGCGGAACAACGGTTGAATATTGCGGTAATGATTGGCAAGCGCCCAAAACCTGCCGTAGAGAAAGATTAAACGATTACAGTCTTACGCTGTTGGTGGCAGTATGGTCTGCTTTGGTGTTTGCTTAGTGAATGACGCCACAATTAGGCCAAGTTCAAATAACATCCAGATAGGCATCGCTAACATAAACTGAGAAATAATATCTGGCGGAGTAAATATCGCCCCAACAATAAATGCCGCAACCACCACATAGCCGCGCGCTTCTTTAAGTTGAGCGACTGTTAACCAACCAAAGCGTACAGTCATGACCACGGCAATTGGCACTTGAAACGCCAAACCAAAAGCGAAAAATAGCGTTAAGACAAAATCCAAGTAATTACCTATGTCTGTCATTACTGCAACACCTTTTGGTGCTGAACCGACAATAAACCCAAACACTACGGGAAACACTGCAAAATAAGCGAACGCCATGCCCGCTAGAAACAGCAAGCTACTGGCAATAATCATCGGAATCATGAATTTCTTTTCATGAGAATACAACCCTGGCGCGACAAACCCCCAAACTTGATACATGGTATGCGGCAATGAAACAATAAACGCCGCCATCATGGCCACCTTCATCGGCACAAAAAATGGCGTAGTCACTGCCGTTGCAATCATTTGACCGCCTGCTGGCAGCTTACTTAGCAAGGGTTCAGCGAGTAGCGCGTAAATCTTGTTAGCAAACGGGAAGAATCCGATGAATACAACAATAAAACCCAACACGATGCGCAATAAGCGGTCGCGCAATTCAATTAGGTGTGAAATGAAGTTATCTGTTGGGGTCACTAGCGTTTATTCTGTTGTTGGGACTTTTTTAGTGCGTGTTCTTTTGACTTTAGGCTTTGTATCTGTTGAATTCACATCAGTGGAATTCACATCTGTAGATATTAATTCTGGCACTTTAGGATTACTTGCTTCTAATTTAAACTCCGTAACATCCTTAGAAATCGCATCTATGCTTTCTTGCACACTAGATTGAATACTCTCTTTAGTTTTAGTGACAGTATCTTGAATCTCTTGCTGCAGTTGTTGCAGTTCTTCAAAACGCACTTCACGATTCACTTCTTCTTTCACTTGCGCCACATATCGTTGCATGCGTCCAGCAAGCGCGCCTAGGGTACGCGCCACCTTTGGTAGTTTTTCTGGACCAATTACTATCAGAGCCACCACTGCGATAACGATTAACTCTGAGAAGGAAACATCAAACATATCCGTTATTGCTTAGTTTTATTCGTCACTTCGCCTTCAATAGTATTACTAGTCGCTTTGTTATCCTCAAGCTTATCATCACGCATAGCTTTTTTGAACTCATTGACCGCACCACCTACATCGCCACCAA
Source organism: Methylotenera sp. (assembly GCF_029945535.1). Classification (GTDB taxonomy): domain Bacteria; phylum Pseudomonadota; class Gammaproteobacteria; order Burkholderiales; family Methylophilaceae; genus Methylotenera. Next base: position 305,414 of record NZ_JAQSCU010000018.1, read on the forward strand.
TATTTTTAAGCTTTTTAGTTCCGAATACTAATACCACAATCAACAATACAATTAACCAATGCCAAATGCTAAATGAACCCATGATAATTCTCCATAAATTTAATTAAATCTTATGCGGCTTATCGCCGCCACCTAGCACATGCACATGAATATGAAACACTTCTTGACCGCCATCTTTACCTGTATTGATAAGCGTTTTGAAGCCTGTCAAACCTTGCTCTTTTGCAAGTTTCGGCGCGAGTAGTAACATTTTTCCAAGCAAAGCTTGATGCTGCGCTTCACAACTAGCCAGACTTTCAACATGCAGTTTAGGCACAATCAAAAAATGTACTCTAGCGGATGGGTTAATGTCATTAAAGGCAATGACATCCTCGTCTTCATAGATTTTCTTTGCTGGAATACTACTATTAACTATCTTACAAAAGATGCAATCGTCACTCATCATTTTGCACCTTCTTCTACTCTAGAAGCTTTCTCTTCCAAGCCTGAGAGCCCTTCACGCCTTGCCAGCTCATTCAATATGTCTTGCGGCTTTAAACCTGCCTGCGCCAACATCACCAAGGTATGGAACCATAAATCGGCAGTTTCATAAATAAGATGCTCATTATCGCCATTCTTCGCTGCAATAATGGTTTCAGCCGCTTCTTCACCGACTTTTTTGAGTATGCTATCCATGCCTTTAGCATACAGTTTAGCCACATAAGAAGTCTGCGGATCTGCGCTCTTACGCTGCTCTAACAACTCAGCCAATCGGTTTAATGTGTCACTCACTTTTTTTAACTTCCGTATATATTTCTTCTGGACTTTTAATGACAGGCTGATCTATAAGCCACTCGTCATGCTCTAGCTTTTTAAAAAAACAGTTATGTCGTCCAGTATGACAAGCAATACCACCGACTTGTTCTACATTAATCAGAATAACGTCTTCATCACAATCTAGGCGAATTTCATGCACAAGTTGCACATGACCAGACTCTTCACCCTTACGCCATAATTTATTGCGAGAACGTGACCAATAAACGGCTTGTTTAGTATCATTAGTCAGTTGCAAGGCTTCACGGTTCATCCATGCAAACATGAGTATACGTCCAGTATCATGCTCTTGTGCGATAACGGGTACAAGTCCATTTGCATCCCAGCTAACGTCATCTAACCAACTCAAAGCCTTACCTCAATACCATTTCTTTGCATATATTCTTTTGCTTGCTTAACGGTATATTCACCATAATGGAAAATGCTCGCAGCAAGCACAGCGTCAGCGCCGCCTTCTTTTACACCATCCACCAAATGCTGCAAATTACCCACGCCGCCTGAGGCAATAATCGGCACATCAACCGCGTTTGAAATAGCTCTATTTAACGGGTTGTTGAAGCCAATTTTTGTACCATCTCTATCCATACTCGTGACTAGCAGTTCGCCAGCACCTAGCTTAGCCATGTATTCAGCCCATTTTACGGCATCTAAACCTGTAGCTTTGCGGCCGCCATGAGTGAACACTTCCCACTCAAATGGCTGGTTATCTACTTTTTTTGCATCAATCGCCACCACGATACATTGCGAGCCAAATCGACTTGCCGCATCTTGCACCATTTGTGGGTTAAGCACTGCGGTAGTATTAATACTGACTTTATCTGCTCCAGCGTTTAATAGCCGGCGCACATCTTCAACTTCACGCACACCGCCGCCGACTGTTAATGGAATAAAAACTTGAGAGGCTACCTCTTCAATAATATGTAGAATCAAGCCACGATTATCTGAGCTGGCGGTAATATCTAAAAATGTGAGTTCATCTGCGCCTTGGTCATCATAGCGTTTAGCAATCTCAACAGGATCACCTGCATCGCGCAATTCTAAAAAGTTAATGCCTTTAACCACGCGTCCATCAGTCACATCTAGGCATGGAATAATACGTTTAGCGAGCACTTAATTCATCCGCTAATTTTTGTGCTGCAGTAAAATCCAACGTGCCTTCGTAAATTGCACGACCAGTAATCGTACCAATAATACCTTCTGCAGCTACTGCACAAAGTTTACGTACATCCTCTAAATTCGTTACACCGCCAGAAGCAATCACTGGAATTGTTAATGCTTGCGCTAAAGCAACAGTCGCTTCAATATTCACGCCTGTTAACATGCCATCACGACCAATGTCGGTATACACGATTGAGCTTACGCCATAACCTTCGAATTTTTTCGCTAAATCAATCACATCATGACCTGTCAGTTTTGACCAGCCATCCACAGCCACTTTGCCTTCTTTGGCATCTAAACCGACGATAATTTGACCAGGAAACGCATCACAAGCTTCATGCAAAAAACCTGGATTCTTTACTGCAGCAGTGCCGATAATCACATAATCGATGCCGTTATCTAGATAACGCTCTATCGTTTCAAGATCACGAATACCGCCACCGAGTTGAATAGGGATTTCACCGCCAACTGCGCGAACAATAGATTTAATCGCCGCTTCATTGACAGGCTTACCTGCAAACGCGCCATTTAAATCGACTAAATGTAAGCGTTTACCACCACTATCCACCCAATGGCGCGCCATGGCACCTGGGTCTTCTGAAAATACGGTGGATTCTTCCATTAAGCCTTGTTTTAGTCTTACACAATGGCCGTCTTTAAGATCAATTGCTGGGATAATTAACATAATGATTTGATATTGATTTATTTGATAATAATTGAAATTAAGCGATTAAAAAATATTGTAAAAATAACTTCAGACTTACATTTATTTAAGGTAACCAGTTTACGAAATTACTTAACATTTGCAAGCCTGCCGTTGCACTTTTTTCTGGGTGAAACTGCACTGCGAACAAATTATCCTGTGCTATCGCGCTAGTAAACTGCTGGGGATACTCGCTGTAACCACCGATGATGCTTGTATCATCAGGTTGCACATAATAACTGTGCACATAGTAAAAACGCGCACCATCCTCTATATTGCTCCATAACGCATGTGCTTCTGATTGCTGGTTACGGTTTTGATAAACCTGATTCCAACCCATATGTGGCACTTTTAACTTTTCGCCATTCTCGTCATGCATATCAACTGTTGCAAAGCGTTTCACATTACCCTTAAACAAGCCTAATCCAGCTGCATCGCCTTCTTCAGAATGTTCAAACAGCATTTGCAAGCCAATGCAAATCCCTAGAAATGGCTTATTACCTGCAGCATGCATGACTGAGCTACGCAGACCGCGAGCATCTAGCTCACGAATACAATCTGGCATCGCGCCTTGGCCAGGAAACACAATGCGATCGGCATTTTCTATATCAGCAGGGTTACTAGTGACCAGCACGTTTTTGTTGGGTGCGACATGCTCTAATGCTTTAGATACTGAGCGCAAATTGCCCATGCCGTAATCAACCACTGCTATATCAATTTTTTTCATACTACAATTTTCATGGGGTTGCCGCTAAAGCGTTACAAGGGCTTTAGTTTTATAAACTTCCTTTGGTGGATGGCATAATGCCTGCCATGCGTGAATCTAACTCAACTGCTACACGCAATGCACGACCAAACGCTTTAAAAATCGTTTCGGCTTGATGATGGGCGTTATGACCTTTTAGGTTATCAATATGCAAAGTGACATTGGCATGATTCACAAAGCCTTGGAAGAATTCATGGATTAAATCAACATCGAATTCGCCAATTGAAGCGCGTGTAAACACACAACCAAATTCTAAACCTGGTCGTCCAGAAATATCTAGTACGACACGTGACAAAGCCTCATCCAACGGCACATAAGCATGACCATAGCGACGTATACCCTTTTTATCGCCTATTGCCTTAGCAAAAGCTTGCCCAAGGGTAATGCCAATGTCTTCAACAGTATGATGAGCATCAATGTGCAAATCACCCTTAGCATTGACGCTAATATCCATCATGCCATGTCGGGCGATTTGATCTATCATGTGGTCGAGAAAGCCTAAACCAGTACTGAATTGTGAAATGCCAGTACCATCAAGATTAATGGCGACTGTAATTTGTGTTTCTAAGGTATTTCTAACTACTTCTGCAGAGCGCATATTGAATCACTTAAGCTAAAGTGCATATAAATTGATAAGTAAATATTTTAACCTAAACCAGATGCTATTGGTTTTTTTGAATACATTAAAGCTAACAACATTCTATATTTCTTAGATTATGACCACACAAGCCTAAGAAAGAACAAAGCCTAGCAAGATAACATATCTTTACTAGGCTTCATATTCATCAGCTTACGCTAATTACTTAATTACATTTTTATCACTTAGTTGACTCATCAGCTAAGTGATATATAGTAATAAATAATTATTTAGCAGCTTCTGGTGCAGCTTCAGCAGCTGGAGCCGCTTCAGGAGCAGGTGCAGCTTCAACAGCAGGTGCCGCTTCCGCTGGCGCAGCTTCAACAGGTGCTGTTACAGCTGGGGCTTCAACAGCAGGAGCTTCAGTAGCTTCTGGTTTTTTGCCACCTAGTAAAGTAAATAACAATACTAAAACAGCAGCACCAATGATCCACGGTAAGAATTTCTTAGCACCGCCAGCACTTGCAGCACCGCCGTGAGCGATTGCTGTAATTTCAGCAGCAGCAGCAGCAGGGTCAGCAGCACCGTAGATTGCAGCACCAGCTACAATGATAGTAGCGCCAGCATCTTTAACTTGTTGTGTTGTAGCCGCTTTAACGCCACCAGCAACTGAAATTTCAACGCCTAGGTTCAAACCAGCAACCATGCCTAAGTCATTGAATGGTGTTTGACCAGCAGCTTGTTGATCTAAACCTGTGTGAACGCCAATGATGTGCGCGCCTAATTTAGCCACTTCAATAGTACGTGCTTTTTTATCAGCAACGTTGATCAAGTCAACTTGAGCTTTTTTGCCGTATTTGTTAGCAACATCGATTACGCCTTTGATTGTACCGATATCAGCAGTACCTAGAACTGTACAGATGTCAGCACCAGCTTTGTAGAATGGCTCAGCTTCGTAGAAACCAGCATCCATTGTTTTCAAGTCAACCAAAATTTTATTGTTTGGGAACTTAGCGCGTAAAACTTCTAACAATTTGATACCGTTATGCTTAATGCATGGTGTACCAATTTCCAAAATATCTACGTGTGGAGCAACTTTGGTTGCTAAAGCGACGGTACCGTCGAAATCTAATGAATCTAATGCCATTTGGGTTTGAGCCATGCTACATCCTCCAACTAAAAATAAATCATAAGTGACTTATTTAGATTAAAAATACAAAGTGAGTTAATTTTTTATTGTGTAGAAAAACACACATTTCGCGATAATAACACGCACTTAATGTGAAATTAAAAACTTTTTTTGCTTATTTTTAATGTTTTGGTGATTTTCTAGCATTTCGTCACTGAAATATAGCGAATAATACTAACTAAACTAGCTTTTGTTTACCTAAGCATCTAAAAGTAGCTCTGTCAGTGTGCCGATGAGTGCTTTTGACTGAGCCTCAGTTCCAATTGTAATGCGCAAGTAAGGGGCGATTCGACTTGGTGATTTAAAATGGCGCACAATAATATTTTTCTGACGCAACAATGCGGTTAGCTCTGCGCCCTCTTTGACTTGATGTTTAGCAAAAATAAAGTTTGCACCTGATGGCAGCACATCGAAACCCAGCTGGGTTAAATCGTTAATCAGCGCTTCACGTGTTGCAATGACTTTGCTGCACGTTTCTTCAAAATATGCCGTATCTTGCATGGCGGCAATAGCGCCAGCAGAAGCAAAACGGTCAATAGGGTAAGAGTTAAAACTATCCTTCACTCGGATCAATGCTTCGATTAAGTCTGGATGGCCTAAGGAATATCCAACACGTAAGCCAGCCAATGAACGTGCTTTAGATAAAGTATGGGTCACCAACAAATTAGGGTAAGTATTAATCAAGCTCACCGCTGACTCGGTACCAAAATCCACGTACGCTTCATCAATCACCACAACTGACTGCGTATTCTTTTGCAGCAACTTTTCAATGGTCGCTAACGATAGAGGAATGCCTGTAGGTGCATTCGGATTTGGAAATATGATGCCACCATTTGGTTGATCATAATCGTCAATATTAATTGAAAAATCTTCCGCCAAAGGGATTGTTTGATATTCAATGTCATACAAACCGCAATATACTGGATAGAAGCTATAGGTAATATCAGGAAACAATAATGGTCGGCTATGCTTTAACAGCGCTTGAAAAACATGCGCCAATACTTCATCTGAACCATTCCCGACAAACACTTGCTTAGCCTGCAAATGATGTACTTCGGCAATCGCCGCTTTGAGCGCATCTGAATTAGGGTCTGGATACAAACGCAAGGAATCTGCAGCTTCAAGCTTAAGCGCAGCGATCACCTTAGGGCTAGGGCCATAAGGATTCTCGTTGGTATTGAGTTTTACTAGATTATCTAACTTAGGCTGCTCACCTGGTACATAAGGCGTAAGCTTATGTATGACATCACTCCAAAATTTACTCATATAGGCTTAGCTTTTTAACCTATATTCAGCTGATCTAGCGTGTGCTTGCAAGCCTTCACCGTAAGCCAAAGTTGCGGCTACTTTTCCTAGTGTTTGCGCACCCTCTGCCGACACCATGATTAAGCTTGAGCGTTTCTGGAAATCATACACACCCAATGGTGATGAGAAGCGCGCTGTGCGCGAGGTTGGCAATACGTGGTTTGGTCCTGCGCAGTAATCGCCAAGAGCCTCACAAGTATTGCGACCCATGAATATTGCGCCTGCATGCTTGATGGTTTTGCTGAATGCTAATGGCTCATCCATAGACAATTCCAAATGTTCAGGTGCAATGTAATTACAGATTTCTGCAGCTTCAGCTAAATCACGCACTTGAATCAAAGCACCGCGATCCGTTAATGAAGTGCGAATGATGTCTTTGCGTGGCATTTCTTCAACTAATTTTAAAATACTTGCATTCACTTTATCTAAAAAGTCAGCATCTGGGCTTAATAGAATCGCTTGCGCCAATTCATCATGCTCAGCTTGGCTAAATAAATCCATGGCGACCCAATCTGGGTTAGTTTTGCCATCGCAAATCACTAAAATTTCTGATGGCCCTGCCACCATATCGATGCCAACAACGCCGAATACGCGACGTTTAGCAGCGGCCACGTATGCATTACCCGGTCCAACTACTTTATCAACTTGCGGTACGGTTTCAGTACCATAAGCCAAAGCACCCACTGCTTGTGCGCCACCAAGGCAAAATACACGGTCAACGCCAGAAATCGCAGCAGCAGCTAATACCAACTGATTGCGCTCACCATTTGGCGTAGGTACAACCATGATAAGTTCTTTAACGCCTGCTACTTTAGCGGGGATTGCATTCATCAACACAGATGATGGATAAGCCGCTTTACCGCCTGGCACATATAAACCTACGCGATCTAACGAAGTCACTTGTTGTCCAAGCAACGTGCCATCAGCTTCAGTATAGCTCCAAGAAGACATCAGTTGCTTTTCGTGGTAAATACGCACACGATCTGCGGCAGTTTTTAAGGCATCACGTTGACCTGTTGGCAAACCATTTAAAGCAGCGGTTAGCTCTGTTTGGCTAATTTCCAACTCAGCTAAGCTGCTAGCACTCGTTTTGTCAAAGCGGTTGGTGTATTCCAAAACTGCAGCATCGCCGCGCTTTTTAACGTCTTTAAGAATGTCAGCCACTACAGTATCAATACTGTCATCTTGCGCAGTTTCGAAGGCGAGCAAAGCTTTTAAATTGCTATCAAAATCTATATCGGTGGTAGAAAAACGTCTAATTTTCATGCTATTAACCTATATTTAATCTAAATCTTATGTGTTTAATCTAAGGTTTGGATGCAATTGCGTTTGTAAACGCATCCATGATGGGTTGAATTTTACCTCTATTCAACTTAAGCGAAGCTTGATTTACGACAAGTCTCGAGCTGATATCGCCAACTTCTTCTACTGCTTTGAGATTATTTGCGCGTAAAGTTCCACCGGTACTGACTAAATCGACAATTACATCAGCCAAACCAACCAAAGGACCTAATTCCATTGAGCCGTAAAGCTTAATAAGGTCCACATGCATGCCTTTTGCAGCAAAGTGTTCACGCGCTGTTTTAACGTATTTAGTCACCACTTTTAAACGCGCTCCACTACGAATTGACGCAAAATAATCAAAGTCTTCACGCACTGCCACCATCATTTTGCATTTTGCAATTTGCAGGTCGATTGGCTGATACAAACCCTCGCCACCATGCTCATCAAGCACATCTTTACCTGCAATACCTAAATCAGCCGCCCCATATTGCACATAAGTCGGTACATCGCTTGCACGAACAATAATCAAACGCACATCTTCACGATTGGTGCCGATAATTAGTTTGCGAGATGACTCAGGATCTTCTGCCGGATGTATACCCGCCGCCGCCAAGAGTGGCGTGGTTTCTTCAAAGATACGGCCTTTTGAGAGGGCAATGGTAATCATGTTTAAACTCTTTTTACGTTCGCGCCTAGCGCGTTTAATTTGGCTTCTAAGTGTTCGTAACCGCGGTCTAGGTGATAAATCCGTTCAATCACAGTTTCTCCACGAGCAACCAAGCCAGCTAACACTAAGCTTGCAGAAGCGCGCAAATCTGTTGCCATGACCGTTGCGCCATCTAGAAACTCAATACCTTTGACGAGTGCTGTATTGCCATCAATACTAATATCTGCGCCCATACGTTGCATTTCTTGTACGTGCATAAAACGGTTTTCAAAAATCGTCTCTGTGACTTTTGCAACACCTTCTGCCACAACGTTCAACGCCATAAACTGCGCCTGCATATCTGTTGGAAAAGCTGGGTGTGGCGCTGTGCGGATATTCACCGCTTTAAGCTTACCATCACTTTTTACGGTAATGCTGTTTGCATCACTCGTGACAGTTGCACCCGCGTCGCGCAGTTTTTCAATGACAGCATCTAGCAAGTCAGCACGCGCATTGAGTAACTTAACCTCGCCACCTGTCATCGCTGCGGCCACCATATAAGTACCCGCTTCAATACGGTCACACACAACGTTATGTGTCGTGCCATTCAGTTTTTCTACGCCAACAATCGTGATGACATCCGTTCCTGCACCCGTGATTTTTGCACCCATTTTAATGAGCATCTCAGCCAAGTCGACCACCTCAGGCTCTTTAGCAGCATTTTCTAGTACAGTTGTGCCTTCAGCTAATGCCGCAGCCATCATGAGATTTTCCGTACCGGTCACGGTGACCATATCCATATAGTAACGTGCGCCTTGTAAGCGGCGATTAGGTAAATGCAAAGTACTTGCTTGAATATAACCATGTGTAATGTGAATCGCAGCACCCATAGCTTGCAAGCCTTTGATGTGCAAATCAACTGGGCGTGAACCAATAGCACATCCGCCCGGCAATGAGACACGTGCAGTACCAAAGCGCGCCAATAACGGACCTAACACCAAAATAGATGCACGCATGGTTTTCACCATTTCGTAAGTGGCTTCAAAAGAAGTCACGTCACTGGCATCTAAAGTCACTTCGCTCGTATTGCGTGTGATTTTAACACCCATCATATCAAGTAGTTTAATAGTCGTATCGATGTCTTTTAGCGCTGCAATACTACTTAAATGCAAAGGCGTTTCAGCCAATAATGATGCGCATAAAATTGGCAAAGCGGCATTTTTTGCGCCAGAGATGGTGACTTCACCATTGAGGCGGCTACCGCCTTGTATGATTAACTTTTCCAATTATTTGACCGCATCTAGCATCGTTTGAAGCTCACCACTCTCGTACATAGCACGCATGATGTCTGAACCACCGACAAACTCGCCATTGATGTAAAGCTGTGGAATAGTTGGCCAATTAGCGAACTGCTTGATACCTTCACGCACTTCTTGGTCTTGCAATACATCTACTGAAATATATTTTGCTTGGCATGCATCTAAAATTTGCGTTGCTAAGTTTGAAAAACCACATTGCGGAAATTTAGGGTTACCCTTCATGTAAAGTACTACTGGGTTGGTGCTTACTGTTTCTTTAATTCTTGCTTGTGCGTCCATTTGCTTCTCCATTACTTTGTATTTAATTTATTTGTCTTTAATTGCCTGCTTACCATTTGCAAGCTTGCTGCGTCTGTTTAAGCAGACTGCTTATTCCATTGTTCTGGCGTATATGTTTTCATCGAAAGCGCATGAATTTCTGAGCGCATTCTATCGCCCAGCGCTGTGTAAACTAGCTGATGCTGTTGCACCATACTTTTACCGACAAAGGCACTGCTCACGATAACTGACTCAAAATGCGTGCCATCATCGCCTAGCACTTTAATATATTCGCAGGCCAAATTTTGCGTGATGTAAGTCTCTAACTGTTGTGCACTTAGCAATTTAATTGTTTCCTTAATTCTTATGCTTTTAATTTAAGCTCTTAATTTATAGCCTGATTTTAACATTTTTAGCGTAATCATTGCTAACACTAAGAAAGAAGCACCAACAATAGACAAGCTAATCAGTGGTGACACATCACCTTTGCCAAAGAATCCGTATCTAAACCCGTCTATCATGTAGAAGAATGGGTTCAATTGTGACAACTTTTGCCAAAAAGGCGGTAAGGAATGTATGGAGTAAAATACGCCAGATAGAAACGATAAAGGCATGATAATAAAGTTTTGGAATGCAGCCATTTGATCAAATCGATCGGCCCATATGCCAGCAATAATTCCAAACGTACCGAGCAACGCACTCCCCAGTAGCGCGAAAGCAAATACCATCCAAAAATTAGTCACGTGTATATCCACAAACCACATAGCGACTAAATAAATACCTAATCCCACTACTAAGCCGCGAATAATCGCCGCAAACAAGAATGCGATAAAAAACTGTAAATGCGTGAGTGGCGTTAGTAACACAAAGACAAGATTGCCCATCACTTTTGATTGAATTAGACTTGAAGAGCTATTCGCAAAGGCGTTTTGCAGCACGGACATCATGATTAAACCCGGCACCAAGAATGAGGTGTAAGGTACGCCATCATAAACATGCACATGACTCTCCAGCGCATGAGAAAAAATAAGCAGATATAGCAAAGCCGTAATAACAGGTGCGGCTACCGTTTGAAACGCAACACGCCAAAAACGGAGCAACTCTTTCTTCAAGAGCGTCCACGGGCCTCGAAAAGAGCTTAAGTATGAATTGTTAATCATGATTTACTCACAGATGACACACCGACCAAGGACATGAACACATCCTCCAAATCGGCTTCATTCAATTGCATATCCAACACCTTAATTTCCGCAGCACGCAATGACGATAACACCAATTCGATTTGCGTCATGTCGCTTAAGGCAAAGGTGTAGATTCCATTTTCTTGATTACGCAATAAAGCTTGAATATTGGCAGGCAAACTCACATTGCCTAGCGTCAAGCGCAACTGCTTACCAGCAAACTTATTCAGCAAATTAGCGGTGCTATCTAAGGCTACAATTTCACCTTGTTTCATCATGCCCACACGGCTGCACAAGGTTTCGGCTTCTTCTAAATAGTGTGTAGTGAGAACAATGGTATGGCCTTCACGGTTCAGCTTTTTGATAAATTCCCACATCATTTGGCGAAGTTCAACATCTACGCCTGCAGTCGGCTCATCCAGCACTATCACTGGCGGTTTATGCGCCAAAGCTTGCGCAATCAACGCACGACGCTTCATGCCGCCAGAAAGCTTACGCATATTGACATGTGCTTTATCGGCTAATCCTAGACCTTCGAGAATCTCATCAACCCATGCATCATTTTCAGGCCCACGTCCGAAATAGCCCGCTTGAAATCTCAACATTTCACGCACATTAAAAAATGGATCAAACACCAGCTCTTGCGGCACAATGCCAAGCAATTGCCGAGCTTGCTGATATTGATTGACCACATCAAAACCCATGACAGAAATATTACCCGCACTCGGTTTGATTAATCCAGCCAGAATACTGATTAAGGTTGATTTACCTGCGCCATTTGGCCCAAGCAATGCAAAAAACTCGCCTTGGGCAATGGTTAAATCGACGCCTTTTAGGGCTTGTAAGCCGCCAAAACTCTTATGTACGCCATTAATTTGAATTGCTGGTTTCATCTTTGACTTGGATCACAACTTATAAGTTAAGTTAATTTGAGATTTTTTAACCATCTATTAAATGAATTACGGCTTGTTCATGAACAAGCCGTAATGGTTGACTACTATATGGTGATGCTTTTGAAAATTACAACAAGTAAGCATTAAAATAAGCACTTAACATAGAACTAAAGAAACGTAGTCTTAATGAAAGCTTAACGGAATAAAATCTTGTATACCGTATAGATCTGCCAAACTAGATAAGTTTGCAGGTAAGTTCGTAAATTTTATTTTGCAACTTGCCGCAACGGCGCGACGCTGCCACTCTAACATTAAGCTCAAAGCAGATGTATCTACATTATCAACCGCTGAAAAATCGACTTCGATTTCACCACTCATTTTAAACGTAGCGCTGTGATTTAATATCAGATTTGCGTTATCCACCAACACGTCGCCAAAGATATGCCATTTATTCGCAAGCTCTGTAATACGTTCAGCAGTATTAAGTTGTAAAGATTCAGCCATATTTAGACTTTAAGCTTACTTAAGACCAGCATTTTTATTTTTATCAGCCAACTTAGTGTTCAAGCTATCGATACCATTTTGACGAATTTCATTGCTAAATTGACTACGGTAGTTAGTCACCAAGCTCACGTTTTCAATCACAATATCGTAAACTTTCCAGCTAGCCCCACTTTTTACCAAGCTGTAATCCACAGCGATCGGCTGGCCACCTGATTGCAGAATCTGAGTTTTTACGGTCACATTTTTTGCGTCTGGCTCAGTACGCATAGGCTTATATTCAATGACTTGATCTTTATATTTACCCAATGCTACAGAATAAGTACGTAACAATAAGCTACGGAACTCTTTCTGAAAACTTGCTTGTTGCTCAGGCGTAGCAGCTTTCCAGTTTTTACCAAGCACCATACGACACACGCGATCAAAATCAAAGTTAGGCAAAATCTTCTCTTCTGCCACTGCGTATAACTTTTGCTGATTGCCCGCCTGGATTTCTTTATCGTTTTTAATGATAGCCAATACATCATCAGCAGTTTGCTTCACTAGCGCATCTGGTGCCACATCCGCATTGGCCAAGCCAGAAAATAAACTCGCAAGAAAACTAACACCTACTAAAAATTTTGAAACTGATTTCATTTGAATCCTTTTTTTGATTCGATGTTGAATTTAAATTATAACCTGAAGTGCTTTAACAGAATATCTCAGCACAACTCACTAGAACGGCGCATCACCTAATTCGGTTGACTTAGTCTCTGCAGGTTTAACTTCTGACGTGTTTTGTGACGATGACTTCACATCTTTATCCGTCTCTGAAGCCTTGCTGAACAAAAATTGGCTAATCATTTTTTCTAGCACAACAGCATCTTGTGTTTTGGCAATTTTATCACCATTTTTCAGCGCTTCTTCATCGCCACCAGCCTCTAAACCAACATACTGCTCACCCAACAAACCAGCCGTATAAATATTGGCAAACGTATCTTTAGGGAAGCTATAACGCTTATCAATTTTAATGGTTACAACGGCTTCGTAAGTTTTACTATTAAAGGCAATGCTATCCACGCGCCCCACTGCAACGCCTGCACTTTTCACTGGAGCATGCGGTTTCAAGCTTCCTACATTTTCAAAAGCTGCAGTAACGCTATAAGTTTCACCAATTTTCCCGGAGGTTAAATTGCCCACTTTCATAGCGAGACCCAGCAAAGCAACCACGCCCAATGCTACAAAAACTCCTACCCATAAATCAATTTTCGTTCTATCCACTTAAAGTATCCCTTCAATTTACTAATTTTATGGCTTTAGTTATGTCTTAGTCATTTTTTGGTATCGCTTTAGCAGCTAAATTACCATCATAAAAGACGTTAAAACAAAGTCAAAACCTAATACAGTCAGCGATGAAATGACCACCGTGCGCGTTGTTGCTCGGCTCACACCCTCTGCAGTTGGCGGAGCATCAAAGCCTTCAAACAAAGCAATCATTGTGCAAGCTACGCCAAATACTAAGCTCTTAATGATGCCATTCACAATATCCGATTGAAAATCCACATTAGCCTGCATTTGCGACCAAAATGCGCCTTCATCCACACCAATGAGTGGCACAGCGACGATATAGCCACCCAATATACCAACCATAGAAAACAAAGTCGCCAAAATCGGCATAGAAATCACACCCGCCCAAAACCTTGGTGCAACCACACGTGCGATTGGATTGACTGCCATCATTTCCATCGCGGAAAGTTGCTCAGTAGTTTTCATTAAACCAATTTCAGCCGTAATCGCTGTACCCGCACGCCCTGCAAATAACAAAGCAGTGACAACAGGCCCTAGTTCTCGCACCAATGATAGCGAAACCAAAACGCCGATTGCTTCAGATGAACCATATTTCTGCAAAGTGTTATAGCCTTGCAAGGCCAGCACCATGCCCACGAAAAAGGCTGACACAATGATAATCAGCAGAGACATTACGCCCGTTGAGTAAATCTCACGCATGGTGAGATGAAAGCGCTTAAAGCTTTCACCTGAATACACAATGGTTAAAAAGAATAATCTTGCCCCTGCGCCTAAGCGCCAAATACGCTCAACCATGCGATGGCCTATACCTTGCAAGGTTTTAATAATGCTAACGAGTGGATTTGATTTGGTCATTTAATTTATGTTGAGCTGCTATGAGTTACTTAACGCTATCGTTGTTTCAATAATTCAGTCTGATAATTACCTGCTGGATAATGGAATGGCACAGGGCCATCTTTATCACCATGCACAAATTGATGTACAAATGGCAAGGTTGATTTCATTAAATCATCTGGCGTGCCCTCTGCCGTCACCACACCATTCGCCACGAAATACACATAATCGGCAATTAGAAATGTTTCTTTAACATCGTGCGACACGATGATAGAAGTAGCGCCTAACGCATCATTTAAACTACGAATCAAGCTACAGATGACGCCCATAGAAATTGGGTCTAACCCAGCAAACGGCTCATCGTACATCATGATTGCAGGGTCTAGAGCAATAGCGCGCGCCAAAGCGACCCGTCTTGCCATGCCGCCTGAAAGCTCTGCAGGCATCAACGTATGTGCTCCACGCAAGCCCACTGCATTCAGCTTCATCAACACTAAGTCGCGAATCATGGAATCTGGCAAATCGGTTAATTCGCGCATAGGAAAGGCAACATTTTCGTAGACGGATAAATCGGTAAACAACGCACCTTGTTGAAACAGCATGCCCATCTTACGGCGCAATTTAAATATGCCGTCACGGTCTTGCTTGTGAACCACATCACCATGAACGCGCACTTCACCTTTTGAAGGCTTGATTTGGCCGCCAATCAAACGTAATAAAGTAGTTTTGCCGCTACCGCTGCCGCCCATAATCGCCACGACTTTACCGCGTGGAAACACCATATTGATGCCTTTATGCAGCAATCGCCCTTTGTACCCAAAGGAAAGATTATCAATTTCAACAATATTATTGGTCATTTGCAGCTAAATTGTAGGTCTATTTTTGTTGGATTTTTTTCGAAGTCACCATTCTAAAACAATTTGGCGCGTAAGCAAGCAGTTAAATTGCTTAGTTGATGTAAAGTAAAATTAAGGTAATAAAAAAGCCCACCTAAGTGAGCTTCGAGTTAAATCATCAATCTGGTTTTTTTAAATGCCATAGCAGACTGTGTATGACGCTGCCGGATCTATAGCTACTGCTGCTGTAGATCCAATCGCATCTGCTGAACTTAATGTTGCCATCATTGAGCCAGTATTTGAAACACTGTCATCCATGGTCACATCAAGCTGAGTTACATACTTACCTAAGATACCCTTTGAACAAATAACATATGACCCCTTAATCGCATTCCCTGAAGCATCTTTCATTGCTGTCTTTGCTGCATCATTAGTACCCGCCATAATACCAATCGGATTACCATCCGCATTGGTTGGACGCCAATCTGCGCTAGCAACATCAGTTACGCCTGGCGCTAAATTAGCCAAACGCACATGCTGCCAAAAATTATATGTCTCAGTATTGTCAGCTTTAACGTCATACCATTTACCATCTAATGCACCATCACCATTACCAGCCTTAGACGCAGCAACATGCGCAACCGCATTTTTATCATCTCCTGGCAACGCCTTAAATTTATCTTGGTAGCCGTATATATAAACTGGAATTGTTCTAAAATCATTTGCTAAGTTCTTAACTTTGGCACTGTTAATCAACTCTTGACCTTTTAATACACCACCCAGCAGCAAGCCGATGATCACAAGTACGATCGCCAGTTCAATTAAAGTAAAACCTGCTTGTTTTTTCATTTAGTTCCCCGAACTATTAAAGTTATATAAGTCATTTTAACTCAAATAAAATGCTCATCTCTCAGCCAAATACATGCAAATACCATACCAACTGCATTTAGCCTAGTTTACTAGTATTTTGGTTGATTTCAGCCATATTTTGTTGAAAAATCATCCATCAGCCGTCGAAAACCTAACAGGTGTGTTCAGTTTTTAACGCTTTTTAGTGTGATTAAATTACTAAAATTCGGCATACAATATCAGCCAGCTGGATAATTTCAATCAAACATTGAGGCATTATATGCAAATAGTATTCAAACCAGGCCTCAAATTGGCACACCAATTATTTAACGATTCCGACCGATTAATGGCTTTAATGATTCTATCATTACATGCCCTGTTAATTTGGGGCGATTCTGTCGACCTGCATAGAGCGCTATTTTTATGTCATTACGGCTGCTTTTTAATGTGGCAACCCGTGATGCGGCAAACCAAAACCCTCTCTTGGCAAGCGGCTTTTCTGATTGTAATTGGTGCTGCGGTAGGTATGCTTTTTATCAACTGGTGGGTGATTGCTTTTTGGATAGCCAGTTTATTTGCGTTAATTGGCGGACGTATTTTTTCAGAAGAAACCTCACGCGACAGGTTGCCTAATATATTAGCATCAACTTACTTACTCGCCATTTTACTGTTATGGGTAGTGCCTAAACTGCTTAAATCTAATGATGATTTAGCTGCTGCAGCTTTTATGCTCACTTATTTTTTGCCACTACTGCCGCTGGCGATTTTATTCTTATCAGCCAAACATAAATCCAAGACACAATCCGCCAATATCGACTTCTTCTACACCTTATTAATTTTTTTACTTTCCTCTATTGTCATCCTCGGCAGCTTTGCGATTGGGGTTATTTGGAAAATTCATTACATTAAATTACTTATTGTAGTAGTCATGAGTTTAGCCGCCACGTTGGTTGTTTTAAGCTGGTTATGGAATCCAAGCTCGTCTTTTTCTGGTTTAGAACTGCTGATGTCTCGTTACTTACTCAGCATTGGCCTGCCGTTTGAGCATTGGATAAGACAAATCGCAAAATATGCTGAGTATGAATCGACTGCTGAAAAATTTCTGCAAGCGGCCATGCGCGAACTGGTTGAACTTAACTGGGTAAGCGGTTTGATGTGGGAAGCAGAAGGTTCGAAAGATCAAATTGGTGAGGCTACACCGTTTATTTCCACATTCACCTTTCATCAACTACATTTAACGCTTTATTCACGCTGGCAATTTAGCCCCGCCATGTATCTGCATGTGCAATTACTCACTCAGATTTTGGGCGAATTCTATGAAGCGAAACGTCGTGAAGAAATGATTGTGCAAAACACTTACATGCAATCGCTGTATGAAACAGGTTCGCGCTTGACGCATGATATTAAAAACATACTGCAATCCATGGGTACATTATCTGCCGCGGCTGCACAAAGTAGTGATGATGGCAGCGATGACGCAAGG
Organism: Methylotenera sp.; assembly: GCF_029945535.1. GTDB lineage: Bacteria > Pseudomonadota > Gammaproteobacteria > Burkholderiales > Methylophilaceae > Methylotenera. The sequence continues at coordinate 323,296 of NZ_JAQSCU010000018.1, forward strand.
TTAATCGAGTTAGTGAAAAAGCAAATTCCACGATTAAGCCAGCGTTTAGCTAGTACTTTGACCAAACTTGAACTCCCTAGCACCGAGAAAAAGAGTCAAGAAAAAGTGGCTAATTGGTGGAAAGGCTTTAAGCAGCTGAATAATAATCTGCAAATTTCGTTTGAAGCGCCGATTAACATGCCTAAGACCAATATTGACCCCGATGTATTGGATAGCGTGGTGGACAACTTGCTGCATAATGCTTTGGAGAAGGCGAAGCTAGAGGCAAATACAATCATCAAAGTCAGCTTGATGCCGAGCGCCCATTTTTGTTTAGAAGTGACGGATACAGGCTCTGCGGTGTCTAAAAATGTCGTTGACCGTTTGTTTAAAGCACACATAAGCTCAAAGAATGGATTAGGCGTTGGACTGTTTCATGCCGCGCAGCAGGCGAGGAATGCAGGTTACGAATTAAGCCTTGTGGACAATCAGGATGGTGAAGTACGCTTTAGATTAGAAATGGTGGGGGCTGGTAAAACTCTTCCCACTTGAGAAATTGAATGGAAATAAAAAAGGGCTCATCGCTCTGATGAACCCTTTACTAAACCTCTCCGCGCTTGGAAAAAGATTATTATTGACTAACGTAAACCTTGAACATAATCAGCCACTGCAGCCATTTCTGCATCTGTCATTTTTGTAGCAATAGTCATCATCATAGGCGCATTCGCACGCTCACCTGTTCTGAAAGTTCTTAATTGCGTTAATACGTAATCTGTATGTTGACCACCTAAGCGAGGAAATTGTTTAGGCAAACCTGAACCGGTTGCGCCATGACACGCCGCACAAGCTGGTACGCCAGTTGCCGCAATACCGCCACGATAGATTTTTTCACCTAATGAGCCAGCACCATTAGCTTTAGCAGCACCTAGTTTAAGTTTTTGATTTGAGAAGTAAGCTGCCAGATTTTTCATATCGTCATCACTCAATGCTGATGCCATACCAGACATCACCGCATTAGCGCGCTTACCTGATTTAAATTCCGTTAATTGTTTAACCAAGTACTCAGGATGTTGACCTGCCAATTTAGGGTTTGCAGTAATCACGCTATTGCCATCAGTGCCATGACAAGCAGAACACACAGTGCCAACAATCTGTTCAGCAGTTTTCGTGGTCGGTGGCGCAGCTTCAGCTGGCTTTTCTGCGGTGGCTGCAGCATGTGCAGACAAACTAAATAAAGCACTTACCATTAAACCAGTTAAATTAACTCTTACTGAATTTAAACTTAAAAGATGACGAAATTGCATTACCGCTCCCAATTATCAAAAATACTTACGCAAAACTAACTGCCCGCCGCTCTAATTTCCAGTGGACGTCTGCGACTAATCTAAATTATTCAATCAATTAACGCGCTATTTTAGCGAAAATCACCTATTCGTGATAGCATTTTTCACTATTGTTTATCACGTCGCTCAATATAACATTTAGCTTATCCTCGCTTAGCACCAAATAGCGAGATATAAGCAGTGCTGTATTTACGAAAATGACGTTTAAGTTTTACCCAAAAGAATTGGATTTTCATGCCCTTGTTTCAAAATGCTGCTTTTTTTATTTCAGCACACCATTTACGCGATTTACCGCCAGCCAGCGGTATTGAAGTGGCTTTTGCAGGCCGCTCAAATGCGGGTAAATCGAGTGCACTTAACACGCTTGCCAATCACAATCGCCTAGCCTTTGTCAGCAAGCAACCTGGTCGCACACAGCTCATTAACTTTTTCACTTTAGGTAACGACAGACATTTAGTCGATCTGCCAGGTTATGGCTACGCTAAAGTACCAGAAGCCATGCGTGCGCACTGGCAAAACGTACTGGCTCGCTATTTAGGCGAGCGCTCAAGCTTAGGTGGCCTTGTATTGGTAATGGATAGCCGCCATCCACTTACTCCGCTAGACCGTCAAATGTTAAATTGGTTTTGTCCGAGTGGCAAACCAGTGCATGTTTTATTAACTAAATCTGATAAATTATCGCGCGGTGAAGCCTCGCTGACGCTCAACAGAGTGCGTAAAGAACTGATCGAAACATGGGGCAATCATTATCATAGCGAATGTACGATTCAGCTGTTCTCTAGCCTGAAAAAACAAGGTGTTGAAGAAGCTGAAGCAGTCATTGGCAAGTGGCTGTTTGCGGAAACACCTGAGGATTTAGTACGTAAATCGTTTAATCTTGTAAATGATAAAGATCCAGAATAAGCGGTTTATTTTATGTATCCCTCGATAACGCGCAGCGTTATCGAAACTAAAAACCTCAAGTCAGTGGATTTTATTGACGCTTAAACACCATATCCCACACGCCATGCCCTAGCTTTATGCCACGGTTTTCAAACTTAGTGAGCGGTCTATAACTAGGTTTTTCAGCATAGCTTTCTGCAGTATTTTGCAATTGCGGCTCTGCATTTAACACGTCTAACACCCACTCCGCGTATTCTTGCCAATCGGTCGCCACATGTAAATAACCGCCTACTTTAAGCTTGCTGCACAGTAACTTCACAAACTCAGCTTGAATCAAACGACGTTTGTGATGACGCGCTTTATGCCAAGGGTCAGGAAAGAAAATATGTACGCCATCTAAGCTGGCATCAGCCAACATATTTTGTAGCACATCGACTACGTCATGCTGAATAATTCGAATGTTAGTGAGCGCTGACTCTTCTATTAACTTAAGCAGAGCACCAACTCCAGGCGTATGCACCTCAGCCGCAAGAAAATCACATTCAGGTAAAGTTTGGGCGATCTTTGCAGTGGTTTCACCCATGCCAAAACCGATTTCTAATATCTTCTTGCTGTCTGTGCGATTAAATTTTGCGTTTAAATCGATGATTTCTGGCACGTAATCAATGCCGAATTTGGGTCGGCCAACTTCTAAAGCGTGCGCCTGCCCTTTGGTAACGCGACCTTGACGCAACACAAAACTGCGTATGCGACGGCCTTTTAAGGCTTCTTTATCTGCATCTACGGCAGCATCTAAAACTGGAGATTGTTCGGGTTGGTTTAATTTTGTCATAGTACGCATTATACTGGATGTCCGAGGCAATTGCTTTCTGTAGGAGCGGTCTGTGGCCGCGAAAAAGCGCTTACATAAACAGCATTTTCGCGGCCACAGACCGCTCCTACATTAAAATCTAAAGCGTATAAGATTTATCCCCCTGTATAAACCCCAGTAATGGCGCATCAAAATTTTTGCTCAGTGCAATAACCTTAAATAAATCGCCCATTTCTGCGGGAGATAGTAATTTTTGCGCAGCGGCTGCAAGTGGCGCATACCGTGCCATGTCATGCGGTGACACTTGCGACATCAACTCTAAGATACCGCAGTTCATTAAAAACTGCGCCTGACTGCAAAAGCCACTCAACGCTAAGCCATGATTCACACCTGCATGGGCAATACTGGTGAAATCAACATGCGCCGTGATGTCCTGTAAACCGATATTAATTAAAGGGTCGCTATGTGCATAGTGCTGATAATGGCACATGAGCGTGCCTTGATTACGTTGCGGATGATAATACTCACGAGCAGCGAATCCATAATCAATCATCAAAATGATGCCTTGCCGCAGGCTATGCGCAAGGCTAGCGATCAAGCCGCTGGCCGCTGGGCAGACCTCTGTCACGTAGCCTTCTGGCAAATGGAGCTTGCTGACAGCACCTAGCATACTTGGCTCACTCAAAATCTTATCTTGCCAGACGAATTCGCCATCCTCAACAACTATACCGCGTTCATATATGCCATCATTCTTAACGTTAACCATATGCACTGGAATAGCATCTAGCACTTCGTTACCTATAATCACGCCGTTAAAGTTTGAAGGCAGTTCAGTTAACCATTCCACCCGCTGCACTAAATCATTCGGTAATTTATTCTGCAAGGTTTCCAGCTGAACTTGGCGCAAGTGGTCACTTACTTCTAAGATAAAATATTTAGCTGGAACTGAACCCAACTCCGCCATAGTCAATAAAATATCAGCGGCTAATTTCCCTGTACCAGCGCCTAACTCCAGAATATTACCGTGCGTTATATCCAGCACCTGTGCGATTTGATTAGAAATTGTTTGCGCAAACAACGGCGAGATTTGTGGCGCGGTCACAAAATCTCCTCCACCTTTTTTGCTGTCACCGAACTTTTGGCTGCCCGCGCTGTAATAACCTAAACTGGGCGCATACAGTGCCAAATGCATAAATTCTGCAAAACTTATCCAACCTTTTTGTGCATTGATGGTCTTTTGAATCAGCGTAATCAGTTGCTGGCTATGTTTTTGGGCTTCAACTGAAGGGGTGGGCAATGTATTCATAGACTTAGATTATAATGGCTAACAATTAAGATTGGATTAATGCGTGGTTACAAAACACATAAATAAAGTGGTACTCATTACTGGCGGGGCAAAACGCGTTGGCGCGGCGATATGTCGTAGCCTGCATGCAGAAGGCTTTAACTTGATGATTCATTACAAAAGCTCAATCAAAGAAGCACGCGCCTTGCAAGCTGAGTTAAGTTTACAACGCCCAAGTTCCGTAGCGATTATTCAGGGCGACTTATTGAATATCGCCAGCTTACCTAATTTAATTAGGGAAACCATTAACCACTTTGGGCGCTTAGATGTACTCATCAATAATGCGTCCACCTACTACCCCACTGAAATTGGCGAGATTGATGAATCTAAATGGCAAGATTTAATGGGCAGCAATTTAAAAGCACCGCTGTTTTTATCGCAAGCTGCTGCGCCCGAGCTACGCAAAAATCATGGCTGTATCGTCAACATTACCGATATGCACGTAGAACGCCCGAAAAAAGGCTACATTGTTTACAGTGTAGCAAAGGCTGGCTTAGTGACACTGACTAAGTCACTAGCGCATGAGTTAAGCCCCGAAGTACGCGTCAATGCAGTCGCGCCAGGCCCTGTACAATGGCCGGAAAACAATCCGCAGTTTGATGAAGTATATCGTCAGCGCGTTATCAACCAAACTTTGCTCAAGCGAGTAGGCGAGGCAGAAGACGTAGCGAAAGCAGTGAAGTTTTTGGTGACTGATGCGCCTTTTATTACAGGTCACGTGTTGGCTGTGGATGGCGGACGCTCTTTAAATCTTTAAAAAATATTGAACAAAGCAAACTAATTAAATTAAACAACCTATGATTAACCATTTACCAGCAAACCATTCCAATAACTTCATCAAGCTACGCAATAGCCTGATTAGCGCCACGGGCAAAGCGATTGGCGATTACAATATGATTGAAGAAGGTGACACGGTGCTGGTATGCATGAGCGGCGGCAAGGATTCTCACGCCATGCTGATGATTCTGCTGGCTTTGCAAGAGCGTGCGCCGATTAACTTCAAGCTCATCGCTATGAATCTTGACCAAAAGCAACCCGGCTTTCCTGCTGACATTTTGCCGGCTTACTTTGAAAAGCTTGGCATTGATTACCGTATCGTAGAGGCTGATACCTATTCGATTGTAAAAGAGAAGATTCCAGAAGGCGCAACGACTTGTAGTTTATGTTCACGTTTGCGTCGCGGCATTATTTACACCACGGCAAAAAAGCTAGGAGCTAACAAAATTGCGCTTGGGCATCATCGTGATGACATTGTAGAGACACTATTTCTCAATATGTTTTTTGGCGCGAAGTTAAAAGCCATGCCGCCTAAGCTTTCTACCAATGACAAACAAAATATCGTCATTCGTCCATTGGCCTATTGCAGCGAAAAAGATATCGCCAGCTACGCGCGCCAAATGGAATTCCCAATCATTCCATGCGATTTATGCGGCAGCCAAGAGAACCTACAACGTCAAAAAGTAAAAGATATGCTGCAAGTTTGGGAGCGCGAGCACCCAGGTCGTATCAATAATATCTTCCGTGCAATTGGCAATGTAGAGCCCTCACACTTGGCTGATTTTGACTTATATGACTTTAAAGGCTTGAGCCAAGCCAAGCCAGATGATGAAGATCCACTTTTCGGCGACATCGCTAAAGAAAGTGAAGCGCTTAGCTTAAATAGCACTGACGGTACACGAATCGAATTTATTCGAAACACATAATGTTACAAATTAATCGATAAATTTGCGTAGTATGTGCGGTAAGTTGTTGTCTTATAGCCATTTACCTTGCTATTATCCGAGTTGTAAGCTTAGCAATTCTATAATTCAGCCCATTTAATCACTCATTCTTCTAGGCATGCATGTCCAAACTGTTAATTGTTGAATCTCCTTCTAAGGCAAAAACGCTCAAGAAATATCTTGGTAGCGACTTTGAAGTGCTTGCCTCTTACGGACACGTGCGCGACTTGATTCCGAAAAATGGTGCAGTGGATACCGCCAATGATTTCGCCATGAAATACGACATTATCGAACGCAACAGTAAACATGTAGACGCGATTGCCAAGGCTGTAAAAAGCGCCGATAGCATCTATCTCGCAACCGATCCGGACCGCGAAGGTGAAGCGATTTCATGGCATATTGCCGAAATTTTAAAGTCTAAGAACTTACTTAAAAATAAAGTCATGAAGCGTGTGGTGTTTCATGAAATTACCAAAAGTGCAGTTGAACACGCGATTGCCGAGCCACGCGATATTTCTATGCCAATGGTAAACGCTCAACAAGCGCGTCGTGCTTTAGATTACTTGGTAGGCTTTAACTTATCGCCTTTATTGTGGAAAAAAATCCGTCGCGGTTTATCTGCTGGACGTGTGCAAAGCCCCGCACTACGCTTAATCGTTGAGCGTGAGCTTGAGATTGAAGCGTTTAAATCACAAGAGTACTGGTCTGTTCATTTAGATGCTTTAAAACATAGCCACGGCTTCACTGCGAAACTGATACAGCTCAACAATCAAAAAGTTGAGCAATTCACGGTGATTAACCATGACCAACAATCTGACATAGTTGGCAAATTATTACTCGCTAGCGCAGGTAAAACGACAGTTTCGCGTGTTGAGAAAAAACAACGTAGCCGCAGCCCAGCTGCTCCATTTACGACCTCTACCCTGCAACAAGAAGCTGTGCGTAAATTAGGCTTTACCACTTCGCGCGCCATGCGTGTTGCACAGCAACTGTACGAAGGTATGGACGTAGGCAGCGGTACAGTGGGTTTGATTACTTACATGCGTACCGACTCATTCAGCATTGCATCTGAGGCAATTGCGCAGATTCGTGACTACGTGAAAAAGAATTTTGATGCAGAGTATTTGCCAAAAGCGGCCATCCAATACAAAACAAAATCTAAAAGTGCACAAGAAGCACATGAGGCTATTCGCCCAACCGACATTAGCCGCACGCCCGCAAGCGTTCGTCAATACTTAACAGACGAGCAATTTAAACTATATGAAATGATTTGGAAGCGCGCCTTGGCTTGCCAAATGGCGCCTGCCAAGTTTGATGCAGTTAGCGTAGATTTAAGCGTAGGCTCTGACGCCAACTTATTCCGTGCTTCTGGTCAAACCCTCGTATTCCCGGGTTTTATTGCCGTATACATGGAAGGCACGGACGATGAGGAAGAAGAAGGCGAAAGCAAGCTCCCACATCTTGAAACTGGCGAAGTATTGACCGTTGAAAAAATCTACGGTGACCAACACTTTACAGAACCTCCACCACGTTATGGCGAAGCTAGCTTGGTCAAGATTTTAGAAGAGTACGGTATTGGCCGTCCTTCTACTTACGCCAGCATCATTAGTACGCTGCAAGACCGTGAATATGTATTATTAGACAAAAAACGCTTTACGCCGACTGATGTTGGACGTGTGGTGAATAAGTTTTTAACAGAACATTTTACTAAATATGTCGACTATGCATTTACTTCTAACCTTGAAGATGCGCTCGATAGCGTTGCCGAGGGAGAGCGTGAGTGGTTACCGCTCATGGCGGAGTTTTGGCAAGGTTTCAACCAACAATTACTCAGCAAAGCCGATGTAGAGCGCCCAGGTAATGAGTTGATTGATGAAGCTTGTCCTAAATGTGGTAAGCCATTACAAAAACAACTCAGCCGTTTCGGTACATTTATTGGCTGTACAGGCTATAACGATGAACCTAAATGTGATTACAAACGCAGCTTAAATGGCGCAGCACAAGTTGGAAGCGATCCAATCATCATTGGTAACGATGACGAATCTGGCAAAGAAATCATGCTGATGAATGGTCCATACGGCCCTTATTTACAACTGGGGTTGGCCATTGAAGGTGACAAAAAGAAACCAAAGCGTGTCAGCGTACCTAAAGAAATTTCATTAACGGATATGAATTTAGAAACCGCGAAAATGGTGCTATCTTTACCGCGTGATCTTGGTTTACATCCAGTCACGAATAAAAAAATCGTGGCTAATATTGGTCGTTTCGGGCCTTACGTGAATCACGATGCTAAGTTTAAATCGATTCCAAAAACTGAGAGCGTATTTACTATTGATTTAGACGGTGCAGTAGCCTTATTAGCTGCAGCCCACACAGGTCCAGCGCCATTAGCCACATTAGGCAACCATCCAACTGAAGATGGTCAAATTGAAGTGTTTGCAGGCCGCTACGGACCTTATGTACAACACGGTAAGATTCGCGCAACACTGCCAAAAAGCGTTGAGCCTGAATCACTGACTTTGGATGAAGCTTTGGAATTACTAATGGCTAAAGCGCAAAAAGAAGCGCCAGCTAAAAAGACGGCTACGAAAAAGCCAGCTGCTAAAAAAATACCGGCCAAAAAACCTGCTGCAGTTAAAGCCACAGCTAAAAAACCAGCGGCAAGTAAGACCGCGGCGAAGAAGCCTGCTGCTAAAAAGGCCGCTCCTAAGAAAGCTGCCACTCAATAATATAAGGTTCAATAATCAAAAGCTAAATAAACTTAGGTTTAATAGCTCAATAGTTAATTAATTTACGGCAATAAAAAAGCGGCTTCTAAGCCGCTTTTTTATTGCACTTATACTTATTTAAGTCACTTACTTATTTAAGTCACTTTTTTAACCACTAACATTCTCGCCCAATAAGGCAGTATCGTTATACTCAATCCATTTACGAATTCTATTAGCGTCACCAATACGTGACTGTTTGCCTGCTGAATCCAGCAATACAATAATCATAGGCTGACCAGAGATTTCCGCTTGCATCACTAAGCAACGTCCAGCCTCATTGATAAAGCCAGTCTTAGATAAACCAATCACCCAATCACTACCTCGCACTAGCGAGTTGGTATTTACAAAGTTAATTGGATTTTCACGTCCATACAATGTAATTTCTTGTGAGGCAGTTGTAGTTACTTGGCGAATTTCAGGGTAGTGGTATGCAGCATTCACCATTTTCACCAAATCTTCTGCCGTAGAAACATTATTGCTATCTAAGCCTGTAGCATCATAGAAACGTGTAGATTTCATACCCAACACGTCAGCTTTACGATTCATCGCCACCATAAATGCGCCGATACCACCTGGGTAATTACGCGCTAAAGCAGAGGCTGCACGATTCTCTGATGACATCAGTGCTAATTGCAGGAGTTCACCACGCGTAAGTTGTGTCCCTACGTTCAATCTGGAATGTGTGCGTTTTATATAATCTACATCTTCATCTCCGATAAACAACAAATCATCCATCGGTAAATGTGCATCTAACATCACCATTGCCGTCATCAACTTAGTGACAGAGGCAATAGGGGTAGATTGACTGGTATTCTTTGCGTAGATGATTTCACCAGTCAGTTGATTAATCACTAAGGCTTTAGATGAAGCTAGCTCTAATGGCCCACTTCCGTCGTAAGCACGTGGCACAATCATGCTTACTTTCTGAACGTGTACTCTTGATTTTTTAACACCAGCTACATTTCTATTCAGCTTGTATTTTGCAAGGTCATAGTTGCCGGCTTTATTTTTTTGATATTTGGTATGCGTCACTTTGATGTGAGATACCACATGCTTATGCGTTTTTTTTGTAGCCGCATACGAAAGCATGGGCGACAAACTTAGTGTTAAGGCGGTATAAAGTAGTATAAGTTTGCGCATAAATAAATTAGTTTCTTTTACGTCATAGAGTTACGAGATAATTCTATATAAAAACTTTAGCTTTGTCATTAAAAATGTTTATCTTTAATATTACTCTTAATTAACGGTTAATTATCTATTAATTTTATTTTAACAATTCGATTATTAGCAATATAATCACAGGCTTATTCATCAATTAAGCCATCACTTTTAAAGTAAGCAAAATGCAAATTCCAAAGACTATTCTATACAGCAACGCACATTTATGGACTAAGGCGTCGGCTGACGGCGCATGGGAGGCTGGCATTACAGACTATGCGCAGGATTTACTAGGGGATATTGTGTTTATAGAAGCACCTGCAATTGGCACTAAGCTAGTGGCTGGGCAGCCTTGCGGCCTCGTTGAATCAGTAAAAACAGGTTCGGATTTACACGCTTTGGTTGATGGTGACGTGATTGAAATCAATCACGAGCTGATTAACTCACCAGAGCTAATCAATGAAAAACCATATCAAGCATGGATATTTAAATATAAGCCGAGTGACGATGATGTGAGCAAAACACTATTATCCGCCGAGGCATACCAAGCTTTACTTGACGGCGTTGCTTAAGGACTTTAGTTAATACCCACTAAGCAAAGCCTACTTACTAAAAATCAAGCGTACGGAATCTAATAGTTTTTCTATTTCAGCCTTAATGTTTGCACTGACCTGCTGCTCAATTCTTGGCACTTCAACACTTAGTATTTCCTGAACTTTATTGGCTAATGCTTGCTCGACTTCAGGCAATTCCGCATTTAGTGTTTGCTTGAACTCTTGCTTGCTAGCATCTGCCATTGCCACAAAATCCTGTTTCAAGCCCGCCGCTAGCTCATTGGCCAAGCCTTGATATAGCGTCGGGAAAGCTTCGCTGACTTCTTTATCTAGCTGCTGCTTAGACTTCAATTGCAACGCATCCAAATAAATTGTTAGCTCAGTATGCGATTGTGCAGTCAGGCCTTGGTAAATCGCCGACAATTCACGTGCTAGATTATTCTGATGCTCAGTTAAAATATCTTCGTGCAGGCGCGTTATTTTATCTTGCAATGCATGGCTGGCATCCTCAACTGTTTTGGTTTCTAGCGAAGATAAGGTAATCTGCAATTTTTCGGTTAACGAGTCTTGCAACATAGGTAGCGCACCGATGAGTTTAGCCTGCACTTCGGCAATGCCCTGCGCCTGCATTTGCACTAAAGCCTCATCTAAATCCGACTTCAAGCTAGCCGCTACCTGAGTCGTATTTTCGACCGTTACAGTTTCCAAAGTTTTTAAGGTTTCCTGCACCCGGTTCGTCAATACCTGCTCCATGGCTGGCAATGCGGCGGCGAGCTTAGCCTGCACCTCGGCCATTCCATTTTCATGCATCTGACCCAACGCGCTTTCCAAGTCAGATTTGGCTAAGTTAGCACTTGATTGCAACACCTGAGTCGCACTTTCCAGCGCATTACTTTCTAAATTGGCTAAGTTTACTTCAAACTGCTTAGTAACGGCTTGCTCCATCATGGGCATTGCTTGGCTTAGTTTGGCTTGCATTTCGTCCAAACCTCTAGCCTGCATTTCACTTAAGATATCAGCTAAGTCTGCTTTGATAATGTCTGCATTTGCATGCATCATTTTAGGAATTTCTGTAGCTAAGTCTGCCCTTACTTTATCGACATAGACTGCACTATTTTCCATGACTGACTGCTGAGCATTTGCAACTGCATGACTGACTTCCTGCGCTACCGAATCTTTAATTTGCTCTACCGAGGCCTGTTGTGCCTGAACAATGGCTGTATGGATCGTTTCCATCAAACTGGCATGACTAGCCTGTTGCGAGGTGTTGAGTTCTTCGTTGATATGCTGTATCAATCTAGCGCTTGCCAACTCTTCAATCGCATTAGATTTGTCGTTTAGCTGCTGCAATTGAAGTTCATATTGTTCTTTTAGTGCATCAGCTAGAAAACTCTGACTCGCTTTTTGTATCTCAGCAGACTCATTCAACAAATCATCATGCATGCGCTTTTTAAACTTCTGTATGACGGCATTTTCAATTTCTTCCTCAAGTTGAAGCTTTAATTGCGGCCTAATTTGAGCAGTCAGTTCTGCAATCAAGTCTGCAGTGATATTGATCGGTTTAATAGATTGTGCAGATTTGACGTGCACTTCTGTTAATAAGGGAATATCTTCTTCTTGCATAATTAAGCCTAATGAAAATTAGATTGAACACTCATCAACTATTAACGAAACCACAGCTTAAGCAGCTGCCGCATCCGTCGATTTTATATCATAGCCACGATCTTTATAAAACCTAAAGCGCGCTCTAGCAGCAGCTTTATCAGCCTCATCACTACCGACCAACTCGACCAAGTACCTGAATCTACTAAAAAAAAGTGGTTGCGTCGTTTGCAGGTTAATTAACACATCATCTTGTAATAAGTTTTCACCTTTAGCATCTATTACGATAGGCGAAAATTGACTATGCGCTTCATTCACATTGCTATTTGCCAAAAAACTGCTGGCTGAATGCGCCCATAGTAAGTTTTGCATATCACTACTCATAGCATCGTTTTGCGTATAAATCGTGAGCTGGCGACCCTTAGCAAGCGCCTTTTCACACAGCTCTACCGTTTTTGCAAACTTATCAGGCACATTAAAATAGAATTCAACACGAGTCATAGCGTGTGCTATTTTTTCGAGCTATTCGCTCTATTCACTAAGAATGCGGTTAATAGCGGCACTGGGCGACCAGTCCCCCCTTTTTCTTTGCCCGACTTCCAAGCAGTACCAGCAATATCCAAGTGTGCCCAATCATATTTTTTAGCAAACCTTGATAAGAAACAAGCCGCGGTGATACTTCCAGCTGCACGACCACCAATATTGGCCATATCAGCAAAATTACTATCAAGCAATGGTTGATAGTCATCCCACATCGGCATGTGCCATGCACGATCTAGCGCAGTTTCACCTGCTTGTAATAACTCATTAGCTAAATCGTCGTTATTGCTGAACAAGCCACTTGCGTGATGACCCAAAGCAATCACACAAGCGCCTGTCAAGGTTGCAATATCAATCACAGCACTTGGTTCAAAACGTTCAGCGTAGGTCAGCGCATCGCATAAAATCAAACGACCTTCAGCATCGGTATTTAATACTTCAATGGTGAGTCCAGACATGCTGGTTAATACATCGCCAGGTCTTGTTGCGCGGCCATCTGGCATATTTTCACAGGTTGGGATAACGCCAATCACATTTAAGGGCAAATCCATTTCCGCAATGGTTTTGAATGTACCAAGTACACTTGCAGCGCCGCACATATCGTATTTCATCTCGTCCATTTCTGAGCCTGGTTTCAATGAAATACCGCCAGTATCAAAGGTAATGCCTTTGCCCACTAGCACAACTGGTTTTTGGTCTTTCTTACCCTTTAAGTGCTGCATGATAATAAATTTAGGTGGCTCTTCACTGCCTTGGGATACCGCTAAAAATGATCCCATGCCTAATTTTTCAAGTTCTTCGCGCTCTAAAACTTTAACCTTGAAATCATGCTTCTTACCCAATGACTGTGCTTGCTCAGCCAAGTAGCTAGGTGTACAAACATTTGGTGGTAAGTTGCCCAAATCTTTTGCAAAGCTCACTCCTGAAGCTAATGCCAAGCCATCGGCTAGACCGGCTTTAGCTTCTTTTACATCGCCAGCGGCTACATTAATATTCAGTGTAGCTAAGCCTTTCTTAGATTCTTCTTTTTTCTTCTTAATCGCATCAAACTTATAAGTTGCATCAAGGCTTACTTCAACCAAAAGCGCAGTTTTTTGTTTAGTCGTTAATTGTTTTACTGGCAACTCTACCAAGAAGGTAGTGGCTTTACTCGCCCCACCATTGGCTAAAGCCTTCATTGAAGCACGCGCCGCTTTGCAATATTGTTTTTCAGCAAAATCAGACTCTTTGCCTAAGCCAACCAATAAAACGCGCTCACTAGCGGTGCCTGGCACGTTATGCAATATTAAAGTGGCGTCAGTTTTGCCATCAAAATCACCACGTTTTAGGATATTTGACAGGTAACCAGCGGATGCTGTATCGATAGATTGGGCAGCATCTGACAGTTTTTTATCTTCATAAACGCCTATAATCATGCAATCGCTTTGCAGCTTTAGCGGATTGTCATTTTTTATGCTAAATTCCATAGTGCTGGATTTCATCGCTTCACCCTTTTATATTATTAAGTTAAATTATCGCGTGTTTTACACGCAATTCATAGTTGTAAATATATAGTTACCAATAAATCATATGCTTTTTAGGCGTTCACTCTTACACGAACTCATTGCTACCGCCAGTGGTACTTTTCTTATTTTAATAGGAATTGTCATCGCTCAGCGCGCGGGGTACTTGGTTCAACTGGCAGCGAAGGGCATATTGCCGAATGATGCCATCACCACCATACTGGGCTTCAACATCATTCGGTTTATGCCTTTATTATTATCTCTAAGCTTGTTTTTAGCGATACTACTCACGCTTTCTCGCTGGTATAGAGACTCTGAAATGGTCATTTGGTTTAGCGCGGGTCTTAGCATCACTAGCTGGATACGCCCAATATTAGTATTTGCCGTGCCTATTGTAGTGATTATTGCTTTTTTAAGTCTATTTGTAACGCCTTGGGCCACCAACAAAGTAGAAGATTTTCGTGTACAGCTTGAAAGTCGCGATGACTTAGCCGCCATTAGCCCTGGCGTATTTAAAGAATCAGCGCATGCAGATCGTGTATTTTTTATAGAGAGTTTTGATGAGCTAGGTAATATTGTTAAAAACATCTTTGTTCAGTCGATACAACATCAAAAATTAGGCATCATTGTCGCGGCACAAGGTAGCCGGCTGGCTGAGAAAAACGGCGATAATTTTTTGCTGATGGAGCACGGCCACCGCTACGAAGGGGCTCGTGGCACGGCTGAATATTCAACAACGGAGTTTGAGAAGTACGCCATTCGTGTGGAGGCTAGCGAGGCAAAGCGTGAGCCTCCTTCAACGCAATCGATTTCCAGTAGCGAGTTAATCATGAACAAAAGTAGTAGCAACATTGCTGAATTGCAATGGCGCCTTGCCATGCCGTTTTCTGCGCTGATACTTGCACTGCTCGCCATCCCTTTAAGCGCATTAGATCCTCGTGCAGGACGCTCAGCAAATTTTGCACTGGCTATCGTGATTTATATCATCTACAACAATCTACTCAATATCGTTCAGGCTTGGATTGCGCAAGGTAAAATCAGTGGAATCATAGGGCTATGGCCTATCCATTTAGCCTTCGGCACATTAGTTTTTTATATGTTTTATAGACGCGCTTTACAGTTACCAATTTTACCTAGCATTCCTCGGCCTTCATGGTTAACACTGCCTATGAAAGCCAAAAAATAGATCCCAAGTTAGTGATCTACATTTCATATGAAAATTCTAAATAAATATCTACTCAAAGAAATCGTAAGCAATGTGCTCATGGTCATGCTAGCGCTTATCGCAATGTTCTCCTTCTTCGATTTGATTCAAGAATTAGAGGCTTTAGGCAAAGGTAGTTATGGTCTGAGTAAAATTTTATTGTTCGTATTACTCAGCGCACCTGGCCATGTTTACGACGTGATGCCTGTAGCCGTGCTGGTAGGTTGCATGTACAGCTTAGGGCAGCTCGCGCGCTACTCTGAATTGGTAGTGTTAAGAGTGAGCGGGCTATCTATTTTTGATATTGCAGTTTTGCTATTAAAAATTGGCGCTATATTTACCATTATCACCTTTTTAATAGGTGAGCTTGTCACACCATTTAGTGAAAAAACAGCTCAGCGCATGCGTATCAAAGCCACTGACTCTGTTGTTGCTCAAGAGTTTAGGTCTGGTCTTTGGGTTAAAGATGGTAATAGCTTTATCAACGTTGAAGAAGTGCTGCCAGATGCGACATTGCTCAACATCCACATCTTTGACTTTGATAAAAATGCAAAACTTATCTCTACGCGTAATGCTAAAGCGGGGGAGTTTAAACATGAGTCTTGGAGACTCAAGGATGTTACAGATACTAGCTTCGGCAAAGACTCTGTGAAAGTAAGCCAATCTGCAGAGGCAACATGGCACTCTTTGATTCGCCCGGAGCTGCTCAATGTATTACTGATCATGCCAGAAAAAATGTCTGCATGGAATTTATATACTTATATCAATCACTTAAGCATCAACAAACAAAAGACGACGCGTTACGAGGTGGCACTTTGGGCGAAAATGATTTATCCCTTAGCCTGCATGGTCATGGTGGTTTTGGCGCTACCATTTGGCTTTGTGCAACAACGTGCTGCGGGTGCTAGCACCAAGATTTTTGTGGGCATTATGCTGGGAGTCATGTATCAAATACTCAACCGCGTATTTGCACATTTAGGATTGCTCAATGACTGGCCGCCATTATTTAGCGCCATTATGCCTACCATTATGTTTTTGATGGCGGGTGTGGCGATGCTGTTTTACGTGGAGCGTAGGTAATTTTATTTTTGAGGAGTCTGTCGTGCAAAAATAGCCTGTCACGATCAACAATGACCCACAGAAAACCTAAACCGAATACCATCAAACTTAGGCTAGCTAGCAGATACCTGACAATCGCCGCTTTTAATGGCAACAGCTGCGCTTTTTGATTGAGCAACTTTAACTGCCAGGTTTGCATGGCAAGCGTCTGACCTTTTCTATGCCAACACCAAACAAAATATACACCTGCCGTCAGCCATAAAAATAACTGTAGCAAATATCGTTTAATGCCTATTGTCGCCTCACCTAGCAATAAAACAAAAATAGCTGTGGCGGCTAATGACAACGCAATCACGACTAGCATCTCGTAAATAAGACAAGCCCCAAGCTTAATAAAACTTGGGGCTGTTGTTTGTGCTACTTGCTCATTTTTCATAGATTATTCAGTTAGCTTATCTATTAATTTAAATCTGCATCCTTGTAGGTGTCTGGTGAATCAGCACGCAAGCGTGCTCTTTCTGACTCTGGTAATTTTTGATACTCGAGCCACTTTTGACGCAATTCACTTTTCTTATCTGCGGGTAAAGACTGGAATTGTTGATGATTTTTTCTTGCATTCTCACGTTCATAAGGGGTCATGCGACTCCAATTGGTGAGCCGCTTTTGTACTAAAGCTTGCTTGCTTGGACTCATTTTAGGGTAATCATGTGCTATATCCAGCATTTTTTCACGCTGCCAAGGGCGTAAGGTATCCCACTCTGAGGCTAAAGGATTTAATATTTGTCGTTGCCCATCATTCAATTGCGCCCAAGTCACGTTAGTATCATCCGCTAAGACCACATGGTTAAACATCAATCCGCTGACTAACAATGCAACTGAAAATACTGAGACGAGTTTTAATCTCGCTTGGAAACTAACCATGTATCAAACCCCTTATCTGCAAATGCTTCTGGCGGCAATTCAGACGCCAACAAAAATGCATCACTATTTTCTAAGTTATTATTTTCATTAAATTTTTGTGCGGCTAAAAATGTAAGCAACATGGCACCAATAATAATTGCAGCAGACATCAAACGATGCTGCCCAAAATAGCCACCAAAGCCATGCCCTACCCATTGCAACACATGACCACTTTGATTGACGCCTTGGCTGGCTTCTAACTTGCTGATCGCTAGGTCACGCGCTTCTGACAAACGCTGCAAAGTAACGGCATTCAAATGTTGTGCGTTATCATTCAACAAGTTTACCGCGAGTTTAGCTACCTGCTCATCTTCTATTAGATTGGCATTCACTAGCTTTTCATTTACTTGACTATTTTGCATATCTTTTTGAGTATCCATAGCTCACCTCCTAGCCTTTTGAGCCTTCGCTGGTTAACATTAAACTTGATAGACCTAATTTTTCTAGACCTTGTTTCTTCAATTCTATCGCCAATGAGTGAACGGCCCGAGAACAGTGCGTTTTAACGCTTCCGTCTGAGCAACCCATGACTTTTGCCGTTTCAGCAACATCCATCTCTTCCCAATAACGCAGCACAAAGGCTTCTCGTTGACGCGCAGGTAGTTTTTCTAAAGCAGCTTCTATTAACTTGATGGTTTGGCTGCGTTCGAGCTGTGCTGCAGGTTCATCGCTATCATCTTCTACATCTATCGTCTCTAATGGGTCACGATCTTCACCATCTTCATTGCTGCCAAATGAAGATAATAAAGTGGTCCATAAATTTCTAACTTTTTGCCTGCGCCAAAAATCTCGCATAGTATTTTGCAAAATGCGTTGAAACAGCATAGGCAACTCTGCTGCTGGCTTATCGCCATACTTTTCTGCAAGCTTCATCATCGCGTCTTGTACGATGTCTAGCGCGGCATGATCATCACGCACGGCATAAGCCGTCTGCTTAAAAGCACGACGTTCTACCGACGCAAGAAAATCTGAAAGTTCTTTAGTTGTTGCCATTGCGCTTACGGTGGATTGATTTATTATAAATTGTTAACGCAGTCATTAACGAAAGTATATCAGGTTTACATTTTGAACTAGCCCAAGCTTTGGTTACAATCGTATCAATTATTTAATAGGTGCAAAATCTTATGTGGCGACTGATTTTTTTAGGCGTAATCATTTACTTACTGATCGTAGCTTTTAAGCGCAGCAAGGTTGGCACAAAAAATGACGATAAAAATGTTAAGAAAGACGCGACTGCAAAAGAGCAGGAAATAGAAAACATGGTGCAATGCGCTTCGTGTGCAGTGCATTTACCGAGGTCAGAAGCGTTTCTGGTCAACGGTGACTTTTATTGCAGTAAAGCACACCTCCCTAAATAACTCACAATCAGTGTTGCCATTAAAATTGAACCCAAACGAATTAAATTCAGAAGTTCTGAATACTAACGTCAAACAAAGCCTTGCGGACTCTATCGACCTGTCCTTACAGCGCCATGCAATCAACATACTCAACATATTTCGCTTTGTTTTAAGTTTAGTTTTTATTGTTTCTTACCTTTACTTGGGTAAGGACTCCATATGGCAAGGCGGCTATGCCATACTCACATTCAAGTTGTCGATTGCTTACTTAATCTTCAGCATTTTTGTTTTGCTAATCAGCCCATTAAAGTCTGATGTGTATCGACTTTCTCTGCCACTTCAAATTACAGCAGATATTATTTTTATTATTTTGTTCATGTTTGCTGCTGGCGGCATCACTAGCGGTTTAGGGCTCTTACTCGTCATTATTATTGTCATTGCCAGCTTGGTCAGCAACGGTCGGTTGTCATTATTCTATGCAGCCATCGCGACTATTGGCTTATTGCTTGAACAAAGCTACCGAATACTTCTAGAAAATTTACCTCCAACTACCTACACACAGCCAGTGATGCTCAGCTTAAGTTGTTTTGCAACGGCTTGGCTGGCCTATAGTTTAGCCAAACGTATGCAGCATAGTGAAGCGCTGGCTTCTGCACGCGGTATTGATATTGAAAACTTATCGCAAGTTAATGCCCTCATCACACAAGAGATGCAGGATGGCGTCATTGTGGTGGATGAAAACTTAAATATTCGTCATAACAATTTACAAGCCACCGCACTACTTTCCTTAGCTCAAAATAGCGAAGCTAATTTCACTTTAACTAAGCAAGCGCCTGAAATTGCGACAATGTTTAATGATTGGGTCAATGGCGCAGACGAAAAGAACAACTCGAATATTTCCATCAGCAACCGTGAATTAAAACTTAGGTTTATGCCTATCAATCAACTGCAAGATTCGCCTTTATCAGAAAGAAATGCTGGCGCGGTAATCTTCATTCAAGATTTGAGCCAAATTCAAACGGCGGCACAACAAGCTAAACTGGCGGCGCTAGGCAGGTTAACCGCCAATATCGCACATGAAATTCGCAATCCATTAAGCGCAATCAGTCATGCAAACCAATTGCTTCAAGAAGATGAAAGTAACTCTAAATCGACTGAACGACTACTAGAAATTGTGGCTGATAACATTGGGCGTATCGATCAAATTATCAAAGATGTGCTTGAACTAAATAGACGAGATCGCACGCAGCAAGAGCTGTTTGAAATAAGTGACTTTCTCAGCAGCTTTCATGCGCAATTTTGCGCGGTGGAGAAAGTGCCAAACACACATTTTCAGCTGGATAATCTATCACAAAAAACCGTCTCTTTTGACAAACGCCATCTAACGCAAATCTTATGGAATTTATGTAAAAATGGCTGGGAACATAGTCAAAAACAAGCTGGTAGCCTAAAAATCATTTGCTCTGAATTTAGTAAATCAGGTTTAAGCATCCAAATGATTGATGATGGTGAGGGCGTAGCCGAACAAGACCAATCTAGATTATTCGAACCATTTTTTACCACTAAAAATACTGGAAATGGTTTAGGGCTTTATATTTCACGTGAGTTAGCTGAAGCCAATGGCGCAAAACTGAAATATCAAGCGTTAGCCAACGGCAGTGTCTTTATTTTGCAGCTAAAGAAGGCATAATAACGCATGACTCAAAAACTGACCTGCTTAATCGTTGACGACGAAACTGATATTCGTGAATTACTCACAATGACGCTAGAGCGCATGGATATTGACACTTATAGCGCGAGTAATATTCAGGAAGCCAAGTCTTTACTCAATCAACGCCAATACGCACTGTGCTTAACTGATATGCAAATGCCGGGCGGGACCGGATTGGATTTAGTCAATTATATTAGTGAATTTCACCCAGGTTTACCAGTTGCAGTCATCACCGCGCATGCCAGTGCTGAAAATGCGGTATCTGCACTCAAAGCAGGTGCTTTTGATTATCTAAGCAAGCCTATTTCACTCAAGCAGTTACGCCCAGTGATCGAGTTCGCCCTTAAGCTGACATCGCAAGCCAGCGCAAGCAAAGGTGATGCACTTGAAATGATAGGTGATTCTGAGCCTATGGTGCATGTACGCACGATGATTGCTAAGCTTGCGCGTAGCCAAGCGCCAGTTTACATCAGTGGCGAATCTGGAAGTGGTAAAGAGCTTGCGGCCAAACTCATACACAAGAATAGCTCTAGGGGTGACGGTGCCTTTATTGCCGTGAACTGCGGGGCGATTCCAGAAAACTTGATGGAAAGCGAATTTTTCGGCTATAAAAAAGGTTCATTTACTGGCGCAAACCAAGATAAAGAAGGTATGTTTCAAGCGGCGAATGGCGGGACTTTATTTTTAGATGAAGTCGCTGACTTACCGCTGGCGATGCAGGTTAAACTCCTGCGTGCTATTCAAGAGAAAAAAGTTCGCATGGTAGGCGGCACCAATGAAGAGGCCGTGGATGTACGCATTATCAGCGCCACTCATAAAAACCTAGCTGAAATGATGGATGCAGGGCTGTTCAGGCAAGATTTGTATTACCGCCTAAACGTTATTCAACTTAAAATGCCTTCTTTGCGCGACCGTCCAACTGATATTCCCTTACTCGCAAATTTATTACTCGCAAAACTATGCACCTACCAAAAAATCAGCATGCCTGAATTAGATAGCGACGCGCAGGCCTATATCTCAAAAATGCAGTTTCCTGGCAATGTGCGCGAGTTAGAGAACATGCTGGAACGTGCTTTAGCCATGAGTGATGGCAAAATGATTACGATTGAAGATTTAAGTTATGGAAATAGCCACCCTACCGGTTCAGAGTTGAATTCACAGAAGAGCTCAACGCTTAATGGCGAAAAACCGCTAGAACTCAACCTATCTGACTATCTTGAAGATGTTGAGAAAAAAGCGATTGTTAAAGCCTTAGAGAAAACTAATAACAACAAAACAGCCGCGGCGAAGTTGCTCGGTGTTAGCTTTCGCACCTTACGTTACAGACTATCTAAGCTGGGCTTAGCTAAAGAAAGTGATTTAGACCCAAACTTTGAAAACGATGAAACCTAGTTAAACGTTAGTCTAACTAGGCATCATTCTAATAAGCAGTTTAGGCTAATACTTTTAACCTAACACTAGTACCAAATAAGTCACATACATCGCACCATTCACCAGCAAATGCCAAACTCGGATGCCGCCTTTAGCAACTAAATATCGCAACCAGATTGACGCAAGCAAAGTCATAGCAATGCCCAGCACAACCTCTTTGCGCGGCTCCCACGGCGTTAGCATAATACCAATCGCCGGTAACAAAGTACCTTGAAATACCATGGCGCCTGTAATATTACCGAATGCCAGAGTGTCTTTGCCTTTGCGTATCCATAAAATGCTGTTCACTTTTTCAGGTAATTCGGTAGCAATCGGAATAATGAGTAAAGATAGTAACAATGCTGAGATACCGATGATGTGAGCGGCCGCTTCAACACCGTGAATAAAGCCTTTAGCGCCAGCAATCAACAAACCCAGACCTAACAACAACTGAATAACAATCACTACCATATTATTTGGCAAGCCAGTTTTACATAAGAACATATCACCACCCGCTTCGGTAGCGTGACCGTCCTCTACCAAGGCTTTTGAAGCATTAATCGTCATCATCACGTAAATAACATAAATTAATACCATGCAAGCACCCAAGCCATAGCGCACCGTTGTTAATGTGTGAGGCACATACATGGCAACTGCTGCAAAGGTAAATGCGGCGATAAAAAAGTTAAGGTCACGTGTTAAACCAGTACGCTCTGGCCTTAAGTGTCCTTGCGTTCCGCGACGCTTCCAAACCGAAATCGCCATGAGCGAAATAGATAAAGTCGCTAGCATCAAAGGTGCGCCTAGAATTGAACCTACGCCAATTTCTTCGTTGGTTGCAACGTTTTGCGTACCGGCTAACAAAGCGAGTAAGGGCACCATGGTTTCGGGCAAGGCAGTACCAACCGCAGCAAAGATAGAACCCGTCACGCCTTCAGAAATACCAAGCTTTTCGCCCAAGTGTTCAAGCGCGTTGGTAAAGACTTCTGCCGCGATTAAAATCACGATCAGCATGACGAATAACTCTAAAAATACCATCTGGTTTTCCCTAACTATTGCAAAATTTGGAGTAAATATTTGTTTACGCCGTCATTTTATCGGAATACTGCAATTTACATCTAAATTTCGCATAAAATTAACCATTATGAAATCTTACGCTCTCAATGAAGCTGGCATGGCGACTAATGCGCAATATATCGCATCGCCTAACTTTGACATTAGACCTGAAACTGAAATCAGTTTAATTGTCATCCACAACATTAGCCTGCCGCCCAGCCAGTATGGTGGTAACGGCATTATTGAGCTATTTACTAATTGCCTTAACCCTGATGAACATCCTTATTATGCTGAAATTTATACACGCAAAGTATCATCGCACTTTCTCATTCGGCGTGATGGCGAACTGATACAGTTTGTGTCTTGCCTAGACCGTGCTTGGCATGCGGGGGTGTCAAATTGGAATGGTCGGGAACGTTGCAACGATTTCTCGGTCGGAATAGAGCTTGAGGGTTCGGACTTTGAAGCATTTGAGCCAGCGCAGTACCTTACACTCAAAAAATTGATAGCAAGCCTGATTAGCGCTTACCCGATTCAGGCTATAGTGGGACATTCTGATATTGCACCCATACGCAAAACAGATCCTGGACCCTATTTTGATTGGTCTCAAGTAGATAGAATACATAAAAATTAAAATCTAAAATTAAGAAACTATTAAATCCTAAAAATATGCAAAAAAATATCCGATTTTTCTTTATCGTATTACTTTCTACCTTAATAATTGCTTGTGGTGCTAAAGACGCCGCTTCAGACAAATCTGAAGCCGATAAAAAAAACGCAAAACCAACGCTCGTAACGGTCACTCAAGTGAAAAATCAAGCCGTTGAAACTAGTGAAGAAACTATTGGTACGCTTGAAGGATTAACGAATCCGACACTTTCTGCTGAAGTCGCTGCCCGCGTCGTTAAAATTCATGTGAATACTGGCGAAGCAGTCAAACAAGGGCAGCTTATTGCTACGTTAGATGCATCTGACTTCGGTATGCAACGTAACGAAGCGCAAGCTGAAGTAGCGCGTATTGAAGCGTTATTATCGAACCAAGTCAAAACCGTTGAGCGTAACCAAGCATTGGTGAATAAGAAATTTATCTCACAAAATGCAGTTGATAATGAAGTGGCGCAACAGAGTGTATTAAAAGAGCAATTAGTTGGTGCTAAAGCCCGTGTTGGCAGCATTAACCACAGCAGTAGCAAAACCAAAATATATGCGCCAGCCAGCGGTAATGTTGAAAAAAAATTGGTTGATGACGGTGAGTTTGTAAAAGTGGGTGACCCCATTATTATGATTGTGTCTAAGCAACATCTACGTGCACACCTGCCTTTTCCTGAGTACATCGCAGCAAAACTCAAACCCGGTTTAGAAGTACGCCTCACCTCACCAACTAGTGAAACTATCGTTAAAAGTACAATTCACGACTTAAAACCAATGATAGTTGAAGGCAGCCGTACCGTTGATGTGATTGCTGACATACTAGGCTCGCCAGATTGGCAACCTGGCGCCAGTGTGACGGGCACCGTTGTTCTTGGTGAACAGGCTGCCGCAATGATGGTGCCAGAGCAAAGCGTAGTGTTACGCCCTGCTGGAGAAGTTGTTTATGTAGTGCGTAATAACAAGGCCTATCAAGCTGTTGTGAAAACAGGCTCACATCAAAACGGTTTAGTTGAGCTGGTTAGTGGTGTGAATGAAAATGACACTATTGTTGTTGATGGCGCTGGGTTTTTAACTGACGATACTGCTATTAAAATTGCTGATGCCTCAGCAGGCGCAAATATCGATAAAGCAGGCAATCAACATAACAAAAAATCCGCACCGTAATTCTTAACGCCAAAGTAAACAGCACATGACATTGCCTGAACTATCCATTAAACGCCACGTTCTCGCTTGGATGGTCTCTGGCGTGATTATTCTGTTCGGCATCATCGCCTATCAGCGCATTGGTGTAGACCGCGTACCATCGATTGATTTTCCTGTCATCACGGTCAATACCACTTTACGTGGCGCTAATCCTGACGTGGTTGATACTAGCATTACCAGCGTCATTGAATCTGCCATTAACACTACGCCAGGTATTGAGCATATTCAGTCGGCCTCATCACCAGGGGTGTCCAGCATCAGCATTACCTTTGCACTAAGTAAAAACATTGATGTGGCTTACAACGAGGTGCAATCCAAAGTAAATCAAGTAGTGCGTCGTTTACCAACGGACACTGACCCACCTGTAGTACAAAAAGTTGATTCTAATGCTTCACCAGTCATTTGGCTGGCATTAAGTGGTGATCGCACCATACAACAGCTCAATCTATACGCCAGCAATGTGCTGAAAAAGAAATTTGAAACCATCAATGGCGTGGGAGAAGTTACGTTAGGTGGACGTAGAGATCGCGTTATTCGCGTTTATATTCAACCTGAGCGCATGGCTGCTTACAAACTCACCGCCAATGATCTAATCGAAGCATTTAATCGTGAGCACGTGCAGCTTCCCGGCGGGTTTTTAGTCAGTTCTCAAGCTGAACAACTGCTAAAACTTGATCTTGAATTTCATAAAATTACAGATCTAGCGAATATGGTCATTGTCGATAAAGCTGGCGCACCTATACGCCTAAAAGATGTTGCAACGCTGGAAGATGGCATTTCGGATAACCGCCAAATAGCTCGCTATAACGGCAAGCCAACAGTCGGTATCGGTATGGTAAAAATCGCCAACGCCAACACTGTCGACATTATTAAAGAAGTTGAACGTAGATTAGAGACAGATGTTCGTCCTAATTTACCAGCAGGCATGGTGCTGGAGATTTCTACTAACGATGGTATTTTCATCAACCAACTAGTTGCATCGCTCAAAGAACATTTGGTTGAAGGCACTTTGTTTGCTGCACTGATTGTATTAATTTTTATGCGATCTTTTAGTTCTACTGTAATGATCTGCTTGGAAATTCCAGTATCGCTTTTAGGTGCAATTGCGGTGATGTACTTTGCCGGCTACACTTTTAATAGTATGACCTTGCTCGCATTGCTCTTATTAATCGGCGTGGTGGTCGACGATGCCATCGTGGTGCGCGAAAGCATATTGCGCCACATGGAAGGCGAAGTTGGTGAAGGTATTAGTGCGGCAGATTTAAAAAATCCGCTAGCCGTAGCCGCATTCCGAACCAAAACCACTATTCTAGGCAGTAATGAAGTGGTATTTGCCGTACTTGCCTCTTCTGCCTCGCTCGTTTGTATCTTTGCACCCGTGATTTTTATGGACGGCATTATCGGCATGTTTTTTAAATCGTTTGCTGTGGTTGTGACATTCGGCGTACTGGTATCGCTGCTGGTTTCTCTCACGCTCACACCTATGCTGTGTTCGCGCTACTTAAGCGTCACCCATAATGAAAATGCGCTTTATAAAGCGGTTGGTCGCATATTAGGCCGTATGGATGAAGTATACAAAAAGCTTCTTTACTCATCACTCAACCATCGTGGATTAGTGTTATTAATCACGTTGATTTTTGTTGCTGTGAGCGGATTTTACTCACTTAAATATGTAGAGAAAGATTTTGTACCAGAGACCGACGAAGGCAGCTTTACCATCAATATTAAAACACCGCTTGGCTCAAGTCTGGACTACACCAATTCACGCTTAAAATTAGTAGAAGCAACCCTTGCTACGCATAAAAGTGAGATAGATAGTTACTTTGCCACGATAGGCGCGGGCTCACGTGGACAAGTTAACCAAGGCAACGTCAATGTACGTTTAAAGCCCAAAGAAGAGCGCGCTAAAAGCCAACAATCCCTGATTAAGGAATTGAAAAAGGAATTAGATCAAATTCCTGGTGTACGCGCCATTCCCTCCCCTAGCTCGATTACGCGCGGTCAACGCTCTGAAAAACTGCAATTCAATCTCACTGGGGTAAATTTGCAAGAAATCGGCCGCATTTCGCAATTATTACAGCGAGAGTTAGGTGCCAATAGCGACATTGGCAAGGTTGATGTCGATGTGCAGCTAGATTTACCGCAGCTCAATATGCAGATTGACCGCACCAGAGCATCCGCTCTTGGCATTAGCGCTAATGATATCGCTACAGCGGTTTCACTCTATGCAGGCGGCATCAATATAGCCAAATACAATGAGTTGAATGGCGACGGCCAGCGTTACGACATCCGCATAAAAGCCAATGACTCCGAACTTGAAAGCATCGCTGATTTAAACAAAATCTACCTACGCAGCAGCACCGGTGAATTAGTCAGAATCGACGCAGTTGCAAGCTTTAGTAAAGAGTTAGGCGCCGCTGTGATTGGTCGCTATGACTTGCAATATGCAGTCAATTTTTATGCAAATCCCGCGGTTCCTCTTGGCGAAGCTGTGGACATAGTTAAAGCCACCGCGGCCAAAATTGTGCCGCCTGATTACACGCTCAAACTTACAGGCCAAGCAGAAGAGTTTGGCAAAACCATGAAAAACATCAAGTTTGTATTCGCTCTCGGTTTCCTTTTGCTCTATATGGTACTCGCCAGCCAGTTCAACTCATTTATACAGCCACTATTCATTATGCTTGCGCAGCCACTCGCCATCATTGGCGGCTTGATTGCGCTACTCATGACAGGCAATACCTTAAACATCTACTCAATGATAGGCTTGGTATTGCTGATAGGTTTGGTCGCCAAAAACTCTATTTTGCTGGTAGACCTCACCAATCAATTAGTAGAAAAAGGCGCTAGCATTAACGATGCTCTTAAAGAGGCCTGCCCTATTCGCCTGCGCCCAGTAGTAATGACCTCGCTCACCATTATTCTAGCGCTGTTACCAGCAGCGCTAGGCTTAGGCGCAGGCTCTGAAACCAACAAGCCACTATCAGTCGCGATTATTGGTGGGATGATTTCGTCAACTTTGTTAACCTTAGTTGTCGTGCCAGCAGCTTATTCGTTAGTGATGGGTGGGCTTAAAAGATTGAACCGATAGCACTGCTTACAGACGAATAAGCGTGGTCTAGCAAGGTTAGAAGGCTAAGGACAAATAACGCTTTTCTAAAGCGTTGCATATCTCGTTTATCTTCAATTATATTCAATCTATCTTATCAAAAACTAACCGATTGGTACTGTTTTGGCTTGTATTGGACAAAGCACATACTGGTGCTAATATCTCACATCTGCTTAATTGCAGGTATGCTCTAGATATGCCTTACTTGAATAAAAACAAACAATATTAAGGGAAAAATATGTCAGAAAATCAAACACCCGTCATCTTTACGGGAAAAGCGGGGGAGTATTTTGGTATTTGGATTGTAAATTTACTGCTATCCATTGTCACATTAGGTATTTATTCAGCTTGGGCAAAAGTGCGTCGTAAAAAATATTTTTATAATAATACGCTGCTCGATGGCGTTGGTTTTGATTACCACGCAAACCCAATCAATATTCTAAAAGGCCGTATCATCGCCTTTGTTTTGTTTGTGATTTACAGTGCGCTTTCTGGTATTAACCCAGCATTCGGCCTTTTGATGGCGTTTATATTATTTCTTGCGCTGCCTTGGATTATTGTTCGTGGCATGATGTTTAACGCACGCAACTCTAGCTACCGTGGTTTACGCTTTGATTTTAATGGCAAATACGGCGAGGCTATAAAAGTTTTTATTGGCTACACATTGTTAATCATCGTCACATTAGGTTTGGCTATTCCATTTGTAGCACAACGCACCCAAAAATTTGTGATCTCTGGTCATAAATTTGGTGTGAGCAATTTCAAAATGGAAGCTTTAGTAAAAGACTTCTACAAAATCTATCTCGTTATTTTTATCATTCCATTACTAGGTATTGTCGCTGCGATTGCGATTCCTGCTTATCAACACTATAAAGTTAAAGCGGCTAGTCACGTCAGCTCATATCAAACGCAACACTTCTCTCAAGCCTCAACTAGTGTAAAGGCTGATATGGACACGGGTGGTTTTATTAAAGTAGCCGACGTGACCACTACTGAACCTGTTACAACTGAAAATTACGCTACTGAAGAAGCTGCAACAGCTGATGCAAACATTTCTGAAGCAGAATACCTCAAAAACTTAACACCTGAAGAGCTTGCTGAATATAACAAGTTGATTAAGGCCGCTGAAACTAATAACCCTGATGCAGGCATTACAACACCTAAAAAAGATCCACTAGCAGGTGCATTTGCTGGCCTGATTGGTAAATGGGGTGTGGCTGCAGCAATATTGGCTGGTTTAATTGGCATATTGCTGTATCTTGCTGTTATTTTTTCATTCGCAGCTTATATGAAATCACGTATTCATAATCTCGTTTTTAACAACACTACACTTGAGCATATTGGATTTTTTAGTAACCAACGTATGCGCGATTTACTCTTACTATACATCACCAATACTATTGTTTTGATCTGCACATTAGGACTTGCGACGCCTTGGGTACATATTCGTATGGCAAAATATACGGCGAATCATTTAGCACTCACAGGTGAAACAGATTGGGATAAATTTGTAGGTGAGAAAAAAGACGCATCCCGCGCATTAGGTGAAGAAATTGCCGATATGTTTGATGTTGATATTTCATTCGGTTAATCAATCACGTGCAATTTGAAGCAGAATATTACGATGGCATCAGCGCCCGCGCCAAGCGGGTGCTGGTTGACATTGTAGACAGTCACTTTACTTTCACAGTATCGGTCACCAATGCTGATGAAACTATCAGTCATCAGCCAATCAAAGTATTAATCGACGATTGTCACGTACAAGCTCGACTTGGAGGTGGCAAACGACTCATCGACTTACCTGACGATAGTCGCTTAGAAACAGATTTTAAAGACTTAGAACGTTGCTTACCTGCAAAACCAGCGAATAGATTTTGGCAAGGTGTGCATTACGCCGAAACTCATAAATTTGTAATTCTTATCGCCTTTGTTGGTATTGCGCTGGCAAGTGCGGCATTACTTAAATATGGCGTGCCTGTCGTTGCTAAATATGCAGCACTAGCCACTCCTGTCAGCATGGAAAAAGACTTAGGTAAACAAACCTTAAACTCACTAGACAGTAAAAGACTTGGCTATTTTGAAGCCTCAAAAATACCAGTGGCTAAACAAAAAGACATCACGACGGCACTCGCCGCCATGTGCACTAAAACCAACAATTGCCCTGCCTACCAATTAAATTTTAGAAAAAGCCCTATCATTGGCGCTAACGCATTCGCTCTGCCTGGCGGCTATATGGTCATTACTGATGAACTGATTGATTTAGCTAAAAATAACGATGAGATCATCGCTGTGTTAGCGCATGAGTTAGGTCATGTAAAAGGCCGACATGCCTTGCGCCAAACTTTACAGGGGACCATTTCAGGACTGATTATCATCGCCATCACAGGCGACGTAAGTAGCATAGCTTCTGGCTTACCAGCGTTAATGATGAATATGAGTTACTCTCGAGAGCTAGAAACTGAAGCAGACAATTACTCACTGCAATCGCTAAAAACTGCGTGTATTCCAACCAAATCATTTGCTACATTGTTATTAAGATTAGAAAAAAGCCATGGCGGCGGCGGTTCAATGCCGGAAATGATTTCATCGCACCCTGATACCAAAGCGCGTATTGTGCCATTCTTAAAAGAGCATAGTCATTGTAGCTAAGCCATGTCAGCTATGATTCATAATTTAGAATCTATTTAATCAAATTATTGTAGGTCGGACTTTAGTCCGAGATGTCGGGTTAAAACCCGACCTACAAATTATCGATTAAGGCTCATCGATATTCAACAAACCTTCACACGCCATTCATCAATCCTTCACATTTCAATGACATTCTAGCCTTGATACTAAAAGGAAAGAATAATATAAACAGGGGGTTATGATGTCATTCAAGATGAGTTTTTATATTAGCCGTATGCATCAACTAGATAGTTTTTTATGTATTGCGGTAAACCACACTAGCCAATACAGATTGATACGTAATTTCTTTAGAGCAGCCAGCAGACTTGGTGATGGCATATTCTGGTATGGCCTAATGGCTGGCATTTTGATACTGCATGGCGCTGAAGGTTTAACACCAGTGATACACATGGCACTAGCAGGCTTAAGCGGGACCTTGCTATACAAATGGTTAAAAGGCAAAACTTTAAGACCACGCCCATACGAAGTGCATCAAGATATTTGGTTAACGGGCACGCCGCTTGATAAATTCAGCTTTCCTTCTGGTCATACTTTGCATGCGGTTGTTTTTAGCTTAGTGGCCATTGGCTACTACCCGCAACTCGCCATCATTGTTGTGCCGTTTGCAGTGATGGTGGGCTTATCTCGTGTGGTATTAGGTTTGCATTACCCTAGCGACGTGATTGCTGGTGCTCTTATTGGCGCCACGATTGCTAGATTGTCATTCTTGCTAGCCTAGTAACCTAATAGTCTAATGACCTAACCTTCTAATGAAAAGCATCCTCAACTAAAGTCTTTTGATAATATTGAATCGGCGTTGAGTGCACAATATACAAGTGCTTTAAACATTGCTCACGCCATACATCTAACTGATCCACACTAAGATTTTTCAGTTCCGGCTCTAAAAGTGGATTTTTGCCATTGAGCACCTCACCAATATCCGCCACTGCTACTTGTGTTTTAGCCACATAGTAGACAAAGTGTTTAAACACACGCTTATCAATCACTTGTACGGCTTTATAAATCAGCGTTGGCAACTTAACGGCACGTAATACACCATCCCAGAATGCTAAGCGTTTTAAAGCCTTCGTTGTGACATGCATTGGACATTCAAATTGAATAGAAATAAACGCAGCAATCACGGTTTGATGTTTATTCAATAGCTGTCTTGCTGAGATATCCATCAGTGGAGCCAAATGTCCATCCATCGCCCATTCCGAGGCAATATGCGTGAACACCTCATTTTTATGCCACATCGCCTCGTGTGCAGGTACAAAATGATTATGTGCAATCACATCAATATATAAGTGGCTGATATAGCCGATGGCAATGGCAGTTTCCTCTTCTGTGCGTGCAGACTGCATCAGTTGATGACCATGCTTCCACAGGTGAGTTTGGCGATAGTGAGGACTCACAATCGCCAAATCAGGCAAGCAAGCACCTGCCATCACTAGCTCAGGGAAGTTTTTGATTGCACGTTGCAAACGTGGATCCAGCAAGGGCATCGCCCAGAGCAGCGATTGTGCGAAATATAGATGTGTCACCAACCCCCAAGCATTCGCGTCCACTGAATACAGACAGCATGGCAACCACCAACAATAATGTTTAATGAATTTGGGTATATGCATAGCGTGTAATTTGCCATGCTGTGATTAAGTATTGGTTACAGATATATGACTATTTAGTGAAAATTTTAAAGGCATTTTTCATCAAACCGTCATATTGGGTCGCTATCGTTCATTTTAACAATCTACTAATTAACTACTTGATTTAATTAAGCGAACTCTACTTATGAAAATACTATTTATCTCAGATGTCTATTTTCCGCGAATTAATGGCGTATCAACTTCTATCAGAACGTTTGTTTTGCAAATGCAAAACTTAGGTCACGAAGTACATTTAATCGCACCGGATTATGATGTGGTGACAGAAGATGAAGCGTGGATTAAGCGCATTCCAGCACGTAGCATCTACTTTGACCCTGAAGATAAACTCATGAAATACGGCGAGGCGGTAAAGTTACTACCAGTGCTTGAGCAAGAAAAGTACGACATCATTCACGTGCACACACCATTTGTGGCGCATTACTTAGGGCTTAAGCTTGCAGCACAGCTGAATATTCCATGTATAGAAACTTATCACACCTTCTTTGAGGATTATTTGCATCATTACCTGCCTTGGATGCCTAAGTCGATTGCACGTGGTATCGCAAGAATGATTTCCAAACGCCAATGCAATGCGGTAGATGCGATTGTCGCACCATCAAACCCCATGCTGGATGTATTGCGTAGATACGGCGTTAACGTGCTATCTGAGGTAATTCCAACTGGCTTGCAAGATAGTAGCTTTGCAGCCGCAGATGGCCAAGCATTTCGATTGAAATATGGCATCCCACTAGATAGACCTATGTTGTTATATGTAGGCCGTGTTGCATTTGAAAAGAATATTGATTTCTTATTAGAGATGACCAAAATACTCGCGGAGAAACGGCCTGATGTTTTATTGGTAGTGACTGGTGAAGGCCCTGCGGAGGCGAGTTTACATAAACTTGCCAAGACCTTAGAGATAGAAAAGAATGTTCAATTTATCGGCTACTTAGACCGTAACAAAGAACTGAATGCCTGCTATGAATCAGCTGATATTTTTGTATTCGCGTCTAAAAGTGAAACTCAAGGTTTGGTTCTGTTAGAGGCCATGGCGCAAGCTACGCCAGTAGTAGCGATTGCCGAACTAGGTACAGCCTCTATTTTAATTGAAGGAAAAGGCGCGCTGATTGCGCCTGACGACACAGCTCAATTTGCAGAAAGAGTGCATCAATTACTGCTGAATCCTGAGCATAGATTTGAACTGGGTAATCGGGCAAAAAATTATGCCTTGGATAAATGGACTGCAACACTGCAAGCACAACGGATGATTAAATTTTATGAGGAAATTATCCTAAGTCCATCATCACCACATCAACCTTACCTTAAAACACAGTTAGACCCCGTAAAAGGCTAATACGCGCTTATTAAAAGTACGGTCTTAAGTTGATTCTTGCATCACTAGCTTTTGTACAACTAGACTACCCACCATATCACCTTCAACATTCACGGTGGTGCGTAAAGTATCAAGTAGCCTATCAATAGGCAGCAGAATCGCAATGGCTTCTGCAGGTAAGCCAACCGATTGCAACACCATCACCATGGTGACCATGCCAGCACTTGGAATGCCTGGCGCACCCATGGCAGCAATCATGGCGGTAAAGAACACAATAAGTTGCTGCGCCATACTTAGCTCTATACCAGCCAAATTAGCGATGAATATTGCCGCTGCGGCCTCGTACAATGCGGTGCCATCCATGTTGATAGTTGCGCCAAGCGGAACTACAAACCCTGCAATTTCAGGTTTAACGTGCAAGTGCTGAGTAGTACAGCGCAAAGTAACAGGTAGCGTGGCTGAACTTGAACTGGTAGCAAAAGCGGTGATTAGAGATTCACGCGCTCCGCGCCAAAACCATAGTGGTGACCTGCCTGTAAATAGGTACAAAATCAACGGTAAAAGGATGACGCCGTGGACTAAAAGAGAGCCGACAATGACTGCTACAAACTTTGCTAAAGTACTCAGCATTGCCGCATCTTGCACGGCAATTAACTTTATCAAAAGCGCCATGATACCCAGTGGCGCTAAACGCATCACCCAGCTCACGATATGCATGGTCACTTCTAAGCCTTCTTGCAGTAGGGCAAGTATGTTTTTGAAACGCTCACCACCCATGACCAGCGTGATGCCTAAAACAAGGGCGAATGTGACTACCGCTAGTACATTGCCTTGTGACAAGGCCGTAAAAGGATTTAGAAATAAGCCATGAAGAAACTGGGCAAAGAATTCTGGTAAAGGTAGTTGCTTAGCTTCAAAATTCTGCATGGCATCTTGAAACATCGCCAAATGTAAGCCACCGCCTGGCTTAAAGTAATTGCTAGCAGCTAGCGCCAATACCATTGCGATAGCCATACTACTGATAAAAAATAGTAAGGTGGTTACCCATACATGGTGTATTTGCTGATGTTGCCGTAAGTTAGCAATGCCAACGGTAATAGAGCAAAACACCAGTGGGATTAAAATCATTTTGAGCAAATCAATAAACAGCGTGCCGACTAGCCCTGACGTGTAAAGACCAGTCTGCACTATATGATTTTCAGCCCCTAGGGAATGAAAATACAAACCTAGCCCAACACCAAACATTGCACCTAATAATATCTGGACGTTAAGGCTAGGGAGTTTCATGATGCTTACTCTTTAACAGCCTTAGTTTTAACGGCTTTAGGCTTGGCTACTTTTTCTTTCACTACTTTTTCTTTAACCGCTTTTTCCTTAACTACTTTAGGTTTTGCTACTTTTTCTTTAACCTCGGCCTCTTCTTCCATAGCATCTTCCACGACAGTGCCTCCCACTAAAGTCTCTTCAACCGTAGCTTCTTTCACGGCTTTAGGTTTGGCAACTTTAGCTTTTGCTGCGGACTTTTTAGCTTTTGGTTCAGTCGTAACCGTTTCTACTACAGCTTCTGCTTCAGCAACTACAGGAGCTACTACTTTCGCAGACTCAGTGCTGCCATCGGTTTTTTCAAATACGGCCGCAAAAAAGCCATCGGTATTATGTAAGTGTGGCAATAATTTTAAATAATCGCCCGTATCTAAATTAATTTGTTGCTGTTTTAAAATTTCAGCTGCGTTGAGCAATTTAAAATCTGGATGTGCTGCCAAAAAGTTTTCTGCTATTTGCTCATTCTCATCACGCAACAAGCTGCACGTTGAGTAAATTAGACGTCCACCAGCTTTAGTCAGTTTAGAAGCACGCGCTAAAATATTCGCTTGCTTCACTGTCAGTTCAGCCAAATCTTGTGGTGTTTGACGCCATTTAAGATCCGGATTGCGGCGCAAAGTGCCTAAGCCTGTGCAAGGTGCATCCACCAATACACGGTCAAATTTACCATTTAAGCGTTTAAGTTTAGGGTCGGTTTCACTGCTGATGCTTTGTGCATTCAGATTGCTTAAACCAGAGCGTTTTAGTCGTTGGCCTAAGCTGTGCAAACGTTTTTCTGACACATCAAATGCATACAAACGGCCAGTATTGCGCATTAAAGCACCCATGGCTAAAGTTTTACCGCCCGCACCTGCGCAAAAGTCTGCCACCATCATGCCACGTTTGGGCGCGACTAAATGCGCTAAAATTTGGCTACCTTCATCTTGTACTTCAATCTGGCCTTCAGTAAACATGACATGACGACTGATATTCAAGCGTAATGGCATGCGTAAACCAATCGGCGAATATGGTGTTTTAGTGACATTGCTTTCGCCCGAAGTATTTTCCGCAATAAATTTAGCCATCACATCATCGCGTGTGCCTTTAATGGTGTTCACGCGTAAATCTAGAGTGGCAGCATCATGCATGCTACGTGCGATAGTAAGCGCTTCCTTTTCGCCATATTGTGCAACTAGCTTTTCCCACAACCAATCGCGCACATCGGCTTGAACAGCCAGCGGTAAGTTTTCTGTAGATTTTGCTTTAATGGTATGCGCCCACTCGATTTGCTGCTCAGTGAGCATCGATTCGATTTTCTGTATGCTCATGCCCTGTATGCGTAGCATCCAAGCTAACACCAACTTACGCGCATCATCAGGATCATTATCATCATTAGCGGTCACCGCACTTAAAAAACGTAAACGGCGCAAAACGCCATAAACACTTTCTGCCACAAAAGCACGTTCTTTGGTGCCAAGGTCACGGTTGTTTCGAAAGAATTCGCTTAGCTTGGCATCTGCAGGGCTGTTGAATTCAAGCAAGTTAGATAACATTACAGCGGCTTGCCGTATTAGGTTGGGCGTCATTTGGTTCTCTTTAATATATATGCTGGCTGTGAATTAAGCCATAAGTCTTACTTACGGTAGCGGCAAAGGCTCTAGTCTGGCGTCTAAACTAGTAATTACCAGCTCATACATTTTACCATCGCCGCTAGTTTCCCGTATTTTAACAGGTACATGCTGATAATCTAAGGCTAACCACAATTCTGTTTTCTTTTCGCCTTCTGACGCCATTCTAGAGATATGAACAGTTTTAATATCACCAAGTTTGGTAGTAAGCGTTTCCTCACCTTCAAAAGTGTAATCATAAACACCCAGTTTCTTACCATTGGTAATGTTCAACTGCATATTTTGCAAAGGTGGCACAAACATAAACTGATACATAAAGCTCAATAAATCTTGCGTGCCATCTTGCAAATTAAAAGTTTGATCGCCTTTTTGGCTATGCAAAGTTAGTTTTTTAGATCTCCAATTAAAATCAGCACTAAAGGTTTTATCTTTTTTATTACCGAATTGATATAAATAATGCGCTGGTTGCAAACCAAGCTCATCGAAATATCCATCACTCGTTTGTAGCAAGTCTGGAATGACTAAAGAAATCAGTCCCTTGGCTTGGATCAAGCTTTTTATCTGGTACTGCTCACCATTCGGCATCCGTTGATAAATCACTCTAGCACTTCCTGCTACGGCTCTATTGTCAACATCGCCTTTATCCGTATAGACGGCAAATTCAGATTCAATATATTGATAGGGTTTAGGCTTGGTCATTAAACCAGCCTCTTCTTGATGTTCAACGATGGGTTGCACATCTTCAGGCGGCTCCATTGGCGTTGCGGTATCAGCTGGCGTAAGCTCCGTTGGTAGTGGATTAGCGGGAGCTACTGGTTCAACTGGCTTTTCTTCTTCTATTTTCGCTGGTTTATTAGCCTCAGCGTGCTTCGCAACTGGTTTCTTTCCTACAGGTGGATTTTGAAGTGGGCTAGGCAAAGCTTTAGGCAACACTAATCGAGCTTCTATTAAATCGCGCTGTTCATTTAAGTTTGGCAGATTAAAGCTGAATTTTCCGATTAGAAATAAATGCAGAAAAAACGACAAACCTAATGCAAGCGCTAACCTTCTGTAGCTAGCATCTTGGCATAACGACTTTAATTTAATCCAAGGTTTACTAATCCACATGTAACTCAGTGAGCGTTTGTTCTAACTTAGCACCGTCGTTATCTACCATTAAAAAACGAGCCAATATGTAATTTTGTTCTGTCGCCAACCAAAGCTCTTTAGTTTCTGATTGACCTTTATCTAAGTTGGCTGGCACTAAATGCACCGTTTTATATTGGCTGCCTGCAACATTTAGCTGCTCAAGTTCTGGTTTAACTTTATATTGATACTGATTAAGTTTCTTACCCGTAGTGAGCGTAACCGTCATATCATTTTTGAAAGGTCTAGGTAGAAACATAAACTGATAGGCAAAACTTGCCAAATCTTGCGTACCAGCAGTGAGCGGAACAGCTTGAGGCTCGCCCTTACCTAACATGTGCAAAGTATTACTCGACCAATCAAAATCTGAAAACAAGGCTTTATTTGGATTGCTACCTTGATGCAACTCAAAGTGAGTCGGCACTAGGCCTTTACGAGTGACTTTTCCAGTACTAGTAAGTTTGCGCACGCCTAGCAAAGCATAAACACCTATGCCTTTTGTCGTGCTTTCCACTTTGTAAGCATTGCCTGTCACCACATACTGCTCGCGGACGTTAGCAAACGGGGTGCCATCCTTGGTTACAACATAATTGGCTTGAATACGTTTAGGTAAACTCACCTGCTGTGCAGCGAAAGCAGATGAAGTGGTAAAAGTAAACGCTAAGCTTAACACTCTAATGGTTCTAAAAATTCCAATTTGATTTAGCACGAAAACTCCTCAATATGACTTTGCAAAAAAGTCTCACCAGCACTTAACGCATCAAGTTAGCTTTTAGATACAGGCCGCTAAAAATATTTAGACTACAACTGTTGGCGCTTCGTCCGCTTGTTGCGCGCGGATATGACCAATTTCAAATACAGTTTCACCTGCGTCTTGTAATAACTTTTGCGCAGCCGCAGCCTGCTCTCTAGCCACAATGACTGCCATACCAATGCCGCAATTGAAAGTTTTATACATTTCTAAATCGGCAACATTGCCTTGCGCTTGCAACCATGTGAATAAAGGAGGCATTGTCCAGCTACCTTTTTTAATTTCGGCCGTTAAGCCTGCTGGCAATACACGTGGAATATTTTCAGTGATGCCGCCGCCCGTGATATGCGCCATACCTTTGATTGGCATTGCTGCAATTAACGCTAACAACGGTTTCACATAAATACGTGTTGGTGCCATCACAACATCTTTGAATTTTCTACCATGAAAATCTGACTCGAAATCAATGCCTGATTTATCAATCAACTTACGAATCAATGAGTAGCCATTTGAATGTGCGCCACTTGAAGCCAAACCTAGTACGACATCACCAGCAGCGATAGTTGTACCGTTGATAATATTTTCTTTATCCACACAACCCACTGCAAAACCTGCTAAATCGTACTCGCCTGCTGGATACATACCTGGCATTTCAGCCGTTTCGCCGCCCACCAAAGCGCAGCCAGATTGCTCACAACCCTCGGCAATGCCTTTAATCACTTGAGCTGCAGTACCTACTTCTAGCTTACCGCAGGCAAAATAGTCTAAGAAAAATAGCGGTTCAGCACCTTGTACTAGAATATCGTTCACGCTCATCGCCACTAAATCGATACCTACTGTATCGTGCTTATTCAACTCAAAAGCTAGCTTAAGTTTTGTACCCACGCCATCTGTACCTGAAACCAGCACAGGATTCTTAAACTTCTTAGGCATTTCGAACAATGACCCAAAACCGCCGATGCCGGCCAATACCTCTGGACGCATAGTGCGTTTTGCAAACGGCTTAATCTGCTCAACTAGCGCGTCGCCAGCTTCCATATCCACGCCCGCATCGCGGTAGCTAATTGATGGTGTATTTGAAGAATTAGTGGTCAAAACGGCTCTCGCTTAGTAATAATATTTAATAAAAATAAAGGTTTTTGAATGCTTTTAAGTGAGTATTCAATATATTAAGTATAATTTTAACCTATATGACGACTGAACCCAAAAAAACAGCAGCAAAAAATCTATTTATCGATAATCGCTGGTTAATTATTACTGCGATTTTTGCATTTATTATTTATTTATTGCTTCCAATACTCACGCCATTCTTAGTCGCAGCGATTCTAGCTTATATGTGCGATCCGCTTGTTGATAGGCTTTGCTTGGTTGGTGTAGGTAAATTTATGATAGGCCGCACGCTGGCTACCGTGCTGGTGATGGCAGGCATTTTCGGCATTATCACTTTACTGCTGCTTATTCTCATTCCGCTATTGCAAAAAGAATCTCTATTGATTGCTGAACGCTTACCCAGCACCATCAACAATATCCGCGCTACGGTTGAACCCTGGTTACAAAGCAAATTTGGTATTAGTTTTGCAATTGATGGCGCACAGATTCAAGACATCATCACCAAAAACTGGAAAACTGCGGGCGGGCTACTCGGTGATGTATTGATTATGGCAGGCAATAACGGCATGGCGCTAGTCGGCATTATTGCAAATATATTACTTTTACCTGTGGTGCTGTTTTATTTACTACGTGATTGGGATGTCTTTGTAGCGCGCATAGGTCAACTGATTCCACGTGAATGGCATGATAAAACGGCCACCGTAGCTAGCGAAATTGACCAAGTATTAGCTGAGTTCTTACGTGGACAACTTTCAGTCATGCTCGCCATGAGTGCGTTTTATGCCATAGGTCTATGGTTTGCAGGATTAGATATGGCCTTGCCGATTGGCTTAGTGGCTGGCCTATTAGGCTTTGTGCCTTATTTAGGGTTTGCCCTAGGCGTTGTATTAGCCTTGGTTGTTGCAGCACTTCAATTCACTAGTTTCGGCCAACTGATTCCCGTGTTGATTGTATTTAGCTTAGGTCAACTAGTGGAAAGCATGGTGCTGACGCCCACATTAGTCGGTGACCGCATTGGGTTACACCCTGTCGTTGTGATTTTTGCTTTACTCGCGGGCGGCCAATTATTTGGCTTTGCCGGCGTGTTACTTGCCTTACCAGTGAGCGCGGCGATTGCCGTGGGTTTGCGTCATACCAAAGACAATTACCTCAATAGCGACACTTATCTCAATTAATTACCACCTACTTCATCAGCGCGCCTAAATTTTGCACATGAAACAACTCTTACTAGATATAAAACCTGCGGCTCCGCCCACGCTACTGAACTTTATCGCTGGGCGTAATGAAGAGGCACTTGCTAGTTTAAACGCAGTCGCTAGCAATTCTGCTCAGTCAAAATTTATATACCTATGGGGCGAAACAGCTAGCGGTAAAAGCCATTTGCTATCAGCCTGCGAGTCAATAGGCATGAGGGTGGTAGACAATGCACACTTGCTAAACAATGATGCACAAATTGATTTATTCAACACTTACAATCAGCTTAAAGAAAGTGGCGGCGCACTTATTACCGCTGGATTACATGCACCGACTCAAATGGGCTTGCGTGACGATTTAGCTACCCGCTTGGCGTGGGGTTTGGTCTATCAGCTACATCCACTCAACGATGCTGAAAAAGCTTTGGCGCTGCAAAATCATGCGGCGGAGCGTGGTATACGCTTACCCA
Source organism: Methylotenera sp. (assembly GCF_029945535.1). GTDB lineage: Bacteria > Pseudomonadota > Gammaproteobacteria > Burkholderiales > Methylophilaceae > Methylotenera. The sequence goes on from NZ_JAQSCU010000018.1 coordinate 364,423, forward strand.
CCGAAGTCGTGGATTACTGCTTACGTTACCTTAGGCGTGATTTATCGACCTTAATGGCTACTTTAGATGCGCTAGATGAATGGTCTCTCACGACTAAAAAGCCCGTCACTGTGCCACTGCTGCGACAATTACTACAACTGAATTTAGAAGCCTAAGGCGACATGAGCACTCATTTTTTATTAATTTTTATCGCATTTCTATTAGTATTACTTAATGGTTTTTTTGTAGCAGCCGAATTTAGTTTAGTTAAACTTCGCAGCACCCGCGTGCGCACGATTGCAAAAACATTAGGCTGGCGCGGCAGAATGTTAGCTAAAGTTCATGCCAATTTAGATACCTATTTATCTGCCTGCCAACTTGGCATTACCTTATCTTCACTCGGACTTGGCTGGATAGGCGAACCTGCTTTTGCAGCACTAATCGAACCTTTGCTCTCACATATTGGCGTTTCTAGTCAAAAACTCATTCACAGTATCGCCTTCATTTTTGCTTTCTTCACCATTTCATATTTACACATCGTGCTTGGCGAGCTGGTGCCAAAATCATTGGCCATTCGTATGTCCGAAAGAGTTGGCATTTGGACTGCACCCGCTTTATATGCATTTTATTGGCTGATGTTTCCTGCCATTTGGCTGCTCAACCAAAGCTCAAATATTGTGATTAGGGCATTGAAACTTAAAACTAAAGCGGGTCACGACTCTCATTACTCTTCAGAAGAGTTAAAGTTGATTTTGCGCAGTTCACGTGCCAGTGATGAATTTAGCGATGACGAATGGAAAGTACTCGCGCAAGCCATTGACTTCAGAGAGTTAGAAGTCTCGGATTTGATGCATCCGTTTAGTGAAGTGGTTGCACTATTCGAAGAAGATTCATTTGATACAAATATGGATCGCATCTTGCAACACCGTTACAGCCGCTACCCTGTTGTGAATGTTGATGGCATTGTGACTGGTATCATTCACATTAAAGACATTTTTGTCGCTTTACGCAAAGACGCCGATTTTACCGATATTAAAAGCCTCGCACGGCCAGTTGAACAGGTACCACCAACCACGCATGCTATGACGTTATTCAGAAAGCTACAAAAAGGTGCGCCACATTTCACTGTCGTCGGCTATGAAGATGCAGCACCGATTGGCTACATTACATTAGATAATTTACTTTCAGCTTTAGTTGGTGATATTCGTGATGAATTCAGGCAATCACAGAGTGAATGGGCTAAATTAGACGATGGCTCGCTGCTAGGCAAAGGCTCATTACCACTGAATACCTTAGAGCGCACATTGGGAATTGATATTGAATCAGAGGACGCCGATACCATCGCAGGGCTTGTACTGTGGGCGCTTGGCGACATTCCTAAAGAAGGTCAGCGTGTAGAGTTCACGGCTTTTGATGTAGTAGTGAAGAAAATGATAGGACCGCGCATTTTACTGGTGAGAGTTTACCCAAAAAATCAAGTAAGTGAACCACCTTCGCAGCACTAAAAACACTTAATCGCTAGCTGCTGTCTTTGTAAATAGCTTAAACCAAATAAAACCGAACACTCCAGCCGAGAGTGAGGCTAATAAAATCGCCATCTTGGCGGCATTAATGGTTTCAACACTAGCAGGAAAGGCAAGATTGGTGATGAAAATGGACATGGTAAACCCTATCCCACCGAGTATGCCAGCACCAACGATATGTAACCACTTTAAGTCTTCTGGCAAGCGGCAGATGCCAGTGATAACGGCAACGAAACAAAGCAAACCTACGCCCAATGGCTTACCCAGTATCAAGCCAAGCATAATACCTAGGCTGTTAGCACTCATTAAGTCGTTCATCCAACCAGCTTGTATGGTAATGCCCGTGTTTGCCAAGGCAAATATCGGCAAAATAATGAACGCAACTGGTTTATGTAAAAAATGTTCTAGCTTGTGTGAAGGCGATTTTTGATCGTCGTCTTTCACAGAAAATGGAATGGCGAATGCCAACATAATGCCGGCCACCGTGGCGTGAATGCCTGATTTAAGCATAAAAAACCACATGATAACGCCACCTAAAATGTAAGGCAGTAAGGACATCACTCGAAATAATCGATTGAGTAAAATCAATACCGCCCAAACCAATAAAGCTGCCAACAAATAGCTCACAGAAAATTTAGCCGTATAGAAAACCGCAATGAGCACGATTGCGCCTAAATCATCTATGACAGCAAAAGCCACGACAAAGACTTTCAACGAGGCTGGAATTCTATTACCAAGTATGGCTAAAACGCCAAGTGCAAACGCAATATCAGTCGCCATAGGTATACCGATACCGTTTTGTGTAGGCATTGATTGGTTAAATGAATAGTGAAGCAAGGCTGGAACTAGCATGCCACCAATGGCTGCAAAAATTGGCAGTAACGCATTTTTGAAGTTGGATAACTCGCCGACGTAAATCTCGCGTTCAAGCTCTAAACCAATCAGCAGAAAGAATATGGCCATCAAGCCGTCGTTAATCCAATGTTCTAGACTTAAACCCGCCACATGGATTTGCCAAAGACTTAAATACTCATGCCCAATGGCTGAATTAGCCAATAAAATCGAAACGAGCGTAAAGACAATCAGCAAAATACCACTGGATTTTTCTGAATCAAAAAACCGATTGAAGGTGTTTGATAGTGTGATTGAAGCTTTATTCATCAGGAACTCTTTAAAAAGGCAGTCTTTAAAATTTTAATGTTTGGAAGCAATCTTTTATAACATCAGTTATCATTCGACAAATAGTCTATACACATCGTTATTGTGAATAGCACTATCTAAACACATCAATCAGGCCAAATCAAATAAACATAACATGCTTAGAATCACTGAAATCAAATTACCGCTTGACCATCAACCCAGCGAAATCAACGCCGCTATTGTTAAAAAGCTGGCGATTAACAAAGCCGATCTAGTCGAATATACCATTTTTAAACGTGGTGTAGATGCGCGTAAAGCCAATGCAATTTTGTTAGTCTACTCGCTTGATGTCACGGTAAACGGTGAAGCTAAAGTGTTAGCCAAGTTAGGTAAAGACCCACACGTAAAGCTAGCACCAGATACTTCTTACAAATTTGTCGCGCAAGCACCTAAAACACTTAAAGAAAGACCTGTCATTGTCGGCTTAGGTCCTGCTGGTCTTTTTGCTGCGCTTATTTTAGCGCAATCTGGCTTCAAACCTATCGTACTAGAACGCGGTAAAGCGGTGCGTGAGCGCACCAAAGATACTTGGGATTTATGGCGTAAATCTAAGCTTAACTCAGAATCCAATGTGCAATTTGGTGAAGGCGGCGCTGGGACGTTCTCTGACGGCAAGTTATATAGCCAGATTAAAGACCCAAACCATTATGGCCGCAAAGTGTTAAATGAGTTCGTTAAAGCAGGCGCGCCAGAAGAGATTTTATACGTCAGCCATCCGCATATCGGCACGTTCCGGTTGGTCGGCATGGTAGAAGAAATGCGTAACAATATTATTGCGCTCGGTGGTGAAATACGCTTTCAAAGTAAAGTCGAAGACATTGAGATTTCAGACAATCAAGTCCAAGCGGTGGTGCTGGCTAGCGGTGAACGCATTGCCACGAATCACCTGATTCTGGCTGTTGGGCATAGCGCTCGTGACACTTTTGAGATGATACACAAACGCGGTATTTATATTGAAGCCAAGCCATTTTCCATCGGCTTCCGTATCGAACATCCGCAATCACTTATTGACGCCGCCCGTCACGGTCCGAACGCTCAACACCCTATTTTAGGCGCGGCTGATTACAAATTAGTTCATCATGCAAGCAATGGACGTAGCGTTTATAGCTTCTGTATGTGTCCAGGTGGTACCGTGGTAGCTGCGGCATCTGAAGAAGGTCGTGTGGTAACTAACGGCATGAGCCAATATTCACGTAACGAACGCAATGCCAATGCGGGCATCGTGGTTGGTATCACGCCTGATGAGGATTATCCAGGCCATCCACTCGCGGGTATGGAATTACAGCGCAAGTGGGAAAGCCAAGCTTACTTATTGGGTGGCAGTACTTACCAAGCACCCGGACAATTAGTTGGCGACTTTTTAGCGAATCAACCTTCAACTCAATTTGGTGAAGTCACACCTTCATACACACCCGGCGTGCATCTTACTAACTTGGATACCGTTTTGCCTGAATACGTGATTTCGGCGATTCGCGAAGCGATACCACAATTTGCTAAACAAATTAAAGGCTTCGATATGGCAGACGCCATACTCACAGGCGTTGAAACACGCACCTCATCGCCGATTCGCATTAAACGTAACGATGACAACTTGCAAAGCATTAATACCAAAGGCTTGTACCCTACTGGTGAAGGCGCTGGCTATGCTGGTGGCATTCTTTCTGCTGGTGTTGATGGCATTCGCATCGCCGAAGCAGTCGCGCTGAGTATGGCAGGACGTTAAGTTCTATTTAAGCACTAGCAAGACAATAAGGAGCAACAATTGATTGACTTTAAGTTAGTGCTAAAAACACTTGCGGCTTCGTTTATTTGCTTTGCGCAAATGGCTATCGCTTCGCCAGAGCTTACTTATATTGACAATCAAATTGCCGCTCACCCCAATTTAAGCGGCATCTATGTGCTGGATAAAGGCGAGGATGCTTTACTCGCCCGTGCTTGGCTGGCTGACCACGCAGAGAAAACTATCGAAGTGCAGTACTTCATCTGGAGTACTGATAATATCGGCATATTAGCCTCAGAAGCCTTACTGCGCGCGGCTGATAGGGGTGTTAAAGTGCGTGTCATTGTTGATGATTTATTAATCGATGCGCCTGATAAATCTTTGCTGGCACTCGCCAAACACCCAAACGTCGAGATTCACATCTACAATCCAAAACATTCAGTAGGCACACCATTTTACAAACGCTTGATGAATATCGTCGTGAATTTTCGAGGTGTTAATCAGCGTATGCACGATAAAACTTTTATCGTAGATGGCAAATTGGCTATTACTGGCGGGCGCAATATGGCAGCTGAATATTTTGACTATAACCAAAAATACAATTTCCGCGACCGCGATGCTTTATTGCTTGGCGATGTGGCAAAAGACATGCAAGCAAGCTTCGAAAAGTTTTGGCATAGCCCACTTAGCGCGCCAGTGGAAGATTTGTATGACGGCTTAGGGCTGATGCAGAAACACGTCACCGTCAAAGATGATGAAATTCAAAAAATCTACAGTGACTTACACGATTACGCTAACTCACCTGAAAATTTTACGCCTGAGAATCGCAAGGCAATTAGTGATATGCCTAAAGCTTTTGCTGCACTTGCCGAGAAAATCATTTGGACGCCGATTGAGTTTATTAGCGACACACCAGGTAAAAACAATTACAAATACATTATGGGTGGCGGTGGCGTCACCACACAAAAATTAGCGCAACTAGTTGAAAGTGCACAAACGCAAATCGTTATTCAGTCGCCTTATCTGGTCATGTCTAGCCAAGCCAAAAAGTTGTTTAAAGACGCGCTTAAACGAGGTGTTAAAGTACGCATCAACACCAACTCAATGGCTTCTACTGATAATTTAGAAGCATTTAGTGGTTACCGAAACCAGCGTGATCAGCTCATCAAAATGGGTATAGAAGTTTATGAATATAAACCCGACCCACAAATTAAACAAAAGCTGGTGCAACGGGTTTTACCTAAAGATGCCAAGCCGCCTGTATTCGCAATTCATGCTAAAACTATGGTGGTTGATGCTAAAACAGTATTTATCGGCACCTTCAATTTTGACCCGCGCTCACAAAATCTAAATACCGAAGTAGGTGTTATTGTGCAAAATGAAGCATTGGCTAACAATGTGCAAAATGCCATCGAGGTCGATATGCAGCCTGAAAATAGCTGGAGTGCAGCCACTGACAATCCAGACCAATATGCTACAAGTGCGAAGCGTCGTAAAGTAATGGCGCTACAATTAACACCGATTAAGCCATTACTATAAGTTTAATCACAACAAATTGCGTACATAAAAAATGGCGGTTAAACCGCCATTTTTTATGTACCAAAACTTAAAGCTAATTACTGCCTAATTAAGTAATCAAACGCACCCAACGCTGCTTTTGCCCCTTCACCCATGGCAATAATAATCTGCTTATAAGGTGTCGTTGTCACATCGCCCGCAGCAAACACACCAGGTAATGAAGTAGCGTTGTGATGATTCACTTCAACCTCACCAAACTTGCTTAAGTTGACCGTGCCTTTTAACCAATCGCTATTAGGCAACAAACCAATTTGCACGAACACTGCATCCAGCGCTAAATGTTTAGTTTCACCAGTAACGCGATCGGTATAAGTTAAGCCATTCATTTTAGTGCCATCACCTGTCACTTCAGATGTTTGCGCACTGGTAATAATGGTGACATTAGGCAAAGAACGTAGCTTTTTCTGTAGCACTGCATCGGCTTTAAGTACTGTATCAAACTGCAATAAAGTCACATGTGCCACAAACCCTGCCAAATCAATCGCCGCCTCAACACCTGAGTTACCGCCTCCCACCACTGCAACAGGCTTGCCTTTAAACAAAGGGCCATCACAATGCGGGCAGTAAGCCACGCCTTTGCCGCGGTACTCTTTCTCACCAGGTACGCCTAGCTCACGCCAACGAGCGCCAGTCGCTAGAATCACCACTTTACTTTTCAGCGTACCGCCACTTTCAAGTTTTAGCTCGATTAAATTGTTGTTCTTATTGCCATCTTTACCCGGTTCAGACAAGCTCACCGCGCGTTGCAAATTCATAATATCCACATCGTAGCTTTTCACATGCTCTTCAAAAGCGGCAACTAATTTAGGCCCTTCGGTTTCTTGCACAGAAATAAAGTTTTCAATGCCTAGCGTATCCATTACTTGGCCACCAAAACGTTCTGCCACGATACCAGTTCTAATGCCTTTACGTGCTGCGTAAATAGCAGCAGAAGCACCCGCTGGCCCACCACCCACCACTAAAACATCATAAGGAGCTTGTGCATCTATTTTTTTAGCCTCGCGTGCGGCTGCGCCTGTATCGATTTTTAACAGAATCTCATCTAGCTCCATGCGACCTGCGCCAAAAACTTCACCATTTAAATAAATGGTTGGTACAGACATGATTTCTCTAGCTTTAACTTCATCTTGATACAGCGCGCCATCAATCATCACATGAGTGATGTTTGGATTAATCACTGCCATCATGTTCATGGCTTGCACAACGTCTGGACAATTGTGGCAGCTTAAAGAAATATAGGTTTCAAAGTGAAACTTGCCTTCAACCGCTGCAATTTGCGCGATTTTTTCAGCCTCTAATTTCATTGGGTGACCACCAGTATGCAGTAGCGCCAATACGAGTGAGGTAAATTCATGGCCCATAGGAATACCAGCAAAGCGCACACCAACTGATTGGCCTGCATCTTTGTGTGTGGCAGCACGTTTCACCGCAAATGATGGCTTGCGCGCATCATCGCCGTTTGTCAGCGTGATTTTGTCTGACATGCTAGCAATTTCTTCTAGTAACTCGCGCATCTCTTGTGCAGCTGCGCTGTCATCTAATGAAGCAACAAGCTCGATAGGCTCGCGCAACATTCCTAAATATGTTTGTAATTGAGTTTTGATACCTGCTTCTAGTGCCATGATTATTCTCTTTATTAGTTGTGTCAGCCCATTTTGACTAACGAATGATTCATCATCAATCCATACAATCAAACCATATAATCCATCAATGAAAACCACAAATAAAAAGCATTATCTTTTGAATAATGCTTTTGTAAGGGCTACACCTTTAAATGGTGTTATAAAGGCGTAGCGTACTGCCTAAAACTAAGACTTAAATCTTAATTAGATTTTACCTACTAGGTCTAATGAAGGCGTGATTGTTTTAGCGCCTTCTTGCCATTTAGCTGGGCAAACTTGACCTGGGTTAGCAGCAGTAAATTGAGCTGCTTTTAACTTGCGTAGTGTTTCTTTTACATCACGTGCAATTTCATTGCTATGAACTTCTACTGTTTTAATCACGCCTTCTGGATTAATCACAAAAGTGCCACGTAAAGCTAGACCTTCTTCTTCAATATGCACGTCAAACGCACGTGTCAATTGGTGTGTAGGATCGCCAACTAGTGGAAATTGTGCTTTACCTACTGCTGGTGAAGTTTCGTGCCATACTTTGTGTGAGAACTGTGTATCAGTCGTCACGATATACACTTCAGCACCAGCTTTTTGGAATTCCGGGTAGTTATCAGCAGCATCTTCAACTTCTGTAGGGCAATTAAAAGTGAATGCAGCTGGCATAAAAATCACTACAGACCATTTACCTTTCATACTCACGTCGCTCACTTCGATAAATTTACCGTTATGAAACGCTTGTGCTTTAAATGGTTGAACTTGTGTATTGATTAATGACATAGTTTTTTTCCTTATTTGTGGGTTAAATGAATACTTGGTTAAATAAACACTTAGGTTAAATAAAATACAGCTTAATAAAATGTTTCTTTTTGGTATTTCTTAACTGGTGAAGCGATTATAGAGCGTTGAATTTATTAAATCCAATATATCATTCTAATGGTTATGATAAATTTTACTTATCAATCTACAGCATGTCTATATTAAACTTATTAAGTGACAATAATATTCTGCGTGGCTGTTTCGCCTAAATTGTCATGCCAAGTCACAGCAACAGTATCGCCAATTTTGGCACCAGTTAATCTAAACGTAAGATACGGATTCTTAGAGATGCCCGTTCCCCACTGCGCCTCCAGCACTGTTTTTCCATTTAGAGTTGCCGTGACTAACTGCACAAAATGTGCAGGAATCAATCGATCAAAATCATCTTTTTTTCGCCCAGTTTCCATGGGATGGCTCATCAGAACCTTCACTTCGGTGTAACCACCAGAAGCTGCGTCGCCCTTCAATTGGGCGCGCATTTTCATATTATCAGAGGCCATAACCATCCTTAACCACAGCCGTTTTCTAGCACGACGACACTTTTAGCGTTAGTAAAATATTGATTACCAGCCTTCACAACCACTTTTACATCTGAAGTTTCTGCCATTTTGATACGCGTCACCACAAAAGGCTCGGCGCCATTGCTGAATTTGAAGTGTGCGATGAGCGGCGTTGGATTTTTTTCTACTAAAATAGAAATGGTTTCAGTATTTGGAATATTACTTTTGACCTCAATTTGAACAATCGCGCCATTTTCCGCTTTATCTGGCAAGGTAATCAAAATCTCTTCGCTAGGCTTTTCGTCATTAATTTCTAAGTTTTTTTCAGCATCACTTAACTTAGTAGTTTCAAACGCTGCTTTGTTCCAAATTGCGGCAAAAGCATTCATGGGTGCAATAAAAGCCAAGGCAAACGCACCAGATATGAGCTTTATAAAATATCTACGTTGCATTATTGGCCCTCATTAACCTTTTTTCACATCGCCCTGCATGCGACGCAATTCCGTCAAGCGTGCCTCAACAATGGACTTTTGATAAAAATCACCATCATTGGCTTTAACCGCTAACTCCATTTGTTCAATAGCGCGTGCAAGATCGTACCTTCTAAAGTAAGCCTCACCTTGTGCCTGATAGCTCAGCAAAAGCTTATTCTGCATAGTATAGGCTCTTGCCAATACATCGTAAAACTGCGCATCACTTGGATATAACCCTTGCTTATCTTTAATCAGTTTTATCGCATTATCAGACTGCTTAATCGCCAAAAAGTGATCAGCATAACCATAAATTAGCGCACGATTATCTGGATATAGTTTAAGCGCGGCGGCGTATTGCTTGGCCGCCTGTTGCGGATTATTCTCTACGACTTGCAGACGCGCACTTAGGTTCTCTATCATGGCATGCTGCGGTGCATTCTTTTTCAGCCACGCCACTTCTTTCTCAGCCTGCGGCAGAGCGTTTTTACGCAGATAAGCTACGGCTAATCCGTAATGCTCAGCGGCTTCATTGGTATATTTATGTTCACGAATATTTTGCTCGAACACCTGTATATTAGTGTCTGCCGAACCGTTATTGGCAATGAGTTTTGCCCGCACATATTGAAACTCAACGCTATCAGGTACCTGCCTGTACGTCATTTGCGACACACGATTAGCAACATCGGCAATACGTTCACTGGTTAATGGGTGAGTGCGTAAAAAACTAGGGGCACTGCCTTCGGCAAAGCGTGTACCGCGCTGTAAAGTGGTGAAAAATGCGGGCATTGCACGCACATCAAAACCGCCACTATCTAAAATTTGCAAACCGACGCGGTCAGCCTCGCGTTCATGGTCACGCGTGTAATCCAACTGATTTTGTATGCCGACAGCCGAAGCAGTTGTTAACGCACCGCTCGCTAAATCTGGATTAGCTCGCGCGACCAGCAATGCCAATGCAATACCCGCAATATTTTTAAACGTGTCATATTTTTGCGATGCCAACATACGCGCCATGTGGTGCTGTGTCACGTGACCAATCTCATGGCCTAATACGCTTGCAAGTTCAGACTCACTATTCGTGGCCAAGATTAAACCCGTATGCACGCCAACCACGCCGCCAGGCATGGCAAAAGCATTGATTGAGTTATCCTGCACCACAAAAAAGTTGAATTTTTGCTGCTTATCACTGCTCGCTGAAACCAATCGATTACCCAGATTATTCAGGTAATCAATAATTTCTACATCCTGCACCACCTCGTCACTGGTCGATACATCGCGCATAATCTGTTCGCCAATGCGCCTTTCATCAAGCGGCGTTAACACGGTTTGCGAAACATCGCCGAGTTCTGGCAAACTCAAATCGAAGCTCCTTGGCGCCTCATAAGGCTTACCAGTTAACACAGGCTCATCATAAGATTGCGCCCACAAATTGGTCGCTAGCGTGCTGTTTGTGATCAGCAAAATTGCAATTACAATAGTTTTTAATTTCATTATTGTTATGATAGCTACTTTACGAAGCTAGTTCAGCAGGAATCATAAAAATAATCATCCATAAAATGATTATCCGTGGAAAGCAAAAGATGACCAACGCAGCAAACACCCTCACACATTTTGATAACAGCGGCCAAGCACACATGGTGGATGTTGGCGACAAAGCACACACCAAGCGCATCGCCATTGCCAGCGGCGAAATTACTATGAAAACCAGTACATTAGCGTTGATAAAAAGCGGTGACTCCAAAAAAGGCGATGTACTCGGCATTGCAAGAATCGCCGCAATTCAAGGCTCAAAACGCACCTCTGATTTAATCCCACTTTGCCATCCAATTAGCCTAACCAAAGTAGCCGTCACCTTTGAAATTGACGATAAAAACACATCCGTTATCTGCACCGCCACCACCGAAACTACAGGCCAAACAGGCGTAGAAATGGAAGCACTCACCGCAGTAAGCGTGGGCTTACTTACGATTTATGATATGTGTAAAGCTGTAGACAGAGGCATGACGATTGGCAGCATCAAGCTATTGGAAAAACATGGCGGCAAGTCTGGGGATTGGGTAGCAAAATGAGTTTAAAAAGCTAAATCTGACGGATACAATCATTAGAAAACCATGATAACAAAAATACCAAATTTCAAAATGATACTTAAGCGAACGCTTTATAGAGTTTTAATAGTATTGTTACTCTTGATAACTTGGATAGCTTTCGTTATTTACCATGATGAATCCCCCGATATTGGAAGAGATGAGTTTTATGCGCTTAATTCTAAAAATATACCTGATAGTCAGAATATTGCAGTTGCCTTGTCAGGTCTAAATGCGCCAATAGGTGTGGATATTATTAAACATGGGCAATTTGTGATTGGCACCTATGAACAATCATTAAACAACTTCATCGCTAAATTAACAGTCGAAAGAACAGGTGAGTTATCTTTTGTAGGTAATTCAAATGAATTTGATTGCTGGTCTGATTTTCCAGTTGAAGAAAAGAAGGGAAACTGCATTAGTGAAGAGCGCATCAAATTCTTATTGCTTGAGAATAAAGTCTTACTAGACCGTTACACCAGCTTATTTGATATGACAGATTGGCGTGGTATGAGTAGTAATGGACAAACTCATTACAGTGGTCAAACACTAATCAATTTAAATAAACTTCTTGCTGAGGAAATTAAGTTAAATATTGAAACTGGTAACTACGAAATGGCTTACAGCAAGTGGCTAGCAAACCATCACTTTATTAACCATCTCTTGAAGCAAGATACAACAGCCATTGAGCGCGCTATTTTTCTAGTATTAGATGGAATAAATTTATATTCACTAGAAAATTTACTTTTTAAATCCCCTGAAATCGGGATTAAGCACTTTGATGAGTTAGAAACAACTCTTAAGCCAACCGACCTAGAAAGATACAACTTGGCTGGCATGCTTAGGGCTGATTACAATTTCTTTAATACAGAGTTTTTAAAAAAACAAAACCAAGTAGCACTCTTTCATCCAGAGTTTATTCGCAACAGAATTTATCGTGCACAAATGGACTTGTTAAATAGAGCTCAAAAACCACCAGCTACATTCAGCGCAAGTAGACTTGAGCTAAATAAAAAGTATGGAGGAGCAGCAAATGTATTTGCTTATAATTGGCTAGACCCATTTAATAGCTTTCTTTCCATGAGGCTAACAAGTGAGTTTGCAAGAAATTTGCACTTGGTTGGTGCTATGCATGCTAAAAATGTATTAATTAGCTCACTTAATTTAAGCCTTCAAATTAAGCAACAAAAAATATCCCCAGCAAATATTAAAGCCTTTTTAAATCGAATAGATAAGCAATACGATTGCCCATTTACTAATCAGCCTATGCAATTTGATGCACAAAAAAATATATTGTTTTGCGACAATCCAGAATCGAAAACTCGCGTAGCTGAAGTAAGGCTTTAGCTCAGCCACTTAGCAACATATAAATTGTTAGCAAGTTAAAGCCACTGGATTCCGACTTTCGTCGGAATGACGGGGTTTGAGAAATTTTAATATTAAATCAGCAACTGTGAAATTTCAGCGCCTTTCCATCCCCTGCTTCCGCGCCTGTTCTGTTCGGATTCATGGGAGTTTTCGGCAAGCGGCTGTTTGAACGAAGTGAGTTTCCGATTGCCGCCCATGAAGCTGAGCAGAACAGGAATCAAGCGGGAGGGGGTAGCCTTGTCTTTGGTTACTTTATTTTGGCTAAGCAAAAGAAAGTAACTCGTGCGTCGCGCGAAAGCGACCTGTTACAAGACTCACTACTGTTGACTATTTGCAAACTTAAAGTCATTCTTCTCGCCCTACTTATTCGCTATAAACAACTATTTATGACCACCACCAAAACTGGATTCCCGCCTACGCGGGAGTGACGGCTGTTATAAATTCTTGGCGCGTATATTCAAGAACAGATGCTACTATTTACACTGGTAAGGCTCCGCATCTGTGAATGGCTTTTCACCTAATATTAAAGCCGTCACCAATTTTGCACTCGCTGGCGCCATCGTTAAACCATATCTAAAATGCCCGGTATTAAGATAAAGGTTTTCGATGGTTGGGTGTGCTGAAATCGTTGGTAAATTTTCAGGTGTACCAGGTCGCAAGCCGCTCCAGTGTTTAAAGATGGTTTGATTTTTTAATGTTGGCATAATCGCCTCAGCTTTTGCGCTAATTTCATTGCGCACTTCTTGCGTCACTGTAGTGTCAAACCCTACATCTTCTAGCGTGCTGCCGGCTAACAAATGTCCATCACGACGCGGAATCATGTAGAAACCTTCTCTATAGACAATCTGCTCAAGGTTTTTTTCGGGTTTATACAGCAGAATTTGCCCACGCATGGGTTTGATATTCAGTTTGGCGCTGGTTTCTTTTAGCAGTTCAAAACTCCATGCACCAGATGTGACTACAAATTGGTCTGCGCTGATGGTTTTCCCATCAATCGTTTGCCATTCGTTTAGCTTTTGTGTTTCTTTTAGCGGCACAAGCTCGGTGTGCTCTAGCATACTGACTTTGTTTTTCTCTAGCCATTTACGCATGGCTTGCATGAAATATGGTGGGCGTATTTGAGATACCGTAGGAAGCCATAATGCCTCTTCGCCACTGGGCGATTGCACGCCAAAAGCGGATGCTTTGACGGCTTGAGCAGGTAATTGGTTATGTGCACACCAAGCAGTAGCTGCTTGAGTATCGAAGTTTGGCAGCAATAAAAACCCTGACTGTTCAAAGTCGGTATCGATGCCAGTTTCGCGCAATAAACGCTGGCAAATTTCTGGGTAAAACTTCGCGCCATAGCTGGTAAGTGTATTCACTGCGTCAGAGTAAAGCCAAGGCAATAGTGGGAAAACAATGCCGCCACCTGCCCATGAAGATTCGCCAGAAGTCTGACTGGCGATTTGGTTGCGCTCTACGATAGTGACTTTGCAGCCGCGATCGACTAATTCCATCGCAGTCATGCAGCCAACAATGCCACCGCCTACGATTACTACACTCTTATTCATTTAGACATCTTTTATTTAGTGGCTACGCGCCCGATTAACAAAGCATTCTGTGCGTTAGTTAAGCCTGTTGGCTGACCAAGTAGAACGATCACATCGCCTTCCGCCAATGTACTTTCTTCATTAGGCTGTGAGCCATTAGAGTTTGGGCGACGTATGGATTTCACTTCTACGTCAAAATTTTCCAGATGCATATCAGCCAAGTTTCTGCCAATGGCAAATGTACCCGGTGAAATAATCACAGAATGCAGCCTCACTTGCTGGTTTGCCAGATCTTCATTTTCAGCATCTGAAATACCGTGGAAGTAGCCTTTAAACAACTTGTAGCGTTCTTCACGGAATATACGAATACGTTTCACCACGCGATTTAACGGCACGCCGAGCAGCATAAGTGCATGAGAAGCTAACATCAAGCTGCCCTCTAAAATCTCAGGTACAACTTCAGCGGCACCTGCCTCACGTAGCGCCTCCATATTGGTGTCGTCTACCGTGCGGACGATGACGGGTAATTGCGGATAATTTTCTTGTACGATATGCAGAATCTTCATGGCTGCACGATTATCGGCATAACTAATCACCAAGGCTTTAGCCCGCGCACCGCCTGCGGCTTCAAGCACTACGCGTCTTGCAGCGTCACCAAACATGACATTCTCACCGGCTGTTGCCGCCTCTAGGACGCGCGAGGGGTCAATATCCAAAGCAATATAAGGAATGTTTTCTTCTCTTAAAAAGCGTGCGAGATACTGACCACTACGCCCATAGCCACAAATAATCACATGGTTATGTAAGTGCTTACCAATATCGTCAATGTCTTGTACAACCTGCCCACTGTTGCGGCTATAGCTCTGTACCAACTTACGTGCAATACGTCCGTTGTACTGAATAAGAAACGGCGCAATCACCATAGAAAGTAACGAGGCAGCGAGTATGACTTGTAGCGCTGGTCCACTGACAAGTTTTTGCTCAACGCCTAGTGCTAAAATCACAAAGCTAAATTCACCGGCCTGTGCCAGAATCAAGCCCGTGCGAATCGCTACGCCACTTTCATATTTCACCATTCTAACCACTAAAGTCACGATAGCGGCTTTAAACAACACAAGTGCAATTAACACCAATAAAATTGCGCCAATATTATTAACAATTTGCTGCACGTCTAACAGCATGCCAACGCTGATAAAAAACAAACCTAGAAAAATATCACGGAACGCTGAAATGTCAGATTCCACCTGATATCTAAACTTAGTTTCTGAAATTAACATGCCGGCGATAAACGCGCCAAGAGCATAAGACAAACCCGCTAGCTTAGTCGCATATGCCAACAGTAAAGTGACCATTAATACGTTCATTACAAACAGCTCGCGTGAACGCTGGCCGGCTACCAAATTAAACCACGGGTTGATTAACCATTTGCCGATAGTAAACAGAAACAGCAACATGCCTGCCGCTTTTAGCATCGCCAAGCCCAGCACGTCGGTTAGATTTGTACCAACCACACCTAAAGCAGGAATAAGTACCAAAATGGGCACAACAGCAATGTCTTGAAATAGCAGCACGCCTATACTCAAGCGACCATGACGTGAGTTTAAATCAACACGTTCAGCCAAGATCTTTGAAACAATAGCCGTAGAAGACATGGTTAAAGCAGCGCCTATCACAAAGGCTGCAGACCAATCTAAGCCCGCCAGCTTGGCTATGCCCATCACAATACCAAGTGTAAGGAAAACCTGTGAACCACCTAAGCCGAGCACTTTTTTACGCATAGCGTAAAGTTGAGGCAAGCTAAACTCAAGACCGATACTAAACATTAGAAATACAATGCCGAACTCTGCAAACTCACGGTTGGCATCGCTATCTGGTAGCAAACCAGAGGTGTGCGGCCCAAGTACCACGCCCACTAAGAAATAAGCCAACATCGCTGGTAAACGCAGTTTGCGGAACAGCGCCACCGCTAAAACAGCGCTGACAAGGAGAATTAAAATTAAAGATAGGGGTTCGTTCATAATCAGCTATAAATTGTATCTGAGTAGTAGTTGTGTTCTTTTGTTTTGTGTCAATTAAGTAGATACTAAAAAACCACATTAGCAAAATGTGTGCCTAAAACAACATTATTTTGCGAATTTTAGCAAAATTGTCATTTTTGAGGCTTGTTTAGGCTTTATGTGTGAGGATTTCCCTTTTATACTAACCGATAAATATGTCAGTTTTCGAAAAATGCTATTAATAATGCAGCTTAAAACAAATGTCATCAAAAAATAACGCCTCAGAATCCGCGATCGCGAAGCAAACTACTTTGGAG
This sequence comes from Methylotenera sp., assembly GCF_029945535.1. GTDB lineage: Bacteria > Pseudomonadota > Gammaproteobacteria > Burkholderiales > Methylophilaceae > Methylotenera. Next base: position 381,123 of record NZ_JAQSCU010000018.1, read on the forward strand.
TTGGCACGCGATGTATTGCTGTTAGAAGCCAGTGAAATCAATGCGCTTGCTACTAGGCTGGATGGACAATTTACTGATGCTGTCGCCCTTATTCTACAATGCAAAGGTCGTGTTGTGGTGAGCGGCATGGGCAAATCTGGCCATATTGGCGGCAAAATTGCCTCGACATTGGCAAGTACGGGGACGCCTGCATTTTTTATGCATCCTGCAGAGGCCAGCCATGGCGATTTAGGCATGATTACCGCCGGAGACATTGTGATTGCGCTCTCAAACTCTGGTGAAAGCGATGAGATTCTCGCCATCGTACCGCCGCTCAAAAGGCTGGGTGCAAGTATCATCGCCATTACTGGTAATGACGCATCCACTTTAGCAAAAGCTGCAGATATACACTTAAGCGCACATGTGGCCAAAGAAGCTTGCCCACTAGGTTTGGCGCCAACTTCAAGTACAACAGTTGCACTCGCTTTGGGCGATGCACTGGCTTTGTGTGTGCTGGATCAGCGTGATTTTACCGCTGAAGATTTCGCACGCTCTCACCCAGGTGGCAGTCTAGGTCGACGCTTACTGATTCATGTAAACGATTTAATGCGAACTGGCGAACAAGTACCACAAGTCACGATCAATGCCACATTGTCTGATGGTTTGTTAGAAATGACACGTAAAGGCTTAGGACTTACTGCAATTGTAGATAGTAAAAATATACCTATTGGCATATTTACCGATGGCGATTTACGCCGCGCTTTTGAACAAAAAGTAGATGTTGCCACTTCTGGCATCAAAGACGTGATGCACCACAATCCATCTACAATTCATCAAGGCAAATTAGCCATTGAAGCAGTAGAGATGATGGAACAACGTAAAATCAACGCACTGTTAGTCACTAACGATGCAGGTGTTTTAGTAGGTGCATTAAACATGCATGATCTTTTATTAGCGAAAGTAGTTTAAGTTTGATGAGTATAAAGACGTTAGATACTGAGCTGGTAGCTCGTTTTAAAAACATCAAGCTGCTAGTCCTTGATGTCGATGGCGTGATGACCAATGGCGGCCTGACGATAGGCGATGATGGTCAAGAATATAAGACTTTTCATGCACATGATGGGTTGGGCATGAAGTTGCTCAAAGCCTCAGGCGTTGAAATGGCGATTATTACAGGGCGTACCTCCAACGTCGTTAAGAAACGTGCTGAAAGTACGGGCGTTGCGCATTTCTATCAAGGTGCGGAAGATAAATTAGCGGCATTTAACGACTTAGTCAGCAAAAGCGGCTTGCAAGCAAACCAGTGTGCATTCATGGGCGATGATGTAGTGGATTTACCGCCCATGCTTAAATGCGGCCTTGCACTTGCAGTGCCAGACTCGCCAAGCTTAGTGTTGAAATATGCCCATTATGTCACCGCTAAAGCAGGTGGTCACGGTGCCGTGCGCGAGGTTTGCGAGCTGATTATGCAGGCACAAGGTACTTTTGATGCACAAATGGCACAATTTTTAACGCAAGCAAGCATTTCCAATTAATGAGCCTATTAATGGGCATAGGTAAACGTTCTGCAATTATTTTCCCGATAGTGATACTGTCGGTACTTGCATTGCTCACGGCGTGGGTTAACCATATGGTACAACCGCCACAAGCCAAACCAGACGGCAGTAGTAGGCATGACCCAGATTATATTATGAGTAATTTTGTGACTTCACAAACGGATGCAAACGGCGTCTTGCGCTATAAATTAGCCGCAGCGGAAATGAGACATTTTCCTGATGATGACTCGACCAATTTACAGCGCCCGCGCTACACGCAATTTAGCGTGGGCAAGCCTTATACACAAGTTGAAGCATTAAGAGGTTACGTCTCGAGTGATGGTGAACAAGTGCAGCTAGTTGATAATGTAAAAATTACACGCCAAGCATTTGCAGGTAAAGGTGAAATGACGGTGGAAACGGAGTATCTTAACATTTTGCCAGATCAAGATTTGGTGCGCACCGATAGCCCAGTTGTAATTAAACAAGCGCCTAAAACTGTTATCTACGCCACAGGGATGGTGTATGAAAAGAATACACGCACGGTGACCTTGCTGCATAGAGTACGTGCACATTACGAGAAACCGACGACGGTAAGCCCAGCTAATACTGTAGCAACACCATCTAAAGTACCGCAAACTAAGGTCACAGCACCTAACAAAGAAGTTAAGAAAACGACTAAAGCAACTGAAACCGCCACGCAAAAAGCAGTTTCAATATTACAAAAATCTAATACGAATAATGTGCGCATTCGGAGAAGCCATGAGTAAGCAATCAACCAACATACAACATCACTTATTAATGAGTTATGTTTTTCTAAGCTTAGCAATGCTAGGCTACTCCAGCTTTGCGCTTGCTGAGGCAGCAGATAGAGATAAGCCGATTGATTTAGAAGCCGACTCTGTGAAAGTGGATGATGCTAAGCAAATCAGCACTTACTCAGGCAGTGTGATTCTGACGCAAGGTACTTTAATTATTCGTGCGGATAAACTGATCGTACGTGAAGACAGCGCGGGGTTTCAGCACAGCACTTCTTTAGGCAACCCAACGACGTTTAAACAAAAGCGTGAGGGTAAAGATGAGTACATGGAAGGTAGTGCGCAGCGCATAGAATATGATGGCCGCATGGATAAAGTGCAGCTATACACAAAAGCTTGGGTTAAGCGTGGCGAAGATATTGTGCATGGCGATTACATCAGCTATGACGCAAACTCTGAATATGCAGAAGTCATCGGCGGTACAAAATCGGTTGATGGCGTAACAACCAATGGCAGAGTACATGCCATCATTCAGCCAAAAAACAAAAAAGCGGCTGAACCTGTCATTGATAATACAAAACCTGCGAATAAGCCATCTAGTAACAATCAAAGTACTGGTAAAGATGTTCGTTTAAGCAGAACCTTAGAAGTTAGCCCAGACGCTCAATAAGTCATTGAGAACTATAAAAGATAGCTATTGTGAGTAAGCAAATGAGTGAACTGGTTGTAGAAAATTTACGAAAATCGTACAAGACGCGTACTGTGGTGCAGGACATTTCCTTGAGCATCAAAAGTGGCGAGGTTGTTGGCTTGCTTGGCCCTAACGGCGCAGGTAAAACCACCAGCTTCTACATGATCGTTGGCTTAGTGGCGCTTGATGGAGGCCGCATCACATTGGATGGCAAAGACTTAAGTCGTATGCCTATTCATATGCGTGCAAGAATGGGCTTATCTTATTTGCCGCAAGAGCCTTCTATTTTTCGCAAACTCACTGTATCTGAAAACATTCTTGCTGTGCTGGAGCTGCAAGACATGTCCGAAGATGCCATGAACGAAAAGTTAGAGTCGCTACTCGAAGAGCTACATATTACGCATATTCGTGATAGCGCCGCGGTGAGTTTGTCTGGTGGTGAGCGGCGTAGGGTTGAGATTGCCCGCTGCTTGGCGTCTAACCCGAGCTTTATTTTGTTAGATGAACCATTTGCAGGGATAGACCCAATCGCTGTGATAGATATTCAAAAAATCATTCACTTTTTAACTGCACGTAATATTGGCGTGTTAATCACTGACCATAATGTACGCGAAACTTTAGGCATTTGCGACCGTGCTTATATTGTGAATCAAGGTCATGTATTCGCATCAGGCCATCCTAGCGAAATTGTAGAGAATGAAAGAGTGCGTGAAGTGTATTTAGGTAAAGATTTCCGTCTATGAAACAAGGCTTACAACTTAGGTTTTCACAAAATCTCTCGCTTACGCCGCAGCTGCAGCAAGCGATTAAATTATTACAACTATCAACATTAGAGCTTAACCAAGAAATTGACTTGCTAATGCAAACTAATCCATTGCTAGAAAGAGGCGATGACGGCGAAGATGAATATGGCAACGCAACGGATAACAGTGACGATGAGGTTACCGTCAACACCACGAGTAATGATGGCAATGTCACCGATACTACGCAAGAGTATGAAGCCAGCAGCGATGTTGATTTTGAGAAAACCAGCACTGAGTTTACTGAAGGCAAGACCGAGTTAAGTCAAACCGAGCCTACTGAGTTTGATGCTAGCACATCTGAGTTCGAGCAAAGCACCACGGACTTTGCTGCAGAGTTCAATGATGATTACGATGAATATTCAAATGGTAGTCTGTGGGATGAAAACAGCACGCCTGCAGATGATGATAGCGATTACAAGCAACAAGAGACTCTGCAAATAAGCTTACGTGAACATCTGCTTTCACAACTAAAACTCATGCAATTATCCGAGCGCGACCAAACGCTCACCATGCTGTTGGTGGATAGCATTAACGAAGATGGATATTTAGAAGCATCACTCGAAGAAATTGTCGAAGAGATGCCAGAAGAGCTAGAAATAGAGGTATTAGAGCTACAAACGGCGCTACGTCATATTCAGAACCTAGACCCTGCTGGTGTAGGCGCACGCAATTTAAGTGAATGCCTGCTATTGCAACTGGACTTGCTGCCAAAATTTACACCGCACTTAGAGTTAGCCAAATTGATGGCAAAACACTATTTGGTAGCCCTTGGTGCACGTGACTTTGGCAAATTGCGTAAAGAGCTAGGTTGCGATGAAGCCACTTTAAAATGTGTGCAGCAAGTCATTACCAACTTAAATCCTCGGCCAGGTAGCGCCTTCAGCATTATTGGTTCTGAACACTACATTCAGCACGAAGTGATTATCAAAAAAGTAAAAGGCATTTGGATCGCCAGCCTCAATGATGCGGTGATTCCTAAACTTAAAATCAACCAGCTTTACGCAGGCATTTTGAAACGTAACCGCGATAGTTCTAGCCAATACCTACAAAGCCAGATGCAAGAAGCCAAATGGATGATTAAAAACATTCAGCAGCGCTTTTCAACCATTTTACGTGTATCACAAGCCATTACTGACCGCCAACGCAATTTCTTGGAGTACGGCGAAGTGGCAATGAAACCTTTAGTCTTGCGTGAAATTGCCGAAGAGCTTGAGCTACACGAATCCACAATCTCGCGCGTCACTAATAACAAATATATGCTGACGCCACGCGGCATTTTTGAGCTGAAATACTTTTTTGGTAGCTCAGTAGCAACTGACACTGGCGGCACCTGCTCTGCTACCGCAATCCGCGCACTGATTAAGCAATTGGTCGACCAAGAAAATCCTAAAAAACCTTACTCGGATAGTCAAATTACCGACTTATTAGCCAAGCAAGGTATCGTCGTTGCGCGTCGTACCATTGCAAAATATCGTGAATCACTCAACATTGCGCCAGCGAGCTTAAGAAAATCTCTTTAATTTTCACGGCGAATCGCTAACTGAAAGTATTCATCACAATTCAAATAATAGAAGCATAAAAAATTCTCTATTCGCATCCCACAGACGTGAATTAAAGTAGTAAACTGAAATTGTTCGAAAAGTTTTAAAGTCCTAAATCTAAGCTGCTCAATATTTTTCACACACAGTAGGTTTTGGGAAATTCAAGCTTTGAGAATATCTTAAAAAGGAGCAAGTCATGAATTTACAATTAACTGGTCATCATTTAGAAGTAACTCCTGCATTACGCGATTATGTCACAAGCAAACTAGGACGAATTAGCAACCACTTTGATCATGTTATTGATGTCAAGGTGACCATGAGTGTAGAAAAACTTATCCAAAAGGTAGAGGCTACGCTGCATGTTCCTGGTAACGATTTACATGCTGCCTGTACAGACGACAATATGTACAGCGCAATTGATATGCTGACCGATAAACTCGATCGTCAAGTCGTAAAACATAAAGAAAAACATGCCGATCATCACAAAACGAATGGCGCAGTTAAGCACCAAAGTATTGAATAATTTTTGTAACTCGTAATTCACTATGGCTCAAATAAACGTAGCTGAGCTATTCAAACAAACCCGCCTTAAGCTCAAACTTAATTGGATTGCTGGACTTAACGGCGGGTCTAATTCCCTCACTAGCGAAACAGTTTCAAAGCCTTCTCTAGCACTGATTGGTCATGTCAATTTTGTGCATCCTAATCGCGTACAAGTATTAGGTTGTGCTGAAATGGATTATTTGCGCAGCTTAAAAACGGCAGATGCAGATGGCGCAATTGCAAATTTATATTCAACTAACCTAGCTGCTGTGATTGTAGCCAACGGCGAAAAAGTACCAGAGTCGCTGATAGACGAAGCGAATAGTCGCAATACACCCCTCTTCACTTCAACATTACGCAGCCCAGAGTTGATGGATATTCTGAACCACTTCTTAGCGCAAGCAGTTGCGGAATCCGTCAGCGCGCATGGTGTATTTATGGAAGTGCAAGGATTTGGCGCGCTCATTAAAGGTGAAGCTGCCATTGGTAAAAGCGAACTCGCTTTAGAACTGATTTCACGTGGTCATCGCCTGATTGCTGATGACATTGTTGATTTCTACCGCATTTCGCCAGAACGCATTGAAGGCCGCTGCCCGGCCTTATTACAAGATTTTTTAGAAGTGCGCGGCTTGGGCATTTTGAATATTCGCGCACTATTTGGCGATAACTCAGTCAAACCAACGAAGCCGCTAGATTTGATTATTCAGTTGGTGATGGCAGATAAACAATCGCCAGAGCAACTCAACCGCTTAAGCATTAAAAAACTACATGAAGAAGTACTCGGCGTAAAGATTGCTAAAGTGCAGATTCCCATTGCAGCCGGCCGCAATATAGCAGTATTGGTAGAGGTTGCAATACGCAACCACATGCTATTATTAAGAGGTATTAATGCGACGAAACAATTCACCCAACGCCAGCAGCGTGAAATGAAAAAACAGCAAATAGTTAAATAACGCTATGAAACAACTCATCATCGTCACAGGGCTTTCAGGTTCAGGTAAAAGTATTGCGCTACATGCGCTTGAAGACAGCGGCTATTACTGCGTCGATAATTTACCTGCTACCATGCTGCCACAGATTGCAGAGCATTTACAGTCTGAAAACAATCGTCAAGATGATTCAAATACGACCAACTATGACCGCGTGGCGATTAGTATTGATAGCCGTAGCGTGGCCATTGAAACGCTACCCGCACACATTGAGCAATTAAAATCACAAGGCATTACGACTCAAGTGTTGTTTTTGGAGTCTAATGTCGAAACCTTAGTGAAACGATTTAGCGAAACGCGACGTAAACACCCACTGAGCAAAGACACCACCACACTTGCCGAAAGCATTGCTGTGGAACGCGAACTGTTGGGTGATTTAGGCAAGCTAGGCCATGTCATTGATACGAGCTACATCAGTGCCAATAAACTAAGAGCGTGGATAAAAGATGCAGTAGCCAATGAAAATTCTGGCTTAACGCTTCTATTCACCTCTTTCGGTTTTAAGCATGGCATTCCGTTAGATGCCGACTTTGTGTTTGATATCCGCTGCCTACCTAACCCGCATTACGACCCGAAACTACGTGATTTAACAGGTCTAGATGCTGAGGTACAAACGTTTTTAGAAGCTCAGGCAAACGCGCAAGACATGTTGAATGACATCAGAAATTATATAGAGAAATGGCTGCCAAGTTTCATATCAGACAACCGCAGCTATTTAACCGTGGCGATTGGCTGCACTGGTGGTCAACATCGCTCCGTTTACTTTGTAGAGCAGCTGACTAAATATTTTGCGCCTAAACAAAAAGTGTTAACGCGACATCGCGAATTAAAATAATAAACACGAAGCGTCATTTAAGACGCCGCTTTAAGATAATGTGACATTGATTAAATTTGTTAAATAAATCTATAAATTAGTATTGAATACTTTGGGTTGAGATAAATAGGGTTGAGATAAACATGATTGGAATTTTAATTATCGCGCATGGAAGTTTAGGTGAAAGCCTAAAAGAGTGCGCCAAGCACGTGATAGGTAATGAGCCTAGGCAATTAGCTTTTCTAGCCGTCAATAACTCTGATGACCCAATTGCGTTGCTGCCAAAAGCGCAGGCTTTAGTCGCAGAACTGAATCATGGTGACGGCGTTTTAGTGCTGTCAGACATGTATGGCGCAACGCCTTGCAATATCGTGAGTAAACTACTTGTTCCAGGTGAGGTTGAAGGCGTGGCCGGCGTCAATATGCCGATGATAGTACGCACCATGACTTATCGACATGAGTCACTGATGGCATTAGTAGAAAAAGCCGTCAGTGGTGGGCGCGAAGGCGTTGTGCACTTTGATAAGGAACGTTGTGACAGATTTATATCTTAAACACTGAATCACAAGATTTATCATAAAACGACCTCACCAAAACAATAAAGAATAATATGACTGGGCTTATAAAGCATGATTAGCACTGAAGTAGAAATTATCAATAAACTAGGGCTGCACGCACGTGCTTCAACCAAACTGACGCAAACTGCGAGTAAATTTGCATCCGAAATCTGGATAACGCGTAATGGCCGCCGTGTAAATGCAAAAAGTATTATGGGCGTGATGATGTTAGCCGCCGCCAAAGGTTCTTTTGTCACATTAGAAGCTAATGGTGCTGATGAAAAAGAAGCAATTGACGGACTTACAGCCTTGATTGGTGACTATTTTGGCGAAGGCGAATAATTTTCATGAGAATGCTAAAAGTGATTTCTCAAGAAGAAAAAGTAGTGATTTCTGGCGGGGTAGACAAAATTGACTAGCTTTAGCATTCATGGCGTAGGCGTATCTAGCGGCATTGCGATTGGGCAAGCGCACCTTATATCTAACGCGCTGTTGGAGGTGGTACATTACCAACTGCCTAAACACCTAATCGACGAAGAGGTGAAGCGTTTTACCGATGCGATAGAGACCGTTAAAGCTGATTTAGAAGCTATTAACGGAAGTTTGCGTAAAAATGCACCCGCTGAGCTAAGTGCTTTCATCGGTACGCATTTAATGATGCTGGCAGATAAATCTTTATCTGAAGCGCCGATAAAAATTATTGAAAATGAACGTTGCAATGCCGAGTGGGCAATCAAGCTGCAAATGGACGATATTGTTGAGCAGTTTGAGCAAATCGAAGATGAATATTTGCGCGAACGTAAGCAAGATGTGATTCAAGTGGTAGAGCGCGTCATTAAAGTGCTACTTGGTCATCCCAGCCAATTAAGTACAGAGCAAAAAAACAGCGCCGCAAGCCAAGAACACAAACTCATTTTAGTCGCGCACGATATTTCACCCGCTGATGCTATTCAATTCAAGCAACACGAATTTGCCGCTTTTATTACCGACGTGGGCGGAGTGACATCACACACGGCAATTTTGGCACGCAGCCTGAATATACCTTCTATTGTTGCATTACAAAGAGCCCATGATTTGATTCGCGACGGCGAGTTAATTATTGTAGATGGCAAACAAGGCGTGGTGATTGTTAATCCCGATGCCAGCATCTTAACTGAATACAAATTGCGCCAAGAACAGTGGGAGCTTGAGCAACAAAAACTTCAACGGATTAAATCAACCAAAGCCGTGACCTTAGACGGCATGAATATTGATTTATTTGCCAATATTGAAGTGCCAGAAGACGTAGTTGCAGTCGCGGCATCTGGTGCTACAGGCATAGGCTTATACCGAACCGAATTCTTATTTATGAATCGGCGAGAAATGCCAGATGAAGAAGAGCAATTCAACGCTTACAAAACGGTTGCCGAAGCCATGAAAGGCGCAACTGTCATCATTCGCACTTTGGATTTGGGCGCAGATAAACAAATGAACCCAGATACGATAGTGACCTGTGCTAACCCAGCATTAGGTTTACGTGCTATTCGCTATTGCTTATCTGAACCGCAGATTTTCCATACGCAATTACGCGCTCTGTTGCGTGCCTCGCATTTTGGCAATATCAAAATATTAGTACCTATGCTGTGTACATTGTCAGAGCTGCGTCAGACTAAACTATTATTAGAGCGCGCTAAAATCAGCTTGCTTAAACAAAACATTCCATTCAATGAAAATATTGAATTAGGTGGCATGATAGAAATCCCTGCAGCTGCGATTAATGCTGAAGCTTTTGCCAACGAGTTAGATTTCTTGTCTATCGGCACTAACGATTTGATTCAGTACACGCTAGCAATCGACCGCACCGATGACGCGGTTGCACATCTCTATAACCCACTGCATCCGTCGGTATTAAAATTAATATCAATGACCATTAAAGCTGGTGAAAAGTTAGGCAAATCGGTTTCAGTATGTGGCGAAATGGCTGGTGATGCGAAATTAACCAAGCTATTGATTGGCATGGGTTTACGCCAACTGTCTATGCATCCCTCGCACATACTTAGCGTTAAACAACAAATATTGCACAGCCAGCTCACCACGCTTAAAGCAAATGCACGCAAAGTGCTGAATCTGACAGACCTAGAAAAAGTGGAACCACTCGTGGCTAAGCTGAATCGAAATTCAGATGTAAACACGTACCTCAGTTCATAGAGGCGCACAAATAGCCTCATCTACTAACAAAAGGACTCTCTATGTCTACCGAAACCAATAATGAAGTAACTACCAACCAAACAGATACGAGCAACATGGATAAAACCCCAAGCAATGACGATAAAAATATTGCCACCATTACGCATATAGGCGGCACGGTGTTTTCATTCGTGCCAGCGCTGATCGTTTGGATTCTGAAAAAAGATGAGAACCGATATATTGAAGACCAAGCAAAAGAAGCATTGAACTTTCAAATTACCATGGTGTTGGCCTATATGCTCGCTGGCGTGCTTTCATGGATACTGATCGGACTGATATTTTTTCCCGTTATTTGGGTACTGAATATTGTTTTCTGCATTATTGCCGCCATCTCTACCAGTAAGGGCGAAACTTATCGCTATCCACTTTGCCTACGTTTAATTAACTAACCTGTTTTAAGGAATATTCTGTGTCAAATCCATTGTTATACTTGGCTGGCTTACCTAAATTTAATGAAGTCAAACCTGAACATGTCAGCTCTGCGATTGACAGCCTACTCACAGAAGGCCGCGCACTGGTCGAAAGCTTAGCTACCGCAACAGAAGCGCCGACATGGGAAAACTTTGCACTTAAATTAGAAGACCATAGCGATAAAATCAGCCGCGCCTGGAGCCAAGTTGGCCACATGAATGCCGTAGTGAATAGCCCAGAATTGCGCGAAGCCTATAACGATAACTTAGCCAAACTGACTGATTACGGCAGTGACATGTCACAAGATGAGCGCCTATACGCCAAGTATAAAGCCATTCAAGCCAGTGCTGCATTTGCCAGCCTGACAGCGACCCAGCAAAAAATTATCAATAACGAAGTACGTGATTTCAAACTAGGCGGCGCCGAATTGCCAGAAGCGCAAAAAGCGCGCTTTAAAGCGGTGAGCGAAGAACTTTCTAAATTGGGTTCTAAATTTGAAGAAAACATTCTAGATAACACCAATGACTTTGCACATTACGTTGAGGATGTCGCCGATTTAGCAGGCATACCAGCCGATGCTATTGAGGCCGCCGCTGAAGCTGCAAAAGAAGCAGGTAAAGCAGGTTACAAATTCAGCCTGCAATTCCCCTCTTACATGCCAGTTTTGCAATACGGCGAAAACCGAGCATTGCGTGAAACGCTTTATCGCGCTTACGCGACTCGTGCTTCTGAATTCAGCAAGCCAGAATGGGATAACACAAACTTAATCAGCGACATTCTTAAATTGAAAAAAGAAGAAGCGCAAACACTAGGCTTTAAAAACTATGCCGAACTTTCGCTCGCCACAAAAATGGCAGACACACCTACACAAGTCACTGAGTTTTTAGACACGCTTGCAAAACGCGCCAAACCCTATGCAGAGCGCGATATGCAAGAACTCACCGCCTATGCCAAGAAGCTCGGTATTGAAGATATGCAATCATGGGACGTCGGCTATGTCAGCGAAAAACTACGCGAAGACAAATACGCGTTCTCAGACCAAGAAGTGAAACAATACTTCCCTGAAAGCAAAGTGCTGGAAGGTTTATTCAAAGTCACCGAAACCATATTCGGCGTACAAGTAAAAAAAGCCGAAGCGCCGCTTTGGCACACAGATGCCGCGTTTTACCAAATTAACGATGCCGCTGGCAAAGCTATCGCCTACTTCTATTTAGACCTCTACGCACGCAACAACAAGCGCGGCGGCGCATGGATGGATGAAGCGATTACGCGCCGTAAAAAAGCAGATGGCATTGAACTACCAGTTGCATTTTTAACCTGCAATTTCTCCGCCCCAGTCGGCGGCAAACCTGCTTTATTTACGCATGATGAAGTCATCACCATGTTCCACGAATTTGGTCATGGCTTGCATCATATGCTCACCCAAGTCGATGAATACGGCGTTTCAGGCATTAAAGGCGTGGAGTGGGATGCGGTTGAATTACCCAGCCAATTTATGGAAAACTTCTGCTGGGAATGGGATGTACTACGCCACATGACCTCCCACGTCGACACAGGCGCGCAACTACCACGTGAACTATTCGACAAAATGGTCGCCGCTAAAAACTTCCAAGCTGGCATGCAAACCATGCGCCAAATTGAATTTTCACTCTTCGATATGCGCCTACACGGTGAGTTTGATGCTTCAAATCCAAACCCAAGTGGCCCCCAAACTGCCCTAGAATTAATCGAACAAATTCGTGACGAAGTTGCCGTAGTTCGCCCACCAAAATGGAACCGCTTCCCTAACAGTTTCAGCCACATATTTGCAGGCGGTTATGCCGCAGGTTATTACAGCTACAAATGGGCAGAAGTTCTGTCTGCCGATGCCTACAGCCTGTTTGAAGAGCTAGGCGTGCTTTCAGCGCAAGCGGGTAGCCGCTTTAAAGATGAAGTGCTGGCTAAAGGTGGTTCACGCCCAGCGATGGAATCATTTGTTGCGTTTAGGGGTAGAGAACCAAGTATGGATGCGCTGTTGAGACATAATGGAATGGCGATTTGATTGCACATTGATTAAACGCGTGGGTAGAAATCTGCCCACGCTAATTGGCTACATTCAGTTATACGGTAAATCAAATGAGGTCATTCTCAGTTTATCCTGGTAATGTAGGTGGTGGAGTTGTTTCTGGCGTTGTTCCTATTGTTTATGATGCGGCTAAGGGTAAATAATGAGGGAGAGAAAGTATCTTTTTAAATCTAGTAAATGGCTTTCTGAAAAGATGTTTGAAGAAAGCTGGAGTAGCGTATTTTTAACATTAATTGAAACATTAATTGGCTATTCCATAATCTATTTCTTACCACAGATAATGTTTTATTTTGAAGGATATGTTACAGACCCGGCAAGACAAAAATGGCGCATGACGTGGATAGGAGTACTTTGCTTAATTATATTGTTTTTCACGGTTCTTAAGGTTATTAGGTTAATTCGTAAGAAGCCATTCCCAAGCGAATAGGGGGGGGTCTTGAACCCAAGCGTAATGCCATTTGCAAGATTCACCGCGTGGGCAACCAAGTTGCCCACCCTACAAGTGGAGAAATATGAAACACGACTTTTGGCATCAAAAATGGGAAAAAAACGAGATTGGTTTTCACTTACCTGATGCCAATCCTTTGTTGGTTCAGCACTTCCCTGCACTCAATTTAAAACCAGAATCTAACCCAAAGATAAGTCCTCGTGTATTTTTACCCTTGTGCGGTAAAACTTTGGATATTGCATGGTTGCTGGCGCAGGGCTATCGCGTTGCGGGAGCTGAGTTAAGCAGCATTGCAATTGAAGATTTATTTAAAAGCCTTAACTTAACGCCCAATATCAAAACAATTGGTGAAGTAACGCATTACAGCGCACCTAATATTGATATATTTGTGGGAGATATTTTCAAAGTATCACCCACCATGTTGGGTGCAGTGGATGCGGTGTATGACAGAGCGGCTTTAGTGGCTTTACCAGAAGATATTCGAAAGCTTTATACCGCGCATTTAATCACACTCACCAACCATGCACCGCAACTGCTGATTTGCTTTGAGTATGACCAAAGCTTGCATGCTGGCCCACCTTTTTCTATTAGCGCGGATGAAGTTAAACAGCATTACCAAGTGAGCTATGATTTAACTTTGCTGGGCAGTACCGCCGTTATTGGTGGTTTAAAAGGGCTATGTCCTGCCACTGAGCACGTATGGTGGTTAAAGCCGCTGAAGTAGCACCCCATCAGATCAAATCAGCCTGCAAAGCAGTTATCGATACAAGGCATTAATCACGTCGGTTTGCGACAATATGCCTACCAAACGCTTTTCATCATCAACCACTGGAATGACATGCAGCGCATGCGTCGTAATCAGCGGAATAATGTGGACAATGTGTGCGTCATGCTGAATGGTCACCGCTGGGGTGCTCATGATTTGCCCAACCACTTCAGGTTGAGTGCTGTGGGTACGATGCGACCGACGGATAAGTTGTTTAAAGCGTGATTCCACATGCGCAAATGATTCGGGTTTAGCATGGCGCATAAAGTCATCATGACTTAATAGACCAATCACGCGATTTGCTTTGTTGACTATGGGGATTGCAGGATATGGGCATAGGCGGAGTTTTTCCCAAGCATCCTCTAACCGATGTCCATACTCTAAGGCAAAAGTCACGGGACTCATGATTTTATAGCATTGAATTTCACCCAGCTTACGCTTATAGGCATTGAGCTCTGTTTGCTCTAACAACTGTTTAAGATTATCGCGGTTAATATCAATAATTTGATCAAACTGCTGTAACGCTGCGTTGAGGTCTTCTTCACGAAACCCGAATTGATAATGCATTTGCGTGGGTGAAGCGGACTTTTCAGTTGCTGACGCAGGCGGATAAGTGCGCCCAGTCAGATTATTGTAAATCAACGCCATACCTAATAATAAAAAGCTGTTGATTGCAACTGGCCAAAATACAAAACTATATCCAAGCGCATGAATTGCTGGACCGCCTAAAACGGCCGTTAGTGCGACAGCGCCACTGGGAGGATGCAAGCAACGCAAGGCAAACATAAAGATAATGGAAAACATGGCAGCTAAACCAGCGGCGAGCGATACATTATCTGGGAACAGGAGTGCAAAACTCACACCAGTCAGCGCAGCAATGATATTGCCGCCAACGATTGACCATGGTTGTGCTAACGGGCTGCTGGGTAGCGCAAATAGTAAAACTGACGAAGCACCCATGGGTGCAATCAAGAAAAAGGTCGCGACAGGGTCGTGATTCACCGCGTATTGTGCAATCAAACCAGTAAATAAAATGCCACACAATGCGCCTACAGCAGCGCGATACTTTTCAGCCCAGCCACCAGTCATCGCTTGTGGCCAAAAACGCTGTAAATACTGAAACAGCCTAGTTTTCCAATCCATTAGTTTTCCAGTCCACTAGCTTCCAACGCACTCTTACTCCTTAAACTCAAATTTAACCAATCATTTAGGCTTTCAATCGTAAGATGGCTATTTTGCACTACAAATTCACTTGGTTGTTTTAAATCTGGCACAACCACTACTCTCAACCCTGCGGCAATGGCGGCGCGCGCACCTGTTTCGCTATCTTCAAAGGCGATGCACTCTTCTGCTTTTAAGCCCAGCTTCTTTACTGCTAGCAGGTAAATATCAGGGTTGGGCTTGCCGCGTGTAACCTCTTGCCCACTGGTGATATGGCTAAAGTAATCAAGCACGCCAACTTGGCTTAAACGGTGGCGAATATGATGGGTGGACGATGATGAGGCTACGCTGCATATAATATTATTGCCCTGATAGTGCCTAAGCAACTCACTAGCACCATGCTTGAGTGGGAATGTATTGTTGCGTTCTGCCAGTAGCGCATCTAACCCTTGCATCACTTGGTTAAAATTACTCACACCATTCAGCTGATCAATCATAATACGGGTAGAGTCAGGTCCAGCACGACCAATCAACTCAACATATTCTGCGCGAGTGTAAGTGATGCCCACTTTCTGAGCAGCAGTAATACAGGCTTGCATGATGATGCGCTCAGAATCAATCAGTAGGCCGTCCATATCAAATATGGCGGCTTTGAGAGTTAATCCATTTACACCATCTTCCATGCTTTTCTCTATCAGTAGGTCTTAAAAAAAGGTGACTTTACCACAGTAGAATATTCAGCATTGGTCTTTTTAATATGGTCAATCCGTGTGTACTGATTGCGGCGTTTAATTATAGTAAGTATTTGAATATTTAACACTTAAATGCAAAAAACCTCAACACTATATTAGTTGAGGTTTTTATTAACGGTTAACCATCTTTAGCTAAACATGTTTAGCTAGACGATTTCACAAGTATTATTTTTTAACGCATTTACCATGGTCGTCTTTATGCTCATCTGGGTGACAATCGTTCGCAAATGCGATGTTTGACATTAAAGCAGTTAAAATAAATAAAACTGATGCGATTTTTTTCATGATTTATTTCCTTTATGTAAAATTAATATTGTCATTTATAAATAGAGTGCAAACATCAAAGTAACGAATCTCTAGGGGATAGTTCATCAGATACTTAAAATACTTATCGTCTGTTCTTTATAGAACTTTAGCTTTTTGCGTAGTTTTATTCATAAATTGAGTGGGTGCTTAATTTTATAGTTCGGCTTACATGCTAAAATTTAAAGCATGAATAACAAATCTTTTAAATTAGCAACATGGAACGTCAATTCTTTAAATGTTCGTCTTCAACATGTATTGGATTGGTTGCGCGATAACCCAATTGACGTGCTTTGCTTGCAAGAAACCAAGCAGGAAGATAGCAAGTTTCCTTATGCCGAGCTAAAGGAAGCTGGTTACAACGCTATTCATAGTGGGCAAAAAACATACAATGGTGTGGCTATTTTAAGCACGCATGAAATGACAGAAGTAGAGCATAGTATTGCCGATTTTGAAGATGAGCAGAAGCGCGTGATTTCAGCCACCATTAACGGCGTACGCGTAGTGTGTGTATACATTGTGAACGGCCAGGCGGTTGATTCTGAAAAGTATGAGTACAAGATGCGCTGGTTAAACGCGCTCAATACTTGGCTGGCTGGAGAGCTTAAAAAGTACCCGAAATTAGTTGTATTAGGTGATTACAATATTGCACCTGAAGACCGCGATTGCCACGACCCTGCTGCTTGGATAGGACAAATATTAGTCAGCCCACAAGAGCGCGAGCATTTCCAAAAACTACTACAATTAGGCTTACATGATAGCTTCCGGCTGTTTGAACAGGCTGAGAAAAGCTTTAGCTGGTGGGATTACCGCATGATGGGCTTTAGACGTAACTTTGGTATGCGCATTGACCATATTTTAGTCAGCGACGCCCTTAAATCTGCTTGTATCGCTGCGACTATCGACAAAACACCACGCAAACTGGAAAGACCTTCTGACCATACGCCTGTGATCTTGGAATTAGGTCTTTAAGACTACACGTTTAGGACTACTTAATCTTAATTCCTAGCTGCTTGAGCTTGCGATACAAATGCGTACGCTCTAAGCCTGCAATATCCGCTAATTTACTCATGTTATTCAATGCATCTTTCATGTGATGTTGAAAATACATACGTTCAAAATCATCGCGCGCTTCGCGCAAAGGTTGGTCTAGGAACGACAAGCTTCCATTAGCAGCGGTATTGGTTTCTTCAACTTGAACTGGCTTAGGTTTTTTGATTTCAGCTATTTTCACCTGTACTTCAGGGTCATCAAATTGATGTAAAACACGCTTCACATCCTCTAAAGTGATTTTTTCACCCAAACTGGTATGTATTAAATTTCTGATTGCCGCATCTAACTGTGCCAAATCACCAGGCCAATTGGCATTGCGCAAGCCATTCAACGCCGCGACATCAAACTCTCGGTATTCCAGACCAGCTAGTTCCAATTGCAAATTAGCGATCGCCACCACTAAGTCAGGGATATCTTCTCTGTGCTCTTCCAAAGCTGGCACACGCAAAGATACAGCTGACAAAGCCTGAAATAAATTATGATCAAATAAAGATTCAGCTTGTAGCTTAGGTAAATTCTCGCTGGTGCCGCACACAACGCGCACATGGTATTTTTCTGACTTTGCAATCAACAGCAATAAACCTTTTTGCTCAGCCTTTTTAAGATCGGCTATTTCAGGAATGTACAACACGCCGCCACGAATCGTTTCAAGAATATCCAAAGGCGTATCAACAAGTTTGTTGAAGTCAGTCAGTTGCAACCACGGGCTACCTGCATCTTGTAAGTAGCGTGCGCAAAGTTCGGCTCCACAACCTTTAGGACCAATCAACAAGACTGGCGTTGGGCTGACGCCGACAGCAATTTTATCTAGCCTATCTTTAAGCGCTGTCACAATCGGGCTTTTGCCCAAACTGGTGAGATTCATTTCAGATTTAGGTAGCTGCTCGCTGTGTTTTAATGCGGCACTGACGGTTTTTAATAGTTTTTGTAGTGCAATTGGCTTTTCTAAGAAATCAAAAGCGCCGATGCGCGTTGCTTCAACGGCAGTATCAATCGTGCCATGACCAGACATCATCACCACAGGCATCGTCAACAAGCTGCTATTCGCCCACTCTTTAAGCAGCGTAATGCCATCGCAATCTGGCATCCAAATATCTAGCAGCACGATGTCAGGGCGCTCATGCAAGCGAGCCGCACGTGCTGCAGCAGCATTTTCAGCCAACTGCACTTGGTAGCCTTCATCTTGCAAAATATCGCGCAAAAGCTCGCGTATCCCGATTTCGTCGTCAACGACTAATATATGTTTTGATGCCATTTTCTATCTTCTTTATGATTCTGTGTTACTAGTTGCGTCTATCAAGAGTGGAATTTTAATTGCTACAATTGCGCCTGTTGTTTGCATTGCCTTTGGCACATTTTCAATTTTAATACTGCCTTTATGTTCTTCAATAATCTTTTTCACGATAGCTAAACCTAAGCCCGTACCATGTGATTTGGTAGTCACATATGGCTCAAACACCCGCAACAACATGTCTTCAGGAAAACCTAGCCCATTATCGGTGACGGTTAGCGCTAACATTTCACCTTCAATTTTTGTTTGAACCGCTATCGTGGCATCAGTCTGATCTACAAGTGCATCTTGGGCATTTTGCAGCAAATTATGTATCACTTGGCGTAGCATCGTGCTATCACCTTTAATCGGACAAGGCTGCTTTTCTAGCACCAAACTTATCTTGCTGCCCGACTGGTCGTAAAGCGAGACGACTTCTTTAATCAGATTATTTAAATCTAATTTTTGCAATTGTGGCGCTGGTGAACGTGCGTAGTCACTAAACTCATTCACCATGCGCTTCATCGCATCGACTTGGTTGACGATGGTTTCTGTCGAGCGTCTTAACATCTCTGCATCGGCCGCATTGAGCTTACTCAGTAATTTATGCGACATGCGTTCTGCTGATAGTTGAATCGGCGTAAGTGGATTCTTAATTTCATGCGCAAGCCGTCTTGCCACCTCGCCCCACGCCGCGTCTCGCTGCGCCTGTATCATGGTTGTTGCATCATCAAACACCGCGACATAGCCACCATCAGGCAAGCGCGTACCACGCACTGTGAGTATCTGTTTGCCATGCGCGCTCAACAACTCCACTTGCGTTTGCGCATCTTCTTTATGTGTGCCAGCTTGCTCAACGTCATCTAAACTATTCATGGCTACGGTGAGTAAAAAATTATCTAACCGAGGGTGTTTAAGATTAATTTGATCTAGCTTTAAACCTACATAACCTTCTAGTGGCACGCCTAATATATTCATGGCGGCTTCATTAAATGTACGTAACTCACCGCGCTTATTAAGCGCCATGACACCAGAAGACAAATGCGCCAATATAGTTTCTAAGTAGCCACGAGCAGCTTCTACGCGGGCTCGGTTGCTATCGGCAGCTTTAGTCGCATCGTCTAACTGTTGCGTCATGCTGTTAAAAGATTGAACCAGCACGCCCAACTCATCTTTACCATGGGCAGGCAGCATCGTGCTGTAGTCACCGCTGGCAATTGCCTTAGTACCTTCTGCCAACACCGTTAACGGGGCTGATAGCTTACGACTTAACACGAAAGCCACTGCAACCGCACCCAACATTGCTAGCATCATCACCAAGGTCAGTGTGAGAGCGAATACTTCTCTTAATGAAGCACGGCTATATGAAAGCTGCTGGTAATCCTGATAGACATCCTGCACCGCTTCAGCAGTGGTAGCGAGAGGTTTAGGCACTGGTTGCAGCAGCTGCAAGATGCGCGTCTCCCCAGTTAAGTCTTGACCATTCACTGGCGCTAACACACGCAGATACAAACCTTTATTGCCTATGGGCTCGATACTTGCCAATATATGTTTACGCGCTTGCCTTAGCTGCGCCACGCTTGGCAATTCGGGTAAAAAACTACCTGAATCACTACTTGATACCTCTAAAATTCTGCCTTGTACCGTTAATAAAGTCAGGTCTTGTATGCCGCTTTTTTCACGTAAGTCATTCAAGATTGAATGTGTATTTGCTGGCTGAAAAGACAGCGTCGTCGCCATGCTCTCGCCTTTTTCCTTCACATCTGCCAGCATAATATCTAAGGCTGTACGCCCTAAATTAAGCCCGCCTTCAAGCGCGGCCTCTACCTTCACGTTAAACCAGGATTCAATAGACCTTGTTAAAAAATTCACTGAAACTAGATAGACGATTAAACCAGGAATAATCGCCATCATCGCAAAGCTTGATAATAGGCGCAGGGTAAAACGGCTACCCACAACGCCTTTACGAATTTGTCGGTACAAACGAAAAATCTGATAACCAATCAACACAATCAAGAATGTCGCTAATACGCCATTGAGTGTCACCAGTAAAGTGTAGTATTCACCAGAGGCAGCAGTATTAGCACTTGCGTTTGATAGCAAATACAGTAAAAAGCCGCCTAAGGCAGCACTCACTAGAACGACATATTTCATTTGAGAAAATTAATCATTTAAACAAACTAGGCACCCACTCAAAACGCTGCGAACTCATTTTCCAGTCATCTGAGCCCATGGCATCGCCTTGTAATACTTTTGGTAATTTTTTGGGGTCAAGCCGCATCAATACAGCGGCTTTATAATGTTCGCCTTTTTCTACTTCAGACTTCTGAAATACTTTTAAGTCACTGATTTCAGATAAGTCATCGGTAGCTTCATCTAAACGCACAAAAGCTTTTTGCTGATCGCCACGAATGACTAAAAACTGTCTGGAAAGCGCATGGTAGCTTAAAGTCACATGGTGAGTCACTGTCACCACCTCGTCGTCAAACCAATATTTACGGGGTTTTGCTAGCTGAAACTCAATCAAGAAATTAAGCTCAAAGCCTTTGCTAATGGCCTCTTCCATCTTCTCGCTAAACTTCATGTCAACGTCTGCATTCAGCGCATAGGAATCGTCAAGTGGAGCTAGCGATGCACTCCTGATATTCATACTGCTGCTACCTGCCAATGCCGTTGTTGCAAACAGCATGAGCAAGCAGATAGATAAAAGTTGTTTAATTTTTTTGCAGCAATGCATAGAAAAAGCCATCGTGTGCATTTGTAGGGATAAGCTGACCATTGATTTGAGTGATTTCTGCTGCGGCATAATTATCTGGCAACACAAATGGCAATTGAGTTGCATCCGCATTATTTTGTAAGAAATTATCCACTTGTCCTTGATTTTCTTCATTAAAAACAGAGCACGTTACATAAAGTAATTTACCACCCTTTGCCAACATCTGCCATAAATTAGCCAGAATTTTAGCCTGTTGACGAGTAAAAGAAGCAATATCAGCCTCGCGTCTCAACCATTTGATATCCACATGGCGTCGCACGATGCCAGATGCGCTACATGGCACATCCGCTAATATTCTGTCGAAAAGCTGCTGCGCAGTTTTCTCTTCACTCCACCAATCAGTCATTGATGCATCGCCAACCAAAAGGTTCGCTTGCAACTTCATGCGGCTCAAATTACTTTGTACACGCTGCAAACGCGTTTCATCAGAATCTAAAGCCGTTAAAGCTACATCTGCCAGCTCCAAAATATGCCCCGTTTTACCGCCGGGCGCGCAACAAGCATCCAACACGTTCATGCCAACGTTGGCTTCGAGCAGATAGGCCGCCAGTTGTGCACCTAAATCTTGTACAGAAACAATACCATCGCTAAAACCTGGGATTTTTTCTACAGGCACAGGATTCGTCAAAATCAAAGCCTGTGCGCCGATATGTTTGGCTTCAATGTCTTGGCGAGTTAGTAGCTGTAAGTAATCCTGCATGCTGATTTTTTGCGTATTCACCCGCAAAGTCATAGGCGGATGTTGATTGCCCGTTTCTAGCATGCCCTGCCAGTGGTTTGGGTACTGAGTCTTAAGCTTGTTAACCCACCACTGAGGATAAGAATAAACCGCCACTTCGCTAGATTTGAGCTTTGCGGCGAGTTGGTCTTTTTGACGTAAAAAATTCCGCAAAATCGCATTCACTAACCCCTTAGCCCAACTTTTTGGCGCAGGACGCTTTAACTGGCTCACCGCATGTACCGCTTGATTAACCACTGTGAACGAGTCAGCTTTATCATGCAACAACTGATAAATGGCAACTAACAACAAGGCATTGATACGGTCGTCCGTTAACGGTTTTTCGAGCAATTGCACTAGGTAAGCATCAATCTCACCATAAAACCGCAAAGTTCCGTAACTCAAATCCTGCGCGGCTCCACGCTGTTGTGGCGTAGCGCTAGGAAACACCGCCAAAGCCGCAGGCAAAGCCAAAGTAAGATTACGACCAGACAACACCTGATTCACAGCATTCGCAGCGATTTGTTGAGATATATACAAAGAAAACTTTCTTGATGTTAAAACCAATTAATTAAGTCTTGATTTTACTTGATAACAGCGCGCTCGGGGCTATTCATACAGCGAAACATCGATGAAGTAGATTTTAAGTCTCTCCTGCTACCGCTTGATTCCTGAGATTTGTATTAGTTTTGGAGGATTTCGACAAGCGGCTGTTTGAGCGCTAGCGAGTTTCCGCTTGTCGTCCAAAACTAATACAAATCTCAGGAATCAAGCGGTAGGGAGTAGCCTTTTCTTTGGTTACTTTCTTTTGGCTAAGCAAAAGAAAGTAACTCGTGTGTCGCGCGAAAGCGACTTCTTAACTTATGGCTAAACTACTTCTATAATGGCGTACTGATCCCTATGAATAGATAAATATAATTAAATCAAATACGTTCATAAAACTAAATAACCATCGCCATCAACCGTGCCACCCGCTCCTCAGTTTTGGGATGCGTACTAAACAAACTATCAAACGACACGCCCGCCAATGGATTAATAATCATCATCTGCCCCGTTTCTGGATGTGCCTCCGCCGTTGGATTATGAATTTGATGTGCATAGTCACTAATCTTCTGCAATGCACTCGCTAAGGCTTTCGGGTCGCGACTAATTTCCGCACCCACTCTATCCGCCTCAAACTCACGTGAACGTGAAATCGCCATTTGAATCAGAGATGCTGCCATTGGTGCCAAAAACATCATTAACATCGCTACCACGGGACTCACGCTGCGCTCACCATCATCACTACGCCCTCCTCCAAACAGCATGCCGAATGTGCCGATAGATGAAATTGCACCTGCAATCGTCGCAGAGATAGTAGAAATTAGGGTATCTCGATGTTTGACGTGAGCAAGTTCATGTGCCATCACGCCGCGTAACTCACGTTCGCTCAACACCTGCATAATGCCCGTAGTAGCGGCAACGGCAGCGTGTTCTGGGTTGCGTCCAGTGGCAAAAGCATTCGGTTGGGCTTCATCCATCACATACACTTTCGGCATAGGCAATTGCGCATTTTCTGCAAGCTCTTTTACCATGTTGTAGTAGTTGCGAAACTTTGAGTTGTCACCAAAGTTGTTCTCTGGGCTAACTTCTTGCGCACCGTACATTTTGAGCACGGCTTTATCTGAAAACCAGTAGGCATAAATGTTCATGCAGCCAGCCAATACCAACGCTATCAACATGCCGCCGCCTCCACCAAGTGCCGCACCGACAGCACCGAACAAAGCAACAATCGCCGCCATTAACACGGCTGTTTTTAACCAATTACCTAACATTGCGATCTCCTTTTTTAATACCAACTAATGTTTGATAAATGATGGCAGAGGATAAAAATTCAAGTTCAGCCGCAATATGAAGTTAACTAAAGAAATCGCCCATTTGCAAATTATGCCCTTGCACAAAAGCTTGTGCGCTAAGGCGTTTGCCACCTGGCGCTTGCAGCTCAGTAATATGTAGCAAACCATCGCCACAGCCAACGGTTACGCCATCATGTATGCTAACAATTTCGCCAACTTTAGCTTTACCCTCTTTTGCAGTAGCCATCCAAATACGGCAAACCTCACCTTTAATTACACCTTGCGCAACGGGGAAGGGGTTAAATGCTCGCACTTGACGCGATAATTCAACTGCGCTTTTTTGCCAATCAACGGCTGCTTCAGATTTTTCTAATTTATGCGCATAGGTCACTAAAGACTCATCTTGAGGCGTTGCTGGCAGCGAACCTTTTTCTTCTAACTCAGCCATTGCTTGCACCATCAAATCAGCGCCCGTTTTACTCAACGCATCATGTAATGTTTGAGTGGTATCGATTTCGGTAATCGGTACAGCACCTTTACTCACCATCGCTCCCGCATCTAAAGCTGGTACGACCTCCATAATAGTGACGCCCGTTTCAGCATCGCCTACCAATAAGGATCTATGAATAGGCGCAGCACCACGCCAACGTGGCAACAAAGAGGCATGAATGTTATAACAGCCAAATTTTGGCATATTGAGAACAACTGTCGGGATAATCAAACCATAAGCCGCGACTATCATCACGTCGGCATGCACAGCTTCTATCTGCGCTTGCACAGCAGCATCTTTAAGTGTTTCTGGTTGAAATACATGCAAATCACGTTGCTCAGCCAATACCTTAACGGGGCTAGCTTTAAGTTTCATTCCACGCCCTGCGGGGCGATCTGGTTGCGTGAGCACCATGACGATTTGATGTCCCGCTGCAATCAATGCGGCTAACGCTGGGACGGCGAATTCTGGCGTACCAGCAAATATAATTTTCAAAATGTTTTCCTAAATAACTACTTATAACTCGACTGCTTAATGAGTAACTACTTGGGGCGTGTGAGCTTAAGCATTTTATTTTTAATGCGACTACGCTTAAGTGGCGATAAGTACTCAACAAAGACTTTGCCCAGCAAATGATCCATTTCATGCTGAATACAAATACTTAGCAAACCTTCGGCTTTCAATTTAAATGGTTTACCGTTGTAATCTAAAGCCTCAACTGTAATTTTTTCAGCACGCGTCACTGTTTCATAAACGCCAGGTACGGATAAGCAACCTTCTTCGTAGTCTTGCTCGCCACTTTTTTCAATAATTTTAGGGTTGATAAACACCTGTAAATGGTCTTTGGTTTCACTGGTATCAATGATTAAAAGCTGAATGTGCTGATCCACCTGCGTAGCTGCCAAACCGATACCAGGCGCGTCGTACATGGTTTCGCGCATATCATCGATTAACCGACGAATGCTTGCATCTACCTCTTTGACTGGTTTAGCCACCTTATGTAAGCGCGGATCTGGATAATTGAGTATGTCTAAAATTGCCATAAAAGCCTTGTTGTATCCTTAAAAGCTAAATTGTTACTATAAATATAGTTGTTTTTCCATAAAAGCTTGATTGTTTAATGAATTACGTGATAAATTTAACGTAATTTCGCGGTTAAAGTAGTTATTTAATTCGCATATTTTATAATGCATTTTTGACCGAGGTCATCAATATATGTTTCGCCATATTATAACTCTGCTCATGTTTTGTTGCATAAGCTTCAATGTTAACGCGCAAGTTGTTGCACTAAAAAGTGACCATCCTGATCGACATGTTGTGGTGAAAGGCGATACTTTATGGGGAATTTCAGCTAAATTCCTAAAAGATCCATGGCAA
This sequence comes from Methylotenera sp., assembly GCF_029945535.1. GTDB lineage: Bacteria > Pseudomonadota > Gammaproteobacteria > Burkholderiales > Methylophilaceae > Methylotenera. The sequence continues at coordinate 406,984 of NZ_JAQSCU010000018.1, forward strand.
TGGCCTAGCATTTGGAAATTAAACCGCGCGCAAATTAAAAATCCACACTGGATTTATCCTGGCGACGTAATTGTACTAGACATGAGTAGCGGCACTCCGCAGTTGCGCTTATTACGTGAAACCGTCACTCTTCAACCAGGTGCTGTTGAAGAGCCTTTGGATAGAACGGCTATTTCTACCATTCAGCTGAATGCAATCGCACCATTTTTAACTCAACCACTGGTGATTGAGAAAAATCAGCTTGATAAATCACCTAGAATCATCGCTGGTCAAGACAACCGTGTAGTGCTCAGCCCTGGCACACGTGTCTATATCAATAAAATCGAAGATGGCGGTAATCTAAATTGGTATGTGTATCGTCCAGGTGACAATTTAGTAGATCCAGACACTAAAAAGATATTAGGTGTAGAAGCCATTTATTTAGGTGACGCCAAAATCACTAAATATGGCGAGCCTGCAAGTGCAGATATCACTAAAGCCAAAGAAGAAATTTTCACTAAAGACCGATTGGTGCCTACTGGCGATGAGGTTGTTACTAACTTTGTACCGCATGCACCAGAGTCTGCAATCTCAGGTCGCATTATCAAGATTTACGGTGGCGTTGCTGAAGCGGGTCCACAAAGCATAGTATCGATTAGCCGTGGAACTAAAGACGGCATAGAGGTTGGGCATGTACTTGCCATTAACCGCTATGGTCGCGTGATTAAAGACCCCGAGTATGTAAAAGAAAAAGGTACAAAAGACACTAAATCAGCATCAGGACTTGAACCTGGCATGGTTAAATTACCTGATGAGCGCGTTGGCTTGTTGATGGTGTTCCGTGTATTTGAAAACGTATCGTATGCTTTAGTCATGCAAGCATCACAACCCATCAACACGCTTGATGCGGTAACAACACCTTAATATAAAAGCGGATTTATGCAAGAAAACCGCAGTGAAGGCGCCTATAGTGAAGAACTGGTAGAAAAATCACTGTGGATAGCTTTAAGTAGTATTCACGGAATTGGCTCACAAACATTTTGCCAACTACTGAAAACTTTCGGCAATCCTAGTAATATTTTCGATGCTAGTTATAGTCAATTAAAAGAAACTGTTTCAGATGCCATTGCAACGGAAATCACAAAAGGCGTTAATCATGATGCCCTTTCTGACTCACTGCGCTGGCTATCTCAGTCTAATAACCACCTAGTCACACTTGCTGACACACAATATCCCCAAGCCCTGCTTGAAATTACCGACCCTCCAGCTTTTTTGTACGCAAAAGGTAATTTAGCTTTATTAAACCAACCCAGCATCGCAATAGTTGGTAGCCGTAATGCCTCCGTGCAAGGCGAAAAAAACGCCGAGGCGTTTGCGCAGGGTTTGTCTGAATACGGTTTATGTATTGTGAGTGGCTTGGCGCTTGGCATTGATGGCGCAGCGCACAGAGGCGCCTTAAAAGCCAAAGGCTCAACTATTGCCGTCGTTGGCACTGGCTTGGATATTGTCTACCCCGCTAAACATCGAGATTTAGCACATCAAATTGTAGAACACGGACTGATTGTTTCTGAGTTCGCTTTAAGCACGCCTTCCAAACCACAAAACTTTCCAAAACGAAATCGCATCATTAGCGGCTTAAGCTTAGGCTGTTTGGTGGTTGAAGCTAATTTGCAAAGTGGTTCGCAAATTACCGCACGCCTATCTGCGGAGCAAGGTCGTGAAGTATTTGCAATACCTGGCTCGATTAATTCACCGATGTCTAAAGGTTGTCATCAACTCATCAAGCAAGGTGCTAAATTAGTCGATAGCCTGCAAGATATTGTCGAAGAGCTAGACTTAAGCAAACAAGATTCAAATATTAGTGAGATCTCCAGTGACGAGATCAAAACTAATCACGCTATCCTTACTCTAATGGGTTATGAACCGATTACATTAGAAAATTTAGTCAATTTAAGTGGCTTGACGGTGAGCGAAGTTTCATCCATGCTAATGCTATTGGAATTAGAAGGGAGTGTCGCTAGCCTAGCAGGCGGAAAATATCAAAAAATTGTGTAACTGATTCATCTAAATTGAAAAAAATTTAGAAATTTGATTTATGCATAAACCATCACACTTTATTTAAGAATAACTCTAATTTAAGGATAAACATCATGTTTGAAGTATTGGTTTATATGTTTGAGAATTACATTGATACACACTTTAGACCTGACGAGAGCACGCTTTCAAGAGAGTTGAGTGCTGCAGGCTTTGATGAGCAAGATATTAACGGCGCATTTGATTGGTTTAATCAGCTAGAACTGATGGCCGACCAAGCTGATATATTTGAAACGCCAAATCACGTGAGTACACGGATATTTACTAACGATGAACTGAAAAAAATCACAGGTGAAAGCTTAGGCTTTGTACTGTTTTTGGTTCAAGCCAAAATCCTCAATACCGCACAGCGCGAACTGGTGCTAGAACTAGCGATGAACTTACCACAACCACTCATCAGCATTGAAGAAATGCGCTGGATTGTGCTAATGACCACTTGGGGCGCAAGTAAATCTGGTCCAGATAAAACCAAAGAATACTTATTTATTGAAGATGCACTGCTCAATAAACAAAAACCGACTTTGCATTAGCAAGTCGGTTTTTTATTTTTAAAGCTTAGGAATAAGTTAAATCTATTTTCCGCTAATATTTTCAATAACTTTACTAATCATTGTAGAACGATTGAGCGTATAAAAATGCAGGCTTGGCACCCCCCAAGCTTGCAATGTTTCACATAGCTCACTGACGACATCTACGCCAAATGCGCGTAAGGAATCTATATCTTCACCATATTCTTCCAAACGCATTTTAAGCCAACGTGGAATATCAGCACCACAAACGCTTGAGAATCGAGCTAACTGGGTGATGTTATAGATCGGCATAATACCTGGCACGATAGGTATATTAATGCCTGCAGCTTCGCACTGGTCGACAAATCTAAAGTAGGCATCCGCGTTGTAAAAATACTGGGTAATAGCAGAGTTAGCACCCGCATCTACTTTACGTTTTAAATTCAGTAAATCCGCCTTAGGCGTTCGAGCTTCTGGATGAAATTCTGGATAAGCAGCTACTTCGATATGAAACTGATTACCAGTCTCAGCACGAATAAATTCCACTAGCTCGACTGCATATTTAAAATCACCTGCGCTCACTTCGCCTGACGGCACATCACCACGCAATGCCACTAAACGCTTGATGCCGCGCTCTTGATAGGTTTTTAGCAAATCACTGATTTCTTCCTTGCTGGCTGAAACACAAGAAATATGCGGCGCAGCTTGAAAGCCTTCTTGATGGATTTCAAGCACAGTATCCATAGTTCTATCGCGTGTAGAGCCGCCTGCACCAAACGTCACAGAAAAGAATTCAGGATTATATTGAGCTAATTTGGCACGATTCTCACGTAGCTTTTCTATGCCGTCCGCAGTTTTAGGCGGAAAGAACTCAAAACTAAAAGCAGTTTTTTTCATTTATTAATCTTTATTATTAGTCTTTTTTATTGTCAATCACAATGGCTGCAAACAGCCAAGACAACACGCTATACACCAAGGCACCGATAATGCCTGCCATTAAAGTTTTAACCTCAAAGCCTTGTAGCCAATGACCAACACCATAGAACAATAAGCCATTAATCACTAGAATGAAAAGTCCAAGTGTAAGGATAGTAATGGGTAGCGTTAGTATGACCAGAATTGGCTTAATCAACATATTGACTAAGCCAATCACCAAAGCTGCAAGTAACGCTGTTGTGAAATTAGCAACGTGAATATTTGGCACAAAATGCGTAACCAATAACAAAGCCAAAGCATTTAATACCCACACAAATAATAGTTTCACGGGCTAACTCCTTAATAAGCGTTATTTAGCTTAGTAGCGGTATGTATCTGGCTTGTAAGGGCCTTGTTTTTGCACACCAATATAAGCTGCTTGTTGATCCGTTAATACAGACAATTGTGCATTAAGTTTCCTTAATTGCAAAACTGCAACTTTTTCATCTAAATGCTTAGGCAGAGTATATACACCTACTGGGTAATTAGCAGTTTGCGTAAATAACTCGATTTGCGCAATTGTTTGGTTGGCAAATGATGAGCTCATCACATAACTTGGGTGACCTGTACCGCAACCTAAGTTTACCAAACGACCTTTAGCTAACAAGATAATTTTTTTACCGTCTGGGAAAATCACGTGGTCAACTTGTGGCTTGATTTCATCCCACTCATACTTTTCAAGTGAAGCAACATCAATCTCATTATCAAAGTGACCAATGTTACACACGATGGCTTGGTCTTTCATTTTTGCCATATGCTCATGAGTAATCACGTGATAGTTACCAGTTGCAGTCACAAAAATATCACCGTGTTCACAAGCATAGTCCATGGTAACAACGCGGTAGCCTTCCATTGCTGCTTGCAATGCACAGATTGGATCGATTTCAGTCACCCAAACTTGCGCAGACAATGCACGTAACGCTTGTGCAGAACCCTTACCTACGTCACCATACCCAGCTACGATAGCCACTTTACCGGCAATCATCACATCAGTAGCACGTTTTATCGCATCAACCAATGATTCACGGCAGCCGTACAGATTATCAAACTTTGATTTAGTGACAGAGTCATTAACGTTAATCGCAGGGAAAGCTAATTTGCCTTCTTTATGCATTTGATACAAACGATGCACGCCAGTGGTAGTTTCTTCGGTGACGCCAATGATTTTTGCCAAACGCACCGAATACCAAGTTGCATCTACTTTTAATTTCTCTTTAATTGCGTCAAACAAGCAGATTTCTTCTTCTGAAGACGGGTTTGCAATTACAGATAAATCTTTTTCAGCACGTGTACCAAGATGAAGCAACAATGTAGCATCGCCACCATCGTCTAAAATCATGTTGGTATAGCCACCATCCGCCCACTCAAAAATGCGGTGTGTGTAATCCCAATATTCCGTCAGCGTTTCACCTTTGATTGCGAATACTGGCGTACCGCCTGCAGCAATAGCGGCAGCGGCGTGGTCTTGCGTAGAGTAGATATTGCATGATGCCCAACGCACATCCGCACCTAAGTCTTTCAGTGTTTCAATGAGTACAGCCGTTTGAATTGTCATATGCAAAGAGCCTGTAATGCGCGCACCTTTAAGTGGTTGCGCTTTAGCAAACTCTTCACGAATTGCCATCAAGCCAGGCATTTCCGTTTCAGCAATAGCAATTTCTTTACGACCAAAAGCGGCTAGGCCGATATCGGCAATTACGTAGTCTTTAAAAGTTTGTAGATCTTTTTGGGTCACAGTATTCATTTATTTTCCTTGAATGTGTGACCGGGGGGATGGGGAATGATATTGAGATGCTAACGCTTTTCTCACCCGTATCCCGTGCCCGGCACGGTTAATAATGGTGAGCGCCGTTAAAACATTTTCCGAGCCTGGGAAGCTGTATTAAAAATGACAGCTCTCGCAACGCTCCTCGGAATTTCTAAATTATACGCGATATTTTTTTAGCTTACAAATAGCAAAAAACCTCTAAGTAAATAATTTTGTTACAAAATCTCGCACTAGCTCCATATTTCATGGACATCGCTAACCCCCCAAAGAACGGGATCTTCATGACCAATAATAGAGTCTTGCTCATGGGGTTTTGATAAATCTATTGACTCAATATTGATACGTGATTTAGATTTGGTTGAAAAAAATACTTTTACGATAGGCGTTAACAGGGACTTTGGACTTTGATCAATCACTACAGCTAATCTCCCAGACTTGAGCTTCACTATAGAGCCGATTGGATATATACCCACACTCTTAACAAATGCCTTAAATACCACTTCATCAAAATGCCCATTCCATTGCGCCATGCGCTGCAATGAAACGCCCGGCTCCCAGCCTTCTTTGTATGGGCGGTTAGATGTAATTGCATCGTAGACATCACACACCGCGCCCATTTTGGCAAAAATACTGATTTCCTCCGCCTTTAATTTTTTAGGATAACCCGTACCATTTACTTTTTCATGATGGTGTAAGCACACATCTAAAGTAACTTCATCTGTGATATTAGCTTTTAATAAAAGTTCATATCCTCGCTCTGGATGCAGTTTAACTAAAGTAAACTCCTCATCTGTCAGTGCACCAGGTTTATTAAGTATTTCTGAGGAAATAGCGGCCTTACCTAAGTCATGCAATAAACCTGCCAAACCGGCTTTTTTAGTTTCTACTTGAGACAATCCTAGCTCTTTAGCCAGAGCTACCATCAGTGCGCAAACTGCCACTGAGTGCATATAAGTATATTCGTCTTTGTTTTTTAAACGCACCAAGCTAACAAGTGCACCTAGATTTCTATCCACTGAAGCGGCTATCTCATCGACCACCTGCATAGCAGCTTCAGTATCAACTGCTTTACCCATGCGCACGTCATGAAACATTGATGCAACGGCTTTTTTAGAAGCGTTGATCACTTTCTTCGCTTGAGCTTGCTCTTGTGCAGCGGAGATTTGTTTGGGTTTTGGTGGTGGGGTTGGGGTAACTAAGGGTTCAACAGGATTTTCTGAAGTAGGAAGCGTTGCTGATTTTACAATCTCATCGAGCTCTTCAATATCCAAGCCTTTGGAGGTATCAATAACGACTTCTTTAATGACGCTGGCTTGCAGCTTTTTTAAATCAGAAGGGTCTACTAATTTGAAGGCTTTTTTCCAAAAAGGATGATCTATCCAAGCACCTTTAAGCTCTTGGATAAACATGCCTAATCGAACTTGTTTTGTTGAAACAACTTTTAACATATGCCCCCACTAAAAATGCACTAACAATCAGTTAGCATTATTTTAGCAACGGCATAGTCAATTCAATTGTTCTAAATGGAAGCCTTTAACGCTGCTGCTTTATCAATCGCTTCCCAAGTGAACTCGGGCTCATCACGACCAAAGTGACCGTAAGCGGCTGTTTTGGCGTAAATAGGACGAAGCAAATCAAGCATTTTTACGATGCCTTTCGGGCGTAAATCAAAATGCTCACGCACCAACGCAGTCAGCACTTCATTGCTGACCTTGCCAGTACCGTAAGTTTCTACCATCACGCTAGTTGGCTGTGCAACACCAATCGCGTAAGAAACCTGCACTAAGCAACGTGATGCCAGTCCAGCTGCAACAATGTTTTTAGCCACATAGCGGCCTGCATAAGCAGCGCTACGGTCAACTTTTGATGGATCTTTACCAGAGAAAGCTCCGCCGCCATGAGGAGCAGCGCCACCGTAAGTATCTACAATGATTTTACGACCAGTTAAACCACAATCGCCTTGCGGACCGCCAATCACAAAGCGACCTGTAGGATTCACTAAGTATTTAATCTCACCTTTAATGAGTTCTTTTGGCAACACTGGCTTGATGATATCTTCAATCACCGCCTCACGAATTGTTTCTAAGGTCATTTCAGGTGCATGCTGCGTTGAAACCACGATAGTATCAATTGCACTTGGTTTGCCGTCTACATATTTAATCGTCACTTGCGATTTAGCATCTGGACGCAACCATGGCAAACGGCCATCTTTGCGCAATTGCGCTTGGCGCTCCATTAAACGGTGACTCAACCAAATTGGTAATGGCATTAATTGTGGCGTTTCATCCACCGCATAACCAAACATCAAGCCTTGGTCGCCTGCACCTTGATCTAATGGGTCATCATGTGCGCCATCCACACCTTGGGCGATGTCTGGCGATTGTTTGTCGTAAGCCACCAATACTGCACAACCTTTATAGTCGATACCGTATTCTGTGTTGTCGTAGCCGATGCGTTTAATCGCATCGCGTGCAACTTTGATATAGTCAACATTCGCTGTTGTAGTAATTTCACCCGCAAGTACAATTAAGCCAGTATTAGCTAGGGTTTCTGCCGCTACACGGGCAGTAGGATCTTGGGTTAAAATAGCATCTAAAATGCTGTCTGATACTTGGTCTGCGAGTTTGTCAGGGTGACCTTCAGAAACTGATTCTGAAGTAAAAAGATATTCATTCATTGATGTGCGCCTTGGAAACTAAAAATTTAAAAAAATGAAATGAAATTCATACTAAAGGCTGAAGCATGAATCACAGGTCAAAGACTAACCTCTCATTGTACCTAACTATTAAAGTAATAAAATTAAAATAAGAAGAATAAATGACAGTCTATTCGGTCAATCAATTTATAATATGACGATGAATTTACACTTTACAAAAATGCAAGGCGCGGGAAATGACTTTATCGTCATTAACGGCATAGATCAGCCATTTCACCTCACAACCGAGCAAATACAAGCCTTGGCTCATCGTCAATTTGGCATTGGATTTGACCAGCTTTTATTAGTCGAAACGTCTAAAGTTGCCGATTTCAAATACCGTATTTTTAATGCTGACGGCACTGAAGTTGCACAGTGCGGAAATGGTGCGCGCTGTTTTGTGCGCTTTGTTGTAGACCAAAAATTAAGTAACAAACATGAAATTAGTGTGGAAACCGCAAGCGGTATCATTACGCCCAAACTGGAAAACAACGGTTTAGTTACCGTAAATATGGGCGCGCCTAGATTGTCGCCTAGCGAAGTCCCTTTCATTGCTGATGCAGTTGCCAATAGCTATGTGTTAGAAGTGGCTAATCAGCACATAACCATTTCAGCAGTCTCTATGGGCAATCCACATGCAGTGCAAATTGTGGAAGATGTGGAGACTGCACCAGTGGTCGCCCTTGGCAGTCAGATTGAAGTGCACACTCGCTTTCCTGAGCGCGTGAATGCAGGTTTCATGCAAATTATGGACGAACACCATATCAAACTAAGAGTCTTTGAGCGTGGTAGCGGCGAAACACTCGCATGTGGCACGGGCGCATGCGCAGCCGTGGTTGCAGGCATTCAATTAGGGCGATTACAATCACCAGTCAAAGTATCTGCCCGTGGTGGAGAGTTGCATATTGCTTGGCTAGGCGGCAATTCACCTGTCATGATGACAGGCCCCGCTGTGGCCGTATTCACTGGCAACATCGAAATATAATCTATTAAAAACGCGCTCACCTAAGATAACTACAAGCGATAACAACAAGGACGACCATGCAAGAAGATATTCAAAACACGATTTCAGCAGACGATGTAAAAAGTTATTTGCGAGCACATAAAAACTTCTTTGAAGAGCATGCCAGCTTGCTGACCGAAATCTTCTTACCTAGCCCGCATGGTAGCGGCGCCATTTCACTTGCAGAGCGCCAACAACTGGCACAGCGTGACAAAATTCGCGTGCAAGAAGTGATGTTGGCGCAATTAATTGAGTTTGGTGAGCAAAATGATGTTACAAGCCACAAAGTACATAGTTTCAGCGTTAAATTACTTGAGAATAAAGCCTTAAACAGGCTGCAACCGCTGATTGCTGAAAGTATGCAGCACGTGTTTGATGTCACAGAGTCTCAAGTGCGAATTTGGTTAAAACCTAATGATGAAGCATTCTCGCAAGAAGCTGTTTTCGCAGCTGTCAGTGATACTTTTAGCGATTGGGTAGTTGCGCTAGAAGCGCCGCATTGCGGCACCAAACCTGAATCAGCACAAGGTTTACTTGGTGAGAGCCTTCAATCCTTTGCATTTATCCCGCTTTACAAAAACGCTGATAAAACACATGCATTTGGCGTGCTGATACTGGGTTCGGAAGATCAAAAACGCTTTAAAGCCGATATGGGTTTAATGTATTTAAAACGCATTGGCGATTTAGTGAGCGCTGCGTTCTCGGCTTATATTTAAGGTGCTAAGAAGTTAGACGATGAGTCATCTAAATGATTATCTTCAGCATCTAACTTTCGAGCGCGGCCTGAGCGCGCTCACCTTAAAAAACTACACCAGAGACATCCAATTACTGGAGTCTTTGGCTGACAATACCGCTTTAGATGCCGTTACTAATACACAAATCAGACGCTATATCGCCACGCTACATGGAAGAGGTCTAAGTGGTAAAACCATTGCACGGGCGCTTTCGGCCTGGCGTGGCTTCTACAACTACCTCACTCATCATAAAGGTTATGTGCAAAATCCTGTCATGGGGTTGCGTGCACCGAAATCAGCCAAGACTTTGCCACAAGCGCTTTCTACCGACCAAGCCGTTAAGTTTGTAGACATTAAAGGTGATGGCCCACTTGAACGTCGCGACCACGCCATTTTAGAGTTACTTTATTCATCAGGTTTACGTTTGGCTGAGCTGGTAAATTTAGATATAGGCATGCTGGATTTTTCTGAAGGCACGGTAACGGTTACAGGTAAAGGCAACAAAACTCGCATCGTGCCAATGGGCAGCCATGCCATGAACGCCATTCAGACTTGGCTGCAAAGCCGTGCGCTGATTAAAATTGCAGACATCAACCCCAATGCGCTGTTTATCACGCAGCAAGGCAAACGCATTACACCGAGAGCTGTGCAATATCGCGTCAAAGAATGGTCTATTAAACAAGGCTTGAATATCAGTATGCACCCGCATTTGCTACGCCATAGCTTTGCAAGCCATGTGCTGCAATCTAGCCAAGATTTACGTGCGGTGCAAGAAATGTTAGGCCATGCGAATATCAGCACTACGCAAATCTATACGCACCTTGATTTTCAGCATTTAGCCTCCATATACGATGCAGCTCACCCTAGAGCGAAAAAGAAATCCTAGCCTTACATCATTGAGTAAGGTAACTTTCTTATCCTCAACGTACAGAATCGACGAAGATTGAATCTACAGTACCGCGCTTAAGAATAGCCATATTTATCTCGCAACGCTAAGAGAGAAATATGGCAAAATAGTAATTCAAAAGATTTTTATAATACAAAGGAGCTTTTCTCATGGAACATACTTTACCTGCCCTACCATACGCAAAAACAGCTTTAGCACCTCACATTTCAGAAGAAACTTTAGAGTTTCATTACGGCAAACATCATCAAACATACGTAACAAACTTGAATAACCTGATTAAAGGTACAGAGTTTGAAAATGCAAGCTTAGAAGAAATCATCAAAAAATCTTCTGGTGGCGTTTACAATAACTCAGCACAAATCTGGAACCACACATTCTTTTGGAGCAGCATGAAGCCAAACGGCGGCGGCGCTCCTACAGGTGCTTTAGCTGATGCTATTAATGCAAAATGGGGCTCTTTTGATGACTTCAAAAAAGCATTCCAAGCTTCAGCGGTTGGTAACTTCGGTTCAGGCTGGACATGGTTAGTTAAAAAAGCAGACGGTTCAGTAGACATCGTTAATATGGGTGCAGCTGGCACACCACTGACAACTGGCGACAAAGCATTGTTGACCATTGACGTTTGGGAGCATGCTTATTACATCGACTATCGCAACGCTCGCGCTAAATTCGTTGAAGTGTTCTTAGCTTCATTAGCAAACTGGGATTTTGCAGCAGCTAACTTTGCTAGCTAAAATTAAGTAAGCGTTAGTCAAAACTGTATAAGTAATAATACAAAAGGCCGCAATTGCGGCCTTTTGTATTTTCATTCTCTAAACCAAACTAGCCCAATAGCACTAAGCCCCACACCACTAACACTATCGTCAGCGCAAAAAACACCGCTGCACTACCAATATCCTTAGCACGCTTTGCTAGCGCATGATGCTCTGTCGAAGTGTGATCAACCGCAGCTTCAACCGCTGAATTCAATAGCTCAACAATCATCACTAATAACACGCTAGCAATCATTAGTGCTTTTTCAATTGAGGTCTTGCCCAAATAAAATGCCAATGGAATTAACACTATGGCTAAAAACACCTCTTGCCGAAATGCATCTTCATGCTTAAACGCCGCTTTAAAGCCTTCTATTGAGTAACCAAATGCGTTAATCAAACGACGTAAGCCTGTTTTGCCTTTAAATGGACTTTCCATACTAGATTTCATGTTTTTCTAGACTTTCTTCATTAAATAATCGCGCAATATTAGCATGCTTACTCGCAGCACTTAAAGCCTTGCGTTATCATAGTGCTTTTATTCAGTACATAAGGCATTAAAAATGGCACGCACAGTCAATTGTATTAAATTAGGCAAAGAAGCAGATGGCATGGACTTTCCTCCATACCCGGGTGAACTTGGCAAACGCATTTATTTAAGCGTCAGCAAAGAAGCTTGGGCAGCATGGCTAAAACAACAAACCATGTTGGTAAATGAAAATCGCCTAAGCTTGGCAGATCCATCTGCACGTAAATATTTAACCGAGCAAACTGAAAAATACTTTTTTGGTGATGGCGCGGATACGGCGGTTGGGTATGTGCCTGAGAAAAAATAAACTTTATTGATGTCTATGTTACGTTAGGGTTTTGCGTATGGAAATACTGGTCATAGTCATTGCCGTAGTAATTATTTTCTTTGTTTATCAAACAAAGAAAACCGTGAGCATAAACAAAACAAGCTTTTCTCCGTTTCCTATTTGGCTAAAAAAATACATCTATACCCCATACTCTATTGACAAAGCTACTATCGCAAAATCTGTAATGCTTCAAGCATTAGTCATATCAAAAGAGTTGGGAGCCATTAAATCAGAACACCATCAAGAGTTGAGCCTTCTATTTAATTCATTTCAAGCCGAAGAGTCCATTAAATTTGTGAATGGTTATATTGAAGAGTTTCTCCCCCGCCTTGAGGGAGTAGTCAATCAACACATAATCGAAACATCTTCTGCAAGATATGTTTTCATGCTCATGATTATTGCAGCCATAAGCCTTAATCCTCGTGGGTCTATAAGCGATTTTTTTGAGAAGCCACAATCCAACCGCCGAATTTAATTACACAAAATGTTTCACTATTTTTTGTTTGGCAGCTGGCGTAGGGTAATTCTTGAACCCACGCGTAACTCACTTGGCAACACTGTACTGCGTGGGGTTAAACCCCCTCCCTACAAAACCAAAGTCGCATAAAACAATACCTCTGGAAGCCTTATGAATATTGGCTTGCAGAGGCATTTCTTTAATGCAAAAGCTTATTTTTTACTAATCTACTTTTTATAAGTTTTAACACCATCCGCTGTCGCTAACAACAACACATTAGCTGGGCGCGCTGCAAACAAGCCGTTTGTAACTACGCCAACGATTTGGTTGATTTTCGCTTCCATCGCAACTGGGTCTGTAATATTCAAACCATGCACGTCGATAATCACATTGCCGTTATCAGTTGTGAAGTTACGTAATGCTGGTTGACCACCCAATTTAACTAACTCACGTGCAACATAGCTGCGCGCCATTGGTAACACTTCTACTGGTAGTGGAAATTTGCCTAATGTTGGCACGTATTTAGTTTCATCGCAGATACAAATGAATTGTCTAGCGACTGCTGCGACGATTTTTTCACGTGTCAACGCACCGCCGCCGCCTTTAAGCATGTGTAGGTGCTCGGTAATTTCATCAGCGCCATCTACGTAAATATCCATGCCGTCAATATTATTCAAATCAAACACTTCAATGCCGTGAGCGCGTAAGCGTTGGGCAGTTGCTTCACTACTTGCCACTGCGCCTTCAATTTTGTGTTTTACTTTTGCTAATTCTTCAATAAAGAAGTTTGCAGTTGAGCCTGTGCCCACGCCGATGATGCCTTCTTTAACGTATTCAACCGCTGCTTTTGCGACTTGTTGTTTTAATTCGTCTTGTGTGTATGCCATTTTGCCTAATTCCTCTACAAATTCTTTATAATGTAACCAACTCAACATAATACACTGCGCCAGTAAATTTAAAAAATATTGGGCACTTTTAAGATTCCAATTTAAGAATATTGCATGACAAAAACAACTATCAATTACCGCGAAAAAATAGAACACTCACACGTTTACGATGTGGCTAAAAAAACACCTTTAGAATTTCAAGCGAGCTTATCGGCCCGTATTGATAACCGCGTATTGCTTAAACGCGAAGATATGCAGCCTGTATTTTCATTCAAAATTCGCGGCGCCTACAACAAAATGGCAAGCCTACCTGCCGATGTGCTCAAACGCGGCGTGATTGCTGCCAGCGCGGGCAACCATGCTCAAGGCGTGGCGATGAGCGCGAAAAAGCTAGGTTGCCGTGCGGTCATCGTGATGCCGACCACAACACCTGCGATTAAAATTAATGCAGTACGTAGCTACGGTGCTGAGATTGTGCTGTTTGGGGACAGTTATTCAGACTCATACGTAAAAGCACTTGAGCTAGAAAAAACTGAGCATCTTACCTTTGTTCACCCATATGACGACCCAGATGTCATCGCAGGGCAAGGTACGATTGCGCTAGAAATATTGGCACAAAACCCGCAACCGATAGAAGCTATATTCTGCTGTGTAGGTGGCGGTGGCTTGCTGGCGGGTGTCGCAGCTTATGTGAAAGCCTTGCGCCCAGAAATAAAAGTGATAGGCGTAGAAGCGAAAGATGCTGAGGCCATGACAGAATCACTTAAAAAAGGTGAACGCGTCATGCTAGAACAAGTCGGTCTATTTGCCGATGGTGCAGCGGTTAAACAGGTTGGTGAGCATACGTTTGCACTCGCACAACAATATGTAGATGAAATGATAGTCGTCGATAACGACGCGATTTGTGCTGCGATTAAAGACGTATTTGAAGATACCCGCAGCATTTTAGAGCCTGCTGGCGCGTTAGCTGTGGCTGGGTTAAAAGCTTATGCAAAGCGTGAGAACTTGCACGGCAAAACCCTAATTGGCATTGCATCCGGCGCCAATATGAATTTTGACAGGCTACGTTTTGTCGCTGAACGTGCAGAAATCGGTGAAAAGCGCGAAGCCGTGTTAGCTGTAACGATTCCAGAAAAACCAGGCGCGTTTAAGGCGTTCTGTAACTTGCTGGGTAATCGCAATATCACCGAGTTTAATTACCGTTATGCCGATGCTAAAGTCGCGCATATTTTTGTAGGCGTGGCGATTGCCGACCCTGCGGAATCAGCAAAACTTGTAGCAGATTTGCAAGCGCAAGGCTTACCTGCACTAGATCTAACGGATAATGAAGTCGCTAAACTGCACTTGCGCCACTTGGTTGGCGGGCATGCACCGCAAGCTGAGCATGAAGTGGTATTTAGATTCGAGTTTCCTGAAAAACCAGGCGCGCTCATGAAGTTTTTAGAAACAATGGGACACGATTGGAACATCAGCCTATTCCATTACCGTAACCACGGCGCTGACTTTGGTCGCGTACTAGTCGGTATGCAAGTGCCGCCTTCTGATAGCGCTGAGTTCAATACATTTTTAGATAATTTAGGCTATCCGCACTGGGACGAAACACAAAACCCAGCGTACAAACTATTCTTGGGCTAAATAATTTTAATCAAATATTTAAACAAATTGGTTGTATATAGCCACATTGGTGGCTATATACAACCAGATTAAATTTCATGTAAAACTTAAGCCATTGTTTTTAAAAATTTAAATTTCTAGCGTGCTTCTTGCTTGATATTCGCAGTCTGACTTCTCAAATCCGGTAGCAAGCATAGTAAATTGAACCTAAGTTCATTTAGCCTGCCCAAATGACAACATTAATAAAGCAGCATCAAATAGTTTTCTAAGGAGAAATAAAGAATGAAATTAACGCATGTAGTAATCGCGGCAGCAGTCAGTATGAGTATTGGAATGAACGCCAACGCTGCGGATCGCGGCAAAGCCTATGTTTCGAACCAAGATGGCGGCGTTTCGGTGATTGATTTGAACACACTGACCTCAACCACAACCATTGACGTAAAAGGTGAAGGTCCACGAGGTTTAGCCGTGAGTGATGACGGTAAACTGTTGGTGGTTGCTACACGCGAGAATGGCAGTGTTTCGGTGATTGATACCGCAACAAACGAAGTGTTAAGCCAAATCAAAGTTGGCCAAAATCCAGAGTTTGTACGCATTAAAGGCAACTTTGCATTCGTATCATACGAGCCAAGCGCTAAAGGTGGCCCTCCTCCTGCACCGGGTTCTACTGAAGCAGCTGCGGCTGCAAAAGAAGACAATGATGATGACAAAGAACCTGCACGTATCGGCATTATTGATTTGAAACTAGGCAAAAAAATCCGTGAAATTACAGGCGGCCCTGAAACCGAAGGTGTTGAATTTAGTAAAGATGGTAAACAACTAGTGATTACCAACGAAGCTGACAATACAGTGACGGTGCACAGCATGAAAAGTGGCAAGCTGCTTAAAACCATTAAAACACATGAATATGGAGATAGACCACGTGGCGTTAAAGTATCACCTGACGGTAAAACCTATTTAGTGACACTTGAGTATGGTAATAAATTTATGGTGATGGACAAAAACTTTAAAGTGCTACGCACCGTTGATACTGGCGCTACACCTTATGGCATCTCATATGATCGCAAAGGAGAGCGCATTTTTGTGGCGGCAAACAAAGCCAAAACATTAGAAGTTTATGATGCTAAAACTTATGCAAAAATTAAAGACATTTCTACTGGCAACCGTTGCTGGCATTTCACATTCACCCCTGATGACAAAGAAGTTTTGTTAGCATGCGGTAAATCAGATGCGGTATTTGTGATTGATGCTGAGAAATTAGAAGTGAAACAACAAATTGAAGATAAGAAAATGCCTTGGGGCGTAGTGACTTACCCTAAAAGCATGGGTAGTTTAGATACTGCTATTAAATAATTTTATAGTTGTTATTAGCTTAAAAGCCCCGAACTCCGGGGTTTTTTTATTTGAGCAAACTATTGATGAAGTCCCACTCTTTAGGATCAACCGGCGTAATAGAAAGGCGATTGCCCCGCTGTAAAATCCGCATATTGGTTAGCTCTGGGTACTCTCGCAATTCTTTTAAGCTGAGTAAGCGCGTTTTACGCACAAGTTTCACATCCACATTAAGCCAGCGTGGATTTTCAGGTGTCGCTTTCTCATCGTAATATTTATGGCCTTTAATAAACTGTAAACGGTCTGGATATGCCAACTTGCTTACCTCGGCAATGCCAGCAATGCCTGGCACATCGCAATTTGAGTGATAGAAAAACACTCCATCACCCACCTTCATTTGATCTCGCATGAAGTTACGTGCTTGGTAGTTACGAATACCGTACCAATCTACAGATTGATTTGGAAAACCTGCCAAATCATCAATTGAAACATCAGAAGGCTCAGATTTCATCAGCCAATAACGCATATTTTTTACCTTAATTAAATTCTAAATTTAGCGATATGATAATCTATAACTAAATTCAATTATCAATTTTAACTAGCGTCTTAAACACAGAGGCCTAAATAGAGATCAACGATGGCAAAACCACAAGATAAAAACGTACTTGGCACCGCACTTCAAGTGTGTAGCTTAGACCCATTAACAGGCTTTACCAGAACAGGTTGTTGTGAGACTGGTATAGATGATAGCGGTAGCCATACGGTATGCGCACAAATGACCGATGAGTTTTTAGCGTATTCAATCTCTCAAGGCAATGATTTAAGCACACCCCGCCCTGAATATGGCTTTGAAGGATTAAAAGCAGGTGACCGTTGGTGCGTATGTGCCGCACGCTGGCTAGAAGCCTCAGAGGCTGGTTTTGCGCCGCCAGTCATATTAGAGGCATGCCATGCTAGATGCTTAGAAATTGTAAGCTTGGCAGATTTGAAGTATCACGAACTGAGATAGCTATACAAACTTAAGTTACGGCATGTCCAAGTAGACAAAGTATAAGTTCTAATGCGGAGTGAAATAGGAGGAGTTCTCCACGGATTAGCCTAAGCCAGCATCCTGAACCAAAAAGGCTCAAGTGGTAACGGCCTAGAGCGCATTAGGTACACCCACCAAGAGGCTCTTAAAAGAACACTCAACTTAAGGCGCGCACACAACACTCGAATGACCAAAACCGATGCTATAAACTAGTTCAAGGAATTATTAGCTTAAACCGCACCGCAGAGAACAAACTTTAAAACTGGGATTTTATTTTTGTTTCGGTTAAATAATCAACTGATTAAATACTAAAACGATTGAGATAATTTTACTATTGTTAAGTAGTAATTTTATGACAATTGGAATATTTATTTTGCAGCGCAGACTTTATCAATTTGATCTTGCATATTCGTGATTCTGCGTTTGAAATCACCTACATCCACAGTACCACTTTTACTATTGAGCAACTCATGCGCCAAATTGAGCGCCGCCATCATGGCAATACGTTCTACACCGATAATTTTACCGCTGTCACGTATATCACGCATTTTTTTATCTAAAAAATTAACCGCATTAATCAAACCTGGGCGTTCTTCATCGGTACACGAGATCGTGAAGTCGCGCCCCATAATATTAACATCTACGCCTTTTATATCGCTCATTTTACTTACTCAAACCCGCGTTAAGGCAGGCGCTCCATCAAAGCTTCGATGCGTTCGCTGGCTTGCGCCATGTTGGCTTTCAACAATGCGGCATCATTTTGTGTTGCATTTAAATCAAGGCGCAACTGCGCGTTTTCACTGCGTAAATCACTACACAATGAAATTAAGCCTGATAATTTTTCTTCTAACGCTTTTAAGTCCGCATCCATACGACCACTATAATTGAAAAAATTGATTGTAGTCAATAGTTAACGAGTAATTTTCAAAGTATTACAACATGTGTAAATAATTGTTAATGATTTTTTTCATGCGAGCGAAGCAATTAGCGATATAATTCGCACTTGTTGTTAGGTGCCAAGTTTGTTTTCTACAAGCAAGGTGAAACTGGGAAATAGGTGCATTATCGCTTAAGGCGTTAATAATTCCTTCGCTGCCCCCGCAACGGTAAGTAAGTTTTTGATTCATTCAAATGATTTTGCAATATGCCACTGAGTTACCCCTTAGAAAAAGGTCAGACTTGGGAAGGCGCAAATCAGCTGGTTAAAAGAGCTAAGTATTAGCTTTTAACACCAGCGCTTATAAGCCCGGAGACCGGCCTAAAAACAACGCCTTATGTTAAGGCACGCTAGGCAATACCGCGGGGTGACGGTAAACAAAGGCTGCGCTATTTGTGTCGTTATCTTCGTCCGCGCTCTCTTTTTTATGACCCTCCTCCGTATTCCCTAGTTTTAAAAAATCCACATGCGGGGCCGCATGTCATTTAGGGAAAAATAATGAAAAAATCTACCATTGCCAGCCTTGTTGCGCTGGCATTCTCACCCTCTGCTTTTGCAGCAGAAACTGCTATTCAAACTGATGATGTAGTGGTGACTGCTAGCCGCGTTGCTCAACCACGTGAAAGTGTAATTGCAGATGTAACCGTAATTGACAGAGAAAAAATCGAACAGTCAGGTCAATCAACTATAGTTGACCTTTTACAGCAACAATCTGGAATTGAGGTTAGTTCTAATGGTGGGCTAGGTAAAAGCGCATCAATTAGAATTCGTGGTGCAAACGATAACCATACGATTATTTTAGTTGATGGTTTACGTGTAAATTCAGCCACACTTGGCACCACCTCAATTCAGCACATACCTTTAAATCAAGTCGAAAAAATTGAAATTCTTAGAGGACCATCATCCTCCCTATATGGATCAGAGGGCATAGGCGGCACGATTCAAATATTTACTAGACAATCATCGGGCGAGCCGAGATTCAACATTTCTGTAGGTACTGGTAGTTACAATACGCAAGACTTATCTGCTGGCGTTAGTGGCCGAGTGAGTGACACCAGTTTTAGCCTGCAAGCTGGCTATATCAGGTCAGATGGATTTTCCGCGACCAATAAAAAAGATAAGAACAATTACTTTAGTGATGATGATGGCTATAAAAATAAAAATATTTCTGCAAAAATTGCACAACATTTTGGGGAAAAGCACGAAGTTGGAATTACCCTTTTCCACACAGATGCGGATGATCAGTACGACTCATCTTTTTATGACAGTGGAACCAACACGCTTAAGTTTCAAGATTTTAATTATCGTGAGAACCAAAAACTTACGGCAGCATCTATCTACAGTAAAAACCAATTCACTTCAAATTGGTTAAGTACTCTAAAAGTTGGAGTTGGCATTGATAGTTTGAAGTTTTACGATCCTAATGCCACAAATACTGCATCAGTGGAATCTAGCATTAAAACCAAGCAAAATGAGTATATGTGGCAAAACGACATTACTCTACCAGTAGGTAAATTAAGCCTATCAGCAGAGAAATTAGAGCAGGAGGTTAGCGGCACTACTGACTACTCCAAAAAGAAACGTGATATCAACTCATTGCTAGCGGGCTGGGTTGCCAATTTCGATAAGCACGATGTCCAAGCTAATCTTCGTACTGACAATAATTCACAGTTTGGGCATCACAACACTTGGTACGCTGGTTATGGTTATCAGTTGGCTGATAATTGGAAAGCGACCATTGGTCACGGAACCGCATTTAATGCACCCACGTTCAATCAATTATACTATCCTTTGGATTCATCCGGCTCGGTTGGAAACCCTAACCTAAAGGCAGAAGAGTCTCGTAATACTGAGGCTAGCATACGCTTCAATAATTCTGACCGTGACGTCAAATTAACAGCCTACCACAACAAGGTAACTAATTTAATCGACTGGCAATTTAACAACACTACCTTCCTATTTTCACCTGTCAATATTGCAAATGCTACATTAAAAGGGCTAAGTTTAAGCGATAGTGAGCATCTTGGAAATCTTACAATTTCAGCGAACCTTGATGTACAAAGCGCTCGCGATGAAGCAACTGATGAATTCCTCTCTCGCCGTGCACAACGTCATGGCCAAGTTGGTGCTTATTACAAAATCAATAAACTTTCGATAGGTGCTAACGTTTTTGCAGAATCTCAAAGAGATGACAGTGGATTTAACAATAATAAAACAGCTGGTTACGGCATCCTAAACCTAACAGCTGCTTATGTACTCAATAGTAATTGGAGTGTTAAAGCAAACGTTAACAATATTCTTAACAAAGACTATGAGTTAGCTTATGGCTATAACACTGCTGGTACTAATGCGTTTGTTGGAGTAACTTACGCGCCTAGCAAATAACGATTAACCCTTATCAGGCAAAATCATCTGATAAGGGTTACAATATAGGCAAGTTTAAATTGGAGTTATTTATGTCTACATTCAACAATAAAAGTTTTTGGCAAGGCGCTGTTTTAATTGGCTTAATCTTGCTTACCCGCATGAATCACTTCGGTGACAATGTGTACTTGCCTGATGCAACCTTAGCAGTCTTATTTTTAGGTGGCTTGCTGATTACTCGTGGCAGCTGGTTAGCACTTGCTATCGTAGTTGCTTTTGGTATGGATTTTTATGCCATGGGTTGGAAAGGTGTTTCAGAGTATTGCATGTCACTCGGTTACTGGGGTTTGATTCCTACTTATGCCGCTGTTTGGGGCGCTGGTCGTTGGTTAGCTAAACGTGAACAGCCTTTTGCGGCATTACCTTATGCCACTGTCGGTTGGGCTGCTGCAAGCGTAGCTTTTGTTCTATCAAATGCGTTTTGGTATAGCTTTTCAGATAAAGTAGACACGTTGACTGTGGTTGAATTTACACAACGCATAGCAAAATACTACACACCTTATGTAGGTTTTGCGTTGATGTATTTAGGCGCAGCTTGGCTAGTAATGAAAGCTTTACCGAAGTTGAATTTAGGCAAAAACACCACTTCTGCATAAAGTATTGCGATACCAATCAAACCGCGTTAGAACCTAATTCTAGCGCGGTTTTTTTATGAAAATTAGTCATGCCCACATCTGAAAATAAGCTTAATTTAGCAAACGAACGTCATTTAGCACGCATGCAGCGTAAAAAAGCTGTGGTGGACGCTAGCATTAACGCCGCACAAACTTCTCGTGGCTTACTATTGATTAATACCGGTAATGGCAAAGGTAAATCTACCGCTGCCTTTGGTTTACTTGCGCGCTCATTGGGGCACGGCATGAAAGCTGTCGTGGTTCAATTTATTAAGGGACGATCCGACACTGGCGAAGAGGCTTTTTTCCGTAGCGCTGAAAATCTAACTTGGCATGTAATGGGCGATGGCTTCACTTGGGAAACGCAAGACGCAGAGCGTGATAAGCAATCGGCTCGCGCAGCTTGGCAGATGGTGTGTGATTACTTGCAAGATGAAACGATAGATTTAATTATTTTAGACGAGTTTACTTACGCGCTTAAATACCAATGGTTAACGATTGAAGAAGTGATAACTGCTTTAGAGTCGCGCCCCATCATGCAACATGTGGTAATCACGGGGCGTGCTGCGTCTGATGCACTTATTGCCATTGCAGATACAGTAAGTGAAATCAATTTAGTAAAACATGCGTTTAGGGATGGCGTTCAAGCCATGCCTGGCATTGAGTGGTAATTAGCACCTGATTAAATATTGATGAATCAAATAAATTGCCCTGCTATATTAATTTCCGCACCCGCTTCTGGACAGGGGAAAACCTTATCTACTGCCGCCTTAGCGCGTGCTTGGAAGAATTGCGGTCTAAATGTGCGCGCTTTCAAATGCGGGCCTGACTTTCTTGACCCAATGGTGCTGGAAACTGCGACTGGTCAGCCCGTTTATAATTTAGATCTCGGCATGTGTGGCGAGCATGATGGCTTGGTACGTTTGTATCAAGCGGCACAAACAGCCGATGTAATTATTGTTGAAGGCGTCATGGGTTTGTACGATGGCACGCCATCATCCGCGGATATCGCCTTGCGCTACAGTCTGCCTGTGATGCTCACCATTGATGCCAGCGGTATGGCACAAACCTTTGGCGCTTTAGCTTCTGGTTTATTGGGCTATCAACCAGCATTAATTCCAGCGGGCGTACTCGCCAATAAAGTTGGCAGCACTGGGCACGCTGATATGCTAAAAGACAGTTTACCTGCTCACTTAAACTGGTTAGGTGCATTGCCGCAAGATGAAGCTTATGCGTTGCCTGAAAGGCATTTGGGCTTATTTAGAGCGCAAGAAATTACAGATTTAGATGCAAGAATAGAGGCAGCAGCGCTTGCTTTAGCTGCTAGCAGCGCGTTACCGCTACCGCCAATGGTGACATTTATCGCGCCTGAAACTGCATCTATATCACCTAAATTATTCGCGGGTAAAACCATTGCCATTGCGCGCGATGCGGCTTTTTGTTTTATTTACCCTGCCAATATCGATTGTTTGCAGGAAATGGGCGCAACCGTTACGTTCTTTTCGCCATTGCATGACAAAACTTTGCCAGAAGCCGATGCTTATTGGTTACCAGGTGGTTATCCAGAACTACATTTAAAAGAAATAAACGAAAATACAGCTATGCGTAATGCCCTATTGGCAGCGTTTAATGCTGACAAACCAATACTGGCTGAATGCGGCGGCATGATGGCATTGTCAGAATCCATTAACGGTGTACCTGCTTATGGTTTATTGGCTGGAAAAAGCCATATTGAGCCGCGCTTGCAAGGTTTAGGCACGCAACATGCTGAGCTGAAAGAAAATATTGGTAGCATTGGTGCGCACACATTCCATTATGGAAAATTCGACACCGCTCTCTTACCTAAATGTCAGGCAAATAGCCGATACGGTGCGGGTGAAAATATTTATCAGCATGGCAGCATCACGGCGACTTTTTTACATTTTTACTTTTCGTCTAATCCAGCACTTGCGGCGCGACTATTTTCTTATGCAAAACCATAAGTTTTCAGATATTGAGATTGCTGCGGTGTATCGCGCCATTGCCGAGCGACGTGATATGCGGCACTTTTTACCCAACCCTGTTGCGCCTGAAATACTCACTAAAATTTTGCATGCCGCACACCATGCCCCCAGCGTTGGCCTGATGCAGCCTTGGCGATTTATTAGAATTACTGATACGAACACACGCAAAGCTATTCATCAACTGGTAGATAAAGAGCGCGTTAAAACCGCACAAGCGATTGGTGAGTATGAAAATACCGCAACTGGGGTTGATTCTAAAAGCGCAGAGTTTCTACGTTTAAAAGTAGAGGGCATTTTAGAGTGTGGCGAATTACTGGTGGTGTCCCTATGCGATAAACGTGATGGACACGTATTTGGTCGCAGAACTTTGCCGGAAATGGATATTGCCTCTGTGAGTTGCGCCATACAAAACATGTGGTTAGCCGCCCGTGCTGAAGGCTTAGGCATGGGTTGGGTATCTATTTTTGACCCCGCTGAATTAGGCGCGTTACTCAATATGCCTGCGGATGCTAAACCAATCGCCGTGCTGTGTTTAGGGCATGTGAATAGCTTCTACAAAGAACCCATGCTGGTAGAAA
Organism: Methylotenera sp.; assembly: GCF_029945535.1. Classification (GTDB taxonomy): domain Bacteria; phylum Pseudomonadota; class Gammaproteobacteria; order Burkholderiales; family Methylophilaceae; genus Methylotenera. The sequence goes on from NZ_JAQSCU010000018.1 coordinate 431,133, forward strand.
CAGGCTGGGCAACCGCTAAACCGCTTGCGGATATGGTGATGGAAAACACTTGGGACGCCTCAAAGTAACTGCAGCAAAACAATCTTCTTAAATAAATGCTTAAAGCCAAATAGAAACAATAATGAGATACCCAAAACGCATCGTTTGCTTAACGACTGAACCTACCGAGGTACTTTATTTGCTCGGCGAGCAAGACCGTATTGTCGGTATTTCTGGCTACACCACACATCCAGCCATTGCCAGAAAAGAAAAGCCGAAAGTTTCGGCATTCACCAGCGCCAAAATTGATAAAATTTTAGCGCTGCAACCCGATTTAGTCATTGGCTTTTCCAACTTGCAGGCAGATATTGCTGCCTCACTTATTCGCGCGGGCGTTGAAGTACATATCTTCAACCAACGTAGCGTTGCGCAAGTGTTGAATATGATTGCCGTAACTGGTGCCTTGGTCGGCGCGACAGAAAAAGCGGCGCAACTGATTGCCACGCTTGAAAAAATATTAGATGAAGCGCAGAAAACTGCCAGTAAATTCACGATTAAACCCAAAGTATATTTTGAAGAATGGGATGACCCCATGATGTGTAGCATCCGTTGGGCGATGGAGTTGATTGAACTCGCTGGCGGCGCCGATTGCTTTCCTGAACTATCCCACTTTCACAGTGCCAAAGATCGTATAGTCACGCCGCAACAAGTGGTAGAACGCCAACCTGATATTATTATCGGTTCATGGTGCGGCAAAAAATTCCAACCTGAGCAAGTGATGACACGCAAAGGCTGGGAAGATTTGCCTGCAGTCAAACATGGTTTCGTGCGTGAAATAAAATCTGCTGATATTTTGCAACCTGGTCCATCATTAATTACGCATGGCTTAAAACAGATTCAGGCGATTATTCAAGAATGGCAGATATTTCAAGCACGGTCAGTTTAAAGAATTAGGAGTAGAACAATGTCAGTATATTTAATTTTAGGTGGCGCACGCTCAGGCAAAAGCGCTTATGCAGAAAAGCTAGCGCAAACCAGCGGCCTTGCTGTGACGTATATCGCCACCGCACAAATCTACGACGACGAATTTAAATCGCGCGTGCAGCATCACAAAAACCGCCGCCCAACAGAGTGGGCATTGGTAGAAGAGCCGCACTACCTCGCACAAACGCTACGCAATTTAGACGCGCCAAATCAATGCCTGATTGTAGATTGTTTAACGTTATGGCTAGCACAATGGATATGCCCAGATTGTAACCCACCGCAAGATTCAAGCTGGCAAGCCGAACGTGAAGCCTTGCTATCTACCCTGCACACATTGCAAGGTACGGTTATTCTAGTCAGCAATGAAGTCGGCATGGGCATAGTGCCGCTAGGTGAAATTAACCGACAATTTCAAGATGAACAAGGCCGACTAAATCAAGCAGTGGCGGGTGTAGCGAATGAAGTGACATTTGTGGCGGCTGGGTTACCTTTAAAGCTGAAATAAGTCAGTTTTCAGATCCAAAGCTCAACTTAAATAAGTATTTCTTACATATATTTATTTAGCTTATCCCAATCTAAATACTGCTCTAAACAATCCGCCAATCTTTCTAACCCTGCCTCGCGTACTTGTTCATAATCAAATTGCGAATCTACCTGTTTTAAACCCGCCCAAGCGAGCCATGCCGCGCAGGATTCTGCATGGTCAAACAAGCCATGCAGATAGGTGCCTGCTATTTGATTATCGTATGAAATTGCGCCTTCTGGCTGCCCATCCAGTATTAATGCAGGGTGATTAAGAGCTACGCCTATACTCACGCCCATGTGGATTTCATAGCCGGTGACATTAGCATCAGCGAAGCTTAGCTTTCCGCTGATTTGCGCTAGGCGCTTTTCGGGTGTGAGCGTGGTTTCCATCTTTAACCAGCCTAAACCCGCGCTACTGCCCGCGGTACCTTCTATGGCATTTGGGTCATGCATGTGTGAGCCTAACATTTGAAAGCCTCCACAAATGCCGAGTACTTTGCCGCCGTAGCGTAAGTGCTTAGTGAGCGCTTGCTCCCAGCCGTTGCTTCGCAGATGCTCAAGGTCGCCGCGCACATTTTTACTACCGGGCAGTATGATTAAATCAGCGGCGGGAATTGGTTGATTGATTTTAACAAATTGGAAATCCACTTGAGGATGTAATCGCAATGCATCAAAGTCTGTATGGTTGGAAATGTGAGGCAAAATTGGCACAATAATGCGCAACTTATTTTCTACACTTTTACCTTGTGACGATGCTGTATTTGGTACAGCATCTTCGGCTTCAATATGTAAATCATGTAGATATGGCAGCACGCCGATGACGGGCTTACCAGTTTCAGTCTCTAGCCAATCCAGCCCCGACTGCAACAAAGCAATATCGCCCCGAAATCGGTTGATTACGAAACCTACTATGCGCGCACGTTCGCTGGCAGAAAGCAGCGCTAGCGTGCCAACAATATGCGCAAACACGCCGCCTCTATCAATATCAGCAATTAAAATTACGGGGCAATCAACCGCTTCAGCAAAGCCCATATTGGCGATATCACCTTCACGCAGGTTAATTTCTGCAGGGCTGCCTGCGCCTTCTACGACAATTGCTTCATATTGCTTACTCAAACGTGCGTATGAGTCCAGCACCGCGCGCATGGCAGTGGGTTTGTAGGCGTGGTAACCCGTAGCTTCTAAATTGCATACCACTTTGCCTTGAATAATCACTTGGCAGCCTGTATCAGAGTTTGGCTTAAGTAACACTGGATTCATATCGGTATGTGGCATTAATCCACACGCCTGCGCTTGCACGGCTTGCGCGCGACCAATTTCACCGCCATCCACCGTCACGGCAGAATTTAGCGCCATATTCTGCGGCTTAAATGGCGCGACTTTTACGCCCTTGCGATACAATACGCGACACAGCCCTGCCACCAGCGTACTTTTGCCAGCATCCGAGGTAGTGCCTTGAATCATTAATGTTTTCATTCTCTGATTATCTCATAATGCCCGCGATTGCCATGCCAATGGTTGCTATTGTAGCCGTGGCGCTAGATTTCGCTTTGGGCGAACCACGCTGCTTCCACCCTTTGGTAGGCTTTGGTTTCTTAGCGAACAAGCTAGCGCACTTTAATCCAAAAGCCAAGCAAAGCTCGCCAACTCAACGCTTTATTGGTTTGATCGCATTATTAGTATTAATTTTGCCATTCATCATATTGGCGTACTGGCTTTGCAATCAATTCATCACCTTTTTTGTTGCCAACACCTTGTTGCTTTACTTTGCCATTGGTCATAAAAGCTTGCATGAACATGCCCGTGCAGTAAGCGCCGCGCTTAACAATAATGACGAAGACTTAGCAAAAACTGCGGCGTCTTATATGGTGAGCCGCGATTCCTCTGCCATTGAACCGATTCCTGCCACTGTAGAGTCTGTGTTAGAAAATGGTAATGATGGCGTGTTTGGTGCGCTATTTTGGTTTTTTATTGCAGGTGGTACAGGTGCGCTTTTGTTTCGCTTAGCTAACACTATGGACGCCATGTGGGGCTATAAGACACCACGATTTTTCTATTTTGGCTGGGCTGCCGCACGGTTCGATGATGCGCTAAATTATATTCCTGCACGACTAACCGCCTTAACTTACGCGCTACTAGGTAATACCAAGTTAGCGTTAAGGTGCTGGAAAAGCCAAGCGCCCACTTGGGATAGTCCTAACGCGGGGCCAGTCATGTCATCCGGTGCTGGTGCGCTCAATGTAAAACTTGGCGGTGCAGCGCGTTATTTTGGCGAATGGCATGAACGCCCAGTATTGGGGGCAGACAACCCGCCTGTACTGAATGACATAGAACGTGCATTGGCGCTAGTTAGGCACGGCGTTTATATATGGCTAGGTATATTTTCAATCATCACTTTAATGATAGCGAGTATTGCGCATGCTTGAACATGGTGGAAATTTAGCAGCGGCTGCCAAACAATATGACATTCCGCTTGAGAACTGGCTGGACTTATCGACAGGTATTAATCCTGACGGCTATCCAATTGTTGATATTCCCGCCGCCGCTTGGCAAAAGCTCCCTCTAGACGATGACGGCTTGATTGAAGCGGCCTGTGCGTATTATGGCAGCCAGTTTGCATTACCCACCGCAGGTTCGCAAGCCGCTTTGCAAGTATTACCGCAATTACGTGCGGCATCTAAAGTGGCTATGCCAAAATTCATGTATCAAGAGCATGCGAATGCATGGCAAGCGAATGGGCATGAAGTCATCAAGTTTGAGTTCTTTCCTGATGAAAAAATTATTGAGCAAGCTGACGTACTTTTACTATGTAACCCCAATAACCCAACTGCCACAAAGTTCTCAGTATCTGAATTACTGAGTTGGCATGCTGCGCTTGCTGCGCGCGGCGGCTGGTTGATTGTAGATGAAGCATTTATGGATGCTACGCCTGAACGCAGCATTGCCAAGTATACGCATTTAGAAGGTCTGTTTGTGCTGCGCTCACTAGGCAAGTTCTTTGGCTTAGCGGGGGCGAGAGTTGGCTTTTTATTAGCTGAAGAACACATGCTCATGCAAATGCAAGAAGCCATTGGTCCGTGGTCAATCACGGGGCCTAGCCGCCTGATTGCTAAACAAGCTTTGTTAGATATAACATGGCAAGAAAAGGCACGTGTTCAGTTAGCTGAAAATAGCCGGAAACTCGCAATATTGCTGACAAAACACAATTTAACGCCAATGTCAGGTACAGCATTATTTCAATTTGTACCCACAAAAGAAGCGCAAGCTTTACAGCAACACCTCGCCCAGCAAGGTATTTGGATTCGGCTTTTTTCTGATGCACCAGGGTTATCTGCACGAACTGCAGTAAGGTTTGGTTTACCGCCAGAAGATGGTTGGGAAAGATTGGAATCTACGCTCAAACTTTGGCAGAGTTGATTGATTGCTAAAGTCGAATAATGTCTAAAGATTCATTAGAAGCACTTTAGGCACTTCGCCTTTAAACTCCAACTGTGTCACGCTCGCATGATCTATGGTGAGTCGAAACAATCGTTTCAGTGGCATTTGCAGCACTTCCGCAATTAGCGCACGAATGAAGCCACCATGCGTCACCACCAGAATACTTTTACCTTGTGAGTGACTGCTTACATCCTCCACAAAGCTTTTGGCACGAGCATGTAGCTCTGAGAATGTTTCGCCATTTGGCGGTGCCAAATTAGCATAATCATCTGCCCATACATCAAATTTCTCGCGTGGAATTTCATCCCAAGGGCTCATTTCCCAATCGCCAAAATGCAATTCTTTTAGACGCGCATCGAGTTTAATATTTTCACTGGTATGCCCAAAAACCTCATCCGCACACAAGGCCTGTGCAAGTTGGTGGCAGCGCTTTAATGGGCTGGCATAAATCGCATCAAACTCAAAAGCAGCCAGTTTCTTTTGCAATGCCATACGTTCATTTTCAAAATTAGCCGACACAGCAACATCGCTTTGCCCATAGCAAACGCTAGGAGCGATATCTAAAGAGGTGTGGCGAACTAATGTCAGTTTCATTTGAATGATATTTTAGTAATTACGGCGCAGAAAATAAAGTGGTGCTGGCTAACACGCCAACATAAAACGCAACTTCTGTCAGTTGCTGCATTGCGCCTAAGCAGTCTCCCGTATAGCCGCCTATGCGAGACTTAATTTTTGCACTAAACCACAACCAAACGATTGCCACAGGCACTAGCGCAGCAAGAAATTTTATGTCTAAAAATGCCATCGGCACTAAACCGAAAAAGGTTGCGATGATTAATTCTGTGATAGTAGGCTGCGTTGCAAGTGGCTTAGATTTTCCTTCGGCCTTCACATAACTTTGCGTATACATCACCAGCACCGCACACAGTCGGCTAAGTGCATGGCCAGCAATTAATGTCGCTGGGATTAATGCTGTCCACTGATAAGTAAGCGCTTGATATTTGGTCAGCAACACTAAAAATAAACCTATTGCGCCATAACTACCAATGCGTGAATCCACCATAATAGCGAGTACTTGCTCTTTGCCCCAGCCTCCACCCAAGCCATCTACTGCATCGGCCAAGCCATCTTCATGAAATGCGCCTGTGAGTAAAATTGTAGCGGCCATACTTAATAAAAGCGCGATTTCCAAAGGCAATAAAATATCACTTAGCCAAAAAACCAAAGCGCCTATAGCGCCCACTAAAATACCAATTAAAGGAAAATATCTGGTGGCTTTATTCAAGTCTGCATTATCAAAACTGCTGAAATGCACGGGTACGCGTGTGAAAAACATCACTGCTGTTAAAAAATAGTGCCATTGATTTTGTAATGCAAATATCATATTTTTTGTGACACGCTAGCTGATTCAAACGAAGCCATTTCATTTAAAAAGTTAACCGAAGCCAGCACCAAAGGATAAGCCAGCGCAGCGCCCGTCCCTTCACCCAAGCGTAAATCGATATTGAGTAACGGCTTCACCTGTAGATAATCCAACATTTTTTTATGGCCAGACTCGTCTGAGCAATGTGTAAACACGCAGTAATGCAAAATTTCAGGCTGCAATTTAGCCGCAACCAGCAATGCCGCCGTGGTGATAAATCCATCAATCAATAAAGTACATTGCTTAGCAGCAGCTTGCAACATAGCACCAACCATCATGGCGATTTCAAACCCGCCGAAAGTCGCCAATACCTGCATGGCATCACTGCTACTCAAATGATGATACGCAATCGCTTGCGCCAGAATATTCGTTTTGTGTGCCAACCCTGCATCGTCCAAGCCCGTACCGCGGCCTACACATTGCTCAATTGGCAAATCACATAAGACGCTCATCAAACAACTTGCAGATGAAGTATTACCTATACCCATTTCACCAAAGCCAAACACATTACAACCCTCAGCTACTTGTGCATCAACAATACCTGCACCACGAGCAAGTGCTTGCTCACACTGCGCTAGCGTCATGGCTGGCTCACTCAAAAAGCTGCGTGTACCCATCGCCACCTTTGCATGAATCAAACCGGCATGAGTTAAATCTAAACTGTGTGAAAATTCGTAATTCACACCGCTATCAACCACACTCAAATGCATATTGTTTTGCTTGGTAAACACATTAATCGCCGCGCCACCTTGCAAAAAATTCAATACCATCTGTGCCGTGACCGCTTGCGGATAAGGACTAACGCCAGCTTCTACAATCCCATGATCGCCTGCGAAAACCAGCATATTGGCGTGACTCAGCCGAGGCGTAAGTGTTTGTTGAATCAATCCGATTTGTAATGCTACAGCTTCCAGCATGCCCAAAGCGCCTAAAGGCTTCGTTTTATGATTGATTTTATGTTCAAGCTGACTTTTGAGCGCCTGATTAGGCTGTGTGATATTGAATTTCATCTTAGGGACATCAAATTTCTAGGCAAATATTTTCTGAGCTAAGATTTTACATGACTACCTAGGCTTAAACATAAATCAAAATCAAGCTTTTAAAGATAAGTTGAAAAATGTTTGAATTATTTTTTCCAACTCTTTGGAAGTTTGCTATAATGCGCGACTTGCAAACATTTACATGTAAGCAAATGCGTTAAGAAGTACGGCCGGGTAGCTCAGTTGGTAGAGCAGCGGATTGAAAATCCGCGTGTCACAGGTTCGATTCCCGTCCCGGCCACCAAGTAAAATCAAGCTCACAGCCACGTGGGCTTTTTTTTCGCCTAGTGCACCGTAGCTAAATCGTAACTAGCAAAAACTGCGTTTAATCGTGATGCTGCATGCGCAAGATTGTCTGGCGCTACATGAGCATGTCTTTCAACCATCGCAGCAGTTTTCCAACCACCTAAGCGCTGAAGTTCATGCGTTGGTATACCTGCTTGTCGTTGCCAAGTTGCCCAAGTGTGTCTCAAATCATGCCATTTAAAATCTTCAATGTTGGCACGCAATAATGCAGCTTTCCATGCTTTGGTATTAGCGGCCTCAAAAGGTTTACCTCTGTAAGTAAAAACTCGTTCAGAGTGCTTCCCTATCTGCTGCTGCAAGACTTCAATGGCCAAATCATTCAAAGGTATCGCTATTGGACTGCGATTTTTAGATTGACTACCTCTAACCCAAGCATGTTTTAACGCCAAATTTACCTGCGCCCATTCAAGCCTAACAACATTGCTTAATCTTAACCCTGTAGCTAAAGCAAAAAGAACTGTTGAGCGCTGATGTTCTGGAAGTTCACCCAGCAATATCTTTGCCTGCTCCATGGTTAATGCACGTTCACGACTACTATTTTCTTTAAAGAGCCTAATTTTTGGCGCTCGCTCAATCCACTCCCACTCATCTCTCGAACGAATTAGAATGGCGCGAACAAGTGCCAAGTAACGATTCACGGTAGCTTTTGATGCTTCTTTAAGTTTAGCTGCACGAATTCTATCTATGACATATAGATCTATTTCATCAATCATTAATTCAGCAAGATAAGTGTTAAGCCACTTTAATTTTGACTTATCTTCTTCGTGTGTAGCCTTATCAGATGTCTCATTCAACCACCGAATAACCGCCTCTTTCCATGAGTGACGTGGTTTTATTCCCAGTCGCTCTTGCTCCCAAAACATCGTTTTTAACTTGTCATGGAATTCTTGGGCTTCGATTTTGTCGATAGCCCCAGTGCTTCTTTGTATTGTTTTTCCAGCGATGGTGATTTTAACCCACCAAACACTAGAGTCTTTGCGTTTGTAGAGTGACATATTTGCTTCCCTTCATGTTCACCTTCCAACGCTCGCGACTTGTATTGTGCGCGAATCAGGTCAATAAGGTCAACTTCTAAAAACACCCAACACTTACCTATTTTTGCACCTTGTATTTCTCCAGATGCGGCTTTAACAGACAATGTCACGGGGTGAATTTTAAGAAAGGCGGCTGCTTCCTTAAGATTTAACGTTTTCGCTTTTAGGTCTTGGGTCATTAAATTTCTAACTCAGGTGCATTTTTAGCATCTGCTTTAATTTCTAGTGCTGATGATTTTTCAAATTGGCGGCTCAGTGTTTCGGGTAGCAACTCACGGTTATCGGTATAAATTGCAACTTTATTTCGAGCTCGACTTATTGCAACGTAATAAGATTTTTCATTATTGGTTACACTTGTCGCTTCTGCTTCAACCATTATGCGGTTACAAGTTTGCCCTTGTGCACTATGCACTGTTTGGCAATAACCATAATCAAGATGAAGTGGTTTTTGAGTATCTAACGTCAAACTTGAGCCATCCGATTTTTCAACAGTGATTTGATGTTTATCTGAATCGATCACCGTGGCGCGGTCGCCATTGATGATGTTTTTACGGTAGTCATTTTCAGTAAATCTAATTAAGTCGCCTTTTGATAGCTCACATTCACGTTGGGTATATGTTGCCATGTTTGGTTGAGATGTCGGTCGCCATTCCACTTTCTCTCCGTCTTTACGCTCCAAGGTTACGATTCCTGCCCGTCCTTCAATCACTTGCGCCATTTCGCCACGTGCTAGTCCAAGGCTTTTATAATCTTTTTCTGCACGGACAATATCGCCAGCTTGATAACTTGTTGTTCGAAGAGCCTGTGCTTGTGTCATATCTTTACGAGTTAGCAAATTGAATGTTTCACCTTTGCCTGCTAAGTCCAGTGATTCGCGTACCTTCTCATTGATTGCTTGGCGGTTATTATTTGTTCCTGAAACAATTAGCGTTTCGCTTCGCTCCCGAAGGGTCATCGCGGCATAATCTGCTGCCATTTGCTCATGCCGATGTTTGTGATATTCAATTTCAACTATCTGTGCATTTAGTTTTTGCAGTGACGAGTACACCGCGCCATCGGCGGCTAATTCTACCGCTTGCCTAAGTGTTGGATCTTGCTGGCGCTGGATTTCGTCAAGCTTGGCAGTTTCCATGCCTGCTTGCTGTAGTTGAGCAAATGGTTTACCTGCTTCAATTGCAGAAAGCTGACCGACATCGCCAACAAGCAATACCCGTGATTGTTTGCTGTCTGCTTCTTTTAGCAAAGCGTGCATGTCTCGCACAGAGACCATGCTGGCTTCATCAAGCACTATTAGCGTGTTTTTATCTAAACCTTGGTATTTATTAGCTGCAAATGCGGCAAGTGTTTGGCTTTTTATTCCGCTTCCTGATAGTTCGTGGGCCGCGCTAGCTGAGGGAGCTAAGCCTATGACTTTTACATGTTGGCTTTCAGTCAACGCCCGAGCTACACGCAAGGCCGTTGTCTTTCCTGAACCCGCCAGTCCTTGAATGCCTGTGACGCGATTCTGGCTGGTTAAGGTTTGCTTAACTGAGAGTTGTTGACCATCGTTCAAATTAGTTGCGGCTAGGGCTTTATCTACATCAGACTCTTTCATTAGTGAGCGAACTTGATTTCTAGCAAACTTTTCCAAATTCAGAATATCGCGCTCCATTTCTTGAGCTACTTGTGTTGTGTAGCGGTCATGCTCCCGCATTAGCGCCCCGTTTTCGACGGCTTGGTTAATGGCGATTCGTATAGCACTTAAATCAGTTTTACCAGTGCCGCGTTCTAATGCAAAGCGAATCAAATCAGTTTCACGCATGACTGCTTCGCGTTCTGATATATGCGAAGCCGAATAAGCTACGGCATTTTTAGCTTCATCAATGCATGACAACATATTTGATGATTCCACTTCATTTTGATGGTTGAAGTCAATTCCAGCTTTCAATGCTCTATCTTCCCATTCTGATTTTAGAATGACTCGGTCAATCTTTGTCTTTTTTTCACGTGTTTGTAAAGCAATGGTTTGTAATTTTTGTGCGCTGACATTGCTTCTACTCAAGCCCTGCGCTTTTAATGCCTCTTCAATCATGCGGGAGCGACTACTGAACATCTCAATCTGTGCAGGTGCTATATGGGACAGCTCAAAGCGTCCATCATTGTGAGTAATACGAACAACATATCCTAAAGCCTGAACCTCTTTTGCCAGCTCAGATCGATAATAAGCTCCGATTAACATTTTTTGGCGATAGAATGGCTCATTATCAACTGCTCGCCATTCACCATCGTGACGCTGGGTGATATTAAGCACCACACAATGGGTGTGTAGCTGGGGGTCTGCAGCGCGGCTTAAATCATGACGAAATTGAGCAACTAAAATATTTGCAGTAATTACTTTTTTAGTAAGCCCGCCGTGTGTAACACGGCAGGTTGCAATAGATTCTGCGTAAGTCAGTGCACGTGAAACCGCATTTTCATGAGCGGTAAACAATCGCTTATCATTACCCAGCATTGCTTGCATGGATACCGACTTTGGTGCACTGAATGTGAGGTCGGTGCCGCCTCTTCTGCCATTTGCTGCGCGATGAATTTTATCGCCGTTTGGCAGCTTACCATCAAGCAATACACGAAAATCTTCAGGCCTTACATCGCCACTTAAATTTAATTGCTCAGCAGTACGGCCACTCCAAATACTAGGACTCCGGTCTTGGCTATAGTAATCATCTGCCTGCTCATAATAAGAACTTGCACCAGCAGAATTAGAAACATTTGATATTGAGAGCATAGTTATTCCACAAATGCTGGAAAAATTTCAGGTAAATTTTGTGGAGATAGCTTTATCTTTCTTGTTGGTTCATCGCCCGCCAAAGCCAAAAATGCTGTCAAGTCTGGCAGTTCATTAAGCTCGCTAGGCAATACCAAGCGCTCACGTACACGCTGAACAGTGAAACTTGAACTGTTGCCTTGACTACTTTGTCCAAAAGTTTCAATAGTACGGTCAATCTCATGTTCGCCCAAAGCACGGGAAATAGCTTCACTGGTATCTGGATCAGCTTTTGCAATAGAAAAAGCAAGTAAGTTACGAAAACAACTACGTAAGATACTAGAGGCTTCATGTCCATAAGTTCGATCAAGCTGCATCGTACTTTGTAAGCCTGCAATGCAACAAAGGCTGTGTTTGCGGCCTTTAGTAAGAGCTGCTTCTAAAGAACTGGTTTTCCCTAGAGTGCCTAGTTCATCTAAGACTAACCAGATACGAGACTTATTTTCATCAGGCTCTATTGGCATTGATAAGATTGCATTACACAGTACATCAACCCAACATGCTATCAAAGGTGCAAGCGATGCGGTCATATCCTCACGCCATGTGAGAAAAATCCGCTGCCGTTTAGATTCTAAAAAGCTACGCAAACTGAAATTACCAGCATGCAGGTAAGCAAATGGTTTTAGGTAGGAGGTCAAAATAAATCTAGTAGATGCCAACGCCTTTGCTGCATCCTTGTCAAATAACCCTACTGAAGTGCTCCCCGCAACCAACTCTCTTAACTCTTCGGTCGGTGCCAATGTCAAAGAATGTATTAAATCAGCAATTGTGCCTTTACCATTTGATAAAAGCGCTCTCATCACATCTGCAATTAGTACTTGTGCATAAAAATGCCAAGAAGCATCTGTACCATAACCATTAGGCACGATAGAACGTGCTATTTTGTCAAAGTCGTATTCGCGTCTAATTTCGTTGAAAGGACTCCAACCTGGACTTCGACGGTCGAACACGTTTAAAATGATGTCGTGCTCTGTTGCAAAGCGACTGGCATAACAACCGTCAGGATCGGCAATAATCATACGGTCACCACGTACAGAAATGGATTGCAGCATTTCTATAATGGCTGTTGTTTTTCCTACGCCAGTCGAGCCAACCAATAACGTATGTACTGGCTCCTGGCCTGTTGCTAATTTAACCCCGCCGATTGTGACAGCTTGCTTTTGTTGAATTGGTTTAGCATTAAAAGTAGAAAACATTTTTTTAAACATATTGCTCCCCTAGCTAATCCTCAAGACTTGCGCCGCGATGATGCCTGTCCTGAGTTTTAGGGCATTTCGTAAAATATGTGAATAAAAATGCATTAGTAGAAAAAGAGGAGATCATGCACATCAAGAAGAATGGTTTAATAATTAAAGATTTGTCATTTATGAGCAAGTTAAGAGACTGGCCAATTCCTATCTTGAAATAGAACAGCATCCATGTTGCCCAAGTTAATGTTGTCAGGAACATGGATGCCAGAATGTAGTCGTTTAATAATCTGGAAAACTTATCTTGATATTGATTGTTTTGGTTTTTCATATTCTTTTCCTTAATTTTGATTTTTAATTTTTGATGCGACTTTAGTTAAGATTTGAGCATTGCGCTCCATTGCCAATTCGCGGACTATCAACAAGATCTCACGCAAGGTAACATCTACTTGCCCACTACCAAACTGAGTGTTAGCGTAGGCCAGCAAGGCAGCCAGCTCCTGTAGCTGAGACTTAATCTCGTCTAATTCATTTGATGTGTGTGTGATGCTGTTTTCTGCAATTAAAATATTATGTGCGAATGTAGATATTGGCTTACCAGCTTCAGCAGATCTATTCTTTAAATTTAAATAAGTGTCACCAGGCATTCTGATTTTTAGATAACGTGAATTCATACCTGCGCCTTCTGCAACTCTTGCTCTCTTAACTTTTCCAGATCCTCCTCAGAAATTAAGTCACTTTGTATAATTGACAAATTCATCTGTGATGAATTTTTTAAAATTGAAAAGATACTGCCGCTTCCTCTCAAGTAATGTTCATCTACCTGCACAGAATCATTAATAATTTTTAAAAGTTGCTCTGCATCTGCAATGTCTTTTAATTTGTATTTATAGTGTCCGAATGCTGCAATAATCATTTTTAAATCTCCATTAATTAAAAAAATGCTGCCTCAAGGTGTCAGCAACCTATTTCGCAAACAGGAGAGCTTCCGTAAAACGAAATGTCAAACGTTGCATCTCTCCATATTCATGACTTCTAGCCTGTTAAAGTGATTGTGGTCAGTGTGTGGCTTTGTGCTATTTAGTTTTGTGGTCACAGCTGAATGGCTTTGCTACTTAGTTAGTGGCAAAGAATCCTCGCAAAGGAAAATTGCGTCAGGTGTGTGGTCTATTGGTCTTGTTTGTGACGAAATGTTTGAACTAACCATAAATCCGTATTGCATATGGAACACTCTATTTATTCTCACTACATTGGTGTTATTAGATCCAATCATTTATTGCTCCACTGATAAAAAACGCCAGCTTAATGAACTAGCTAAACATTTATAACCACACAGGAAAACAATACTTTTCGCACCAAATTTGTTTGGTTTCATGGCGACTGATTGATGCGTACAATTTGCTTACTTAAATAAAAAGGTTAAAAGATATGGAAAAACTGAAATATCAAAAAGATGGCTTATCTAGAAAATCGACTACCCAACTCTTGACCTCACTTAAAAATAAATCGGGGAAAACCTGGGTTGAAATTGAAGCTCTGCTCAATATGGGTACGAATAATTCAACGCAAGCTGATGGCGGGAATTTAAATGGGGGTAGTGAACCAGGGAAAATTATTGAAATGTATCGGTCAGGTAAGCGCCATTTGCTTACAGATAAAGCCTCTTTTGCTATTGGGCTTGGAGTTGAAGAAAAATGGCTCACTCTGCAGGAATATCATATGTATGCCGAAGAAATATTTGAAAGAAGATTCAGTAAAAAATACATGCAACTTGAACGCAAGATATTAAAAAATATGGAGAACCATGGTGAGAAAATGTTAAAAACAATGTGGCAACATCCTGATATTGGGTGGAAAGAAATGTGGGATGCCATTGATATGGTTTTAAGCCCCATGCTCAAGAGACTTCTTGTTGAGCAGTATGAGCAACAAAAACATGTTAGGGAAGAAAGCTTCTTTAGTGTGTTGTTAGGGAACTCAGTAATTAATGGCTACTCACAAAACAATGTTAAACCAGAAGTTAAGTTCGCAGAATTTCTTAAATCAATCTAAATATAGAGGCATATTATGGAAATACGAAATGTAAGTGCTGAAGATAGAAACTTAATTTTTGGAAGAGCTGAAAATGTGCCTTTTGCAGTTCTTGAAACGCAATTTAAGAGTTCATTTAAAGACCCCAAAACTGCTAGAGAGAAATGGGATAAGCTGACAAAAGAATATAATTTTTATACTAGACAAGCTAAAGATTGGGCATCAAGTGTAAATGAAGTCATTAATATTTGGAATAAATTGCCTTTGTTAGCATCAGAAAAAGATATTGAAAATGCATTCAGCATATAGCAGGAGTGGTTAGTAAGCACAGCATAGTAAAAGCTTGTAGGCTTCAAATGCCATATTTATGGTTAAATAACGAACTATGAGCTTTAATGAAAATTCACGCGTAAAAATACCTAGTATTCTGCATTTAGTGCGTTTAGGTTATGAATACCTGTCATTAAAGAATGCTCAGTGGGATGTAAACACCAATATTTTCCCTGACATATTTCACCAAGCCATTGCCAAAATTAACCCTAATTTGGCAGCAGATGACATTCACCGCTTGCTTGCCGATGTGCAGCTCACGTTAGACAATGAAGATTTAGGTAAAGCTTTTTTTGAAAAGCTCATTTCGCGCTCGGGCATTAAGCTAATTGATTTTGCAAACTTCAACAACAATAGCTTTCATGTAGTCACAGAGCTTACCTACTCAAATGGAGATGAGGAGTTTAGACCTGACATCACATTGTTGATTAACGGCTTGCCACTCATTTTTATTGAAGTTAAAAAGCCCAATAACCAAGATGGAGTGCTCGCCGAACGCGAGCGTATTAACAAGCGTTTTCAAAATCCGAAGTTCAAACGCTTTGCCAACATCACGCAATTGATGCTGTTTTCAAACAACATGGAATATGAGGACGGCGCATTGCAACCAATTGCTGGAGCATTTTATGCCAGTCCGTCTTACCATGAGGTGAAATTTAACTACTTCCGTGAGGAAGAAGTTCTCAACTTAACAGCCTTATTACGCAAGATAAGTGATGATCAAGAAGTTGCCATACTTAAAGACAATAACTTAGAAGTTATTAAAAATAATCCAGAATTTATCACCAACAAATCACCTGAAACCCCCACTAATCGGCTATGTAGCTCCATATTAAATCGTGAGCGTTTAGCTTTTATGCTGAAGTATGCATTAGCTTACGTTGAAGGTGTTAAGGGCGTACAAAAGCATGTGATGCGTTACCCACAGATATTTGCCACAAAAGCCATTGAGAATAAGCTCAATGCTGGTGTTAAAAAAGGCATTATTTGGCATACACAAGGTAGTGGAAAAACGGCATTGGCCTATTACAGTGTGCGCTTTTTAACCGACTACTTTCAAAACGAGCAAGTCATCCCCAAGTTTTACTTTATTGTTGATAGAATTGACTTACTCACCCAAGCGCAGGGTGAATTTACTAGCCGAGGATTAGTGGTACACACCATAAGTTCGCGTGAAGCTTTCGCAGCGGATATTAAAGCAACACAAGTCATACATAACCATAGCGGCAAACCTGAAATTACTGTGGTGAACATTCAAAAATTCCAAGATGACCCTAACGTAATTGCCAGCCTAGATTACGATGTAAACATTCAACGGGTGTATTTCTTAGATGAAGTACACCGCAGTTATAACCCCAAAGGCAGCTTCTTAGCTAACCTTGAACAAACTGACCGCAACGCTATAAAAATTGGTTTAACGGGTACGCCGCTACTAGGCGAAGACTACAATTCGCGTGCCTTATTTGGTGATTATATTCACAAGTATTATTACAACTCCTCTATAGCTGATGGTTACACTCTGCGCTTAATTCGCGAAGAAATTGCCACCAATTACAAAATAGCTTTGCAGCAGGCTCTACGTGATATAGAGGTGCAACAAGGTGATATAGATCGCAAGGAAATTTACGCTCACCACAAGTTTGTTGCACCTATGTTGGATTACATAATTAGCGACTTTGAACGAAGTCGTGGTGCACTCAATGATGCAAGCATCGGCGGCATGGTGATATGTGATAGCTCCGATCAAGCTGAGAATATGTTTGTGTTATTTAATGCACGCATGGCAGAAAATACTGGCGCCTCAAAGCCAAACCAAGTCAAAACCGCAGCGCTTATTTTGCACGACATAGGAACAAAAGAAGAACGCAAAGCATGGGTAGAGGATTTCAAGTCAGGCAAAGTCGATTTGCTGTTTGTTTACAATATGCTGTTGACGGGGTTTGATGCTGACCGTTTGAAAAAGTTGTACTTAGGACGTGTTATACGCAAGCATAATTTATTGCAGGCACTCACTCGTGTAAACCGCACTTATAAAGGCTTTCGCTATGGCTATGTAGTAGATTTTGCTGATATTAGCCAAGAGTTTGAAGCCACAAACCGCGCATATTTTGAAGAGTTGCAATCTGAACTTGGCAATGAATTAGAGCATTATTCCAATTTATTTAAATCTCAAGATGAAATCAAAGCAGATATTGAACATATCAAAGATGTGCTGTTTCGCTTCGATATTGAAAATGCTGAAACATTCTCACAACAGATTAACCAAATTCAAGATAAAGGTATTATTCTTGCGCTTAAAAAAGCACTCTCAGATGCCAAAAGCCTATATAACCTTATACGCTTGCAGGGCGAATATGCTTTACTTGAACATTTAGACTTTCAAAAGCTTAACCAGCTATACCGAGAAACCAGCAACCATTTAGACCATCTTAATTTAATTCAGAATATTGCCGAAGGTCAAAATACTACCAATTTGCTTAATGTCGCACTTGAAGACATTATCTTTAAGTTTATAAAAATTGGCGAAGCTGAACTAATACTAGCCGATAAACTTAAAGACACACTACGCCAAACACGCGAAGCATTAGCGAGTAATTTTGATCAGCAAGATCCTAAATTTATCTCACTAAAAGAAGAGCTAGAGCGGCTGTTTAAGAAAAAGAACCTAAGTGAAGTAACGCAAGATGAAATGCAGGCAAATATTGGCACGCTAAATAAAATTCACGAGCGCGTTAAAGTATTAAACCGTGAAAACAACCAACTACGCCAAAAATATCATGGCGATGTTAAATACACCCGCATTCACAAACGTCTGCTAGAGCGTGGCAACATTTCAGATTCTGAACGTAAAATCCATGCCGCCCTCACAGGGGTAAAGCAAGACGCCGATTCGCAAGTGCTACAAAATAACCAGCTAATGGATAACGAAAGTTATTTTGAACGCTCTATGATGCCGCATGTGATTGTGCGCTTTAGAGATGAGCAAGCAATACCACTGAATGTAGAAGTATCGCACTACATTAACCATATAGTTGTGGGCGAATATTTAAACGAATTTAATGGAGTACGTGCGTGGTAGAGCAAGAGTTTCAACAAATAACCAAAACCTTAATTGATAGCTTAAAAACCATTTGTGCCAATTATGGCTTAGGTAACGATGGCAACGAATTTAAAATCATCACGCAAGTGTTTTTGTATAAATTCTTAAACGACAAATTTGCCTTTGAAGCCAAAAAAATCAATGCTAATTTAGCTAAAGCTGAGAAATGGGAAGATGCTTTTTCTGGCATGGGCGAAGAAACTCAAACTATGCTTCAAATGCAGATGCCAGCAGACACCGCACGCCTAAAACCTGAACACCTCATCAATACTTTATTTAATCAGCAAAATACTGCCGACTTTGCTAAAACATTTGACGACACCCTTTTTGACATTGCGATTACGAATAACGACGTATTTGCAGTTAAAACCGATGGTGGCGCAAAAGTGGTACTGTTTGACCGCATCAGCCAATACATTGCTGACGATGGTAAACGTGATGCATTTTGCCGAGCCATTATCAACAAGCTTGTAGAATTCAGCTTTGAACGTATTTTTACGCAAAAATTTGATTTCTACGCCACCATTTTTGAGTATCTGATTAAAGACTACAACAGCAACAGTGGTGGCAAATATGCTGAGTATTACACACCACACGCTGTCGCTCGGATTATGGCAGCGATACTTGTACCGCAAGAGCAGCAAGGGAAAATTAAGAATGTGAGCTGCTACGACCCAAGTGCTGGCTCTGGTACTTTGTTAATGAACGTTGCTCACGCCATTGGTGAAAACCGATGCAGTATTTACACTCAAGACATCTCGCAAAAATCGGCTAATTTACTGCGTCTAAATCTAATACTAAATAACTTGGTGCATTCTATCCCGAACGTAATTCAGGGCGATACCATATTGCACCCGTACCACAAAGACGATGGCAATAAGCTAAAGCGTTTTGACTACATTGTTTCAAACCCACCTTTTAAGCTTGATTTTAGTGACATACACGCACAACTGGACAGCAAAGAAAATCACTCTCGTTTTTTTGCAGGTTTACCAAATGTACCTAAGCAAGCCAAAGATAAAATGGCAATTTACCAGCTATTTTTACAGCACATTATTACTAGTCTTAAAGCTGATGGTAAGGCCGCTGTCGTAGTGCCGACTGGATTTATCACGGCGCAGAGTGGTATTGATAAAAAAGTCCGCCAAAAACTTGTTGATAATAAAATGCTTGCAGGTGTGGTTTCTATGCCTAGCAACATCTTTGCCACCACCGGAACGAATGTGTCTATTCTGTTTATAGATGGCAGTAACAATGGCGATGTGGTTTTGATAGATGCTTCTAAACTTGGACAAAAAATCAAAGATGGGAAAAATCAAAAAACCGTACTGAGTGAAGCGGAAGAACAACGCATTATTGACGTGTTTAATGGGAAACAAGTGCAAATAGATTTTTCAGTGGCAATCAGCTACGATGACATTGCCGCTAAAAATTATAGCTTAAGTGCTGGTCAATATTTTGATGTAAAAATTGATTATGTGGACATCACACCAGCAGAGTTTACAGCAAAGATGCAAGGTTTTAACAAGCGGTTAGCTGGGCTATTTGGTAAATCAAATACATTAGAACTGGAGATTAAAAAGCAATTGAGAGAGTTACGGTATGAATAAAACCATACCAGCCTCCAAATATTGCTCATCTATTTTCGATGGTACTCACGCAACTCCTTTGCCTAGTAATACTGGCTTTCCATTAATTACGTCCAAAAATATTTCTGGTGGATATATTGATTTAAGCGATACATATCTTATATCCACTGAGGATTATCACTCAATAAACACAAGAAGTAAGGTTTCTCAGTGGGACGTGCTATTTAGCATGATTGGTACTGTTGGTGAGGTATACCTTGAGAAAAATTTAAACATTGAATATGCAATCAAGAATATTGGTGTTTTTTCTTGTGCCAATGAGAGCAAAGCCAAGTGGCTTTTTTATTATCTAAAAAGCCCAGTAGCTAAAACACATATCAACAGATATTTGAATGGCGCAGTACAAAAATTCTTATCGCTAGGAGCTCTCAGAGAATTCCCCATTCTGGAATACAATGAACAATCTGCAAAAAGCGTCGAATTATTAAGCTCAATAGATGCCAAAATCGAACTCAATCGTCGTATAAATGCTGAGTTAGAAGAAATGGCAAAGACTTTGTATGACTATTGGTTTGTCCAGTTTGAGTTTCCCAACGCTAAAGATGAACCATACAAAACTAGCGGCGGAAAAATGGAATGCTGCCCTACCCTAATGCGTGAAATCCCAACAAATTGGAAAGTTGATAAAATTGGGAATTTATTTCAAACATCACTAGGAGGCACTCCATCAACAAGCAATAAAGATTATTGGGAGAACGGAACCATTAAATGGTTAAATTCAGGTGAAATTGCAAATTTCCCTATTATTGATTCTGAATTAAAAATTACTGAGTCAGCTATCGGCAATTCTGCCACTCAGTTATTACCAAAAGGTAGCGTTGTACTTTCAATAACTCGTCATTTGAGACCTTCTGTTTTAGCTATTGATGCTTGTGCAAACCAGTCAGTTGTCGGCATTAGAGAAAAAGGTGAGTTTAGGTATTACTACCTTTATCCGTACCTAAAAAATGAAATTCCTAGATTGAATGCGATGCGATCTGGAGCGCAGCAACCGCACATTAATAAGGATATTGTTGATGAATCATATATAGTCATTCCAAATGAGAGCACAAATATTTTAAAAAAATACAATGAGAAAGTTGCACCTTTATATGAACTTATAATGAAAAATTCATTTGAGAGCAAAACTCTTACCGAACTTCGTGACTGGCTACTCCCAATGCTCATGAACGGACAAGTAAAAATTTCTTAAATAAAAATGCCTAATAGCATTAATTGTTTTACTCAAAATTAAATGCAATCCAATATAAATACAACAAAATCAAAAACAATTTATGTTCCTCGTATAAATGACGAGTTAAATGACTTTTTTAGCATGGCCTTAATTTGGAAGCAGGCAACGGTAAACAACGATAATATAATTTTCGACTTTACTGATTGCGCATTTTTAAGACCTAATGCCGTTGTTTTTTTAGGTGGGATAACAAGACTAATTCAAGCAAGCGGTCGAACCGTCCATTTATCACTAAGCACTATGCAGCAACATGTCAAAATGAACTTACTTCAAAATGGCTTTGCTTCTATGATGGGGGCTGAAACTGAACCATGGCAAGGCAACTCTATACCGTATAGGGAATACGTTGAACCTAATGAAGATATTGTTCTCAAATACTTAACTGATGACTGGTTAGGTCGAGGTTGGATCAATGTTAGCAAAAATCTAAAAAACGAAATTGCTGGCAGAATGTGGGAAATTTTTGCTAATGCATTTGAACATAGCTTGTCTGAAATCGGCTTAGTCTGTTGTGGGCAATATTTCAAAAATAATAAAGAGTTAGTACTTGCAGTTGCTGATTTTGGTGTTGGAATACCTTCAAATGTTAGAGCATTTAATGCTCAAGAAGATATAGAGCCAAAAGACGCGATGAAGTGGGCTTTTACAAAAGGCAATACAACAAGTAAAACTGCTTGGCCTCGGGGTGTTGGGTTAGATTTACTAAAGGAATTCGTTAGGTTGTCTAAAGGTTCTCTTGCTATTTACAGCCATGGCGGATATGCTTACATTGACGAAGATAGTGAATTGTACGATAATCACTCCGCTTTTTTTGGGTGTACTGTAGTTCAAGTTACGCTGCGCTGTGACGATAATTATTATTGTCTATCAACAGAATTAGATTCAGCGCAATATTTTTAGGAGTAAAACTATGCAACGCATTAATATAAAGGGCCTTATCGGTCAGAATGCGGTTACGTTAGATGATGGTGAGATTATTTATAATCTTATCCATGAATCATTAATGCATGGCGATGTAGTTGAGTTAGATTTTGATGGTGTTGAGATTTTCGCCTCGCCGTTCTTCAATGCTGGGGTAGGTCGATTACTTGTTGACTTAAAACCAGACACCCTTAATCAGCAGCTAAAATTTGATCATCTTTCAGATTTTGGTTCTCGTGTACTTCGCCGCGTTATAGATAATGCAAAAGAATATTATGCTTCCTCAACAGCTCAGCGTAATAAGGTTGATCAAGTCCTGACAAGTGACTTTCTGGCTGCCTAATGCCTTTAGTTGTTCGTGCTTCAGTAGTAGATATAAGAACTGACACGCCAAAAATTAATGATAGTTTTATAGTCGATACCAATGTTTGGCTATGGCTGCTATATCCCCCACTAACTCAAAACTCAAGCGGAAATCAAAAGCAGCAAGCAATTGATTATCCCAATTACTTCAAGCAAGCACTAGCTGCAAACTCTACATTTTATTCATCAGGTTTAGTATTCGCTGAATTAGCTCACAATATTGAACGGACTGAAAAAAATATTTACGACAGCAACTTAGCAAGTCCTTTAGATTTAAAGGATTATCGTCACGACTATCCAAAACAAAGAGCTAAAGTCACTACATTAATCAATGATGCTTGGTCTGATATACTTGGCTTCAGTGAGTTACTTAAAATCAACTTAGATGACTCTTTCATGCAAGAGGCTACTGCACTTTTCCCTACCGTGGGCTTAGATGGATATGATGCATTTACTGCTCAAGCCGCAATTAAAACAGGTATTAATGTTATAACTGATGACGGTGACTTTGCGAGCGTGCCTGGACTAACTGTTTTTACTGCTAATCCAAGAGTAATAAACTTGGCTGCGCAATCAGGAAAGTTAGTTGTTAGGCCAAAAGATGACGAGCCTTCTACAGCGTAGCCAAAACGTAGCTGTTTGACATTAAAATTGACTAATTAAGGCTATTTACCACTAACCTACAAAATTGCGAGCGTTGCAAGTTGTTGATTTATATAAAATTAAAAAATGACTTCCTTTTTGAAAATCCGCGTGTCACAGGTTCGATTCCCGTCCCGGCCACCAAGCAAAATCAAGCTCACAGCGATGTGGGCTTTTTTTACGTCATCGACTTGGGGGCACTGTTGGGGGACATTTAGTATAATCGCCTCTCATAATACTCAACCCAAGTAAAAATGCTTATCTATCCATCACGTCAAAAAGCTCCTGCTATTGAGCTTCCTTAAAATTGTTGATTTGATAATTTTGAGACATTCTGTTAGTTTCAATAGAGGGCTTTAGCTTCCAATTTAGGACTTTTGTTAAAAGAATTGCGTCCGCACTTGCGATTTACTACTATATGGGCAGAGCAAAGCGTAACTATAAGATTTAAAAAAATGAGCTCAAGCCAAAGAGTATTGTACTAGGAGGATAGAATGGAAGCATTATTAAACAATGGCTGGGTAGTAGGTACCGGAGGCGGAATTCTCAGTGGCCTTATTGTTACGTGGTTAACGAGAGTCCTTTTCTCTAAGAAAGACCAAAAAGATCTAGCGATAAATATTTCATCTGCAAACAGAGAGATTCTTTACGCAATTCGTCCAGAGATATCTGAGAACGCACTCCCTTCTATTGATGTAATGGAAGCATTGAAAAATGCTACAGCTAGAAAGTACAAAGTTGAGCCAGAAAGGCTCTATAGCGTATCTCAAGTTGTTGAGGAGTTGATAAAAGAAATAATGGATTCAAGCTTTATCTCATCAGCAGCGAAAAGAGAATATTGTGAATCTCTGAAGGTACTTGCGCCAGACCCCGTTTCACTGGTTGAACCTGTAGCTATAGATAATGAGGCTTTTGTTGCTCGTATTGAGTACAAAGAAAAGATGACTACCTTGCTTTCTATGACGCTGGGTACAATTGCGGCATTGGCAACTATGCTTTCGTTTGTAAAAAGTAGTTTTAACTCTTCCCCATTATTGGAAAAAGTCGGTGATACATTATTTCCTATGATGTTAGTTATGGTTTCTGTAATTATGGTTATGACCGCAATGCAAGTTGCTTTAAAACTGCGGCATAGGAAACTGAGAATTGAAAATGGGATCAAGCCTGATGAAAGCTCTAACAAGCTTTTCAATTAGGAGGTTCGTGAATTCACGCCTATTTTGTATCCGGTACTTTAACTAACCTTAGTAGGGAAATTAATTGCTGCTTGTATGCTTATAAGCATACAATTATAGATACTAGAGTTGTGATTATTAGTAAAAAAAGCTCACTATTAGTGAGCTTTTTTACGTCTGTTACTCTTTGAGCTTGCCTTACAGCCTTGTTTAACTCCCACTTAAAGGGCTAAGAAGTGGTTAGAGAGTTTAAGGAAGCGCAGCGCCCACCACGCGATTGCGTCCTGTTTGCTTGGCAAGATATAACGCAGCGTCGGCTCGAGGTAGAACGGCATCAACCCCCTCACCAGTCATACGTTCAGCCACGCCTGCACTAAAGGTGATCAATACCCGCTCACTGTTATGCATAAAAAAGTTTTTAGTGAGGTCTCGTTGCACGCCAGCAATCACGTTAACTGCATCGTCTTGCTTAGAGCCTGGGAGTAATATCACAAACTCTTCCCCGCCGTAGCGCGCCAGCACGTCCGTGCTACGCAATATGCTTTTTACCACTTTAGCTAAGTGCGCTAGTGCCACATCACCTGTGGAGTGGCCCATGGTATCGTTAATCTTTTTGAAGTGATCAATGTCGATCATTGCTAATGATAATGCTGTGTTGTGCCTATCCGCACGTTCGAATTCTCGCTCTATCGCTTCATCCATGCCGCGTCTATTGAGCGCACCTGTTAAAAAGTCCTCGTGCGCAACCTCGCTAATATAATCTAGCTTAGTTGTTAGCTCATTGATTTTCTTTTCAGCTTCGTCTACTTTCTTTTGTGTTTCCAAAAAGGCAGATTGCGACTGTTGCGCATCGGCATTCATAGTGTGAATATCGCCAGCCAAATTTTTTAGTATGTCGTTAAGTTGCGTAATGTCTTCGGTTTCGGAGATTTGCTTCTGATATTCGGCAATTTTAATTTGATAAGTACCCGTGCTCTCAGTGATGTCTGCCAAACCGCTTACAAAGGTACTCATCATGCCTTTAAGCGTTTCTTTAGCCGCGATAAGCCCTGGCTTGAGGCTAGACTGCTTGAATATCAGCTCTTTTAGGCTACTTTCCGCACTATAAACACTGTCTAAATTAAGCGGTTTAGAAATAATTTCTTGGACTATAGCAATCTGCCCATGTAGCCATTTGTCTTCAACGGTCAACTCGCTCATGCTAGAAACCAATAGGCGCAACATTTGCACTAGCGCATCTTGTATACGATGTTGTGAGTCTGTTTGCATTTCTGCTCTCAGCAAAGTCGATTTTAAAGACTCGCTAACATCATTGACTTCTTCAATCGTGTTAGCTTTTTGAGCACTTGCTATTAGTGCTTCTATTCGGCTTGTTGCCGCTGGAATTGCAGCAAACTGCGGAAGCACCACGAGTGAAACCGTTCTGATCAATAAGTCACGCCACGCTATCGCTATTTTAAGTTGAGCATCATCTGTAGTGTGCGCCGTGTGTTTGTCTAACGCGCTTTCATGGGCTGCAGGCTGCTCTGTTTCAGCACTCGCTGGCTCAGCGGCATTATCTTCATTCACAATCATGACCGCTTGACCATCGCCCCACGAAGTCACTAGCGTCTGAATTTTTTGCCCAAGCTGATTAGGATCACTGGCAAAATTAATTAGGACGCGACTCAGCCCTTCTTTTTTACGGCTAAGCGTGATGCCGTTATGATTTAAATCTAGCTGCTTTAACAAATAACGTAAAAGCGTAGACCAATTCACGCTGTCGGTCTCACCAGCACCTACAGGTAGCAAGCTACGGATATGTTTTTCTAAATTGGCAGAGTCGTGCTTTTTGACTAAGGTGGAAATCTTTTGTGCGGCGACTGAATATTTAGGCTTATCTTTGCCCAAATCAGTTAACACCTTGTCCAGTGCCTTACTGAGAATCGTACCATTATCTTCCGCCTCTAAACCTGCAATCTCGTTATACACAAGACGATAGTTATCTGGCGTCGGAGGACTCTGGCTTTTTGAAAGCTGCATTAGTGTTTGGCGAGCCAACTCTAAAGGCGTCATTTATGGTTCCATTCGGTTAAAGTCAATATACTTCTCAGACATACTCGTAAATACTAACTCAACACAGCAATTTTATATATTTAAACAGCTATAAAAACCCCATGCTGTTCATAGAATTGCATTTCGGCTAATTGGTTGGCAACCATTTAATATCTAAGCTGCTGCAAACCTTTGCTACACATAGTTAGTGCGGTCGCCCGTCAAAATTGTTATCATTTGTTTTGGTTAATTTAGGTGTAGGTTAATGAGCACATTTAGTGAAATTCAAGCAAACGACTTATTCAACACCATGGCGACAGAACCCATGTTACTAGTTGACGTGCGTAATGATGATGAAGTTGCACGCGGCGTGATTGAAGGCGCAATACATATTCCTCTAGCGTTGTTGCCGCTAAAATATGAGTCACTGCCCAAGTCAGAGAATATCGTATTCTATTGCCACAGTGGCATTCGTTCGGCGCATGCGGCGGCTTTTGCCTCTAGCAAAGGTAGTAAAAATGTGTATAACCTAGCGGGTGGTGTTTTAGCGTGGGCTAAAGCGGGCTATCCTTTTGTAGCAAAAGATGAAGGGAAAAAGAAATAATGGAATTCAATAAAGAAGTGGATGCCACAGGCTTAAACTGTCCATTACCAATTTTGCGCTGTAAAAAAGGTCTGAGTGAAGTTGAGCCAGCACAAGTGTTAAAAGTCATTTCAACCGACCCAGGTTCAGTGAAAGACTTTAACGCATTCTGCGTGCAAACTGGCCACGAGCTTTTACAGCTTGATCAAGATGACACCACGTTCACTTTTTATATCAAAAAACGTAGTGACTAATTTGTAATTAAAAAGGCGCTTTTCAGCGCCTTTTTAATTTCTTAGTTTACTTGCTCATTCAAAGCTGGCATTTAACCTAACTTAGCCAACTGACTTTGCAGTTTTTCTAAATTAGCGCCAAATTCAGCTACCCGCGCTTTTTCTTGCTCAACTACAGCTGCTGGTGCACGTGCTACAAAGCTCTCGTTATTTAACTTGCCGTTGGCTTTGGCAATTTCGCCTTCCAGCCTTGCAATCTCTTTACCTAATCGTTCTTTTTCAACTGCAACGTCAATTTCAACTTTTAACATGAGCTTAAAGTCGTCTACCAACATCACAGGCGCATCAGCTTCTGGCAAGTCAGCCACAATCGCCACGTCTTCTAGTTTGGCTAATGCTTTTAAATACGGTGCATACAAAGCTAGTTTTTCAGGGTCGCCTGTGGCGATTAATGGCACACGTGCTGCTGGTGAAATGTTCATTTCACCGCGCAGACTGCGGCATGCATCTACCATTTGCTTAAGCTGTGCCACCCAAGCTTCTGAAACATCATCTAGCTTGTCTAGCTGAGCCTTTGGATAAGTTTCCAGCATGATACTCGCACCATGTTTCTCGGTCATTGGCGCAATGGTTTGCCAAATCTCTTCGGTGATAAATGGCATGATAGGATGCGCTAAACGTAAAATTGTCTCAAGCACGCGTAATAAAGTACGGCGTGTTGCACGCTTTTCAGCATCAGTGCCATTTTGAATTTGCACTTTCGCAAGCTCTAAATACCAGTCGCAGTATTCATCCCACACAAATTCATAAATCGCTTTTGCAGCCAAATCAAAGCGGTAATCTTCGAATGCTTTTTCAACTTCGGCTTCCGTGCGTTGCAAAATGCTCACAACCCAACGGTCGGCTTGACTAAACTTACGTCCGCCTTCACCACAGCTTACCGCATCAAAGCCGTTATCTTGGCCTTCTGTATTCATCAACACAAAACGCGTGGCATTCCAAAGCTTGTTACAGAAATTGCGATATCCGTCACAACGCTGCAAATCAAACTTAATATCTCGGCCAGGGCTAGCAAGTGCAGCAAAGGTGAAACGCAAGGCATCGGTACCATAAGCAGCAATGCCTTCTGGAAATTCTTTACGCGTACGTTTCTCGATTTTTTCTGCGTCTCTAGGGTTCATCAGACCCGTGGTGCGCTTTTTAATTAAGTCATCTAAGCCAATGCCGTCAATCAAATCAATCGGGTCTAAAACATTGCCCTTAGACTTGGACATTTTTTGACCTTCAGCATCACGAATCAAGCCATGCACATACACATGTTTGAACGGGATTTTGCCAGTGATGTGTTTCGTCATCATCACCATACGCGCCACCCAGAAGAAGATAATGTCAAAACCCGTCACCAACACGCTTGAAGGCAAGTATTGTTGCAAAGCTTGATTTTGCGCATCAATGGCTTCGTCGCCTGTCCAATCGAGCGTAGAGAATGGCCAAAGTGCGGATGAATACCAAGTATCGAGTACGTCATTATCGCGAACTAAATTACCTGTGTAGCCATCTTTAGCGGCTAATGCTTTGGCTGCAGCTTCATTCGTCGCCACATAAACTTTACCATCTTCTGAATACCAAGCAGGGATTTGATGCCCCCACCATAATTGGCGTGAAATACACCAGTCTTGAATGTTATTGAGCCATTGGTTATAAGTATTCACCCAGTTTTCAGGGTAAAACTTGATCTCGCCACTCGCCACGACATCTAACGCTTTTTGTGTGATGGATTTACCATCGGCAGCAGGTTTGCTCATAGCGACAAACCATTGGTCTGTGAGCATCGGCTCAATAATTACGCCTGTACGGTCGCCTCTTGGTACTTTAAGTTTATGTTTATCGGTTTTAACTAAGTAACCTTGTTCTTCAAGATCGATCACGATTTGTTTGCGGGCATCAAACCGCTCTAGACCTCGATACGCCTTAGGTATTAGGAGGTGTGCAGCAAGGTTATTCCCTGAAGAGTCTTGGCTACCACGAATATATGTTGCATTTGGCATATCTTTAAATGCATCAATTAAATCAGGGTTATCACCACCTGAAATAATATACCCATCTAAACTGATTACTCCAAAGGTACCACCCCCAGGTTGGTTAGCTAGCTCATCCTTATGTCTTTGCCATACCGCATAGTCATTAAAGTCATGCGCAGGTGTCACCTTTACCACGCCAGTGCCAAACTCTTTATCGACATAATCATCTGCAATAATCGGAATTTCACGGTTGCAAAGCGGTAGTTTTACGTTTTTGCCAATCAAGTGCGCGTAACGCTCATCTTCAGGATGCACCATTACCGCCACGTCGCCCAGCATAGTTTCTGGACGTGTTGTTGCAACAGTTAGGTTGCCTGATCCGTCGGCAAGCGGATAGTTGATGTGCCACATAAACCCATCTTCTTCTTCCTGCACCACTTCTAAATCAGAAACTGCTGTGCCTAACTTCACATCCCAATTTACCAGGCGTTTGCCACGATAAATCAGACCTTCGTTATACAAACGAACGAAAGTTTCAGTCACGGTTTTATTCAAACCTTCATCCATGGTGAAGCGCTCGCGCGACCAATCTGGTGAAGTTCCAAGCCGGCGCATTTGTTTAGTAATCGTGCCGCCAGAGTACTCTTTCCACTCCCACACTTTTTCGAGGAATTTCTCACGGCCTAAATCATGGCGCGATATGCCTTGTGCATCCAATTGACGCTCTACCACTATCTGCGTGGCGATACCCGCGTGGTCAGTGCCTGGCTGCCATAGCGTGTTATCCCCGCGCATACGGTGATAACGTGTTAACGCATCCATCAAAGTTTGGTTAAAGCCATGGCCCATGTGCAAGGTGCCAGTGACGTTTGGTGGAGGCAGTAAGATACAGAAGTTATCTTTAACTTCTGGGTTAGATTCTGTTGGTTTGTTAAAACCAGCGGCGTAATAGCCTTTGCTCTCCCAAAATTCATACCATTTGCTTTCTATGGTTTTGGGGTCAAAGGATTTTGCTAATTCTTGGTTGGGGGTTGGATTATTCATAGCCGACATTTTAACATAGGCAAGTGCTAATTGACTGCCCCGCCATACCAACGCATATTGAGTTATAGCGGGTAGGAATAATTGCAGTAAAAGTTACTAAAAAGTCATGCAAGCTTAATAAAAGCTAACAGCAATATCGTAAATATCAGCAAATGTACAATTGCCCACATTCGGTAACTTGCTGTTAATTCATGTGGGGCTTTGGCTGAAATTAAAAACAAATGTTGATCGGTAGGTTTAACTAAAGTAAAACTACCCGTATGCGCTTTCATGGCGTATTTAGCATGCGCTTGTTTGATAGCATCTTGGCGAGCGAGTTCCCACTCTTGCATGTCAATTTCGCCATTTCGGTTATGGTCATAACGGTTTAACATCTGCTGCGGGCGTGTTTTTAAGTCTGTCAGAATGTCGCGCACTTCTTTGTTAATGACTTCACTATCGACTTGATCATGCCTCGTATCTAGCTGGCCTAATACATACAAGCGCTTACCTGCAGGTAAAAACTCTTCTACATAACGATGGTCATTTTTAACAAATGTCCGTTTCTCAAAAAAAATGATTTCCGCCCCATTAGGGTTAACCATACAAGTGCCAGATTCATCTTTTAGTTGGAATAAAGTATCGCTTTCCGAATACTCCAAAAGCCGACTATCAACCACTTTTTTCGAATAAGGATTTTCAACGCGATTGGCATACACCGATGCTCGATACCATACACAAGGGATGCCGTGATAAGGCGTTTTGAAAGGCTTTAGCGTTGTTGCAGTGCCTTGCAGCTCAATATAGCCTTGCGCTGCTGCTGCAATTGAGGATATTGGCGCCTCTGTAATTTTAAGTAATCGCCAATAATTAAAGATTGCAGCAAACAGGCTAAAAGTGAGCGCAGTTGATAACAATACAAACCATGTTTGCCTATCCGTTTGGCTTAAATGCAATTTATAAGCAGCAAATAAAGCACCGCCTACTACTGCCAACGTAACAAAATTGACGCTGGCGCCATTTAATTTTCTAAACATAAAAAAGCTAACTAGCTTTTAAAGCGCGCGCTTACATCCACATCCTCTAATTCTGCATGTGAAAATTTTAACATTTCTGCACGTTCAAAATTAAACAATCCCGCCACAATGACATCTGGAAACTGCTTAATTCTGACGTTATTATTATTGACCGAATCATTATAAAACTCACGTCTATCTGCTATTTGATTTTCTAAACCAGTAATGCGCTGCTGCAAATTAATAAAGGTTTGGTCGGCTTTTAAATCTGGATAATTCTCTGCTACTGCGAATAATCCACCTAAACTACTACTTAGGGCTGATTCAGCCTTGCTTAACCCTGCCACATCATGCATTTGGCGTGCTGCATCAATACCCATGCGCGCTTGAATAACTTTCTCTAGCGTTTGTGCCTCGTGAGTCATATAGGCTTTGCATGTATCAATCAGCTTCGGCAGCTCGTCATTACGCTGTTTAAGCAGCACATCAATATTTGCCCAAGCTTTTTCTACATTGCTTTTAATGCTGACTAAGCTGTTATAAGTCATCACAAAATACACCGCCACTACCGCTACGATTACCCAAAATATCATCAAGCTCCCCTTAATTTTATGAATATGATTTTATTGTTATCAATGCTTATCACTTGCAGTACCGCTTAACACCAAAGGCCCTACTTTTTCCCAATAACGAGAAAAGCGTCTTAAGCGCTTTTCACTGATTTCAACATTGACAAACTTAGCTACTGGCTGCCAGTCTGGCACAAATGGTGATAATAGCTCTTTCACTTTGAAATTTGGCGTATTTTGCGTAATGAGCTGCCCTATACCTTTTTGCATCAAAATTTCATAAGTATCGCCCACCCAAACCTCCACGCTCTCCATTTCACTCAAACAATCAGCCACAAACTGCAAGCGATTAAGCGACCAAGTGCCGTGTAAGTGTGGGTCGAACACAAAGATCTTAGGAAAAGGTTTTTGCAGCAAAGCATGTGCCGATGACAACATTTCATCGTGAATAAATATCGCTTTGGTTGGAAAGTGAGAAACCTTGTTTCTAGGCAATGGCGGCAATACATACTGCTTTGCAATTGGCACTAGCGTTTGATTAAACAACTTATCGTTCAAAGCTTCATAGCTGGCATCAAATGGACAATGCACGTGACAGTTGGCGCAGTATTTCCCCCCAGTGTAACGACTGAGGTTTTCTTTATTAAAGAAGTAAGGCTTAGAGCTAAACGTTGACGCAACCCATTGCCATGAAAGGTGATTGCTCGCAATATCGCCATCTATCAAATGGGCTTCAAACCAATCAGCAGCAGCCCGCCAATCCACTTTTCTATGATGCACAATATAGCTCGAAAGCCACATACGAGCATGATTATGCACATAGCCTGTGGCGAACAAATCTTCGTTGATAAAGCCATCCATACATGGCAAACCCGTTTTACCTTGGCGAATATCATCGCTCAATGGCGCATGGCCTATCGCCACTTTGGGCGGCTCCATGTCACTATAAATGGCATTACCTTCGCTAAACCATACCTGCCGCCAATAATCGCGCCAAGCAAGTTCATACACGAGTTTATCTGCGCTTGCATCGAATCGCCTTTTAATGAATTCATATGCTTCATTCAATGTTACGCAGCCATGCCGTAAATATGGTGATAAATGCGTCACTGAACCGTTTAAAAAATTACGGTTTCTATCATAAGCAACCGCATCAATACTATTGAGTTTTTTAAGCGCGCCAAAACGACCACCTGCCCAATCGGCTTGCAAATCAGCACCTTTAGCATCCGAAAATATTCGCTTAATATAATGTAAGCGCTCGTTTCGGTCTTGAGGAATGATCAATTTTTGTGCGGGTTTCATTGAATAATTTCCATCTAATTTATGTTAATGTACTATTTATGTAAACTCACCAAGGAAAATCAGCATGGACCCAATGTGGATGTGGGCTGCGATAGGAATCATACTACTTGCAGTTGAAATGGCAACAGGCACTTTTTATGTGCTGTGGTTTGGCGTAGCCGCCTTGTGTGTCGCGGTTATCATGTGGCTATTTCCTAACACGTCTGAGGCTATACAATATAGCGCTTTTGCGGTCTTATCTTTAAGCTCACTAGCTATCTGGCGTATCAATTACAAAAAAACTTCTACCAGCACTCGTGTTGGTCAGTCACAAGGTGAAGAAATTGGACGAGTTGGTACTGTCATAGAAACAGCCAGCCTAAAACAAAATGGTAAGATTCGCTTCGCTCAAGGCTTAATGGGCAGCCGCGAGTGGACTGCGATTGCCGATGAAACAATTGAATCTGGCAGTGATGCAAGCGTAGTAGCCGTTGTTGGAAATGCATTAAAAATCTCAAAAAAGTAATTTCACTTCATCTGAATAAGATTAATCTTCAAACCCCGTGTTAGGAAAACACTATGACCACGTTTAGTTTTGTACTGATATTTTTAGTTATTGTCGCCATTATTAAGGGCGTACGCATTGTTCCTCAAGGTGAAGAATGGGTCGTAGAGCGCCTTGGTAAATTTGCTGGCGTGCTCAGCCCTGGCTTGCATGTGATTAACCCTATATTCACTAAAGTAAGTTATAAAGTCACTACCAAAGACATTATTTTAGATGTGCCTGAGCAAGAAGTGATTACACGCGACAACGCTGTGATTCTTGCCAATGCTATCGCATTTATTCGTGTTTCTGACGTAGAGCGCGCTGTGTACGGCATTGAAAACTTTAGAGAAGCGATGCGCAACATGGTGCAAACCAGCTTGCGTTCCATCATCGGCGGCATGGATCTAAACCAAGCACTAACTTCACGTGACCGCATTAAAGCTGAGTTAAAAGAAGCGATTGCCGACGAGGCGCAAGATTGGGGCTTGACTGTTAAATCAGTTGAAATTCAAGACATTAAACCTTCACCTAACATGCAAGATGCCATGGAAAGACAAGCCGCCGCAGAACGTGAACGTGTTGCCGTGGTAACTGAAGCTGAAGGTGCGAAACAATCGCTCATCTTAAATGCCGAAGCGCGTTTGGAAGCCGCTAGAAAAGACGCTGAAGCGCAAATGGTGGCTGCAAAAGCCTCGGCGGAATCAATCAAGTTTATTACTGAAGCCGTAAAAGAAAATAACGCATCAGCCATGTTTTTACTGGGTGACCGTTACATTACCGCTTTGCAAAAAATGTCGGCTTCTGAAAACAGCAAGATTATTGTAATGCCAGGTGATTTAGTAGGTGCGGTTAAAAGTTTAGTAGGCGGTAAATAGTCTCTTTAATTCCCTCCCACTTTAAGGGGGAGGGCTAGGGTGGGGGTAGAACGATTACGTCAGCATTGATATCTTCACCCCCCTTCATGGGGAAGGGTCTCAAACATTACAACAGTTACTTCATACTAGAGTTAACCGTTATTAAATATGCAAAGACTGCCACAACATACCAAAGAGTTTTCTCGTCAACTTCGTGTAGAGATGACTGATGCTGAAAGCTATTTATGGCAGCGCCTCAGAATGAAGCAGTTGGGTGCGAAGTTTAGACGTCAACATCCAGCGGGAAAGTATATTTTAGATTTTGCGTGCATTGATGCCGCATTAGCAATTGAGATTGATGGCGGTCAACACGCTGAAATACAAACTGAAGATAATTTACGCAGCGAATGGCTTAAGGATAATGGGTGGGAAGTATTGCGATTTTGGAATAATGAGGTGTTGCAGAATATAGAAGGCGTTTTGGAAGTGATTTTGCAATCGATACTTAATGCTAAAGTTCGAGAGATTCTACCCCCACCCTAGCCCTCCCCCTTAAAGTGGGAGGGAATCTAAATGCCACACACAATACAAGCTGGGTCTTTACTCAGCTTGATTGTTCGCCACTCCATAGCAAGCGCATCCAGCAACAACAAACGGCCTTGCAAACTCTCACCAATACCCATCAATAGTTTCAAAGCCTCAGCAGCTTGAATCGTGCCTATCATGCCCACTAGCGGCGCAAAAACTCCATTAGTAGCGCAACGTAAATCTGTATCTTCGCCATTATCGGGGAATAAACAGTGGTAGCACGGACTGGTCTCTGAGCGCATATCGTAAACTGTGACTTGCCCCTCAAAACCTAGCGCAGCGCCTGAAACCAGCGGCTTCTTCAGCTTTACGCAAAGCCTGTTTAGCGTATATCGTGTAGCAAAATTATCACTGCAATCAATCACCACATCCACTTGCGCCACCAAGGCTGCAAAATTATCTTCAGTTGATTTTTGCTGTATGGTTTTAACCACTACCTCAGGATTAATCTCATAAATACTTTGCTGCGCAGAAACGGCCTTATTGATACCCACGCTAGGCGTGGTATGAATAATCTGACGCTGCAAATTAGTCAAATCCACCACATCAAAATCACAAATAGTGAGCGTGCCAACACCACTAGCAGCCAAATACAAAGCCACTGGCGAGCCCAAGCCACCCGCACCTACTACCAACGCATGACTATGCACGAGCTTATCTTGCCCTTCATAACTTATTTGCGGTAAAAGTATGTGGCGGCTATAACGTAAAAGTTGGTTATCGTTCATAAGTATTAATGTAACTGGCCGGCTTCAATCATAGCGTTGTAAAGCACGTATGGAGAAATCCAAATCATCATATGATCGAACTCATTTCCTGCAACTGCACTAGGCTCATGGCTTACAAATACAGACTCTGAAGATGTCGGTACTTTGGAATTCGCGCCCTCGTCTGCTCCACCTGACGCTTGAGCGCCTGTAGGACCGAGAGAGTAAATTACAGCAACTGCATTATTAATTAAGTAGTTGCTCTCAACGCCACCAGAACAGGCAACTGCAGTTATTCCTGTTGCGCTTTTACATACTCGTAACTCTGGCGTTAAATTAGCAATGCCCACAATATTCATTCCGTCCGTCAATGAGTTAATTGTAAAGTCAGGTGTTATTGGGTTCGTAGGAACGGTAATAGCGCTGTTTTGTGCAACTGCATACATAATTGGATTATTCCAAGCATCAACTGCGAACCCGTTTGCGTCTGTAGGCTGAATACCTAATGTTGCTGCGGGCAAATATCCAAGTTGCATGGTACAAGCGGTAGTTCCGCCAATTGGATCTTCAAGGCCATTAGCCGTTGCTGGGCAGGGCAAACGCCCTTTAGACTGAGCAAAACCTAACAGTGCTTTTTTAGCTATTTCTAAAATATTTTCAGTTTGTGATTGATGCAGCATTTGCCGCTGAGCTTGTATTGGGGCAAGTATTGCACCTAAAACAAAGCCTAGGATAATCAACACTACGGCCATTTCTAATAATGAAAAGCCGTTCATATATCTATTTAGCTTATAGCTCATGGAGATACCACATATGTTTGGTCATTATAATTACTTTTTCTTTGCTTAGTATTTGATTCAAATGTTGTATCTAAGTTTGTGTTTTCCGTACTATCCAAATACTCTTTAACATCACAGCCTAATTGAGTCTGCGCAGAACCTTTTATAGAAAAAGGTGTACTAACAATTGGGCTGCCAACTGTCGCTAACATCGCTTGGACTCCCGTCCGGCTCCCTACATTAATATCTGGTGTATTACATAACTGCCCAACAACACAATTACTTGCAACACTATAAAAAAGATAATTTTGCCAGGCATTACTAGTAAACCAAGCAGGCAAAGTCGAACCGGTAACAGCAGAGTTAAACACTGCTGGGGTGGTCGTTACATCATAAGCAAAATTTCCGGTTGCTGCACTAGCCGAGCTACAAGTTACAGTATTGCTACCACATCCTGTGCAAACCCCAGACTCCTTATTTACTTTAACGTGTGAAGGAGCTGCAGAAAACTTAAACACCCCATTAAACACATAATTTCCAGGTAAAGTACCTGCAGTTGCACACCCAGTTGTCGTACATGTAAACCTTCGACCTGCAGTGCCGTTACAGCGACTCGATCCAGTAGTTATATTACAGTTACAAGTCTTATTGGAATTAGTGAGCGTGCACTGTGTACCTGTGACACTAGTGAAAGTACCCGTCGTTCTAGTAAAGTCCACACTATCAATTGAAAAAGAATCACAAGTAGAGAAACTTGAACTAGCACTTGTATACGAAACAGCACATGACTTTAAGGTTGTTTGCGTTGGTTGCTGTGTAGGTAAGAATCCTGCAAGTTGATTATTTCCTTGATAATGTTCAGTTGCAACTAAGGCTGATGCAAAGGGATAATATCCATCATTAAGAATTAGAGGTGTAGATAAATCTGTCGCTTTCTTATAATTCAATAGTTGCGCCTTTGCTTCGGCAGCGGCACGTGAAGACAAAGCCGCAATTAGCTCATCAATCGTAATGTAAATAAGTTTATCGTTAAAGTAATATGGCTCTACAGTTTGATTTTTATAAGTAGGATCATCTTTAGAAACTAATCTCAGATCATCTCCAACAATAAACTCCTGCTTGAGCAGGGGTATTGCTGAGTCATAGTATGTGTAATTTTTATAAGTTTTTCCGCTTGCCATTACGATTTTATCTAAATATTGATTTGCATCGGCAATTCCACTTGATCGGTCTTGATCGCCCACAGGTGCCCCTGGCGCAATTATTACGGCGGCAACACGATCTGAAAGTACTTTTCCACTCCTATCCACTACAACAAACCATCCATTAGTCGGTGTATTAACTATGCTTGGATTAATGATTGGTGATGTGCCAGCAGGATCACCATTGTTTTTATAATCATGCAATAAATTTTGGGACACTTCGTACCAAAGCCTTTCACCACTGCCATCACGGAAATCACCCGCTAAGCCTGATGTAACTGTGTTTTTAGCATTTACACAATTAGGGTCACTCTTAAATAACGGTAGGCGCCCTATTGTAAAACTGGGAGCGAAGTTTACGTTCGACGCGTAGCAATCACTTGTGTCATCATAATTACCGTCGCCATTTCTATCAGGATAAGGCATTAAGCCAGGTGTATTTGGATGACTCACCGCCCAAGCAATCAGCGCAACTTTTGCATCATTTAATGCCTTATAAGTTTTTTCGTCTTGTCTAGCTCTTGCTGCATCTGCGTTATAAGTTTTTAGCACATAAACTGCCGCGCCTAGCCCTAAAATAAATGCAATAAAAATGAGTACAGCACCTTTTTGCTTAACCCACGTTTGATTTATGCAAAGCCGCCTTGATTTTGATGATGAATGGGATTGATATGCCATAGCAATTAAGTACTACTCAGCGTTGCTGTCTGAAATACTTTTGTTAGATGTATCGCTATCGTCTATCACACCGCTTTGCTCTAAATTCAATCTCTTCGCTTTTTCTACCACTTGCATTTCGTAAACTTTATTACTTTCAGGCTCGTACATTTGACCGGCTTTTAGGCGTATTTGTTTACCATTTGCGGGTATTTTTACATCTACGCCTTCAGTGCTTGCACCTTTATTTGAGAATCCTTTTTGATTAAGTTTGCCAATTTTCACATGGTCTACATTGCTATTCTCTTGCACGGCTTGGCCGTTAATCCATAGTGTATTTGCCGCGCCATCATTACGTTTAACATAGCCTTGTAGGGTAATGGGGTCTGGCAGCTCAATTGGTGTAGCTTCTGTTATCACGGCTGATTGCTGTGCATCGGCTGCGGGAGTGATCTTCAGTTTTTGATTTTGCCTTATCACATTGAGGTTATTGCGCTCATTGGGTTTGCTAAACAATCTACCTAGTTGTTGATTGTTTTCAGCCGAAGTTTCAGCATACGAGTGCAGCGACCAGAACACAGACAGGCTTATCAATAAGCTTGCGAGTATTTTGTACGATGGCTGGTGAATGCGCATTAAGGTGTCGTCGTTTGAATGGGTGCAGGTTCGCGTAGCGTGAGCCAATCTAACTCACATTTTGCATGCAAGTTAGCAACGAGTTGGTTGCTTAGCGCGCCGCCTGCATTTAATCGGGTAATTTCACAATCGCGCAGCATAAAGACCTCTTCATTCTTTTTACTTAACGCTTCTGTTAATTGCAGTATATCTTCCTCATGCAGCATATCAAGGTCTAGCGTCATAATAGATCGATTCAATACAAATCCGCCAAGGTTGCTTACAAAGCTTGGTTTGTAAGGCTCTTGCAAACCTATGCTGTATTTAATACTAAATAATTTATTCAGCTGATGCTGTTTGCGTAACTCATCCACCCACTCTAACCTGCGCTCTTCGCCAACCAAGCCTTTGTTAATCAGCGCTTGGTATTGCGGTAAATATTCGGTCATTATTTGCTTTTCTATGCCTGATGACTGATAGCGCTGTCGGGCTGAGGTGAGCAGATTTTGCTGTTGCTGCATGGCTTTTTCTTGTTCACTAGTAAACTTTTGCGCCAATGCAAATAATGCGACCACAGCAATCACCACCACCACTAGCAATGTAATGGTGACTTGCAGCCTTTGCCAATCTTGCTTTTCTAGTTTCATGGCGCCTTCACCCCAGCCGCAGCTATACCTACATTTGAAGTGGCTTCAGGCACTTTTAGTATCACTTTTAGCTTGAATAAAGCAGGTTGTGTTTGTGCGGCTTGCTCATCTGTCGTACTGCCTTGCAGGTTTACAAAAGAACTCACGTTCACCGGCTCTTGTAGTACTTCTACTGCGGCTACGTTTTGATCAAGATTAAGCTTTTCTACGAACTTGTTCACGCTGTTTAGTGCGCTGCGGTAATCTCCAGTAAACCCAGAGATTTCTGCCGTCACGTAGGCAAGCTCATATAGCTTTGTGGCATCTGCGGTAAATGCAGCGTTAGTAGGCATATTAGAGGTAGGCACGCTGATGAGTTTATCGTCATCTTTACTATTCATATCGTTAGTGAGTGCCCAATGCAATCGGTCTAACTGCACTTCTGGCACTTGTTCTAGCGCAGTACTAACAACTTGCATCATGCGCCTTGGTGATTTTGGATAAAGTGAGATAGTTTTATCTAACTCTACCGCAGCTTTTAAGTCCTCTGCGCCAATGGTAGTCACTGGGAAGTTTTTAGCAGCCTCTTCATAACGGCGTTGTTGCAATACGGTATCTTGCGTCGCTTCCTTTAGGGCAGATTGATAGTTTAAACCCTGCATCAACATTCCACCTGCGGCAAAAACTCCCAACACCCCCAGCACCAATGCGGCTAGCTTGATATTCTGTTTTAACTTACTAAAGTCATACTCTTTCGTCAGCGCTTCAGAGGCAAGGTTATCGACCACATGACCACTAGCCAACAAATGCATATGCAACAGCTCTGGCATTTGCTCAATCAGTTTTGCGGGTAAGTTAAGGGTTTTTGTGAATTGGCTTAAATTAATATCAGAGCATTCAATACCCTGCTCTTGGCTAATGCCTTGACTGATATGTTGCGTAGAGCCATCTAAGCTTGCTAGCACTAAATTCAGCGGTGTTTCACGGGTAATAAAGCGTTGGCTGATTAAATAGAGTCGCGTTTTTTCTGTCTCTACCAGATAAAAATAACCTAATTGATTTGCCGCGCTTGGTACATTGGGCACAAGCCGACTCATACGAAGTCGGCCATTATGCAGATAGGTTTGGCGTAATCCTGAAGATAACTTTTCGCATAACAAAATATGCGGTGCCATTAACTTTAACTGCCTGACTAATACTTGGCTAAGCATAGGCAACAAGTAAATACCCACTAATTGCACTCCAGCCTCTCGAATGAGATTGACCCATGCTTGCAAAAAGTCAGCATTATTTAGTGCAACGAATAGATATTTATCGTCTTTGCGTTTGTCAGTCTCACGATTCACAAAGTGCGCGGTACGATAATCTAAGCCGCGATAAAACTGGTTAAGCTTGCGATTCACCAGCTCTTTTTTTGCTGCACCTGTAGTATGCGGGACACTCTCTAAGCGGTAATCTTCCTCTACTGCGTCTGCCATTAAATATATTGGAATGCTGATATATTGCTTTAGAAACTCAGCAAATGCTTCATGCCCCGCTTCATCATTATTAAACGCTTGGCTACCTTGTAATTTACCCGCACGCCAAAGCCCAGCAAGCAAGCTGTTTGATGTGGCGCAGAGAACTAATTTATGAGGGCGGCTATTCATTATTTATATTTTTAGTTTGCTGAATGAATCGTAAACTGGACCCAGTACTGAATACATAATAAAGCCGAGAATTAAGCCGAGAAACACGGTGAGTGCTGGCTCTATCATTTTCAGCAGCTTATCCATGGAGTCATTCACATCGCGATCATAAAAATAGCTGATGTTGAGTAATGATTTATCTAATGCGCCAGTATTTTCACCTACTTTAATCATGCGCACCACTAGCTGCGGAAACAACCCTGCATTTCGAAAGCTTTCAGACATAGACTCACCTGAGCTGATTTGCGCATGCACACGACTGAGCGCATCTGCCACCACGCGGTTGCCTACGATTTTCTCACAAATTTTAATCGCATCTAAAATTGGAATACCTGTTTGATACATCAAAGCAAAATAGCGTGCGAATCGCGCCATGATGATTTTATTTAAAATTGGCCCTGTATACGGCAGCTGCAGCTTAATCATATCAAACCGATAACGCGCTATTGGATTGGTTTTAATAATACTCGCCAAGGTAATCACGACCAGCACTGGCAGCCCAATCATTAACCACCAGTAGTTAACAAAAGCATCTGATAGCGCAATTAAAAACTTAGTGTTCATGGGCAATTCTTGCCCCATATTCTTCAAAAATGATGCCATCTGCGGCACTAGGTAACTCATTAAAAAAGCGACTGCGCCAAACACCACAACCGCGACAAAAGCTGGGTAAGCTAATAGTTTTTTGGTTTGCGACATTAACTCATCTTGCCAGCGCAAGGTATTGAACAAATTATTAAATACCACTGGCAACTGTCCGGTTTGCTCACCGGCACTCACCAAGCTAACAAACACTTCGGTAAAAACATTTGGGTACTCAGCCAAGGCTTGTGAAAGCATCTTACCGCCTTCAACTTCTGCACTGATGGCGCCTAGTACCTTTTGAAAATAGGGATTATTACTACTTTCTCTTAAATCGGTTAAGCACTCTAGCAGCGGCACTCCTGCGCTACTTAATTGCTCTATTTGAAAACAAAACATGACTAAATCTTGATTACTGACCTTGCTGCTATTTAGCAAACTGGTCGATTTTGCCACTGCGCGATAGGTGATTAAATCCAAACCCATGCGTTCAAGACGAATTTCTAAATCTACTTCATTGAGCGCATCGATCTGCCCCATCGCAGGACGACCTAGTTGATCTATCGCTTTGTAATTAAATGACGGCATTAGACTTATGAGTTTAAGCGGTTGGTTAAATCAATCACGCGCATGACTTCAGCCAAGCTGGTGTAGCCTTCTATAATGCGGCGCACGCCATCTTCTGCCAAAGTGACAAAACCCTTATCCATCGCCATTTTTTGCAGCTCATCCAAATGCGCACGGCGTGAAATCAACGAATCCATATCGCTATCGATACGTAATAATTCAATAATCGCCATACGTCCACGATAGCCCGTTTGATTGCATTGCTTGCAGCCTTTTGGTTTGAATATCTTTGGTTTGTCGCTTGGTTTTAATCGCATAATTTTGCGCTGTAGATCATCCAGCTCATGCGGCTCTTTGCAGTGCGGGCAAAGCACCCGAACCAAACGCTGCGCCACCACGCCGATAATATTGCCGGCCATGATGTCAGGCAAAATGCCAATGTCTGAAAGCCGTGGGAAAACGCCTAATGCAGAATTAGTATGCAAGGTGGTAAACACTTGGTGACCAGTCATTGCCGCACGAAAAGCCATGGTAGCGGTATCTTCATCGCGCACCTCACCGACCAGAATAATGTCTGGATCTTGGCGCATAATTGAGCGAATACCATTAGCAAAGTCGACTTTATTGACTTCAGCCACCGAGGTTTGGCGCATCATAGAAACAGGATATTCAACGGGGTCTTCCAAAGTCATGATATTCACAGCTTCAGTATTGCGATATGACAGCAGTGAGTAAAGCGTAGTCGTTTTACCGCTACCTGTAGGCCCTGTCACAATCACAATGCCTTCTGGGCGTGTCATCATAAGGCGTAACTCTTCTAGCGTACTTGGCCGCAAGCCCATGCGCTCCATAGGAATGATAGATTTTTCTCTATCCAGCACACGCAGTACGATATTTTCACCGTTGATGGTAGGGTGACTAGACACCCGAAAATCAATCGGGCGACCGCATAAATTCATGCTCAAACGACCATCTTGCGGCGCACGTGTCTCTGCAATATCTAGTCCACTGAGCACTTTTAGCCTAACTACTACGCCACCCCAATAGCTTTTATGCAAACTACGCACTTGGTGAAGCACGCCGTCAATTCTGTAACGTATGCGCAAAAATGCATATTCAGGTTCAAAGTGAATATCTGAGGCACCGCGCTTAACTGCATCCATCAATAACGCGCCAACTAAGCGTACTACGGGTTGCGTGTATTCATCGCCACCTGCACTTAAGCTGTTGTAATCAATCTCGCCTGTTTCAATTTCATGCAAAATGCCATCAACAGATAATTCATAACCATAAAAATGGTCGATATATTCCTCTAGCTGTGCTTCAGCTGCGAGTAATGGGCGAATTTGAATGCGGCCGCCAAGCATGGC
The DNA here is from genome assembly GCF_029945535.1 of Methylotenera sp. Lineage (GTDB taxonomy): Bacteria > Pseudomonadota > Gammaproteobacteria > Burkholderiales > Methylophilaceae > Methylotenera. Next base: position 474,842 of record NZ_JAQSCU010000018.1, read on the forward strand.
ACGGAGCTGATCCAACGCCACCACGTTGAACATGTCGGCCATAGCCACGACCAAGGTTTTAGTGGCAGCCTCATAAGCCACTGGCAGTAAATGATAGCGGCGAGAAAAGTCTTGTGGCACTAAGTTCAGTGCGTCTACATCCGCCACTATGGTAGACAAATCGATACTCTCGAAACCAATAGTGTCTGCGACTACATCGCGCACCATGATCTCTGTGACAAAACCCAATAGCACCAACTGCCGACCTAATGGCAAATCACTATGCTCTTGCTCAGTAAGCGCGATGCGCAGCTGATCAGGACTGATTAAGCCCTGCTGAACCATTAGCTCACCTAAGCGAGGTTTACGTCTTTGCTCAACCATTGTTTAAACCTGATGCCTTGTATTCTAAGAATGCCATGTTTGTATGAATATTCATTATTGAAGCTCGCGAATTCTCGCCTCTAACTGCGCTCTATCTGGGCTATTGCCACCTGATTTATTCAGTAAATCCAAAGCGCGTTGGTACTGTTTTAAAGCCAGACTAGGCTTACCCATTTGGTCTAAACTAATCGCCATATTGAATGCATAATCGGCATTATTGGGCGCTAATCGACTCGCGTTAAAATAGGCCTCTTGTGCGGAAGGCCACTGGCTTTGCTCGGCGTATAAATTACCTAAAGCTGCATGCAAGTTTGCGCCTTCAGGCTGTTGCGCAATCATACTTTTAATACGGCTTTCTGCGCCAACTGCGTCCGTATTTGCTTGCGGGCTAACAATAGCAGTTTGCGCAATGCTGTTTCTAGGCTCTATTTCTAACACTTTTTGATACCAACCTTGCGCATCCGCATCACGTCCTTGTCGTTGCGCAATCGCCGCCATACCAAGCAAAGCATCCACATTACGAACATCGCGTTGCAACACTTGTCTATACTGCTGCTGTGCATTTGCGTCCTCACCACGCATGAAAGCTTGGTACGCTGCAAGTAGCATTGGGTCTACGCCCTGCGACTGCACCTTGCTAATCAGTGTGAGTGGATTTTGTTTCTTATTACCGATTGGCTCTGCATAGCCTGTATCTGCAGCGTCATAGATCACTTCATTATTTTTATTAGATTTCTTAATTGAAGGCTTTCTCGGCTCGGCTTCAATGGCATCTTCAACAGCATCATGCTTTTCTAATGCTTTATTTCTAAACGCTGCGGTATTGGCTTTATTATCAACATGATAGGTATCACTCGCTTGATTTACAGCTTGGCTCTCTTGTGCTGGAACCTCTGGAACAGGCATTGTGACTTCAGTTGACGTTAGAGTGCTGGTTGATGGCAGTGACGCTGCTACTGCGACCTGTGGTGGCGGCGAGCTAGGCTTCAGCACCACAACATCAGGTGTGGTCAGGCGTTTAATATAGTCATAGCCCTGCAAACCCAACAGAACCAACAAGGCTCCCACCACACCCAAGCTAATTAACGCAAATTTTGAGCTAGGTGCTTTGACTTCTTTATTCGCAACAAATACCTTAGCGGCTGCCTTTTGGTTCAACTCATCATTGACCATTTGCAAAGCAGGTGTTGAACTAGCAACGGTTGCCTTACTTTTAACACGCGCAGGCTGCAAAGTCTCTGGTGTAGAGCTTTGTAATGGTATTATTTCTGCTACTGATTTATTTGAGGTTTTAGCCGCAGATTTAGGCTTAGCATATTGATTAGCCCCATAGGACGCGCCAGTTAACCCCGCCTCCTCCTCTAAGGTAAGGTTGTGGTCTAGCGGCACATTCACTGTTTTTACACTTGCTTCTACGGCTTCAGCTACTGGAGCTTGCTCAGCAAGCTCAGCTTCCTGTGCTTTAGAATCGATAGGCACCAGCTCAAGCGATAAAGCCTCATCAGCCACGTACGCACCCGTTTGCTTTTTGTCTTTATCCGCCTGCTTATTTTTTTCTAAATGATCTAATGCTTTAATGAGTAAACTCATATAAAAGTTTACCTTTCATTTTCGGCTTCAGCTTCTGAAGCTCTCTCAAGCGCTTGAGTCGGCAAATACTGTTTGTAGTGAGCCAGCTCATCACTCTCTAGACTTGCATTTGGGATTACCGTAGGACGTAAAAAAATAACCAATTCAGTTTTTAGATTAGAATCGTTTTTACCTTGAAAAACCTTACCTACACCTGGCACTCTACTCAAGCCAGGGACTGAGTCTGTGTTGTTTTTGATTTCATCTTGCATTAGCCCGCCAAGCACCGCGATATTACCACTGCTAATTTGAAGTAAAGACTCCATTTCGCGAGTTCTTATTTCAGGAATTCCTTGATTACCTTTAATTTCTGGATTGGGATCTGGCACATATCTGATAAGACTTGTGATTGTGGGCCTCACATTTATATTCACATTCCCCGTATCGTTAATTTGAGGTGTAACACTCATCACAACACCCACTGGAACTGTATTAGGGGTCGTGGTCACGGTAGTAAAGGGCTGGCTAGTTGTGCTACCTGTTGTCTGTTGGGCTTGAACAGTAAAGTAAACTAGATTATCAACAACCTTAAGTACTGCAGTTTGATTGTTTAAAACCATCAATTTAGGACTAGACAAAACCTTAGTATTTCCAAATTGTTCTAATAATTGAACAGAACTTAGAATTCCACGGTTACCATTAACATAACCAGCAACAATGCCTGCACTATCTGACTCCCGAGTGATGTTAGCTGCGCTCACAATGGTACCAACTTGTGGCCCTAACACTTGTGAAAATACGAAGCCGGCACTACCCACTTTACCAAGGCGACTCCAATCAATACCCGCTTTATAACCATCACTTAAAGTAACTTCTACAATAGTTGCTTCAATAAGCACCTGCTTTCTTGCACTTCCCATTACCTTGTCAATAAATTCTTGAATTTTCTCGTGCTGCTTATTTGTTGCGCGAACATTAATAATGCCAGCTTCGCGGTTCACTATCACGGTACCTGCAAATAGTGTCTTATATTCATTTCTATCTTCTTCTTTTTCACGTTTTGCTTCGGCAGTATTTACTGCATCCGCGTCAGGGCTTTTGGCGGAAGATCCAGTCTTTGTTTTCTCATTGGCCTTATTCGTATTACCAATCCGCGTAATAAGAATTTCCTTATCTGTTTCAGCTAAGATGTCTTTTAGATTTTTTTCTAGCGTATCCCAAAAATGGCTCTTAGATTCGCTAGCCACTGATGTGCGTGAACTGTTATTTGCACCATTTCCCGCACTGCTACTTGCTGCCCCACTAGCACCCGAGCTTTGTGATGTACTAGAAATTTGGCCATCAGCTCCAATAAAACCTATCGTATCACGTGACATATTTACGTAATCAACCTTGTAAACACGCAATACAGGTTGGTCTGGCGTAATCGTTAACACATCACCTTGAATTTTATACGTCAAATCCACCTGCTTAGATAAACGCTCAAGAATAGCTGGTAAGGTTTGATCCACCGCGTTTAAAGTAACTCGACCTTGAATTGAAGGGTGAATATCAATATTAAGTTTGCTATCACGCGCAATAGCGAATAGCACTTCTTTAACAGGCGTGTCGTAAACAACGATGCTGTAAAGCTGTGCTTTAGCCTTTGGTTTTGGTGGGGGTAGATAGGTATTATTAGTAACTGGTTTAGGGATATTGGCTGTTACTGGTTTGCCGTTGGCGGGATTATTTGAGTCTGCTTGCGCGTCAGATTGATGCTTAGCGGTATTTTGCCCGTCTATATGACCATTTGAGGGTGTGATTTTAGATTGGTGCGCGCATGCAGACATGCCTAAAACAAGCATCATGCATAAATGCCCTAATATTTGTTTGTTGTTTAGCACAGTCCCACCCCCAGCTTATTGCTTAAATTACATTCTTTTGTATATTTTGCATAATAACTCAAAAAAAGCAAGAAATATGAACAGAATATTAAATGTTTACAATAAGTTACGTGCTGTATTTATTGCTTTTGATCAATATCCTTATTAATACCTGCAAAAGTACGTAGGTAAGGTTTGTTATTTTTTATTGGTGTTGGCAGATTTTTAAGTGCGGCCAGCGCTTCGCTGCGATCGGCAAATTCACCATACAAAATCACAGTATATGTTTCACCATTTTGGATTTTTCGATATAAATAAATATTATCTATCTCTAATTGCTGGCTAATTCTATCCAGCTCCGCTTTTAATTGATCATCTTTCTTTTGCTCACCGTTTAGCTTTGCATCTGTTGGTAGCGACTTAATTTGCAATGTAATCGTACTAGGCGAGGCGCTTAACAAATGACTTCTAGTGACCTCTAAACGCTTGTCTACTAAGGTTTTAATTTCAGCCACACTTGTGGGTGCAGCTGGTATGGGTGTTGACGCAACAGATGCAGCGGCTGGTAGAACTGGCGCAACGGCTGTTTGAACATTACCGATTGACTGAACAATGTTTGCTGTAACAACTGGAGTTGCCACTGGCACTGTGGCTGCCGTCTCGACTACAGCAATATTTGGGTTCGGTGCTTTTACATTTGTCTCTGCAGGCGGATTAACAGCAGCAACGGGCGCTTCAATTTTTGCTTTTTTGGGCTGAGCTGCAACCACTACATTATTGACGGCTGCAGCTTTTGGCTGGTGTTGATACTGCCACCATGCATAGCCGATCGCGATTGCCAAAAAGCCGATCAATAAACTCGCACCTATAAAGTATTGTTTGTAATTGGTTGTTTTACGGCCAAACTCGCTGTCTTGAATGGCCGCTTTCACATGCTTTGGTGTGACCTGATAAACATTGTCCGCATAAGCGGCTAATAGTGATTTATCTGCCAAGATATTCACACGCCGAGCCAAACCCTCGGCGGCAGCTGAGAGTTTTTTAATCGCCGCAGCAGAAAATAGATGCGGTCCATGATACCCAGCTGCACGTAGGCGCAGAATCAGGTACTCGCCTATATCTTTAGTACCTAAAGGCTCTAAATGAAAGCTATGCGTGATACGTTCGCGCAACTGGCGAATATGCGCCTCACTCAAATTGACATCAAGCTCTGGCTGGCCAAATAGTACTATTTGCAACAGCTTATCTTGCTTGGTTTCTAAGTTAGATAGCAGTCGAATTTCCTCTAGCGTTGCCAGTGGCATACATTGCGCTTCTTCGACAAAAATCACCACTTGCCGACCTTCGGCATGGCGATTGAGCAAATGCGCTTGCAATAGCTGCATGACTTTTAAGCGATCTGCATTTTTAGGCACTTTGAGTTGCAGCTCAAAAGCAATCGCATGCAATACGTCTTCTGGCGCTACGCTGGGGTTAGCTAAATAAATGCTCTCAATTTTCTCTGGAAGTATGGTTTGCAACATGCGACAAAGCATCGTTTTGCCACTGCCGACTTCGCCGACTACCTTGATGATGCCTTCGCCATTGGTAATGGCATAAACCAGTGCATCTAACACTGCGCCACGATTGCCGCCCGAGAAGAAAAAGTCCGTATTCGGGGTGATTTTGAATGGCGGCTCTTTTAAGCCAAAGTGTGGGTAATACAAATTGTTTCCGTTGGTCTGTTCTAGTTTTCGTCAGTAGTACTCATACGGCTATATAGCGTTGTACGATTCACATTGAGCAACTTCGCCGCTTGGCTTAAATTGCCATGCGTCATTTGCATTGCAGCTTCAATATAAGCGCGCTCCCAGCTTTTAAGTACCGAGTCTAAACTCACATTGGCTTGACGCTGCAAATGACGTTGCGCCTGTGCGGTCATGCCAGCGGCATCGTTAATATTTAATGGTTCTGAACCTGACGCTGACTCTGGCTCAGATAGATCAAACTCTGCAACCAATTGCGTCGCATTAAGCGTTTTACCAGAGTATTTCGCGATTAAGCGAATAACGATGTTTCTAAGTTCGCGCACATTTCCTGGGAATTTATAATCCAGCCAGCGTGCTTGCGCAGCTTCATCCAACACAAATGGCACCTGACCTATCTGTTGTGCATAAAATTGAGTGAAATGCTCACGCAGCAAATGCTTATCATCACCCAAATCTCTGACAGGCGGCACATGCACGGCAAATACACTCAAGCGATGATATAAGTCAGATCTGAATTTACCAGCACGCACTTCGGCACGTAGGTCACGGTTAGTTGCGGCAACAATACGTGCCTGACTTTTACGCGTTTGCGTTTCGCCAATACGTTGATACTCGCCATTTTCAAGCACACGCAGCAGTTTAGCCTGTAACTCTAAAGGTAATTCGCCGATTTCATCTAAGAAAAGCGTACCTTCACTCGCATCTTCAAAATAGCCCGCATGCGCAGCGATAGCACCAGTAAACGCGCCTTTGGTATGCCCAAATAGTATAGATTCAGCCAATAACGGTGAAATTGCAGCACAATTGACAGACAAATAGGGATGCAGCACTCGCTTACTTGCATGATGAAAACTACCTGCAACTAGCTCTTTGCCGCTACCAGATTCACCTTCTATCAATACCGGGAAAGGCGAGTCAGCAAATTGCGTAATTTGCATGCGCAATGCTTGCATAGGCAGACTATCACCCAATAAACCATCGAACTCTAGCTCAGCCTTAACTTCATTCAGCTCAACATCTTGCACCTTAAGCGATTGCAACAACATGTCTTTGAGCTTTTCAACATCGCAAGGTTTAGCAATAAAATCTACCGCGCCTAAAGTCAATGCCCGCTTAACGTTAGCATCGTCACTTTGACCAGAAAGTACATGAATTTTAATAGTAGGGGAATGCGCAAGCAGTGCGCTAATGACCTTGAAGCCTTCTTCAGGTGTGTGTGGTGATGGAGGCAAACCTAAATCCACCAATGCCAAAGCTGGCATACTATCTTGCTGTTGAAGTAAACTTTTTAGCTGTGCATACGATTCTGCGACACATACTTCAAAGTGCTTACTCAACACAAAGTGCAGTGTATCCGTAATTAAAGGATCATCATCAATAACCATTAACACTGGACGAAGTGCCGCCATCAATTTAGACCTTTACATAAAATTTAACAACTTCAACAATCAATACCACTATAGCCTGAAAGGCCATATGTATCAATTATTTTGCCACATGAATTTTAACATTCTAGTTGATGGCGCTAGATCTTAAGACATTAGGAATAAACTACCTTAAACGAAGTGCATACGAGCAAACTTAAAATCAAACATCTGAATTAAATCATTAACCCTTAAAGCCTAAACTAAAAAAGCTCTATATCGCCTTCTTTTTTATTTTCTTGTAAAGACCCATCGGCTATCAGCTGCTCATAAAAACAGATTCTGTTTCGCCCATTATTTTTCGCAAAGTAAAGTGCTAAATCCGAGTGGTCAATTAACTGACTTGGAAGGTCGTATGCAAAAATCTCTGTATAACCTGCACTCACAGTCACTTTCCCAACCTGAGGAAAATCAAAATGACCTACTTTTTCTCTAAATCGATTAAGGATATTGGGAATATCATCATGGCTCGAGCATTCAAATACGCCTACGAACTCCTCACCTCCAAAACGAAAAATCGGGTCACTACTTCTAAAAGTTTGTGTCATTAACTGAGAAAATAAAAGCAACACCTCATCGCCAATCAAATGGCCAAACTCATCGTTCACCCTCTTAAAATGATCGATATCAAAAATCGCCAAAAAGTGCACCTGATTAGCTTTATCACTTTTAAGCTTAGCGGCTTCTTGCATCTGTACCAAAATCTTATTGATTTTGTAATCAAAAGTTTTACGATTAAGCAAACCAGTTAAAGTATCGCGCTCATTATCATTAATAAGTCCCGTGAAATTTTGATATATCTTTAATAACAAAGTGATGACATCATGCAATTGGGAGTCACAAACCATTGCCTCTATCGCAATAATCGCAACCGTATGATCTTTTGCATTCTTAACTGGATAGAGCCTGACTGGAGATTGATCGTCTTGCTCATACGTGCAATATCTACCCGATTTAAAGCAATCAATCAGCAACTGCTTAAATGGTAATGAAAAATTACATTGCTCTGCACTTTTGCCAATAATAATGGCTGAAAGAAGCTGCTTTCTAGTATCGTCAGGGTGATAAATAACAACGGACTTAGCTTTATCGTCATCAGACGCATCCACCAATTCAAACAAAGCCTCGGCTAAAGATTGCTCCAGCGTCAAAACATCGCGCTCATTTGTGAGCGCGATAAGCTTATTTAAAACCGAATGCGTGCTGACTGTATTCAAAATTCGCAGTTAATTCATTTAGATTCGTCCCTCAGAATATCTAAATTGAACTCTTAGTTATTTAATGAAATTTGAATACTACAGTAAGTTTGACTATGCCATTAAGTAAAGACGCGCAAAAACACCGCTTAATTCTGCACTTTAATCCGAATACCTTGGCCAAATAGCGCGCAGTTATTAGATTTAAACCACATGGGGAAAAATTGTTACAACTGGTAAAAAGAGATTAATAACGCGGGGAAATTGGGGTGGCTGATGGGGCTCGAACCCACGACAACAGGAATCACAATCCTGGACTC
>NZ_JAQSCU010000019.1 GCF_029945535.1 Methylotenera sp.
CAGATTTTTTGATGGGTGTAACTGGTACATATTTTAGATCTACGTCTGAGGAAACTAGCTTATTGACCTCGGCCATAAACGCTACTGAATCAAGCTTTTCATAGCCACGTACTTTACCTTCCAGCAATTTGACTAAACCTTCATGCTTCAGTACAGCTAATAAGAATCCAGGTGTGTTAACTGATTTACCTATAAACAGATTGATGAATGGGATTGCTGTGATGGGATGTGCTGCTTTATCTAATGCGTCCAAAGTTGCTTTAAGTGGTATCCACTCTTCACTAAAGAATCCACCACCAGAATTCTCAATAATGCGGATGTGTACTTGATTGTCTTTGTTACATCCAAAATGATAAGTTAGATTGGCTTTACCAGAACATGTGGGGCAGGATGCGATTTTAATGATGCGCATTGATAGTGTGGAGTTTTCAGAGGTGGAACTGCTGCTTGTTGCTTCTTTCATGGTAAGTCTCCTTGGTTGATGTTTAGATAGGCATGTTGGTCTTTCATATAAGATGGGTGAAAAGGCGCAGTTAAAAGCAAGATTAATTGATGCATTCTTTAACTTTGGACGTAAAAAAGCCTGCAAGTTTTTTAGGCTATGCAGGCTGGGATTTGATGTGCGTTAATGGTTAAGTTGAATGATCTTAATCAGGTAAGATGAAAATTGAAAATGGACTTATCAATAGCGTTCGTTCGAGATCCTTCACTTTCGACACTTAGCAATCATTTAAAATGTAGACATTTTGAAAGTCCTATCGTCATAGGTAAGGGCGCGAAGCCGAATGCAGGACATCGGGTTGAGCTCAGAGTTAGTTGTACGGCGTGGCATAGCGCGCGAATATTAAGAGACTAGCCATACCACTCAACATAGTGGCCGCCACATAAACGTAATACCCCATCGTGTTCCGACGCGTTTTGTAAAATTGCCAGACGGCCACAGCTAAAACCGATAAGACAGTTGCCACAGAGGCAAGTAAATAACTGCCAAGGATGCCAGCCCAAATACTGCTATATACGATGCCAAAGAACCATAGTGACAAGGCCTCTACTGGACGAGAAAGAACAATGGGCTTTTCTGGAAGACCCAAACGCTTTGAAATTGCCTTCGCGTACCAAACCACTCCCAAAGCAACTCCTGTTGCAGTGATGAGTGCCATACCTCCAGCTGGAAATGATGGAAATGCTTCCTTTATCGCCACTGCAAGAAAAAGCCCCGCAATAAGCCCTAAAATAATACGTAGCTTGTACATGATGCGTCTGTGAATTGAAAGGGTAGTGACATCGGTCTTCTAACGTTTTAATTTAGGGGTGCCGTTAGGCGTCCTGTTTGAATGATTGGTAGGAATGTTCGATGGTGAGTTCATAATTTTGACAGACGTTCGTCGAAGTACTTCATAGGCGACTCCCCAATACTTAATACCTCACGGGCTTTTTCTAAAGGGACATAAAATTCAATTCGGAACTCCCACAAACTTGCATTTTCTAGAGGCGACTTGGCTTCGTCAAAATGAGTATTTAGCGCTGAACCCTGTAATTGGCATGTGAAAGAATCTCTTTGATAGGAAATACCAAACTTAAGCTGCTGTACTTCCCTACTTCTATAACCATCTGACGCTGCTTCATAACCTCCATTTAGGGCAAAGGTGGCTATTCTCGGCCCATGAAATTCGTATGAGACTCCACTGCGCATATTCTCAACTGACTGGCCTGTAACAATCATGCTTGATAGAAAGCTACAGGAGAATCTGCCACCATTGTTTTTCATAAACGGAACTTCAAGTCCCATCGCAAACTCTGGTCGAAATTTAGGGGCGGTAAATTTTTCTACTAACTGACCATTAATTACGATTTGACCTTCTACGTCATCATTTGGATACATCGCTTGCCTCACGCCATTATAAAACGGAACAATTGAATACAAGGGTGCCGTTAGGCGTCCAGCTTGATGGACGTGCTAAACATTAAAGCTTGCTATTTTGGCAACCTGAGCTTGAGCATTCTCTGATACGGTCTTGCAGGAACTGAGACCTTTTGATTGTTGTACTAGTGGCACAATCTAGATTTACAAAAAATCCATTGGCTTCACGTTTTGAGCAATTATTGTTTCGCTCTTCCATCCATGAAAGCTGGCTGAACTTAAGTGCTTTTTTGCCGTCACTATCAAGCTTTGTAGTTAATTTTTTGTAGTTTTCGTTTAGTTCTTTATCCGCTTCTTGGTAAACTTTATTCAGGCAATATAAACCATCAAAATCGTTTTTTGGAATATCGCATGCTGAGTTTGCAAAAGCTACGTTACATGAACAGAACAGTAAAACAAACAGCATTTTTTTCATTGTACAAAACCTTCACGCATCTTAAAGATAATACTGTAAGCGATCATGATGATGATTTTATGACTTATATAAAACTGGGTTAATAAGTGCATCAGTAGGCGAAATAGTGATGCGTACTACTATGTTGTTCATCGCATTTTGTGTATGTGATTAACTATGTAGCAATATTTAATACATTTCATTCACGCTTACTGCTCTGAGAGCTAGCTTGAGACTGAGAATTACTTTAGTTAGTTTAGAGTTTAGGGGAGCCTGTAATTGTCCCAATGGCATCTATTTCACCTTTGAGTTTAATTCGATTTAAATTATCGATTGGCAAAGCAACGAAAAGTTTAATGCGATTCTCTAAATACCTACAGCATCTTTGGAACACTTCCAGTCTTTCCTCATCTGTACCTTTAGCTACAACAGGATCTTCAATTCCCCAATGAGCTGTCATTGGCTGACTAGGCCAGATTGGACAAACCTCACCAGCTACATCATCACAAACTGTAAATACAAAATCCAAATGAGGCGCGTCTTTTCCAGTAAACTCATTCCAACTTTTACTTCTTAGCCCGTCGATATTCAGCCCATGGGATTCTAAGGTCTTAATCGTTAAAGGATCGATCGAACCTTTTGGGGTATTACCTGCACTATAAGCTTTGAATTTCCCTTTGCCCCAGTGTTCCATCAATTTTTCTGCCATGATGCTGCGTGCTGAATTATTGTTGCAAAGAAAAAGCACATTAAATACGTTTGGTTCCATTTGATTACAACCTCGCTAATTAATTATATGACTCGCAACTCAGTATAAAATCGAATTATGTATCTTTAAATTTTTCGTTTAATTTAACTCTGTTCTCACGCCACTCTTCAAGCTCCTCATCTTCTCTTTCAAGCTGTATTGCTATAGCCTCAATAGTACTGAATATTTTGTCATCTATTCTGCGTACTAATTTTGTACGCATACGGCTTAATAGACGTTCAGTATCTTCCTCATTTAAATTAGCTGCTTTTTCAAGATAGTCTTTATCAGGTTTTCTCATTTTCAGCATTCCCCTTCTAGAGTTCATATTTCATAAATGGTAATCGACAGTATAGTTCACTGAAATTAGTGCATTATTATAGTGACGATTAATGACAGGAAGATATTAGAACTTATTGAACTGGACTACACTAACTTTCTCGCCTTATTTAGGCTACTGACTGAAGTGTTATCAAAGCATGAACTAGGAAGAATAATTTAAACTACTTTTCCGATTTTAATTAGATTGTCATTTAGTTATGCAATTGTTGATTTTTTATTCAGTTGAAAAATAGTGATGATAAACGGGATTTTCGACAATACATTCGCCAAGGAACATGATTCAAGTTTTGGTGAAGCATTACATCTACACCTTCATGACATTGTTCAAAGCAATCTGCTTACCGCTGTTTTTCAGCCAATACTAGATATGCAGCAAGCCAAAATTATTGGATATGAGGGATTGATTCGCGGTCCTGCAACCAGCGTACTTCATACTCCAATTGAGTTATTTCGTGTGGCAAGGGCATGCGGCATGGTGGCAGAGGTCGAGTACCTTTCTCGTCGCACAGTGCTTGAGTCTTTCGCTAAACAGAATCTGTCAGGTAAGATATTTCTAAATGTCAGCCCTGACGTGTTATTGCAACCTGATTCAAAAAATGGAGAAACTCTAAAATATCTTGAAGAGTTAGGCTTACAACCTAATCAGGTGATCATTGAACTTACTGAAAATGCTCAGGCCCTTGATTATCAGCTATTACGTGATGCAACTCAGCATTATCGTAATATGGGTTTTGAAATCGCGATTGACGATCTCGGTGAGGGTTTTTCTGGTTTACGCCTGTGGTCTGAGATTCGCCCTGAGTATGTCAAAGTAGATAAGCACTTCATTCATAACATTCATCTCGACCCAGTAAAAATGCAATTTGCCCGCTCCATACAGGAAATTGCCGCCAAATCAGGTGCACTTGTTATCGCAGAGGGTATAGAAATACAAGATGAGTTAATGGCTATTAGAGATCTTGGCATCACTTATGGCCAAGGTTATCACATTGGTAGGCCTAGCATCTTGCCTTCACAAGTAGTACCTACTGAAATCACCAAATCTCTAATGCGAATAGAAATTTCCCGAGAAAATTTGCTACAGAATCGCGCTACAGTAGAGAAATTGCTAAAACACGTCTCCCCAGTTGCACCAACATGTAATAACGAAGATGTGTTCAAAATGTTTGACATGAATGCAGATCTTTACGCTCTTCCAGTAGTAGTTGATGGTCGTCCCATTGGACTTATTGGGCGCAATATGATGATTAATGACTACGCACGTCCTTACCGCCGTGAATTATATGGACGCAAACCTTGCGAAATGATGATGGATCGTTCAGCCATCATAGTAGATCAAATGATTAGCTTGCAGGAGTTAAGTGATTTGATTCTAAAAAGTGACCCTCGTCACTTATCCATTGGTTTTATTATTACCGATAACGGTATATACCGAGGCATGGGTAGCGGTCATGACTTGTTAAGAATAATCTCACAAATGCAGATCAATGCAGCACGATATGCTAACCCACTGACAATGTTGCCAGGTAATGTGCCCATCAGCGAACAAATAGACAGCTTGCTAGAGTCCGGCGTTTCATTTGTTGCCTGTTACTGTGATTTAGATAACTTTAAACCGTTTAACGATGTCTACGGCTTTAAAAAAGGGGATGAAGTCATCCAATTAACTGGGCGTTTGCTGACTGAGGTTTGTGGACCATATGATTTTCTTGGACACATTGGTGGCGACGATTTTATCGTACTCTTTCAGAGTGAGCATTGGGAAACCCGATGTGAGGAATTTCTGTCGAAAGTAAGTGATACATTTCCGCAGTTTTACACGAGTGTTGATCAGCAACGCGGGGGTATTGAAACTGAAGATCGCCAAGGTGAACGACGTTTCCATTCAATTCTCAGTATTTCTATCGGAGCACTTATTGTTGAACCAGATCATTATCCGTCACACCATGAAGTATCTGCAGCCTGTGTTAACGCTAAGAAGCAAGCAAAGAAAATCCCTGGAAACAATCTATTCATTGAGCGTCGAACTGAAAATAACCCAGAAGTTATTTCCTGAAAATCCTAACTAGTCTGATTAAACGTGTTTGATGACGTTGCAAACAACTTAACATGGCACCTGTTGCTACTGTATAAAAGAGCCATTAGCTCTGGCTCCTACACTTACACAGCAACTACAAACATATCTAAGCAAACTTTAATTAATATGTGGCTAAGAATCACCATCACTCTCTTGAAAGCCCCCGCTTGTTAGCTTGGGTACTGCCATACGAGCAGCAAGGAAGGCAAAGGGCCTCTCTCAAGAAGCCTTAGCTAAGCTGGCTGATATGGATCGTTATTACATGAGCGAGATTGAAAGAAGCAATTATGCACGATTGGAAATTACAAAAGAAAAAAGGACCCAGATTTCTCCGAGTCCTTTATTTTGGTGGCCCCTTGTGAGTCGAACACAGCACCAACGGACTATGAGCTTAGGCCCTGTCAGGAATACTTAAAATATTTAGCTAATTCTACGACGACGTGAAATAAGTCCGATTACACCCAAACCTACTAACAACATAGCATACGACTCTGCTTCTGGCACTGGGGTTGTAATATTCAGCACACCTGCATAGGATCCACCGGATAGGCCAGCAACAGTGCCCTTAATTTGTAATGTATAACTACCCGCCAATAACGATATAGGATTTAACACCACAGTGGTGATACCTACAGTTGGTGAGAAGTTTACTGTAGTTCCCCAATTTTCAATGATAGACGCTACTGAGCTTGCTGTGTCATTCACATTGCCAGCATAAAGTCGCGCTTTAAGGTTACTTAAACCCAAAATACTGTCTAAGTTAATTGAGGATGTAACAGAGTTTGCAGAGCCATTCGGAATGGTGAAATAAAACGCATCAAAAAACGTTGTGCCTGTAGTTGCAGCTGCAAATGAATTGCCATAATTAAGTGAAGTTGGTAGGGATCCTACCGTCAGATTAGTTGCTGAATCAGCAAATGCAGTCACGCTAGATACGGCTAGCATGCCAGCAAATAAGATACTTTTAATTAATTTCATTTGTGTAACCCCAATTGATAAATTTATATTTAAGTACGATTTAATACATGCAATCATGTTATGGGTAGATTGTGACAATGTTGATGAAAAGTTATATTGATTCATAGTTAATATGGACTATATTTTCCAACCATTTATTACATTGTAAAAATTGAGTTAATAGGCTTTCCCATCCTTATAACTAGAAATATGGTTTTAATCTCTAGTGACTACAAAAAGAAAAAAGGACTCAGATTTCTCCGAGTCCTCATTTTGGTAGCCCCCTGTGAGTCGAACACAGCACCAACGGATTATGAATAAACTACTTCTCAAGTCTTCGCTCGCCTGTACATTTTTCACTATAAGTCATTAGAGTATCGTTAAATGATTTTTTTCGATTATTAAACTGCGTTGTTTTATCGTTCAAATATTCTAACTTCAATTTTAATGGCGTTAATGACTCATTAAAAATTTTCTGCTTTTCTTTAAAAAGCCTAATACGTTCATTTAATGCAGATGAGTCAGCATTTTGTAGCTTAACTTCTTTATTAAATTGATCTATTTGTGAGTTTATTTTTTTGGCTGCTGCCGAATCAACTTTTTTAGAAGTTAAAGCCGTAAGCTCTAATTTTTTCTTATCCAGCACTTCACCTCGACTATTCATTTGAGCAGTTTCTGCATTAAGAACTGTGACTTCTTTTTCTATTATAAGTCTAGCACTATCATTTTCTTTGACCTGATTTTCAACTACCATGACTTCATCATTAATTAACTTTGTTTCACTCTGAAAGTAGTCATACTTTTGTCGAATATTGTTATCTTGTCCCATACACTTTTCAATTTCTTCGATAGTAATGGTCGGCTTATTTTGCGCATCTTCTTTCAAAATATGATAAATCCCCGGCAATCTAACTGATGACGACGGTAAGTCTTCACAAACACCACTGATGCTATAACTAGAAATCAGGCTAGCAAAAATATTGAGAATGTTTGCTGTGTTATTGTTTTTTTTCATATCAAATTCCGAATGCACTTATAAACTAAATAGAATTTATTGGTTTATTTTGGTGTTTATCTTTCCAATCACTAAGTGCATTTTTTGAAGTGTTAATTTCAGCTGTCGTCATACTTTTTTCTAAAGTATTCAACTTGGTTTTAATATTTTGAATTCTCTTAGCTTCTGCGGATGAGTCTATCCCAATCTCAAGTCTAAAACCATTAGGGGCGTCTTCTTCAGGGTTGTAATCAGATGCGGACGGAAAGGCACCAACCGACAATGGCTTTATACTCGCAATTTTCTTTGAATATTCGATAACTAAGCTATACCAGACATAGGCTTGTGATTTATCCAATGGCACACCTAATCCATTTTCATATATTTCAGCTACAGGCATTGCTGTGTTGTAAAAATCTTCGTATCTATTCCCATCTACAGAAT
The DNA here is from genome assembly GCF_029945535.1 of Methylotenera sp. Lineage (GTDB taxonomy): Bacteria > Pseudomonadota > Gammaproteobacteria > Burkholderiales > Methylophilaceae > Methylotenera. The sequence continues at coordinate 7,878 of NZ_JAQSCU010000019.1, forward strand.
AAATATTTGTAGCTAAGCTTTTAAATAACTCAAGTGCTTTAGGATAATCTTGCTTAGTGATTACTCCCTCTTTATAGGCTTTAGCTAAATCCAATTGAGCATCAAAAAGATTTCTATTAGCTGCTTTTGTAAGTAAGGCCATAGCTTCTCTAGGATTTTTCTCGCCACCTCTGCCATCAATATAAAGCTTAGCCAGCTCATATTGGGCGTAAGGCTTGTCATTAGTGACTACTTTTTTATACCAATACAAGGCGTTTGTGTAGCTTGGACGTGCCTCGATTCCAGCCTCATTTGGGGCATCAGCCATATATAGCCTAGCAAGCGCTAATTGAGCGTCAACATCCCCACCATTAGCAGCCTTATCATACCAATATCTTGCTAACTTCAAGTTTCCACCGTATTCTGGTCCATATCCATTGTAGAAGCGCGCCAAAAATTTCATTGCTGCTTTACTCTGTGTTTTTGCCATTCTGTCTATAGTAGCCTTAGACTCCTTTGCATTTTGCTCTTTAGCTAAACCTGTTGAATAAATCAAACCTAAGTTCTTTTGACTTCTCTGATATTTATACTTATCTATCTCCATAAAGCGTAAATAAAGTTCTGTTGCATAAGTTAAATCTTTTTGAACTCCAATACCTTCCTTATAGGCATTTGCCAAATTCTCAATCGCGAATTTGTCATTATTTTTTGCCCCAACAGTCCAAGTTGCAACTGACTTTTTAAGCCAAATATCCGCTAATTGATTATCTTTTTTAGCAATTTTAATCTTTGGGTATGCAGTATATTGATCATCACGGTAAATCAGTCCTAATTTATATTGCGAAAACCCATAGCCGCCTTCAGCAGATTTCTTTAACCAGTCAATACCCAATTGATCGTTTTTATCAACACCAATGCCATCAAAATAACAATCAGCTAAAATTGCTTGCGATTTCGCAATACCATGTTCAGATAGTTTCTTTAACCAAGAAACAGCAAGTGGTAATTTTGTTTTATCACTTTTACCTTGCTCTAAATATGTGATCGCCAAGTTATTCTGTGCTTGCTCGCTACCTTTATTTGCAGCTTTTTCAAGCCATTCGATGGCCTTGTTTTCATTTTTCTCATATCCACCTAAACCTTGAAGATATGCTATACCTAGCTCAAATTCAGATGATGTAAAGCCTTGCTTTGCGGATTGTTCATACCAAAATATTGCTTTAGTACTACTTTGCTCAACCCCAACACCTTTTTCATATAACTGCGCCAGATTGTACATAGCCTCAGCATTGCCTGCTTCTGCGGCTTTTTTATTCCATTTGAACGACTCGGGGTAGTCTATTTTTGTACCGAGCCCAATCGAATATAAAACTCCCAACATATTCTGAGCATTAACATCGCTTTGCTCAGCGGCCTTTTTAAACCATAGCATTGCTTTTTCAGGAGACTTTTCGGTGGATTGTCCGTTTAGAATAAACTTTCCATAATAAAACTGAGCTTCTGGCTGACTTTGCTTGGCTGCTTTTTCGAACCAATAAAGGGCCTTATCGAAATTTTTTATTACACCATTACCTTGTAGATAGTTAATTGCAATTTTGTTCTGAGCATTTGCATCGCCTTTTTCTGCCATTGGCAAATATTCAGCAAATATTTCAGCTGGTTTCTTTTCTTGATCAGCGGCTGCATATATCGAAGTTGTGAATAGGAAAAATAAGAAACAAATTATTAATTTTAAAATTTTCAGTCTATTTTCCATATAGAGATCTAAATCGTAATAGTTTTTAGTAACCAATTAAAACTTATTTTTGTGTCATTAGAATGAATTGAGGTTTGTCTTGAGTTACTTTGTTGAATATTCTTTTTAGCCCGAAAGTTGGCTCTGACAACTACATAAGAAAAAAGGACTCAGATTTCTCCGAGTCCTTTTATTTTGGTGGCCCCCCTGTGAGTCGAACACAGCACCAACGGATTATGAGTCCGCTGCTCTAACCAAGCATGAGCTAGGGGGCCAAAACTTTTAAAGACGCTATTTTAAACTAAGAGTTGAAATCAAGACTAGTTAATCTTGTCCTGTTTCTAAGAAACTACGCAATCTTTCTGAACGAGTTGGATGACGCAGCTTACGCAACGCTTTCGCCTCAATTTGACGAATACGCTCACGGGTGACATCAAACTGTTTACCAACCTCTTCTAGGGTGTGATCTGTATTCATTTCAATACCAAAGCGCATACGTAATACTTTTGCTTCGCGTGGCGTCAATGACTCCAACACCTCACTGGTCGCATCACGTAGGCTCGCGTAAATCGCGGCATCCACTGGTGCTAATGTTTGTCCGTCTTCAATAAAGTCACCTAAGTGTGAATCTTCATCATCACCGATTGGCGTTTCCATTGAAATTGGCTCTTTGCTGATTTTCAAGATTTTACGAATCTTGTCTTCAGGCATTTCCATTTTCTCAGCAAGCAATGCTGGATCTGGCTCTACACCGGTTTCTTGTAAAATCTGACGGCTGATACGATTCATTTTATTAATCGTTTCAATCATGTGCACAGGGATACGAATGGTACGTGCTTGGTCGGCAATAGAACGTGTAATCGCCTGACGAATCCACCATGTTGCATAGGTTGAGAATTTGAAACCACGACGGTATTCAAATTTATCAACGGCTTTCATCAAGCCGATATTACCTTCTTGAATTAGGTCTAAAAATTGCAAGCCACGGTTTGTGTATTTTTTAGCAATCGAAATTACCAAACGTAAGTTAGCTTCAATCATTTCACGTTTAGCACGACGCGCACGCGCCTCGCCAGTCGTCATTTGCTTATTGATTTCTTTAAGCTCTTTGATTGGAATACCCACATTTTTTTCTAAATCAATCAAACGTTGTTGTTGATCTAAAATTGAGTGGTTATAACGGATTAATTTCTCAATATAAGGCTTATCCGCTTTCAATTCTTCAGCTAACCAGCCTAAATTACTCTCATTACCTGGGAATGATTTAATGAAATGCAATCTAGGCATACCTGATTTTTCTACGCAGAAATCAAGCACTTTACGTTCGTGGCTACGAATAGTTTCAACTAAATCGCGCACTTGATCGCACAGTCCTTCAACTTGTTTTGGAGAGAATCTGAATGCTGTTAATTCAACCAGAATTTCTGATAATAAAGTTTGATATTCAGGGTCTTGTGAGCCTCTTAAAGGTAAGATTTCCGTCATTTTTTTGTTCGCTGCGCGCACTACCGCAAAGCGATTAACAACTTCTTCTTTAAGTTTTGCGAGCGCTTCAGCAGAGATAGCAGCAGCCTTTGCGCCGTCTTCATCTTCACCTTCGTCGATCTCTTCATCAACTTCATCTTCGTCTTCTGCGGCTTCAATCACCACATCGGCAACTGCACCCACATCAGAATCAATCAAGCCATCCACTAAGTCATCAACGCTTAACTCATCGTTTTCAACTTTATCAACTAATGCCAATAAAGCAGCAATAGTCGTTGGGCAGGCAGCAATCGCTTGCACCATATGTTTAAGGCCGTCTTCAATACGACGTGCAATTTCAATTTCGCTTTCACGGGTAAGTAAATCCACTGTACCCATTTCGCGCATATACATACGCACAGGGTCAGTTGTACGACCAAAATCTGAGTCTACTGTAGCAAGTGCTTGTTCAGCCTCTTCTACAGCATCTTCATCAGTCACAGCAGGCGGAGCATCAGACATTAGCAACACTTCAGCATCAGGCGCCTCTTCGTACACCTGAATGCCCATGTCATTAATCATGCCGATAATGCCATCGATTTGCTCGGAGTTTTGTACATCATCTGGAAGATGATCGTTAATCTCAGCGTAGGTTAAGTAGCCGCGCTCTTTACCTAATACAATTAGAGATTTTAAACGTGAGCGGCGTTCTTCAGCACTAGCTTCTTGCAGCTCAGGGCTAACGAACTCCATTTTGTTTTTTTCTGCTAACTGATCGCTTTTCTTTGGTCTTGCCATGTACTCACCTCTAATTTATGCAATTACCATGTTTTTATTTAAAAATTGGCATGGTGAATGTAATTTCCGTAACCCTCTATTATAGCAGAAAATATCGCTATTTTGACCTACAGGCGCTGCTAATAATTCAACGTCGCGACACTAAACACGACCAGTAAAAACTATTTTTTAACTTTACTCCCTAAACTTTTTAGCAAGCTTCGCTCATCCTCCGTCAGTGCGCTTAAAGGCTTTTCACTGACCTGTGCCAGCAACGCACTTTCATTTTTCTGTAGATAAAGCTGCTTTAATTGCTGCCTTGCACCAGACATCGCAAGAGCTAAGTCCAGTGTTTCATCCAGCACATTAAGTTCTTTTTTAAGCTCAGTAATGATATTGGTATCAACTTTACTTTCCAACTCGCGCATTATCACTACTGGTTTAGAATGAGGATGCATGAGGCAAGTTTCAATAGTCTGTCTCAATAATAATTCATCACCTGAACTGCCCGATATCCACAGCAGATCATCCTTACCTACCAGCGCAGGCTGCATAATCATGGTTAAACAAAAATGGTGATGCAGAGAGTTGGTTGTACGCGTAAGCTTTGGCCTAGCTTGCACAGGCGCTTTATTCAGATTAGGCAACTTAAGCAAGCTCTGCATTTCATCTATGGATAATTGCGCTAATTCCGCTACCTTCTTGCGCAAATACATCGCGCTGCGTGGCGCATTGATTTGCTGCATGATGGGTTCAGCTTCGTTTAAAAAACGCACTTTATCCTCTTGGCTTTGCAAAGGATTATCTTCACTCAAATGCTTCAAAATATACTGCGAAAGTGGCATTGCGGTTTTAATTTCCGCCTCAAATTGCTCTTTACCAAACTCACGCACATAAGAATCAGGGTCATGCGCTTTGGGCAAAAATAAGAATGACAACTTCAAGCCATCCGTAAGCGCCGGCAAAGCGTTCATGGCCGCACGCCAAGCTGCGGTTAACCCTGCATTATCGCCGTCAAAACAAAATACCACCTCATCGGTTTGCCGCATCAACTTAGTAATATGAAAAGGCGTGGTAGCAGTACCTAATGCTGCCACAGCATACTCAATACCATACTGAGCCAACGCGACTACATCCATATAACCTTCAACTACCAACGCGCGCCCTGCATCGCGTATCGCTCTGCGTGCTAGAAACAAACCATAAAGCTCATGGCCTTTTTGAAATAGTGGCGTTTCTGGGGAGTTGTAGTACTTAGGCGTATCTTCTGGATTAATCACGCGGCCACCAAAGCCAATCACCTGACCTTTTTGGTCATGAATCGGGAACATGATGCGGTCACGAAATCGGTCATAGCGGCGACCTTGGTCATTCTCAACGACTAGGCCCGCAACACTCAACGCTTCGTTGTCATAGTTTGGGAAAACACTCTGCAAATTTTGCCAACCCGCCGGTGCGTACCCTACTTGAAATTTAGCCGCCACTTGCCCGCTTAAGCCACGTGCTTTTAGATACTCAATGGCTCGAGGAGATTTTTTCAGTTCAGCTTTATAGTATTGAGCCGCTTGCTGTAATGACTCTTGCAAACCCAATACAACCTTATGCTCAGGCTTGTTTGCATCGCGTGCTTCTTGCGGTACGATCATTCCGACCATTCGAGCAAGATCATTAATCGCTTCAACAAAACTTAAACCTTGGTATTCCATTAAAAAACCAACGGCGGTGCCATGCGCGCCACAACCAAAGCAATGATAAAACTGCTTAGTTGGACTGACAGTAAAACTCGGAGACTTTTCGTTATGGAATGGGCAGCATGCAGAGTAATTAGCTCCCGCTTTTTTCAAGGGCGTGCTTTTATCAATCACGTCGACAATATCAACGCGATTTAATAACTCTTGAATAAAGCTCTCTGGAATCAAAGTATTCTGCTTTTATAAGATTTTAGGTAATTTTAGCTTATTTTAGAAAAGTCGCTTCTACAAATAGAAACGAAATAGAAATACCCAGAAACAAAAAAGGAGCTTTTCGCTCCTTTAGTATTTTTTGCTACCTGTCTTTAACTTAAGCTAATCGAGTTTTAATCAAACCTGATATTTTTCCCATATCAGCCTTACCAGCAACTAACGGCTTAATCGCAGCCATTACCTTACCCATATCTTTAACGCCAGCAGCGCCTGTATCTGCCACCACTTGATCTAAAATACTTAGGATTTCCGCCTCAGTCAGCTGTTGTGGCAAATACTCCTGCAACACACTCACTTCATACTTCTCAACATCGGCTAAATCTGTTCTGTTTGCAGATTCATAAGCAGCGATTGAATCACGGCGTTGTTTGAGCATTTTTTCGATTGCGGTAATAACATCCGCATCACTTAACTCAATACGCTCATCCACTTCACGCTGCTTAATAGCGGCTTGCAATAAACGAATAGCACCTAAACGCGCGCTATCTTTAGCACGCATTGCGGTTTTCATATCTTCAGTGATTTGTAACTTAAGGCTCATCTAAAACTTATGCACTCTTGATGTAAGTATCAAACTTAGCCTGATAATCCGTCATATGTTCAGTCAGGGCGATTTTGTATTGATTAACAAAGTACTCTAATGCGGCGGCTTTTTCAGCTTCAAAGTTTTCTTTGGTACCACACTGCGTGGCAATCAAAAACGTATTGAACCGTGCAGACGCAAACAAGAAGCTCGCATTCACCACACCAACATCGTTGCTTGCAGCTTGTTCATTGGCAAAACCAATGAACTTATCTGTCAAACTCCAAAATGCTTCATCTGGCGCTGCTGGAGCGTTGTTTGTATCAGCCATACTATGACTAGTAAAGTTTAGCTGGAAGTGTTTGTTTTAGCAAACGGCGATACTGACGTTTAACAGCGGCAGCAGCTTTACGTTTACGTTCCCATGTTGGTTTCTCGTAGAACTCGCGAGCGCGAAGATCATTCAACAAACCTGTTTTTTCAATTAGGCGTTTAAAACGGCGAAGGGCAACGTCAAACGGCTCATTTTCTTTTACGCGTACACTAGACATTCGATCTCTCTTATAACAACAAATTTAATATGGGTATACTCAAATTTCTAACAGGCACTTACGCGCTTCTGATTTAGAAACTGAGAAAAGCCGACTATTTTAATCGCATAATTGTTTTTATTCAATTACTTTTATGCATTTATGCCCTAAATGCGCAATAATTCAACCTTTAAAATATTTAAAGTCATTAAATAGATGCTGGAATTTCTCAAATGATAGTCTTAGGTGTTGAATCATCCTGTGACGAAACAGGGCTTGCATTATACGATACCGAGCAAGGTTTGCTCGCACACGCGTTGCATTCACAAGTTGAAATGCATGCTGAATATGGCGGCGTGGTGCCAGAACTTGCCTCGCGCGACCACATTCGTCGCGTGCTACCTCTTACTGAAAACGTACTAAAAACTGCTAATAAAACGCTACAAGATATCGACGCAATCGCTTACACACAAGGCCCCGGTTTGTCTGGAGCGCTATTAGTTGGCACTAGCTTTGCTGAATCACTCGCGTTTAGCTTACAAATTCCTACAATTAATGTGCATCATCTTGAAGGGCATTTGCTTGCACCTTTGCTTGAGGCTAACCCACCAGCCTTTCCATTTGTAGCGTTGCTTGTTTCGGGCGGTCACAGCCAGCTGATGCGTGTAGATGGCATTGGCGAATATGAATTACTAGGCGACACTTTAGATGACGCTGCGGGTGAAGCTTTTGACAAAACCGCTAAATTATTAGGTTTAGGTTACCCAGGTGGCCCTGCGCTGTCTAAATTAGCCCAAAGCGGTAAGGCGCGCTTTAAGTTACCACGACCATTATTGAACAGTGGTGATTTAAACTTTAGCTTTAGCGGCTTAAAAACGGCGGTGTTAACACTAGTGAATCAACACCAACCCTTAGATGCTGCAACTACAGCGGATATTGCGTGGGAATTTCAAGAAGCCGTGACTGAGATATTAACGCTGAAATGCATGACAGCTTTGCGTGAAACAGGTTTAGATAATTTGGTGGTTTCGGGCGGCGTAGGCGCAAATTCAAAACTGCGTGAAAAATTGAATGCAGCGACCAAACGTAAGCTATGCAAGGTGAGCTATCCACGCTTAGAGTTCTGTACTGACAACGGCGCGATGATTGCCTTTGCAGGTGCCATGCGCCTAAAAGCCATGCATGGTAATGGTAATGGTAATAAAAACTATGGCTTTAGCGTGCGCCCACGTTGGGATTTAGCAGAGTTGCAAAAACCCGCTATTTAAAAAGACAGCTTACTTTTTCTTACCAAAACTCGATTCAGTGCCAGCCAGCAACTTTTGAATATTGCTTCTGTGGCGCCAAATCAGCATTACCGCCATAATAGTGACCGCAATAACATAGTCGTTATATGCTGACAATAGAAACCATGCATACACTGGCGCAAGTGCTGCCGCCACAATCGCACCGAGTGATGAATAACGGGAAATAGCAAAAACTACAATCCACGTTACCACTGCCGCTAAACCGAGCAATGGCGAAATAGCTAACATCACGCCCAGCGCTGTCGCCACGCCCTTGCCGCCTTTAAATTTATAAAAAATTGGATACAAATGCCCAAAAAATACAGCTAAACCAACTGAAGCAACTACCCACATCAACATATCAGACTGCAAAGCTAACCAAACTGGCAACCAACCTTTAAGCACGTCACCTAACAATGTAAGCGCTGCAGCCAGCTTCTTACCACTACGCAATACATTAGTCGCACCCGGATTACCAGAACCCACCGTACGCGGATCAGGCAACCCAAACAGCTTACTCACGATAATACCAAATGCAACAGAACCCAATAGATACGCAGCCACAATCCAAACCACAGGAATTAACGTGACTGGTACAAACCCTAATTCATTCATAAAATCTCTCTTTACCGTAATTCCCGCGCCAACGGGAATCCATTTTAACCACACAAATACCCTGTCATTCTGAGCATAGCGAAGAATCCAAGCCATAAGTCAACTTGCTGGATTCTTCGCTATGCTCAGAATGACGAAAGTGAATAACAATCCGTCCGTTATCTAAAACTTTTGTACGATGCACACTCGCACATTGCAATTGTAGTTTAATATTCAAAATATTACTGGATTCTGGATTGCAGGAATCACGACACGAGAATAAAGCCAATGGACACCATATTTTTAGAGCAAGTTAAAGTACAAACAAAACTAGGGGTACCCGAGTGGGAACGCATGATGCCGCAAACCATTATCCTAGACATTGAAATTGGCTACGATTTAACTAACGCCTGCCAAAGCGACACCATTGCCGACACCATAGACTATGGCGCAGTCGTTAGACGCATACGCGAAACCTTAACTGAAAACAGCTTTAAATTAGTAGAAGCCTTAGCTGAATATCTTTGCCAATTGATATTGAAAGAATTTGGTGCGCTAAGTGTGAAGATTAAAGTGGCAAAACCTGGGATATTGCCGGGATTGAAGGCGTTGGGGGTAATTGTTGAACGCAACAGAAATTAGATAACATGAAAATTGTAACTTGGAATTGCAATGGGGCATTTCGTAGAAAGTTTGAATCCATAAAGCATATGGATGCTGATATCTTAATTATTCAAGAGTGCGAAGATCCTGTGCGCAGTAAAGACATTGCCTACATAAACTGGGCATCCAATTATCTATGGCTAGGTAACAATAAAAACTCAGGTCTTGGCGTATTCGCCAAAGATGCCATATCTCTAACATTGCTTGATTGGGAAACACAAGGTCTAGAGTCTTTTATTCCGTTTCTAGCAAATGATAATTTAACAGTTTTGGCTGTATGGACTAAACAAGCCAACTCCCCTACATTTCAATACATTGGGCAATTGTGGAAATATCTTCAAGTTCATAAATCAAAATTACCGTTAGCTCAAGCCGTTGTTTGCGGCGACTTTAATAGCAACGCCTGCTGGGATAAATGGGACCGATGGTGGAATCATTCAGACGTAGTTTCAGATTTACAAAAATTAGAAATTCACAGCATTTACCATCACCTCAAGCAAGAGATTCAAGGTAAAGAAAGTTCAGCAACATTTTATATGCATCGTAAAATTGAAAAGCCGTATCATATTGACTATGCTTTTACATCAAAAAATCTTTTGGCATCAGCACAGTTAGAAATAGGCAATCCTGCTGAGTGGCTCAGATTAAGTGACCACATGCCAATAATTTTTGAAATTGCTTAATACTTACCCCTCACGTTCCCTTACACCACGCCGAGCAACGCAAACTTAAAGGAGTTTTCAGCAAGCGGCTGTTTGAGCCAAGTGATTTTATTGGCGAGTTTCCGATTGCTGCCTTTATGTTGAGTAGCGCAGGGAAGGCGAAGCCCGTGGGGTTGGGGTGCCGTTTTCTGTGGTTACTTTCTTTTCAGGCAATTAAAAGAAAGTGACTAGCTGTCGGGCTACCCCCCGACACGGTTCAATAACCTACACAGTTAAAAGACACTGGATTCCGACTTTCGTCGGAATGACGAATGGGAAATTAGCCCCTAGGATGATGCATACTATGCAATTGCTTTAAACGCTCCCGCGCCACATGCGTATAAATCTGTGTAGTTGAAATATCCGAATGCCCTAACAACATTTGCACCACTCGCAAATCAGCACCGTGATTCAACAAATGCGTGGCAAATGCATGGCGCAACACATGCGGTGACATATGCTTATTAATACCAGCACGCAAGGCATAGCGCTTAATCAAATACCAGAAAGCTTGGCGCGTCATCGCCTCACCTCGATTGGTGACAAACAACGCATCGCATAAACGCTTTTGTAAAATTGCCGAGCGCGCATCACTTAGATAACGCGAAATCCAATCCACAGCCTCTTCACCCATCGGCACTAAGCGTGTTTTACTGCCCTTACCTGTAATTCGCACTATGCCGTCGCTCACGCTGACTTCTGTGACTTTGACACCCACTAACTCAGATACACGCAATCCACAGGCGTAGAGCAGCTCTAGCATCGCTCTGTCGCGCAATCCTGCTGACTCTTCCACATTAGGCGCATTAAGTAAGGCAACGACCTCTTCTTCATTCAAGCTTTTAGGCAAGCTGCGTGGTAATTTAGGCGATTGAATTTGAATGGTCGGGTCTAGGCTGATTTTGTTATCGCGCATTAAGTAGCGATAGAATCTGCGCATACTTGCAATCAATCGACTAATACTACGCGGCACACTTTGTGGAAATTTCACCGCGAGATATTGCTGAATATCAGCTTGGTCTACTGTGAGTAATTGCTTATTTTGTGGTGTGAGCCAATGGGCAAATGAGGTTAAATCTAGGCGATAACTTTCTAGCGTATTTTTAGATAAACCATCTTCTAGCCACAAATGGTCAATGAAGGTATCAAGCTCTGCTAAGTCTTGCGGCGAGAGCGTGCGCTCACTCATGTGTATAGCCTTGCACACCTTCATGCGCTAATAGCCAGCGTTTAATGACCAAACCATTTTCTTTACCTTGCATAAATCCGCCTATGCCATTTTGCGCAACGACGCGATGGCATGGAATGATAAGAGGGATATTGTTTGCACCACAGGCATTTGCCACGGCGCGAGGCCCTGAGCCGATTTGGCTGGCAATCTGCCCATAGGTTGCAACTTGCCCCAACGGAATCGCGACAATGGCCTGCCAAACGCTCTGCTGAAAGGCTGTACCGTGTTGATAGTGAAGCAATGTATGAAATTGAGTATTGGGCTGCTGTAGATATTGATTGATCTGCTCATAAGCTTGCCTGATGATGGCATTTTTTATTACGGCGGGGTGATATAGCTGCAGATGCTCTTGCGAAGGGGGTTCTGGCAACAAATCAATCCCGAGCTGATTGCCTTGCATGGCAATGGCTACCACACCAAAAGGTGCATCAATGAGGGCTTCGTACTGAGTAATCATCATGTTATGTTAAACCAATACAGTGCAGATGCAAACGAAAAATCATGGGCGTAAACTATAGTGATAAGACTTATATAACCAATCCATCAAGTCACCCAATGCCATAAGTAACTTTCACTACCATCATTCCGTGCTTTCGCATGTGAATAATGTGTTTTAGCACATATATTCCACGGTGAAGACCTTTACGGTCTGACAGGGAATCTAGAGACTTTTGCAATGTTGCTAAGCCTCTGGATTCCGATTTTCATCGGAATGACGGTAGTGAATGGTTTGTCAGACTATTTAGCGGAATAACTACAGGTATAAAACCATAGTCGTAAAAAAACCCAAAAGCCTTTCGACGTTTGGGTTTTTGCTATTCAGCAATAAAGGCTTAGATTTAAGCTTTTGCTTCTGGAGCCATAACTTCTTTTTCACGTGTGAACAATTTTTCTTTAATACGTGCTGATTTACCTGAACGCTCACGTAGGTAGTAAAGTTTCGCACGGCGAACATCACCACGACGTTTAACTTCAATGCTAGCAATTAGCGGTGAGTAAGTTTGGAATGTACGCTCAACACCTTCACCAGATGAGATTTTACGTACGATGAATGATGAGTTCAAACCACGGTTACGTTTAGCGATTACAACGCCTTCGTATGACTGCACACGTTTACGTGTACCTTCAACTACGTTCACGCCAATTACTACAGTGTCGCCTGGTGCGAAAGATGGGATGATTTTGCCTAAACGGGCAATTTCTTCCTCTTCCAACATTTTAATAATATCTGCCATTTTATATCCCTTGCGGGTTCCTTTTAATTATGAAGATGCTTGTTCCTGCGCTGAACTTAATACCAAGTTACTCAGTATCGAGTTCTTTGAGCAGCCGTGCTTCTTCTTTCGTCAACGGCCTTGCGGCCAATAAATCGGGACGTTGATCCCGAGTTCTTTTCAGCGACATTTTCAAACGCCACTGTTTAATCTTCGCATGATTGCCCGATGTTAAAACATCCGGCACTTTCACGCCTTTATATTCTTCTGGCCTAGTGTAGTGCGGGCAATCTAACAAGCCATCTACAAATGAGTCTTCAATGGCCGAATCACTATCGCCTAAACTGCCCGGCAAGAGCCTGACAATCGCGTCCATCAAAGCCATGGCAGGTAACTCACCACCACTTAACACATAATCGCCAATGGAGATTTCCTCATCCACTAGCGCGTCTATCAATCGTTGGTCTACACCTTCATAACGACTGGCTAACAACACTAAACCTTGTTTCTTGCTTAACTGCATGACTTTTTCATGCGTCAACGGTTTACCTGCTGGTGAAAGATGGATCACCCAACTTTCGATATTCTTTTCAGCTTGGCTTACTTTCGCTGAACCAATGGCTTGCTCTAATGGCTCAACCAGCATCACCATACCAGGGCCGCCACCATAAGGCCTATCGTCTACCGTTTTATGATTATCTGTTGTGAAATCACGTGGATTCCAAAACTGCACATCATAAATCTTTTGCTGTAATGCTCTACTGGTAATACCATATTTGGTAATGGCATCAAACATTTCAGGAAACAGCGTTATGACGTCAAATTTAAAAGCCATCATCAAACTTGGACGACATGAAATTTAAACAGCATGATTAGAAATCTGCATCCCAATCCACCAACATCGTTTTTGCCGCTAGATCAACTTCAAGGACTACATCGTCAATAAACGGTATTAATCTCTCTTGCGGTTTTTCTTTAGCTATAGTCTTATCGGCTGGAGCATCCTGCTGAACGGCATCTGCACGTACAGCAATCACATCATTTGCGCCAGTTTCAAACACATCAACTATCAGGCCAAAATCAACTTCCTGCTTATTCTTAACGCGTAAACCAATCAAGTCTGACCAGTAATACTCATTCTCGTCAGCTTCAGGCAATTGTTCTCTAGGCACTGCGATTTGCTTACCCTTGCAAGCAAGCGCAGCATCGCGATCATCTATGCCTTTTAGCTTAACAACAAGCACATCATTGTGAGTTTTGGCGGTTTCAACAACCATTTCACGCCAATCGTCGCCTTTGCCTAGCCACCAAGTTTCGTAATCAAATAGACCGTCAAACGCTTCTGTATCTGGCACAATTTTTAGCCAGCCAAAAACGCCGTAGGGCGCAACTATGCGCCCCATGACTACCATATCAGTGCTTGTTTGCTGAGTGTTTGCCAAAATCTTAGTAGCTGCCAAAATTACCCACAGACTGAATCAGTCGCTCGGTGACACACATCACCTGAGCGATGATATTAAGCGTCTGCAGCTGGTGTTTCAGCTACTTCTGCAGCAGCTTCAACTGGAGCAGCGGCAGCTTCGGCCTCAGCAGCTTTTGCTGCGGCTGCAGCTTCAGCGGCCTGTGTAGCTTCTTCAGCGGCTTTCGCATCTGCTTCAGCTTTAGCAGCATCTGCAGCAGCTTTAAGTTTTGCAGCTTCAGCAGCAGCAATTTTAGCTTTTACAGCATCAGCTTTAGCAGCATCTTTTGCTTTAGCAGCAATAGCGTACTCTGGACCTTTAGCGTGAAATTTAACCAAACGCGCTACTGTATCAGACAACTGTGCACCTTGACCTTGCCAAAATGTAACACGCTCTTGATCTACACGAAGCGCTTCTGCACCAGCTTTTGCTGATGGGTTGTAAAAACCAACACGCTCGATAAAGCGGCCATCACGACGATTGCGTGAATCTGCCACTACCACGTTGTAGAAAGGAGTTTTTTTCGCGCCACCACGAGCTAAACGAATAATAACCATAATCTTTGTTCTCTTTTAGAAAATTTTAAAGCAGAAAGGCGCGGATTTTACGTTATTAATGATGGGTTTGGCAAGTAGTTTGTGCATTAATACCATAATTAATCTTTGTGTAAAATCGATAGTTTTAAAACTGCGCTGCTTATACACAGTCTTAGCGCCACGTTTAGTTGTGTTTTTTATATCGTGTTGGGTCTGCCAAGCCTGCTGCAGCAAAACCTTCCCGCCTTAAACGGCATGAGTCACACAATCCACATGCCTCACCATGGCTGTCTGCTTGATAGCAAGAAACAGTCATCGCGTAATCCACACCGAGCTCTGTGCCCAGCGTGACTATTTGTGCTTTTGTCATATCAATCAATGGTGCATGAATAGTAATTGCATGACCCTCCACTGCGCTCTTAGTTGCTAGATTCGCCATGGCTTGAAATGCCTTGACATATTCGCCACGGCAATCCGGGTAACCTGAATAGTCCAGTGCATTCACGCCGATAAAAATATCCTGACTTTTTAACACTTCTGCCCATGCTAAAGCTAAAGACAACATAATAGTGTTTCGCGCGGGCACGTATGTGATTGGTATGCCAGCAGTTTCGCTTTCTGGCACCGCAATCGCATCATCGGTTAATGCAGACCCGCCAAATAAAGATAAATCTAAATTCGCGGTTTTATGTGCTGCTGCGCCCATAACATTGGCAACGTTTTTAGCTGCATGCAATTCAGCAATATGGCGCTGATGATAATCTAAGCTTAAGCAATAGCAATCAAAACCTTGAGATTTGGCAATCGCAAGACAGGTAGCGGAATCTAACCCGCCAGAAAGAAGTACGACTGCATTCTTTTTTGTTTTATTTTCCATATTTGAATCCATACCGAAACTACAACCTAAACCCCAGGCTTTTCGCCCCATAATATTTTATGCAATTGAACTTGCATACGCACAGGTAATTTATCCGCCAGCACCCACTCAGCTAGGTCGGTAGGACTCACTTGACTATAGACTGGCGAGAATAACACGGGACATTTTTCGGCAATTTTATGCGTACTTAATAAATCTCTCGCCCATTGGTAATCTTCTCGACTACACAGTACAAACTTCACTTCATCTGAGCTTTTCAAATGATCTAAATTGCTCCAGACGTTATTTTTTAGCTCGCCTGAATCTGGTGTTTTGACATCTAATATTACAGAAACACGTTTATCTACTGGGCTAATATCAATCGCGCCGCCTGTTTCTAAGGATACGTTGTAGCCTGCATCACATAAATCTTTTAACAATACATGGCAATCTTTTTGCGCTAGCGGCTCACCGCCCGTCACTGTGACGTATTTTGTGCCGAATTCTGCGACCTTAGCCAAAATATCAGCAATCTCAATATTGCTGCCGCCACTAAATGCATAAGCGGTATCGCAATACACACAGCGCATTGGGCAGCCTGTTAAGCGCACGAATACTGTGGGCAATCCTACGCGTGAGGACTCGCCTTGTATTGAGTAGAAGATTTCGTGGACTTTGAGTTTCATTACTTAAGTTTCATTAATGCTTAATATGCCAGAGAACTGATTGTATAAAAAAATAGCGCCAACTTGAATTGGCGCCATTGTAACTTAAATATGGATTTACTTAAATTGAGCTAAGCTAATGTTTTAGCAATAGAACTTATTTCAATAGCCGCCAATGAAATAGGTGTTAATTAAAATACCATTAACTAAATACCAAATTAAATATAAGTTACTTAATCGCCTCTAATGCTTTCAATCGCTTTTGTGCGGTAGGCGTTACTTCGCTATTCGGAAACTGAGCAATTAAATCGCGCAAAGTTTTTTTCGCACCCGGCACTAGGCCTAATTGAATTTGACTATTCGCCATATTCAACATCGCATCTGGTACTTTTGGGCTTTCTGGATGCAAGTCTATTACTTTTTGTTGTGTAGCAATGGCAGACTTGTAGTTTTTTAAGGCAAATTGTGAATAACCTAAGCCATAAGTCGCCTCTGCTGCCAGCGTGCTGTTTGGGTAGTCTTTTAAGAATTTATCATAAGCATTAAACGCATCTTTATGCTTAGACTCTTTGGATAAACCATTAGCCAGCTCTAGCAATTGATACTCTTGCGTATTTTTAGCTGGTGCGGCTGCCACCACTGGGGTTGACTGTGGCGCTGACGCATCACTTGAACCCGCTGCTGCAGGAGTAGCGCCGCTTTCTAGCTTGCGCAAACGTGTATCAGTATCACCATACAAATCTTTTTGTCTTTGCTGAGTCGCATCGACATTATGATTTGCCACTTCTAGATCGCCTTTAAGCCTTGCTACTTCTTGCCTCAAAGACTCGATCTGATTCTGCATTTCCATCAAGCCACCACCTTTAGTGATGGCTTCAATGGCTTGCAAACGCTGCTCGAAGTTCTTTTTTACATTCGCTAACTCAGTCTGATTCGCCTGATCCTGGCTATTCATTGTCGTTTCAACTTCAAGAATCTTTTTGCGCGCTTCTTTGTCGTCAAACAAAGCCGCATGGCCACTTATTGCAAATAGCTGCGCAGACAATAACACACTAGCCAGTATCAGTTTCTTCATCATACTTTTTAAGTCCTAAATAGTTAGCTCTAAGTCAACGATCTTACAATTACTCGTTTTCGTAGACTACATCTA
The DNA here is from genome assembly GCF_029945535.1 of Methylotenera sp. Classification (GTDB taxonomy): domain Bacteria; phylum Pseudomonadota; class Gammaproteobacteria; order Burkholderiales; family Methylophilaceae; genus Methylotenera. The sequence goes on from NZ_JAQSCU010000019.1 coordinate 25,206, forward strand.
CACGACGATTTTGTTTTGAACATGCATCATCCGCACAGCCTTCTGTCGCTTTTTCTTCACCAAAGCTTACTGTTTCAATTTGTGCATCTTGCACGCCAAGTAAGTTAAGTGATTTTTTCACAGCGACTGAACGGCGTTGACCTAATGACAAGTTGTACTCACGAGTACCGCGTTCATCGGTATTGCCTTGTAGAATTACTTTTGCTGAAGAGTGTGCTAGCAAGTATTTAGCATGTGCCTCAATGAGCGGACGGAATTCAGCTTTAACTGCATCGCTATCAAAATCAAAATAAACATTACGTTTAGACAAAATATTGTTCGGATCTTTTAGCGGGTTATTGCCTGAATCTGTCGCATTACCATCAATCGCCACTTCTTTAACGGCTGAAGTATCTGCACCTGTATTTTCTGCAGGTTTAGTCACTTGAGCTGGACTTTTATCTTCCACAGTCACAGGCTTAGTGTTCATTGGTGTGCTTTTGCAAGCGCTTAATACCAATGCAAGCAATAAGCTGCTTAGTAACTTAGTGTTCCATGTAGATTTATTCATATTACTCTCCTCAAGATGTCATGCTTTATAAAATATACTTAAACTTAATTATTTCTATTACTCGAATTACAACTATTTTTACTACTGAATATCTATTCAAAACGCCTACTACTTATCTAATAGAACTATTTAATTAACGGTCCCCAAGCAGGTTCACGAATATCACCACCAGATTCATTCAAGCGTTGCTTCACGCGACCATCTGCCGATACTGCTGCTAAAGCACCATGTCCGCTGGAACGTGTTGCATACAGAATCACACGACCATTGGGCGCAAAACTTGGCGATTCATCTTGCGAGCCATCACTTAATAGTTGCACTTGCCCTGTTGTTAAGTCTTGTAGCGCTACACGGAACTTACCACCATCATTACGTATCATTGCCAATGACTTACCATCCGGTGAGAAACGTGGGCTAACGTTATACGCACCCTCAAAAGTCACACGTTGCGGATCTCCGCCGTTAGCAGAAACTTTATAGATTTGCGGCTTTCCACCACGGTCTGAAGTAAAGTATATCCACTTAGCATCCGATGACCAAGTCGGCTCGGTGTCAATCGCATTGCCCTTAGTAATACGACTCAAACCAGAGCCATCAGCATTGATAGTATATACCTGAGAGTTTGCACCATAAGTGAGTACGATAGCCAATTTACTGCCATCTGGTGACCATGCTGGCGCGCTATTATTCCCTTTAAAACCAGCTAATACAGTGCGTTGACCACTTAAAGACTGCACATAAATAATCGGCTTTTTCTTTTCAAAAGACACATAGGCAATTTTATTGCCTTCTGGTGACCATGCTGGCGAAATAATAGGCTCTTTTGATGACACCATGGTCAAAGGATTTGCGCCATCGGCATCTGCTACTTTGAGCATATAACGGTCATTCGCCTTAGTGATGTAAGCGATGCGGCTCGCAAAGATGCCTGATTCGCCAGTCAGTTTCTGATAAATCACATCCGCAATTTTATGTGCAGTTGTTCTTAGTTGATTGGGTGCAATATTGTACTGCATGCCGGTTAGTTGGCTTTGCTTAAGCACGTCTGCTAACTGAAACGTGACCTTCAAACGGTTATTCGGCAATGTTTCTACCACGCCTACTGCCATGGCCTGCGCTTGCAGATTTGCCCACTCTGAATATTTGATTTGCGTGATATCGGTAGGTTTATTCACCACGCCGCCAGTTTCTAACACGCGAAATAAACCGCTGCGTTTCAAATCTGCCGCAATAATGCTGCTAATGTTGTCTGTGCTATTACCACTTTGCTCAAATGGCACAATGGCGATTGGCACTTGCTGCGCACCACCGCCACTAATTTCAATTTCTAATGCTGCATTAGCTAATGATGAGATAAACAGGCTTGCAGAAAATATAGCTAAATTAAGTAATTTGGTGAACTGCAATCTTGAAAATTTAGGGTTATGCATAGGCTATGTTTAATGTCTTTAATTAATCATTCATTAAAATTTAAGAATTGGAACTCAGAACCCGTAACTTAGTTCTCATTGAATTCCAATCCAAGCTTATTTTGACGCCTCAAGCATTTTGACGCCACACGATTTACACTTTGTTACATTCAAACACGCTTTTATAAGACGTGAAAAACCAACTTAATCATTAGGGCGGAATTTTAAATTTAAGTTTCTAAATTGAGAGAAAAGCGATGGATCATTAGGTAGCGGCAATGGCTCAGAAGCCATAATTGCCCGTTCCACGGCTTCATCACAGGCTGCGCTACCGCTTGATTTAACCAGTTTAGGGCTGCCACTTAACTCACCTGTTGGTAGCAAGCCTATATCAAATCTAAGCTCCGGGTTACCTTCACCACACAGCGTTTTATTGACATTACCTTTAATTTTAGCCTGTATTTTATTCTTGAACTCACCTACTACACCCGCATTGGCTGAGGCTTTAGATGATAAAGCTTGTTGTTCCCCTGCTGTTTTTTCTTCCGCTAATGCCTCTTGTTGTAGCTTCTTTAAGGCGTCATTCGGTTTATTTACTTTTACAGCAGGCTTCGCATCATCTTTAAGTGCTTCTAGCTTTAGCGCATCAAGCTGTTTCTTTAGTTCTAAAGCTTTCTCTTTTTTAAGTTGGTCTTCCGCTTTTTTCAACTCTAATGCTTTTTTCTTTTTTTCTAGCGCAATGTCGACTTGCGGCTCTTCTTTTGGCTTTTCTTCTACGATGGGTTTAGGTTCTGGCTTAATCTCTTCTTTAACAATCGGCTTTGGCTCTGGCTGTACTATTGGTTGCACTACTGGCTCAGGTGCTGGTGCGGTTTGATTAGGGATGCTATCCCACAGCTCAACTTCTGTGACATTTAAAGTAGTGTGTGCGGCTTTCCAGTTAAATGAAATCAGCAATGCACCAAGTAAAGCCAGATGCACAGCAATTGCTAGCCCGCCAGCCTTCCAAGAAACTTCTTTTTCGTACGTTCTAATCATTTTAATAAACTGGCCATATTAATAGTTCTGCGAGCTTATTTCGCTGGCGCTAACAATAGCCCAACTTTATCCACTTTGTTCTGTTTGAGTAAATCCATCACACCTATCACATCGTCGTACTTAACATTTTTATCTGCGGCAATCACGACCGAACGCTCTGGTGATTTTGTAAGCGCTTGGCGCACAGCCAGCAGCAATTCATCGCGCGGCATAGGCTTACTGTCGAACTCTATTTTGTGATTGAGTTTAACCGTGAGTACCAATGGAGGCACTTGCGGTTGCTTTAAAGCCTGACCTACTTTAGGTAAATCGACCACGCCAGGGTTAGTCATAGGTGCGGTGACCATAAAAATAACCAGTAGCACCAAAGTCACATCAATGTAGGGCACTACATTGATTTGATTCATCACGCGACGTTTGCGAGTACGCGCCATGATTTAGCTCTTTCTTTGCAGAATATTAGTGAACTCTTCCATAAAGCTTTCGTAACGTACAGAAAGCCTATCGACTGAACTGGCAAAACGGTTATAAGCAATGACGGCTGGAATCGCCGCAAACAGACCGATTGCAGTTGCTACCAAAGCTTCGGCAATGCCAGGAGCGACTTGGCTAAGGGTTGCTTGTGCCACATTAGACAAACCTCGAAACGCATTCATAATGCCCCACACTGTGCCAAATAAGCCGATATATGGGCTCACAGAGCCAACTGAGGCTAGAAACGGCAGATGTGCATCCAGATCGTCTAACTCACGGTTATAGGCAGCCCGCATTGCGCGACGAGAGCCTTCCATTACATCAGAAACATCCATCGTCGTTTGCTGTTTGTGACGTACATATTCCCTAAAACCCGCTTCAAATATACTTGCCATGCCTTGTGGTTTTCGACGGCTTGAGGCGAGGCCTTCAAATAGTTTATTCAAATCACCACCGGACCAAAATGCTTTTTCAAAGTCTTCCGCATTAGTCTCAGCTTTTTTAATCGTTGCCAGTTTGATGAAAATATACCACCAAGAAAATAGTGAGGTGCCTATTAACACCAGAAGCACCATCTGCACAGGCAGGCTGGCACCAGCCACTAGCGAAAAAATAGACATATCATTGGCCGCGCTTATACTCATAACTTCTCCACATTTAAATTTATTGCTTGTATTCTAATCATGTCTTGCTTCATAGCAGTAGGAATGGCTACCGGACGAAAAGTTTCCGCATCGACAAATGCAGCTTTTACATATGCTTGAATCAATTCGATGCCATTGCAGATAATCGTTTGCGCCATTTCTATGCTGCCATGCCCGACATTTGCCAGCTCGCACTTTACCTCAAGCATGTCATTGAACCTTGCAGGCTTCTTGAAATTAATCGATAGGCTATGCACCACAATAATGACGCCAAGCTCATCTTTAACTGTGGTTTGCTCGTAACCCAAAGCGCGGAGCCATTCAGTACGAGCACGCTCCATAAAGTTCAAATAATTCGAGTGGTAAACCACGCCGCCTGCATCGGTATCTTCGTAATACACACGGACTGGCCAGCTAAAACTGTTCTGACTCATGCTTTTACTCTTGCCACGTTTCACCACTTAAATGCTTAGGCATGGGCAATTCAAAATGCTGATAGGCTTGCTGCGTGGCGATACGTCCACGAGGTGTACGCATTAAATAGCCTTGTTGAATCAAATAAGGCTCAAGCACATCTTCAATCGTATCGCGCTCCTCACCTATGGCTGCTGCTAGATTATCCAGACCTACAGGACCGCCGCCGAATTTTTCTATCACTGCGAGTAAAAGCTTTCTATCCATCACGTCAAAGCCAAGCTTATCGACATCCAACATCTTCAACGCTGCATCAGCGATTTCTGATGACACGATGCCATTGGCTTTTACTTGAGCGTAGTCACGTACACGGCGCAGCAATCTATTGGCGATACGGGGGGTGCCGCGTGAACGGCGGGCAATTTCGAGAGACCCCGTATCAACCATTTCAACTTCTAATAAACCAGCTGAACGATGAACAATTCGAGCCAGCTCTTCAGAAGTATAAAATTCCAACCGAGAAACGATACCAAAGCGGTCACGCAATGGGTTAGTCAGCATACCTGCACGAGTGGTCGCGCCTATCAAGGTAAATGGTGGTAAGTCGAGACGCACACTGCGTGCGGCAGGGCCTTCACCAATCATAATATCTAGTCGATAATCTTCCATCGCTGGATATAAAATCTCTTCGACGACTGGCGAAAGTCGGTGAATCTCATCGATGAACAACACATCATTCGGCTCTAGATTCGTCAGTAAGGCAGCCAAGTCGCCAGCACGCTCTAGCACTGGACCAGAAGTTTGGCGCATATTCACGCCCATTTCTTTGGCAATAATATGTGCCAAAGTAGTTTTACCTAAACCTGGTGGCCCAAACAGTAAGACGTGATCCAGCGCCTCACTACGACCACGTGCAGCATTAATAAAAATCTCTAATTGGCTGCGTGCTTTTTCTTGTCCGACATACTCGTCTAAAAGCTTGGGGCGCAGAGCGCGTTCTAAGGCTTCTTCGCGAGGGCTTTCAGCATCGGGGGCAATCAGACGGTCAGTTTCTATCATAAGTTCATCTTGTTATTTGGGTTTTAGTGCTAAGGCGCCATTAAAACACGTGCATATTTATTGCGCATGCAATTTTGCGTAGCGTTCAATCAATCCTTTGACTGTGACTGGGCCACCTAAATAGAGACCTTGCCCATAGTGTACGCCTATGCTTTTCAATTCACGCAATATCTCTTCATTTTCAACAAACTCAGCCACCGTTTTAATATTCATAGCTTCGGCTACGCTATGAATTGAGCGCACCATGGCGTGGTCAATTTTATTAATATGCATTTCTTTAACAAAAGTACCATCAATCTTCAAATAATCCACGTCAAAATTTTTCAAATAGGTAAATGATGACATACCACTGCCAAAATCATCTAGCGCAAAACTACAGCCCAGTTTTCGCAATGCGCTGAATAACAAAATGGTATTTTTTAGGTTAACAATCGCAGCGGTTTCAGTAATTTCAAAACAGATAGACTCAGGCGGAATTGAATATTTGATGAACATATCTTGTATAAAGCTCAACAAACTTTTATCACCTAATGAGGTACCAGACAAGTTAATTGAGAATATATAGTTACATTTTTCTGCATTAATATCTAACAACTGCTGGTACGCTAAGAAAACGTTTTTAATGACCCATCTATCAATATTAGGCATCAAATGATACCTTTCGGCAGAGGGTATAAATGTGGTTGGCAGAATTATTTTGCCATCGAGATCAATTTTTCTAAGCAAAATTTCATAGTGCTGTACTTGTGTCGTTACAGAGGTGAGCGGCACAATTGGCTGGCAATAAAGCATAAATTGCTCGTCATCAATTTCATCGGTAATGTCTGATATTGACTCTACCGCACTGCGCTGACGAACCACTTCAACATCACCTGGGTTAAACAAAAAGCTTTGATTTCGCCCAGCTGATTTGGCTGAGTAACAGGCCGAATCAGCTGCATGAATAATCTCACTGACGTTTTCAAAGCCTTGATTAATTACCACTAAACCAATACTGACGCCAACATTAAAAATTTTATCATCGTGAATAAAACGATAATCCCGAATGGTTTTTAGTAGCGCATTGTTAATCTGATTCGCATCTCCTAACGTACAGTTTTCCAATAGCAAGCCAAACTCATCGCCGCCTAAACGCGCCAAAGTGTCTCTCTCTCGCATTTTATTCGCCATTAAAATACTGACTTGCTTGAGTAACTCATCACCCGCGGAATGCCCGCAAGTGTCATTCACTAATTTGAACTGATCTAAATCCAAATAACAAAATATATGTTGTGCATTATTTTCATGTACGCTTTTTAGGCAGCGCTCTAAGCGCACTTCAAACTCGCGGCGGTTAATTAAACCAGTTAAATCATCATGCTGAGCCTGATGGCGCAACATTGAGGTTGCATCGTTTATCTTATCTTGCATGCTGTCATAAGCATGCTTTAGGCTACTAGACATGGAATTAAAACCTTTTTGCAAGGTTTTTAGCTCGCCACTTGAATTTTCCATAATCGTATGTGAAAACACGCCTTCACCAATACGATTCACTGCTTGCGCAATCTCTTGAATAGGTTTGGTAATATTTCTACCTAGCTTCCATGCCAACAGCCCACTTAAAACCAAACCAAAAATAGCCGTTAAGAAAATCTTTACGATTAAATCTTGCTTAATATTTTGTAGAGTCTGGTTACTCAGCTCCACGTACACTTGACCAATTTTTTCTGGAGTGTACGATTTTTTCAGCTCCAATTCTTTACTACTTAGATTAGCAAAATCATCTATCTCAACCAAACTGCGGTATATAGGGAATGTAAAAATAATGCCTTTATTTTGAGGAATTTGCTCTAGATTTTCTTTGATAATCTTAGCAATTAACGCTTTAGGCAATTCACGACCACTTAATGCTAGCGTCAATCCTTGGCTGTCGACCACCATCACCGTTCTTAAGTCCTGCTCATTAGATAGTGCCTGTTGGACTAGCCTTTGCAGCACTTGGCTATTACCAGAAATCACACCATACTCCGCCGCTGGAGCGAGCTGTGAAGCAATCACCTTGCCTCGATCTTCAAGGGATTGATCTAAAACACCGAAAATATTGGTGATTGCATACCCGACTAAAATAATAGCGAATAGCAAAGCTGGAATCGTACCCAAAAATATAACACGTGATTTGATGCCGAGATTCTTCATTTACATAGCCTCTTGAGCGTCAGACTCTAGCATTTTCTTTAAAATCTCGTCTTCATCCATTAACGGAATGTTAAGCGAGCGTGCGACTTGATAATTCAACATGATAGAAAAATACTTTGGCAATTGCGGCGGTGGCAAATCGCTCGGCGCTACGCGTGATCTAATCGCGATTTCTGCGGCCTGTTTTGCCAGTTGCTTGCTGGTGCTATACACCGCCGCTAAAGCGCCGGCACGCACATAGGATTGAGAATAACCAAAAATAGGTTTTTGATAACGATAGCTCGTTAACAAAATAGGTTGGGCTGTTTCACGGCTATAAATAGCGGGATCTGGAATCGCTAAAATAGCATCGACGCTATCCAAAAGCTTTTTCAATTGGGGAATTAAATCAGCCTCTTGATTAACTTTCTCTTCCTGAATATTCAGCCCGCGCTTTTCGCCCTCCTCTCGCACATACTCAATATATTGTGCAGAAGTCGTACCGAGTAAAACGCCTATTTTTTGCGCTTCGGGTAGCACACGCTTAATCAGAGACATTTGGCGCGAAAAAGGTTGATCTAAGACAATCGCGCTAAAATTACCTAAATCGCGCTTATTTTTTGCCATGATGCTATTAAATGCTGGCAAGGGCGTAAACACGCCTAATACAGGCGTAGACCGTCTTAATTTGCTAGCCGCTTCTAGCGCTTTTACACCTAGCGCAATCACTAACTCACTGTTTTCAGCTACCACCAGCTTTTCTGCGTCTGGCAGCGTAATGACATTCACTCTAAGATTAATTTGCTTATACTTTGCAAGCTCAGCATTGAATTGATCGACAAATTCAAGGTTCGCTGGCGTTTGTACACTCATGACAATCGTCACACCTGTATAGGCATGCGCAACAAAGGGTACAAAAAGACCAAGCACTAGCATTGCGCATGCAAGTACGCTATTCATCCAGACTTTTCTATTTAGCTTCAAGAACAAAATTGATTTCTCAACCATTCAATTCATTATTCAATTGCATTAAAAATCTAACCTTACATTAAGTCGAGCGCGACGCTTGAGCGTGTTGTAATCTGCAAATTCTTGATAATGTTCGTTAAACAAGTTTTCAACGACCGCAGAAACTTCGCCACTGATATGTTTTTCTTTAAACTTACGCGCCACTCGAATATCAGATCTTCTCGCTAAACCGACATAATCACCATCCCCTAAAGCGGTAACCTCACTGGTTTGATAATAAGCATAACTGGCATCCCATTGCGGGTTAAAACGGTGAGTGAGCAATCCGCTAAAAGTGCTACTGGGCATAGACATGGTGATATTTCTGGCAGTTTCAAATTCGTCAGCGTTAATGTCTACATAAGCATAATTTAGCAATACATTAGTATTCGTTGTCACTAGCCATTTGACTTGTGCCTCAAAACCTTGAATCGCAACATCACCTCCATTTGTATTTTCGCTTGGATTTTTAATTACATTAAAGCTTGGTGCAGTAAAGTCGTGGTTAGTAGAGGATTGAATATAATCATGAATATCATCTCTGAAAATTCTTGTATCCAATTTAAACTTACCAAAATCGCCTAGATATCCGATCTCTTTAGAAACTATTTTTTCTGGCTCTAAGTTCCCTGCATCTACTACAAAAGCAGCTAAATAGGGTAGCCTTTGCGCAACTCTTGGGATAACTATAATTGTATTAAATTTTTCTTCTAAATAATTGGGGGTTCTCGAAGCCGTTGAAACACCAAATCTAACAGTATGATTCGGATTTATCTTGAAATTAATACTAGCGCGCGGCGAGATGTTTGTTGCAGTAAAATCGTTATGCTCTAACATAGCACCCACATTAAACACCATTTTACTCAATGGGCGCCATTCAACGTGTCCAAACATCCTTTGTAGGTCAAATTGGTCAGTTCTATCATTGCCTAAATAATGTGGGGCATACATCGTATCTCGACGAAAACTCCCCCCCCAGATTCCACGCAGCTTAGGTGATAGTGAGAAATTATGCTGTGCTTCAACATCATAACGCTCCATTTCTATATCATTATTAATCTGCAATGTAGGTGAAACCAAATGAGTAAACGGTGGATCTAGGTTAACCGAATCAATACGATCATCCGATTTATCCATTGAATGATAAGCTTGAACGGAAAAGTCACTATTTTCACTCCCGCTATGACGCCATCGAATCAGCTCGTAGTGATTATTAATATCTCGGCTTCTAGGCTCAAAATAACGAGTTGTATTGATAGTTTCGTCATCATCGCGCTCACCATTGACAATGCCTAGCTCAAACTCAAGGGTATTTTTACTATCTAACTTGTAATCAGTTTGTACATTTAGCAAGCGTGTACGCTTAAAGTCATAACGATTATCCAGACCATCATCATCACGATAACCCGCAGTCACTCGATAGCTTAAATTATTTTGCTTAGCCCCATATCGTAGAAACGCCTCATGTCGACCATCACCATAGGTAGCGCTGACACTAGTACCAAGCTGATCTGATGGGCTTTGTGTGATGATATTAATCACACCAAAAAAAGAATTGGCGCCATAACTCGCAGCATTTGGGCCACGTGTGATTTCAATACGATCAATATCAGCTATCGCAATCGGCAACTCACTCCACTGCACACCACCGTATAAGGGACTGTAAACCGAACGACCATTCACCAACACTTGCATAGAGCCTGCGTAAGCTGTCGTCATGCCATGGTAACTGACTGCGTGATTGGTGTTATGTACGAATCCAGCATTCGTCCCCACATAAAAACCTGGGACTAGACGAAATATTTCTGGGAGATCAACAACTCCAGATGCGCGTATGGTTTCTCGGTCTAACACCGTAACGGCTGAAGGGGCATCAGCGATAGATTGTGACAACCTAGAGACCGTAAGCACTCTAGGTACATCACCAATATAGTCATCTTCAGAGACTTCCTTAATAGGCTTTTCTTCAGCCGCCAAAACTGGGCTAAAGCTTACAAAAACCACAAAGCTCAATGTAAAAACACCTTTATTAATCAACTTATTAATCATTAGTTTCCCCTAATTTTTAATAAACCACCGCAGAAATAATACGTTTTATCTTCATTCTGCAATCTCCAGCAGCTTCTTGTTTTGCAAGGCCATCCAATGCAATATGAGCGTAAAGCCTACCGCGAGCAATGTTGGTCCAAGAAAAATACCAATAAACCCAAAACTTAAAGCACCACCAAGTACGCCGAACACAATGAGTAATAAAGGCAAGTGTGAAGAATGGCTAATAAGTATTGGCTTAACTACATTATCTACCGTGCTAATCGCTAGTAAACCATACAGCGCTAAGAATATTGCCCAACCATGCTCGCCCTGGCCATATAGCCAAAATGAAGCGCCTCCCCAGATTAACGGCGGTCCTACAGGAATTGCCGATAAAAAGAATGTGGCACATGCTAGCAATAACGGCGCTGGCGCACCGGCCAGTAAAAACCCAGCCATGGCAACAGCTGATTGCGCTAGAGCAGTACCAAATATCCCTAGCATGACGCCCTTTACGGTGTTGCATGAAAGAATAAGCATCTCTTCACCAAGTTCGCCACCTAATCTGCGCACGATGGTAACAAGTCCTTGAGCTATTCTAGCGCCATCACGGTAGAAGAAAAATGCCACAAAAACGACTAGAAGCAATTGTAGAAAGCCACCCGCGACTAATTGCACCGCACGTAAAGCAAACGCGCGCATAGGTTCATAATACTGACGTAACAGCTTCATCAACTCTTCATGGCTGGCGGTGGCGCGCTCCCATGAATGGCTGATTTGCTCGCCAACAATGGGTAGATTACGCACCCAATCAGGCGCTTGTGGCTGCAAATTTTGCAAGCTAGCACCCAGCTGATTGAATAGCTTATCTGAAGAATCGGCCAAATTCATAGCAAGGTATGCCATAGGCAGAATCAAGGCGACCAGTAGCAGCAAGGTCATAATCATGGCGGCCCAAGTATCCCGCTTGCCTAAGCGCAACCACAATCGATGATAAAGCGGCCAAGTAAATAAGCAAAATATGGCGGCGAATAAAGCTGCTGCCATAAAAGGCTGCAACACATAAATGCAGCCTATCGCCAACAAAGTGATGATTGCAATTCGTGTGACTTGGTTGGTATTAATCATTGAGGTCTCGCCTTAAATTTAACATTCAATTACTTGGCTGCCAAAATCTCGCAGACTGACTTCAAGCTACTTGCTTCGCCATTTATCTCTAATTTTAATCCACAATTTGCGCGCTAAGATGAGTATGGGAATACCAAATAATAACCACGGCAATATCGTTACAAAGAACGTAATAGCGGCGGCTAAGCTTTCCATCATGACATGCCCAGCCTCTTTAAGCGCATGTGCAACTGGGGAAAAGAAGCCTTGCTCGGTAATGCCTTGTTTGGCAGTAAAGTCAATATTGACTGCAACCAATTCGGTTTCTTGTGCTAATACTTTACGCACACCTTGAATGGTATCGAGTTGACTTTGTGTATCCACCAACTCACGCTGCACTTCAATTAAGTCTTTAAATTTAGCAGACTTGTCCGTGAGCATTGCACGTAAACTATCACGAAATTCTGTTAGGTTTTTAATCCGCGCTTCTGCATCTATCACTGCGTCCGTTTTATCTTCACTATCTCGATGATGCTGTAATACTTCTGCATTTTTTGCTAAACCCGAAAGAAATATCTCAACAGACCTAGGTGGCACACGTACGGATAAACTCGCAGAAGGCGGGCTATATGGCGTTGCACGATTGTAATTTGCACTCAGAATTTGGCACTTTAACAACTCACAATGTGCAACCGTAGCATCAAATGCAGACTGCATCTTTTCAGCTTCGGTTTCAACCGTCAGTGCGTGGCGCAAAGCGATATAGCGTTTAGCTGTGGAGTTAGCCGCATTTGGCTCAGTTACTTCGGTGAGAGATTCCTCGCCGCCGCCCACGCTATCCGCCACTTTAGCTCTTGCCATATCTGACATTGGTGCCGACTTCATCGCAACACTTGGCGCTGGCATTGACTCAGCTGCACCATCGTTATGTTGCCCACAAGCCACGAGTATTGGTACCGTAGCAATCAAAAACAATTTACTCAAAATACTCATAATGTCTCCGATGCTGGGCTGACGCTTAGGCTCCTTCACTGAGCTTCACATAAACCCATCTTATTTAGATAACGATTTCAATGCTAATTTAATACCTTCTGCTACAGTCGCGTCTGCTGGCAACAGTTTCACAGCAGCCAATGCTTCGCGTTCATTGTACCCCAATGAAATCAAGGCATTTAGCACGTCGCTACTGGCTGATTTTGGCTGATTGCTATTACTTGGGCTTAATCCAGCAACCGTAAATTTATCTTTAAGTTCTAACAATAAACGCTCGGCTGTTTTCTTGCCCACGCCCGGCACGCGCGTAAGCATTGCGGTGTCCTGCATGGCAACAGCCTGCACCAAATCATCAATCGATAAACCGCTTAAAATTGAAAGTGCTGACTTTGCACCTATACCATTCACTTTAAGCAACTGCCTAAAGGTCGCACGCTCTTGGTCGCTGCCAAAACCATACAAAAGCTGTGCATCTTCACGCACTACAAAATGCGTGAGCATCACCACTTTTTCACCAATGGCTGGTAGATTATAAAAGGTACTCATCGGCACTTCGCATTCATAGCCCACGCCATTGCAATCAATGAGCACCAACGGCGGTGTTTTTTCCAGCAAAATCCCGTTCAATCTTCCTATCATGGCATCATCCAAATCATTACTAGTGTTAACAACTGTATATTTTTAAAACTATGACTGTTTAAAAAAGAAAAACATCATTAAACCAACCGTCCGCCACGTACTCGGTAGCCAGCGGTAGCAAGCTTGCCCAAGCCTTGTCCACCATGCGCATGGCAAATGGCACAAGCCAAGGCATCGGCTGAATCTGGTTTAGGCGTTGCGGGTAAGTTAAGTAAGCGTTTTACCATTTCTTGCACTTGTTCTTTTTGTGCATGGCCGTTGCCGACTACGGCTTGTTTGACTTGTAGCGCCGTATACTCGGCTACAGATAAATTACGAATCACCGCCGCGCTGATGGCTGCGCCACGGGCTTGACCAAGCAATAAAGTTGATTGTGGATTGATATTCACAAACACCTTCTCAATCGCCACTTGGTTAGGTTGATAAGTATCAATCACCTCAAACAAACCATCTAAGATGATTTTTAAACGAGCTGGCAGCTCTTCTCTATCATCTTCGCCTTCAACCTTATTCTTTTTGCCGCTAGCAGTTTTAATTGTGCCGCTTGAGATATAGGTGATTTTTTCACCTACTTTTTCGATGACACCGAAGCCTGTTAAGCGCAGGCCAGGGTCGATGCCTAAGATTCTGACATTACTCACAATGCTCAAAAAACTAATCGCTTAAAGTCATAAAAGACGCGAATCAAAAAAGGGATTAAGCAATTCATTTTTTAGTCTTCGATGACAGCAGAAGTATAGACATCCTGTACATCGTCTAAGTCATCTAGCGCATCTAAGATTTTTTGCATTTTCACCGCATCATCACCCGTAAACACGGTTTCCATGTTCGGCTTCATCGTCACTTCTGCCATCACAGCTTTTAAGCCTGCAGCTTCCATGGCTTCTTTAATCACCATAAAATCGTTTGGTGGCGTGATCACTTCAATACTGCCATCTTCATCCGTCACTACATCTTCTGCGCCAGCTTCTAGCGCCACTTCCATGACTTTATCTTCATCAGTACCTGGCTCATAAATTAAGCTACCGCAGTGTTTGAACATAAACACCACGCTGCCATCTGTGCCTAAATTACCGCCATGTTTGCTTAACGCATGACGCACATCCATCACCGCACGTTGTTTGTTATCGGTTAGGCAATCAATAATAATCGCCGCGCCGTTAATGCCGTAACCTTCGTAACGAATTTCTTCGTAGTTAACGCCTTCTAATTCACCCGTACCTTTTTTAATGGCACGAATGATATTGTCTGCCGGCATGTTCTCTTCTTTAGCTTCTGCCACTGCCGCACGTAAACGTGGGTTCATGTTCACGTCACCACCGCTCATGCGTGCAGCAACAGTAATTTCTTTAATGATTTTAGTGAAAATTTTGCCGCGTTTTGCGTCTTGACGACCTTTGCGGTGCTGAATATTTGCCCATTTACTATGACCAGCCATATTACCAACCCTTAATACTTGAAAAATAATTGAATTTTAACACAAGCTCACGCTGCCACTCACTCTTGCCCTTGAGCAGGATCAATCTGCGTATGTTTAATAATGCTGATGCCTGAAATGGTCACCAAAGATAATGCAATAAACACCATGCCAATCAATTCATAAGTATTTGGCACTTCATTTAATTGAATCCAAGCGGCTATTACGCCGATAACTGGGGCCAACATACTTGCCATACTTGCTACACCTGCTTGCAAACGTTGCAGCGCATATAGCCACAACACCCAAGCCAAACAGCCGCTAAATAAGACATTAAACAGCACAGCAAAAACAAAAGTTGGCGTCCACTGCATAGGTTGAGCTGGCAAAATAAAAGCAACTACGACAACTGGAATTGACCCTAGAAACATAGGCCAAGCAGTGAGGTTGAGCAAATCTAAATGAGGTGCGCGTTGATGTAACTTCTTTGAAACGATGGCGGATATGGCCCATGAAACGCCTGAACAAACCGCCAAAAACATACTAAAGCCATCTGCCTTAATATGCAGCGGATCAAAAATAAGCACCATACCAAACAAGGCAAACAACACCGCCAACCACTGCCAGCCCTGTATTTTTTCACCCAACATTGGCCAAGCGAACAACATGACCCAAAATGGCATTGTGTAAGTTAGCACCGCAGTTTTACCCGCTCCGCCCTCTACCAGCGCCCAAATCAGCACCCCAGTAAACCCACAAGACTGCAAAAGTCCTAGTACTAACATTGTAGGAAATTCTTTTAGTGCTAATGGGCGCTTAGTCAAATAAATCAGTACAAATAACACAATAGAACCAAAGAAAGTACGTATCGCCGCAAACTGAAAAGGGCTAGCAAACTGCACCGCTTGCTTCATCACCACCCAGTTATAGCCCCAAATAATCGTGAGTATAAAAAGTGCAATGAACGCTTTAACGATGAGCTTTTTCTCTTGTTTACTTTCAGTTTCTTTTTGCATAAATTATTTTTTTGCAGAATTAGATGATTTTTGAATTTGCTTAGATCATTATAAGGTGTATATTTTTATGGTAGTACTAAATGTGAGGAGAACAACATGAAAACATTACAACAATTACTAGATAATAAAAAACATAAAACCGTTATTTCAATTGCTCCACATCGCCCTGTATTTGATGCCTTAGTGGTGCTTGCGGAATATAAAATAGGTGCATTACTGGTACTTGATGGCGACAAACTAGTCGGTATTTTTTCTGAACGTGATTACGCGCGGGAAATTATTCTTAAAGGCAAATCTTCAAAAACTACGCCTATTAGCGAAGTCATGTCATCCAATGTGCTCACTGTTAAGCCTAGCGATACGGTAGAGCAAGCGATGAATATTATGTCTGATAAACATATCCGTCATTTACCTGTGCTAGAAGGTGACAAAGTCATTGGCATGCTATCGATTGGTGACTTAGTGAAAGAAACCATTGAGTATCAGCAAACACTCATTAAGCAGCTTGAGAGCTATATTACGGGATAGGTGTTAGCTAGGCTTATCATTAAGCCAACCAGTTTTAGCACCACTTGATAATGCGCTTCAGCTTAGCGAGTGGTGTCATACGGCTTGCCTGAAATCATCTGCTTCAGTAGGCTCTTCTTTTGTAGCCTGGACATAAGCAAGACTGCTACTATGTGCAACATTATCAGGCCTTGCAACACATTAGAAAAAATCATGTGTAAATCGACAGGCCAATCTTCGCCCCAATAAACATCTGTGCGACTTAGCCAACCAGTCAATGCTAACAATATAATCAGCAACCAAATAATGTAGACCGCTAGCTGTCCAAGTGGGTTATGGCCAATATGTGGTGCAAATATTTGCGTGCGAATCTCATGAATATGCAGCTTAATACTTGCAAAAGTGGGCATATAAAATCTGGAAGAAGCTACTTTGCTTAGCCATAGTCCATAGCCAACTCTTGCAAACACTAGCGTCAAACAAAAATAACCAATAAACCGATGCCAAAAACCGGTATCGTTAAAAAAGTTGACGAGTACAAAAAGCGCTACCAGCCAATGCGTGATGCGCACAAAAACCGTCCAGACAATAGTCTGTGTTTTTGTTTCAGGAATACTCATCAGGTTACGCTAAATTAAGGCTTAGTCTTTAGGTGCCGCTTACTCTTTAAGACCTTCAGCTTTAATGATGGCTAGCGTTTTTGTATCAAAGTAAATTTCTACTTTTTTACCTTCTTTATTTCTACCGTACATTTCATAACAGTTACCATCTACCTTGAATTTTTTAATGGTGTAACCTTCGTCCGTTAATGCTTTTTTTAGGGTTTCTTCAGCAGCCCACTCGGATTTTGGGTAAACAGGGCAATCCGCAGAAGCCATTGCTTGTAGCGGAATTAAACTTAATAGTGCGAATATAAAACGCATGATTTTTTCCTTAGTGTATATATCTCGAGTTAGATCTCAAGAGTTTTAGTGCAAGTAAGCGAGTATTGAACAAGCTGCTAAGTATCGGCCCACATACGAATCAAATTATGATAATTACCTGTGAGTCTAATCACCGCAGCATTATCACCAACTTGCTGACGTAACGTCACTATTGCCGCATCCATATCGAATAGCAAGGTTCTTTGCGCGTCATCTCGTATCATACTTTGCACCCAGAAAAAGCATGCTAAGCGCGCCCCGCTTGTGACAGGGCGCACATGATGCAAACTGGTGCCAGGATAAAGCACCATATCACCCGCTGGCAATTTAACCATTTGGTGCCCATAGGTATCTTCAATTACCAACTCACCACCTTCATAGCTATCAGGATCAGCAATGAAAAGTGTGCAAGAAATATCTGTACGCACATGCAGGCCAGTAATAGCATGCGTACGCACGGCATTATCAATATGCGCACCAAAATCCATGCCTACCCGATATTGGTTAAACAACGGCGGGTAGATTTTTTTTGGTAAAGCCGCAGAAAAGAACAGCGCATGACGGCTTAAAGCTCTTAGCACTATTTCACGCGCAGCTTCTGCATCTGGTGAAGTTTCAGGTAATTGAATATTACGTTTAACCTGTGCCGATTGCGTACCCGCAGTCACCTTACCATCTGTCCATTCGGCCTTAGCCATGAGCACTTGCAACTTTGCAAGTTCTTCAGCATTTAATACTTGGGGTACGCGCAACAACATTTTAAATCCTTATTCAACCCTTAATTTCGTCATTCCCACCTGCGCGGGAATGACGTGTGTGTAGTGACACAGACTATGCTTTACAATTAAAACTTATATTCAGTCGTAATGATAGCTTGTCTACGATTACCTGGCACAGTGAAACCGCCATTATCATAAACATCACCATAGTAGGTTTTATCAAACAGATTCTTAACGTTTAAACGCACCGCCCATTTCTGTGCTTCATAAGCCAGCATTGCATCCCAACGTGTATATCCAGGCGCAATATTTGGCTTAAACTCACCATTCACAAAATTAGCGCCGGCTCCGCCACTCGGATTATAACCATAGCGTTCATCTTTAGCTTCAAAGCCTCCACCAACTTTCCAGTTACCCAAAAATTTATAGGTGGTCCACATATTAAAAGTGACAGGTGCAGTATTACGAGCTCGCTGCCCTTTATATCCCGAATATGCGGGTGTAATAACACCAGTCGTTGCATTCACATTTTCAGCGACTTCTAAAATTTTTGCATCCATGAATGCTAGTCCGCTGAATATCTCCCAGTTATCAGTAATATTACCAGTCACCTCAAACTCCAAACCATCAGTACGGCGCTTTTTCGTTAAAATGCTTGCGGTTGCTTCCAAATCAGTACTACGTTCCCAATCTTTGGTAGTACGGTAAAGCGCTGTTCTAAAAGACAAATCACCATCTAAGAACAGCCACTTTGCACCCAGCTCTACCGTTTTACTTCTTTCCGGTGGTTGTGGCACAACCGTCAATTGATACAAATCAGCTGTCGGGCTAAATGAATCACTGTAACTCAGGTAATAATGATTTTCTGGTGTTTGGTGCCATGACAAACCTGCTCGATAACTATTCTCACCATAACTTAACTTAGGTGATGTAGCACTTGAATACTCTGCTCGCATTTCATCACGACGTACTCCTAATAACAAATCCCAATTTCGAACAAACTCAATCGTATCCTGCACATACGCAGCATAGTTATCTGCCTGAAACTTCGATGCTGCGGCAGAGCTATAAGAATTGCGATCGTAAAATACACCATTTACTGCGATGGCACTGCTTAGCGCATTGTTATTAGCATTGGTATTATTCAAATTTCCGTATGATAAGCCTGTTGTTGCATTAAAGCCTTGCAAGCTATGTCGCTCGGAGTCTTCTTTCAAATACTCGAGACCTGCCAAGAATTGGTTTTTCATGCCAGCCAAATCAAATTTGGTACTAAAATCGGACTGAATCGTGTCAGTTGTATACTGCGTGCTACGCGTTGTGTTGCCGTTAGAGAGGGTAACAGTGTCAGGGTTAGTAGCAAAATTGATAACCCCTGTTCCTGTAGCCGTTGGTGCTAAAGCACCAGACGTTTGTGCCCAATAGGCACGATCATAATCAGCATGCCTGATTTGCGTACGTAGTTGGGTATCTTCAGTAAATTTATGGGTAAATATACCGGTCGTGATACTGGTCTCACTATCATCAAAATTGCGAGCTGTACCCCAGAATGTAGAGTCATTTCCAATGCTATTGTTAATAGGTCTGGTACTAACAAAACGAATACCATAATCCGGCACATCTCTTGTTTTGGTATAAACGTGATTTAGAAAAAATTCGTTATTAGTGCCAATACCAGTACCAACACTTAAAGCGATACCTTGACGATCAGATTCTGGTCTGTCACCTGTTGCTGGATTTTCGCGGTAAGTCTCTTCCGAGCGATCCATCACATTGACACGGATAGCAGTAGTATCACCTAATTTTTTATTAAAATCACCTGTAAATTGATGATAATTATATTCACCAAAACTACCCGTAACTGTGTTTTTATCAGCAAGCTCAGCCATTTTAGTGACTTGGTTAATCACACCACCCGCTTGACCGCGACCGAACAACATAGCGGCAGAGCCACGAAGCACATCAACTTGCTCTAGGTTAAATGTCTCACGGTAGTATTGAGCAGTATCGCGAACACCATCTAGATAAATATCACCGAAAGTATAAAAACCGCGTAAGTTAAAGTTATCACCACCACGACCACCTTCTGCCGCATTAAAAGTTAAGCCAGAAACATTACGCAGTGCTTCACGCAATGAACTCACTTGCTGATCTTGCATCAAGCTATGTGTAACTGTAGTAATCGCTTGTGGAATATCGTGTGGATCTTGCAGCACTTTGCCTACGCGTGTTTTAGTGGCTTGGTAGCCATCTGCTTTTGATTCTGTATTGGTGGCATTCACCTTCACTTCACTAAGCTCCGCTGGTGCATTTTCCGCTTTATTTACGGTGGTTGGCACTGCTTTTTCTTTGTTTGCAGTATCTTCTGCCATGCTCACTAACGGGTAAGCTGAGGCAATAGCGATTGCGACGACATTCAATGCCAGCCTAGGCATTTTTCTTGATTTCATGGTTTTTCCTAAAAATTAAACTTGGAATTATCAAACTTGGCTGGCTTGCAAGTGTGCTGGCTGGCTAATGAATGTTTTAATTGAGTGTTCTTACTAAAAATATCTAGCCAAAACTAGAGTATTGAATGCTAATAAGAACTATTCTCAATATGATAGCAAATTTAATCTTGGAAATAAAGTGTTAAGTTGAGTAAAGATTTAACTTAGTCACACGAATGAATACTAGAGAAAAGTAGAATTAACTAGACTGTATGACAAATATGATCGCCAGTAGTATTGAGCCTCCACTAAGCCCAACTAGCATTAGCCTAGAATTTCGCATTTTTGTCCAAAGCAAAACGCCTGTCATACACAGTAGGATAAGCGCACCTGCTAAGCTATCCACTAGCAATATCCAGCCATTATTCATGCCTACCCCTTTGTGCAGACGACTTAAAAATGCGAATACGTTAGCCTCTTGCCGCTTGACTGATACAAACTGGTTGCCCACCCAATACTCTGTGGTAACAGAATATTGGGCTGTATGAAAATCAACTTTCCATAATGTGGGCTGTTGCACTTGCAAACCGTTCCATGTGACTTTTTTGCTAGGTTCAGCTTCCATTTTGCTGGCTGGCTTGGTCAAATGCAACTCACCCTGCAACCATTGAGACAATTGCTTTGGATCGCTAAAGCCTGCACTAGGCAATTGCAGCTCAATATTAGATTTTTCATATTGAGCCAATGGCAACTTCATCACACTTCGATGGTTTAGCAAAATACCAGTAGTGCCAAATAACAAACCTAAGCCCGCACCCCATAAACCTAAAATACCATGCGTTTTACGTAACCACCGTAAAAATGCACCTCGGTTAAGAAGTGCTGGCTTAGCCACAGGACTAGTCTTTAAAATGATACTCATAGTTGTACGATACTCACGGTTAGGCTGTAATTATGGTTGCACAATGCTTAGCGTACTGACATGTCGAATAGCCTCATAAGCGTCGCCTTGATAGCTACCGGCTGTGGGTTGCACATGCACCACTTCGAGCACATATAAGCCTTTCCAAGGGCTTACAAAACTCACTTCACCACTTTCGTTTAAATCCAACTCTTGGCTCCATTGATTTGGCGCATAGATATGTAATTTACCTTTTAGCAAGGGCCTGCCATCCAGACTCACACGTACTTTGTGGTCGCCAATTGACTGAATATCTAAGCCAACAGGCAATGCGGCTGCGTTCTTATCGTCACCAATACGGGCGTAATACATTGGTTTGACTATGCCAATATTATTTTTGCGTAAGTCTTTTACCTTCATTGTTAGCTCATGTGCAACTACAGCCTGATTCACAACGGGTTGATGCTTAGCCGCTTCTAACAGCAAGTAATTTTCTTTGCGCTGTATTTCAAGCTTAGTTAAATTAGCCAGCGCTTCTGGTGCGGCAATAGTGTCTAATCGCCCGCCTGTTTTTTCGCGCAAACCGTTATCATATTCGCCAAAATAAAGCTTAGTTTGTCCGTCCGCTTGCTCTAACCACATAAAATGCGCTGATGCTGGCAATGCAGTGAGCGCGCTGATTAATGCAGCAATAATGTTTAATTTTTTCATGATACTTATCCTCTTTTAGCCAATATTATTTAAAGTCAAAACGCAATGTTGCAAAAATGCTACGCGGATCACCTGGTAATGCGCCTGCAAATGTTGGGCTTGTGTAATAAGTTTTGTCAGTAATGTTTTTAAGATTAAGTGCGGCTTGCCACTTTGGCTGAGCATAAGAAATTGCAGCGTCATACACGGTATAAGCTGGTATTTTGTACAAGTTCAAATTGTCAGCATACGAATCGCCTTTATGTGTTGCGCCTATGCCAAACTTCAAGCCTTTCACATCACCTGTTTGAATTTCATAACTGGCAAAAATATTAAATATTTGCTCACTAACAGCCGTAGGACGTGTGCCATAAATACTGGTAAGCGGCACGCCTAAGGCATCATTTTTTGCTAGAGTTGTTGATTTAGTTTCAGCATCCATAAATACCGCATTGGCATTTACATTCAAGCCTGCAATTGGATGTACGCCAACATCCAACTCTACCCCTTTAGACTTATCCTTACCGTCTGGTGTGCCTACTGATGCGCCTGGCAGAGTGATAATATAGTTTTCACGCTTGGTATCGAACAGTGCAACATTTAAATCAATCTTACCCTGCAAAAAACTAGATTTAGTGCCAATCTCAAACTGTTCTGAGCTTTCAGGTACATCTACTAATATATTGCCTTCAGTAGCCATATTAATAAACTTACCGTTGCTAAACCCAGTATAAAACGCTAAGTTTGCAGTAGGCTGAAACACCGCCCCCAACGAGCCTGTCGTCAGGTCTTTGGTTTCATCCACCACTCTGGCAACATTTGCGACATTATTAACAGTGGAAACACCTTTATCTTGGTAATTCACATGGTCGTTACGCAAGCCAACACGCACTTTAATCTTCTCACCAAATGCTAGTTGATCTTGCACATAAACAGAATTAGTATCGCTGGTGAGCTCTCTATTAAAACTTTGTATTGCTAGTTTAGCTAAGCTAGCCAAGCTAACTTCAGGTACAACTGGATTTAGAATATTGGTAATATTGGCTAGTGTATAACCTTGACGCAGAGTGTCATTTTTTGTATTTTTATATTCGTAACCAGCCAGCACAGTATGCTTTACGCTACCAGTATCTACTTTCCAAGTTAGCTCGTTTTGAAACGTGGTGTAGCGTGCATCGTCAGATTGTTGGCGTAAATTACGATTCTTAATTAGGCCTGTTGCGTTGCCACCATCACCACCCGCATTTCGAATAAAATCTAAATCACGCGTATCATTAGAAAAGACTGTGCGCATACTAAGTGCATTGTTAATTGCCCAGTCATGCGTGGCGGTGATGCGGTTAATATGCTGCTCTGAATAATCAAATGGCGTGTAATAACGTGTTTTGTCGCTCACATTGGCAATATTAGCTTTACCATCAAACAAAATGCCGTAGTTATCTGGCTTCACTTTAATATCACGCACATCCACATCTATCAACAGCGTTTTGTCATCCGCATAGTTAAATGCAACGCTAGGTGAGAACTCGGTAATTTCTCGACCCAAACCGCGAATACCATCGGTTTTTTCAGTATCAACAATTAAACGACCCGTCACACCTTGCGTGATTGTGCCAGTTAAATCCATGTAAGCATCACGCGTGTTAAAGCTGCCAAATGTTGTGCCGACCTCTAAGCCATATTCAGCTTGCGGCTTCTTTGTCACCACATTAATGCTGCCACCCGGCCCACCCGAGCCAAACAATGCTGAACCAGGTCCTTTTAGCACCTCAATACGTTCAACATCGTACATAGTGCGGAAGTAACCATTTTGCGCAGTGCCATCAGGCAAGTCATCGCGTAAGAAATTAACCGCTAAACCTCGAGAGTTGTAGTTATTAGCATAACCATAACCACCGCCATGCTGTGGCTGCACGCTGCTCACGTTGCGCATCGCCTCATTCATGGTTTGTACGCCTTGCTCACGCAAAGTCTCAACAGGCACTACAGCGACACTGGCAGGTACATCACGTAATGGCGTATCGGTTTTGCTGCCTGTATGCGCTGCATCTTGCGGGTTACCTGCACGAATACGGTTTTGCTTAACACTCACTTCTGGCAAAGCTTCACTCTCGTTTTGTAATGCTTCTGCTATTTTCTGCTCTTCTGCCACTTTTTGTTCTTGTGCCATGGCGGCCATTGAAGACAAAGCCAGCATCACTGCCAGCGTTAAGGTTTTTTGTTGCAAATTCATTGAAACTCCCTTTTTATTTAGTTATTTTATTGGCTGGCTAACTAAACATTGCGGGGCAACACTTACTGGCTGGCTAGAATTGTTTTATTTCTAGTGATTGTGAAGGTGCTCATGAGAACGCCTTCATAACAGTTCGATCTATTAATAGGTGCTACTTCCTGCCTTAGTACTGGTTTCAGCTAAATAGCCTTTAACCACTTGCGCAGCAAAGCTTGAAATTTCTACTTCTGTTTTTTGTTTACCCTCATTTAAATCCTGTGCGTAATTAAATGGTGATAAATATAGGCTGTCTTTATCAGCAGATGCACGTAGGTGAATAGGTTTATTCAACTGACTTAAACTAGTCCACTGCTTACGCACCTCATGCCAAAATGGTTCAGTGCTTTTTAGATAAGTGTCACCCAATGCAAAGTCATAATCTTTGATACGTTCATAGCGATCAAAACCCATTTCACGTGCAATTACAGGTGCTTTAACATCTGGTTTTGCATTAGCATCTAAAATAACCTTGTTGTTTTGCTGCTCATGCACCCAGCCAGTTGGCAAAATAATGTGTCGATTATTGCCTAGTAAGACTTGGTAATCGTTGCGCACAGTGTACTCACGTCGTGGTAATGGGCGCCATGTATCTGCACTGTTCCAATTTGAGTAATTGCCAAAATGTTGCCATGCCGCCACTCCGCCATAGCGTGGTGAATCGTCAACCTGATACACGGTTTGTGACCAAGTACCCTTTTGTTCAGCCTTTGGCACAGGCTGCGCCAGCCACGTGTTGTAGCCTTTATAAGTAAGCACTTGCTTAGGCTGATATTGCCAATCTTGGCGCCAATGTTTGGTCACCATAGGTGGATTTTTAGTGCCGTCTTTATTCATGGTTTGCATGACTAAAATGTGCTGCAATGAAATAAAGTCTTCTTTATCTTCTAGCACATAGACTTTTTCTGTTGCCCAGCTTTGGTAAGGCGCTTTAGGTTGATAGTTTTCAGTAAAACCTGCCACTTCTATAAAGTCGAAACTCACTTTATATTCTCCAGCCATGGCTAGAATTGCGCGCCTATCTCGCTCTAAATGACTCAGATTTGGTTCTTGTAACTTTAACCAAGCTTCGCTAGGCGCTTTATCTAGTGTGACTGGTACACCTTTTGATGTACCACCACGTGGTTTTAAATCTGAACTATCGTTAAAGTTCCACGTAAAAGTGTATTGGCGTTGCTGGGTGTCGGCCGCTTGATGGCCGCTGCTGCCAGTGGTGTCCTCTGCCTGCACAGCAATAACATAAGATGCTGATAAAAGGATGGCCGCTAGTATTAAGTATTTAATTTTAAACATTTAATGCCTCTTGATATGAAGTGTTAATCACTAGATTTATATTAGAAATGATAGGCAAAGCTTGCGGAAATATTACGCCCAGGCTGCGAGTAAAAATCTACACCTGCTGGATCAGCAGCATCAGCTTGACGAATATCACTCCATAGAAAATACTTTTTATCGAATAAATTATTCAGTGCAACATTTACCTCAGCATCTTTAAATGGTTTCCACCAAGCCGATAAATTGGTCACAACATAACCAGCTGGTTTATATTGCTGGCCGTTGCTATCATCAACCCTTGAAACTGCAACAGCACTGCGAACTCTAGTTTCAGCACCCCAATTTCCTGCATCGCGCATTAGGGCTAAACTTAAACGTGCTGGTTCAATGCTGCTTAAAGGCTGATTGCTTGATTCATTTTCACCATGTGCATAGGCAACAGCGCTATCAACGCTCCAGCCTGGCGTAAAGTCCCACTTGGTACGCGCTTCAACACCGTATATACGTACACGAGAAACATTTGTATTAATAAAAGTCGTTGCTACGCCCGCTATGCATCGTGGGTCTGCTGGACAAGTTAAACGGACATTTTCAATAAAGTCTTTATAGCGATTGTCATACACAGAAAACTGCCCGTTCACATTAGACGCATGCCATTTTGTACCTAGCTCGATGCCAACACTTGTTTCCGGGTCTAAATCTGAATTAGGGCTAATTGCATATTGTTGAATACTGTTACGAAACGAGCCATTCACTTCGTCGTAATTGGGTGCACGAAAGCCTGTAGCCACTTGTCCGAACAATGACCATACAGAATCTAGTTTCCAAATTGCGCCGAGCTTAGGTGAAAAGGCTGATTCTGTTTTCTCTACCGCATTGCGACCATTGGCTGTTAAAGCTTTTTGAAATAGCACATCGACCTCTGGCTTAAGATTGCGTCTATCAAAACGTAAGCCTGGTGTTAATGTAAGCTTGCCATCGGCTAAATTGCTAATCTCATCTTGCACAAAGAGGCCAACGGTATCAGTAATCCCTTTAGGAAAATCGCGCATAGGGAACGTATCACCCGCAATGGTGTTGCTAACCGTACCAGTTGTTAAATTAAAGCGTGTTGCGTCACGGCGCTCTTCGCTGGTCAACCTAGAAACATCAATCCCATAAGTGAATAAATGCCCTTGCTGCCCAATTTTGCTAGCAGTTTCTAGCTGTACGCCACCACCTGTCGTGTCCTGCGTAATATTAAACTGCTGTTTAACCAAACAATTATTGCCTGCGCCAGCAGCCCCAGAGCAGGTTGCACTGGTGTTAGTACGCGTCTGTAAGTTATCGTTAGTCGTTTCAGCTTGCTGATGGTAACCGCGCAAGACTAGGCGATCATAAAACATATTTTCCGGCTTTTGCTCCCATTCAACACTCGCACGCCAGCGATTAGTATTGTCACTGCCTTCCATGGCTGTAGTTTTTGGCGTTAAAGCCACTAGGCGTTTAATGCTGACATCAGCATCTTGGTCACGCCCCTCAAATGTCAGAGATAATTTATTCTTATCATTCGGACGTAAGGTAAATTTAGCAATCACACCCTGATCTTTAACATCTTGCTGGTTAGGTTTGGTGCGGTTAACCGCAGTATTGTTATCGCCACCTTGATTATCAAACTCGCTAGCATCTGTGCGAGAGTATCCAAGCATCACGTCTAACATATCACCACGCCAAGCACCTAATAGAGAGTTGGTAAAACCATTGTTCTCGCCTGTATAGCCAAATCGATAGACTGCCCCATAGCTTTTATCCGCTTTTATGATGTCATCAGCATCTAAGGTAAGGTAACCCACCACCCCACCAATCGCATCAGACCCATATAAGCTAGAAGCTGATCCACGCAGGATTTCTACTCGTTTAAGAAAATCTTGCGAAACACCTAGCGGCCCACTAAACGTAAAGTTAGTAGGACCTCCACTGTCATATACATCTGGCAAACGCACGCCGTCCACAATTTGCGCAATACGGTTGTTTTCAATGCCGCGAATATTTAAACGCGTTGCGCCAAAGCGGCGCATATCCCGCGCAAAAGTTATATCTGGCTCATCTTTAAATAAATCAGTTTCATCGGCCGCCAAACCACGCGTTAAGGCTTGATGATTAATCACGGTAATCGTGGCGGGTATTTCATCGATAGCCGCTTCAGTACGCGTTGCAGTGACCGCTACTTGTGGCAAAGTGACTACATCCAATGCCGCTAATTTGGTTTCTTCATCTGCAATCGATTGCATAGAAGAAGTCGCAAGCATTAATGCGACTAACAGTTGTGAGGGTTGTTGCAATAACATTATCAAACTCCGTCATATAGTGGTTGGCTGGCTAACTAAATGTTGACGGTCAATCGAAATTGACGGAGCAATCGTTACTGGCTGGCTAAATTTTATAAAAAATTACTAAGTGGCTAAATTACAAAACAGTGCCACTTCTAAACTAACTTAACTGCACCTTTCATCATAAAAGCATGACCAGGAAACGAGCAGAAAAATGTATAACTATCAGTTGAATTTAGCTTACTTACGTTAAATTTTGCTGTTGATGTCTCACCGCCGCCGATTACTTTAGTTGCCATAATCACGCGGGCGTCTTTAGCTTTTACGTAGTCACCTGCCGCTCCTGACTGAATGCCATCATCTAACACCGCTTGCTGATCACTCACCTTAGCAATCACCAAATTATGCCCCATCACATTCTTAGCAATTTTTCCTACGTGCTTAAGGTTAACGGTAAACTCTTTACAGCTTTTCGAAACTTCTATGCTTTTAGTATTAAATGCCATGGCATCATTAGCTTCTACCGTGATTTCACAACTAGTAGTGGCAGCCTGTGCTGCAGGCGTGGTAGATAAAATAAAGACAGCGATAAAAAATAAAATAACTGAAGCGATGAATAATCTTTGTGTCGTCATGATGATTTCCTTAATTGATAGAATTTTATGGATAAATTGTTAGTGCCTTTTAAATAGCATCATTAAATACGCGCTCTGCAAGCCGCATAAATATTGCGACTGCAAAGCATGTGAATGCGTATTAGAACTTATAAGTTAAGCTGCCGATCACACTGCGCATATCTCCGTAATAACATTGTGAAGCATCACAATTGGATATAAATTCTTTATCGGTTAGGTTACGTGCGTTGAGTGCAAGCTCCCATTGGCCTGTGGTATAGCCCAACATTGCATCCACTAGGGTGTAAGCAGATAGCGCCTTTGGTGCGCTTTCGTCTACCCCCTTGGTTGATCCCACATAACGCAAACCCAGCCCTGCCTTGATGCCACTAAGCCATTGGTAATCAGTCCAAAGAGAGATTTGATGCAGCGGAACGGGGTTTGCCTGCTTGCCAACCGAGCTAGGATTGGCTGGATTGCGAATCACATTCGCCTCTGGTGTCCACGTCCAAGCGGCCACCACATTCAGGCGGTCAATTGGTTGTAGATTAGCTTCAAGCTCAAGCCCACGCACACGAATTTCTCCGTTTTGCTTGGGGATAAAATTACTGTCTGAATTCACCACATTATCACGCGTCAACTGGAAAACAGCTGCACTGTAAGTGGCTTTGCTTTGCGGTGGCTGGTAACGCAAGCCGACTTCATATTGATTGCCACTTTCTGGGTCAAACGGTTTACCAGTGGCTGGGTTAATAGTGGTATTGGGCACAAAGGATTCGCTGTAGCTTACATAAGGCGCAAAGCCATTTGGCGCCAAGTAAACTAAACCAGCACGCCCTGTAAGTTTGCTATCACTCTGTTGCGATTTTGACGAGGTTAGATTGTCGGTGGCGTTTATCTTCGCGCTGTCATAGCGCCCACCCAACGTGGCTACCCAGCGTTCATCAAATTTAACCTGATCTTGCAGGTAAATGCCTGTTTGTTTAAGCTTGGTGCTGGCATTAGCGTAAGGCGCGGAGGTTGCGATAGTGCCAGTAGTGGCACCAGTATAAGCATCTATCGTGGTGCCGCTATCATCATAAATAGTATACTGGCCATAACTGCTGCGCTGATAATCTAAGCCTGTAAGAAACGTATGCTTAAACGCGCCAAAATCAAATTTGGCCTCAAACTGGTTATCGATATTAAAAGCCGTTGCTTGTTCTATGCTAGTAAAATTTTTGCGCTTCAAGGTGCGGAAATTTGCTGGATCACTGGGGTTACCAGCGTTAGCATTGACAAAAGCATCAGGATAAAGCGCTCCATAATCCATGTCCATTTTGCCATAGCGCGTGCTTTGGCGAAAAGCAAAGCGGTCATTCAATTTGTGTTCAAGCTTATAGCCTATCATCCATTGATTTTGGTTAAGCCTGTCAAAATCTTTATCACCAAAATAAGTATCGGCCGAAATTTTGCCATTTGGATTAGGTAAAATAGACCCCTCTCTCGGCAAAGCGCGTGAGTATACGCCAGCCCTATCTTTTAAATAGGAGGCTTGCAGATCAAGCGTTGTGGCATCGGATATTTTCCAAGTGAGCGAAGGGGCAATAAAAGCATGGTCATCTTTCATCCCACCAATAGGCAGCTCAGCATCGCGCAGCACGCCCACAATGCGATACAGCACGCTACCATCATCGTTAACTGGCCCTGTAAAATCACCCGAAATTTGACGGCGTGCGTCATTACCCACTTGTACTTGCAACTCGCGGCTTGTTTCTTCTAAAGGTTTTTTGCTGACGATATTGGTCATACCGCCAGGGCTATTTTGACCGTAAAGCACAGAAGAAGGCCCGCGCATTAATTCAATACGTTCGGTGGCGTAATTTTCTGTGCGCCACACGCCCCAAGTGTTATTGTTGCGCAGTTGCAGGCCATCTAAATAAAAGCCAGGTGTTAGGGCATAAAATCCACGCACATTAAACCACTCAAAACGCGACTCAGCACCGTAAGGCGCAGCAGTGACTCCGGCCGAATATCCCAAAGCATCACGTACGCGATTAGCACCAATCGCTTTTGCAAAGTCTGAAGTAATCACGGAGATAGATTGCGGTGTTTCGATAATCGGCGTGTCTGTTTTAGTTGCTGATGCTGTGCGTTTGGCGACGTAGCCATGGACTGGACCAGTCGCAGTTTCCTGCTCAGCTTTTGCTTCCACCTTAACTTCTGGCAAGGTTTCTGATTTATTAGCTGCATTATTTTTTGCACTATCAGTCACAGCTTCAGCAGAAGCTTGTGACTCTAAGTTAGCATCAGCTGCAATGGCAAACTGCGGCAGCGCCGCAATAATAGCAATGAAAATAATTTTTTGACGCGCGACCTTATCGCACAATAGATATTGCATGGTGTATCCCCTGTAATGTAAAGCTAGCTCAAAATTGATTTTGGCTGGCTACAGGCGATACCGCTTTGGCTGGCTATTTTATTGAAAACTAATGATTAAAATTTAATGCCTATAAAAATAAATGTAAACAATCACGGCGATCGGAAAAGTCAGCGCTGCAAGCGAAAGATCTTCTAATAGACCATCTCTCACTAACGCCACGACTAGGCCAGTCAGCGTAAAAAATCCAATAATAGTCGGCCATAAAAACATTTCTTTTAGTGTTTTTGCAGCCATTTTATTTAGCGCCTTGTACGTTTTTGGCTAATACATAAGTCGTTTTATCTGCTTGTGATAAAGCTTGGCTAACTTCGGCTGGCGATTGTTTACGCTTTTTCCACCACAACATTAAACCAGTCCAAAGCACCACAATCGTAATCACATCTAAAATCAGCCAGATGATTTTCAGCGGCATGCCACCATAATCACCAAAGTGCAAAGGCTGCGAAATAAGCAAAGTGGCCAAGTACCAAGGCACCTCTCGGCTATCTGTCAGTTTGGCTGTTTGTGCATCAATCAACACAGGTTTAAATAAGCGTGCGGTGAGTGAGGTATCTCCACGCATAAACATGCCGTAATGATGTGGACTAGAGAAACTAGTGCCAGGAAACGCAATAAAGCCTAAACGCATGTTTGGCTCACGCGCTTGAGCCGTATCAATAGATGTTTGCAATGACGCGTAATGAGTGGGCGGCGGCAACCCTTTATACGGCGCAGTCATGGCTGACATTTGGTCAAATTGCCAGTATTTAATGACCAAGTCTGACCATGCATTTATCACACCTGTTAGGCCCACCGCCAGCGCCCATACTAAGGTGACAACGCCTAAAAAATTATGCGTATCTAAACGTTTTAATTTAGGTGCGCGATCTTTACGAATCTCGCCAAACTCTAGTCGTCGCATAAATGGCGCATACAACACCACGCCAGAAATTAGCGCGACCACCAGCAATAAACCCATAAACCCTAAAAACAACATGCCAGGGAAACCTGCAAATAAATCCACATGCAGCTTAAACATAATGTGCATAAAGCCTTCATCAAATTTAGGCTCGTCTAACACTTTGGCGGTGCGGGAATCTACCAATACAAATTTAGTATCATCTTCAGAAGTTGCAGTTTTACCTAAACTCACTGTCCACGTTTTGTTCTCATCCACATCACGAAACAAAAACTGTACAACGCGTGTTGGATACAAGGCTTTGGCACTCGCCAATACATCATCCATATTCGCAGACTTTGTATTCGCCGGCATTTCAGGCGCTTCAACCTCATTACCAAGCAGATGGCTAATCTCATGACTGAATATCAACGGTAAACCCGTTAGACAGAGTAACAACATAAACGCTGTGCAAACTAAGCTAGACCACTTATGTACCCACGCCCAAGTTTTGATGGATTTGATATTCATGATGATGAATGATAAAAACTAATAAATTAGTTTTTTGGTTCACTGACAAAACCTAGTTTCGTCACACCTGCATTTTGCGCATCCGCCATTACTTCTGCCAGTACTTGATAACGCGTTTCTTTATCTGCTCGAATATTCAATTCTGGCTGCGGTTTTTTACCTGCAATTTCTTGCAACTTAACTTTCAATTCACCTTGCACCAAGGCTGCATCATTCCAATACATTTTGCCTGCTGCATCTATCGATACCGAAATCACTTCTGGCTTCTCAGGTAGCGGCTGGCTGCTAGCTTGTGGCAAATCAATTTTCACCGCATGCGTCAGCAATGGCGCAGTAATAATAAAGATGACCAATAGCACCAACATCACATCGACCAGAGGCGTAGTATTAATTTCTGACATTGGCGTTGTGTGTGAAGCAGACCCTACGCCGTTTCCTGAGCCTATCATGCTGGTACTCCAGCAATGTGAGCGCGCTCTTTAGTTTCTACTGAGGATTTTGCATCTTCATGGTTAACATTAATCACCGCACCTGTAGTCAGTAATGTATGCAGTGCATAACCAAAGTCCTCAAGCTCAGCTGCCAGCAATCGATTACTACGCACCAATGCGTTATAAGCGAGTACGGCAGGTATGGCTACCGCCAACCCCAAAGCTGTCATAATCAATGCTTCACCTACAGGTCCAGCTACTTTATCTAGCGTGGCTTGACCACTCTGGCTAATACTTGCAAGCGCATGATAGATGCCCCATACCGTGCCAAATAACCCTACAAATGGTGAAATGCTACCTACCGACGCTAATACGCTAAGGCCGTTTTCCATCTTAGTATTTTCTTCCGCAATACTGCGGTTCAAAGCACGTGCCACAAACTCGTCTTGCGCTACCTTTTCACTATTTTTTGACGCATGCGTTTTATAGTGTTCAGCTGCAGCAATAGCGTTTTTTGCTAAGCTAGCCAGTGCAGTTTTATTGTTTTGTTTAATGGCAACCGCTAGATTTGGTGCGTTCCAAAAATGTTGCGCATAAGCTTTAAATGCTTTGCGTACGCGGAATGCTTGCAAGCTTTTTGAAACGATTAAGTACCAACTTGCCACTGACATTGCTAGCAAAATCAGTGCAACCCCTATAGATACTGGGCCACCAGCTGTAATAAACGCCAAGCTATTAAATTCATACCCGTTTTGCATTTTGTTTCCTTTTTAAATCTCTATTGAATTTTTTGAATCGAATTCTGTTTGCTGCATGCGCACTTAATTATTGAGTGAAAATTTTACTGGCACCAAAACATAAGCACTGATTGCCTGATTGCTGCGCTTAGCTGGAATAAAGCTCCACTTTTTCACCGCCTCTATTGCCGCTTGGTCTAGCTTTTCAAAGCCGCTACTCGTCGCTAACACTACGGTTTCCGCTGTGCCATTCTCAGCAACTAACACCTTTAGCAACACGCGCCCTTGCTGCCCCAACCTTCTCGCCATTTGCGGATAATCTGGCGCAGGATTATTCAAGTAAGCCGCACCAAATCGTGGCGGCTCGACTACTGGCTCAGCTACAATTTTTGGTGGTGGCGTCTCTATTACTTCAGGTGCTTTTGCAACCACGACTGGTGCCGCAGGCATAGGCGGTGCCTCAGTGACTACTGGCTGAGCAACCTCTTGTACAACAGCAACAGGTTTAGGTATTGGCTGCTG
Source organism: Methylotenera sp. (assembly GCF_029945535.1). Taxonomy (GTDB): domain Bacteria; phylum Pseudomonadota; class Gammaproteobacteria; order Burkholderiales; family Methylophilaceae; genus Methylotenera. The sequence goes on from NZ_JAQSCU010000019.1 coordinate 59,315, forward strand.
CTTTTTAATGATAGGTTTCTGCTGCTTAATGACAGGCTGTGGTGGCGTAGGAGTTAATGGTACAACTTCAGGCTCCGGTGCAGGGCTAGCCACTAAACTGACCATCATCGGCACTTGCAACTCTTTAATGATAGGCTGCGTCGCCTTAGCATTGATTAGCATTAACACTGCAACTATATGGACACACACCACCACCGCCAACACGCCGTAAGAATTTGTCACTTTATTAGGGCTATTTTTACGGCCCGCGTGGACTGATGCTAATCCCTTAACTTTCAATTCATAAACACCACCTGCATCACTTTGCGTTTGGGTTTTATGAAGATTATTTACAAGCGTTAATGTCTGCATATGATGATTTCATTTCCTATTGCAAAATACTCTAACTACTTAGTTAAAATTAGCTTGCCTTGATTAGTCAATCGCAAACGATAGTCTTCACCCGCATGCTTGATTACCAATTCACGGGCGCCAGAAAATAACACCTCGCTCGTCACCACTCGATTGCTAGCAACATTTTGTGGCGTCTCTTTATTTAGGCGATCAAACTCTAATTGGCTAAGCATTTCATTCTTCATTTAAATTGTTCGTGAGTACCGCTTAAATACAAACACAAATGATAACAATTATCATTTGTAAATGCAACTCTATGTTTATTGTTAACTTATACTCAATGCAAGCCGAAATTCTGCTGCATTTCTTGCGTAAATCTGGCTTTTTCTTGCTTATAAGACTTCATACTTGTCGCAGCTTCGTTTATTAATTTACTTAGCAGATCTAACGAGTGTGAATCTATCCGTAGACTCACCGCGCCGATTTCCAGCTCTAGCACATCACAGCTTTCACAAAATGCAATCGCACCACCTTCATTTCTAGACAGGAGTATTCTTGAATGTTGGCTTCTAGGTTTCATGGCTCTTAATTCTCATCCTAATAATTAATCACTTGCTAACTTTACTTACTCACGCATGATGCAATTCCGTTTGCATGACCAGCTTAGCTGCTGCTTTACGCAGCATCTCGTTCATCATAAAAAAGTTTCGCGCTTCAAATCTTAATGAAGTGCCACCAACCTCTAACTCAATCATGTCTTTTGCTTTGTTATAAAACACTTTGCATTCTTGATTGCCAGCCAACTTTGCTTGGCTAATGATTAGCTGCTTTTTCATGATTAACTTCCCGTATCATTGATTGATAGTTAATGATAATCATTCTCATTTAAGATGTCAACTAGTTATAACATTTAGCCATTAAATTAAATCACTGAATCCAACTATGCCAACAAATTGGCTGATAAAAAAATGGAGCGTCAGCTCCATTTTAAAATAACTTAGCGATAAAGCATGTCTAGATATACTTAGACACCATGGCATTACTTAAATCACTCGCCACAATAGGTATGCGCACATAGTAGCCGCTGCCAGAAGCCTCTTGGATATTCTCACCTTTTTTATTGAACATCTGCTCAACCACTAACTCCTGATTACCTGTTGGATGAATGATCTGCAAACGATCACCTACTGCAAACTTATTACGCGCTTCAATATCCGCCAACCCTTTTTCAGCATCGTATGCCACCACATCGCCCACGTATAAGCTGCGATTAGAGATTGAATAGCCTTGCTTGTAATTTTGATGCTCAGCGGTGTGATGACGTTGATAGAATCCATCGGTATAACCACGATTTGCCAAGTTTTCTAAATCACTGACCAAATTCCAGTCAAACGGACGACCAGCCACCGCATCATCCACAGCTTTACGATAGTTTTGGCAAGTACGCGCCACATAATAACGTGACTTGGTGCGACCTTCAATTTTCAACGAATCTATGCCCATTTTAACCAAACGCTCTACGTGTTCAATTGCGCGTAAGTCTTTGCTGTTCATAATGTAAGTGCCGTGCTCATCTTCTAAAATGGGCAACAACTCTCCTGGTCGACCTTTTTCTTCGATGAGATACACCTTATCAGCCAAGGGATGACGTGGCAAACTACCACAACCTGAAAGACTAGACTTTTCCATTTCAGCTTTAAAGTCAAACTCACTCAAACGAATCACACCTGCCGCATCTTCGGACGCATCATGCACCTTGTAATCCCAACGACAGCTATTGGTACAGGTCCCTTGATTAGGATCGCGGTGATTAAAATAACCTGAAAGTAAGCAGCGACCAGAATAGGCAATGCACAAAGCACCGTGCACGAATACCTCTAACTCCATATCTGGGCAGAGTTGGCGTATCTCTTCAATTTCATCCAAAGACAGTTCACGCGATAAAATTACACGGCTTAAGCCCATGCTTTGCCAGAATTTAACCGTAGCAAAATTCACCGTATTGGCTTGCACAGAAAGATGTATTGGCACTTCAGGCCATTTTTCACGCACCATTTGAATTAGCCCAGGGTCAGACATAATCAGCGCATCTGGCTGCATGGCAATCACTGGCGCCATATCAGCCATGTAGGTTTTAACTTTAGCGTTGTGAGGGGAGATATTACTCGCAACAAAAAACTTCCTGCCACGCGCATGTACTTCTTTAATACCAATCTCAAGATTAGCCATCGTAAAGTCGTTATTACGTGCGCGCAAGCTATAACGTGGTTGCCCAGCGTAAACAGCATCTGCGCCATAATCATATGCAGTCCGCATACGGTCTAAATCGCCCGCTGGGGCTAACAGTTCAGGGAGTTTCATTTCATTACCAATTCAGTCAAGCATTCCAAGCCAATCGCTCAGAAAATTGCCAGCAGGGTAGCAAAATGAAAGAATTTTAGTTTTGACTTAAATCAGTTACTCGCCAATAATTTTAACTAGAACGCGCTTTTTTCTGCGACCATCAAACTCGCCGTAAAAAATCTGCTCCCAAGGGCCGAAATCCAAACGACCTTCAGTAATCGCCACCACTACTTCACGCCCCATCAATTGGCGCTTCATGTGTGCATCGGCATTATCCTCACCAGTATCATTATGGCGATAGCTGCTCACAGGCTCGTGCGGGGCAAGTTTTTCTAACCACTGAGTGTAATCGTGATGCAAACCACGCTCGTCATCGTTAATAAACACACTGGCAGTAATATGCATGGCATTGATTAACACCAAGCCCTCTTTTACGCCACTCTCACGTAAGCACTCATTCACTTGCTCGGTAATGCGAATAAATGCCACGCGGGTTGGTGGGTTAAACCACAGTTCTTTACGATAGCTTTTCATTGTTGTCTCCAAAAATTTAATTCATTGGCATTTCGTCTAATGTCATTCCGTGCTTGACACGGAATCTAGTGACTTAAAGACACTGGATACCGACTTTCGTCGGTATGACAAATACGTTAATTGCATTGTATTTTAGCACCACAGAAAATACTAAACCCAATAAAAAAGGCCTCCAACTGGAAGCCTTTTCAACGCTAAAATAAACTTAGCCTTTCACATCGACTTGCTGCACAAAAGCCTTACCTTCATTGTCTGTTGCAGTCACTTCTAATTTACCAGCTGCATCAGGTACAAAGTTAAATTTAAAGTATGGGTCTTCTGCAGTACCAACGCCCACATCTATGGTTAACATTGGTTTGCCGTTATAAGAAAACTCAGTCTTTTTAATGTAAAACGCGGGTACAAAACCTTGAGATACTAGATCGCGCTGTAAGCCAGTGCGCATTGGGTGTTTGATATTAAATGTTGTTGACGTTGCACTACCAATAGCAACGGGTTCATCCACCTTGAATTTGATTTTACCTGCGCTGGCACGAATCGCCGCTTCGTCACCTTCTACCGTGCCGCCACAACCGCCAGCGGCGCGAATTTCACGTGAAGCTAAATATAACTTACCGCTAGCATCTTCACCTACTAAGCGTACAAATGCATCAGTTTCAAAGCGGATGCGTGTGGCTAATTGGAAATTACCCAGCGTATCAGTTAAATGATAAGTAGCAGTTAATGGAATTGGATTAGCATCAACAAACGCATACAATTTGGTGATTTTCACACCATTGGCTGCGGCATTATCCACGCTATAAGTCACAGGCACTTGCGCACCACTTTCAGCTCGGCGCGGCGCATCTATTTTAATAAAATCCACCTCTTGCATATCGCGTTTTGCAAAAAATGCTTCTTTCATCACTGGCCATAACTTAGGATCAGGCTCGGCAAAAGCAGAAGCACTCGTCACTAGTAAAATAACGCTGGCTAGAGCACGCCATAAGGTTTTATTTAAGTTCATCATTTTCCACACTCGCACTTTCGTTGTGCTAAAAAAAGCAGTTTGCCAATACGACCATCGTTAGGTAAGACTACTGAATGCTATTTTAGTTTTATTCAAGCACTTGTATGTGATGCGAGTCACACAACACACATTTGCTTATTAGCCGCTACAGATTACGATACTCTTCAAAGTTAAGTTCAATGCCGTTGCCTGCAGGGTCTTTAAAGTTAACTTGTCGCACGCCGTTCATTAACACTCGGGTGGTATATGGTACTTGATGTGCAGTTAAATGCGCCTCGGTAGCGGGCATATCGGTACAAGTGAAAGATACATGATCATAAGTGCCATTCACATGCAAATCTGGCGCACCTACCCCCTTGTTGTATTCAGCAATATGCACCACATCATTATCACCAATGTACAACCAAAATCCGTAGCTAGTCGTCGCAGTGCGCGGCCCAATTTTTAAACCAACAATATCACAATAAAAATCGCGCAAAACATCCATCATTGCGCGATTCGCACGCAGATTAATATGATTGATTTCGGTGACAGGCATAATATTTCAGCAATCTAGATTTAAGTATATTTTGACAGTTTGTGTGAAATTAGCCACTAGCGCAAGGTGCAGACTAAACACGTAAAGCATTAATCGCCTTCAAACTCACATAAAGAAAAAGGTTTGAGTCCATTTTCAACCAAACGTTTCGAGCCGCCCAAATCTGGCAAGTCAATCACGAAAGCGCAACCCATCACATCACCGCCCAGCTTTTGAATCAGTGCCGCAGCAGCTTCCGCTGTGCCACCCGTAGCGATTAAATCATCGACTAGTAACACTTGTTCACCGCGAGCAATTGCGTCGGTATGAATTTCCACGCGGTCAGCGCCATACTCCAAAGCATAATCATGACCGACAGTTTCAGCAGGCAACTTGCCAGATTTACGAATAGGCACAAAACCCACACCCAGCTTATAAGCGAGTGCCGCACCAATGATAAAACCACGCGCCTCAATACCTGCAATTTTATCTATTTTTTCATTAGTGTAATGATGAGCAAGCGCGTCAATCACCGTGCGAAAGCCGATTGGGTCTTTCAACAAAGTGGTAATGTCGCGAAACTGAATGCCTTGCTTGGGGTAATGCGGGATAGTGCGGATTAGGGATTTGATAGGCATGCGTTTAGTGTATTAATTTAGCTTAAACTGCCATTAGTTAAAATTTAAGGTAGAATTTTAACCCTACCTTAAGTCTCACTTTAAACTCCCAAAAAAATGCAATTCGCGATACGAGAACTAGGCACTTCCGCGTAGACAGTACGAATCGTACGGCAAGCGGATGTAACGACGTTATCGTGAAGCGAGTGCATTTTAAGCGGCTGGAGTTTGTGAGCGAACTCGAATATGCAATTCACGCAATTGCTTCTCATCCACCTCATTCGGCGCATTCGTCATCAAACACTGTGCACGTTGCGTTTTCGGGAAGGCAATCACATCACGGATAGATTCTGCGCCTGTCATCAAAGTTACCAAACGATCTAAACCGAAGGCTAGGCCGCCATGTGGGGGTGCACCGTATTGCAAGGCGTCTAGTAAGAAGCCGAATTTCTCTTGGGCTTCTTCTTTGCTGATTTTGAGTGCGTCAAATACTTTTGATTGCACGTCTTGTTTATGGATACGCACTGAACCGCCGCCTACTTCCCAGCCGTTTAGCACCATGTCGTATGCTTTTGATAGCGCAGCACCTGGGTTAGTCACTAACAAATCTTCGTGACCATCTTTTGGTGCAGTGAACGGATGGTGCAAAGCTGCCCAACGGTCATTTTCTTCGTCATGTTCAAACATTGGGAAATCAACTACCCACAATGGCGCCCATGCGCGACCATCTACATGGCCTTTATCGTGACCGACTTTAAGACGTAACGCGCCTAGCGCTTCATTCACCACTTTAGATTTATCTGCGCCAAAGAATATGATGTCGCCATTTTGTGCGCCTGTGCGGTCGATAATCGCTTGCAATGCTGTCACGTGAATGTTTTTAACGATTGGGCTTTGTAGGCCTTCTTCGTTTAACTTAGTCACGTCGTTAATCTTGATATACGCTAAACCTTTAGCGCCGTAGATTTTGACGAACTCTGTGTAAGCATCTATTTCGCTACGAGCGATTGCCGCGCCACCTGGCACACGCAATGCTGCCACGCGACCACCTGCCATATTCGCTGCGCCTGCAAATACTTTGAAATCTACGTCTTTCATTACATCTGAAAGCTCAGTGATTTCTAACGTGACGCGCATATCTGGCTTATCTGAACCGTAACGTGTCATTGCCTCGTGGAATGACATGCGTGGGAATGCGGCTGGCAACTCAACGTTTTGCACTTTTTTCAGCATTTGACGAATCATCTCTTCAACGATGTCCATGATTTGATTTTCAGTCATGAACGATGTTTCGATATCGACTTGCGTGAATTCTGGCTGACGATCTGCACGTAAATCTTCATCGCGGAAGCATTTAGTGATTTGGAAGTAACGGTCGAAGCCTGACACCATCAATAATTGTTTAAATAGTTGCGGTGATTGCGGCAACGCGAAAAACTGACCAGCGTGAACACGGCTAGGCACTAGGTAATCACGCGCGCCCTCTGGGGTTGAACGCGTTAACATTGGTGTTTCAATTTCAATGAAGCCGTTAGTGTCTAAATAATCACGCAAGGTTTTAGCCACGCGATAGCGCAACATCATGTTTTTTTGCATCGCTGGGCGACGTAAGTCAATGTAGCGGTGCTCTAAACGCACAGTTTCAGTTAAGTTTTCATCATCTAACTGGAACGGCGGGGTGAGTGAAGCATTGAGAATTTCAATCTCAGTGGCAATCATCTCCACTTCACCAGTGGCCAAGTTAGCATTGGTTGCGCCTTCTGGGCGCGCATTAACGACACAAGTCACTTTGAGTACATATTCACTACGCACAGATTCAGCAATCGCAAATGCTGCTTTTGCATCTGGGTTAATCACGATTTGCGCTAAACCTTCACGGTCGCGCAAGTCAATAAAAATCACGCCTCCGTGGTCACGGCGACGGTGTGCCCAACCACATAAAGTAACTGTTTGGCCAATGTGTTCGCGGTTTAGATGTCCGCAGTAATGTGTACGCATAATGTTAAGTTCTTGTTAAATAGTCGGTTAATTAAATGGTTTTTATTGCTTTAAGAGTTCGGTTAAGTTTTCTTGGTTTTAAATTTTATTAGTTTTTAAATTTACTTGGTTTTATGTTTTTTAGGCGGGGCAACTACGCCCATGCTAATAATGTATTTCAGCGCCTCATCCACGCTCATATCAAGCTCAACGACGTCAGCACGCGGCATCATTAAAAAATATCCGCCTGTTGGGTTGGGCGTTGTTGGTACATAAACACTGACAAAGTCACCTTGTAAGTGATTCACAATATCACCGCCAGGTTGACCTGTGATAAACGCAATCGTCCAAGAGCCTTCACGCGGAAACTGCACCAATACTGCATGACGGAAAGCGTTGCCAGTATCTGAAAACAGCGTATCAGACACTTGCTTCACACTGGCATAGATTGATTTTACAAAGGGCACGCGAGAGAGCATTGCCTCCCACAGATTAATCAACTGTTTACCAAAAAAGTTGGTGGCTACCACACCAGTAAAAAGAATAATCACTACGGTAAGCACCGCGCCAATACCCACTATCTCATGGCCTAGCAAAGCCTTTGGTCGCCAGCTCATTGGCAACAAAAACAAGCTTTGATCCATAATGCCGATAACGCTAGACAGCACCCACACGGTGATAAACAGCGGCACTAACACTAGCAAACCAGTAATAAAATATTTTTTCATGTGCCTAGTGAATCAATTAGTCAATATCAAGTAGTTAATCTAGGCTTAGTGGCAAGCGCAGCCTGTAGCACAAGCTGCGGGTGCAGCGGCTGCTTCAGACTTTTGTTCAGTTGAGGTCTCGCTTTTAGCTGCGGGTGCTGATTTACCACCATTTTTAAAGTCAGTCGCATACCAACCGCTACCGCTTAATTGAAAACTAGGTGCAGATAATTGCTTGCTAAAAGCTTCAGCGCCGCATGATGGACAAGCCTCAGTGCTCGCCGCGCTGATTTTGCGCATCACTTCATCTTTATGGCCGCAACTTGTACATTGGTAATCGTAAATAGGCATAAATACCTCATTAAACAGTTAGATAACCGCGAATTATACCTTATTTGATGACTTAATTTTACGACTTAGCTAATCGTATTTACCAAAAATCAAAGGCTATTAACGGCACTTTGGCTAATCAAAGCTTAGTTAATGCTTTTTCAGCCGGGCTAATGTTTCATTGCAAATAGCATCTTGATGTGTGTCGGCGACTTTACCAGGATCAAGGAAAGGGATGATGGCTGCAAGCGGATTGATTAAACTTAATAAAATTCCCCCTACTACCCGCGCTCCTATAGGCGCGACTTCTGGGGAGACTTTTGGTTTAAGGAAAGTACCGGTTATATCAATAGGAGAGCGCACGGTTAATGGTGAAAAGTTTTTAGGCTCAGCTGTCATACGCAGATCAAGCTTTTCCTCACCCATATTGACATTGCCATTGAGTACAATGGTGGTCACTGGGGTATCAATTAAGGCGACATTGGATTTCATAACCCCATCATTTGCTTTGAAATTCATGACTGCACATTGCATTTTTAGATTTTGATCACCTTTTATCAACAGGCCAACAGCTTGCGCAATATCCAAGCCAGCGGCTTCAACTATCAAGTGTGATATTTCTCCATTACGGATATAAAGTGAGAGGTCACCATTGAGTGAGCGCAGTAATTGCGCGGTAGAGTTGCCTTTGCCTTTGAGTTTAGCTTCACCATTTAAAAGACCCGTGACATAAGCAAGCGAGGTCTCTGATTTGTTCTTTTGCTTAGCCTCGTCTTTTCTGGCTTCTGAAATTGTTAACCATTTTTCTAGATTGATATTTTTAACTGCAACATTGATGCCCCAATCTGCTTTTATACGCTCAAGATTCTTTTCCTTTAGTGGATTAGCGAGTTCTTTTTGTTCATGAGCATCTATAAAGATATCGCCTGAAATGCTGCCTTGAGCAGTTCTAGCATCAATTTTGGCTAAAGACAGCTTATTTTTATTGAGATTTAAACTTGCCTTTAGAGGAGCAAGTGGCTCACGAAAAGCTTTGCCTAAATCGACATAATCAATGTCAATTGCAATTTCAGCATTCATGCGGTTATAGGTAGCAAAATCCAATGGCTGATCAGGAAATATGCGATCTCTTTTAGTGGAATCAGTATCAGTACCGCCGAAGGCGGGTGCCAAATCTGCCAGAACAAAGCGTTTACCTGTAAGCTGACCTTTCAATATAGACTTATCAGGGCGAGTGTCGTATTCAAATTTACCGTTTAGATCACTCTGCCCAATGCGGGCGGAGGCGACATCAATCAGCCAGACCTTGTGATTTCGCGCTATTCCACCACTGATTTTAAAAGGCGTAGTGCGAGGAAGCGTAATACTGAGCAGATCACCCAGTTCACCCAATGAGGCGCCATTAATGGCTAATTGGCCTTTAATATTTTGCTCCCCAAAAAGATCGTATACAGTGCCGTCGAAATTCACATGTACTTTTCCATACTCAAGCCAGCCTTTTGAAGAAACAGGCGCTGAGTTTTTATCCTGAGAAGCAATGGGCAAAAAGCCCTGAGTGGTTAACTCTCCCTTTAACTTACGTTCACGAAATTCTCCCCGCACGGCTACTTTTGATACGGGGGAAGTACTTTTCTGACCTTCATCAGTACTAAACTCAACGATAAGATCAGCCTTGGTCAGGCGATCATCAACGTAAGCCTGCCCTTGACGAATCAATAGTGACTGAATCAAAGGAAAAGGACGAATAGGATCTGTGTCGTTTTTATTAAACTGCCAGGTTGATTTACCATCCAGCCCCCTGCTTAAATGGGTATCAATCTGTTCTGCTTTGATCGATTTAATGACATATGGACTTCCAGTTTCAACGCCCCATAAATCACTGTAGCGTAATTGGAGTTCGAGACCTTTAGCGTTGGCAAGATAAGGCACCTTAAATTCAGAAGGTGCAGAAATACGCAAACCCCCAGCTTGAAGTTTCAAACCACCTATTAGTTTTAAGTTAAATGGACTATCAATATTAACGGTACGCTCTAACTTATTTTGCATGAATCGCTGCAATGGCAACCTGAGAAAAGGCCACCCAATAACTTCACAAAAAGCAACAATCAGTAATAAAGCCAAAACAATGCCGCCCAAGATTCTAACCTTACTGTTTTTGATTTTTTTGATTGTTAGCATGGCATGTCCTGTCTTGGCTTTTTTAGCGCAGTTTAATGAGTGGCTACACTATGTTTAGAGTTGAGATGTTTAGATTTGAGAGTTTAGATTAGATTTCATATTTTTAACCATCTTAGCAAGCTTCCACAACCCAATCAGCCAGCCTCAGAGTTAACCGTAAGGCGTTCTTTACTATGCACAAAATGTCGCCCAAAGGCTGTTGGGGCACTTATTACTTCAATGACAGTTTTTTAGGTTGTATACTTAGTCAAGCTTCAAGAGTACTGAATAATACTGAGAATTAAGCATCCGGTCATCGTGTTAAATGTAATAAATCACTAGTCTATTGTCTGTACGTTAACGAACCAAGCATAACCACATACAAATAGAACATGAGTTAATGATATTAGCTATATCAGTTAACTTTTAGAATCTCTCACACTCTTGAGCGGATTTGCCGCCAACTGATCAAGTTCAAGCTGCTGTTGTTTATATTGCTTTAGGCTTCCAAAGCGTAAAGCGTATTGTCGGGTAAATTCGGCGCCCATAAATAAAATCTGAGCTGAATAGTATACCCAAAGTAATATCGCAATCACAGAACCAGCTGCGCCAAAGCTTGAGGCAACCGCGCTTTTGCCAATGTAGAGACCAATTAGGTACTTACCAAGTGTGAACAAACAGGCGGTAAACACAGAGCCAATAGCAACATCTTGCCAAGATAATCGCTCATCTGGCAGCATTTTATAGATGACGGCAAACAGGCATGCAATCACGCAGAATGAAACAAATGATGTCAATGTTGTAAATAACAGTGCCGAACTGCCCCATACGCTACCTATATATTGTTCAAAAACACTCAGTAAAGCACTCACTACTAGCGATATTAAAAGTAAAAATGTGAGTACTAATACCAGTCCAAATGATAGCAAGCGTGTTCTTAGCAAGATACTCATCGCTGATAGGTCTGATTTTGGCACGCCCCATAGCTCGTCTAAACTACCTTTCAGCTCAGTGAACACACTGGTTGCTCCTACTAACAAAAGTCCGATAGCCACTACCGTAGTTAATTGACCACCCACAGGATCTCGCGCAGCGGCCAATATCGCTTGGATGGCTACCGCGCCATTATGGCCAACCAAGTTTTCTATCTGGTGAATAATCTGTCCTTGTGCTGCTTCATCGCCAAAAAAGAAACCAGTGACCGCAATGGTTAGAATTAAAATTGGTGCAAGAGAAAATAGTGCATAGAATGCCAAGGCCGCACCTTTACTGGCTCCACGGTGAGTGACCCATGAAGTAAACGAATCTATAAAAACTTCCACTACCGCTTTAAGAAGTTTCATCTTAAATATATCCTTTAAAAAAACAAGTCGATGGACCTCCATGGCTAGTAGACCACTAGATTATTGAATCATGTGTTCGCTTACGCACATACATAGCATGAAAAAATTGTTATTTTCGGGTTTAATCTAACTTCAGAGAGTATTAACAATGAACATCATCATAAATTTAATTGTGTATTTAGTTGTTTTTGGGCTAATTTGGTGGCTAGTCAGCTTGCTGCCCCTGCCTGCGCCTATCGCTCAGATTGTGCGTGCTCTTTTTCTAGTCTTACTAATATTGATTATTTTGTCGGCTGTTGGAATTCTTCCAGGTGGCTATTTGCCTCCGATACGTCTTTAATCTGGCCTTTTTTAAGCTTTTCAGTGACAAGTAATTTATTTGCGTTGTCACTAAGAAGCTTAAATTTTTACGCCTGCTCCAGTCAAATCACATTAAGTAGAACAGATTTAAAATGATCTCCTAATGAGCCGTTAGTAAACTGCTTACAGCCATATCTTTCTAAGATTCATTAATTGGTAATCACCCTCTGCATTAGATATATAACAATTTTAAATAGAAGGAACGTGTGTGAATAAGAGCATTATCCAAGCGTCAGATAAGCACCCATCCGCAGACTTAGCAGTACTGCCTGGAAATGATTCAATTCAAGTTAAAAACCTGGCATTAGTTATTCTGACAACTCTTGCCGTAATTTTTGCTTTGGACTGGGCACAAAACTTCGTCATTACCTTGCTGTTGGGAATCCTCTTGTCCTACACGCTAAATCCAGTAGTGAAATGGCTCGAATACGTCAAAATACCGCGCATGGTCGGCTCTTCAATCGTCATACTAACGCTTATATTGAGCATTGGATTTGCTGGCTTTACCTTACGAGGGCAGGTTCAATCTATTATCGCCCAGTTGCCCGAAGTCACGACTAAGCTTACCGCTGCTTTTGAAACTAAGCGTGGAGAGCCGCTTACCGATATGCAAAAAGTGCAGATAGCTGCTAGTCAGGTTGAAACAGCGACCAACTCGGTAACGAACGCCGTTGCGACTAAGAAAAACTCCACTATGCATGTCGTTATTGACGATCATAAATTCAAAATTGGTGATTTTCTGTGGCGAGGTTCATTAGGTGTTTTCGGGTTTGTCGGAGAGGCAATTACCATGGCTTTTCTTGCGTACTTCTTGTTGTTATCAGGAGATACATTCAAACGAAAGTTAGTTCACCTTACTGGGCCGTCACTGTCACGTAAAAAGATTACGGTACATATTCTTGAAGATATCAATAATTCAATTCAACGCTACATGTTTATGCTGCTCATTACCAATGTAATGGTCGGTCTATCGATGTGGCTCCTATTTCGAATGATCGGCTTAGAAAATGCTGGTGCGTGGGCTGTGTTTGCCGGTTTTCTTCATGTAGTTCCATATTTTGGTCCAGTTGTAACAGCAGGCGCAACAGGAATAGCGTCTTATATGCAGTTTGGCTCCACTTCAATGGCAGTTCTGGTAGCTGGAGCGACTATGCTAGTAGCCACAATAGTGGGTGTCTTTCTAACGACCTGGATGACTGGCCGCATTGCCAAAATGAATTCTGCAGCTGTATTTATATCCCTTTTATTTTTTACGTGGCTTTGGGGGGTATGGGGAATGCTACTAGGTATTCCTCTTATCGTCATAATCAAAGTAATCTGCGTACATATTGAGCATTTACAGCCCGTTGCAGAACTTCTAAGTGAATAAACGAGACTGCTATACGCTTGTATTGCGCCCTCAGTCTTTCGAGGCGCGTCCAGCAAAGCTAACCTCAGATCAGCAAGATAAGATTAAATCTTTATCTGGTTTACGTCAGCGTTGGGATACACAACAAATTTGGCGTGCTGTTAAAAATGGTAAAACGCTAGGTTGGTTTGTGGTGGACGAGGTCATAGGTAAGCATGAGTTTATTACCTATGCAGTTGGCTTGAGTCCGGATGGCCACGTTTTAGGCGTAGAGATTATGACGTACCGTGAAACTTATGGCGGTGGTGTACGTAATGCTATTTGGCGTCAGCATCTTGTAGGTAAAACGCTAGCTGACCCCTTTAAGTTAGATGAAGATGTACCGAATATTAGTGGCGGTACCTTATCTAGTCGCAATGTCATGGATGGTGTGAAACGCGTTCTCGCGATTCAGAAAGTCTTAAATTTGGTTGAATAAGCGTTACCTTAATTAAGTTAAGATGGTTGAATTTGAATTGTTAGGTTTCAATGGCTAGTCTTAAAAGAATGCGGCCTTTGCTTGGTACTTTTGTCGAGATTGGTTGTATGCAAACTGACAAAAGTGCTGAACATGCAATTGCTGCGGCATTTGATGTGATAGAAAAGCTACACCATTTGCTCAGTTTTCACGAGCAAGCAAGTGATCTTAGCCGATTAAATCAGGCCGAAGGCAAAGCGGTTGTGGTAAATCAGCATACTCTACGCGTAATGAAGCTTGCGCGAGCTATGACCATTGCTAGCAATGGCCTATTCAATTGCACGCTAGGTGGTGCAATGGTACAAAGTGGCGTTCTGCCAAATCATAACAGTCCAAATCAAGATGGAGCTGAGACTAAAGCCAGCGGTGTTGCTAATGACATTCAAATAAATGCTCATACTATTACACTTAGCAACTCAATAAAAATCACATTAGACGGTATTGCTAAAGGCTATGCAGTTGATTGCGCCATAGCCCAACTCAAGCGCTTCGGCATTAAAGCCGCTTGGGTGAATGCTGGTGGAGATTTACGTGTTTATGGTGATTTAGTGTTACCAGTAAGTCGTCGAGAGATTAATGGTGAATATGTCAGTTTAGGCGGTTTACAGAATGCTGCACTTGCTACTTCAACTGTCACCGAAGTTTATGACAAAACGTTTCCTGGGAAAATCATTGGTAGTTTAGCTTCGCCAAACCTCGGTAGTTGGACCGTCATGTCTCATTACGCTTGGCGCGCAGACGCTTTAACCAAAGTTGCCTGTTTAGCAAAAGCGGCTGATAGAGACGCTCTCATTGAGCGCCTTGGCGGCAAAATCGTTACAATGTAATCAGTACCCTAAAAAAGTACACTTTCACTAAATCACATGCACGGAGATTACTATCAACTGCAAGGTTAAAAAGTTCTAAGTCTTTGTTTCAATTAGATAGTTCTGAGCGAACTCGAATTGTCCAGATTTCTTTAAATTTAAGTGGTGCTTTTTGACCGATTACTTACCTTTGTTCCATGGTTCATGATGAACTCCTAAAAAATAGGGATCAATAGTTTGCACTTATTTCAAAGTGACTGCATTAACTGAACTTCTCTTTAGCAGCCTCTAATAATCGGGGCTTGCGACCCTATATAGTCACTCCATCCTGTTTTCAGCGATACTAATCACAACTGGCAGGTAGCTG